>JACYFD010000001.1 GCA_014803435.1 Cellulosimicrobium terreum
GGGCGGTGGACGCGATCGCGGAGCAGGCGTTGTTGCGGGGGACGGGTGCGCGGGGGTTGCGGGCGATCATGGAGGAGGTGCTGCAGCAGGTGATGTTCGACGTGCCGTCGCGTGATGACGTGGAGCGGGTCGTGATCAGTCGTGCGGTGGTCCTGGACAACGTGAACCCCACGATCGTGCCGCGAGCTGCCCGCGCGACCCGCCCGACCCCCCAGGAGAAGTCCGCCTGACACGACCACGAGACACGAGCATCGTCCTGTAGATGCATCACGCATGTACAGGAGGACCCGTGGTCCGGACGACGTGCACGAGGTCGACGTCCGCGTGGTCGGCCGCGAGCGGGTGATCACACCCGCCGGCGGGTGGGACGAGTGGTTCGTCCACGGACTGCGCACGGATGACGACTTCCTCAACGGGCGAGACCAAGGCACCGCGGAGGACCGGGAGTCTCTGTGAGCGTCCTCTACCTGCTCGACACGAACATCCTCATCGCCCTCCTGCGCGACCGTGGCGACGCAGCGCGGCAGCGGCTCGCCCGAGCCGATGGCCGGATCGCCGTCTCCTCGGCGAGCGAGATGGAGCTCGAGTACGGCATCGAGAGGTCCCGCGACCCCGGGCGCAACCGCCAGGCCGTCGACGGGCTCCTCTCCCTCGTCGATGTGGTGCCGTTCGACAGCCTCGCCGCGATGCACGCCGGCCGGATCCGCGCGGTCCTCGCCGGACGCGGCACCCCGATCGGACCTACGACGCCCTGCTGGCCGGGCACGCCCGGTCGCTCGGCCTCGTCATGGTGACCAACAACGTGCGGGAGTCCTCCCGCGCGCCAGGGCTCGAGGTCGAGGACTGGCTCGCTCCAGGCACCGTCTCACGATGCGGCGACGAGTCGCTCTCATCGTGAGCGAGTGATCCGACCTATCACCGCAGAACGGTCAGCCTAGTTCCTTCGACGTGCCGCTCGTCCAGGTGAGGTCCAGACTCGCGGAATGAGCACTCCGGGGGGAACGAATCCAGCAGGCTGGTACGACGACGGCACCGGCACCGCGACGCAGCGGTACTGGGACGGCGAACGGTGGACGGAGCGGACGCAGCCCGGTCCCGGATCCGGGCCGGATGGTGGCACTACCGGCGACCCGTCGGCCGGTAACCAAGGACCGTCTTCCAGCGGCCAGGGGGACTTCTCCTATGGAGCCGGCGGCTACGCGCCGGCATCGACGGGCACACCCCAGGGTGGGAGCGGCGGGACGTTCGGCCAGGGCCAGTACGGTCCGTCAGTCCCGTCGTACGGTCAACCCGTACCCGAGCAGGGCGCGACCAAGGTCCATCCGGTCGGATGGACCGCCCTCGCCCTCGCAGTCGTCGGCTTCATCTTCGCGTGCATCCCCGGGGCGCTGGTCGTCGGCTGGGTCCTGCTGCCGGTCGCGTTCGTGCTCGCGATCGTCACCTTCTTCCTCAAGGGAAAGAAGTGGCCCGCGATCACCGCGCTGATCGTCTCGGTCGTCGGGACCGTCGTCGGGTTCATCGTGTTCTTCGTCGTCGTCAGCGATGCTGCGGAGGACGCCTTCGGAGACTCGGACGTCACGGTCTCGACCGCACCCGAGGACGCCGAGAGCGACGCCCCTTCCAGCGAGGACGAGGCCGCCCCTCCAGACGACGACGGTGGCGACGGCGAGCCCGGGAGCCGTGAGAACCCGGTGGCGCTCGGCAGCGTCATCAGCGGTGAAGAGTACGACGTCACGATCAACACGTTCGAACCGGACGCGACCGACGACGTCATGGCTGCCAACCAGTTCAACGAGGACCCGCCCGAAGGATTCGTGTACGCGCTGGTGAACGCGTCGATCACCTACACGGGCACCGACTCCGGTAGCGGCTTCCTCGTCACGGTCGACTACGTGACGAGCACCGGAGAGGTGCTGACGTCCAGCGACACCCTGGTCGTCGCGCCCGAGCCGGAGCTCGGGTACCAGGAGCTCTACGAGGGCGGCACCGACACGGGGAACATCGCGATCGCCATCCCGGAGGGCGACGACGGCCTGCTCCGAGTCCAGCCGGGTTTCGTCTCCGACGAGGTGTTCGTCGCGACGAGCTAGCTGCGGCAGCGGTCACCCGAGCCACTCCTGCGCCGCCGCGACGAGGAGCGCGACGCCCAGGTCGAGCGTCGGCTCGGGCACGGGCGCGAAGAACGGCGAGTGGTTGGGTGCGACGCCGTCGGGGAGGCTGCCCATTCCCGTGGCCGCGGACAGGTCGAAGTCCTCGAAGAGCGAGGCCGCGAAACCCCCGAGGTTCCAGTAGACGAGAGGGACGTCGGCCGCGGTCGCGAGGTCGCCGACGTCCTCGGACCCGGGCAGCGGCGGCAGCGAGATCACGGCCGGCCGGCCACCGGCGGTCTCGATCCGGTCCCGCTGCTCCTCCAACGTGCGCGCGAGGACGGCGCGCGTGCGCGCGGACGCCGCCGGGTCGTTGACGAGTGCGTGGAACGTCGCGACGGTCTCGTGGTCGGGGGCAACGGGAGCTCCCGAGGCCGCGGCCTCGGCGTCGACGATCCGGCGGATCGCCGCGAGCACGCGCTCACGGACGGGCGCCGCGAACGACCGTACGTTGACGAGCAGCTCGGCACGGTCGGGGATGATGTTCGCCTGCGTCCCTGCCCGTAGCGACCCGACCGTGACGACGGCCGACTCGCCCGCCCCGACCTCGCGGGACACGACGCCCTGGAGCCGCATCACCGTCGCGGCGGCCATGACGACCGGGTCCACCGTCGCCTCGGGGCTCGACCCGTGCCCGCCCGTGCCGTGCATCGTGATGTGGAACGAGTCGGCCGCGGCCATCGCCGTCCCCGCCGTGAGGTTGACGACCCCGACGGGCAGCGGCATGACGTGCTGGCCGAGCACGACGTCGGGCCGCCCACCCGTCCGCTCGTACACCCCGTCGGCCAGCATCGCGCGCGCTCCCCCGCCGTTCTCCTCGGCCGGCTGGAAGAGGGCGACGAGCGTCCCGGACCACGTCTCGCGGTGCGCAGCGAGCTCCGCGGCCGCGCCGAGCAGGCAGGTGACGTGCACGTCGTGCCCGCACGCGTGCATGGTCCCGGACTCGTGACCGTCCGGCGTGGTCGCCGTGTCCGTGGAGGCGTACGACAGCCCGGTGCGCTCCGTGACGGGCAGGCCGTCCATGTCCGCGCGGAGCAGGACGCGCGGCCCCGTCCCGTTGTCGAGGACGCCGACGACGCCGGTACCGCCCACGCCGTCGTGCACGTCGTACCCCCACGCGCGCAGCCGCTCGGCGACGACGCCGGCCGTGCGGTGCTCGGCGAACGCGAGCTCCGGGTGGCGGTGCAGGTCCGTGTAGATCTCGGTGAGCTCGGCCGTGGTCAGCGGGGTCGCGGTCATGCAGGCATGATCGCACCGCGGTGGCGGGTACCCGCGAAGTGAGCCAGCGCGGCGTCGAGGTCGTGCACGAGCGGGAGGTCGGTCCCGGCCGCGAACGGCGGCGCGGCGAGCAGGCGACGGTGGTCGACGCCGTCCACGGTGCGCCACGCGAGGTGGACGAGCACGTGGTTCCGCACCCGGCGCGGCAGTGGATGACGGCCAGGGTTCCTGGACTCGACGACGCGGATCCTGACCGTCGCGACGTCCTCCCACGCGAGCCGGAGCGCGCCGCTGCCCAGCAGGACGCCGTCGGGTCCGATGCGGACGACGTGCCGCGACGCACGGACGAACGTGACCGCGACCGTGAGCCCGAGCCCACCGAGGAGCACCACGAGCAGTGCGACGAGGATCGCCGCGAGCAACGCCGGCACCTGGACGGACTCCGGATGGACGACCGCCTGCCGCACGATCGCGACCGCCGCGCCGATCATCGCGAGCCCGACGAGCAGGACCACCACGTTGCGCTCGGTCAACCGGCGGACCAGGGGCGCATCGCCGTCGGGTGTCCACGTCCCTGTCGGCCTGCGGTCGTCGTCCACCTGGGCACGGTACCGGGCCGCGGCCGTCGGCGGCCGCGGCTACGCTTCCGGATGACGTCTGCTGGAAGGGTCGGGTGGGGCACGTGGAGGACCGTGGCGAGCGCCTCGCGCGCACCGTCGCCGAGGCCGCGGACGCCTGGTTGCGCGACCCGCTCGACGCCGGCGTGTACCGGCGCCTCGTCGACGCGACGCTGGCGTGGCGCGCGCACACCTCCGGGACCGGCGCGGCCGACCCGCACACGTCGACCCCGACATCGCCGGTCGCGGCGGTGACCGACGCAGAGCCGGCGGACCCGCCCGACGACGCGCGGTTCCTCCGGCCGGAGCGCGCACCGCAGCGTCTGGGCGGAGCGCTCGACGGGGTCGCGAGCCTGCTGCGCGCGCGGGCGGCGTCCGCGGGCGGAGCGGGCGGTGCGGACACCGGGAGCGCCGGGGACGCCGCGCACGACGAGCGGACGACGGACGGCGAGCCGGGTGGGACTTCATGACCCGCGTCCTGGTGACGGGCGCGGACGGGACCATCGGCCGGGCGACGGTGCTCCACCTCCTCGCGACGGGCTTCGACGTCACCGCGCTCTCGCGGGAGATCGCGCACGACTGCCCGGCCGACCGTGTGATCGAGGGCGACGCCCGCTCCCCCGAGGACGTCGGCCGCGGGCTCGACGACGCGGACGCCGTCGTGCACCTCGCCGCGATCCCCCACCCGAACCTCGGCACGCCGCTCGAGGTGTACGCGACGAACACGACCGCGACGTACGCGGTGCTGTCGCTCGCGGGCGAGCGGGGCGTGCGCCGGGCGGTGGTCGCGAGCAGCATCAACGCGTCCGGCATCCCGATGAACCCGCACGGCGTCCGCCCGGCCTACTTCCCGATCGACGAAGACCTTCCGCCCGACGTCGCCGACGCCTACTCGCTGTCCAAGCAGGCGGACGAGGCCGCGGCGCAGGCCGCGTGGCGCCAGTGGGGCATCGACGTCGTCGCGCTGCGGTTCCCCTGGACGGCGCCGCGCGACCGCCTGCTCGCGGGGGCGGCGGACGTCGCGCGCGACCCGGGATCGAAGGTCCGCGAGGGCTGGTCCTACCTCGACGTGCGGGACGCGGCGCGCGCCGTCGGGGCCGCGCTGACGGCGCCGCTCGACGGAGCGCACGTCGTCGGGCTCGCCGCGGACGACCTCCTGCTCCCTGCCCCGACGACCGAGCTCCTCGCGCGGTACGCGCCGGACGTCCCGCTGCGGCGGGCCGTCGGGCCCGACGCCGCGCTCGTCGACACCCGCCGTGCGCGCGAGCTCCTCCGCTTCGCGCCGCTCCACTCGATCCATCACCCGGAGGAACCGTGACCGACCGTGCCGTCGCAAGGCGTGCGAGGGCGCTCGACGTCGCGCGACGGTACGGTCGGTCCGAGAGCGTGGACGGCACGGACGAGCGGTGAGGAGGGCCATGGCACCGGACCACCCGAGCTGCTCCCCCGACTCCGGCGCGGACGCGTGACGCCGTGAGCCGGGACGGGGGCACGTTCCAGCCGCGTGCGGAGAGCTCCGCCTACCTCTACGGACTGATCATCACCGGGTCGGTGCTCGCTGCCGCCCCCGACGACCTCGGGCTGTTGCGCATCACGATGCTGCTGGGTGGCACCTTGTTGGTCTACCTCGCGGCCGAGACGTACGCGCACCTGTTCGCCGACCGGGCCACGCTCCGCCGCCCGCTGACCCGCCGGGAGCGGCGGACCGTCATCGAGGACGGCCTGCCTCTCCTCGCGGCGTGCGCGCTGCCGGGGATCGTGCTGCTCGTCGAGGCGGTGCTCCAGGTGGAGACCGCGCTCGCGGTGGACGTCGCGCTCGTCGTCACGGTCGCGCTCCTGCTCGTCGTCGGGTGGCGCATGAGCACCGCCGGGGGGATGACGGGGGTGCGCAGGGTGGCGACGACGGCCGTGGCCGGCCTGCTCGGTGTCGCGATGATCGTGCTCAAGCTGACGCTCCACCACTGAGCCGCAGAGCGGGATCAGCTGCGTGAAAGCCCGCGCTCGCGGCGCAAGAAGATGACAACGGTACGAAAACTCTTCGCAGCATCCCTTGTGCGCGGCCTGGCACCGGCTTAGTGTTCGCCTCGAACGACCGTGCACGGTGGTGCGACCGCGCACGGGGCCGGAGGGTCAGCACGCCCGCCGGAGAGCACGGAGGCGCGCGCCTCCCGAGAGAGACGGATCGATGATGATTCGCAGGACACCGACGCACAGCCTCCCCTCGCCCCCACCCACCGATCCGCTCCGGACGCGACGTCCCGATCGGCGTCGGGCCCGGTCCGTGGCCGCCACGCTCCTCGCCCTGACGCTCGTCGGCGGCACGACGACGTCCGCGCTGGCCCAGGGCCGACCGACGACCCCCGACCCGACCCCGGTGACGCGCGCCGCGCTCGACCCGGCGCTCGTCGCCGATCGTGGCGCCGACGTCCCGTTCGTCGAGCAGGAGGCGGAGAACGGCGTCACCACCGGCACCGTGATCGGTCCCGGGCGCGACGCGTACACGATCGAGGCCGAGGCGTCGGGACGCTCGGCGGTCCGGCTCACGGCCGGGCAGCACGTCGACCTCACGCTCCCCGAGGACGCGAACGCGATCACGGTGCGCTACTCGATCCCCGACGCCCCCGAGGGCGGGGGCATCACCTCCCCGCTCGACGTGTCCGTGCTGCGGAACGGGAAGAAGGTCGGCCTCGACCGGCGGATGACCCTCACGTCCGAGTACGCCTACCTGTACAACCAGTACCCGTTCACGAACGACCCGACCGCCGGCCCGCTGCAGCCCGGCTGGTGGATGACGGAGTGCGGGTGCGTGCCCGCGGAGACCACGCCGACGCCGGAGTTCGACACCCCCTTCCGACCGATGAAGTTCTACGACGAGCAGCGGCTGCTGCTCGGACGCACCGTCAAGGCGGGCGAGACGGTCCGACTCACGATGCCGGCACGTGCCACCGCCGCGTGGACGGTGATCGACCTCCTCGACTCCGAGAAGGTCGCCCCGCCGAAGATCCGGCTCCTCGCCGCCAACGTGCTGCTGTTCGGCGCGGACCCCACAGGACGCCGCGACTCGGCCCCCGCGCTCGACAAGGCGATCGCCTGGGCCCAGAAGCGGAACCTCGAGGTGTACGTCCCGCCGGGGATCTACCAGGTGAACCGGCACGTGCTGGTCGACGACGTGACCATCCGCGGCGCGGGCAGCTGGTACACGGTCTTCCGCGGCAAGGAGGTCGCGCTCGACACGCCGTCGGACGACGGGTCCGTGCACACCGGCGTCGGTTTCTACGGGCGGTACGCGGAGGACGGCGGCAGCTCGGACGTGCACCTGCGCGACTTCGCGATCGTCGGCGACGTGCGCGAGCGCATCGACACCGACCAGGTCAACGGCGTCGGCGGCGCGCTGAGCGACTCGTCGGTCTCCGGCCTGTACATCCAGCACACCAAGGTCGGCCTGTGGTTCGACGGGCCCATGGACGACCTGCGGGTCGAGGACAACGTGATCGTCGACCAGATCGCCGATGCGCTGAACTTCCACGGGGGCGTGACCGACTCCGTCGTGCGGGGCAACTTCATCCGCAACAGCGGCGACGACGGGCTCGCGATGTGGTCCGAGAAGCTCGCGAACTCGGGCAACACGTTCGAGCGCAACACGGTCCAGTCCAACACCCTCGCCAACGGCATCGCGATCTACGGCGGCACGGACAACACCGTCCGCGCCAACCTCGTCGCGGACCCGGTGCGTGAGGGCAGCGGCCTCCACGTCGGGTCGAGGTTCGGCGCCGAGCCGTTCGCCGGCACGCTCGACATCACCGACAACACCGCGGTGCGGGCGGGCACGTACGAGCTCAACTGGAACATCGGCCTCGGCGCGATCTGGTTCTACGCGCTCGACCAGGACATCGACGCGGACATCCGCGTCACGGGCGACCACTACCTCGACAGCACGTACAACGCGATCATGCTCGTGTCCGACTGGGGCGTGAAGGACCAGGTCGCGATCGAGGGCGTCGCTTTCACGGACGTGCGGGTCGACGGCACCGGCACATCCGTGGTCAGCGCCCGCGTCGCGGGCGGCGCGTCGTTCGAGAACGTCGACGCCCGCAACGTCGGCTGGGCCGGGGTGAACAGCTGCGGGTCGTTCAACTTCCCGGACGGAGGCACCGAGTTCACGCTCACCGACCTCGGCGGGAACGACGGCACGTCGCTCAGCCCGTGGGAGCCCGGCACGGTCAACTGGCTCGGCCGCTTCGTCCCCAACGCGCCCAGCTGCAACGACCGCCCCCCGGTCGTCGCTCCCCCGGCACCCTCCCCCTGGGTCCAGCCGGTCGGCTGACCCGGTCGAGACCTGCCCGATGACGGCCGCGCCCTCCCGCCCGAGGGTGCGGCCGTCGTCGCGCCGGATCACGGTGGCCGGGGTCTCGGGCTCCGGGAAGACGACGCTCGCCGGGCGGCTCGGCGCCCGGCTGGGGATCGGGCACACCGACATCGACGGGCTGCACCACGGCCCGGGGTGGGTGCCGCGCCCGGAGTTCGCCGACGACGTCCGGGCGCTCGTCGCACAGGAGGCGTTCGTCACCGAGTGGCAGTTCCCCGCGGAGCGCCCGCTGATCCTCGAGCGCGCGGAGCTCATGGTGTGGCTGGACCTGCCTGCTCACGTCACGATGCGGCAGGTCGTGCTGCGGACCTGGCGGCGTTCCGTCCGGCGCGAGGTCCTGTGGAACGGGAACGTCGAGCCGCCCATCTGGCGCTCGATCTTCCGCCGGCCCGAGGAGAACATCGCGCGGTGGGCATGGGTCACACGGCACAAGTACCGCGACCTGCCCGAGCAGATGGCACGCGAGGCGCCGGACGTCGCGCTCGTGCGGCTGCGCTCGCGGGCCGAGGTGGAGCGCTGGCTCAGACGGCTTCCGGGGCCACCAGACGGGTGAGCTCGTCGACGATGCGCACGTCGGCGTCGAGCCACGGCACGGAGAGCCACTCCCCCACGGCGAGCCAGGTCAGGGCGTCGTGCTCGACGAGCGGCTGCGGGTCCCCCTCGACGATGCGGGCGTACCACAGGCGCATGACGTGCCGGTCGGTGATGACCCAGGTGCCGTGCTCCGGCCCGACGATCTCGGCGCCCAGCTCGACGGCGACACCCAGCTCCTCGCGCAGCTCGCGATGGAGCGCCTCCTCAGGGGTCTCCCCCGGGTCGACCTTGCCGCCGGGGAACTCCCAGCGGCCGGCAAGCTCCAGCGGGCGGATCCTGCGCGCCGACAGCAGCCGCTGTGGCGACACCAGGTCGTCCACGATCGCGGCCGCGACGACGAGTCTGCGCAAGGTCATACGCGGAGTCTCGCACGGCGGTGTGTCGTCACTGTGACACGCCGCCGACGGCGGGCGCGCGTCAGCGCAGGCCGGCCAGACGTGCCCACTCGACCGCCTCGGCACGGGTGGAGACCCCGAGCTTGCGGTACAGGCTCCGCACCTGGGACTTGACGGTGTTGCGGGTCACGAACAGCTTCGTGGCGACCTGCTCCAGGGTCACGTCCTCGGACAGGTTGGACAGGACAACGCGCTCGCGACGGGTCAGGTGCAGCAGCGAGGTCGAGGTCTGGGTCGACATCGTGTACTCGACCTGCGGCCGGACCAGCTCGATGGTGCTCATCTTTTTTCCTCCGTGTGCTCTCCGGTCACGTCACGTCATCCCCTCGTGACGGATCCGGTGTGGTGCTACAGGAAGAGATGGGGGTGCATGCGGTTTATGACGCGAGTTTTCATCCTTCTTCTCAGCAAGGTGCCGCACGGCGCTTCGTCGATCGGTCTGGTAGGCCAATTGATTGACATACGTGCAGGTCAGAGCGCTGGACGAGCGTCCTGGACACCAGACCGGGCCGCGCCGACCTAGTGGTCGGCGCGGCCCGGATCACGTCCCGTTCAGTGTGATCTACGTCACACTTGCTAGCCTGCGGTCGCCGCGGCGTACTCCTGCGCCGAGAGCAGCGGGCCCGTCGAGACGACGTCGACCTTGAAGAGCCAGCCGTCCGCGTAGGGGTCCGAGTTGACCAGCGCGGGGTCGTCGATCGCTGCCTGGTTCACCTCGACGACCGTCCCGGTCACCGGCGAGAAGAGCTCGGAGACGGACTTCGTGGACTCGACCTCACCGACCACGGCGCCCGCGGTGACCTCGGCACCCACCTCGGGGAGCTCGAGGTAGACGATGTCTCCCAGCGCCTCGGCCGCGGTCGCCGTGATGCCGACGACGGCCGGGTCGGACCCGTCGATCCACTCGTGCTCGGCGGTGTACTGCAGGTGCTGCGGGAGCGGGGCGTCAGACATGGACTTCTCCTCCTGGACGGTCTGCGGGGAACTTCAGGACTGCTGAGGACGACGGTAGAACGGCATCGGGACGACCACCACGGGTTCGGCGCGACCGCGCACGTCCACGGCGAGCTCCGTGCCCTCGGCCGCCACCTCCGGTGCCACGTACGCCATCGCGATCGGGTACCCGAGGGTGGGTGACGGTGCTCCGGAGGTGACCGTGCCGATCCGACGCGGCTCTCCCCCGGCCTGCGGCAGCAGCACGGCATAGCCCCCGCGCGCGGGCCTGCGCCCGACGCCCCGGAGCCCGACGAGGACACGCGCCGGCGGGGACACCTTCCGTGCAGCGAGCGCGGCACGCCCGACGAACGCGAGCGGGGCGCCGTCGTCGTCCACCTTGTCGAGCTTGACGACGCGCCCGAGCCCCGCCTCGAACGGCGTGGTCGTCGTGTCGAGCTCGTGACCGTACAGCGGCATCCCCGCCTCGAGACGCAGGGAGTCCCGCGCCGACAGCCCCGCGGGGACCAGCCCGTGCGGCTGGCCCGCGGCGAGCACCGTCCGCCACAGCGCCGGGGCGCGGCCGGCCGGCACGAACAGCTCGAACCCGTCCTCGCCCGTGTACCCGGTGCGTGCGACGAGCGCGACGACCGGTCCGTCCTCGATGCGCAGGACGACGTCCGCCGACGCGTAGTACTTCATGCCGCGCACCGTCTGCACACCGTCACCGCCGGCCGAGGTGTCGTCGTCCACCAGGCCCGCAACGATCTCCTCCGCGCGCGGGCCCTGCACCGCGACGAGCGCCGTCGCGCTCCCCTGGTCCGTCACGACCGCGTCGAAACCCTCGGCGCGCGCGACGAGCTCGCGCGCGACCATGGGGGCGTTGCCCGCGTTCGCGACGACCAGGAAGCGCTCGTCACCGAGGCGGTAGACCACGAGGTCGTCGAGGACCGAGCCGTCCTCGGCACAGATCATCGTGTACCGCGCGCGGCCGGGCTGGACCGCGGACAGGTTCCCGACGAGCGCGTGGTCCAGCGCGGAGGCCGCCTGCGGCCCGGTGACCTCGATCTCCCCCATGTGCGAGAGGTCGAACAGGCCCGCCGCCTCGCGCACCGCGCGGTGCTCGGCCAGGTCGGAGGTGTACCGCAGCGGCATCTGCCACCCGCCGAAGCTCGTGAGGCTCGCGCCGAGGGCGACGTGCTCGTCGTGCAACGGGCTGTGCGTGTCGCCGGTGTCGGTGGTCGTCATGGTTCGTCCTTCCAGAACGTGTCGGCTGCTCAGGAACCCTGGCTGACCAGGGGCTGGGACACGTAGGCGTCGAGGGGCGGGCAGGAGCAGACGAGGTTCCGGTCGCCGCGGGCGCCGTCGATCCGGCGCACGGGCGGCCAGTACTTGCCGGCACGCAGGCTCGCGACCGGGTACGCGGCGAGCTCGCGCGAGTAGGGCTTGTCCCAGGCGTCTGCCGTGAGTGCCGCGGTGGTGTGCGGCGCCCCGCGCAGCGGGGACTCCTCGACAGCCCACCGGCCCGACGTCACGGCGTCGATCTCGCCACGGATCGCGACCAGCGCGTCGACGAACCGGTCGAGCTCCGCAAGGTCCTCGCTCTCCGTCGGCTCCACCATCAGGGTGCCGGCGACGGGGAAGGACAGCGTCGGCGCGTGGAAGCCGTAGTCCATCAGGCGCTTCGCGACGTCCTCCGCAGTCACCCCGGTCGCGGCCGTGATGGGGCGCAGGTCGAGGATGCACTCGTGCGCGACCAGCCCGTTCGGCCCGGTGTACAGGACCGGGAAGTGGTCGGTGAGCCGGCTCGCGACGTAGTTCGCGGTGAGCACGGCGGTCTTCGTCGCCTCCGTCAGCCCGTCCGGGCCCATGAGGGCCACGTACGCGTAGGAGATCGGGAGGATGCCCGCCGAGCCGTACCGCGTCGCGGACACCGGCGTGCGGCTCGCGTCGGAAGCGGCGAGCGGGTCGCCCGGGAGGAACGGGACCAGGTGCTCGGCGACGGCGACGGGCCCGACGCCGGGACCTCCCCCGCCGTGCGGGATGCAGAACGTCTTGTGCAGGTTGAGGTGCGAGACGTCACCGCCGAACTCCCCCGGCCGCGCGAGCCCGACGAGCGCGTTGAGGTTCGCGCCGTCGATGTACACCTGACCGCCAGCAGCATGTACAGCGTCGCAGACCTCGCGCACGTGCTCCTCGTACACCCCGTGGGTCGAGGGGTACGTGATCATGATCGCCGCGACCCGCGGGCCGTGGTCGGCGAGCTTCGCGCGCAGGTCGTCGAGCATGATCTCACCGTCCGGCGCCGTCGCGACGACCTCGACCTTCAGGCCGGCCAACGCCGCCGACGCCGCGTTCGTGCCGTGCGCCGACGCGGGGATGAGGCACACGTCGCGCTCCGCGTCGCCGCGCGACACGTGGTACTCGCGGATCGCGAGGAGCCCGGCGAACTCCCCCTGCGACCCGGCGTTCGGCTGGACCGACACACCCGCGTAGCCGGTGATCTCGGCCAGCGCCGACTCCAGGCCGCCGATGAGCTCCTCGTAGCCTCGTGCCTGGTCAGCGGGTACGAACGGGTGCAGGTTCGCGAACTCGGGCCACGAGATCGCCTCCATCTCGGCCGTCGCGTTGAGCTTCATCGTGCACGACCCCAGCGGGATCATCGTGCGGTCCAGCGCCAGGTCCTTGTCCGAGAGGCGGCGCAGGTAGCGCAGCATCGAGGTCTCGGAACGGTGCAGGTGGAAGATCGGGTGCTGGAGGTACTCGGTCGTCCGCTCAGCCCACTGTGGCAGGGCTCGGGGCCGGTGGGCTGCCCCCTCGGTGAGGCTCCCGAGACCGAACGCGCCCAGCACGGTGGTGAGGGTCGCCGGGGTGGTGGTCTCGTCGCACGCGACCTGTACGTGGTCCGAGTCCGGGTTGTACAGGTTGACTCCGGCGTCCGCCGCAGCCTGGACGACCGCCTCGGCGCGGCCGGGTACGACGGCGCGGACGGTGTCGAAGAAGGTGTCGTGCTCGACGGTGACGCCGCCGGCGCGGAGGGCGTCGGCAAGGGTGACCGCGTGGGCGTGGGTGCGCTCGGCGATCGCGCGCAGGCCGTCGGGGCCGTGGTAGACCGCGTACATCGAGGCGACGATCGCGAGCAGGGCCTGCGCCGTGCAGATGTTGCTCGTGGCCTTCTCGCGGCGGATGTGCTGCTCGCGCGTCTGCAGGGCGAGGCGGTAGGCGGTGTCGCCGTCGGCGTCGATCGAGACGCCGACGAGGCGGCCGGGCAGCGAGCGCTCCAGTCCCTTGCGGACCGCCATGAACGCGGCGTGCGGGCCGCCGTAGAAGAGCGGGACCCCGAACCGCTGCGCCGAGCCGACCGACACGTCGGCCCCCAGCTCCCCGGGCGAGACGAGCATGGTCAGTGCGAGCAGGTCGGCCGCGACCGTGACCAGCGCACCGGCGGCCTTCACCTCGCGCACGACCGGCGCCCAGTCGACGACGCGTCCCGACGCCCCGCTCTGCTGCACGACCACGCCCACGAGCGCCGCGTCGTCGGGCAGGTCCGCGGGGAACGAGCCGTCCGCACGCGCCGCGTCCAGGCCGACGGCGAGACCGCCGGACAGGTCGGCCACGACGACGGGCAGGCCGATCGCGCGCGCACGCCCGAGGGTCACGGCGAGAGTCTGGGGGAACAGGTCGGCGTCGACCACGACATAGCCGACCTTCGCGCGCGACGCGCGCCACATGAGGGCGACGGCCTCCGCGACCGCGGTCGCCTCGTCGAGGAGCGACGCGTTGGCGACGTCGAGGCCGGTGAGGTCCTCGACGACCTGCTGGAAGTTGAGCAGCGCCTCGAGCCGGCCCTGGGAGATCTCCGGCTGGTACGGCGTGTACGCGGTGTACCAGGCCGGCGACTCCAGCACGTTGCGGCGGATCACCGGGGGAGTGGTCGTGCCGTAGTAGCCGAGCCCGATCATCTGCGTCTTGACGACGTTCTTCCCGGCGAGCCCGCGCAGGTGGTCCAGCACCTCGGTCTCGGTGCGCGCGGCCGGCAGGTCGAGGGGGCGGTCCGAGCGGATCGACGCCGGGACGGCCGCGTCGACGAGCGCGTCGAGCGACGCGTACCCGAGCTGGTCGAGCATCGCGGCGACCTCGCGCCCGCGCGGGCCGACGTGGCGCGGCGCGAACGCGCCGGTCGCGGCGTTGTGGTGGGCGGCAGGGTCGAACGGCTGCTGGGTCACGAGGGACCTCCGGTTGCGGGGGACGACGGCGAGTCCCTCCCCGCTCTGTCATCGGACGCACGCGTCGACCTGAGAGTTTTGCCGGTCCGCCATGCCCTCACGAGGGCCGGGGCGCGCCGGCTTGCACCGTCGGTGGGGGAGCGGCGCGCCCGTGGGCGACGCCGTTCCCCGCTTTCCAGAGTTGCCTCGCCTCGACGGTACGTGGGCCTGAGAGATTCCCGGGGAGGACTTGCTCCTTCGGCGCCGGGCGGTCACGAGGACCAGCCGGACTCTCCCGTCGTGGTTCGGGCGGCGCGGTGGCCCCGGCGCCGAGGACGGCGCACGGGACCACCGGTGAAGCGTGAAGTTGTGCTGTCATCCTACCGGGACGCGTCCGGCTCAGCGGAAGGCCGCGGCGTTGTCCGTCGCCCAGGTGGCGAACGTGCGCCCGGGACGGCCCGTCACGTCCGGCACGTCGGCGCTGACACGCTGCTCGTGCGCGAGCGGCTCCCCGAGGATGGCGAGCGTCCCCTCGACGACAGGCGCGGGCATCACCTGCAGCATCTCGTCGCGCGCCTGGCCGGGGGAGAGCTCGACGAGGCGGAGCGGACGACCGAGCGCGGACCCGAGCAGCTCGACCCGGCGCCGCGGGGTCGTCGCCTCAGGGCCCGTGAGGTCGTACGTCCGCCCGGCGTGGGAGTCGTCGACGAGCGCGGCCGCGGCCACGTCGGCGATGTCCCGCGGGTCGACGAGCGGCAGCGCGACGTCGGCGAACGGCACCCGAACCGTCTGCTCCACCCGCACGCCCGGCGCCCAGGCGAAGGTGTTGGTCATGAACCCCGACGGTCGCAGGACGGTCCAGTCCAGTCCCGAGCCACGGACCGTCTCCTCGAGAGCGGCCAGCGGGGCGTACGACGGCGAGGCGGCGCGGGTGCCCGCGGCCTGGGAGGACACGAGGACGACGCGGCGCACGCCGGCGGCCTTCGCCGTTCCCAGCAGGGCGGGCCCGTCGACGTGGCCCCCCGCCCCGGACACGAGCAGGAACAGAGCCTCCGCGCCGTCGAGCACGGGTTCGAGCGTCTCCGTGGCCGCCAGGTCGGCGACCACCGGGACGACACCCGGGGCGTCGAGCGCGGGGGACGACACGCCGCGCGAGACGGCGGTGACCGGGTACCCGGCCGTGACGAGGTTCTGGACGAGCGGTCGGCCGATGTTCCCGGTCGCTCCGGTGACGATGATCATGAGTGCTCCTCCGTGTCCGACGCCCGCACGGTGCGGGCTGCGCCACTGCTTCCAGCGGTGCGTCGTCGACGGTAGGAGGCGGCGTCCAGTACGTTCCCTCAGGTAAGCGACTCGCGACCCTGGGGGACCGGCATGACGATGGCGGACGCGGTGACTGACGAGGTGAGTGCAGGCGACCCTGTGCTGGCCTGCCCGATCTCACCGGTGGTGGACCTGGTCTTCAGCCGCTGGACGACGCCGGTCCTGTGGGCCCTCGACAGCGAGGGACCGCTGCGGTTCGTCGAGCTCGAGCGACGTCTCGGCACGATCTCGCCGAAGGTGCTCACGCAGCGCCTGCGCCAGCTGGAGCGTGACGGTCTCGTCGTCCGGCGCTCCCACGCGGAGGTCCCGCCGCGCGTCGAGTACGAGATCAGCGAGCTCGGGCGCAGCCTCTCGTCGGTCTTCGCCGCGCTCGGCGAGTGGTCCGACGCGCACCTGCCCGAGGTCGAGCAGGCGCGCGCCGGGTACTCGGGCCCGCTGCCGCGGTAGTGCACCCTCCGCCGCGGCGGAGCGTCAGGCAGGCTCGGAGACGAGCTCGCGCTCCGGCGTCGGCTCCGTCGGGGCCGCAGCGGTCGTCGCACCGCGCTGCGCCTTCGGCCGGCCGTGCGTGAGGTAGAGGGGGAGCCCGGTGAGCAGGAGGCCGCCGACGAGGTTGCCGAGGACCGTCGGGATCTCGTTCCAGACCAGGTAGTCCATGATCGTGAACTGACCGCCGAGGAGCAGGCCGGACGGGAAGAGGAACATGTTGACGATCGAGTGCTCGAAAGCCATGAAGAAGAAGAGCATGACCGGCATCCACATGGCGATCGCCTTGCCCGTGACGTCCTTCGCGATCATCGCGCCGATGACGCCCATGGAGACCATCCAGTTGCACAGCATCCCGCGCACGAACAGCGTGAGCATGCCCGACGCACCGTGCTCCGCGTACCCGACGGTGCGGCCCTCGCCGATGTGCCCGATGGCCTGACCGACCTCGTTCGGCGGTGTGTCGAACCCGTATGTCACGACGATCGCCATCATCACGGCGACGGCGAACGCGCCGATGAAGTTGCCCGTGAACACGAGGCCCCAGTTGCGCAGCACCGCGGGGAGCGTGATCCCGGGCCGCTTGTCGAGCCAGGCGAGCGGGCCGAGGACGAACATCCCCGTGAGCAGGTCGTATCCCAGCAGGTACAGCATGATGAAGCCGACCGGGAAGAGGATGGCGCCGAGCACCGCGTGGCCGGTCGTCACCGTGACGGTCACGGCGAAGGCCGCGGCGATCGCGAGGATCGCGCCGCCCATCGTCGAGCGGACGAGGGTGTCGCGGGTGGAGAGCAGGACCTTGTTGGCGCCGGCATCGATGATCGTCGGGACGAGCTCGGCGGGCTTGACGTAGGACATGGGGCACGGCTCCGGGGGAGAGGTCGGCGTTGGCCTGCCGCTCGGTGCGGCGCACCCGACGCTATGGGCGGACCGTTTCCCCGGCGTGTCCCCGCCCGCCCGAGTTCGTTACGGTCTGCGCTCACCGCGACCCGGACGACTGTGAGATCGACCCGCCGCGGAGCGGTCAGGCCCGCTGCACCACGACGGACCGCACCGTCGCGAGGCGCGCCACCGCACGCTCGAGCGAGCGGGCCCGGCGCTCGGTCGCGCCGAACGTGACGTCGATCCGCCCGACACGCCCACCGTCGCCGGCCGGTCGCGTGGCGAGCGAGTCGAAGCTCACGCCGCGCGTGGAGAAGACGCCGGTCAGCGCGGTCAGCGTCCCCGGGCGGTCGACGCCGTGCACGGTCGCGACCCAGCCCACCTCGGCACCCGGCTCGGGCCGGTCGTCCACGGGCACCGTCGTCGCCGTCCTCGCGTCCGCCCCGACGACGGCCGACGCCGCGAGCATCTGCCCGACGCCGTCCGCGGCCCGCGCGAGGGCCGCCTCCTCGTCGTCGGGCAGGGGATCGAGGAGGACGCGCGTCCACCCCTCCGGCCCGAGCACGAGCGGGACGCCGAGCACGCCACGGAACGGCGCGGCCGTCCCGCCGAGCGTGGCCTTCCTGTCGAGCACGAGCTCCCCGTCGAGCGCGACCTGCCCGGCGACGACGATCTCGCGGCCGTCGAGGAGCGTCTCGACCAGGTCGACCGTGGCGCTCGCGGTCGCGGCGGGCGTCTTCGCCCCGGACTGGTGCGTCATCCACGGTCGCGTCACGGTGCGCAGGTCGGCGGGCCACGTGTCGATGAGGTCGAACGCGGCGCCGATGTCGTCGGCCGCGACGGTCGCGAGCTCGCGCTTCGCCGCGGCGATCTCGTCCGGGAGGGCCCCGAGCGTGCGCCCGCGCCGGAGGCGGTCGACAGCGCGACGACGCTCGTCGGCGTCGAGCCCGCTGACGCGCACCGTCGACCACAGCGGCACGGCGTCCTCGCCGTGCTGCCCGGCCACGAACCCGCCCACGCGGTGCCGCCGGACTCCCAGCTCGACCGCGATCTCACGCCGGAACCGCAGCGTGTCGAGCCACGCGCCCATCCCGACGACGCGGTGCCGGCCGAGCCGCTCCGCCATCACCGCGACCCCCAGCTCGACGGGGTTGGTCACGACGATCACGACCTCGTGACCCGAACCGTGCTCGGCGATCGCGTCGGCGTACTCGGCGAGGACGGCGTGGTTCGTCGCGGCCAGCGCCCGGCGGTCCGGGTCGGCGCCGGTCCGGGCCGGCGCCGTGAGTCCGGCCGCGACGACGATCACGTCGGCCGTGACGTCGTCGGGGGAGTGCGCGACGTCGAGCAGCGGGGCGTGCTCGTCGTAGGCGTCGACGAGGTCTGCCCGCAGTCCGTGCACCGCACGCCCCGACGCACCACCACGTCGGCCGACGAGCTGGAGCCGCGACGTCGGCGGCAGGACCTGCCGCTCCACGAGCTGCGTGCACACCTGGCGCCCGACGTCACCCGTCGCCCCGATCACCGCTACGTCCACCTCGGCAGCGTACGTGGCGGCCGGTCGAGCGTGCTCCGGTCAGGCGAACGTGATCTCCGCGGCGGCGGCGGCCATCTCGTCGAGCACGGCCCGCACGACGGGGCGGGGCTCGTGCCGCGTCGCGCGGTGCCGTGCGACGAGCCTGCGCGAGCCGAGGCCGGGCAGCCCGACGACGGTGACGCCGTCGGGCACCTCGTCCGACGCGCCGCCCTCGACGGCGAGGGCGGGCAGCACCGCGACTCCCAGCCCGGCGGCGACGAGGGACATCGCGACGTCGAAGTCGTAGTAGAGGTGCTGGGTGCGCAGGGGCTGGCCGAAGCCGTGCTCGAGCCGCCCCAGCGCTCGCGCGGCGGCGGTCGCGGGCTGGGGGGCGAGCCAGACGACGTCGCGCACGTCGTCGAGCCGGGTCGGCGTGGGCATGGCGGCGGGGACCACGAGGCGCCACGGCTCCTCGAGGAGGACGACCTCGTGCGTGCCGCGCGGGGCTGGGGAGTCGGCGGCCTCGAAGTCGCGCTCGAGCAGGACGACGTCGAGGTCGCCCGCCCGCAGCAGCCGCAGCGCCTCCGCGGGCTCGCGCTCCTGCACGTCGAGCTCGATCCCGGGGGCCTCCTCGACGAGGCGCTGCGCGACGGGCGCGACGACGGAGCGGATCGCCGACTGGAACGCACCGACGGCGACGCGGCCCGTGACCTCGTCGCCGAGCGCGGCGAGCTCCTTGCGTGCCTCGACGAGCTCGGTCTCGATCCTCTCGGCGACGTCCGCGAGGACGCGTCCGGCCGGTGTGAGGGTGACGCCGCGCGGGCCCCGGTCGAGGACAGCGACGCCCTCCTCGGCCTCCAGCCGCTGGATCTGCTGGGAGACGGCGGACGGGGTGATTCGTAGGAGATCAGCGGCCGCGAGGACACCTCCTCCCCGGTGCACGGCAAGGAGAAAGGCAAGCCTGCGTGGGTCGGTGGCCATGTAGTGATACTAAACGACCACTCAAGAAGGATTCGATTGTGCTGAAGCCCTGAGAGGCCCACACTTGTCGAGGCGCCGGACGGTCACCTCCTCCGACCGGGCGGCGCCCGAACACTTCTCATCGCCTGCGCCACCAGCATCCGTGCCCGGAGCGCACAGCCACCGCGACCCCGCGGTCTCCTCTTCCCACCACGTCTTCATGGAGCTCGCTGTGCCCATCACCCTCGACACCCTGTTCATGATCCTCGGCTGGGGCGGCGCGGTCGCCGGCGTCATCGCATACGGGATGGTGAGTCGCGGCCGGTGGGCCGCGACGTCCGCGCAGTTCCAGCTCACGAACCTCGTCGCCGCCGGGCTCATGGGTCTCGTGGCAGCCGCGAACGGCGTGTGGCCCTCGGTGGCCGCGAACCTCGTGTGGATCGTCATCGGCGCGCAGGCCGTCCGGCTGCTCCTCAAGGCCCGGCGGGCCCGCGCTCTCGCGGCCGCCGAGCCCGGCCCCGCGGACGTCGAGCTCGCCGCCTGAACCCGCGCGAGGGCGCAGCCCTCAGATGCCGGTCGGCGTGATGAGCCCGACGAGCAGGCCCATCACCAGGACCGTCACCAGCTCGTGCGCGGCGTTCAGGACCGTCAGTCCTGCCGGCCGGCCCTCGAAAGCGTCGTGCGTGACGAACCGCGCGGCCGTGAACCCGGCCCAGAGCACCACCGCAGTCAGCAGCGCGTTGCCCAGGTAGCCGCCCCCGTAGAACGACCACGCCAGGAACGTCGCGCCCGCGAGCACCCACGCCGTGACGAAGCTGACGACGACGGTGACCACGATCGGCCCGACGGCGTCGCGTCCCTCCCCGGACGGGTCCACCTTCGCGACGCGCATCCAGTACGTGCCGAAGACCTTCGGGGTGTACCAGACCGAGCCTACGACCATGCTCGACACCGTGGCGGCGAGCACCGCCCAGTAGTTGATCTCCGGAACCATCGGACCGCTCCCTCGCCGTCGACGCCCTTGTCCGGAGCGTATCGGAGCGGTGCTGGGTCAGCTCCGTCGACGGACGGTACGTGGCCCTCAGCGGGAGGTCGCGGGGGTGCCGGCGGCCCGCCCGTCCCGCAGCGCCGTGCTCGTCGAGAAGCCCCCGACCAGCAGGACGAGACCCGCCATGACGAGGTACAGGGCGATGAGCAGCGCCCCGGTGGTCAGGGACGTCGTCGGGCGGGCCAGCATGACGACGCCGAGCACGAGCCACAACGCCGCGTTGGCGAGCTGCCAGTCCCAGCCGAGGGCCCGGTCGCGACGTGCACGCAGCGCGCCGACGACGCCGATCGCGCCCGCGACGCACGCCCAGACCCCGACGACGCGCAGCAGGACGGGGCCCGTCATCTGCGGCCACGCGACGATGAGGACGCCGGCCACGACGCTGACGCCCCCCGCGACCAGCCGCCAGCTGACGACGTCTCCCTCGCTCGGGTCAGCCCGGCCGGGTCGCCCCTCCAGCACGAGGAGCACGCCCTGCACGACGATCACGACCCCGACGAGCCAGCGCAGCCACGTCAGGCCGTCCTCGGGGCGGAAGAACAGCACGACCCCCACGAGCAGGTACGCGCCGGCGCGCAGGTAGACCAGACCCCACAGGCGGCGCGCCGTCCCCACGGTCTTGTCGGACATCCGCTCGTCGCCCATCGCCGCCTCCGCGCCCCTGCGTCCGCCGTCGTGACCTGCCCTGGCCATCGGTTCCTGCGATGGTACGAGCGGGCCGCGCCGGCCGCGATCCGGTTCAACCGGCGATCAGGGGAGAGTCCGGCGCACCGTCACGACGAGCGCGCGATGGTCGGAGAGACCGGTGTCGACCGCGGTGGCCGGGCCGGCCGGTTCGAGCCCGACGCCG
Source organism: Cellulosimicrobium terreum (assembly GCA_014803435.1). Taxonomy (GTDB): domain Bacteria; phylum Actinomycetota; class Actinomycetes; order Actinomycetales; family Cellulomonadaceae; genus Cellulosimicrobium; species Cellulosimicrobium terreum. The sequence continues at coordinate 21,538 of JACYFD010000001.1, forward strand.
GGGCCGGGGTCCGCGAGGACGTGGTCGATCTGGCGGACAGGCCTGGCGGCAGGGTGCGTGCGGGCGTCGGCGAGAGGGGTCCACCCGCTGATCTCGACGGGGGCCGGAGGGCGCAGGTTCAGGTCCCCCATCAGCACGAGCGGGCGCGGGAGCGCGTCGCACGCGGCGACGAGGGACCGGAGCTGGTCGGCGGTGAACTCGGGGCGCGACGTGGTGTGCGTCGTGACGACGGTGAGCGAACCCCCGGGGGTCCGCACGAGGGCTGCGAGCGCGACGCGCGGCTCGTCGGGCACGACCCGCCACGGGAGGACCCGCCCGAACCGCGCACCCGGGGCGCGACGTCGGACCCGGGACCGCCACGCCATGCGCGGCAGCTCGAGCCGCAGCCACCGGTCGACGGGGAAGCGGCTGACGAGCCCGACGCCGTGCACCGGGTACGCGGGCCAGCGCCGGGCACCGCGCCCGGGCCGACCCGCCTGCAGGTACGTCCCGGGGACGCCGCGGACGGTGGGGGAGAAGTGCCACCACCCGGCGTCGAGCGCGTGGGCCGCGACGGTGACGAGGTCCGCGCCGCGCGAGCGCGGCGTGTCCCGCTCGACCTCCTGGAGCGCGAGGATGTCGACGTCGAGGGCGGCGACCGCGCGCGCGTACCGGTCGAGGTCGACCGTGCCGTCGAGGTCGGCCCCGTGCAACGTGTTGAAGGTCCCGAGGCGCACCGTCCCGGGGCTCACAGCGTGCGGCGCCACTCGACGACGCGTTCGACGGCCTCGGCGACCGTCGTGGGGGCCGCGGCGAACGAGAGCCGCACCCAGTCCCGCCCGTGCACGCCGTCGAAGTCGGTCCCGGGCGTGAGCGCGACGCCCGCCTCGGCGAGCAGGCGCGCGCACCAGGTGACCGAGTCCATGCCGTCGCCGGACACGTCGGCGTAGACGTAGAACGCGCCGTCGGCGGGCGCGACGCGCGACCAGCCGAGGTCGTCGAGGCGGGACAGCACGAGCTCGCGCGACGCCGCGTACCGGGCGACGTTCTCCTCTGCCGCGAGGTAGCCGTCCGCGGTGAACGCGGCGACTCCGGCGTGCTGCGCGAGCGCGGGCGGCGACAGCGCGACGTTGCCCGCGAGCGCCCCGACCGGTCCGACCAGCTCGTCGGGCAGCACCAGCCAGCCGAGCCGCCACCCGGTCATGGCCCAGTACTTCGAGAAGGAGCTGACGACGACCGCGCCGTCGGGCACGTACCGGGCCGCCGTCGGTGATCCCCCGCCGCCGACCGCCCCGGATCGTGTTGTACGAGTCGATGGCTCGTCGTCGTACACGATGCCGTGGTAGATCTCGTCGCTGATCAGACGCACGTCGTGGTCCGCGCACCACGCGGCGACCGCCGCCAGCTCGTCGGGCCGGATCATCGTCCCCGTCGGGTTGGCGGGGCTCGCGAGCACGAGCCCGTCCAGACCGCCGCCGTAGTACGCCTCCATGAGCTGCGAGACCGTCGGCTGGTACCGGCTGTCGGGCCCGCAGTCGAGCTCGACGACCTCGCACCCGAGCGCGCTGAGGATGTTCTTGTACGCCGGGTATCCGGGCCGGGCGAGCGCGACGCGGTCGCCGACGTCGAACGCCGCGAGGAACGCGAGCAGGAACCCGCCGCTCGACCCCGTCGTGACGGCGATCCGCGCGGGGTCGACCTCCACGTCGTACCAGCGGCCGTAGTGCGCCGCGATCTCGCGCCGCAGCGACGGCACGCCCAGCGCCTCCGTGTACCCGACGTCGCCGGACTCCAGCACCTCGATCGCCCGGCGCCGCACCACGTCCGACGCGCCCGTCGCCGGCTCGCCCGCGCACAGGTTCAGCACCGACTCCCCCGCGTCGCGCAGGCGGTTCGCCTCGGCGAGCACCTCCATCACCGCGAACGGCGGCACGTGCGAGCGGCGCGAGACCTTCATCGACCCGGACATGCCCCCATCATGCCGCCCAGTGCGCCGCCGAACCCCGGGTTGCCGCCCGATCAGCGTCGGGAACGGGCGCCAACCCGGGGTTCGGCAACCGAGCGATACGGTGAATGCGGACGCCGACGACGGGAGGACAGCATGTTCCGCAGGCGACGCGCGCGCGACGACGCGCCCGACGACGTCCCGACCGACGACCCGGTGCGCCGGGCCGCGCAGTACCGCGTCGACAAGGCGGTGCTGCAGGACGCCGACGCGGCGCTCGCGGACGGGGACGGTCCGCGCGGGGCCGGCCGTGCGCCGTCGGTCAGCGATGACGACGACGCCGAGACCGTCCGGACGCCGCGGCGCGTGCGGCCCGAGGACCGGGCGCGCTACGTCGACACCGTGATCGACCAGGCGATCCGGCGCGGCGAGTTCGACGACCTGCCGCTCGCTGGCAAGCCGATCCCGGGACTCACGGGCACGCACGACCCGGACTGGTGGCTCAAGGGCGTGATCGAGCGCGAGCAGATCACCGGGCTCGGCCCGCCCGCGATGCTGCTCAAGGCCGAGGACCGTCGGCTCGACGACCGCCTCGACCGGGAGCTCGACGAGACGTCGGTCCGGGAGATCCTCGACGACTTCAACGCGCGCGTGGTCGACGCCCGCCGCCAGCTCCTCGGCGGGCCGCCGGTCGTGACCCCGACGCGCGACGTCGAGCGCGAGGTCGCGCGGTGGCGGGCGCGCCGGGCCGCGCGCTCGTAGGGTCGGCACATGGCCGGCTGGGAACGCGACGTGCTCGGGGACGACTACGAGCAGCTCACGCTCCCGCTCGAGCCCGACACCGAGGGCGACGTCGTCGCGACGCTGGTGCGACGTCGCGAGCCCGCGGGCGGATCCGACGACGTCCGGCCCGAGCCGTACCTCGACGTGCTGTACGTGCACGGCTGGTCCGACTACTTCTTCCAGACCGAGCTCGCGGAGTTCTGGGAGTCGCACGGTGCCCGGTTCCACGCGCTCGACCTGCGCAAGTACGGCCGCAGCCTGCGCCCGGGCCAGACCCCGGGGTTCGTGCGCGACCTCGCGACGTACGACGAGGACATCGAGGCCGCGCTCGCCGTGCTGGGGCACGGGCCGCACCACATCCATCCTCGGCGCCTCGTGCTGATGGGCCACTCCACCGGGGGTCTCACGCTCAGCCTCTGGGCCGGCCGCAACCCGCGGCGCGCGGCGGCGCTCGTGCTGAACAGCCCGTGGCTCGAGTTCCAGACGAGCGAGGTCGGGCGCCTCCTCCTGGAGCCGATGATCGGCGCCCGCGCCCGCCTCACCCCGACCCGCGCCCTGCCGAACGTCGACCTGGGCTTCTACACGCGCGCCGTCAACAAGGACTTCGACGGCGAGTGGACGTACGACATCGCGTGGCGCCCGCAGCACGGGTTCCGCACGACGCCGGCGTGGCTGTCCGCCATCTTCCACGGCCAGCAGACCGTCGCGCACGGCCTCGGGATCGGGGTCCCCGTGCTCGTCGTCATGTCGACGCGCAGCACGCTCGCCGCCCGCTGGTCGCCGGACATGATGCACACCGACACCGCGCTCGACGTCGAGAGCGTCGCGCGCGCGGCGGTGCGGCTGGGCACGCTCGTGACGGTCTCGCGCATCGAGGGCGCGCTGCACGACGTCGTGCTCTCGGCCCGCCCCGTGCGTTCCCTCGCGTACGGGCGGATGGCGCAGTGGATCGCCGGCTACCTGCCCCCGCCGCGGCCGCCCGAGACCGCCGCCGTCGGGACCGGGGCGCCCGGCAGGGACAGGACGGTGCCCGACGACGTCCCGCGGCACGGTCCGGTCCCGCGCGCTCTCCGGTGGCTCGGGAGGGCGGCGGGGAACGTCGTCGGGCACCTGACGGGCCGGGTCCGCCGCCGGGCACGGAAGTAGGACCCGCCGGGGCGACGCCGTACGATCGGGCCAGGAGCTGACCTGTGGTTCCCCGATGATGGGAGTCCGGATGTCCGGCGCCGCTCGACCTTCCCCTGCCGTCCCCACCGCGTCGACGGACGCCGCACCGCGCACCGGGCTGCTCTCCCTCGGGTTGCTCGCCGGCTCCTCGATGGAGAACGAGCAGCGGCTGCCGATCCACCCCCACCACCTGGACCGGATCGACCCGGACGTGCGCGCGCGGATGGTCGTGGAGCGCGGGTACGGTGCGGACTTCCAGGTGGAACCCGGGTACGTCGAGGCGCGGGTGGGGAGAGTCGCGGACCGGTCCGAGGTGATCGAGTCCGCGGACGTGCTGCTCCTCCCGAAGCCGCAGGCGGCGGACGTGGCGGCGATCCCCGCCGGCCGCGTCCTGTGGGGATGGCCGCACTGCGTGCAGGACGCGGCGATGACCCAGGTGGCGATCGACCGTCGGCTCACGCTGATCGCCTTCGAGGCCATGAACCACTGGACGCGACGCGGCGACTTCAGCCTGCACGTGTTCCACAAGAACAACGAGCTCGCCGGCTACTGCTCCGTGCTGCACGCGCTGCGCCTCATCGGGTCGACGGGCGACTACGGGCCGCGGCTCAGCGCGGTCGTCATCGGCTTCGGCGCGACGGCACGGGGCGCCGTGACCGCGCTCAAGGCGCACGGTATCCACGACATCCAGGTCCTCACGCAGCGTGGTGTCGCGGCCGTCGGCTCTCCGATCCACGCCGCGCACATCACCCAGCTCAGCACCGACGACGGCCCGACCCACCTCTCCACGGTTCCCACGGAGGACGGTGACGTCCTGCTCCCGGAGTTCCTGGCGTCGCACGACATCGTCGTCAACTGCACGCTCCAGGACGTCGCCGCACCGCTGACCTACCTGCGGACCGCAGACCTGGAGCGGTTCGCCACGGGAAGCCTGATCATCGACGTGTCCTGCGACGAGGGGATGGGCTTCGAGTGGGCGCGACCCACCACGTTCGACGACCCGATGCTCCTGGTCGGACGCGGGGTGAGCTACTACGCCGTCGACCACAGCCCCTCGTACCTCTGGAACTCGGCCACCTGGGAGATCAGCGAGGCGCTCCTGCCGTTCCTGCGCACGGTCCTGGAAGGACCGGCAGCGTGGGCGGGGGATCTCACCGTCTCGCGTGCGATCGAGATCCAGGACGGGGTGATCGGCAACCCGAGCATCCTGAGCTTTCAAGGTCGTGAGCCGGTCTACCCGCACGCCCCGAGCGCTGACCTCGGCAGGTCGTAGCGCCGGGCGGACCGGGGTGCTACCTGGGCGAGGAGAGGGCGGCCCGGACGTGCGCGACGATCCCGTCCGCGGCCGCCTCGACCTGGGCGAGGCAGTCCTCGAAGTCCTGCGTGCCGCCGTACCAGGGGTCGGCGACGTCGAGCACGCGCTCGTCGCCGCCGGCCCCGACGCGCGGCGCGGCCGGGTCGAACGACCGGAACATGGTGACCTGCGGGACGTCGTCGTCCGCGGCCCGGCCCGCCGACCCCGCAACCCCGCCGTGGGCGAGACGTCGCAGCGCCCGCGCGTGCTGCGTCGTCATCGCCAGCACGAGGTCGCGTTCGACGACGTCCCGTGCGGAGACCTGGCGCGCGCGGTGGGTCCCGTCCACGGCGTAGCCGTGCGCGGTCAGGACGGCGCGCGCCCGCCGGTCGATCGGGTTGCCCGACTCCTCGTCGCTCACGCCGGTGGAGTCGACGACGACCCGGTCGGCGAGGCCCGCGGCCTCGAGCCGGTCGCGCAGCACGACCTCCGCCATGGGGGAGCGGCAGATGTTGCCTGTGCACACGGTCATGACGCGGTACGGCTCGCTCATGCCGTCATTCTGCCCGCTGCAACGCCTCCAGGAGCGTCCGGTGGCGCCCACGCCGTGGAGGGCAGAGGTTTGACCTGCGGCGCGAGGCCGTCGAGCACCGAGGAGACCTGCATGACCGTCGTGAACCCCCCGAACGACCTCCGGGAGTACATCGAGTTCCTGCGCGACCGTGGCTACACGGTCCGCGACGGGCACACGACCGACCCGGATCTCATCGACCCCGAGGGAAACCCGGTCTACACGTGGCAGGAGGGGTACCCGTACGAGTCGCTCATGGACCGGGACGACTACGAGCTCGAGAAGTACCGGCTGCAGGTCGAGCTGCTCAAGTTCCAGTACTGGCTCGAGGACAACGACCGGCGCGCGATCATCCTCTTCGAGGGGCGAGACGCGGCGGGCAAGGGCGGGACGATCAAGCGGTTCACGGAGCACCTCAACCCGCGCACGGCACGGGTGGTCGCCCTGGCCAAGCCGAGCGACCGCGAGCGTGGGCAGTGGTATTTCCAACGCTACGTCCAGCACCTGCCGACGGCGGGCGAGATCGTCATGTTCGACCGGTCCTGGTACAACCGCGCGGGCGTCGAGCGCGTGATGGGCTTCTGCTCCGACGAGGAGTACCGGACCTTCATGACGCAGGCGCCCGCGTTCGAGCGGATGCTGGTCGACTCCGGCATCCACGTGACCAAGCTGTGGTTCTCCGTGTCCCGCACCGAGCAGCGCACGCGGTTCGCGATCCGCCAGCTGGACCCGGTGCGGCGGTGGAAACTGTCGCCCATGGACCTGGCCTCGCTGGACCGCTGGGACGACTACACGGCGGCCAAGGAGGCGATGTTCCGGAGCACGGACAAGCGGTACGCACCGTGGACGATCATCCGGTCCAACGACAAGAAGCGGGCGCGGATCAACGCGATGCGCCACTTCCTCAGCCGGTTCGACTACGACGGCAAGGACCACGACGTCGTCGGGAACCCCGACCCGCTCCTCGTCATCCGGAGGAAGAACGAGCCGGCGGACGAGTAGCCGCCTCTCGTCGCGCACCGCCGCAGAGACGCCCCTACCGTGGGGCCATGACGATCGACGAGGGCGCGGGGCGCATCGCCGTGACCGGGGCGAGCGGCCTCCTGGGGTCCAAGCTCGCGTTCCGCCTCGCGGCCGAGGGCGCGCAGCAGCGGCTCGTCGTCCGGGACGCGTCGCGGGTCCCGGTCCTGCCCGACGGCGACCCGCTTCCCGAGTCCGACGTCGCCGTGGTCGCCGGCTACGACGACGCACCTTCCATGGCGGAGGCGTTCGCGGGCGTGGAGACCGTGTTCCTCGTGTCGGCGCGCGAGGACGCGGACCGCGTCGCGCAGCACCGCGCAGCGGTGGACGCGGCGGTCGCGGCGGGGGTGCGGCGCATCGTCTACGTCTCGTTCGTCGGGGCCGCTCCGGACGCGACGTTCACCTTCGCGCGCGACCACTGGCACACCGAGGAGTACGTGCGCGCATCCGGCCTGCGGCACACGTTCCTGCGGGACAACCTGTACCACCGCGTGCTCGCGCACCTCGTCGGGGACGACGGCGTGATCCGCGGCCCCGCCGGCGACGGCCGCGTCGCGTCCGTCTCGCACGACGACGTCGCCGACGTCGCGACCGCCGTCCTCCTCGACGACCACCCCGAACGGCACGACGGCGCGACCTACGACGTGACGGGACCCCAGGCACTCACCCTCGCCGAGGTCGCGCGGACGCTCGCGGACGTCGTCGGGCGGGAGATCACCTACGTCCCCGAGACCGTCGACGAGGCGTACGCGTCACGCGCCGGGTACGGCGCACCTCCGTTCGAGGTGGACGGCTGGGTGTCGTCGTACACGGCGATCGCGGTGGGCGACCTGGCCCGGGTGAGCGACGTGGTCGAGCGGTTCACCGGTCGGCACGCGCAGTCGCTCGCGGAGTGGCTCGACGACTACCCCGAGCAGTGGGCGCACCTGCGCCCCTGACCTGTGGCCCCAGGACCCTGCTAAGGTCCGCTGACACCGCTATCAGCCCTCGACGGCGAGGGTGCGCGACGTCGGTCGCGTCCGGCGCGGTGGGACGAGAGGTGTGTCGATGAGGTCACGTCGCCCGGGCAGGATGCTGCTCGCGCTCCTGGTCACAGCTGGTCTTCTGGGCGGGGGCACCGCCGTGGCCGCCCCCACCGGACCGACGCAGGCCGACGGATGGCACACGAGCTGGGCGCAGTCGCAGCAGCGCGTGTCCGGCAAGAACTTCGCGAACCAGTCGATGCGCATGGTCACCCGGCTCACGCAGGGTGGTGACGCGGTCCGCATCCGGCTGCAGAACCAGTACGGCACGGGACCGCTGACGATCGACCAGACGTCCCTCGCCCGGAGCGCGGGCGGGCCGGCGATCGTCGCGGGCACGGACCGCGTGCTGACGTTCGGCGGGCAGGAGAGCGTGACGATCCCCGTCGGCGGCGAGGTCTGGAGCGACCCGACGAGCATCGCCTCCCAGGCGCAGGAGGAGCTGGCCGTCACGTTCTTCGTCGCGAGGCCGGTGGTCGCGAGCCTGCACGACCGCGCCGGTCGCGACAACTACGGCGCCCCGATGAACTCGGGCAACCGCAACGGCGAGGTGTCCGGCGCCTCGTTCACCGAGGCGCTGCCGTGGACGTACTTCGTCAGCGCGGTGGACGTCCAGAGCACGCACGTCGCGGGGACCGTCGTCGCGTACGGCAGCTCCGTCGTCGACGGCGTCGGGAGCGAGAGCTGCGGCCCGGGGTGCAACGCGTTCGGGCAGGACAAGCGCTGGACGGATGAGCTCGCCCGCCGCGTCGTCGCCGAGCTCCCGGCGGAGCGGCAGGTCACCGTCGTGAACGCGGGCATCAGCGGCACGACCAGCGCGCCCGCGTGCGGCGGGGGCGGGCTCGACGGAGTCTCCCGGCTCGACCGGGACGTGCTCGCCCTGACCGACGTGACGGGCGTGATCTTCTACTACGGCACCAACGACATCGCGAACGGCTGCAGCGACACCGTCATCCTCGACAGCTACCGGGCGATCTTCCAGCGCCTGCGCGACGCAGGCGTCGAGGTCTACGTCACGCCCATCACGCCCCGGCCCGGGTACAGCGCGCAGCAGAACGCGTACCGCGCCGCGGTCAACGCGTTCGTCCGCGAGGGCGGGAACTGCAGCGGCACGTGCGACGCCGTGCTCGACTTCGACGCCGTCCTGCGCGACCCTGCGAACCCGGACTCGATCTACCCGGCCTACGACACGGGTGACGGCGTCCACGCCAACGTCGCCGGTCAGAAGGCGATCGCGGACTCGATCCCGCTCGACGTGCTCGTGCCCGACGCCGGCCCCGCGGTCAGCGCCCAGGCGCAGTCCCGCTGCCTGGCGGGCACCCCGTACCTCGCGGTGCGCGTGACGAACGACGACGACGTGCCGCTCGACGTCGAGATCGCCACGCCCTACGGGTCGCGCACGTTCGCCGCGGTGGCCCCGGGCGCGAACGCCTACCAGTCGTTCGCCGCGCGGGACGGCCTCGCCGACGGCACGACGACGGTCGGCGCGTGGAGCGCGGGCGGTGCCGGAGCGACGACCCAGGTGGAGCACGCGGCGATCACCTGCTGAACCTCCGGGCATCCGACCGCGTCTACTCCGTGGGCGAAAACCTCTGGTGCACCCGGCGAGGGCGGACGTATCGTCCTGGTACACGCGAAAGGAGGTGATCCGAGAAGTGAAGACTCTTCGGACTCGTGAGGTGGTCGCGCGCTAGTCGCGCGTGACCCGATTCGACAACGGACCGGATGCGCGGAGCGAGCTCCACGCGACCACCGGGGCCCGCGGGTGTCGTGCCCTCGTCCAGCACGACGGGCGTCCTGCCGAGCGGCAGGGCGTCAGCCCGCGGGCCTTTTCATGCCCCTCAGATGCCCCTGCGTGCCAGGTGCTCAGCGGACCGCGGTCACCAGCAGGGTGAACGACGGGTCGGCCTGGACCGGCGCCGGGGCCGGCTCCTCGCCCACAGGACCGCTCGTCGTCTCCCACGTGCCGTCGACGGCGACGCGGACCGACGCGGTACGGGCGTCGCCCGCGGCGTCGACCACCTTGATGCTCCCGCCGAACGGGCGCTCCTCGAGCTGACCGAACGACGCCCGCACGAACCGCGACGCAGCCTCGGGGAGCGGGTCGCCGAGCTGCAGCGGCCGGATCTGCCAGATCCCGAACGGACGCGGCTCCAGGACGACGGCTCCGCCCTGCCCGCCGACCAGCAGGGCGGCGTTGGTCCGGTCGCCCGCGATCGCCGCGGCCTCGACCCACTCCGTCGCCGTCGTGATGATCCGGGTCAGCGGCAGCGCGTTCCCGAGGGGGGTCAGCTGGTCCCCCGCGACCTCCACGATGCGGCGCACGACCAACGAGCTCAGGCCCGCGGCCATGAGCGCCGAGTCGTCCGGCAGCCCCGGGAGGCGCAGCATCTCGCGGGTCCGCGACGACGCGGGAGTCTGGTTGAGCGAGAGCAGGACGAGCAGCTCCGGCCCGGTCAGCTCGACGAGGCCGTCGTCGCGGCGGTCGTCCGAACCGGTCTGCGTGGTCATGCGAGCTCCCTCTCGTCGGTCGGCCGTTCCCGGCCGGTCACGTCTTCTCGTCCTGCCATCAGGACGGCCATCAGAACGGCCATGCCTTCTTCAGCGTCTCGCCGGCGCCGTCGATGAAGTCTCCACCGGCATCCCAGGCGTCGCCGGCCATGCTCGCCGCACCGGAGGCCAGGTCACCGGCCCCGCCGACGAGGTCGGCCCCACGGTCCCAGACCCAGCCCGCGCCGTCGGCGATGCGCTTGGTCACCGGCACGTCGCCGGACAGCAGCGTCGCGATGCCCCACACCGCGCCGGCACCGGCGATGGCCCAGCCGACCGGGTTGCTCGCGAGGAAGATCGCCGCACCGATGCCGGCCGCACCCAGGCCCGCGGTGATGACACCGTCGGTGCCCACGTACCCGTCGCCGGAGGAGTATCCGTCCCACGCCTGCATCGCGCCGCTGTACACGGAGTAGCCGTCGAAGACGGGGCCGGCCGCACCGAGGACCTTGCCGGCGTCACCGAGGAAGTCCGCGTAGCGGAGCGTGTCCAGCGGGTCGTTGAGCTTGCTCCACGTGTCCGCGTAGTCGACGACCTGGCCGAGACCGTAGTTGACGACGCCGCCGAGCGTCATGTCCGACGTCAGGCCGGCGTCGGGCACCAGCCAGTCAGGAGGTCCGCCACCCTCCGACGTCGAGCCCGGGGCGCCGGGATACCCGGGCCCACCCGGATAGCCGGGACCACCGGGGTAGCCCGGTCCGCCGGGGTAGCCCGGCCCACCGGGGTAACCAGGCCCACCGGGATAGCCGGGCCCGCCGGGGTAGCCCGGTCCGCCAGGACCACCCGCGCCGCCGTCGGTGCTGGTCGACTCCTGCTGGTCCGCGTTGGCCCGCAGCTTGTCCGCCGCCGTCGTCAGCAACGACGCCGCGCTCGCGAGGCTCGGCCGCAGGGTCGAGGTCCAGGACCCACGGAAGTCGTCGGCGTCGGCCCCGAACCACGGGGCGGACCCGAGTGCGGACTCGACCACGTTCGCCGCCTCGTCGAGGGTGCTCGCGCCCTTGTCGACGCTCCCCGCGAGGGTACGCAGCGCCTCGATGTCCGCGCCGTACATCCCGCTCATGCCGCTGTCCCTCCGGTCACCCCGTGCAGTGCGTCCGCGACCTCTCGTCGCGCCCGACGGAGGCTATCGGTGCCAGGCCCCCGAGCGCGATGGTGACTGCTCCCCATCACGACCGTGCGCGGTCCGCAGCCCGCAGCGTGCGGTACCTCGACCAGCCGCGGAGCGCCATCCGCAGGAAGAACGCGCTCGCCACGACGCACAGCCCGACCCACAGCCAGGGGAACGGGTCACCGGCGTGCGGGACGCGCAGGTTCTGCGACCACCCCTCCACCTGCGCCCGGTACCAGGTGAGCGCGACGAACGCGGCGATGACGAGCGGGACGACGGTGATCGCCGTGAAGACCCACGCGCCGTCGCGTGCCTGCTTCGTGTCGCCCACGAAGCGCGGGCCCCGCGGTGCTGCCATGTGACCAGCCTAGCCGCGCGCCGCGGCTCCGCCGGCCCCGTCCACGACGGTCACCACCACGTTCACCACGGTCGCCGCGCGACGACGAGGAACCGCGGCGCCTCGTCGACGAACTCGTGACCGGAGGCGAGGTGCAGGTGCATGGCACGCAGCGCCGCCTCGAACCGTGCGACGGCCTCCGGGGAGAGCGACGCCAGGTCCGGCACCTGCCAGTCGACCGCGCGCAGGTACCAGAGCAGCGCACCCAGGTCCCGGAACCGGCGCACGCCCTCGTGCTCGCGGGCGACGTCGACGACGAACCCCGCGTCCTGCAGCACCTCGACCGCCGCGTCCAGGGTGACGGAGTCGGGGTCCCAGGCGAGGCCCGCCCCGAGCGCCGCCGCGACCCGCGACCCGTCGCGCGAGTCGACCTGCTCGGTGAGGAAGATCCCGCCGGGCTCCAGGACGCGCCGGACCTCGTCGGGGTCGAACTCCGCGTGCCGGTCCAGGACGACTGCGAACTGGCCGTCGAGGAACGGGAGGAGCCCGTCCTCACCGACAGGCCGCACCTCGACCCCCGACGCGGTCAGGCGCCGGCGGGCCGCGGGCAGGTGGTGCGGCCGCCCTTCGGTCGCCGCCGACCCGGCGGGGAACGGACCCAGCGTGGCGAGCAGCCCACCGTCGCCCGTACCGAGGTCGAGCACGGCACCACGCCCGCTCGCGACGAGCTCGCGCGCGAGCGCGACGTAGTCCCACGGCAGGGTGTCCTCGGCCACACGCCCGGCCACGGGCGACAGGTCGGTGCCCGCGACGGGGACCGACCTCGCCCACTCGACGTGCGCCTCGAACGAGGCGGCCGGAGGCGGTGGTTCCTGGTGCGTCGGGACGTCGTCGAGCATGGTCCGATTGTGCCCCGCCTCAGCCGGCGAACGCGGCCACCAGTCGCGCCGTCGGGCCGTCCGACGCACCCGACGCCTCCGCGAGCGCCGCGACCTGCAGCACCATCCACGGGCTGAACGCCCACGGCGTCGCGCGCGCGGCGAGCACCACCGCGCGCGGGTCCACCCACGCGTGCTCCATGACCTCGTCAGGGTTCGGGGCGACGTCGCCGGCGGCGCGCGCCGTGTAGACGGGGCAGATCTCGTTCTCCACGACGCCCGACGCGTCGACCGCGCGGTACCGGAAGCCGGGCACGGCCACCTCGAGGTCCGTGACGTCGAACCCGAGCTCGTGCCGGGCGTGCCGGGCGATCGACTCCTCGGTCGTCTCCGTCCAGCGCGGGTGCCCGCAGAACGAGTTGGTCCACACCCCCGGCCACGTGCGCTTCGCGAGCGCGCGGCGCGTGACGAGGAGGCGGCCGGCGTCGTCGAGCACGTAGCAGGAGAACGCGAGGTGGAGGGGGGTCTCGGTCGTGTGCACGGCGGACCGTGCGAACGTCCCGGTGCGGTGTCCCACGTCGTCGACGGTGACGACGTGGTCGGCGGCGACGGGGACGTGGCTCTCCATGCGGCAACTCTCGCACACCTCCCGCACCCGGCCCGGGCCCGCGGCACGGGCAGGCGTCCGGGTGAACTACGGTAAGGGTTGCCTCACCATCTCCTCAGCATCTCCTCGACACCCGATCCCGCCCTCGACCACGAAGAGCTCCCGACCATGGTTCCCCACGCGCGCACGCCCGAGGACGCGGTTCCCAGCCCGCCGCTGGACGACGCCCCCGCGCCGACCGGCGCACGTGCCGACCGGCGGCCCGGTCTCGCACGCGGGATCGGCGGACGGTCCCTCGGTCTCCTGCTGGCGCTCGCCGTCCTCGTCGTCGCGGCGGCGCTCAGCCTCGCGATCGGGTCGAAGCCGATCCCGCTCGGCACGGTGATCGACGCGCTCACGGCCTACGACGGGAGCGCGGACCACGTCGTCGTGCACGACCTGCGGGTGCCGCGCACGCTCCTCGGTCTCCTCGTCGGGGCGTCGCTCGGCGTCGCGGGCGCGCTGATCCAGGGCATGACGCGCAACCCGCTCGCCGACCCCGGGATCCTGGGCGTCAACGCGGGCGCCGGGTTCGGCGTCGTTCTCGCGGTGGGCTTCCTCGGCGCCACGCAGGTCTCGCAGTTCGTCTGGTACGCGTTCGCGGGGGCGATCGTGACGACCGTCGGTGTGTACCTCGTCGGGTCGGCCGGCCGCGGAGGCGCGACACCCGTGCGCCTGACCCTCGCCGGCATCGCGATCGGCGCGTTCCTCAGCGGCCTCTCGCTCGGCGTGACGCTGCTCGACCCGGCGGCGTTCGACCGGCTGCGCGCGTGGGGCGGCGCGTCCGGTGCGTGGGGGTCGGGGTCGATCTCCGGGGCGACGCCGACGACGGTCGCCGACGTCGCGCCGTTCGTCCTCGCGGGCCTCGTCCTCGCCCTGCTGATCGCGCGGCCGCTCGACGCCGTGGCGCTCGGGGACGACCTCGCGGCCTCGCTCGGGGCGCACGTCGGGCGGACCCGCCTGCTCGTCGGCGTCGCGGTGACCCTCCTGTGCGGGGCGGCGACGGCGGCGGCGGGCCCGGTGGCGTTCGTCGGGCTGATGGTGCCGCACGTCGCGCGGTGGGCGGTCGGTCCCGTGCAGCGCTGGATCGTCCCGTACTCGGCGGTGCTCGGCGCGGTCCTCGTGCTCGTCGCCGACGTCGTGGGGCGGCTCGTCGCCCGGCCCGGCGAGGTGCCCGTGGGGATCGTCACCGCGTTCGTCGGGGCGCCCGTGCTCATCGCGCTCGTCCGCCGCAGCAAGGTGAGCGGGCTGTGAGCGCGCCCGTGGCACCGGGCGGCGTGGACCACGGCCGGCCCGTGCGCGTCGTGCGCGGGCGCGGCGGGCGGTTCAGCCGACGCCTGGACCTGCGCACCGGCGCGGTGTGCGGCGTCCTGCTCCTCGTGGCGCTGGCCGTCGGGGTCGTCGCGCTGACGACCGGCGACTACCCGCTGAGCGTCGGCCAGGTCCTCGCGGCGCTCACGGGCACCGCGGACGGCCCCGAGCGCATGATCGTGCTCGAGTGGCGCCTCCCGCGCGCACTCCTCGCGCTCGTCCTCGGCGCCGCGCTCGGGGCCAGCGGCGCGATCTTCCAGTCCCTCACGCGCAACCCGCTCGGCAGCCCGGACGTCATCGGGTTCAACACCGGTGCCTACACGGGCGCGCTCGTCGTGCTCATGGTGATCGGCGGCGGGTACGGCGGCGTGGCGGCAGGTGCCCTGGTCGGCGGCATCGCGTCCGCCGCGATCGTCTACGTCCTCGCCTACCGCAAGGGCGTGCAGGGCTTCCGGTTCGTCGTCGTGGGCATCGCCGTGTCCGCGATGCTCGCCTCCGTCAACGCGTGGCTCGTCATCACGGCGGACCTCGAGACCGCGATGGCCGCGACCCTGTGGGGCGCGGGATCGCTCAACGGGACGTCCTGGGCGCAGGCCGGTCCGGCGACCGTGCTCGTCGTCGTGCTCCTGGTCGCGACGGGGTTCCTCGCGCCACGCATGCGCATGCTCGAGCTGGGGGACGACGCCGCGACCGCGCTCGGCCTGCGCCCCGAGCCCGCACGGCTCGCGCTGGTCGTCGTCGGGGTCGCCCTCATCGCCGTCGTGACCGCCGCGGCGGGACCCATCTCGTTCGTCGCGCTCGCCGCGCCCCAGCTCGCGCGTCGCCTGACCGGGGGCGCGGGCGTGCAGATCCTGCCCGCCGCCGTCATGGGGGCCGTCCTGCTGTCCGCGAGCGACCTCGTCGCGCAACGGCTCCTCGCGCCGACCCAGCTGCCCGTCGGCGTCGTCACCGTCGTCCTGGGCGGCGCGTACCTCGTCTGGCTCCTCGTGCGGGAGGCGAGACGGTGAACCGCACCGACCGCACCGACATCCCCGGGAGGGAACCCGTGACCGTGAGCGCGCCCGACCGGCTGTACGCCGAGCAGATCACCGTCGGCTACGACGCGCGTGTCATCTCGTCCGGGTTGGACGTGTCGATCCCCGACGGGTCGTTCACCGTCATCGTGGGTCCCAACGCGTGCGGCAAGTCGACGCTGCTGCGCGCCCTGTCACGCCTGCTCAAGCCGTCCGAGGGCGAGGTGGTGCTCGACGGCCGCGCGATCACGTCGATCCCCGCGAAGGAGGTCGCCCGGAAGCTCGGCCTGCTGCCGCAGTCGTCGATCGCGCCCGACGGGATCACGGTCGTCGACCTCGTCGCCCGAGGTCGCTACCCGCACCAGAAGTTCCTGCAGCAGTGGTCGCGCGCGGACGAGTCGGCGGTGGTCGAGGCGATGGCGGCGACGGGCGTCACCGAGCTGTCGGGCCGGATCGTCGACGAGCTGTCCGGGGGCCAGCGCCAGCGCGTGTGGGTCGCGATGGTGCTCGCGCAGGAGACGCCCATCCTCCTGCTCGACGAGCCGACGACGTTCCTCGACATCGCCCACCAGGTCGAGCTGCTCGACCTGTGCGCCGACCTCAACCACGAACGCGGGCACACGCTCGTCGCCGTGCTGCACGACCTCAACCACGCGTGCCGGTACGCGACGCACCTCATCGCCATGAAGGACGGTGCGATCGTCGCCGAGGGCGCGCCGTCGGACGTCGTGACGGCCGAGCTGGTCGAGAGCGTGTTCGGCCTGCCCTGCCGGGTCATCGACGACCCCGTGACCGGCACCCCGCTCGTCGTCCCGGAGTCCCGCGCCCGCCGAGGCAGGACGCTCGCCGACGACGTGTGACCCCACGGCCGTGAGGGCGGGGTCCGCTCTACTCGGACACGAGCGTCTCGACCGGCTGACCGGTGATCTCGGCGATCAGGCCGAAGTCCGTGTCGACCGCGAAGGGGAGCCGCACCAGCGCGGACTTGTCGAGGAGTCAGCTCGCCACCGCCACGCGGCCCCCATGACCTCCGGGTCGGCGCAGCACCTCGGCGCGAGAGATCCCGAGGCTGCGATACCACCACGCGCCCGGTGGTCGAGAAGTGAGTATCCGCCCCGGATTCGGAAGATTCTGGGGCGGACACTCACTTCTCGCGGACTGCGGTGCTACCTCGGCGTCAGGAGCAGTCGAGCTCCTCGTAGGCGGCGGTGAGGTCGGTCGTGACCTCCTCGCCGTCGACCGTGCCCGACGCCGTCACCGCGGCCTCGCCCGCGGGTGCGGTCGTCGCCCGCACCGCGAACGACTGGTAGGCGTTCTTGCCCGGCGCCACACCCGCGAAGGACTTCTCGCCGTACGGCGTCGACAGCGTCACGTCGACCGGCCCGTCCTCGCCGTTGGTGGCGCGGACCGCCACGTACGCCTTGCCCGCGAGGCAGCGGGTCTGCGCCGTGACCGTGACGTCGAGCTCCGGCTCAGGTCCGGTCCCCGCGCCGACGACGACGGTCGCCGCCGCCCGGAGGTCCGTCCCTGCCACGGTCCCGGCGACGTCGAACGTGCCTTCCTCGGCGTAGCTCGCCGGGTCGACGTCGTCCCAGGCCACGTCCGTGCCGCTCGCCCGGGTGCCGTCGTTGTACTGGACGGTGACATGGGCGGGCAGGGTGGGCGCGACGCCCACGGGCGTCGTCACCTCGACGGGCTCGATCGTCGTGATCGTGCTCGCGAGCTGGGCACGCACCCAGACGGTCGCCTGCGCCGTGAGCGAGGTCGTGCCCAGGACGCCGACGACGGAGACGTCGCCCTCCTGCGCTACGTCCTGCGCGGTCACGGCCCCCCACGTCACGGGAGTCGCGAGGCGCGTGCCGTCGGGGTAGACGACGTCGACGGTCTCCGGCAGCGTCGGGAGCTCCCCGACCGTCGTCCGGACGTCGACCGGGTCGACCGAGGCCGCCGCTGCCGCGAACACCCGCCACTCGGACACCCCGACCGCGGAGTACCGCCCGCCGCCGGCGAGCGCGTCGAACGTGGCGCGCAGCTGCGTCGTCGTGACCGCGCCGAACGTCACCTCGTTCGTGGCGTCCCGCTCGGTGCCGAAGGTCGAGGGGTCGGGCACGTCGGCCCAGCCGCCCGCGCCGTCATTCGCGGCGGCGTCCCAGTACTGCAGGTGCCACCCCTGCGGCACGGCCACGCCGGAGCCTCCGGAGGTGCTGTCGTACCAGAAGTCGATCGAGGTCCGGTCGACCCGCACGGGCTCGTCGAACGTGTACTGCAACCAGCGCGTCGCCGGCTCGTTGCCCGTCCACGTGCCCCACAGGTCGGACTGGTTGCCGCCGGAGAAGAACGGGTCCTTCCCGTCGTTGACGGCGTCGACGTCGTTCCAGCCGGCCGCGTAGCTCGCCGACGGGGTCGCACCCGGGGCGACGTTGATCTCGCCCTCCGCGAGCGCCGTCGCGTCGACGACGACGTCCGCGGTCGCCGTGTCGTCGCCCTCGGTCGCGGTCAGGCGCAGCGTGTAGCGCCCGGTCACGCCGAACCGCGCGACCGTGGTCGCGGCGCTCTCGTCGTCGAACAGGACGGTGCCGCCCTCGGGGGCGTCGACCACGGTCCACCGGGCCGTGACCGCGTCCGACGACGAGCCGTCGCCCTGCGCGAGACCGACCAGCCGGGCGGCCCCGGCCTGGTTGAACCCGGAGTCCACCCACGCGTCGGCGTGCGGCCCGACGTCGGTCGGCTCGGGCGCGCTCGCACCCGTCGCGAAGGCCTGGACCTCCTTGATGCCGGTCCGTGCGCCCGCCGCGTGCTGCACGGTGACGCGCAGCCGCTCGGCCTCGACCTGCGGGAACTGCACCTGGTTGACGTTGCCCTGCGGGTAGGCGGGGGTGCGGGCCTGGTCGGGCACGGGCTGCCAGCCGGTGCCGTCGTCGTACTCGACCAGGTACTGCGACGGAGCGGCATAGCCCTGCGCGGTGACGGACGAGGACGTGCGGTAGAAGTACACGCGCACGTCGTCGACCGGGACGGCGTCCCCGCCCTCGGCGAGGTCGACGGTCACGGAGTCGGTGGCGTTCGGCGAGCCCGCCGTGCCCCAGAACGACTCCATCGCCGTGCGCCCGTCGACCGCCTGGGCCGCGGCGCGGCCGTTCGCCGCGAACGACGCCGTGACCGGCTTCCCGGCCGCGACGTCGACGGCGTCGTGGTCCGCGTCCGTCGCGGGCGTGCCCGCCTTGGCGAGGACGTCCGCGACGCGCGACCCCGCGTCGAAGTGCACGTCGGTGGCCTCGGCGAGGCCCAGCGCGGCGGCGTCGGACACCTGCACGCCGTCGTCGACCTGGACGTCACCGGTCGCCGGGTCGTACACGACGTGGGAGAGCTGGTCGACGGTGAACGCGAGGTCGCCGTCGAGGTACACCGAGTAGCCCTCGGGCACGTCGTCGCCGTAGTGCTGCTCGCCCCCGGGCGCGTCCCACGTGATCGCGAGGTCCTTGTCGCGGTAGCTCAGGTCGGTCGCCGCGAAGTGGTCCCAGTCGATGTCGATCGGGTCGAGCTCGATCTTCGCGTCGGTGCGGGTGCGCAGGCCCATCGCGTCCTCGACGACGGTCCAGTTGGTCGTGCCGAGCATCGTGTGGTGGATCCACGAGCGGTACCCGATGCCCTGCGGGTCGGCGGAACCGTCGGCCCAGAACTCGTTCTGGTCCGGGTACCGGTTGTCACCGTTGTTCTGGTAGTGCGACCACGCGTTCCAGTAGAGGAGCTTCTTGTACCAGTCGGCCGTGACGTAGTCCGTCGGGTAGTCGCGCAGGACGCTCGAGAGCATCCGGAACGTCACCGTCGAGTTGATGACGGAGAAGTTGTTGCTGCCCGGGTTCCCCGCCGCGGCCGCCTCGGCCTTGTCCGCCTGGTTGGCGGTGAAGAACGGGAAGATCGGGAACTCGTCGTCGTCCGCGAACAGCCGCAGCGCCTCGACGTAGTCGTCGTCGTAGTCGGCGTCGCCCGGCTTGGGCATCAGCCCGACGCTGTACGGGTAGTAGTTGTTGATCTCCTTCCAGGGCACCTGCTCGCCCGTCGAGGCGACCGCGTGCAGCAGCAGGTCGTCCTCGGGGTCCCACAGGACGTCGAGCACGGCGTCCTTGACGTCCTGCGCCGTCCCGCGGAGCGCGTCGGCGCGGTCGGTCTCGCCCGCGACGTCGAGCGCCTCGGCCCCGGCCATCGCGCCGCTGTAGACGTACGCGCTCTCGGCACGGTCCAGCCGACCGTTCGCCCAGTCGAACGACACCGCGTCGGCGTCGTTGCCGGTCCACGCGTTCCAGTTCGTGTCGAGCAGGAAGTTGTCGTTGGTGTCGAGCACCGCGAGCTCGCCCGCGGTGTCCCGCTCGGCGTAGGTGCCGAGCGTCCGGGCCACCGACGACGGCCCGCCGTGGATCTGGTACGACTGCCACGCCGACTCGGAGATGTACTGCGTGTGGCTCGCGTTCCAGTTCGCGGGGTCCCCCGGGTTGTCGCGGTACTGCCCCTGCGCCCCGGCCGTCTCTCCCGCCGACACCCAGGTCCCGTACGACCACGCGGGGTCGCGCAGGTACTTGAGGTCGTCGATGAACATGCCGATCGTCAGGTCGATCGCGTTGTTGTAGCCGAGGACGCCCTCCATCGTCGTCGGGAACTGGTAGTCGTTGCCCGGGACGTCGGCGTCGAGGAAGTTGAACCGCATCAGCCACCAGCGGTAGAAGAGCGTCTTGTCGATGTTGTCCTCGGGGGTGTCGAGGAACGGGATGTTCTCGGCCCACCACGTGTTGTACGCCGTGACGTGCTCGGTGTACGCCGCCGCGGGGTCCAGGTCGCGGAGCTCGGAGTACTCGGCGAGCGAGGCGGGCAGCTCGTGCGTGACGAACCCGAGCTGCACCTTGGTCGTGACCGACCCCTCGGCCGGGACCGCGACCACGCGGGTCAGCGCGCCGTCGTCGGGCACGAACCCGTCGCCGGAGAAACGCGGGAAGACCGTGGTGATGTCGTTGAACGCGCGCACCGCGCCGGTCAGCTCGTCGCCGTCGGCCTGGGTCGCGAACGACGACGTCGCGCGCAGCGTCACGTCGCGCGCCGTGCCGTCCGTCGCCGAGACCGTGAGCTCGGTGACCGCGACGTTCTCGTGGGTGATGAACTTCGTCTGCACGACGCGCAGCTCCCCGGACGCGTCCGTGAACGTCGAGCGCCAGTACGACGGCGTCTGCTTGCGCTCGGCCCTGACCTCCGTGAGCGTCAGCGGCTCGCCGTCCACGAGCACGTCGAGCGTGTACGCGCCCTGGCCGCCCGCGATGGACTCCCAGTAGGCGACCTCGCCGCCGAACCCCAGCTTCGCCGGGTCGTGCGTCTTCATGAAGACCGCGCGACCGCGGCTGAACAACCACTGGTTGCCGTCGCCGTTCGATCCGCCCGGCGCGGTGCCGGTCCGCGCGAGCATCCGGTCGACCCAGAAGTCGTGGTCGGTGTCCGTGCCCGCTCCGGCCGCGACGTCCGCGTCGAAGATCGCCTGGAGCTGGCCCTGCGGGTGGAACGCCGTCCCCTGGTCAGGGACGGGGGCGTCGGAGCCCGAGAAGACGGGCAGACCGACGTCGGCGTTCGGTTCCGCGCTCGCCGCCGGGACGAGCGCGATGCCGCTCACGACGACGGCTGCGGCCGCGAGCCCCGCGACGGCGCGCCGACGGGGCTCGGAGTTGCTGGAGCGCCTGGAGCGCCTGGAGTCCTGCGAGGTCATGGGTCGTGCCTCTCGTCGTCGGAAAGCTCGCGAAGTAGTACCGGGGTCCCGCGAAGCAGTACCGGGTCCCGCGAGGTAGTACCGGGGTGGAGGACCCCGGTACTACCTCGCGGACTGCGGTACTACCTCGGCGTCAGGAGCAGTCGAGGGCGTCGAACGCGTCGTCGGTGCTCGACGTGACGTCGTCGCCGTCGATCGTCGCCGCCCCGGTCACCGTGACCGAGCCCGCCGGGACCGACACCGCGCGCGCCGCGAACGACTGGTACGCGTTCTTCCCCGGCGCGACGTCGGCGAACGACTTCTCGCCGTAAGGAGTCGACAGGGTCACGTCCACCGGCACGTCCACAGCGCCGCCCGCGATGTTGGTCGCGCGTACCGCCACGTAGGCCTTGCCCGCCAGGCAGCGCGGCGAGACCTCGACCGCGAGGTCCAGCTCCGGCTCCGCGTCGAGCGCGGGGAGGACGACCTGCTGCCGCTCCTCCTCGTTGCCCGCCGCGTCGGTGGCCGCGAACTCGATGACCTGCTCCTCGTCCGTCAGCGCGCGCGTGAACGGCTCCGAGTAGGTGCCCCAGAACGTGCCCGGGCCCTCCCACTGGACCTTGTCCACGCCCGAGCCCGCGTCCTGCGACTCGAGCGTGATCTCCACGCTCGTCCCCAGGTCGCGCACGGTCGCCGTGGTCTCGGGCGCCGTCGCGTCGACCCGGAGGTCGCGCGACCCCTCGCCGACGTTGCCGTCCGCGTCCGTCGCGCGGACCGCGACCGTGTGGTCACCGTCCTCGGCGATCGCGAACGGTCCGTCGTACGCCGACCACTCGCCGTCGTCGACGGACACCTCGACCGCGGGCGCGTTGTCCCGGTTGTCGATCGCCGTCACCGTGACGGTCGGGTGCTGGACGTACCAGCCCGACGTCGCCGGGCCGGGCACCGCGGAGATCGTGACGGTCGGGGCCGTGGTGTCGGGCCCGTCGTCGACCGCGAGGACCCACACCGTGGCCTCGGCCGCGAGGTCTGTGCCGTCGACGTCGCCGTCGACGAAGAACATGCCGTCGGGCTCGGCGTAGTCCGCCGGCTCGACGTCGTCCCAGGTCACCGGGATGCGGCTGTCCATCGAGCCGTCCTCGTACTCCGCGACCACGGTCGCGGGAAGGACGGGCGCGGTCCCCGCGAGCGTCACGACGCTCACGTAGTCCACGGCCACGATCTCGCCGGGCTCGCCGTCGCGGACGTGCACGGTGCCGCTCACGGGCTCGACGAGGTCCGGCGACGTGCCCTCGACGTCGAACGAGCCCGCCTCGGCCACGTCGTCGGCCGTGAGGTCCTCCCAGTCGACGTCGACGGTCTCGACGCGACCGTCGGTGAAGATCGCGTCGATCTCGGCGGGCAGGTCGGGCAGGACGCCCACGTCGGTGGGGATGTGCACCGGCGAGTAGTCGATCGGTCCGTTCGGGTCGACGGGTTCCGGCTCCTCGACGCCGCCCGTGCCCCAGACCTCCCACTCGGACACGCCGACCCCGGAGTACGACGTCGCGGTCGTCCCGCGCAACGCGTCGAACGTCGCGCGCAGGCGCGTCGTCGTCACCGCGTCGAACGTCGTCTCGTTGAGCGCGAGCCGCTCCGTGGGAAAGCCGCTGGGGTTCGGCACGTCGACGAACGCCTCGGTGCCGGCGTCCCAGTACTGGAGCTTCCACGATGCCGGGACGCGGACGTTGTCGCCGTTCGCGTCGGTGCCGTCGGACCAGAACCGCACGACGGAGCGGTCGACCGTGACCGGCGCGGGCCACGAGTACTCGAGCCACTGCGTCGCCGGCCGGTCCCCGCTCCAGGTCGCCCAGGTCGCGTCGTGCGCGCCGCCCGTGCTCACGCCGGCGCCGTCGTTCACCGCCTCGACCTTGTTCCACGACGCCGTGTAGCTCGCCTCCGGCGCGCCCAGGAGCGCGACGTTCGACGGCTCGGCCACCTCGTCGGCAGCCGCCGAGACCTCGTCGGGCGTCGAGCCCGACGCCGTCCACGCCACCGCGCCGGCGCCGCCCACCGCGAGCGCGAGGACGGTCACCCCCGCGACGACGCCGCGGCGTCGGGCCGAGTCCTTCCCGCCCGCGACCGTGCGGTCGCCGAGCGGGATCAGGACGCTGTCGTTCCGCCGTGCCCTCATGCGAGCCTCGCCTTCCCTGCCGTGACCAGGATCCGCTGTGCGTCGCGGCGGCTCAGCAGGCCGTCCGCGGTGAACTGCTCGACCGTGCGCTGGACCTTCGAGAGGAAGGCGGCGCGGTCGGCGAAGCCGCCGTCGCCCCACACGACGTCGAGGAACGTCGTGCCGTTGGGACGCGCGGCGTTCGCGACGCCGCTGTCCCGGCCCGCGAACACGACGCGCGGCTCCGAGCGCTCGACGTACATGTGGTACTGCGTGTCGTCACCCGACCACGCGGGCTCGAACGTGAGGTCGCCGAGCCGGAAGTACCCGTCGCCCATGTCGGTGAACGCGCCGTCGAGCGTCCCGTCCAGCCCCAGGTGGGAGTAGAGCGAGAGCTGGATGTACTCGCGTGACGCGCTGCGCGCCAGGAGCACCGTGGGCCCGTTCTCGATGCTCTGGATCGACGGGTTGTCGACCGTCGGGACCGCCCGGATGCTCAGCGGCATCGTCACGTCGACGACGTCCCCCGACGACCACGAGCGCGAGACGCTCACGTACGTCCCCGGGACGGCGTCGAGCTCCTGGTCCACGCCGTTGACCGCGACGGTGAAGCCCTTGCGCACCCACCCGGGCACGCGGAGCCGCAGGTCGAGCTGACCCGAGCCGTTCACCGTCAGCCGGCTCGAGCCGACCTTCGGGTACTGCGTCTCCTGGACGACCTCGAACCCCTTGTCCGCCCAGTCGAGCGTCGAGGCGAGGTACAGGTTCACGTACAACGCGTCGCCCTCGACGGTCCGGAAGTAGATCGAGTCCCGGTACTTCACGTGGTTCTCGAGCCCGGTCCCGCCGCAGCAGGTGCCGGTGTTGCCGTACTCGCGACGTGTACCAGGGTTGACCCCGTACATGTACGTGACGTCGGGGGACGTGCTCGACTGCGTGTTCCGCTTCGACCCCACGATCTGGTTGAGCACACCGCGCTCGTAGAACTCCATGTACTTCGGGTCGAGGGAATGGAAGAACAGCAGGCGGCTCAGCTTGAGCATGTTGTAGGTGCCGCACGTCTCTGCGTTGCGAGCCCCGATGTCGCCCGCGACGGTGTTCGGCGGACCGAACAGCTCGCCCTCGCCGTGCCCGCCGTGCGCGTACGTGCGGCCCGGGACGACCATCCCCCAGAATCCCTCGACCGCCTGGCGGTACCGCTCGTCGCCCGTGAGGTCGTACACCTTGAGGTAGCCGGGGAACTGCGGGATGTGCTGGTTCGCGTGCTTGCCGTTGAGCGTGTCCGTGCCCGCGGCGCTCGCGTCGACGAGCGTGTTGAGGTCGAACAGCTTCGCCGTGTCGACGTACGTGTCCTCGCCGGTGATCGACGCGATGTCGGCGAGCACCTCGTTCATGCCGCCGTACTCGCCCGCGATGTAGATGCCCCACATGCGGTCGAGCTGGGCCTGCGGCAGGACGGACAGCCGGCTGTGCACCCACGCGGCCATCGACGACGCGATCTCGAGCGCCTGGTCGGAGCCCGCGAGGCGGTAGGCCTCGAGCAGTCCCGCCATGATCTTGTGGCACGTGTAGTACGGCGCCCAGATCTCGCCGTAGGGCGCGTACTGCTCGAGCTGGCTGAACTGCCACTCGCCGTACGCGGCGAGGAAGCCGGGGTGGCTGAAGCGGTCCATGGCCGCGAGCGCCGCCTGGACCTCGCCGAGGCCGGCGACGACCTGGTCCACCTTGTCCTGGAACACGACCTCGCCGGTGCTCGCGTAGGCGAGCGACACCATCGACAGGAAGTGGCCGCCGTAGTGCCCGCGCAGCAGGTTCGCGGTCTGCGTGTTGGCGCGGCCGGGGTAGTCGTCCGGGCCCCAGGCCTGCTCGTTCGCGTGGCCGAAGCCCTCCCAGCCGCCGGGCGCGCTCGCACCCTTGGTGTCCAGGCCCGCGTTGCGCCGGAACACCGCGAGGATGCGGTCGACCGGGTACTCCCGGGCGAGGTGGAGCATCTGGTCCTGGGACCGGGTCGCGATGCTCGGGGCGAGCGTCACGTCGGACATCGAGAACGGCTCCGCGGTCCAGCCGTCGAGCGCGATCGAGCGGTCGATCGACCGCAGGAACCCTCGGCTCACGGGCGGTGCGGCGGGGATCACCGCGCGGGGCACGGGTGGTGCGGCGAGGGCGCTGCCACCACCCGCCAGCGCGACGGCGCCGGCGGTCGCACCGGCGGCCATCGCCCCCAGTCGCAGCACTGACCTGCGGGAATACGTCGAGTCGTGCACGTGCATCTGTTTACTCCTTGGCACTCGTCTTCGAGCGGGGCCAGCCTCGCCGAGGTAGTACCTCGCGGGACTGCGGTACTACGTCGCGGTCAGCCGCAGTCGATCGCGTCGTACGGGACGGCGCGGTCCACGCTCACCTCCTCGCCGTCGAGCGTCGCCGTGCCGGTCACCGTGGCCGACCCGGCCGGCACGGTCGTGGCCCGCACCGCGAAGGACTGGTACGCGTTCTTCCCCGGGGCGACGGCGGCGACGGACCTCTCGCCGTACGGCGTCGTGAGCACGACGTCGACGGGTACGCCCTCGGCGCCGTCCGACGTGTTCGTCGCCCGCACGGCCACGAACGCCTTGCCTGCCAGACAGCGGGCCTCGGCCGTCGCGGTGAGCGGGAGCTCCGGCTCGGGGTCGACCGTGCCCGGGTCGTCCGCGAACGCGCGCCACTCCGTGACGGCGACGGCGGAGTACGTCGTGCCGTTGCCGTTCGCCGTGAACGTCGCGCGGAGCCGGGACGTGGTGACCGGGTCGAACGTCACGGTGTTGAACGCCGTGGTGCTCGTGCCGTAGCCCGACGGGTTCGTGACCGGGGCCCAGGCCTGCGCGGCCTCGTCCCAGTACTCCAGGACCCACGAGTCGGGCCGCGCGACGCCGTCACCCGTACCGGGGCTCGAGTCGCTCCAGAACTTCAGCTCGGCGCCCGTGAAGCGGATCGGCCGCGACCAGTCGTAGCGGGTCCACTGGCTCGCGGGACGGGTGCCCGACCACGTGCCCCAGATCTGCGCCTGGCTCGGGTTCGTCGGGTCCGCGCCGTCGTTGAGCGCCCCGACGCTGTTCCAGCCCGCCGTGTAGGACGCGCTCGCCGTGCCGATCGGCGCGACGTTGCCGGTGAGCGGCCCCGAGATGTCGGCGGGGATCGTCACGCTCTTCGGCGTCTCGACGTTCCCGGCCGCGTCGACCGCGCGGAACGACACGCGGTACTGGCTCGAGTCGGGTGCGGCGACCGGGCCGTCGTACGTCGCCCAGTCCCCCGTGCCGATCGCGTACTCGACGCGCACGACGCCGGACGTGGCGTCCGTCGAGGCCACGGTCACGGTCCGGGCCTCGGGATCGAGCGTGCCCGTGCTGACCGGTGCGACCCGGTCGATCCGGACGTCGAGCGACTCCTTGCCGGACTCGTTGCCCGCGCGGTCGGTCGCGGTCGCGACCACCGTGTGCTCGCCGTCGCCCGTGACCGGGACCTCGGTCGTGCGGACGTGGTCGGTCGTGGCCGGCTCGCCGTCGTCGACCGTCGTGGCCAGGACGACGCGGCCGCCCGAGTCGTCGGTCCCGTCGACCCGCACCCGCACGTCGGAGCGGAACCAGCCGTCGCTGCCCGCGCTGCCGAGCGCGGTCAGCGCCACGGTCGGCGCGGTCTCGTCGCCGGGCGCGGCCTCGGCCGCGATCACCGTGACGTCCGCGGGCACCCGGCCGCCCGCGTACCCGAGCACGGAACCCTCGACGGCGAACGTGCCGGGCGCGGCGACGTCGTCGGCGGTGACCTCGTCCCAGAACGCCGGGACCTGCAGGGTCTCGCCACCGGGGTAGGTCACCTCGACCGTGCCGGGCAGGTCGGTCTCGCCGACCTCGACGGTCACGGCCGGCGGCTCGACGGCGTCGGGCTGGGCCGCGAGGACCTTCCACTCCTCGACCGCGACGGCCGAGTACGTGCTGCCGTTGGTCGAGGCGTCGAACACGGCCCGGACCTGCGTCGTCGTCACCGCGTCGAACGTGGTGTCCTGGTAGCCGCTCGTGCCCGTCCCGTACGCGCTCGGGTTCGCCACGTCGACCCACGACCCGCCGCCCGCAGCGTCCCAGTACTGGATGCGCCACGACGCAGGCGCCGCGACACCGACACCGGTGCCCTGCGGCTGGTCGTTCCAGAACTCGATCTGCGAGCCCGTCAGCCGCCTCGGCTGGTCCCACGTGTACTGCACCCACTGCTGGGGCGGGTTGTTGCCCGTCCACGTGCCCCACATGTCCGGGGGCAGCGGGTTGGGGCGCACCAGCTCGTCGTTGAGCGCCTTGACCCAGTACTGGGTCGGTACCGGGTTGTTGGAGACCGTGACCGTGGCCTCCTGCGCGACGTTCGCCCGCGGGGTCAGGTCCGGGGTCTCGGCCGGTGTCGTCACGACGCGCTTCATGCGCGCGGGGCTCTGGGTGTCGTCCCACTCGACACGGTCGATCGCGACCGAGCGGCGGAAGTGGTTGCCGCCCTCGGCGTCGGCCGTGTGGTAGGCGATCCACCACTCGCCGTCGAACTCGAGGATTCCCGGGTGGCTGGTCGTGGACGAGACCGGCGCGAGCATCGTGCCGCGATAGGTCCACGGCCCCTCCGGCGACGACGCCGTGCCGTAGGCGATGCACGCGTGATAGTTCGCCGGCGTGCACTGCGAGGTGGGGCCCGCGTTGTTGCCCGCGTACGCCATGTAGTACGTGCCGTTGCGCTCGAACGCCCACGCGGCCTCGAAGAAGCCCGTGAGACCGGTGACCGTGCGGACGCTGCCGACCGGGGTCTTCATGTCCTGCTCGAGCTCGAGCATGCGGAGGTTGCCGAAGCTGCCCCACCACACGTAGACGCGGGCGTCCTCACCTTCGCCGTCGATCAGGATCGTCGGGTCGATGTTGTGGATCGTGTTCGCGGTCGGGACACGCTGGGAGATGATCGGCGCGCCGACGTGGTCGACCCACGGGCCGGTCGGCGAGTCGGACACGGCGACACCGATGCCGAACTTGTCCGACGCCGGGCTGTCCGCCTCGTTCACCGGGACGTACCAGTAGTAGCGGTCGTCCACGCCCTGCACGACCTGGCCCGCGTACGCGCGGCCGGGCGTCGCCCAGTCGAAGACCTCCTCGGGCCGCATGAGCGACGGGTAGTGCGTCCACTCGCCGGCGTCGACGTCGGAGGTCGAGAACGCGCCCCACTCGTTCATGATGAAGTCGTTGCGGGTCGGGCCCGCCTCGTCGTGACCCGTGTAGATGAACAGCTGGTCCTCGGCGGTCTCGTTGCCGGGCGCGCCCGCCGGGACGACGAGCGGCGCCGGGTCGGCCGAGTAGTAGCTGCCGTCGTCGAGGATCGGGTTGTCGGTGCTCGTGAACGTGTACGAGTCGGCGGCGGACGCGGGCCCGGCCGACACCGCGACGGTGGCGAGGGCGAGCGGGGCGGCGAGGGTCAGCGCGAGGCTGCCGGCGAGCGCACCGCTGCGTGCGCGCGCTCGCGTCCCCGGGCGACCCGCCGTGCGGTCGGTGGTCATCTGGTCTCCTGATGGTCGGCGCGAGACGTCGTCGTCTGCTCGCGCGAAGAGAGTGCTGGTGCGGCGGCGGGCCGGGCGGTGGGCCGGCCGGCTCGCGGCGGTGACGTCCCCGCGCCGGAGCAGGGGGTCGGACACGTCACCGCCGCCGGTGCGGCACCGTCGTGGTGGTGGGAAGGACGTGTGGTGCCGTGCTGCGTCGCGCTCGCGTCGTCACGGGCGTGCACCTCTCCTCGTCGAGATGGGGCTTGCACGGCAAAGATGCCACAGGCAGAAACGTCTCCGCAATGGTTTTCGGTCTCACGTGACCGCGGCTCGCTCCGGGCTCAGGGCGCCGCAGAGCCGCTCGAGCCTAGGATCGTTGCGCTCTCGCCGTTCCCCGCCGAACCCGCGCGACCGGAGGAGGGGAATCTTCCGAAATCAGCCAGCCGAGTTTTCGGTGTTGGTCGGGTCGATCGGTGCACCCGACAGGTCGCACGGGGGCTCGACTTCGGTCCCCGACGCGTCCGCCTCGATCCGGAGGAGGTCGAGCGTGCGTTCCATGGCGGTCGGCTGCAGCTTGCCGACCTCGTGCCCGTGCGGGTGGTCGAAGAAGGCCAGCAGGCACAGCAGCAGCGTGATGACGAGCGCGACGCTCCCCATGAGGACGCCCTGCGTGGCGGCGAGCTCCGTCGAGTCGGCGAAGAAGAGCATGAAGACGAAGATCGTGGCCGAGACCACGAAGAGGACCAGCCACAGCGGGATGGGGATGAGCCCCTCGGCGCCGTGCACCCGGGACTGGCGAGCCTGCTCGCGGTCGGCCGTCTGGTCCATCCACCGGTCGTACGCCGACTGCTCGGTGTCCGACGCGGGCACGACGTCGAGCATGGTCCGGACGAGCTCGACGCCCCACGGGTTGACGGCGTCGCCGAGCACGCCGTCCGCCATCTGCTCCCACTCGCTCCCGACCACCGACCGCGCGTAGCACACGAGCTCGCCGGAGAGCTCGGCGGTGTCCTGCGGGGCGAGGAACTGCGCGGTCTCGAACTGCTGGACGACGATCTGCGCCTCCTCCTCGGCGCCGCTGCGCGCCTCGTCGTACGACTCGAAGGCGAGGAAGATGATGAAGCCCAGCAGGACCGAGAACCCGGTGGCGATCACCCCGAAGACTCCGGAGGCCCGGTCGCCGTCGCTGAACCGGCTCCCGGCGGGCGCACCACGGCGCACGAGCAGCATCGCGGCGACCGCCAGCACGGTCACCGCGACGGACACGCCCGCGCCGACGAGGATGCTCATCTCGTCCACGGTAGGCCGCGACCGCGCGCGGGTCGTCGTGCAGAAAGGGTGAGACGGTCAGCCCGCGGCGGGGCGGCGGGAGGACCCCGCCGCCCCGCCCCGTGGTGCGCTCGTCAGCCGCAGGTCGCGGCGTCGAACCCTTCGGTGAGGGTGGTCGACGAGTCGTCGGCCGCCGTCGCCGTGACGGTCACCTCGCCCGCCTCGACCGAGGCTGCCCGGACCGCGAACGACTGGTACGCGTTCTTGCCCGGCTGCACGCTCGCGAACTCCTTCTGGCCGAAGGGCGTGTCGAGCGTGATGGCCACGGGTCCGTCGTCGTCGTTCGTGGCCCGCACGGCGACGTAGACCTTCCCGGCCATGCACCGGGTGTCGACCGTCGCGGACACGGCCGGACCTGCCGGGACGCCGTCGCCCACCGTGAGCGTGAGGGTCGTCGTCGTCGTGCCCGACGAGCTCACGTAGTCCGGCAGGACCAGGTCGCCCTGGATGACGTACACGCCCGGCGACTCGACGACGGACTCGTCGTAGTCCCACTCGACCCCGATGGCCTGGTTGTCGCGCGAGCCGTCGTTGTACGACACCGCGACCTTCGTGGGCAGCCAGGGCTGCTCGCCGACGTCGACGCTCTGCTCGAACTGCTCGGCGCCCTGGATCGAGATCCCGCCCTGCGAGTCCTCCGGCCGCACGTAGACCTGCGCCTCGACGATCAGGCCGTAGGTCGTGTTCGTCCCGTAGACCGTGAACGGCTCGACGTTCGTCTCCGCCACCATGGCCGGCGTGATCGCCTGCCACGTGATGTCGACGGCGCCGCGGCGACCGCTCGAGTACACGACGTCGAGCGCGTCCGGGAGATCCGGGACCACGCCGGTCACGGTGCGCATGATCACCGGGCTGGCCACCGAGTCCACGGTGTCGCCGTTGACCCGCCAGCGCAGCACGCCCGTCCCGGCACCGCCGGTCTGGACGCCGGTGATCCGGATGCGCAGGTACTGCGCCTCGACCGCCTCGAACTCGAGGTGGTTGTAGGCGTTGCGCGTCAGGGCGCCCGCGTACGTCGAGTCACCGGTGAGCGTGACGGGCGCCCAGTCGGTCCCGTCCTGGCTGTACTCGACCGTGTACGTGTCCGCGCGCGGCATGCGCGTCCCGCCGTTGTCGTCGTACCAGTAGATGTCCGTCGACGCGACGAGCACGGGCGAGGTCCACGCGTACCGGATCCACGCCGCGGTGGCGGCGCTCGTCCCGTTCGCGGGCTGACCCCACGTGCCCCAGCCGTTGCCCGCACCGGGGTTCGAGCTGGCCGGCGTCGTCGACTCGTTGACGCGGTTCGCGTTCTCCCACGACGCCGAGCCGCTCGTCGTGATCGTCGCGAGCGCCCCGAACTCGGCGGACGTCGCCTTCTCGGTGAGCTCGACCTCCACGTCGCGCTCGGTGGTGAGCTCGCCGTCGGACGCGGTGAGCCGGAACGTGTAGGTCCCGGGCTCGGTGCCGGTGACCGTCGTGGTGAGGGCGTCCGCGTCACCGAAGATGACGTTCGCGCCGTCGGGCGTGGACACGGTGGACCACGCGGTCGTGAGCTCACCGTCGTCCGGGATGCCGTCGTCCGTCGCGCTGGCGACGAGCGTCGTGGACAGGTTGCCGTCCTTGGACCGGTCGGCGGACACGGTGACCGTCGGGGCGTCGTTGACGACCTCGGGCACCTCCCGGCCGGAGTCGAAGACCTGGATCTCCGAGATCGCCGTCCAGTACGACGGCGCGTTCGTGAAGGCGACCCGCACGCGGTCCGTCGTCACGGCGTCGAACAGGGCCTCGTTGAACTTGGCGCCCGGGATCTTCGGTGCCTTGAACGTGTCCGGCACGGTGGTCCAGCCACCGGCGCCGTCCGGGACCTGGATCGAGTACTTCGCCGGCTCGTGATAGCCACCGGCCTGCCGGTCGCTGACGAACCAGACCTTGACGTTGTCGACCGTCGTCTCCTCGCCGAGGTCGAGCTCGACGTAGCCGGTGTCGCCCTCGGTCCCGTAGTTGCCCCAGTACGGCTCGTTGGCGGTGTCACCGTCCGTCACCGCGTCGAGGGACACCGGGCGCTCGGTCTCGCTGATCGCGCCGGGCGTGTAGTTCATCGACCCCGTGCTCCAGCCCGGTGTGTGGAACTGGCGCCACGGCGTCGGGCGCGCGCCGTCCTGCATGTCCGACGACGAGAGCTCGGCGCCGTCCGCAAGGTTGGTCGCGTCCTCGGTGAGGTCGATCCCGGCGGTCTTCAGGTAGGAGACCACCCGATCGTCCTCGATCGGGGTGTCGACGGCGGTCGGCACGTCAGCGCCGGCGTCCGTGACGACCTCGACCTGCAGCCCCTCGTCGGACTCGACGACCTCGTTGGCCGCCGGGTCGTAGACGAACCGGCCGAGCGCGTCGGCGGTCGCCTTGCGCTCGCCGTCGACGAACAGGCTGTAGCCCGCGCCGAGACCGTAGTGCGAGCCGTCCTCGTCCCACACGATCGTGAGGTCGGTGCCGTGGTAGCGCAGGTTGTTGACCATGAAGTGGTCGTAGCCGAGGTCGATGGGCCAGAGCTCGATGTTCCCGTCCGAGCGCGGCTGGATGCCGCCCATGTCCTCGACGTAGATGTAGTTCATGTTGCCGAGCATCACGTGGTTCGGGTTGTTGCGGTTGAACGTCTGCGTGCTCGCGTTCCAGTTCGAGTAGTACTCGGCCTGGTTCGGGGCCCGCGTGTCACCACCCGGGTAGATGCTCCACGCCATCCAGTCGAGCAGCTTCGCGGCGTACTCGGGCGTGACGTACTTGCCCTCGGGGTCGTAGTGCCGCAGCGCGGACCGCACGGCGCGGTACTGGACCGTGAAGTTGATGTTGGAGAAGTTGTTCGACCCACCGATCCCGAACTTGGTCCGGTCGTACTGGTTGGCCGTGTAGAAGGGGAAGATCGGGAAGTTGTCGCCGTAGCGCAGGAACCGGAAGCCGTCCTCGTACGTCGCCGCGTCCTCGAACGGGATGAGGTTCTCGGCATAGATGTCGTAGAGGTTGGACTCCTTCGCCGGGACGAGGTCGCGCTCGGCGGCCGACAGCGGGTTCTGCGCCCCGCCCGACGTCGCGCCGTGCGACGTCCCCGCGAGGAACATCTGCATCTCCTCGCTCCACAGCCGCCCGAGGATCGCCTCGCGGATCTCGTCGGCCGTGCCGCCCATCTCCTCGACCTTCGCCGGGTCCGCGCCCGCCATGTCGTAGAGCTGACGAGCGGCGTCGAAGTCGCCCCAGACGTATGCGGACTCGGGCCGCTCGATCGTGCGCGCACCGGGTGCCCCCGCGTTCACCTTCGGGTAGCCGAAGCTGATGGCGTCCGCGTCGTTGCCGGGCATGTAGTTGGTGTCGTACGCGATGAGCTTGTCGTCGTTGCCGTCGTAGTGCTCGAGCTGCCCGACGCCGTCACCCTCGAAGTACGTCGCAAAGCGCTCGGCGACCGCCGGACCGCCGCCGTGCACCTTGTACGCCTCGAGGCCCGCCGTGCCGAGGTACTGCGAGTAGTGGTTGTTCCAGCTCGTGTGCCCCGGGCTGTCGAGGAACGCCGACGAGCCGGACAGCTCGCCGATGTTGAGGATCTGCCCGTACCCGAGATAGGGGTTGCGGATCCACTTCGTGTCCTGCAGGTGCATCGGCTGCGTGAGCGCGACCGAGTTCTGGTACAGGTTCACGCCCTCGATGGTCGTCGGGTACTGGTAGACGTACCCCGACTCGTTCGTGTCGAGGCTGTTGTACCGCTCGCCCCACCAGCGGTAGACGATCGCCTTCTCGATCGGCGCGCTCGGCACGTCGACGTACGGGATGTCCTGCGCCCAGAGGCGGTTGAACTCGGTCACTCCTTCACGGAAGGCGTCCGCGGGCGCGAGGGCCGCGTAGTCCTGGAAGCTCTCGGCCGAGTCGGGCATGCCGGACCCGTAGAGGACGCCGACGACGGACACGTCGACCGACCCGCCCGCGGGGACGGTGATCTCGCGGTCCAGGTTGGTGCCGGCCCGCTCGAACCCCTCGGCCTTCAGACCCACGGTGACCGTCGACCAGGGCGTGTCGACGAGACCGTTGTTCGCACCGCTGGTCAGCGTGCGCGTCCCGGTGAGCTCGTCGTCGGCGTCGGTGGACGTGGTCGCGAGGGGGGATGCCGCGCGGACGGTGAACGTCGCGTCGGACCCGCCGGGGTTGGTGAACGTCAGGGCGGTCACGGCGACGTTGTCGTAGGTCATGAGCTTCTTGAGGTCGGCCGTGACGCCCGTGGTGCCGACCGTGTAGCGCGCCTTCGCGTGGCTCGGCGCGTTGAAGCGCTGCGCACCCACCTCGGCGATCGTCTGGCCGGGAACCGTCACCGTGTACAGGTTCCCGAGGTTGTTGGGGCCACCGGCGAACGCGGACCCCGCGAACCCCATGACGCCCCAGTTGCTGTTGCCGCGCATGTACAGCGACCGGCCGCGCGTCTGGAGCACGTTGTTCTGCGCCGTCCCGGTCACACCGAGGACGCGGTCCAGGTAGTAGTCGGTCCCGCCGGCGGCGAGGTCCTCGTCGAAGATCGACCCGTACATCGACCCGGCCGTCCAGGGCACCCCCGGTTCGAGGGCCGCCGCCGTGGCGGAGACGCTCCCGTACGTCGGGTCGCCGATGTCCATCGAGTCGGTCTCACCGTTCGTGTAGACCCCGATGTCGCTCTCGTTGCCCGGCAGCACGTCCGCGTACGCCGCGGTCGGTACCAGTGCCATCCCGGTGAGCGCGAGCGCTCCTGTCGTCGCCGTTGCGACGGCCCTTCTCCACGTTCGTCCCGACATCACCAAGTCCTCTCCATCGGGAACCTGAGCCATTGCGCGTCTCCGTCGGGAGCGCGCCCCCCGGTGACCTCCACGTCACCTCGCCGTCGCCTCACCCTCGAGACCGCCGGTCGCCAGTCAGTGAATCACTGCTACCGAAAGCCCGCAATGGTTTTCGGTCACGGAACCGTCACGGGGTGCGACGGTGCAGGTCCGGCGGCTTTCTGGCCTCTGACGTGCAGCGTCGTTCCCGTGGTGTTTCGGTCACGGGCGCCGGACGCGACCCTCCGCACACCTCGGCCGCACGCGGATCGAAAAGTTCGCGCCGACACGTTTCTGCACCGTCCGCCGCAGCCCGCAATCCGTGGGCGCGACACGAGGCAGCCCCCGGTCCGGCGGGCTGCGGTACTACCTCGGCATCCAGACGCGCATGGTCGACGGACCGCGGTTCGCCCAGTCGTGGTACGGCACGAGCGGCACGTCGACCTCGACGGACGCGTCGCCCGCCACCTCGTCGCGCTCGGTACCCAGGTCCCTCGCCCGACCGGGCAGGTCGGGGCCGGCGTCGTACGGCCACGGTGCGGACCGCCGCGAGGCCAGGTTCCCGTGCACGACGACGCGACCGTCCTCCTCGCGCGGCGGCACCGACGGGTCGACGCGCAGGTCCGCGACGTCGTGCCCGCCCGGCAGGTCGACGGACTCCACGCACAGGACCTCCGGCCCGCGCTGGACGGCGACGCAGCCCCGCACCGCGTCGATGCGGTCGTCGGGCCGCAGGAACCGCGGCGTCATGTCGAGGACGAGCTCCACGACGCTGCCCGTCCGCAGGTCCGGCACGGCGACGGACCCCGCGGGCACGCGCCGCTCACCCCGGCCGTCGACGGACAGCGTCGCCGTGCCCGACCAGTACGGCACGCGCAGCGTGAGGGCCCACCGCTCGTCCGGCGCGTCCACCACCCGCACGCGCACGCGCCCGTCGAGCGGGTACACGGTCTCGACGTCCAGCGCGACGTCGGCCCCCGACGGGAGGGACGCACGGATCTCGGCCGACGCGTACTGGTGGATCTGCACGCCGCCGTCGTCGACGGTCGCGACGTACGCCGCGAGGCTCGCGAACGTCCGCGCGACGTTCGGCGGGCAGCAGGAGACCTCGAACCAGGGGGCGCGCAGCGACGACTCGGCGCGCCGGCTCACGACGTCCGGCGGCGCCGGCTCGCCCGGGACGCGCTGGTGCAGCGTGTTCGCGTAGTAGAACGCCTGGCCGTCGTCCGCGGGCGACGTCGCGACCACGTTGAACAGCGTGCGCTCCATCGCGTCGGCGTACCGCGCGTCGCCCCGGGCCAGGAGGAGCCGCCATGCCACCATCGTCGAACCGATCGAGGCGCACGTCTCGGAGTACGCGCGGTCGGGCGGGAGCACGTAGTCCTCGCCGAAGGCCTCGTCCTGGTGGTGCGACCCCTGACCTCCGGTGACGTACGTCCGGGCCGCCGTCGTGCGCTCCCACTGCCGTGCCACGGAGGCGACGAGGTCGTCGTCGCCCAGCTCGACGCCGACGTCGAGGGCGCCCGCGGCCAGGTAGTTGGCCCGCACGGCGTGCCCGCGGAAGACCGTCGCGTCGCGCACCGGGACGTCGTCCTGGTAGTACGACCGCCCCCACTCGATGTCGTCGAGCGTCGCGTGCCCGCGACGTTCGACGAACAGCGCGGCCTGACGGACGTAGCGCGGCTCGTCGAGCGCGCGGCCGAGCTCGGCGAGGGCCACCTCGATCTCGGCGTGCCCGCAGATCCCCGGGTTCCGGCGCGGGCCGAACGTCGCGCACACGTGGTCGGCGGACCGGCGCGCGACCTCGACGAGCAGGTCGCTCGGGTGGCCCGTGCGCACCCGGGCGACGGCTGCCTGCATGAGGTGGCCCTGGCAGTACAGCTCGTGACCCCACTCGAGGTCGGAGTAGCGCGCGCCCTGCCCGGACCGGCCGAACATCGTGCTGATGTACCCGTCCGGCTCCTGCGCGGCGGCGACGCGCAGCACGATCGCGTGGAACCTCGCGTCGAGCTCCGCATCAGGGCGGCGCCCGAGCTCCCAGGCCATCGCCTCGAGCAGCTTGTACACCTCCGAGTCGCTGAACTCCCGGCCGCGCCGCGACCGGGGGAGCCCGCCGTGCACGGCCGCGTCGAAGTTCGGGAGCCAGCCCTCGCGCTCGAGCCAGTGCTCGATGTGGGCGAGCGTCGCCGACCGGTTGGTCTCCTGGCGGCGCGCCCAGAAGCCGTCGGTGATCCGCACCTGGGCGAGGCCGAGCGGCTGCAGGCGCCCGGTCGAGGGGACCACGGGTCGGCCGCCGTCGTGGGTCCCGGCGGACCTGGTCGTCCCGTCGTGGCCGGCGGCACCCGCGGGCGCTGGTGCGGTGCCGGCCGAGGTGCCCGTCGAGGTGGGCGTGAGCGTCATGGCAGTACCTCCGGGGGCGGTCGGACCGCTCCGGTCGTCGGGGACGTCGTCGGACGACGTCGGTCGTGCGGTGGGGGGCGGCGGGGGCGCGGACGGCGTCGCGCGGTCGGGCGTCATCCCTTCAGCGCCCCGGACATGAACCCGCGCACGTAGTGGCGTTGCAGGACGAGGAACAGCACGATGCACGGGACCGCCAGGACGACGACGCCGGCCTCGGTCGCGCCGTAGTCGACGATCCCCATGACCTGCTGGCGCATGTTCGCGACGGCGAGGGGCAGGGGGGCCTTGTCCGAGTCCGTGATGAGGATGAGGGGCGCCACGAAGTCGTTCCACGCGGCGAGGAACGCGAACAGCCCGACGGTGATGAGTCCCGGCTTCACGGCGGGCAGCAGGACCCGGCGCAGCGCGCCGAACGACGAACAGCCGTCCACGAGCGCCGCCTCGTCGAGCTCGCGCGGCACGGACTCGAACGAGATCCGCATCATGAACGTCGCGAACGGCAGCTGGAACATCGCGAGCACGAGCGAGAGCCCGAGCAGCGAGTTCTGCAGGCCGATCTCGTTGAGCAGCACGTACAGCGGGATCAGCAGGGTCGCGTACGGGACCATGAGGATCGCCAGCGTCAGGAGGAACAGCAGGTTGCGCCCGGGGAACGTGAAGCGCGCGAACGCGTACCCGCCGAGAGTCGAGACGGTGAGCGTGAACAGGACCGTCAGCCCGGAGACCACGACCGAGTTCCACAGGTACTGCACGATCCCCGCCTGGTAGTTGGCGAGGGTCACGTAGTTGCCGAAGCCCCAGCCGTCCACCTGGTTCGACCCGGCCTGCGGCGAGACCGACGCGACCCCGGCCCAGATGAGCGGGAAGAGGAAGACGAGGACGAGACCGGTGGTCAGCACCCAGAAGGGTGTGCGGGTCGCGATGCCCGCGATGCGGGCGCGCGGGGCGGGGGCGCGGCGTCGGGCCGGCGTCGGGGGTGTCGGGGTCCCGGTGCCCGACGGCGAGGTGCCGGGAGCGCCGGGTGCGTTGGGGGCGAGGGTCATGTCACTTCTCCTCGGGTGCGCGCATGCCACGGATCTGCGCGATGTTGATGAGCACGAGGGCGCCGAGCACGATGATCGACAGCGCGGCGGCGACGCCGAGGTCGTTCTGTCCCTGGAAGGCGATGTTGTAGATGAGCTGGACGACCGTGATGGTGCTGTTGTCCGGGCCGCCCTTGGTGAGGATGTAGAACTGGTCGAACGCGAGCAGCGAGCCGGTGACGCAGAGGATCGTGCACAGCGCGAGCGACGGGCGCAGGAGCGGGAGCGTCACGCGGGAGAAGGTCTGCCAGCGGCTGGCGCCGTCCATCCGTGCGGCCTCGTAGACCTCGTGCGGGATGCCCTGGAGCCCCACCATGAGCAGGAGCATGTAGAACCCGGCGAACCGCCAGACGACGAGGAACACGGTCGACCACAGCGCACCGCCCGGCGTCCCGAGGAAGGACACGGGACCGTCGACGATCCCGAGCCGCTCGAGGAACGGCGAGATCGGCCCGACCTGCGGCGAGTAGAGCGCGTAGAACAGCAGCGACGCGGACGCGAGGCCGAGCGCGCTCGGGACGAGCACCGCGGTGCGCAGGAAGCTCTTCCAGTGCGTCGACTCCTGCACGAGCAGGGCGAGCCCGAGACCCAGGCCGATGAGGAGGACCGTCGCGATGACCGTGTACTTCAGCGTGAAGACGACGGAGTCCCAGAAGAACCGGTTGTCGACGGCGTCGGCGAAGTTGTCGGGGAAGTTCACGCCCTGGTTGCCCGACAGCAGCGGCCAGTCGGAGGCCGACATCTGCCCGACGAGGAGGACCGGCAGGACGAAGAGGACGAGGACGAAGACGGCGGTGGGGGCGGCGTACGCCCAGCCGCTGACCGCGTGGTGGCGGCCGGGCCGACGACGGCGGCGAGCCGGCGGGGGCGTACCCGCCGCGGTGGTGTCGCTCGAGAGCGGGAGCTGCACGGACATGACGGACTCCAGGGGACCTGACGACGGCGTGGCGGGCGATGCTCCGCGGCGCCCGTCGCCGCCGTCCTCTCGGGGAGGACGACGACGACGGGTCGCTGCGGCTACGGTCCGTTACTGCGAGAGGATCGCCGTGATCTCCTCGTTGTCCGCGTCGATGCTCGAGCCGTCCTCGAACACCGCGTTGCGCACCAGCGTCAGCCACGGGCTGCTCGGCGCGTTGAACGCCTGCTGGAAGTTGAGCGCCACCGGGGTACGGCCCTCGGCCGCGGTCTCGTTGATGAGCTGGACCCGCGGGTCGGCCGCCGCGTACTCGTTGTCGGTGAGGTCGGAGCGGGAGACGACGTTCCCGTCCTTGGCCAGGACCTCGACCTGAGCGTCCTCGGACATCATCCACTGCAGGAAGTTCCAGGCCTGGTCGGACTGCTCGGAGTCCTTGGAGATGCCGATGCCGTCACCACCGACGAAGGTCGACCCGCCGCCACCCGGGCCGGGGATCGGTACCACGCCCACGTCGATCGTCTCGTCGGCCGTGGACAGGAGCGTCGCCGGGTAGGGCATCACGCCGACCTTGCCCTCCTGGAACGGCGCCACCCAGGTCGCGCCGGTCTCGTCGCGGGTGCCCGCGCCGACGGCGTCGGAGTCCACGAGGTCCTTGTAGACGGCGTAGACGTCCTTGGCCGTGTCGCTCGCGAGCAGCGACTCGGTGCCCTCGGCGTTCATGACGTCCTCGTCCGCGGCCCAGATCGAGGGGAACCACGTGAAGACGAGGCAACCGCCGCAGTTGCCGCCGAAGAAGGTCCCGTCGACCCCGCCGCCGAGCTCGTCGACCGCCTTGGCCTGCTCGCCGAACTCCTCCAGCGTCGTCGGGCCCTGCTCGGGGTCGAGTCCGGCCTGCTCGTAGAGGTCCTTGTTGTAGAACATCATCGAGACGTCGAGGACGAACGGCAGCACGTACTCCGCGTCCTCGTACGTGCCCGCGTCGAGGTGGCCCTGGTTGATCGTGTCGGCGTAGTCGAGCCCGTCGATGTTGCCGGTGATGTCCTGGAACAACCCTTGCTGCACCCAGTTCGGCACGTAGACGATGTCGGCCGCGAAGAGGTCGGGCAGGCCGTCGCTGCCGGCGGCTGCGCCGACCTTCGCGACGTAGTCGTCGTTGGGGACGATGGTGAGGTCGACCTGGTTCTCGTGGCTCTCGTTGTACGCGTCGACGAGCAGGTTCGCCTGCTTCTCGAGCGGTGCTCGGGTCCACATGGTCAGCGTGCTGCCGTCGTCGACGCCCTCAGGGCTGCTGGCAGTGCTCTCGCCGCCGTTCCCGTTGTCGCCCCCGTCGTCGTCGGAGCCGCCGCACGCGGCGAGCCCGAGAGTGGTGAGGCCGATCACCAGCGTCGAGGCCACGGCCCTCGTCACCGACGTCCTGCGGTGGTTCGTCATCTCGCTTCTCCTCAGTACTCGTCGTCGAGCCCTCCGCCCGGCAGCACTGCCGTGCGGCTTGAACCGTTTTCGGTCCGCCTGTCGTCGTGCGGCGGACACTCGGTCCCACCGCGCCCTCGCGAGCCGCTAGTGTTCGTTGTCCGGGGCCGGGTGCAAGGAACGATCCGTGCGTAGGCTCTTGACTGAAAGCGACCGAAAAGGTTTTCTGAATCTAGGGCAGGGCAGTCCGGCCGTCAAGCGGTATGACGGGTTACAGTTCCATCACGCCAGACCGGCAACGACGCGGGAGCGCGGCGGCCAGGAGGGGGCACGGCTCATGACCACCCAGGGCAGCAGCGCGTCGCCACGTGCGGCGACGCTCACCGACGTCGCGCGCCTCGCCGGCGTGTCCATCGCGACGGCGTCGAAGGCGATCAACGGGCGGGACCAGGTGAAGGCCGAGACGCGGCTGCGCGTGCTCGAGGCCGCCGAACGGCTCTCGTTCGCACCCAACGCGCTCGCGCGCGGCCTGCTCAAGGGCCGGACCGGGACCGTCGGCCTGCTCACGAGCGACCTCGAGGGCCGGTTCTCGATCCCGGTGCTCATGGGCGCGGAGGACGCTTTCGGTGCCGGCAGGGTGTCGGTGTTCCTGTGCGACGCGCGCGGTGACGCGATCCGCGAGCAGCACCACGTGCGCGCGCTGCTGTCCCGCCGCGTCGACGGGCTGATCGTCGTCGGCTCCCGCACGGACCCGCGGCCCCCGCTCAGCATCGAGGTCCCCGTCCCCGTCGTCTACGCGTACGCGCCGTCGGAGGACGCCTCCGACCACTCGATCACCGCGGACAACGTCGGGGCCGGACGTCTCGCCGTCGAGCACCTGCTGTCCTGCGGCCGCCGCAACGTCGCCCACGTGACCGGTGACCCCGGCTACAAGGCGGCGCAGGACCGCGCGACAGGTGCTCGCGCCGCGCTCGACGCCGCGGGCCTGGAGATGGTCGGCGGGCAGATGTACTTCGGCTCCTGGGGCGAGGGGTGGGGCCGCGGCGCGGCGCGCATGATCGTCGAGCAGCACCCCGACGTCGACGCGTTCTTCTGCGGCAGCGACCAGATCGCCCGGGGAGTGCTCGACGCGCTGCGCG
This sequence comes from Cellulosimicrobium terreum, assembly GCA_014803435.1. Classification (GTDB taxonomy): domain Bacteria; phylum Actinomycetota; class Actinomycetes; order Actinomycetales; family Cellulomonadaceae; genus Cellulosimicrobium; species Cellulosimicrobium terreum. Next base: position 63,644 of record JACYFD010000001.1, read on the forward strand.
AGCTCGGCCGGGACGTGCCGGGCGAGGTCTCCGTGATCGGGTTCGACAACTGGGAGGTCCTCACCACCAACGCGCGGCCGCAGCTCACGAGCGTCGACATGAACCTCGAGCGGCTCGGCCGCGTCGCCGCGCAGCGGCTCTTCGCCGCGATCGACGGCACCGTGCGGCCCGGTGTCGAGGAGCTGCCCTGCCGGGTCGTGACCCGCGCGTCGAGCACGCCCTTCAGCTGACCCCGCTACGGGCCGAACCCCGGTCTACGCGTCGATCGCACGATCGATCGAGGCGTAGACCGGGGTTCGGCAGGTGGACCCGGCCGAACGGTCAGGCGAACCCGAACACCGGCGGGACCACCACGACGACGGCTGCGGCCCAGACCGCGTAGACCGGCAGGAACCGCGTCTGCCACCGGACGAGGGCGTCGAACGGGCGCCGTCGGCGCAGGAACCCGGTCGCGAGCACCGCCGACCCCACGAGGTGGACGAGCAGCAGCAGGTTGAGGCCCAGCGCGACCGCCTTGTTGGGGCTCACGCCGAACTCGGCGATGCGGGTGAGCATCGCGGTGAGCGCGATGGCGTCGACCGCGAGCGCCCCCACGACGAGCGCGAGCTGCAGCCCGTCGAAGAACGTCGGCGGGGCGAGCGGGTCGCGCGCCGACACGGAGTACAGCAGCAGGCACACCACCAGCACGAGGATCGCGTCCATGAGGATGAGGAGGTCGCGGTCGACGTCGGCGAGGCCGCCCGCCGTCGCGAGGACGACGAACAGCGCGACGAGCATGACGACGGTGAGCGGTGTGAACACCCGCGTGAGAACCGGTGCGATGTTCTCGACGACGTTCTGCTTGGCCTCGACGAGCCAGGCCGCGACGACGAGGGCGCCGGGCACGCAGAACGGCAGGATCCAGTCCTCGAGGTACGGCTCGAGGTCGATGTCGGCGAGGGAGAAGACGCCGCCCGTCAGCGCGAGCAGCACGCCCCCGCCGAGCGCGAGGAGCGTGAGGTAGACGGCGAGCTCGCCCGTGAAGCGGGCGAAGTCCATGCGCCGGGCGTCGGAGCGCCAGCGTCCGCCGACGTACGCGACCCCGACCAGCGCCCACAGCGCGACGGGCGCGTGGATCGCCGCGATCAGCTCGGTGGAGCCGTCGGGGACGAACGGGTAGACGTTGAGCACCACAGCCAGCACGGTGAACGGGACGAGGAGCATCAGCCCGACCTGCCAGGTGAGCCGCCGCTTCCACGCGAGGTAGCCCGCGAGGAACGGGTAGACCACGAGCCCGATGTTGCGCAGGAGCACGGTGTCGTCGTCGACCAGCGAGGTCGTCACCTTGACCGCGATCCCCGCCCCCACCGCGAGCGCGAGGACGACCGCGAGCTCGCGCCACGACCGTGACCCGCCTGAACCGTCCGCAGGCTCGTCGCGCACGAGGACGAGCTGCTTCCACAGGCGGTCCGAGTGCTCGCGGGCGAACTCGCGCGACACCGTGTCGAGGTCGCCCATGCGCTTGACGGCGACGAGGAACGCCTCGTCGTCGTCGAGCCCGGTGGCGCGCAGGTCCTCGACCCGCTCGCGCAGGTGGTCCTCCATCTCGTCGACGTCCGCGGACGAGATCGCCTCGCGCCGACGCACGTAGCCGCGCCACTGGTCGATCTGGGCCTCCAGCTCGGCGTGGGGCGCGGCGTGCGGCCCGGCCGCACCGGGTGCCATCAGGCCCATCCCTCGGCTGCGCGCGGCGGGAGCTGGGCGCCGTCCTGCGCGACCCGCCACACCTGCGCGAGGGCGTCGGCGACGACGCTCCACTGGTCCTGGCGCTCGGCGAGCGCCTGCCGGCCCGCGGCGGTGATGGTGTAGTGCTTGCGGCGCCTCCCGACGTCGGACACCCCCCACGAGGACTCGACGTGGCCGACCCGCTCGAGCCGGTGCAGGAGCGGGTAGAGCATGCCGTCGGTCCACTGCATGCGGCCGCCGGACAGCTCGTCGACGCGCTTGAGGATCGCGTACCCGTACGACTCGCCGTCGGCCAGGATGCCGAGGACGAGCGGTGTGGCCGAGGCGGCCACGAGGTCCTTGTCGATGCGCATGGTGCTCCCATACCTAGTTCCGCGATGTATGGGAACCATAGCAGCACAACGCCTAGCAGCGTGAGGCATCGGAGGCGCTCGCCGATCCGGTGCGGATCACGGTGCGAGGTGGCCTGACCGGCTGGTCGACCTCAGGAGGATGCCAGGGTCTCCCGTACCGCCTGCGATCCCAGGAAAGCCGTTGATCACGACGTGCCCGAGCCACGCGCCCTCCTTGACCTCCGGCGGCGCGCCGTGCACGAGGAAGTGACCTCCGAACGGCTCGAACGTGCTGGTGATCCGCTCCATGTACTCGGCGACGTCCGGGTGCGGATCGGCGTCGTGCAGATGGGCGATGGCGTAGGCAGCCACAGGAGGCTCCGAGCGTTCACGGGTGGGCATGACGAGCTCGATCCGCTGCCAGGTTCGCGTCCCACCAGCGCAGGACGAGGGTCGCACAGAGGGTGAGCCACCGCGACGGCTCCCCGGCGGGGACATCGACCTCGAACCACACCGCACCCGGGTCGCGGCGCTCCTGGACCCACGTGCCGTCCGCACGCCGGGCGTCCCGGACCACCTCGACGGCCTCCTCGAGCCGCGGGTCGGGCGCCGTGCCGTCGAACGACGCCGCACGCCGGAAGTAGTCGGTCGCGTTGAGGACGCTGTAGCGACCGCGGAACGGGAACGCGAAGCGCGTGGCCCACGGCGCGACCACCTCACCGGTGGAGAGCCGGCGGAGCAGACGACGTCGCAGCAGGTACTCCTCGCCCGTGCGCCGGGCCGCGCGGACCTCGTCGTCCGGCCCGGTCAGCTCCTCGTAGGCCAGCAGACCCTTGAGCGTGTTGAGCGTCGACCAGAACGAGGACACCGTCGCGCCCGCGACCCACTCGCAGTTCCACCCCCCGTCGGCCATCCGACCGTCGAGGATCCGTCGGCGCAGGCCCGCGACGTCGACCCCGAGCCACGCGCCGTTCGCGAGCGTGAACGCGTTGATGCACCAGTCGACCTCGCCGTCCCAGTACGGCAGGTCGTCGTACTCCCACCGGGCGTTCGTGCGGAGCAGCTCGGCGGTGTGCCGCGCGCGAAGCACGGCCGGGTCGAGACCCCACTCGCGCAGGGAGCTGAGCGACCACGTCGTGGCGGTCCACGGCTGGGGCTTCTCGACCCGGGCCGTACCGTCCGAGCCGTCCGAGCCGGCCGTGCCGCCGGGGACGTCGTCGGGCGGGTCGAAGAAGCCCGCCGGGAAGAACGCCCCGCCCGCCCACCGGCCGTCCGGGTCCTGACGGGCGAGCAGTAGCGCCCCGAAGCCCTCCGTCGCGACCCGCGCGCGCGTCGCCTCCCACGTGCCCGACGGCGCGTGCAGCAGGTCGCGCTCGACCTGCCACCGCAGCGCGGGGTCGGAGTCGAGCAGCCAGTCGGCGAGGGCACGGTCACCCATGGGGCGAGCGTAGGGATCGCGGCACGCGCTCGCGCGCCGGTAGCGTGGCCACGACGACGGGGCAGCGCCACGGCCGCTGCGAGACCGCACCCGGGAGGTCGACGGTGCCGCACTCCTATCTCTTCGCCCTGACCGACGGCGGTGGCACGGTCCCGCCCGAGCTGGGCGCCGCCCGTCGGCTCGTCGAGCGCGGTCACCGCGTGCGCGTGCTGGCCGAGGACTCGATGGCGGCCGAGGTGCGGGCGTCGGGGGCGGAGCGCGTCCCGTGGGTGGCGGGACCGAACCGGCCGGACCGCGACCCGGCGAGCGACCCGCTCAAGGACTGGGAGGCCCGCAGCCTGCTCGCGCAGGCCCGCGGCATCGGCGACCACATGATCGCCGGGCCTGCGCCCGGCATCGCGCACGACGTCCTGGCCGCGGTCGACCAGGACCTCCCCGACCTCGTCGTCACCTCGACGTTCGCGTTCGGCGCGATGATCGCCGCGCAGTCCCGCGGGATCCCCTTCGACGTCCTGATCCCCAACGTGTACGCCCTCCCCACGCCGGGACGCACGCCCTTCGGTGCGGGCCTGAAGCCGGCGCGCGGACCGCTCGGACGGTTCCGGGACCGCACCCTGACGACCCTCTCATCGCGGACCTTCGACCGCTACACGCTCGCCCGGCTCGACACGCTGCGCACCGACCTCGGGCTCGGGCGGCTGACCCACTCGTGGGAGCAGATGGGCGCTGCGCGCCGCCAGCTCGTCATGACGAGCCCCGCGTTCGACCTGCCCGGACCCTTGCCCCTGAACGCGCGGTACGTCGGGCCGGTCCTCGACGACCCGTCCTGGGCGGACGACGCCGGGTGGTCGCCCCCGCCGGGCGCCGACCCGCTCGTCCTCGTCGCGCTCTCGTCGACGTTCCAGGACCAGGCGGCGCTCCTGGGGCGCATCGTCGACGCGCTCACGACACTGCCCGTGCGGGCGATCGTCACGACCGGCCAAGGCCTCGACCCGGGGACCGTGCGCGCGACGTCGGCCGTGCAGGTCGTCGCGTCGGCACCGCACCACGAGGTGCTGCGCGACGCCGCGCTCGTCGTCACGCACGGGGGGCACGGGACGCTCCTCAAGTCGCTCGCCGCCGGCTGCCCCGTCGTCGTGCTGCCGCACGGGCGGGACCAGGGCGACAACGCGGTGCGCGTCACGCTGCGCGGCGCGGGCGTCGCGATCTCCCGGCGCTCGTCCGCGGACCGCATCGCCGGAGCGGTGCGCCGCGTGCTCGACGACCCTGCCTACGCCCGGGGGGCGGCGGTGCTGGGCGCCGCGATCCGGCACGACGCCGAGCACAGCACGCTCGTGGACGAGCTCGAGAACCTGGGCGCAGCGGCGTGACCCGCGCCGACGGCCTCCCGACATACCGCGCGGTATGCTCGCATCCACCTCTGCCGCCGGACGAAGGAGTCCCATGACCGAGAACCGCGAGACCGCGCTGCTGGCCACCGTGCCGGACGGCCTGCTCATCGGCGGGCGCTGGCGCCCTGCCGAGGCGGGCGCCGTCCTGGGCGTCGACGACCCGTCGACCGGGAACCGCCTGAAGGACGTCGCGGACGCGACGGTGGCCGACGGCGTCACCGCCCTCGACGCCGCGTGCGACGCGTTCCCCGCGTGGGCCGCGACCCCCGCCCGGCAACGCGCCAAGATCCTGCGGCGCGCGTTCGACCTGGTCCAGGAGCGCGCGGAGGACCTTGCGCTCCTCATGACCCTCGAGATGGGCAAGCCCCTCGCGGAGTCGCGCGGCGAGGTCGCCTACGGCGGCGAGTTCCTGCGCTGGTTCAGCGAGGAGGCACCACGGGTGACCGGCCGCTACGGCCCGAATCCCGAGGGCACCGGGCGCGCGATCGTCACGCAGCACCCCGTGGGCCCCTGCTACCTCATCACCCCGTGGAACTTCCCCCTCGCCATGGCCACGCGCAAGATCGCCCCCGCCCTCGCCGCGGGGTGCACCGTGGTCGTCAAGCCCGCGGGCCTGACACCCCTGACGACCCTCTTCCTCGCCCAGATCCTCCAGGACGCGGGCCTGCCGGACGGCGTCGTCAACGTCATCACGACGACGCGCACCGGCCCTGTCTCCGAGGCCATCATCCGCGACCCTCGCCTGCGCAAGCTCTCCTTCACCGGTTCCACAGCCGTCGGTCAGAAGCTCCTGGAGCAGGCCGCGGGCGGCGTCCTGCGCACCTCGATGGAGCTCGGCGGCAACGCGCCGTTCGTCGTCTTCGACGACGCCGACCTCGACCGGGCCGTCGACGGCGCGATCGCCGCGAAGTTCCGCAACATCGGGCAGGCCTGCACCGCCGCGAACCGGTTCCTCGTGCACCGGTCCGTCGCGGACGAGTTCACCCGCCGCGTCACCGAGCGCGTCGCGGCGTTCGCCACCGGGCGCGGGACCGAGGACGGCGTCACGATCGGCCCGCTCATCGACGACCGCGCCGTCGCCAAGGCCGCGACGCTCGTGGACGACGCCGTCGAGCGCGGTGCGACCCTGCGCACCGGGGGTGCCGCGATCGACCGACCCGGGACCTACTTCGCCGCGACCGTCCTGGCCGACGTCGCACCCGGGAGCGCCATCCTGCGCGAGGAGATCTTCGGCCCCGTCCTCGCGATCGTCCCGTTCGACGACGAGGACGAGGCGGTGCAGCTCGCCAACGACACCGAGTACGGCCTCGTCTCCTACGTCTTCACCCAGGATCTCGCGCGGGGCCAGCGCATGATCGAACGCCTGCACACCGGGATGATGGGCCTCAACGTCGGGGTCGTCTCCAACGCCGCCGCACCCTTCGGCGGCTGGAAGCAGTCCGGTCTCGGCCGCGAGGGCGGCGCCGAGGGCATCCACGAGTACCTGCAGACCAAGTACACGCTGACGCCCGACCCGTTCTCGGCGGGGTGAGGACGCGACCCCGGTCGTGCTTATACCGCGCCCCGAAGATCCTCGCACATCGAAAAGCCCCATTGTGCGCGGAAGCGACGTAGTGTCTGCGGCGTGAACATCTACCTCGTGCTGTCCCGGAGCCGCACCGTCCTGTCCCGGACGATCGCCCTGGCGACGCGCGACGAGTTCACGCACGCCTCCCTCGCCCTCGACCCGGGCCTCGAGCTCATGTTCAGCTTCGCGCGGCGCCGGGCGAGCAACCCGTTCGTCGGGTGCTTCCGGCGTGAACGGCTCGACGAGGGCCTCTACCGCGGCATGGACGTCGTGCCCGGGCTCGTGCTCGAGATCCCCGTGACCGCCGAGCAGCACGCCGCGGTCTGCGCGCGCGTCAGCGAGTTCCTCCTGGACTCGCACGCCTACTCCTACAAGAAGACCGGGCTGGTCAGCGTCCTGACGGGGCGCGGGTCGGAGGACGACACCCGATTCGTCTGCTCCGAGTTCGTCTACCACGTGCTGCACGGGGCGGGGGTGTGCGACCTCGGCGTCGCGCGCTGGCAGGTGCGCCCGCAGATGCTGCTGGACCTCCCCGGCGAGGTCGTCTTCCGCGGTGACCTCAAGGAGTACGCCGTCCGGCACCGGATCGGACCGGGCGTCCCGACGACGCACTCCCTCACGTTCGCGCCGACGGCGCTGCGCCAGCTCGCCCAGCCCGCGGCGTCGTCCACCGCGTGACGCCACGAACGCCCCCAGGGGCGGGGTCGCGGGACCGGTACGGCCTCGCGACCCCGCCCCTGGGGGCAGGAACCTCGCCGGTCAGCCGGCGTAGGTCTCGAGCTCGGCGATGCGCGGCGTGCCCGACGCGCTCGTGATCTCGAGGTTGATCTTCTTGGCCGACGTCGCCGTGAAGCTGACGGTCGCCGCACCGGAGCCGGTCTTGAGGACCGCGCCGGTGTCGTTGTTCACGAGGCGCCACGACCCGAGCGTGCCGCCGCCCGACGCCGTGCGGATGACGACCTTCGAGACGGTCTTGGCGGAGCTCCACTTGACCGAGACCGTGCCCGTGGAGCCGTTCGGGGACCAGTACGTCGCGGCGTCGCCGTCGATCGCGTTCCCGTAGCTCGTCCCGCTGCCCTTGCTCGAGCCGTCAGCGCCGGCGCCCAGGCTGAGGTTCGTGCCCGACGGCGGGTCGGTCGGGTCCGTGGGATCCGTGGGATCCGTCGGGTCGGTCGGGTCGGTCGGGGTGCCGCCGAACGTCACGCGCAGCGCGCCGTCGGACGCGAACGACCAGCCGAGCGCGCCGTCGTACGCGCCGCACGCGGAACCGTTCGAGCCGTTGTAGAACGAGTTGCCGCCCGCATCCGTGCCGACCGTCTTGTCGTTCGACCCGGAGTCGCAGGACACGTTCTGGCTGAAGCGGTGCGTGCCCGAGTCGAAGCTGAAGTTGCGCTCCTCGTTGCCGACCGCGACGTTGCCGCTGACCGTGATCGAACCCGGGTTGGAGTTGTAGGTGAAGCCGTGCTTGCCGTTGTCCACGGCGAACGAGTTGCGCACGACGTGGTTGACCTTGATGTCTTCGCCGCCCAGCTTGTAGCCGTTGCGGTCACCGTTGCCGGCCTGGCCGCCGTTGGACAGCGTCCCGTTCTCGTAGGCCAGCGAGTTCTCGATCGTCACCGCACCGATCGGGCCGGTGTCGGACTTCGTGTAGAGGTCCCAGCCGTCGTCGATGTTGTTGTGCGACACCGTGTTGCGGAAGACGTTGCCCGGCCCGGAGGTGAGCTTGGCCGCGAAGCCGTCCGCGTCCTCCCCGTCGGAGTCGGCGTTGTCGTGCGACTCGCTCGACACGATGAGGTTGTTCGACGGCCACTCGCTCGACGGCGCCCCGGCCACGAGGCGGGACAGCTGCAGCCCGGTGTCGTGGTTGAAGCGGGTCACGACGCGCTCGATGACGTTGTTGTTCCCCCCGAGGAGGATCCCGTTGTCACCGGCGTGCTCGACGACGATGCCGTAGACGTGCCACCAGTCGCCGCCGATCGCGAGACCGCGGTTCGCGGAGTTCTCGGCCTGGGCCGAGAAGTTCAGCACCGGCTTCTCACCGGGGTAGGCGGACAGCAGCGTCCGGTTGCCCGATGCGCCGTCGTTCCCCGGCTCGATCGTGACGGTCTGCGACAGGTTGTAGGTGCCGCCGCGCAGGAAGATCTCGCCACCCGACGCGACGCGGTCGATCGCCGCCACGAGCGTCGTCGGTGCGGCGATCGTGCCGGCCGCGCCCGCGCTGCCGTTCGGTGCCACGTAGATCGTCTCGGCGCTCGGCTCCGGCGGGTCCGTCGGGTCCGTGGGATCCGTCGGGTCCGTCGGGTCTGTGGGCTCGGTCGGGTCCGGGTCCGGCGTCTGCGGGGTGCACGACCCGTCCGACACCTTGAGGCCCTTGTTCGCACCCGCCGTCTGGTTCACGAGAGCAGGCACGCAGCTCGCGCCGTCCATCGTGTAGGAGTAGGGGATGCTGACCGAGGTGGTCGACGTCGGGTTCGGGCCCGCGGGCTGGATGTCGCCGCTCGGGCTCGACCACGTCACGTTGTCGAAGACGTTGCCGGCGACCTGCCAGGTGCCCGCCTCGTCGGTGTAGAAGGTGCCGAGCACGTCCTTCGAGTCCTCGAAGTAGTTGTTCTCCACCTTCGCCTTCGCGCCGGCACGCGAGTTGATGCCCGACTCGTTGAGGTCCACGTAGTGGTTGTTGTAGATGTGCGCGACGCCGCCACGCAGCAGCGGGGTGCGCGAGTCGAGGTTCTCGTACTTGTTGTGGTGGAACGTCACGAACCCGTTCGACCGGTCGCTCTCGCTCGACCCGATGAGGCCACCGCGGCCGGAGTTGCGCAGGATGCTGTAGGACAGGGTCACGTACTGGACGCCGGCCTTCATGTCGAACAGGCCGTCGTAGCCCTCCGACTCGCCGCCCGACGCCTCGAGCGTCACGTGGTCGACCCACACGTTGCGGACGCTGCTCTCCATGCCGATCGCGTCACCGCCGTTGGAGGTGGGCGATCCCGACTTCTTGACGTTCTTGACCGTCACGTTCTGGATGATGATGTTGCTGGACTCGCGGATGTGGATCCCGAGCTGGTCGAACGTCGCGCCGGTGCCGACGCCCACGATCGTCACGTTGCTGATCTGCTTGAGCTCGATGACGCCGGCCGCCGTGTTGCAGCTGTCGCCCGAGACCTTGGACGTGTTGCCGTGGTTGATCGTGCCCACGACCTCGATGGTGATCGGGGTGTCGTCGCTCGCGCGGTTGCACAGCGCGGCATGGATCTGCGTGCCGGTGGTGGCCCGGACCGTCTGGCCGCCGGCACCGCCGGTCGTCCCTCCGTTCTGGGTCGCGTAGCCGCTCGGGCTCCCGGTCACCGCCGCGGCGGACGTCGTCGTCAGGGCGGTCACACCCATCGCGACCGTCAAGGACATCGCGGCTCCCGCCGCGAACAGTCGTCTTGCGCCTCGTCGTCTCATCGTTGCCTCACCTTTCGTCATCGAATTCGGGGCAGTGCTGTTGAAGCTGTCGAAGCTGGTGGTGCTTGCTTCTGGTGGTGCGTCGCGTGCAGGCCTGGCGGACCTGAGCGCCCCGGCGCCGACGGCATCCGCTCCGGCGCGGACGTCGTCGAGGTATCGCTCGCACCCCTGCTCGTCGTCACGACGTCTCCGGCAGTGTGTCCGCTCCGCCGTCGGAGCGGACACACCTATGGAGACCCAAGGAGGGGCGGGTAACCGGTTTCTCGATACTAGGAGACCGGTTTCCCATACGCAAGCGTCTGGCGCGCCGAATTTCACCCGATGAGATCCGGCGTGCCGCGCGACAAGCCCCGCATGCACGTACGCTCGATCGGGCCGGGCACCTCTCGGCCCGGTCCGCGCGAGCTGACGGAGGAACCGCCCATGGGCACCATCACCACCACCGATGGCACCGAGCTCTTCTACAAGGACTGGGGGTCGGGCCAGCCCATCGTCTTCAGCCACGGCTGGCCGTTGTCCGCCGACGACTGGGACACCCAGATGCTGTTCTTCCTCCAGCACGGCTACCGGGTCGTCGCCCACGACAGACGTGGTCACGGCCGGTCGGCGCAGGTCGCCGACGGCCACGACATGGACCACTACGCCGACGACCTCGCGGCACTGACGGCGCACCTCGACCTGCACGACGCCGTCCACGTCGGCCACTCCACGGGCGGGGGCGAGGTCGCGCACTACATCGCCCGGCACGGCGAGAGCCGCGTGGCCAAGGCCGCGCTGATCAGCGCGGTCCCGCCCATCATGGTGCAGACCGACGCCAACCCCGGCGGACTCCCCAAGAGCGTCTTCGACGGGCTCCAGGAGCAGGTCGCCACCAACCGGTCGGGCTTCTACCGCGAGCTCGCCGCCACCGCCTTCTACGGGTTCAACCGCCCGGGACGTGAGCCGTCCGAGGCGATCATCGAGAACTGGTGGCGGCAGGGGATGATGGGCGGCGCCAAGGCCCACTACGACGGGATCGTCGCGTTCTCCCAGACCGACTTCACCGAGGACCTGAAGAAGATCACCGTCCCCGTCCTGGTGATGCATGGCGACGACGACCAGGTCGTCCCCTACGCGGACTCCGGCCCCCTGTCGGCGGAGCTGCTCCAGAACGGGACCCTGAAGACCTACGAGGGATTCCCGCACGGGATGCCGACGACCGAGGCCGCGACCATCAACGCAGACCTGCTGGCGTTCATCCAGTCCTGACCGCGAACAGCACGGCGGCCCGAGGCGGGACGCAAAAAGTCCCGGTCAGGAGATCCTGACCGGGACTTTCCGAAGGTGCTCCGGCTCTGAAGCCGAAACCCTCCCCACGTGGGTGGTTCCGGAAAGTCGCTGACCACTGCCTCCGCTACGGCAACAACAGCCACAGGCACACCGTTGTCGGCCGTCCAGGCACACCTTCACCCTTGGGCAGAGAGTCGATACTCGCGATGTCGACTGGTCGGCGGTGCGGTCGCGACGACTACCCCCTCTGCGACGAGGACTCGTAGCCGCGGCCGCAACGTGCCGACCGTCGTACCGAGGCGGTCGGCCATCGTACGCACCGAGAGCTGGCCCGCGTCGGCGAGTGCGCTAAGGATCCTGTCGTCGATGCTCCCCGGCGCAGGCACATGCACGTCGGCCTGGGGGAAGAGGGCGATCTGGTCGCGGCGCACACCGTCGAGCCGGCTCCCGGGTCGATAGGCCCCGTCCGTTCGACGCGGAAACTGCAACCAACCGTCGTCGACCAAGCGTCGGAGCACGTGCTTGGCGTCCGCTGAGTCCATCGCCAGTTGCGCACGTAGCACCTGGTCGTCGACGGCATACCCGCGGTGGACCAGAGCCAACGTGCGACGCAGATCGGCTTCCAGGTCTGTCGCGCCGACGGAGTCGAGCCAATCGCTTGTCTCTGGGCTCAGAAGTCCGTGCCGATCGAGGACGACAGTCAAGTCTGTCACCCGTGCGACATAGCGTGGCGCCGCCAAGCCGGAGCGACCGAGCGCACCGGTCATGGCCGGGATCCCCGAGCCCGCGTTTTCCGACACGGCCTCCTCGGCGTTGAGCATGGGCACATCCGCTAGCAGCACCGACAGGACCGCGTTGCGGGAGCGTGAGGTTCCGCTGAACAGATCGACCACGCGACGCCCACCCCAGATCCCGCCGGGGTTGGCGATCTCAAGGCGGTCGGGGAACAGTTCGACGCGCACTTGTTCGCCGAGTGCCCACGGGCTGTAGTCGCGGTGCGTCAAGGCATTGGCGATCGACTCACGGATCGCCAGCTCGGGGATCTCCGGTTCGTCGCGGGCGCCCGCACCGGCGACGACCCTGCGAACCTGGATGTTCTGCAGCACGGCCCGCACCACGTCTTCCACCATGGCGGGGATCGATCCTTCGATGACACGCCGGTCGAGCATCCGTTGTTCACCGACGAACACGTCTTTCGACGTTCCAGGGTAGACAGCGAACGTCACCATGGCCTGCGGCACGAAGTGCTGGGGGTATCGCCCGAGTGCCAACAACCCGGCCAGCGTCGGCGTCGCACCATCGCTCCCGAGAACGTTGTGCCGCACGAGAATGTCCTTGACGGAGGTCAGGTCAGCGACCGAGCGTGGGCGTCGACGACGAAGCCTGACGACAAAGCGCTCGACGAGGGCAACCTCGAGATCGTCCAGGGTCGCACCCGGCACCGGCGCAGCGTCGACACGCGGTTGCTCGACGTTCGTCGAGAGAAGGAACACCCCGTACGTGCTCATGCGCCGGTCTCCGTCACCGACGCGCTCGTAGGTCCCAGCCTCCTTGCCCTGGCTTGTCACGAACGAAGGCTTCTGCCCTGCTGGCAGCGCTTCGACGTCGACGACGACCACCGGAGCGTCGTCCACGACAGCGATGTCGACTGAACCAATGGAACGTGGAGTGACTGGGCCCGCACCCTCCTCACTCCGACGCGGCCGGAATCCGTTCGAGACCGCATCCCTTATCGCGGTCGCGTCGAAACCTTCGACGGCGGCAAAATGACGCTTCTCGTCCAGGCCCAGGATGATGAGCCCGCCGTCTCCGTTCGAGAACGCGCTGACCGTCGGCCAGATGTCCTTGGGCAGCCCGCCGCCGGCCGCCTTGACCTCGATCTGCGCCAGGTCGGTCGCCGCTGCACGCAGGCGCGCCACTACCTCGTCGAGCGGGCCCTGACTGGTTTCCAACCGAGCACCGTCACTCTCACGTCAGTGCATCATCACTACAGTTCAGTGATGCTCACTGTAGTCCAGTGAGTCGGCCGTCGCTTGCTCATGCTCTGACCCCGGTTCACGAGCACCAACCTCACCGAGCAGCTGCCCGGCATCGCGCAGCCCCGGCCACGTCGCGCACCACCGCGCCCTCGGATGCCTTCCGCGGCCCACAAGACCCGACTTCACCAGGCTCGACACCAGGAGACAGGGCTCGCGCCGTCATCCACAGCCGGATCGGACCTCCCGGAACGCAGAAAGTCCCGGCCAGGATCACCTGACCGGGACTTTCCGAAGGCATTCCGGCTCTGAAGCCGAAACCCTCCCCACGTGGGTGGTTCCGGAAACTCGCTGACGTCGACGAACGCTGGAGTCACGCACGCTCCAGGCACACCACTTCACGCCTTCCAGGCACACTTGTCCCGGCGGAGATTCGAGCGAGGCTTCGAGGGACACGTGCGGGATGGTCGCGCTCATATCGCGACTGGCGGCTCGCTCTCTTGATACCAAGAGTTCGACAGGGCGGCGCGTTGCGTCGCACTCTGTCGGTGCATCCTGCGATCGTCGTCGCCATGGAGACGAAAGAATCGCCTGGAGGGGATCCGCCAGACCGACCGGGCATGTACCCGACGAGCGACACGGCTGAACTCACCATCGAGCAGTGCAAGGAACTCGACGATTCCTTGTTCGAATCGAACCCGGCCGCGTACTGGCGATCTCGGATTGACATGCTGGTGCGGGAGCCTGCCCCGGTGGACTACTCGGCTGGCCTGGCCGTCGAGATCGCGGCGTTCGGACTCGACCCACGCATGCTCGGAGACACCGAACCGACTTCGAGGGAACGTGAACAGCAGAGGGCGCTGGACGCCTTCGCCCTCCGACAGCACATCGCGGAGTCACTGGTGCGCCTCGTACACGGAGTCGTCACGGTGTGGCAGCGCCCCGGTTGGAGCGTGTGGGCGGAGATGGCGTCGAACCGTGACGACGGCGCTGCGCTCGTGAGAGCTTTGCTCCAAGTCGAGGAGTCAGGCGTCCCGTTCGACTTGTTCGTACCTATCGACGAAGCCAACCGCTTCCGCGACGCCCCACCAAACAAACTCGTAGACGGTGTCAAAATGCACTGGCACTGGGTGCGTCGGGCGATGGACCTCCTCGTGAACGACAGGCTCGACACCAACGCGGGCAACAACAAGCTGAAGCACGGCTTCGCGGTCCGACCGCGCGATGACCTGCGAATCGAGTTCATGACTACGCCGCCAAACGACGACGGGACGATCCCGTTGTCGGCCTTCGAAAGTTCGGTTCCGATCATCGACTCCGTCGCGTTCGAGTTCCTCGAGCGTCTGCCCAAGCGGCACCCGCACGCCGGCTCGTGGGAGGTCACCGTCCTAAACCTCCGACCGGCAGCCCTCCTCGCCGAGGCACTTATGTTCTGCACGGTGTGGACGTCAGTCGTCGCGGCCGCGGCATCGCGACACTGGCAAGGCAGGGAGGACGAAGCCCCGCCGCACCCTCGAGCGCTTGCGCTCGGCCCGGCGCCCAAGCGGGTGACACGCAAGGCGGTCGGTCTTCGCCAGTCCTTGACGTTGCCGACGAGCGGCGGGACGCCTCGTGGCTTCACCGTCGAGACACCGGACTCGACGGTGACCCTTGAAGCCACCGGGCCAGGAAGCCGCAGCCTGGTGGTCGACGGGTAGCCCGATCTCGGACCCACGGGGGCGCCTGATGTCGCCCGCCCTTTGAGTGGACGCTAGGACGTGGCAAATGGAGGCGTCCGGCGCGATTCTCGGCAGACATGCGTCAACACGTCCGCCACGATGCATACGTGGTCCCGTACGTCTTCTATCCTGCCGCTGCGCCGACGCCGCAGCTCGTACACTTCGTCGGACGTCCCCGCGGTGCCGTCGCCCTTCCGCAGTCGCTTGAGAACCTGACCGCGGAGGAGCGCCTCGTGAGCATCCTCGACTCGGGTCATCTTCGGGCATTCCCGGTCCCGGATGCCGTCTTGAACCACTGCTCGGACGAGCAGTGGGTGATTACGCTCGAGGTGCCAGGATGACCGGTATGGACGATGCTCAAGCGGTCATCCTTGGTGCCCAAATCGCAGGAATCGTGGCGGTGGTCTCCACCCTGGTAAGCATCTGCGGCCAGGGCTTCTTGGAGCGGTCAAGACGCAGGCACGAGGTCGAGCTGGCCGCCGATCAGCGCGAGCACGAGCTGGCCGTCGCTCGCACCGATCAGGAGCACGCCCGAAGCGAGAAGCGCTACGACGAGCAGAAGTCCGCCTATGTCCGCTTCGCTGTCGAGATGCGCCGCGTGGTGCACCGCGCGCAGGCGCTCGAGATAGATCATCACCTCCGTGGGGAGGATTTCACGCCGGAACCGGATCCATGGGACACCGAAGTCGAAGCCGAGCAAGCACTGGCTGACCTTCGGCTACTGGTGGACGACCGGCTGTACGGCGCGGGACGCGACTGGCTAGATCAGTACTACCAGCGGTACTGGTACGCGAACACCCGTGGCGCCTCTAAACCCGATATCGAGCAAGCGGAGAAGAGCTTCATCGCCGAGGCCAAGCGCCTCTTGGGCTTAGAGCCTGTCTCCTAGTTGGGCCGGCACGACTCTGGGTTCGACGGTGGTGGCTCGAAGTCGTCCGGCCAGACGGTCGTGGCGTCCCAACACGCATCGTCGAAGCTCAGGCCAGGTCCGTCGCTGACCATCAACTCGTCGAGGTTCGGGAACTCCTCCTCCATGGAGTCCCACTCTGTTGCGAAAGTGGTTCCGCGAAGGTCGGATTTCTCGAAGCTGGGGAGCGACGACTGCGCGGCGACGGTGGAGCCGACGAAACTGGAGCCTCGAAGGTCGGCACCCAGGAAGCTCGCCGAGGTGATCCGTGAGACATCGAACGTCGCCTCGCGCAGGTCCGCCCAGGCGAAAGACGCATCGGTGGCGTTTGAACCCTCGAACCGAGCGCCCCGCAGGTCGGTTCCCACAAGGTTGGTGGCGACCAGCGTCGAATTGACGAACGAAGCGCAGTCAACGTCGCCCCGCTCTGTGCAGCCCAGCGGCAGCCCGGCCAGCGATGCGCCGGTGAGGTCGAGCCGCGCGAACGGGCGGGCCGCGCCGATGGGGGCGGACGCGATCTCGCGCACGAACCGCAAGTCGTCTCGCTGTTCGGCCGCGAGCTCTGCCTGCGCGGCAAGGCTCTCCTCTCGCGCGGCGGCGTCGCGGTCAAGCTTCCACTGCACAACGACGGTCGCAGTGGAGATCACGACGCCAACCACGAGGGCCACCAGGAGGTCACCCTTGATCCGGCTCCGCTCACCGTCGGCCCGTCGCAGAGCCCGACGGACCACACGCTTGTCCGCTTTCGTGGGCGGCGGCACGGGTGGCGGCAAGGGCGGTGACGGGTCGGCGGCGGATGGTTCCGGCGAGGTCATGGCCCGAGGCTACTGGCCTAGGGGACACCCACCAGTATTCCGGCCATGAGCAGCCAGACCCCAGTCCCGGCCGGCGAACGTCGTCCGTCCACCAGCCCGCGCGGAGCCCGGGAAGCAGAAAGTCCCGGCCAGGATCACTCAACCGGGACTTTACAAAGGCCTTCCGACTCAGAAGTTCAAATACTCACCACGTGGGAAATCTCCGAAGTGCGCTGGAGTGCCTGACCGGCCACGCCAGAGCCGGCGAACGCCGTCGTCCACCGCTCCGCACTGACCCCGGGACGCAGAAGATTCCCGGCCAGGAGAACCTGACCGGGACATTCTGAAGGTATTCCGACCGAGAAGTCGAAACCCTCTTCACGTGGGAGGTTTCCGAAATGCGCTGACCGCGCCGAATAGGAAGCCCAACCGCAGCCAAGGCACACGCTCGCGCCGCCGTCAGGCACACCTACGTGACAGTCGCCGCGCCGATGACGTCCGCCACGATAGCCCGCCGGTTGCTGACAGACCCCACCGGACTGGACCATCTGTTCGCAGTCAAGCCGAATGCCACGAGGCCGCCGCCGCGACGAGAGGAGGAGGAGGAGGATTCAGTCTGGAGCACAATCTGTGGTGTTGGCTGCATCAGGTAGGTCGACACCCAACTCCCGCTTCAGCTCAGCAATGGACTTGTCAACCAAATCAGGCATTCTTGTGAAGTCCGCTTTTCCGCTCGGATGAGGAAGTAGACCGCGCAGGGCCCGCAGCCGGTTAATGATCTTGGCCGCGCTCACCAGCCCTTCCTGGAGCGCGTGCAACTGTCCCTCGCGCTGATATGGCGGCAAAAACAACAGGGCTGTCCAGCTGACATAGGCTTTGAAGTCCATTGAGTATTCGTTTGGCATTACAAGTGAAAACCGCTTCGCCGCGATGTCAAACTCTTGCATGAGTGCTCGCCCACGCTTCGCCACGACCAGCGCAAACTCAGCCGCTGTCCTATTGAGTGAGAGCAGAGCGATTTCGCGCACCGAATCCCCCGCGCTGAGTAACGCAGCCCCCGTCTCAAGCAGTTCCTCGCTACGCCTTGATAATTTCTCGCACTCCGCCTTGCGATCCTAATTCATGCGCGTAAAGAGGAACGTCAGGAAACCCCCAAGCACGAGGAATCCGCCTGCGATCACCGGCACGCCCCACCACGGAGGCCCCGAATCCCCGCCTACCATCTCGATAAAAATCGGTGATGGACCAGGCGTAACGAGCAGAAGCATGTACGCAACTATAGCGGTCTTTGCATCTACGCGGGCATGAGCCGCCCGCGTGGGCTCAAGTTTAGGGCTCAAGTTTGGATCACAACATAGCTCATTCCGGTTATGGGACGGCGAGCAAAGTTCCCAGAACACGATGCAACTGAACCTGAGGTTCGCACGCTCGCCGGAACAGTAAAAGGGTCTTAGCTTCTCATGGCTCGCTCTCCGGCCCACTGCACGGCTAGGTCGCCCTGTCGCCTCTCCGTGCAGCAGGCCGAATCAAGCGCCACCCCGCTGAGGTCAATCGAGCGCAGAAGTTGGTTCGTCATGCAACTGCGCCTGGGCAATGCCGTTCGCCCCGTGGGGATTCAGAGTCAGATACACGAAGCTCTGAGGGACAGACAGGTTAACGTCCAATTCAGCCAAGGTCAGGGGGCGCGCTAAGCGGCGGGCGTCCCGGAGTAGAATACCGACGGCGGAAGTCGCTCCTCGGTAATACTCGCGATACCCGGCCCTAGCGATTCCTGCGTGGCTCTTATGGCGCTCCCATACCACGGTCGGCGAAGCAACGTCGTAGCCAACGATTTCGAATGCACCGACTACTTTCGCAACAGGCATCGTGGCGTACATCAGAACCGTAGATACGTCCGGTGCAAGTCTACGCTTTCGAAACTCAACGAGTTTCGTGCCAGCCAGAATGGCTTCAGTGTACTGAGGCTTGATCGACATCACTGCGACGCGGCCAGCTGCTGGTGCACCCATGCTCGTCCTCCTGTTCGTACCTCTGTGATGCTCTGCGGGGGGCCGTTGAGCGCTCCCACGAGACGTAGGGTTTTCAGTGATACCGGCGGTTCAAGTAGCCGATCCTGACGGAAGATCATTGCATGGAGCTCGCCGTGATCCTGAGCCAGGTACGCGAGGTCTTGTGGCGAGTACACAGTGCGGCGCCCGACGAAACGCCTGATCACCTCCGAATCTGCTGACACGCGTACATCCTCCACCACACCTACGACAGTCGCGGCTTGCAGGTCCTCCGACCTATAGAACAGGAGCGTGTCGCCCGCGCACACCCGACGGGATCGAGTTCCGCTGACATATGCCTTGCGCAGCGCGTTTCCGTAGGCGTGGGTGCCGGTCCACAGCTCTAAACCCATATCGAAGTCGGGAAACAGAGCGTCGTGCCATGCAGGCACCACCGGAACGATGAACAATCGTGCATCTGGATGAATGTATGGCGGCCCATGCCTTCGATTGGCGAGGAGCGGGTCGGCCACGGCGGGGTCAGGTGGTCGCCTGTACTTGACTAGCAAGAGTTCCTCTTCACCCTGGGGGGTGTTTCCACGAATAAAGCCAAAGTTCTCTAAAAGATCGATGAGTCGATCTTGCTTCATGTAGGTAGTAACATACACGGTATCGTAATTTCCGCTGTGCATGTGCCCAAAAAGAGTCTTAAGTAGAAGTTCACCATACGCGCGACCCATCGCATCAGGGGCGACTTTGAAAGTGCACAGTTTCAGGACTCTTCCAGGGTGGTTCGCGTTGCCCAGATCATCCTTTGCGATCATCAACGCACCATACCGGCCGTTCTCGGTCCTAATCGTCCAGGCGGGGCGTCCGGGAGCAATTCTAATTCTGGCAAACCACTCGTCGAAATCACTGTAGTCCTGCCGCAATGTTTCGAATATTGGGTCGTTTGGGTTGAGGTTGTACGTTCGCATGGCGACGACGGCCGGCGGCGGGTTGCTTGCGCGTGGGACGAGCCGCTCGAGAAAGGCGGCCGCTTCTAGAATCGAAAGGACTCGGTCGCCCAGGCCCGCGCGAATTCCGCGACGCCTGAGCTTTCTGTCCTGGGTGACGAGAAAGTCGACCGCACCTACCCATACCGCGGCAAGCATCTCAAGGTCGACGTCATCATTCGAGTCGCGCCCTACGGGTGGAGCAGGTTCTTGAAGCTTACGCAGCAAGTCGTCCGGGATCGATATCCGGTCGAGGTGCTGGTACTTGCCGGCGAGCGCGTGGTTTGCGGCCCGACGTTCGAGATTCGGATCGCGGTCGATGTCTCGGGCCGTTCCCGCGGATAGGAAGAATCCGTGACCCTCCTCCTGCGCGATCCGGATAAGCCGGGCGGCGGCGGGGAGATCTTCCTGAAACGATGGAGAGGTCGGTTCGAGCGCAATGAACGCGTTTGTGTCTAGCAGCAGCGCGAATCGGGCCGCCGAATGGGCGTTGACGTCGCTCACGCGAGTAGCATCGCCTGATCAGCCGAGGATGTGCCGGGGACACGCCGGTGATACGGCGCTGATACTCGGAGTGGCACTCGGGCTCCTCGGGTGACTGCTGGTTTGCCCCGAGTGGCACTGCCGCCACCGTTGTCGGCGCCGAAGGCGCCCCACGGCTTCGCGTTTGGTGTCCCGACCCGTGCTGCCGTCATCGGGCCTGTAGCCACTCCCGCCCCGCGAAGTTGTCGTCGCCCACGACCAGAGCACCGCGCCCCCGGGCGGGGCGCTGCTCGGCTTCGAAGCGAGAAGCCCACACCAGGTCGAGCGTGGGGCGCGCTGGTCCTCGGATCACTGCCAATGCAGACCCACGTGGGACACGATGATCCGGTCGTGCTCCTTATCGTTGGTGAAGTAGATTCGACCGCATTGGTCTGGCGGAACTCCGTCGTTGATCTTCACGTGCGGGGTGCGATCGTAGGCCCCGTCCTCCCAGACGAAGGTTCGGAACTTCTTGGGCATGTCGTCGTCCTGCATAGAGATCTTCAGGTCGTACTGCTCACGGACCCACGTGTCGAAATGGCCCATTGAGCGCTCATGCCCGTCGTGGATGTCGTGCGCAACCATCGCGAGTTTGATCAACCCGGTGCGCATTTCCTCGGGCGTGCCGTACCGGTCGGCCTTGCGCCACGCTGCGACCGCGTTCGGCGTGAGGACGATCCGGCCCTTCGAGACGCGCTCAAGGTGCTGGCCCAGGTCCTCCAGCGACGCCCCGTTGCCGACCTCGAGCTTGGGCGCGTTGTCGAAGGATTCTGCCTCCTCCTCGAGGCCCGCGGCCGCGGGTCGGTAGGCCTTAGCAATGGTCAATTGATCGACCTGCGCACGAAGGACTGCCACCTCCTTCGATCGTTCGTCAGCAAGCTTCTCTGCCTTGCCACACTCGTCATAGACGTACGCGAGCTCGCTTCTTGTCACCTCAAGTTCGTCGCGAAGGGCGAGGAGCTGCGCACTAGCATCCCCAGATCCCTCCGCCTTGGCGGTGCGTTGGGCGGCCTCGATCGTCTGACGAGCCTGCGCGTCAGCGCGTGCCTTGCGGTAGGCCTCGTCGACGCCGCGCGTCAGGACTGACAGGGGAGCGATACGCGTCATCAGCATCGACCGGAGCACGTCTGGGTTTGCGTCGTTTGCCTCAGCGGAGCTGACCACGGCAGGGGGTGCAGCCATGTCGGCCCAGACAAGCAGTCCGCCAGCGTAGGGCAGTTCGATCTGAGGTAGGTGCTCATGCAAGGAGCGGGCGGCACGGTAGTCGAGCGTGACGACCTGGACAAGCCCAATCAAGCGCGAGGCGACCTTTTGCGCCCCGGCGCGAGCTTCCAGGGTTCGCGTGTGCAGCAGCAAGACCGGCAGGCGTCGGGTCTCGCCGAGTGCCTGGGCGAGCAACGCGATCTCTCCAGCGGTGCGCACCTGTTCGTACCGACCGTCTTGGACCTGCCCAGCAACCCGTACGTCCAGTCGCGGATCCTGGGCGACGGTGCCGACGATGACGGGCTGGAGAATCTCTGGCAGAGGCGCTGGAGTCAAGCCCGCGACCCCGGATTCACGCGCCATAGAGACCCGCATGGATGCGCCACTGGGTCCGTCGCCGACGGTGACGCGGGTGACGAATTCCGAACCGTCCGCTGCGATGTCGCGGCGTTCGACTCGCGTCGCCCAAGTCTCCTCACCAGCGACGTGCTCCCAGATGGCCATGCGTCGCTGCGCACCGTGTGCCAAAGCTAGCTCGCGCTCCCCGTTCTCAACCAGATCGCCTGCCGGGACGGCCGGATCAGTGCGCCCACCGATCCATCGACCCAGGAGGTCGAGCGCGACCTGCGCCGCATCGGTCGCGTCGGTCGCATCCTTGGCCGCGGCAAGGTCGAATCTGACGACGTACAGCACTTGCATGGGGTCTCCCTTGCGTTTGCCTGCGTCGCCCGGTGCCGGGCCCGCCCGGGTCGACGGTGACGTAGATGTCCGCACCATATCGGTCAGGAGGGTACGCAAGGGCTCGCGGGAGTGTTTTCACCCATGGATGCTGCGGCCGCACGGTATTGAGTCAGCATCGTTGTCTAGCGGATCTTCCGCGCCGCCGACCGGCATTGAACTGACCAGCGATGAGGACAACCGCGACACCATCGTGCAGCACTGACTCGACCGTCTGGCTGCAACGATCAAGACCTCGATGGATCAGGGCGCTTGCTCCCCAGGTGTGCGGCAGGACGGAATGAGGAACATTCGCGCCCGATCCAGTCCGTCAGTTGTGAGGCCCAAATTTCGCTCGGGTCGAAGGAGCAAACATTGCTCGCTCTCAAGAGCCCGACGAAGACGACCTTGCCGTGCAGGTGTCAGATCGTCATCGACCCAGACGAACTTCGTACCCGCAGGTACGTTCATGAGAACACTTCGTGGTTTCGGCCACGACCTACGTCGTGACATGCTCGTCTCCTCGCCGAGGAGCGGGAAGTCGTCGAGGCCGAGTGCTGGGGCGACGTGAGTGCGTACGTCACTACCCCAGCTCGTCAGCCATCGAAGCTGGACGTCTCCCTCGTTGTTGAGGGCGTTGAGCCCTGCGATGACGTCTGGGCGGTAGAGCAGGTAGTACCCGCCTACGCGCGCCGCCGCCATCCCGTCTTTCGCTTCGCTCCCATACGGGCTGATCACTCCGTCGAGGTCAAGGATCAGCATGGGACGTGGACTCATCGACACCTCCAGAGACGTCCGACTCCATGGTCCGCTGTCCCGCTCCAACTGCGCGTGCCGCTCGTGACTCTGGACGCCAGTAGGCATACCTTGGTGATGGCTGCCCGTACCTGGTGCGGGGGCACGCCGCTGATCTGAGCCATCGGCTCGCGGCGCTGAAGGAGTCTCACCACCTCCTTCGCTCGGTCCGACCAACCGACTGACGAATCTACGGATCCGGTTCCAACAGTTGGTCGTTTCGGCGGAGGTGGTGACGATGAAGAACCAGAACAGCGCGGTGGTCATCCCAGCTGCGCGGACGGGGCGCCCGTCATCGCGCGACCGTGTCTACGCGCCTGACGAGACGGTGCGGTTCGACGCTCGGATTCCTGCACACCTCGCGCTCCGCCTGTACGAGACTGCTCGTGCTTCAGGCCGCCCAGTGACGGCAGTACACGCGGACCTCCTAGCGAAGGCTCTCGACGACGAAGGCGGAGCCAACATGGGCTGATCCAGTCGGCGCAGGGCGCCGAAGGCGCGAAAACGGGCCCAGGAGTGCCAGCTCCCGAACCCGATCGCCTCGCATCAGCGGACCACAATCTCCGCTGCAAGAAAGTCCCGCGTACCGATGGGGGTCCTTCTATGCCTTCAGACTGCTCTTCTGGAACTGACGCCGTCAACCGCAACGCCGAGAACGACGCCCGGCGTGCCAAGGCCCGTGTCCGCGCGTACACCCCTTACGCGATCCGCGCGGACTTCTGGGCGCCCGTCGCCGAGTTCACCCGCGCGGTCGCCCTGGACCTGCATCCGAATGAGCCACGGCGGGCCACGGAGTCGATGCGGACCCTGAGCCAGTTCGTCGTGTGGGCCCACCGTCAGGGCCACCCGCTGGATCGCGAGGCGATGTTCAGCCCCGACGTGGTCGAACGCTACATCGCCGTCGGATGCGCCCACCTGGCCGAATCCTCGAGGGCAACACGGCGTGCTGACCTGCGGCGCTACTCCACCGCATTGACCCGCCGAGCACCCTGGGCGCCCTTGCCGCACCAGCTACGGGCCGAGTACACGATCGTCCCGTATACGCCGGCCGAGGTCAGCCGCCTCCTCGAGGTTGCTGCACAACAGCGCACAGCATCCAGAAGACGACGCCTGACCGCGCTGCTCGCCCTGGGTCTTGGCGCAGGCCTCTACCCTCGCGAGGCCCGCGACGCCATGACCAACGACCTCGTCGAACGTCACGGTCACCTCTGCCTGGTCGTCCACGGCGACCACCCGCGCATGATCCCTATCTCGCCGCCCCACGACGTGACCCTGGCACAGATCAAGGAAGACGATCCGGGCGCGACGATCCTCGGGTTCGTCGCCAAGGACTGGGACCGCGGTCCCTTGGGCCACATGCTGGAACACATCGAACGCCCGCCCAACTGTCCTGACCTCAAGACCTACCGGCTTCGGGCGACCTGGATGCTGGCGCACCTCGACAACCGTGTCCACCTCAACGCTCTCTCGCAGATGGCTGGTGTGACGTCCTGGAAGTCGTTCAGTCACGTCATGAAGTTCATGCCCCAACCCGACGAAGCAGAGCTCGTCGCGGAGGTCACCCGCCCGTGACCAGGGAGACGACGACTCGCAGGCGCCGGCCGCAGCACACGCCGACCGGTGCCAGCCGTCGTGACTACCATCCCGACCGCATGACCGAGCAGCAACGGATCAACCGGGCCATCGCCATGTCGAACACGCCCACTCTGACGACCCTTCTCGATGCGTGCACCAAGCGAGTTGGCCGTCCTGCCCTGCTGAGCTACGCCCTCCTGGCCCGCATCCTGTTCTTCCACACGTTGACGAACCCGGCGACGCTGACCATCGCGTCGGTCGCTCGCACCGTGGCGGAGATGTCACCACGGGCCCGCGCCCAGCTCGAGATCCCCGAGAACTGGGTCGCCACCAGCGACGCCCGCACGGGCCTGGACAAGAGGATCCTCGACCGCCTCCACGCTCTGAGCGCCGCCACCAGGGCTGGCGTGACCGTCGACCACGACCACACCTTGTGGGTCAACGCCGACACCGGGGAGATCGACCCGTGCCCGACGTCGTGCCCGGCCCTGACCCTGACCCCCGAGCAGATCCACTCCACGATCGTCCAAGCAGGTCTGCCCACCACGTTCCCGCGCATACCTGCGGTCGCGATCGACGGAACCGACGTGGAGTCGTACTACGCGGCCTACCCTCATGACGCCCTCCCCCCGGACGGACGGATCTGCGCCGACCGGGAAGCGCGCTGGGGCAAGCGCACCGCCACCAACAGGCGCCCCACCGAGTTCTACGTCGGTTTCGAACTCCACCTGGCGACCTACATCGCAGGCGAGGGCACCGGTAAGAATGTCCCTCTGCTGTGCGCTGGCATGGCACTGCGCTCCGGCGTGACCGACCGCATCGGAGCTGCCCTCGCCCTGATCGATGCCGTCATGAGCCACGGCGACGTCACCGAGGCGCTCTTCGACCGCGGCTACACGATGGCCACGGGCGAGCACTTTGCCCGACAGCTGCGAAACCGCGGCGTCGAGGTCGTCTTCGACCTGCACTCGTCACAGCGCGGTACCCGCCCTGGCCCCGTCCCCGGCACCCTGTGGATCGACGGCAGCCTGTACTGCGCCGCTATCCCGACGAACCTGCGCCAGCTCGAACCTCCACGGATCGGCCAGACCGCCGGTGACAATGCCCGTGTCCGCGAGCTCTTCGACGCCCGCGAACCCTTCCGGTTCACCCGGCACAGCCGCCGCAACGACGCCCTGGGCACCCAGCGCTACAAAGGTCCGGCCCTGGCGGGTCACGTCCGCTGCCCCAACACGCCAGCCTCGATGCGGCGTAGCCAGGACATACCCACCACCACCTGTACCCCGGGCTCAGCCTGCGGCTGCGGCATCACCCTTACCGTGCCTGACACCCTGCACGAACGAGACCGCCAACGTCTGCCCTGGCAGTCCACCGCCTGGGCCAGCTCCTACCATCGCCGTAACCGCATCGAGAGTCTCAACTCGAAGATCCGCGTCCACGACGCCAACGTCAACCACGGCTTCATCAGAGTCCGCGGACTCAATCCCACCGCACTGCTCCTCGCGTTCACCCTCGCCGCCTACAACGCCCGCGAGCTCTACCGATGGCACGTCGCCGCCGGCATCGACGAACCCTGGCAGTCGTACCTCGGCGAGCCCATAGACGACCGGCCCATCGGCTACACCACCCGCTCCCGCACCAAGCCCCGACGAGGACCACCTCGCACGGCCGGCACCGCCCGCCACGACCCGACCACCTGAAACACCGGCAGCACCGCCGGACAGGTCAGTACGCCCCGGAACGGCTCGAAGTCGTCCCGACCGCCCGCTGAGCCAGCCCGATCAGCACCACACAGGCCGCGCCGTCGTGCATCACCTCGCCGCGAGACCACGCAGGACCGCACCAACCACCCAGAAACGACGAAAGTCCCGGCCGGAGTATCCCGGCCGGGACTTTTCGAAGTTCGCTGCTCTCGAAACCGAGAACAGCCCCACGTGCGCGAGGGGGGACTTGAACCCCCACGCCCTTTCGGACACTGGCACCTGAAGCCAGCGCGTCTGCCATTCCGCCACTCGCGCGTGCCGCAGAAGACTAGCACGCAGGCCGCTTCGCCCAGGAATCGCGCGGACCCAGCGGCGTGACGCCTACCGCGCGCGGTCCGCGCGTGTCGGCGCGTAGGCGCGGCACCGCAGGGGCGCGTTCACACGCTCCACCCGTGTTCCCCACGACGGACCCCGACATCGGTGCACAAAACGGCCCGAGTGCGCAGACGCGGTCGATACGATCTAGGTAGTCTGCCTGGACGTGTGTCGGCAGGAGATCGCACGGCCGGTGCACGAGCAGGCACAGCACGATCGGGAGGAGGTGGCATGGGAGTCCTGGATCGCTTCGAGAAGGGCGTGGAGCGCGTCGTCAACAACGCGTTCTCCAAGGTCGGACGCAGCGAGGTCAAGCCGGTCGAGCTCGCGAGCGCGCTACGTCGCGAGGTCGACGACCGCGCCGCCGTGGTGGACCGCGACCGGACGGTCGTGCCGAACGAGTTCACGATCGAGCTGTCTCCGGACGACTTCGGCCAGGTCGAGGCGTGGGGCGCGGAGACGCTCGCGGACGAGCTGGCGTCGAACGTCACGCAGTACGCGTCGTCGCAGCACTACGCGTTCGTCGGACCGGTGAGCGTGAGCTTCGAGCAGGTCGACGCCCTGGAGACGGGCCGTTTCCAGCTGCGGTCGGCGAGCGTGCGGGGCAACGTGGCACCGGCAACATCGGCATCGCCGAGTGCGCGCCACCCCCTGGTCGACATCGACGGCCAGCGCTATCTCCTGACGGGTCCCGTGACGGTGATCGGCCGCGGCTCGGAGGCGGACATCGTCGTCGACGACCCGGGCGTCTCGCGTCGACACCTCGAGATCCGGGTGACGGCGGACGGGGTGATCGCCTCGGACATGGGTTCGACCAACGGCTTGTTCGTGGAGGGTCACCAGGTCCCCGCGGCCACGCTCCTGGACGGCAACTCCTTGACCATCGGGCGTACACGCATCATGTTCTGGACCGGCGCGTCCGACAACGAGGAGTGGTGATCCGGCCCGCATGACCGACCTCACGTTCACCCTGCTGCGGCTGGGCTATCTGGTGCTGCTCTGGGTGTTCGTGCTCTCCGCCATCGGGGTGCTGCGCCGCGACCTGTACGGCACGCGGTCGACGCCGCGGGGGAAGCGGGCCGAGAAGCGCGCGGAGAAGGCGGGCCGCCCCGCGCCGTCGGGCCCGACGCCGGTGGCCGAGCCGCCCCGGCAGCGCGGTGCGAGCCAGGGTGCAGGTCTGTCCCGCCTGGTCGTGACGTCCGGTCCGCTCACGGGCACGACGATCCCGCTCACGGCGTCGTCCATCCTCATGGGCCGGGCGCCGAGCTGCACGCTCGTGCTCGACGACGACTACTCCTCGTCGCGGCACGCCCGGATCTTCCCGCAGAACGGCGGCTGGTTCGTCGAGGACCTGGGGTCGACGAACGGCACGTACGTCGACGGGCAGCGCATCGGTCAGATCACGCCGCTCGCCCAGGGCACGCAGGTCCGTATCGGTCAGTCCGTCGTCGAGCTGCAGAGGTAGAGCCGGTCGTGAACATCGCCCTGCGCTACGCCGCGCGGTCCGACGTCGGGCTCGTGCGCTCGAACAACCAGGACTCCGGCTATGCCGGCCCCAACCTCCTCGTCGTCGCGGACGGCATGGGCGGTCACGCGGGCGGCGACGTCGCGTCCGCCCTCGCGATCGCCGCCATCACGCCGTTGGACACGCCCGAGCACGGGCCGGACGAGGCTCTGGCCGAGCTCGAGCGCTCGATCGACGCCGCGCGGCAGGACCTCGTCCGTGCCAGCGAGGACGACCCCAAGCTCGCCGGGATGGGCACCACGGTGACCGCGATCCTGCGTGCGGGCAGCAAGCTCGCGATGGCACATCTCGGCGACTCGCGCGCCTACCTGCTGCACGACGGCGAGCTCGCGCAGGTCACGACCGACCACACGTTCGTCCAGCACCTCGTCGACACGGGCCGCATCTCGCCGGACGAGGCGGAGACGCACCCGCAGCGCAACGTCGTCATGCGCGTCCTCGGTGACTTCGACATCGACCTCACGCCCGACATGTCGGTGCGCGAGGCCAAGCCGGGCGACCGGTGGATGCTCTGCTCCGACGGTCTCTCGGGCTTCGTCGGCGTGCACACGCTCGAGCAGGTGCTGAGCGAGACGCCCGACGTCGACGAGTGCGCCGACCTGCTGCTCCAGCTCGCGCTGGACGCCGGCAGCACCGACAACGTGACGGTGCTCGTCGCGGACGTCGTCGACACGGACGCGACCGACGGCGAGACGCCCTCCGCGGCGGTGGAGGTCGTCGGGTCCGCGGCGAACGAGCCCGTGCTGCCTGCGGCCGGAGCCGCCGCCGGAGCGACCGGCCCCGGGGACGACGTCGAGCCCGTCGAGGGCGGCGCACCGACCACGGACGAGGACCCCGACGGCGCGTCGGACGACGACGTCCGGCCCGGCCGCGCGCCCCGGCGCTGGGTCACGGTCGTCGCGGTGCTGCTGCTCGTCGTCGGGCTGGGTGTCGCCGGGTGGGCCGGCTACCGCTGGACGCAGGAGCAGTACTACGTAGGCGTCGCGGACGGGCAGGTCGCGGTGTTCCGCGGCATCCCGGAGAGCGCCGGACCCGTCACGCTCTCGACGCCGGTCGAGCTCACGGGCACGCTCGTGACGGACCTCCCGGGGTACGTCGTCGACCGGCTGGAGTCGTCCATCCCCGCGGACTCGCTGGAGGACGCGCGCGCCCGCGCGGACCGTCTCGTCGCGGACGCGACGGCACCGGACGACGAGACGACCGCGCCCGACACCACGGACGAGCCGACCGACGAGCCGACCGACGAGCCCTCCCCGTCACCCACGACCACCACGACCGACGAGCCGGACGAGGGGGCCTGATGACGACGGTCGACACCGTCGAGGCCCGTCCCCGCCGCGGCGCGGAGCTCGGCCTGCTCGTCCTCGCGCTCGCGATCGGCATCGGTGCGTACGCGATCGTCGCGCTGCAGCTCACCGACGAGCTGCCGGAGCACTTCACGCTGGTCAGCGGCGGGATCGTGGTGTTCGCCCTCGGCGCGCACGTGCTGCTGCGGTTCCTCGCCCCGTACGCGGACGAGGTGATGCTCCCGGTCGTGGTCGCGCTCAACGGCATCGGCCTGGCGATGATCTACCGCATCGACCTCGGGTCGCAGGTCACCGGGGGCGACCAGAACCTGGCCCCGGGCCAGCTCCAGTTCACCGCGATGAGCATCGTGGCCGCGTTCGCGGTGATCTGGCTGCTGCGCGACCACCGCGTGCTGCGCCGCTACACGTACACCGCGATGGTCGTGGGCATCGTCCTGGTCGCGCTGCCGCTGGTGCCCGGCCTGGGCGTGAACATCCACGGCGCGGAGATCTGGATCAACGTCTTCGGTTACTCGCTCCAGCCGGCCGAGTTCGCGAAGATCGCGTTCGCGATCTTCTTCGCCGGCTACCTCGTGACGAACCGGGACACACTCGCCCTCGCCGGGCCCAAGGTCCTGGGGCTGCAGCTCCCGCGCCTGCGCGACCTCGGCCCGATCATCATCGTGTGGCTCGTGTCGCTCGCGATCCTCGTGTTCGAGCGCGACCTGGGGACGTCGCTGCTGTTCTTCGGCCTGTTCGTCGCGATGCTGTACATCGCGACGGAGCGCGTGAGCTGGGTCGTCATCGGTCTGCTGCTGTTCGCGGTGGGAGCCGTCGCGGCGACGCTGGCGTTCAGTCACGTCGAGGCACGCGTCGACGTGTGGCTCCACCCGTTCGACGCCGACATCTACGGGCGCGACCCGGGCGGCTCCGGCCAGCTCGTGGGCGGCCTGTTCGGCCTCGCGAACGGCGGCCTGTTCGGCACGGGCTGGGGCGCGGGCTACCCGCGGCTGGTGCCGTTCGCGCAGTCCGACTTCATCTACTCCTCGCTGGGCGAGGAGCTGGGCCTGACGGGCCTGCTCGCGATCCTGCTGTGCTACCTCGTCCTCGTGGAGCGCGGCCTGCGCACCGCCGTCGGCGTGCGCGACGGCTTCGGCAAGCTCCTCGCCGGTGGCCTCGCGTTCGTCATGGCGTGGCAGCTGTTCGTCGTCGTCGGCGGCATCACGCGCATCATCCCGCTCACGGGCCTGACGATGCCGTTCGTCGCGCAGGGCGGCTCGTCGCTCCTCGCGAACTGGCTGGTCGTGGGCCTGCTGCTGCGCATCTCCGACGACGCGCGGCGACCCTCGTCCCTGCCCGTGCGCGGACAGGTCGCGCCGGGCGGCGCACGGCCGCGCACGGAGCCCTTCCTCGTCGCGAGCGCCGGCCACGCCGTCGGTGACGTGCCCGACGACGCCCCGACGGTCGTCGGGAACCGTGCGGACGGTCCTGGCGCTGCCGGGCAGACCGGTCGCGGCCCGGAGCCCGACGACGACCGGACCACCCAGGTCGTCGACCTCGACCCGAGGCCGGGTGGTGACCGGTGAACGTCCCGATCCGTCGCGTCGCGACGGTCGTCCTCGTCATGTTCCTCGCGCTCATGGTGTCCACGACCTACATCCAGTTCTTCCGCGCGGAAGCCCTGGACAACGACCCGCGCAACGTCCGCACGATCTACCGCGAGTACGACAACTTCCGCGGCCCGATCGTCGTGGCGGGCGACGCCGTGGCGTCGTCGGCGCCGGTCGACGACCCGTTCGGCTTCCAGCGCTCCTACACTCACGGCGAGCTGTACGCCCCCGTGACCGGGTACTTCTCCGTCGTCAACGGCACGTCGGAGGTCGAGCGCGCCGAGAACGACTACCTCAACGGCGACGCGAGCTCGCTGTGGCTGGACCGCCTCACCGGTCTCGTCACGGGCGAGCAGCCGCAGGGCGCGTCGGTCGAGCTGACGATCGACGCGAAGGCCCAGCAGGCCGCGTGGGACGCGCTCGGCGACCAGCGCGGCGCCGTCGTCGCGCTCGAGCCGACGACGGGGCGGGTCCTCGCGCTCGTGTCGAAGCCCAGCTACGACCCGAACACGCTCGCCTCGCACGACACGGGCGAGGCCAGCGCCGCCTTCCAGGAGCTCGCGAACGCCGACGGGGACCCGATGAGCAACCGGGCGATCCGCGGCAACACCTACCCGCCGGGGTCGACGTTCAAGCTCGTCACGTCCGCGGCAGCGCTCGAGTCCGGCGACTACACGCCCGAGACGGTCATCCCGGCCCCGGACGAGCTCCCGTACCCGCAGTCGACCCAGACGATGAAGAACTTCGGCGGCATCCGGTGCTCGCCGACGGGCGAGATGACGCTCGCCGACGCGCTGCGGATCTCGTGCAACACCGCGTTCGGGGACCTGGGCCTGACGCTCGGGGACGACGTGCTGCGCGACCAGGCGCAGGACTTCGGGTTCGACGACGGATCGCTCACGATCCCGATGGACGTCACCGCGAGCCACTTCCCGACCGACGACACCGAGGAGTCCGACGCGGGCGGCACGGCGCGCGCCGCGATCGGCCAGGGCGACGTGCGCGCCACCCCGCTGCAGATGGCCATGGTCTCCGCAGCGATCGCGAACGACGGCGTCGAGATGGCCCCGTACACGGTCGAGACCGTGCGCAACCCTGACCTCGACGTCGTGCGCCAGACGGACCCGCGCCGCCTGCGCACGTCGGTGTCGCCGGAGACGGCGGAGCAGCTCACGCAGATGATGCTCGGCGTGGTGCAGAACGGGTCGGGCACCGCCGCCCAGATCCCCGGCGTGCAGGTCGCGGGCAAGACCGGCACGGCCGAGAACGACCCGGCCAAGGCGCCGCATGCGTGGTTCACGTCGTTCGCGCCGGCCGACGACCCGCAGGTCGCCGTCGCCGTGATCGTGGAGAACGGCGGATCCAGCGGGAGCGAGGCGACCGGAGGCGCGGTCGCCGCCCCCATCGCGAAGGCCGTCATCGAGGCGGTGCTCAACGGATGAAGCCGGTACGGGGCCTGACCCTGGGCGAGCGCTACCGCCTCGTGCGGCGCATCGCCATCGGCGGGATGGGCGAGGTCTGGGTCGCGGACGACGACGCCCTCGGGCGCGAGGTCGCGGTCAAGGTGCTGCGCCCCGAGTACGCGGGGAACCAGGACTTCCTCAACCGGCTGCGGACCGAGGCGCGCAACAGCGCGGCGCTGTCGCACCCGAACATCGCCCAGATGTACGACTACGGCGAGCAGCGCGGCTCCGGCTACCTCGTCATGGAGCTCATCGTGGGCGAGCCCATGGCGGACCTCCTCGAGCGCGAGCCCGTGCTGCCACCGATGCGCCTCCTGCCGATCCTGTCGCAGACGTCGCGCGGCCTCCACGCCGCGCACGTGGCGGGTGTCGTGCACCGGGACGTCAAGCCGGGCAACATCCTCATCGACCGCTCCGGCACCGTGAAGATCACGGACTTCGGGGTGTCGCTCGCGGCGAACCAGGTACCGATGACGGCGACCGGCATGGTCATGGGCACGGCGCAGTACCTGTCGCCCGAGCAGGCCGTCGGGCAGGCAGCGACGGGCGCGTCCGACGTCTACGCGCTCGGGATCGTGGCGTACGAGTCCGTCGTCGGTCACCGCCCCTTCACGGGGTCGACGCCGGTGGACATCGCCGTCGCGCACGTCAACGAGGCCGTCCCGCTGCTGCCGTCGTCGGTCGATGCCGAGCTCGCCGCGCTCATCATGGCGATGCTCGAGAAGGACCCGACGAAGCGGCCCCGCACGGCGGCGGCCCTCGCGCAGACGCTCGACGAGATCGACCGCCGGCTCGCGTCCGACCCGTGGTCCGCCGCGATCGCGGGTGGTGGCCGCCGCGCGCGCCGCGCCCGGGAGACCGTGCAGGACGTGGCCCCCGTCATCACGCCGATCGTCATCCCCACCGCGGTCCGGGAGACACCCGGGCCTGGCGTTCCCGTCGCCGTGCCCCCGCCGCCTGCGCCCCCGCGAGAGGCCACCGAGGTGCCGGCTCCAGCACGACCCGCTCAGCCCGGTCCTGCTCTGCCCTGGGAGCGACCTGCTCCCGCGCGACCCGCCTCGGACGAGACCACCGAGGACTCCGTGCACGGAGGCGCGCCACGCACCTACCCGCCACGACGGGAGATGCACGCGTCGACCCGTGCGCGTCGCCCGTCCCCGGCCCGGCCCGCGCAGGGCGTCCACGGGGACCCGACGGCGGACCGCGCGGTCCCGACGACGCGCGCGGAACGACGTCGGGCCGAGCAGGGCCCGGACCGCGCCGGCCCGACCGAGGGTCGACGCACGTCGACCACGACGGGTCAGCGCATCGGCGGGATCCCTCGGGGGATGACGTGGCCGCTGATCGCCCTGCTCGGGCTGCTGCTCGTGCTGGTGATCGCGACCCTCACCGCGGGCAAGGGCTCCGCCGCACCGCTCGGATCAGCTTCCGAAATGCCGGGCATGACCCGGATCGTGACGACATCGTTGCCTGCCGGAGCGGGTGGCGGGCCCACGGATGGGATGATTGCGCCAGACGTGCCGCGCGCGGACGCGCGTGCGGTTCCGACGAATCCGAAGGACGAATGAGTGGTGGAGAACGCACCCAGAGTGCTCGCCGGTCGCTACGAGGTCGGTGAGCTCATCGGCCGCGGTGGCATGGCCGAGGTCCACATCGGGCACGACACACGCCTCGGCCGCACCGTCGCGATCAAGATCCTGCGCTCCGACCTCGCCCGGGACCCCACGTTCCTGGCCCGGTTCCGGCGCGAGGCCCAGGCGGCAGCGTCCCTGAACCACCCGGCGATCGTCGCGGTCTACGACACGGGCGAGGACGTCCACTCGGACCCCACCGGCGCGTCCGTGCACATCCCGTTCATCGTCATGGAATACGTCGAGGGCCACACGGTCCGCGACATCCTGCGCGACGGTCAGGCCGTGCCGATCGACGAGGCCGTCGAGATCACCGCCGGTGTCCTGGCGGCGCTCGAGTACTCGCACCACGCGGGGATCGTGCACCGGGACATCAAGCCGGCGAACGTCATGATCACGCCCACGGGCGCGGTGAAGGTCATGGACTTCGGCATCGCGCGTGCGATGGCGGACTCCGCCGCGACCATGACGCAGACGCAGGCCGTCATCGGCACCGCGCAGTACCTGTCGCCCGAGCAGGCGCGCGGCGAGACCGTCGACGCCCGCAGCGACCTGTACTCGACCGGCTGCCTGCTGTACGAGCTGCTCACGGGCCGCCCGCCGTTCATCGGCGACTCGCCCGTCGCCGTCGCGTACCAGCACGTGCGCGAGGCTCCCGCCACGCCCAGCGTCCTCGCCCCCGACGTGCCGGAGGTCCTCGACCGCATCACGCTCAAGGCGCTCGCCAAGGACCGCACCAACCGGTACTCGAGCGCAGCCGAGTTCCGCGCCGACCTGGAGAACGCCGTGCGCGGCGGGCACATCACCGCGCCGGCGCTCGGTGTCGCCGCCGCTGCCGCCGGTCTCGGGGCCGTCGCCGCGGCGGACATGCAGCCGACGATGGTCGAGTCGGCCACCCAGGTCATGAGTCCGGCGAACCCGTGGGAGACGACGAACACCGCACCCGCGGTCCCGCCGGGCGACGTACCCGGCGAGGACGAGGAGGAGCACAAGAGCCGCAAGGGGCTCATGTGGACCCTCATCACGATCGGCGCCCTCGCGATCGCCGCGATCATCACGATGTTCGTGCTCAACCAGGGACCGGACGAGCCCGAGCTCACGGCCGTGCCGACCCTGTCCGCCGACGTCACGCCCGCGGACGCCGAGAAGCAGATCACCGACGCCGGGTTCCAGTTCGAGAAGCTGATCGACCCGGACTCCGACGAGCCCGAGGACACGTTCGTCCGACAGACCCCCGCGGGCGGTACGCAGGCCGAGCCCAACTCGACGGTGTCCGTGTACTTCTCGGGCGGGCCGGACTCCGTCCAGGTCCCCGACCTCGCTGGTCTGACCCAGGAGGAGGCTCGGGCGGAGCTGGAGGAGGCCAACCTCACCGCCGGCAACGTCGAGCGGGAGGACTCCAGGGACGTCGAGCAGGACCACGTCACCAAGACCGAGCCCGCCGCGGACGAGACCGTCACGCCCGGGTCGACCGTGACCCTGTTCGTCTCGACCGGCAACGTCGGCCTGCCCGACCTCGTGGGCTCGGCGCGAGCGGACGCAGAGAAGCAGATCACCGACCTCGGCCTGACGCCGAAGGTCAACGAGGTCGAGTCGGACGAGACCGAGGGCAACGTGATCGCGCAGCGGCCGGAGCCTGGTTCCGTCGCGCAGGGGTCGACCGTCGAGATCGACGTCGCGATCCCGCCCGCGGCGGAGATGACGGCGGTCCCTGGCAACCTGGCTGGCATGACCGAGCAGCAGGCGACCGAGACGCTCAACGCGAACGCTCTCAACGCAGGTGAGCGCATCACCCAGGAGTCGGACCAGTGGCCTGCGGGCATCGTCATCGGCTCCGACCCCGGAGCGAACACTCAGCTCGAGGAAGGGTCCGACGTCCGGCTCATCGTCTCCACCGGTCCTCCCGCCACAGGTGGCGAAGGTGGCGAGAACCCCCCTCCGCCGGGCGACGAGGACGGCGACGGCCAGCCCGACGGCGAGGGCTGAGACACCCGCACGGAGTCACCGCGCCCGACGCACGACGGCCGCTCACCTCGCGAGGTGAGCGGCCGTCGTCGTGATGGAGAGCAGCGGGCGCGTGGCCCGACGCAGGTGACCGCTACTTCCGCACGAGCGGCGCCATGCCCGCGGAGCGCTCCACCGCGCCCGCCAGGCCGCATTCCTCGAGCCAATTGGCGAGCAGCCGGTGCCCACCCTCGGTGAGCACGGACTCGGGGTGGAACTGGACGCCGTGCAGGGGCAGCTCGCGGTGTCGTACGGCCATGATCACGCCGGTCTCCGTCTCGGCCGTCACCTCGAGCTCGGCGGGGACCGTCCCGGACACGACGGCCAGCGAGTGGTACCGGGTCGCGGTGAAGGGGGAGGGCAGCCCGGTCAGGACGCTCGCGCCGTCGTGCTGGACGAGGCTCGTCTTGCCGTGCATCAGCTCGGGCGCGTGCGTGACGGTCGCGCCGTAGACCTCGGCGAGGGCCTGGTGCCCCAGGCACACGCCGAGCATCGGGGTGCTCGACGTGGCGCACGCACGGATCACGTGCTCGCTCTGCCCGGCCTCCTTCGGCGTCCCCGGTCCGGGGGAGACGAGCACGCCGTCGAACACCGTGCCGTCGGTGTCGTGGAAGCGGCCGTCGGCGTCCGGCTCGGGCACGGCGTCGTTGCGCACGACGACGGTCTGCGCGCCGAGCTGGTCGAGGTAGCCGACGATCGTGTAGACGAACGAGTCGTAGTTGTCGACGACGAGGATGCGGGTCGGGCGAGTCACAGCTGTGCCTCCACAGGCGACGGGACGAGGGCGGCGGCGTCCGTCTGGACGTTGGGATCGTTGAAGGGCATGTACTCGGCGACGACCGGGAACAGCCACTCGAAGCACACGAGCACGACGGCGGCCGCGAGGACGAGCAGGATCAGCACCCGCACCCAGGCCGGGCCGGGAAGGACACGCCACAGCGCCCCGTACATCAGGAGCCTCCCTCATCGGTGCTGTCGGGCGCCGGAGCCGCCTCGCCCACCAGGTCGGGCGGCGTCCCGTCCTCGACGGGCAGCCAGTAGTCGAAGACCGCGTTGACGATGAACCGCTGCTGGAGCGAGTTGAGCCCGATCGGGTGGCACGTGGTGAGCGTGAGGTAGCGCTCCGTCGGCTCGACACCGGCCTGCCAGGGGACCGGGGCGACGGCGTCGACCGCGTCGGGCAGCACGGCGCGCATCTCGGTGACCCGGTAGACGTACCAAGTCCCGTCGGCCTCCACGACGAGCGGGTCGCCCTCCTGGAGCTCCTCGGCGCGGTGGAAGACCGCTCCGTAGGTCATCCGGTGGCCGGCGAGGGAGAAGTTCCCGACGTCGCCCGGCATGACGGTCTCCGGGTAGTGCCCCGCCATGGCCTTGTCGAGCACCTCGCGCTTGTCCGTGCCCTGTGCCATCGGCATCACGGCGTCGTCCCAGCGGGGCACGTGCAGGGTCCCGAACACCTCGCCCTCCGCGGGTTGGTCCATCACGGGCGGGTCGTCGCGGCGCACCGCGACGGCGACGTCCTGCGGGTCGGCGGTGGGTGCGTCGAGCTCCTGGAGGATCTCCGCCTGCACCCTGTCCGCCTGCACGTCCGTCCACCAGAGCTGCCACACGACGTACAGCCCGAGGAGCACGC
Source organism: Cellulosimicrobium terreum (assembly GCA_014803435.1). Taxonomy (GTDB): domain Bacteria; phylum Actinomycetota; class Actinomycetes; order Actinomycetales; family Cellulomonadaceae; genus Cellulosimicrobium; species Cellulosimicrobium terreum. The sequence goes on from JACYFD010000001.1 coordinate 101,233, forward strand.
CCAGGGTGATGAGGATCTCGCCGAGCACCCCGACGAACGCCGACGCGCCGCCCCGACGACGTGCGTGCCCAGGGCGGCGGCGCACGTCGGCACCGGCCGGAACGGTCACTGCTGGGTCCCGGCGGCGGGTCGCGCGAACTTGAGCTCGAGCGCGCCCTCGTAGCGCGGCATGTCGATGCGGTCCTCGGCCGTGACGTCCCAGCCGAGGTTCACGGCGTCCACGTACTGCCGGTACACCTGGATGCCCTCCGACCGGTCCAGCGCGGCACGCATCGCGTCCGGGTCGCCCACGGCCTCGACGACGTAGGGCGGGGAGTAGACACGCCCGTGGAGGAGGAGGATGTTGCCGGCGCACCGGAAGGCCGACGTCGCGGTGACCCGCTGCCCCTGCAGCGTCATCGCCTCCGCACCGCCCGCCCAGAGGGCGTTCACGACCGACTGGACGTCCTGCTGGTGCACGACGAGGTCGTCCGCGTTGATGCTGGCGGGATAGCTCCCGTCCGGAGGAGCGTCGTCGAGCGCGACGGACAGTCCCGGACCGGTGACCGCGATCGTCGCGGCGGCGATACCGCTGCGGGTCTCCAGGTCGTCGTCGACGACGGGAACCTGTCCGCGAGGTGCCGACAGCTCGGCGATCTCGTCGTTCAGGGAGTCGACGGTGCCGGACAGCCGCTCCACCCGGCTCGACTCCTGGTCGACGAGCTGTGCGAGGTTCTCGGGGTGCCGCGACTCCTCGCCGCGCGCGAGCCGGGCGTTCGCGGTGAACAGGACGCCGGCGAGGGCGAGGACCAGCGCGACGCTCAGGGCCGCGCGGAGCCGGCGGGATCGCGACGCCGGGGGTGCGGCAGCAGCAGCGGGGCGACCGACGGAGGAGTCGTCGACCTCGGGCACCTGCCGCCTCCCTCCTCCACCGACCGGTGGGATCACTGTCCGCGCGCGCGGATGCACATCCTAGTCTGCGCGCCCACTACGCTAGACGACGAATGTCGTTGTCGATCGCCCGTCAGGGGCGGCGGCGACGACGCACTCGAACCATGCACGGTTCCTGCACGCCGACGGCAGACCCGCGACCGCGGGGCGGCTGCGGCGTCGGGAACCTCACCAGGACAGGAGCCCGAACTCGTGCCCGAGTCGAAGTCCCGCAAGAAGCCGGCCAAGGCCGCCCGCGCCCCTCGCGCACCGAAGCCCGAGGGGGGCAACCCGACCTGGCTGGTCCCCACCATGCTGACGCTGATGCTCGTCGGCCTGGCCTGGATCGTCCTGTTCTACCTGAGCGGGCCCAACCAGCTGCCCATCCCCGCCCTGGAGGCCTGGAACCTCGCCGTGGGCTTCGCATTCATCATCGCGGGCTTCGCGCTCACGACACGCTGGAAGTGACGACGGTGCGGCCGTCCGCCGGCCGCACCGTGCCGGTGGCGCGGGCTGTCGCGTCGCCACGGGGAGTTCCACGGGTGTAGTTCGTTCCACACCTGTGAATAACTCTGGGGATAACTTCTTCAGCCCCCGAGGACCTGCGGGACCGTGGCGTACGTGTACGCCGACGCGGCGACGAGGACGACCGCGACCACGACGGTCGCGGCGACCGACACGAGCACGCGCCTGTCCCGGGGGGCGTAGGCGTACGCCGCGCCCAGGGCGAGCCCGACGACGAGACCGCCCAGGTGAGCCTGCCACGCGATCCCTCCGACGAAGAAGCCGATCGCGAAGTTGATCCCGATGAGCACGACGATCTGCATCGCGTTGCGCCCCGTGCGGCGCAGCACCAGCAAGATGGCACCGAAGAGCCCGAAGACGGCGCCGGAGGCCCCGACGACGGGCTGGTACCAGGTCTCGCTGAGCGGGCCGCCGGCCAGGAGCAGGTAGCCCACGGAGCCACCGACGGCGGACAGCACGTAGAGCGCGACGAACCGCCACCGCCCGAGCATCTGCTCGAGGAACGGCCCGGTGATCCACAGGGCGTACATGTTGAACAGGATGTGCAGCGGAGAGGTCGAGTGCAGGAACGCCGCCGTGAGGAACCGGTACGGCTCCTGCTCGCCCAGCACCGGCGCGAACCACCACATCTGGGTCCACGACCCACCGGTCGCGAGCTGCAGGACCCAGCTGACGACGCACAGCCCGATGATCGTGAGCGTCACGACCGGTCGCCCGTCGCGGACCCGCCCCCCGAGCGCGGTGCGCTGCTGCGGGGCGTTGCGCGCGGCGTCGCGCACGCAGTCGACGCACTGGACGCCGACGGCGGCCGGGCGCTGGCACTCCGGGCAGGCGGGCCGGCCGCACCGCTGGCAGCGGACGTACGAGACGCGGTCGGTGTGTCGTGGGCAGACCGGCGGGACGGCAGGACCGTCGTGCGGTCCCGCCGTCCCGTAGGCGGGTGGGCCCGGTGGGCCCGGCGGTGTCGCGATGGTCAGTCCTCGATGGTGACCGAGGTGATGACGATGTCCTCCTGCGGACGGTCGCCCGGACGCGTGCGCGTCTCGTTGATGGCGTCCACGACGGCACGGGACTCGTCGTCCGCGACCTCGCCGAAGATCGTGTGCTTCCCGTTGAGCCAGGTCGTGGGGACGGTCGAGATGAAGAACTGCGAGCCGTTGGTGCCCTCGGTGGCCCCCGTGACCGGGTTGCGGCGCAGGCCGGCGTTCGCCATCGCGAGCAGGTAGGGGCGGTCGAACTGGAGCTCGGGGTGGATCTCGTCGTCGAACGTGTAGCCGGGGCCACCCGTGCCGGTTCCGAGCGGGCAGCCACCCTGGATCATGAAGTCCTTGATGACCCGGTGGAAGATCAGCCCGTCGTAGAACGGCTCCGTGCGCTCGTCGCCGGTCCGGGGGTCGGCCCAGGCCTTGGTCCCCGAGGCGAGGCCGACGAAGTTGGCCACGGTCTTCGGGGCGTGGTTCGGCAGGAGCTCGACGCGGATGTCGCCCGCGGTCGTGTGAAAGGTTGCGAACATGCGCACCATCCTCGCACGAGACCCGACCTGGACCCACGGCACGCACATCCGGGGGAAACCTCGCGAGACGACCGCGGTGGTGGCAGAGTGGAACGGGAAACGACAGGTTCCGCACCGTCCGTGACGGACGACGACACCCGGGGAGCGCGCATGACCCGTTCTCGCTCAGCGAGCAGCACGATCAAGGATTCTCTCGGGTCGGTCGACACCGACAAGATCAAGGACCAGGCGGCCACCGCGGTCGCCTCGGCGCAGAGCACCGCCGGCCAGCTCGCCGACCAGGCGAAGGTGGCGGCGGTCCAGGCCAAGGACTGGGGCACGCCCAAGGTCGAGGCGTTCATCGAGTGGCTCCAGCCGCGCGTCGAGAAGGCCTGGCAGGACAGCGTCCAGGCCGCGGCGCCACGCGTCGAGAAGGCGGCCGAGAAGGCCGGACCCGCCATCGACAACGCGCACGACAGGCTGGTCGACGACCTGCTGCCGAAGATCGTCGCGAGCTTCAACGCGGCGGCTGAGACTGCGGCAGCAGCAGCCGAGCGTGCCGCGGGCAGCGCCGCCGAGGCCACGGCGGCTGCGAGCGACCTCTCGCGCCGGCAGGCCAAGAAGTTCGCCAAGCAGGCGAAGGCCGCGGCGAAGGAGGCCGGCAAGCAGGCCGAGAAGGCGTCGAAGAAGGCGAGCAAGGAGGCCGAGAAGGCCGCGAAGGACGGCTCGTCCGGCAAGGCCGTGTGGTGGGTCGTCGGAGGCATCACCGCCGCCGGCGTCGGCTACGTCCTCTACCGCCGCGCTCAGCCCACGACCGACCCCTGGGCCGAGCCGTGGGAGCAGGAGGGCCAGCAGGTCCGCTTCGACGACGTCGTGGACGACGCACGGCACGCCGTGGGTGACGCCGCCGAGTCCCTCGGCGAGGCCGCGGGTGCCGCGGTCGCGAAGGGCCGCGAGACGACCGACAAGCTCGCCGGTCGCGCCGCGGGGGTCCGGGACGACGTCAGCGACCGCGTGACCGAGGCCGTCTCCGACGCCAAGGACGCCGTGAAGAAGACCACGACGCGTGCGCGCCGCAAGACCGGGGACGCGGCCGACGACGTCGCAGAGGCAGCCGACGACGCGCGCGGGGCCGCCGAGGCGAAGGCCGAGGAGGCCGTGGACAGGGCGAAGGACGCCGGGGACGCCTGACCGGGTACGAAGAACGTCGAAGGGCCCCGCACCGAGACGGTGCGGGGCCCTTCGTCAGTCTTCAGGTGGTGGAGCCAGGGGGACTCGAACCCCCAACCCCCTGCTTGCAAAGCAGGTGCGCTACCAATTGCGCCATGGCCCCCGGCAGATCACTCGAACGTGTCGGTGACCTCTGCCCACAGGTCACGCTCGGAGGCGTCCTCCTGATACTTGCGCCACACCAGGTAACCGGCGCCGGCGGCGAGTGCCAGGATCAGCAGCTTCTTCATACGTTCCCCCTCGAGTGGGTTCGGCAGTGGGCCTAAGAGGACTTGAACCTCTGACCTCTTCCTTATCAGGGAAGCGCTCTAACCGTCTGAGCTATAGGCCCGTGCGCCACGTTCGACGACGCGATCGAGATCGCGTCCGCACGTAGGCAGCGCTTGAGGTTACCCCACCGAGCCGGGCACGCCCAAACCAGGAGGGCGTGACCCCGAGCACGTGCGGGACGACCGGTGTCAGTCGTCGGTCAGGGTGAGGTGGACCCCACCCACCAGCGACGCGACGATGTTGTACAGGAACGCCATGATCGTCGACAAGGCCGTGATGATGACGATGTTGACGACGCTGATGAGCGTGGCGAGCGAGATCACGCGACCGAACGCCACGAACTGCAGGATGTCGACGTTCGTCTCCGTGCCGGCGATCTGCTTGACGAAGTCCTCGATCTTGATGAACACCTGCATGCCGTCGAGGACGTACCAGACCACGCCCGTCGCGACGACGGTCATGATCCCGATCGCCACCGCCAGCAGGAAGCCGAGCTTCATCGCGGACCAGGGGTCGACGCGGGAGACGGCGAGCCGGACGCGTCGGGGACCGTCGGCCCGCGGCGTCGCACCCGTGTCCGTGCCGACGGCCGCCGCAGGGGCCTCCTGCGTCGCCGTGCCCGACAGCCCGGGGGACGCGTAGTGCATCGTCGCGCCGCCTGCGGGCGCCTGCGCCGTCGTGGAGGTCACGCGCCTCACCGTCCGATCGTCGATCTCGTCGTGCTGCTCGACCTCCGGCTCCGCCGGGGCGGCGGGCACGGTCGCGGAGACCTTCTTCGCCGCCGACTTCGCGGCAGCGATCGCCGCAGCGGCGGCCTTGACGGCGCCTGCGCGTGCCACCGCGACACGGCTCTCGCCGGAGGCGCGCTCCATGCCGTCGTCGGTCGCCGTGCTGGTCGAGTACGTCGCAGCCGACCCCGCACCGGGGGGCGGCGGGGGCGGCGGAACCGGGCGCTCGGACGCGGCGCGGGGACCCGGGTCGGCTGCGTGCGACCCGTTGCGCGTCGCGTGACCGTTGGTCGACACGGCGTCCGGTCGGGGCACGGTCAACCGCGGCGTGATCGCGGGCGGTGCGTTGTTCTCGCTGCTCATCTGGGTTCCTCGGTGGCTCCGGGTGTGGTCTCGGCCGCTCCGGTCGGCTGGTCTGTCGGGGCGCTTCCCTCGTCCACGGTATCCCGATCCGCTCCGAGACGACGTTCGACGTTCCGCGCGACCGCGATGATGCGGTCCCCCTTGTCGGGCTTCGCGAACGTCACCCCCTGGGTGTTGCGCCCCGTGAGGTTGACCTCGTCGACGGCCGACCGGACGATCTTGCCCCGTTCCATGATGACGAGGACCTCGTCATCGGCCTCTGTCACCAGGGCTCCCACAAGATCTCCACGAGCCTCGACCAGGTTCGCGACCTTGATGCCCAGACCGCCACGTCCCTGGACCCGGTACTCGTCGAGGCGGGTGCGCTTGGCGAACCCGCCCTCGGTCACGACGAACAGGTCCGCACCGGACTCCACGACGTCGGCCGACAGCAGCTCGTCGTCCTCGCGGAACTTCATCCCGGTGACGCCGGACGTCGCACGTCCGAGCGGACGCATCGTGTCGTCGGCCGCGGGGAAGCGGATGGACTGACCCTTGCGCGAGACGAGGATGAGGTCGTCCGTCGAGTCGACCAGGAGCGCCGCCACGAGCTCGTCCGGGTTGCCGGCCTCGTCCTCCCGCAGGTTGATGGCGATGAGGCCGCCCGAACGCGGGGAGTCGTACTCGGTGAGGCGGGTCTTCTTGACGAGCCCGCGCCGCGTCGCGAGGACGAGGTACGCCGCGGCGTCGTAGTCGCGCAGGTCGAGGACCTGCGCGATCTTCTCGCCCGGCTGGAACGCGAGCAGGTTCGCGACGTGCTGGCCCTTCGCGTCGCGGCCGCCCTCCGGGAGCTCGTACGCCTTCGCCCGGTACACGCGGCCCAGGTTGGTGAAGAAGAGCAGCCAGTGGTGCGTCGTCGTGACGAAGAAGTGGTCGACGATGTCGTCCTCGCGCAGCTGCGCCCCGCGCACGCCCTTGCCGCCGCGCTTCTGCGCCCGGTAGCTGTCGCTGCGCGTCCGCTTGACGTACCCGCCGCGTGTGATGGTGACGACCATCTCCTCCTCGGCGATGAGGTCCTCCATCGAGACCTCGCCGTCGAACGGCAGGATCGTCGTGCGACGCTCGTCGCCGTACCGGTCGACGATCTCGCGCAGCTCGTCCCCGACGATGGTGCGCTGACGCTCCGGCTTGGCCAGGATGTCCTGGTAGTCGAGGATGTGACGCTCGAGCTCGTCGTGGTCGTCGATGATCTTCTGCCGCTCCAGCGCGGCCAGGCGGCGCAGCTGGAGGTTGAGGATCGCGGTCGCCTGGACCTCGTCCACATCGAGCAGCTCGATGAGGCCGCCGCGGGCCTGCTCGACGTCGGGCGAGCGCCGGATGAGGGCGATGACCTCGTCGAGCGCGTCCAGCGCCTTGAGGTAGCCACGCAGGATGTGGATCTGCTTCTCGGCGTCGGCAAGGAGGTAGCGCGTACGGCGCTGCACGACGTCGAGCTGGTGCGCCGCCCAGTGCCGGATGAATGCGTCGAGGCTGAGCGTGCGCGGCACGCCGTCGACGAGCGCGAGCATGTTCGCGCCGAACGTGTCCTGCAGCTGGGTGTGCTTGTACAGGTTGTTGAGGACGACCTTCGCGACGGCGTCGCGCTTCAGCACGACGACGAGGCGCTGGCCCGTACGGCCCGACGTCTCGTCGCGGATGTCGGCGATGCCCTGGACGCGTCCCTCCTTGACGAGGTCCGCGATCTTCGACGCGAGGTTGTCCGGGTTGACCTGGTACGGCAGCTCCGTGACGACGAGGCAGATGCGCCCCTGGATCTCCTCGACGTTGACGACCGCGCGCATCGTGATCGAGCCACGACCGGTGCGGTACGCCTCGTCGATCCCCTTGTACCCGAGGATCGTGGCGCCGGTCGGGAAGTCCGGGCCCTTGATGCGCTGCAGCAGTGCGGCGAGCAGCTCCTCGCGCGACGCCTCCGGGTGCTCGAGGTGCCAGTGCACGCCGTCGGCGACCTCGCGCAGGTTGTGCGGCGGGATGTTCGTCGCCATGCCGACCGCGATGCCCGCCGAGCCGTTGACCAGCAGGTTCGGGAACCGTGCCGGCAGGATCGCCGGCTCCTGCGTGCGCCCGTCGTAGTTGTCCTGGAAGTCGACGGTGTCCTTGTCGATGTCCCGGACCATCTCCATGGCGATAGGCGCCATGCGGCACTCGGTGTACCGCGGGGCCGCCGCCGGGTCGTTCCCGGGCGAGCCGAAGTTTCCCTGCCCGGCCACGAGCGGGTAGCGCAGCGACCAGTCCTGGACGAGCCGCACGAGCGCGTCGTAGATCGCGCTGTCGCCGTGCGGGTGGAACTTGCCCATGACGTCGCCGACGACGCGCGAGCACTTCGAGAACGCACGGTCGGGTCGGTAGCCGCCGTCGTACATCGCGTACAGGACGCGTCGGTGCACCGGCTTGAGCCCGTCCCGCACCTCCGGCAGCGCGCGCCCGACGATGACGCTCATCGCGTAGTCGAGGTACGACCTCTGCATCTCGAGCTGCAGGTCGACCTGCTCGATCCGCCCGTGCTGGACCGCGACCGCGGTCCCGTCGGAGTGCACCACCTCGTCAACGCTGTCGACGCCGTCGACCGCGCCGTCAGCCCCGTCGCTGCCGGGCCCGGTCGGGGGAGTCTGCTCGTCGCTCACGCTCTACCTCGTTCGTTGATCTCGTCTGGTGAAGTTCCCTGTGCCGCAGACCGCGTGGTCGGCGGACCGGCACTGACCGGTGAGGAGCCGGAGGGGCGGCTGCGCCACGGCCGCCCCGGAAGGCTCCGGACCATGCCTAGATGTCCAGGAACCTCACGTCCTTCGCGTTGCGCTGGATGAAGCTGCGGCGGGACTCGACGTCCTCCCCCATGAGGACGGAGAAGATCTCGTCCGCGGCGGCGGCGTCGTCCATGGTGACCTGCAGCAGCGTCCGGTGCTCGGGGTCCATGGTGGTGTCCCAGAGCTCGGAGTAGTCCATCTCGCCGAGGCCCTTGTAGCGCTGGATCCCGTTGTCCTTGGGGATGCGCTTGCCCTCGGCGATGCCGGCCTTGAGGAACGCGTCCCGCTCACGGTCGGAGTAGACGTAGTCGTGGGGCGAGTTGGACCACTTGAGCCGGTACAGCGGCGGCTGCGCGAGGTACACGTGCCCGTGCTCGATGAGCGGCCGCATGTAGCGGAACAGCAGCGTGAGCAGCAGCGTCGCGATGTGCTGGCCGTCGACGTCGGCGTCGGCCATCAGGACGATCTTGTGGTACCGGAGCTTGGCGAGGTCGAAGTCCTCGCCGATGCCGGTCCCGAACGCCGTGATGATCGACTGGACCTCCTGGTTGGACAGGGCCCGGTCGAGCCGCGCGCGCTCGACGTTGAGGATCTTCCCGCGGATCGGCAGGATCGCCTGGGTGCGCGGGTTGCGACCACGGACGGCGGAGCCGCCGGCGGAATCACCCTCGACGATGAAGACCTCGCACTCGTCGGCGCGGTTCGACTGGCAGTCGCGCAGCTTGCCGGGCATGCCGCCGGACTCGAGGAGCCCCTTGCGTCGTGTGGCCTCGCGCGCCTTGCGCGCGGCGAGACGCGCCTGCGAGGCCTGGATGGCCTTGCGGATGACGTCGCGCGCCTCGGTGGGGTGGGAGTCGAACCAGTCGGTGAGCTGCTCGTGGACCACGCGCTGGACGAACGTCTTGGCCTCGGTGTTGCCGAGCTTCGTCTTGGTCTGACCCTCGAACTGCGGCTCGCCGAGCTTCACGGAGACGACGGCGGTGAGTCCCTCGCGGATGTCGTCCCCGGTGAGGTTCTCGTCCTTCTCCTTGAGGATGGTCTTCTCGCGCGCGTAGCGGTTGACCAGCGAGGTCATGGCCGCACGGAAGCCTTCCTCGTGCGTTCCGCCCTCGGTCGTCGCGATCGTGTTCGCGTACGTGTGGACGGACTCGGAGTAGGCGTTCGTCCACTGCAGCGCGATCTCGACGGCGATGCGCCGCTCGGTGTCCTCGGCCTCGAAGTCGATGACCTCGTCGTGGACGAGCTCGACCTTCTTCGCCGAGTTGAGGTGCTTGACGTAGTCGACGAGGCCGCCGTCGTACTTGTACGACACGGTCCGCGCCGCGGGTACGGATTCCTGACCCGACCCGGCGGCGACCGGGTCCACACCGGCGGAGACGGGGTCGCTGGTGGACGCCGTCACCTCGTCACCGGTGTCGAGGTGCGCGGGCCGCTCGTCCGTGAGGTTGATGCGCAGGCCCTTGTTGAGGAACGCATACTGCTGGAACCGGGCGCGGAGCGTCTCGAAGTCGAACTCGGTGGTCTCGAAGATCTCCGGGTCGGCCCAGAACGTCTGGGACGTGCCGGTCTCCGTGGTCGCCTCGCCGCGGACCAGCTCGGTGACCGGTGCGCCGCCATCGGCGAAGGTCTGCGCCCAGGTGTAGCCGTCGCGCCGCACGACGGTCTCGACGCGACGGGACAGCGCGTTCACGACGGAGATGCCGACGCCGTGCAGGCCGCCGGACACCGCGTAGCCTCCACCGCCGAACTTTCCGCCGGCGTGCAGGATCGTCATGACGACCTCGACGGTGGGCCGCTTCTCGGTCGGGTGCATCGCCACGGGGATGCCTCGCCCGTTGTCGACGACCCGTACACCACCGTCGGCGAGGAGTGTCACGTCGATGGTGTCGGCGTACCCGGCGAGCGCCTCGTCCACAGAGTTGTCCACAACCTCGGTGACGAGGTGGTGGAGCCCTCGGGCACCCGTGGAGCCGATGTACATGCCCGGGCGCTTGCGGACGGCCTCGAGGCCCTCGAGGACGGTGATGTTGCTCGCGTCGTAGCCACCGCCCGCAGGAGGTGCGCCCTCGGCGGGTGCCGCGGACACGGGCTGGTCGGTATCGGTGTGCTCTGCCACGGGCAGGACTGCTCCTCGTCGTCGTGCACGCGACTCCTGTCACCAGAGGATTCCTCGGGCAACGGTCGTTCACGGCTCATAGTTTCCGGGCCTGCACCACGGTGCTTCGCACGAACCCGGAGGGGTTCTTCGGAACGCTGCGCGGTGCTCGGGAGAGCTCCCACGGACGACCGGTGCGGGCGGGTGGTGACAAGACCCGGAATGACCTTCACAGTCTACCCGCCACGAGGCCGGATCCGCGGAACTTCGGCCTCCTGACGGGTATCGAGATGTTCGTCCACCGCGATTCGTCGACGCGTCACCCACAGGCTGTGGGCGAGTTCTCCACACCGTTGTCCACAGGGTGACGAGCATCTCCGCCGACGGGTGGGAGCGCTGTCGTCGTAATCGGACCGTAATACGCACATGTCCGTATAAGTGGTTGGATGTCTCGGACATCACTATCATCCGCGCCTGTCCGCACCGTCTGCGGCCCGGTTGCCCCACAGGGAAGGGACCCTGACCTCGTGAAGAGACTTCTCGCGAGCGCCGCCGCCGCAGCGCTCGCACTGGGCGGGCTCGTCGTCGCCACGGCGGCACCTGCCTCCGCCCACACCCCGCGCGTCACGAACGACTGCGACTCGCTCGACATCAGCCTCACGTCGTACACGCCGGGCGAGAACACCGTCACCGTCGTGCTCGACGGCGAGACCGTCACCAACGAGAGCTTCAGCAGGGGCTTCGAGCGCTCGTTCGGCTACGACCCGAACGTGGCGCACGACTGGAGCGTCAAGGTCGTCGCCCACGACGGCAACCAGGACAACGGCTACAACGTCGACACCTCGGGCCGGACGACCCCCTGCCCGACGGAGGCCCCGGGGACGGAGCCCGTCCAGGTCGGCGTCTACGTGTACCCGAAGCTCGACTCCGACGCGCCGGCGTCCTGGGAGAACTCAGGCAAGCAGGGCATCGTCACGACCCTGGAGATCGAGCGTCCCGAGAACCCCGGCAAGAAGACCTGGGTAGTCTCGCCTCTCGACCTCGAGGATCTGCGCGCGGTCGCGGAGGAGCTCAACCCCGAGGTGACCACCGCGGAGCTGTGCACCGAGTGGGGCGTGCAGCAGGACCTGGTCGGTGCACCTGCGGACGAGTACACCCTGCCGACCGTCATCGAGAAGTCGTCGAACACGGGGATCTTCCCGGACGGCCTCCTCCTGGGTGACGACCACCAGGACGTCGGCGCGCTCCTCCCGCAGGGCGCGTGCGACGAGCCGACACCCCCCACCGAGGAGCCCGAGGACGAGCTGCCCCTCGTGCTGCCCGAGGCACCCGAGCTCGTCGACATGTGCGGCGTCGACAACGACGGCGTCACGGTCCCCGACAACACCGAGGAGCTGACGTACGAGGTGTCGGAGGACGGCCTGCTGACGGTGCGTCTCGCCGCCGGGTACGCCTTCGCCCCGGAGACCGAGTCGGAGCAGGGCTACGTCGTCGCCGAGGACGGTACCTCCGCGACGATCGACCTCGAGGCCGCCGAGTTCACCGACGAGGACTGCACGCTGGTCCCTGGTGACATCGAGGCCGTGTGCGAGAGCGACGTCCCCTACCTCGGTTACGCGGTCGCGCTGCCCGAGGGCGTCGAGGTCGACTCGGAGAACCCGCTGACGATCACCTTCATCGCCCCGGAGGGCGAGGAGGACTACGTCGTGGAGGACCAGCCGCTGAGCGGCTCGATCCTGTGGCCCGGCGCCTCGGACGCGGAGCCCCAGCAGTGGCCCGGGTGGGAGCAGCTCGAGGACGGCTCCTACGCCGAGACCGACGGCAACTACGCGTGGACGCGTGCGGGCGTCGAGGTGCTCTTCGAGGTCAACCCGTCCTACTCGACGATCGTCGAGTACCCGGAGGCGACGAGCACCTGCGCCAACCCGCCCGCCGACGTCGCGACGCTGGTCGTGGACGACGAGGACGTCGCGGGAGCGACCCCGGTCGAGCCCTCCGGCCCGTCCCTCGCCTCGACCGGCGCGACCGTCGCCGGCGCGGTGGGGCTCGCCGTGCTGCTGATCGGCGGAGGCGCCGTGGTCTTCTGGCTGCGCCGCCGCGTGCAGGCCTGACGTACCGCTGAACGAGGGCCCGCCACGACCAAGTCGTGGCGGGCCCTCGTGCGTCATCCCCAGGTGTCGCGCGGGCCAGGCCCGCGCACGGAGTACTTCCCCTTGCGGAAGCTCGGCCCGGCCGGACCGAGGACCGTCACGGTCTCCACGACCCCCTCGCCCACCTCGTCCGCGAGCCGCCGGAGCAGCTGAGGGACGAGGAGACGCACCTGGGTCGCCCACGCCGTGGAGTCGGCCCGCACCACGAGGACCTTGTCCTCGAAGGTCTCGGGCTCGCAGTGGTCGGCGACCTGGTCTCCCACGACCTGCCGCCAGCGGCCGATCACACCGCCGACGGACACGTCCGCGACCCAGTTCCGCTCGTGCAGCAGGCGCGAGAGGACGTCGGCGAACAGCTGCGGGTCCCGCCCGCCGGGTCGAGCGCCCGACGACGGCGGGTCGGCCAGGATGCGTCGGCGAGCCTCCTGCCCGGGTCTCAACCCTTTCGCACGGGCCGCCGCCTTCGCACGGTTCAGCGCCTGCCGGGCGACCTCCGCGGGGGGAGTGAGATCGACGATGTGCCCGACGGGCAGACCCGGCGGCCGCGGCACGCGCTCGTCGACACCTTCGTCAGGATCTGCGTCACCCCCGGCCCCCACCACGTCATCCGACACGGGTCACCGTCCCGTCCTGGACGATGAACCTCGCGCCGGAGAGCTGCGCCGGGACGTCGTCGGGCACTGCCGCGGTGATGACGACCTGCCCCGCGCCTGCCACGAGCTCGGCGAGACGGTCGCGACGGCGCACGTCGAGCTCCGCGAACACGTCGTCCAGGACGAGGATCGGCTCGCCGTCGGGACCCCAGTCGTCCGCCCACAGGACCGACTCAGTCCCCTGAGGCGCCCCCTCCTTGAGCAGCCGGTACGACGCGAGCCGCAGCGCGAGGGCGAAGGACCAGGACTCGCCGTGACTGGCATAGCCCTTGGCCGGTAGACCGCCGAGCTCGAGCTCGAGGTCGTCACGGTGCGGCCCGACGAGGTTCACCCCACGGTCCAGCTCCTTGTTGCGCACGACCTGCATGGCATCCAGGATGCGCTGCTCGAGAGTCTTCGCGTCGGGCACGCCGTCGGTCGTGGTCCCCAGGGCCTCGTCGACCGAGCTGCGGTAGCGCAGCCGGGCCTCGCCCTGACCCGAGCTGACCTGCTCGTAGGCCTCCGCCACGTACGGACCGAGCGCCGCGACGAGCTGGAGGCGCAGGACGCCGAGCTGAGAGCCCAGCTCGGCCAGTCGCGCGTCCCACACGTCGAGCGTCGCGAGAGCCGTCGTCTCGGCGTCCTCAGCCGGTGGTGCGTGCTCATCCTCCGGCGGTCGCACCCGCGCGCGTCCCTTCCCTCGCCCTCGGACCGCAGCCGCCGACTTCAGGAGAGCGCCTCGCTGGCGCAGGACGCGGTCGTGGTCGGACAGGAGACCTGCCACGCGGGGGACGAGGAGGACGGCGAGCTGGTCCAGGAACCGACGCCGGCCATCAGGGTCGCCCTTGACGAGCGCGAGGTCCTCCGGGGCGAACAGGACCGTGCGGGCGATACCCAGGACGTCCCGTGGGCGTCCCGCGGGTGCGCGGTTGATGCGTGCCCGGTTCGCCTTCCCCGCGACGATCTCGAGCTCGATCGTGCTCGCCCGCTCGCCGCGGACCACCCGCGTACGCACGACCGCGCGTTCGGCGCCCGCCCGGACCAGCGGTGCGTCACCGGCGACCCTATGGCTACCGAGCGTGGCGACGTAGCCCAGCGCCTCGACAAGGTTCGTCTTGCCCTGCCCGTTGGGACCGATGAGGGCGTTCACGCCGGGCACGAGCTCGACGTCGACGGACTCGTAGGAGCGGAAGTCGACCAGGGAGAGGTGGGAGAAGTACATGCCGAGGGGTCGTCGGGGCCCCGCTCAGGCGGGAGGGGCGAGCGGCCCCGCGCCCGGCGACGACGGGCCTGCGGGCTTCACCGCGTGACCACCGAACTGCTGGCGGAGCGCCGCGACCGCCTTCATCGCAGGGCTCTCCTGCTGCCGCGAGGCGAACCTCGCGAAGAGTGCCGCGGAGATCACCGGGAGGGGGACCGCGTTGTCGATCGCCTCGTCGACGGTCCAGCGACCCTCGCCTGAGTCGTCGACCCAGTCGGTGATGGCCTCGAGGCTGGGGTCCTCCTCGAGGGCGCGGACGAACAGGTCGAGCAACCAGGAACGGACGACGGTGCCACGGGTCCAGGCCTTCATCGTCCCGCGGACGTCCGTGACGAGGCCGTCCTTCGCCGCGAGGAGCTCATAGCCCTCGGCATAGGCCTGCATGAGGCCGTACTCGATGCCGTTGTGGACCATCTTGGCGAAGTGCCCGGCCCCGACGCCGCCGGAGTGCACGAAGCCCTCCTCACGGGGCCCCTCCGGCCGCAGGGCGTCGAAGACCGGCATGGCTGCGTCGACGAACCGCGCCTCGCCACCGACCATCAGCCCGTACCCGTTGTCGAGACCCCAGACGCCGCCCGAGACCCCGACGTCGATGTAGCCGATCCCACGAGCGGCGAGCTGCACCGCGCGCTCCTGGTCCTCGGCGTAGTGCGAGTTCCCACCCTCGATGAGGATGTCGTCCTCCCCGAGCAGATCACCCAGCTGCGCCACCACACCGCGCGTGGGCTCTCCTGCCGGGACCATCACCCAGACGATCCGGGGCTCGCCCGCCGGGAGCGCGGCGACCAGATCTGTCAGGGACGCGACGTCGGAGACCTCGGGGCGCGGGTCGTAGCCCGTGACCTCGATGCCGGCCGCGCGGACGCGGGAGCGCATGTTGTCGCCCATCTTGCCCAGTCCGACGAGGCCGATCCTGCTGACCATGAGGAACCTCCTGAGACTGTGACGGACGAGACGGGCTGCTGGGCTGTGCGCCTCAGCCGGTGAAACGGATCGGCACGAGCAGGTACCGGTACGCGGAGGAGTCCTCGCCGTCGAGCGACTCCTGCCCGGTGAACTCCACCGGCTTGTTCGGGTGCGTGAAGCTCAGGCGGACGAAGTCGGTGCCCAGTGCGCCGAGGCCGTCCAGGAGGAACTGCGGGTTGAACGCGACCGAGATCTCCTCGCCGACGAGGACTGCCTCGAGCGCCTCCGAGGCCTGTGCGTCGTCGCCCTGGCCGGCGTCGAGCACGACCTGCCCGTCGCTGAACGACAGGCGGATCGGGGTGTTGCGCTCCGCGACGAGCGCCACACGCTTCGCGGCGTCGATCAGCGGCGCCGTGGGGACGACGGCGTGGATCGGGGTCTCGTCGGGGAACAGCCGGCGGACGGCGGGGTAGTCCCCGTCGACGAGCTGGGACGTGGTGTGGCGGCCCCCGGCCTCGAACCCGACGAGGTCCACACCCGCACCCGTGTTCAGGCCGACGTTGACGAGACCCGAGCTCCCGAGCGACTTGGCGACGTCGTTGAGCGTCCGCGCCCGGACGAGCGCGATCGCCGAGTAGTCGGGCGTGACCGGCGTCCAGGTCATCTCCCGCAGGGCGAGCCGATACCGGTCGGTGGCCAGGAGGGTGATGCGCTCGCCGTCGATCTCGACGCGCACCCCCGTGAGGAGCGGGAGGGTGTCGTCGCGGCTGGCGGCGACCGTGACCTGGGTGACGGCGTGCGTGAACTCGTCACCCGACACGGTCCCGGTGAGCTCGGGCATGCTCGGGAGCGCGGGGTAGTCCTCGACCGGCATCGTCAGGAGCGTGAACCGGCTGGCCCCGCACGTGACGGTGACCTTGGTCCCCTCGAGCGCGACGTCGACCGGCTTGGCCGGCAGCGCACGGGAGATCTCGGCGAGGAGCCGACCGGAGACGAGCACCGTCCCGGGCTCGCTCACCTCTGCCGGGATCTCGGACCGTGCGGACACCTCGTAGTCGAAGCTCGAGAGCCCGATCGTGCCCGACGCGTCGGCCTCGATTCGGACTCCGGCGAGAACCGGTGCAGGGGGCCGGGTCGGCAGGGTTCGGGCCGTCCAGGTCACCGCGTCGGCCAGGACATCACGCTCAACCCGGAACTTCATCCCACACCCTCTCGTCACACGCCCAGGATCGGAATCGATCTTCACATGTCAGGCAGGCTGCCCGCGCGGGGAAGTCCCTGACGGGCTGTGACGAAACCCTACGCGAGTTCACCCACACGGCGACACTCGTGGAGGGGGTGGATCGTGGGTGCGGCGCCTCGGCTCGGATCGCCCTGATGAAGGCGTGTGGATTCCCCTGAGATAGAGATGAGTAGTCATCGTCATAGGGGTTGTGGATCTCGTGGATAACGCCTGTTTCCGCAGGTCAGAGGCCATTTATTGATGTGGATGACCTGGGGGACAGATTGTGGGAAAGTCGCACGCCCTGTGTACGGGCGAGTTCTCCCCACATGCTGTCCACCGGTACGAGGGGTGTCGTCCACAACTTTGGGCCCATCGTCCACAGTTATCCACAGGTCAGTGCACAGCACTGGTCCGACCCTGGGTACTCCGCACGTCCACGTGGGCACTCCATCCACAAGACATCGGGGGACAAGCAGCGGTATCTCGCGGTTCCCGGACGGTTGTCCAGTTCCCCGGGAACCGCGTGGAGGGCGACATCGTGCGCCTCGTCCGTGTCCCCGAGAGCCTGTGGATGGTTGTGGACAACTGGGCCCACAGGCTGTGTACGAGTGCTGTCGAAGCAGTGTTCGGCTGGATCTGGGTACGAGAAGATCACCTGTCCACAGCGTTGTGCACAAGTGGTGCCTCCGACGGGGTGTCGGCGTCAGCGGCGTCGCTGCTGCTTGATCCGGCTCGTGAGCTCGGTGACCTGGTTGTAGGTCGACCGTCGTTCCGCCATCTGCTCGGTGATCTTCCGGTTCGCGTGCATGACGGTCGTGTGGTCCCGGCCGCCGAACTGCTGCCCGATCTTCGGCAGGGAGAGGTCGGTGAGCTCGCGGCAGAGATACATGGCGATCTGGCGGGCCGTCACCAGCACGCGTGAGCGCGAGCTGCCGCACAGGTCGTCGATCGTCAGGCCGAAGTACGCGGCCGTCTGGGCGATGATCGCCGCAGGTGTGATCTCCGCCGAGTCCTCGTCGGTGATGAGGTCCTTGAGGACGATCTCTGCGAGAGGGAGGTCGACCTGCTGGCGGTTCAGGTTGGCGAAGGCGGTGACGCGGATCAGGGCGCCCTCGAGCTCACGGATGTTCGTCGAGATGCGGGACCCGATGTACGAGAGGACGTCGTCGGGGGCGTTGAGGCGTTCGTTGCTCGCCTTCTTGCGCAGGATCGCGATGCGGGTCTCGAGGTCGGGGGGCTGGACGTCGGTGATCAGCCCCCACTCGAAGCGGGACCGCAGGCGGTCCTCGAAACCGTTCAGCTGCTTCGGCGGCAGGTCGGACGTGATGACGACCTGCTTGTTGGCGTTGTGCAGCGCGTTGAACGTGTGGAAGAACTCTTCCATCGTCTGTTCCTTGCCCTGCAGGAACTGGATGTCGTCGATGAGCAGGACGTCGACGTCGCGGTACCGCCGCTGGAACGCGCCCGCCTTGCCCTCACCGATCGAGTTGATGAAGTCGTTGGTGAACTCCTCCGAGTTCACGTACCGCACGCGCACGTTCGGGTAGAGGTTGTGGGCGTAGTGACCGATCGCGTGCAGCAGGTGGGTCTTGCCCAGCCCGGAGTCGCCGTAGATGAAGAGCGGGTTGTACGCCTTTGCGGGAGCTTCCGCGACGGCTACGGCGGCCGCGTGCGCGAACCGGTTGGAGGAGCCGATGACGAACGTCTCGAACACGTACTTCGGGTTGAGCCGGCTCGGTTCGGCCTGCGGACGTTGTGGAGCGGGCGCAGGGAGGTCGGGGAGGTCGTCGTCGAGGTCGGGATACGCGGGCCGTGCGACGGCAGGCCGCGAGGCCGGTGCGGACACGGGCTCGGCACTGAGCTCCGGGTCCACGGTGATCCCGAAGCGGACGTCGCGGCCGAGGTAGGAGGAGATCGCGGTGACGAGCTCGTCGCGGACCCCGGTCTCGAGGTAGCGCCGTGTCTGCTCGTGCGGGACGGCGATGAAGACGGTGTCGTCCAGGATCGCGAGCGGCTTCGCCAGCCGGACGAAGGCCATCTGGCGCGACGTCATGTCCGGAGTGTCCTCGAGGATGCTCAGAGTCTGTGCCCAGACGTCAGCGATGTTCTCGTCCGCGTTGGGCACAGGATGTCCTCGGGGTGGGCGTGGTGGTGACCGGCGTGATGCTGCAGATGATCGTGCCACGAAGAGGCCCTGTCCACATAGTTGTCCACAGCCTGTGAGTTGGTGTACGGACTCCTGATCGTCGGCGATCTTCTGCGGCTACGGTGGGGTCACAGGACTGCTCGGAGATCGTGGGTCCACGAGCGAGTTTGACCTGCGGGGCCCGCGGAGCGTAACGTCAGACAGCCGTTTCAGGTGCTTCTTGGCGCGCCCTCGATCGTCCCCGCAGGACGAGCACGTGGTCTGCGCTCCGACACGCTCGTCGTGTGTCGTGCACGCTCCCTGTCGGCGGCCGGGACGGGCAACCGTCCACACTGAACTGCACCACCTGAACCACCGACGGGATCCACCGGAACCCGTCACATCGTCGAGAACAACCGACGGTGAACCTCCCGACCGTTCTTGGAGTACCTCGTGAGCAAGCGGACCTTCCAGCCGAACACCCGGCGCCGGGCCAAGACCCACGGCTTCCGGCTGCGCATGCGCACGCGCGCGGGCCGCTCGATCCTGGCAGCTCGTCGCCGCAAGGGTCGCACCGAGCTCTCTGCCTGATCGCACGTGCTTCCCGCGGCGCACCGACTGCGCCGTTCCGTCGATTTCGAGCGGACGGTGCGGCGGGGCGTGCGCGCCGGCAGGTCGACCGTGGTGGTTCACCTCTCCCTGGACACTCAGGGAGACGAATCGCCACAGGTCGGCTTTGTCGTATCCAAAGCCGTCGGGAACGCCGTGAACCGCAACCTCGTGAAGCGGCGCCTGCGGGCAGTCGCGAGCACGAGTGTCGCCACTCTTCCGGCGGGCAGCCGCGTCGTCGTCCGGGCGCTCCCGGCCGCGACGTCCGCGACGTTCGCCCAGCTCAGCACCGACGTCTCGCGTGGTCTCGACCGCGCCGTCGGGCGGCTGGGCGTCCGTGGGAGTGACCGCTCGTGACGGTGACACACTCCCCGGAGGAGACCCGGGCCGCCCGCGTCCTGGACGTGCTGCGCAGGGTTCCCGCGCTCACGCTGATCGGCGTGATCCGGGTCTACCAGTCGGTCATCTCCCCCATGACGGGGCCCAGCTGCAAGTACTACCCGTCCTGCTCCCACTACGCGCTGACCGCGGTGCAGCGGCACGGCGCGCTGCGCGGTACGGGCCTCGCCCTCTGGCGGCTGCTCCGCTGCAACCCCTGGAGTCTTGGCGGCGTCGACGACGTCCCGGCAGCGCGTCACACGCACTAGCCCACCTGCCCGTCTGACGGGCGATTCGCGAGCTTTGCCAGATTTCGGGAGCAACAACTGATGGACTTCTTCAAGATCCTCTACCCCATCGAGTGGGTCGTCTCGTGGATCATGTACCTGTGTCACCAGGGCCTGACGTACCTCGGTTTCTCCGACGGACCGGGCCCCGCGTGGGTGCTCTCGATCGTCGGGCTCGTGGTCATCATCCGGATCCTGCTGATCCCTCTGTTCTTCAAGCAGATCAAGGCGTCGCGCGGTATGCAGATGCTGCAGCCCGAGATGCAGGCGATCCAGAAGAAGTACAAGGGCAAGTCCGACCCGGCGTCCCGCGAGGCGATGAGCCGCGAGACCATGGAGCTGTATCGCAAGCACGGGACCAATCCGTTCGCGTCGTGCATGCCGATCCTGCTGCAGTCCCCCATCTTCTTCGCGCTGTTCCGGGTGCTGAACTCGCTCAAGCAGATCTCCGAAGGGAACGCGGACCCCATCGGTCCGATCACCCGACCGGTGGCAGGGGACATCGAGAGCTCGTCGGTCTTCGGTGCGAAGCTGTCCGACGTCTTCCTGCAGACGGACGACCTGCAGACCAGGCTCGTCATCGCCGTGCTCATCGTCGCGATGTGTGCCACGACGTTCTTCACGCAGCGTCAGCTCACCATGAAGAACATGCCGAAGGCCGCTCTCGAGGGCCCGATGGCGTCGACGCAGAAGATGATGCTCTACGTCTTCCCCTTCATCTTCGCCGTGTCCGGCGTGAACTTCCCCGTCGGTGTCCTTGTCTACTGGACCACGACGAACCTCTGGTCCATGGGTCAGCAGTTCTACACGATCCGCCGTATGCCCGCGCCCGGATCTGAGGCCGAGCGCATGCTCAAGGAGCGCCAGGCTCGCAAGAAGGCCGCCAAGGGTGTCGTCGAGGACGAGACACCGGTCATCGAGCAGCCGCGTGGCCAGCGCCAGCAGCCGAAGCGTAAGGACCGCCAGAAGGGTGTGGCACCGCTGAACCAGGCGTCGGCGTCACAGGCGGCGCCGACCCCCTCGGATGCCCCTGTCGAGGACGAGAAGGTCGACGCTCCACCGAAGGATGTGCCGAACACCAAGGCAGGCGGTGGTGGGGCCGTGAAGAAGCCCGGCTCGTCGACGGCTGCCAACAAGAAGTCCAAGAAGAAGTGACGTCGGGCGCCCCCGGCGCCCTGGAGGAGCACCTGATGCCGTCGACAGAAACACCCGAACTCAACGAGACGACCCCGGAGATCGAGGCGCCGGCGACCACGTCGGGGCTCGAGGAGGAAGGCGAGATTGCTGCCGACTACCTCGAGGAGCTGCTCGACATCGCCGATCTCGGGGGAGACATCGACATCGACGTGGAGCACGATCGCGCCGCTGTTGCCGTCGTCCCGGACGACGACGACGACCTCTCGGTCCTCGTCGGTACCGACGGCGAGGTCCTCGAGGCCCTTCAGGAGCTGACTCGCCTGGCCGTGCAGGCCCGGACGGGGGAGCGGAGCCGTCTGATGCTCGACGTCGCGGGATTCCGCGCTCAGCGTCGTACCGAGCTGACCGCGCTCGCGCAGGACGTCATCGCGAAGGTGCGTGCTGACGGTGAGCGCGTCGCCATGGCGCCGCTGAACGCCTTCGAGCGCAAGGTGGTGCACGACGTCGTCGCCGCCGAGGGTCTGCGCAGCGACTCGGAGGGCGTGGAGCCCGAGCGATTCGTCGTGGTGCTTCCCGCGGAGTGACCACACGACGAAGCGCCTCCTGCCCTCCGGGGTGGGAGGCGTTTCGCATGTGCGGGGTAGGCGCCGAGGGTGGGCTCCGGTCGCGCGTCGTGGCTCCGCGTGGACGTTTCACGTGAAACGATGAGGTCCGCTGGTACGTGATGGAGGCGAGATGATGGCAGCAGAGTCGGAACCGGGCACAGGTACGCCCGAGCGCACTCTGGAGGTAGCAACACTCGAGCAGTTCTTTGGTCCCGCGTACCCGGCGATCAGCGCCTACGCGAAGCGCCTGGAGTCAGAGGGCGAGCTGCGTGGCCTGATCGGACCTCGCGAGCTGTCGCGCATCTGGGACCGGCACATCTTGAACTCGGCGGCGGTCGTGAGGTTCCTCCCGGAACGGGGAGTGATCGCCGACGTCGGGTCGGGGGCTGGCCTGCCCGGCATCGTCATCGCCGCGATGCGTCCGGAGGCCACTGTCTATCTGATCGAGCCGATGGAACGACGTTGCGCCTGGCTGACGGAGGTCAGCGAGGAGCTCGGACTACGGAACGTCGACGTGAAGCGAGGACGGGCCGAGGAGTTCCACGGGGCGTTCGAGTGCGACGCGGTCACGTCACGCGCTGTCGCTGCGTTGGACAAGCTGGCGAGGATCTCGCTCCCGCTGCTCCGACCTGGCGGCGAGATGGTCGTGCTGAAGGGCAGGAACGTGACCCGAGAGTTTGACGCAGCCCGGCGGTCCCTTCGCCGGCTGAAGGGGTCCGAGCCGGAGGTCATCGAGGCATCCACTCTTCCGGGTGTGGAGAGCACGACGGTCGTGCGCATCGTGCGGCAGACTGGGTCACGCTGAGACGAGGGAGTCGCATGGGGATCCGATTCTGGCGTCGGCGGCAGGATGACGCCGTCGATGCCACGGCATCGGCAAGAGTGGGAGAGACGGAGAGGGAGTCGCGCGTGACCGATGGCATGGAGATCGACGGCAACGGCACTCGCCCCGACTCGCTGAGCGCGACCGAAGATCCCACATCGGATGAGTCTGACGACTCCGCGTCCGAGAGTTCTGATTCCCTGCCGACGGCGCCCGAGCCCAGCGATCCAGAGGTCGCGGACCCGGAACATGCCCCCGGGGACTCGCTCGAGTCTGACGCGAGCAATGCCGGGCCCGAGGTATCGGACCCCAGCGAATCCGCACCCGTGAAGGAGGTGTCCGACGACGTGTCCCAGCTCGACGAGCAGACGTCGCTCCATGTGTCGTCCCTCGTGGTGACACCAGCAGGCGACGACGACCGACGTGCGGAGCTCATGGCGAGCCTTCCGGCCACTGATGAGTCGACGCCCCTCGCTGCGCAGCTCGCTGTGGATGCGCGGCGTCGGATCGACCTCCAGGGACGTCGCTTTCCACGGCCCGCCTCCACGCGCATCATCACCGTCGCCAATCAGAAGGGTGGCGTCGGCAAGACGACGACGACCGTGAACCTTGCGGCGGGGCTTGCGCAGGCCGGTCTGAACGTCCTCGTGATCGACAACGACCCTCAGGGGAACGCGTCTACTGCGCTCGGGGTCGAGCATCGGGCAGGTACACCGTCTGTCTACGAGGTGCTGGTCGATGGCGACCCTCTGGAGAGCGCGGTGCAGCGCTGCCCGGACATCCCGACCTTGTGGTGCGTTCCGGCCACGATCGACTTGTCTGGCGCCGAGATCGAGCTGGTGTCGCTTGTTTCACGTGAAACACGGCTCCGGAGAGCTCTCGACACGTACCTCGAGACGCGCGCTGCGCGCGGCGAGGAGCCGATCGACTACGTGTTCGTCGACTGCCCGCCGAGCCTCGGGCTCCTCACAGTGAACGCGTTCGTCGTGGGACGGGAAGTCCTCATCCCGATCCAGTGTGAGTACTACGCACTGGAAGGACTGAGCCAGCTGCTCAAGACGATCGAACTGATCAAGGCGCATCTCAACCCCGAGCTGCACGTGTCGACGATCTTGCTGACCATGTACGACGGCCGCACGAACTTGGCGCAACAGGTGGCGGCCGAGGTTCGCGAGCACTTCCCGGAGCACACGCTGCGCACCACCGTTCCGCGGTCGGTCCGCATCTCGGAGGCTCCGAGCCACGGTCAGACGGTCATGACCTACGACCCGGGTTCGACGGGCGCGCTCGCGTACCTCGAAGCGGCACGCGAGGTCGCTGAGCAGGGCGAGTACACAGAAGTCGTCCCCGAGATCGCCAGCACGGCGGATCGCGGGGACGAGGGCGCCTCGGATGAGGCTGTAGGCAGTTCCGAGGGCTGGATCGACAATGGCGTCGCGGCGGAGGTCTCCGTCGGCGGTCAGGAGGAGCGGCGATGAGCGAGAAGAGGCGTGGTCTCGGACGTGGTCTGGGCGCGTTGATCCCGACAAGTTCGGAAGGGAAGCGTCCGGTGGACGTGTTCTTCCCGAGCGCTGTCGCCGAAACGGACGAGTCTCGGGGTGACTCCGCGGCTCCCGCGGGCACCGGCGGTGCTACCGACGGCGCGCAGGCGACGGAGGCTCCCGACGGAGGGGTCATCACCGTCGAGCGGGACGCAAGCCCCGCGGATGTTGCCGGTTTTGCGACGGTCACGGTCGACGAGCTCGACTCGTTGGTCGAGGGAGCGGAGCCCTCTGCCGATGACGAGAAGTCGAGTGCCGGGCACTCTGAGAACTCCGACTCCTCCGAGGTGGCAAGCGACAGTGCCAGCGCCGGCACGGCTGCGCTTTCTGCCGAGGCCGAGACCGAGACCGAGACTGACAACGCTCGTGGAGCGGAGCCTGACGGCACCGGGCTGACATCCGTCGATGTTTCACGTGGAACGGACGACGCGTCGTCGGCGGCGCTCGACGATGTGAGCTGGACCGGCCAGGCAGCGGAGGACTTGGTCCCCGTGCCAGGCGCGCGCTTTGCCGAGGTTCCGGTCGATTCGATCCGGCCGAACCCTATGCAGCCACGCACGGTCTTCGACGAGGCAGAACTCGACGAGCTCATCGGATCGATCCGCGAGATCGGCGTGCTCCAGCCCATCGTGGTCCGCCCCGCACCGGGGGATGGTGGTTCCTACGAGCTCATCATGGGTGAGCGACGTTGGCGCGCGACCCAGGCGGCGGGGCTCGACACCATCCCTGCGATCGTGCGCGAGACCGACGACTCGGACCTTCTGCGCGACGCGCTCCTCGAGAACCTGCACCGGAGTGCACTGAACCCGCTCGAGGAAGCGGCGGCCTATCGACAGCTTCTCGACGACTTCGGGTGCACTCACGAGGAACTGGCCGAGCGGATCTCCCGCAGCCGACCACAGATCTCCAACACGCTGCGACTGCTGCGACTTCCTCCGCTCGTCCAGCGACGAGTTGCTGCAGGCGTTCTCTCCGCGGGCCACGCACGGGCACTTCTCGGGCTCTCGGACGGAGGCGAGATCGAACGCCTCGCACAGCGGATTGTTGCCGAAGGCCTCTCGGTCCGTGCCACCGAGGAGATCGTGGCGATGGGGGAGAGCAACACCAAAGCACCCCGTGTCCCCCGTGCAGGACAGCGCTCCGCGGCGATCGACGAGCTGGCTACCCGGCTCTCCGACCGGTTCGAGACGCGTGTCAAGGTCGACCTCGGCGCCAAGAAGGGTCGCCTGACCGTCGAGTTTGCCTCGGTAGAGGACCTCAACCGGATCCTCGACCTGATGGCGCCGCAGGACCCCGGACTCCTCCGTCGCTAGGCACGGCAGCAGCGTCGCGTTGAACAAGCCAGATGGCCACGACGTTTCACGTGAAACGTCGTGGCCATCGCCCTGCGGGAAGACCGTCGGACACGCTGCTCGTGGTCGGTTCCGACGCAGGCGGAAGGGCACCGGGAGTCGCGACTCACCGCGGAAGAGGCATCCGCTGCATGACGGCCTGCTGCTCCCAACGGAGCGCACCAGCATGCCAGGTCCCGTCACCGCCATCTACCGACAGCGCGACAAGAATCCGCCGTGCGACGACCACTGTGCGGATCAACTGCCGGGCAGCCCGCGCACTGCTCCGGTGCTCGGCTCTCGCCGTACGGTCATGTGCCTGTCATTCCGGGCGAAGTGTGGCGCACAGCAACCGGCTCACCATGCCCGAAGGACGTGCGACGCGTGGACGCCACACCAGCAAGAAGTCATTGCGGTGGTCGGCACGACGCCACGAGGTACCAGCCGGCGGGGGTTGCAGGCGCGCGATCTGAACAGGCGACGTCCGCGGGACGTAGACGAGGGGGCAGTGGCCGCGGGGCAGGCACCCGCGTCCGGGGGAGTGCGCGGCGATCACAGCAGAGGCGAACGGGCGTGGCCCACGTGTGGCAACAACCGTCGCTGTGCGCCCAACACGGCGGCGCAGGCGCCCCTAGACCAGGCAAGGCGATTGTCGGTCACGGTTGGTGCCGTGCCTCCAGGTCCTCTGAGCTTGGAGTGTCAGAAGACGTCTCGGTAGCAGAACCCACTCACGTAGACCACAGAGACCGGGTCGCCACCGCGCGTACGCGGCCGTCCGAGCGCGTCCATGTGGGAGGCAACAGCACCCGTCCGGGCCGCCGAGGGTGTTTCGGCAGGTCGTCGCCCCTATCCGCCGAGGATGTGTACCCGGGTAGTTGCGGAAAGGGTGCTCGCCGGACGAGCTCCGAGAGGGTTGTTTCCAGGTTCGATGGGAGAGGGAGTCCTCAGATCCGTGCCGAGAGCGCGCTCGCCAGGCACGTCGTCCGGACGGCCGACGTCACGGGGTCACGTGGGAATACACACGCACGTCTGCACAGGCGACTTCGCAGGTCCGGGCCATGAGGCGTCCTGCGGACTGTCCCTGCGACGACAATCGTTTCACGTGAAACGGCAACCGGCGAAACGCCGCCGGGCGGGGTGCAAGAGCTGCCCCCGCCCTTCGGCCCGACGTTTCACGTGGAACAACCCAGGCCACGACGAGCCTGCGGCTCGCTACGCCGATACCGTCACGCGTGCCGGACCTGCGGTGAAAGGGCGATCTGTCGGTACAGGTCGGAGAGGTCGTACCCTCCCGCACGCGCTGCCTGGGGGAAGAGCGAGGTCTCCGTCATGCCAGGGGCGACGTTCACCTCGAGGAACTGGACGACTCCGTCAGGATCGACGATGACGTCCGTCCTGGACAGGTCGCGCAGGCCGAGGGCACGGTGTGCGCGCACGGCGACGTCTTGGACGCCGACGAGCGTCTCGGCGTCGAGACGGGCGGGGGCGAAGTACTCGGTCCGGCCAGGGTTGTATCGGGCGTCGTAGTCGTACGGACCGTCGGTGACGATCTCGACCGGGGGGAGTGCACGGAGGTCGTCCCCGGACCCGATCACGCTGACGGCGAGCTCGATCCCGGAGACGGCTTGCTCGATGAGCGCGACCTCGCCGTAGGCGAAGCAGGAGACCATCGCACGCGGGAGCTGGTCTGCCGAGTGCACCAGCGTCACGCCGAGGGCGGAGCCTCCGTGGGTCGGCTTCACGACGAGAGGGAGACCCAGCCTGCGGATGACGGCGTCGAGCACCGGTTGGGCGCCGAGCTCGCGGAAGAGGCTCTGCGGAAGGGTGACGTAGTCGGGTGTCGCGATCCCCGAGGCGAGCACGGTCGCCTTCGCGACCGGCTTGCTCCACGCGGTGCGACTCTCACGGGGGCCGGTCCCGACGTAGGGGAGCCCGAGGAGCTCGAGGACGTCACGCATCGAACCATCCTCGCCGCTGGCGCCGTGCAGGAGCGGCCACACCACGTCGGGCACGGTCTGGGAGAGGAAGGGGATGAGGTCGGCGTCGACGTCGTGCAGGACGACCTCGAGCCCCGCGGCCCGCAGGCTCTCCCCGACCCGGCGACCGGACCGGAGGGATACGTCACGCTCGTGCGAGAGCCCGCCGGCGAGGATCGCGACGAGCGGTGCCCGGTGCGCCACCCCGGTGGTTCCGTCCGGACGACCAGGCTGGTCAAGGCGCGTTTCGATGCTGCTGCCGTGCGACTGGTCGGCACGCGATGCGGTGGTGTCCACGATGCTGCGAGTCTCCTCAGGCAAGGTCCGGTCCAGGGCTCTCGACGTCCGTGAGGTCCGCGTCGAGTGCGGCTTCCGTACCGAAGATCTCGACGAGCTCGCGCTCACTGTTCACAACTCCCGCGAGGCGGCGCACACCCTCGCGGATGCGGTCCGGCGTCGGGTAGCAGAACGAGAGCCGGACGTGGTCCGCGCCCGTCCCGTCCGCATAGAACGCGGTGCCCGGGACGTAGGCGACCCGTGCCGTGACGGCGCGGGGGAGCATCGATCGTGCGTCGAGGCCGTCGGGCAGTCGCACCCAGGTGTAGAAGCCGCCGTCGGGTACGGTCCAGCTCGCCGACGGAAGGTGCTCGGCGAGCGCGCCGATCATGGCGTCGCGCCGCTCGCGGTAGAGCTCGCGGAACTGCTTGATCTGGCCCTTCCAGTCGCACGTGTCGAGGTACGACGCGATCGCCAGCTGTGAAGCGTTCGAGGGGCAGAGGATGGCGGACTCGCTCGCAAGGACCAGCTTCTCCCGCACGGCGTGCGGTGCGACGACCCAGCCGACTCGGTAGCCGGGCGCGAACGTCTTCGAGAACGAGCCCAGGTACAGCACACCCTCCTCGTCGAGGGAACGCAGTGCGGGCAGGGTCTGGCCGTCGAATCCGAGCAGTCCGTACGGGTTGTCCTCCACGACGAGGACGCCGTAGCGACGCGCGATCTCCAGCACCCGGGGGCGCCGCTCGGCCGAGAGCGTGACGCCCGCGGGGTTGTGGAAGTTCGGGACCGTGTAGAGCAGCTTGACGCGCCGACCCTCACGGGCGAGCCCGGCGAGGGTCGCTTCGAGCGCCTCAGGTACGAGCCCGTGCTCGTCGAGCGGGACGTGGACGACCTCCGCCTGGTAGGAGCGGAAGACACCGAGGGCTCCGACATAGCTCGGCGCCTCGGCGATCACGACGTCGCCCGGGTCGATGAAGATCCGGGTGACGAGGTCGAGCGCCTGCTGCGAACCCGTGGTGACCACCACGTCGTCGGGGTGGCACTCGATGCTCTCCATGCGTACGACGTCGAGGATGCGCTCGCGCAGGTCCTCGTGTCCCTGGCCGGAGCCGTACTGGAGGACGGTCGCGCCCTTGGTCGCGACGAGCCGCGCCATGGTCTCCGCGATGGTGTCGAGCGGCAGGCCGTCCAGGAACGGCATCCCGCCGGCGAGAGAGACGACCTCCGGCCGGTTCGCGACGGCGAACAGCGCGCGGATCTCCGAGGCACGCATGTTGTGCGCTCGCTCTGCGTAGGCACCGAACCACGGGTCGAGGCGGGTGCCGCCTGAGGCCGGCGGCTGCGGGGACGGGGTCGTGGCTGTCACGCCGTCCAGTCTCGCACGCGGGTTCGGGGGATCTCGTGAAGACGACGAAGGGCGGGACACCCGGAGGTGTCCCGCCCTGTCGGCGCCGTGCCTGATCAGGTCAGGCGGTCGCGGAGAGGACCGTGTCGATCTCCTCGGTCAGCGCACGCTTGGGCCGCGCGCCGATGATCGACTTCTGCAGCTCACCGCCGACGTAGACGTTGAGCGTCGGGATCGACACGATCCCGTAGGCGCCCGTCGTCTCGGGGTTCGCGTCCGTGTCGAGCTTGGCGATCTTGATCTGGTCGCCGTACTCCTCGGCGAGCTCCTCGAGGATGGGGGCGACCTGGCGGCACGGGCCGCACCAGGTGGCCCAGAAGTCGACGAGCACCGGGACGTCGGACTCGAGGACCTCGGCCCGGAAGGTCGAGTCGGTCACGGGAACTGTAGGCATCGTGCCTCCAATGAGGTGCGTAGGCGGGGTCAGGAGCGGAGCTCGGCGAGGGCTTCGGGCAGCTCCTCGGGGTTGGGCGCATCGGGGGTGCCCGCGATGCGCGGGAGCCCGTCCTCGTCCTCGAACCGGTCGGCGAGCTCGGTGAGGTAGCGCTGCGCGTCGAGCGCGGCCGAGCAGCCGGAGCCCGCGGCGGTGATCGCCTGGCGGTAGGTGTGGTCGACGGCGTCCCCGCAGGCGAAGACACCCTCGACGTTCGTGGCGGTCGAGCGCCCGACGACCTGGATGTAGCCCTCGGCGTCGAGGTCGACCTGCCCCGTCACGAGCTCGGTGCGGGGCTCATGACCGATCGCGACGAAGAGCCCCCCGACGGGAAGCTCACGGGTCTCGCCCGTGACCGTGTCCCGCAGGGTCAGGCCGTCGACCTTCGTCTCGCCGCTGATCGCGGTCACCTCGCTGTTCCAGGCGAAGTCGATCTTCGGGTCGTTCTGTGCTCGGTCGACCATGATCTTGGACGCGCGGAGCTCGCCGCGGCGGTGGACGATCGTGACCTTCGACGCGAATCGGGTGAGGAACGTCGCCTCTTCCATCGCGGAGTCGCCACCCCCGACGACGGCGATGTGCTGGTCGCGGAAGAAGAAGCCGTCGCACGTCGCGCACCAGGACACGCCGCGGCCGGACAGCCGCTTCTCGTCGTCGATCCCGAGCTCACGGTAGGCCGACCCGGTCGCGAGGATCACCGCGCGCGCCTTGTACGTCTCGCCACCGCCGGTGACCACGGTCTTGACCGGTCCCTCGAGCTCGACCGACTCGGCGTCGTCCCACTCGATGCGCGCGCCGAACCGCTCGGCCTGCTTGCGCATGCTCTCCATGAGGTCGGGACCCATGATCCCGTCAGGGAAGCCGGGGAAGTTCTCCACGTCGGTCGTGTTCATCAACGCACCGCCGGCGGTGACGGATCCGGCCAGGACGACGGGCTCGAGCCCGGCACGTGCCGCGTAGACGGCCGCCGTGTATCCCGCGGGTCCCGACCCGATGATGATCAGGTTGTGGACGGCTGGCTGCTGGGTCACCTGGGGTTCCTCCTGGGTCTTCGGCGCGTGGTGCTGACCACGCCTGGTCGTCAACGCCCGTGGCGTGTCGTCTGTTCCCGTCCCTCGCGAGGGTCAGGAGACGAGGATCTCGTTCAGCTCGACGCGGTTCTCCCCGGCCTGGTTCTGCGGCAGCTCCGTGAACCACAGGACGATCGAGTCGGTCTCGACGGCCTCGGGCAGCGCGAACTCGACACCCGGGCTCAGCGGACCGGACGCGAGCACGTCGCCCTTCGTCGGCGAGTCGGCGCTCGTCGCGCGGATCTCGACGTTCCCGCCCTGCACCGTGGTGTCGAGGATGATCGTCGTCACGGAAGCCTTCTCCTCGAGCGCGACGGCGTAACCGATGCCGTTCTTGAGCCCGGCGAACTGGGCTGTGTTGTAGCGGCGCGACGACCAGAAGGTCTCCGGCTGGCCGTCGTAGGCGCGCGGGGCCTCGTCGGGGTGCTCGCCGTCGTTGTCGCCCAGCGCGTCACCCTCGGGGTCGAGCGCCGTGCCCTGCGCGATGACGGGGCGGACCTCCGGCTCTGGCTCCGGCTCGGCAGGTTCCTCGGCACCCTCGCCCCCCTCGGCAGGTTCCTCCGTACCTTCCTCCGGCGCGGCGGTCTGCTGCTCGGCCTGCAGCGGCGGCTCGAAGCCCTCGAACGCCGTGTTGACGGCCCACCACACGCCGTAGCCGACGAGGATCAGGGCGAGCACGATCACGAAGGGGGTGGCGTTGAACCGGCGCGGGCCCCTGCGGGGCGGCGGAGCCACAGGGGGCGGTCCGGCAGGCGCCCCACCGGCGGGCTCCGACCACGTCTCCTGCGTCTGCTCGACGCCGTTCGCGGCGGCGTACGACGCCGGCGCAGCAGCGGGTGCCTGGGCGGGCATCGTCGCGGTCGTGCCTTCGAGACCGACGGGTGCCGTCTGCGCGGTGGCGGCGCCTGCGTACCCGGCGGCGCCTGCTGCGGCGACGGCACCTGTGGCGGGACCGACGCGGTGGATCCGACCGGTCGAGGGCCGGCGGACCGGCGGTGCCGGCGGCGGCGTCCCGGGCGGGGACGCCGCGCCCATGTCGAACGCGCTGCGCACGGACTGCCGGTTCACGCCCGCGGAGGCGGCCGGCACGAACGGTGGGATCGCGGCGACGACGGAGACCTCGCCCCAGGGCTCGAGCGCGGTGACGACGTCCGCGGGGTTGCGCGGGCCGTCGCCGGAGAGGTCACGGGTCCAGTCCTCGGCCTCGCCCGCGACCGGCCGGAACGTCTGGGCGCAGAGCTCGTCGAGGTCCTCGGGGACGTCGTACCGGACGTTCGACAGCCGGACGACGTCTGAGCCGTCGCGCTGGGCGGGCAGCGGGTGGATCGCCTGGTCGTCGATCCACGGCACGTCGAGCGCGGGCCCGGCCCAGCGGGCAGTCATCGCGTAGTAGAGGAGGGCGACCAGCCCGACGGCGTCCGCGCGGGAGGTCCGCACGGGGTCGCGCTGGTCCTGGTCGGCCAGACCGGCGTCGAGCCCGAGCCCGGTCACGACGACGCGGCTGCCGTCGACGCGCACGCAGTCGGGGCGCAGGGCGAGGTGGTGCACACCGCGGCGACGGGCGCTCTCGAGCGCGGCGGCGGCCTCGCCGACCAGCGCACGAGCCTGCTGCGGGTCGATGATGCCGCCGGCGACGACCTCGCTGAGGGTCACGCCCGCGAACGGTTCGGTGACGATGTAGGCGACGCCGTCCTCGGAACCGACGTCCAGCACGCGGGTCAGACGAGGGTCGGCGACCAGGGCCGCGCGTCGTGCGGAGTCGAGCGCCTCGGCGACGAACCGGCCCGAGACCAGGGAGACCCGGACCGTGCGGTCGAGGATCTGGTCGTTGGCGGACCAGGCGGTGACGTCCGCGAGGTCGGACGGGAGCGGCGCGTCGAGCCGGTAGCGCGCGACGAGAACAGTTCCAGGGGCAACGCCGTTCACCGGACCTCCTCTACAGGTGGGGTGGGCAGCACCACCACATGGTACGCGGGTCCGGATTGACCGGATTCTCGTTCGGGCTGCCTGTGTGTCGTCGTCGGGATCGTGGTCGGTCTCATCGTCGCAGCAGACGGCGTGCCTTGCTGACGACGGGGGCGGCGAGCTCGTCCAGCTCGCGGACCCGCAGGAGCTTCAGTCCGCCGACGTAGGCCACGAGCATCAGCGTCCCGGCGACCGCGACGACGACGGCGGCCTGCCACCACGCGAGGCCGAAGATCGTCCCGAAGACCTGCACGAACACCTGCACCGCGCCCCAGCCCACGGCGGCGCTGACTCCCGCGGCGAGGACCGCCTTGATGTGCATGCGGGAGATGCGACCGCCGTCGAGGCCGTGCAGGGTCTTGCGCAGGCCCGCGGTTCGCAGCGCGACCGCGACGATGTTCGACAGGCTCATCGCGGCGGCGACCCCGACGACCCACCAGTGCGGGTCCAGGGTGCGGGTTCCGAGCCACGCCACGCCGACGAGCACGATCGTGCCGGGGACCTGGATCCAGAAGACCGTCCGCCCGTCCTCGAACGCGTAGTAGACCCACTTCATGAGCACCATGCCGCCGAGCGGCACCAGCCCGAACGCCATCGCGACGAGCACCTGCGCGACGGCCGCGCCCGACGCGGCGCTCACGGAAGGGACGAGGAGCTTGGTGATCGGGAGGGCGAGCACGACGAGGACGGCGGTCGCGAAGACGGTGAACACCCCGACGGTCCGCACGCCGCGCGACAGGTCTCGACGCACGCGTCCGACGTCGCCGGCGTGCGCGGCGGCACTCATCCCGGTGAAGAGCGCGGTCGCGATGGAGACGGTGACGAGCGAGTGGGGGAGCAGGTAGATCATCAGCGCCTGCGTGTAGGCCGCGTTGCCCGCGACCGTCAGGGTCTCGGTGAACGCGCCGGGCACGGCGGTGACGAGGCCGCTCACCACACCCTGCCCCGCGGGGTCGCCCGCCTGCGTGCCGAACGTGGCGGCGAGCGCGGCCCGCGGGGCCTCGGAGGCGAACCGCGTCGTGAAGAGGACGCCGACCTGCTCGAGGATGACGGCCGCGAACGTCCACAGCGCGACCTGGCCGGCTGACCGCAGGCCGATGCCGTGGATGCCGAGGCGGGCGTGCCAGCGGAACCCGGACCTCCACAGGGGCACGATGAGGATGAGGGCCTGGGCCGCGACGCCCAGGGTCGCGGTCCCGGCGAGGAGCGCGATCTTGGAACCGTCCCACTGCGTGAGGTTGTCCGTGGAGCCCGCCGCGTAGGGGCCGTAGACGGCGATGAACGCGCCGAATCCCACGATGGAGACGACGTTGTTCAGCGCGGGCGCCCACATGAACGGTCCGAACTGACCGCGCGCGTTGAGGACCTGCCCGAGCAGCGTGTAGAGGCCGTAGAAGAAGAGCTGTGGCGTGCACCAGAACGCGAACGCCACGGCGAGCGACGTCTGCGGCCCGGTCCAGCCGGGGCCGGACATGACCGCCACGAGCAGGGCGGAGCCCGCGGTCAGGAGCGCCGAGACGGCCAGGAGCGTGACGCCGGAGAGCGTGAGCAGCTTGTCCAGGCGTTCCTGGCTGTTGCGCGCGCGGTAGGCCCGCACGATCTGCGGCACGAGCACCGCGTTGAGGACACCGCCGGCGAGGATGGCGAACAGGACGTTCGGGATCTTGTTCGCGATGTCGAACGCGTCCGCGACGAGCCCCGTCGTGCCGATCGCCGCGACGAGGAGCACGTTGCGGACCAGGCCGAGCGCGCGGGACACGAACGTCCCGGAGGCCATGAGCGCGGACGAGCGACCGAGGCTCGTGCTCCGCGCGGCGGCGGGCACCTCGGTGCCGCCCTCGGCGGCCTCGTCCGGCGATACGGCCGCCGCCGGGTCGCCCGCGAGCGTCGCGGGTCCGGGACCGGCGGGCACGTCGTCGGTCAGGTCACGGGGCGCGTCGTCGGGAACGGCGGGGGTGGGCCGCCGTCGGGATCCTCCCGGTGGGCGCGCGTGCCGCGGGGTGCCGGGCGTCATCGGTCGTCCTCGGACGTGCCCGACGCCGGGTCCGGCGCGGGCTGGTCGAGGGTCGCGCCGGCGACGCGACGGGGCGAGCGCCCGCGGCGGATCGTGCGCCAGATCCCGGCGAGCAGGGCGACGACGAGCAGCACCGCGGCGACGGTGGTACCGACGGACTCCCAGTCCGCGCGGACCCGCACGCCGAGCTCCAGCGGCTGCGCGACCTGCACGGCCGGCTCCGCCGCGCTGACCACGGAGACCGTGACCGTGACGTTGCCGCTGCCGAACCCCTCGACGGGGACCTGCACGGTGGTCTCGCCGCCCGCGGGCACCACGGCGGTCGGCCGCTGCGTGACCTGGAGCTGCTGACCGTCGGGGCGCAGGACGACCCGCACCCGTGCGTCCTGCTCGAGCTCGTTGCGCACCCGCACGGGCAGGCTCTCGGACTCGGCCACGAACGTGATGGTCGACCCGGGCACCAGCGTGATGCTCTCCAGCACCGTGCTCGTCGAGCGCTGTGCCTCCTGGACCGCGCGTCGTCGTGCGTCGGGGTCCGTGCGGAAGGCGACGGACGTGGGGGAGACGAAGCCGGGCTCGCGCGGCTCGGTGAGCTCGGACGGCTCGACGGCGACGCTCGCGAAGTCCGCGAGGTCGCTGCGCGACCGGTCGAGCGCGCGCAGCTGCGCGGGCGGCATCTCCGTCTCGGCCGTGGCCTCGGCGGGCAGCTCGGTGCGCGCGACGTCGGGCACCGGGGTGGACAGGATGTCGGACACCGAGGTGAGCGCCACCCAGGGGGCGTCGGCGAGCGCGGCGAGCTGCGTGGTGAGGGCCGCGACGTCCGGCTCCCAGGTGCGTCCCAGCGTGGCGAGCACGTACCGCTCCTCGGCGGGGCGCTCGCGCGCGACGACCGCCGTCTCCGCGAGGAGCCGCTGCGTCGAGGTCACGTCGTCACCGGCGGCCACGAGACCGGTGATGACCGGGTCGGCGACCAGGGCGGTCAGGTCCCCGGCCGTCGTCGACACGTCCGCGAGCCCCGACGGCGTGTACGTGAGGGCCTCGTCGGGCGTGAGGCCGTCGCCGCCCACCACCAGGGTGTTCACGCCCGACGCCGCAGCCAGGGTCGTCGTCCGCAGGTCCGGTACCGGGTCGGCGGGCCAGGCCAGGTCCGTGCGCCACGGGGCGTCCGGGTCCAGCGGTGTCGACCCGTCGCCCGGGAGCGGCGTGCCCAGCGGCAGGTCGGCACCGGCCTGCGCGTACGCGGCGAGGTCCGGGTCGTACGCCGGCAGCGCGAAGGTCGTCCGACCGGCGGTGGCGTCGACCAGCTCGCTGCCCCACGCCTCGACCGCGGGGTCGGGGGACGCGCCCGCGGCGGCCACGAGGGCCGGGTCGACGGCCCACGCCACCTCCGACGTCGTACCCGTGGCAGCGAGCAGGCGACCGAGCCGACCGTCGTCGCGGGCCGCGGCCGACAGCGCGTCGGTGTAGGTCTCGGGGTCCGCCTCGACGGGCGGACCGGTGACGGCGGCGAGGATCCCCAGACCGAGCGGGGTGACGTCGCCCGAGGGCGGTGCGACGACGAAGGTGCGCGCCGCGGCGACGCGCGACCCCCGCTCCGTCACGACGAGCGCGATCCCACGCGGACCCCAGTCGCTGCCCTCGGTGATGCCGAGCTGCGCGGCGGGGACGGAGAGCTTCACGTCCGTCGTCGTGCCGGGCTCGATCGGGTCCAGCGACTCGTCCGCGACGCGGTACCCCGTCCGCCCGGCGACACCGGCCTCCACCCAGCCGTCGAGCGTCGACCGGGTCGAGAGCGACCGGCGGTCGACGCCCAGGAACACGGCGGGCGACTCGAGGGTCGTCTCCGTGGAGTTCGTGACACGAAGGGTCACGTCCAGGGTGTCGCCCGCGGCCAGCACGCCGGGGGTGAGGACCACGATCTCCGCGACGACGGCCGCGTCGTCGGGCGTGACGGCCGTCGCCGCCGCACGCGTCGTCCACGCCGACGCACGGCTGGCGGTCGGGAGCAGGACGACCACCACGACAAGGGCGACGAGGACCGTGACGACCAGCCGGGTCAGCAGGGGCAGGGTCCGCGCGCGACGGGTCGCGGTGGCGGGACGGACCGGCGTCGACGCGCCCGCGGCGCGCACGCCGCGGGAGGCGGTGGACGTCATGAGTGGTCGGTCGAGCTCCGGGGGCCGTTCGGGCGCTGGGTCGTGGTCACCCTACTCTCGACCACGGCGCGCAGGCGCGTGCGGTGACCCGCGAGCACGCTCTGCGCGACGAGCGCGATGCGCCGCTCGTTCGGGTACGCGAGGCGAGCCGCGAGGTCGTCGACCGCGATCCACGCGACGTCCTCCGCCTCGCCGTCCGGGTCGCCCTCGACCGTGAGGTACCCGCCGGTCGCGCGCAGCAGGAAGTGGTGGACGACCTTGTGCACCCGTCGGTCGTCGCCCGTGAACCAGTAGTCGATGACGCCGAGGCGCTCGCGGATCGCACCCTGGATGCCGGTCTCCTCCGCGATCTCACGGACCGCAGCCTCCTCGGGCGTCTCCGTGCCCTCGAGGTGGCCCTTCGGCAGGCACCACTCGAGCCGCCCGCCCCGGTTGCGCCGGGCGATGACGGCGGCGTGCGGACGCCCCTGGTCCAGCTCGATCACGAGGCCGCCGGCGGACTCCTCCTCCACGACGGGCAGCGGCGGCGGGGTGGGCGCCGGGCGCGCGTGGGGGTCGATGCGCAGCGCGTGACCGCCGGGAGGTGCGGGCACGGGGACGGACCGCTCGTCGCCCTCGCCCGCGCGACCGGCCCCCGGGTCCCTCCGGGGCTCGTCGGCGTGCGCAGCGGTGGACATGGACCAACTTTACCGACAGAAGACCGTCTGGCCGGGACGCGGGTGCCGCATCTGGCAGGCTTGGGTGTCGTGCCGACACCTTTCGAACC
Source organism: Cellulosimicrobium terreum (assembly GCA_014803435.1). Classification (GTDB taxonomy): domain Bacteria; phylum Actinomycetota; class Actinomycetes; order Actinomycetales; family Cellulomonadaceae; genus Cellulosimicrobium; species Cellulosimicrobium terreum. The sequence goes on from JACYFD010000001.1 coordinate 138,699, forward strand.
CTCGTCGCCCGCCGCCGCTCTCGAGCTGCAGCGCCGTGCCCTCGGCGTGCTCACCGAGATGGCGCCGGCCGCGATCGAGCTGGGAGAGCTCTTCCGCGCGGCCGGTCACGAGCTCGCTCTCGTCGGTGGTCCCGTGCGCGACGCGTTCCTGGGCCGGGCCAGCAACGACCTCGACTTCGCGACGTCGGCCTCGCCGGACGAGACGCAGGCGATCCTCGCGCGGTGGGGCGACGCCCACTGGGACATCGGCAAGGAGTTCGGCACGATCGGGGCGAAGCAGTTCGCACGAGGGCGCGACCGTGCCGGCGCGACGGCGGAGGACCTCGTCGTCGAGGTGACGACGTACCGGACGGACGAGTACGACCCGATGTCGCGCAAGCCGGTCGTCGCGTTCGGCGACACGCTCGAGGGCGACCTGTCGCGTCGCGACCTCACGGTCAACGCGATGGCGGTACGCGTCCCGGAGATGACGTTCGTGGACCCGTTCGACGGGATCGGCGACCTCGCGCGGCGCCTGCTGCGCACACCGATCGCACCCGAGCGCTCGTTCGACGACGACCCGTTGCGCATGATGCGCGCGGCGCGGTTCGCGGCGCAGCTCGGGTTCACGGTCGAGCCGGGCACGCTCGCGGCGGTCGTGGCGATGGCGTCGCGCATCGAGATCGTGTCGGCCGAGCGCGTCCAGGTCGAGCTGTCGAAGCTGCTCTGCGGTGGGGAGCCGCGACGCGGCCTCGAGGTGCTCGTGGACACGGGTCTCGCGGACCACGTGCTCCCCGAGCTGCCCGCGCTCCAGCTCGAGATCGACGAGCACCACCGGCACAAGGACGTCTACCAGCACTCGCTCACGGTCCTGGACCAGGCGATCGCGCAGGAGACGGGGCCCGACGGCGCGGTGCCCGCCCCCGACCTCGTGCTGCGGCTCGCGTCGCTGCTCCACGACGTCGGCAAGCCGCCGACCCGCAGGTTCGAGGAGGGTGGCGGCGTCAGCTTCCACCACCACGAGGTCGTCGGGGCCAAGATGGTCGCGAAGCGGCTCAAGGCGCTGCGCTACGACAAGCAGGTCGTGAAGGACGTGGCGCGGCTCGTCGAGCTGCACCTGCGCTTCCACGGCTACGGGGACGGCGCGTGGACCGACTCCGCGGTCCGCCGGTACGTCACCGACGCGGGGCCGCTGCTCGAGCGGCTGCACCGCCTGACGCGCGCCGACTGCACGACGCGCAACCGCCGCAAGGCGCAGCGGCTGCGCGAGTCGTACGACGACCTCGAGCGTCGGATCACCGACCTGCGCGCGAAGGAGGAGCTCGACGCGGTCCGTCCCGACCTCGACGGCGCGCAGATCATGGCGATCCTGGGCGTCCCGCCGGGTCCGGTGGTGGGGCGCGCGTACAAGCACCTGCTGGAGCTGCGCCTGGACCGCGGCCCGGCCGACGACGACACGGCCCGGGCCGACCTGCTGCGCTGGTGGGCCGACCAGCCCGAGTCCGACCAGCCCGCCGACCAGCCTGTCGACCAGCCCTGACGCGCCGAACCCCGGGTTGCGCGCCGATCTGGACGACGATCGGGGCGCAACCCGGGGTTCGGCGGGTCCGTGCGGGCAGGTCAGCGGGGGAGCGCCGCGTCCTCGACGACCGCGTCCTCGATTGCGGCGTCCTCGACGGCCGCGCCAGCAGCCGTCTTGTCCGGCGTGGGGCCGTGCGGGCCGCCGTCGACCTGCTCGACCGGCTTGGACAGGGTCGTCGCCACTCCCGCGGCCACGAGCGCGACGACCGCCCCGACCGTGAACGCGGTGTCGATCCCCCCGGCGAGCGCGGCCGTCTCGGACGAGCCGCTCGCGGTGAGGTTCCGCGCCGAGATGGTCATGATCGCGACGAAGATCGCCGTTCCCGCCGCACCGGCGAGCTGCTGGAGGGTCGCGAGCGTGGCGGACCCGTGGGCGTACATGTCGGGCTTGACGGACGACAGCGCGGTGGTGAACAGCGGCGTGAAGACGAACGCGAGGCCGAGGCTGAGCACGACGTGCGCGACGAGGACGTTCCAGGACGGTGAACCCTCGTGCACCCGGGTGAGGAGGAACATCGCACCGGAGACCGCGAGCAGCCCGGGGACGGCGAGCGGGCGCGGGCCGACCCGGTCGTACAGGCGCCCCACGCTCGGCGAGAGGACACCCATGAGGAGCCCGCCCGGGAGCATCGTGAGGCCGATCTGGAGCGTCGTGAGCCCCAGGACGTCCCGCAGCAGCATGGGCAGCAGGATGATGACGCCGAACATCGCAACCATGCCGATCGCGAGGATGCCGAGGCCGGTGGAGAACCCGCGGGAGCGGAAGACCCGGAGGTCGAGCAGGGCGTCGTCGTGCTTCTGCAGCGAGAGCTGGCGCAGGCCGAACAGCACGAGCAGCACGGCTCCGATCGCCAGCGGCGCCCACAGGGGCAGGCCCGGGATCCCGGCGCCGTCCTGTGCGCCCTCGCCGAACGCCGACATGCCGTACACGAGCCCGCCGAACGCGCCCACCGCGAGCAGCACGGAGAGCAGGTCCAGGTGGGCATGTGTACGTTCCGCGGTGTTGCGGACGTACCGGGCCCCGACGGCGAAGGCGATCAGCGCGATCGGCAGCACGACACCGAAGGTCCAGCGCCAGGTCGCGACCTCGATCACCGCACCGGACAGGGTGGGTCCGAGCGCGGGCGCGACGGAGATGACGAGCGACACGTTCCCCATCACGCGCCCACGGGTGGTCGCGGGGACGAGCGTCATGACGGTGGTCATGAGCAGCGGGAACAGGACGGCCGTCCCTGTCGCCTGCAGGACGCGCGCACCGAGCAGCACCCCGAAGGTCGGGGCCAGCGCGGCGAGCAGGGTCCCGGCGCTGAACACCGTCATCGCGGAGAGGTAGGCGACACGGGTGCCGACGCGGCCGATGAACCAGCCCGTCGTGGGGATGACGACGGCCATCGTCAGCAGGAACGCGGTCATGAGCCACTGGCCCGTCGCCGCGGAGATGCCGAACTCGTCCATGATCACCGGGATCGCGACGCTCATCGTCGTCTCGTTGAGGATCGCGACGAAGGTCGACACGAGGAGCAGCGCGATGACGAGGAAGTGTTCGCGCGAGAGGGTGGTGGGTGGCGCGGAGGATCTGGTCTCGGGTGACGTCACGGGTGGTCTCCGCTCGCGTGGGTGGGCGCGCCGGTCTCGGTCCAGGCCGGCGGTGGCAGGTCCGACGTCGCGGGGTGGCGCGGCGTCGTCGGAGGTCGTCGGGTGTCGGTCAGCAGGAGTACGTGTCTGCCCGCGGTCAGGGTCGGACCCGCGCCAGGCGCGGCGATCCGTACCCTGTACGACCACGATCCATCCTGCGTTATTCCCGCCTGACCTGACGACCTGTTTTCGGGCGCGGACTCATCGGCCTGGGCGTTCGTCGCGGATCTCACCTGCAGTCGGGTACCACGCACCCGCAGTCGCGCAGCGGTCGAGGCAGACCGCGGCGCTCAGCCGGCGCGAACGTACTCCACGCTGGAGGAGATGGTGGCGTCGTGGATCCGCCAGACGTCACCCGCCGTGCTCGCGAGGGCGGCGGAGCTCGGACGCGCGGTGGCTGTGAAGGTGAAGTCGTCGTCCGACCCGATCCGGGTCGTGCGGAGCGAGGCCTTGGTCCAGGTACCGTTCGCCTCCCGATGGTAGACATGGAGGTTCTTGGTGTCGGTCCACCAGGACGTGAGAGTCCCGCGCAGCGTCGCGGTACCGGCTTGGCGGTCGTAGGAGCTGGACGTCGTCCGGACGTTCCAGGAGGGATCTTCCGAGGTCGCGAAGTTGTCGGGCAAGAAGAACAGCTCGTTCAGGAGGTACGGGTCCGCGATCGTCGATCGGACGGTCACGAGGGCGTTGCGGTACTGCGTGACCTCACCCGTCAGGATCACGGCTCGGACCATGGAGAGCTCGCGCGCGGTGGAGGCCCGAAGGGTGGTCGACAGCCCGGTTCGACCGAGGTCCTGCCAGTGTGTCGAGCCGCTCGGGAGGAACTCCCACCGGACCGTCGAACCACCGATGTTGCGCGCGTCGAGCGACAGGTGGATCAGGCTCCCGGACACGGCGTCGCGGTCCGCGGGCCGGATGAGGCCGCCGGAGAACTGCGCGTCGAGCAGGGGGCGCGGGATGTTCAGCGGCGGCTGGCGCAGCGACGGCCGATCCGTCGTCGCGGCGTAGTACTCGACCTCTCCCGTGACGCGGTCCTCGATCATCCAGGAGTCGCCAGCCCGAGCGGCGCGGGCACCGGCGGACGTACGTGAGGAGAGGGTGACGTCGACGACCCGCCCAGCGACCTTCTTCTTGGTGATCGTTCCCGTGTACCAGGTGCCGGAGGAGTCGACGTACGTGGCCTTGAGGTCGGAGACGAGAGCGGTCGCGTCGCGCTTCGTGAGTCGGAACGACCCGAGCACCCCGGTCGAGGTCGTCGACCCGGACAGAGCGGAGACCGCCCAGCCGGAGGTGATCGAGAAGGCGTCACCAGAGCGCATCTGAGAGTACGGATCGATCTCTTTCGAATGCACGCGTAGCCACGCCGGAGGTGAGTAGGAGACCTGGTCCCCTACCGTCTCGCGGAGTCGAACCTGCCAGCCGTTGCGCGCGGTCACCGCTGTGATCGACAGGAACCAGTCGTGCTTGCCAGGGAGAACGGTCCACGTCTTCCCGCCGTCGTCGCTGTACTCCCAGGCGAGGTCTCCCACCGGGCCGTACTCCGGGACGAACCCTCCCGAGGCGACGGACTCCGGATAGAAGCGGGCCTCCTGGCCCGAGCCCACCTCGACGTGCCTGATCGGAGAGTTTGTCATCGGAGACATCCCGGGTGCGGCCGTGGTGACGAGCTCCGTGCGCACGAGGGCCGATGCCACCGGGTCGTCCGCGACCGCGTTCGCGGGCGCAGCGACGGGCGTGGCGAGGGTCGCGGCGATGGTCGCGGCCACGACGAACCGAAGAGCGTGGACGGTGCGACGCAGCGGCATGGCGCTCCTCAGATGGGTGACGAGGGCGACAAAATACCAGGAAGGTGGGCAGCGCGAGGACAAGCGTCCCCGAGCCGTCCCTGGGCTGGCGCAGCTCTCATCCGGTGCGCAGGAACTCCACGCTCGAGGAGACGGTGGCGTCGTGGATCCGCCACACGTCACCCGCTGTGCTCGCGAGCGCAGCGGAGCCCGGGCGCGCGGTTGCCGTGAAGGCGAACGGCTGCCCCCACTCGCCCTGGGTCGCGCGGATCGAGGCCATGGTCCAGGTGCCGTTCGCCTCACGGTGGTAGACGCGAAGGTTCTTGACGTCGGTCCACGTCGGCGTGAAGGTCCCGCGCAGCGTCGCAGTACCTGCCGCTCGGTCATAGGTGCTCGACCGCGGGACGACGGTCCAGGTGGGGTATTGCCGGTGCGTGGTGCTCCAGGCGAGCTGGAGAGTGATCCCGTGCTGGGGGTCGAGCGCGTACGGGTCGGCGAGCGTCGAGCGGATCTGCAGGCTGACGGGTTGGTACTGCACGTAGCCGTTCGACCGGATCACGGCACGCAAAGATGCGCCGTCGCGGGCCGACGATGCGCGGAGCGTGGTCGAGGTGCCGGTACGGCCGAGGTCCTGCCAGGTCTCGCCGTACTCGTGGCGAGGGCGAAGCTCCCACCGTACGGACGCGTCGCCGAGGCGCCGGTGGTTGCGGGTCTCGAAACGCATGAGGTCCCCGGCGCGGGCGTAGCCGCCGGTCGTCTGGAGTAGGCCCTCGCCGATCTGGGCAGCAAGCAGCGGACGCGGCACCTCGAGCGCCGGCTGCCGCATGGCCGGTCGGTCGGTCGTCGCCGCGAAGTACTCGGTCTCACCGGTGACGGTGTCGACGATCTTCCAGACGTCGCCGGTACGCGCGGCCCGGGTGGCCGCGGAGGTCTTGGAGGAGACGGTGACGTCGACGACGGCGCCTGCGACGCGGTCCTTGCGGATCGTGCCGGGGGTCCAGGTGCCCGAGGAGTCGCGGTAGGAGACCTGCAGGTCCGAGACCGTGGCTGTCCGGTCGACCTTGGTGAGCCGGACTCTGCCGAGGACCCCCGTCGAGGTGGTCGAGCCGGACCGTGCGGCGACGGCCCAACCGGACGTGAGGGCAAAGGCCGTTCCCGCGCTGGACTGCGGGAACGGGTCCTTCACCGTCGAGTGCACCCGGAGCCACGCTGGCGCGGAGTAGGTGGTCGTGCCACCGGACGTCGCGCGCTGCCGCACCTGCCAGCCGTCGCGCGCGGTCACGGCCGTGATCGTGAGGTACCCGGAGGTCTTGCCGGCGAGCACGGCCCACGTCGTCCCGCCGTCGGCGCTGTACTCCCACGCGCGGGTGCCGTACAGGGGTGGCTCGGGGGCGAAGTACGCCTCCTGGCCCGACGTCGTCTCGACGTGCTCGATCGCCGGGAGTGCGGTGGCCTGGTCCGCCGCCACCGCCGAGGCGGTCGTCGTGAGCGGGTTCGCGACGGCGGAGGCGGGGACGGCGAGCGACGCCGCGACGACGACGGCGCAGGCGGAACGGACGAGGTGGCGCAGCGGCACGGTGCTCCTCAGGTCAGGACGAGGGCGACAAAGTACCAGGATCGGACGCGCTGGCTGGCGCGGGGACGTCGTCGGGCAGGGGGCCGACGGGCGTGGCGCTCCGCGCCCCGCGTGACCACATGAGGACCGCGGCGACGACGTAGGCCACGGCGAGCGCGACGAACACGCCGCGGGACCAGCCCTCGTCCGGGAGCGTGAACGCCGCGAGCGCGGCGGCTCCGACGAACGCCGCGTTGTACAGGACGTCGTAGAAGGCGAAGGCGCGGCCGCGGTAGGCGTCGTCGGTGTCGCGCTGCACGATCGTGTCGACGGCGATCTTGGTGCCTTGGGCGGCGAGACCGAGGAGTGCGGCGCCGACGTACACGACGACGCGCGTGGGCTCGGTGAGGAACAGGAGCTGGCTCGCGGCAGCGAGCAGCAGCATGATCGCGATCCACACCTGCGGGCCGGTGTACCGGGAGAGCGTGGGCGTCAGCACGACGGCGCCCGCCCCGCCGACCCCTGTCAGCCCGATGACGACGGCGAAGGTCGCGAGGCCGGCGTCCTGGTTGCCGGGGTCGAGCAGGTTGCGGGACATGAGGATGGACGCGATGAACACGACGCCGTAGAGGAAGCGGTGCGCGGCCATGGCGAGGAGCGCCTGGCCGGGGGTGCGTCGCGCGACGAGGTAGCGCGCACCGTCGACGAGCCCGCGGGCGACCTTGGCGATCTCGCTCGTGATGGCGGACTCGGCGGGCCGCTCGGGCCCGAGGCGCGTGCGGCCGAGCCGCAGCGCCAGGAGCGACGCGAGGCCGAACACGATCCCCGCGCACACGAGCGCGGACGAGTCCTTGACGCGCCCGGGCTCGAACGTGAGGCCCAGCAGGAACCCGATGCCGCCGCCGACGAACGCCGCGCCCGCGCCGAGCGTGGGTGTGAGGGAGTTCGCGGTGAGCAGCAGCGGGCCGTCGACGACGCGCGGCAGCCCCGCGGAGAGCCCGGCGAGCAGGAAGCGGTTCACCGACAGGGCTGCGAGACCGATCGCGTAGATCCAGCCGCTCACGCCGCCGGCCAGCATCATGCCCGCCATCCCCAGCGCCAGCACGACCCGCACCGCGTTGCCCCACACGAGCACCTGGCGGCGCTGCCACCGGTCGAGGAACACGCCCGCGAACGGCCCGACGATCGTGAACGGCGCGAGCATCACCGCGAACGCTCCGGCGATCGCCGTCGCGGTGCCCTGCGACTCGGGGGAGAAGAACAGCAGGGACGCGAGGCCGACCTGGAACATGCCGTCGCCCGCCTGCGACACCAGCCGGACGGCGAACAGCTTGCGGAAGCCCTCCAGGCGCAGCAGCGCCCGTAGCTCCGAGATCACACCCACGGCGTCAAGGTTACGGGGCAGCGAGGTCGGGCAGGACCGGCACGGGTTCGTCGCGGTCCGCGGGGGAGAGCTCGATGACGAGCGGTGCGTCCTGGCCCGTGTCTGCGTCGACGCGGTGGAGCGTCCCCGCGTCGTCGACGGCGTAGCGCACGAGGTCGCTGGGCCCGCCGTCGGGCCCGGGCCCGGTGAAGACGTCGACCTGCTGCGGTCCGTCCGGTCCGTCCACCTCCGTGGTCCCGACCCACCGCGCCCCGTTCTGCCGCAGCAGCACGGGGTTCTCGGGGCGGTCGGATCCGAGGTTGAGCGCGAGCCGCAGCGCGGTGTCGAGAGGGTCGCCGGGGGCCATGGCCGCGACCTGCCACCCGTCGTCGGGCAGCTCTGCGGGCGGCTCCTCGCCCGAGGTCTCCCGCACGCCCTTGCCCTCCAGCGTCCACTGCAGCAGCGCGTGCCGGGGCGGGTCATCGCCGGTCTCGACGACCGCGTACCCGGCGTGGTCGCGCAGGTCGACGCGTCCCGTGACGTGCAGGGTCTGGTCCTCGACGGGGACGGTCATCGCGAGGTCGACGAGCTGCGTCTCCCACGCGCCGAACCGCGCGACCGCGAGCCGCTCGGCCTCCTCCGTGGTCACCGGTCGCGCGTCGGTCTCACCGCCGCGCGACACGAGCACGACGACGACTGCCGCGACCGCCGCCACGGTGACGGCCAGGAGGGTCAGCAGCAGGACGCGGGTGCGTCGGGTCGGCGTCCCGCGGCCGGCGCCGCTCACGCGCGTCCCCGGTCCGCGAGGAGATCGGCCGCCGGGACCTCGGCCGCGTCGGCGAGCGCCTCGACCTCCTGCCACTGCCTGTCCGTCCACCCCGGGGCGGACCAGACCGGGGCGTCGGGCCCTGCCGGCCCCGCGGCGTCGGGCACGGAGGGCTGCGCAGGGGGTGGGGCGACGTCGCGGAACGAGATCCCCGGCGGGGCGGCTTCCCCGGTCAGGGCGACGCCCGCGGCGCGGGTGCTGCCGCCGTCGTCGCACGACCACCCGTCCAGCAGCCCGTCCGGCGACGTCGTGGCCAGCTCGTTCCCGACGGCGCACAGCCCGGCCCCCGGGGCGCGCTCGCTCGCGGTGTAGGCCAGGTCGACACCGTTGCCGTCGAGGACGTTCCCCTCGACCCGGTTCCCGTCGGGGGCGACGTCCTCCACGGACCCGATCAGCACTCCGGCGAGCGGGTTCTGCCCGACCCGGTTGCGGGCGAGCACGTCGTCCTGCCCGCCGGACACGACGACACCGAGACCGAACGCTCCGTCCGCCTGCGCGGGCGTGTCGGGGTTCGCGTTGCCGGACACGACGTTGCCCGCGAACGTCGTGCCGCGCTGCGGCACGAACGCCTCCTGGTAGTCCGACATGAGCGCCGCACCCACGCGGTTCCCCGCGAAGCGGTTGCCCGTCACGACCACGGGCGCGCTCGCGTTCGTCTGCTCGTACCCGACGGCGTTGGCCTCCGCGACGTTGTCGCGCACCACGATCCGGCACTCCTGGCACTGCCCGACGTAGAACCCCGAGTCCGCGTGCCCCGACGCGTAGCTCTGCTCGACGACCCCGTCCTGCGCGTCGAACGCGTAGACGCCGTACAGACCGTTGTTCGACGCCGTCACGTACCGCACCGCGAACCCCTGCAGCGGGGGGTTCGCGTCCGGGTCGAGGCGCGTGTACCCGTCGCTGCCGCGCGCGAGCCCGCCCGTCTCGTCCGCGAGGCCCGTGACGAGCACGCCGTTGAGCGTGTGGTTCCGCACGGTCAGGTTCTCGACGCTCACGCCCGGCGCGGTGACCACGACCCCGTTCGGGCGCAGCCCGCCGCCGTCGATCACGACGCCGTCCCGGTCAGTCCCGCGCAGCGTCACGCCCGGCGTGGTGACCTGCACCGACTCCTCGTACGTCCCGGGCTCGACCTCGACCGTCCCACCCTCGGCCACGCGGTCCACGGCGTCCTGGATCGAGGCGCCCGCGGAGACGGTGAGCGTGTCGGCGGCGTCTGCGCCGCTCTCACCCGTGCACGCCGCGAGGACGCCCACGCACGCGACGACGAGCGCGAGCGCGGGAGCCGCCAGGCGCGGGGGGCGTCGCATGCGCCGCACACTACCCTCGGACCATGGTCGAGCCACGTGAGGACGAGGCGCAACCCTCGCCCGGTCCGCAGCGTGCCGAGCGTCCGCCCGGGCCGAGCCGCCGAGCGTTCGTCGCGGGGCTCCTGACCTCGGGTGCCGCCGGTACCGCGGTCGGTGCGGGGGTCGTCGTCGCCGGTTCCGACCGTGGGACCGACCCCGCGACCGCGCCGTCGGGCGGGACGGGCGGGACCTCGTCGGGCACGTCCCCGTACGGGGTCCACCAGGCGGGCGTCGCCGTCCCGGACCCCACCCAGCGCAGCGCGGAGACGCTCGTCCTCGATCTGCCCGACGACGTCGCGCTGCACCCCGATCCTCTCGCCGAGCTCCTCGCCGGGCTGGGGGAGACGATCGCGGCGCTCGCGGCCGGGGACCACGCCGGCCTGGCGGGTCTCGACCCCGCGGGACTGACGGTCACGGTGGGGCTGGGGCCGCGCGTCGTCGTCGCGACGCTCGGGACGGGGCCGGGAGCGGACGAGCTGCCCGCCTTCACGAGCGACGACCTCACGGAGCGGCGCACGGGCGGTGACCTGCTGCTCCTGGTGCGTTCCGACGAGGACGCGGTCGTCGCACTCGCGGGACAGGTGCTGGCGGCCGAGGTCGCGCGCGCGTCCGGCCCCGCAGACGAGAGGGCGCACGTGCGGTGGTCCGCGCCAGGATTCCGCGGCCCGCTCGCCGGTCCGGGCAACCGCAACCTCACCGGGTTCCGCGACGGGCTGAGCGTCCCGCGCGGGGACGAGGAGCTCGAGGCGGCCGTGTGGTGGGACGACGCCGTGCGGCCGGGGATGGAGGGTGCGACGGTCGCCGTCGTGCGGGTCATGCCGTTCGACGTCAACGCGTTCACCGCGCTGCCGGTCGCCGCGCAGGAGGAGGCGGTGGGCCGGCGCCGAGCCGGGGGCGAGCCGCTCAGCGGCGGCACCGCGCTCGACGACCCCGACCTGCGTGCCAAGGACGACACCGGCCGCTACGCGATCGGTGTCGACGCGCACGTACGACGCGCCCACCCGCTGCCCGCCGGGCTCGACACGCTCATGCTGCGTCGTAGCTACTCGTTCACGGGGGCCGAGACCGGCCTCGTGTTCGTCGCGTTCCACCGCGAGCTCGACACGTTCGTGCGCACCCAGCAACGGCTCGACGAGGGCGACGCCCTCACCGCGCTCGCACGCACGACCGCGAGCGGCACGTTCCTCGTGCTCCCCGGGTACGACGCCGAGCGTCCGCTCGGGGCCGCCCTGCGCGGGTAGCGCACGGGACCCGGGCCTCCCCGCGGGCGTGCTCCGCAGCCAGGTCACGCGCAGGTGACATTCGCGCGCACCTGTTGCCCGGGCTGACAGCGCGCGGCAGACTGCCAGACGGCGGGGGACGGACGAGGGGAGCACGAGTGCGTCGACGCCTCAGCGCGGGGGGAGCCGCTGCGATCCTCGCCGGTGTCGCGAGCCTCAGCCTCCTGACGCCGCCCGCTGCCCTGGGCGCGGGGGACGAGACCGGCACCGTCACAGGAACCGTCTTCCAGGACCTCGACTCCGACGGCACGTACGACCCGCCACCCACCGGCACCGACGCCACCGGCCTGCCGCGCGAGCGCGGGGTCGCCGGGATCACGGTCACGGCCTACGACGCGGACGAGGACGCGGTCGGCACCACCGTCACCGGGGCAGACGGTACGTACACGCTCGACATCGACGGGGCCCGGACCACGCAGCTGCGCGTGCAGTACACCGGGCTGCCCACGGGGTACGAGCCGTCGTTCTCCGTCCTCGAGGCAGACGCGGGCGCCGACCCGGTCAGCGCGAGCAACGTCCAGCTCGTCGACATCGGCGACACCGCCGTCACGTTCGGTGTGGACGTCCCCGGCGAGTACGCCCTCACCGGCGCGGACACGCCCGTGGCCACCGCCATCCACTACTCGGGCGCGCACGACGAGCCCCAGATCATCGGGCAACCGTCCATCGTGACGTTCCCGTGGCTCACCGGCCCGACGTCCGCGGGCAGCGCCCCCGCCTTCAACGGCGCGGACCTCGCGGAGAGCCGGACCGTCCTCGCGACCGTGGACCAGACCGGCGGCGTGTGGGGCATGGCGACCCAGCCCGCGACTGGCGACCTGTTCTCCGCCGCGGTGCTCAAGCGGCACGTCGACCTCGGCCCCCTAGGCCTCGGCGGCATCTACCGCGTCCCCGACGTGATCGACCCCGAGACCGGCGCGCTCGGGACACCGGGCGCCGTGGAGGCGTGGTTCGACCTCGACGGGCAGGGCGACGTCGACCTCAACCCCGACGGCATCGACCTCACTGCCGCCGGCCGCAACCTCGTCGCGTTCAACTCCCAGACCGAGGACCCGGACGCCTACGACGTCGCGGGCGCGATCGGCCTGGGCAGCATGGCGATCTCCACCGACCAGTCGACCCTCTACGTCATGAACCTCACGCAGAAGCGCCTCGAGCTGATCGACATCTCCGGGGACACGCCGTCGTACCTCGGCAGCCAGGACCTCGGCCTCGGCGCGGACGACCGGCCCTGGGCCGTGTCCGTCCAGCGCGGCCGCGTGTACGTGGGGTACGTCGAGAACGCGTCCGCCGGCGAGCAGCCGCCACCCGCCGACGCTCCCGTGGACGACGACGAGTGGTTCGTGTCCGAGTCGCGCGCGGTCGTGCGTGCCGCCGACGAGGCCGACGTGTCGGCGCTCGCGGGCGCGGGCAGCGAGGTCCTCGGGTTCGACCTGGGCTTCCAGCGCGGGCTCGTGTGGGGCGTCGCGTGCGGGACGCCGGGCGGCGGGGACCAGCGTCAGCTCCGCTTCTGCCACTGGCACCCGTGGATCGAACCGCAGGGAGACGGGACGTTCGTCTTCGGGCCGGACCTCATGGGTATCTCCGGCCCGGCCACCGCGGGGATCGGCTGGGCACAGCCCACCGTGAGCTCGCTGCGGGTCGCGGCCGACGGGACGCTCGTCGTCGGGATGCAGGACCGGTTCTCGCTCCAGGCCGGCAACTTCGACATGGGTCCGGACGGGACCACGCTGCTCTCCGGGTACGAGGGGTACAGCCAGGGAGACATCCTGGCCGCTGCACCGGCGGGGGACGGGACCTTCACGCTCGAGTCGAACGGTTCGCTCGACGGGGCACCGGGGACCGGGGTCGACAACCTCGAGGGGCCCGACGGCGGCGAGTTCTTCGACGACCTCAACACCTTCGCCGTGCCCGAGCAGCGGCTCCACCACGAGAACACGACGGGCGGACTCACGACACTGCCCGGCGCGGACCAGGTGCTGAGCACGGCGTTCGACACCGCGGTGGAGTTCCGCACCAACGGCTTCACCTGGTTCGACACGAGCGCCGGAGCGCCCCAGCGCGGCCGCGTCGTCCAGGACGAGACGCTCACGGGGGCCCTGACCAAGGCGGGCGGCCTGAGCGACGTCGCGACCCTGCTCGCCGAGGCTCCGCTCCAGATCGGCAACGTCGTCTGGTTCGACGCCGACCAGGACGGCGTCCAGGACGCCGACGAGCCGCCCGTGCCGGGCGTCACGGTGAACCTGCTCGGCACCGACGGCACCGTGCTCGCGACCACCACGACCGACGCGAACGGTCAGTACTACTTCTCGACCGTCGACGTCGAGGGCTTCGACCCCGGAGGCGGCGACTACGAGGTCGCGTTCGTCATCCCGACGACGGGGACCCTGTTCGACGGCGACGACCGGTTCGGGACCGTGCCGTGGAGCGAGGTCGCCTACACGACGCCCGACGCGGACTCCACCGGCGTCGCACCCGACGCCGTCGACTCGGACGCGGTCGTCGCGGACGACCCCACGACCGGCACGGTGGCCTACACCGCGGGCAGCCCCGGGGAGAACGACCCCGACCTCGACGCGGGCCTCGTCGCCGACGTCGAGCTGTCGGTGACCAAGGTCGTCGACAACCCGGACGACCTGTGGGTCGACCCGGACCAGGAGTTCACGATCGACGTCGAGGCCCGCGACTTCCGCGGCGACCCGCTCGGTGACTCCCCGTACGCGACGGTCACTCTCGCGGACGGCGACACCGCCACCCTTCCCGAGGCTCCCGCGATCTTCCCGGCGGGGACCCAGGTGCAGATCACCGAGCAGGCGGACCCGGGCTTCGAGGTGTCGTACGACCCCGAGCCTGGCGATGACGGCTGGCTGCTGCTCGACGGCGGTGACGCCACCAATCTCGTCACCGTCACCAACACGCCCGTGCCGTCCTCGGGCTTCCAGATCACCAAGGAGCTCGTGGACGACGAGGGGATCGTCGACCCGTCGCCGACCTTCACCGGCGAGTGGTCGTGCACGTACCCCGCCGGCGGGGACGTGATCGGCAGCGGCACGTGGGCCGTCACGGCCGGAGAGACCGTGACCGTCGCGACGGACATGCCGATCGGCGCCGAGTGCACCGTGACGGAGGACGCGCCCGTCGACGTCGACGACGGCACCTGGGAGGACCCGGTCGTAAGCGGCACGGTGGTCATCGTCGCCGGGGACGACCCGGAAGTCCCGGTGGTCGACGTGACCAACGAGGTCGTGCCCGACTCCACCGGCTTCCAGATCGTCAAGAACCTGGACGACCCCGAGGCGGTCGTGCCGGACGGCACCGTCTTCACCGGCGGGTGGGAGTGCATCGCCCCGGACGGGACCGAGTCGTCGGGCACCTGGGAGCTCGAGGCCGGCGAGACCAGCGCGGTCCTCGCCGACGACGCGCCCGTCGACGCCGTGTGCAGCGTGACCGAGGACGTGCCACCGGACGTCCCGGGCGGGACGTGGGAGACCGCGACGATCGCCGACGACGTCACGCTGGGCGTCGCGGCCAACGACGACCCGATCCCGCTCGTGACCGTCGACAACGTCCTCACGCCGCTCGCGACCGGATTCGAGATCACCAAGGAGCTCACCGACGACCTCGGCCTCGTGCCCGCGGGCACCACCTACACGGGCACGTGGGAGTGCGTCTTCCCGAGCGGGGACACGACCGACGGCACCTGGTCGCTCACAGCCGGCTCGACGTCGTCGGTCATCGCGGACGACCTGCCCGTCGGCTCGGTGTGCACCGTGACCGAGGACCCGCCCGCCGACGTGCCGGCCGGGACGTGGGAGGAACCCGTCGTCTCGCCACCCGTGACGCTGCCTGCCGCCGGCGACGGCTCCGAGGTCGTCGAGCTGCCCGCAGTCACCGTGAGCAACGAGTTCACGCCCGCGGCGGCCGGGTTCTCGATCGCCAAGACGCTCGACGACGACGGCGGCCTCGTCCCCACGGACACGACCTACACCGGCACCTGGGACTGCGTCGACCCCGAGGGGACCGCGACGTCGGGCACATGGACGCTCGAGGCCGGGCAGACGACGGCGACCATCGCGGACGACCTGCCCATCGGCACCGAGTGCACGGTCACCGAGGACGCGCCGACCGACGTCGACGGCGGCTCGTGGAACGAGCCCGTCATCAGCGGGACCGTCACGCTCACCGGCGAGGGCGACGCGGACGGCGTCCTGCAGGTCGTCGGAGTCACCAACGAGATCGTGCCCGACGAGCCGCCGGACACCCCCACGCCCCCCGTCACGCCCACCCCGACACCGCCGACGCCCGACCTGCCCGCGACCGGCGCCCAGGTCGGCGGCATCGCTGCCCTGTCCCTGCTGCTCCTCGGGCTCGGAGCCGTCGCGCTGCTCCTGGCGCGCCGTCGTCGGGACGCCTGAGCGCTCGTGGACCGCGGTACTACCTCGGCAGGTCAGCGTTCCGGCTCAGCGCTCCGCAACGGCCGAGGGCCCGGCGAAAACATGCCGGGCCGAAGAACATGCCGGGCCCTCGACCTCTGCTCCGCTCCGGCTCAGCGCTCCCGTTCCATGGTCGCGCCGAGCCTGCGCTCCGCAACGGCCGAGGGCCCGGCGAAAAACATGCCGGGCCCTCGACCTCTGCTTCGCTCCGGCTCAGCGCTCCCGTTCCATGGTCGCGCCGAGCCTGCGCTCCGCAACGGCCGAGGGCCCGGCGAAAAACATGCCGGGCCCTCGACCTCTGCTTCGCTCCGGCTCAGCGCTCCCGTTCCATGGTCGCGCCGAGCCTGCGCTCCGCAACGGCCGAGGGCCCGGCGAAAAACATGCCGGGCCCTCGACCTCTGCTTCGCTCCGGCTCAGCGCTCCCGTTCCATGGTCGCGCCGAGCCTGCGCTCCGCAACGGCCGAGGGCCCGGCGAAAAACATGCCGGGCCCTCGACCTCTGCTTCGCTCCGGCTCAGCGCTCCACGTCACCGGCGATGAAGGCCTCCAGCTGAGCCCGGCCCTTCGTGTCCTCCATCTGGACCGGCGGGGACTTCATGAAGTACGTCGACGCCGAGAGGATCGGGCCACCGACGCCGCGGTCCTTGGCGATCTTTGCGGCGCGCACGGCGTCGATGATGATGCCGGCCGAGTTGGGGGAGTCCCAGACCTCGAGCTTGTACTCCAGGTTCAGCGGGACCTCGCCGAACGCGCGACCCTCGAGGCGCACGTACGCCCACTTGCGGTCGTCGAGCCAGGCGACGTAGTCCGACGGGCCGATGTGGACGTTGCGGTCCTCCGTCTTGCCGGCGAGTGCGCCGGTGAGGTTGGACGTCACGGCCTGCGTCTTGGAGACCTTCTTGGACTCCAGGCGCTCGCGCTCGAGCATGTTCTTGAAGTCCATGTTGCCGCCGACGTTCAGCTGGTACGTGCGGTCCAGCACGACACCGCGGTCCTCGAACAGCTTCGCGAGCACGCGGTGCGTGATCGTGGCGCCGACCTGCGACTTGATGTCGTCGCCGACGATCGGCACGCCGGCCTCCTCGAACTTCGCGGCCCACTCCGGGTCGGACGCGATGAACACGGGGAGGGCGTTGACGAACGCCACGCCCGCATCGATGGCGCACTGCGCGTAGAACTTCGCGGCGGCCTCCGACCCGACGGGCAGGTAGCACACGAGCACGTCGGCGCGGGTCTCGCGCAGAGCGGCGACGACGTCGACCGCCTCGGCGTCCGACTCCTCGATGGTCTCGCGGTAGTACTTGCCGATGCCGTCGAGCGTCGGGCCGCGCTGGACGGTCACGCCGAGCGGCGGGACGTCCGCGATCTTGATCGTGTTGTTCTCCGACGCGTTGATCGCCTCGGAGAGGTCGAAGCCGACCTTCTTCGCGTCGACGTCGAACGCCGCGACGAACTCGAGGCTCGACACGTGGTAGTCACCGAACTGGACGTGCATGAGCCCGGGGACGGTGCTCGACGGGTCGGCGTCACGGTAGTAGTGCACGCCCTGGACGAGGGACGATGCGCAGTTCCCTACGCCGACGATGGCGACGCGGATGGAAGTCATCCTCGCTCCTTGGTTCTCGAAGTTCCAGGGTCCTCGGGACGCCGTGCGCCGTCGGGCTCCTGCTCTGGTGTGTCCGCAGGATGCGGGGTGCTGCTGGGTCGTGCGCGGCTGCTGCCCCGGGGATGCCCGAAGGAGCGGTCGCGCTCGGTGATGATGAGACCGTCGAGCCAGCGCACCTCGCGCTCGACCTGCTCGAGTCCGTGGCGCTGCAGCTCGAGCGTGTACTCGTCGAGCCGCTCGCGAGTGCGGGCCGCGGACTCCCTGACCGCCTCCAGCCTCTCCGTGAGCCGGGTACGCCGGCCCTCGAGGATGCGGATGCGGGTCTCGGCGTCGGTCTGCGCGAAGAACGCGAACCGGACGTCGAAGCTTTCGTCCTCCCATGCGGCGGGCCCGGAGGAGGCCAGCACGCTCTGGAGCTGTTCCTTGCCGTCGGCCGTCAGCTCGTAGACGATCCGCGCGCGCCGCCCCGACAGGGGCGGGACGGGTGCCGTGGACGACGACGCCGACTGCTCGCTGCCGGTGATCAGCCCGCGGGCGACCAGCGACTTGAGCGCGGGGTACAGCGAGCCGTAGGACAGGGCGCGGAACGAGCCGAGCATGAGGTTCAGCCGCTTGCGCAGCTCGTACCCGTGCAGCGGCGACTCGTTGAGCAGGCCGAGGATCGCGGTCTCCAGCACCGGTGTGCGGCTCCGCACGATCCCACCTCCTGCCCGTCCTTGAAGACTCAACCGTGACCCGACAACACTCGATGTATCGAGTCGATACATCGGAAGGTTAGATCGTCTCGATGTGTCGCGCAACGTGCCTCGCCGGGAGGGCGTCTGCGGCGGTGCGTGGCGTGACGTGGACCACGGCCCGACGGCGCGTGCGGGGTGAGTTGTGAAGGACCCGGGACGCCCGGGCGAATCAATGGGGCACGAACCCGGCGGGTGTCGCCGTCGGCCCTTGTCCCGCGAGGCGGACGCCCTATTGTTCAGGGTGGTCCGCCGTGTGCGCTCCTGCCCGCGACCGAGACCCACATCTTGAGCTGCATCTTGCCCCCCAGAGGAAGGTTGACCGTGGCGCGATCCACGAGGACGAAGGGACGGACGACCGCACGCGGTCGCCGACGCTTCTTCGACTACCCGCGGTCGCGCGTCACCGGCTTCCGCCGCTGGCTCCCGTCGTGGCGGGTCGTCGTCGGGACGATGCTCGGCGGGATCGCGCTCGTCGCGGGCGTCCTCGTCGCCGCGTACTACACGACCGACGTCCCCACGGCGCTCCCGGACATCGACAACCAGACGACCACGGTCTACTGGGGGGACGGCTCCGAGATGGGCAAGTTCGCTGTCGAGAACCGCGAGCTCGTCGAGTACGACACCCTGCCGGAGTACGTCGGCAACGCCGTCGTCGCCTCGGAGGACCAGACGTTCTGGACCAACTCCGGCGTCGACATCAAGGGCATCGGCCGCGCCTTCCTCAACAACGTCACCGGCGGGGACACCCAGGGTGCCTCGACCCTGACGCAGCAGTACGTCGAGCGGTACTACCTCGACACGACGACGGACTACGTCGGCAAGTTCAAGGAGGCCGTCCTCGCGCTGAAGATCGGCCAGGAGCAGGACAAGGAGGTCGTGCTGGGGAACTACCTCAACACGATCTACTTCGGCCGCGGTGCGTACGGCATCCAGGCGGCCGCCCAGGCCTACTACGGCGTGGACGCGAAGGACCTCACGGCCTCGCAGTCCGCCATGATCGCCGGGATCATCCCCAACCCGACCAACTGGGACCCCGCCGCCAACCTGGACCAGGCGACGCACCGCTGGGGGCGCACGCTGAAGCAGATGTACGCCGACGGCTACGTCACGAAGGCCGAGTACGACGCCGCCACCGCCGAGGGGTTCCCCGAGGCCAAGGAGTACAAGAAGTCCAACCGCTACTCCGGTCCCACCGGCTACCTGCTCGCGATGGTGCGCCAGGAGCTCGTGGACCAGGGGATCAGCGAGCAGGACCTCGACCAGAAGGGGTACAAGGTCACGACGACCATCGACCCCGCGATGCAGAAGGCGGCCGTCGCGGCTGCCGAGTCCGTCCCGCGCACCGAGAAGGACGACGCGAACCCGGCGTCGAAGAACGCGCGCGTCGGGCTCGTGTCCATCGACCCGGCCGACGGATCCATCCGCGCCCTGTACGGGGGTGCGGACTACCTCGAGCAGTCGTACAACAACTCGACGATGGGCGCCGCGCAGGGTGGATCGACGTTCAAGCCGTTCACCCTCGTCGCCGCGCTCGAGGCCGGCCACACCCTCGAGGAGCGCTTCGACGGCAACTCGCCGCGGACCTTCCCGGACGCGGACAACGGCGAGGACTGGACCGTCCCGAACTTCGGTGCCGGCAGCGGCGTGAGCTGGGGGAACATCGACCTCGCCACCGCTACCGCGAACTCCGTCAACACGGTCTACGCCGAGCTCAACATCGAGGACGGCCCCGAGAAGACCGCCGAGGTCGCGAAGCGCGCGGGCATCACGTCGGAGGTCAAGAACAACGCCGCGAACGTGCTCGGGACCGCGACGGTCAAGCCGCTCGAGCTCGCGAACGCCTACGCGACGTTCGCCGCGCAGGGCATGAAGTCCACGCCCCACATCGTCGCCAAGGTCGAGAAGCTCGACGGCAGCCTCGTCAGCGAGGGGCCCGGATCTGACGACCGCGAGCGCGTGTTCGAGAAGGACGACATGGCCGCGGCGACGTACGCGATGACGCAGGTCGTCGAGCGCGGTTCGGGTGAGCCGGCCAAGGAGCTCGGCCGCCCGCTCGCCGGCAAGACCGGTTCCTCGAACGAGAACAAGTCGGCCTGGTTCGCCGGTTACGCACCGCAGCTCGCGACCGTCGTCGGGCTCTACCAGTCCGGCGAGGACGGCGCCCAGGAGCAGATCACCCCGTTCGGCGACTGGGCCCGCGCTGGGGAGACCATGACCGGTGGCACCTGGCCGGTCGCGGCGTGGACCCAGTACATGGGGGCCGCGATGGACGGCATGCCCGTCGAGGACTTCCCCGAGTATGTGCCGTCTCAGCCGGTGCAGACGCAGGAGCCGCAGACGCAGGAGCCGACCGAGGAGCCGACCACCGAGGAGCCGACCGAGGAGCCGACGCAGGAGGAGCCGCAGAACGTGACGGTCCCGGGCGACCTCGTGGGCCGGAGCGTCGACGACGCGCGCGCCGCGCTCGGTGCGCTGGGCCTGCGCGCGCAGGTGACCGAGGAGTTCTCGGACCAGCCCCGCGGGATCGTCATCAGCGCCGGACAGGCGGGGGCAGCAGTCCCACCGAACTCGACGATCGCTCTCGTCGTGTCGAAGGGCCCTGACCCGGCGACCCAGCCGACGGAGGAACCGACCGAGCCGACGGACCCGCCGACGGAGCCGACCGACCCACCGACGGACGACGGCGGTGGCGACGACGGCGGTGGCGACGACGGCGGCGGCGGCAACCCCGGCGGTGGTGGTGGCGGCGGCGGGAACGGCTGACGGCTCGATCGCCGTTGTCCACAGAGATTTCCCCGGCCCCGCGTCCTGCGGGTACCCTGGGGGACTGCTGCCTGTGACGCCGCGTGCCCAACTCGGGCACCACGCGTCGTCGGGCAGCAGGCATGTGTGCAGCGCGCGAGCGCTGCACGAGCCCTCCTGCCACGGAAAGACCGTGGCCGTGAAGACCAGAGGAGGTGGGTTACCCGCATGCGCCAGTACGAACTGATGATCATCCTCGACCCTGAGATCGAGGAGCGCACCGTCGCCCCGTCGCTCGACAAGTACCTGTCGGTCATCAAGACCGACGGCGGAAACGTCGACAAGGTGGACATCTGGGGTCGTCGCCGGTTGGCGTACGACATCAACAAGAAGTCCGAGGGCATCTACGCGGTCGTGAACTTCACGTCCACGTCGGACACCTCCAAGGAGCTGGACCGCCAGCTCGGCCTGAACGAGGTCGTGCTGCGTACCAAGATCCTGCGCACGGACGCTCGCTGAGCCTCCCCACCCCCGTTCGGAACCTCCCGGTCCACGTGGGATCTGCACGCCCTCGCGCGTGTGGGTGCTGCGTGGTGGGATGAACCGACGCGGAGCTCGTACGAGCGGCACGACGACACACACCGATTCAAGGAGCTGGCATGGCAGGTGACACCGTCATCACGGTGATCGGCAATCTGACCGCTGACCCGGAGCTGCGCTTCACCCCCTCGGGTGCGGCGGTGGCCAGTTTCACGGTGGCGTCGACGCCGCGGACCTTCGACCGTCAGACGAACGAGTGGAAGGACGGGGACACCCTGTTCATGCGCTGCTCGATCTGGCGCGAGGCCGCGGAGAACGTCGCCGAGTCGCTGACGAAGGGCATGCGCGTCATCGTGCAGGGCCGACTCGTCCAGCGGTCGTACGAGACTCGCGAGGGGGAGAAGCGCACCGTCGTCGAGATGCAGGCCGACGAGGTCGGCCCGTCGCTCCGACGTGCCACGGCGAAGGTCACGCGAGCCCAGAGCTCGGGTGGCGGCAACTTCAGCGGTGGCGGCGGTGGCGGCTTCGGCGGCGCGTCCGCCGGTGGTGGTTCCAGTGCTTCCGGCGCCGGTCAGCAGTCCAACGACCCGTGGGCCACGGCCGGCCCCGCGTCGTCGGGCGGTTCGTTCTCGGACGAGCCCCCGTTCTGACCGGTCGCCTTTCCCAGATACACACACTCATCCTCGTAGGCACGGCGCCGCCCGTCGGCGCCGGGCCGCTCGCGAGGATCGCACCTTGTAGAGGAGCAACACCTTGGCCAAGCCTGTGGTGCGCAAGCCCAAGAAGAAGTCCAACCCGCTGAAGTCGGCGAAGATCGAGACCGTCGACTACAAGGACACCGTCCTGTTGCGCAAGTTCATCTCCGACCGCGGAAAGATCCGTGCGCGTCGCGTGACCGGCGTCTCCGTCCAGGAGCAGCGCCAGATCGCCCGTGCCGTCAAGAACGCGCGTGAGATGGCCCTGCTGCCGTACACGTCGACGGCTCGCTGAGGAAGGGGAAGAACATGGCCAAGCTGATTCTGACCCACGAGGTCACCGGTCTCGGTGAGCCCGGCGACGTCGTCGAGGTGAAGGACGGGTACGCCCGTAACTACCTCGTCCCGCGCAAGCTCGCCACGCCGTGGTCCAAGGGCGCCGAGTCGCAGGTCTCTGCGATCCGCAAGGCGCGCAAGGCTCGCGAGATCGCGTCGCTCGACGACGCGAAGGCGATCCGTGACTCGCTGCAGTCCAAGCCGGTCGTCGTCGAGGCGAAGGCCGGCAACGCCGGTCGCCTCTTCGGTGCCGTGACGACGGCGGACATCGCGTCCGCGGTCGCCGCCTCCGGTGCCTCGGTCGACAAGCGCAAGATCGAGATCGGTCAGCCGATCAAGTCGACGGGTGACTTCACGGTCTCCGTCCGCCTGCACCCCGAGGTCTCTGCGACCGTCGCGGTGAAGGTCGTCGCTGCCTGATCCGAGCAGTACCTGTTGTACCCAGCAGCACCCGACGGCCCGGTCCCTCCTCGGAGGGGCCGGGCCGTCGTCGTCAGCCGGTGCCGGTGACCATCCAGCGGTTACCGCGGGCGCGTAGGCCCGTCGTCAGCGCGCGTGCGGCCATGAACACCCCGGCGAAGGCGAGCCAGAGCCACGCGAGCCCGGCCGCGCCGTCGGGCGCCCAGTGCCGGACGGCGAGCGCGACCGGCACGTACGCGACGAGCGTGAGCATCCCCGCCCAGGCGAGGAACCGGCCGTCGCCGGCACCGATGAGGACGCCGTCGAGCACGAACACCCAGCCGGCCATCGGCATCAGGAACCCGCAGACGGCCATGCCGAGCGCGACGGCGGTGCGGACCTCGGGGTCGGACGTGAAGAGCAGGGCGAACCACCATCCGCCCGCAGCCATGACGACGCCGATGAGCGCGCCCGCCGCGACGCCCCACTGCAACGTGCGGCGCAGGACAGCGCGGACGCGGGGGACATCGTCGGACCCGAGCCCGTGCCCGACGAGCGCCTGCGCGGCGATCGCGAGGGCGTCGAGCGCGAACGCGGCGAGCCCCCACACGGCTGCCACGACCTGGTACCCGGCGAGGGCGACCTGGCCGAGGCCGGCGGCGACGAACACGGTGAGCAGGATCGCGAGGCGCAGCGAGAGGGTCCGGACGAACAAGGGGGCGCCGGCGCGCGCGTTGGCCCAGATGCCGCCGGCGGCGGGACGCACGGACGCACCGCGGCGTCGGGCACCGCGGACGACCACGACCACGAGGACTGCACCCATCGCCGTCTGCGCGACGGCCGTGCCGATGCCGGACCCGGCGATGCCCAGGCCCGCGCCGTAGACGAGGACGACGTTGAGGACGGCGTTGAACGTCGCCCCGCCGGCCGCGACCCACAGGGGCGTGCGCGTGTCCTGCAGTCCACGCAGGACCCCTGTGGACGCGAGGACCAGGAGCATCCCGGGCAGGCCGAACGCGGACCACCGCAGGTAGACGACGGCGTGGTGCGCGACGGCGCCCGTGCCGCCCATCGCGCCGGCGGCCCAGGGTGCGGTGGCCCAGAGCACGGCCGTGAGCGCGACGCCGAGACCGAGGGCGAGCCAGAGGCCGTCGACGCCGGACTGGAGAGCTGCGCGCTCCTGGCTCGCCCCGAGGCGACGGGCCACCGCTGCCGTGGTGGCGTAGGCGAGGAAGACGCACAGGCCGACGAGCGTGACGAGGAGCGTGGACGCGAGGGACAGGCCGGCGAGCTCGGCGGTGCCGAGGTGCCCGACGACGGCGGAGTCGACGAGCACGAACAGGGGCTCGGCGACGAGGGCCCCGAGGGCGGGGAGGGCGAGCCCGACGATCTGCCGGTCGAGCGCCGACCGGGGCGCGCGCGGTGCGCGCGAGCTTTCCGGGCGTGTCGTCGGCGTGTCGTCGAACTTTCTTTCGTCCACACCCTGAGCGTAGTGAACATGCTGGTCACCGCCCTCTCGGGCACGTGTACACAGGAAGATCCCCTGGTTGTCCACATGCTTGTCCACCGGGTGTGCACAGGCTGGGGACGCGTGTCCACAGGAACGGAGCGTCTGTCCACCGGTGTGTGCACAGGTTCGTTTGCGGGGGCCCGAGGCGGGATCTAGTGTCGCTGGGTCGTGCCTGTCCGGGCTGGTTCCGGAGCTTGGTGCGGCCACCGGGACAGTCATGTGGGTGGCCCGCTGTAGAACAGGTGTACGACGCGGGCGATGCCCGGGACGTCGGGGTCCGTCAGGGCGTCGACCGACCCGGGGGAACGAGGGGCGCATGTCGATCGACGAGCTCGAGGAGAGCTACGGGGGATCCGGTTCGACCGGCTTCGACCGCACGCCCCCGCAGGACGTGGCGGCGGAGATGAGCGTCCTGGGCGGCATGCTCCTGTCGAAGGACGCGATCGCGGACGTCATCGAGCAGATCCGCGGGTCCGACTTCTACCGGCCCGCGCACGAGGTCGTCTACGAGGCGATCATCGACCTCTACGGCCGCGGCGAGCCCGCAGATGCGATCACCGTCGTCGCCGAGCTGCAGAAGCGCGGCGAGCTCGGCCGCATCGGCGGCGCCCCCTACATCCACGACCTCATGGCGGGCGTGCCCACGGCCGCGAACGCCGGGTACTACGCGCGCATCGTGCGCGAGCGGGCCGTGCTGCGCCGCCTCGTCGAGGCCGGGACGCGCATCGTCCAGCTCGGGTACGCCACCGACGGCGGCGACGTCGACGACCTCGTCAACAATGCCCAGGCCGAGGTCTACGCCGTCACGGAGCGACGGACGACCGAGGACTACCTGCCGCTGTCGGACATCATCGGCGGCACCGTCGACGAGATCGAGGCGGCCAGCCACCGTGGGGAGGGGATGGTCGGCGTGCCGACCGGCTTCGCCGACCTCGACCGCCTCACCAACGGGCTCCACCCGGGCCAGATGATCGTTCTCGCGGCACGGCCGGCCATCGGCAAGGCGCTCGCGCTCGACACTCCTCTGCCCACGCCGACCGGCTGGACGACGATGGGTGACGTCCAGGTGGGCGACGAGCTCATCGCGGCCGACGGAACGCCCACACGCGTCGTGCGCACCACCGAGGTCATGACCGGCCGTCCCTGCTACGAGGTGGTGTTCGACGACGGCACGACGATCGTCGCCGACGCGTGGCACGAGTGGGCGACGAGCCTGACCGGGAGCCCGGACGACGCGGAGGTACGGACGACCGAGGCCATCGCCGCGTCGATCCTGCGCGGTGACGCGCACACGGTCGCGCGTCAGGGCTCGACCTGGAAGATCGTCGATGTGCGATCCGTCGCCACCGTCCCGGTGCGCTGCGTGGAGATCGCGCACCCCTCGCACCTCTACCTCGCGGGTCACGCCGGTGTTCCTACGCACAACTCGACCCTAGGCATTGACATCGCGCGGTCGGCGTCAATCAAGAACAACATGACGTCCGTCGTCTTCTCGCTCGAGATGAGCCGCAACGAGATCACGATGCGACTGCTCTCCGCCGAAGCGCGAATTCATCTGCAGAAGATGCGCAACGGGTCCATGGGCGAGGAGGACTGGCAGAAGCTCGCCGCGACGATGGGCAAGATCTCCGAGGCGCCGTTGTTCATCGACGACTCGCCCAACATGTCGCTGATGGAGATCCGCGCCAAGTGCCGGCGGCTCAAGCAGAGGCACGACCTCAAGCTCGTCGTCATCGACTACCTCCAGCTCATGACGTCCGGCAAGCGTGTCGAGTCACGACAGCAGGAGGTCTCCGAGTTCTCCCGTGCGCTCAAGCTGCTCGCCAAGGAGCTCGAGGTGCCGCTCATCGCGATCTCGCAGCTGAACCGTGGCGCCGAGCAGCGGACGGACAAGAAGCCCGCGATGTCGGACCTGCGAGAGTCGGGTTGCCTCACCGAAGACACGCGAATCCTGCGCGCGGACACCGGTGCCGAGACGACGATGGGTGAGCTCTTCGCGCTCGGGGCGACGGATGTGCCGGTCTGGGCGCTCAATGAGCGCCTGCAGTATGTGCGCCGGCACCTCACGCACGTCTTCCCGACCGGGGTGGAGCCGGTGTACCGGCTGCGGCTCGCGTCGGGCAAGGAGGTCGAGGCGACGGCGAACCACCCGTTCCTCACGTACGAGGGATGGACCCCGCTCGGCGAGCTCGAGGTCGGGTCACGGGTCGGGGTGCCCAGGCACGTCCCGGGACCGGAGCTCACGGACGGCGAGTGGAGCGACCGAGATGTCTCGATGATGGCTGAGGTCCTGTGGGGACGGCGGGAACGCGAGACCTGCGTGCCTCCTACCGCTTTCCACCTGCCAAAGGCTCAGATCGCTCTGTTCCTCCGCAGTCTCCTCAGCGTCGGGGCCCAGGTCGAGCTGGACGACGGCGAGAGGGCAACCGGCCGCGTGTCGCTCGAAGCTGGCGACCGTCGACTTCTCGACGACGTCTCGCGCCTCCTGCTGCGA
Organism: Cellulosimicrobium terreum; assembly: GCA_014803435.1. Lineage (GTDB taxonomy): Bacteria > Actinomycetota > Actinomycetes > Actinomycetales > Cellulomonadaceae > Cellulosimicrobium > Cellulosimicrobium terreum. The sequence continues at coordinate 165,536 of JACYFD010000001.1, forward strand.
TTCGGCATCTCTGCGCGCGTGAGCACGATCCCGCGCCGTGGATGGCGTCTCGACGTTGCGGGCGCGAACAGTCTCCGGCGGCTTCTGCAGGAGGTCGTGATCGACGGGCCGATGCAAGCCGCTGCGGACGAGCTGCTGCTTCGCGCCCGGTCTGTCACGACCCGTCAGGCGGATGTTCCACGGCTTGTCTGGGACGACGTTCGGAGCGTGCTCGCGGGTGGTCAGCAGGTCGCGCCAGGGGCCGAGGGGCAGGCGCTGGGGGCGATCGCCCAGGTCCTCGAGCGGGACGAGATGGAGATCGAGGCCGTCAACGACCTGCTCTGGGACGAGGTTGTCGAGATCACGCCGCTCGGTGACCGGCAGGTCTTCGACGCGACGGTCGTCGGAACGCACAACTTCGTGGCAAACGGTATTGCTGTACACAACAGTATCGAGCAGGACGCCGACATGGTGATTCTGCTGCACCGTGAGGATGCCTACGAAAAGGAATCACCTCGAGCCGGCGAAGCCGACCTCATCGTCGCCAAGCACCGTAACGGCCCCACCGACACCATCACCGTCGCATTCCAAGGCCACTACTCGCGATTCGTCGACATGCAGGTCTGAGTCGTTCATTCATTTGTCGACGTGCAGTCTAGATTGCAGAATGAACCGCCCTGGGTCTGATGGAGGCTCTGGTCATTTGATTCCGACCAGGGCTTCGTGGCCCTGCTGCTTAGCGTAGAACCTCCCTTCGAACTCGACGGGTGGCAGGTCGCCGAGGTAGCCGTGCAGCCGTTGGTGGTTGTGCCAGTGGACCCACCCGAGCGTCGCGAGCTCGACGTCCTCGACGGTCCGCCAGGGCCCGGACCTGGCGGGTCCGCGGATGAGTTCGGTCTTGTAGTAGCCGTTGACGGTCTCGGCGAGCGCGTTATCGTACGAGTCGCCGACGGTCCCGATCGACGGGGTGGCACCGATCTCCGCGAGCCGCTCGCCGTAGCGCAGGCTCGTGAACTGGGCTCCGGCGTCCGAGTGACACCTCAGACCGGTCAATGGGGTGCCGCGGGACCAGCGGGCCATCTCGATCGCGTCCAGGACCATCTCGGTGCGCATGTGCCCGGCAACGCGCCAGCCGACGATCGTCCGCGAGAACGCGTCGATGATGAAGCACACGTACGCCATGGCGGCGAAGGTCGGGACGTAGGTCAGGTCGGGGACCCACAGCTGGTTCGGAGCCGTGGCGGTGAAGTCTCGCTTGACGAGGTCCGGGTGCCGGGCCGAGGCCGGGTCAGGACGAGTGGTCCGCACCCGCTTCGTCCTGACCGCGCCCTGGATCCCGAGGTCGCGCATGAGGCGGGCGACCTGGTCACGGCCCGCGTCTTGCCCGGCCCGGCGTGCCGCCTTCCACAACTTCCGCGCCCCGTAGACGCGGTAGTTGTCGTCCCACAGGGTGCGCAGTTTCGGGCCCACCTCGGCGTCGCGGACCGCGCGCGCCGAGGGCGGGCGGGCCTTGGCGGCGTAGTACGTGATGCGTCCTCTGGCTCGCAGACGACGGAGCCTCGAAACGTCGTGACGACCACGGCGTTCACTGCTAGCTTCTGGGAAGCCGTGCAAGCGAACGAGGAGGTGGCATCTGTGAGCACAGTATCGACAGGGGTGCTCCTGTCCGGAGTCATGGTCGGGCGGTAGATCGTCCGGGAGCGCCGTTCACGAGCCTCCCGAAAGGCACGATCATGCGATTCACCTCTGAGCAGCGACTCGACGACGGCGTCCTCGAGCGCGGTCTCACCCACGGCGAGATCCCTGGTGTCCTGTGGACGCCCGCTTCCGCATCGGCCTCCGCGCCCGTGCCGCTCGTCCTGCTCGGCCACCCGGGCGGTCTGCGCACGATGTACCCCCGGCTGCTGGGCCGGGCGCGGCGCGCCACCCAGGACGGCTTCGCGGCAGCGGCCGTCGAGCTCCCCGGCAGCGGTGAGCGACCCCGGTCGGCCGACGCCGAGCAGGCGCGAGCGGACCTGCGCCGCGCGATCGTGTCTGGAGACCCGGTCGACGACGAGATCGTCGACCGGCTGGTCCTCCCGCTGGTCGAGCAGTCGGTCCCGGAATGGCGGTCCGCCCTGGACGTCCTCCTGTCGCTCCCGGAGATCGGCGGCCCGGTCGGGTTCTCGGGCGGGGTGATCGCCATCGGCGTCCGGCTCGCACTGGTCGAACCGCGCATCGTGGCCGCCGGCCTCTACGCCGGGAGCTTCGTGCCCCGTGCCACGCTCGACGAGGCCCGTCGGGTCACGATCCCGGTGCACGTCCTGCTGCAGTGGGACGACGAGGGGAACGACCGGCAACAGGCGCTCGACCTGTTCGACGCGTTCGGCTCCCGGGAGAAGACGTTGCAGGCCAACATGGGCGGGCACACCGGCGTCCCCCCGTTCGCAGGCGACGACGCCGCGAGGTTCTTCGTCCGGCACCTGAGGTGAGCGCACAGGACGTCACGTCACGTGACGTCGACTCCCGTCAGCTCCTCGGACGCCGGGTGTGCGCCGACGAAGGAGAGGTCGTGCGCGAGGCGGCGCGACGGGGAGCTCGTTCGCGCTCGTAGGACGTCCCCGCTCGCCTGGTACGTTCGACCGATGCTGAGGTCGGCGGTCGCGCTCCGGGATCGCGCCTGATGAGCACGGCGACCGTCGTCGGTGGTGGGCCGGCGGGGCTGATCGCGGCGGAGGTGCTGGCCCGGGCGGGTGTGACGGTGACGGTGTACGACCGGATGCCGTCGGTCCCGCGCAAGTTCCTCCTGGCGGGTCACGGCGGCATGAACATCACGCACAGCGAGGACCGGGTCCCCTTCCTGCGCCGGTATGGCGGCTCGGCCGACGTGCTGGCACCGATGCTCGACGTGTTCGGGCCGGCAGACCTGCGCGAGTGGTGCAGCGGGCTGGGCGAGCCGACGTTCGTCGGCAGCAGCGGACGCGTCTTCCCGCGGTCGTTCCGGGCGAACCCGCTGGTCCAGGCGTGGCTGGCGCGGTTGACTGAGCTCGGGGTGCGGGTCGAGCGACGGCACCGATGGACGGGTTGGGCCGACGACGGCGGGCTGCGCCTCGTCGACGCCGACGACGCCGCGAGCGCCGTCGCGTCCGACGCCGTGGTCTTCGCGCTCGGGGGAGGGTCGTGGCCGCAGCTCGGGTCCGACGGTGGCTGGGTCGCCCCGTTCGCCGCTCGCGGTGTCTCGGTGGCGCCGTTGGTCCCCGCGAACGTCGGCGTCCGCGCGGGGTGGAGCGAGATCTTCGCGGAGCGGTTCGCCGGCACGCCGCTGAAGAACGTCGCACTGTCCGTCCGCGGGGCCGACCGTCCCGCGGCGCGCGGTGACGTGATGGTGACCCGGGCGGGGATCGAGGGCGGCCCGGTGTACGCGACCGGGGCGGCGATCCGGGACGCACTCTCGGACGGGAGCTGCGTCGTCGAGGTCGACCTGCGGCCCGCTCTGAGCGCCGAGCAGCTCGCCGAGCGGCTGAAGCGTCGGCGTCCCAAGGACTCCGTCACGAGCTGGCTGCGCCGCGCCGTCGGGCTCGATCCGGTCGGGATCGCGCTGCTGCGCGAGGCGGGCGCCCTGCCGGGCGACCCGGCGCAGATGGCCGAGCGCATGAAGGCCGCGCCCGTCGAGGTCGTCGACACCATGCCGATCGACCGCGCCATCTCCACCGCGGGTGGCATCGCGTGGTCGGAGGTCGACGAGACGCTCATGCTGCGCCGGCTCCCCGGCACCTTCGTCGCGGGCGAGATGCTCGACTGGGAGGCGCCGACGGGCGGCTACCTGCTGCAGGCGTCGTTCAGCACGGGGGTCGTCGCGGCCCAGGGTGCGCTGGACTGGCTCGACCGATCTCGCCCCTGATCAGGTCGTCGGACCTCAGAGCTCCTCTGGGCGGGTCTCGGTGCGTCGAAGGAGCGTCATCGGTCCGTAGAACGCCACGTCAGCGGACTCGATCCCCTCTCCGACGGTGCTCTGGGGGCGGGACCCGGCCAGGCTCGCCCAACCTGGGGTGCGGTTCGCCGTGAGGATGTTCTCCAGGAAGTTCATGGTGCGCCTCTCGTGTGCACGGCCCGTCCGGCCGTGTCTTCAGGACGACGAACGAGGGAACGCGATTTCGACACCTCAGGACGAAAAGCTGTGCGCGTCCCGGCGCACCTCGAAACCGCCGACGTCCCGCTGCAGTGCGGCGAGCACGTCGACGGCGTGGAAGGCCTGTCCCGGCGCCGAGGCGCCCACGCCGTGGTGGCGCCCTTCGAGGAGGCGGATCGCGCCCTCGATGACGATCGGGGCCGTGACGGCGTAGATGTCGCGACCGGCGGCGCTGATCCGACGGGCGTCCGAGCCGCGGGATGCGACGACGTCCACGACGAACTGCTGGGCGGACCGCCCGTCCTCGTCGGTCGCGGACGGCGGCGGAGTGGCCTCGTCGTGGAGGTCGTCGAGCGGCGCGGTGTTCAGGTACGAGCGGAGCTCGCGCACGTGGAGGTGCCGGTGGATCGCGATCACCTCGGAGAAGGGCAGCTCGACGGCGGTCTGCGAGCCCAGGGGTGCGGGGAAGTCCCAGGCGCGGGTCGGGGCAGGGTCGTCCAGCGGGACCAGCTCGCCGTCGCGGACGACGAGGCGGCGGGTGGTGTTGCGCGCGCCGGTGAGCCTGGTGCCGGCGGTCGGCCACCAGCGGTCCAGGCCGATCGCGACCTCGACCGCGTCCGCCTGCGTGTCGCCGTCGAGCGCGGCACTGAGGAGCAGGTCGGCCAGACCGCCGTAGAACGCCATCGCCGGCACGACCACGACGCCCGCCGCGCGCGCCGGACCGTCGAGCTCGCCGTAGAGGGCCTGCACCGCCGGCTGCTCGGCCGTCACGTCCAGGTAGTGCGCGCCCGCGGCGACGGCAGCGCGTGCGAGCGGTACCGCCGTGTCCAGGAAGGGGCCCGCACAGTTGATCACGGCGCCGGCACCGTCGATCGCACGTCGCAGCAGCTCGGGGTCGTCGAGGCCGACGGCGCGCCGGTCGAGCGCGCCACCATCCGGCACGGCGTCGAGGCGCTCCGCGCTGCGGCCGGCGAGCACGGGCGTGAGGCCGCGTCGGAGCAGCTCGTCGACGACGAAACGTCCGGTGTGACCTGCGGCGCCGTAGACGAGGACTCGATCTGTCGTGTTCATGCTGGCGATCATGGGCGCGTCGAGAATGCCGGACCAGTGTCGGGAACGACACGACGCATACAGTTTCGGACATGCCCCGGATCGCGCTCGCCATGCATCGGTCGTCGATGCTCTACGAGTCCGCGATCGCGGCCGAGATCTTCGGCGTCGACCGCTCCGACCTCGTCCCGGGCACCGCCTGGTACGACCTCGTGGTCTGCACCGCGGACGGGACGCCGCACCCGTGGTTGCCGGGCCTGCCGACGGCCACGTTCGCCGAGATCGCCCACGTCGACTCCGTCGTCGTGCCGTCCTCGGACGACCTCGACGAGAACCCGGACCCGGAGCTTGTCGCGGCGCTGCGCGACGCGCACGGGCGAGGGATCCGCATCGCGTCGCTGTGCACGGGGACCTTCGTGCTCGCGGCAGCGGGACTGCTCGACGGCCGGGCCGCGACGACGCACTGGATGCACGCCGACGACCTCGCGCGTCGCTACCCGCAGATCGACGTCCGGGCCGACGTGCTCTACGTCGACGAGGGCGACGTGCTCACCTCCGCGGGCAAGTCCGCCGCGCTGGACCTCTGCATCCATCTGGTGCACCGAGACCTGGGCGCGGCCGCCGCGAGCGGGGTCGCGCGCCGACTGGTCGTGCCGGCACACCGCGGCGGCGGGCAGGCGCAGTTCGTCGCGCCCCCCGAGCTGCCGCGCAGCACCGGCGGGATCGCGCCGACGCTCGAGTGGGCGCGTGGTCGCCTCGACCAGCCGCTGACCGTGCGCGACCTCGCCGGCCACGCCAACCTCAGCACCCGCCAGCTGGCGCGCCGGATGCTGGCCGACCTGCAGGTCCGCCCGCTCGAGTGGCTGCACCAGCAGCGCATCGCCCGTGCGCAGGAGCTCCTCGAACGCTCCGACGCCTCGATCGAGCAGATCGCGACCCGCTGCGGCCTGGGGACCGCCACCACGCTCCGACGCCACTTCCGCCGCGCCGTCGGCGTCACCCCGACCAGCTACCGGTCGTCGTTCAGCCTGCGGTGATGGGTCGATCAGCCCGACGACAGCGCGGCGGCCAGGCGGTCGGCGACGTCGAGCATCCCGCGGAGCCTGTCCCGGTCGCGGTCCTGCACGTCGACGGCCGGGTAGCCCTCGAGGTCCTGGACGGCCGCTGCGACGAACGACGCCGACCCGTACCCCTGGGCCAGGTCCCGCTCGAGGTAGGCGTTCAGCTGCGGCAGTGCGTCCGGGCCGACCAGGCGCGAGGCCACGACCGCGAGGGGCGGTGCGGTCAACGATCCCGCGCACGCGTCCAGCGCCGTGAGGATCGTGGCCCCGACGTCGTCACGGTCGCACCCGAGGCTGAACCAGGTGCCCATCACGACGGCCCGCCAGTCGCCCTGGGCAAACAGCCTCGTGACGTCGTCGACCGTCGCGGTACGTCCGGCGGCGACCAGGGACTCCCAGTGCTCGCCCGTGGAGTCGAGCGCGTTCAGCCCCATCATCGACAGGTAGAACGGCTGGACGAGGCGTTCCTCGACGGCGTTCACACCTGAACCGTAGCGCGCGGCCCGGCTCAGGCCCGGCGGAGCTCCGCCCGCCAGGTCGCCCGGCGGCCGGGGAGCACCTCGGTGGACACGGCCGTCAGGCCGTCCCGGCCGAACGCCTCGATCTCCGCGCGGGTCAGCGGCCAGGGTGGGCCGTCGTCGTCCTCCTGGTCGGCGGCGAACTGGACCACCAGCAGGGTCCCGCCCGGCGCGACCAGGGAGACGACGCCGGCCGTGAGGTCGTCGCGGACGCTGCGGTTCACGGCCTGGACGGTGTAGATCTCGACGACGAGGTCGAAGGCCCCGCGCCACTCGCGCGGGAGGTCGAGCAGGTCGCCGACGGCGTAGGTCACCGGCGAGCCCGGGTGGCGCTCGCGGGCCGCGTCGACGGCGGCGGGGGAGATGTCGAACGCGGTCGTCGTGTACCCGCTCCGGGCCAGGTGCTCGGCGTCGGCCCCGAGCCCGCACCCGACGACGACGGCGGTCCGGCCCTCGGTTCGGGTGTCGCGGTCCGGAGCTGCGGTCCAGTCGGCCAGGGCCGGGTGCGGGTCGTCGTGGTCCCACGGCGTCGTGACGTCACCGGCCCTGGCGGACGTCCAGAGCCGGTCGAACCAGCCGGTCGGGTCGGTCGGGTCGACGTTGCCGAGCCTGTCGGCCTCGGTCTGCCAGGGACGGGGCTCGGCCATGGCGTCGACCGTAGCGAGGCGGTGGTCCACCGACAAGGGGCTGGGTGCCCTCACGCCCTCCCGTCCGCGCTGGACCCGCGCACCGTCAGGGTGGGCCGGAGCACCTCGTGCCGGTCCGTCGTGCGACCGGCGATCCGTTCCGCGAGGAGCGCGACGGCGCGTGCGCCCATCTCCTGCCGCGGCTGGTTGACGCTCGTGAGCCGAGGGCGCGTGCGCCGGGCGAGGGCCGAGTCGTCGTACCCGACGACGGCGAGCTCGCCCGGGACCCGCAGGCCGCGGTCGAGGCCGTGGTCGAGCACGTCGAAGGCCTCGACGTCGTTGCGGGCGAAGACCGCGTCGTAGCCGTCAGCCAGCGCGCGGTCGAGCGCCGCCTCGAGCGGGCCGTCGTCGCGGGAGACCACCCGGATCGAGCCGGCCAGACCGTGCCGGGACATCGCGGCCTCGTAGCCGCTGCGCCGGGCGAGCGCGGCCGGCCGGGTGCCGCTGGTGACGTGCACGATCCGTGCGGAGCCCCGGGCCACCAGGTGGGAGACGGCGAGGTCGGCGCCGGTCTCGTCGTCGTTGTTCACCGAGTCGATCCCCTGCACGGGGGCGCTGCTGCGGCCGACCATGACGACGGGCGCGCGTCGCGCTGCCGTGGCGAGCTGGTCCTCGTCGAGCCAGGAGCTGATGACCACGAGGCCGTCGACGTTGAGGCCGAGCAGGGTGTCGAGGTGCTGGGCCAGCCGGCTCCGGTTGCGCGAGCCGTGCACGAGCAGCACCGCGAGGCCCTGACCGGCCGCCGCCTCCTCGACCCCCTCCACGATCTCCGTGTGGTACGGGTTCTCGAGGCTCGAGATGACGACCCCGAGCAGCATCGTCCGCCCCTGGACGAGGCCGCGGGCCAGCGTGTTGGAGCGGTAGCCGAGGTCGTCGGCGATCAGCCGGATCCGCTCGCGGGTGCGGTCCCCGACGCCGGGATCGCCGCGCAGCGCGAGGGAGACCAGCGACTTCGACACGCCTGCGCGGGCGGCGACGTCGTGCAGGGTGGGGCGTGGTGTCACCCTCCTATGCTGCCATCCGGAGCACCGATTCTGGAACGTTCCAGTTCTTCGTCCTCCGTTCACCCTCCCGTCGTCCACCGGACGACGACCCGTCGCCACCAGTCCTTAGCGTCCGTGCACATGACGACCACCGACCTGCCGCCCGGAGCCGCGACGAGCCCTGCGTCGGCCGGCCTCGACCTGATCGTCCCGCCCGGCCTGCGCACGCGCCCGCAGGCGCTGCTGCTCGACTTCGGCGGTGTCGTCTTCCAGACGACCAAGCGCCCGGAAGGGGTCGGCGAGGTGGCCGCGTACCTCAGCGAGGCGCTGTCCCGCGCGAACCACGACGTGTCCGGCGACGAGCTCGCGACCGTGCTCGCCGGCGGGCTCCGGGCGCTCAAGGACTGGAAGAACGCAGCGAGCCGTCGGCTCGAGCCGCGCGAGCTCGACCATCGGACCATCGTCCGCGAGTTCCTCGCCGCACCGCTCCCCGACGCCCACCGCGAGGTGCTCGCGGGCAGTGCCGGCACGATCCTCGCGCTCATCACGTCGACCCTCAGCGTCCACGAGGTGCGCCCCGGCATCCCCGAGCTCCTGCGCATCGCGCGCGAGCACGGCATCCGGGTCGGCATCGTCTCGAACGCCCACTCCGGTCGCGCCCACCGCGCCCTCCTCGCCCAGCACGACCTCGCAGACAGCTTCGGCGTCCAGGTCTACTCCGACGAGGTGGGGATCCGGAAGCCGCACCCCGCGATCATCGAGCTGGCCGCCCGTGCCCTGGGCACGACGCCGGACCGGACCTGGTACGTCGGGGACACCCTGGACCGGGACGTCGTGGCCGGACGTCGCGCCGGCGTCGGCGCCGTCGTCCTGACCCGCCACCACCACACCGACACCCCGCCCTACCCCGTCGCGGAGAGGGCGGACGCCGTCCTCGACACGCCGGAAGGTCTCGCGAACCTGCTGCGCGACGCCGCGCCGTCGGGGCCCGGACCCTCGCCCCTGGCGACGGCGTCCCGACGACCAGCACGTCCGTCGGCCCTCCTGCTCGACCACGGCGGGGTCATGGTCACGTCCGAACCTGACGCCCGCGCGCGCTGCGACTTCGCCCAGAGCCTCGCGTCCCGTCTGGGCGCGGCGGGGTACGACGTCGGGGTCGAGGAGGCGCTCGCCGCCGTCGACGAGGGCCGGGCGCGGCACCGCGCGTGGAAGGACGAGAACGAGGCGGGCCCGCTCGTGCCTGGCGTCTCGCGCGTGGTCCCGGAGATCGACGCCCCGACGTTCTGGGTCGAGCTGGTCGGCCCCTCGTTCGCACACCTGGGTCCCGGCGTCGGGGACTGGCTGCGGTCCGAGGCGCACGCCCTGATGGTCGACTACGCGCGGGCCAAGAGCGTCCCGACGCTGCGACCGGGCGTGCGCGAGGTCCTCGAGCACGCCCGCGCGGAGGGCATCCCGGTCGCGGTGGTGTCGAACACCGTCTGCGGCCGCGCCGTGCGCGAGGAGATCGAGCAGTTCGGCCTCGACCACCTCGTCGGCGTCCACGTCTACTCGGACGAGCTCGGGGTCCGCAAGCCCGACCCGGTGACCGCGCGCACCGCCCTGACGGCGCTCGCCGCCGACCCGGCGTCCGCCTGGTTCGTGGGCGACAAGCCCCACCGGGACGTGGTCGCCGCGCGCGGGGCCGGCGTCGGGACCGTCGTGCTGGTCCGCGGCGGCTCCACCGACGACGCCACCCTCAGCCGCGCAGACGACGTGCTCGCTCCCGACCACGTCCTGACGGAGGTCGGCGAGCTGCTCGACCTCTGGACCGCTCCGGCCCGCTGCACCCCCTGAGCGCGACGGCGCCGTGCGACCGACGACCCGACCCGACAGAGCGACCCGACCCCACCGGAAGGCACGTCCATCATGAGCCGCTCGACGAGCACCGCAGCCCCCGCAGCGCCGGCACGCAGCACGCCGGCCCGTCGCACCCACGACCCCGACGGCATCAGCACGTCCCAGAAGCTGATGATCCTCGTCCTGTCCATGACGCTGTTCGGGGTCGCGGACATCGTCACCGAGATCGTCCCGAGCGTCGAGGTCGGCCCGTTCGAGCTCGAGGTCGCCTACTTCGCCTTCATCCCCGTGGTCCTCGCCGCGCTGTTCTCCCCGCTGTGGGTCGCGATCGGTGCACCGCTCGGCGAGATGATCTTCTCCGACATGATGCTGGGAGACTTCTCCGGCGTCGGCGAGATCGAAGGCTTCCTCCAGCTCTTCGTCGGCATCTACGTCGCGGGGTGCATCGTCAAGGACCCCCGCCGTCCGGCGCAGCTCGCCGCAGCCGCACTGGCCCTCGTCTCGATCGACAAGGTGAGCTCCGGCCTCATCGACGTCGCGAAGGTCACCGTCGGGATCGACCCCGAGACCCTGGACGAGGCGGACGGGCTGCTCCGCGCCGTCGTCGTCTCGGAGAGCCTCGAGCTGGTCATGGCCCTGGTCATCACCGGGGTGCTGTTCGGCGCCCTGCCCGCGATCTGGCTCGCTCCCCGGCTCTACGGCACGATCGAGCCGCTCATGGGGCTGCGTCCCCGCGACCCGCTGAACCCCCCGCGCCTCGTCGGGCCCCGCGGCGTGCCGTTCTGGGTGATGGCCCTGCTCGGGATCCTCGGGGCCGTCGCGATCGGGATGGCGTCGCAGTGGGAGGAGCACGTCGGGCGCGAGAACGCCGTCACGACCGCGGGGTCGTTCGAGCCCGACTTCGTCGACCGCTACGGCGACGGCTTCCTCTGGGTCGCCCTCGCCGTCGGGGTGGTGCTCCTGCTCGGTGTCGTCGTCGCGATCGCCGCGGCCCGGGCGCGCCGCAGGGACGCGCGCTCCGCGGACGTCGGCTGATGGCAGCGGCGGTCGAGGTCCGCGGGCTCACGTTCCGCTACCCCGGTGCGTCCGAGGACACGTTGCGCGGGGTGGACCTGACCATCGAAGCAGGCGACTTCGTCGCGGTGGTCGGGGGCAACGGGTCGGGCAAGACGACGGTGTGCAAGGCCTTCAACGGCCTCGTCCCGCACTTCTGGAGCGGTGACCTCACGGGCAGCGTGCTCGTGGACGGCCGCGACACCGCGGACCTCTCCGTCGCCGAGCTCTCCCACCACGTGGGGTACGTGTACCAGGACTTCGGCAACCAGCTGGTCCGACCGACGGTCCGTGACGACGTGGCGTTCGCCCCGGTGAACTTCGGTCTCGAGGACTGGCGGGAGCGCACGGCCGAGGCGATGGCTGCGCTCGACATCGCCCCGATCGCCGACCGGTTCACCTGGCAGCTCTCGGGCGGTCAGCAGCACCTGACCGCGATCGCGGGAGCGCTCGCTTTGCGCCCCTCCGTGCTCGTGGTCGACGAGCCCGTCGCCGAGGTCGATCCCGCCCGCGCCGCCGAGATCTACGAGCGGCTCGCCTGGCTGAACCGGACGCTGGGCACCACGATCGTCGTGATCGAGCACCACGCCGAGCTCGTCGCGCGGTACGCGCGGTCCGTCGTCCTCATGGCCGACGGCGCGCCGCGCTGGCACCTGCCCGTCGCCGAGGCGCTGGCGCGGACCGACGACCTCGAGGAGGCCGACATCCCCGCCCCGCAGGTCGCCGCCGTCGTCCGGGCGTTCGAACGGACGGGGCCCGTCCCCCTGACCGTGCCCGACACCGTCCGCTGGCTCGAGGCACGCGGGCTGGCCGAGGCCGCGGGTCCTTGCCTCCGCCCGGGTGGCGGAGGCGCGGCACCGGGCGGGGACGACGCGCCCGTCGTCGCACGGCTCGACGGCGTGCGGCACTCCTACCGCGCGGTCTCCGGACCGCGGGTCGAGGTGCTCGACGGGCTCGACCTCGCGGTGCGCGAGGGGGAGCGGGTCGCACTCGTCGGCAGCAACGGCGCGGGCAAGTCCACGCTGCTCAAGCTGCTCTCGGGTCTCGTCGTCCCACGCGCGGGCACCGTGACGGTCGACGGCACGGACACCCGCTCGGTCAGTGCCGCCCGGCTCGCCGACCGCGTGTGCTACCTGTGCCAGCGGCCCGAGGAGATGTTCCTCCAGGACTCGGTCCGCGGCGACGTGGCGATGCACCCCGCCGCCCGCAAGGTACCGGGGACGCAGTCCCTGGTCGACGAGGTGCTCGACCGCGTGCAGCTCACGCACCTCGCCGACCGCGACGGACGCCTGCTGTCCGGGGGTCAGCAGCGCCGGGCGACCCTCGCGGTCGGCCTCGCGATGCGACCACGCCTGCTGCTGCTCGACGAACCGACGTCGTCCCTCGACCTGCGCAGCCGCGACGACGTGATCGACATGCTCGCGGCGCTCGCGGACCACATCCGCTGCACCGTCGTCGCGACGCACGACATGCACCTGGTCGCCGAGTGGGCCGACCGCGTGATCGTGCTCGACGGCGGCCGTGTCGTCGCGGACACCGATCCCGCGGACCTCTTCGCCCGCCCCGACGTGCTGGCGCGCGCCCGCCTGGTCCCTCCGCAGGTGACACAGCTCGGGCTGGAGCTCGGGCTCGACCCGGTGCCGCTGTCCGTCCCCGAGCTCCTGGACCGGCTGCCGGTCCGGCGCCGGGTCGCCGTGGGGGAGGGCCGATGAGCGCCGCTGCCCGCCGCCGCGACGGTGACGGGCTGTCCGTCGAGTGGGTCAAGCTCGAGCTCATGCGCGTCGCCTACGCGACCCGGGGCGGGTTCCTCGCGCGCCGGGACCCGCGCGCCGTCCTCGCCTGGTACGTGCTGTGCGGGCTCGCGCCGTGGTTCACCTACGACACGACCGTGCTCGCCGTGATGTTCGTGCTGGCGCTCGCGTCGGCGCTCGCCGCGCGGATCGGTCCGCTGCTGCTCGGCCTGTTCCTGCTCGGGCTCGTCGGGCAGGTGGTCTACATCCTGGCGCTCGTGTGGTTCCTCGGTGGTGACCCGAGCGCGATCGAGGGGATCGCGGTGGTGCAGCTCAAGCTGGGCGCGGTGTCGTTGGTGAGCATGGCCGCGTTCGTGTCGCTCGACCCGGAGAAGCTCTCCGACGCGCTGCTGGCGCTGCGCGCCCCGGCGGTGCTCGGATTCGGAGTCAGCTACGGGTACCGGATGGTGCCGCTGCTCATCGACGAGTTCCACACGATCGTCGACGGGCACCGGGTGCGCGGCGCCCCCGCCCGCGGCCACGGTCTCCTCGGCTGGCGCACCGTGCGCCGGGTCTCGACCATCGCCGTCCAGGCGTTCTACCCGCTCATGCTCAACGCGGCCAAGCGCACCCGCACGACGGTCGAGGCGCTGGAGACCCGGGGTTTCACGTACGCGGCGCACGACGACGCCGGGCGCGGGATCCGGTTGGCCCACCTGAGGTACGGCGTCGGGGACGCGGTGCTGCTCGTGCTGAGCCTCGCGGCGGTGGCCGGTGCGTTCTGGGTGGGGACCGTCGTCTGAACCGGCCGTCAACCCTGCGGAGCGGCGCGTGGCACGGCGGGTTCGCGCACCGCGGGGCCGGCGCCGAGCCGGGTCGCGCGGAGGGCGGCGTACAGCTCGGCGGCCTGGGCGGGACGGTTGACGGAGCGCCCGGTCAGGTCCTCGATCCGCCCGAGGCGGTAGCCGACGGTGTTGCGGTGGCAGTGGAGCGCGCGCGCGGCCTCGGCCGTCGAGCCGTCGGCCCGGAACCATGCCTCGAGCGTGTCGAGCAGGTGGCCCAGGTCGGGGGAGTCGGCGAGAACGCCGAGGACGGTGGTCCGCAGCTCGGCGGCCTGCTCGGGGTGCGTGACGAGGAGGACGTCGAGGGGCGCGGCGCCGTACGCGTGCGCGCCCGTGGTGCCGCTGGCGACGCACTCCAGGGCGAGGCGCGCCTCCCGCAGCCCGCGGGAGACGTCGGCGACGGACGCGATGGCGCTCGAGATGCCGACGCGCGTGGACGCGGCGGCCGCCATCGTGCTCACGGCACCCGCGACCTCCTGCTTGCCCCAGCACGCGACGACGCCCACGTGCTCGGCGCCCCACGTCGACCAGGTCGACCGGACGGCCCGGTGGCGCAGGCGCGCCTCGATGTCGGGCAGCGGGTCGTCGCCCGACGGGTCGAGCTCCGCGGACACGACGAGGTACGTCCCCTGCTCGGCGAGGCCGAGCGTGCGGAGGATTCCTGTGGCCTCACGGGGCGGGGTGTTGGCGTCCAGCAGGGCCACGAGCATGAGGCTGCGCGCGTGCTGGCTGCGGCGGTCGCGCTCGTCGACGACGTCGCGGTAGGCGTCGGCCGCGACGTTCGAGAAGCGGTCGATGATGCCCCACACGTCCGACGAGACCTGCAGCAGCTGCTCCGACCGGTGCCGGGGCGCCGCCCGCACGACCATCTCGTCCCACAGGGCGAGCCCGGCCAGGCGGTACGCGTGCAGGAGGCTCGCGAGCGGGATGCCGTACTCGGCCTTGAGTCGACCGGCGTCGCGGGCGGGCGCGAGGTCGTCGGGCTCGCCGCGCATGCTGCGCAGCAGCGACTCGATGTTGACGGCGACGATGCCGTGGAGGGCCGCGGGAGGGATCCCGGCCTCGACGTACGCGTGCTCGCCCGCCAGGATCTGCGCGACGACGTGGTCGGTGACCTTGTGCACCGAGTCGTGGAGCTCGCGGAACAGGTCGGCGACCGGCGCGAGCGGTGCGACGTCCGGTGCGGCCACCTCGTCGTGGATCGTCATGCCACGCACGGTACACCCCGATCCCGGAGGTTCTCTGTGCGGCTGCACAAACGCACCGGGACAACTGCGGGCAGCTGCCCATGGCGGTCCGCGCCAGGGGAGCGGACACTCGGAGGCACGATCGAAGGAGATCCATGACCCTCACCGCGAGCGCATCGCCGTCGGCCGCCGCCGACCACACGTCCCTGAGCGCTGCTGAGCGCACCGTCCTCGACGCGTCGATCGACGAGCTGGGGGAGGGCGAGCGCCGCTGGGCCGCCCTGCCCGTGGCCGCGCGGGCCGCCCTTCTCGCCCGTACGCACACGGCGATCGCGGAGACCGCCGAGGAGTGGGTGACGACGGCCGGCAGGATCAAGGGCATCGACCCCTCCTCCCCGCTCATGGGGGAGGAGTGGATCTCGGGTCCCTACCCGACGCTGACCGGGTTCGGGCAGCTCGCGCGCTCGCTCTCGGCGCTCGCGGACCGCATCAGCCCGCTCGCCGGCGCGACGTTCGGCACGGCGCCCGGTAAGCGCGTGACGGTGCAGGTGCTGCCGCACAACGCCTACGAGGCGATCCTGCTGCACGGGTTCCGCGCGGAGGTCTGGTTGAAGCCCGGCGTCGCGGCGTCGACCGCGACGTCGCACGCGGGTCTCGCCCAGCACCACCCGAGCCGGACGCAGGGCGTCGGGCTCGTGCTCGGCGCGGGCAACATCACCTCGATCGCGCCGCTGGACGTCGCCTACGAGCTCGTCGCCCACAACCGGGTCGTGCTGCTCAAGCTCAACCCGACGATGGACGCGATGGAGCCGGTCCTCGCCCGCGCGCTCCGTCCCCTGATCCAGGCCGACGTCCTGCGCATCGTGCGCGGTGGGGCCGAGGCGGGCGCCTACCTCACGCAGCATCCGGGGATCGCGCACGTCCACATCACCGGCAGCTCGGTCACGCACGACGCGATCGTGTACGGGCCGGGCGACGAGGGGCGCGAGCGCAAGGCCGCGGACTCCCCGGTCCTCGACAAGCCCATCACGAGCGAGCTGGGCGGCGTCTCGCCCATCATCGTCGTTCCCGGCGACTGGTCGGACGACGACCTGCGCTACCAGGCCGAGCACGTCGCGACCATGCGCCTGCACAACGGCGGGTACAACTGCATCGCCGGCCAGGTCGTCCTGCTCAGCCAGGACTGGGCGCTCAAGGGGAAGTTCCTCGCGGCGCTGCGCACGGCGATGGACCGAGCGCCGGCCCGTCCGGCCTGGTACCCGGGCAGCGACTCCCGGCTCGCGTCCGCGACCGGGTCCTACCCCGACGCGACCCGGCTGGGGCCCGACGACGGCCGTCGCCTCGTCGAGATCCCCGCCGGTGGTGACGGCACCGCGATCGAGCGCACCGAGTACTTCGCGCCCGTCCTCGGCGTCGTCGAGCTGCCCGGCACCGGGCAGGCGTTCCTCGACGCGGCGGTCGAGCACGCCAACCGCGACCTCACGGGGACCCTGGGCGCGAACGTCATCGTCGCCCCGAAGGACCGGAAGGCCCTCGGCGCCGGGTTCCGCGAGTCGATCGCGGCCCTGCGCTACGGGACCATCGGGATCAACGCGTGGACCGGCGTCGGCTACCTCACGGCGACCGCGCCCTGGGGAGCGTTCCCCGGCCACACGCTCGGCGACATCCAGAGCGGGCGCGGCGTCGTGCACAACGCCCTGCTGATCGACGCGACCGAGCGCACCGTCGTGACCGGGCCGTTCCGCCCGTTCCCCCGGTCGGTCGCGCACGGCGAGATCGCCCTGTTCCCCAAGCCGCCGTGGTTCGTGACGGCGCGCAGCGCGGCGACGACGGGCCGCCGGCTCGCGGCGTTCGCAGCCAAGCCCGGCTGGCTCCGCATGCCGGCCGTCTTCGCCGCGGCGTTCCGCGCCTGACCTGCCCGACGCCGCACCCGGCCCGCCGGCCCGGCACGCCACCCAGCCCGCCATCGTCGAAGGAGACGACATGCCGTTCCGCAGCCCTTTCCCCGACGTCGAGATTCCCGACGTCACGCTCTACGACCTGCTCTTCGCCGACCTCGACGACGCGGACGGCGTGCGTCCCGCCACCGTCGACGGCGCGTCCGGCGCCGTGACCACCTACGGCGCGCTGAAGGCCCAGGTCGACGCCGTCGCCGGAGCGCTCGCGGCGCGCGGCATCAAGCCCGGCGACGTCGTCGCCCTGCACTCGCCGAACGTGCCCGCGTTCGTGGCCGTGTTCCACGGCATCCTGCGCGCAGGGGCGACCGCGACGACGATCAACGCGCTCGCGACAGCGTCCGACGTCACCAAGCAGCTCACCGACTCCGGCGCCACGCTGCTGATCACGGTGTCGCCGCTGCTGGCCGCGGCCAAGGACGGGGCCGAGGCCGCCGGGCTGGCGAGTACCCGGGTCGTCGTGCTCGACGGCGCCGACGGCCACGAGTCGCTGCGCGACCTGCTCGGCGAGGGCCGCCCCGCCCCTGACGTCACGGTCGACCCGTCGACGCACCTCGCGGTGCTCCCGTACTCGTCGGGCACGACCGCCAGCCCCAAGGGCGTCATGCTCACCCACCGCAACCTCGTCGCCAACGTCATCCAGTCGTCCTCGTCGGTCGGCCTCGACGCCCACGACAAGGTCCTCGCCGTGCTGCCGTTCTTCCACATCTACGGGATGACGGTGCTGCTCAACCTCTCGCTCCTGCACCGGGCCACGCTCGTGACGATGCCGAGGTTCGACCTCACCGAGTTCCTGCGCATCACGCAGGACGAGCAGTGCACGTACCTGTTCATCGCGCCGCCCATCGCCGTCGCGCTCGCCAAGCACCCGCTCGTCGAGCAGTACGACCTCTCGTCCGTGCGCGTCGTCATCTCCGGTGCCGCGCCGCTCGACGGCGCCATCGGCGGTGCGGTCGCGGACCGCCTCGGGTGCAAGGTCCGCCAGGGCTATGGGATGACCGAGACCAGCCCGGTCGCGCTCATCATCCCGGTCGACGCCGACGACATCCCGGTGTCCAGCATCGGCGTCCCGGTCCCTAACGTCGAGTGCACGATCGTCGATCCCGAGACCGGCGCGGAGATCCCGCTGCCTGCCTCCGGCGTCAGCGTGCCCGGCGAGCTCCTGGTCAAGGGCCCCAACATCATGGTCGGCTACCTCGGCAACGACGAGGCCACCGCGCAGACGATCGACGCCGACGGGTTCCTGCACACCGGCGACATCGTGACCGCCACACCCGACGGTGTCCTCACGGTCGTCGACCGCCTCAAGGAGCTCATCAAGTACAAGGGCTACCAGGTCGCCCCCGCCGAGCTCGAGGCGCTGCTGCTCACCCACCCGGGCATCGCGGACGCCGCGGTCGTCGCCGCCCATGACGCCGAGGGTGAGGAGGTCCCCAAGGCGTTCGTCGTCCTGCAGGCGGGGGCCGAGCTGTCGGCGGCCGACGTCGCGGCGTACGTCGCGGAGCGCGTCGCACCCCACAAGAAGGTGCGGCAGGTGGAGTTCATCGACGCCGTCCCCAAGTCGGCGAGCGGGAAGATCCTGCGCAAGGACCTGCGTGCGACAGAGGTGTCCGCATGAGCCGGCAGAGCCGGGCGGCGCAGGCCACCCGGGCAGCGCGGCCGCACGACTACGTCGTCGTCGGCGCGGGTTCCGCAGGGGCGGCGCTCGTGGGCCGGCTCACCGCCGACCCGGCGGTGAGCGTCCTTCTCCTGGAGGCCGGACCGCGCGACACGAAGATGGAGATCCACATCCCGGCGGCGTTCTCGAAGCTGTTCCGCTCCGAGGTCGACTGGGACTACGACACCGAGCCGCAGGAGCACCTGGGCGGGCGGCGGATCTTCTGGCCGCGCGGGCGGGTGCTCGGCGGCAGCTCGTCGATCAACGCGATGATGTGGGTCCGCGGATTCCCCGAGGACTACGACGACTGGGGCGAGGCGGCCGGTGCGGGCTGGTCGTGGGCCGGGCTGCGGCCCTACTTCGACCGGGTCGAGAAGGTCTCGTCGACCGGGGCGCGCGACAACGACGACGAGACCGGGCAGGCGGGCGCCGTCCACATCAACGACCAGCGCAGCCCTCGGCCGCACACGGCGGCCTACCTGAAGGCGGTCGAGCAGACCGGTCTGCCGGTCGTGCCGGGAAACTGCCGCGACCAGCGCGGCTTCAGCCAGACGCTGGTCAGCCAGCACGAGGGTTCGCGGTTCAGCACCGCGGACGCCTACCTCAAGCCCGCCCGCCAGCGCCCCAACCTCACGGTCGTCACCGACGCCCAGGCCACCCGGGTCGTGTTCGACGGCACCCGGGCGGTCGGTGTCGAGTACGTGCAGGGTGATGCGGCGAAGGGCGAGAAGCGGATCGCGGAGGCCCG
This sequence comes from Cellulosimicrobium terreum, assembly GCA_014803435.1. Lineage (GTDB taxonomy): Bacteria > Actinomycetota > Actinomycetes > Actinomycetales > Cellulomonadaceae > Cellulosimicrobium > Cellulosimicrobium terreum. Next base: position 184,929 of record JACYFD010000001.1, read on the forward strand.
CCGCGAGGTCGTGCTGTCAGGAGGTTCGATCAACACGCCGCAGCTGCTCATGCTGTCGGGCGTCGGCGACCGCGCCGAGCTCGAGGCGCTCGACATCCCCGTCGTCGCGCACAGCCCCGAGGTGGGCAAGAACCTGCGCGACCATCTCATGGCCGGGATGGCGGTCGGCGCGAAGGAGGGCACGCTGCTCACCGCGGAGAAGCCCAAGGAGCTGGTGCAGTACCTCGCGCGCAAGCGCGGGATGCTGACGTCGAACGTCGGTGAGGCGTACGGCTTCGTGTCGTCCGACCCGTCGCTCGACCTGCCCGACGTCGAGCTGATCTTCGCGCCCGTCGCGTTCATCGGGGAGGGCCTCGTCGCCCACGACGGGCACGCGCTCACGCTCGGTGCGATCCTCCTGCAGCCGCAGAGCACGGGCACGGTCTCCCTGGCGAGCGCCGACCCGCTCGAGAAGCCGCTCATCGACCCGCGATACCTGAGCGACCCCGAGGGCAAGGACCGCACGGCCCTCCTCGCGGGCCTTGCACTGTGCGAGGAGCTGCTCGTGACGCCGGCGCTGCGCGCCCTGACGACCGGCGCGTTCGTCCAGCCGGAGGGTGGCGAGGAGCTGACCCGGACTGAGCGGGGAGAGCGTGCCCTCGTCGACCACTCGCAGACCCTCTACCACCCGGTCGGGACCGCCCGCATGGGGTCCGACCCGGGCTCGGTGGTCGACGAAGAGCTGCGCGTGCGAGGGGTCGAGGGCCTGCGGGTGGCGGACGCCTCGATCATGCCGACGATCATCCGCGGCCACACGAACGCCCCGGCGATCGTCATCGGCGAGAAGGCCGCGGACCTCCTCCTCGGTGCGGACGCCCCCGCGCGCCCGGTCGTGGCGAGCCGGTAGCGTGCCGACGATGAGCGACGCGCGACTCCTCTTCGTCCTCCACCACCGGCGCGGGCCGGCGGTCCCGGAGGGGACGGAGGTCGTCGACCACCCGCAGATCGCGGAGCACTACGCCTTCCTCGGACGGCGGGCCGACGACGGCACGCTCGTCGCGGCAGGCCCGATGGCGGGGTCCTCGGGTGAGGGGATGACCGTGCTGTCCGTCCCCACGATCGAGGACGCCGAGCGCCTCGCCACGGTGGACGACGAGAGCGTGGTCGCCCGCGTGCTCGACGTCACCGTCACGCCGTGGCGCGTGGTCATGGGCCCCGGCCTGGCAGTCTGACCACGACCGGCGCCGGGCGGCTAGGCTCCCCGCATGCCCGGAACGACCGTCCGCTACCCACACCCCCTGCGGCCGGGCGACGTCGTCGGGGTGACGGCGCCGTCGTCGGGCGTCCCGACGCCGTTGCGCGGCCGGCTGGACTTCGTGGTCGAGTGGCTGCGCGGTCGTGGCTACGTCGTCGTGCTCGGCGACTGCCTCGACGGCACCACGCACGTCAGCGCGCCCGCGGCCGACCGGGCCGACGAGCTCATGGCGATGCTGCTGGACCCGCAGATCCGCGCCGTCGTGCCGCCGTGGGGCGGGGAGACGGCGATCGACCTGCTGCCGCTGCTCGACCTCGACGCGCTGCGCGACGTGGAACCGACCTGGGTCGTCGGCTTCTCCGACATCTCGACGCTGCTCACCCCGCTCACCCTCGTGTCCGGGTGGGCGACGCTGCACGCCGCCAACCTCATGGACACCCCCTACGACCAGCCCGAGGGGCTCGCCCACTGGCTCGACGTCGCCTCGGGGACGGGGGCGCGGGACGGCGTCGTCCACCAGTCGCCCCCGGGCGTGCACCGGCTCGGCGCGTACGACCGGTGGGAGGACGACCCGACCGTCACGACGTACACCTGGAACGGCACCGGGACCTGGCGGCGGCTCGACGGCGCGGGCGACGTGGACGCGTCCGGTCGGCTGATCGGCGGCTGCATCGAGACCGTCGGGCACCTGGCGGGCACGCGGTACGCGGACACGTCCGTCCTGCGCGGCGCGGCGGGCGACGAGCCGCTGCTCGTCTACGTCGAGGCCGCCGAGGCGGACGCGTTCACCATCTGCCGCAGCCTGCACGGCATGCGGCTGAACGGGTTCTTCGACGGCGCCGCAGCGGTCCTGGTCGGCCGGACCGGCGCACCGGACAGCCCGACGCTCACCCAGGACGAGGCCGTGCTCGACGCCCTCGGCCCGTTGGGCGTCCCGATCGTCGCCGACGTCGACTGCGGCCACGTCGCCCCGCACATGACGATGGTCGACGGGTCGCTCGGGCACCTGCGCCACGGCGCCGAGGTCTCGGTCCTGGAGCAGCGGCTCGCATGACCGACGACCACCTGATGCGCATCCACAGCCCCGAGTTCCGCGCCATGTCCGAACGCGTCCTGCGCGCGACGGAGCTGACGTCGCGCCTCAACGTCCTGCCGTTCGACGACGAGGCGGGCAAGGCGGCGCTGTTCGAGCAGATCCTCGGCCACCCGTTGCCTCCGCGCGTGACGATCTACCCGCCGTTCTTCACCGACCACGGCCTGCGCCTGGACCTGGGGGAGCGGGTGTTCGTCAACCAGAACTGCACGTTCCTGGACTACGCGGGCATCCGGCTGGGCGACGGGGTGATGGTCGGTCCGCGGGCCACGTTCATCACGGTCGGTCACCCCGTCCACCCCGAGCCGCGGCACCACTGGCTCACCGGCGGACCGATCGACGTCGGCGAGAACGCCTGGATCGGCGCGGGTGCGACGATCCTGCCCGGGGTCAGCATCGGCCGCGACGCGGTGGTCGCGGCCGGGGCCGTGGTGGCGGACGACGTCCCTCCTGCGAGCCTCGTGACCGGCACCAAGGCCGTGGTGCGGCGACAGTGGTGAGGAGGTCGGCGTCGGCGACGCACTGCCTCCCCGAATAGGACGAGACGCCGGGAATCGGATGATTCGGTGATGGAGGAAGCTGAGCTGCAGCTACCGAGGGCCCTGGACGTCCTGGTCTTCGTCGTCGAGCTGGTCCTGTTCGCGGTCCTGGCCTGGGCCGGTGCCCGGCTGGGATCCCCGACGCTGGTGGCCGTCCTGCTCACGGTGGCGCTGCCGGTGATCGCCGCCCTGGTGTGGGGCAGATGGTTGGCACCCCGCGCGTCACGCAGGCTCGACAACCCGACACGGCTCGTCGTCAAGCTGGCGCTCCTGGCCGTCGCCGCGACACTCCTGGCGCTGTCCGGGGTGATCGCCCTGGCCGTCGCGCTCCTCGTGGTCGGTGTGGTGATCGTCTGGCTGGGCGAGGCAGGGACCTCGTCGAGGAGGTGACGTCGGGAACGTGCCGACCTCCCGAGGCCGGCGTAGGTCAGGTTCTCCTCGGCGAACAGCTCGACGTCGCCCCGGGCGAGGCACAGGCGGGCACGTAGGCCCGCAGCTGGCATCCCGTGCACCGCGGCGCGGACGATCCAGCGGGCACCCGCACGTGCGCACGGGTCCATGGCGCTCAGGCACCGGCGAGCTGGAGCGCCTCGTCGCCGCGCTCCACGGTGCCCTCGGCGAGACCACGGTCGATCGAGGCCCGCGAGGCGAACCACATCAGGGCGCCGACGACGAGCACCGCGCACTCGGTCACCGTCAACGACCAGATGATGCCGGGGAGCCCGAACCAGAGGTTGCCCAGGATGACCACCGGGATGAACAGGACGCCCTGGGTCACGGACATCACGGTCGCGGGCAGCGCGCGGCCCGTGGCCTGGAACAGCGAGGTGAGCAGGCCGGTGAGGCCGTTCGCGAGCATCGCCACGAGCTGCGCCGTGAGGATGGTGGCGCCGATCGTCAGGAGCGAACGTTCCGCGGAGAACGCGGAGAACACCTGGTCGCGGAAGACGATCACGGGGATCGCGACGGCGAGGCCGACGCCGACGACCGTGATCGCGGAGCCGCGCAGCGCCGACGTGAGCCGGGCGCGGTCGCCCTTGCCGTACGCGTACGCGAGCAGCGGGAGCACGCCGAGCGTGACGCCCATGAGCAGGAACTCCGGCACCTGCGCCACGCGGACCGCGACGCCCATGGCCGCGAGCGGGCCGTCGCCGTACGCGGCGGCGAGGTTGTTGAGGACCAGCGAGGTGACGATGAGGAACGACGCCTGGAGCAGCTCGCTGACGCCCACGCCGAACACGGGCCTGAGCACGGCCGGGGACAGCGTGAACCAGCGCGGCGCAAGGCTGATGTGCTCGCTGTTGCGCTGCAGCCAGAGGACGAAGTACCCGACGACGCCGAGGTTCGACAGCCCCATCGCGAGCGCCGCGCCGGCGACGCCCCAGTGCAGCACGAGGATGAACAGGGCGTCGAGCACCAGGTTCGCGACGGTCGACCCGATCAGCCCGACCATCACCTGGCGGGCGGCGCCCTCGGCGCGCACGAGCTGCTCGAGGCAGAACGCGGCGGCGAGCACCGGTACGAACACGAGCATCACCCCGACGAAGGCACTCGTCGCCGGAGCGGTGGCGGTGTCTGCGCCGAGCAGGGACACGAGCGGGTCGAGGAGGACGAGGCCGAGGCCGCCGAGCACGGCGCCGGCGATCACCGATCCCCAGACGGCGAACGACGAGACGTGCTTGATCTCGCCCGCCTTCGCGGGGTCGTGCTCGGACGCGCCGAGCAGCCGCGAGATGAGCGAGCCGCCGCCGACGCCGAACACCCCGCCGACAGCCATGACCAGGCCGAGGATCGGTGCGCCGAGCGTGACCGCGGCGAGGAGTGCGTTGTCGTGGAGCGAGCCGATGAAGCCGGCGTTGACGACGTTGTAGACGGCGCCGACGATCATCGCCGCGGCCATCGGCACGCACAGGTGCACGAGGGCGCGGACGATCGGTGCGGAGGCGAGGTACCAGCGGTTGGTGCCGGTGGTCGTGGTGGTCATGGTGCTCCCCTTCCGGGCAGGCTGGATCGCGCGACGGCGGAGCCGGCGCGGTGGGTGGTCGACGCGGGTGGTCGACGCTGGTGGGCCGGCGTGGTGCCGACCGGTGGTCAGTCCCGGGTGGGCGTCGGGAGCTGCGTGACGACCTTGCTGAGCAGGGCCACGAGGGTGGCGCGCTCGGTCGGGTCGAGCGGGGCGAGGATCGCCTCGTCCGCGGCGAGCATCGCGTCCTGGAACCCGGCGATCACCTCGGCGCCCGCCGGTGTGGCGTGGACCTGCTTGACGCGCGCGTTGCCGGGCGCCGGACGGCGTTCGACCAGGCCGCGCCGCTCGAGGCCCTGCAACAGGCTGGTGACGCTCGCGGCGCTCGTGCGGGTCACCGACGCGATGTCGCGCTGGATGGATCCGGGGTTCTGCACGAGGTATCCGAGCACGAATCCCTGCTCCATGGAGATCTCACGGTCGCGCGCCCAGTCGTCTGCGGCCTTGCGTTGTGCCCAGCCGACCCAGCGGATCAGCTCCAGGCTGCTCGTGGGGATGTCGCTCTCGCTCATAGTTAGTACTCTAACGGTTAGAACTCAAACCGTCAATCGAAGGGCCCGGCCGCGAGAGGCGCGGCAGGGCAGGAACCCCTGCGCGCACAGACGCGCCGGGTGAGGCGGATCGGACTCCGTCTCAACCGGCGCGTCTGGTTACTGCAGTGGTGCGTCAGGCGTCAGCCGCAGCTCAGCTCGGCGTACTCGGACTCGACCGTCTCCGTCCTCCCCTCGGAGTCCGTCACGGTGACCGTCGCCGCACCGGCGTCGATCTCAGCGGCCCGCGAGCTGAACGACTGGTACGCGTTCTTGCCCGGTGCCACGTCGGCGAACGTCTTGCTGCCGAGCGGCGTGTCGATCGTGATCTCCACGGCGCCGTCGTTCGAGTTGAGAGCACGCACGGCCACGTAGGCCTTGCCCGCCATGCAGCGCGAGTCGACGGTCACGGCGACGTCGGGCGTGTCCGCACCGGCAGGGATGCCCGTGAGGTACTCGAAGCCCTTGGCGGAGAACTCGTCGTTCGCCGGCGAACCGTCGTACTCCATGACGAAGTACGCCACGTCGGCGTCCAGACCGGCCTGCAGGATCTCCTGCAGCGGCATGTCGCCCTCGCCCAGGTTGGTGAACGTCGGACGCCCACCCTGGTTGAGGTTCGTCGCGTCCTTGATGTGCATGAGCTCGATGCGGTCCGCGTACTCGTTGATGAGTGCGGGAACGTCGACGCCCGCGTTGGCCGCCCACGCCGTGTCCAGCTGGAACGCGACATACTCCGGGTTCGTCTCGGCCACGAGGATCTCCCACGCCGAGGTGAGCTCACCGTTGTACTCGTACTTGGTGTTGAACTCCTGGTCGTGGTTGTGACCGAAGAGCTTGCCGGTGCCGTTGGCGACCGAACGCTCACCCAGGCGGTCCATCGCGTCGGCCGTGGCCAGCACGTTGTCCAGACCGCCACCGATGCCCGGTGCCGGGAAGCCGCCGGAACCGACGTACTCCTGACCCATCGTCTTGACGTAGGCGAGCGTCTCGTCGAAGGTCGCCTCGTTCACGTTGTAGTGCGAGGAGGGAACCTTCAGACCGGCAGCGTCGAACTGGGCACGCGCCTGCTCGGCCGTCAGGCCGCGGTAGTTGCTCCCGAACGGCTCGACGTTCTCGAATCCGATCTCACCCAGACGGTCGTACACGCCCTCCCAGCCGATGCTCCGGCTCCACGAGCTGAGCGAGAACAGCTGCATCGAGACCTTCTCGACCGGGATGGTGACCGGCTCGGTCGGCCCGTCGGAACCACCGGCAGGAAGACCCGTGAGGTACTCGAAGCCGGTCGTGGCGAAGTCCTCGCCGTTCGGTGCCTGGTCGTACTCCATGACGTAGTACACGACACCGGCGTCGGCCGCGGCCGCGAGGATGTCCTGCAGCGGCACGTCGCCGTCACCGAGGTTGGTGAACGTCGGACGGCCACCGGCGTTGAGGCCGGTCGCGTCCTTGATGTGCAGGAGCTCGATCCGGTCGCCGTACTGCTCGATCAGCGCCGCGACGTCGACCCCGGCGTGCGCCGCCCAGGCGACGTCCACCTCGAAGGTCACGAACTCCGGGTTCGTCTCCGCCACGAGGATCTCCCAGGCGGACATCTCGACACCGTCGTGCATGTACTTCGTGGTGAACTCGCGGTCGTGGTTGTGGCCGAAGAACTTCTCGAACCCGGCGTCCACGGCCCGCTCACCGAGACGGTTCATCGCCTCTGCGGTGGCCAGCGTGTTCTCGTACGTGCCGATCCCCGGCTGGGGGAACCCGCCCGAGCCCACGTACTGCTGCCCGACCTCGCCCACGTACTCGAGCGTCGTGTCGAAGTCCGCCTCGCCCACGTTGTAGTGCGACGAGGGCGCCTTCAGACCCGCGGCCTCGGCCTGTGCGCGGAACTCCTCGGCCGTGAGGCCGGAGTAGTTGCCGCCGTAGGGCTCGACGTTCTGGAGACCGATCTCGCCCAGACGGTTGAGCACGGCCTCCTGGCCGTCCGCCTGGACCCACGGGATCAGCGAGTAGAGCTGGATGGAGACCTGCTCCTGCGGGACGATGACGCTCTTCCCGAAGGTCAGGTTGTCGACGTCCACACCACCGGTGCTCGTCACGACGAGCGTCCCGGAGCCCTCCGGCACCTCGGTGATCGTGCGCGTGAGGTCCTTCCAGGTGTCACCGGTGAACCGGAACTCGGCGAGCGAGTCGACGGTCTCGCCGTCCGCACCCTCCCAGCCGAGCGAGACGGTGCCCTCGCCACGGCCGATCATGGTCACGCTGTTGATGGCGTCACCGGTCGGGGCGTGGGTGAACGCGATCGGCTCGTACGAGAACGAGTCACCCTCGTCGAGCGAGGAGACGTAGTACCCGGCGTCCGCGGTGTCGTCCTGCACGAGCTCGACACCCTCGGCCGAGTCGTACCACTCCGCCTGCTGCTCCTCCGGCTTGAGGATGTTCGTGGCCTCGCCGGTGATGGAGGGAACCGTGCCCTGCGCCTGGTCGGCGTAGGTCACGACGAGGGTGCCGAAGATCTTCTCGCCCTCACCGTGCTCCACGGCGTCCGCGCTCGTCTGGATCGTGAACCCGCAGCCGTCCGCGGTGTCCGCGGCTCGGCCGCTGACCTCGGGGTGCGCGTGCGTGTTGTGACCCAGGCCGAACGTGTACTGGATGTTGCGGCACGCCGTCGGCTGGTTGCCGTCCTCGGCGTCCTCCACCGAGACGGTGTACGGGACGGCGTCGCCCCAGTTGAAGATCGCGCCGTCCGGCTGGCTCAGCGTGATCTCCGGAGCGGTGTTCCCGACGGTGATCTGCTGGATCGCGAGACCGAAGTTGCCGCCCGCGTCGGTGACGCGGAGCTGCACGTTGTACCGGCCGAGATCCGTGAACGTGTGCGTGACGTTGACACCCTGGGCGTCGTACACGCCGTCGGAGTCGAAGTCCCAGTCGTAGACGAGCTCGCCGGCCGGGGTCTCGGCGTCGGTCGATGCCGAGGCGTCGAACGTCACCTCGAGCGGAGCCGAGCTGCCGGAGACCGGGTCGGCGGAGATGAACGCACGCGGGTGGGTGTTCTCCGACCCGTAGACGACCTTGTACAGGCCGGCGTCCGGGTTCTGGCGGAAGAAGCCGTCACCGTACTCCAGGACGTACAGGGCGCCGTCCGGACCGAACTCCATGTCCATGACGTTGTCCCAGATCGGCTGGTTGACCGTCTCCAGGTGGGCGTTGGGCAGGAAGTCCTCGACCGCGGTGACCTCACCGTCGGACGACAGCTCGTCCAGCGTGAACGCGGCCACGTAGTCCTGGGAGAACTCCGCCATCAGCGGGTGCCCGTCCCAGTACTCGGGGAACTTGACGTCCGAGTCGAGGTCCTCGTCGAAGCGGTAGATCGGGCCGCCCATGGGGGCCTGACCGCCGCCGCCCCATGCCGTCAACGGGTCGAGCACCTCGGGCTGGTCACCCGGGTTGTCGCCGTAGTAGACCTGCGGTGCGACGGCCGGCGGGACGACGTCCAGACCGGTGTTCCACGTCGAGTTGTTCTCGGCGCCCGCGTCGCAGTCGAACCACTCGCCCGGCGTCGCCGTCGCGTAGTCCCACTCGTTGTAGTTCGCGTTGGGGCCGTGGCAGTAGGGCCAGCCGCCGTTCATCGGCTCGGTGGTGAGCTGCCACTCGACGTAGCCCATCGGGCCACGGTCGGGGTTCGCGGCCGCCGCGTCGGGGCCGTAGTCGCCCCAGACGAGGCCGCCGGACTCGATGTCGTAGTCGATGCGGAACGGGTTGCGCACGCCCATCACGTAGACCTCGTCGCGGACGAGGTCCTGCGAGTCGTCGTACTGCGGGTCGTCGAAGAGGTTGCCCTCGGGGATCGTGTACGTGCTGTCCGGGCCGACCTCGGTGTCCGCAGCCAGGTCCTCGATCGGGTTGATCCGCAGGATCTTGCCGCGCAGGTCGTTGGTGTTGCCCGCGCCACGACGGTCGTCGAACCCGGGGTTCATGCCCGGGGCGTTGTTGTTCGGGGCGTAGCCGTTGGCCCCCGGGGTGCTGGCCGGCGTGTTGTCACCGGTCGACAGGAACAGGTTCCCGTCGGCGTCCCAGGCCATGTCGGCGCCGACGTGGCAGCACTGTCCGCGCTGCGCGTCGACCTTGATGATCTCGCGCTCGGTGGCGAGGTCGATGGCGTCGGTCGTGGGGTCCCAGGTGAAGCGGGAGAGCTGGTTGTAGCCGAGCCACTGGTCCCAGTAGCTCTCGTCCTCGCCGGCGGGGAGCGAGTTCGGCGCGCTCCCCGTGGGGGTCGTCTCCGGGTACTCGACACCGTTGGGCGACGTCCCGTCCATCACGCGAGGCGCGTAGACCATGTAGACCCAGTTGTTCTCCTCGAAGTTCGGGTCGAGGGAGATTCCCTGCAGCCCGTCCTCGGAGTTCGCGTAGACGTCGATGTCCGCGATCTGGGTGGTGAGGCCCGTCGCGGAGTCGGTGAGGCGCACGACGCCGTCGCGCGCGGTGTGCAGCACCCGTGAGTCGGGCAGGACGGCCAGGTCGATCGGCTCGCCCGTGTTCTTGCTGAGCAGGACCTTCTCGTAGCTGTTCCAGTCGGTCGCCTCGTCGGCGGCCGGTGTGTCTTCCTCGTGTCCGGGGTGCGCGCTCGCCCCGCTGATCGTCATCGGCACCAGCACCGCAGCGGCGAGCGCTGCGGCGGCACCTCGGGTCAGCCTGCGGCTGACCGTGGCTCGTCTGAACAAGATGTCCTCCTTGACGCCTCTGATACCGGGCTTCCTCGGCTCCCGCACCTCGGTGCCGGAGCCGATGTCCGCGCGTCGAACTCCCGCACTTCGGTCGACCCGGTCTGGCCGCGAGCACTCAACAATGAGGCTCTCGCACGACGCTCGGACAGCAGCGCCCGAACGTCGCGCTGAGATCGACCATGCCCCACACTTCCGCCGCACGCAAGGCAAAAGTACGAAGTTCTTGGCCTAATTTCCGTCGATTCAACTTCTAAACTCTGGCGTGCAGAATTGACAGCGGTGACAGGCGAGACAATGGGGTGCCGCCGTCCGCGACGGGCATTTCTCAGGCGGGTCGGGGGGCGTACATGATGACGGCGACGCCGGCGAGGCAGATCAGCGCTCCCGTGACGTCCCAGCGGTCGGGCCTGAACCCGTCGACGACCATGCCCCAGACGAGGGAGCCGGCGACGAACACACCCCCGTAGGCGGCGAGGATGCGGCCGAACTCGGCGTCGGGCTGGAGCGTGGCGAAGAACCCGTACAGGCCGAGCGCGACGACGCCGGCGCCGATCCAGACCCAGCCCCGGTGCTCACGGATCCCTTGCCACACGAGCCAGGCGCCGCCGATCTCGAAGATCGCGGCGGCGACGAACAGCAGGACGGAACGGGTGACGGTCATCGGCGTGGGCTCCTTCCGGAAGAGGCGGCAGGGTGCTCCCGTGAGCGGCCGAGCCGACCGCCCGAGATCGTGCCCCGACCCTAGGCGGTCACCCCCACTCCGTCGTCGCGCTCAGGTCGCGCGCCGCCGGAGGAGGCGGAGCAGCGTCGACGTCGTGCCCAGGAGGATCGCCACGACGCCCAGCAGGCCCCACCGGACCGCCCCTGCGAGAGCGTCGAGGGCCAGGTCCTGAGCGTCCCCGCCACGCGCGTAGCCCTGTGTGATCGAGAGCCAGTTCAGCGCGGCGACGACGCAGCCCAGGCCGACGAGGACCAGTGCACCGCCCGGCCCGAACCACGCCGTTCCGAACCGCCGAAGCGCCGCGCGCGGCGAATCCGTCTGCCCCTGGTCTGCGTCCATGCGCGCATGCTCCCACACCGGCGCCGTGCCGACGGACGGTTGGTCCGCGGCCACCTGCGGTCGATGTCCGGGCCCTGCGGCCGGCGGTAGTTGACAGCGATGTCAGACATGCACAGGATGACAAGCGGTCCACGACGACGTCGGACCTCTCGAGGAGGATACGGATGCGGACACGACGAGCCTGTGCATGGTGGGGACTGACGGCGCTGGCCGCCACGGTAGGTTTCGCGGCTCCTGCGGCTGCGGTCACCGACGGCCCCGGCGACGCGCCTGCGGAGGACTGCACGGTCGCGATCGACGGGCAGGCGACCACGGTGGCGGACCTCCAGGACGCGTGGTTCGCGTGGGGCGACTCGGCCGCGGACGGTGACTGGACCGGCGGCGACGGCATGTTCTCCGTGCCGCTGCCCGACGGCGACGTGGCGTGGTTCCTCAACGACACGTTCGTCGGGCCGATCGGCGACGACCGCAGCATCCCCCTGCAGGACCCGGTGCACAACACGCTCGTCCTGAGCGGTCCCGACGGCGCCCCGCGCGACTTCGTGACGAACGGGACCGCGGAGCACCGGCTGCCGCTCGTCGGTCCGGAGGGCTACGACGAGCCGTGGTACTGGAACGCGGACGGGATCGTGGACGACGGCAAGGTCTACGTCTTCGAGGCCATGCAGCAGTACACCGGCCCGGGACACTGGGGTTTCGAGGGCATCGGCATGGACCTCGCGACGTTCTCCCTGCCCGACCTCGAGCTCGAGGACGTCCGGCCCACGTACTACGGCGAGGGCATCGGCTGGGGGACCGAGCTCCTGCGGGTCGGCGACCAGATCTACGTCTACGGGACCGGTTCGGTCGGCGGCGAGAAGGCGATGTTCCTCGCCCGAGCGCAGTCGGGCGAGCTCGACGGCGCGTGGGAGTTCTTCGACGGGGAGGGCTGGTCCGACGAGCAGGCGGACGCCGCGGCCGTCGTCGGGAACGTGGGCTCGACGTTCGGGGTGTCCGAGGTCCACGGAAAGTTCGTGCTCGTGACCACCGACGCGTGGCTCGGCAGCGGGATCTACGCGTCGGTCGCCGACACCCCGTGGGGCTTCGGCGACGCCGAGCGCGTCCAGGTCTACGACACGCCCGAGGGCCAGTCCGACTACGAGGAGGAGCAGGGCATGGCGGGTGACTCGTACACCTACAACGTCGCCGCGCACCCCGCCGTCAGCGCCGAGGGCGAGCTCGTGTTCTCCTACAACACGAACAGCACCGAGCTGAGCGACCTCCTGTCGGACATCGACCGCAACCGGTCGCGCTACCTCAGCCTCCCGCTGGACGTCGACTGCGGTCAGGCCACGCAGGGTCCGCGGCTGGAGGACGTGACGGCGAGCGCGCGCTGCCTGGGCGGCACGGCCTATGTCGCGGTGCGCGCGACCAACGGCGAGGACGCGCCGGTCGACGTGCGGCTCGGCACGCCGTTCGGCGTGAAGGACGTGTCCGGCGTCGAGCCCGGGAAGAACGCCTACCAGTCGTTCAGCTCCCGGACCGGGTCGCTGCAGGCCGGGACCGTGACGGTCACGGCCTCGCAGGACCGTGCCGGTGAGACGGCGACGACCGACTACGAGGTGCCCTTCGCCGCGACCAGCTGCGGCTGACGCGACGCGCACGGCAGAGGCGCCCGGACCCTGGTGGGTCCGGGCGCCTCTCGCGTCCAGGGTGCCCGGCGTTCCGGGCGTGGAACCGCTCAGCCGCAGTCGACGGCCGCGTAGGGGGTGTCGACGACGACGGGCTCGCCGCCGTCGACGGTGACCGTCGTCGTGGCGGTGCCGGCCTCGGCCGACGACGCGCGCGTGGTGAACGACTGGTAGGCGTTCCGGCCGGCCTGCACGGCGGTGAACGCGCGCTCGCCCGTGGGCGTGCCGAGGGTCACGTCGACGGGGGAGTCCCCGACGTTCTCGGCGCGGACCGCGACGAACGCCGTCCCGGCCATGCACCGCGTGTCCACCTGGACGTTCACGGGCGGGAGCTCGCGGATCCGGACGTCACGGAAGGAGACCACGTCGGGCGCGGAGCCGTGCGCCTGGAGGCCGACGTACCCGACGAGGCCGCGGCTGCTCGAGTCCGGGTCGTTCGGTCGGCCCGGGAACGGCACGCCGGGCAGGTTCTCGTACTCGTTGATGACGACGCCGTTGCGGATCACCGTGTAGTGCTGCCCGACGACGCGGATCTCGTACTCGTTCCACGTGCCCTTCGCGGTGGGCATGGCGCGGTCGAGGCCGATGTCGGCGAACCCGTAGACGGACCCGGTCTTGCGCGGGTCGTTCGACCCGCCCTCGGGCGAGTCGTTGATCTGGAGCTCGTGCCCGCAGTTGACGGCGATCCACGAGAGGTTGTTGGTCTCGTTGCCGTCGAAGGTGGTGGGGCAGCCCTCGACCGGGCCGGAGAGGTCGGGGAAGCGCACCTGGACGCCGCTGTTGGCGCGCGTGTCACCGGGGGCGTCGTCGCGGAACTCCAGCTTCAGCGAGAAGTCGCCGTACTGCTGGACCGGGTACCAGAGCGTCCCGAACCCGCCGTCCTCGCCGACGCGGCTGCGGACGGTGCCGTCGTCCAGTCGGTCGAACCCGCCGTCGCCGGCGTAGGCCCACTGGTCGAACGACTCCTGGGTCCCGTCGAGGATCACCTCGTAGCCGTCGTCGGCGGCCTGCGGTGCGGCGTCCGGCGCGGCGGCCGCGGGCGCCGCGAGCGCGATCGCGGCGACGAGGGCGGTCGCACCGGCGACCCGGGTGCGCCGCCGGGCGTGCTGTCGCGTGGACGGGGGCGTGGCGGTCCTCATCGGAACTCCTTCGTTCGACGCGTGACGGCACGGGTGGACGGCACCCGGCGCCCTTCCACCCTAGGCACAGGCGGCTCCGCCTTTCAATCGCACAAGCAGGACTTTTGGGCGAGCCTCGACGTAAGCCGGACGTGACCTGGACCGTCCCCAGTCGTCGACGCGAGAAAATCCATCAGTTTGATTTATACTCGCACGACGTCATACGGCCGAGTGGAGGACGAGTGCGAGACCCGATCATGCTGCGTGCGAGCGCGGACGGCGCAGGTGAGCGCCTCGAGCACTACTGGAGCCGCGTCGTCGGCGCCGGCCGGGCCAACGAGGGACTGCGGGCGGACTGGCAGCAGCATCTCGCGACGGTGCGCGACGCGTGCGGGTTCGGGTACGTCCGCTTCCACGGCCTCCTGCACGACGACATGTTCGTCTACACGGAGCGCGAGGACGGCACTCCCGTCCTGAACTTCCAGTACGTCGACACCCTGTTCGACGCGCTGCTCGACGCGGGCGTGCGGCCCTTCGTGGAGATCGGCTTCAGCCCACGGGCGCTCGCCCGCGAGACCGAGACCGTGTTCTGGTGGGGGGCGCACGGCGCGCCGCCCGTCGACCTCGACCGGTGGGCGTGGCTCGTGCGCTCGCTCGTCGAGCACTGGGTCGTGCGCTACGGGCCTGCCGAGGTGCGGGAGTGGTACTTCGAGGTGTGGAACGAGGCGAACCTCAAGGGCTTCTTCCGCGGCACGCGCAGCGAGTACCTCGCGCTCTACGCCGTGACGGCACGCGCGGTGAAGAGCGTCGACCCCGCTCTCCGCGTCGGCGGGCCGGCGACGTCGAACTTCGTCCCCGACGCCCGCTTCGACGGCGAGACCGAGGACTTCCAGGTGCACGCCGCGACGCTGGGCACCGACCTCGACACCCTCGACTGGAAGCCGGTCTGGCTCGACGCGTTCCTGGAGTTCTGCGAGCGCGAGGACCTGCCCGTCGACTTCGTCTCGACCCACCCGTACCCGACGGACTGGGCGCTCGACGAGCACGGGCAGGGCGAGCGCCTCACCCGGGAGGTGGACGCCACGCCGAAGGACCTCGCGCTCCTGCGCCGGATCGTCGACGCGAGCGCCTTTCCGGACGCGGAGATCCACCTGACCGAGTGGAGCTCGTCGTCGTCGCCGCGCGACTTCACGCACGACACGGTCCCCGCTGCGGTCTACGTCGCGCGTACGGTGCTGCGCTCGCTCGGAACCGTCGACTCGCTCGCGTACTGGACGTTCACCGACGTCTTCGAGGAGGGCGGCGCGGGCGACGCGATGTTCCACGGCGGGTTCGGGATGCTGACCCTCCAGGGCGTGCCCAAGCCGACGTTCCACGCCTACCGGATGCTCCACGCCCTGGGCGGCACGCTCCTGGCTCGCGGGGACGACGGCGTCGTCACGAGGGACGACGCGACCGGCCGTGTGAGCGTTCTCGCGCACCACTACCCGGACGAGGTCACGCGGTCGGTGCCGGCGTCGTTCGACGACCGGTCGGTGGCGGAAGCCACCCAGGCGACGGGCGAGCCTCGCGCCCTGGACCTCGTGGTCGACGGGCTCGAGCCGGGCGCGGTCGTCGAGGTCGAGACCCTCGACCCCTCCCTCGTGGACCCGGTCGCGACCTGGCAGGCCATGGGCTCGCCGTCGTCCCCCACGCGCGAGCAGACGGCGCTGCTCGACGCCGCCGCGCGGGCGACGCGACGCGAGACCGTCGTCGTCCCGGACGACGGCGCGCTGCGCCTCGCGCGCACGCTCGCCCCGTGGACGCTCCTCCTCGCGCGGCAGGTCTCGTGACGTCCCGCGGTCCCGGTGCCGCAGGTGCCAAGATGTGGGGTACCGGGCGCACGGTGCGACGGTCGACCCGGTACGGCCCAGGAGGCACGGCGTGACGATCGACGAGTTCACCGCGCAGTCCGCCGCGCGCCGCGGGACCAACCTCCCGCGCATGGGCGACTTCAACGAGTCCGTCATCCTCGACGCGGTCCGGCGCTCGCCCGAGGGCCTGAGCCGGGTCGAGCTGGCCGGGGCCACGGGCCTGTCCGCGCAGACGGTGTCCAACATCTGCCGCCGCCTGCTCGACAGCGGGCTCGTCGCCGAGGCGGGCAAGAAGACCGGTCGCGCCGGCAAGCCGCGCACGGTCCTGCAGATCGTCCCCGGCAGCCGGTACGCGCTCGGCGTCCACCTCGACCCGGCGGTCATCACGTACGTCGTCCTGGACCTGGCCGGCCGGGTCGTGCACAGCGCCCGACGCCCGACCCCCGCCGTCGTCGACCAGCAGTCCACGCTCGCCGCCATGAGCGACACGATCGACGCCGTCATCGAGGAGTCCGGCGCCGACCGGGACCGCATCCTGGGGCTCGGCCTCGCCGTCCCCGGTCCCGTCGACCTCGCGACCGGGTCCGTCGTCGACCCCCCGCAGCTCGCGGGCTGGGGGCGGGTGCCGCTGCGCGACCGGCTCGCCGAGGCGACGGGCCTGCCGGTCCTCATGGACAAGGACGTGATCGCGGCGGCCGTCGCCGAGCGCTGGGCGGGGGCGGCCGTGCACTCGGGCAACTTCCTGTTCTTCTACCTCGGCACCGGCTCGGGCATGGGGGTCGTGGTCGACGACGTGGTGCTGCGCGGTGCGTCGGGGAACGCGGGCGAGGTCGGCGGTCTCGACGCGAACTGCACCACGCGCGCGCTCGTCCACGAGGCCGTCGCCGCGGGCGTGCTCGACGGCGTGACCGTGCCGCCGGGACCACGCGCCACCGGCGAGGCGCTCGGCCGGCTGGTCGACCTCGCGGCGGGCGGGGAGCGCGGCGCCCAGGTGATCATCGACCGCTGGGCGCGTCGCGTGGGGTCGGGCGTGGCCGCCGCGGCGGCGCTGCTCGACTCGGAGCTCGTCGTGTTCGGCGGGCCGATCTGGCCGCTGCTGTCCCGCCGCTTCCTCGCGACCGTCGAGCCGATGATCTCGAGCTCGCCGTTCGTCGACAAGATGCACGACATCCGCGTCGTGAGCACGCACCTGGGCGAGGACGTCGGCGCCGTCGGCGCCGCGTGCCTCGTCCTCGACCAGACGCTCTCGCCCCAGCCGCAGGCGCTCCTGCTCGGCTGACCCGCCGAGGTAGTACCCCGGTCAGGCGCGGTGGGCGCTGCCGTCGGTCGCGCGCAGCAGCGCCCAGCGGTCGTGCTCGAGCGGCGGGCCGACGGGGTGGCGGCGGGCCGCGACCTCGTCGAAGTCGACGCCGAGCCCGGGCGCCTCGGGCGCGAGGAGGTGGCCGCCGGCCGGGACCGGCGCGCCGGGGAAGACCTCGAGGGTCGCGTCGCGGAACGTCGCCGCCTCCTGGACCCCGAACGCGGGCGAGGAGATGTTCAGCGCCATGTTCGCGGCCATGCCGAGCGGCGTGACGTCGCCCGGGCCGTGCGGCGCGGTCCGCACGCCGAACATCTCGCACACCGCGACGAGCTTGCGGGTCGGCGTGATCCCGCCGAGCGTGGGGATGCGGATGCGCGCGAAGTCGATCGCCCGGGCGGTGATCAGCGGCAGGTAGGCGCGCGGGTCGTGGAACAGCTCGCCCACCGCGAGCGGCGTGGTGCCCGCCGCGCGCAGCTCGGGGAAGTGCGCGGCGTCCTCGGGCGCGAGGGCGTCCTCGAGGAAGAACAGGTGCGCGTCCTCGACGGCTGCCACGAACTGCCGTGCCTCGGCGGGCGTCATGCGCTCGTGCGCGTCGTGGAGCAGCTCGACGTCGGGGCCGACGCGGTTGCGCACGTCCGCGAGGATGCCCGGCACGTGGCGCAGGTAGGCGAGCGTGTCCCAACGGTCGGTCCGGGCCCGACGCCGCGCTGCCTCGTCCGCATCGCGCGGTGCGGTGCCGTAGGTGTCCCGCCCGGGGACGGCGACCTGCACGCGCACGTGCCGGTAGCCGCGCGCGACGGCGGCGAGGACCTTCTCCGCGACCTCCGCGGCGTCGGCCCCGTCGACGTGCGTGTACGCGTCGGCGTGCTCCCGCGCCTTGCCGCCGAGGAGCTGGTGGACCGGGAGCCCCGCGACCTTGCCCTTGATGTCCCACAGCGCCAGGTCGATCGCGGCGAGCGCGTTGTGCTCGATCGATCCGCCGCGCCAGTAGCCGCTGTTGAGCAGGAGGCGGTGCAGGTCCTCGATGTCGGCGGGATCGCGGCCGACGAGCAGCGGGCCGAGGTACTCGTCGATCACGGCTCGCGTGGCCAGCGGTCGCTGCGGGTCGCTGCCGTCGCCGAGCCCGTACAGGCCGGGCTGGTCGGTCTCGACGCGCGCGACGACGTACGGGCAGCCCTGCGGTCCCGTGAGGAACGTGCGCACCGCGGTGACGCGGACCCGGTCGCCGGTGGCGTCGCCGTGCGGGGTCCAGGGTGCGGGGGCGAGGACCGTGCCGCGCCGGTGCACGTCGTTCGCGGGAGGGTGCGGTGCTGTCATCGATGACCTCGTTCCGGGGTGCTCGTCGTCCGTCGTTGACACTGTACATCGAATTGATTTATGTTTCCCGAATCGCGACGCCGCACCGGCGCCGCCGTGGACCGAGAGGCACCCCCGTGAACCGACACCGACGTCGTCCGCTCCCCGCCCGCATCACCGCGACCGTCGCCACCTCCGCCCTGCTCGCCGGCGTCCTCGCCGCGTGCAGCGGGCCGGCCGGCGGCGGCGGCAACGACGAGGGCTCCGAGGGCGACTCCGAGTCCCTGACCATGTGGACGTTCAAGCAGTCCCACGTCGAGCCCCTCCAGGACGCCGCGAAGACGTTCGAGGAGAAGACCGGCATCGCCGTCGAGGTCGAGGCGATCACCCCTGACGACGCGTTCGTCACCAAGACGCAGGCCGCCGCCCAGACGGGGGACACCCCCGACATCTGGGAGGTCCACACCAACGGCGACGACTTCGTGTTCGGCGCGGCCGGGCTGCTCGAGGACCTCGCGGACGACGTCGACGACGAGTGGTCGGCCCAGTACCTGCCGTCCGTCGCGGACCAGGGCACCGTCACCCCGCTGTACTACGAGCAGTCGCTCGCCGAGGGCTCGTCCACGGCCGGGGTGGAGGAGGGGCAGCGCTTCAGCGTGCCGTTCACCATCGGCACCTTCGGCATCGTCTACGCCAACAAGGAGCGTCTCGAGGCAGCCGGGATCACCGAGGCCCCCAAGACGTGGGAGGAGTTCGTCGCGGCCCTCGACGCCGTGCAGAAGACGAACCCCGACGACGGTGGCATGAGTCTCGGCCTCCAGGCCCCGACGACCGGTCTCGAGTGGCTCATGCAGCCCATGGCGTACGGCCAGCTCGGTGCCGACGACTTCCACGCGCTCTTCGGCCAGGACCCGGCCGGGAACTTCGGGTCCCCGAACGGCGTCGCCGTGCTGGAGAACTACGACAAGATCACGCCGTACTGGATGCCCGGCACCCAGACCCTGACGATCGACGACGCGGACCTCGCCTTCGCCCAGGGCAAGTCCTCGTTCGCGCTCGGCGGCACCTTCACGCTGGCGTTCCTGGCCCAGAACGGCATGGACCCCGAGAACATCGTGACCTTCCCGGTGCCCTCGCCCGAGGGTGGGGCGATCCCGGACCTGTCGCTGTCGCCGTTCGCGCTCACCGGCCTGTCCGTCTCCGCGACGACCGAGAACAAGGACGGCGCGCTCGAGTGGATGCGCTACCTGTCGGAGCCCGACGTCGCGGCCGAGTTCGCCACGAGCGCCCTCGACGTCCCGCCCGTCGACCTCGGTGACGACCCGTCGTCCACCGTCGGGCCGGTCCTCGGCGCGATGCTCTCCTCGTTCGGCGAGGGCGAGGACGCGTACAACCCCGGTGACACCTCGTACCGGCCGAGCGCGTACGACGGCGAGCAGGTCGCCAACGTGCTCATGGAGATGAGCCCGCTCGGCACGCAGGACGCACCGAAGACCGGTGCCGGCATGGCGACCCTCATCACGGACTTCTGGTCCCAGTCCTGATGTCGTCCGACGTCACGACCGTCGTCGGTGCGGCCGCCTCGCGCGGCCGCACCGGCCACGGCCGCCCCCAGCCGGGCGGCCGGGGGCGGCAGCGGTACCGCCGCAAGGAGACCTCCTGGGCGTACGCGCTCGTCGCACCTGCGCTCGTCCTCTTCGCGATCATGGGCGTGTACACGCTCGTCTACGGGTTCCAGCTCTCGTTCGTGCAGTGGAACGGGCTGACCCCCACGTGGAAGTGGGTCGGGTTCGAGAACTATGCGGACCTGCTGTGGGCCAGCCCGGTCTACGCGCCCGTCGTGCGGGAGGCGGCGACGAACACCCTGTGGGTGATGATCGCGGTCCCCGTGCTCACGATCGCGGTCGCGTTCCCTCTCGCGGTGGTGCTCAACCAGGCGCGACGCTTCGCGGGGATCCTCCGCTCCGTCTACTTCGTGCCCTACGTGACGGCCGGGATCGCGGTCTACCTGGCGTGGCAGTACGTGCTCGAGCCGAACGGTGCGATCAACCGGCTCCTCGGCTCGCTCGGTCTCGGCTCGCTGGAGCAGCCCCAGGGGTGGCTCGGCAACCCGGACACGGCGCTGCCGACGCTCATCGTCATCATGGTGTGGTCCGCCGTCCCGGTCGCGATGCTGCTCTACCTGGCGGGGCTCCAGGCGATCGACTCCTCGCTCCTCGAGGCGGCGCAGCTGGACGGCGCAGGCTGGTGGCGCACGAACCGCAGCGTCGTGTGGCCGCTCCTGAGCGGCATCACCGCCGTGGTCGCGCTCCTCAACCTGCGCGACGCGCTCCAGGGCTTCCAGATCTTCCTCATCATGACGAACGGCGGTCCCGCCGGGCACACCAACGTGCTCGGCCTGGAGACGTACGCCCTCGCGTTCCAGAACAAGCTCGCCCCCACCCTGGGCCTGGCGAGCGCGCTCGGCTGGCTGCTCTTCGTCGCCGCCCTGGTCATCGCGATCATCAACCAACGAGTCACCCGGGAGAAGTGATGTCGACACTCGTCGCACCCGCGGGCCCCGTCCCCGAGGTCGACCGCGCGCCCACCCGGCCGCGTCGCCGGTCGTCGCCGTCGCGCGCGTTCGTGGCCCGCGTCATCGTCGCCGTGCTCCTCGTCGGGTACGCGATCGTGAGCCTGTACCCGTTCCTGTGGATGGTCTCGGGGGCGTTCAAGACCCAGTCGGAGATCATCTCCGGTGGGCACCTGATCCCGCGCGACCCGACGTTCGCCACGCTGGTGGACACGTGGGACCGCCTGCACTTCTTCGACTACTTCCTCAACAGCCTGAAGGTCACCGGCCTGACGACGCTCGGTGTCGTGGTCGTCTACTCGGCCGCGTCGTACGCGTTCGCCGTCCTGCGGTTCCCGGGACGCACCGTGCTGTACCGGCTCTTCCTCGTGCTGCTGTTCGTGCCGGGCGTCGTGACGCTCCTGCCGATCGTGCTCCTCGAGAACCAGCTCGGGATCCTCGGCACGCACCTCGGCCTGATCCTGCCGTTCGTCAACGGGACGGCTCCGCTCGCGGTGCTGCTGCTCACCAACGCGTTCCAGTCCGTGCCCGGCGAGATGCGGGACGCGGCACGGGTCGACGGCGCGGGGGAGCTGCGGATCTTCGCGCAGGTCTACGTGCCGCTCGCGCGCCCGGCCCTCATCACCATCGCGCTGCTCACGGCCATCCCGACGTGGAACGAGTACCTGCTCACGCGCGTGTCGATCAACGACCCGGACCTCAACACGCTCCCCATCGCGCTGCAGCAGCTCCAGTCCTCGAACGTCGTCGAGTACAACACCCTGATGGCGGGCTCGCTGATCGTCGTGATCCCGGTGCTGATCCTGTTCCTCGCCGCGCAGCGGTACTTCGTGAACGGCCTGGTCGGTGCGGTGAAGGGGTGACCCGGGGGCCTCGCGGCCCCGCACGCGGCACGGACCAGCACAGAGATCGGAACCACGCCATGAACGCCACCACGCCCACCACCGCCGTGCCCGCCGGCACCCCGGCCACCGTCCCCGCCACCGTCCCGGAGCGCGCCGCGCTCCGCCCGGGCGACACCGTCCTCGTCACGGGCGCGGCGGGGGTCATCGGACGCGTCGTCGTCCCGACCCTCGCGGCCGCGGGCTACCGCGTCGTCGCGACCGACCGCACCCCGTTCGACGCCCCCGCGGCCGTGGCCACCATGGTCGGGGACACGCGCGACGCGGCCTTCGTCGGGTCTGCCCTGCGGGCCGGCGGCGGGCCGGACGCACCGGCGGTGGACGGCGTCGTGCACCTCGCGGCGATCGCCGCGCCGGGCCAGGTGCCCGACGACGAGACCCTCACGCAGAACCTCCAGGGCGCGTTCTGCGTGCTCGACGGCGCGGGGCGGGCGGGCGTGCGGGTCGCCGTGGCGGCGTCGTCGTTCTCCGCGTACGGCTACCCGTGGGCGGGGCGGCACCTGTCGCCCGCGTACGTCCCGGTCGACGAGGCGCAGGAACCGGTCGCGGTCGACGCGTACGCGCTGTCGAAGCTGTTCTCCGAGGAGGTCGGCGCCTACGCGACGCGGCGGTACGGGCTGCCGACGACCCTCCTGCGCATGCCGTTCGTCGGCGACGGAGACCGGCTGCGCACCTGGGTCGAGACGGCGCACCGGGACCCGGAGGCGATCCGCCAGGAGCTGTGGACGTGGCTCGACACGCGCGACGCCGCGGGTGTGGTGCTGGCCGTGCTCGAGTCGGGGGTCGTGGGCCACCACGTGGTCAACGTCGCCGCGCCCGACACGACGAGCGACGTGCCGACCGCCGAGCTGCTCGCGCGCTTCCACCCGGCGTCCCGCGTCGTGCGGCCGCTCGAGGGGTTCGCGTCGGTCATCGACACGACGGCGGTGCGCGAGCTGTTCGGGTTCGTTCCCGAGCACTCGTGGCGCGGCGCGCTCGACGTCGTGCCGACCGAGGGGGTGAGCGCTTGACCTCCTGAGCACGCACGCGTCAGTCAGTCCGAGAACAAAGGTGTTGAGGATGAGCATGCATGCTGGAGCAGGACGGGTCGTCGCCACGGGCGCGGCCCTCGTCATGGCGGTGACGGGCCTCGTGGCCCCGGCCGTGGCCGGACCGGTGGTCGACGTCGACCGCTACCCGGTGGGGATCGGCGCGGACCTGTCGCCGACGCCGCGCACGCACGGTGTCGTGTCGGCGACGGCGCCGACCGCGGGCGCGCAGGTGACCGGTGAGGACGCGGGGCGTGCGTTCTGGCGCACCGACGCCGCGGCGGGTGCGGAGCGGATCTCGCTCGACCTGGCCGACGAGTACGTCGGGCGGCTCGGCGACGTGCCGGGCTACCTCGTCGTGGACCACCTCGCGGGGGAGTCGGTCGTCGCGACGGACGCCGGGGGCGCGTCGCTCGGTGCCGGAGACCCCGAGGCCGACGCCGACGGCGACGGGTGGACGTCGACCGTCGTCGCGCTGCCGGCGGGGGCGCTGGACGCGGGAACCGCCCCGGAGGTGTCCCTCGCGGGCGCCGACGGCGAGCTGACCGTGGCGTCGGTCCGCGTCGTCGCGCAGGGCACGAGCGTGGACCTCGGTCCGTCGCTCGCCGAGCGCGGCATCGCGGTGCGCGCCGGGGACTCGCCCGACGGCCTGGTCACGGGCACCGCGGACGGCCGCGGCTACTGGCAGACCGGCACGGCGCTGGGCACGAACTTCGTCTACGCGAACGTCTCCGACGGGTACGCCCTCGGGACCACGGACCGCGTGCTGGTCGACGCGACCGTCCAGCAGGGCGGGGGCGACATGTTCCTGCAGTACGACTCGCCCGGCGACACGATCCCCGACATGTTCAAGCCGTCGGCGCACCACGTCCTGGACGACGACGGCACGTGGGCGTCGCGCTCGTGGCTGCTCGACGACGCGGTCCTGACCAACCGCTCCAACGGCTCGGACTTCCGGCTGTCGGTCGAGGGGTCGCCGCAGGACGTGCGGATCGACTCGATCGCGGTGACGGTCGTGCCGCGCGACGTCGACCCCGCGATCGGCCTGCGCAACCTCGTGGAGCGGGCCGAGGTCACCTACGGCGCCGCGCGCGAGGGGGAGCGCGACGGTCAGTACCCCGCCGGTTCGCGGGCCGTGCTGCGCGACGCGATCGACGTCGCAGACGCGGTCGCCCAGGACCCCGACGCCAACGGCGACGCGGTCGACGCCGCGACGACGACGCTCCAGGACGTGCTCCAGGACTTCCTCGGCACCCAGGTGACGACGGACCTCGCGCGCGACAAGCCCGTGACGGCGAGCTCCGGCGGCGCGACGGTGGCCGCGACGGACGGCGACCGCGGCACCGCGTGGTCCTCCGCGCGCGACGGCGAGGACGAGTGGATCCAGGTCGACCTCGGCGAGGTCACCGAGGTCGACGAGGTGCTCGTGCGCTGGACGCCCGACTACGCGCACGTCTACCGCGTCGAGGTCTCGACCGACGGGGACGAGTACACCGAGGTCGCGAGCGCCGGGGCGATCGATGCGACGGGTGTGCGCACCCGGTTCGAGCCGGTCGACGCCCGGTACGTGCGCCTCGCTCTCGACGAGCGGGCGACGCAGCGCGCCGCCTTCGCCCTCACCGACCTCGAGGTGCGACGGACCGTCCCGGTCGACGTCGAGCCGCAGGTCGTGGACGCCGTGTTCGCGACCGAGGACGTCGTCGTCGCCGAGCTGGACGCGACCGACTTCGGGGCCGACCCGACGGGCGTGGCCGACTCGACCGCCGCGATCCAGGACGCGCTCTACGCGTGCCAGGACGCGACGGGCGGGACGGTGTGGATGCCTGCCGGCTCGTACCGCGTGACCGGGACCCTCGAGGTCTTCGCGCACTGCACGCTGCGGGGCGACCACCCCGACCGCGCGATCAGCCCGGATGCCGACCCGCTGGACGGGACCGTCGTCGTGGCCGACCTGCCCTCGGGCGAGGACGGGCCCAGCCTGTTCCGCGTGGGCGGCAACGCGGGCGTCGTCGGCGTGACCACGTACTACCCCGGCCAGGACGCGGCCGACCCGGTCCCGTACGGCTTCACGTTCGAGCTCCCCGGCCGGGCCTGGCAGGGCGAGCAGAACTACATGATGAGCAGCGTCGAGCACGTGACCATGCTCAACTCCTACCGCGGCATCGGGGTCTCCACGATGGCGCACGACCGCGGTGAGGGTGGGCCCGGCTCGCAGGTGCACGAGATCGCGAACGTGCGCGACGTCGTCGGGACGGCCCTGTTCGAGGGTGCGGTCGCGTACAACGGCGCGGACGTCGGGACATGGCAGGACGTGACGTTCGACAACGGCGTGTGGGCGGGGGCCGGGCCGCAGTACGGCGCGCCCGACCGCGCGGTCCTCGACGCCTGGACGCGCGAGCACGGCACCGGCCTGGTGCTGGGCGACCTGGAGTGGGACGAGTTCGTCGGCGTGACCATGGCGGACTACGCGGTCGGCATCCGGATCGTCAAGGGTCAGCGCGCGAACTTCACCGGGTCGTTCATCGACGCCGACGTGCGTCGTACCGACGTCGCGGTCCAGGTCGAGGTCTCCGACGACCGCTGGGGCACCGGCTTCGCCGGCGGCACGCTCGAGGGCTCCGAGGCCGCGGTGCGCAACACCTCCGGCGGGTACGTGAAGCTCACCGGCGTGCAGGTCGACGGGGACCTGGAGGGGACGGTGCACGTCCTCGACGCCCCGGCGGGCGGGGTCCCGGCCGTGCCGGAGCCCGTCCACGCCGCCACGCCGGCTGCGCACCTCGTCGACGTCACGCGGGCGCCGTACGACGTCCCGCGCACGCCCGGCAGGTTCTCCGACGTCGACGCGACGCCAGGCATCCAGGCGGCGCTCGACGACGCGGCGGCGGCCGGAGGCGGGATCGTGTACCTGCCCGCGGGCTGGTACACCGTGCGCGGGCACCTCACCGTCCCCGCGGGCGTCGAGCTGCGCGGCTCCGCGGGCGTCGCGAACCGCGACTCGCTCGAGCTGAGCGGCGGGACCGTGCTCCTCGCGTACGAGGGCGGCGTCGCACCCGCGGCACCGGGCGAGCCCGACCCGTCGGTGGGCGAGACGGCGTTCGTCACCCTCGCGGGCGACGACGCGGGACTGCGCGGGCTGCGGGTCTTCCACCCGGAGAACAACCCCGCGGGGCCCGACGGCGTGCGGTCCTACCCGTTCGCCGTGCGCGGTGACGCGCCCGGGACCTACGTCGTGGACGTCGGTCTGACCAACGCGTGGAACGCGGTCGACATGACCGACGCCGCGGACGGCTTTCTCGTCCGCCGCGCGATCGGGCTGTTCCTCTCCCAGGGCGTGCACGTCGGCGCCAACACGGGCGGGACCGTCGAGAACGTGCTGTCGAACGGCAACGTGATCACCCGCCTCGCCTACGGCCAGCCCGGCTGGGTCGAGGGGGCCGACCTGTTCGGCCAGGTCATCGACCCGGTCGCCCGCGAGCGCGAGGTGCTCGTCCGCGCCACGGGATCCACGGACCTCACGGTGCTGAACACCTTCGCGTACGGCACCCGCGACGGTCTCGTCGCGAGCGACGGTGCGACGGTGACCGCGTACAACCTCGGGACCGACAACCTCGGCCCCGGCGGGCACTCCGTGGACGCCGACGACACCAGCGCCGTCACGGTCGTCAACCTCATGCGGTACAACGGCACGACGAGCCGTGGACCCGTGACGATCATCAACCCGATGGCGATCCACATGGCGACGTCGGCGCTCGCGGTCGAGGCTGCGGGCACGGGCGGCGCCGACGGGGCGGTCCGCATCGAGGGCACCGTGGTCGAGCCCGGTCGCTACGAGACCGGGAGCACGGTGACGGTGGTCGCCGAGCCGGCGGCGGGCGCGCTGTTCGCGGGCTGGCAGGACGGCTCGGGCGAGGTCGTCTCCTCCGACGCGCGGTACACGTTCGCGGTCGAGGGGGACATGTCCCTCGTGGCGGTCTTCGAGGCGGGCTCGGCCGCCCCGGTCGAGGTCACGGCGGTGGGTCGTTGCCTGGCCGGGCGGGCCTACGTGGCCGTCCGGGCGCGCAACGTCGGCGACGAGCCGCTCACGCTGACGCTGTCCACGCCGTTCGGCGAGCGCGAGGTCGCCGGCGTCGCCTCGGGAGCGAGCGCCTACCAGTCGTTCGCGACCCGGGCGGTCTCGGTCGAGCCGGGCGAGGCCGAGGTGGCGGTGTCCGGCGGAGCAGGACCGGACGCCGCGCTCACCGCGCCGTACGACGCCGTGAGCTGCGGCTGACAAGGCTGCGGTTGACAGGTCGGTCGCGCACCCGCGGCCGACGTCCCGGCGGGGTCCGGGCAACCGGACCCCGCCGGGCACCACGCAGAGAGAAGGACTCAGCAGTGACGACACGAGCGGGCGTGCGCCCGACGGTGCACGGTGCAGGGCTCGACGAGGTGCGACGCCGCGCGGGTTCGCTCGCGCAGCTCGCGCGCGTCGAGCACCTGGTGGACGACGACGGGCCCGGCCGCGGCGCACGGCGGCTGCGCGTGGTGACGGGTGGCGGGCTCGAGCTCGACGTCCTGCCCGACCGCGCGCTCGACCTCGGGCAGGTCACCGTGCACGGCGTGCCGCTGGGCTGGGTCGCGCCCGCGGGCCTCGCCGCACCCGGCCTGTACCGCGCGGACGACGTCGGCGCGACGTTCGGCGGCCTGCTGCGCACGTGCGGGCTGGACCACGTCGGTGCCCCCGTGCACGACGGCGGCCGCGACTTCCCCCAGCACGGTCGCCTCACGTCGATCCCCGCGAGCGTCGAGCGCGCCGCGGTCGTGGGCGACGAGATCGTCGTCGAGGGGGTCGTGCGCCAGGCGACGCTCCACGAGGAGAACCTGGTGCTGCGGCGCCGGATCCGTGCCCGGCTGGGCTCGACGTCGGTCACGGTCGAGGACGTCGTCACCAACGAGGGCTGGCGGCCCGAGCCGCACCTCGTGCTCTACCACGTGAACCTCGGCTGGCCCCTGGTCTCGGAGGAGGCCGAGCTGGACGTGAGCTCGGTCCGCGTCGAGCCCGACGGCCCCGACGCGGTCGACGACCCGTGGCGCGAGATCACCGCGCCCGCGGCGGGCTACCGGCAGCGCGTCCACCGGCACGACCTCGACCCCGACGCCGAGGGGCGCGCCGTCGTGACGAACCGCGCCCTCGGCCTGCGCGTCACGCTGGCCGCAGGGTTTGCGACCCTGCCCGTGCTGTACCAGTGGAAGATGTTCGCCCCCGGGCAGAACGTCCTCGGGCTCGAGCCCGCGAACGCCCCCGCGATCGGGGGCCGGGTCGCCGCCAGCGAGGCGGGCGTGCTCCCCGTCCTCGCGCCCGGCGAGTCGGTCTCCTACACCCTCCGCCTCGACGTCGAGCGTCTCGACGTCGAACGCCCCGTCGACCGGGACCCGGCCCGTCCACCGCACGCCGCACCGCACCCCGAGGAGACGACCGCATGACCGTGACGAGTCCGACGACCCCCGACGGCTCCCGGGCGCCCGCCGCGCTCGTCGTCCGGGGCGGCTGGGAGGGGCACCGCCCGCAGGAGACGACGGACCTGTTCGTGCGGTTCCTCAGCGCGCACGGGTACGTCGTCCGGGTCGAGCCGTCACCGGCGGTCTACGCCGACGCGCACACGATGGCCGGTGTCGACCTCGTGGTGCAGTGCGTCACGATGGGCGAGATCACGTCCGCCCAGGTCGCCGGGCTCTCCACCGCCGTCGAGGCCGGCACGGGGCTCGCGGGCTGGCACGGCGGCATCGTCGACTCCTACCGTGCGAGCAGCGAGTACGCGCACCTCGTGGGCGGCCAGTTCGCCCACCACCCCCGGCGCACGTCGGGGCCGTCGACGCCGCTCGGCGAGCTGCGCGGGGACGAGACGGACAGCTTCGTCACGCACACGGTGCGCGTCGTGCCGGAGCAGGCGCAGCACCCGGTCGTCGCCGGGATCGAGGAGTTCGAGCTCACGACCGAGCAGTACTGGGTGCTCACCGACGACTACGACGACGTGCTCGCGACGACGACCGTCGAAGCGCGGCCCGACGACCCGTGGCACCGTCCGTCGACGTCGCCCGCGGTGTGGACGCGACGCTGGGGCGCGGGGAAGGTGTTCGTCTGCACGGCCGGGCACCGGCCGGAGGACCTCGAGCACCCCGACGTGCGCCGCATCGTCGAGCGCGGCCTGCTGTGGGCGAGCCGGCAGGAGCACGCACTGTGACCGCCGCGCCGTCCGGGGAGCCTGCCGGCGTCGGGATCGTGGGGTGCGGCGCGATCAGCGGCGCCTACCTGGCGACGCTGCCCCGCCTGGCCGCGCTGCGCCTCGTCGCGGTCGCCGACCGCGACCCGGCACGGGCCGCCGCCGTGGCGGCAGAGCAGGGCGTCCGTGCCCTGACGGTGGACGAGCTCGTGCACGACCCGGAGGTCGACGTCGTCCTCAACCTCACGACGCCCGCGGCGCACGAGGAGGTCGCGCTCGCCGCGATCGCGGCCGGCAAGGACGTGTACGGCGAGAAGCCGCTCGCGGCCGACCTGGCCGCGGCGGCCCGCGTCCTGGACGCGGCGGCGCTCGCCGGGGTCCGGGTCGGGTGCGCGCCGGACACCGTGCTCGGCACGGGCGTGCAGACCGCGCGCCGGGCGATCGACGACGGGCTCGTCGGCATGCCGGTGGCGGCGAGCGCGACGATGGTGACCGCCGGGCACGAGCGCTGGCACCCGCACCCCGACTTCTACTACCTCCCGGGCGGCGGCCCGCTGCTCGACATGGGCCCGTACTACGTGACCGCGCTCGTCCACCTCCTCGGCCCCGTGGCCTCGGTGGTCGGCGCGTCGAGCCGGTCGCGCGCGTCGCGCACGATCGCGACCGGCCCACGGGCGGGCGAGGAGATCCCGGTCGAGGTGGACACGCACGTGACGGGCCTCCTCACCCACGCGTCGGGGGCGCTGTCGACCCTCGTGATGAGCTTCGACGCACCCGCGAGCCGGGCGTCGCACATCGAGGTGCACGGGACGCACGCGTCGCTCGAGGTTCCCGACCCGAACGGGTTCGACGGACCGGTCCGGCTGTGGCGGGTCGCCGAGGACGGCTGGCACGACCTTCCCGTGAGCGCCGGGTACCGCGATGCCGCGCGCGGCTACGGCCTCGCCGACCTCGTCACCACGCCGGTCGGCGTGGAGCCGCGCGCCGGCGGGCGGCTCGCCCTGCACGTGCTGGACGTCATGGAGTCGCTGCTCGACGCCGCGCGCTCGGGCAACCGGGTGCGGGTCGAGAGCACCGCGACCCGGCCGCGCGCCGTCCCGCTCGGGCGGCCCGAACCCGGGGAGGAGGTAGGCACCGACGCTCTGCACGAGACGTGACCGACCGTGCCGCAACGCGACGACGACGTCGCGCCGGCACCCAGAAGAGAGACGGACCTGAGCTGATGAGCTTCACCAGACGTTCCTTCCTCGGCCTGACGGCCGCCGCCGCCGCGACGGCCGCCGTGGGTCATCCCGCCGTGGCCGCCGGCCGCTCCCTGACCGCCGGGCCGCTGGCCGCGGCCCCGGTCGCGGTGAGCCCGCCCGGCGACGTCGTCGGCAAGATCACCGCCGGCTACCAGGGCTGGTTCGCGTGCCGGGGCGACGGCGCCCCGATCGGCCAGTGGTGGCACTGGGCGCGCCAGGCCGACCAGGCGCCGTCGACCACCAACACCGTGATCAAGTCCTGGCCGGACGTCCGCGAGTACACGACGACGTACGCGACAGCCTTCCCCGCGCTCGGGGACGGGCGGCAGGCCCGCCTGTTCTCGTCCTACGACCAGCAGACCGTCGACACGCACCTGCGCTGGATGGCGGAGAACGGGATCCACGTCGCGGCGCTCCAGCGCTTCAACCCGTTCGGCGGCGAGGGCCCGACGCGCGACGTCATGGCCGGCCGCGTGCGGTCCGCCGCCGAGGGCGCGGGCACGAAGTTCTACGTCATGTACGACGTGAGCGACTGGCACGCGATGCGCACCCAGATCACGCAGGACTGGGCGACGAAGATGTCCGCCCACACCGCGTCGTCGGCCTACGCGCGGCAGAACGGCAAGCCCGTCGTCGGCATCTGGGGTTTCGGGTTCGACGATCCCCAGCGCCCGTTCGCGCCCCAGGAGTGCCAGGAGGTGATCGACTGGTTCCACGCGCAGGGGTGCTACGTCATGGGCGGGGTGCCGACGTGGTGGCGCACCGAGGGCGACGACTCGCGCGACGGGTTCGCGGACGTGTACCGCTCGTTCGACATGATCTCGCCGTGGCTCGTGGGCCGGATCGGGACGGTCGCGGGCGCGGACGACTTCTACCAGCGCGCGACGGTGCCCGACCTCGCGGAGTGCACGCGGCTCGGGATCGACTACCAGCCGTGCGTGCTCCCCGGCGACCTCCAGGAGGGCCAGCGCGTCCACGGCGACTTCATGTGGCGCCAGTTCTACAACCACGCGCGGGCGGGTGTCGCGAGCGCGTACATCTCGATGTTCGACGAGTACAACGAGGGCAACCAGATCGCGAAGACCGCCGCGACGGCCGGCGACGTGCCGGCCGGCTCGGGCATGCGGGCGCTCGACGAGGACGGCACGGCGTGCTCGGCCGACTACTACCTGCGCCTGACGGACGACGGCGGCCGGCTGCTCCGCGGCGAGATCGCCCTCACCGCGGTCCGGCCGACGGCACCTGTCCCCGGTGGGTCGAACCCGACGGACGGGCAGCTCGTGACCCTGCGGTCGCGGGCGAACTCGCGCTACGTCCAGGCGCGACAGCCCGACGGCGGCACCGTCGTCGCGGCCGCCACCGCGGTCGGTGCGTGGGAACGGTTCCGCGTCGAGTCACTGGGCGGTGGCGTCGTGGCGCTGCGGGCCGACGCCGACGGGCGGTACGTGTGCGCGGAGGGCGCGGGCGCGCAGCCGCTCGTCGCGAACCGCGCGGCGGTCGGTGCGTGGGAACGGTTCCGGATGGAGGAACTCGGCGGTGGTGCGGTCGCGCTGCGGGCCGAGGTCAACGGGCGGTACGTGTGCGCAGAGGGCGCGGGTGCGCAGCCGCTCGTCGCGAACCGGGACGCCGTCGGGCCCTGGGAGACGTTCGACCTGGTTCGTCTCTGACCGCCCTGACCGCCTCTGACGGTCTCGGGTGGCGCAGTGCACGGGGTCGGTGTCGATCTGAGGACCGACGGCACCGACCCCGAGCCGCTCGCGCCCCGGCAGAGGAATCACGGCCCCAGGAGCGCGGCAGGGACGACCGCGATCCCGTCCCGCCGACGGTAGGCGTAGGGACCGGTCGTCACCACGACGGCATCGACGAGGTCGTCGCCGAGCTGGTCGCGCAGCCACACCAGGTGCCGCACGTCCCGGTCCTCGACCGTGGCCGCGAGCTTCACCTCGATGGCGACGACTCGTCGGCCGCGCTCGACGACCAGGTCGATCTCATGCCGGCCGTCCTGCTGCCGCAGGTGCCCGACACGGGCTCCGGCGGCCTGTGCGTAGACCTGCACGGACTGCGCGACGAGGTGCTCGAAGAGCGGTCCGAGCATCGAACCGGACCGTGGGTCGAGCCGCGCGGCATCCCGTCCGGTGCGCACGTCCTCGCGATGGAGGCCGAGGAGGCGCACGACGAGCGCAGGATCCGCCAGGAAGTGCTTGGGCGTCCGCGTCAGCCGCTTGAGCGGGTTGAAGACCGGGATCCAGGCCTCGATCGGGTCGAGCACGAACGTCCGGGAGAGGACGTCGCGGTAGACGAGCGTGGTGTCCCGTGCGGGCTTGGTCGAGATGCCCGCGGTCGCGGCGTCGAGGATGCGTGCGTAGGCGGCGGTGCTGGCCGTCGCGGCCGCGTAGGCGCTGAGCCACGCGCGGAGCGACGCGGGACGTCGGACGCTCGTGCCCTGCTCGGCGAACTCCTTCTCCACCGTGTGGGAGAGATAGCCGTCGAGCCAGGTCTCGCGGCGTGGCGTCGGCAGCGCGCGCAGGCCGGGGAACCCGGAGCCGAAGATCTCGTCGACGTAGTGGTCGAGGTCGACGGGGGTCTCGGAGCGGATCGTCCCGCGGCCCCCGTCGAGCAGTCGAGAGAGGCTGACGGCAGGTTCGCCGACCCCGCGCTCGACGAGCGACAGCGGGCGCATCCGGAGGGTGACGATGCGGCCCGCGCCGGAATGGATGTGAGCACCCGGGGGCGCGGACGAACCCGCCAAGATGTACGAGCCGGGCGGCGCGCCGTCGTCGACCGCCCGGCGCACCTGGTCCCAGGAGCTCGGGTGGAGCTGCCACTCGTCGAGGAGCGTGGTGCCCTGGGGCTCGAGGTCGAAGGGCGCGGCCGCGAAGGCGTCCCGCTCCTGCGCGACGTCGAACCGTACGGTGCGGCCCGCCCGACGCCGTGCGGTGGCGGTCTTGCCGACCCCCTTGGCGCCCTGGAGAGCGACGGCGGGGAGGTCGACCAGGAGGTCGTCGAGCGCCACGTCGGCGAGTCGACGGACGTAGGACCCGGCGTTGACCATGGCCGCTACTCTACATCTCACACACTCGCTAGTCGACGTCTCACACAGTATCGAGCAGGCATCTGCCGCACCATCGAGCCGGCACCCCACGCAGCTGGCGCCCCAGCCCGAGGGCCACCAGGGGATCGCGGACGTCCGGCTCGACCGCGCGGACGTCACGGCGCGACCGTCGGGTAGGGGCAGAGGGCGGAAAGCGCTTGCCGTGGGTCGTCGCGACGTGGCAGGATCGGGCGCGTCGCGTCGACCTGCGGCGCCTCCGGCGCGCACGGTGGGCGCATGTCTCGCAGACTCGAGGAGGAGAGGCGACCCATGCCGTCTGTAGCACTGGTGACCGGTGGGAACCGGGGGATCGGGTTCGGGATCAGCCGACGGCTCGTCGCGGACGGGTTCGCGGTGTCGATCCTGGCGACCCGGGAGGAGCCCGCCGACGTCCTGGCCGAGCTGCGCGAGCTCGCGGGCGACGACTCGCTCGTGCGGTACGTGCGGGGCTCCGTCGCGGACCTCGACGACCACCGCCGCTACGTCGCGGACGCCGTCGACACCTGGGGACGCCTGGACCTCCTGGTCAACAACGCAGGCGTCGCGCCGAGCGTCCGCGCGGACCTGCTCGAGGCGACCGCCGAGTCCTTCGACCGCGTCCTCGGGATCAACCTGCGCGGCCCGTACTTCCTGACGCAGGAGTTCGCGCGGCGCGCCGTCGAGCTGCGGGGACCGCTCGACGCGCTCCCGGAGCCCCCGGCCGGGCCGGTCGCGACGGTCGTGAACGTCTCCTCGATCTCGGCGACCACCGTGTCGACCAACCGCGGCGACTACTGCATCTCCAAGGCCGGCGTCGGGATGGCCACCCAGCTGTGGGCCGTGCGCCTGGGGCCCGAGGGGATCGTCGTGTACGAGGTCCGTCCGGGAGTCATCGCCACCGACATGACGGCGGGCGTCACCGCGAAGTACGACGACCTGATCGAGCAGGGCCTCGCCCCGATCAACCGCTGGGGCCGCCCCGCCGACGTCGCGGGCGCCGTCTCGATCCTGGCGTCCGGGCAGACCCCGTACTCCACCGGCGAGGTGTTCCACGTCGACGGCGGCATGCACATCCCGGTCCTGTGAGGGGAGATCTCATGAGCCACGAGCCCGAGACCGTCCGCATCGGGGGGTACGACGTGCCCGTCGTCACCGCCACGACCGTCGTCGTCGGCACCGGCTCGGCCGGGTACTGCGCCGCCGACCGCCTGGTGCAGTTCGGTCACGACGACGTCGTCATGGTCGCGGACAAGGTGAACGCCGGGGCGTCGCGCAACGCGGGGTCCGACAAGCAGACGTACTACAAGCTGACCCTCTCGGGCGGCGACGACGACTCGGTGCGCGAGATGGCCCAGACGCTGTACTCGGGCGGCGCGATGGACGGCGACAACGCGCTCGCCGAGGCCGCGCTCTCGGCGCGCGGCTTCCTCCACCTCGTCGACCTGGGCGTCCCGTTCCCGCAGAACCGGTTCGGCGAGTTCATCGGCTACAAGACGGACCACGACCCGCGCCGCCGCGCGACGTCGGTCGGCCCCTACACGAGCCGCACCATGGTCGAGCGGCTGGAGAAGAAGGTCCAGGCCGACGGCACCCAGGTCTTCGACGAGTGCCGGGTGGTCGACGTCGTCACCTCGCCCGACCCCGCCGGCGAGCCGGGCGCGCGCAAGGTCGCGGGCCTGCTGGTGCTGCGCACCGACGTCCCGCACAACGGCGCCGCGAGCCCCTGGCTGCTGTTCCGCTGCACCAACCTCGTGTACGCGACGGGCGGTCCCGCCGGCATGTACGCGACGCGCGTGTTCCCCAACGGCCAGTGGGGCGCGTCCGGCGCGGCCTACCGCGCGGGCGTGCACGGCAAGAACCTCACGGAGTGGCAGTTCGGCCTCGCGTCGACCAAGCCCCGGTGGAACGTGTCGGGGACGTACATGCAGGTCGTCCCGCGGTTCGTCTCCACGGACGCCGACGGCGGTGACGAGCGCGAGTTCCTCACCGAGGCCATCGGTGACTACGGGCGCCTCATGTCCCTCGTGTTCCTCAAGGGCTACCAGTGGCCGTTCGACATCCGCAAGGCGCGCGACGGGTCGAGCCTCGTCGATCTGCTGGTCTACCGCGAGACGGTCCTGCGCGGTCGCCGCGTCTTCCTCGACTTCCGCCGCAACCCGGTCCAGGACGAGTTCGACCCGTCGGCACTCTCGCCGGAGGCGTTCGAGTATCTGGAGCGTGCGGGCGTGCTGTCCGGGACCCCGATCGAGCGGCTGCGCCGCATGAACGAGCCCGCGTACCAGTTCTACCTCGACAAGAACCCGTACGTGGACCTCGAGAAGGAGATGCTCGAGGTCGACGTGTGCGCCCAGCACAACAACGGCGGCCTCGCGGTCGACGCGTGGTGGCAGTCGAACGTCGCCGGGTTCTTCCCCGTCGGCGAGGCCGGCGGCGCGCACGGGGTGTACCGGCCCGGCGGCGCGGCGCTCAACAGCGGACAGGTCGGCGCGACGCGCGCGGCGCAGTTCATCGCCGCGCGCCGCGACGAGAAGCCGTCCGACGAGGCCGCGTTCGTCGACGCCGCAGCGCCGGTGCTCGCCGCCGCCCTCGAGCTCACCGAGCGCGCGACCGGTCGCGCGGCGTCGGGCGTCACCGACAACACCGGGGACCTGCTGCGCGACGTGCAGCGGCTCATGAGCGAGAAGGCCGGGCCGGTGCGCTCCGCCGCCTCGATCCGCGAGGCGCTCGACCAGGTGCACGCGTGGCTCACCGGCTACGACGACCTGGTCAGCGCCGACGCAGGGTCGCGTCGCGCCGTCAACCGGACGTTCCTCGTCCGCGACATCCTCACCAGCGCGTACGTCTACCTGTCGGCCATGGCCGACTACCTCGCCCACGGCGGCCGTTCGCGCGGGTCGGTGCTCTACACCGACGCCGACGGCGACCTGCCGCTCGTCGGGTACGGCGACGACGCGCAGCGCGAGCTCGACCTGCCCGACCTCTACCGTTTCCGGCTCGACGGCGGAGCGCTCGACGAGGAGGTCCAGGAGACCGCGTGGGTCGCCCCGGGCGGCGACGTGCCGGCCGCCGACGACGGCACGTCCTGGGCGCCGGTGGTCCCGCGCGACGGTAGGGACCTCGCCGGTGTTCCCGTGTTCCGGTGGCGTCCGCGACGGCCCGTCCCGGCGGACGACGACTTCTTCGAGAACGTCTGGCGGGAGTTCCGCGACCACGGCAACGTCTACTGAGAGCGCATCACCTCGCGCTTCCCCTGCGGCCCGTCGGCCTGCGTGGGAGCATCGCCGGAGGCGGCGGGCGACGGACGGGGTGCGTGTGGAGATCGAGGTCGACGGCGTCGAGCAGGAGGTCTCGACCGGTGCGCTGCCCGGCCGGGAGCGGGTCGAGGCGCTGGTCCAGGAGGCGCACGCTCGCTACCGCGGGAACGACGACGGCGCGGTCGCCGACTACATCCCCGTCCTCGCCGAGGCGGACCCCGGGCTGTTCGGGGTGTGCGTCGCCAGCTCCAGAGGGCAGGTGCACGGGGTGGGCGACGCGGACGTCGAGTTCTCGATCCAGTCGATCTCCAAGGCGTTCGTCTACGCGCTGGTGTGCGAGGCGCACGGGCACGAGGGGGTGCTCGAGCGCGTCGGGGTGAACAACACGGGGCTGGCGTTCAACTCCGTCATCGCCGTCGAGCTCAACGACGGCCACCCCATGAACCCCATGGTCAACGCGGGGGCGCTCGCGACGACCGCGCTCGTCCCGGGCACCACGCCCGCGGAGCAGTGGGAGCACATCCGCACCGGGCTGTCCCGGTTCGCGGGGCGCCCGCTCGAGCTCGACGACGTCGTGTACCGCTCGGAGTCCGAGACCAACACGCGCAACAAGGCGATCGCGCGCCTGCTCCAGAGCTACGGGCGCATCGAGACCGACTCGCTCGACGTCGTCGACGTCTACACGCGCCAGTGCGCGCTGCGCGTGAACGCGCACGACCTCGCGGTCATGGGCGCGACGCTCGCCGACGGCGGCGTCAACCCGGTCACGGGTGAGCGGGTCGTCTCGGCCCAGGTGTGCCGCGACACCCTCGCCGTGCTCGCGTCGACCGGCCTCTACGAGCGCTCGGGGGAGTGGCTCTTCGAGATCGGGCTGCCCGCCAAGTCGGGCGTCGCGGGCGGCATCGTCGCGATCGCGCCGGGCAAGGGCGCGATCGGCACGTTCTCCCCGCGGCTCGACAGCGCGGGCAACAGCGTGCGCGGTCAGCGGGCGACGGCGCACCTGTCGCGCAGCCTCGGGCTGAACCTCTTCGCCTCGTCAGTTCACGTCCCCGAACGATCGGATCGTAGCCGATGACGAGCAACGAGCTCGACGACCTCTCTCTCGACACGGCGGACACGGCCGACCAGCCCGACGACGCACCACCGGGCCCGCGTGGGCCCGCCGAGGAGCGCACGTCCTGGGTGCCGATGATCGGGCTGTTCCTCGCCCAGGTCCTCATGTCCTTCAACGTCGCGGCGCTTCCGGTGTCGCTCGGCGGCATGGTCGAGGAGTTCGGCGTCCCGCCGACGGTCGTCAGCTCGACGATCGTCGTCTACGGGCTCGCGGTCGCCGCGCTCGTCATGACGGGCGCCAAGGTCGGGCAGCGGATCGGGTGGGTCACGGTCTTCCGCGTCGTCGTCGCGACGTTCGCCGGGTCGGCCCTGCTCATGATCGTCTCGCCGACGATCGGCTGGGCGATCGCGGGCCAGGCCGTGGCGGGCGCGTCCGCGGCGATCATCGTCCCGGCGCTCGTCGCGCTCATCGCGGAGAACTACCACGGTGCGCAGCAGGCGACGGCGATCGGATCGCTCGGGTCGGCCCGCGCCGTCTCGGGCATGAGCGCGTTCTTCATCGGTGGTGCGCTCGGGACCCTCGTCGGCTGGCGGCCGGTCTTCGGGATCGTCCTGGCGCTCGCCGTCGCGGTCTTCGTCCTCAGCTTCCGGCTGCGCTCCGACCGGGGCGACCCGGGCATCCGCATCGACCTCGTCGCCGCCGTCCTGATCGGCGCGGCGGTCGTGCTGCTCACCCTGGGCTTCAACAACCTCAACTCCTGGGGGCTGCTCCTCGCGTCCCCGGACGCGCCGTTCAGCGTCGCCGGTGCCTCCCCAGCGCCCGTGCTCGTCGTGCTCGGGGTCGTGCTCGGACAGACGTTCTTCTGGTGGACCCGGCGGCGCGCCACGTCGGGCCGGACCCCGCTCGTCGACCTCTCCGTCCTGCGGTCGGCGAGCGAGCGCGCCGCGGTCTACGCGATGTTCATCGTCGTCGCGCTCGAGGCGGCGCTGAACTTCACCGTGCCGTTGTACATCCAGATAGTCCAAGGACGTACACCGTTCGACACGGCGCTCGCGATGATGCCGTTCAACCTCACGGTGTTCGTGACCGCGACCCTCGTCGTGCGGTTCTACGGGCGGTTCAGCCCGCGCACCATCGGCGTCTTCGGCTTCACCCTGACCACGGCTGCGCTCGTGTGGCTCTCTCTCGTCGTGACCAACAACTGGGAGACGCTGCCCACGATCCTGGGCCTCGTCGTGTTCGGCGTCGGGCAGGGCGCGCTCGTCACGCTCGTCTTCAACGTCCTCGTCACGGCCGTGCCCAAGCGGCTCGCGGGCGACGTCGGGTCCATCCGGGGCACCACGCAGAACCTCGCCTCGGCTGTCGGGACGGCCCTCGTGGGGGCGCTCCTGGTGACGATCCTCGGGATCAACGTGGGGCGTGCCGTCGTCGAGCACCCGGAGCTGCCGCCGTCGCTCGTCGCGCAGGTCGACCTCGACGCCGTGAACTTCGTGAGCAACGACGAGCTGCGCGAGGTCCTCGACGCCACCGACGCCGACGACGCCCAGGTGGACGCGGCGGTCGCGCTCAACGAGCACGCACGCCTCGACACCCTGCGGCTCGGCCTGCTGATCCTCGCCGGGATCAGCGCGACGGCGATCCTGCCGGCCAGCCGCCTGCCGCGCTACCGGCCCGGCGAGATCCCCGACCCGTCCCCGGAAGAGGACTGACCTCTCAGACAGGAGATCACCATGGCGACATGGACGACGGACGAGCTCGACCGCGTGGGCACCGCCGACGAGCTGCAGGTGTCGTCGCTGCGCGACGACGGGAGCCTGCGGCCGTTCGTGACGATCTGGGTCGTGCGGGCGGGCGACGACCTCTACGTCCGCTCCGCGTACGGTCCTGAGAACGGCTGGTTCCGGCGGGCCCTGGCCAGCGGGCGCGGCGCGGTCCGCGCGGGCGGCGTCGAGAAGGACGTCACCTTCGAGCAGGTCGGCCCCGAGGTGTTCGACGCCGTCGACGCCGCGTACCACGCCAAGTACGACCGGTTCGGCCCGCAGATCGTGGACACGGTGACCGGGTCTGGCAAGGAGCTCGTCACGATCCGCCTGGAACCGCGGGACTGACCCCACGGTGCCGCCCGGTACCGGGCCGCACGTGCCGACGGTCAGGGGCGCAGGGCGACCTTGAGGGCCTCGCGGGAGTCCATGAGGCGATAGGCCTCGGCGGCGTCGTCGAGCGACGTCTCGGCGTCGAACACCTTGCCGGGGTCGATCTCGCCGGCGAGGACCTGGGCGATCGCGGCCTCCTGGTAGGCGCGGACGGGGGCCGGTCCGCCGGCCAGGCGCGCGTTCTTGCCGAACAGGGACCCGAACCCGACCGGCGCCTTCTCGTACTGGGGCACGCCGACGCGGGAGATGATCCCGCCGGGGCGCACGACGCCGTAGGACTGCTCGTAGGCCGGCATGAGCCCGACCGCCTCGAGCACGACGTGCGAGCCCTCGCCGTCGGTCAGGTCCATGACCTTCGCGACGCCCTCGGCCCCACGCTCGGCGACGACGTCGGTCGCACCCCACTCGACGCCCAGGTCCGTGCGCGACGTGTGGCGGCCCATGAGGATGATCCGCTCCGCGCCGAGCTGCCTCGACGCGAGCACGGCCGACAGCCCGACCGCGCCGTCGCCGACCACCGTGACGGTCGTGCCCGGGCCGACGTCGCCCATGAACGCGGCGTGGTGGCCCGTGAGGTAGACGTCGGAGAGCGTGAGCAGCGAGGCCAGGAGGCCCGGCTCCGCGGTCGACGGGTCCACGTCGGGTACGACGACGAGGCTGCCGTCCGCGAGCGGGATGCGGGCAAGCTCGGCCTGCAGGCCGCCGGTCTCGGGGCTCCCGTAGAAGCCGCCGTGGACGCACGCCGTCTGGAAGCCGTCCCGGCAGAACACGCACGTGTTGTCGGAGAACGCGAACGGTGCGACGACGAAGTCGCCCGCGCGCACCGTCGTCACGGCGCTGCCGGTCTCCTCGACGACGCCGAGGAGCTCGTGCCCCATCGGGCGTCCGCGTTCGGACGCGTGCATGGAGTGGTATGGGTGCAGGTCGGAGCCGCACACGCAGGACAGGACCGTGCGGACGATCGCGTCGGTGGGCTGCTGGAGGACGGGGTCGGGGACGGTCTCGACGCGGACGTCGCCGGCGCCGTACATGAACGTTGCTCGCATGGGTTCGTGGTCGCCTCTCGGTGGTACGGAAGACTCGGGTGCTGTAGATCGGTGCTGGCTCAGCGCCGCAACGCCCCGGGGATCAGCTCGTGCGCGCCGTAGCTGTCGTCGTCGGGGTTCATGGTGACGCCGGGTGCGACGAGCTCGTCGATCCGGTCGAGGACGTCGGTGCTCAGCGTGATGTCCGTGGCGGGGAGGTACGACTCGAGCTGCTCGATCGTGCGCGGACCGACGATCGCGGACGTGACGCCCGGATGGTTGATCACGAACGCGATCGACATCTCGATGAGGGTCATCCCGGCCTGCTCGGCGAGCACGGCGAGCTCCTCGACGACGTCGAGCTTGCGCTGGTTCGCGGGGTTGCTCATGTCGAAGCGGGCTCCGGGGCGGGCACTCGACGTCGGGGCGGACGCGGAGTCCTTGCGCCACCGGCCCGACAGCCAGCCGCCACTGAGCGGGCTGTAGGTGAACGTGCCCATGCCGTGCCGTCGCACCGTGGGCAGCACGTCCTCCTCGATGCCGCGCACGAGGATCGAGTACGGCGGCTGCTCGGTGACGAAGCGTTCCAGGTGCCGCTCCCTGGAGGCCCACTGTGCCTCGACGATCTGCGACCCGGAGTACGACGACGAGCCGATGTAGCGGACCTTGCCCTGGCGCACCAGGTCGGTCAGCGCGCCGAGGGTCTCGGTCACGTCGGTGTCCGGGGAGGGTCGGTGCACCTGGTACAGGTCGATGTGGTCTGTCCCCAGCCGGCGCAGCGAGCTCTCGACCTCCCGCATGATCCAGCGGCGCGACCCGCCGCGGTGGTTCGGGTCGTCGCCCATCGGCATGAAGAACTTGGTCGCGAGGAAGACGTCGTCCCGACGTCCGGCGATCGCCTCGCCGACGATCTCCTCGGAGGCGCCGGCGGAGTACACGTCCGCGGTGTCGATCACGGTGATGCCGGCGTCGAGGGCGCGGTGGACGATCCGGGTCGCGTCCTGACGGTCGTCGTTGCCCCACGGACCGAGCATCATGGCGCCGAGGGTCAGCGGGCTGACGCGGACGCCGGTGCGCCCGAGCGGTCGGAGGTCCATGCGCTCAGGCCTCCGGGATCTCACGGCCGAACGTCTCGAGCGTGATGTCCTCGGGCTCCGGGCCGCCGCGCACCCCGGTGTCGAGAGCGTCGATCGCGGCGAGCTCGTCGTCGGTGAGCTCGAGGTCGAGGATGTCGAAGTTCTCGGCGATGCGGTGCGGGGTGACCGACTTGGGGATGGCGGAACGGCCCTGCTGCAGGTGCCAGCGCAGCATGACCTGCGCGGCGGACCTGCCGTGCGCCTCGCCGATCCCGACGATCGTCGGGTCCTTCAGCGTGCTCGTGTGCTCGCCGTCGCGGTAGAACGTGATGCCGCCGATGGGCGACCACGCCTGCGTGAGGATGCCGTGCTCCGCGTCGGTCGCGAGCACGTCGGGCTGGCGGAAGTACGGGTGCACCTCGACCTGGTTGACGGCGGGCACCACGGACGTCTCGGCCAGGAGCCGGTCCAGGTGGGCGGGCATGAAGTTGCTGACGCCGATCGCGCGGACCTTGCCGTCGGCGAGCAGCGTCTCCAGGGCCTTGTAGGCGTCGATCGTCAGGTCGAAGCGGGACGGCAGCGCCTGGTGCAGGATCAGCAGGTCGATCGTCTCGACGCCGAGCTTCCCGGCGGACTTGTCGAACGCGTGCAGCGTGGCGTCGTACCCGTAGTCGCTGATCCAGACCTTGGTCTCGAGGAAGACGTCGTCCCGGGCCAGGCCAGAGCGACGGAGCGCCTCGCCGACGCCCGCCTCGTTGCCGTACGCGGCGGCGGTGTCGATATGCCGGTAGCCGGTGGACAGCGCGGCCTCGACCGCGGCGACCGTCTCGTCCGGCGGGGTCTGGAAGACGCCGTACCCGAGGGCGGGCATCTCGACGTCGTTGTTCAGGGTGAGGGTGGGGACCGGGGTCGTCGTCATGGTCCTCACGGTAGGCGCGGTCCGTCGAGCACGGGAGGTCCTGCTGGTACCCCGCTGTGCAGCGACTCGTCCTCGCGTGGCGAATCCACGAGCACGGCCCTGCGAATCCACGAGCAGAGGACCGGCCGGACCGGTACTGCCAGTGCCTCCCACGTCCTGAGCCCCGGACCTACCGTCGAGGACATGGATGCCCCGCACAGCAACATCGGCGAGGTCAGGACGACGGACGGGCCCACACCGAGCCGCCGGACGGTCCTGCGGTCTGCTCTCGTCGGCGCTGCGGCGCTCGCGGCCGGGTGCGCCGGTGCCCCTCGCCCCGCGCCGGGCGCGACCAGTGTGTCCGCCGAACAGTCGGAGGAGAGTACGGACATGACAGAAGGCCCCGGACCGAACGTGCTGCTGGTGTTCTTCTCCCGCGCGGGCGAGAACTACCACGAGGGCGGCCGCCGGGACCTCGAGGTCGGCAACACGGCGGTCCTCGCCGAGATGATCGCCGACCGGGTCGACTGTGACGTCTACGAGATCGAGGCGGCCGACCCGTACACCAAGGCGTACGACCCGACGGTCGAGCGCAACGTCCGGGAGCAGGAGTCCGACGCCCGGCCCGAGATCGCGGGCGCGCTGCCGGACGTCGCCGGGTACGACGTCGTGCTGCTCGGCAGCCCGGTGTGGAACGTCCGGGCGCCGATGATCATGTCCACGTTCGTCGAGGGCGTGGACCTGACCAGCACGACCGTCCTGCCCTTCGTGACCTACGCCGTCTCCGGCATGGCCGGGATCGACGAGGACTACCGCGACGCCCTGCCGGGCTCGGACGTGGGCGCCGGCCTGGCGGTCCGGGGCGAGACGGTCGCGGACGCCGGCGCGGAGCTCGACGACTGGCTCGCCGCGGCCGGCCTCGTGGGCGATCGGGACGTCGATGGGTGAGCCGGGCACCACCAGGGCCTCCCCCGCGCGGGGTCCGCGCCGTACCGTCGAAGGCATGGACCTGAAGGCCGAGACCCGTGAGTTCCTCGCGACGCGTCGTGCGCGGATCACCCCCGACAAGGCGGGCCTGCCCGCCTACGGCAGCAACCGCCGCGTGCCGGGGCTGCGGCGTGAGGAGGTGGCGATGCTCGCAGGCGTGAGCGTCGACTACTACACGCGGCTGGAGCGCGGGAACCTCGGCGGCGCGTCCGAGGAGGTGCTCGAAGCCCTGTGCGAGGCCCTCCAGCTCGACGACGCGGAGCGCGTGCACCTGTTCGACCTGGCCCGGGCGGCGAACGCGTCGGGCGCGGCCCGTTCACGTGCACGGCGTGCACCAGCGCCTGTCCTGCGGCCGTCGGTCCAGCGGATCCTCGACTCGATGGAGAGTGCGCCCGCGTTCGTGCGCAACGGCCGCCTCGACGTGCTGGGGGCGAACACGCTCGGTCGCGCGCTCTACGCGCCGCTCTACGACTCGCCGGAGCGGATCGCGAACCAGCCGGTCAACACGGCGAGGTTCCACTTCCTCGACCCGGAGGCTGCCGGTCGGTTCTGGGGTGAGAAGGCGCCGCGCCTCGCGCACGACGCCGTCGCCATCCTCCGTGCCGAGGCCGGGAGGAACCCCTACGACAAGAGGCTCACGGCGCTGGTCGGCGAGCTGTCCACGCGCAGCGAGGACTTCCGTCGGCTGTGGGCCTCGCACGACGTGCGACTGCACCGCACGGGGACGAAGGTCTTCCACCA
Source organism: Cellulosimicrobium terreum (assembly GCA_014803435.1). GTDB lineage: Bacteria > Actinomycetota > Actinomycetes > Actinomycetales > Cellulomonadaceae > Cellulosimicrobium > Cellulosimicrobium terreum. The sequence continues at coordinate 229,561 of JACYFD010000001.1, forward strand.
CCCAGCGGTCGGCGCCCTCGAGCTCGACTACGAGGCACTGGTTCTCCCGGCGGACACCGGGCTCCAGCTCAATGTCTACACCGCGGTCCCAGGGTCCCCGTCGGACGACGGGCTCAAGCTGCTCGCGTCGTGGGCGGCAACCCCGCCCTCCGATCGGAAGGACACCGACGAAGCAACAGCTCGCCAAGCCCGCTGACCGATCCAGCGGGCGGCGGGGCCACGCGACAAGGGTCGCCGGGACGTGTTGCCTCAGAGCGGGAGGTCGCCGACCTCGACCGGAGCGCCAAGGAGCGGGTGCCTCGCCGACGCGCGCAGGCCGTCGAGCACGAGCGCGTGCGTACGCGTTGCGCGCGTCCTCGGTTCCGCTCGGCAGCGTGCAGGCGGAGTCCCAGGGCACCGGGCTCGCGGTGACCGTCGTGTTCCCCGGGGCCATCGGCACCGAGATCACCAAGAACTCGGGCGTCGAGACCCCGGGTGGTGGCGACGCCCAGGCCGCGCCGTTGCGCACGACGTCCCCCCAGGACGCGGCGCGCCAGATCGTGGCCGCGCTGGCGAAGGGCACACCGCGCGTACGGATCGGGAAGGACGCGGTCATGCTGGACCGCCTGTCGCGCCTGATGCCCAGCCGCTCGATCGAGATCATCGCGCGCAAGATGCGGTCCCTCACACACCGGATGCGCTGCCGAGACCGCCGTGGTTGTCTCCACCTATGTCCGGAGACGAGCCGGGGGCGACGCCCCCGCCCACGACGAGGTCCCTGGCCCGGACGATCCCGCTCGCCCTGGTCGTCGGGGTGCTCAGCGCCCTCACCCTGCTGGGGCTCTCGGAGCTCGCCGAGGCGATCCAGCGCGGAGTGTGGGACGCGCTGCCGCAGGCGTGGGGCCTGACGGACGCCGACGGCGACGTCCCCTCGTGGTGGATCCTCGCCGTGCTCACCGTCACCGGGCTCCTGGTCGGGGCGACGGTGCGCTGGATGCCGGGGCATGCCGGCAACGACCCGGCGGCGACCGGCCTCGTGGCACCCCCGATCCCGATCGCGTGGGTGCCCGGCCTCGCCGTCGCGCTCGTGCTCGGCCTCGCCGGCGGTGTCAGCCTCGGCCCGGAGAACCCGATCATCGCGATCAACGTCGCGCTCGCAGCATGGATCGTCGCGCGGCCCCGTGCAGCGCGCTCGGGGGTGCACGGCCCGCAGGCCGCGGTGACGCTCGCGACGGCCGGCACCATCGGCGCCCTGTTCGCGACGCCCGTCGCCGCGGTCCTGATCCTCACCGAGACGTTCGCGGAGCGCGGCTCGAACGGCACGCCCCTGTTCGACCGACTGTTCGCCCCGCTCGTCGCCGCGAGTGCCGGTGCGATGACGATGATGCTCCTCGGGTCGGCGAGCTTCGCCATCGACCTGCCCGCCTACTCGGACCCCAGCGCCTGGGACATCGTGAGCGGTGCGGCCGTCGCGCTGTGCGCGGCGCTCGTCGCGCTGCTCGGCGCGCTCGCCATGCCCGCGCTCCACCGTGCGTTCCACGCGCTGCGCCACCCGGTCGTCGCGCTCGGCGCCGGCGGGGTCGTCCTCGGGGTCCTCGGCATGCTCGGCGGCGAGATCTCCCTGTTCAAGGGGCTCGCGCAGATGCAGGAGCTCGCACAGACCGCCGACGAGCGGACCTGGTACGGCATCGCCCTGCTCGCGGTGATCAAGATGGCGGCTCTCGTCGTGGCTGCCGCCGCGGGCTTCCGCGGCGGTCGCATCTTCCCCACGGTGTTCATCGGGGTGGCCGTCGGGCTGGCCGCCTCGTCGCTCGTGCCCGCGGTCCCCGTCGAGGTCGCCGTCGGCGCAGGCGTGCTCGGTGCGGTGATCGTCGTGGACCGAGACGGGTGGATCGCGCTGTTCATGGCCGCGGTCGTGGTCTCCGACGTCCAGCTCCTGCCACTGCTGTGCCTGATCCTCGTCCCGGTGTGGCTCGCCGTGCGGCGTCTGCCGCAGCTCCTGGTCGCACCGACCCCGGGCGTGCCGGAGTTCGCGGCCCTGGGCACGGCGCCCTCAGGCCGTGGGTGAACTTCTGCCTCTCTCCTCGACGGGACCGTCCGGCCGCGGTGCACTGGGGGCATGACGACGCCGTCCCAGGAGCTGGACCCCGCGTGCGAGACGTTCCGCCGCGCCTTCGACACGGCCGCCGCGCCCTACGTCGTGTACGTGTCCGCGTCCCGCGCACCCGCGGGCGCGGCGCCGATGATCGACGTCGGGCTCGTCGTCGGGATCGCCTCCCTGCTGCTCGCGCTGCTCGGCTCCGCGCGGACGTGGCGCGACCGGCGAGCGCGCCGCACCCCCGACTTCCAGGCCATGCTCGACGACCTCGTGGACGGCCGACGGTCGGTCGACGACGTGCGCTCGGAGCTCGCCCGCTGGCGCCCCGACGTGGAAGGGCTGGAGGTCGCCGACCTCGTCGCGACCGGCGGGGTCGACGCCTACCTCGACGTGCTCGGCCGTCTCGGCCTGCCCGAGCGGGTCGCCCGCCGCGTCGCCGAGCGAGCGCTCGGCAGCCTTGCGCTCGAGAGCCCGGACCCCGCGTGAACCGCCAGCTCTACCTCGCCGCCGCGCGCCGGCACCCGGCCGGTGCGAGCCACCTCGTGGGTCTCGGGCTCGACGCGATGCGGATGTCCGCGGAGCCGTCGTTCATGCTGATGGACGGCGCCCCCGCGCCGTACTCGGGCGAGGAGCTCGAGGCGGTCCTCGCGCTCGTCGCCGAGCTGGAGCGACCGCTCGCGGTGGCGGGCACCGAGCACGCGACGCGGTGGGCGGGTGCGAGCGGGACGGTCCTGGCGGACCGGCTCGTCCCGGCCTGCCGGGACCTGCTCGACCTCGCAGACGCCGAGCCGGACCCGGCGTTCGTCGACACGGTGCGCGCGGCGTTCGCCCGCACGGTCCGCGGCTACCTGGACTCCTTCGAAGCACGCCGGGACGGGGAGCGCTGGGCGGCCACGGGCTGGGCCGTGCGCAAGGACCTCGAGGCGTACGTGACGGGATACCTGCGCGGCGGCGGGCTCAGCGCGCAGCTCCTCACGTTCGCGACCGGACTGTCCTTCGGCGACCTGGACGACGCCGACCGGTGGCGTCCGACGGCGCTCGACGAGGCTCGCGCGTCGGGACTGAGGTGGTCCGAGACCCTGGACGACCACCTGGACGAGGCGCGGACGAGCGAGAGCCTCGTCGACGCCCTCGACGCGTGCCACGAGGCGCTGCTGATCGCCGCCGTCGTGCGCGACACGGTCGCGGCGGGGACCGACCCCGGGCAGGATCCGACGGCGCACACCGCACGCGTCGCGCACGAGGAGATCCGGCGGTTCGCCGAGGAGGTCGCGGCGAGCAGCGGCGCCGGCCTGCTGGAGGCGTTGCGCGACCTCGACCGGACGAGGTCCGGCACGGGCAACCTCGTGGAGACCTTCTGCTCCGCGAACCTGGCCGACGCCGTGCGCGACGCGTCCCGCGACAGGCCGACCGAGCGGTGGTCCGACGTCCGGCTGGACTCGCACGACTGGCCCGACGTCGCGCGCGCCGTCGACGCTCGTCGTGACCACGGCTTCGGCCGTGGGCCGCTCTGACCTGCAGTGATGCCGAGGAGCCTGCCGACCTGACACCATGCTCCTCGAACCCTGCGCGGAACGGCCGCGCCACGCTCTGACGAAGAGGACCTCCGAGCTCATGACCACGCCCCAGGACCCGTCCCAGAGCCAGCCCCCGTCACCCGACACGTGGCCGTACCCGGGCGAGGCGCCGTCGGGCGCGGAGCAGCCTGAGCAGTTCGCCCCGCCGCACGCCGGCGCGCAGGCAGGGTCGCAGCCGCCGCCTCCGCCGCCGTACCCCACCGCGCCCCCGGCCTACGGGTACGGGGGGCAGCAGCAGCCGCAGCAGCCGCCGTACCCGCAGCAGCCGCCGTACCCGCAGCAGCCGCAGCAGCAGTACGCGCCGCCGACGCCCTACGGCGCGCCCTACCCGTACGGCGAGCCGACTCCGGACGACACGGTGATGCGGCCGCCGCGCACGACGTCGTCCCCGTACGACGCGGCGGCGTACGGCGCCCCGCCGCCCTACGGGGCCGCGCCGGTCGGTGGCCCGCCCGCGGGCGGTCCGCCCCGCACGAGCCACACCGGCCTCGTGATCGGGCTCGTCGCGGCCGGTGTCGTGCTGCTCGGCGGCGTGACCTGGGGTGCGATCGCCCTGATCGGGAGCGGCGACGAGCCGGACCCCGCGCCCACGGCGGCGACCGCAGACCCGGAGCCCACCCAGGACCCGTTCGACGTCGACCCCGAGGCGACCGACGACCCGGACGCCGGCACCGACGACCCCGGCGCCGACGACGACGTCGACCCCTACGACGTCGAGCCCGACACCCCGGACGACTACCTCGAGGCGCAGTACCGCGAGGGCGAGGCGATGGACCCGGAGAAGGGCCCCGAGCTCGCCCCGATGTCCTGGGACTACTACGGCGACAACGACTACACGGTCAACGACTACCGGATCGCGCTCACCGCGCGCCAGGACTTCGACTGCTCGGACCTGCCGCAGATCCCCGTGCTGACGGACAACGTCGCCGACGACTGCCTCCAGGGCTTCGAGGCGCGCGTCGTCTCGGCCGAGGGCCCCAAGGTCGCCCTCGACATCGTCGTCGTCGACGTCGGCTCCGAGGAGACCGCGAAGGGCATCGTCGAGGCGCTCGGCGAGGACCAGGGCGACGTGTCGGGCGAGCCCGACGAGGTGCTGAAGACGCCCGCGCCCCCCGGATTCGAGAAGTCGTTCGAGATCCTCGACGCGGGCAGCGAGGTCGGCACCCTGATCTCCACGGGCGAGACCGTCGTGCTGGTCCGGATCGGCGCCGACACCGACCTCGAACGTCAGCAGGGGGTCGAGCTCGCCCAGGCCGCGGCGTTCGTCGTCACCGACCACGAGGTTGCGAAGCTCTTCTGACGCTCGGGTCGGTCGGTCGAGACATACCCGGGGAGAGGGCGGACGCATGACACCGCAGACCGTGGACCTCGCTGTCCTGCGCCGCAGGACGACGCGCGAGGAGGCCGTGACGGTGCGCGAGATGGCGCGCCGCGGGGCCTTCGGCGAGCCGAGCGCGCAGAGCGTCGGCGAGGGGCGGCGCACGGCGCGCGTGGTCGGGATCGTCATCGGGGTGTTCGTGGGCCTGATCTGCCTCGTGACACTCGTCGTCCGGCTCGCGAGCGGCAGCGTCGACGAGGGCGAGCTGCGCGTCTGGGTCGTCTTCACGGCGGTCCTCGTCTCGCCCGCGTTCCTCGTGCCGCTCCTCGGTCGGGCCTCGGACGTGCGGACATGGCGCCGCAGCGCGCCGCTCCTCGAGCTGGCGCGGACGAACGGCGCGCAGTTCGAGCCGGTGTCGTCGCGTCCCGAGCTGCCCGGGCGGCTCTTCGGCCTCGGGACCCGCCCGACCACGACGGAACGGGTCGCCTGGCCGGCGACCGAGCAGGGGCCCGAGGTCGAGACGGGCACGCGGACCTACACCGTCCCGCACGGCAACAGCTCGGACTCCCACCGTCGCCGCTATCTCGCGGTACGGCTCGATGCCGCGCGGGGATGGTCGCGGATCGCCTTCCTGCCCGGCCGCAACGACGGGATCCTCTCCGGCTACCCGCCGCTCGCGTCGCGCACGGACGACGGCACGGTCTACGCCGTGCCGACGAGCGGCGACCACGCGGCGCAGGTCTTCACGGACGACCTCGTCGGGCTGCTCGCCGACCGGCGCGCCCCGATGGAGGCCGAGGTCGTGGACGGCTGGTTCGTCGCGTGGACCGCCGGCAACGCGAGCCCCACGGACGAGCGGCTGTGGCGTCGTCAGCTCGCCATCGTCACGACCGTTCTCGCCGCACCCCTCGACGGCTGACGGGCCAGGCCGCCCACCACGCCTGCCGGGCGGTGGTCACGGCCCGCAGAGCGTCGCGACCACCGTTCCCGTCCCCGCGTGGCCCGGGTTGCCCGCGTACCCCGGGTCCGTCCGCACGACGACGACCCTCTCCACCGTGCCGGAGGTGGTGGATCCCTTCTTGACCGGGTCGCCCGTCACGACGACCGCCATGTACTCCGGCACGGTCGCCGGCGGGTGCGAGCTGTTGCCGGGACGCGACGTCCAGGCGTCGCCGCACGTCGGCGCCGCGTCGTCGGACCCCACGAAGCCCTTGAAGGCGTTCGGCCCGCCGCCGTTGCGGGAGGACCACTGCGCGCCCCAGAAGTACACGTCGTCGCCGTCGGCGTGCGGTGCGTCGGCCCCCACGGCGTAGTAGCCGCCCGTCGCCCAGGACCACGGCTCGCACGCGTCGCCGGTCCCGTCACCGTCGGAGTCGGTCTGCTCCGGGTCCGGGTAGGCGGGGCAGACGTCGTCACCGTCGTCCACGCCGTCACCGTCCGTGTCTGACTCGACGAACGTGGCGACCACCGTGCACGTGGCCTCCTGGGCGAGGGCGAGCGTGACCGAGCCGTCCACGGCGCAGTCCCCGCCGATGACGACGGTGTAGCCCTCGGGACCTACGACGGCGACGGTCCGCGTCCCCGCGAGCGTGGTGGTCACCCCCGTGCCGATCGGGGCGCCGTCGAGCGTCAGGGTGACCTCGTCGGCCGTGGCGGTCCCGCCCTCGACGGTGACGTCGACGGCGACCGTCGGGGCGACGTCGTCGAACGTGACCACGCAGGTCACCGCGTCGCCGTGGGCCAGCGCCACGACGTCCGCGCAGGCGGGTCCCACGCTGACGGCGTAGCCCGGGACCTCGGGACGCGGGGCGAGCGTGTACGCACCGGGGGTGAGCTCGTACGTCACACCGTCGGCCGATCCCGTCCCCGATGCCACGACCGTCCCACCGGCCAGGACGTCGACCGCGAAACCGGCGGGCGCGGCGTCGCCCCCGGCGTCGTTCACGACCTCGGTCACGACGGTCAGCCGCGGCGCCGCGACGACCGTGTCCGTGTCGGTGGCCGTGTTGTTGTCGGGGGTCAGGTCCGCGCCGTGCGTCCCGTCGTCGACGGCCGCGGCGGTGACCGCGAGCGTGTCGCCGTGCCCGCCCGCGACCCGGAGCGTGAGCTGCCGCTCGAGGGACGCGCCCGGGTCGATCTCGGTGGCCGGCCAGGTCACGGTCCCGTCGGCGTAGGTGCCGCCGTGGGACGCCGAGACGAACGACGCCCCGGTCGGGACCGTCACGGTGAGGTCGACACCGGTCGCGCCCGCCTCGCCGGTGTTCGCGACGGTGACGGTGTACTCCACGTCCTCGCCCGCGCCGACCTCGGTGCGGCCGTCGTCGATCGTCGTGACCAGGTCGGGCCGCTGCGTGATCTGCGTGACGCAGCCGGACAGCAGCGCCTCCAGCACCGGGGTCGGGTTGGCGCCGAACGTGCCGATGTCGAACACCGCACCACCGCTCTCGAGCGCGAGGTCCTGGTAGCCCTGCGACCCGCTGCCGGGCGTGACGATCGAGTAGAGGACGGCTCCGCGGGCTGCGAGCGCGGCCCGGGCGTCGGCGACGGTCACGCCGAGCGCCTGCTGGACGGGCTCGTCCGCGACGAGCACCAGGCACACGCCTGCGTCGGGCCGCAGCCCGGCACCCGTGCCGAGCGCGTCCACGATCGCGTTGACCCCGGGCTCGGTCCCGCCGCTCGTCGTGAGCGCGCCCGCGGCGGTCGCGACCTCGTCGAGGTTGTCGGTCGGCGGCACGTGCAGGTGCGGCAGGTAGCCGTCGCGGCCGGGTGTGCTGTGGTCGGTGCCGGCGCCGAAGCCCCACAGCCCGATCTGGTGGTCGATGTCCGCGGCGAGCTGGTTCGAGATCGACACGACGTTGTTGCGGACCGCCGCCTGGTAGGAGCCCATCGACCCGGACTCGTCGACGAGGAAGACGACGTCGCCCGGTGGCCGCAGCGCGGTCGTCACGGTGTCCGTGTCGGTGGCCGACGCACGCACCCGGTCCCCGGCGTACGTGCCGGTCACGCTCGCCCCGGAGCCGGTGAACGGCAGGGTCGCGCGGACCACGCCGTCGCTGTCCGTGGTGAGCGTGCGCGTCTGGGCGCCGATCTCGAGCGTCACGGGCGCGCCGGGCAGGAGCGTCCACGTCTCGCGGTCCCACAGCACGGCGCGCACGTCGACGTCGCCGCCCCCGGCCGTGCCGGGCACCGGCTGCACCGACAGGTACGAGCGCCGCTTCGTCACGGTCGCGGTGGCCGTGTCGGTGCGCGTGCCGCCGTCCTTGTCGGTCGCGGTGAGCGTCGCCGTGTACGTGCCGGCGGCCGTGTAGGTGTGCGGTACCCGGACGGTGCTCGACGAGCACGGCTGCACGGCGGCGGTCGTGCCGTCACCGAAGTCCCAGTGGCACGCGAGCGTCGCGCGGTCGCCGGTGCCGGGGTCGCTCGCGCTCGCACCCGGTGTCCACGCGGCGTCGACGAGCAGTGCCGCGCTCGCGCCGGCGTCGGCCGTCGGGTTCGCGTTGGTGACGGTCACGGAGCGGGTCGTGGTGGCCTGCTGCCCGAGGGAGTCGGTGACGTCCAGCGTCACGTCGTACGTGCCGTCGTCCGGGTAGGAGTGGCTCGGCGCCACGGTCCCGGTGGTCGAGGTGCCGTCGCCCCACGTCCAGGTGCGGGCGACGACGGCACGGTCCGTCGTCGGCGTGGTGTCGCGGAACGCCGCGCCCGACCCTTCGGCGACCGTCGCGGGACCCGTCGCGGCCACGGCAGGCGGGCCGACGACCGTCTGCGGGAGGGTGGTGCTCGACGTGCGCCCCGCGGCGTCGGTGACGGTGAGCGTCACCGGGTACGTGCCCGGCGCCGCGTACGTGTGCGTCGGGCTCTGCTCGGTGGACGACGTGCCGTCCCCGAGGTCCCAGGCCCACGCGACGACGTCGTCGTCCGGGTCCGTCGTGGTGTCGCGGAACGTCACCGTCGCGTCGCCGACCTGCCCGGTCAGGAGCCGCAGCTCGTCCACCGCGAGGTAGCTCGTGGTACCCCACCGGTCGCGGGCGTCGAGACGCACGTAGCGGGCGCGGACCGGGTCGTCGAGCTCGAACGTCTGGAGCGTGGCGTCGTTCGCGAGCGTGCCCCGCAGCACCGTGGTCAGGTCGTCCGTGCTGCTGCCGGTGGTCGAGGCCGCGACCTCGAAGGTACGCAGCCGTGGGCCCGACGTCGCGGAGCGCAGCTCGACGGCGTCGACGAGATACTCGTCGGCGAGCTCGAGCGTCGCCCACTGGTCGGTGACCTGCCCGGTCGCTGTGCGCCACGGGCGCGACGCGTCGGGGTAGTCGACGTCCACCATCTCCTGCGCGGCGTACGTGGTGGACGACTGGCTCGACGACGCGACGACGCGGGCGCCGTGGGGCACGAGCGCGACGTCGGTGCGACCGCCGGACGGGAGCGGCTCGAACGTGACGACCGGCGGACCGGACACGTCCACGCGCCGGGTCGTGACGGTCGAGACCGCGCCGAGGGTGTCGGTGACCCGCAGCGCGACGGTCGCGTCGGCCCCGAACGCGTGCTCGGGGGACTGGTCGGTGCTGTCCACGTCGAAGGTCGTGCCGTCGTGGTCGAGGTCCCACTCCCACGACGCGATGCCGTCGGCGTCGGTCGACGCGTCGACCAGCCGCACCGTCGTGCCGATCTCGGGCTCTGCCGGGTCGACCGTGAACGCGGCGACCGGACGGTCGGTCACGACGACGTCGTGCGTCGCCGACGCGCTCTCGCCGTCGTCGTCCGTGACGGTCAGCGTCACGGGGTACGTGCCGTCGGTGGGCCAGGCGTGCTCGAGCGTGGCCGTGGTCGCGTCCGTCACGCCGTCGGCGTCGAGGTCCCACGCCCAGGTCTCGACGGTGCCGTCGGGGTCGGTCGACGTATCGGTCAGCGTGACGGGCTCGTCGAGGATCCCGGGCTGCGGCGAGGCGTCGAAGCCCGCCTCGGGCGGGCCGGCGTCGCGCGTCCCCGGGTCGCAGTCGTCGTCCACGTCGTTGCCCGGGACCTCCGTCGCGCCGGGGTGGACGGCGGCGTCGTCGTCCGCGCAGTCGACGTTCGCGGTCCAGCCGTCGCCGTCCGCGTCGGGGTGGGTCACGAGCAGGGTCCAGCCGGCGGAACGGCGGGACGTGCCGTCGGACACGACGACCCGCAGGTCGTGTGCCGCGGGGTCGGCTGACGTCGGCGTGTACAGGAAGGTGGCCCCCGTCCCCGCGGGCTGCCCGTCGAGCTCCCACTGCGGCGTGAGCGGCTGGCCGTCCGGCCCGGTGCCGGTCGCGGAGAGCTCCCGTGTCGCGCCGAGCTCGACCTGGACGGCGCCCGCGCCGGGGGCGGGCGTCAGGCCCGCCAGGGTGACGCCCGGGTCCGCGGTCGTGACGTGCACGGTCGCGACGTCGACCCCGACGAGACCGGTCGGTCCCGTGCCGCGGACCGCGACGAGGTGGTCGCCGGACGTCGCGGGGGTGGACGACGGCGTCGCGCCGGTCGCGTCGTCGAAGTCCCCGTCACCGTCCAGGTCCCACGCGAGCTGAGCGCAGTCCGCGCACGTCGCCGTCAGGGTCACGGGCGCGCCGAGCGCGACGGAGTACGGGCCGGCGGCGTCGACGACCGGGTAGGCGGTCGCGCCCTGGGCGTCGACGAGGTCCTCGAGCTCGGCGACGACGGGGTCCATGGCGTTCGCCACGTCGGTGAACGCCGTGGACATCGACGCGTTCGCCGCGACCTGGTCCGTCACGACGTCGTCCAGCGACGCGTACGGGTGCTCGAGCTCGACGTCCTCGACGAACGTCCGGTTCAGCTCGTCGATCTCCGCCGGGGTGATCCCGGCGTTGCGCAGGGTGCGCTCCTCGTCGGCCGTCAGGCCGTCGGTGGCCACGCGGGACTGCAGCGAGCGCAGGTCCGCGGCGGCGGCGTCGAGGTCGACCCCCTCGGCGGCGAGCTCGTCCTGCAGGGCGGTGGCGGCGGCGTCCTGCAGCTCGAGGACGAGGGTGAGGTCGGACGCGCGGGTCTGCACGTCCCGCGCGTGCATGAGCGCGGCCGGGACGTCGTCGGCCGCGGCGGCGCCCTGGTACTTCTCCATCGAGGCGAGGTAGGACCGCGTGAGCGTCTCGCCCTGGCCGACCGTGTCGGCCCAGTCGGCGAGGGCCGTACCCACGGGGCTGCCCGTCGGCCAGTCGAAGGACGTCACCGGTCCCGGCATCGCGGGGTCGGCGAAGTCCGGGTCGGGCGGGTCGGCCGCGATCCCCTCGTAGTGCCGGGAGTGGTTCACGACCGTCCGCACGACCTCCATCTGGAGCCGCAGCGTGTCCTGGATGCTGGCGGTCGGGCAGTGGATGCTGATGGGCGAGCCCTCGGGCGAGGCGGAGACGGCGGGGACGCTGCAGATGTACGTCAGGTAGAACTGCATGAAGCCCGCCATGTCGCGGACCATCGCGGACGAGACCAGCTCGTACGTGCTGTATACGGTGAAGAGGACCGTGTAGGCGAGCGCGGCGTCACGCCAGTGGTCGGCCTCGGCCGCTGCCGCGGTCTTCATGCCCGCGATCGCGCCGCTCGGCAGGGCCGGCACGCTGCTCGGGATCTGCACGGAGAACGCCTCGCGCTGGATCGAGTCGGAACCGTCGAAGATCCCGTTCTGGCACGTGTCCTCGACGACGTCGTACGTTCCCGTGCCGAGCGTGCCCCCGGGCGCGGTGATCGCGACCTGCTCGTCGATGACGGCGCTGCCGAGGAGGAAGCTCTGGATCGTGTTCGGGGTGCCGCTGACGTCCGAGAGCGCACCGCCGGAGCTCACGCTCCCCGTCGGCACCACGTACACGTCGGACGTGGTCTCGATGAAGTCGCAGTCCCGGGTCAGGCCACCGGTCTCGATGAGGACGACCTCGTTGGCCCCGTACACCGACTTCCCGAACGAGAAGGTCTGCGCGTTCGCGGCCGCCGGTCCGGCCACCACCACCGAGCCACCGGTCGCCAGCACACCGGCGAGAACGGCGGCAACCACAGCACGTACGGACGTCCGCATGAAGAACTCCCAGGTCAGGCAGTCGGCGGGCGCCGCGCTGCGCTCATCCTGATTGCCCGCCGGGAGGTTGTCGAGGGTGAAATCGCCGGTCGGGCACCGATGAGTCCGGACTGGGACGATGGTCGGTACCGGGTGGGCGGGGCGACCGACCTCGCACGGGCGCTGGAACGGGAGACAGGCACATGGGGACCGGTACGGGCATCGTGACGACCAGCGCGAGCGTCTCGCTCGACGGGTACATCGCCGGGCCGGGGGAGACCGGGATCGACCACCTCTTCGCGTGGTACGACGCGGGGACGCGGGTGTTCCCGAGCGCCAACCCCGGTGTCTCGTTCACCCTGTCACCGGCCGACCACGCCTACCTCACCGCCACGATGGCGCGGATCGGCGCGCTCGTCGTCGGGCGGCACCTCTTCGACATCACCGACGGCTGGGGCGGCACGCACCCGCTCGACAAGCCGGTCGTCGTGCTCACGCACCACGTCCCGCACGACTGGGTCGTCGCCCACCCGGCGGCGCCCTTCCGGTTCGTCACCACCGGGATCGAGGACGCCGTCGCGGCCGGCCACGAGGCCGCGGCGGGGCTCGACGTCGCGGTGAACGCCGGCCGGATGGCCAGCCAGGCGCTCGCGGCCGGACTGCTGGAGGAGGTCGTGCTCGACGTCGTCCCGGTCCTCCTCGGCGGCGGAGTCCCGTTCTTCGACGACATCGGGGCCGCCCCGCGACTGCTGGACGGCCCCGAGATCACGCCGGGCGAGCGGGTCACGCACCTGCGGTTCAGCGTGCGGGCTGCCTGACGCCGTCGAGCCATCCCGCCAGCCGGTCGGGCCGGTCCGTGATGATGCCGTCGACGCCGAGCCGCACGGCGGCCTCCCAGTGCGCGGGCTCGTTCAGCGTCCAGACGGTGGTGCGCAGCCCGGCGTCGTGCAGGCGGTCCACGAGTCCCGGGTCCTGCAGGAGCAGCGTGCCCACGGGGTTGCAGGTCCAGGTCCCGAGCGCGGTGCACCGGTCGACCAGGTCTGCGCCGGGCTCCATGACGAGCAGCCCGCGTCGCAGGTCCGGGTCGGCCGCACGCAGCGCGGCCACGCTCTGCGGCCAGAAGCTCTGGCCGACGACGCGCTCCGTGAGACCCGCGGACCGGAGCGGGCCGGTCACCGAGCGTGCCTGCTCGACCGTCCACGCCCCCTTGAGCTCGACCAGCAGCTCGATGCCGGGCCGGGTCCCCAGGAACGTGACGACCTCGTCGAAGGTCGGGACGCGTAGACCGGCGAACGCCGGCGCGAACCACGACCCGGCGTCGAGCGACCGGACCGCCGCGAGATCCATCCCCGCGACGGCGCCGGTGCCGGACGTCGTCGCGTCCACCGTGTCGTCGTGGATGACGACGACCGCGCCGTCGGCGGTGAGCCGCACGTCGATCTCGATGCAGTCCGCACCCGCCCGCCACGCCGCCTCGAACGCGGCGAGCGTGTTCTGCGGTGCGACGGAGCTGTTGCCACGGTGCGCGACGACGGCCGGACGGGTCACAGGTACGGCTCCACGTTCTCGGTGTAGGCGGTCTCGATCTGCGGTGCGATCTCCTCGAACACCCGGACATCGTCCTGGATGCGGGCCTTCTCCGCGAGCTGGTCGACCGCGGTGCGGAACTGCGGCGTCTGCTCGTAGACCGGGGTCATGGTCTCGCTCTCGACCGCGGACGTGCGCACCGGCATGTACCCGTGCTCAGCGAGAAGTAGGCGTCGCGGCGCCACCCCCACCCCCGGCTGCTCGCGCTGCGTTGGTCCAGCTCACCCGGCTCGACGGGCATGGGTGGCATCGAGCAGGTGCGGGCCGACCCCGCGGCGCCCGCGGCACCGTAGGCGGTGTCCGGCGGCTACTGTGGCGGCGTGCTGCAGGTGTGCTGTGACCGCTGACGGGGCGTCCGGCGTCGTGACGATCGACGGCGGTGACCTGGGCTGCGCGCGCCTGCTCGTGCTGCTGCGCGACCGGGTCGCGACCATGGCCGACGGAACCGTCGTGCACCTCGTCACGTCGGACCCCGTCGCGCCGATCGACCTCCCCGTGTGGTGCCGGATGACGGGCCACACCTACCTCGGGGTCGTCGACGACACGTCGTCGCTCGCCCCGACCTATGCCGTGCGTGTCACCGCGACGCCGGTGGCGACAGACCCTGGCCGTCCGTGGCACACGGCGGGATGAGTGCGGCCCGCCGTGCGCGCGTGGAACCGGGGCGGATGCTCACTTGCAGCGGCCACTGACGACCTGGCGGTCGGGCTCTGCCGCAAGGTCGTCTCTCGTGTCACCTCGGGCACGACGGTTCGGCACCCTGGGTGCCGAACCGTCGGGTGTGCTCAGAGGTCGAGCGGGCGCAGCACGGCGGTGATGCCGTGCGCGATCTGCACGTTGCCGGCGTTGAGGTCGAGCCTCCCGCGCACGAGGAACGGGTTGAGGTCGTCGCGGTCCTGGTCGACGAGCCGGACCAGGCCGAGCCTCTTGCTCAGCACGTCGACGCGGAACGTCGCGCCCTGCGCGGTGGTGAGCGCCGCGTCGTCGGACCGGAGCGCGGTCCGGGAGTCGATCGTCGCGCCGGGGACCACGTGGTAGAGCAGGACCTGCTCGACGGCGTCGATGCCGACGGCGTCGGCGATGGACGCGAGGACGCGCTGCTCCGTCGGCTGCCAGCGGTGCGTGAGGTCGAGCGCGAGGAGCTGGAACGCACGGTCGTTCGGGAGGAAGGCGGTGAGTGGCACGGTGCCGTCCGCGAGCACGGCCACCGGGCTGTCGGGCTTCGCGGCCAGGACCGCCGCGACCGCCTGGTCGACGATGTCGTAGTCGGACCAGTTGCGGTCGAACGTGTCGCCGTCGGCAGCGAGCACCGCGGCCAGGCTGGTGGTCCCGGCGGGGGAGGCGGATGCGGACGACGCCGCGGCGGCGACCCCGGTCGAGGCGAGGAGCGTCGCGGCCAGTGCTGCGGCGAGGCGTCGGGGAGTGCGTCGGAGGTTCATCGTCGAGTCCCTTCGTGGAGCACGGGCGACCGGGGCCGCCGGACGTCACGTCGACGTCCACCTCCTCTTCCGCCGCCGGGGTCACCCTGGATGCACCCGACCGGTCGCGAGCCGTCGACGAGAGGCACGGGGCGCGCACCACGGCAATATGCAACCGCAGGGTTGCGCTCCGGAGCAGCTGGTGCAACCATGGAGTTGCAATCAACCGTTCGAGATGCCCGAGGAGAACGACCATGACCACGACGAACGAGCAGGCCGTCATCGACCAGGAGACGTTCACGGTGACCCGCACGGTGCACGTGCGCGCGACCGTGGACCGCGTCTGGGCGGCGCTCACGCAGGAGGACCTGATCAGCCAGTGGTTCGGCCAGCGCGCCACGCTGCCGGAGCTGCGCGTCGGAGCGGAGGGGGTGTTCGGCTGGGACGGCCACCCCGACGGCCCCGTGCGCATCGAGGAGTACGACGAGCCGTCCGTCTTCGCCATCCGTTGGGCCTCGCCGGAGGGCGAGCCGCTGCGCGAGGACAACTCGACCGTCGCACGGTTCACACTCGTGCCCGACGGCGGCGCCACCGTCCTGACCGTCGTCGAGACCGGGTTCGAGCACCAGGCCGACGCGCGCGCGGCGATGGAGGACCACCGAGGCGGCTGGACGGCCGAGCTCGACGAGCTCGTCGACCTGCTCGAGGGTGCTGCGGTCCCTACGACCGGGCGCGCGTCGGCGTGAGCGCGACGTCGCCCGAGACCCTGACCCCGGTGTTCGCCGCGCTCGCGGACGACACGCGCTGGCAGATCCTCACCGAGCTGGGCCGGGCGGAGCTCTCCGCCTCCGCGCTCGCCGAGCGGCTCCCCGTGAGTCGGCAGGCGATCGCGAAGCACCTCACGGTCCTCGCCGGGGCAGGCCTTGTCGAACCCGTGCGCGCCGGCCGGGAGGTCCGCTACCACGCCCTCGGGGCTCGGCTGGCGGAGACGGCTCGCGCCCTCGACACCATCGGCGCCGGGTGGGACCGTCGTCTCGCCGCCATCACACGGATCGCGGAGTCGCCGTGACGGTCAGACGTCGAGGGGTCCGCGGACCACCGAGTCGCCTGAGTGGGCCGGGTCGCCGTCGAAGTGCTCCTCCGACACGTCCACGACGGGGAACGCGGCGACGTCGAGCCCTGCGGGGACGTCGAACGTGCCCTCTGCGCCCTCCAGGACGCCGAGGCTCACGAGCCCGCTGACGTCCGGCGCGAGCAGCCAGACCTCGCGGAAGGTGCCCTCCGGAACGGGCGCGTCGACGGTCACGACGACCTGGCGGCGCCCGTCCGGAGTCTCCTCGAGCCGGGCCTGGCCGCTCGCGTCCGGCCAGTCCGGCAGCGGCGCGAGCTCGGCCGTCGCGAGCGTCGTCTCCGGTGGTGCCTCCTCGCGGGTGGCCCACCAGGCGCCGCCTGCCACGCCCGCGACGAGGGCGAGGCAGGCCGCGGCGGCGACGGGCAGCCAGGCCCGACGACGGCGCGGGGTCAGCGGGACGATCGTTCCCTCGTCCGTCGGGCCGCCCGTCACTCCGGTCGCGCCGCCGAGCCCGAGCTCCTCCTCGATCCGGGCCCACACGTCGGGCCCGGGCGCGACGAGCTGGCGGTCGGCGGGTTCCGCGGACCGCGCGCCGTCGACCACGCGCGCGAGGTCGTCGACGGCGGCACCGCACGCCGGGCAGGTGGCCAGGTGGGCGCTGGCGTCGTCGTCGAGCACGTCCTCGCCGAGCGCGAGGAGTGCCAGGGTCTCGTCATCGATGTGCTGCACCGTCCACCTCCATCCTGTCTCGCAGCCGGATCAGTCCGCGTCGCACGTGACTCTTGACCGTACCGAGCGGCAGGTCCAGCTCCGCGGCGATCTGCACGTGCGTCAGGTCCCGGAAGAACGCGAGCTCGAGGATCGTGCGGCCCGGGTCGCCGAGCTCGCGCAGAGCGTCCGCGACCACGACCCGGTCCGCGACCCGGCGCACGTCGTCGTCGGTCACCGGGGGGTTCGGAGCCGACGCCGCGACGGCTTGCTCGGAGCGCCGAACCCGGGAGCGGGCCTCGTGCGCGTCGGCGACGGTGTGTCGCGTGATCCCGACGAGCCACGCGGGCAGTCGTGCGCGCCCCGGGTCGAACCGGTGCCGTCCGCGCCACGCGGCGACGAACACCTGCTGCGTGACGTCCTCCGCATCGGCCCGGTTGCCGAGCGAGCGGAGCGCGATCGTGTGCACCAGAGCGGACCATCGGCGGTACGCCTCGCCGAGCGCGTCCTCCTCGCCGTCGGCGAACCGTCGGCCGAGGATCGAGACGTCGAGGTCGTCGACCTCGGTGTCGATGGGCTTCAGTGCCGGGCCTCCGTGCTCGGTGTCGCGCGGGTCGGGCGTGCTCGTGCTGCGATCGTAAGTCCTTCCGCCCACTCACGCGCCGCCCGTGAGCCGGGCGGTGACGACGACGTTCTGGGTGTAGGACCGTCGACCCGGGTCCCAGTCGCCACCACACGTGACGAGGAGGAGGCGCGGCTCGCCCGCCCGGTCGAACAGCGCGTCGAGCGGGAGCTCGGGCTTCGCGACCAGCTCGACCTCCGTCACTGTGTAGTTGTGGGTGGTGCCTGCCGCGTCGTCCACGCGGATCTCGCTCCCCGTGCCGAGGTCGCGCAGCCGGGCGAACGCCCCGGCCCCCGCGAGGTCGTCCACGTGGGCGGCGAGCACGGTCGCCCCGGCAGGGCTCGCCGGGGCGGGACCGAACCGGTACCACGCGACGGTGGTCGCGTCGTCGGGCAGCGCCATGCGCCCCTCGCCGTCGACGCCCTCGGGCACGACCGGCATGTCGAGGTCGAGCGACGGGGCGACGACCCGGGTCGGGGCCGGCGGTGCGGGGGTGGGGGTGTCCCGCGCGGGGCGGACCGGGACGTCGGGCAGAGCACGGGTGCCCGACGTCGTCCCGTCCGCCCCGCCGGACCCCGTGCCCGGCGGGGACGGCCGGGTGGGAGTGCCCGCCGCCGGGCTCGTGGACCCGGCGGCGGACGGATCGGCGGGTGCAGGGGAGCACCCACCGACGACCAGGAGGGCCCCCGCGACCGCGGCGGTGACCACTGTCGCGAGGCGTGCCCTCATGCCGAGGGGTGTCCCTTCGACGAGCGCACGTCCTCGTGGGCGTGCTGCGTGCGCCACGCGCGCGTCAGCATGACGCACGCCCCGGCGAGGAGGAGCAGGACGACGCTGGCGCCGACGGCCACGGCCACCGTCACGTAGGTGCTGCTCGGGGACGGTGTCGCGGCCACCCCCGTCATGCCGGCCGGGACACCGGACGGCGACGAGTGCAGGCCTTCGACGGTCTGGGTGGCCAGGGCGAGGGTATCGTCGTCGAGGCTGCCCCACGCGTAGGCGATCGTGTTGACGCCCTCGGCGACGGTCACGTCGGCCGGCCCGATGACGGGATCGGTCGTGCCCGCCGCGGCGACGGACACCGAGATCGTGCCGGCCGGCAGGTCGAGGACGTCCTCGTCGGGGTTCTCCAGGCCGGTGATGACCGGGTCGTCGCCCGCGAGGACGTCGACGGCAGGAGCCGCGGCCACGTGCCGCACGGTCAGCCGGCCCTCACCCGCGGCCGTCGGGGACATGTCGTTGGTGAAGAGCGTCGCGGTGGGCGCTCCCTCGGCGTCCAGGTGCGCGACGGCGGTGTAGCTCCCACCCGCGTCGAGCGGGAGGTCGACCGGGCCGATGACGGGCTCGCTCGTGTCGGTCGCGTCCGGCGCGGTGATGGCCACGGTGTACGTCCCGGCGGGCAGGTCGAGCGGTCCGGCCAGGTCGCCCGGCTGGAAGTCGTCGAGCGTGAGCTCGTCGTCGACCCAGACGTCGACCGGCGTGTCCGGCACTCCGTGCAGGACGGAGAGCGACGCCCCGTCCTCGGTGTCGGCCGTGGCGGGGGCGACGAACGCTCCCAGGGCGACGAGTCCGACGGCGCCCGCGAGCGCGGCGCTGCGTCGTGCGGTGCGGTGCATGGTGGTTCTCCTCGGAAGGGTGGTGTCGGCGGGATCTGCTGACACCGGTACTTCCGTGGCAGGCGGGGCTACGGATGCACCTGACGATGGATCAACCGCTGCGAAAGTTGCGTTACCTTTCCGCGATCTAGACTCCGATCTGAACCGCGAACGTCGAAGGGGAAGCATGGGCAAGGTGGCCGAGAGGGTGACTCTCGCGGAGATCGCGGGCCTCGCCGGCGTGTCGAGCGCGACGGTGTCGAAGGTGCTCAACGGCAGGGACGGCGTCGGGCAGGCGGTGCGTGAACGGGTACTGGCCCTGCTCGACGAGCACGGGTACCGGCGTCGCGGCGGGGAGCGTCGCAAGCCGGTCGGGCTGGTCGACCTGGTGATCCGCGACCTGTCGTCGCAGTGGGCGACGGAGCTCGTGCGCGGCGCCGAGGCGGAGGCCGCGCGGGCGGGTGCCGGGCTGGTCGTGACCGCGACCAACGGGCGGCGCGTCGGCAACCGGCACTGGTTCCAGCACCTCACCCAGCGCCGCACCGACGGGATCGTCATGGTCGTCTCGGAGCTGCACCCTGGCGCGGAGGACGAGCTGCGTCGCCTGAACACGCCCTTCGTCGTCGTCGACCCGGCGGGGATGGGCAACCCCGACCTCCCGACCGTCGCCGCGACCAACTGGGCCGGTGGCGTCGCCGCGACCGAGCACCTCCTGGGGCTGGGGCACACGCGCATCGGCATCATCACGGGACCGGCCGACGTCGTGTGCGCGCGGGACCGCGTCGAGGGCTACCGCTCCGCGCTCCAACGTGCGGGACTGCCCGTGGACGAGTCCCTCGTGCGGTACGGCGACTTCCACGTCGGCGGCGGTCGACGTGGCGCAGCCGAGCTGCTCGCCCTCCCGGACCCGCCGACCGCGATCTTCGCCGGCTGCGACGAGCAGGCGAGCGGCGTCTACGAGGTCGCGCGCGAGCGCGGCCTGCGGGTCCCCGAGGACCTGAGTGTCGTCGGGTTCGACGACATCGCGCTGTGCCACTGGGTCTCGCCCAAGCTCACGACCGTGCGCCAGCCCCTGCACGAGATGGCGCGCGAGGCGACGCGCATGGTCCTCGACCTCGGTCGTGCCGACGGCGCGACCGCGACCCGCCTCGAGCTCGCGACGAGCCTCGTCGTGCGGGAGTCGACCGCGCCGCCGCGGAAGGCCCCCGCACGAGGTTGAGTTGTGGACGGGTGGCTCAGCCGGCGCGCTCGGGGACGCCGAGCGAGGTGAGGAGTGCGACGACGCGGACGCGGATCTCGTCGCGGACGGTGCGGACGGCGTCGATGTCCAACCCCGCTGGGTCGTCGAGGACCCAGTCCTCGTACCGCGTGCCCGGGTAGAAGGGGCAGGCGTCGCCGCAGCCCATGGTGACGACGACGTCGGAGGCCTGGACGGCCTCGGGTGTCAGGACCTTGGGCTGCTGGTCGGTGAGGTCGATCCCGACCTCGCGCATGGCCTCGACCGCGACCGGGTTGATCCGATCAGCGGGTACGGACCCGGCGGAGCGGACCTCGACCGCGCCGGCGCCGAGGTCGCGCAGGAAGCCCGCGGCCATCTGGGAGCGCCCGGCGTTGTGCACGCAGACGAACAGGACGCTCGGACGCGCCGCACCGGTCACCGTGCAGCTGCCGGGGTGTCGGCGAGGACGGCCCGCACCGCGCCGTCGACGAGGTCGCGTGCGCCCGGTGCGACCGCGAAGTACGCCCACTTCCCGCGCTGCTCGCGCGTGACCAGACCGGCCCGGACGAGCGTGGTCATGTGGTGCGACACGGTGGGCTGGGACAGGCCGACGGGGTCGGTCAGGTCGCAGATGCACGCCTCTCTCTCGGCCCGGGACGCGACGATCGACAGCAGCCGCAGTCGCGCCGGGTCTGACAGGGCCTTGAAGGTGGCCGCGACGTCGCGCGCGGCCTCGGCATCGAGACCTCCGACGTCGTCCGGTCCGCGGCAGGCGGTACTCGTCGACGCGAGGGGGAGCAGGGTCACCATGTGCCCATCGTCGCACACGTATTGACAAGCGTCGATGCGTCGTTCAGAGTCCTCGCATCGACGTTCATCTATGCGAAGGAGCGGGATCATGGCTGTCGGAGACATGGTGCGTGAGCAGGTCCGGGCGAGGTACGCCGAGGCGGCCGGGGTGGCGGCAGCAGGGGGGCGTGCGGAGGGCGGTTGCTGCGCGACGTCGTCGTCGTGCTGCGGCCCGGACGCGCAGGCGCCGATCTTCGGGTCCGGGCTCTACGACGCGCGGCAGGTCACGGCCCTGCCGCAGACCGCGGTCCTCGCGAGCATGGGGTGCGGCAACCCGACGGCGGTCGCCGAGCTGCGCGAAGGGGAGCGGGTCCTCGACCTCGGCTCCGGGGGCGGGATCGACGTGCTGCTGTCCGCGCGCCGCGTCGGACCGACCGGGTTCGCCTACGGCGTCGACATGACCACAGAGATGCTCGAGCTGGCGCGCGCTGCCGCCGCCGAGGCCGGTGCGACGAACGTCGAGTTCCGCCAGGGCGCGATCGAGGAGCTGCCCCTCGCCGACGGGAGCGTCGACGTGGTCATCTCCAACTGCGTCGTCAACCTCTCGACCGACAAGCCGGCGGTCCTCGCAGAGATGTACCGGGTGCTCGCGCCGGGCGGGCGCGTCGGCGTGTCGGACGTCGTGGCGGAGGACCACCTCACCGCGGCCGACCGCGCCGAACGCGGCAGCCACGTCGGCTGCGTCGCGGGCGCACTGTCCCGTGCCGAGTACCTCGCCGGCCTGACCGCGGCCGGGTTCGTCGACGTCGAGGTCGCGTTCACCCACGAGGTGACGGACGCCATGCACGGGGCGATCGTGCGCGCCACCAAGCCGAGGGCGTCCGCGTAGCCCGGCGGTGCGGGAGCCGTGACCAGGGTGCCGACGCGTCGCCGGGTGGTGACCAGCCCGGCGGCCTCGAGGTCGCGGTAGGTGCGCGCGACGGTGCCGGGCGCGATGCCGAGGTCGTTCGCCAGCGCGCGGACCGTGGGCAGCCGCAGCCCGTCCGCGAGCTCCCCTGCCGTGATCAGGGCCGACCCGATGCCTCTATGGTCCGGTCACGCGCGTCCGGTCAAGTCAGCGCCTAGACTCGACGGACGGCGATGGATCCCGCCTGAGCGCTACCGCTCGAACCGCCGCCCGGCTGATGGTTCCTGTCTCGTCGCTCGTCGGCGGGCAGGACGCTGCCCGCGGAAGGTGGTCCGCCATGGGCTCCAGGCCCGTCCCGCAGCCGGCCCTCGATCGGATGGTGCCGTTCGCGGCGCACCCCGTCGTCGTCGGCGTCCATCCCGGCCAGGACCCGCTCGTCGTCCGCACGGCCGCGTCGCTGGCGCTCGCGGTCGGCTCCGGGCTGCACCTCGCGTACGCGGACACGTCCCGGTACGTCGTGGAGGAGGGGGCGGGCGGGGCGGTCGTCCACGCGCCGATCGAGCCCGACGCCGCCGACGACGCATGGCAGGACACGTTCGACGCGCTGCGGGCAGAGGTCGGCGCAGCTTTCGGCGGGGACGGCGGCGGGGGTGGCGGTAGCGCGCCGGCCTGGGAACTGCACTACCTCGCCGGGCGCCCCGACCGCGCCCTGACGCACCTCGCGCGTGCCGTCGACGCCGCGGTGATCGTCGTCGGGACGCGTGCACCCGGCGCCAGTGCGCGGCTGCGCGAGGCCATGGAGGGCTCGGTCGCGGCGCACCTTGCGCACCACCAGCACCGGCCGGTGCTCACGGTGCCGCTCGCGGTCGTGGACTGGAAGGAGCTGCGGGCGCCGTGGGCCGGCTGAACCCGGGCCCGCGCCGTCGTCCACCGCTGGTCGCCCTCGCGGGGATCGTCGCGCTCGGCGGCGCGGTCGGCACGACGGCGCGTGCCCTCCTCGAGCACGTGTTCGCCCCGGTCCCGGGGTCGTGGCCGTGGACGACGTTCGCCATCAACGTGGTCGGGTCGTTCGTCCTCGGCGTGCTGCTCGAGACGCTCGTGCGCTCGGGGCCGGACGAGGGCCGTCGACGGACCGTGCGCCTCGGGTGCGGGACCGGCGTCCTCGGGGGGTTCACGACGTACAGCACGTTCGCGGTCGAGGCCGAGCGCCTGCTCACGGGCGGGCACGCGGCGCTCGGCGTCGCGTACGCGCTGGTGAGCGTCGTCGTGGGGATCGTCGCCGCGTGCGCGGGCATCGTGCTCGCCGGCGCGTGGGCCCGACGACGCCGGGCGGGCCGGGCGGGGCAGGAGGCGGGAGCATGACGGGCCCGGACTGGGTGATCGTCGCGGTGGCGGGCGGGCTCGGTGCAGCCGCGCGCTTCGTCGTCGACACGCTCGTCGCGCGGCACAACCGCCTCTCGACACCGCTCGGGACCCTCGTCGTCAACGTCGGCGCGTGCCTCCTGCTCGGCCTGGTCACGGGGTGGGGCCTGAACCATGGGAGCGCCGGCTCGTCCGCCGGCGCGGTCGTGGCCGTGCTCGGCACCGGGTTCCTCGGCGGCTACTCGACGTTCAGCACCGCGAGCGTCGAGGCGGCGCGACTGCTGCTCGCCGGTCGCGGGATCGCGGCGATCCTGCACGCGGGAGGCATGCTCGTCGCCGGGATCCTCGCGGCCGCGCTCGGCATCGCTCTCACCGCCTGAGGGTCCTCAGGCGGTGCGGGCCGCGTGGTGTCGCGGCGCTGAGGTGACCGGCGCGTCGGAGTAGGCGGTCGCCCGATCCGCGGGGCGCGACCTCAGGGGCAGCGTGGGTGGTGCACGTCCGCAGAGAGAGGTCGCCACCATGTCGAGGTCCGTCTTCAGGTCGAGGTCCACCACCGTCCGTCCGCTGCGGTACGCCGCGGTGCCGTTGCTGCTCGTGACGGCAGCGCTGGCGTCGTGCCACGTCGACCCGACGTCGCTGGACGAGTCCGTCGCCGACGTCACCTACCTCGGCATGCCCGTCGGGACCGGGGCGCTGCGCCCGCCCGTCGACCCGGAGCAGCACGGCATCGGGTACGCCCGCGGGGCGGAGGCGCAGACGGTCTACGTCGTGACCGTGGGCTCACGCTCGTGCCCGCTGACGCCCGTCGACGTCGAGTGGGACGCAGCCGATCGCACGCTCGAGTTCCGGTTCGGGCGGCGCCCGACGACGGACGAGCGGCCGTGCACTGTCGACGTCGTGCCGTCGACGAGCGTCGTGCACGTGCCCGGCCTGCCCGACGACGAGCCGGTCACCGTCCGCACGGGAGCGGGCGCCGAGGTGGTCCTCCCCGCCGCCCGCTGACCGCGTCCTCAGTCGCGCGCGAGGAGCTCGAGCGTGTCGATCACACGGTTCGAGAAGCCCCACTCGTTGTCGTACCAGGCGACGACCTTGACGTGCCTGCCGTCCACGCGGGTCAGCTCGGCGTCGAAGATCGCCGATGCGGGCCGGCCGGTGATGTCGCTGGAGACCAGGGGCTCGTCGGCGTAGTCGAGGATGCCCTGCAGAGCGCCGTCGGCTGCGGCGCGGTACGCCGCGAGGACGTCGTCGCGTGAGACCTCGCGGGCCACCGTCGTGTTGAGCTCGACGAGCGAGCCCACGGGGACGGGCACGCGGATCGAGTCGCCGGACAGCTTGCCCGCGAGTCCCGGCAGCACGAGGCCGATGGCCTTCGCGGCACCGGTCGTGGTCGGCACGATGTTGACGGCGGCGGCGCGGGCCCGGCGCAGGTCGCGGTGCGGGCCGTCCTGCAGGTTCTGTTCCTGGGTGTAGGCGTGGACGGTCGTCATGAACCCGTGCTCGATGCCGGCCAGGTCGTCCAGCACGGCGGCGAGCGGGGCGAGCGCGTTGGTGGTGCACGACGCGTTCGAGACGATCACGTGCTCCGCCGGGTCGTAGGCGTCCGTGTTCACGCCGTAGGCGAGCGTGACGTCGGCGCCCGCGGCGGGGGCGCTGACCAGCACGCGCCGTGCCCCGGCGTCGAGGTGGGCGCGCGCGGCGTCGGCCGAGGTGAACCGGCCCGTGGACTCGAGCACGATGTCGACGCCGAGGTCCGCCCACGGCAGGGCGGCAGGGTCGCGCTCGGCGAGGACCGCGATGCGACGCCCGTCGACCACCAAGGCGTCGCCGTCGACGTCGACCGGTCGGCCGAGCGGGCCGAGCGCGCTGTCGTACCGCAGCAGGTGCGCGAGGGCGTCCGGGGCCGTGAGGTCGTTGATCGCGACGACCTCGAGGTCGCTGTCGCGCTCGAGCAGGGCGCGAAGGGTGTTGCGGCCGATGCGGCCGAAGCCGTTGATCGCGATGCGTGTCGTGCGAGTGGTGTCCGTCATGAGGCGTCCTTTCGTCGCCTCCATGCTCGGCGGCGCCGTGGTTCTCCGACAGTGGCTCGGAAGCCACGGTGCGCAAGGAAGCCGCCAGACGTGACGCCATCGATCGCAAGGATCTCGCCAAGTCCACCGCTTCACCGGCGGATGACACAGGCGTCTTGCTAGGGAGCGATCTCGAGCGCCAGCTTGCCGACGTAGTGATCGCGCAGGGCCAGGTGCGCGTCCTGGACGCGCTCCAGGGGGAAGGTCCGGGCGACGTGGACCTCGAAGGAGCTCGAGGAGACGATCGCGTTCAGACGCTCGGCGGCGGACCGGCTCCGGTCTCCGTCGTAGTGCGACACCGTCGCGTCGGGCGGTGTCGCGGGCAGGGGGTGGACGCCGTTCGGCCACGCGATCCGCCCGGATGCCCTGACCGCTCGGAGCGACCGTTCGGTCGTCTCGCCGCCCACGGTGACGAGGGCGGCGTCGAGACCGTCGGGCGCGAGCTCCGACGCCGCGGCGAGGACGTCGTCCTGGCGACCGTCGACCACGACGTCGGCGCCCAGCCGTCGGGCGAGGGCGACACCGTCCTCGCCGGAGGCGACGGCGACGACCCGGAGGCCGCGGTGCCGCGCGAGCTGCACGGCCATGTGCCCGATCCCGCCGCTGGCGCCGAAGACCAGGAGCGACGCGCCAGGCGGCAGATCGAGCAGGTCGAGTCCGCTCAGAGCGGTCAGCGCGTCCCAGGCCATCGCCCCGGCCTGCTCGGTCGGCAGCCGCTCGGGCACGTGCGCCACGTGCTCCGCCTCGACGACGGCGTACTCCGCGTAGCCGCCGCCGCGTGGCACCGGCATCGTCGCCGCGTAGACCCGGTCGCCGATCGCGAACCGCGTGACGTCGCGCCCGACGGCGGCCACGACGCCGGCCACGTCCCACCCCAGGACGTAGGGGAACGTCGACGGCATCCCGAACGCGCCGTCGTAGGCTCCCTCACGCTCCACGGCGTCCCACGAGCCGACACCGGCGTACTCCACCCGGACGAGGACGTCGTCCGCGCCGACCTCCGGACGAGCGAGGCGGCGCAGCGCGAGCTGGTCCACGCCGCCGAACCGGTCGAGGACGGCAGCATGCATCTGCTCGTTCATCACCGCTCCTACTTTGCTTGATTGGATCAAGCAGCAACGTAGCAGGCTTGGTTGAGTGCATCAAGCATCGTGGTTACCCTGGTCTCATGGCTCTGTCGAACGGACCCGTCGCCGCCTCGTCCGAGGCCGAGGTCGCGCTGTTCGACCTGGTCGACGTGTACGACCGCGCGTACGAGGTAGCGGCGGCCGGGCTGTCGCTCAGCACGGCGCAGGCATGCGTCCTCGGACGGCTCGAGGAACCCCGCGGCATGGGTTCCCTGGCCCGGGAGCTGGGCTGCGACGCCTCCAACATCACGCAGATCGTCGCCCGCCTCGAGGCGGCCGGCCTCGTGACCCGTGAGCCGAACCCGGACGACGGCCGCTCGCGCCTGGTGACCCGGACCACCCAGGGAGACGAGCTCGCCGGCCGGTTCCAGGAGGCTTTCACCTTCGCCCGTGCGGCGGTGGGTCGGCTCACGCCTGACGAGCAGGACCAGCTGACTGCCCTGGTGCGCAAGGCGCTCGGGTGACCTGAACCTGCACTCAGGCGGAGAACGTGTGCCGGTACTCCGTCGGCGACGTCCCGAGGATCCGGTGGAAGTGCAGACGGAGGTTCGCCGCAGTGCCGAGCCCCACGCGGTGGGCGATGTGCTCGACGTCCAGGTCACTGCGCTCCAGCAGCTCGCGTGCCAGGTCCACACGGGCCCGCAGCACCCACTGCATCGGCGTGCAGCCGGTGTCCTCGACGAACCGGCGCGAGAACGTCCGGGGCGAGACGCTGGCGTTGCGCGCGAGCGTCTCGAGGGTCAGCTGCTCGGTGAGGTGCTCCAGCGCCCACGCGCGCGTCTCGGCGAACAGGTCGCCGAGCGGCTCCGGCACGCTCCGCGGCACATATTGCGCCTGGCCGCCGCTACGGTACGGCGCGGCGACCAGCCGCCGGGCCACGTGGTTGGAGAGCCCGACGCCGTGGTCGCGCCGCACCAGGTGCAGGCACAGGTCGATGCCCGACGCCGCTCCCGCGGAGGTGAGGACCCCGCCCTCGTCGACGAACAGCACGTTCTCGTCCACCCGCACGAGCGGGTGCTTGTCGCGGAGCGCCCTCGTGTAGTGCCAGTGGGTCGTCGCGCGCCGACCGTCCAGCAGGCCCGTCGCCGCGAGCGCGAACGCGCCCGTCGAGATGGCCGCGAGCCGGGCTCCACGGGCGTGGGCGGTCCGGAGCGCGTCGACGACGACCTCCGGCGGGTCGCCGTCCGCAGGTTTCCTGTACCCCGGCACGAACACGGTGTCGGCGCGCTCGAGCGCGTCCAGCCCCTCGGCCACGTGGTACGACAGGCCGTCGCCGCCCGTCACGAGCCCGGGCGCCGCGCCGCACACCCGCACCTCGTACGGCATGCTCGGACGGTGGGAGAACACCTGCGCCGGGATCCCGACGTCGAGCGGCTTGGCGCCCTCGAGCACCAGCACCGCGATCTGGTGGTTGCTCCGGCTCGCCTCGGTCACACCACGGATCGTAGGCGCCGTGCTGTCCAGGCCGCACCGAGCGCGAGCGCGACGCCGAGCAGCGTGGCGCCGACGCGTTCCACGAACCAGTGCTCGGCGCCGGCGTCGTCGCCCACGAGCAGGAGCGAGAGCACGACGGTCGTCGTGAAGAACGGCAGGACGTACCACCGGCTCCCGGCGGTCGCGGTGCCGCACGCCAGCACGGCGAGCAGCAGCGCGGCGAGCACGGGGTCGGGGGCGCCGAGCGCCACCACCGCGCACGCGAGCAGCGCACCCGCGAGCACGGCGACGGACCGCTGGGTGCCGCGGGCGCGCAGCGCGTCCCACCGAGGACGGCTCACGAGCAGCGCCGCCGTGCAGGCCCACCCCGGATGGTCGATGCCGAGCGCGAACCCGATCGCGGCGGCGAGCGCTCCCGCCACGCCGATCTGGACGCCGTAGGCCACCATCGCGGCCCGGGGCGGGGGTGGCGCGGAGGTTCGCGGCGCGGTCGCGCGTACCGGCCAGGCGAGCGAGACCAGCGCCGCGTACACCGAGCCGGCGAGCAGGAGAACCGCCGCGCCGGCCCCGGCCGTGGCGCCGTCGACGGACAGGCCGGCGCCGAACAGCGGCAGCCCCAGCCCGAGCGCGAGCGGTGCGAGACGCCGACCGGGCCGCGACGTGGCGGTCGCCGTCGCGCTGGCCACGAGCACGCTCAGCACGAGCACCGTCGCGACGGCGAGCACCGGCGTCGACGCGACGAGGGAACCGAGGAAGAGCGACACCCCGGCGACCGCACCGACGAGCACGCCGAGCACGCGCTCGCGCCGGGTCGCGCGCAGGCCCAGCGCGACGGCGGGAAGCACCCCGACCGCGAGAGCGAGCCCGCGCGCGGGGTCCGCCACCGTCGCCAGCACGGGGACGACCGCGTACGCGGTGCCGAGCAGCAGGGCGAGCCACGACCACGACACCGCAGGACGGCGCGGTCCGCCGTCGGGAGGTGCGCCGGTCATCCGCGGGCCAGCGCGGCCTCGTGCGCGAGGATCGCGGTCTGCGTGCGGTTCGTCGTCCCGAGCTTGGCCATCGCGTGCGCGAGGTACGCCTTGACGGTCGACTCCGCCAGGAAGAGCCGTCGCGCGATCTCTGCGTTCGACAGGCCCTCGGCGAGCGCACCGACGACGTCGCGCTCCTTGGGCGCGAGCGCGTCGATGCGGCGTCGTGCCTCCGCGCGACGCGCGGGCAGCTCGTCCCCGGCCGCCTCGAGCAGGTGCCGCGCGACGGCGGGGGAGAGGATCGCGTCGCCCGCGACGGCGGCACGGATCCCGTGGTGCAGCTCGTCGGGCGTCGAGTCCTTGAGCAGGTAGCCGGCGGCGCCGGCGCGCATCGCCGGCAGGAGGTACTCGTCGGAGAGGAAGCTCGTGAGCACCACGACCGCGGTCCGGGGGCGCTCGCGGTGGATGGATGCGAGCGCGTCGAGACCGTCCATGACCGGCATCTGCATGTCGAGCAGGACCGCGTCCGGGGCCTCGCGGCGGACGAGCTCGACGGCCTGCGCGCCGTCGTCCCCCTCGCCGACGACCATGAGGTCGTCTGCCGCCTCGACGAGCCGGACGATCCCGGCGCGCAGCAGGGCCTCGTCGTCCACCACGGCCACGCGGATCATGCCGTCCTCCTCGGGAGCGTCGCCCGCAGCAGGTAGCCGCCGGCCGCGGTCGGTCCGGCCTCCAGCGTGCCGCCCAGGAGGCCGACGCGCTCGCGCAGGCCGGCGAGCCCGAAGCCGCCGGTCGTCAACCCGGTCGCCGGGGCCGTAGGGGCGGCGTTCTCGACGTCGACCCGGACCCCAGCGTCGACAGGCTCGACGGTGACCGTCGTCGCGGCGCCGGGGGCGTGCCGGACGGCGTTCGTCAGCCCCTCGCTCACGACCCGCGTCACGGTGCGGTCCACGAGGTCGGAAGGGCTCGACGGCGCCACCCGGACACTGAGCTCGACGGGCTGCCCGGTGCGACGTACCTCGTCGACGAGCCGGTCGAGATCGGGGTCCGATCCCGGTGACGGGGCACGGCCGGCGTCGGCGGGTGCACCGGGAACGGTGGCCGCGAGCGCGGTGAGCACCTGACGCATCTCGGCGAGCGCGGCACGGCCGCCGTCGCTGATCTCCCCGGCGAGACGACGGACCTCCTCGTCCTGCGTCGTCGTGCCGATGACGCCGGCCTCGACCACGACGTAGCTGATGCGGTGCGCGACGACGTCGTGCAGCTCGCGCGCGAGGCTCGCCCGCTCGGCGGCGCGCGCCGCGACCTGTGCATGCTGCGTGGCCCGACGGTCGCCCTCGATCTGGAGCCGGCGCGACCGGCCGGCGAAGTAGGCGAACAGGAGGACGAGGATGCCGCCCCACAGGACCGTGGGCGGCGTCGTCGCCGTGCTCGTGCGCCACACGGGGAGCGCGAGCGCCGTGGTCCCGACGACGGCGACCGCGCTCGCGAGCGGGGCCGTGACCAGCGCCCCGACGGAGTACAGCGCCCCGACGGTGGCGACGACCGGGGACACGAACGACAGCAGGCCGCAGGCCGCGAGCACCAGCAGCGGAGCGCGGCGGCGCCCGAGGAGCAGCGCCGCCCCCGCGACCTGTGCGGCGATCTCCGCCGTGGTGGTCGCCCAGCCGAGGTCGGGCGGTGCGCGCAGGACGGCGAGGAACCCTCCGGCGAGCGCGCACGCCCCGGCCAGGAGGACGTCGTCGCGCGTCGCGTGGCCTGCCACGGACCCAGGCTAGCCAGCGCGTCGTGCCCGACCGGTCCGGGGCGCGCCCGCAGGAGTCGACTTTCGGAGGTAGTGGTCGCACCCGTTCGGGCGTGCCGGGGGACCCCTTGCCGGCGGGAACGTGGAGTCATCGGGAAACACCCACCAGGAAGACAGAGGAGCTCCACCATGAAGGTTCTTCGCACCGCCACCACCACCGCCGTCTCGGCCGCGCTCGTGCTGGGCGCTCCGATCGCGGCGTTCGCCTCCGACGGCGACGCCGCCCCCGAGGCCGGGCCCGAGTCGTCGGCCCCCGCCCCGGAGGCTCCGGCCGAGGAGGCGCCGGTCGACGTGGCCCCGGCCGCCGAGGCGCCCGCAGCTGCCGCGGAGCCCGCCGCCGAGACGCCTGCACCGGTCGACCCGGTCGTCGCTCCCGCCCCCGAGCCCGCCGAGCCGGCCGAGCCGACCGACGCGACGGACGACGCGGTCGACGAGGCCGTCGACGGGACCATCGCGGAGGATCCCGCGGTGGAGGACGCCACCGCCGCGGCCCCCGAGGCCGACGCGGAGAACGCTGACACCACGGACGTCGCGGAGGCTCCGGAAGGGCTCGCCCCGACGGCAGCCCCTGTCGCCGCGGCCGCCGCTGCGCCGATGACCATGGCCGCAGCCCAGGCGTCGTACCCCGACGCCGAGTACGAGCCGCACTGGCACGACGGCTACTACGAGGGCTTCCCCTGCGACTACTGGTACTTCCAGGAGCCCGCCGAGGGTGGCTCGGGCCGCGACTGGTCGGGCTGGGGGATGCCGCAGCTGCACATCCTGCACCACGAGCTCGTGGACGACGACGGCACGACGCACATGGTCTACGACCGGGACATCGCGAACTCGTGGTGGCACGCGTGGAACGGCGAGGTCGCGAAGGCCGACCCCGAGGGGATGCACTGGAGCAACACCGACGCCCAGCAGACCATCCTCGTGGACGGCTTCACCGGCGGCGCCGACATGGCTGCCCGCGCGGCGAACGCCCGCGACCTGCTCGACCGTGCCGGGGTGACGTCCGAGCGCTCGGCCGCCGACGACTGGACAGCGGAGTACACGGCCTACGAGGCGACGCAGTTCGCCGTCTGGTACTTCTCGACCGGCCACGACGTCATGGGCCTGTTCTTCGACGTCGACGACGCCGGGCACGTCACGGTGAGCGACTTCGCGCAGCAGCAGCTGGGCGGGGAGTGGGCGTGGGGCCAGAGCGACCGCGCGGCGACCATGCAGACGGCGGCCTGGCTCATCGAGCAGGCGCTCACCGAGAACGTCGTCATGCCGCAGCCGGGGTTCGTCTCGAACGGCTTCGTCCGCAACGCGGACGGCTCGACCGACTACGGCTTCACCGCCTCGCTCGTCGGCGGCACGGGCGACGTGCACGTCGAGCTCCGCACGGCCGACGGAACGGCGCTGCCGGCGGGTGTCGTCCTCGTCGACGCGCACGGCCAGGTCGTGGACTCGGTGACGCCCGGGCAGAAGGTGTTCGTCCGTGTGCCTGCCGGCACGGACGTGGCGAGCCTGCCCGCGTTCCAGGTGTGGGGCTCCGCCGAGGGCACCACGAAGGGCAGCCCGAACTTCTACACCGGCCAGGACCTGAACAGCTCCGCCTGGGACGACGCCACCCAGACGTGGATCCGCAGCGGTCAGCAGCACTGGCTCATCGGCCTGGGCGGTCTCGACAGCGTCTCCGTGGCCTGGGACTGGATCGGCGTGACGCTCGCCGACGAGCCGGAGGACCCGACCACGGACCCGGTGACCGACCCGGTGACCGACCCGACCACGGACCCGACCACGGACCCGGTGACCGACCCGGTGACCGACCCGACCACGGACCCGACCACGGACCCGGTGACCGACCCGGTGACCGACCCGGTCACGGACCCGGAGACGGACCAGGTCACGGACCCGGAGACGGACCAGGTCACTGACCCGGTGACCGTCGACACGACCGGCACCGCCGTCGTCATGAGCGTGGACTCGTCCGACCCGACCAACCTCGGGCTGACGGACACGCGGCCGGTGGCGCAGGTCGAGCGGGAGTCCGCGGTGCCTGAGTCGCTCGCGACGACGGGCGCGGATGCGAGCCTCCTCGCGGCCGGGGCGTTCATCGTCCTTGCCGGGACGGGCCTCGTGCTCGCATCGCGCCGCCGGTCCCGCGAGAGCTGACGACCTGCACGACGCGCACCAGCGCCCGATCAGCGCACCTCACCAGCCCGGCCCTGCACCCCACGGTGCGGGGCCGGGCTCGTCGCGCTGCGGCGTCGGGCCGGACGAGGCAGAGTCGTGGCGTGACGTCGTCGACGACGGCCCCCGCGCCGTCGGCCCGCGCGCTCAACCGCGCGACGCTCGCGCGCCAGCTCCTGCTCGCGCGCGAGGCGACCACCGTGCCCGACGCGCTGCGGAGGATCGTCGCGCTCCAGGCCCAGCACCCGCCGTCGGCGTACGTCGCGCTGTGGAACCGGGTCGCGGGTTTCGACCCGGCCGATCTCGACGCCGCGCTCGCCGACCGCACCGTGGTCAAGGGGTCCCTCCTGCGCATCGCGCTCCACCTCGTGCACGCCGAGGATTACGAGGCCGTCCACACGGCGATGCAGACGTCGCTCCGAGCAGCGCGCCTGCACGACCCACGCTTCGCCGTCAGCGGCATCTCGATCGACGAGGCGCACGCGATCGTCCCCGACCTCCTCGCGTTCGCCGCGAGCCCGCGCACCGGCGCGGAGCTGGAGGCCTGGGTCGACCAGCGCGTGCCCGACGTCCCGAAGGGTGCGTGGTGGGCGCTGCGCACGTTCGCCCCGCTGCAGCACGTGCCGACGGGCGAGCCGTGGGCGTTCGGCACGCGCACGTCGTACGTCGCGGCGGGCACGCCCGCACTGCCGCGTGAGACGACGGCCTTCGACGACGCGCTCCCCACGCTCGTCCGGCGCTACCTCGAGGGCTTCGGGCCGGCGTCGGTCGCGGACTTCTCGCAGTTCGCGATGATCCCGCGCGCCCGGGTGCGCAGGGCGGTCACCGCTCTGGGCGAGAGCGTCGACCGGTTCCCCGGCCCGGACGACGTCGAGCTGCTCGACGTCCCCGCCACCCCGCGCCCGGACGAGGGCGTGCCCGCGCCGCCCCGGCTGCTGGGCATGTGGGACGAGACGCTCCTCGCGTACGCGGACCGGTCGCGCGTCCTGCCGCCGGACGTGCGGCCTCTCGTGACGCGCTCCAACGGGGACGTCCTGCCGGCCGTGCTCGTGGACGGGTACGTCGTCGGCGTGTGGCGCCCGGCGGGGGGTGGGGTCGAGGTCACGACCTACCGACCGGTGCCCGACGACGCGTGGCCGGCCCTCGAGGACGAGGCGCGGTCGCTCGTGGCGTTCCTCGCGGACCGCGAACCGGCTCCGTTCGCCCGCTACGACCACTGGTGGGCCAAGCTCCCGCCCGGCGCGGTCCGGGTGATCGGGACGCCCTGAGCGGCTGCGACGAGGGCGGGGCGCTGCAAGTCACGGTGCCCGACGGCATCCACTGGGAGTCCGGGTCGCGCGGACACGCTCATGGAGCAGTCCGAGGCACGTGATGGCCGAGGAGTAATCCCCCGGGGCGCCGCTACGGTGGACGGATGCCGTCGATCAAGCAGGTCCAGATCACCTTCGACTGCGCCGAACCCGCACGCGTCGCCCGCTTCTGGTGCGAGGTGCTGGGCTACGCCCTCCCGGTACCCGAGGGCTTCGCGTCGTGGGCCGAGTACGAGCACTCCCTGCCGGCGGAGGACCGGGGTGCGTGGGGCGTCGCCCAGGATCCGACGGGCGTGGGACCGCGCCTGTACTTCCAGCGCGTCCCGGAGGGCAAGGTCGTCAAGAACCGGGTGCACCTCGACGTGCGGGCCGGCACCGGTCTCGTCGGCGACGAGCGCCTCGCCACCCTGGAGGCGGAGTGCGCGCGGCTGGTCGCGCTGGGCGCGGTCCACGTGCGGACCATGCTCGCCGACGGCGAGGAGGAGTCGTGCATCGTCATGCAGGACGTCGAGGGCAACGAGTTCTGTCTCGACTGAGACCGACGGGGCGGGATCGGCTCCTGGTTCGTAGCACCATCGACCCATGCCACCGAAGAAGCCCACGACCGCGCCGCCCGTCCTCGACCCGGTCGTCCTCGCCGACCTCACGCCCGGAGACCGCTACGACCTCGAGGACGAGGCGGACCTGGAGGGGTTCGCGTTCTCCGACCTCGAGCTCGACGAGCTGTCGCTGCGCGATGCGAGCCTCTTCGGGTCGCGGCTCGAGGGCGTGCGCGCCGGGGAGGCGGAGCTGCGCGGAGCGACGCTGACCGAGGTCGTCCTCGAGCGCGTCGACGTCCCGGTGGTGCGCGGTGTCCGGA
This sequence comes from Cellulosimicrobium terreum, assembly GCA_014803435.1. Lineage (GTDB taxonomy): Bacteria > Actinomycetota > Actinomycetes > Actinomycetales > Cellulomonadaceae > Cellulosimicrobium > Cellulosimicrobium terreum. The sequence goes on from JACYFD010000001.1 coordinate 264,555, forward strand.
ACCGCTGGCGCGGCGTCGAGGTGCGCGGTGCCCGCATCGGGTCGGCGGAGCTCTATGAGTCGACGTGGGACGGGGTGCACCTCGTCGGGTGCAAGCTCGGGTTCGTGAACCTGCGCGGTGCCGTGCTGCGCGACGTCGCGTTCACGGACTGCACGATCGACGAGCTCGACCTGGTGCAGGCGAACGCGACGCGCGTGTCGTTCACCGACACCCGGGTGCGTCGCCTGGACGTCCAGGCCTCGACCTTGGCGCACGTCGACCTGCGCGGCGCCGACCTGCACGACCTCGCGGGCGTCGGCTCGCTGCGCGGCGTGACCATCAGCCCCCCGCAGCTCGCCCAGCTCGCCGACCTCCTCGCCCGCGACCTGGGCATCACCGTCGCGGACTGACACACCGCGGCCGCGGTGTCGTGGGCGCAGCAGGGGTGGTCGACCGGTCGTCAGGCGGTGACGAGCCCGATCACGAGCAGAGTGGCGACGATGACACCGGCGCACACGGTCAGGCCGAGGATCAGCTGGCGGTTCTTGTCCATGGACACCCAGCCTGCCCCAGCGCCCGGCGCCCGGCCCGCCGACGAGGGCACGGACCTGTCCGGCAGACTGCCGGTAGGGTCCCGACGACGAGAGAACGGTGTGAGATGGCACGGCACGAGCAGGACTCGTCGCGACCGCCCGATCGGCTGGTCGCGCTGCTGGTGCGCGCGCTCGCGGACGCCCAGGACGGTCCCTGGGACCTCATCACCTTCCGGGCGACCGTCGCGGGGGACCGCAGGCAGTCGTCGGTGTCGCTGGTCGGTCCCGGGTTCCCGCCACCAGCGCCGCGAGAGCCCGCGGAACGTGACGTCTGGGAGGTCCTCGCCGACCTCCGGGCCGCGATGGCTGACCCGGGCACGGGTGCGTGGTTCACCCTCACGATCGACGTCCCCGTCCAGGGGGACCCCGTGGTCGTCGTCGACGCCGAGCGCGAGCCGTCGCTCCTGCCACCGGCGACCCCTGCGGACTACGCGCTCGACCTCGCCCGCCACCCCCGCGACGTCGGTGCCCAGCCGCCGTGGTTGCGTGAGCGGCTCTCGTGGGCCGCGCTGACGCCGGACCAGGCGCGCCGGGCGGACATCGGCCGGGACGCGCTGGACCCCTGGCCGACGTGGGGCGGATCGCGCCCGCTGTTCCCTGTCGCCCTTCAGGGAAAGGACGTCGTCGTCACCGACGGGGGAGGGCGACGCGCCGTCGTCGCCCCGGACGACACGGTGGAGGTCGTCGACACACCGCCCACCTCGCGCGAGCGCTGACGCCGGGCTACCGCACGAGAGCGCGCACCGCGTCGATGGTGTCCGCCTCGGCGGCGGACTTGTCGTCGCGGTAGCGCAGGACGCGTGCGAACCGCAGCGCGAGGCCGCCGGGGTAGCGGGTCGAGCGCTGGAGCCCGTCGAACGCGATCTCCACGACCTGCTCGGGCCGCACGTGCACGACGTACCCGTCGTCGGACGTCGCCAGGTCGCGGAACCGCTGCGTCTGCCACGCCAGCATCTCGTCCGTCATGCCCTTGAACGTCTTGCCGAGCATGACGAACCCGCCCTCGGGGTCGCGTGCGCCGAGCCAGATGTTCGACAGCCAGCCCGCGCGGCGTCCCGACCCCTGCTCCACCGCCAGCACCACGAGGTCGAGCGTGTGGCGCGGCTTGACCTTCACCCAGCCGGCGCCGCGGCGCCCGGCGGCGTACGGGGCGTCGAGCGACTTCACGACGACGCCCTCCTGGCCCTGCGCGACGGCGTCGTCGAAGAACGCGGACGCCGCGCCGGGATCGGCCGTGACCAGGCGCCGCACGGCGTGCTCCCTGGCGACGGCGTCCAGCACCGCGAGGCGTTCGCGCAGCGGCTCGTCGAGCAGGTCGCGACCGTCCACGTGGAGCACGTCGAAGAAGAACGGCGTGAGCTCGTGGGTGGCCGCGAGGTCGGCCTCGACTGTGGTCGGGCGATCGCCGGGCGCGTGGGTCGCCGACCGGGCCGCGGTCTCCTGGAACGGACGCGGGACGCCGTCAGGCCCGACGACGAGCGCCTCCCCGTCGAGCACCAGCCGCTGCTCGCGCAGCCCGCGGACCGCCGCGGTGATGGTCGGCACGCGCTCGGTGATGTCGTCGAGGGAGCGCGTGAAGACGTGGACGTCGTCGCCGTCCCGGTGCACCTGCACGCGGATGCCGTCGAGCTTGACGTCGACCGCGACCTCGGTGCCGGCGCCGAGCGTGTCGAGGGCCGCGGCGACGTCCGGTGCGGAGGCGGCGAGCATGGGCCGCACGCCCTGGCCGACCGTGAGCGTGAACCGCGCGAGCGCGGCCGCAGCCTCGTCGAGGTCCGCGGCGTCGAGCGCCGCGCGTGCGACCGGTCCCGTCGCGCCCCGCAGCATGACCGCACGCCGGACCGTGGCAGCGGGGACCTTCGCGGCCTCCGCCACGGCATCGACCACCACCGCGTCCAGCGCGCCCTGCCGCAGCTCGCCCGACACGAGCCCGGCGAGCAGCCGCTGCTCGCGCTCGGTCGCCGCGCCGAACAGGGCCGCGGCCTCCGCGGAGCGGGCCGTCGCCGAGCCCGGCCCGGACAGCTCGGCCATGCGCGCGAACGCCGCGTCCACGGCGGCGAGGGTCAGGCCGGGGGAGGCCGCGGCGTCGGGCAAGGACCGCAGGGACCGCCACCCCAGCCCGGTGCGGCGCTGCCGCAGCTCACCCGCGAGGTACGCGACGGCGATCTCGACGTCCTCGCCCGACGCGCCGCGGAGCAGGTCGGCGATCGCCGCGCGCTTCGCGAGGCGCGAGCGGGTGGACGCGACCGCGTCCGACGTGGCGGCGATCTCGGCGAGCAGCATGCTCCATCGTCGCGCCGACCACCCACACCGTGCTCGGTGGGCCGTCAGGGTGCCGGCGACTACTGCGTCGAGCGCTCCCGCAGGTCGCGTCGGGCCGCGTCGTACGAGTTGCGGCACCTGCCTCGGCAGGGGACCGTCGGCGAGGGCAGCGTGACCGGCACGCGCCCGCCATCGCATGCCTACCTGCCGAGGGAGACCCATGTCGTACGCCCCGAAGGACGCCTCCGCTGCGACCGCTGCCGCGAACCACGAGGCCCGCGCGCTGTACGCGCTCGACGACGTCGAGGACTTCGACACCGCGCGGCGCGGCAAGATCGCCGACATCCCCGACGGAAAGGTCCGGCTCGCTGACGGTCGCGTCGCCTACGACGAGGCGACGCTGTCCTTCCTGGACGACGACGAGGCACGGAACCCGGACACGGTGAACCCGAGCCTGTGGCGGCAGTCCCAGGTGATCCACGAGCCGGGCCTGTACAAGGTCGTCGATCGTCTCTACCAGGTGCGCAACAACGACATCGGGAACCTCACGATCGTCGAGGGCGACGACGGCCTGGTCGTCATCGACTGCACGACGGGCGTGGAGGTCGCGCAGCAGGGCCTCGCGCTGTTCCGCGAGAACGTCGCGGACAAGCCCGTCGTCGCGGTCATCTACACCCACACGCACATCGACCACTACGGCGGGGTCAAGGGCGTCGTGGACGAGGCGGACGTCGTGTCCGGGAAGGTGCCGATCATCGCGCCGGGCACGATCGCGTCGTTCGACAAGTTCGCGATCGGGGAGAACGTCGTCGCGGGCAACGCGATGAGCCGCCGCGCGGCGTACGCGTTCGGCAACCTCCTGGACAACGACCCGCACCAGATGATCACCTGCGGCATCGCGTCCATCGGCGGGCACGGGATCACGGTCTCCTACATCTCCCCGACGGACCCGATCACCGAGACCGGGCAGACCCGGACCCTCGCCGGCCTCACGTTCGAGTTCCTCTACGCCCCGGACACCGAGGCGCCCGAGGAGATGCACATCTGGATCCCCGAGCTCAAGGCGCTCACGTGCGCCGAGAACGCGAACCACTCGCTGCACAACATCCAGACCCTCCGCGGTGCCCGCACGCGCGACGCGCGCAACTTCGCCCGGTACCTCGACGAGACCCTCGTGCGCTGGGGCGACGACGTCGAGGTCCACTACGGCCCGCACACCTGGCCCGTCTGGGGCAACGCCGAGGTCGTGGCGTTCCTCGAGTCCCAGCGTGACACGTACAAGTACATCCACGACCAGGCCCTGCGCCTCGCGAACAAGGGCTACACGCCGCTCGAGGCGGCGGAGGTCGTCGAGCTCCCCGAGGTGCTGCGGCGCAAGTGGTTCAACCGGGGGTACCACGGCACGCTGCACCACAACGTGCGGGCGGTGTTCACCAAGGAGCTCGGCATGTGGGACGGCGACCCGGTCTCGCTGCACCCGCACACGCCGGTCGACACCGCGGCCCGCTACGTCGCCGCGTTCGGTCGCGACACGATCCTCGCCGAAGGGCGCCGCGCGTTCGACGACGGTGACTACCGCTGGGCGACGCAGATCCTCCACCACCTGGTCTTCGCCGACCCGGAAGACGGCGAGGCCAAGGGCCTCCTGGCCGACGCTTACGAGCAGCTCGGCTACCAGGCGGAGGGCCCGCAGTGGCGTGGCATCTACCTCACGTCGGCGCGCGAGCTGCGCGAGGGCGTCATCTCCGCCCGGTTCGCGAGCGGCAGCCCGGACACCATCGCCGGGATGCCGGTCGACATCCTCTTCGACTACGCCGCCGTGCACGTGATCGGGGAGAAGGCGGCCGACGTCGACGTGCGGTTCGACGTCGAGTTCACCGACCGGGGCGAGACGTGGACCGCTTGGGTCGCGAACGGCGTGCTCAACGCGCGACCAGGCGCCTCGACCGACGCGCCGCTCACGGTTCGCGCACCGAAGGCGCTGGTCGCCGCCGTGCTCCTCCAGCCCGCGGCGGCGGGGAAGCTGGCGGCGGCGGGAAAGCTGACGCTCGACGGCGACGCCGCCGTGCTGGACGCGTACGCGACGGTCGTCGACGAGTTCGACCCGAACTTCCCGATCGTCACGCCGTAGCGAACCGCGAGACACCCTCGGAGCCGGGCCGCCAGGCGGTCCCGCTCCGAGGGCGTCTCGGGTCAGTCGAGGGCGACGACGTCGGGAAGGGTCCAGGATTTGTCGAAGAGCGCGCTCGTGGGCCCGTAGAAGCGGACGAGGATCTCGAGGCCCCGGTCGGGGTGGCTCGGCAGCCAGTTCGACTCGTCGCCGTCGGGTGGCGTGGGGCCGACGTGGAGGTCGACCGAGCCGTCGTCGTTCGTGCGCAGCCCGGGCGTCGTGGAGGCCCGGCTCGCGTACGGGACATCACGGACCAGGGCGTGGGTCTCCCGGTCGTACGCCGGGGCCGACCAGTAGAGCTCGACCGGCGGGTCGGCCGGGACGGTCAGGCGGTAGCTGCGGTCCCCCCTCAGCGGGTTGCCGTCCGCGTCGCGGATGCTCATCAGGTAGAACTGCCCGGCACCCATGTGCTTGATGCCGGAGAACGCCCAGTAGTACGCGCCACCGCGGGCGTCGACGGGGTAGGAGTCCGGGTCGTCGAACCCGGCGCTCGCGGCCTTGACCAGCTCGGGCGAGGCGGGGAGCGCCCACGCGGTGCCGGGGAAGAAGGGTGTGGCGAAGAACGACTCGTACTGCCCGTCGAGCCACTCCCGGGCCTCCGTCGCCGCGTCGGACAGCGCGGCGCGCGTCGCCTCGTCCGGGGCGAACGCGGTGCCCTTGGCGATGCCGAGCGACCGGAGCACGTCGATCATGACCCGGTCGCGCTCGAGCCACGGCTGGTGCTGGACGAAGTCGGCGAGGAGCTCGAAGAAACTGACGTCGTAGGTGCGGGTGGCGTCGAAGTCCGCGTCGGCCGCGTCGACGAACACCGTGTCGGCAGGCTCGCCGGCCTCCGACAGCGGGTAGACCGCCAGCCGCTTGCCGTAGGCGACCGCAGCCTGGACGTCGGACGCCGCGCCGCTCGCGATGCTGGAGCGCAGCAGCGCGTAGCCCACGTCGACCCCTGACCGGAGCGGGACGTAGCCCTCGGGCACCTCGCCGTCGAAACCCGGCGGAAGGATGAGGTAGCGGCCCCCGGCCCCTCGGTCGACGCCGGCCTTGCCGACGTCCTCCAGCGGGACCTGCCACCCGTCCATCACCGACCCGATGATCGCCGCGCCGTCGTCCGTGGCGGCCGGGATCTCCAGCACCACGGGTCCCTGGCTCACGTCGTAGAACGGCATGAAGTAGATCGCGTCCGGGTTCGGCGTCAGGGTCTGGTTGTGCCAGTCCAGAAGCCGCGACCAGTACACGATCTGGTTCGGCCAGCACCCGAGGCGCTCGGCGGCGTCCCGCATCAGCGCGTAGTTCACGGCCGGGATCCCCCAGACGACCGCGTCAACGCCTCGCCTGCGGACCGTGCTCTCGTGCCGGTTCGTGCCCGTGCTCGTCTTCGCTCGACCCCTCGTCGCCGTCGTGTGCTGGTCACGATAGGCGGAGGTCGGAGACTCGGCGCGTCGGCGGCGGCTCGGGACCGCTACGCGGCTCAGGCGTCCGTCGGGTTCGGGCGTCGACGGGACGCCAGCGCCCGCAGCACGGAGCCGAGGAGGACGAGACCGAGTGCGGTGGCTGCCAGTGTCCCGCTCGCCGACCCTGTCGACGCGATCTCCTGGACCACGGGTACGGCACCCGGCGGGGCGTCGACGGCCGGTTCCGGGGCGACGGGCTCCGGGGCGGGCGCGGGGTCCGGGTCGGGCGGAGCGGGCGGGACCGGGTCCGGTGCGGGAGCGACGACGCTCACGTCCGCCCCCGCGACGGCCTGCGGGCCGCCGTTGCGGCTCGACGTCTGCCCCGTGAACACCTGCGTGGTCGATGTCCCGCCCGAGCTCGTCAACGTCACGGTGGCGGCGTAGCTCCCGGGCGTCGCGTAGACGTGCTCGGTGGTCGGCACCGTCGTCGTCTGCGTCGACCCGTCCCCGAAGTCCCAGGCGTACGAGGCGATCGACCCGAAGGCGACCGTCGAGCCGGACGCGTCGAACGCGGTGGCCGACCCGGCGGGCGCCGGGACCACCGGGGCGAGGACGGCGACCGGAGCCTGGTCGGGCGTGACGGCCAACGTCCCGAGCGCGGCGCCGGTGACCGGGATCGGCGCGCGTGCCGTCCCGCTGGCGACGTCGATCGGGACGACCTGAGGCGGTTGGTACACCGAGACGTAGGCCGTCAGGCCGTCGGGTGTGAAGGCGATGGACTGCCCCTCACCGGGCAGGGGGATCGGTGCACCGACGCTCAGGTCGGGAAGGCTCAGCGGCACGACGGAGTCGTCCCCGTCAGCCGGGCCGTATCTCGCCACGTAGAGGATGGTCCCGTCCGGGTCGACCGCGACCGTCTTGAGCCCGGCGCCGAGAGCGATCGCCGGACCGGCCACCCCGCCCGGGAGCGCCACCGGAGTGAGGGACCCGTCGACCCCGGCGACGAACGCCGTCGACCCGTCGGGCGTGATCGTCACGTCCCAGGCACCGGCCGGGAGCGGGACCGGTGTGCCGGCGACCTCCGTGGTCAGCGACACGGGCACCAGGCCCCCTCCGTTCTCGAGCGTGACCCAGGCGGTGGCGCCGTCGGGCGTGATCGCGACACCGTAGGGGAAGTCGCCGACAGGGACGGTCGCTGTGACGGTACCGGTGGCCACGTCGACCACGGTCAACGTGTCGGAGAAGAAGTTCGTGGCGACCGCGGTCGATCCGTCCGGGGTGATGGCGACCCGGTAGGTCGTGCTGCCCGCCGGGATCGGTGCGGACGTGGGACCGGAGGGCAGCTCGACCGGCGTGATGGAACCAGGGCTCGGGTTGTTCGCGACGTATGCCGTCGTCCCGTCCGGTGTGATCGCCACCCCGTAGGGGATGGGACCCGGCTGGAGCGATCCGGTGACGGTCTCGGTGGCGGAGCTGATCACGGCCAGCTGGGTCTCCTGGCCCTGCACCGCGACGTACAGCGGCCAGTCGTCCCCCGGGGCGCTCCACGCGACCGGAGCGGCGAGCGCGACGACCAGGAAGCCCGCGCTCGTCACGAGAACGGTCCTTCGTGCCGAGATCCTCATCGGGTAACCCTGTCGTTCCTCGTCGTCCGCCTCGCCCGCTCGCCAAGGGAGGTCAGGAGGAGAAGCGCTCCGCCCAGCGCGACGAGCAGGCCCGCTGCCAGGAGCGCTGCCGGTGGCACAGCCCATCCTGAGGCCGCCAGATCTGCCGCCCCGGGCGGTACGGGAACAGCCGCGACGGGCGGGACCGGCTCGTCGGACTCCCCTGGCGGCACCAGGGGCGGTACCGGTGCCGGAGGTGGTGCTGGGGGCGGCACCGGCCCGTCCGTGGGGCAGACCTCCAGCCCGTCCGGGGGGTCGACGAGGATCGCGGCGGACGGGTTGACGCGTACCTCCAGGACCCACTCGGCGCGGGTTGCGGTGCCGTCCGTGTCCACCAGCGCTGGTGCCACCTCGAGCTCTCCGGTCAGCGGGTCGTCGGGCTGCCATCCAGGCGGGACCGGTACGTACTGCACGGCGTCGGCGCCGTCGGCGAGGATCGCGTCCTCGTCGGCCGCCGCGATCGTGGCGTCGCGCTCGGGGTAGGCGTCCGTGGACCACCAGATGGCGGCGACCACCGGTGTCGGATCGGCGGGCACACCGCTCATGCGGATGTCGTAGTCCAGGTAGCCGACGTCCGCCCGGCACACTGCGTCCGCGGCGACCACGACGCTCGGCTGCGTCGTGCACAGCTCCGGGTAGAGGACCTGGGTCGTCCGCTCCTCCGTGATGAACGCGCCGCCGCCGTCGTAGCCCGTGGCTGCGACCCTGGGGCCGCACGCGGATCCCCAGTCGTTCTGCCCGGGCTGCGTCTCCTCGCGGGCGTCGACGGCGACGACGCCGTCGATCATCTCGTTCTCGGTGTTCGTGTCCTCGCCGGCCTCCGCGTTGGGGAGCGTGACGATCGCGACGGAGTCCGTCGGGAAGGAGTTGGAGGAGACGTCGATGGTCGTGCGCACCGCGCGACGGTCCTCGGGGACCTGGAGGATCGCGAAGGGCCCGAGCGCCGCGCGGACCGAGCCCGCGCGCTCGAGCCCTACCGGCTCGGGGTCGGGGTCGGGCTCGGGTGACGGTTCGGAGGGGGTCGCCGGGTCCGGAGGGTCCGCGGGCATGAGCTCGATGGAGACGGGGGTCGCGTCGGGGACGCTCTCGACGGCGCCGACGCGGACGAACGGTCCGGTGCCGGTGAAGCGGTTGCCCGTGACGGCGAGGTCGCTGGAGGAGTAGGAGCCGGGCTCGTCGAGGTCTTCCCAGAACGTCGTGACGCTCAGAGCGGAGGCGGTGGGGACGGCAGGGGCGAAGTCGATGTCGTTGTCCTCGACGACCATCCCGTGCACAGGGGTGGCGAGGATGACATACCTGTCGCTCCCCGTCACCGTGTTGCGGCGGAAGTCGACGTCGGTCACGCCCTGTGGGAGGTAGATCCCGGCAGGGTTGGCGGTGAACGTGTTGTCGTGCCAGCGGATGTCGCTGCTCACCTGGCGGAGGTTGTTCACCGGGACGTCGCTCGGGTTGATGGTGAGGTTGGCGATCGCCGCGTTGTCGTGGACTGCGCTGTCGCGCAGCTCGTACCCGGTGACGCCCTCGGTGTAGCTGGCGTACCACTCCATGCCTGAGACGTCGGCGCCGTCGACGACGGCGTCGTAGGTCATGTCCCAGTAGAGCCCGGACGCTCCACCCACGAGCACGGCGTCGTTCACGGCGACGCCACGGGAGGTGTAGAAGCGGATCGAGTTCGTGCCAGCCGTCGGGCCCGGCCCGGCGACGCCGGTGATGTGCGCACGCGTGATGACGGCGTCCACGGCCTCCCACCCGTTGATACCGTCTCCGCGCACGTCGAGGTCGGCGTCCACGATCTGGGCCCCGACGGAGCTCGCGACCTGCACGCCGCTCCCAGAATCTGTGACGACCGGGCGGATGATCTGCGGTCCGGCGATGGGCGGCAGCCCCAGGTCGGGGTCCGCTCGCGTCGCACCGATGCCGACCGTGACGCCGGAGACCCTGGCGTCCGTGACCACCGCGCCGGGTGCGCGCGCGACGGTGATGCCCGTCTGCGGCAGCTCGCCGGTGCCCGTGACGTCGACGTCGGTGACCGTCGCGCCCGTCGTGGCGCCCAGCGCGATGCCGAACGCCTTGATGTTGACGATCCCGATGGTCGAGTCCGAGATGGTCGGCCCGGCTCCGGTGTTGTTGCCGTCCACGTAGATTCCGCGCGTGAATCCCGACACCGTGACGCGGGCGACCGTGGCGTCCTGGGCCATCAGCACGCGGATGCCGTCCGTGATCCCGGTGGCCCCCTCGCCCTGCACCCCGGTGTCGGTGACCGACGGCGCGACGGTGGCGCCGAGGTTGATGCCGATGACCCGGGCGCTCACCGTGGCGTCGGAGATCTGCGGACCGGCCGCCTCGCTGGCGTCGTCGGCATGGATGCCGCGCGCGAACCCGGACACCTCGGTGCTGTCCACCACCTCCACCCCGGACGCGCGACGCAGGTTCACCCCGGTCGAGTTGGACGCCGCGGTCCCGGCGCCCGTCCGTCGGACCACCATCTCCGAGAGGCTGGCACCCGAGGACGCGCCGAGGTCGATGCCCGTCAGGGAGGCGCCGATCGAGCTGGCGGTCAGCGTGGGCCCCGCGCCGGCGTGTGCCGCCGCGAGCAGCACTCCGGTCGCGAAGCCGTCGACCGTCGTCCCGGTCACGGTCGCGCTCGTCGCCAGGTGGACGTTGACCGCGGTGCCGGCTCCGCCGCCGGTGAAGCTCATCCCGCTGACCGACGGCGCGCTCGTGGTCCCCAGGGAGATGCCGCCACCCGTCACCGTCATCGAGCCGCCGACGAAGGCCGGGCCGACGTTCGCGTTGCCGGCGGTGATCGACGCCCCGGTCGTCACGCCGCTCACCGACGCGTCCTCGATCCGTGCCGAGGCCGACCCGGCGAGCCCGATCGCCGTCGCGACGTCCGTGATGACCGGCCGCAGCACCTGCGTACCGACCGAGGATCCGAGGTTGATCGCGACCGTGCCGGTGAGGGGCGTCGTCCCGTCCGAGGTCGTGTTCGTGACGACCAGGTCCGGGAGCTGGACGCCGACGGCGGTGTTCGCCACCGTCACGACGCTCTGGCTGCGGGCGTACGGGCTCAGGGTCAGGTTGGTGGTGCTGAGGCTGCCGGCGTTGACGAGGATGCGCCCGTAGACCGTCGACGGGGACGCAGCGACGATGGTCGTCCCGCGCTGGACCTGCAGCTGCGAGGTGAACTTATACGCACCGGGCGTGATGCCCACGGTCCCGCCGTCCGGGACCCCGCTGAGCGCAGCTGCGAGAGTGATCTTCGTGTCCGGCTCGACGTCACCGATCCACGCGATGAGCGCACCGTCGGACGCCGCGTCCGGGGGAAGCGGCGCGATCGCAGCAACGACGCCAACCGCGGGCGTGACCTCTGGTCGTCCCGAGACGTCGCCGACGTGCTCGGGAGGCGTCGGTGCGGCAGCAGTCGGTGCAACCGTCGGTGCGTTCTCCGTAGGTGCGGAGCCGGCGCTCGGAGTCTGGGCCGCCGCCGGGTCCGGCGCGTCGTCGACCTCGGTGAGCGGTGCACCGGCGCTCGGGTCTGGCCCGCCCGTCGGTCCGGGCTCGTCGGTCCCGGGATTCGCTGTGTCGGCCGGGCTCGTCGGCTCCGTCGTCGGCTCGGTGGTCGGCTCCGAGGTCGGTCGGGTGTCGTCCCCTGGCGTCGTCGGCTCGATCGGGTCGGCTGGGGCCGGAGACTCCGTCCCTGCGGGGGCGTCCGACGGGTTCGACGGGTCGGCCGCCCACGCGGCCGTCGGCACGAACAGGCTGAGCGCCACGAGCGCCGACACGACGGACGAGGTTCTTCTCGACCTCGACCGTGACTGATCCTGCCGATCCATGTCGCCACCCCCGGTGCGGTCGTCCCCGTCGAACAGTAGCCGCAGGTGTGACCCGCGTCACCTTATTGGCACCTGGGGTCGCTTCCGACTCATACCCACGCGTCGAGCACCTGGCGTCGCCGCCGCGTCAGCGCGTGGGGAGCGTCCGGGTGAGGTTCAGCGGGTTGCCGTCGGGGTCCTGCACGTGGGCCACGCGCTCACCCCACGGCATGTCCTTGCCGCCGCGTTCGACCGAGCCGCCCAGGGCCTCCACCCTGCCGACCGTCTCGTCGACGTCGTCGACGCCGATGCTCAGCAGGATCCGCGTGCCGCGCCGGTCGTCGGCGTCCGCCCTGGCCACGAGCGCGAGGTCCGTGTCGCCGATCCGCAGGCCGACGGAGAAGACCGGGCCGCGCGCCGGACGCCGGAAGACGACCTCGGCCCCGAACAGCTCGGTGTAGAAGGCGAGCAGGGTGGCGTGGTAGGCCGTGACGATCACCGGCTGGATGGTGGACATGGTGCTCCTGTCGCGAGGGGTCGGGTCATCGGCAGACCCGCGGGCGACGGGGAACTCATCGCGGGCGAACGCCCGATTCATCCCTTGTGGGGTGAGTGACGGGTTAGTGTGACCGCGTCGTCCGACGACCCCACGAACGAAGGAGTGCCCGTGCCGAGGCCCGCGTCGATCCGCCTGCTCACCCTTGTCACCGCCGGTGCCCTCGCCCTTGCCGGCTGCTCCGGCGGGTCCGCGGGGGAGCCCACGACCCCGCCGGCCGCGAGCGAGACGAACACGAGCGAGACAGCCACGAGCGAGACGGGCGCCGCGAGCGAGACCGTGCCGGACGACGTCGTCGACGCGCAGGACCTGCCGAACGAGCCCGTCGGGTCCGAGATCACCGTCGCCGGTGAACCGGCCACGGTGTGCATCTACGGCGACGGCTACGGCACCAGCGTCTGGGCCGCGGGCGGCACGACGTCGTGCGAGCTCGTCGAGGCGACGTACGCGGCGGCGACCGAGGGCCACGACGTCGACCAGGTCCTGCGCGACGTCCTCGGTGCCCGGCTCACCGTCACCGACCCGGCGTCCGGGGCCGAGCACGTCCTTACCTGCGCGCAGCGCGGCGACACCCTGACGTCGTGCGTTGGCGACGACGTCGTGGTCCACATCTACTGACGGATCACCGCGTGGTGCCCATGCGCGGCCCGCGCCCGGTCAGGAGCGCTTCGCGCCCAGCAACGGGTCGAGGGTCGCCCGCGACCGGGGGCCGCCCGACGCGACCGCGTCGACGACCTGCTCGGCGAGCTCCCGGAGCCGCAGGTTGCGGTTGTTGGAGACGCCGCGCAGCAGCCGGAACGCGTCGTCGGCGTCGAGCCCGTACACCGCGGCGAGCACGCCCTTGGCCTGCTCGATGACGCCTCGGGACTCCGCGGCGGCCGCGATCTGCTCCGACGCGCGCTCGTCGCTGCGCTCCGCCACGGCGCTGGTGATGTCGATGAAGTAGCCCTCCACGGCGACCAGCTCGCCCGACGTCTCGTCGTGCAGGCCCTGACCGACGATGGTGAGGGTCCGCTCGCGCCCCCGGGCGTCGGTGATCCGGTGCACGCTCGTGAACGGGGCGCCGGTCCGCGTGCCCGTGTCGAGGATGCGCCGCACCCGCTCCCGGTCGTCGGGGTGCTTGTGCGCGAGGACGAGCTCGGTCGTCGGGACGACCTCGCCCGGGGCGAAGCCGTGGATGAGGTACGCCTCGTCGGACCACCACCAGGTGCCGGTGCGGAGGTCGACGCGGTACTGGCCGGTCAGCTGGTGCGAGCCGAGCGCGAGCGCGCGTTCGACGCCTGTGGGGTCGACAGGCATGGGTGGTGGACCTCCGAACGTCAAACGGACGAAGAGCCGTGGCCTGACTCGTCGGCTCACAGTAGTCCTGCTGGGCGCGTGAGGTGAACCGGGCGCTGTCCGGACGGTCAGCTCCCGGACCGGCGCGGTCCGGCGCGTCCGGGCGAGTCGTCGCCCGCCGAGAAGTCGTAGCGGCGTTCGACGACGGACGTCGCGAGCTCGGTCAGCGTCGTGGCGTCGGCGAACGCGTGCGCGCGCAGCAGGGCGAGCGCGTCGACCGGGGCCAGGCCGAGCTGCGCCACCACCATGCCGGTCGCCTGGTGCACGGTCGCGCGGGGCCGCCAGGCGCTCGCGGACCCCTCGAGCTCGGGGTCGTCCCGCAGGAGTGACGCGCCGACCGCGTCCGCGAGGAACTGCCGTTCCTCGGGGGGCAGGGCCAGCTCGACGCCGTCGGCCTGGTGGAGCGTGACGACGCCGACCGTGTACGGGGCCGGCAGGAGGGGCAGCGCGTACAGGGTCGCGGTCCCCGCGACCTCCCGGGCGTGGTGCACGAACTCGCCGAGGCCACCGCTCGCGTCGGCGGCGAGCCGGACGACGGCCGCACTGCGGGTCCGTGCGACCTCCTGTCCGGGGCCCTCGCCGACCACGTCCTCGAGGTCCTCGAGCCGTTCCGCGACGGGGTCTGTCGCGCACACGGTCCAGCGTTCCGGGGCGCTCTGCGACAGCGTGATCGCGCCGCCGCGGGCGCCGAGCATCTCCACGCACGCGCGGCACAGCCGCAGCGCGAGGGGCTCGCGCCGTCCCGTCCCCGCAAGCCGCGTCGCGAGCTGCGACTGCACGCCTGCCCTGTCCATCGTGCGCCACCTCCGTCCGCCCGTCCGTGGCTGCTCCTCACGATCCCACAGCGGTCGCCGCTCGCAGCGGGAGGAGCGGGCGAAACTAGCGGGCGACGCCGTCCTCGGGGCCGTCCGGCACGATGAGCGAGCGCACGATCGTCTCGGCGACCGCGCGCGGGCTGAGCCCACGGTGCCGCGCGGCCGACTCGACGACGCGACGCGCGTCCGCCTCGGAGCAGCTGTTCGTCTGCATGATCGCCCCGACGGCCCGCTCGACGGCCAGCGAGTCGGTCAGGTCGCGGTACAGGCCGACCGCCGCGTCCTCGAGCTCGGAGAGCTCGAGCCGCAGCCGCAGCGCCGCCGCGGTGAGCCGGGCGTAGGAGTCCGCGGCGTCGAGCAGCTCGGCGCTCCAGGTCCCCGGCTCGCGGGAGTACAGGTTGAGCGCGACGGCGATGCCCTCGGACACGGGCGCGGGAACGCCCGCGGACGAGGCAAAACCTTCCGCGACCGCCTGCTCCCGCCAGCGCGTCCAGCGCGTCTCGGTGCTGATGTCGGGGACGAGCTGCACGTGCAGCTGCTCGATCGCGGTGATGCACGGACCGGCGTCTGCCAGCGCCTCGACGCTGTCGCAGCGCGCCGCGGCCTCCGAGCTGCTCCCGGCCCGCACGGACACGCCCAGCTCGCGGACGGTCACGCTCACCTCCAGGCCGCTCCCGAGGACCGTCGCCGCGCGCACGGCCAGCTCGCGGGGGAAGTCGGCGATGGTCATGTGTCCTCCTCGGTGCCTGTCCCTGACGACCGTAGCGGCGCCAGGGGGCGGATGGCACCTCCCCGCGCCTCACCGGGTGCCGCCGTCGGTGTCCTGAGCGCGCTCGAGCAGGTAGTCGCGCTCCACGGCGTTCTCGGTCAGCGCCGCGGCGGCGCGGAACGTCGCCGCAGCCTCGCCCGTGCGGCCGAGCTCGGACAGCAGGTGCGCGCGGACGGCGCGCTCCCGGAACCGGGTGAGCGGGTCGGCGCTCAGGCCGTGCGCGTGGTCGAGGCTGTCGAGCAGGGTCAGCCCGCGGGTCGGGCCGAACGCGCGCGCGACGGCGACGACCCGCGCGAGGCGGACCGGGCCGGTCGGCGTGAGCCGTTCGAGCCACAGGTAGAGGGCCGCGACCTGCGGCCAGTCGGTCGCGCCGTCGTCCGTCGCCGCGGCGTGCACGGCGGAGATCGCCGCCTGCACCTGGTACGGGCCGACCGCGCGCCGCGTCCACACGTCCTCGAGGACCGCGGTGCCCTCGTCGATCATCGACCGGTCCCAGAGGTTGCGGTCCTGGCCATCGAGCGGGACCAGCCGGTGCTCGACGTCGGTCCGGGCCGGCCGACGCGCCTCGGTGAGCAGCATGAGTGCGAGCAGCCCGGCGACCTCCCCGTCGCGCGGGCTGTGGTCGCGTGCGAGCCGGGCCAGGCGGATCGCCTCCTGGGCGAGGTCGACCCGGCCCAGCTCGGTGCCCGCGCTGGCCGTGTAGCCCTCGTTGAAGACGAGGTAGAGCACGCGCAGGACGGAGGTGAGCCGCGCGTCGCGGTCCTGCGCCGTCGGGGCGACGAACCGTGCGCCCGCCCGTGCGAGCTGCTGCTTCGCCCGGCTGATCCGCGTCCCCATCGTCGCCTCCGTGACCCCGTAGGCCCGCGCGATCTCGGCCGTCGTGAGACCGCCGACGGCCCGGAGCGTGAGGGCGACCTGCGACGTCGGGCTCAGGGCCGGGTGGCAGCACAGGAGGAGCACGGTGAGGCTGTCGTCGTCGTCGACCACCCGGGGCCGGCGGTCAGACTCCTGGACCGCGAGCTCCGTGCCACCCACCAGGCGTTCGCGGCGGTGTCGCGCGTGCTCGGCGCGCAGGAGGTCGACCATCCTGCGGTACCCCACACGGATCAGCCACGACCGGGGATCGGCCGGGACGCCGTCGACCGGCCACTGCGCGCTCGCCGCGAGGAGCGCCTCCTGGACCGCGTCCTCCGCGACGTCGAACCGGCTGAAGCGGCGCGCGAGCGCGCCGAGCACCTGCGGCGCCTCGGTGCGCAGCAGGTCCTCGATCGTGCCGTCGGGCACGGCGTGCAGAGCGGGCATCGGCCTCAGGCGGCGAACTCGTCGCCCATGATCGGCCGGATCTCGACCGGCTCGCCGAGAATCTCGACGATGCGGCTGACGATCTCGACGGCCCGCTCGTGGCTCGCGACGTCGATCACCGCGAAGCTGGCGAGGACCTCCTTGAGCTCGGCGAACGGGCCGTCGGTGGCGACGACGCCGGCGTCGGTCCGCCGCACCGTCGTGCTCACGGCCGGGTGGCCGAGACCCTCGCTCGAGACGAACTCGCCGGTCGCCCGCAGCTCGGCCTCGAACCGCTGGTAGACGGCGAACGCCGCGAGCGCCTCCTCGGAGGGGACGTCCGCGGTCGCCGCGTCCCAGTCGGCGGTCGGCGTGTAGCCGAGGACCAGGTACTTCATCGTCGTTCTCCCTCGTTTCGTGGGGGTGCATGGGGTGCGTGGGGTGCGAGGACGGCCCGGCGGTCTCAGTCCTTCGAGGGTGTCAGACGGCGGTGCAGCCGCACCGCGACGACCGTTGTCCACGTGAACGCGACAAGTCCCGTCGCGGCGACCTGCACACTCGCGTGATCCGGTGAGACCGGCAGCAGCAGCACCAGTGCCACCGCGCCGTGACCGACGGCCGCCAGGGTACGACGCTCACGGATCGCGCGGACCGTGAGCACGGCGCAGGCGATCGCGATCCCCGTGAACGCGAGCACCGCGGCGACCGAGTGCGCGACGCCGTGCCACGACATCGCAGCGGCCGGGCCGTCGGGCGTGCCCACGGGGAAGCCGTGCTCGGGGTCCATGACGAACACGCCCGCGAGGACGAACCCGAGTCCGGAGAGCGCGAGGAGGACGGGGACGGCGCGGCGCCCGACGCCGTCGGGCACGAGCCGGCGGTGGGCGACCGCCAGGGCGAGGATCCCCAGGCCGGTGAGGACGAACGTCGTGATCTGGATCCAGCCCAGGCTGCCGGTGGAGAGCTGGCTGAGGGGGTGGACGCGCAGGTCGAAGCCGTCGCGCGTGAGCATCTGCACGGCTGCGGACGCGTAGAAGAACGGGCCGGTCGCCGCCGCCGCGGCGAGCAGGAGGCGGGTGGACCGGCGCGTCGGTCGGGACGGTGCCGTACGGGTGTGCGGCGTGCCGGACTGCGTGGACGGCTGTGCGCTCATGGGGTGCTCCTGGTCCTGGTCGGTGTCGCGCCCTCTCTGGGCCTGACACCGCTACCTCGTCGGACCTGTCGGCATCTCGACAGGCATCGGGTGTGATCTAGGTCACACCGCTCCGGTGCCTGGTCGATGTCGAGAACCCGACGCCCGCCCCGAGGTGACGGTGAGCGCCCCGACCGGGGCGACGCCGCACGACGAGGGAGACGGAACCATGACCGAGACCACCGAGACCATCAGCGCAGAGCTCTCCGCCCTCGACCGCCTCGTCGGCACGTGGGCCGTCACGGGCGGCGCCGAGGGCGTCGTCACCTACGAGTGGATGCCTGGAGGCTGGTTCCTGCTCCAGCACGTGCACCTCGTCCAGGACGGCCACGAGATCGACGGCCTCGAGGTGATCGGCGCCCTCCGCCCGTTCGGCGAACCGGCCGGCGAGGACGTCGTGTCGAGGTTCTACGGCTCGGCGGGCGAGACGTTCGACTACGTCTACGAGCTCGTCGGGGACACCCTGACCATCTGGGGCGGCGCCAAGGGCAGCCCCGCGTACTTCCGGGGAACCCTCGACACCGCGGGCGACTCGCTCGTCGGCGAGTGGGTCTACCCCGGGGGCGGCGGCTACGCGTCCACCATGACGCGCACCGCCTGAGCCGCCGTCCGGGTTGCGGGCATCCGCGGCTCCGCCGACCCTGGGGCCTGGTCCGGAGGTGGGCCGCCCGACCGGCGCTCGGAGGATCCCATGACCGCGCTCGCGCACACCGACCCGCACCCCCTCGGGCCCCGCCCCCTGGCAGCACCGGGCGAGGCCCCGGACGGCTCGCCCGACGTCGTCCTCGGTCCGGAGGAGCTCGCGGCCGTGCGCGCCCTCGGGACCGACGTCCGCGCAACGCTGGCGTGGGTGGCCGAGGTCGCGGCGCGGTTCCCCCTGCCGGGCGACGGGCGGACGGCGGGGCTGTGGGCGGCGCTCGCGACCGTCGCGGCGGTCGATGTCGGCGTGGCCCGCGCGCTGGAGCCGCACCTCGACGCGCTCGCGATCCTCGCGCAGGTCCCTGGCCCGGTCGCGCTCGACGCCGTCGGCGTCGACGGGGGCAGCACCTGGGGGGTCTTCGCCGCCGAGGGGCCGGGTGCGCGCCTCGAGGCGACGGCGGCCGACGGCGCGTGGTCCCTCACCGGCACCAAGCCCTGGTGCTCGCTCGCCGCGGACCTCAGCCACGCGCTCGTCACGGCCTGGACCGACGACGGCCGGCGCCTCTTCGCCGTGGACCTGCGCGCGCCGTCGGCCGAGCCCGCGGACGGCCCGTGGGTCGCGCGCGGGCTCGCGCAGGTCGTCAGCGCGTCCGTCCGGTTCGACACCGCACCGGCGGTCCCCGTGGGCGACGCGGGCTGGTACCTCGGACGACCGGGGTTCGCGTGGGGCGGGATCGGGGTCGCGGCGTGCTGGTGGGGCGGCGCCGTCGGGCTCGCGCGCACGCTGTGGGACGCGCTCGGCCGCCGCGAGCCCGACCAGCTCGCGCTCGCTCACCTCGGGGCGACCGACGTGGCGCTCGGCGCCGCGCGGGCCGCTCTCGCCGAGGCCGCCACGGCGGTCGACGACGGCCTCGACGGCCGGGACGCCGCGCTCGTCGCACGCCGGGTCCGGGCCGTCGTCGTCGACGCCGTCGAGGAGGTCCAGCGCCGGTGCGCGCACGCGCTGGGCCCCGGGCCGCTCACGACCGACGAGGAGTTCGCCCGCCGCGTCGCCGACCTCGGCCTGTACGTCCGCCAGCACCACGCCGAGCGCGACCAGGCAGCGCTCGGACGCGACCTGCTCGCGGCGGGGGATCGGCCGTGGTGAGCTTCGACCACCGCGAGCCCGGGACGCCCGAGGACGCCTGGGTGGACGCGGGCATTCTCGACCGGCCGCGAGAACTCGACCTCGCCGACGTCGCGGCACTCGTCGTGCTGGCCGCGCACCCCGACGACGAGTCCCTCGGTGCGGGCGGGCTGGTGCACCGGCTCGCGGCGCGCGGGGTGCCCGTGACCCTCGTCGTCGCGACCGACGGCGAGGGCTCCCACCCGGGCTCCGCGACGCTGCCGCGCGAGCTGAGGGACAGACGTCGCCGCGAGGTCCTCGACGCGGTCGACGCGCTCGCCGACGGCGCGCGCGTCCTGCTGCTCGGCCTCCCGGACGGCGGCCTGCGCGAGCACCGCGAGACGCTGCGCACCGCCGTCGCGGCCGCGGTGGACCTCTCTCGCGCCACCGACCCCCGGGCTGGCGACGCCGTCGGGCGCACGCTCCTGTGCGCGCCGTGGCGCGGCGACGGGCACCGCGACCACCGCGTCGCCGGGGAGGTCGCGGCGGACGTCGCGGCCGACTCCGCGAGCACGCACGACGTCCGGCTCGTGGAGTACCCCGTCTGGCTGTGGCACTGGGGCGACCCGGCAGGGTCCGACGTGCCGTGGGACGCGCTGCGCGGCCTGCGCCTCACCGACGAGGAGGTCGCCGCGAAGGCGAAGGCCGTGGCCGCCCACGCCTCGCAGGTCGGGCCGCTGTCCGCCCGGCCCGGCGACGAGGCGGTCGTCGGGCCCGAGATGCTGCGCCACGCGGCCCGCCCCGTCGAGGTGCTGGTCGAGGCGCGCGACGACGGCCGGGTCAAGCCCGGTCACGCGAGCCCCGACCGGGCCGACCCGGAGCGCTCGCTCGCGCGGGACTTCTTCGACCGCTTCTACACGGGGCGCGCCGACCCGTGGGGGTTCGAGTCCCGCTGGTACGAGGAGCGCAAGCGCGCGCTCCTCCTCGCGTCGCTGCCGCGCCCCCGGTTCCGTTCCGCGCTCGAGGTCGGGTGCTCGACCGGCGTCCTCACGGCAGCGATCGCGTCGCGCGCCGACCGCGTCGTGGGCGTCGACGTCGCGGATGCGCCCCTGGCGGCCGCGCACAGGCGGCTCGGCCCCGACGTCGAGCTGCTCCGGCTCGACACGCCCGAGGCATGGCCCGAGGGCACGTTCGACCTCGTCGTCCTCTCCGAGGTCCTCTACTACTACGGGCACGACGACCTCGACCGCACCCTCGACCGCGCGACCGGGTCGCTCGCCGACGACGGCGTGCTCGTCGCGTGCCACTGGCGCCACGACGTCCCCGAGTACCCCCTCGGCGGCGACGAGGTGCAGGCGCGCGTCGTCGCACGGCCCGAGCTGGACGTCGTCGCGCACCACGCGGAAGAAGACTTCCTCCTCGACGTGCTCGCCCGCCGCCCCGCACGGTCGGTTGCGCGCGAGACGGGGCTGGTATGACGGTCGAGGCCGTCGCGGTGGTGGTGCCCGCGCACGACGAGGACGAGCTGCTGCCCGCCTGCCTCGCCTCCGTGGAGCGGGCCGTGCGGGCCCTGCACGACGCGCGCCCCGACCTGCTCGTGGCCACCCTCGTCGTCCTCGACGGGTGCACCGACGCGAGCGCCGACGTCGTGCGCGCCGCGGCCGTGCCCGCACTGAGCACCGACCACGTGGGCGTGGGCGGGGCCCGGCGCGCAGGCGTCGAGGCCGTCCTCGACCTCCTGCCCGAGACCCCGGCGGACCGGACCTGGCTCGCGTGCACTGACGCCGACTCGGTCGTCCCCGACCACTGGCTCACCCACCACGTCCGCCTCGCGGACGACGGCGCGGACGTCGTCGTCGGCACGGTCCGGCCCCGGCTCGACGAGCTCTCGCCCGACCGCGCGGCGGCCTGGCGCTCGCGGCACGTCCCCGGCCAGGCCAACGGGCACGTGCACGGCGCGAACCTCGGCGTCCGCCGGTCGACCTACGACGCGGCGGGCGGCTTCGCGACCGTCGCCGAGCACGAGGACGTCGGGCTCGTGCACGCCGCGCGGCTGGCGGGCGCCCGGGTCGTCGCCGACGCGCAGGCCGAGGTGCTTACGTCCGCGCGCCTCGTGGGGCGGACGCCCGGCGGCTACGCGCGGCACCTGAGGGAGGACCTCGTGCCCCTCGACCGCTCCGCGTAGCCGGGCGTCCGCCTGGCTGGTGTGCGGGTCGCACCCGCCGCATGGTGGAGAGAAAGACGGTTCTGAGGTGGCTGACGACGTCTGACGGGCCGCAGGACTCCGACGACGGGAACGCTGCCATGACCCTCATCTCGAACCCGGCCCCGCGGCCTGCTGCTCGCACGGTGCGCGACTACTCGGTCCTCGCGAAGCTCGTCCGCGAGTCCGGGCTCCTGCGCCGCCGGTACACCTACTACTGGTCGCGGATGATCCTCACCGTCGCGGCGTTCGCCGGGGTCTGGGTGGCGGTCGTCCTGGTGGGCGACTCGTGGTGGCAGCTCGTGCTCGCCGCGGCGCTCGCCGTCGTCCTCGCGCAGCTCGCGTTCCTCGGGCACGACAGCTCCCACCGGCAGATCTTCCGCTCCCGGGCGTGGAACGACTGGACCGCGCGGGTGCTGGCGAACGGGTTCGTCGGGCTGAGCCACGCGTGGTGGACCGCGAAGCACGACGCGCACCACGCCGCGCCCAACCAGGAGGGCCACGACCCCGACATCAAGCCCGGGGTCGTCGCGTTCACGCCGGCCGTCATGGCGAGCCGACGCGGCTGGCGCGGGTGGCTCGCCCGCAAGCAGGGCTGGTTCTTCTTCCCGCTCCTCACGCTCGAAGGGCTCAACCTGCACGTCGCGAGCGTGCGGGCGGTCCTGCGCCGCGGCCACCTGCCGCACCGCGGGGTCGAGGTCCCCGTCCTGCTCACGCGGCTCGCGGTCTACCTCGCGGCGCTGTTCCTGCTCCTGCCGCCCGCGATCGCCGGGGCGTTCCTCGGCGTGCAGCTCGCCCTGTTCGGCGTCCTGCTGGGTGGGGCGTTCGCCCCCAACCACAAGGGCATGCCGATCGTCCCCGCCGACGCCGACGTCGACTTCCTGCGCCGGCAGGTGCTCATGTCACGCAACATCCGGGGCAACGCGTTCGTCGACCTGCTCATGGGCGGGCTGAACCGCCAGGTCGAGCACCACCTCTTCCCGAGCATGCCGCGCCCCAACCTCCGGCGCGTCCAGCCCCTGGTCCGCGAGCACTGCGAACGGCTCGGCGTCGCGTACACCGAGGTCGGGTTCTTCGCGTCGTACCGGATCGTCGTGGGCTACCTCAACGACGTCCCCGGCCGCGCGCGCGACCCGTTCGCCTGCCCGCTGGCGGCTAGCCTCGGACGATAGGGCGCGTGAGCGCGGCAGGCCGCAGGCGCTCGAGCAGGTCTGTGAGGTCGTCCACCTGTCGTCGCGCCTGCTCCTCGAGCTCGGCGGCGCGCGACCGGTCCACGACGACGTCCTCGGGGAGCTGCTGGAGGGTCCGCCAGCCGCTCTGCTTGCCGGTCACCGCGCCGCGCAGGAGCTCGACCTCGAGCAGCGCCGACAGGGGCGACTGCCGCACGACGCGCCCGTTCGGCTTGAGCCGCCCGACCCGCTCGGCCGCCGCCGCGAGCAGCACCTTGTACCGGCTCACGTGGAAGCCGAGGGCCTTCGTCGTGGCGACGAGGAACTCGCGCTCCTCGTCGAGCTCGTCGACCATCGGGCCGACGACGTCGCCCACCGGCGTGCCCTCGTACGCCCGGGCCATGCGCCGGACGCGGTTCAGCCCGACGGTCGCGCCCGCGACGTGGTCGTCGAGGTAGGTCGCGATGAGGTCGCGGTCCGTCTGCCGCGTCGACGTCATCGTGCCGCCTCAGCCCAGGGGTCGAGGACGACCTTGATGCAGCCGTCCTCCTTGCGCTGGAACGTCCGGTACGCCTCGGGCGCGCGCTCCAGCGGGACGCGGTGCGTGCGCAGGTCGAGGACGCCCAGCGGATCGGCGGCGTCCTGGACGAGCGGCAGGAGGTCGTCGGTCCAGCGCCGTACGTTGGCCTGGCCCATGCGCAGCGTGAGCTGCTTGTCGAAGAGCTGCATCATCGGCAGCGGGTCCTTCGCGCCGCCGTAGACACCGGAGATCGACACGGTGCCGCCGCGCCGCACGACGTCGAACGCCGTGTAGAGCGCGGCGAGGCGGTCGGTGCCCACGCGCTCGGTGAGCGGCGCTGCGACGGCGTCGGGCATCCTGCCGACGACCTTCTGCGTCGCCTCGGCGACGGGCGACCCGTGCGCCTCCATGCCGACGGCGTCGACCACGGAGTCCGGGCCGCGTCCGTCCGTCAGGTCGCGCAGGGCGGCGGCGAGGTCGTCGACGGGACCCGGGTCGACGGTCCGGACGCCGTGCCGCTGCGCCATCGCACGGCGCTCGGGAACGGGGTCGACGCCGACGACCAGCCCGGCGCCACGGTGCAGGGCGACGCGGGCGGCCATCTGGCCGATCGGCCCGAGCCCGAGCACGACGACGCTCCCACCCTCGGGGACTCCCGCGTACTCGACGGCCTGCCACGCGGTCGGGAGCACGTCCGAGAGGTAGAGGTAGCGTTCGTCGGGCGTGCCGTCGTCGGGCACGACCAGCGGCCCGTAGTGCGCCTGCGGGACGCGCAGGTACTGGGCCTGGCCGCCGGGGACCTGACCGTAGAGCTTGGTGTAGCCGAACAGTGCGGCGCCCTTGTCCTGCGCGTGCACCTGCGTCGTCTCGCACTGGGACTGCAGGCCACGGCTGCACGTCCAGCAGCGACCGCAGGAGATGTTGAACGGCACGACGACGCGGTCACCCACCCGCAGGTCGCCCGCCGCGGAGCCGACCTCCTCCACGACCCCCATCGCCTCGTGGCCCAGCACGTCGCCGGAGTCCAGGAACATCCCGAGCACGCCGTACAGGTGCAGGTCGGAACCGCAGATCGCCGTCGACGTCACGCGCACGACCGCGTCCGTCGGCTCCTCGACCCGAGGGTCGGGGACGTCCTCGACGCTCACGCTCTCGCGCCCCTGCCAGGTCAGTGCACGCATCGGATCCTCTTCTCGTCGATCTCCGTCTCGCGCCGGCGAGACTCTGCACCGACGCCGTCAGTGAAGCACCGCGGCCGCTCGCTCACACGCCGGGGTGGCGTCACCGGACCGTCCAGGGCGGGCGGGCACGAGGTGCCGTAACCTTCGGCCGTGACGTCTCCTGGTCCGGACGCCGCAGGCCCGGACGTCCGAGCCGCGGGGTCGCGCCGTCGACTCCGCGTCCCCCTCTGGGCGATCGCGGTCGTGCTCGTCGTGGCACTGCCCGCGACAGGGCTGCTCCCCGCCGACGACGCGCGGGGCCTCCTCGTGCGCACGGGCCCGGTCCTCGTGTTCCTCCTCGCGATCACGGTCGTCGCGGAGCTGTGCGCGGGCGCAGGACTGTTCGACGCCGTGGCGGGGCGTGCCGCGCGTGCGGCCCGAGGCCGGCGGCTCGCGCTCTGGGCGCTCGTCGTCGTCATGGCCACGGGGAGCACCGTGGTGCTGTCGCTCGACTCGACGGCCGTCCTCGTCACGCCCGTGGTCCTCGCCCTCGCGCGTCGCACCGGCTCGCGGCCGCTGCCGCTCGCGCTCACGGTGCTCGCGCTCGCCAACACGGCGTCGCTGCTGCTGCCCGTCTCCAACCTCACGAACCTGCTCGCCGCGTCGCGGTTCGGCACCGGGTACGTCGGCGTCATGTGGCTGCCTGCGCTCGCGGTGCTCGTCGTGACGGTCGTCGTCCTGCTGGTGCTGCACGGCCGGTCCCTCACCGGGCGCTTCGAGCTCACCGCGCACGGCCCGACGCCGCCCGACCGGGTCCTGCTCCTCGTCACCGGCGCCGTGGTGACGCTGCTCGCCCTCGCGTTCGCGGCCGAGCTGCCCGTGGCGCTCGCCGCGCTCGCCGGCGTCGTCGTCCTCGGTCTCGCCACGTGGTGGCGCAAGGTGCCGCTCCTCGTCCCCGTGCGCGAGATGGTCCCGTGGCGGTCCGCGCTCGTCGTCGCGGCACTGTTCGTCGTCGTGGAGACGTGGCACGCGCACGGGCTGGGCGACATCCTCGCGGCGGTCGCCGGGGACGGGGCGGACGGGGGAGACCTGGCGCGCCTCGCGACGACGGGCGTGGTCGCCGCCAACGCGGTGAACAACCTGCCGGCGTTCCTCGCGCTCGCCCCGACGGCGGGGGAGGACGTCGACCGGCTCGCGACACTGCTCGTCGCGGTGAACGCCGGTCCGCTCGTCACGCCGTGGGCGTCGCTCGCGACCGTGCTGTGGTGGCAGCAGTACCGCCGCCACACGTTCGGCAGCGGCGGTCCGCCCGCGTGGCCCGTCGTGCGACAAGGGCTCGTCCTCGCACCGCTCGTCGTCGCGGCCGGCGTCGTCGCCGTCGCCCTGGGCTGAGCGCGCCGCGACTGTCACCCTGTCGTGCGGGCGTGCCGACGGCAGACCACGATCGGACACGTGGACAGCGCAGCAGGAACGACCCGACGTCGAAGGCGCCGGACGGTCGATGCCCTGCACGGGCAGTGGGTGCGCCACCCGAGGTGGTCGCTCGCTCTCAAGGGAGCGGTCGCGGCCGCGCTCGCGTGGTTCGTCGGCGTCCTGGCCCCCGAGCCCTTCTCCGACTACCCGTACTACGCTCCGCTCGGCGCCGTCGTCGCGACGACCAGCACCCTCGCGCGGTCGGTCCGCGAGTCCGTCCAGGCGCTCGCGGCGTTGCTGCTCGGCGCCGCGATCGCACGGACGGCCGACCTCGTGCTCGCGCCGGGGGCGCTGTCGATCGCGGTCGTGGTGGGCGTCGCGCTCCTGTGCTCGGGATGGCGCCGGTTCGGCGAGATGGGCTCGTGGGCGGTGACGTCCGCCCTGTTCGTGCTCATCATCGGCAACACCGACAAGTTCGGGTTCGTCGGCGCGTACGCGGGGCTCCTCGTCGTCGGCGCGGCGGTGGGCGTCGGCATCAACCTGCTCGCTCCGCCGCTGCCCCTCACCCCGACCGAGGATGCGCTCGACCGTCTGCGCGACACCCTCGCCGAGCAGGTCGAGGGCCTGGCGGACGGGTTGGAGGGCGACCGCCCTCCGTCGTCGGACGAGTGGGCCGAGCGCCGGCGGGAGATCCTGCCGACGCTCGACCGGGCGCGCGACGCGGTGGCCCGGTCGCACGAGGCGGCCCGCGCGAACCTGCGGGTGCGGCGGCACCGGGACTGGGCGACCTCCCAGACGCGCCGCTCGGCCCAGCTGGAGACCTCGGCGGACGTGGTGGAGATCCTCGTGCGCCTCCTCGTCGAGTGGGAGCACGACGGTCGCGAGCACGTCGCGCTCGGTCCACGGCTGCGGCCGGACGCGGCCCTCGCGCTGCGCGCCTACGCGGACGCCGTCCGGCGCGTCGGGGCCGACGACGCGGACGCCGGGCCCGACCCCGTGCTGGGCGAGCGCGTCGATGCGCTGGCCAAGGCTGTCCGCGCTGCCCGCCGGGGCTCGGACGAGGACTACTTCGTCGCCGGAGCGCTCGTCCTCGCCCTGCGCCGCGGGTCAGCAGCCCTCGCCCAGAGCTGACCCCTTGACGCCCGGGAGAGGGCTCTCGTAATGTCTGCACTGTTCGACGCAAGAAGTTGACAGGCAAGCAGCACAAAGCAGTGCCGATTCTGCAACTCTCGATGTGCGTGGTCCCGTCTCTCGCGAGCACCCTCTGCGGGCGGACGCGCCGTCGTACCTGACCCGACCCACCTGAGACGTTCCGCGCCACCAGCACGGTCGCGGGCCGTCGTCGGGCACCGACGCCCGTGGGTGGACGACCCCGCCGTCCGGCGGGAGAACGAGGACGTTCATGAGAACCCCCTGGAAGCACGCGACCGTGGCCGGGGCCGCGCTCGCGCTCGTCGTACCCCTCGGCGTGGTGGCCACAGCGCACGCCGCGCCCGCGCCTGCCGCCGTCGTGGCGGCCGCGGCGGCACCCGCCAACCTCGCGCTGAACCGGCCGATCGCGGCGTCGTCCGTCACGCAGACCTACGTCGCGCGCAACGCGAACGACGGGAACGCGAGCTCGTACTGGGAGGGCGCGGGCGGGCAGTACCCGTCCGACCTCACGGTCGACCTCGACGGCGACGCCGACGTGACGAAGGTCGTCGTCAAGCTGCCGCCGCCCGCCGCCTGGTCCACCCGGACCCAGACCTTCTCCGTGCTCGGCCGGGCCGACGGCGCGAGCACGTTCAGCACGCTCAAGGCGTCCGCGACGTACACGTTCAACCCGTCGACGGGCAACGTCGTCGAGATCCCCGTGACCGTCACGACCTCCGACGTCCGCGTCGTCTTCACGGCGAACTCCGGCGCGACGAACGGGCAGGTGTCCGAGCTCGAGGTCTGGGGCACCGCGGACGACGAGCCTACCGACCCGACCGACCCGCCGACCGACCCCCCGACCGACCCGACGGGTACCAACTACGCGAAGAACCGCCCGGCCGTCGCGTCGTCGACGGAGTGGTCGTACGCGGCGACGAACGCCGTGGACGGGCAGACCGGCACGTACTGGGAGGGCGCGGGCGGGCAGTACCCGTCGACCCTCGACGTGCAGCTCGCGTCGCAGACGCAGCTCAGCCGCGTCACCGTCCGGCTCAACCCCGACGCCGCGTGGGGCGCGCGCACCCAGACGTTCTCCGTGTGGGGTCGCTCCGGCACCGGGGCGTGGCAGGAGCTCAAGGCGTCCGCGGCGTACGCGTTCGCGCCGTCGAGCGGGAACGCGCGGAGCGTCGACGTGACGGGCAGCGTCACCGACGTCCGGCTGCGGTTCACGGGCAACACCGGCGCGGGCAACGGCCAGGTCGCCGAGCTCGAGGTGTACGGCGCGCCCGCGCCGAACCCGAACCTCACGGTCAGCGCCGTGACGGCGAGCCCGGCCGCGCCCACGGAGAAGACCCCCGTGACGCTCACGGCGACGGTGAAGAACACTGGCGACCGCGCGTCGTCGGCCACGACCCTGGACGCGACGCTCGGCGGGACGAAGGTCGGCTCGGCGGCCGTGCCGGCGATCCAGCCCGGCGCGAGCGCGCAGGTTCAGGTGGCGGCAGGCACACGCGGGGCCGGCGAGTACACGGTCGGCGCGGTCGTCGACCCGGCGAACACCGTCGTCGAGCAGAACGAGACCGACAACGCGCACGTCAGCGCGACGAAGCTCGTGGTGAGCGAGGCCGCAGGACCTGACCTGCAGGTCCTCGGTGTCGCGACGACGCCGTCCAACCCGGCCGTGGGCGCGAAGGTCTCGTTCTCGGTGCAGGTGAAGAACCGCGGCTCGCAGGCCGTCCCCGCGGGGTCGGTCACGCGCGTCGTCGTCGGCTCCACCACGCTGAACGGCACGACGCCGGCCGTGGCGTCCGGCGCGACCGTGACCGTCACGCCCAGCGGGACGTGGACCGCGACCAACGGCGGGGCGACGGTCACCGCGACGGCCGACGCGACCGGGGTCGTCGCCGAGACGAACGAGGGGAACAACACCGCGACGCAGTCGATCGTCGTCGGGCGCGGCGCGGCCTCGCCGTACACGACGTACGAGGCGGAGGACGGCCGGTACACGGGCACGCTGCTCCAGACGGACGCGGTGCGGACGTTCGGGCACACGAACTTCGGTACCGAGTCGTCGGGCCGCAAGTCGGTGCGCCTCGACTCGGCCGGCCAGCACGTCGAGCTCACCTCGACCGTGCCGACCAACTCCATCGTCGTGCGCAACGCGATCCCCGACGCCCCCGGCGGCGGGGGCCAGGAGAAGACGATCAGCCTCTACGCGGACGGCCAGTTCGTGCAGAAGCTCACGCTCTCCTCGAAGCACTCGTGGCTGTACGGGAACGTCGACGGGCCCGAGGCGCTGAGCAACACCCCGAGCGGCGACGCGCGTCGGCTGTTCGACGAGTCGCACGCGCTGCTGCCGAGGTCCTTCCCCGCGGGCACCGTGTTCAAGCTCCAGCGCGACGCCGGCGACGACGCGGCGTACTACGTCATCGACCTGATCGAGCTGGAGCAGGTCGCGCCGCCGACGTCGAAGCCCGCCGCGTGCACGTCGATCACCGAGTACGGCGCCGTCCCGAACGACGGGCTCGAGGACACCGCTGCCATCCAGGCCGCGGTGACCGCGAACCAGAACGGGCAGATCGACTGCGTGTGGATCCCGGCGGGGCAGTGGCGCCAGGAGAAGAAGATCCTCACCGACGACCCGCTGAACCGCGGCATGCACAACCAGGTGGGCATCAGCGACGTGACGATCCGCGGCGCGGGCATGTGGCACTCCCAGCTCTACAGCCTCATCCAGCCGCAGGACGCCCCGGGCATGATCAACCACCCGCACGAGGGCAACTTCGGGTTCGACATCGACGACAACGTCCAGATCTCCGACATCGCGATCTTCGGCTCCGGCCGGATCCGCGGGAACAACGCCCAGGAAGAGGGCGGCGTCGGGCTCAACGGCCGCTTCGGCAAGAACACGAAGATCACCAACGTGTGGATCGAGCACGCGAACGTCGGCGTCTGGGTCGGGCGCGACTACACCAACATCCCCGAGCTGTGGGGACCCGGCGACGGCGTCGAGTTCTCCGGGATGCGCATCCGCAACACCTACGCGGACGGCATCAACTTCAGCAACGGCACGCGCAACTCGCTCGTGTTCAACTCGTCGTTCCGCAACACGGGCGACGACGCGCTGGCCGTCTGGGCCAACCCGTACGTCAAGGACCGGAACGTCGACATCGGCCACTCCAACGCGTTCCGCAACAACACGGTCCAGCTGCCGTGGCGCGCCAACGGCATCGCGATCTACGGCGGCTACGACAACTCGATCGAGAACAACCTGATCTCCGACACGATGAACTACCCCGGCATCATGCTGGCGACCGACCACGACCCCCTGCCGTTCTCGGGGACGACGCTCATCGCCAACAACGGTCTCTACCGCACCGGCGGGGCGTTCTGGAACGAGGACCAGGAGTTCGGCGCGATCACGATCTTCCCGCAGACGCACGACATCGTCGGCGTCACGATCAGGGACACGGACATCGTCGACTCCACGTACGACGGCATCCAGTTCAAGAACGGCGGCGGCAACATGCCGGACGTGAAGATCACGAACGTGCGGATCTCCGGGTCCCAGAACGGGTCCGGCATCCTCGCGATGGGCGGCGCTCGCGGCAACGCGATCCTGTCGAACGTGACCATCACCGGCTCGCGCGACGGCGACGTCGCCAAGGAGCCCGGCTCGCAGTTCGTCTTCACGGGCCAGTAGCCGACACCCCCTGGGGGTGCCGAACACGACCTTGGGGTCGTTATCCATCGGATAACGACCCCAAGGTCGTTCTCGACGGCGAGTGGTGGCGTGCTCGACGGCGGGTGGTGGCGTCAGCGCCAGAAGCCCTCGTGGGGGGTCGCCGCCTCGTCCTCCAGGGCGGGACCGACGACGTCGACGTGCCGCTGCCCGCGTGCGAAGACCTCCCGGCACGGCAGGTCGAACGTCGGGTTCTCGGGGTTGTCGCCCGTCAGGGCCAGCAGCCGGGACTCGGACAGGGCGTAGACGACCCGGCCCACGCCGGTCCAGTAGACGGCCCCCGCGCACATGGCGCAGGGCTCGGCGCTCGTGTAGAGCGTCGCTCCCGCGAGCTCGTCGAGCGGGACGGCGCGCGCCGCGGCGGCGACGGCGGCCAGCTCGGCGTGCTGCGTCGGGTCGCCCTCCGGCGGCATCGAGTTGTTGCCGCGTGTCGCGAGCACGGTCCGGCCGTCCGCGGCGACGACGATCGCGCCGAACGGGTGGCGTCCCCGGTCCTTCGCGTCCTGCGCGACGCCGATCGCGGTGCGCAGGTGCTCGAGGTCGGCCGGGCTCAGGGTGGCGGTCGCGCTGACGTCGGTGCTCAGGGTCGGGGTCATGGGCTTGTCCTTCTCTGGTGACGGAGCCGGGTGGCTACGGGGTCGTGGTCGCGACGACGGCGGGTGCGGCGTCGGTGAGCGCTGCGTCGGTGGGTGTGGCGTCGGTGGGTGTGGCGTCGTCAGACGCGGTGGAGCGCCGCTCGCCCATGACGGCGTTGAGCAGGACGGCGGTGATCGCGCCCAGGAAGATCCCGCTGTCGACGACGAGCGAGAACGGCTCGGGGACCTGGGCGAACAGCTCGGGGGAGGCCATGGGCAGCACCCCGACGCTCACGGACACGGCGACGATGAGCGCGTTCCGCGTCCCGTCGTACCGCACGCGGGCGAGCTCCTGGATGCCGGCGGCGGTGGTCATGCCGAACATCACGATCGCCCCGCCGCCGAGGACGGCGGGCGGGATCGCGGCGACGACCGCGCCCGCCTTCGGGAGCAGGCCGAGCACGATCATGAGGGCGCCGCCGGTGGCGACGACGTAGCGGCTGCGGACCTTCGTCATAGCGATCAGGCCCGTGTTCTGGCTGAAGGCGTTGAGCGGGAACCCGTTGTAGAGCCCGCCGAGCATCGAGCCGAGGCCGTCCGCGCGGAACGCCGCGGCGAGCCGCTTCCGGTCCACCGGCACGTCGGTGATCTTGCCGATCGCGAGCATGTTGCCCGTCGTCTCGGCGAGGATCACGAGCATCGCGAGCGACATCACGAGGATGGGCACGACGTGGAACTGCGGCGGACCGAACGCCAGCGGCGTCGCCACTCCCGCCCACGGCGCGGCGCCGACGCCGCCGAAGTCCGTCGCGCCGGTCGCGAGCGCGGCGCCGGTCCCCACGGCGAGGCCCGCGAGCACGGAGAGGCTGCTCCACAGGCCGCGCCCGAGCACGTACACCGCGATCGTGACGACGACCGTGAGGAGGCCGAGCAGGAGGTTGCGCGGCGCGCCGAAGTCGGGGCTGCCCTGGCCGCCGCCCAGCCAGCCGGCCGCGGCAGGCATGAGCGAGATGCCGACGATCGTGATGAGGCAGCCGATGACCACGGGCGGGAAGAAGCGCAGGAGCCGCGAGAAGAGCGGCGCTACCGCGATGGTGAGCGCGCCCGCCGCGATCACCGAACCGAAGACGGCGGTGATGCCGTACTCCTGCCCGATGAGGAGCGCCGGCGCGAGCCCGATGAACGAGGCGCCCTGGACGAGCGGGAACCGCGCGCCGAACTTCCACAGCCCGAGGGTCTGGAGGAGCGTGCCGAGCCCGCCGACGACGAGGTTGGCGTTGATGAGGGTGACGGTCTGGGCGTCGGTGAGCCCGAGGACCTCGGACAGGATGAGCGGGACGGCGACGACCCCGGCGTAGAGGACCAGGACGTGCTGCAGGCCGAGCGACAGCGAACGGCCGAGGGGGAAGCGCTCGTCGACGGACGTGCGCGCGGCGGCGTCGGGCCGCGGCGGTCGGGCGGTGCGGAGCAGGGACACGGAGGTCTCCCTTCTCTCGGGCGGACGTCGACTCTGACGTCCGCAGGACTGGTCCCTGATGGGACGGTGCGACGACGCTAGACCGACTCTCGTCGATGGTAAAAGTCACTTATCATCGACAAAACCGATAGGAGTGCGTGGATGCGCGTCTCGCTCGAACGTCTTGAGGCCTTCGTCGTCGCTGCCGAGGCCGGGTCGTTCTCTGCCGCCGCGCGACGGCTCGGCAAGTCGCAGTCGACGTTGTCCGCCGCGATCGCCCAGCTCGAGATCGACGTCGGGACGGACCTCTTCGACCGCTCGACCCGGCGACCGACGCTCACCGACGCCGGGCGGCGTCTGGCCCTCGAAGCCCGCACCGTGGTGGACCGCGCGCTGGACTTCGAACGCCACGCCGACGCGCACGCGCTCGACGAGGCGGGCTCGATCACCCTGAGCGTGAACGTGCCGCTGCGCGTGCTCGCGACGCCGCTGCGGGAGTTCGGGGACGCGTTCCCCTACGTGAACGTCGTGGTGCTCAGCTCGGTGGGCGACGCCGTGGACGCGCAGGTCCGCGCGGGCGCGGCCGCGATCGGGGTGGGGTTCGCCGCGCAGAACTACGACCGGTCGCTGGAGTTCCGCCAGCTCGGCAAGCTGATCCTCCTGCACGTCGTCGGGCGCGACCACCCGCTCGCCGGTCGTCGCACGGTCTCGTTCGCGGACCTGCGCGAGCACCGTCGGCTCGCCTACAACGACCAGGTCGCGGTCCAGCCCACGACCGAGTACCTGCAGTCCGCGCAGACGTGGCAGATCTTCGGGTACGGACCCTTGGTCGAGATGACCAGGGCCGGCCTGGGCTGGTCGACCGTGCCCCGCCAGCTCGTGCTCGGCGAGCTCGCCCGCGGCGACCTCGTCGAGCTCCAGCTGGAGGCCTACCCCTTCACGGACTGGCTCGTCAGCGTCGACATGGTCTTCTCACGAGCCCGCCGCCCCGACGCGCCCGAGCAGTGGCTGCGCGAGCGCCTCGCCCGCCACCGCGTCTCCGAGCGTGACCGGCACGGCAACGCCACGGCCCCGCACTGACCCTCGCCGAACACGACCTGAGGGTCGTTGTCCGACGGATAGCGACCCTCAGGTCGTGTTCGACGGCGCGTGGTGGCGTGCTCGACGACGCGGAGATGCGTCAGGAGCCTCGCTGCCGCTCCTCGCGCTGCTGGATGAGCTCCGCGACGGCGCTGGGGAGCGTCTCGTCGAAGTCGATGAGCTTCGCCCAGGTCGGCGTCACGACGATCCGGACCATGCGCTCGTAGAGCGAACGCACCTCCTTCTCCCACTCGACCCGCTGCTCGGCCGTCATGTCGTAGGTCGTGTTGGCCTCGAGGTACTCGTCGGGGATGCCCTCGACCTCGTCGAGCTCCGCACGCCCGCGGACCAGGAGGATCGCTGGCGGGTGAGCCTCCGTGTCGATCGTGAGGGCGACGGCCGGGTCGCGGCGCAGCGCGTGGATCTTCGGCGCGTTCGGCGGCGAGCACATGACGATCGTCGCGCCGTTCCAGGCGAACGCGATCGGGATGACGCGCGGCGTCCCGTCCCTCGCGACGTAGGCGAGGCGGGTGAGGTCACGGGCGAGCAGCTCCTGGCTGAGCGGCTTCTCGAGGACGGCCAGGACCTCCTCGGGTCGCATGGTGGGCTGCGTCTGCGGGTTCATGTCGGGAGCCTCCCTGGTGTCGGGTCTGCCGGTCCGAGGTCCCGGACCGCGCGGTCTAGAGGTTCGACGTCGCCCGTGCCGGCCCGGCCCGAGGTCGGGAACGCCCGGCGGGCGACGAGCACGACGACGAGGGCGCTCGCGACGATGGCCGCGCCGACGTACGGCACGACTCCGAGACCCGGGCCTGCGAGGACGAGCGCACCGAGCGCAGCCCCGCCGCCGATGCCGATGTTCGACGTCGTGTTGACGAGCGCGCCGGTGACGTCCGGGGACGCGCCGTGGGTCCGGATCGCCGCGGCCTGGAACACGGAGGCGACGCCGCCGAAGCCCGCGCTCCACACCGCGGTGGCGACGAGCACGCCGACGAGCCCGGGGAGCGTGAGCCCGAGCGCGAGCATCCCGCCCGCGACGGCGACGAGCAGGACGACGGTGGTGCGGCGCGGCCGGTGGTCGAGGCGGGCGGCGGCGAACGCCGTCCCGACGAGCCCCAGCGCCCCGAGGACGATCAGCGCCGGACCGAGGGCCGACTCGCGCAGCCCTGCGGCCAGGAGCAGCACCGACACGTAGGTGTAGACGGTGTACTGGCCGAGGTAGGCGAGCGTGTTGGCGGTCACGGCGGACCCCAGCGCCGCGCGGCGCGCGGACCGGGCGGCGTCGGCAGGCGGGGCCCCGCCACCGGGCACGGCGGGCAGGAGCGCGGCGACCAGCACCGCGGTCACCGCGCAGGCACACGCGAGCACCACGAACGAGGTCCGCCACCCGACCGCCGTCCCGAGCGCCGTCGACAACGGGACACCCAGCACGAACCCGGCCGACGCCCCCGCCGTGACGAGCGCGAGCGCGCGACCCGTGAGGTGCGGGCGCACGAGCCGGGACGCGTACCCGATGCTCACGGAGAAGAACACGGCGTGCGCCGCCCCGCCGAGGGCCCGTGCCGCCGCGACGAGGCCAAACGTGTCCGAGACCGCGACGAGCACGTTGCTCGCGGTGTACACGGCGAGCGTCGTCAGCAGCAGGCCCTTGCGGGGCAGCCGCCGCGTGCCGAGGGTCAGCGGGACGGCGAGCGCCGCCACCATGAACGCGTACGCGGTGACGAGCAGCCCCGCGACGGACTCCGTGACCTCCAGGTCCGTGCTGATCAGCGGCAGCAGCCCGATCGGCACGAGCTCGGTCGTGATCGCGACGAACGTCGCGAGGCTCAGCGCGACGATCCCGCCCGCCGCCTCGCGGACGGTCCCGGGGGAGTGCGCCGACCCGGGCGGACGCGTCATCGCGCGAGTGCGGTGAGCGCCGCAGCCGCGCCGGACCGCAGCACCGAGACGTGCCCGGCGTCGGGCAGGAGGCGCAGCGCGGCGCCCGGGACGTGCTCCGCGATCCACAGCCCGTGCGTCGGGGGGACCATCCGGTCGAGACCGCCCTGCAGGACGAGGGTGGGGACGGTCACGTCGGACACGTCGAAGCCCCAGCGGCGGACGTAGGCGAGGTCGTCGTCGACGGCTGGCGCCGGCCCCGACGCGACCGCCGGCCCGACGACGGAGTCGAACCACGACCACTCGGCGTGCAGCGCGTCGAGGTCGGAGTCGGAGAAGCCCAGCTCGCCCTCCGTGCCCGACGCCGCGAACGCCTCCCGCGCCTCGCGGCCCTCGACGGCGGCGCCCAACGACAGGACGCTCCCGGACGCCATGCCCCCGAACCAGTCCAGCCCGGTCGCGACCGACGGCTCGTACGGGGCGAGGCAGCCGCCGACGACCGCCTGGGTCACCCGGTCCGGCAGCAGTGCCGCGCACGCGAGCGCGTGCGGCCCGCCGCCCGAGTGGCCGAAGACCGCGAACCGGCCCACGCCGAGCGCGTCCGCGACCGCCGCGACGTCGTCCGCCGCCGACGCGACCGAGCGGTCCGGGTGCGGCGTCGACCCGCCGTAACCCGGCCGGTCGTACCCGACCCAGCGGATCCCGAGCCGGTCCGAGAGGTCGAACAGCGGCGCGGGCGGCGGGCCGATGTTCGGCGTCCCGTGGTGCCACACGACGACGAGGCGCTCGTCCCCCGGGTCGGCACCCAGCGGCGACCGGTCGTACGCGTGCAGCACCCGGCCGTCGGGGGTAGGCAGGTCGAGCTCGACGATCGTGGACACGGAACTTCCTCTGGCTGGGCGACGGTGTGAGACGGGTGGCGGTGGATGTGACCGGCTCGTCCGGCGGAACTCATCGTCCCCCACGTCGGTGTCGTCCCGGGTCCTGCGCGGCGTCGGGCTGGGCGACGGCGTGCTCGGCGGCGCGGCTGACCTGCTCCCACGCGGCCCAGGTCTCGACCCGCTGCTGCGAGACGTGGTGTGCGAGGTCGTAGGTCATGCTCCCGAGCGCGAGGCGCAGCGGTGGGTCGTCGCTGTCGACCACGGTGAGCATCGCCTCGGCGGCGAGCCGCGGGTCGCTGTCCACCGACCCGTCGGCCCACTGGCGCTCGAGCTCGGCACGCAGCGGCCCGTAGGCGTCGGCAGGCGTCGTGGCGGTCATGCTCGTGTAGAGGTCGGTCCAGTACCCGCCGGGCTGCACGACGGTGACCTTCACGCCGAACGCTGCGGCCTCCATGGCGAGGGCCTCGCTCAGGCCCTCGAGCGCGAACTTGCTCGCGCTGTACATGCCGGTACTGGGGAAGCCACCGAGCGCGGCGATGCTCGAGATCTGCAGGACGTGGCCCGACCCCTGCCGGCGCAGGTGCGGCAGCACCGCCTGGGTGACCCACAGGGCACCGAAGAAGTTGACCTCGAGCTGGGCCCGCGCCTGGGCCTCGGTGAACTCCTCGACCATGCCCATGGACATGGTGCCCGCGTTGTTCACCACGACGTCCAGCCGACCGACGTGCTCGACGGCGGTGGCCACCGCGGCGTCGACCGCGTCCTTGTCGGTGACGTCCACGCTCAGTGCGAGGACGCGGTCGCGGTGCCGGGCGTCGAACAGGTCGGTCGACGCGGTCCGTGCGGCGGCGA
Organism: Cellulosimicrobium terreum; assembly: GCA_014803435.1. Classification (GTDB taxonomy): domain Bacteria; phylum Actinomycetota; class Actinomycetes; order Actinomycetales; family Cellulomonadaceae; genus Cellulosimicrobium; species Cellulosimicrobium terreum. Next base: position 302,181 of record JACYFD010000001.1, read on the forward strand.
CCACGCGGTCGCCGCGCTCGAGTGCTGCGACCGCGAGCGCATGGCCGATGCCGCGGCTGGCGCCGGTGATGAACCACGTGCGGGGGGCGGGGGACGACGGAAGCAAGGGATTCTCCTCATGGTCGGTGTTGCGGAGTTCAGCAGACGAGACGGTCCGTCTCGCTGAGATTCGACCCTAGACCACCGATCCCGGTTCGGCAAGACGCAACGTCTCGTCTTGTTCGCGCTATCCTGGGTCGCATGTCACGACCCGATCCCGCACGCCGCAACGAGAGCTCGCGCCGCGCCGTCCTCACGGCCACCCTCGACCTTCTCCAGGAGGTGCCCTATCCCCGGCTGAGCATCGAGGGCATCGCCACGCGGGCCGGCGTCGGGAAGCAGACCATCTACCGGTGGTGGCCCTCGAAGGCCGCGGTCCTCTTCGACGCGTTCCTCCTGCTCAGCGAGGCGGACGCTGGGGAGCGCCCGCAGCTCCCCGATACGGGCGACCTCCGGGCCGACCTCACCCTGGTGCTGCGCGCGACCGTCGCCGAGCTGAACGACCCCCGCCTCGCCGAGCCCATGCGCGCGCTCGCCACCGAGGCCGCCCAGGACGAGGCGCTGGCCGCGACGTACCACGAGCGGCTCGACGCCCCGCTCCGCGAGGCCAAGCGAGAACGTCTGCGCAGCGCGCAGGCAGCCGGAGAGCTCGCGGCGGACCTCGATCTCGACGTGGCGGTCGACATCATCTGGGGGCCTGTCCTCAACCGGTGGCTCCAGCGGAGCGGACCTCTGGACGACGCGTACGTCGACGCGCTCGTCGACACCGCCCTGCGGGGGATGCTGACCCAGGGACGCGTGCCCTGAACCCTCCTCGCCGTGGCATCCTGACGCGGTGCGCGTCGAACCGGTGAGCGAGGAGGTCCTCGTGGACCGGGTCGTGGACCGCGTGCTCGCCGCGTCGCCCGAGCTCGTCGACGGCGCTGCCCGCGGCGTCGTCCGGGTGCTCGTCGACGGGCACCCGTCCACGCACCCCGAGGCGCTCGCTGACGCGCTGGTCGCGCCTCTGCGGGCGGCGGGTCGGCCGGTCGCGCGGGTCCAGGTCGCGGACTTCTGGCGCCCGGCGTCGCTGCGCCTGGAGCACGGACGCGAGGACCCGGACGCCCTGCTCGACGCGTGGATCGACGTGGCCGGGCTGAACCGCGAGGTGCTCGACGCCGTCGGGCCGGGCGGGTCCGGACGCTATCTCCCGAGCCTGCGCGACCGGGTGACGGACCGCGCCACGCGCGCCGCGTACGTCGATGCGGCGCCGGGGCTCGTCGTCGTGCTCGACGGCTCGCTGGCCATGGGTCGAGGGCTCACGACGGACCTGTCCGTGCACCTCACGGTCCGCGCGGCGACGCTCGCACGCCGTACCGCGCCCGACGACGCGTGGACCCTTCCCGCGTACGCGCGCTACGACCGCGAGGCGCGCCCGCAGGAGGTGGCGGGCGTCGTCGTACGGGTCGACGACGCCCGCCACCCCGCGCTCGTCGTGCGCTGAACGCGAGTTAGCGCGGCAGGTGGGACTCGACCAGGCCGACGATCGCCGGGTCGTCGGGCTCGGTGCGGGGCCGGAACCGGTGCACCTCGCCACCGGGCACGACCACGAACTTCTCGAAGTTCCACGTGACGCGACCGGCCTTGCCGTCGGCGTCGGGCGTCTTCTTCAGCTCCGTGTACAGCGGGTGCGCGTGGCGTCCGTTGACGCGCACGCGGTCCACGACGGGGAACGTCACGCCGTAGGTGAGCGAGCAGAACTCCTCGATCGCCTCGTTGGTGCCGAGCTCCTGCAGGAACTGGTTGCTGGGGAACCCGATGACCTGGAACCCGCGGTCGCCGTACTCCTTCTGCATGGTCTCCAGGGTCGCGTACTGCGGGGCGAGGCCGCACCGCGAGGCGACGTTGACGACCAGCACGACGTCGTCGCGGTGCTCTCCGAGGCTGTGCGTGGTGCCGTCCATCGCCTGGAACGGGATGTCGTAGAGGGTCATCTCCGCATCCTGCCACGCAGTCTCGCGGCCGGGACCGGTGCGGGCTACGGTGCTGGGGCGGGTCGCCGGCGCCCGTGGACGGCTGACGCGGACGGGGTTCGGGATGCAGATCGACGGCAGCGTCGCGCTGGTGACGGGCGGGGCCTCGGGCCTCGGGCGCGCGACGGCGGAGGGCCTGGTCGCGCGGGGAGCGCGCGTCGTGCTCGCTGACCTCGCGTCGTCCGACGGCGCCGCGGTGGCGTCCGCGCTGGGCGACGCCGCACGGTTCGTCCCGACGGACGTGACCGACGCGGACGACGTCGCGCGGGCGCTCGACGCCGCGGACGAGCTCGGCGGTGCGCGCGTGGTGGTGGGCTGTGCGGGCGTCGTGCTCGCGCAACGCGTCGTCGGGCGCTCCGGGGTGCACGCGCTGGACGCGTTCCGTCGCGTCGTCGACGTCAACCTCGTGGGGTCGTTCAACGTCGTGCGGCTCGCGGCGGAGCGCATGCTCGCGCTCGACCCGCTGCCCGACCCCGAGGCCCCGGACGGCCCGGGCGAGGAGCGCGGCGTCGTCGTGCAGACCGCGTCGGTCGCGGCGTACGACGGCCAGGTCGGGCAGGCCGCCTACGCGGCGTCGAAGGCGGGCGTCGCGGGGCTCACGCTCCCGCTCGCGCGCGACCTCGCGCAGCACCGCATCCGCGTCATGACGATCGCCCCCGGGATCTTCCGCACACCGATGATGGCGTCCCTGCCCGAGGAGGCGCAGGCGTCCCTCGCGCAGCAGGTGCCGCACCCCGGCCGCCTCGGTCGCCCGGCGGAGTTCGCTCGGCTGGTCCGCGCGATCGTCGAGAATCCCATGCTCAACGGCGAGGTGATCCGGCTCGACGGCGCGATCCGCATGGCGCCGCGCTGAGTGACCGCTCTCAGTCCCACGCGCCGTGCAGGGTGCGGGGTCCGGCGGCCCGTGCAACGCTCGTGGTTCTTCCGCTCGCGACGCCGTCCGGGCGGGAAGACGTAGGTAGAGAGCTCGACGCGCCGACCGAAGGAGCTCCGACCCGTGAGACCTGCAGATCGCACATCGTGCGAGTATCCGGCGACGGTCGACGTCCCCGCGGCCGGCAGCGGTGTCCCGACGACGCGACCGTCGGGTCACTTCGGCGTCGTCCACGAGTGGTCGATCGAGTCGCTCGACGGGCTCACGACGCTGCGTCATGAGCTGGGCGAGATCCTGGGCGCCGAGGGGGGGTCGGACGTCGGGCTGGGCCAGACGCCCGAGAAGCTGGTGCTCGTGGCGTCCGAGCTCGCGACGAACGCGCTCGAGCACGGGCGCCCGCCCACAGAGGTCCAGCTCCGCGACGACTCGACCACGTGGTTGCTCGACGTCGCGGACCACGACCACCGGACGGCCCCGGAGTACGCCGGCGAGCGGGTCCCCGGCGAGGGCGGTCTCGGGCTGCACCTCGCGCGGGTGCTGTCGCTCGAGGTCGGCTGGTACACGACGGGGCAGACGAAGAACGTCTGGGTGACGTTCCCGAAGGCCTGAGGGCGCAGCGGTACGGCAGGGGTACGGGCGTAGGCAGGGTGCGGGCGCTACGCTCGGGAGCAGCCGCAGCGTACGTCGGGTGAAGAGAATCTCCGCTGCGCACAAACTCTGTGAAACTTTGTGCCACACTGGGCGCGTGCCTCTCTCCGTGCCCCGCAGCAGGCCCGACGACGGGTGGGTCGTCGGGCTCGACGTCGGCGGCTCCGGCAGCCGCCTCGCCGCACGACGCCTCGGTCCGGGCGCGGACGACCGCCGGCCCGACGTGTCCGTCACAGGGCGTCCCGTCGCCATCCGGCCCGACGGCAGCGACGCGGCGGACGTGGTCCGCGACCTCCTCGTGCGGCTGCGCGCCGAGGTGCCGGAGGTCGCGGAGGTCCGTGCGGCGGCGGTCGGCGCCACGGGGCTCGCGACGCTCGTCCGCGATCCCGCCGAGCTCCACGCCGCGCTGCGAGACGGCCTCGCCCCGCTCGCCGCGACCGTCGACGAGCGGGCCCCGCTGCGCACCGCCGTCGCCGCCGACGCGGTCACCGCGCACGTCGGCGCGCTCGGCGGTCGCGGGGGAGCCGTCGTGGCCGTCGGCACGGGCGCGATCGCGTTCGGCACCGACCTCGGCACCGTCTGGCACCGGGTCGACGGCTGGGGCCACCTGCTCGGCGACCTGGGCGCGGGGTCGTGGATCGGCGTGCAGGGGCTGCTCGCGGCGGTCGCCGCGCACGACGGCCGGGCGTCCGGTGGGTCCGGTCTGCTCCTCGCCGCGGCCACCGCGCGGTTCGGCCCCGTGCAGACGTGGCCCTCCCAGCTGTACACCCGCCCGGACCGGGCGCAGGTGCTCGCCTCCTTCACGCCCGACGTCGCCGCCGCCGGGGCGGCCGGGGACCCCGTCGCCCGCCAGGTGCTGGCCGGGGCCGGCGTGCACCTGGCGACGACGCTCGCCGCCGCGTTCGTCGACGGCGTCCCGCCCCTCGGAGCCGCGACCGGTGGCGTCCTCGCCATCGGCCCGCTCCTCACCGAGCCGTTCCGGGCCCGCCTCGGCTTTCTGCGTCCCGACGTCGAGCTCGTCCCCGCAGCCGGGACGCCGCTCGACGGCGCCCTCCACCTGGCCGGGCGGCTCGCCCGCGACCCCGGCACCGTCGTCGGGCAGGAGCCCTGGCTCACGCTCGACCCCCCGACCCGAACCGAGGAGCCCTGAATGGCCGCCGACGGCCTCGTCCGCATCCGCCAGTCCCTGCCCACGCTCCGCCCCGCGGAGGCGCGCATCGCGGAGGTCGTCCTCGCCGACCCCGCGACCGTGGTCGGCAAGACCATCACGGAGCTCGCCGCCCTCGTCGGGACGTCGCAGGCCACGGTCGTGCGGTTCTGCCGCGCCGTGGGCTACGCGGGCTACCCCGACTTCCGCATCGACCTCGCGCAGGCGACGAGCCGGCGCGCGGTCGAGCAGGAGCGCGCCAACGTCGCGCACGGCGAGATCGACCCCGACGACACGCTGCAGGACGTCGTCGAGAAGATCGCCTTCCACGAGGCGCGGACCATCGAGGAGACCGCGCGCGCGCTCGACCTCGACGCGCTCGAGGCCGTCGCCGCCGCCGTGTCCGCGGCGCCGCGGATCGACCTCTTCGGCGTCGGGTCCAGCGGGCTGACCGCGCAGGACCTCGCGCAGAAGCTCCAGCGCATCGGCCTCGTCTGCTTCGCCTCGCCGGACCCGCACGTGCAGCTCCAGTCGGCCGCGCTCCTCGGTCCCGGCGCGGTCGCGGTCGGCGTCTCGCACAGCGGCCTGACGGTCGAGACGAACCACGCGCTGCGCATCGCGCACGACCGCGGCGCGACGACCGTCGCGATCACGAACTTCCCCGAGTCCCCGCTCGTCGCCCACGCGGACCTCGTGCTCACCACCACCGCGCGCGAGACGGCGTTCCGGTCCGGTGCGCTCTCGAGCCGGATCGCCCAGCTCGCGATCGTCGACTTCCTCTTCGTGCGCGTCGCCCAGCGCCTGTTCGACCGCACGACCGAGAACCTGCGTGCGACCTACGAGGCGGTGCAACCGCACCGGCTGGGCTACGAGCGCAGGGCCCGCCCGTGAGCCGGTCGACCCGGACGGCGCCGGGGTTCGAGCTCCGCACGGACCTCCTGACCCGCGTCGCGCACGCGCACGACGCGTCGCACTACCTGCTGCGGCCCGACGTCGTCGTCCGTGCCCACGACCGTCACGGCGTCGTCGCGGCGCTGCGCGAGGCGGACCACCGCGGGCTGCCCGTGACGTTCCGGTCCGGCGGGACGAGCCTGTCCGGGCAGGCGTCGGGCGGCGGGATGCTCGTCGACACGCGCACGCGATTGACACGCGTCGAGGTGCTCGACGACGGCGAGCGCGTGCGGTGCGAGCCGGGCGCGACCCTGCGCCTCGTCAACGGGCACCTGCTGCGTCACGGGCGCCGGCTCGGACCCGACCCGGCGAGCGAGATCGCGTGCACCATCGGCGGGGTGGTGGCGAACAACTCGAGCGGCATGACGTCGGGCACCGCGCGCACCGCCTACCGGACCGTCGAGGCGATGACCGTCGTGCTCGCGGACGGGACGGTGCTGGACACGGGTGCGCCCGACGCGGACGCCCGCCTGCGCGGACTCCGGCCGGACCTCCACGCGGGCCTCGCCACGCTGCGCGACCAGGTCCGGTCGAGCACGACCGCGCGCGCGGAGGTCGAGCGACAGTTCGCGATGAAGAACACCATGGGCTACTCGATCAACGCCCTGCTGGACCACGACCGGCCGGTGAAGATCCTCGAGCACCTCATGATCGGGAGCGAGGGGACGCTCGGCTGGGTCGCCGACGTCACGTTCCGCACCGTCCCGTTGCTGACCCACGCGACGACGACGCTGCTCGTGCTCGACTCGCTCGAGCGCGCGACCGACGCCCTCCTGCCGCTCGCGGCGACGGGCGCGGAGGCGATCGAGCTGCTCGACGCCGCGTCGCTGCGGGTCGCGGCGACGGACCCCGCCGCGGACCCGAGCATGCGGACGCTCGCCGCCGAGGCGGGCATCACCGGTCAGACCGCGCTGCTCGTCGAGTACCGCTCCGCCACCCCGGACGCGCTCGCGCCGCTCGAGGACGCGGCACGCGACGTCGTCGGCTCCCTCGCGCTCGAGCTGCCGGCCGCCCTCACGCGCGACCCTGCGACGCGCGAGCGCCTGTGGCGGGTGCGCAAGGGCCTGTACACCGCGGTCGCGGGCGCGCGGCCCGCGGGGAGCACGGCCTTGCTCGAGGACGTCGCGGTGCCTGTGGAGGACCTGACCGCGACGGTCCGCGATCTCGGCGGCGTGTTCGCGCGGCACGGGTACGACGACGCGGTGACGTTCGGCCATGCGAAGGACGGCAACCTGCACTTCATGATCACCCCGCGGCTCGGGGACCGGGCCGAGCTCGACCGATACGCGGCGTTCAGCGAGGACCTCGTCGAGCTGGTCCTGTCCCACGGCGGGACGCTCAAGGCCGAGCACGGCACGGGGCGCATCATGGCGCCGTTCGTGCGCCGCCAGTACGGCGACGAGCTGTACGACGTCATGCGCGAGGTCAAGCGCCTGCTCGACCCGCAGGGGCTGCTCAACCCGGGCGTCGTCCTGAGCGACGACCCGGCGGAGCACCTGCGGAACCTCAAGGTCGAGGTGTCCGCGGGCGGCGACGACGCGCCCCTCGTCGACCGCTGCGTCGAGTGCGGGTACTGCGAGCCGGGCTGCCCGTCCCGCACCGTCACGACGACGCCCCGCCAGCGCATCGCGCTCCTCAAGGAGATGGCCTCGGCGTCACCGGCCGAGCGTGCCGAGCTCGAGCGCGCCTACGACTACGCGGGCGTGCAGACGTGCGCCGTCGACTCGTTGTGCGTCGAGGCGTGCCCCGTCGGCATCGACACGGGCGCCGTGATGAAGGGTCACCGCGCCCGGTCGCACGGAGCCCTCGTGCAGCGCGGGGCGGAGGTCGTCGCGGAGCGCTGGGGCGGCGTCCTCACCGGCGTTCGCGGCGCGCTCGCCGTGGCCGACGTGCTGCCGACGCCGCTCGTGCGGGGCGCCTCGCAGGTCGGGCGCGCGCTGCTCGGGGCGGACGTCGTGCCGCTCGCGGGGGCCGACCTGCCGGGGCCTGGTTCCCGCCGTGGCGCCGGGCCGGAGGTGCAGGTCCCGGATGCACGTGTCCCCGAGGGGCCCACGGGTGCGGGGCCGCGGGCCGTGCTCTTCGCGTCGTGCACGGGCGAGATGTTCGCGCCCGCCGCGGGAGGCGTCGGGGCCGAGGAGGCGCTGCGTCGACTGTGCGAGCGCGCGGGCATCGGGCTCACCACGCCCGCCGGCGTCGGCTCGCTGTGCTGCGGCACGCCCTGGTCCTCGAAGGGCCTGCCCGACGGCGCCGCGACCATGGCCCGGCGCGTGGCGGACGCGCTGTGGGTCGCGACGCGCGAGGGCGAGCTGCCTGTGGTGTGCGACGCGTCGAGCTGCACGCACGGGCTCGTCGAGTCGGTCCGCCGGCTCGCCGGCGACCCCGCCGGTCCTGATGGCGCCGAGGGTGCCGGTGACGCCGACCTGCGCGAGCGGGCGTCCCGGCTGCGGTTCGTCGACGCGGTCACGTTCGTGCGGACCGACGTCCTGCCCGCCCTCGCGGGACGGGGCGTCGAGATCGCGCGGGTCGGGGACGTCGTCGTGCACCCGACGTGCGCGTCCGTGCACCTGGGCACGGTCGACGACCTGCGGGCGGTCGCCGCGGCGGCCGCCGAGCGGGTGGAGGTCCCCGCCTCGTGGGGCTGCTGCGGGTTCGCTGGCGACCGCGGCATGCTGCACCCGGAGCTGACCGCGGGTGCCACGCACGCCGAGGCGGGCGAGGTGGCCCGGCTCGGCGGCTCGCTCGACGGCGGCGGCTTCGACGCGTACGTGTCGAGCAACCGGACGTGCGAGACGGGCATGTCCCGCGCGACGGGCCACGACTACGTGCACGTGCTCGAGGTGCTCGAGGCCGCGACGCGCGGCGAGGCGGCCACGACTCCGGGCCGATGAGGCCTCGGTTCCTCAGCGTCGGACGGGCACCGGCTCCGCGACAGACCGCACCTGGCCGGCGACGGCGAGGCTCAGCACGGTCGCGGCGCAGATGACGAGGAGCGCGTGGCGGGCGCCGACCCCGTCCACGAGCAGACCGAGCAGCGGGGGTGCGGCGAGCATCGCCATCGTGGAGAACGAGGCCGCGACGGAGACCCGGGCCGCGGCGTGCGCCGGGTCGTCCGACGCCGCGGCGATCGCGATCGGGTTGGCGAGCGCGGCGCCGAAGCCCCACAGGACGATGCCGACCCACGCGAGCGGGAGGCTCGGCGCGAGGCCGAACAGCCCGAGCCCCACGAGCGCGGACACGCCGGACACGCGCAGGACGAGCACGCGCCCGTACCGGTCGATCAGGCGCGTCCCCGCGAAGCGGAACACCGTCATCGCGACGACGAACGTCCCGAAGGCGATGGCGCCGAGCGCCTCGCGCGCCGCGAAGCCGTCGACGACCGCGATGGAGAGCCATGTGTTCGCCGACCCTTCCGACAACGAGGCGGCGAGCAGCACGAGCCCGATGAGCAGCGTGCGCGGCTCGCGCCACGCGGCGAGCGCGGCGCGGATCCCGGAACCGCGGGCGTGCTCCGGTGCGCGTGGCGGGGCGACCGCAGTCGACGGAGCGAGGACCGCGAGCCGTACGGCCGTCACCACGACCGTGACGACGACGAGCTGGGCCGAGATGCTCACGTGCGCCCAGGAGAACGCTGCCGCGACGAGCGCACCGAGGGCCGCGCCGATGGAGAACGCGGCGTGGAAGTGGGGGAGGATCGCGCGGCCGACGCGCTGCTCGACGGCGGCGGCACCGATGTTGATCGGGATGTTCGTCAGCGCGCCGCACACGCCGTTGACGAACGCGGCGACGGCGAACATCGGGACGTTCCCGGTCGCGGTCGACGCGGCGAGCAGGCCGAACCCGACGACGTTGCCCGCGGTGGCGACCGCGAGGGAGGTCCGGATGCCGAACCGGGTGACGACGGCACCCGAGGACAGGACCGAGACCAGGGACCCGATGCCGCCGACCAGCAGCAACGAGCCGAGCTGACCGGAGCTGAGGCCCAGGTCGGCCCGCACCGACGGGAGCCGGCTCATCCAGGCCGTGCCGAGAACCCCGAACAGGACGAACTGCACCATGAGCGCCCACCGGGCCCGGCTCACCGTGACGGCGTCCACCGGGGGACGGGCAGCGTCTCGACCGGAAACTGTTGGGGTTGTTGACACTTTCCGCAGTCTACGGATGCGCGACGCCGGTCCGCCCCCCTCTTTCCGTGTTCCCGCCCGCTCGTCCGGCCCGCGGCGGACGTGGCCGACGACCCCGCGTCGAACGCGAGAGAGATCAGAGGTCGACCGTGCCCGCGATGACCGTGATGCTCGATCCGCCGACCCACACGGTCCCGCTGTCGTCGCGCTCGACGTGCACGCGGCCCGCCCGGCCGAGCGCCGCGCCCTGGGCGGCGACGTAGCTGTCGGGCAGCCGGCCGTCGCGCTGCAGCCACTGCCCGACGACGGCGTTCAGGCTCCCGGTCACCGGGTCCTCCGGGATGCCCATGGACAGCGCGAAGCCCCGCACCTCGACGGCCGCGCCGTCGGGACCGGCCGTGGGGCCGGCGTCGGGCTGTTCGGGGTCGGCGTACGGGCCGACGACGCCCACCGACAGGTCGGGGCGTGCGGAACGTAGCGTCGTGAAGTCCGGGTCGAGCGCGCTCACGCGCGCGGCGGAGTCGAGGAGCAGGACGCGCCAGCCGGGGCCGTTGTCGAGGACGCGGTGGTCGAGGACGGCGTCGGGCGGTAGGCGCAGGGCTGCGACGAGGGCGTCGAGCTCGTCGTCGGGCAGCGGGGTGTCCGTCAGCAGGTCCGGGGCCGCGAAGGCGATCCGGTCGCCGTCGCGGCGCAGGGTCACGAGTCCCACGCCGCACTCCTGCACGACGACGTCCCCGCCGTGCGGCGCGCCGCCGGCTTCCAGCCAGGCGTGGCACGAGCCGATCGTGGGGTGGCCGGCGAACGGCAGCTCGCCCGCGGGGGTGAAGATCCGTAGCCGGTAGTCGGCGCCGGAGCCGGCTCCCTCGGGGGTGGGCGGGAGGACGAACGTCGTCTCCGACAGGTTGGTCCACCGGGCGAAGGCGGCCATCTGGTCGTCGCTCAGCCCGTCGGCGTCGAGCACGACGGCGACGGGGTTGCCGCGGGTGGGGACGGTGGTGAAGACGTCGACCTGGGTGAACTCTCGGAGGGCCATGGTGCCGCAGTGTAGGAGGCATCGGGATGAATGCCTCAGCCCAGCAACTTCTGCCGAACTGTAACCAAAAGTATATTGGCAGTCGACCAAAGCGCTGCTACGCTGCCAGCGTTGTCAGTCGATGTGGACTGCCCTGTCGGGGCCGACCTCGCCGGCTGGTTGAAGCTCGAACCATCCGCTAAGGAGCGACGATGCTCGTTCGCACGACCCCGCCGGCGCCGCGCCGGTCAAGAAACCGCCGCGGGATCGCGGCCCTCACCGGTGGCGCACTGCTCGCTGCCGGCTGGGTCGTCCCCGCCGCCGCCGCAGACCTCCCCGAGCAGGAGCCGGGCGTCACGCTGCGGACGTTCCAGCTCGCCGAGAACCCGGGTGCCGTGTGCACCCTGAAGTCCGGCCAGACCCCGAACGTCGACAAGCTCATGCCGACGATCGACTGGACCACGGCCGACCAGTTCGGTGCCGAGGACAACTTCATGTCGCAGGTCACCGCCAACCTCACGGTGGCGACCGAGGGCCAGTACACGTTCAAGGTCACCAACGACGACGGCGCGATCGTCTACGTCGACGAGCAGGAGGTCGTCAACAACGACGGCCCCAACGACTCGACGTCGGTCGAGGGCAACGCCACGCTCACGGCGGGCGTCCACGCGCTGCGGATCGACTACTACGAGGGCAGCGACAAGCAGAAGCTGAAGCTCGAGTGGAAGACGCCGGGCAGCTCGTCGTTCGTCGTGGTCCCCGAGTCGGTGCTGAGCACCGAGGCCGGCGTCGTCCGCGTCACGGCCCCCGGGTACAAGTACTGCGAGGGCGCGACCGACACCGCGGGCGACGGCCTGCGGCTCGACGCCGTGAACCCGAACTACGAGCTCGTCAACCTGCGTCCCGAGGGCTTCGAGCCCAAGGTCTCCGGTCTGTCGTTCACCGAGGACGAGAAGCTCGCGGTCGTGACCACGGGCGAGGTCAGCTCCGGCGGCTGGCGGCCGGACCCGGTGTCGGGCGAGGTCTACCTCCTCGACGGCGTCGTCGACGCCACCGGCCCCGAGGACGTCACGGCGACGAAGGTCGCGGACGAGCTGCTCAACCCCATGGGCATCGAGGTCATCGACGACTCGATCTTCGTCTCCGAGCGCTACCAGCTCACGCAGCTCACGGACCCCGACGGCGACGGCTTCTACGACGTCCACACGAAGATCGCGGAGTGGCCCGACGGCGGCAACTTCCACGAGTTCGCGTTCGGGCTCGTCCACGACGAGGACTACTTCTACGTGAACCTGTCCGTCGCGATCGACAACGGCGGCGCGACGACGAACCCGCAGCCGGGCGAGAACCGCGGCACGTCGATCAAGATCGACCGCGAGACCGGTGAGGTCACCTACGTCGCGGGCGGCCTGCGCACGCCCAACGGCATCGGCTTCGGCCCCGACGGCGACCTGTTCGGCACGGACAACCAGGGTGCCTGGCTCCCCGCGAACAAGCTCGTGCACATCGAGCAGGACAAGTTCTTCAACCACTACACGAACCCGGCCGGGATGTTCGACGACCAGCCGGTGAGCCAGCCGGCCCTGTGGCTCCCGCAGAACGAGATCGCCAACTCGCCGGGCAACCCGGTCCTCGTCGAGGACGGTGAGTTCGCCGGGCAGATGCTCATCGGTGACATCACCTACGGCGGCCTCCAGCGCGGCTTCCTCGAGAAGGTCGACGGCGAGTACCAGGGTGCGGTCTTCCGCCACACCGCGGGCCTCGAGGTCGGCGCCAACCGCACCATCTACGGCCCCGACGGCTCGCTGTACGTCGGCGGCACCGGCGAGGGCGGCAACTGGGGCGAGTCCGGCAAGCTCCGGTTCGGCCTGCAGAAGCTGGTCCCGGTCAACGAGGACTCCTTCGACATGAAGGAGATGCGCGTCGTCGAGGGCGGGTTCGAGATCGAGTACACCGACCCCGTCTCCGACGAGGTCGCGGAGAACCTGGCCGACGCCTACCAGATCAAGCAGTGGACCTACGTCCCGACGCAGCAGTACGGCGGCCCCAAGGTCGACGAGCAGCCGCTGTTCGCCTCCGACGCGACCCTCTCCGAGGACCGCACGACGGTCACGCTGAAGATCGACGGGCTCAAGCCGGGCTACGTGGTCCACCTGCGCTCCCCGCGCCCGTTCGCGTCTGCCGACGGTGCCGAGCTGCTCAGCACCGAGGCCTGGTACACGCTCAACACCCTGCCCGGCTACGTCGCGCCCGCCGACCGCGGGTGGTACGAGGCGGAGGAGGCGCGGCCGCTCGGTGGCTCCAACCTCGGCAACGACCACAGCAACTACTCCGGTTCCGGCTTCGCCGCCGGGATGCAGAACGTCGGCTCGGGCCGCACGTTCACCGTGAACGTCGACGAGGCCGGGACCTACCCCGTCAACGTCCGCTACGCGAACGGCATCCACCCGTACACCGAGCTGCGCTCGAAGAACGTGTCGCTCCACGTCAACGGCGAGGACCTCGGTCAGTGGAACTTCCCCACGACCGGTGACTGGAAGAGCTGGGGCACGGTGACACGTGACCTCGAGCTCCAGGAGGGTGCGAACACCATCACGATCGCCTACGAGACCGGCGACGAGGGCAACATCAACATGGACGTCCTGTCCATCGGCGAGAACCCGGACATCTGCACCCCGGGCGACGTCGAGGACGGCTACACCGCGCTCTTCGACGGCACGCTCGCGAGCCTGCAGGACGGCTGGCGCATGGCCGGTCCGGGTGGCTTCGGCCGCCAGGACGACTGCTCGATCCGCGGCGAGGGCGGCATGGGCCTGCTCTGGTACCAGGAGGAGCTCGGTGACAGCTACAGCCTCAAGCTCGACTGGAAGCTCGTGAAGGACGACAACGGCGGCGTGTTCGTCGGGTTCCCGAACCCGGGCAACGACCCGTGGGTCGCGGTCAACAAGGGCTACGAGCTCCAGATCGACGCCACGGACGCCGATGACCGCACCACCGGCGCGGTCTACACGTTCCAGGGCGCCGACCTCGAGGCCGTGGACGCAGCGCTCAACCCGGTCGGGCAGTGGAACGCGTACGACATCCGTGTCGAGGGAGACCGCATCCGCATCTACCTCAACGACACGCTCGTCAACGACTTCACGAGCACCGACCCGGCACGCCTGGTGAACAGCTTCGTGGGCATCCAGAACCACGGTGGCGGGGAGGCGGTCTCGTACCGCAACATCCGGGCCAAGGCTCTGACCGACGAGCCGGTCGACCAGCTGGCCGTGAGCGTCACCACCGACACCCGCTGCATGGCGGGCAAGGCGTACGTGGCGGTCCGCGCCACGAACGACGACACGGTCCCGGCCGACATCACGCTGAGCACCCCGCTCGGCGAGAAGACCGTGACGGGTGTCCAGCCCGGCAAGTCCGCCTACCAGTCGTTCGCCACACGGGCGACGTCGGTGGAGGCGGGCGACGCCCAGGTGTCGGCGTCGGGTGACGGGCGGACGTTCGCGGCCGACGTCGCGTACGACGCTCTCGCCTGCGGCTGACGCAGCAGTCCTGGGGGCGGCCGCCACGCGGTCGCCCCCGGGGCGCACCCGTCCGGAGCGGGGTCCGACGACGCTCCGACCGGGACGTATCCTTCCGGCGTCCCCCGGTTCCTCCGGGGGGCGCCGGCTCGCGTGACGAGGAGATCCTGTGCTGGAACGTTGTGGTCGTCTGGTGGCCCGACGCCGCGTCGTCGTCCTCGTCGCCTGGCTCGTGCTCGTGGTCCTCGGCGCCGTCCTCGGCGGAGCCGTGTTCGACAAGACCCAGGACGTCGACGGCGCACCCGCCGGTACCGAGTCCGCCCTCGTCGCCGAACGCGTGGACGCGCTCGACCCTGAGGGCGAGACCGTCGTCGCGGTCCTCGGAGGCCGCGACTTCTTCTCCTCGGCGCTCGTCGAGAACGCCACCGCCGTCATGGCCGAGATCCGCGAGATCCCAGGCGTCGTCGAGGTCACCGACGCCTACACGGCCGGTGGACTCATCGCCGACGACGGCCAGGGCTCCCTCGTCGTGGTCGAGCTCGACCGGGCGCTCGACGACGACGCCGCGCTCGCCGCCGCCGAGCAGGTGTCGGCGGCCCTGCACACGATCGACACCCCCGAGGTCCTCGTCGGAGGTGCGCTCCTCGCCCAGGAGGCGTTCGTCGACCAGGCCGTGACCGACGCGGCGAAGGGCGAGACCGTCGCGCTCGTCGTCCTCCTCCTGCTGCTCGTCGTCGTCCTCGGCGGCATCCGGGTGGGCGCGCTCCCGGTCCTCGCAGCGCTCGCCACGATCGCGGCGGCCCTCCTCGCCCTCAGCGGCCTCACCTCGGCGATGCCCGTCAACGAGTTCGCCGTGAACGTCGTGACGATCCTCGGGCTCGGGCTCGGTGTCGACTACAGCCTGCTCGTGCTCGCGCGGTTCCGCGAGGAGCGGGAGAAGACCCCGGACGCCTCGGTGGAAGAGCTGCTCGGCCGCACGGTCGCCGGCGCGGGGCGTGCCGTGCTCACGTCCGGGCTCGCCGTCGGGATCTCGCTCGCCGGGCTGCTCCTGCTCGGAGACCCGCTGCTGACCGGGATGGCTGTCGGAGGCGTCGTCGTCGTGCTGGTCGCGACGCTCGCCGGGCTGACCCTCGTCCCCGCGCTGGTCGCCGTCTGGCACCGGCACGTACCCGCGCCCGGGGCGCGCACCTGGGTGCGGCGCTGGACGCCGCGCTCCCGGACCGGCCTGCTGGGCCGCCTCGCACGCGTCGCGCAGCGGCACGCGGTCCTCGTCGCGCTCGGCACGACCGCTCTCCTCGTCGCGCTGGCCGTGCCCCTCGCCTCGCTCACGCTCGGCGACTCCGAGGTGCGGTCGCTGCCCGCGACGTCCGAGGCGCGACTCGCGAACGACGCCGTCCTCTCACGGTTCGCCGACCTCGGGGTGGAACCCGTCGTCGTGCTCGTCGAGGCGCCCGTGCAGGACCAGGCCGTGCAGGACTACCTCGACGAGGTCGCCGCCCTGCCGGGCGTCACCGACGCCATGCAGGACACCGCCCTGCCCCCCGAGGTCACCGTCGTCGACCTCACCCCCTCCGGCGACGCGACCGGCGCCGACGCGCAGCAGCTCGTGCGCGACGTCCGCGCCGTCGACACCGACCTGACGGTCCTCGTCGGCGGCCCCGCCGCCGAGCTCGTCGACACCCAGGAGCACATGGCACAGCGCGCGCCGGTCGCGCTCGGCGCCGTCGTCCTCGCCACGTTCGTGCTGCTGCTCCTCCTGACCGGCTCCGTCGTCGTGCCGGTCAAGGCGCTCGTCCTCAACCTGCTGACCCTCGCCGCGACCCTCGGCGTGCTCGTCGTGGTCTTCCAGCACGGGCTCGGCGCAGGGCTGCTCGGGTTCGAGCCCTGGGGCGCGCTCGACGTCACCACGCCGCTCCTGCTCGGCATGCTCGTGTTCGGGCTGTCGATGGACTACGAGGTCTTCCTGCTCTCACGCATGTCCGAGGAGTGGCGACGCCGTGACCTGGCCGAGGACCCGCGCATCGCGAACGACCGTGCCGTCCTGCGCGGGATCACCGCGTCCGGCCCCGTCATCACGACGGCGGCCGTGGCGATCGGGATCGTCTTCCTCGGCTTCGCGGCGGGCGAGCTCGTCGCGATGAAGGAGGTCGGGATCGGCCTGGCCGTCGCCGTGCTGCTCGACGTCACGATCGTCCGCGGACTCCTGCTGCCCGCGACGATGACCCTGCTCGGCCGGTGGAACTGGTGGCCGGGCTGGTTCGTCCGCACCCGCTGACGGGCGGGTGGTGGCGGGGTCCGGTCGACGGCGGGGCGGGGGTGGGACAGGTCTTCCATCCGCCGCTCGTTCCTCGCGGCTCCCGCCAGGCCCGCCACGACCCGCCCCACCCCCGCCCCGCCGTCGACCTCCTCCGCGCGTCACGTTCCCGTTCCGCGGGCAGCCCTACCGCGGGCGCGAGTCAGGCCTCGCGGAGGACTTCTGCGACGAACTTGGCGGAGCGTTCGCGGAGGCCGTCGATGCGCATGTCGACGATGATGTCGCGCATGGTCGGGTCGTCGCCCATCTCGGTGCGCGTGGGTGTGCGCCGGACGTTGGCGGAGCAGAGGAACTCCGAGCAGATGAGGGTGCCGACGGTGTTGCCGCGCTTGCCGGAGGCGCCGGCGCGGCGGGCGACGTAGAGGCTCACGTCCTCGGTCACGACGACGTCCTCGCACCACGCGCAGACCGCGCGCTTGCGGGGGCCGCCAGTCTTGGCGTCGGTGGAGCGCAGGAGGATGCCGACGGGCTCGCCGTCGAGGGGGACGACCGCGTACGACGCGAGCGGCGCTCTGCGGTCGCGCCACCCGAGGTAGTCGAGGCGGTCCCAGTCGAGGGAGTCGAGGTCGGGGAGGGTCGCCTGCGCCGCCTCGCGCTTCGAAGCGTTGACGAAGGACGCGCGGATCTGCTTCTCGGTCAGGGGGTACATGGGTTTCACGGCTTCCGTGGAGGACGGGCCCCGCCGACGGCGAGCGACCGGTCGCGCGGTGGCTACCGGGACGGTCGGGGCGGGGATGACGGCACGCCCACGTCGTCCGCGACCGGGATGCTGGTCCGGGGGGAACAGCTCACCGAGCGGTGACGCGGGAGGGGAGGGTGCCCGAGCAGGCCGCCGTGGCCACCCCGCAACCTGCGGTGCCGTGCATCCGCGTCTCCTCGTCCCGTGCGGCGCGCCTCCGGCCCGTCCGCGAGCTGCTCGCCACGAGGTCCTCGCAGCGGCTGTGACGGGTGCTCTCGGCAACCGTCACCCTCGATGGTGCGCCCCGAGCGGTGTCGCGGTCAACGTGATTGCGTGCACACCGCCGTCGTCCACCCTGGCGAACCCCGGGTTGCGCGCCGTTCAGATGTCGGAAGAGGGCGCAACCCGGGGCTCGGCAGGGGTCTGCACCGACCCGAGGCGCACGACGACCACCCGGTGCCCGTCCGGGTCCAGCACGTGGGCGAACCGGTCCCCGGTCTCCGGGTCGGTCGCCGGGGCGACGACGGGTTCGACGCCGACGGCGGCCAGCCGCGCGATCGTCGCGTCGACGTCGTCCACGTACAGCACGAGCGTGGGGAAGCCGGGGCGCACGAGGGGGCGCTCGCCGTCGGGCAGCGGGACGAGCCACAGGCCCGGCTCCGCGACGCCCCCGGGGCCGACGTGCAGCAGCGGGAACCCGTCCGCGTCGCCCCGGAAGAGGGTGCGGAACCCGAACCCGTCGGACCAGAACGCGGTGCTCGCCTCCAGGTCGCGGACCGTGAGGACGGTGCGGCCGATCGTCGTCGTCATGTCGGGTGAGCCTATGCCGTCCGATGCGCGTCGCCACGTCGAGTCCCGGTACCGTGGGGACCTGGTCCGGGACGTGACGCACGGCGTCCTGCCGGGCCCGCCCGACCGAACCTGAAGGAGCCTGACATGAGCACGAGCAGCGAGCAGGGCAGCGGCCTGCGCACCGGCACCGAGGGCCGCGACATCCCGGGTCACGCGGGCGCGTTCGCACGGTTCGTCGTGGCGCTCGTGCTGTTCGTCGGAGGGCTCGTCCTCATGGGGTCGGGCATGTCCGGGGTCGACGGCGGCGTGTGGCTGTTCGTCGGCGGCCTCGCCGCCTGCACCCTCGCCTTCATGTGGCCGATGACGGCCACGGGCAGCACCGAGCGCTGACCCGCACCGCGAGGTAGGGCCCTGGTCGGCGACCAGGGCCCTACCTCGCGGACCGGGGTTCTACCTCGCGGACTGCGGTACTACCTCGCCAGGGTGGCGCGGACCGCCTTCGCCGCGGCGACGAGGTGGTCGAGCGACGGCACGGTCTCGTCGTATCCGCGAGTCTTGAGGCCGCAGTCGGGGTTGACCCACACGAGCACGGGGTCGATCGCCTTCACCGCGAGCTCGAGCAGCTCCGTGACCTCACCGGTCGACGGCACGCGCGGGCTGTGGATGTCGTAGACGCCCGGACCGATCCCGCGAGCGTACCCGGCATCGCGCAGCTCCGGCACGATCTCCATGCGCGAGCGCGCCGCCTCGACCGACGTCACGTCGGCGTCGAGACCGTCGATCGCGCCGATGACCTCGCCGAACTCCGAGTAGCACAGGTGCGTGTGGATCTGCGTCGCCGCCTCGACCCCGGAGGTCGCGAGCCGGAACGAGCCGACCGACCAGTCGAGGTACGCCGGCTGGTCCGCACGCCGCAGGGGCAGCAGCTCGCGCAGCGCCGGCTCGTCGACCTGGACGATCCCGATGCCTGCCGCCTCGAGGTCCGCGATCTCGTCGCGCAGCGCGAGACCGACCTGGTTCGCGGTGTCTCCGAGCGGCTGGTCGTCGCGCACGAACGACCACGCGAGGATCGTCACCGGACCGGTCAGCATGCCCTTGACCGGCTTGGTCGTGAGCGACGCCGTGTACGCGGACCACTCGACCGTGATCGGCTCCGGGCGCGTGACGTCGCCCCACAGGATCGGGGGCCGCACGCAGCGCGACCCGTACGACTGCACCCAACCGTTCGCGGTGACAGCGAACCCGTCGAGGTGCTCCGCGAAGTACTGGACCATGTCGTTGCGCTCCGGCTCGCCGTGCACCAGCACGTCGAGGCCGATCTCCTCCTGGAGCGCGACGACGCGCGCGATCTCCTCGCGCATGGCCGCCGTGTAGTCGGCGTCGGCCAGCGCGCCCGTGGTCCACTGCGCGCGGGCGCGGCGGATCTCCGGGGTCTGGGGGAAGGAGCCGATCGTCGTCGTGGGCAAGGGCGGCAGGTTCAGCCGCTCCTGCTGGGCGGCCGCGCGCTGCGCGTAGTCGCCGCGGGCGAAGTCCGCGTCGGTCAGCGCCGCCGCGCGCTCGCGCACGCCCGGCACGACGACGCCCGCCGCGGTCGCGCGGGACGCGACGGCCGCGCGCGACGCCTCGATCTCGGTCGCGACCGCGTCGCGACCCGCGGTGATCGCGCGGGCGAGCACCGCGACCTCGCCGACCTTCTGGTCCGCGAACGCGAGCCAGTCGCGCAGGCGCGGGTCGAGCACGGTGCCGGGCGTCTCGGGACCGCCGAACACCTCGTCCTCGACGTCGTGCGGGACGTGGAGCAACGACGTCGACGTCCCGACGGCGAGCGCCCCGGCCCCGAGCGCGTGCGCCGGGTCGGACAGGGAGTCGAGCACGTCGAGCTTCGCGGCGAGGTCCGCGCGCCACACGTTGTGGCCGTCGACGACGCCGGCGACGAGGGTCTTCGTCGCGAGGCCGGGGACGGTGCCGTCGGGGCCGGAGCCGACCGGGAGCGCGCCCTTCACGAGGTCGATCGCGATCGCGTCGACGTCCGTGCCGGCGAGGAGCGCGAGGCCGTCGCGTGCGGCGCCGTCGTCGAGCGGCTGGCCCTGGAGCGCGCCGAACGGCGCGGCGACGAGGATCGCCGGTCGCAGGTCCGCCGCCGAACCCTGGGATGTGCCCCCATCGGACGGCTGATCGGGGGCCAGGCCGGGGTTCGGCACGAGGCGGATGTCCGACGCGAGCGTGCGGTACGCGGACTCGACCGCTGCCGCGAGGTCGGCGAAGGGGATGTCGAGGGAGTCCGTGACCAGTGCTGGCTCGTCGAGCTGGACCCACGGCGCCCCGGCCGCGGCCAGCGCACGCAGCAGGTCGGCGTACGCGGCGACGACGTCATCGAGGCGGTCGAGGGGGGAGTACCCGGCGGGGGCCGCGTCGTCGGCCTTCGCCAGGGCGAGGAACGTCACGGGCCCGACGACGACCGGCCGGGTCAGCACGCCCGCTTCCTTGGCCTCGACGAACTCGCGCACCACGCGGTCGTCGACGAACCGGATGGGGGTCTCGGGCCCGATCTCGGGCACGAGGTAGTGGTAGTTCGTGTCGAACCACTTGGTCATCTCGAGGGGTGCGCGGTCGCCCTCGCCGCGCGCGAGCGTGAAGTAGGCGTCGGCGTCCAGGCGACCTGCGGCGTCGGGCAGGTCGGCGAAGCGGGACGGGACCGCGCCGAGGGACGCCGCGACGTCGAGCACCTGGTCGTAGGAGGAGAACGAGCCGGGGACGGAGGCGTCGTCGGCGCCCAGGCCGAGCGCGACGAGCCGGCGGACCGTCGCGAGGCGCAGCTCGCGCGAGGCCTCCTCGAGCTCGTCGGCCGTGGAGCGGCCGGCCCAGAAGGACTCGACGGCCCTCTTGAGCTCGCGGCGGCGCCCGATGCGCGGGTAGCCGAGGACGGTGCCGGCCGGGAACTCGACCGGAAGAAGGGCAGGGGAGGGTACGGAAGTGGCCATTGTCGATACCTCTAGCTGGTCCTGGCGGACCGGTCAGACGGGTGTGCCGTGCGTGGCGACGCCCGTCGTGGGCAGGGAGGTGCCGGTGACCCACGGCCCGCTGGCCAGGTCCGGGAGGAGCGGGCCGGTGGCAGCGGTGCTCGAGCTCGAGCTGCCGCCGTCGGTCCCGCGCGCCCCGCCGCCGAGGTGGACACCCTCGAGCAGGTCAAGTGCGGCGTGATGCTTGTTGAACGTGTACACGTGCAGGCCCGGCGCACCCGCGTCGAGGACGCGCTGCGCGAGGTCGACCGAGTACGAGATCCCGTAGGCGTGCTGCGCCTGCGGGTCGGGCAGGGCGTCGAGCGCGTCCAGCAGGTGCTGGGGAGCGCGGACGCCCATGAGCTCCTCGACGCGACGGAGCCTGCGCGGCTCGGTCGTGGGCAGCAGCCCGGCGAGGATGGGGATCGTCACGCCGGCCGCGCGGGCCTCGGCGACGAAGTCGATGTACGACGACGCGTCGTAGAAGAGCTGCGTGATGGCGAAGCTCGCGCCCGCCTGCTGCTTCTGCCACAGGCGGTGCACCTCCTGCGTGCGCGTCGTGCCGGCGTCGCGGTTCCCGTCGGGGAACGTCGCGACGGCGATCGTCAGGGGCCGGGCGGCCCCGCGCAGCGCGAGCGACGGGTTCGCGGCGCAGCGGGAGGCCTCGACCTCACGGAGCAGGGCGACGAGCTCGATGCTCGACCCCACCTCGTCGGGGTTGGGTCGCCAGTCCGGCTGGTCCTTCGGGGGGTCGCCCCGCAGCGCGAGGAAGCTGCGCACGCCCGCGTCGAGGAAGTCGGAGATGACGTCCTCGACGGTCTCGCGGGACGCGCCCACGCACGTCAGGTGCGCGATCGCGTGCACCGGCGTCCCGTGCAGGAGCTTGCCGATGACCTCGAGCGACGTCGTGCGGTCGCTGCCCGCCGCGCCGTAGGTGACGGACAGGAAGTCGGGTTGCGTCGCGACGAGCCGGCGCGCCGTCTCCCAGAAATTGGGCGCGGCGTCGGGTCGCCGCGGGGGCATGAGCTCGAACGAGATCGTGGGGCTCGCTGCGCCCCCGTGCGCCTGCCCGACGGCGTCCGCGACGCTCACGCGTCGACCTCGCCCGGGCACGGCAAAGTTCCGTCCCGGGGGACGTGCGGTACTGATGCCTCGAAGACCATGAGTCGCTCCATCGTCCCTGGCGTTAGCACCTTTGTCCTCGGGAGGCTTCCGTCGGCGGGTTGCTGCGGTGTCGTCGAGCCAGGACTCTCGACCGCTCTGGATGGTTTCTCCGATCGTAGACGCCATCCGCCATGCGGTCGAGAGCGACCGGCTGATGAGACGATGTGTCGGCGGCCACCCGGCCGCTGGTCGGTCGACCGTGAGGGATGGCTGTGCGGCTGGACAGGTTCTGGAGGCGGCGGCTGGAGATCACCCGGAAGGACGACGTCGCGGAGGTCCTCGCGTCCGTCGGCTTCCTCGTCCTGCCCCGGGACGTCGAGGACGTCGTCGACCTCTCCGTGTGCGCCGCGATGCCCCACCTGCGCGACCTCGTCGTGCACGCGCCGCACGTCGTCGGCAAGGACGCCGTCGCGCGGATCCCGGGCCTGCGCGAGCTCACCGTGTCCGGCCGAGCCTTCGGCCCGGCCGACCTCGTGCACGTCGGGCGGAGCGCGACCCTGGTCGACCTGATGCTCACGGACATGGACCTCGGCACACCGGGCACGCCCGGCGCCCTCGATGCCGTCGCCCGCGCACCCCGCCTGGAGTCCCTCACCCTGAGCCGGGTCAGCGGCCTGGGTGCCGCGCAGGTAGCCAGACTGTCCCGCCTGACCACGTTGCGCGTCACGCGCACCGACCTCGGGGACCTCACGCCGCTGCGGGACATGGAGAGTCTGCGGCACCTCGAGCTGAGCCACGTGGACGTCGACTCGCTCGACCTCCTGCCGCCCGGGATCGAGACGTTCGAGTGCGACACCGTCGCCCGCGACGAGGGCGGGCTCGCGGCGCTCGCGGGCAGCACCCACCTGACCGAGCTGCGGTACCCGCTGAGCGACCTCGCCTTCCTCGCCCGGTGCCCGAACCTCGCGGCCGTGCGCGTGCGGGGCGACGTCGAGCCGGACCTCGCGCCGCTCGTCGGGCTGCCGGTCCGCTCGCTCGACGTCTACCTCGCGACATCCCGGGAGCAGGCCGAGCGTGTCGTCGCCCGGGCGAAGTCGCTCCTGCCCACGATCACCGCCACGGGATGGCGCACGGACTGGTGAGCGGCTAGGCCTCCCGTGCCGACGGCGCGGGGCCCGTCGGCCGGACGCGCTCCGGCACGTGCAGCCGGCGAAGGAACCGGTCGGTCCGTGCCGGCGGACCGTGTCGGTCGAGGAGGGACACGACGACGACGGTCACCGTCGCGAGGGGGATCGTCCACGCCGCGGGCTGGGCGAGCAGCGGCGCCACCGCACTGCTGCTGTCCACGACCGACGACGCGAGCAGCGCCGTCCCGCACAGGACCGCGCCGACGACCATGCCCGCCACCGCGCCCCGGGCGGTGAGCCCGCGCCACCACACGCCCAGCAGGATCACGGGCGACAGCGCGGACGCGGCGAACACGAAGACCGTCCCGACGCTGGTGACCAGCCCCTGCGGGATGGTGAGGAGGGCTATCGCGAGGGGCACGAGCGTGCACGCGACGGCGGCCCAGCGGAACGACCGGACCGTTCCGCCGGACAGGTCCTGGCTGACGACGCCCGCGAGCGCGACGACCAGTCCCGACGACGTACCGAGGAACGCTGCGAACGCCCCCGCCACGACGAGCGCGGCGAGCAGCTCCCCGCCGACGCCGGGCACGAGGCGCGTCGGGAGCGTCAGCACGACGGTGTCGGCCAGCCCGGGCTCCGCCAGGTCGGGAGCGACGACGCGGGCGACGAGCCCCATCGTGCTGGACAGCGCGTAGAACACGCTGATCATGACGATGACGACGACGGTGGTGCGCCGCGCGGAGCCGCCGTCGGGGCTCGTGTAGAAGCGGACGAGCACGTGCGGCAGGCCGATCGTGCCGAGCAGCAGGGCGAGCAGGAGCGACGTGGTCGCGTAGACGTCGGACCCCGAGGGGCCCTGGGCGGGCGGGAACACCACCGCGGGTTCGTGCACGGGGACCGCGGCGGCGCCGTCGGGCCCGGAGAGCGCGAGCAGGAGGAACACGACGGGTACGGCCAGCGCCGTGAGCTTGACCCAGTACTGGAACGCCTGGACGTACGTGATGGAGCGCATGCCGCCGGCCGCGACGACGGTGCACACGACGGCCGCGACCCCGACGGACCCGACCCACGGCGGGACGGGCGCGACGGCCGCGATGACGAGGGCCGCGCCGTGGAGCTGGGGGACGACGTACAGCCATCCGATGACGAGCACGAGGACGCTCGTCACGCGGCGGGCGGTCACGGAGTCGAGCCGCGCCTGGACGAAGTCCGGGATGGTGTACGCGCCGCTGCGCCGCAGCGGTCCGGCGACGAACAGCAGCACGAGGAGGTACCCCGCCGCGTAGCCGACGGGGAACCAGAACGCCTCGGACCCCGCGAGGAGCGCGAGCCCCGACAGCCCGAGGAACGTCCCGGCGGACAGGTACTCGCCGCTGATCGCCGACGCGTTCCACACGGGCCGCACGGTGCGCGACGCGACGAAGAAGTCGCTCGTCGTGCGGGAGATCCGCAGGCCGTAGACACCGATGAGGACCGTCGCGAGCAGGAGCAGGCCGACGGCGACGAGGGGCAGCGCGGTGCTCACTCGTCCTCCCCGGCCTGGTCGCCGGACGCGTCGTCCGGCTCGGCGAGCGTCCGGAACCGCCGCTCGTTGCGGGCGGCCGCGACGGCGAACACCACGGCGAAGGTGACGATGACCGGGTAGAAGCCGTAGGCGTGGACCAGCCAGGGCAGAGGGACGCCGGCCACGACGACGTCGTCGAGGGCGCTCGTGGTCGTGACGAGGAGTGCGAGCGCGAGGACCGCCACCAGGAACGTCCCCGCGCACGCGAGCGCGAGGCGGAGCTGGGTGCGGGCGAGGCTGCGGGCGTAGACGGTGACGTCGTCGCCGTCGTCCGCGACCCGGGAGAGGGTGTCCCCGGTGCCCGACGGCGCGGCGCCGGGCGCGGGGGCGCCGGACCGGGAGGGCGGGGCGGGGTCGGTCGAGCGGACGCGCACGCGCGGCGCACGACGGGGCCCGTCGACAGGCCCGCCGACGGGCTCGCTCACGGGAGCCGCCGGTGCGGGCGCAGGAGCGCGTCGCGCACGGCGGGGAGCATGCGGCGGCTCACGGGCACCTCCTGCCCGGCGACGACGAGCACCGGGCGCGGACCGCTGAACCGTGCGGCGGTCACCGCATCGCGCTGCACGAGGTACGACCGGTGCACGCGGAGGAAGCCCGCCGCGGCCCAGCGGGCCTCGAGGTCGGTGATGGGCTCGCGCACGAGGGCGGAGCCGGTGTCCGTGACGAGGCGCGAGTAGTCGCCCTGCGCCTGGACCCACCGCACGGCGCTGCGGCGCACGACGCGCGTCGTCTGGCCGACGGTGACCGCGAGGGCCTCGTCGTCGGTCACGGTCGGGGGGTCCGCCGTCCGCGTGGACGACGGCGCCGGGGGCGCGTCGTCGGCTGGTGCGGACGGGCGCTCGGCCCGGGCCCGCGCGACCACGCGCTCGACCGCCCGCGCGAGCCGCGCCTGCCGGACCGGCTTGAGCACGTAGTCGACGACCTCGAGGTCGAACGCCTCGAGCGCCCGCGCCTCGTCGGCGGTGACGAGCACGACGGCCGGTCGCCGGGAGAACCGCGACAGCGCCCGCGCGAGGTCGAGGCCCGAGAGCCCCGGCATGTGGATGTCGAGGAACGCGGCGTCGAGCGGCTCGGCGGCGAGCACGCGCAGTGCCTCCGACCCGGAAGACGCCGTGCGCACCGACCGGACGTGCGGGTCCCGGCGGAGCATCGCGGCGAGCTCGTCGAGCACCGGCCGCTCGTCGTCGGCGACGAGGACGTCGAGGATCGGGTCCGGCGACGGGCTCGTCACGGGCGCACCTCCGTCTCGTGCAGGGGCTGGGACTTGGGGACGCGCATGCGCACCAGGGTGCCGGAACCGGGCGTGGTCTCGACCTCCAGCGCGTGGTCGTCACCGTAGAGCTGGCGCACGCGGGTGTCGACGTTGCGCAGCCCGACGTGGCCCGCCCGCTCGCCGACGAGCACCGCGTGCAGCGCCGCCGGGTCCGTGCCGACGCCGTCGTCCTCGACCGTGATCTCGGTCTGCGTGCCCTCGTCGCGGGCAGAGATGACGATCGTCCCGCCCTCCTCGCGCGGCTCCAGGCCGTGCCGCACGGCGTTCTCGACGAGCGGCTGGACCGACAGGAACGGGATCGTGGTCGACAGGGCCTCCGGCGCGATCTGCAGCGTCACGGTCAGGCGCTCGCCGAACCGCGCGCGCTCCAGCTCGACGTAGGAGCGGATGCTCTCGAGCTCGTCCGCGAGCGTCGTGAAGTCGCCGCGGTCGCGGAACGAGTAGCGCGTGAAGTCGGCGAAGTCGAGCACGAGGTCGCGGGCGCGCTCCGGGTCGGTGCTGATGAACGCCGCGATGGCGCCCAGGGCGTTGTAGACGAAGTGGGGGCTGATCTGCGCTCGCAGCGCACGCAGCTCGGCCTGCGCGAGAGCCGTGCGCGACGCCTCGAGCTCCCCGAGCCCGACCTGAGCGGAGCACCACTGCGCGACCTCCGCCGTCGCGCGCACGAGCGGCGGCAGGACCCGCGGCGCGAACGCGACGACGACGCCGACGACCTCGTCGTCCGTGGTGACGGGCGCACCGACGGCGCCCGGGCCGTCGCCGTCGGGCAGGACGACCTGTCGCCGACGGGTCGCGAGGACGCGGTCGCCGACGACGCGTGCGAGGTCGGCCAGGTGCGCGGGTCCCTCGATCGCGACGACCCGGTCCGCGGTGACGATCGCGAGAGCGTCCGCGCCGAGGAGGGTGCGCAGCGCGCGGGCGGCGCGGGCGACGTCGTCCCCTTGCAGCCCGTCGCGCAGGTGGGTCGCGGCTCGCGACGCGAGGTGCAGCGTGCGGAACGTCGCCTGCTCGGTGTCGCTGCCGAGCTCGCGCGTGCCGCGGGCGAAGCGCCAGGCGAGCAGGGCGCCCGCGGTGAGCAGGACGCCCACGGCGAGGCCGGCGGCAGCGCCGGCGAGCACGGGCCCGGACATGGTCCGATCGTAGTGACCGCCTGCGGGTCGTCGCGGGTCGCAGCCGGGTGCGAGGGTCAGTACACGACGACGGCGACGATCACCACGACCGCCACGATCGCGACCAGCAGCACCGCGAGCACCGCGAGCAGCGCGGTCACGTACGGGTGCGCCTGCCACGCGGGCACGAGGCGCCGGTCGTGCGCGCGCAGCTGCGCGGGAGTGATCGGTGCGTGGATCGGGGTGAGCGGCACGCCGCGGTGCGCGAGGTCGAGCGCGAGCGTCGACAGCTGCTCGCGGCTCCACATCTGCCCGACGAGCAGCACCAGCCGGCGCGAGGGTCCCGCGACGACGAGGTGGTGCGTGGGGGTCGCGTTCCCGAACGACATGCGGTCGATCGTGACGACCCGGGCGGCGTCGGCGGCGGTGAACCGCACCGTGCGGCCCAGCCCGCCCCGCACGGCGTACGTCCCGTCGCCGAGCTCGATGGCGGCGTGGTCGACCATCCGCCGCGCGAGCAGCGTCGAGCCGAGCACCCCGAGCAGGACGAGCCCGGCGACGGCCACCACCAGGACGTACTGCTTCGTCAGGATCACCAGGGGCACCATGCCGGCGCACGCGAGCGGCAGCAGCACCCACGCGACCACCGTGTTGGCCCGCACGACCTGTTTCCTGGCGTCGTCCGCCATCGTCAGCACCATCACGGGGCGCATCGTCCCACAGTGCCCGACGGCCGAGCGCTCCGTCGTCAGCGACGCCGGCTCTCGCCCTAGCAGCAGCGCGAGCCGGGGTTGGCGTCCTGCTCGGCCATGCGCGCGCGCCAGAACTCGCGCTCGCTGACGACGTCGCACCCGGGGTGCGTGGCCCGCTGGTGGGCCACGTACGTGGGGTACGCGTCGTCACCCATGACCTGCCGCACGTACCAGCGGACGGCCGCCGCGGCGTCGTGCACCCACGACGCCGCGGCCACCACGCGAACCCGCACGCGAACCAGCACCGTCACCGGTGCCCCGTCGCGACAGGTCGCTTCTCGGGCGGCAGCGCCGCCCACTGCTTCTCGATCTCCCTCTCGGCCGTCGACGCGACCAGGTCGGCCGGGGCGAAGCGCTGCGACGCGACGGGGGGCTCCTCGTGGTTCTCGCCGCCGCCGGCGCGGAGCGCCTTCACGGTCGTCACGACCGAGGCGATCATGACGACGATCGCGAGGACCACGAACACGATCGACAGGGTGCCCTGGACGAACGTGTTGCGGACGACCGCCTCCATCGCCTCGACGGAGGTCGCGGTGCCGAACGACGTCTCGCCCGCGTCGAGCGCGTCCTGGAACGCGTTGTGCTGCGCCCAGTACCCGACGGCCGGGACGGGGGAGAAGATCTTCTCGAACGACGCCGTGATGGTCACGACCGCGGTGAACGCGAGCGGCAGCGCGATGATCCACAGCCAGCGGAAGTAGCTGCGGCCCCGCTTGGTGACGATCGCCAGCACGACCGCGAGCGCGATGGCCGCGAGGAGCTGGTTCGCGATGCCGAACAGCGGGAAGAACGTGTTGATGCCGCCGAGCGGGTCGGTGACCCCGAGGTAGAGGATGCTGCCCCACCCGGCGACCATGATCGCGGTGCAGGTCCAGACCCCTGGTCGCCACGTGACGTCGCGGAACCTCGGCGACACGTTCCCGATCGTGTCCTGCAGCATGAAGCGGGCGACGCGCGTGCCGGCGTCGACGGCGGTGAGGATGAACAACGCCTCGAACATGATCGCGAAGTGGTACCAGAAGCCCATCATCGCGGTGCCGCCCACGACCTGTTGCATGATGTGCGCGAGGCCGAGCGCGAGGGTCGGTGCGCCTCCCGTGCGGGACACGATCGACGGCTCGCCGACCGCCTCTGCGGTCGAGGTGAGCATGTCCGGCGTGAGGTTGACGCCCATGAGGCCGAGGCCGTTGACGAACGCGACCGCGCCCTCGACCGTGCCGCCGGTCGCCCCTGCGGACGAGTTCATCGCGAAGTAGATGCCGCGGTCGATCGAGATGGCCGCCACGAGCGCCATGACGGCGACGAACGACTCCATGAGCATGCCGCCGTAGCCGATGAAGCGCGTCTGGCGTTCCTTCTCGATGAGCTTCGGCGTCGTGCCGGACGCGATGAGCGCGTGGAACCCGGACAGCGCGCCGCACGCGATGGTGACGAAGAGGAACGGGAACAGCGACCCGGAGACCACCGGCCCTGTCTCGCCGCTCGCGAACTCGCTGATCGCGGGCACGGTGATCTCCGGTCGCACGACGATCACCGCGGCGGCGAGGACGACGATGACGCCGACCTTCATGAACGTCGACAGGTAGTCGCGCGGCGCGAGCAGCAGCCACACGGGCAGGACGGCGGCGACGAAGCCGTAGACGATGACGCCGACCGCGATCGTCGTGCGGTCGAGGTGGAACATCTCCGCGCCCCACGCGGTGTCCGCCACCCAGCCGCCGCCGATGATCGCGGCCATGAGCAGCACGAACCCGATGATCGAGACCTCGGTGATCCGGCCGGGGCGGAGGTAGCGCAGGTACACGCCCATGAACAGGGCGATAGGGATGGTCATGGAGACGCTGAACACGCCCCACGGGCTCTCGCCGAGCGCGTTGACGACGACGAGCGCGAGGATCGCGACGATGATGATCATGATGAGGAGCGACGCGACGATCGCGGCGGTGCCGCCGACACGCCCGAGCTCCTGGCGCGCCATCTGGCCGATGGTCCGGCCACCGCGACGCATGGAGAAGAACAGGACGAGGTAGTCCTGGACCGCGCCCGCGAGCACGACGCCGACGATGATCCAGATCGTCCCCGGCAGGTACCCCATCTGGGCGGCGAGCACGGGCCCGACGAGCGGCCCGGCGCCGGCGATCGCGGCGAAGTGGTGCCCGTAGAGCACGCGGCGGTCGGTCGGCACGTAGTCCTTGCCGTCCTCGCGCACCTCGGCGGGTGTCGCGCGCCGGTCGTCCGGACGCGTGATGTGCCGCTCGATGACCTTCGAGTAGAAGCGGTACGCGATGAAGTACGTGCAGACCGCGGCGAACACGAACCAGATCGCGTTCACCGTCTCCCCGCGCACGACGGCGAGCATGACCCAGGCGACCCCACCGAGCAGGGCGATCGCGGACCAGATCGCGATCCGCGCCGGGGTCCAGCGCGGGGTCAGCTCGTCCTGCGGGACAGCGGTCGGGGGGAGCGAGGGATCGGGGACGATCTCCGGCTCGGGCGCCGCAGATCCTTCCGCGGTCCGGGTGGGGGATGACACAGGAGCCTCCAAGGCGTCGCGTCGTTGCGTTCGACGGGACCCACGCTAGAGACGCGCATCACACCGCTGCCGGCCGTCCGGGCCTGGCGGTCCAGGGGTGCGACGAACGGTGGTCGACGTGCGACGAGCGGTGCGCCGTGGGACGCGGCCGCTCGGCGCGCCGGCGCTGGGTCGCGGCGATAGGTTCGTGCCGTCCCCCTGCGACGGAGGTCTCGACCCGTGCACCATCGCTCGTCCCCGGCTGTCCGCACCCCCCGCCACCTCGCCACGGCCGGCGCCGCGCTCCTCGCGCTGGCCCTCGTCGTGGCGCTCGCGGTCCCCGTCGCGCTCAGCGCGACGGCGCAGGCCGGCACGGGCACGCTGTCGCTGTTCAAGCGCATCGAGAACCTCGACACCGGTTCCTCGGAAGGTCGGCGCGAGCTGTGGACGATGCACGCACGCAACCTCGACACGGGCGACGTGATCGAGGGTGACGGCCTCAACGGGGTGCAGTCGCTGACCGTCCCCGCGGGGACGTACCGCATCTGGGAGACCGGCGGTGTCGGCGGCTACCGCTTCCAGGACTGGAACTGCGGCGGCGAGGACATCCGGGACCCGACGCCGCAGGTCGTCGTGCCCCCGGGCGGCACGATCACGTGCACGGTCGACAACGAGGCCATCTACCCGACCCTCACGCTCGTCAAGGACGTCGAGGGGGGCACGGCCGAGCCGGAGGACTGGACGCTGCGCGCGCAGGGACCGTCGTCGATCGCCGGTGCGTCGGGCTCGGAGGCGGTGACGGACCAGGAGGTCCGGATCGGCAGCTACACGCTCTCCGAGGAGGGTGGGCCCGACGGCTACCGGAACGACGGCTGGGAGTGCGAGGGCGCGGACGTCGTGGACGGCGTCGTGGACGTCGACCTCGCCAACACGGTGACGTGCACGGTGACGAACGTGGCTCCCATCACCCCGACCGCACCGACGCTCACGCTCGTCAAGGACGTCGTCGGTGGCCCGGCGTCCGCGGCGGACTGGACGCTCGCGGCGACGGGCCCGCAGTCGCTCTCGGGCGCCACCGGCGCCGCCACGGTCACGGCCGTCGAGGTGGACCCGGGCTCGTACGACCTCACGGAGGACGGCCCGCCCGGGTACGACGGCGCGTGGTCCTGCACCGGCGCCGCCGCGGGCGACGGGTCGAGCAGCACCGTGGTCGTGGCCGAGAGCGAGGACGTCGTGTGCACGGCGACGAACACGTGGGCGGGCGCCACGCTCACGCTGACGAAGGAGCTCGAGGGCGGGCTCTTCGCCCAGCCTGACGACTGGACCCTGACCGCGACAGGGCCCGACGCGACGGTGACCGGCGCGACGGGCTCGGACGAGGTCACCGGAGCCTTCGTCCCCGCCGGGGACTACACGCTGTCCGAGGGCGGCTGGAGCGGTTTCGAGGCCGGGCCGTGGGAGTGCACCGGAGCGACGGTGAGCGACGACGTCGTGTCGGTCCCCGGGGGCGCCGATGTGTCGTGCACCGTCACCAACACCGCGCTGCCGTCGCTGCTCACGCTGGTCAAGGAGGTCGACGGCGGCCCGGCCGCTCCCGAGGACTGGACCCTGTCCGCGACCGGCCCGCAGGCCGACGGGACCGACGGGACGATCTCCGGCCCGTCCGGTGGCGTCGAGGTGACGCAGGTCGACATCGGGGAGGGCGTGCACGTCCTCGCCGAGTCCGACGGCCCGCCCGGGTACGAGACCGCCGGCTGGTCCTGCGAGGGCGGCCTGCTGCAGGCGGGTGCTGCTGTCCTGATCGGCGCCGACGAGGACGTCCGGTGCACGGTGACCAACACCTACGTCGACGCGTCTCTCACACTCGTGAAGGTGGTCGTGGGAGGTTCGGCGGACCCGTCCGCGTGGACCCTCACCGCGACGGACACCGAGGGCGCGACGGTCGTCGAGGGCGCGGCCGGCAGCGACGCCGTCACCGGCGCCCAGGTGGCACCCGGGACGTACGAGCTCGCCGAGTCCGGCGGGTACGACGGGTACCTCTCCGAGGGGTGGACCTGCGACGGGGGCACGCTCGACGGCACGAGCCTCTCGCTGAGTGCGGGTGACGACGTGACCTGCGTCGTCACGAACCGCGCGAACCTCCCGCACCTGACCCTCGTCAAGGAGCTCGACGACCGCGGCTACACGGGCGACGCGGTGCCGGCCGACTGGACGCTGACCGCCCAGGGCGCAGGGACCTCGATCTCCGGCGCCACCGGCAGCCCGGCCGTCTCGCACGTCGCCGTCGCCCCGGGTCGGTACGCGCTCGGGGAGACCGGCGGGCCGGACGGCTGGACCGCGCTGCGCTGGTCGTGCGACGACGCGCGCGTGGTGCAGTCCGGCCAGGGCGGGGCCGTGTCGAGCGTCGTGGTCGAGACCGGCGACGACGTCACGTGCACCGTGACGAACCACTGGCTCGCGGGGAGCCTCACGCTGCACAAGCAGGTCGTGGACGACGTCGTTCCCGTCGACGACTGGGAGCTCGCGGCTGCGGGCCCGACGCCGATCGCCGGCTTCGACGGGAGCACCGACGTCACGGCCGTCCCCGTCGAGGAGGGGACCTACGACCTGTCCGAGTCCGGAAGCGACTGGGACTACGAGCAGGGGGAGTGGGTGTGCGACGGCGGCGAGCTCGTGGGCGCCGCGACCGTGCAGGTCGACGACGGCGCGACCGTGAGCTGCACGATCACGAACACGGTGCTCGACCCTCCCACCCCCGCACCCACCCCGACGCCGACGCCCACGACCCCGACCACGGACCCGACCGAGGGACCGACGACCGGACCGGGGCCGGACGGACCGACTGCCGGGCCCACGTCGGGCGCCGACGAGGCGGATGGCCTGGCCGCGACGGGGGCTGACGCCGTGGGGCTCCTCGCGCTCGCGGCGATCGCGCTGGTGAGTGGGACGATCCTGCTCGCGGCACGCCGACGGCGCGGCTGACGCGTTCCGCGCGCGCGGTCGGTCGTCGAGGGCTACTGTCCTGCCGTGGCCGACGAGGTAGCGGGGTCGAGGGAGCTGAAGCTGCGGGAGACCATCACGGTCGTCCTGCTGTCCGTGACCGCCGTGCTGACGGCGTGGAGCGGGTTCGAGTCGAGCAAGTGGGGCGGCGAGATGTCGATCGCCTTCTCGCGAGCGTCGACGCAGCGCATCGAGTCCTCCACCGAGACGGGTCGTGCCGAGGCGGCGCGGGCCATCGACCTGCAGGTGTTCTCCCTGTTCCTGCAGGGGTACGCGGAGGACAACACGCTGCTCGAGGACTTCGCGCGCGACCGGTTCACGGACCACTTCGAGCCGGCGTTCGACGAGTGGCTGGCGTCGGAGCCGCTGAAGAACCCGGACGCCGCCCCGAGCCCGTTCGCGCTCGACTCGTACGTCCCGCCGGGCGAGGTCGAGGCGGTCGAGGCCGGGAAGCGTGCCGACGCGCTCTTCGCCCAGGCGCTGGCGAACAACCAGCGCGGCGACAACTACACGCTGGTCACGGTGCTGTTCGCGCTCGTGCTGTTCTTCGGCGCGTTCGCGGGCAGGTTCCGCTCCGAGCGGGCGTCGTGGGCGATGGTCGGGGGCGGGATCACGCTCCTGGTCGTCGGCATCGGCCTCCTGCTCTCGTTCCCCAAGATCATCTGACGGAGGACGCATGACATCGCCTGCTGAGACGGGCCCTACGGGCCTCACGGGACCGACGGGCCGGGTCGAGGTGACCGGGGAAGCGCGAGACCTCGTCCTCGAGCGGACGCTGGCTGGCTCCGTCGACGACGTCTGGACGGCCGTCGCCGAGCCCGCCGGGCTCCGGGGCTGGTACGGCGTGCTCGACGGCGAGCCGCGGCCGGGCGCGACCGTGCAGCTCCGCATGACCGCGGAGGAGGGCGAGCCGGTCGAGGAGGTCAACATCCTCGCGTGCGACCCGCCGCGGTCGTACTCCGTCGATCACGGCGGGTGGCGCCTCGGCGTGACCCTCACGCCCGTCGACGACGCCACCACCACGCTCGAGCTCCGTCACCGCCTCGTTCCGACCGACGACGCGGGCGACATCGGACCCGGCTGGGAGTACTACCTCGACCTGCTCGACGCGGCGCGCGGCGGTCCGCCGGTGCCGTCGTTCGACCCGTACCTCGACGCGCTGCGCGGTCACTACGCGGACTGAGACGGCCCGTCAGGGACTCGTCAGGCTCGACCACGGGTCCTCGCGGGGTGTCGGCCGGTAGCGTCGGAGCGTCCGTCCCGAGGAGGTCCCGTGCCGCGTCGCCCGACGTCTGCCCGGCGCACCCCCGGCTGGCTGCTCCCCGTCGGGGCAGTCGCCGCCGTCGGCGCCGGGGTCCTGCTGCTCGTCTCGTGGGCGCAGGAGATCCGCGGGCGCGGCGGCGTCGTCCTGCTCACCGGCGCCGAGCCGTTCACCGGGCACTGGGACCTTCGGGTGGGCCTCGGAACCGCCGTCGCCCTGGGGATCGTCGCCGCCGTCGTCTCGCTCGGAGCGCGACTCGCGACGACGCTGCGCTGGGGCGCGCTCCTGGCCGCCGCGGGCGGGACTGCTCTCGCGTTCACGGTCGCGCTCGGCGCCGCGACGTCGTGGTCGCACCTGGCAGAGCCGATGGCCAGCCGGCACGAGTACCTGCCCGCGGTGCCCGACGCCGCCGCCGACCCGGCGGCATTCGTCGCTGGTTTCACGGGAAACATCGAGGACTACCCGATCCACGTGCGTGGCCACCCGCCGGGGTTCGTGCTCGTCCTCGCCGTGCTCGACCGGATCGGGCTCGGCGGCGCGGGCTGGGCCACGGCGCTCGTCGTCGTCGCCGGGGCGAGCACTGCCGTCGCTGTCGCGGTCACGATGCGCCGCCTCGGTGGGGACGCGGGGGAGCGGACGGCGAGGCTCGCGCTGCCCGCCGTCGTGCTCGCCCCTGCGGCCCTGTGGGTCGCGACGAGCGCGGACGCGTTCTACGCCGGCGTGCTCGCGTGGGGGGTCGCGGCGCTCGCCGTCGCGTCGACGACGGCGAGCGCCGGGGTGCGGTGGTCGGCCGCGGTGGGCGCGGGGCTGCTGCTCGGGGCGTGCCCGTTCCTGTCCTACGGCCTGCTGCACATGGGGGTCGTGGCGCTCGTCGTCCCGTGGGTCGCGCGGCGCTGGGCGCCGACGGTCGTGGCGGGAGCGGTCGTCGCCGCAACGGTGCTCGCGTGGGGGGCGGCCGGGTTCTGGTTGTGGGAGGGCATCGAGGCGACGCGCGCCCAGTGGCACGACGGCTCCGGGATCGGCCGGCCCTACCTGTACTTCCTCGTGGCCGACGTCGTGCTGCTGGGCGTGCTGGTGGGCCCGGCCGGGATCGGTGGGCTCACCCGCGTCGCGCGCCTCGACCGGGCGACGCGGGCGCTCGTGCTCGTCGCCGCGGCGTCCGCGCTGCTCGGCGCGATCAGCGGGTTCGAGCGCGGCGAGGTCGAGCGGATCTGGTTGCCCCTCGCGTGCTGGGTCGTCCCGGCCGCGGCCGCCGTGGCGGACGGCTCGCGCCGCGACGTCTGGCGGTGGTGGCTCGTCGCGCAGGGCGTTGCGACCGTGGCGCTGGCGACCGTGGTGCGCTCGCCCTGGTGACGCCGTCGCGGTACCAGGGTTCTACCCCGCGGTACCAGGGTTCTACCTCCCGGTGTCGGGGCTCGTCGCTCGTGCGGGCGGTGGGGTCCGCGTGATGCGACGGACCGCGACGAGCACGTCGGCGTCGTCGTGCTGCTCCGTGTCGAGCGCGCGGTGGATGGTCATGCCCTCGACGAACGCGTCGAGCATCCGGGTGGTCGCGGGGTCGAAGTGCCGCTCCAGCGCGCGGCGGCTGCGGTTCATCCAGGCGTTGGTCAGCGTCCGGTAGGCGGGCTCGCGCGCCGCGAGCGTGTACAGCTCGTGGGACAGGACGAGGTCGCGCTGGGTGGCGAAGACGTCGTGCGTGATCAGCAGGGCGACGGCCTGGACGGCCTCCTCGGGGGAGCGTGCCGCGACCATGCGGACCTCGAACTGCGCGGCGGCGTCTCGCGCGAACCGCCCGAAAGCCTCGCGCAGCAGCTCGTCCATCCCGTCGAAGTGGTAGGTCATCGACCCGAGCGGCACGTCCGCGGCGGCCGCAACGCGCCGGTGCGACGTGCCCGCGACGCCGTGCTCGGCGATCACGTCGAGGCACGCGTCGACGATGCGGTCCCGCCGCTCGGGGTCGTGACGGCGGGCCCGGGCCGTGGGTCGGTCGGGGTTCTCCTCGGCGGGCCGCGTCATGCCGTGGCCCCCTCGGTCTCGCGCGCCGCCGGCGCGGGGGCGCGGCGTGGTCGGAGCACGCCGGAGAGCGCGATGACCAGGATCCCGGCCAGGGGGAGGACGAGCAGGCCCATGCGCAGGCTCGTCGCGTCGGCGACGAGGCCCACGAGGGGCGGCGACGCCAGGAAGCCGAGCCGCATGAGCCACGACACCACGGTCAGTCCGGTGCCCGGACGCAGGCCGGGCAGCTCGTCGGCCTGCTGCATCGCGGCGGGCACGAGGGTCGCGGTCCCGAACCCGGCGGCGGCGAAGCCGGCGATCGTCCCCGGCACGGACGGGAACGCGAGCGCGAGCCCCATCCCGGCCGCGATGAGCAGCCCGCCGAGCCGGGCGACGGTCCGCTGGCCGAGCCGGTCGACCATGCGGTCGCCGACGGTGCGGCCGACGAACTGCGCGCCCACCAGCGCGACGAACCCGAACGCGGCGATCTCGGCCGCCGCGCCGAGCGAGCCGCCCGACAGGTAGACCGCCGCCCACGTGCTCCCGGCGTCCTCGACGAGCGTGCCCCCGATCGCGATGAGCACGAGCGCCGCGAGCACGGCGACGGTCCGCCCCGACAGTCGCCCGACGCCACGCGCGCCGGCTGCCTCTGCGGCGTCGGGCACCGGGTCGGGCTCCGAGTCGAGACCGGGCAGGCACCAGCGGCGGACGACGAGCGCGACCGCGGAGAACAGCACGGCGGTGACGCCGAGGTGCACGCCGAGCGGGACGCTCAGTGCGATCGCACCTGCGGCCATGACACCGCCCAGCACGGCGCCGACGGACCAGACCGCGTGGAACGAGTTGATGATCGAGCGGCCGTAGCGGCGCTGCACCCGCAGGCCGTGCGCGTTCTGCGCGACGTCCGTGAACGCGTCCATGGCACCGGCGGCGAAGAGGGCGGCGACGAGCAGCGGGAGCGTCGGTGAGACTCCCGCGAGGAACACCCCGACGCTCGTGAGGAGGGTGCCCGCGACGGCGACCTGCGCCGACCCGAACCGCCGCAGCAGCGGCGCCACGGCCAGGCCTGCCGTGATGGCGCCCGCGGGGAACGCGGCGACCGCGAGCCCGTAGGTCGCGTTGCTCAGCTCGAGCGCTGCCTTGATCTCCGGGTAGCGGGGGATCAGGTTGGCGAACAGCGCGCCGTTGGTCAGGAACAGCAGCGCGACGGCGACGCGCGCGCGGCGGTCGACCGACGTCGGCCGAGCGGTGGGGGAGAGCGACATGCGGACGATCGTACACTCTCTATGTACGAACGTACACACAGGTCTGACGGGCCACGCGTCAGGCAGTTGTCAGGTGCACCCGGCGCAGACGTCCCTACGCTCGAAGGGTGCCCTCCGCAGGAACGTCGCCGCGCCGCCCGGTGCCGAGCGTGCCGCGCGCCGAGGACTTCCGTTCCCCGGTGCACGACCCCCGGGTCGTCGCCCGCGTCGGTGCGCTGCTCGGCGGTGCGATCGTCGTGCTGTTCCTCACCGGCTTGTGGTCCCACCTCCAGCAGACTCCCGTGTCCTGGCTGCCGCTCGGGCCCGCGCCCGCGTGGGGCTACCGCGTCACCCAGGGCATCCACGTCACCGTGGGGTTCGCCTGCGTCCCGCTGCTGCTCGCGAAGCTCTACACCGCCTACCCGCGCCTCTTCGAGCGCCCCGCGCTGCGCGGACCGCTGCACGCGCTCGAGCGAGGCTCCGTCGCCGTCCTCGTCGCCGCGACCACGTTCCAGATCGTCACCGGCGTGCTCAACGTCTTCCAGGTGTACCCGTGGAAGTTCAGTTTCCTGTGGGTGCACTACGCGACGGCGTGGGTCGTGATCGGGTCCGTCGTCGTGCACGTCGGCGTGAAGCTCCCGACCATCGTCACCGCCCTGCGCACCTCCGTCTCCGAGATGTCCGCCGAGAGGTCCGACGACGGTCCCTCCCTCGTCGAGGCGCCCTCCCCGTCCGCCGAGCCGGCCCTGGCGCGGCGCGGGTTCCTCGCCGCCGTCGCGGCGGCGACGCTGGGCGTCGTGGCGCTCACGGTCGGGCAGACGGTGCGCCCGCTCGCGCCGCTCGCCGTCCTCGCGCCGCGCGACCCGCGCGTCGGGCCGCAAGGGTTGCCCGTGAACAAGACCGCCCGCTCGGCGGGGGTGACCGACGCCGCGCAGGACCCCGACTGGCGGCTCACGCTCTCCGGGCCCGGAGGGACGCGCGAGCTGTCGCGCGCCGACCTGCTCGCGATGGACCTCGTGACGGCCGTCGTGCCCATCGCCTGCGTCGAGGGCTGGAGCGCCACCGCGACCTGGGAGGGCGTGCGCGTGCGGGACCTCGCCGCGCTCGTCGGCCCGACCATCTCCGGCGCTGACCGCAGCGGGGAGGCCGACGTCCAGGTCGACAGCCTGCAGCAGGGCGGGTCCTACGCGAGCTCGCTCCTGCCCGCCGCGTTCGTCGTGGCCGACGACACGCTCCTCGCCCTGCGCCTCGGCGGCGAGGACCTCGACCTCGACCACGGTTACCCCGCGCGCATCGTCGCGCCCAACCGTCCCGGCGTGCTCCAGACCAAGTGGGTCACGCGCCTCAACGTGCTCGGGGGCGACGCATGAGCCCGGCGGTGCGCTGGTCCCGGCGCGTGCTGCTGCTCGGCGGCGCCGCGCTGATCGGCTTCGGCCTGTGGACGGCGTGGTCGACCGTCCCGTCGAGCCAGTGGCCGTCCGCCCTCGTGTGGCTCGCGGGCGGGGTCGTCGTGCACGACGCCGTCCTCGCACCTCTCGCCGTCGTGCTCGGTGCGTGGGTGCTGCCCCGTGTCCCGCCCGTGTGGCGTGGCCCGCTGCGCGGCGGGCTCCTCGCCGCGGGTGCTCTGGCCATCCTCGCGATAGCGCTCGTCGCCGGGGCGTCCGACCGGCGCAACTGGTCCGTCGTCCCGCAGGACCCGCTGGCCGCGATCACGACGGCGGTGATCGCCGTCGTGATCGGGGTCGTCGTGGGGGCGTTCCTCGGCGGCTCCCGCACGCCGAGGGACAGGCGACTAGTCGGCGACTAATCGGCGACTAGTCGGCGACGCGGTCGTAGGTGAGGACGCGCACGCCGGACTCGAGGAGCGTCTCGTCGACCGGCCGGAACATCTGTGGGTGGAACGGGCCGTCGAACAGCGGTATGCCGGACCCGATGACGGAACGGTTCTGCTTGAGGACGAGCCGGTCGATCTCCGGCAGCAGCGAGTGGGCGAGCTTCCCGCCGCCGACGAGCCACAGGTCCTTCCCAGGCTCGGCCTTCAGCTCGCGCACGCGATCGAGGGCGTCGCCGCGGACGATCTCGACAGCCGGGTCCGGGCTGGTCTCCATCGTGGTCGAGAAGACCAGGTGGCGCAGGTGCGGGTAGGCGTCGGTGAGCCCGGCCGCGAGCCCGACCTCGTAGGACGAGCGTCCCTCGAGCACGGTGTCGAAGGTGGGGCCGGGATCCGTGATCCCCATGGCCGTCCGGGCCGGACCCGGCAAGGTCTCGGGGTAGTTCTCGACGATGAACTGGACGACGTCCGGAGTGACGGGGAGGAAGCTCTCCCCGCTGGGATCGCCGCCGC
This sequence comes from Cellulosimicrobium terreum, assembly GCA_014803435.1. GTDB lineage: Bacteria > Actinomycetota > Actinomycetes > Actinomycetales > Cellulomonadaceae > Cellulosimicrobium > Cellulosimicrobium terreum. Next base: position 342,575 of record JACYFD010000001.1, read on the forward strand.
CCGGTCCGGCGATGAAGCCGTCGAGGGTCGTTGCCACGTAGTAGACCAGTGCGCGCATGGAGTCCTCTCTCGAGTCCGGTATGTCCGGATGCCGACTCATGCTAGTTCAGCGGGCGCTCAGACGTAGGGGCGGGTGATCGGCTCCAGGTAGTGGCCCGACGGGTCGAGGAGGTAGACGCCCCGGCCGCCGTGCTCGTCGTCGATCTCGCCGGGCCTGGACCGTTGCGGGTCGGCCCGGTGGTCACGGCACTGCTCGGTGATCTGCGCGCGCCCGGCACCTACGCACGCGAGGTCAACGGTGCTGCGACCGAGTGTCTGGTTTCCGGGTCAGACACGGAGGCGCTGCGCGAACCGGCGGGTGCCTCGCCGCGAGACTCGCGCTTCCTTCTCGACCCGCTGGGCCTCACGACGGTCGAGGATCTCGGGGTCAGCGATGCGCTCGAACCGGACCTGCAGCTGTCGGCCGTGCTTGTCCACGCCCGTCGCCTCAAGGCCGCCCGGGTAGCTCCGCGGGAGCTCGCCGCATGGGCGCATTCGCGCATCGGTCACGACGGGAGTGTCGAGTGTCAGCCGTTCGTCCACCTCGACGACATGTACGGCGACGCCGGGTACCTGGGGTACGAGGAAGCGGAACTCGACACGATGGTGCGGCAGGAGGTCGAAGCCCTGCTGACGAGGAACGCACCAGGGAGGTCCGCTGACTCGACTGCTGTTTCCCATGCCGTGCGACGGAACATGCATCGGATGTAGCAAACAGCCGATGACGGTGAAGTCTCAGCGGAGCGCGCGCAGCACGACGACCGTCCGCCCGCCGGCGGTCCACTCCTCCGCCGCGTCGAGCCCGGCGAGCCGGGCGACGTCGGGCAGGGCGCCCGCGCCGACGCGCGCCCAGGGCATGGGGCGGCTGTGCCGGCCGTCGGCGGCGCGCAGGACGACGGGGGCCAGGTCGTGGGCGTCCGGGTCGGGGTCGGTCTCGACGAGCACGACGCCGTCGGGCCGCACGAGCTCGCGGCACCGCGTCAGGAGCGCGACGGGGTCGCCGCCGATCCCGATGTTGCCGTCCGCGAGGAGGACCGTGCCCCAGCGGCCCTCGCCGGGCAGCGCCGCCTCGACCGCGCGTCGCAGGGCGACGGCCCCGCGGTCGCGTGCCTGGCGCACGGCCGTACGCGAGACGTCGATCCCGAGGCACGGGACCCCGCGCCGCGACAGCTCCGCGGCCAGCCGACCGGGCCCGCAGCCGACGTCGAGCACCGGGGCCTCGCACCGCGCGAGCAGGACCTCGTCCGACGGCGTGGCCGGCGCGGCCCACGTGCGGACGTCGAGCGGTCGAGCGCCCGCGCCGCCCAGCGCGACGACGGGCTCGCCGCCGAGCGCGGCCTCGAAGAGCACGACCGGATGGACCCGGCGCGGCGTCCGGGAGATCGCCTCCGTCATCGCGCCGCCACCTCCGCCGTCAGCGTGCGCCACCGCTGCGCGAACCGCGTGCCCGGGGCGGCGGCCGCGACCGCGCGCGCGTCGTCCGGCTCGTCGACGTCGCGCAGCACGGGCAGCATCCCGACCGACAGCCCACGGGAGCGCAGCCGGTCGAGCTGCACCGCACCGGTCGTCGGCTCCGACATGGGCACGCCGAGGAACAGGTCCGGATTCGGCGCTCGCAGGCCGATCGCCCAGTACCCGCCGTCCTGCGCGAGCCCCAGCACGGCATCGCGCCCGGCCAGGTCGGCCGCCGCGAGCTCCGGAGCGAGCTGCGGTGTGTCCATCCCGACGAGCAGCACCGGCCCGGGGTGGTGCGCGCAGACGTCGTCGAACGCTCCCGCGAGCCGCCGGTCGAGCCCGCCGGTCGTCTGGGGATAGACCGTGAAGCCAGGCGGCACCCAGGGGCCGGGCTCGCCGTCGAGCACGAGCACGTGGTCGCCCGGCAGCGCCGCGACCGCGTCGAGCGTGTCGGCGAGCGCCGCGGCGGCGACGTCGGCCGCCTGCTCCGGCGTGAGGAGGCTGGTCAGACGTGTCTTGGACCGCCCGGGCGCGGGCGCCTTGGCGAGCACGACGACGGTGCGGGGCGGGTCGGTCGGCCCGACGGGCCGGGGAGCGGCTGCGGTCATGACGCGAGCACCCGCGACATGTCACGCACGGCGCGCCACGCGCCGAGCGGGGTGCCGGTGACCTTCGAGCGGCCGACCCGGGCTCGGTACGGGACGTCGACCTCGCGGACCCGCCACCCGGCGTCGGCGGCCGCGACGAGCATCTCGAGCGGGTAGCCCGAGCGGCGGTCGGTCAGGTCGAGGGCGAGCAGCGCCTCGCGGCGGGCGGCCCGCATCGGACCCAGGTCGTGCACGACGACGCCCGTGCGGCGCCGGGCCCGGCGCGCGACCTCGTGGTTGGCGAGCCGCAGGTGCCAGGGCCACGCGCCGGCGTCGGGCATGCGGCGCCCCAGCACCAGGTCGGCCTCGCCGCGCTCGACCGGCCGGACGACGCGGGGCAGGTCCGCGGGGTCGAGGCTCGCGTCGGCATCGCAGAAGGCGACGACGTCGGCCGTCGCGGCGCGCAGGCCCGCGTCGCACGCGGACCCGAACCCGCGGACCGTGGCCTGGACGACGAGCGCGCCGTGCGCCCGCGCGACGTCCGCCGACCCGTCGGTGGACCCGTTGTCGACGACGATCGCGCGCATCCCGGCAGGCAGGCGCGGCAGCAGCCAGGCGAGGCCCTGGGCCTCGTCGAGGCACGGGAGAACGACGTCGACTGTCACCCCTCGACCGTACGGTCGGTGCCCGGGGCATGCCCTCGGTGCGGGCTGACGATCGCCTGACGGTCGGCCGGGCGACGCCCGGAGCACACCGTTCCGGCGGGGCGGTCCCCAGGCGCGGCGCTACTGTGCAGAGATGACCACCGCCGAGGCCGACGAGCGCCGCCAGCCCGCCCCGGGCGTGACGTCGCGCGTCCTCGTCGTCGACGACGACGCGTTGACGGCCACCAGCGTGTCGGCGCACGTCACCGCCGCCGGCCACGCCGCCCGCTCCGCGACGGACGCGACCGAGGGCGAGAAGGTGTGGCGCACCTGGGAGCCGGACGCCGTCGTGCTCGACGTGCGGCTGCCGGGGCGCTCGGGGCTGGACCTGCTCGCGCGCCGTCGGGCCGACGGGGACGGGACGCCCGTGCTGCTGCTGTCCGGGCTCGGGACGGTGGACGACCGGATCGGCGGGCTCGAGGTGGGCGCCGACGACTACGTGGTCAAGCCGTTCGACGCGCGCGAGCTCGTGCTGCGGGTCGAGGCCCTGCTGCGGCGCGGCCCGGGGCTCGTGGAGAACGCGCCGACGCGAGTCGTCGTGGGCGACCTCGTGGTCGAGGCGGCGGACCGCACGGCGACGTACCGGGGGAGGACCGTGGCGCTGACCCCGCGCGAGTTCGCGCTCCTGCACTTCCTGGCGCGCGACCCGGGCCGCTCGTTCGGCCGGGCCGAGCTGCTGCGGCGCGTGTGGGGCTGGAGCTTCGGGGACGACTCCACGGTCATGGTGCACGTGCGGCGGCTGCGCGCGAAGCTCGAGGACGACCCCGGAGAACCGACCCTGATCGTCAACGTGCGGGGCGCGGGGTACACGCTGGTGGAGGTGGCGCCGCGATGACCGACGTGGGTTTCATGCTGCTCGTGACCGCCGGGTGCGCCGTCGTGGTCGGTCTCCTCGGCGCCTGGGCGGTGCGCGCGGCCCGGCGGGTGTCGCTCGTGCTCGCGCTCGTCCTGGCGGCGCTCGTCCCGTTCGCCGCGGTCGTGGTCGCGCTGTCCGTCAACGTGTCGGCGATGTTCCTGTCCGAGCACGACGCCGGGGTGGTGCGGCTCGTGCTCGCTGCGTCGTCGGTGCTCGCGGTCGTGATCGCCCTCGTGCTGGGCCGGACCGTCGCGGACGACGCCCGCCGGGTCGGGGAGCTCGCGCGCCGGATCGGGGACGACGCGGACGGGGCGACGGCACCCGCGGACCCGGCCGCACGTCCGAGGACCGCGCCGGCCACCGCCGCCCCGGCGACCGCCGAGCTCGCACGGGTCGTCGCCGAGCTCGAGGAGACGCAGCGACGCCTGGACGTCGCGCGGGAGAGCGAACGTGCGGCGCAGGCCGCACGGCGCGAGGTCGTCGCGTTCGTCAGCCACGACCTGCGCTCGCCCCTCGCCGGGGTGCGAGCCGCGGCCGAGGGCCTGCAGGACGGCGTGTTCCCCGACCCGCGTCCGCCGCTCGACGGCATCGTTGCCGCGACCGAGCGCATGTCGCGCATGATCGAGGACCTCGCCGAGCTCGCCCGCGACGACCGGCCCCGCGCCCGGCCCGCAGCCCAGGAGGTGGACGTCGCCGTCGTGCTGGAGCGCGTGGCGGCGCACGCCCGCCCGCTCGCCGGCTCGGTCGGCGTCGAGCTGCGCGTGGAGGTGGCGGAGGGTGTCCGGGTGCCGGGCGACCCCGGCGAGATCGAGCGGGTCCTGGACAACCTCGTCGCGAACGCCGTACGGGCGAGCGGTCGGGACGCGGCAGGCACCGCGTCGTCGGGCGTCGTCACCGTCGAGGCGACCGTGGCGGACGGGACGGCGCGCGTCGTCGTGCACGACACGTGCGGCGGCATCCCCGCCGACGCGCTCGCCCACCTGGTCGAGCCCGGCTACCAGGTCGCCGGGTCGGGCGGATCCGACGGGCTCGGGCTCGCGTTCGTCGACCGCGTCGTCGACCAGCACGGCGGGAGCCTCGACGTCGCGTCGTCCGACGACGGGTGCCGGGTCGAGGTGCGCCTGCCGGCGGCGGGTCGTGCGTCGTGATGCAGCTGATGCGAGGCGCTTGATGCAGCTGATGCAGGTCCGTACGATGGGGTGATGCGCACCACGGTGACCATCGACGACGAGCTGCTGGCCCTGGCCAAGCAGCGAGCGAGCGAACGCGGAGAGACGCTCGGCTCGTTCGTGGAGGAGGCGCTGCGCCGGGAGCTCGCGTCCGCGACGGTCGAACGGCCCCGGGTGACGTTGCCGGTCTTCCAGGGCGACACCGGCCCGCGGCCGGGCGTCGACCTCACGTCGAACGCGGCACTCGTCGACGCCATGGACGAGGGCATCCCGCTCGAGAAGCTGCGCTGACGCGATGTTCCTGCCGGACGTCAACGTCCTCGTCGCCGCCCACCGCCCGAGTCATCCCCACCACCAGGTGGCCAACACCTGGCTCTCCGAGGCGCTCAACGGAAGCCGGGCGGTCACCCTGCCCGACGCCGTCTGGTCGGGGTTCGTCAGGATCGTCACGCACCGGCGCGTGTTCGAGCGTCCGTCGACCCTCGACGAGTCCCTCCAGTTCCTGCGCGTGGTCATCTCCGCTCCGGCGGCGGTCCCGACACCACGCACCGGGCGGGAGCTCGACCACTTCGAGTCCGCCTGCCGTGACGCCGGTGCCACCGGAGCGCTCGTCCCCGACGCCTACCTCGCCGCACTGGCGCTCGGCCTCGGCGCGACGCTCGTCACGTTCGACCGCGACTTCCGTCGCTTCGACCGGCTGCGCCTGCTCGAGCTCTCGTCGAGAACGACCTGACGGTCGTCTCGCGGCTCTTGGCGACCCTCAGGTCGTGGTCGACGAGCCGGTGAGCTGTGCCAGGCCGTCGTCCACGGAGATCTGTGCGCGCCAGCCCAGCACCCTCTCCGCCTGGTCGCTCGATGCCGTCACGTGCCGGACGTCGCCCGCCCGCCACTCGCCCGTGACGACCGGTTCGGGGGCGTCCAGCAGCGCTGCGACGCGTCGCGCGACCTCGCCGATCGTCGTCACCACGCCCGAGCCCACGTTGAACGCCTCCACGCGGCCCGCCCCCAGCGGCTGCTCGACGGCCGCGCGGACGGCAGCCGCGACGTCGTCCACGTGGACCAGGTCGCGGCGCTGCCCGCCGTCCTCGAAGACGCGCGGGGCACGGCCCTGCTCCGCCTCGGACCGGAAGATGGAGACGACGCCCGCGTAGGGCGTGTCGCGCGGCATGCCAGGACCGTAGACGTTGTGGAAGCGCAGGGCGGTCGCGGTGGAGCCGGTGGCGCGTGCCCACGCCGCGAGCAGGTACTCGCCGTGGACCTTGGTGGCGGCGTACACGTTGCGGGGGTCGAAGGGCGCGTCCTCGGCGACCAGTCCCGGGACGAGGGCGCGCCCGCACACGGGGCAGCGCGGGTCGAACATTCCGGCGTCCAGGTCGGCCGGGTCGCGCGGAGGGGCCGGTTGCGTGCCGTGCTCCGCGCACGCGTACGCGCCCTCGCCGTACACGACCATCGAGCTCGCGTAGACGACGTGCGGCACACGCCCCTGCGCCGCCGCGGCCCGGAGCAGCACCGCGGTCCCCATGTCGTTCGACGACACGTAGTCGTCCACGTCGTCGAACCCGACCCCCAGCCCCACCTTCGCCGCGAGGTGCACGACGACGTCCCGACCCTCCAGCGCCTCGCGCACCACCGCGGTGTCCCGCACGTCGCCCCGGACGACGGGGACCGATGGGGGTGTCGCGGGCAGGGCTGACGTCTCCGTGTCTCCGTGGACGTCCGCGCGCAACGAGTCGAGGACGACGACGTCGTGGCCCGCGGCGGCGAGGGTGCGGGCAGTGGCGGAGCCGATGAAGCCCGCCCCGCCCGTGACGAGGATGCGCATCCGACCAGCATCCCCGTCTGGTCCGGGCGCTGCAGCCTGCGGCTCGCTCCGAGCGGCTGACGGTCGGCTGACGGTACGGGCGGCGACCGGCCCGCGACCTGCCCGGCGGGCGGCGTCGGGCTAGCGTGGCGCGGGTGACCGACTCGACCATCGCGCCCGTGGGAATCCTCGGCGGATCTGGCCTGTACTCGCTCCTCGACGACCCGGAGCCCGTGGCGGTGAGCACGCCGTTCGGCGACCCGTCGGACCCGCCCAGCCGCGGCACGTTCGCCGGCCGGCCCGTCGTGTTCCTGCCGCGCCACGGCGCGGACCACCGCCTCCCGCCGCACCGCGTGAACTACCGGGCGAACCTGTGGGCGCTGCGGTCGCTCGGGGTGCGGCAGGTCGTCGCGGCCTCGGCCGTGGGCGGGCTGCGGCCGGAGCTGGTGGCGGGGACCGTCGTCGTGCCGGACCAGGTGGTGGACCGCACGTGGGGCCGGGAGCACACCGTGTACGACGCCGAGGGCGCCGTCGTGCACGTCCCGTTCGCCGACCCGTACTGCCCCCGCGGCAGGGCCGTCGCGGTCCGGGCGGCGCAGGCCGGGACCCTTCCGGCAGTCGACGGCGGCACGATGGTCGTGATCCAGGGGCCGCGGTTCTCCAGCCGCGCGGAGTCGCGGCGCAACGCGGCCGAGGGCGGGGACGTCGTCGGGATGACGGGGATGCCCGAGGCGGCTGTCGCGCGCGAGCTGGCCCTCTGCTACACCTCGCTCGCGCTCGTCACGGACGCCGACGCGGGGGTGGACGTCGACACGTCGGTGACGCACGCGGCCGTGCTCGAGGCGTTCGCGCGCAACGTCGCCGCGCTCACCGGGGTCCTGCACGACGTCGTCGCCCACGTGCCCGCCGACGACGACTGCCCCTGCCGCCACGTCCTCGACGGCCTCACGCTGCCGTTCGACCTCCCGTGAGACGGCCGCGCTCCTAGACTGGCGGCATGTCGCCACGCAGGACCGAGGGCGCTCGCCCGCACCGCATCGACCTGCTCCGCCGGTCTGGCGCCGCCCCTGCAGCCGTGCCGCCGCCGGTCGCCCGGCTGACCCAGTACGTCGTGGACGGCACGGCGACGCCTGGGCCGACGTCGGCGACGGTGGCCGAGGCGCTCGCGTTCGCGCAGGAGTCTCCGGACCACCTCGCGATGCTCTTCTACCCCGCGCCGACTCGCGCGGACATCGACGAGCTGGCCGCGGACTGGGACCTGCACCCGATCCTCGTCGAGGACCTCGTCAACGCCCACCAGCGGCCCAAGCTGGAGCGGTACGGCGACGTGATGTTCGTCGTCGCGCGCTCGGCCCGGTACATCGACGAGCTCGAGGAGGTGGACTTCGCCGAGTTCCACATCCTCGTCGGCCGGCGCGCCGTCGCCGTGCTGTGCCAGGACGGACGGTGGATCGACGGGACCTCCGGTGCGGACTTCGACGAGGACCGCGCGTACCTGCCGGACCGTCGCGAGCGCACCATGCTCGCCGAGGAGGAGCTGCTGCGGCTCGGCCCGGAGGCCGTGGTGTACCGGCTGCTGGACGCGATCGTCGACGCCTACCGGCCCGTGATCAAGGGCCTGACGATCGACCGGGAGCAGATCGAGCGGCAGGTGTTCAGCGGCGACGCCGCCGCCGCCGAGCGGATCTACCGGCTGAGCCAGGAGGTCATCGACGTGCAACAGGCGTCGACGGGCCTCGCCGACGTGCTGCATGCGCTGCGCGAGGGGTTCGGCAAGTACGACGTCCCGGACGAGCTGCAGGCCTACCTGCAGGACGTGTCCGACCACCTCACCAGGATCGGCTCGCAGTCCGCGGACCTGCGCGACGCGCTCGCCCAGATCCTCGACGTGAACGCGACCCTCGTGGCCCAGCGGCAGAACTCGGCCATGCAGAAGATCTCCGGGTGGGCGGCCATCCTGTTCGCGCCCACGCTGATCGCGGCGATCTACGGCATGAACTTCGAGGTCATGCCGGAGCTGCACTGGACCTACGGGTACCTCTTCGCCGTGATCCTCATGGTCGCGTTCGGCCTGGGCCTCTACGTGATCTTCAAGATCCGGAGATGGATGTGACGAGGTGGTCAGGCCTTGACGAAGTCGCCCGGCTCGTACTGGCGGTCGAAGAACGACTGCGTCGGGCCGTAGAAGCGGAAGAGGCTGAACCGGCCGCGAGCGGGCACGGTCTTGAGCCAGTTCGCCGCGCCCGCGCCGACGACCGACGTGATCATGCCCGTGCTGATCGAGGTGTGGTCGACGTACATGTGGAGCTTGGCGTCGACGTCCGTGTGGCCCGTGGGCTCGACGTCGGCGGTATGCAGACTGCGCGTGCCGCCGTCAGTCCTGCTGCCCGCTGTCGGCAGCGAGGTCGGCGACGAACTCCACGGTCGCGGCGGAGATCTGCGCGCGGGCGTCGTCGTGGGACATGGTCGGGGTGCCGTCGCCGGGCTGGGGGCCGTAGTCGGCGAAGTACGCGTGCACGGCGCCCCGCACCTCGGTGAAGGTGGCGTCGGCCGGGAGGTCCGCGCGGGACGCGTCGATCTTCTCCGGCGTGGACAGCCCGTCCTCGGACCCGGAGACGGACAGGACGGCCGCGGTGAGGGTCGTGCTGACGTCCCCGGCGGGGTACGACGCGTGCAGGAGCAGCCCGACGACGGGCGCGCCGTCGTCGCCGGACGTGCCGGGGTCGGCGTCGTCCGCCTCGGACGACGCGACCACACCGCCGAGCGAGTGCCCGCCGACGACCCACCGCTCCGCCTCCGGGTGCGCCGCGCGGGCGTCGTCGAACGCCCCGGTGGCGAGGAACGCGATGCCGAGCGGCTGCTTGGCGATCACGACCGTGTGCCCGGCCTCGGCCAGCGGGCGCAGGACCGCCGCGTAGGCGCGCGCCTCGACCTTCGCGCCCGGCTGGAAGAAGACCGCGGTCCCGTCCGCACCCTCCGCCGGTGTCAGCTCGACACGTGTCGCGGACTCCGTCACCCTCACGCCGGCGTCGGAGGCCATCGCAGCCAGTGCCGGCTCCACGGCCGTGAACGGCCGGAACCACGCCATGGCCGCGACCCAGCCGACCCCCGCGACGACGAGCGCGACGTCGAGCACCCGCCGCCACCCGGTCCGCAGGGCGCGAGGCCGGAGGCTGCGCCACAGGACCAGCGCGCACCCGACGACGGTCAGGCCGAGCACCACCGCGTACGCGGGGTGGCCGTGGACCACCGCTCCCCAGCCCGTCGTGCAGGCCCACACCACGACGACCAACCCGGCGGCCGCCGCCGTCCTGACGGTCCAGGTCAGCCAGGCCGGCCGGGCCGGGAGGGGAGCTGACGGGGTCACGCGCCGAGTCTAGGTGCGTGCTGGGTGCGACGCTTCCGTGCTCTCCACCTCGAGTCGTCGGTGCGTCGGGCGGGGGAGGCGCCGAGAGCCGGCTACAGACCGGAGGCGAGGTGCTCGAGCACCTCGCCCGTGCGCGCGTCGAGCAGCAGGGCGAACCCGCCCGCCCCGGTGTCGACCTCCAGGTCCTCGGGCGTGGGCGGCACGTAGTCCGCGACCGGACCGCAGGTCTCGCGGTCGTAGGTCTCGAGCACGCGGGTCTTCGCGTCGTCGACGTAGACCGTCGCGGTCGCCGGGTGCTCGAGGACCTTGGCCGGCCACTCGTCGAGGGGCAGGACCCCGCCCTCGTCGTCGGCGGGGGTGCCGTTCCACCACCCCTCGTAGCCGCCGAGCTCGTACGGCTCGCCGTCCGGCCCTTCGAGGGTGACGGGCTCGCCCTCGCCGGCCGAGCCGTTCCAGCAGACCGGTGGCGCGTCGCGGTCCATGCCCGAGGGTGTCTCCGCGGCCACCGCCGCGTCCGCCGTCGGGGTGTCGGCCGAAGCCTCGGTCTCGCCCGCACCGGCAGCGTCCGTGCCGGTCGCGCACCCGCTGAGCAGGCAGAGCCCGACAACCGGAACGACGAGGAGGGTGGAACGGACAGGGAGCTTCGCTGCTCTGCTGGTCACGCGCCGAGTGTAGGGGCAGCGCAGCGGATCGACGTCCCGTGCGGGTTGCGTCGGGATCGGGTCGCCAGGCGGTCTGCCCCGGCAGGCGCGATGATCGAGGCGAACCTCCCGGGCATGACATCCGGGACGAACCGTCCGCTCGCCCCGAACGTGAGGAGCCGCCGTGAGAGTGCGCGACGCCGACCCGCTCGTCCGCACCGGGATGCGGGCGTGGGCGATCGTCGGGATCGTCGTCGCCGCCACGATCGCGTACGCGGCGTTCGCCGCGCTGTCCGGGCTCGTCGTCCCGCTCGTGGTCGCCGCAGTGCTCGGGGTCCTGCTGCACCCGCTCGTGGACCGGATGCAGCGGATCGGCGTCCCTCGCGGGGTGGGGGCGTTCGTCGTGCTCCTGGGGCTCGCGGCCGTGCTGGTGGTCGCCCTGTGGATCACGGTGGTGGGGGTGATCGACCAGTCGGAGGAGATCGGGGAGCGGGTCTCGACCGGGCTCGCGGAGCTCGACGCCCGGATCGACGCCGACCAGTCCGTGATCGACGTGTCGCCCGGGACGGTCACGAACGGCACGAGGGAGGCGATCGGGGGGATCGCCGGCGCGTTCGGCAGCGTGTTCTCGAGCGTCGCCGCGTTCGTGGTCGGGACGGGCATCGCGGTGTTCTTCCTCTACTACGTCCTCGCCGACTGGTCGCGGATCGAGTCCGCGCTCGCGCGGTTCACGCGGGTCGGACGGACCGCCGGCGTCGTGGTGCTGGGCGAGGCGACGACGACGCTCGGCCGCTACTTCGGGGCGCTCACCGCGTCGAGCGCGCTCACCGCCGTGCTCATCGGAGCCGCCGCGCTCCTGCTCGACGTCCCGCTCCCGTTCTCGATCGCGCTCGTCACGTTCGTGACGTCCTTCATCCCCTACATCGGCGCGATCTTCTCCGGCGCGTTCGCCGTGCTCATCGCGCTCGGCGCGGAGGGGCCCGCCACCGCGCTGTGGCTGCTCGTGGTCGTCCTGGTCGTGCAGAGCGTGGTCCAGACGCTCGTGCTCACCAAGCTGTCCAGCGACCGGCTGCGGCTCCACCCCATCGTGAACCTCGCCTCGACCATCGTGGGCGCCGCGCTCGCCGGCCTGCTCGGCGCGATGCTCTCGGCGCCCGTGACCGTCATGGTCCGCGACGCGTTCGCGCACACCGACGACGGGTCGCGCCCGCCCGACGAGCCGGGCCCGCCCGGCGACGCCGGTCCTCGCCAGGGGCCCAGGCTGCCCGACGACGCGGGGCCGGGCCGCGCGTCGGGCTGACGGTCCGTCCCGATCCCGAACCCGCACCGGATGTCCGCGGGGCCTAGGCTCGGGTCATGGAACTGGAAGAACGCCTGGCCGTCTTCATCGACTACGAGAACCTTGCGCTGGGTGCGCGCGAGCACCTGGGTGGGATGGCTTTCGACTTCGGCCCGATCGCGGACGCGCTCGCCGCGCGCGGGCGGGTCGTGGTCCGCCGCGCGTACGCGGACTGGTCGTACTTCGACGAGGACCGGCGTTCCCTGACCCGGCACCAGGTCGAGCTCATCGAGATGCCGCAGCGCATGGGGGCGTCGCGCAAGAACGCGGCCGACATCAAGATGGTCGTCGACGCGATCGAGATGTCGTTCGAGCGCGACTACATCTCGACGTTCGTCATGTGCACGGGCGACTCGGACTTCTCCCCGCTCGTGCACAAGCTGCGCGAGCTCAACAAGCGCGTCATCGGGGTCGGGGTCGAGAAGTCGACGTCCCGCCTGCTCCCGCCCGCGTGCGACGAGTTCCTCTTCTACGACCGGCTCGAGGGGGTCGACGTCCCCGACGAGCCCGCGCCGCGCTCGGTCCGTGCCGGTGTCACCATCCCCGGGGCCAGGCCGAAGCGGTCCGGTCGGGGCGGCGGCCGGAAGAAGCCCGCGGAGCCGGCCACGGAGCTCGCCGAGCCGCAGACCGAGACCCCGGCGGCGGCGCTCGCCGAGCTGGGCGAGGCGGTCGGCCGCAGCTCCCGTCGCGGCGAGCCCGTCACGACGGAGGCCGCCGAGGTCGACGGTGAGACCACCTCGGCAGCCGAACCCGTCGCGGCGAGCCGTGCGCCGTCGGACGACACCGCGCACGACGTCGAGCACGACGACGAGCCCGCGGGCGAGGACCTGCCGATGGAGGTCCGTGTCGCGCAGACCCTCGCGGACCTCGCCAAGTCCACGGGCGGCGCGGTGACGGCGTCGGTCCTCAAGCGCACGCTGCTGCGCAAGGACCCGACGTTCAGCGAGGCCGACTACGGGTTCCGCACGTTCGGCGAGTTCGTGCACTTCCTCGCCGACCGCGGGTTCGTCGAGCTCTCCCCGGGACCCGCGACGGGAGACCCGGAGGTCTCGCTCCCGGCGCAGGGCGACTCCGACTCGACGTTCGCGCTCCTGCGCAGCGTCGTCCAGGACGAGGGCGGCTCCGCCGCGCTCTCCGGCCTGAAGAACGCCATCCGCAAGAAGCGCCCCGACTTCAGCGAGAAGGCCCTCGGGTACCGCGGGTTCCTCCAGTTCTGCAAGGCGGCGCAGGCGGCCGGGGCGGTCGCCCTGGCCTGGGACGACGACGCGGACGACTACCTCGTGACGGCTCCCTGACGCCCGACGCCGCGCCCGTCCTCCGTGAGGCGGGCGCGGCCTGCGGCGGGGGAGCGCTCCCGCGCACGGTGTGGGAGCGCTTGCACGAACTCCGCAGAGGCTCATAGGGTCAGGGTCGACAGGGCCGACGAGCGGCCCCGGGCCCCGGTGCAGAGCCGCACCGAACGTGAGCTGCGCCGAGGGCGACGCAGGCGGAATGCGACGTGTGCGACGCCGCAGCCGCCGGACACGGAGGTTCGATGCACCCCGCACGACGCAGTTCCCTGTCCCGCACCACCGTCCCTCGAGCCGACGCCCGCGTCGCCCGCAGGCGCCACCGGCCCTGGCGTCCACGCCTCCGCGGAGCCGTCGCGGTCGTCGGGCTCGCCGCGCTGACGGCGTCGGCCACCGCGCTCGCCGTCCCGGCCTCCGCGGCGTCGGTCCCGGCCGCGGTCACGCCGACCGTCTCCCTCGCCGCCGCACCCGGTGACGTGATCTGGTCCGACGAGTTCGACGGCGCCGCGGGCTCGGCTCCGAACGCCGGCCGGTGGAACCACGAGACCGGAGCGAGCGGCTGGGGGAACAACGAGCTGCAGAACTACACGACGTCGCGCTCCAACTCGGCGCTCGACGGCGCGGGCAACCTCGTCATCACGGCCCGCAAGGAGGCGAACGGGTCGTACACGTCCGCCCGGATGACGACGGCGGGCAAGTACCAGCCGCGGTACGGCCGTGTGGAGGCGCGCATCCAGATCCCGCGCGGGCAGGGGATCTGGCCCGCGTTCTGGATGCTCGGCGGGAACATCGGCAGCGTCGGCTGGCCGGCGTCGGGCGAGATCGACATCATGGAGAACGTCGGCTACGAGCCGCACCTCGTGCACGGCACCCTGCACGGCCCGGGCTACTCGGGCGGGAACCCGATCACCGGCACCTTCCAGCACCCGCAGGGCTGGTCGTTCGCGGACGACTTCCACACGTTCGCCGTCGACTGGAAGCCCGGCTCCATCACCTGGCTCGTGGACGGCCAGCCGTACCAGACCCTCACGACGGCGGACACGCGCGGCAACCCGTGGGCTTTCGACCACGACTTCTTCATCATCCTCAACGTGGCCGTAGGCGGGAACTGGCCCGGCTACCCGGACGGGTCCACCCCGTTCCCGCAGCAGATGAAGGTCGACCACGTGCGCGTGTACGACAACGGCGCGGGCTCCGGCGGCGGCGGGGGCGGCGGAGGTGCGCTGCCGACGGGCACGGGGACGATCCGTGCCGCCAACGGCATGTGCGTCGACGTGCCGTGGGCCGACGCGAGCAACGGCAACCAGGTGCAGATCGTGTCGTGCAACGGCAACGCCGCGCAGAGCTGGACGCGCGGGTCCGACGGCACCGTGCGCGCCCTCGGCAAGTGCCTCGACGTGAGCGGAGGCTCCACGACGGCCGGCGCCGCCGTCCAGCTGTGGACGTGCAACGGGACCGGAGCCCAGAAGTGGGCCTACGACGCCGGGAGCAAGGCGCTGCGCAACCCGCAGTCCGGCCTGTGCCTCGACGCGACGGCCGGGGAACCGCTGCGCGACGGGCAGAAGCTCCAGACCTGGAACTGCCACGGCGGGGTGCCCCAGCGGTGGACGCTCTGACGGCCGCCTGACTGTCTCCTGACCGGCGCAGTCCCGCGGTCGTCAGACCGTGTCGACGATCCCGTCGTTGGGAGGGTCGCGGCGCTCGTCGTCCGGGCGCCGCGGCCCGTCCGCCGGACCGGCGTCGCCCGGCGCGCCCTCGGCGTCGCCGGAACCCCGGGAACCCAGCCGGCTCGCGACCATCGGCAGGATGATGACCGACACGACGCCCGCACCGACGAGGGCGGCGCCGATGTCGGTCGGCATCGACCCGTCCTCGACCGCGATCTCCGTGAGGGCGACGAGCAGCGGGAGCGTCGTCGTCGAGTACAGCGCCGCCTGGACCCGCTCGGTGCGTGGCAGCTCCCGGCGGAACCACAGCAGCACGGGGCCGCCCCGCACCAGAAGCATCGCGGCCAGGAAGGCGAACGGCAGCACGGGGTTCGCGACGATCGAGTCCACGTCGAGCGCCATGCCCGAGCTCACGAAGAACACGGGGATGAACACGCCCCACGCCACCGCCTCGAGCTTCTTCTCGAGCGCGACGACGTTGCCCGGCGCCCAGCGCCGCAGCACCATGCCGCCGACGAAGGCGCCGAGCACGGCGTCGAACCCGAGCGACTGGGCGAGCGCCAGCAGGCCGACCAGGAGCAGGACCGTCAGGCGCAGGGTGCTCTGGCCGGTGCCGTGCTCGGACAGCGACATGAGGAACCGGCCACGCTGGCTCGTGAAGCGCTCGGGGATCGCCGCGATCGCGAGGGAGAGGACGGCGAACAGCACGAGAAGGGCTGTCGCGGCCCCCGAGTTGCGGGTCCCGAGCAGCAGCGCCATGGCCACGATCGGTCCGAGCTCGCCGAACGCGCCGAGCACCATGACCGACCGGCCGAGCCTGCCGTCGAGCCGGCCGTCCTCCTTGAGGATGGGCAGGACCACGCCGAGCGCCGTCGTCGTCAGCGCGATCGCACCAGCGGTGAGCAGCTCGGTCGGCTGCTGCCCGGGCAGCAGCAGCATGGCCGCGCCGGCGAGGGCGAACGACGTCACCCACGCCCCGCCAGCACGCCGACCCACCCGCTGGCGCAGCAGGCTCGGCTCGAGCTCGTATCCCGCGAGGAGGAACAGGAAGCCCATCCCGAGGTCGGACAGCAGCTCGACCGACGCCGGGTCGGACGCGTCCATGAGCTGCGGTCCGATGATCACCCCGCCGAGCAGGAGCAGCACGACCTGCGGCACCCGGGTCCGGACCGGCATGAGGTTGGCGACGAGCGGTGCGACGAGCGCGACGACGAAGACCGGGACGAGGTCCGCGTAGGGGTTCACCGGTGCATGATCCCATCCCGGCGCACGGTTGACGCGACGGGCGTGCGGTGCCTACCGTCGCAGCAGCCGTGGCGCGTGCACCGCACACCCGATGCACTGCACGCCCGGCACCTGGATCGGCAGACAGGACCACTGAGCCGGCGCACCGCTGCGCCGGACGGCGCTCGGTGAGGCACCAGCCACCAGGAGGCATCATGACCAGGACGTGGATCCGCAACCCGCTCGGCGTCTTCACCGCCGACGACCGCCCCGACGCGCCGGACGCGCGCGGCGGCGTCGTCGTCGGGGACGGGGTGGTCGTGGAGGTGGTCGCCGCAGGCGGCTCGCCCGCGACGCCGGCCGACGAGACGTTCGACGCGTCGCAGCACGTGCTCACGCCCGGGCTGATCAACACCCACCACCACTTCTACCAGACCCTCACGCGCGCCTGGGGGCCGGTCGCCGACGCACCGCTCTTCCCGTGGCTGCAGAACCTCTACCCGGTCTGGGCGCGCCTCACGCCGCGCGACCACGAGCTCGCGACGACCGTCGCGCTCGCCGAGCTCCTCCTGTCCGGCTGCACCACCGCCGCCGACCACCACTACGTGTTCCCCGCGGGCCTCGACGACGCGATCGACATCCAGGTCGAGGCCGTGCGTCGCCTGGGCATGCGGGCCACCCTCACGCGCGGTTCCATGACCCTCGGCCAGGACGACGGCGGTCTGCCGCCCCAGTCCGTGGTCCAGAGCCTCGACGTCATCCTCGAGGACTCGCGTCGGCTCGTGGACACCTTCCACGAGCGCGGCCCCGGCGCTCAGGTCCAGATCGCGTTCGCGCCCTGCTCGCCCTTCTCCGTCACGACCGACGCGATGCGCGAGAGCGCGGCGCTCGCCGAGGAGCTGGACGTGCGCCTGCACACCCACCTCGCCGAGACGATCGACGAGGAGGACTTCTGCCGCGAGCGCTTCGGGATGCGCACGGTCGACTACCTCGAGTCGGTCGGGTGGCTCACCGACCGTGCGTGGCTGGGCCACGGCATCCACTTCGACGACGAGGAGATCCGCCGGCTCGGGGCGTCGGGGACCGGCGTCGCGCACTGCCCGACGTCGAACATGCGCCTCGCGTCCGGCATCGCCCGGGCCGTGGAGCTCGAGGACGCGGGCGCGCCCGTCGGGCTGGGGGTCGACGGCTCGGCGTCGAACGACGCGTCGACGATGATCCTCGAGGCCCGCCAGGCGCTGTACCTCCAGCGGCTGAAGTACGGCGCGGACATCCCCGTCACGCGGGCGCTCGGGTGGGGGACGCGCGGTTCCGCGCGGGTGCTGGGGCGCGACGACGTCGGCGTGCTCGCGGTCGGCAAGCAGGCGGACCTCGCGCTGTGGCGGCTCGACGAGCTGCGGTTCTCCGGGACCCACGACCCGGTCGCGGCGCTCCTGCTGTGCGGCGCAGACCGGGCAGACCGGGTCATGGTGGGCGGCGAGTGGCGCGTGGTCGACGGCGCGATCCCGGGTCTCGACCTCGGCGCGCTCATCGCCGAGCACTCCACGGCGGCCCGTCGGCTGGTCGCGGGCTGACGCATCGGCGCAGGCCACGGGCTTGTTGCTCTCAGGGACTTGACACACGTCACACTGAGAGTTCGAATAGTGGAAGTGCATTTCCGCTCAGCGGAAAATAGCGACGAGGAGGTCCGCTATGAACGAACCGGCCCAGACGGCAGGTTCCGTGCAGGTACGACCCGAGGACGAGCGCCTTCCCCTGGGCGCGACGTTCGGCTACGGGTTCCAGCACGTGCTCACCATGTACGGGGGCATCATCGCCCCACCGCTGATCGTCGGGTCGGCTGCCGGCCTCACCGGGGCGGAGATCGGGACGCTCGTCGCCGCGTCGCTGTTCATGGGCGGTCTCGCGACGATCCTGCAGACGCTCGGCATCCCGTTCTTCGGCTCGCAGCTCCCGCTGGTGCAGGGCGTGTCGTTCGCCGGCGTGTCGACGATGGTCGCGATCGTCGGTGGGGGCGGTGGCATCCCGGGCGTTCTCGGCGCGGTCATGGTCGCCTCGGCGGTGGGGCTGCTCATCACCCCGTTCTTCGCGCAGATCATCCGGTTCTTCCCGCCGGTGGTCACGGGCGTCGTCATCACGACGATCGGCCTCACGCTCATGCCCGTCGCCGCGAACTGGGCGATGGGCGGCAACGCCGAGGCCGAGGGCTACGGCTCGGTGAGCAACATCGGCCTCGCCGCGCTCACGTTCGCGATCGTGATCCTGCTGTCCAAGGTGGGCAGCGGCACCATCTCGCGCCTGTCGATCCTCATCGCGATCGTCCTCGGCACGGTCGTCGCGCTGGTCCTGGGCATGGCCGACTTCTCGGGCGTCGGTGACGGTCCCGTCGCCGCGTTCCCGAGCTTCCTCGGGTTCGGCGCACCGACGTTCGAGATCGCGGCGATCGTCTCGATGCTCATCGTCATCCTCGTGACGCTCACCGAGACGACGGCGGACATCATCGCCGTCGGCGAGATCGTCGAGACGAAGGTCGACCGCAAGCGGATCGCGAACGGCCTGCGCGCCGACATGGCGTCGTCCGTCGTCTCGCCGTTCTTCGGCTCGTTCACGCAGTCCGCGTTCGCGCAGAACGTCGGCCTGGTCGCGATCACCGGCATCAAGTCGCGATTCGTGGTCGCGGCCGGCGGCGGCATCCTCGTCGTCCTCGGTCTGCTGCCCGTCCTGGGCCGGGTCGTCGCGGCGGTCCCGACCCCGGTGCTCGGCGGGGCCGGCATCGTCCTCTTCGGGTCGGTCGCGGCGTCGGGCATCCGCACGCTCGCCAAGGTCGACTACTCCAACTCGATGAACCTCATCATCGTCGCGGCGTCGATCTCGTTCGGCATGATCCCGATCGCCAAGCCCGACTTCTACGACCAGTTCCCCGACTGGTTCGGCATCATCTTCCACTCCGGCATCAGCTCGGCCGCGATCATGGCGATCCTGCTGAACATCCTGTTCAACCACATCAAGGCGGGCACGCCGCCGGACCCGTCCGTCTTCGCGGCGGGCGCCGAGCGTGGTGCGAGCTCCGTGGACGACGACGACCTGGCGGACCTCGACGACGACGGCATCCTCAACAAGTCGAACCGTCCCCGCCCCGACGGGACGCCGTCGGACCGGTCGAGCTCCTAGCGACGACGCCGGACCGGCCGCCGCGGCACAGCGCCGTGCCCGCCGCCGCCCCGGGACCGAGCGACGACCTCGCCCGGTCCCGGGGCGTCGTCGTGCCCCGCGCCAGCGAGAGCGGACACGGCGACCGCCGGGGCGTGCACAGGCGTGCACGGCGGACGGTGCACAATGAACGGATGACCTACCGGTTCCTGAGGCTCATCCTGTCGCTGCTCGCGTACGTGCTGCTGCGACCTCAGGTGACCGGGCGGAACAACATCCCACGCAACGGCGCGGTCATCCTCGCGAGCAACCACCTGTCGTTCATCGACTCGCTCCTCATCCCGATCGTGGCCCCGCGCCACGTCACGTTCCTCGCCAAGGCGGAGTACTTCGAGGGCCGTGGGCTCAAGGGCCGGATCTCCCGCTGGTTCTTCACCACGATGGGCCAGATCCCCGTGCAGCGCGACGACGCGCGGGCGGGCCAACGCTCGCTCGAGGACGCTCTCGAGGTGCTGCAGCGCGGTGGCGCGTTCGGCATCTACCCCGAGGGGACGCGCTCGCGCGACGGGAAGCTGCACAAGGGGCACACCGGTGTCGCGTGGCTCGCGCTCGCCGGCCACGCGCCCGTGGTCCCGGTCGCCGTTCGCGGCACGGACAAGGTGCAGCCGGTGGGGGCGCGGTTCCCGCGCATCCACCGTGTCGAGGTGAGCTTCGGCACGCCCATCGACCCGCAGCGTCAGATCACGTCGGGCGCCCGGCCGGCCCAGGCGCGTCGCGAGCTGACGGACGAGGTCATGTCGTCCATCCACCGCCTCAGCGGCCAGGACCTCGCCGCCTGACCTCCTGCCCGACGGCGCGTGGTGGCGTTCTCGTCAGCCGCCCAGCGAGCTCAGGCCGAACGCCGTCGCGAAGCCGAGCACCGTCACCAGCCCGGTCACCGGTCCGCCGGACTCGGTCGCCTCCGGGATCATCGTGTCCACGAGCATCGTCAGCAGCGCGCCCGCGGCGAACGCCTGGACCACAGCGACGGTCGCGCCCGACGCCGAGCCCAGCGCCAGGTAGCCCACTCCCGCCGCGACCGCGGACACCGCCGTCGTGCTGCCCCACAGGATCCAGAGCCGGCTCTTCGACGTCCCCGCCTTCACCAGGCCCGACGTCGCGGACATCGCCTCGGGCAGGTTGGACAGGAACACGGCCGCGAGCATCGCGACGCTCACGCCGTTGCCCCCGACGAGCGTCGAGCCCAGCACGACGGACTCGGGGATCCCGTCGAGCACCGTCCCGAGCGCGATCGCGCCGCCGGACCCGTTGGACTGCTCGCCCGTCGACCGCTTGCGCCCGTTGCCGCCCCACCGGTCGATCAGCAGGTCGCCGACGAAGAAGGTCAGCGCCCCTCCCGCGAGCCCCGCGAGCAGCACCCACCCGCTCGCGCTGCGCGACGCGTCCTCCACGAGGTCGTACGCGACCGCACTGATGAGCACGCCCGCGCCGAACGCCATGATGAGCCCGATCGCGCGCTTGCCCGGCGGCCGCCACAGCACGATCGCGGCGCCGATCAGCAACGACGAGCTCGCGAGCAGCCCCCACCAGAACCCGGCCATGGGACCAGTGGACCAGCGCCAGGGGCCGCGCGCGCGGGATGTCCGGCGTGCCGGCCGGTGTCCGACGTCGTCCCTCACCCGGGCGGGGGAGGCGCCCGCGACCTGCGGTGGGCAGGATGGGCTCATGATGCACGACGACGGTCCCCGGGTCCGCGGGGACCGGTGGCGTCGCGTGGTCGCGCCGCTGCACGACGCGGCCACGGTGCGGGCGGGTGTCTACCTCGTGATCGGCGGGGTCGTCGCGGGTGCCTACGTCGTGCTGGCGACGGGGTTCGTGCAGATGTTCGCGTCGGAGCAGACTCCGCGGGTGGCCGCCGCGGTCCTCGCGGCGATCTCCGCGGTGATCGCCTGCACCCCACCGTTCCTCGCCCCGGTGCGGGCGCTGGAGATCGCGGCGGTGCGGACGTTCCTCGACGTCGATGTCCCGGCGCCCGCCAGCAGGACCTCAGGTGACGCGCCGGGCGCGGCGACCCGGTGGCGGGCCGCGGCCTGGTACGGCCTGCACCTGACGCTGGGTGCGGGGGTGCTGGTCGTCGTCCTGCTCGCGGTCCCGGTCGCGACCCAGCTCGTCCTGTCGGCGCTCGGTGTGGAGCCGGTCCTGCTCACGAGCTGGCGGCCGTGGGAGCTCGTGCCCGCCTGGGCCGGCGTGTGGGCGCTGGCGATCGTCGCCCTCGCGCTGCTGCTCGTCCTCCCGTACGTCGCGGCGGGTGCGCGCGCGCTGCTGCGCCAGGCGGCGTGGCCGCTGCTCGGGCCCGACCAGTCCGAGCGGATCGCCGAGCTCGAAGCCGCCGCCGACCGTGCGGCGGAGCAGGGTCGGCTTGCGCGCGACCTGCACGACTCCGTCGGCCACGCGCTGACGGTCACCACGCTCCAGGCGGCCGCGGCGTCGCGCCTCCTTGCGACCGACCCGGACGCGGCCCGGCGCGCGCTCACCGCGATCGAGGAGACCGGGCGCACCGCCATGGCGGACCTCGACCACGTCCTCGGCCTGCTGCGGACAGGTTCGGCCGGCCCGGACCGTCACCCCGCCCGCACGCTCGCCGACCTGGACACGCTGCTCGACGACGCACGCCTGGCCGGCGCCGAGGTGCGGGAGGTGGCTCCCGGCGCGGGGCAGGATGTGGCCCCTGCGACGTCGCGCGAGGCCTACCGGGTCGTCCAGGAGGCGCTGACGAACGCGCTGCGCCACGCCCCCGGTGCCCCCGTGGACGTCCAGGTGGGGACGACGGCCGATCCACCGGCGGCGCTGCGGGTCGAGATCCGCAACCCCGTCGGGCCCGGAGTGCGTCGCCCGGCGGGTGGCGGGCGAGGGATCGCCGGCATGGCCGAGCGGGTGCGCCTGTTGCGCGGCGACTTCTTCGCCGGGCCCGTCGACGTCGCTGAGGTTGCTGAGGTTGCTGAGCCAGGATCGGTGCCCGACGCCGGTACCTGGGTCGTGCGCGCGACGTTCCCTCTCGGCGGGTCTGGCGGGGGAGGGGTCGAGCGATGACGCGGACAGAGCACATCCGTGTGGTGCTCGTCGACGACGAGCCCCTGGTCCGGACGGGTCTGCGCGCGATCCTCGAGGCTGAGCCGGACCTCGACGTGGTCGGCGAGGCCGGGGACGGCGTCGAGGTCCCGGGCCTCGTCGAGGCGGTACGGCCCGACGTCGTGCTCATGGACGTCCGCATGCCGCGCGTCGACGGGATCGCCGCGACGCGGGCGCTGCTCGAACGCGACCCGCCGCCGCGCGTGCTCGTCGTGACGACGTTCGAGAACGACGACCACGTGCTCGACGCACTGCGCGCCGGGGCGCACGGGTTCCTGCTCAAGCGCGCGCGGCCGGAGGAGTTCGTGCAGGCGGTCCGCGTCGTCGCGCGAGGTGAGTCGCTGCTGTTCCCCGATGCGGTGCGCCGCCTCGCGACCGCGCGGCCGCCCGCGGGGGACGAGCTGCGCGACGCGCGGCTCACCGAGCGCGAGGGCGAGGTGCTGCGGCTCATGGCGACGGGACTGTCCAACGCCGAGATCGCGGGCGATCTCTACCTCGGGGTCGAGACCGTGCGCACGCACGTGGGCAACGTCCTCGCGAAGCTCGGCGTGCGGGACCGCACGCAGGCGGTGGTCCGCGCCTACGAGTCGGGGTTCGTCCGGGCCGGTTGACGAGCATGCGAAGCCGTGCCGATGGTGGCGTCGTCCCGCGAACGGTCGGATACTCGGGGGGACGGCATTGTCCGACGGCGGGCGGGCGAGATCGTCCGCGTGGCTCCGCTTCCTCCGGTGCTCCTCCCGAAACGAGTGACCGACATGGTGTTCGACGAACCGACCAGGCTCCACCGGTTCAACGCGCGCCACAAGGTCGCGCTGCGGGTGATCGCGATCCTCGTGGCAGTGGCCGTCTGCGGCGGAGCGGTGTGGTTGGTTGCGGACGGCTCGGAATGGTGGATCCTTCTCGTTCCCCTGCTCTCGGTGCTCAGCGTCTACAACATCTGGCAGATGACAAAGGGCTCCGAGCGGCTCGTTCGCGACCACGCCGGGAAGGCGGCCAGAGACCGATGAGCCTCCGCACGTTTCTTCAGGTCCTCGGGGCGGCGCTCGCCGTCATCGGCGTGGTCCAGGCACTGATCGCCGACAGCCGACTGCAGCTCGTGCTGGGGATTCTCCTCTCGCTGTGTGGCGTGGGTCAGGTCGTCGCCGCAGCATTCGAGAAGCCGAGAGATGGTGATGGCAACGTCGTCTCGGGCGAGACGAGGGCGCCTGACGACTGAGTGCCGCTCGGTAGCCGGGCCGCTCGGTCAACGGGGTACGCCGGTAGGCCGCCGCTCGGACTGATCACTCGGGTGCCGGTTGGACGCGCTCCATATGTCCCTTCTCTCCGCGCGTCGTGGCGAAGCCGATCTGCTCGAGCTCACGCTGCGCACTCTCCGAGCGCGCCTCCGTGCCGACGCTGTCCGACGGTGGCACCCGGGCCGACAGCAGGCCGTCGACCGCGTCCCACGGCGGCGTCCCGGGCGGTCGGCAGTCGACGGTGAGCGTCCAACCGGCACGGGGCACCCCGCCGAGGCGGAAGAGCCCGCGGCGTTCCGCCCGCGTGGTGAGCTCCCGGCCGTGCCACCACCGGCCGACACCGGCGATCGCGAGATAGATCAGGAGAACGACCATCACCAGCATCACGACGGTCGGCCCCACCACCGCGGCGACCACGCGCATCACGACCTGGCTCGCAACCACGACGATCAGGACGACGATCGGCGCGGTCCACTCGCTCGGCGGCTGGCGCCGCAGCATCGCGACCGTCCGTCCGTCGTCGCTGCGGAACCAGCCGTGCCTGCCCAGCACGACGGAGAGGGAGAGCGGGTAGCTCCAGATGGCAAAGAAGTGCCGGGCGACGACGCGACGGGGAGCGCGGGAGAGGGAGACCGTCCATGCGGTGGGGGCGGCGTCGCGCCGGTCGACCACGGACCACCCTGTCCGGTGCGCAGCGTGTCGGTCGCCGTCGAGGGCGACCGACCGCGGTTCCCCCGAGGTGATCACCTCACCATCATCGGTCCCGAGAGCGCCGATCGCCCGTCCGGACCGCTGCCCGGGGGAAGCCGCACGTACCTGGTCGGGTACTCGAGGCGGACCGTCCGCGATGGTCGTGGATCGCCGACCGGTGCGAGGATCGACGGCATGGATCTCTCCGTGCTCACGCGTCCCACCCGCACCTCCGTCCCCGCCACGATCACGCGTGTCGCGCTGGGCCTCGCGCTCGTCGGCGCCGGCGTCAGCCACCTCACGGTCGCGCGCGAGGAGTTCCAGGCGCAGGTGCCCGCCTGGTTCCCGATCGACGACGACGTGACCGTCCTCGCGTCCGGGGCGGTCGAGATCGCGCTGGGCAGCTCGCTCGTCGTGCTGTCGCGGTGGAAGGTGGCCGTGGGCCTGGTCGCCGCCGCGTTCTTCGTCGTGATCTTCCCAGGCAACGTCGGGCAGTGGCTGGAGGGCACGGACGGGTTCGGCCTCGACACGGACGCGAAGCGGTTCGGACGGCTGTTCTTCCAGCCTGTGCTCGTGGCTCTCGCGCTCTGGTCGACGGGCGCGTTCCGCGCCCTGCGGGAGTCCGTGGCCCGAGACTGACGCAACCCTCGCGACCGCGGTCACCCGCACGGGGGAGGGACGTCACCGGGGCGGGTGATCCGGGCTGCGCCGGGCCGGACGAGGCTCGAGGCATGAGCAACCGCACCCCGAGCCCACCCGTCGTCCGCACCGTCCCCGACGAGCCCGACCCGCGCGGGCCGGCCCACCGACACGGACCAGACCACCCCGGGCGCGGGCGCTGGATCGGACCGGTCGCCGCCCTGTGGTGGGGGGTCGGAGCCGCGATCGCGCTCGTCGTCACCCTGTCCGGCGGGACGCTGCCCGTGGGCGACGCGAGCGACTCCGGCTTCGGTGCCCTCACCGCGCTCCCCGCGAGCGCCCTCAACCCGTGGGTCGCCGTCCTCGCGCTCGTGGGCGCGGTGCTCGCCCTGTGGACCTGGCGTGGTGGGCGGGAGCGTCCCGTCGCGCGCGGGCTGCGCGTCACGACGGTCGTCGCGACCGTCGTCGTCGTCACGGCCGCGCTCGCGCTCGCCGACGCGGCGATCCTCGCGCGGCTCGGCTACCTGCCGGTCACGATGATCATGGCGCCGTTCGACCCGGTGATGCGCGCCGCGTTCGCCGAGTTCGTGACGCCGGGCGTCATGGTGCAGGTGGCGAGCCTCGCGGGTGCCACGCTGCTGACGGCGTCGGCCCTGCGCTTCACGCGGCGTTCCGCCGGGGCGTGCGAGTCGTGCGGCCGCCGGCCCGAGGGCTCGTATGATCCGGACCCCGCCTGGACCATGCCGGCGTCCGCCGCGCGCTGGGGCCGCGTCGCCGCGCTCGTCGCCGCGGCGATCCCCGCGTTCTACGCCGTGACCCGCATCGCGTGGGTGCTCGGCATCCCGCTCGGCTTCTCGCCCGACGACGTCGCGTCCCTCGCCGGGGACGACGGCTGGCTCGCCGCGCTGGGCCTGGGCGGCTTCGCGCTCCTCGGTGCCGTCCTCACGCTCGGCCTGTTCCAGCGCTGGGGCGAGGTGTTCCCGCGCTGGATGGTCGGGCTCGCCGGGCGGCGCGTGCCGGTCAAGCTGGCCGTCGTGCCGGCCTCGATCGTCGCCGTCGCAGTCCTCCCGGCGGGACTGTCGATGTACGCGCTGGGGTTCAGCGAGTCGGCGCTGCGGCTGAGCGCGGACCAGTGGGGCGCCGTCGGGCCGACGCTCCTGTGGCCGCTCTGGTCAGTCGCCCTGGGCGCCGCGACCTACGCGTACTGGCTCCGCCGCCGTGGCGAGTGCCGGGCGTGCGGCCTCCGCTGACTCCGCTGACTCCGCTGACTCTGCTGACTCCGCTGACACCGCGTCGAGCACGACCTGAGGGTCGCCAACTCACCGTTGGCGACCCTCAGGTCGTGCTCGACGGCGGGTTCGCTCAGGACTGCGGCTCCACCGGGCCGTCCTGGCCGGCGACGAGGTCGCCGCAGCTCGTCTCCTGCGCGGTGGTGACGACGGGGTCGTCCGGGGCGGCGTCCTCGGCGACCGTCTCCTCGTCGCCGTTGGTCGCCGTGGCCGCGTCGGCGTCCAGGTCCACGAAGGTGCGGCTCACCGTGAAGGTCGTGCCGTCGTCGGACGGGACCGCGTTCAGCCCGGCGAGGCGCAGCTCGCCGCCCTCCTCGGTGCAGCCGACGCCCGTTCCGAAGCCCGTGAATCCCTTGTCGAACGTGTACGCCTCGCCCTGGGCGTTCTGCGTCGGCGTCACGGCGCATCCCGCGGTGGAGAACAGGAGCACCTCTCGGCCCGTGTCGACCAGCGCGACCGGCGCCGTCCCGTCCCCGGCGGCGACGACGTTCACGACGGCGCTCGCGGGCTGCGGGCTCGCCGACTCGATCGGGGCGGAGAACGTCGCGCCGGACGCGGTCGTGATGCCGAACGCGCGGTCGGCCCCCGCGGTGATCCACGCCGTGTCTGGCTCGCCGTCACCGTCGACGTCCACGACCTCGTGCGTCCCCGCCCCGTCCGGGACGCCGTCGCCCGCAGCGGGGCAGCCCTGCGCGGCCGGTTCGGTCGTCGCGTCGTCGGACGCCCCGTCGGATGGGTCGTCGGACGTGTCGTCGGACGGGGACGACGTGGGTCCGTCGGTCGCGGCGGACGACGGCGGTGCGGTCGGCGCGGAGTCCGAGGGGCGTGCGACGAGCCACACGACCAGGGCGATCACGAGGACGGCGGCGACCGTCAGGACGATCCACGGCCAGGTGCGGCGTGGCGGCCGCTCGGGGTCGTTCGACGATTCAGGGAGGACGGGTTCCGAGGAGCTCATTACCTCAGGCAATCACTGCCCTGCGTGGTCGGCATCTCAGGACCCGCACGGAGCTCGTCTCCGATGCCGTCCTACCTCGGCAGGCCGCGCTCCTGCCCGTACGCGACGGCGAGCGACTGTGCCCACCAGGTGTCGACGCCCTGCGCCTCGACGAGCCACGCCGCGATGCGCTCCTGGCTCCAGGTCGTCGCGTCCTGCGCGTCGAGCAGCGCGAACCAGTCCGCCCGCGCCTGTCCGGTCGCTGCGGCGACGGCGTCGTCGCCGAGCCCTTCCGTGCCGCGCACCCCGTCGTCGGTGGTCATGCGGACCAGCCTCCCACCACGGTCCGGTGCGCGCTCAGCGGCCGTGGTCCGCCAGAGCCGCGGCGAGCGACCGGGCGAGCGTCACGCCGTCGGGCCCGGCCGCCACGGGGACGGGCGACTCGCGCTCGGCACGCTGCGCGTCGTCCCCGGGCGTCGGCAGCGGCGAACCGTGGGACAGGACCTGCTGGGTGGGCGTGAGCTGGCGGATCCCGATCGCGGCCACGTGGTCCGGGTACAGGCGTGCGGCGCGCGCGTAGATCTCGGGGTCGTGCTGGCCGTCGTCGCCGACCAGCAGCCAGTCCACGTCACCGAGCTCGCGCACGAGCCGGTCGATCGAACCGTTCTTGTGCTCGCGCCCGCTGCGGAACCAGCCCGTGTTGGTCGGACCCCAGTCGGTGAGGAGGAGCGGGCCGGGCGGGAAGCCGTTGCGCTGGAGGAACCGGCGAAGGTTCGCCGCCGTGTTCCACGCGCCGGTCGAGACGTACACGAACGGGGTGCCCGGGTGCGCCGCCGCGATGCCCTGGTAGAGCACGGCCATGCCCGGGACGGGAACCCGCGCGTTCGAGTGCCGCACGAAGGTGTTCCACGCCGCGAGGAACGGTCGTGGCACGGCGGTCACCATCGCGGTGTCGTCGATGTCGGAGACGACGCCCAGGCGGCGCCCGTCCGCCACGACCAGCACGTATCCCGTCGCGACGTCGCCCGACGACGGCCGGAGGACCACGCCGTGCCACCCCGGGGAGAGCGCGACGTCGACCATGACGTCCACGTAGCCGCCACGGTCGGAGACGACGTCCACGACCACGTCGCCCACGTGGATGCGCACCTCCTCGCGCGGTGCCGGGGCTGTGAAGAAGTACCGCCAGCCACGGCGGTCCGCCGTGGTCGCCGGGTCGTACGCCGGGCTCGCGAGGAGCACGCGACCGAGCACCCGCACCCGGCGCGTGCTGCCGTAGCCCGAGAACGGCTCGACGCGCGGGCGCCACCCCCGTGCCTTCTGGAAGCGGGCGACGACGGCGCGCCACCGGTCCTCCACCCGGGCCGCGCGGTGCGGGCGCTGGCTGGCGAGAGTTCCGGTCGTGACGGTCGGTGCGGGCGCGGTCGTCGGCATGGGGCGTGTGGGTCTCCGGTCGGGTGCGGGGGCTCAACCCTGTCACAGGCCGCCGACCCTCGCGGCAGGACGACCGATGAGTCCGTGCTCCTCCTCCGGTCGACGTCGGTGAGCGACGAGAGGACGACCATGACCCTGCCAGCCGACGACCGCGCACCGACCGGTGCCTCGACACCTCCGGACCCCGAGGGCACCCTGATCCCCGGCTACAGCTCGCCCGGTGCCCGGCCGGTGCCGTGGGAGACCGTGCGCCGCGTGCTCGAGCGCGCGGAGATCTCGTGGATCTCGACCGTGCGTCCCGACGGGCGCCCGCACGTCACCCCGCTCATGACCGTCGTCGCCGACGGGTGCCTGCACGTCACCACGGGACCCGAGGAACGCAAGGCGCGCAACCTCGCGGACAACCCGCGGGTCGTCCTGACCACGGGGACCAACGCGTACTCCGGCGCGCTCGACGTCGTCGTGGAGGGCACGGCGGTGCGCGTGACGGACGGCGCGACCCTGCAGCGGCTCGCGGAGAGGTGGCGCTGCAAGTACGGCGACGAGTGGTCGTTCACCGTGGAGGACGGGACGTTCCGCCACGGTGACGGGGGAGGCGCGCTCGTCTTCGCCGTCCGGCCCGCCGTCGTCTTCGCGTACGAGCGGACGTCGGAGCACGCCGCGATGCGGTGGCAGCTCGGGACCTGACCTGTGCGCCCCTCGAAGGTGCTCGTCGACGGACGAGGATCGGGGGGCCCGGACCGGGGTGTCAGCTCGTAGCGTTCGGGGTGACGAGATTGCGGAGCTCGGGCGCGGTGACGTTGGCGCCGAAGGCGGGGGTTCCTGGCTGGAGGTGTCGACCCGTTGCGAGGGGGCCGATGACGACGGGGTCGAAGCCGAGCCGCTCGACGAGGGCTGCGGTGGTGTCGACGTCGTCGGGCTGGTCCCCGGCGACGGCGATCGCCTTGCGGTCCGGTTCGCCTGCGGGGCGGGACTCGCCCTCGAGGTCGTGGTAGCCCATGTGGTTGAAGGCCTTGACGACTCGTGCACCGGGGAGGGAGCTCTGGACGAGCTCGCTGGTGGAGGTGGCAGGGTGAGCGAGGTCGTCGCGATGGCCGTCGATCTCCCACCAGTAGTTCATGGCGTCGACGACGAGCTTGCCGGCGAGAGCATCGGTGGGGGTGCTGCGGTACTTGCCGAGCGGCAGGGCGAGGACGACGACGTCGGCCTTGGTCGCGGCTTCGACTGCGGTGACCGGCTCGGCGCCGGGCGCGAGCACCTCGACGGTCAGGGCGATCCTGGCGGGGTCTCCGGAGCCGGCGATCAGGACGCGGTAGCCCGCTCTGACGGCCAGGCGTGCCAGGACGGTGCCGACCTTGCCGGCGCCGAGGATCCCGATGGTCTGCGTGGTGGTCATGCTCGTCCGTGGTCCTCGTCCTGGTCGGCGACGAGGTCGCGGACCATGGGGACGACGGTGGTGCCGTAGAGCTCGACGTTGCGCAGTCGGGCGTCTGCGGGCTGAGCACCGGTGGTGTAGATGAGGTCGAACCGGCCGACGCCGAGGGTCTTCACGGCGGCGGCGATCTTGCGGGCCACGGTCTCGGGCGATCCGACATACAGGGAGCCGCCCTCGACCTCGGCGTCGAACTCGGCCTTGCGGATCGGTGGCCACCCGCGGAGCGCGCCGATGCGGTCGCGCTGGGTGCGGTAGTGGGGCCAGTAGATCTCGCGGGCCTCCTCGTCGGTGTCGGCGATGAAGCCGGGGGAGTGCATGCCGACGGGGTGTGCGGTGGTGCCGAGCTCCGCGGCGGCGCGTCGGTACAGGTCGACGTAGGGCGCGAACCGGCCGGGTTGGCCGCCGATGATCGCGAGCATGAGCGGCAGGTCGTACCGGGCAGCGCGAACCACGGACTGGGGGGAGCCGCCGACGCCGACCCAGGTGGTCAGGCGACCGGACTCCGTCTTGGGAAAGACGTCGGCGTCGGTGAGCGGGGCGCGCGTGGTGCCCGACCAGGTGACGGGCTGCTCGTCGAGCAGCTGGGCGAAGAGCTGGATCTTCTCCTCGAACAGCAGGTCGTAGTCGGCCAGGTCGTAGCCGAACAGCGGGAAGGACTCGGTGAACGAGCCGCGGCCGAGGATGACCTCCGCGCGCCCGTTCGACAGGGCGTCGACGGTGGCGAACCGTTGGAACACGCGCACCGGGTCGTCGGACGACAGCACGGTCACCCCGGAGGCGAGACGGATGGTGCGGGTGACGCCGGCCAGCCCGGCCAGCACGGTGTCGGGGGAGGAGATCGCGTACTCGGGGCGGTGGTGCTCGCCGAGCGCGATGACGTCGACGCCGGTCTGGTCGGCCAGCACGGCTTCCTCGACGACCTGCCGGATCGCGGCGGCGTGCGAGACGAGCTCGCCGTCGGTGCCCAGGGGGCGGTCGCCGAACGAGTCGAGGCCGAGCTCGAGTGGACTGCTCACGGGATCTCCAGTTGTTGATACGTCAATACTTGACGCGTCAATAGTGCTCCGGCATGATTGACATGTCAACAGCGGTGAGGAGGGCCACAGTGGCCACGACGAGGGCGCGGCGCGGACCCACGGCGCAGCAGCTGGCGACCTGGCGCGAGTTCGTCGAGACGACCGAGGCACTGCGCTCCCGGCTGGATGCACGGTTGCAGGAGGAGTCGGGGATCTCCTCCCAGGACTACGCGGTGCTGCTCGCCCTGCGCGAGGCGACCGGGCGCAACCTGCGGTCCTCGGAGCTGGCCAGCGTCGTCGGGTGGGAGAGAAGCCGCCTGTCGCACCACGTCGGGCGGATGGAACGGCGGGGCCTCGTCGAGCGACAAGGGCCCGCCGACGGCGGGTGGGGCTCGTGCGTCCACCTGACCGACGCCGGGGCCAGCATCTTCCGCCGTGCCTCGGTGACCCACCTGCAGGCGGTCGACGAGCTGTTCGTCAGCGCCCTGACCCCTCAGCAGATCGATGCAGCCGGGCAGATCGCACAGGCGCTGTCCGCCAGGATGGCGGCCAGCATCTAGGCCGAGGTCGCTCTGACGCGCCTCCGCGCGAGAGCACTGCCCACCGCAGACGCTCGTGAGCGCCCTGCCCGCAGCTCCCGCCACGTACCTACAGTCTGTAGAGGTTGGTCATCGAAGGCGGTGAGGGCGCCGATTGCGGCGATGATGGAGCCGGTCACCGCGACGGCGGTCGCGAAGAGTCGTTCTCGCCGTGCACTCCGCGCGCGGTGAGTGCTCGAAGCTTCCGATCCCGTAGGACCCGGTCAACGGTGATGGGTGTGGGTCGCCAAGCGTGAGCCGAGGGTCACGACGGCACCGGCGGCAAGCAGCAGGACGGCAGCGGTGAACAGTGTCTCGTGGACGTTCTCGATGCGTTCGTAGAGCCATCGGGCGAAGTCGGCGTCTTCGCTCTCCAGGGAGCGGGCGAGCTGGGTGTGACGTACCAGCGGTTGGCCCAGGCGATGAGGTGTGCGACGCCGAGTGTCCCGAGGACTGCTGCGACGATGCCGCACCACCTCGCGCCCGTACGCAGGGCGGCCACGTCTCTTGTCTCAGCGACCATGCCGCATGCTCCCACGCGGGTCGGTTCGTCTGCGTCGCCCTACCAGCCGGCGGGAGCCTGGCATGGTGGGCTCGTTCACCAGGTGACCGAGTCCATCGACACGCCTTGCTCCTTCAGGTACGCCCGGGATGTCTCGAGCGCTGCTTCTTCGAGGGTGAGTCGCTGCTCGAGGTAGTCCTGGGCTCGAGCGATGAACTCGGCTTCCTGCGCGGCTTGGATGTCGGCGAGCTGTTGGATGGTGTCGAGCTCGGCCTTGCACGCGAGGTCGATCTCGCCGATGCGGATGACCTCTTCCCGTGAGGCGCCCTGAATGGCGGGCGGGACCATCCCGTCGTCCTGCCCAGGCGGTTCGATGCCGCGCTCGGTCAGGCACTGCTTCCATTCGCCGATGATGGCGACGCCCTCAGGGGTGTCCTCGGCCGGCGTGAAGTTGGTCGGCGGAACCTCCCCGAGCTGTTCGGGGTTGTAGCTCAGGCCCGCCTCGACCTCCTGCTCACCGCACGCGTCGAGCTGCGCGGTTACGGCGTCCTCAGTCCCGGGCGCGGCGGTGAACCCGTTGGTGCTGACCCCGGTGAGATCCATCTCGTAGCCAGACCTCACCAGCGCTTCGTGGCGCCACAGCCCGAAGCCCAGACCGTCCGTGTTCAGTGGAACGGAGGGACCGTCGATCTTGGCTGACTCGGGGTAACCGGCGTCGGTCATGCACCGTGCGGTGAACAGATCACCGGCGGTGCGCGTCTCGGTGAGCTCGTCGATGCTGAGGACCCAGTCGTCGAGCGGGGTCGTGATCGTCCCGGCGACCTCGTCGACGATCGCTCGCGGTCCGTCACCGGTCTCTGACGGGCCGTGCGTCGCCGTCGGCGACGTCGTCGCGGGCATCACCGGGATCTCGCGCGACGGGGACGGGGTGAGGGCGAGCGCGACGGCGACAAGGCCACCGCACAACGCTCCGACACCCAGCGTCGCCCCGACCGCTCGTCCCGCACGCCGGCGACGACCGGACCGCAGGACCTTGGTGGGGTCGACGGCGATGTCGGGCGTGTGCTGCGAGACGGAGCGCAGCCGCAGGATGAAGTCCTCGTCGTTCATCGCTCCTCCTTCAGGGTCTCGGTCGTGCTCGCCTGATCTCCGAGGATCTGGCGCAGGTGCGCCAGGCCCCGCGACGCTGCCGACTTCACGGCCCCGAGGCTCAGGTCCAGCTCGTCGGCGACCTGCCGCTCGGGCAGGTCAAGCAGGTAGCGCAGCACGACCACGCGTCGACGCTGCGGGCTCAGATGCACCAGGGCTCGCACGAGAGCGTCTCGTTCGGCAAAGCCGCCTTCGGTCGACACCTGCTCGACAGGTGGGACCTCGTGCGGTTCCGTGAGGTGTTCTCGGCGATGCTTGCGCCAGTGGTCGATCCGCGCGTTGGCGAGAACCCGCCTCGCGTAGACGAGCGGATCTCGCTCGCGCGCCCGGGGCCACGCCACGTACGTGCGCACCAAGGCGTGCTGCACCAGCTCCTCCGCCCGGTGCACGTCCCCGCACAACAACCACGCCGTCCGAGAGAGCGCCGGCTGCGCGTCAACCATGAACGCCGTGAACTCCGCGTCCCGCTCGGTCCTGGCGCCGGACTCGACAGGCAGTCTGACCTCGTCGCTCTCACCGATCGGTGCCACGAAACCCCCTGTCGCCGTCGTCATACATGGAACACGGACCGCGCCCCTGGAAGGTTGCTCGCCCGAGCGACGCAGTACCTTCGGCGGCTGTAGGAGTCTGGCGTCGCCTCATGCATGATTCGTGGCAGGTCGACAGCGAGGGGTACTCAATGAAGGAACGACAGGCCGACGAAGGGCCCGGGCCGGCACGACGACGGCGCATGCGCTTGCCGGTCTGGGCCGGGACCACTGCTGTCATCGTCGGGGCTCTCGTCATCGTCATGGGTCTGGTGCCACGGCTCTCCGGGGGTGCTCGAGAGTGCCCGGCGATCGGCTATTCCAGCGTTCTCGAGGTGGTCTTGACAGGGGACACGGCCGGGGTGACCCATCTTCAGCTGCGCGACGGGGACGACGAGGTGTGGCAGCCGCCGCTGCCGACGGGTTCTGACACGTCCGACCCCGCGCTCTCTCCGGCACGGGACGGTGACACGTGGACCCTCAGACTCTTCGACCCGACGAACCCGATCGGGCTCCGAGCGCTCGACGAAGCCGGAAACGTCCTCGCCCAGACCGAGAAGTCCGTCGACATGGTCCGCGTCGGAGGGTCGGAGGCATGCGGCGGCCCGATGGAAGGCCGCATCGGCTGGACGATCTGACGAGGACTGAGGAAGTCCCCCGGGTCCCAACGATCGGGGCCCCCTCCTAGCGCCAGAGCGCCCCCGAGACCACGAGGTCGGCGCGGTGCCGGGTGGCCTGGACGACCAGTGCGTTGCGGCCGTCCACGTCCGTCGCCCACGCGGTCGCGGCCTCGACGGTGCGGCCGTGGCGGCTATGCCGGTCGACGAGGCGGCGTACGCGCTCGTCGTCGGTGGTGGTGCAGAACCACGCCTCGTCGAGCAGGTCGCGCACGCGCCCCCACGGCTCGTCGGCGACGAGGAGGTAGTTGCCCTCCACGACGACGACCCGGTGCTCCGGGGCGACGGCGATCTCCCCGGCGACGGGCTCGTCGACCTCGCGGTGGAACGACGGCGCGTAGACCGTGTGGTCGGTCTCCTCGCGCACGCGGCGCAGGAGCGCCACGAACCCCCAGCCGTCGAACGTGTCGAGCGCACCCTTGCGGTCGCGTCGGCCGAGCGCGTCGAGGGTCGCGTTCGCGAGGTGGAACCCGTCCATGGGCAGGTGCACGGCCGCGGGACCGAGCGCCTCGACGAGCCGCACGGCGAGCGTCGTCTTGCCCGCGCCGGGACTGCCCGTGATCCCGACGACGCGCCGGCCCGGCTCGCGTGACCGCAGCGCGCCCACGCGAGCGAGGAGCGTCGACAGGTCCGTGACGGGCGGGCCGTCGTGCGAGCCGGGCAGGCCGTCGTCGTCCGTCGTGCTGTGCATGGCATGCATGGCACCAGTGTCGGTGACGGGACCCGGCCCACGCGGCCCGACGCCGGACCGGGAGGTCCCGGTCCGGCGTCGGGCATGGTGGTGCGTCAGTCGCGCGTGATGGTGAACGTCGACGTCGGGTTCTCGATGTCCCGGAAGTTGCCCGAGAACGTGAGGTTGTGGAACGTCGCCGAGCCGACCGCGGGTCCCTGGCCCGCCTCCGGCATCGGGTTCGCCCAGATGCCGTAACCGGACTTTGCGTCGAACTGGTCGCCGCTCTTCTTCGCGCCCGTGATGGACACGTTGGTGAAGACGGTGTCCTGGAACGTGTTCTGCGGCTGGGCCCCGACGTAGTTCGTCTGGAACATGATCCCGGAGTACGTCGGGTCAATGATGTCGAGGTTGTTCACCCGGATGCTGGTGAACGACTTCGACGCGGAGAACATCCACACCGCCGGGAACACCTGCGCGCCCCAGAAGTGCCCGCCCGACCGGACGACCGTCATCCCGTCGAACACCGTCGGTGCGGGGCCGAAGCCCTCCATCGGGTACCCGAAGTCCAGCGAGCTGATCGTCACGCCGGAGTAGACGAGCGTGTCGGCGATGTAGATGTTGCGGAAGATGTTGTCCTGCCCGCCGTAGACCGCGAGCCCTGCCGCGCGCCAGGTGTTGGTCGAGGTGAGGTTCTCGAAGACGTTGCCCCGCTGCCCGTTGCCGCCGCTGTCGGTGGCTGCGAAGAGTGCGAACGAGTCGTCGCCGGTGCCGCGTGCCTGGTTGTTGTGCACGTGGTTGTTCGCGCTGCCGTTCGTCATGTTGATCGCGTCGGCGAACGTGTTGCGGATGCGCGAGTTCTTGACCTCGGAGTCGTCCATGTTCGACGCCCAGAACATGCAGATCATGTGCTCGACCCAGATGTTGTCGATCGTCATGTCCTTCACGTTGGCGAAGTCGAAGACCTTGCCGGGACCGTCGATGCGCGACGTGTAGTTGCCGAAGTAGGCGAAGTCGCGGAACGACGAGCCGTTGGCCGTGCCCTCGGCCCGGAAGCCGACGTCGGTGTTCTCCTGGCTCTGCGGGGCGAAGAACCGTGTGAACCACGGGCCCGCGCCGACGACGTCGACCGCCTTGCCGTACACCTGGAACTTGCTCGACGTCTGGTAGTCGCCCGCCGGCAGGTAGACGCCCTTGAGGGTGCCGGTCGAGTCCATGCGGACCTTGTCGAGCGCGGCCTGGACGTCCTGGTGCGTGAACCCGCTCGGCTGGGTGTACTGCGCGGGGTTCGGGTTGGCCTTGGGCGTGGCCAGCTCGAGGTCGACGAAGTCGATCGCGTACTGGCTGCTGTTGCTCGCCGTCTTCTGGAGCCGGATCTTCGACCCGGCCGGGACGGTCGTGCCGAGCAGCACGCTCGCCTCGTCGTAGACGTGGCGCGGGCCGCCCGCGCTGGGCTGGTTGCCCGGGTTGGTCTCGTTCCCGTAGAGCCACGCGTAGCGCGAGCTGAGGTCGATGTTCTTGAGGAACGTCCCGTCCACGTAGATCGCCAGGGTGGCGTTCGTGCCGCCGCCACCCTGCGAGTCCGGGATGGAGAAGCGCGTGACCAGCGAGTTCGTGGCCGCCTTGGTGGTCCACTCGACGTAGGCGCCCGTGGTGTTCAGCGTGACGGCCTTGCGGCCGGACGCCTCGCCCGCGAGGTCACCGACGACACGGTTGGGGGCGAGGACGCTCGCGCCGCCGCCGACCACCCCGTCCTCGGCCTCGTACGTGTCGAACGGCATGTTGGCGCCGCGTCCGACGAACAGGGGCCGGGTGGCCGTGTTGTTCGCCTGCTTGGCCGCGACCTCGGTGGGGTCGGGTGCCGCGACGATCTTCATGTCGTAGCTGCCGTTCGCGGCCGTCCACGTCCCGAGGTTCACGCTCGCGCTCGTGCCGCCCGCGGCGATCGCCCCGGAGACGGACCCGGTGAACGTCTTCACGACGGCGCCGGTGCCCTTGTTCGTCAGGGTGGCGGTGAGGCCGTGGGTGCCCGACGACGTCGCGACGTTGCCCTGGTTGGCGATCGTCGCGGAGACGGTGACGGTGTTTCCTGCGGCCGGGGTGCTCGGCGACCAGGAGACGGTCGGCACGAGGTCCGAGCTCGGGACGGCCGTCACGACGACGGCCGTCGGGTTGGCGTAGGAGTTGTTGCCCTCGTTCTGCTCCGTGACGGTGCCCGCGGCGTCGGCCTTGGCGCCGACCGTGTACGAGCCCGCGGGCTTCGCGCCGACATCGGCCGTGACGGTCGCCTGGGCCCCCGCGGCCAGCGCGCCCACGGTCTTCGTGGCCGCCGTCTGGCCGTTCACCGTGAACGCGACGTCGGTCGCGGCGGAGCCCTGCGTGCCGATGTTCTTCACGATCGCGGACAGCGTGATCGCCTGCGACTCCAGAGGTGACGCCGGCGTGGCGGTGACGCTCGTGACGACGAGGTCCGGGTTGGGGGCGGCCGAGCCGAAGACCTGCAGCTCGGCGACCTGGCCGTTGCCCGACCCGGTGTTGCCCGTGAACCGCAGGCGCACGTCCTTCGCGGTGCCGGAGACGGGGACCGTCACCGTGTTGCCGCTGCTCGGCGAGAACTGGTAGGCGGCGGAGGCCTTGAGCGTCTGCCAGGCGGCGCTCGCGCTCGCGCGGCCCTGCACCTCGAACGTCTGGGTGCGGTTGCCCCACACGCTCGCCGGCGGCAGCTTGACCACGACGTTCGTCAGCTGCGTCGCGGCGTCGAGCGAGACCGCGAGGGTGCTCGGGTACTGCCCGCCCGCGCCCTCCCAGTAGGTCGACGTGCTGTCGTCGTTCGCGTTCTTCGCGACGAACTGCCACTCGGTCGACGACGCCTCGATGGGCTTGTTCACGGCGAGGTTCGCACCCGTGGGCGGATCACCGGGATCGCCCGGGTCCCCGGGGTCGCCCGGGTCGGTGGTCCCGGCGGTGCCGCGGACCTCGAGCTCGGAGAGCTGCCCGGCGGGCCAGCCGGTGTTCGCGGTGATCGCGACGCGGACGTAGCGCGCGCTCGTGTCCGTGACGTCGACGGTGACGGTGTTCTGCGAGGACGGGTTGAACGTGTACGCCTGCGACGCCTTGAGCGTCGTGAAGCTCGACCCGTCCGTGCTGCCCTGGACGCTGAGCGTCTGGTTGCGCGTCTCCCAGCCGGTGGGCAGCTTGAGGACGACGTCCTCGACCGTGGCTGCGGTGCCGAGGTCGACCTGCGCCCACTGGGGGAACGCGCTGTTGGTCGACTCCCAGTAGGTGCCCTGGTTGCCGTCCGTGAGGTTGCCGGAGAGGTAGGGGGAGTTGTTGCTGCTCGCCGCGGTCGGCTTGCCGGCCGACAGGACGGCCGGGGCCGCGGTCGCCGTCGTGACGAGGCCGAGCGGGACGAGCAGGGCGGTCGCGGTGGCCGTCGCCGCGAGGAGGCGCAGGCGGTGCGTCCGTGACCTGCTCAGGGGGTTCGACGTGCTGGGTCGACTTCTCATGGGTGTCCTCGATCTCCCGTCGTCGTCGACGGGCGTAGGGCCACGCCAGGGCGACCCCGCACCGGGCCGGATGCCCGGTTCGTCGGCCGGCCCGCTGGCGCACGTCCGGCCGTGGCCGGGTGGCTGGGTCAGTACCTTCGAGAATTGCGGACCCACTGTGCCGCACCGCGCAGAGGGATGTTGACTTCTTGCGTCAACATGCAAGAACGCTACTGGCGCGGGTGAGAAGCGTCAAGAGATGCCCGATACGTCCGCCGTGGCCGTCCGCCGCGTCGGTGCACCGGGAGGGCGCCCAGGGCTCGGGCGGCTCGTGCTCAGTCGACTGCGGGGCCGAAGCGTTCCGTCTTGACGCGGGCCGGTTCGTGGCCCAGGCCGACGAGGGTGCGGGACACGGCCTCGACGAAACCCGTCGGCCCGCACACGAAGCAGGCAGGCTCGATGTCCGCAGGCCAGCCCCACGCGCCGAGCTCGGCGAGGGTGAGGCGCCCCGGTCCGCGGCGCGCGTCGAGCGGGGCGGCGCGCGTGTACGCGACGTGCACCTCCAAGCCGTCCCCGGCGCGCGCGAGCCGTTCCAGGTCGTCGACGTAGAGCCGGTCCTGGGGCCGTCGCACGGAGTACACCAGCCGCACGGGCGTGCGGTCGCCCGCGTCTCGGCGGGTGCGGAGCATCGAGACCAGCGGCACGACGCCGGAGCCGCCGGCCGCGAGGACGACGGGCCGGCCGGCGTCGTGCACGGGTGACCAGACGAACCACCCGCCGACCGGCCCCCGCACCTCGATCGCCTCCCCGACGGCGAAGGTCTCCGTGAGGTAGCCGGAGACCTCGCCGCCGGGCACGCGCTGCACGGTGATCTCGACCCGGACCGACGGCGCGGGGTCGCTCGCCGGGCTCGCGATCGAGTAGCTGCGCTCGGCGGTGTAGCCGTCGGGTGCGGTGAGCCGCAGGTCGAGGTGCTGGCCGGCGAGGTGGCCGGGCCAGTCGGGCACGTCGAGGACGAGGGTGCGTGCGGTCGGGCTCTCGGCCCGGGCCTCGACCAGCGTCGCGACCCGCCATCCCGACGGCATCGCGTACCGGGCGCCGAGTCGCGTCCCCGTGGCGGTCCCGGTGTCGGGGGCCGCCGGCTCAGTCACCCTGGTACCTCTGTTCCTTCCACGGGTCGCCGAGGTCGTGGTAGCCGAGCCGCTCCCAGAAGCCGGGCTCGTCCATGGGCATGAGGGTGATCCTGTTGACCCACTTCGCGGACTTCCAGAAGTACAGCCCGGGGACGAGCAACCGCGCCGGGCCGCCGTGGACCGGGTGCAGCGGCGCGCCGTCGACCGTGTGCGCGACCCAGGCCTTCCCGCCCAGCAGCTCCGCGACGGGCACGTTCGTGGTGTACCCGCCGTAGGAGCCGATCATCGCGAAGTCGGCGGTCGACTCGACCTCGGCGAGCAGGGTGTCGAGCGAGACGCCGCGCCACGTCGTGCCGAACTTCGACCACCGCGTCACGCAGTGGATGTCGACCGTCGGCTCGTCCTGGGGGAGCGCCATGAGGTCGGCCCACGTCCAGCTGTGCGTGGCGCCGGTCTCGGTGACGACGTCGAGCCGCCACGTGTCCGTCCCGACCCGGGGGGTGGGGCCGGCGGAGAGGACCGGGAACCCGGTCTCGACATACTGCCCGGGCGGCAGGGCGACGCCCTGCGGCCGTGGTCGGCCCTGGAAGCCGGGGGTGAGCGTGCTCATGGCTCACAGTAGGCGCGAGCGCGACGTCGCGTCATCCGTTCGCGGCAGATGCTCGGTCCGGGGGTGGCGCCGCCACGAGTCGGAGGACCGCGTCGCGGAGCCAGGCGCGGTACGCGCCGTCGGGCCAGCCCGCGCCCGTGACGAAGTGCGTGCGGCCTTCCGGGGCGAACACGTACGACAGCGTCTCGGCCGCGTCGTCGCGCGAGGTGCGGAGCGTGAAGCCGTGCGCGACGAGGAGGTCGACGCTCGCCCGGACGGTCGCGCGACGACGCTCGAGGAGCGCGTCGAGCTCGGCGGCGACCTGCTCGTCGCCCTGGGCTGCCGCCGTGAACGCGGGCCACAGCCCGCCGACGCGGGCGTTCGCGTCGGCGACGAGCGCGATCATCCCGTCGAGGAAGGCGTCGGGATCGGTCCGGGCGACGACGTCGAGGCCCTCGGGACTTTCGGCGAGCGACTGGGGTCCCTCGGCGCCGCCGAACGTCAGCTCGAACGCGGCGAGCAGCAGCGCGCGCTTGGGTCCGTGGGTCTTGACGGTCTCGAGCGAGACGCCCGCGCGCCCGGCGACGCGGGCGAGCGTCGTGCGGTCGTAGCCGCGCTCAGCGAGCTCGGCTGCGGCAGCCCGCACCACCCGCTCGCGGGTGAGCGCGGCCTGCTCGGCGCGCAGGTCGGACGCGTAGGCACGAGGAACCACTATTGACTACCCTTCGGGGGTGATGAATACTTCTCGCGGTTGGTCGATCTTCTCATACGCCCGGACGGCCCGGTCCGTGCCCTCGCACCTCTCTCCACCTGTCGCACCCGCAGCTCGCGGAGCGCACCACGAAAGGCACGTCCGATGGCTTCCGTCCTCCTGTGCTCGACTCCTGTCCACGCCCACGTCACCCCGCTGCTCGCCGTCGTGCGCAGCCTCGTCGCACGCGGTCACGACGTGCGCTTCCTCACCGGCGCGCGGTTCGCCGACGCCGTCACCGCGGCCGGGGCGCAGCACCTGCCGCTGCCCACCGAGGCCGACTTCGACGACCGCGACCTCGCCGGGCACTTCCCCGGGCGCGAGGGGCGCACCGGCCTCGACGCCATCCGGTACGACATGCTCCAGATCTTCGTCGGGCCCGGGGTCGCCCAGCACCGCGCGGTGCTCGCCGCCCTCGCCGCCTCACCCGCCGACGCCGTGCTCGTCGAGCCCCTGTTCCTCGGCGCGACGGCGCTCGCGGCCACGCCCGCCGACCGGCGCCCGCCCCTGGTGGCGCTCGGCATCTTCCCGCTCGGCCTCACCAGCGACCACACCGCGCCGTTCGGGCTCGGGATCCTCCCGGCGTCGGGCCGCGCGGGCGTGTGGCGCAACCGCCTGCTGCAGCGCGTGGTGGAGCGCTCGCTCGCCCCCGCCCAGGACGCCGTCGACCACCTCGTCCAGGCTGCGGGGGAGCGGCCGCTGGACGGGTTCTTCCTCAGCTGGCCCGCCCATGCCGACGCGATCGTCCAGCTCACGGTCGAGGAGTTCGAGTACCCGCGCCCCGACGTCACGACGCCGGTGCACTACGTCGGCCCGCCCGCAGCGTCGCGTGCGTCGTCGTCCCTCCTGACGACGGCCGGCGGGCCTGGAGCGCCCGCCCTGCCCGCGTGGTGGGGAGACCTCGACGGTTCGCGGCCGGTCGTCCACGTCACCCAGGGGACCGTCGCGAACGAGGATCCGGGTCAGCTCCTGCTGCCCACGATCCGTGGGCTGGCCGACGACGACGTCCTGGTCGTCGCCGCGACCGGCGGCAGGCCGGTCGACGCCCTCGGCACCCTGCCCGCCAACGCCCGGGTCGCGGAGTACCTGCCCTACGACGCGCTGCTGCCGCTCACCTCCGTGTACGTGACGAACGGCGGGTACGGCGGCGTGCACCACGCGCTGCGCCACGGCGTGCCGATCGTCGTCGCGGGCAAGACCGAGGACAAGGCCGAGGTCGCCGCCCGCGTCGCCTGGTCCGGGGCGGGCGTGCGCCTGCGGACCAACGAGCCCCGGCCCGCCCAGGTGCGTCGCGCGGTACGGCGCGTCCTCGACGAGCCGGGCTACGCGCGGGCGAGCACGCGGCTCGGCGAGCGCATCGCGGCGTCCCCCGGGACGGACGGCGTGGTCGACGTCGTCGAGCAGCTGTCGTCGACGACCGCCCAGCCCACCCGGCGCACCTGAGGGAGACGGCGTCCGGCAACCTGCCGTTCAGGAGGTCGTCGACGCGCGATCGGTGGACCGCAACCCCGTGTCCCTAGCGTGGCCGACGGCATGCGGCCGCATGCCTCTCGTCCGAAGGGGACCGACCTGTGAGACCTCGTACCCAGCTCGTCGCCGCCGTGCTCGCGGCCGTGCTCGCCTGCTCCGCCGCGGGCGCCGCGGCCGCCACGCCTGCCGTCCCGCCGCCCGGCTCCGACCTCCCGGCCTTCGACCTGCAGGCGCACCGCGGCGGTGCCGGGCTGAACGTCGAGAGCTCGATCGCGTCGTTCTCGGAGGCGCTGGACCTCGGGGTCTCTACCCTCGAGCTCGACGTGCAGATCACCGAGGACGGGCAGGCCGTCGTCACGCACGACCGGCGCACCACGCCGACCGTCTGCCAGGACACCAGGCCGGCGACCCCCGGGGACCCCGACTTCCCGTACGTCGGCCGGTACGTCAAGGACCTCACCCTGGTGCAGCTGCGCACCCTCGACTGCGGATCGGTCACCAAGCCCCAGTTCCCCGGACAGCAGGCCTCGCCCGGCGCGCGCATGATGCTGCTCACCGAGGTGTTCCAGCTCGTGCGCGACCACGGCGCCGACGACGTCATGCTCAACATCGAGACGAAGGTCGAGGCGGGCGCGCCGCACGAGACCGCGCCGCGGGAGCAGTTCGTCCAGGTCGTGACCGGGCTCGTCCGTACCTGGCGGATGGCCGACCAGGTGACGATCCAGAGCTTCGACTGGGGCTCCCTCATGCGGGTGCGCGAGGTCATGCCGGAGCTGCCGGTCGTCGCCCTGACCAACGGGCAGCAGTTCCTCCAGGTGGGTCAGCCGGGCGCGTCACCGTGGCTCGGCGGGATCGACATCGACGACTTCGATGGTGACCTGGTCGCGGCCGTCGACTCGTTCGGTGCCGACGCCATCTCCCCGGTGCACGGCGATCCCCAGAACGGGTCGATCGACGACCCGGGCTACGTCCCGTTCACCACGCGACAGCTCGTCGACGACGCGCACGACGCCGGGATCCTCGTCGTGCCGTGGACGGTGGACGAC
The DNA here is from genome assembly GCA_014803435.1 of Cellulosimicrobium terreum. Lineage (GTDB taxonomy): Bacteria > Actinomycetota > Actinomycetes > Actinomycetales > Cellulomonadaceae > Cellulosimicrobium > Cellulosimicrobium terreum. The sequence goes on from JACYFD010000001.1 coordinate 386,244, forward strand.
CGCCCGACGCTCGAGCACCTCCTCGACCTCGGGGTGGACGGCATCATCACCGACTACCCGGACGTCCTGCGGGACGTGCTGGTCGAGCGTGGGTACGACGTGCCGGACGGGCACCCGTGGGAGGGTGACCCGCGGCTCGTGAACCTGAACGCCCGCGCCCAGTGCGTGAACGGGCGCGCGCACGTCGCCGTCTACGCGATCAACGGCGAGCAGGCCGCCGTCGACATCCGCCTCACCACGCCGTACGGCGACGCGAAGCGCAGTGCCGTCGCGCCCGGCAAGGGCGCATACGCGCTGGTCGACTCGGGCACGACGAGCGTGCCGGCCGGGAAGGCCACCGTGGCCGGGTACCTGTGGGACGGCGTCGGGCACCACGAGGTGCGCACCGTGCCGTACGCGGGCGTGAGCTGCGGCTGAGCCAGCGGCCTGGTCGGCTGGCCGTCCCCGTATCGCGGGGACCGTGCTCGTCCTCCTGTCACAGGAGTTCTCGGGCCGGTGTCTTCATGTCGAAGGCGTACGACCCGACGAGACCTGGAGCTGACATGACGAACGACGCACGCGTCCCCGCGATCGAGATCACCGGCGTCTACGGGAGCCTGGTGAAGACGATGAGCCGGCGGATGCTGGGCAAGGTCCCGGACTCGCTCGGGGTGATGTGGAACAACCCGGCCGTGTTCAAGGACATGATGACGTTCGGGCGCAAGGCGGAGAAGTGGGACCGGCTCGACCCGAACCTCGCGACGTTCGCGCGCATGGCGACGGCCGCCATCGTGGGGTGCGGGTTCTGCCTGGACCTCCAGTACTTCCTGGCGCACGACCACGGCCTCGACGAGGCCAAGGCGCGCGAGGTGCCACGCTGGCACGAGTCGGACGTCTTCACGCCGACCGAGCGGCGCGTCATGGAGTACGCCGAGGCCATGTGCCAGACCCCGCCGACCGTCTCGGACGAGCTGTCCGACGCGCTGCTCGCCGACCTCGGAGCCGCGGCTCTCGTCGAGCTCGCGGCCAAGGTCGGCTTCATGAACGCCTCGGCGCGGTCGAACGTCGCGCTCGGCATCCGGTCCCAGGAGCTCGCGGCGTCGTGCGGGCTGGCGCCGCTCGCGGCTTCGGTCAGGGTTCGCCAGGCCGCCACCGGTGACAGGCTGGGCGCATGACCGACGACCCGTTCGTCGCCCACCGCGGGCTGCTGTTCACCGTCGCGTACGAGATGCTCGGCTCCGCGGCCGATGCCGAGGACGTGGTGCAGGAGTCGTGGCTGCGGTGGTCCGGCGTCGACCACGGCGACGTGCGCGACCCGCGCTCGTACCTCGTGCGCGTCGTCACCCGACAGTCGCTCAACCGGATGCGCACGCAGTCGCGCCGACGTGAGGACTACGTCGGCGAGTGGCTGCCGGAGCCGCTCCTGACGAGCCCGGACGTGGCCGAGGACGTGGAGCTCGCCGAGTCCGTGTCGATCGCGATGCTCACCGTGCTCGAGACCCTCCGGCCGGCCGAGCGCGCCGTGTTCGTGCTCCGCGAGGTCTTCGACGTCCCGTACGACGAGATCGCCGAGGCCGTGGACCGGTCGCCGGCCGCAGTCCGGCAGATCGCGCACCGGGCGCGCGACCACGTCGCCGCCCGCCGCCCGCGGGTCGACGTGGACCGCACGGAGCAGCGCGTCGTGGTCGAACGGTTCGTCGCCGCGCTGAGCAACGGCGACGTGCAGGGCCTCATGGACGTCCTCGCCCCGGACGTCGTCCTCGTGTCCGACGGCGGCGGCGTCGTCGGCGCGGCGCGTCGGCCGATCGTCGGCGCGGACCGGATCAGCCGCTACCTCGTCGGTGGGTTCGGCAAGGCGGCCGGGACCCTGTCCCTCGTCCCGGCGTGGATCAACGGCTCTCCTGGACTGCGGATCGAGATCGACGGCGAGCTCGCGAGCGCCGTGGGCGTCGTCGTCGCAGGCGGCCGGATCACGAACCTCTACGGCATCGCCAACCCCGCGAAGCTCGCCCACGTCGACGAGGAGGCCCAGCTCTCGCGGTAGGTCTCGGACACGATGCCAGGAGGTCACGGTTCCTGGTGCGGCCCCAGGGCAGGGACGAGGAGCAGCTCCTCCGAGTCCGGGTCGACCCAGCGCTGGTAGCCCGGCCCGGTCAGCGCCGTCTCGAACCGCACCGCGATGCGGCCGTCGTCGGCGGCTCGCACCACCCAGCCCCGGCCGTCCTTCGCGGTCTCCACGTCCAGGCCGGGCGCGACGTTCTCGACCGTCGCGCGGACGGGACCGGGCAGGGGCGTCGGCTCCTGCGCATCGGACCCGTCGGCCTCGTCGGGGCGGCCGGCCGAGCCACGTACGACGGGCGGACCGTCGGGCCCGACGGCGGGGGTGTCGTCGTCCTCGAACGACAGCATGAGCTGGGCGTGCTCCGAGAGCGCATGGAACGAGACGCCGAGGAGTCGGACCGGCTCGCTCACGTCCGCGAGCTCCAGCGCGCGCCGGGCGGCGGCGCGCAGGGCGGAGGCGTCGGACGTCGGGCGGGGCAGCGTGACCGAGCGCGTGAGCGTCGTGAACGACGACGTCCGGACCTTCACGACGACGGTCCTGGCAGCCACCCCGTGCCGGTCGAGGCGGCCCAGGGCAGAGTCCGCCACGCCCTCCAGCGCCGTGGCGATCGCCGCGCGACCGTGCAGGTCCGCGGCGAACGTGTGCTCCGCCCCGGCGGACTTGCGCTCCCGGACCAGGCTCACCGGGCGGTCGTCCCACCCGCGTGCGATCCGGTAGAGGTTCGTGCCGGCGGACTCGCCCGCGACGTCGACCAGGGTGTCGATCGGCTGCCGTCGCAGGTCCTCGACGGTCCGGACGCCGAGCTGCTCCAGCCGCGCCGCCGACACCGGGCCCACGCCCCACAGGGCGCGCACCGGGTGCGCCAGCAGGAAGGCGTCCTCGTCCTGCGGGTCCACGACGCGCACACCGCCCGGCTTCGCCGCCTCCGACGCAAGCTTGGCCACGAGCTTCGAGCGACCGAGCCCGAGCGAGACCGACAGCCCGCTCAGCTCGCGCGCCCGCTCGCGGACGCGGCGTGCGACAGCCTCCAGCTCCGTGCTCGACCCGTCGAGGTGGTCCAGGTCCGCGAACGCCTCGTCGATGCTGATGGGCTCGACGAGGTCGCTGACCTCGCGCAGCGCCGCCATGATCTGCCGCGAGTACGCCGCGTAGGCGTCGAACCGGGGGACCAGCACGGTCGCCGTCGGGCACAGCCGCCGGGCCAGCTCCATCGACATGGCCGACCGTGCGCCGTCGCGCCTCGCCTCGTAGGACGCGGTCGCGACGACGCCGCGCGGCCCGACCCCGCCGACCAGCACCGGGCGCCCGCGCAGCGACGGGCGCTGGTGCTGCTCCACGCTCGCGAAGAACGCATCGGCGTCGAGGTGCGCCATCGTCGCGCGCCCGCGCAGGGCGGGCGCGCGAGGTTCGAGGACGGCAGGCACCCGACGAGTCTCCCGGATGGCACCCACGCGCACCGGCACGTGCTGCCGGTGCGGACCGGGAGGCCTGTCAGAGCTCGGCCACGCGCTCCACGGCCGGGGCGACGGCGTCGCGCACCCACGCGGCGAGCGGCGTTGCCGGCGGCCGCAGGATCACGGTGTCCACGCCCAGCTCGGCGAGCGGGCGGACCGTGTCGACGAACGCGTCGACGTCGCCCGTCAGGAGGTCTTCGCCCGCGTGCAGCACGGTCACGCGGATCTCGGCCGGGTCGCGCCCGACGTCCTCGCAGTGGCGGCGCAGCACCTCGAGCTTGTGCGTGAGCGCGTCAGGGTCCGTCGCGAACAGGTTGCACGCATCGGCGTACTGCGCGACGAGGCGCAGCGTCTTGCGCTCGCCCGACCCGCCCACCATGATCTCCGGCGTGCTCAGCGGCAGCGGGGAGCACAGCGTCTCCGCGAGCTGGTAGTGGGTGCCCTCGTACGGGCCGTTCTCGGCGGGGTCGTACATCTGGCGCGCGATCTGCAGCGTCTCCTCGAGGCGCTCGAACCGCTCCTTGAGCGGCGGGAAGGGGACGCCGAACGCCGCGTGCTCGCGGTCGTACCAGGCAGCGCCGATCCCGAACGTCGCCCGCCCGCCGGACAGGACGTCGAGCGTCGCGACGGTCTTCGCGAGCAGCCCGGGGTACCGGTACGTCACGCCCGTGACCAGCACGCCGAGCTGCACCGTCTCCGTGCGGCCCGCGAGGTAGCCGAGCGTCGTGTAGGCCTCCAGCATCGGGTCCGACGCCGGGAAGCCCGCCGCCTCCATCTGGAACCAGTGGTCCATCACGGAGAGCCAGCCGAGCCCCGCCTCCTCCGCAGCAGAAGCCGTGTCACCGAGCTCGCGCCGCAGGGCGGCAGGCTCGACCGAGTCGAATCGCATGAGATGTGCACCGAGTCGCATGTGTTGCATGCTTCACCTTCGAGCGCGCTCGAAGTCAACCCCGCCGAGGTAGTACCCCGGTCCGATCCTTCGGTCGTGGCACGGAGTCCTCCACGAAGCGAGGGCGGCAGGCGAACCAGCCGGCGATCACCCCGGGGACGGTCGTCGCGGCGAGCACCACCAGCGGGATCGACCACGATCCCGACGCCTCGCGCAGGAGCCCCAGGCCGATCGGCCCGACGCAGGCGAGCCCGTAGCCGATCCCTTGGACGAAGCCGGACACTGCTGAGGCCGACTGCGGAGTCCTGGTCCGACGGTTGATGAGGGTCATGCAGAGGGGAAAGGTGCTCACACCGATCCCCAGCGCGCAGACCCACAGCAGCGTGCCGTCGAGCGGGGACAGGATCAGGCCCAGGTAACCGGACACCAGGACGACCGCGCACACGACCACCACGACGAAGGGGTTCGCCAGGCGCGTGGCCAGGTGCGGGACGACCAGTGCTGCGGCCATGCCCCAGGCGGAGTACAGGGCGACCATGGAGCCGCCCAGGGCTGCGCTGCCTCCTGCGTCGGTGAGCACGGTCGGGACCCAGGTGATGATCCCGTAGTTGGACATCGACATCATCGCGAACAGGACCACCAGGCCCCAGACGGTCGACGATCGGCTGATCCTCGATCGCGGGCCGACCGCCGTCGCGGCGGTGGGTGCGTGGTGGTCGGCGGGCAGCCTGGCTGCGAGGACGAGCCACACGACGGCCGCCACGGCGGCCGGTCCCGCCCAGATGCCTATCGAGAGCCGCCAGGTCGTCGCGTGTGCGACCGGGACCGCCAGGAGCGGGGCGATGAACTGCCCCGTCTGCATCAGGATCAGGTAGAGAGAGGTCCACAGGGCGAGCCGATCAGCGAACCAGGCCTTGACCAGCGGGACGATCACGACGTTCGCGGCCCCGATCCCGGCCAGCGCCATCACGGTCGACAGCACCAGTGCGAGGGGTGTCTGGGAGAGAGCACGCATCACGAGAGACAGTGCGGTCAGGCTGAGCGCCACCGTGGCCGTGCGCTCGAGCCCGAACCTCCTCGTCACCGCCGGGGCGAGGAACCCGAAGATCCCGAACGACGCCGCAGGCACGGTGCCCAGCAGGCCGGCCACCGTCACTCCGAAGCCGAGGTCGGCCCCGATGATCTCGAGGAGCGGGGTGAATCCCGTCACCGCCGTCCGGAGGTTCAGGGCCGTCAGCGCGATGGCCAGTCCGGCCCACACGATCAGACGTCCGCGGCGCACCGGAACACGCGAGGGGGAGAGTGTCGTCACGCTAAACTCCACGGAGATGTCGGCGGATGATCGGATCATGGGATGAATCCTGAGGAGTTTGGCACACGTCAGCCGATGCGTCGAGTAGGGCTCATCGACCAGGCTGCCGCGCGCTTCCGGGACGAGGTGGTTTCCGGCCGCTGGCCCGTCGGTGAGAAGATCCCGACGGAGACCGCACTCGTGGCCGAGTTCGGGATCGGCCGAAACACGGCCCGCGAGGCGCTGCAGTCGCTGGTGCACGCAGGTCTGCTGCGTCGCGAGCAGGGGCGGGGAACCTTCGTCATCTCCAGCTCCGAGCTGACCGGTCCCCTCGAGCGTCAGCTCGCCGGCGGCAGCCGGCGCCACTACCTGGAGCTGCGCCTCGCCCTCGACAGCACCGCCGCCTCGCTCGCCGCACTGAGTCGCTCGGACACCGACGTCGAGCTGCTGCGCGAGCTGCGCGACCGGCGAGAGGCGAGCTGGTCGACCGACGATCCCGACGCACGAGCCGGTGCGGACCTCGCCCTGCACCGCGCGGTCGTGGCGGCGACGCACAACCCTCTGTACGTCACGCTGTACTCCAGCATGCTCGACGTCTTTGCCGTCCACATGCGCGACGACGGGAGCGAGGACGACGACTCGGCACACCGCTCCCACGACGAGCTGGTCGAGGCGATCGCCGACGGTGACGCCGACCGTGCCGCAGCGACAGTGGTCGCGATCTTCCGCCCGTTCATGCGCTGAACCGCGCTTGCTTCGCTGCGCTCCGGCTCAGCACTCGATCCTGCTGGTCGTGCTGAAGCCTTCGCTTGCTTCGCTGCGCTCCGGCTCAGCACTCGATCTGCTGGTCGTGCTGAAGCCTTCGCTTGCTTCGCTGCGCTCCGGCTCAGCACTCGATGACGTTGACTGCAAGGCCACCCGTCGAGGTCTCCTTGTACTTCGTCGACATGTCGACGCCCGTCTGGCGCATGGTCTCGATGACGGTGTCGAGGGACACGACGTGGGAGCCGTCGCCCTGGAGCGCGAGCCGCGCGGCGGACACGGCGGTGCACGCGGCGATGGCGTTGCGCTCGATGCACGGGACCTGCACAAGCCCGCCGACGGGGTCGCACGTGAGCCCGAGGTTGTGCTCCATCGCGATCTCCGCGGCGTTCTCGACCTGGGCCGGCGTCCCGCCGAGCACGGCGCACATCGCGCCTGCTGCCATCGAGCATGCCGACCCGACCTCGCCCTGGCAGCCCGCCTCCGCGCCGGAGATCGATGCGTTGCGCTTGTACAGCGCACCGATCGCCGCGGCGGTCAGCAAGTATGTCCGCATGGCCCGACGGCGCCGCTCGGGATCCGCCGCGACGTCCGGGTGGGTGCGCAGGAAGTGCCGTCCCACGGCGGGGATAATCCCTGCCGCGCCGTTCGTCGGGGCGGTGACAACCCGCCGTCCGTCCGCGTTCTCCTCGTTGACCGCCATCGCGAACGCCTGCAACCACTCGATCGTGGTGTCGGCGCCGCGCTCGTCGGCCAGCGTGAGCTTCTCCCGTTGCGCCCGTGCCCGACGCCGCACCCCCAGCCGGCCCGGCAGCACGCCCTCGCGCTCGAGCCCGGCGTCGATGCACGCACTCATCGTGTCCCAGATCCGGTCGACCCCCGTGCCCACCTCGTCGGCCGCACGCAGCGCGGTCTCGTTCGCCCACGCGACCGCCGCGACCGACAGCCCGTCTCGCTCGCACGTCGCGATCAGCTCGGCCGCGTTCGCGAACGGCAGCGGAACGTCGTCGGGCTCCGTCGCCGGATCGATCCCGACCCCGGCCGCCTCGGCCTCCACCTGCGCGGCCTCGTTCGCGGCGGCTTCCTCCAGCTCCGCGGCGGTCAGCACGAACCCGCCGCCCACGGAGTAGTACTCCTCGGTCGCAAGAACCGCACCGTCGGCGTCGACCGCCGTGAACCGCATCCCGTTCGGATGACCCGGCATCCGCGTCAACGGTGCGAGCCGCACGTCCTCGCTGGTCATCGTCACCCCGTGGCGGCCCAGCAGCGCGACCGGCGCTCCGTCGCCCAGCTTCTCCCACGATCCCGGCACCCGCGCCGGGTCGCACGTCTCCGGCTCCAGCCCACTGAGCCCCGCCACGACGGCGTCCGGAGTCCCGTGGCCCACGCCCGTCGCCCCCAGCGACCCGCACAGCACCACCCGCACACCAGAAACTGCGCCGAGAACGCCGGCGTCCGCCAACCCGCCCACGAACGACCTCGCCGCACGCATCGGCCCCACCGTGTGCGAGCTCGACGGACCCACACCGATCGAGAACAGGTCCAGGACGGAGACGTACGAGCTCATGCACCTATCGTCGCACCGGGTCTCACGATGCGAGCACGACGGGGCAGGTGGCGAGGTGGTCGTCGACGAGACCGCACGCCTGCATCGCGGCGTATGCGGTGGTGGGCCCGATGAACCGGAAGCCGAGCTTCTTCAACGTCTTCGCGAGGGCGACCGACTCGGGCGTCTGCGCCGGGACGTCCTGCCACGTGCTCGGACGCTCCGCCCGCGGTGGTGGGGCGAAGGACCACACGAGCTCGTCGAGCGTGCGGCCGTCTGCGTGCAGCGCGAGCAGGGCGTGCGCGTTGGCGATCGTCGCCTCGATCTTCTGCCGGTTGCGGACGATCCCCGCGTCCGCGAGCAGGCGCGCGACGTCGTCGTCCCCGAAACCTGCGACCACCTCCGGGTCGAAGCCCGCGAACGCCTCGCGGAACGCGGGCCGCTTCCGCAGCACCGTGATCCACGAGAGCCCGGACTGGAACCCCTCGAGAGCGATCCGCTCGTACAGCGCCTGTTCCCCGTGCACCGGGACCGCCCACTCGGTGTCGTGGTAGTCCTCGTAGAGCGGGTCCCCGTCGCCGAAGCACCGGGCACTGGGCGCGGGAGCGGCGCGCGCGTCGTCGGGCACGGCGAGCGGGGTGGCGGTCACGGCTTGTGCCGCGCCGGTGCCGGTGATGTCGGTCGTCATGGGACCACTGTGCCGCGTGCTGCCGACACCGCGGCGTCCGTCGGTCTCGGCTGTGGACGGGGCGGTCGGGATCCGGTCCTGTGCACAGCCAGGACGGCAGGATTCGCTGGGTCCAGGGGTGCGCACGCGTCGACGGGGACAACTCCCCGTCCACGTCGTGACCGATCGTGGGCACGCCGGTGCACACTAGGCACTCAACCCGTCCCCCGAGGAGACCGCATGTCCGACGCCGCCCTCTCCGCGCTCGCTGCGGCCGTGCAGGCCGCGCCCGAGAACGCGCCGCTGCGCCTGCACTACGCCTCGCTGCTCCTCGCGGCGGGCCGCTCGCTCGGGGCCATCGAGCACGCGAGCGCGGCCCTGCGGCTCGACCCGTCGAGCACCGAGGCGATCGACGTCCTGCAGCGTGCGGCCGCGGCCGTGAGCGCCGGGACCCCGGCGACGAGCGCCCCGATCCCGAGCACTCCGACCCCGAGCACTCCGACGCCGAGCACTCCGACGGCGAGCACCCCGACCCCGGGTGCGCCGACTGCGGACTACCCGATCGGACCGCCGCCGCCCTCCGCCGAGACACCACCCCCGGCGTCGTCCCCACCGCAGGCGTCGTCCCCGCCTCCGGCTCCGGGCGTCGACTGGGCCCGGTTGGAGAACGAGGTCGGGGTGTCGTTCCCGCCTCCGTTCGTCGAGTCACCGCCGGCGCCGCCCGGCCCGGCCGAGGCTGACGCTCCCGGGCTCGACGCCGACAGGCCCGACGGCGCCGGACCGGCTCCGGCGAGCGGGCAGCAGTTCCTCGTGCCCGCGCGCGACGACACCCCCGACGACGCGTCGGACCTCCTCGAGGTGTCGCGCGAGTCGATCACCCTCGCGGACGTCGGCGGCCTCGAGCCGGTGAAGAAGCGCATCCGTGAGGCGTTCCTCGAGCCGATGCGCAACCAGGCCATCGCGAAGGCGTTCGGCAAGTCGTTGCGCGGCGGGCTCCTGCTCTACGGGCCCCCGGGGACGGGGAAGACCTTCATGGCGCGCGCGGTCGCGGGCGAGCTGGGGGCCAGGTTCCTCACGGTCACGCTGGCGGACATCCTCGACAAGTACATGGGCGAGAGCGAGCAGAACCTGCACGCCCTGTTCCAGAAGGCGCGGCAGCTCGCGCCCGCGGTGCTGTTCCTCGACGAGGTCGACGCGATCGGCGGCAAGCGCGCGCAGTACTCCGGATCGTCGGGCATGCGGACGGTCGTCAACCAGCTCCTGCAGGAGATGGACGGCATCGGCTCCGACAACGACGGGCTGTTCATCCTCGGCGCGACCAACCACCCGTGGGACGTCGACACCGCGCTCCTCCGCCCGGGCCGCTTCGACCGCGTCGTGCTCGTCCTGCCGCCCGACGAGCCCGCGCGCGAGGCGATCCTGCGCCACCACCTCGCCGGCCGTCCGGTCGCGGGCATCGATCTGCGCCGGATCGTCGCGCAGACCGACGGCTTCTCGGGTGCGGACCTCGAGCACCTCGCGGCGACCGCGGCGGAGAAGGCGATGATGGACTCGATCGCCACGGGTCAGGTCCGCCCCATCACGATGGACGACGTGCGCGCAGCGCTCACCGAGATCCGTCCCTCGACGACCGCCTGGCTGCAGTCCGCGCGCAACGTCGTGACGTTCGCCAACAACGACGGCCGCTACGACGACCTCGCGGCGTACCTGCGCGCGCGCCGGATGCTCTGAGGAACGGCAGGTGAGCACCACGACCGACCCCGCGGCCGTCGTCTCCCGCGTCGAGACGCTCGTCCAGATGGGACGGCCCGAGCGCGCGCTGGAGGAGGTGGACCGCGCCCTCGCCTCCGTGCCGGACGACGCCCGCCTCCTCGTGGCGTCCGCCTGGGTGCGCCTGCGCCTGCAACGTTCCGCCGAGGCCGTCCCGCTGCTCGAGCAGGCGGTCGCGGCGCGTCCCGACGCGCACGGTGCCCTGCACCTGCTCTCGATCGCGCAGCAGAACACGGGGGACGTCGCCGCAGCCCGGGACAGTGCCGCGCGTGCCCTCGAGCTCGACCCCGACGACGCGCGCTACCACCTGCAGGTGGCCGACTCCCACCTCGCGGGGACGGTCCGCAAGGCAGACCGGGTGATCGCGCGCGAGCGCATCGAGTCGGCTCTCGAGCTCGCGCCGGAGGATCCCGGCCGTCTTCTGGGTGCCGCGCGACTGTGGTCGCGGCTCGGCGACGACGACCGGGCCCGTGCGCTGGTCGCACGGGGGCTCGCCGTCGCGCCGGAGCACACCGACCTCCTGTACGCGAACGCGAGCCTCGCGGTCGACGCCGGGGCCAGCACGAACGCGCTCGGCGGCGTGCTCGCGCTCAACCCCGAGCACGCCGAGGCGGGCTACCTCCTCCACCTGCGCGTGTGGCAGCAGCTCCTGCGCCTCGTCGGCATGCCCGTGGTGCTCATGGGGTCGGCCGCGCTCGTCGTGACGTTCCTGATGAACGACTCCCTCGTCGGGGGCATCGCCGTCTTCGGCTGGATCCTCGTCGCCTGGTTCGTGATCACGGCGGTGCGGGTGCTTCCCGTCCTGGCGCGCGTGCCGCGCGGGCTCCTGCGTCGCACCCTGCGCGAGACGGCGACCGGCCGGGCGACCGCCCCGCTGATCGCGGTGACGTGGGTGGGCGCGCTCGCCGGGGTCGTGCTGATCCTCCTCGTGCGCGACGCCGTGCTGGTGCGCTGGTTCCTCGTCGCGCTCGCCGCCGCGATCCTCGTGGGAGCGGTGACGAGCACGGTCGCGCACCGTGCGCTCCTGCGCCAGGCGGACGAGCTCGGTTACGTCACGCCGGACCGGAGCGGCCTGGCGCGGGTCGCGTCGGTCCGCACCGGCTTCCGGGCGGGCGCGACGTCGCGCCTGGTGATCGTCGGACTGGTCCTCGTGGTCGTCGCGGCGATCGGTCCCGGTGGCCTGGCCAGGCCCGACGCGCGGGGCGTCGCTCTGCTCGCGGCGGTCGCCTGGACCCTCCCGCTGCTCATCGGGGTGTGGTCGGCACGGTCGCTCGAGGCGCGGCTGCGGGCCGACGGCGCGACGCCGGTCGGCACGCGGCGTGCGGCCGGCGCGCGCGACGTCCTGGGCGGGGTGGTCCTCGGGCTCGTGACGGCGCTGCTCCTCGTCGTCGGCGCGCTCGCGATCGTCGCGGTGCCCGTCACTCCGGGTGCGCACGACGCCGACGGTCGGTACACCCCCACGGTCCGGGAGCCGTCGGACGGCTCGACGTGCGCCGGCCGTCCCGCAGGTCGCCTCGTGTGCCTGCAGCGCGAGCGCGAGGAGCGGATGGAGGAGCTGCAGGAACGCATGGACGGGATCGACATCCCGACCTTCGACGCGCCTGAGCTCGAGCTCCCCGACATGGACCTGCCGAGCGTGGACGTCCCGGACATCGACGGCGGCACGGGGTAGCACCTGGAGCCGGTCACGTCTCGGCGGCAGGTCCGGTGGGCACGAGGAAGGACGATGATGACGAAGCGCGACAGGAGGTCCGCGCGCCGCAAGCCCGACACGTCGCGCTTCGTGCAGGTCCGCGATAGCGCGCTGGGCGGCAGCATCGGCGTCGAGGTGTCGACGGGTCGGGCATGGGTCGGCGTGGACCGTCAGGTCGGCCACGGCTCCGCCGACGCGCTGTTCGCGCTGATGGACGAGCAGTACGTCGCGGAGCTCTCGAGCGCCTGGTCGATCGGGTCCTTCACCACCGAGTGCTGGTCGGGCCAGCACGAGGATCTGCTCCTGTTCCATCCGGGCATCCGGAGTCGCCCTGAGCGATGGCTGCCGTCGCGGACCCGGATGCTCCCGCCAGGGTTCATGGGCGAGATCTGGTGGCATGTCGACGCGCTGGGTGCGGCGGTGGACGACGAGCAGGTCGAGATCTCGCGGAGCCTCGCCGCCGGCACGGCATCGATCACGACGGGTCCCGACGGGGTGAGCGCCATGACGTTCCGTCTCGTCGGCGACGGTGCGTACCCCCGCCCGGACGCGCTGATCGCCGGCCTGACCGTGGGCGGCGACCGCGAGCAGGCGCGGAGCGTCCTGGGCGACCCCGTGGACGCTGCTCCCGACGTGTACGCCGTCGAGGCGGATCGCGTGCGGCTCGGGTACGACGATGACGGCCTGGTCGAGATCGTCCTCGAGCGGCCGGTCCGGTCGACGCCGATGCCCGAGGGGCCGATCCGTGCGTTCTTCGCGGTGCTCGGCGAACCGGAGCACGGTGCGGCCTTCCGGGCGGTGGCGCGTCTCGCCGGCGACAGCTGTAGGGAGTGGCTGGGCTTCGGGGACCGGCGCCTGGTCACGTTCGACGGTGGCGTGGAGGCGCAGCTCACCGACGCCCGGGTGCTGAGCGCGCGCATCAGGCTGGTGTCGGACGACGGCCCGGCCTACCGGCACGGGCGGGACCTGCTTCCCGGGGTGGCCTGGCCGCCGTCGCGCGCGGAGGTCCACGGCGTGTTCGGTGCGCCGGCAGCCACGAGTGGCAGGTTCGACCTCCACCGGTACGGCACGGGCGACCTCGTCGTCGAGTACGGTCCCGATCCAGATCCCGGTCCCGACGGCGAGACGCCGAGCTCGATGACCACCGTGCCCCGCGGTGTCAGCGTCTCGCACACGATGTACCGGTGGCGTTCCGGCGAGGTCGCGCTGTTCGTCGATGCGCTGGGCCGCGAGCTGTCTCATCCGCTCGTCGAGCACGTGCGTGGCCTCGCCGGAGTGCGCCTGGTGACCCGCAACGGTGTGGTCACCGCGGTCGAGATCGGCGGCCGCGGCCACCAGACCGAACGCCTCGCGGCCTTCGTCGACGGGATACCGGCCGAACCCACGCGCAAGGACGTCCGGTTGGGCGTGTCGCACCATCTCGGAGACCACGACGATCTCCGGGACCTCGATCCGGGCTGGATGCACATCCACTCGTCCGACGGCACCCTGGTCACGACGATCACCGTCAGCCAGGACCCGCCGCCGGACGCCGTCGTGCGACGTTGGGGTTAGCCCGTGGATCGGCGGCACGCCTTCCGACCGCCGCGGGTGCTACGTCGTCGCCCGGTTGTGCTCCAGGGCGAGGCTGAGCCAGAAGGTCAGGTGCTCGTCGGTGTCGAGGGACGTCGTGGACACCGAGATCCAACCCGGACCCATCGTCCGGCCGGCCCCCATCTCGGCCTGACCCGCTCCGGGTCGTGAGACCAGCTCGTCGTGCCGTTCGGCTGGTACACGGACCAGCAGGTCGCCGTCCTTCCGAGCGCTGACGACCATCTTCTCGTCGACCATGAAGGACCGTCCGCCGAACATCGGCACCTCGCGGGTCGACGGCTCGTCCCCGAGCAGGGCGCGCAGGCGTTCGACCAGGTCGGCCTGCTGCGTCGTCATCGGGCCGCTCCCCTCACGCCTCGGCCGGCGGTCCGAACGAGAGCCGGTCGAACACCAGGACGCTCTCGACGATCTTGCCGTCCCGCACGGTGAAGCACTCGCCGGCGGGCGCGGTCGTGGTCGTGGCGGTCTGCGGGTAGTAGAACAGCGCGACCCGGTCCCGTTCCGCGAAGGCGGCGATGTCGGCCAGGCCCGTGAGTGCTGGGGCGAAGCCCGCGATGTAGCGGCGGTAGGCGTCCTTGCCGGTCAGGTCCTGGCCCGGAGCGCGGCAGGTGACGTCGTCCGCGACCAGGGCCATGGCTCGGTCGACGTCGCCGCCGGTCCACGCCCGGTGGTACTCCTGGACGATCGCCTGTGCCGAGGGGGGTGTCATGGAGTGCTCCTTCGTCGGTGGTCGCAGCTCACCCGTCGATCGGGTGCCAGTGGTCCGGGCCGGGGTCGCCGCCGGAGGCGGCGGTCCGCAGTCGGGGCACGAAGTGCTCCCAGCCGTCCTGGTGGCCGGCCAGCGCGGTGTCGGGCAGGCCCGAGTGGGTCAGCTCGACGTGCGTGCCGCGCCCGACGGCGGTCAGTCGGAACTCGACGGTCGAGGCCCCGGCAGGGAGCTCGGGGCTTCCGGCCATGCCCCAGGAGACGACCACGCGCGTGGGCGGCTCGACGTGCAGGTACTCGCCCCGGATCGCGTACCCGGCGATGTCGACGGCGAACGCGCCGCCCGGGCGCGGGTCGAGGCCGGCGTGCTGCCCCATCCACGCGGTCATGCCCGCGTCGGTGGTCAGGTACTCGAACACCACCTCGGGTGGCGCCTCGATCTCGATCGACGTCACGTACTCAGCCATGTCCGACGTCCTCGCGCGCCTCGACCGCGGCCTTGAGCGCCACCAGCTGCGTCGGCCAGAAGTCGTCCAGGTAGGACTGCACCGCGGCGAGCCCGTCCGTGTCCACGGCGAACAGGTGCCGGGTGCCGTCCTTGGTGAGATGAGCCAGGCCGGCAGAGCGGAGCACGCCGAGATGGTGGGAGGTCGTCTGTTGCGACAGACCGACCTGCTCGGCGATCTGGCCGACGGGTCGAGGTCCCGTCCGCACCACGGCCAGGATCGCGCGGCGGTTCGTGTCGGCCAGCGCGCGCAGCGCCCGGTCGAGATCGACGGCACGGTCCGTACTCATCGTCGTCCTCTCGCTCGAAGATCACGCCTGAACAACGTAGCACAAGCTAGCGCTTGTACTCATGACCAAACGTAGAGGAGCTGGTGCGAGCGGCGAGCGCGTGGGGTCAGCCCGGCGATCGACGGCGCGTCGCCGTCCGCTGCTCGACGAACGCGGCGATGCCGTCGAGCACGATCTGCATGCCGAACCCCATGTCGTCCTGCCACTCGTCGTCGTGCCGTGACCCCGGGGGCGCGGGTGGGTCCGCGCTGAGGGCGGCGAACAGGTCCGGGTAGTCGTCGGGGTTCGCGAGGTGCTGCAGCACCGTCTCGAAGTCGTGGTACGGGTTGAGCGCGTCGACGGCAGCGGGGTCGAGCGCGGAGTCCGGCGTGTCGTCCGGCAGCCCGTCCCGGCGTCGCACCGCGTCGGCTGCGGCCCGCCGCGTCTCGAGCTGGACCCTTCCCTCGCCGAGCACGTGCTGGGCCAGCAGGCCGATGACCTGGAGCTTCTCGTCCGGGGTGAGGGCGAGGTGGCGCATGATCGCGAACGCGCGGTCGAGCCACGCCACGCGGTTCGGCCCGAGCCGCACGGTCGGCAGGGGCAGCTCGAGGAACCACGGGCGCGCGAGGAGCCCCTCGATCTGCGCGCGGGTCCACGCCTCGAGCCCGGCGCGCCAGTCGTCGCCGTCGTAGGCGGGCATCTCGAGGTCTCCGGCGACGGTCTCGGCCATGAGCGCGAGCAGCTCGTCCTTGCTCGTGACGTAGCGGTAGAGCGCCATGGACGAGTAGCCGACCGACTCGCCCACACGGGCCATCGACACCGCGTCGAGACCTTCGGCGTCCGCGATCTGCATCGCCGCCCGCACGACCTGCTCGACGCTCAGTGCCGGCTTGGGTCCCCGACGTCGCGGGGCGTCCCGATCCCACAGGCGCTGCAGCGTGGGGGAGACCGAGGGCTCGGGGGTGCCGGTCAGGTCATCGTCCATGCCGCCATCCTCCCGCGGGTGTTGACCGGACGCGAAACTGCATCTACCGTAAAGTGCGGATGCTATAAACAGTTTGGGCACTACGCCAAAAGGAGTCAGTCATGGCCGCACCACCCCTCGTCGAGGCCGTCGGCCTGCGCAAGAGCTACGGCAGCCCGCGCAAGCCGGTCCCCGTGCTCGACGATGTCGACGTCACCCTCGCCGAGGGCGAGGTCCTCGCCCTGCTCGGGCCCAACGGCGCCGGCAAGACCACGACCGTCCGGATCCTCACGACCCTCCTGCGTCCCGACGACGGCACCGCGACCGTCGCTGGCCACGACGTCCGCCGCGACGCCGCCCGCGTGCGCGAGGTCATCAGCCTCACCGGTCAGCACGCCGCCGTCGACGAGAAGCAGACCGGTCGCGAGAACCTCGCGATGATGGGACGTCTGGCACACCTCCCGCGCCGCGCCGTGCGGGGCCGCGTCGACGACCTGCTCGACGCGTTCGACCTCACGGACACAGCCGACCGGCGCGTCGACACCTACTCCGGCGGCATGCGTCGCCGGCTCGACCTCGCCGCCGGGCTGCTCGCGCGCCCGCGTGTCATGTTCCTCGACGAGCCCACGACCGGCCTCGACCCCCGCAGCCGCCAGACCATGTGGGAGGTCGTGCGCCAGGTCGTCGCCGACGGCACCAGCCTGTTCCTCACCACGCAGTACCTCGAGGAGGCCGACCAGCTCGCCGACCGTGTCGCCCTGCTCGACGGCGGCCGCGTCGTCGCCGAGGGCGCGCCGTCCGACCTCAAGCGTCGGGTCGGCGACGCGAGCGTCGAGCTGACGTTCGACTCGATGGCAGGGTCCGCGGGGTCCTGGCCGGAGGTGCTCGGGCTTCCATCCGCGCGGCTCGTTCCTCGCCGCGCTCCCGCCAGGCCCGCCACGCCCTTCGCATCCTCCGGCCAGGACCCCGCTCTGCCCGTCGCGTCCGATCCCGTGATGCTGCGGGTGCCGACCGACGGGACCGTCGCGCACGTTCGCGACGTGCTCGCCGCGGTCGCGGCGTCCGGCGTCGAACCGGTGCGCTGGGAGGTGCGCGAGCCGACGCTCGACGACGTGTTCCTCACGCTGACGGGCCACGCCTCCCGCACGCGCGCCGGCGACACCTCCCGCGACACAGCCCGCGACACCGCGACCACCGACGAGACCTGACCCGAGGAGAGCGCAGCATGACCACCTCTACCCTGCCCGCGACGTCGGGCACGAGAGACCGGCGCCCGGGCGCCGTGCCGCGCCCGGGGCGGCACGTGCTCACCGACGCGTCCGCGATGATCGGGCGCTCGTTGCGGCTCGTGCGCCGCGACCCCGAGGAGCTGATCCTCGGGCTCGTGCTGCCGGTGATGATCATGCTGCTGTTCGTCACCGTGTTCGGCGGCGCGATCTCTGTCGGCGTCGACTACGTCGTCTACGCGACGCCGGGCGTGATCCTGCTGTGCGCGGGGTACGGCGCGTCGAACACGGCGATGGCCGTGGAGCAGGACATGCACAGCGGCGCCATGGACCGCTTCCGGTCCATGCCGATCGCGAGCCTGACGGTGCTCCTGGGGCACGTCGTGGCGAGCGTCGTGAAGAACCTTGTCACGACAGCGGTCGTGCTGGGCGTGGCCTTCGCGGTGGGGTTCCGGTCGGACGCGACGGCGCTCGAGTGGGTCGCGGCGGCGGGTGTGATCGCGCTGTACGTCGTCGCGATCACGAGCGTCGCGACGTTCATCGGTGTGATGGTCCACTCGCCCGCGGCGGCCGGCGGGTTCGGGTTCGTCATGCTCTTCCTGCCGTACCTGTCGAGCGCGTTCGTGCCCACGGAGACGATGCCGGGGTTCCTGCGCGGGTTCGCCGAGAACCAGCCGCTGACGCCCGTCATCGAGACGATCCGCGGACTTCTGGTCGGCCTCGGCAGTGATGCGCAACCGGTCACCGAGCTCGGTTCGACGGCGGCCCTGGCCATCTCGTGGTGCGCCGGCATCATCGTGGTGTTCCTCGGCGCGGCGGCCTGGGCGTTCGCGCGCAAGCGCCGGCGGTAGACGGCGTGCGGCGTACCCCCTGGAGCAGAGAAGGGGCGGTGGTACCGGTGCCCTGATGCACCGGTACCACCGCCCCGCGGGAGCGACGCCGTCGACGTGGAAGCCGCTCCCGAGCCTGAGACCTCGCGTCAGGTCAGTAGCGACGCCGCGCGGTCAGTGCGAGGCCTACGACACCCGCGACGAGTCCCGCGACGAGGAGCAGTGCGGCGAGGCCCGACGCCGCGCCGACCGGACCGTCCTCGACGCCGGTCCGGAGCGTGTCCGTCCCGGCGGTGAGGGTCCCCGTACCGTCGGACAGCGTCGCGGCTCCGTCCGCGATCCTCGTGCTGCCGTCGTTCAGGTCGGACGCGCCGGTCGCGAGGGTCGTGGTGCCCTCATGCAGGGTCGTCGACCCGTCGGCCAGCTTCGCGTTGCCCTCGGCGAGGTCGGACGCGCCGTCGGACAGCGTCTCGAGGCCGCCCTGCAGCCGCAGCGTGCCGTCCTCGAGGCGCGTCGTCCCGGCGAACAGGTCGCCGGCACCCGTGCGCAGCAGCACGCTGCCCGCGGCGAGGTCGCCCGCGCCGTTCGCGGCCCGGGTCGTCCCGGCCTCGAGGTCGACGGCGCCGTCGGCGAGCTCGGCGGTCCCCGAGGCCAGCTCGGACGTCTTGGTCGCGAGGAACGCGTTGCCGCCGGCGATCAGGTACGCGCCGTCCGCGAGGGACGCGGTGCCGTCCGCGAGCGCGGACGACGCCGTGGCCGCCGACGCGTTGCCCGCGGCGAGGACCGCTGCGCCGTCGGCGGCGTCGGTCATCTTCGTGCTCAGGGTGCCCGCTCCCGTCGCCAGGTCGGACGCCCCCACCGCGAGGTCGGACGTGCCGGTGGCCAGCTTCGTGCTTCCGGCCGAGAGCCTGCCCGCGCCGTCGGACAGGGTGGTGGCCCCGTCCGCGAGCAGCTTGCTGCCGTCGGCGAGGCTCTGCGCCCCGCCGGCGACCTGCTTGCTGCCGTTGGCGAGGGTGGACGCCCCACCGGCGAGCTGCGTGGCGCCCGTGTGGAGGTCCTGGGCGCCCGTGGCCGCGGTCGCCGCGCCGGTGCTCAGCGAGTCGAGACCAGCCGCCAGGCGCGCGGCGCCGGCCGCGGCGCCCTGCTCGCCGGTGAGCCCGTTCCGCAACGAGGTCGCTCCCGTGACGAGCTGGTCGGCGCCCGCGTCGACGTTCGCCGCGCCGTCGCGCACGGAGCCCGCCGCACCGGCGAGCGCCTCGAGCTTCGACCGGAGCGCCGGGTCGTCCGTCGAGGCGGCGAGCCCGGTGAGCTGGGCGGCGAGCGTCGTGGCTCCGTCGCGGACCTGGCCTGCTCCCTGGGCAACCGACTGTGTGCCCGAGGCGAGCGCGACCGCGCCGTCGCGGGCGGTGGCGATGCCTGTCGCGAGGCCGTCGGCGCCCGAGCGCAGCTGGGCGGCCCCGTCGGCGACGCCCTGCGTACCGGTCGCGAGGCGACCAGCGCCGTCGCGCAGGGTGCCCGCTGCTGTCGAGATGCTCGCAGCGCCGTCCGCGACGGACGTGGCCCCCGGTGCGAGCGACCTCGCGCCGTCCGCGATCCCGGTCGCTCCGGTCTTGAGGTCCGCGGCGCCTGCCGCGAGGCCACCGGCGCCCGTGGCGATGTCGCCGGCGCCGACTGCGGCTGCGGCCGCGCCGTCGGAAACAGCGGTCGACCCGCCGGCGAGCGACGTCGCCCCGGCAGAGAGGAGGGAGGTGCCCTCGGCGAGGCGCGTGGCGCCGTCGGACAGGTCGGCGGTGCCGTCGGCGAGGAGCCCCGCGCCGTTGGCCGCAGTCACGTTGCCCGCGTACAGCGTGGCCGACCCGTCGCGCAGGGTGCCGGCGCCGTCGGCGATCTGCGACGCGCCGTCGGCGGCCTTGGCGTTCCCGTCCCGCAGCCTCACCGCGCCCGCGTCGAGCTCGCGCGTGCCGGTGGCGAGGAGCGCGGCCCCGTCGGCGGCGTCGCCGCTCCCTGCGGCGAGGCGCGCGGCGCCGTCGTTCAGCTCGTCGGCGCCGGCCGCGAGCTCGGTGGCGCCGTCGAACGCGGTGGTGCCGCCCGCGGCGAGCTGGTCCGCGCCGGACGACGCCTTCGTGGCGCCGGCAGCGAGCTCACCGGCGCCGGCCTCGAGGTCGCCCGCGCCGTCGAGGAGGCGTCGCGCGCCGTCCTGCGCGGTGAGCGTGCCGTCGGCGAGCGTCGCCGCCCCGGTGTCGAGCTCGCCCGCACCGTCGTCGAGCCGGGTCGCGCCGTCGGCGACCTGGCTGTTGTAGAGCAGCAGGAACGCGACGAGGCCGGCCACCGCGAGGGCGAGCACGGCGAGCGCGACGGACGTGAGGACGGTGTGCGTCCTGCTCGGGCGTGGTGCGGCGTGGAGAGTCGACGCTGGCATGGTCGTCCTTCCTCACGCCCGGCGTCGTCGCCGGGCGGTCAGGAGCGGGAGGGAGTGCCCGGGACCGGGCGAGGCGTTCGCACCCCTGTGAGCGAGACGCCGAGTATCAGGTAGATCCCGGGTGACGCTAGCAACGGGCACGGCGTCTCGGACAGCCGGTATCAGGTAGTTCGGAGCCCTCGGGCCGTCACGATTCGGTCACGGGGCCGGAGTATCTAGTACTTCGCCCCGGAGATCGTCTACCGGGGCGACGATGCGGGTGCGACGGGCGTCCTGATGTTCACCCCCGCGCCACCTGCGCGCCCGTCGACGGACCCGCCAGGGACACGCACGACCGCGATCCTCGGCCACGACCAGTACGCGACCAGTACAGGCGACCGCCGAAGGAGTCCGATGTCCCACCCCACCGCGCGCCGGCCCGCCCGCCGCACGCGACTCGCCGCCCTCGTCGCGTCCGGTGCGACCCTCTCGCTGAGCCTGGCGGCGCTGCCCGCGCTCGCGGCGTCGGGTACGTCGGCGCCGCTGACGCCGCCCGCGGCGGACGAGACGTTCCACCGGCTCGCGACGTACCCGGTGTTCGAGAACCGCCCTGCCGGCGAGGACCCCGCGACGCAGACGGTCGCGGAGATCTCCGCGGTGAGCGAGGACGGCAGCACGCTGATCCACACCGACGCGCTCGCCCGGCGCGTCGGGTTCCTCGACATCTCGGACCCGGCCGCGCCGAAGGGTCTGGGGACGCTCAGCCTCGCCGAGCTCGGCTCGGAGCACGACGAGCCGACGTCGGTCGCGGTCGTCGGCGGGTACGTGCTCGTCGTGGTGGACACCTCGGAGAGCTTCACCGACCCGAGCGGCCGGCTCGACGTCGTCGAGCTCGCGACGCGTGAGCGCGTCCGGTCGCTCGACCTCGGCGGTCAGCCCGACTCGATCGCCGTCACGCCCGACGGTGCGCACGCCGTCGTGGCGATCGAGAACCAGCGCGACGAGGAGGCGACCCCCGACGTCGCGGGGACCGAGGAGGGCGACCTCCCGCAGCTGCCCGCCGGGTTCCTGCAGATCCTCGACCTGCCGACCGACGACCCCGCCGACTGGTCGACCCGCGCGGTGCGGTTCGTCAAGAAGAACGGCACGCTGCCCGCGAAGGTCGCGAAGGCCGGCCTGGACACCCCGATCGACCCCGAGCCCGAGTACGTGGCGATCAACCCCGCGGGCACCAAGGTCGCGGTGTCGCTGCAGGAGAACAACGGGATGGCGGTCGTCGACATCGCGTCCGGCGCGATCGACCGCGTGTTCTCGGCCGGGTCCGTCGCGGTCGACGGGATCGACACCGAGAAGGACGGCGTGATCGACCAGACCGGGTCGATCCCTGCGACGCCGCGCGAGCCCGACGCGATCGGCTGGCTCGACGACACGCACGTGGCGACCGCGAACGAGGGCGACTGGAAGGGCGGTTCGCGCGGCTGGTCGGTCTTCGACGCGACCACCGGGAAGGTCGTCTGGGACGCGGGCGCCGAGTTCGAGCGCCTCGCCGTGCGGGTCGGCCTGCACACCGAGGACCGCGCGGCCAAGAAGGGCGTAGAGGCCGAGGGCCTGACCGTCGCGACCCTCGGCGGCGTGCGGTACGCGTTCGTCGGGTCGGAGCGCTCGAACTTCGTCGCCGTCTACGACGTCTCGGACCCGGCGGCGCCACGGTTCGTGCAGGTGCTCGCGACGACCAACGGGCCGGAGGGCCTGCTCGTCGTCCCGGGGCGCGACCTGCTCGTCGTGTCCAGCGAGGAGGACGACGCCGAGGTGGGCGTCCGATCGGCCGTGACGTTGTTCGGGTTCGGCGAGCGGTGGGCCGACGGCGCGGGCTCGCCCCAGTTCCCGAGCGTGGTCTCGGCGGACATGACGGACGGGCCGCAGGCGGGCGCACCGATCGGCTGGGGAGCGCTCGGCGCGCTGAGCGCCGACCCGGCAGACCCCCAGCGCCTGTGGACGGCGACCGACGCCGCCTACGCGGAGACGCGACTGCTGTCGCTCGACGTCCGCGGGTACGGCGACGGGTCGCCCGCGGTGATCGACCGGTCCCTGGCGCTGACGCGCGACGGCGAGCCGGTCGGCCTCGACGTCGAGGGCGTGTCGGCGCGTGCAGACGGCGGGTTCTGGCTCGCGGTCGAGGGCGGGACGGGCGCGGAGAACGCACTCGTCCGGGCGTCGTCGTCCGGCGAGGTGGTCCAGTCGATCGCCCTGCCCGACGACGTCGCCTCGGGCCTCGGCAAGTGGGGCCTCGAGGGGGTCGCGGCGGGTCTCGGCGCTGGCGACGCCGAGCAGGTGTGGGTCGCCCTGCAGCGTGGGCTCACGACCGACGCGGGCGGCACGGCGGGCACGGCTCGCCTCGGCCGGTACGACGTCGCGACCGCCACGTGGGACTGGTTCGCCTACCCGCTCGAGCGGACCGCGACGGACGGCGACTGGATCGGCCTGAGCGAGGTGACGGTCGTCGACGACGACACGCTCGCCGTGATCGAGCGCGACAAGCTCAACGGCCCCGTGGCGGCGGTCAAGCGCGTCTACACGGTCGACGTGCCCGACGTCGCGGTGGGCGACGCGTCGTCCAGCCCGGTCACGCTCACGAAGCGGCTCGCGCGCGACGTCCTGCCCGACCTGCGGACCACCCACGGCTGGACGCAGGAGAAGCTCGAGGGCCTGACGATCGGCGGCGACGGGACGGTCTGGGCCGTCACGGACAACGACGGCGTCGAGGACGCGACGGGGGAGACGGTGCTGCTGAGCCTCGGTGCGGCGGCGGACGTCTTCGCGGCCGACGGCGAGCCCGGTGAGCCCGGTGAGCCCGGCGAGCCGACGGACCCGACCGACCCGGGTACCGAGGTGCCCGGCGCCGGGGAGGAGCCGCCGTCGGACGCGCTGCACGCGGTGACCGCCGACGACCTCACCGCCGCGAACCACGGCGGGGTCACCCTCTCGCCGAGCACGGTCGCGCCGGGTGAGACGGTGACCGCGACCGCCGCGGGCTTCGCGCCCGGGGAGTGGGTCTCCGCGACGCTGTTCTCCACGCCGGTCGACCTTGGCCTGACCCGCGCCGACGCTGACGGGGTGGTCAGCGCCACGGTCACGATCCCGACGGACGTCGAGGCGGGTGAGCACAGGTTTGCGCTCGTCGGGCAGGTCGACGGCCGGGTGGTGTGGACGGAGCTCGACGTGCTCGCGGCCGACGCGGCACCGGTCGCGGACGACGACGCGTCCGGCGGCTCGGGCGCGGATGCGCCGGGTGGGCTCGCGAGCACCGGTGCGACGGTGGGCACGATCGTCGGGGCCGCGGCGCTGCTGCTCGCCGCCGGGGTCGCCGCGGTCGTCGCGCGGCGCCGGCTGCAGGCGAGGTAGCCGGCGTGGGGGATCAGGCGCGGTCGTCCGGCATGAGGAGCCACAGCGCCAGGTAGGCGAGGACCTGCGGTCCGGGCAGCAGGAGCGAGGCGACGGCGACGACGCGCACGACGGTCGGGTCCCAGCCGAACCGGCGCGCGATCCCGGCGCACACGCCCGCGATCATCCGACCCTGACGCGGCCGGGACAGCATGGACGAGGTGGAGGCGGTCGATGTGCTCATGCCTCGACGGTAGGCCGGGTGTCCCGCCGCCGGTATCGGGTGATCCCCCCAGTCGACCCTGGTCCTCAGTCGTCGAGCGCGTCCTCGAACACGTCGAGCGCAGCCTGTGACGCGAGCGCGAACCGGACCTCCTCGACCGTGCCCCCGGACCAGCCGCGGACGCTCGCCACGGCGACACGCGCGACGTCGTGCACGTCCCACCCGTACGCGCCCGCACTGATCGCGGGGAAGGCGACCGACCGCGCACCGACCTGCACCGCCACGTCCAGCGATGCCGTGAAGCACGCGGCGAGCAGCGCCGGGTCGTCCTGACCGCGGTGCCGGTCGGGGCCCACCGTGTGGATCACCCAGAGCGCGGGCAGGTCGAACGCGCCGGTTGCCACCGCCGCCCCGACGGGGAGCCCGTCCGGGTAGCGGGTGCGCCGCAGGTGCCGGCACTCCTGGAGCAGACGCGGCCCGGCGGCGGCGTGGATCGCGCCGTCGACCCCGCCGCCGCCGAGCAACGACGAGTTCGCGGCGTTGACGACCGCGTCGACCCGCAGCGTCGTGATGTCGGCGAGCTCGGCGGCGATCTCCATGCCGACCATCCTGCCGACACGCTGCGCGGCTCGCGCGGCCGGCCGCGCCGTCACGCCGTCAGTCGCGCGAGACGACGAGGCTCGCGCTGTGCCCCCCGAACCCGAACGCGTTCACGAGTGCGTGCCGCGCCCCGGTCGGACGCGCCTGTGCGTGGACGACGTCGAGGTCGATCGCCGGGTCGAGTGCGTCGACGTTGAGCGTAGGCGGCACGACGCCGTCACGCAGGCTCAGCACGGCAGCAAGCGTCCCCAGGGCACCGGCCGCACCGAGCAGGTGACCGGTCGCCCCCTTGGTCGACGTCACGGGCGGTGGGTCGGGCAGGGCCGCACCGATCGCGTCGGCCTCGTTCACGTCGCCGACGCGGGTCGACGTCGCATGGGCGTGCACCAGCCCGACGTCGCCGGGTGTGAGACCCGCCGTCCGCAGGGCGAGCGTCATGGTGCGGGCCTGGTTGGCCGGGTCGCCCCCGACGATGTCGAAGGCGTCGGACGTGATCGCGGCCCCCGACACCGCGCCGTGCACCGTCGCGCCCCGAGCGCGAGCGTGCTCCTCGGACTCCAGCACCAGCAGCGTCACGCCCTCGGCCAGGACGAACCCGTCGCGGTCCAGGTCGAACGGTCGCGACGCCCGCTCCGGCTCGTCGTTGCGGGTCGACAGCGCGCGCGCCTGCGAGAACGACGCGAGGGAGAACGGGAGGACGCCCGCCTCCACACCGCCGCACACGACGACGTCGGCGGTGCCGGCAAGGATCATCTCGCGGCCCATCGCGACGGCCTCGGACCCTGCGGCGCAGGCGCTCGACGGTGCCCGGGCCCCGGCCTTCGCACCGAGCTCGATGGACAGCCACGCCGCCGGACCGTTGGCCATGAGCATGGTCACGGTGTGCGGGGAGACGCGCCGGTGCCCCTCCTCGTCGAGGATCCTCGCCTGCGCGAGGGTCGACCCGATGCCGCCGTTCGCCGACCCGACGACCACCGCCAGGCGCTCAGGGTCGACGTCCGGCGAGCCCGCGGACTCCCAGGCCTCATGGCCGGCGACGAGCGTCAGCCGCTCCGCCCGGTCGGTGCGACGCAGCCGGCGCACGGGCAGGACGTCCTGGAACGCGTCGTCGACGCGCGCCGCGATACGGACCGGGAGGTCCGCCGCCCACGGCTCGTCGATCGCGGCGATCCCCGACCTGCCGCGGACCAGCGCGTCCCACGTCGACGCCGCGTCCGCACCGAGCGGTGTCACCGCACCGAAGCCCGTCACCAACGCACGCGTCATCTGGCGCCCCGTCCACAGAGCCGCCCCGCCACGGCGTACGCCGCGACAGGAACTGGCGATGCCTCCATTCGACCCTACTGCGGGGGTATTTGTCCTGTTGAGAGCGATAAAGGACGGGGAGGGCGTGCGTCACCAGCCCCCGGGCGCCAGGATCTTGCGGATGCGCTTCTCGCTGACGGGCCCGTCGGTCCCGAGCTGCTGCGCGAACAGCGACACCCGCAGCTCCTCGACCAGCCACCGCACCTCGGCGAGCTCGCGCGCACGTGCGGCGTCGGGCGGTCCGGCCGCGTACGCCGCGCGGGCCTTCGCGAACGCCTCCTCGACGTCGTGCACGCGCCACGCCAGCTCGGCGTCCCGGTTCGGGTTCGACTGCGCGCGCTCCAGCCGGTACGACGCCGCGCGCAGGTACCGCGTCAGGTGCGGCAGCCGCGCGGGCGGGGTCGCGGACACGAACCCGTCATGGATCAGCCCGGCCACCTGGTCCCGCAGGTCCGTCAACGTGTTGAGCAGCGCAAGACTGTTCGACGCGCGGATCTCGCCGTCCAGCGTCCGTGCGGCCGACAGCACGGCCACCACGTGCCCGACGACGGCGTGCACCTGGTCCTCCAGGTGCGCCCGGACGAACGTGCGCGCCTGCTCGTAGGCGGCCGCGTCGCGGACCGTCGCGGCGTCCGGCTGCGCGCCGAACCGTCCCGTCCCGCCGTCCGTCAACGCAGCCACCGCCGCGAGCTGCACGTCGGCGACCAGTGCGTCCGTGTTCCTGTACGGGCTCGCGGCGAGCGTCAACGCCTGGGTGCCCGTCCACCGGCTCGTGATCCGACCCTGCTGGAGCGCCGTCTCGCCCAGCAGCAGCCGCCGGACGCCGCGCGGGTGCTCGCGAGCCTGCGCGTTCGCGTCGGCCAGCACGCGCAGCGCGGCCGTCGGCCTTCCCTTCGCGTCCGGCTCCTCGACGAGAGCGGGGTACCCCCGCACGACGACCCCGCCCCCCAGGTCCGTCGACACCGTCCCCGGCAGCGCGCCGTCGGGCCAGCTCGTGAGGTCGGCGCGCTCTGTGACCAGCGCGGCTGTGGCGGGGTTCGCGGCGGGAGCGCCCCCGGTGCTCGGGCTGGCCGCGCCGTGACCTGCCGTCGTCGGGCGCGGCCCCGACAGCGCGGCCTCCACGCTCTTCTTATCCGGTGCCGCTCCCGCCGCTCGGCGGTCAGCGTGCCCTGGCGTGCGCGACGACGAGGGGGCGGGGTCGGGGGAGGAGTCGAAGGACGTCGAGGCGGCGCCGTGCGCCGGCACGGCACGTTGCCCGGGAACCGGCGCCGCCAGTCCGAGACCCTCCGGCGAGCCCGCACCCGACCCGCCACCCGAACTCGCTGCGGCCTCGCGCAACGCCGCACCGACGGCGCCCTTGACGGCTGCACGAACGGCGGCCTGGTTCTGGGCCGCGAGGCGTCGCTGCAGGGCGAGGAGGTCGCGCGACTCGTCGAGCACGACGGATCCACCGCGGCCCCGCGTGTCCTCGACTCGGAACGTCATGCGCAGGTGGGCCGGGAGGCGGGCCTCCTGCTCGGGCCCCCACGCGTCGTCGGGGATCACGACGTCGCGCAGGCCGCGGACGGCGCGCGTGAACGCGGCGTGGAACGGCTCGGCCATGTCGCCCGCGCGGGCCATGTCCTCCCACGCCGGGGTGTGCTCGCGGAGCCAGGAGACGACGTCGCGTGCGACGTCGGGCGCGGGGACGAGCTGGACGCGCACGGGCTTGGGCAGCGAGCGGATCGTCGCGGTCGCGAGCTCGTCGAGGAGGCCGGGGACCATCCAGTCGAACCCGTCCGGCGTGACGCGGTTGAGGACGGAGATGGGGATGTGGACGGTGACGCCGTCGGCGTCCGTGCCCGGCTGGAACTGGTAGGTGAGGGGGAGCGTGAGGTCGCCCTGGACCCACGACTCGGGGAACAGGGACGTGTCGATCTGCTCGGCGTCGGGGACGAGCTGCTCGAGCGTGAACGTCAGCAGGTCCGGGGTGTCGCGGCGTGCGCCCTTCCACCAGCGGTCGAAGTGCGCGGCGGACACGACGTCGTCGGGCACGCGGTCGTCGTAGAACTCGAACAGGACGTCGTCGTCGACGACGAGGCCGCGCTGCCGGGACCGGGCCTCGAGCTCCTCGGCTTCCTCCAGGAGGCGACGGTTGTCGTGGAAGAACTGGTGGTGCGTCGTCCACTCGCCCTGCACGAGCGCGTGCCGGACGAACAGCTCGCGCGCCGCCTCCGGGTCGACCTTCGCGTACAGGACCTTGCGGTCCGCGACGATCGGCACGCCGTAGAGCAGCACCTTCTCCGTCGCGATCCCCGCGCCCTGCTTCGTCGACCAGTGCGGCTCGGAGTAGGTGCGTCGTGCGAGGTCGCCCGCGAGGTCCTCCGCCCACTCGGGCTTGATGCGCGCGACGTCGCGCGCCCACAGGCGGGACGTCTCCACGAGCTCGCCCGCCATGATCCACGCCGGCGGCTTCTTGCTCAGCGGCGAGCCCGGGAAGATCGCGAACCGTGCCCCGCGGGCGCCGGTGTACTCGTTGCGGGCCTGCTTCTGCGCGCGCCGCAGCGCCTTTGCGCGCGCCTCGCCCTTCAGATGGGCCACCGACGACGCCTTCACGTCCCCCGTGTCCTGCATGCCGATCTGCGACAGCAGCCCCGAGAGGAGCGCCCTGTGGATGGTGTCGCCGTCCCAGGTGCGCTTGTACGCGGTGGCCTCGTTCGCCGTGGTCGGGTTCGCGGCGGCTGCCCCCGAGGTGCTCGGGCTTCCATCCGCACCGCTCGTTCCTCGCGGCGCTCCCGCCAGGCCCTCCACGCCCTTCGCATCCTCGGGTCCAGCCGCCGCTCCGCGGTCGGGCCGTCCGGTCGCGCCTGATCGCGAGCCCGCCCGGTACGACATGTCGATGCCGAGCGGCTTGGCCATCTCGCGGAGCTGCGCGACGACGTCCTGCCACTCGCGGATGCGCAGGAAGTTGAGGAGCTCGGCCTTGCAGAGCCGGCGGAACGCGGACGACGAGAGCTCGTGCTGCTGCTCGCGGACGTACTCCCAGAGGTTGAGGTAGCCGAGGAAGTCGGAGTGCGGGTCGGTGAAGCGCGCGTGGAGCTGGTCGGCCTGGGGGCGCTGCTCGGCGGGGCGCTCGCGCGGGTCCTGGATGGACATGACGGCGGCGATGATCGCGACCTCGCGCGCGACGCCGAGGCGCGATCCCTCCCAGATCATGCGCGCGAGCCGGGGGTCCATGGGGAGCTGGGCGAGGACCCGCCCGATGTCGGTCAGCCGGGTCACCCTGCGACCACCCCCCGAGCTGTCAGCGCCGGGCCGGTCCGGGGACCCGTGGGCTGCTGACAGCTCCTCGGTCTCCAGCGCACCGAGCTCCGTCAGCAGCTGCACGCCGTCGCGCACGGCGCGCGTGTCCGGGGGCTCGACGAACGGGAAGCGGCTCATCGCGTCCGGGGACTCGACGACGCCCACGGAGATCATCTGCAGCAGCACGGACGCGAGGGACGTGCGCAGGATCTCGGGCTCGGTGAACTCGGCACGGGACTCGAAGTCGGACTCCGAGTACAGCCGGATCGCGACGCCGTCCGCGACACGCCCGGACCGCCCAGAGCGCTGGTTCGCGCTCGCCTGCGAGATGGGCTCGATCGGCAGCCGCTGCACCTTCGTCGCCTTGGAGTACCGCGAGATCCGGGCGGTCCCGGGGTCGACGACGTAGTGGATCCCGGGCACGGTCAGCGACGTCTCGGCGACGTTCGTCGCGAGCACGATGCGTCGCGACGAGTGCGCCTGGAACACGCGGTGCTGCTCGGCCGACGACAGTCGCGCGTACAGCGGCAGGATGTCGACGTGCTGCGGGTGCTTCGGGTCGCGCACGCGGTCCTTGAGATGACCCTCGAGCGCGTCGGCGGCGTCGTGGATCTCGCGCTCGCCCGAGAGGAACACGAGGATGTCGCCCGGCCCCTCGCGCATGAGCTCGTCGCACGCGTCGACGATCCCGGTCACGAGGTCCTTCTCCTCGGCACCCCCGGAGCGGCCCTTCCCCGGCTTCCCGGACTGCGGGTCGACGTCGGGGGACAGGGGCCGGTAGCGGATCTCGACCGGGTAGGTGCGCCCGGTCACCTCGACGACGGGCGCGGCGTCGGGCAGGGCCTCGACGACGTAGTCCGGCGCCCCGCCGAGCCCGGCGAGGTGCGCGGGGGAGAAGTGCGCGGCGAACCGGTCGGAGTCGATCGTCGCCGACGTGATGACGAGCTTCAGGTCGGGGCGGCGCGGCAAGAGCCGCGCGAGGTACCCGAGGAGGAAGTCGATGTTGAGCGACCGCTCGTGCGCCTCGTCGATGACGATCGTGTCGTAGGCGAGCAGGTCGGGGTCGCGCTGGATCTGCGCGAGCAGGATGCCGTCGGTCATGACCTTGACGAGCGTGTCCGCACTCGAGGTGTCGGTGAACCGCACCTGGTACCCGACGACCCCGCCGAGAGGCTGAGGCCCAGCTCCCCAGAGTTCTTCGTTGATGCGCTCCGCGACCGTGCGCGCCGCGATCCGCCGCGGCTGCGTGTGCCCGATCTGCCCCGCCCGCCCCCGACCGAGGTCGAGCAGGATCTTGGGCAGCTGCGTCGTCTTGCCCGACCCTGTCTCGCCCGCGACGACCACGACCTGGTGGTCGCGGATCGCCGCCGCGATGTCGTCGCGCCGTGCCGAGACGGGCAGCTGTTCGGGGTAGGTGATCGGGGGGACGACGACGGCCTCCCGCCGCGCCGCGGCCTTCTCCAGCTGCGCGCGCGAGACCTGCCTCGGGCCCGACGCCGCGGGGTTGCCCTGACCGGTCGCGGCGCTGCGGCGTCGGCGACCACCACCGCGACGGCGGCGGGGCTGGGACGGCTGCGACTGATCACTCACGACGGACCATTCTTGCAAGCCGCCGCAAGCCGATTGTCACCGGGTCGGTCGCGGGCCAGGCGTCCGGCGCGTGCCGGTGGCGTGGCGAGTCCTCAGCGCCCCGCGTCCCAGACGTCCGTCGTCTCGCAAGAAACGGGCACGTGCACGCCGTCGGGCGGGGTCCAGCCCGCGGGTGCGCCCTCGACGAGCACGCCACCGCCGAGCGCGACCGGGTCGCCGTCGACGTAGGTGCCGCCGGCGGTGCGCAGGGTCGTGCCGTCCCAGCCGACGAGGTCGTCGTTGAACACCGGCAGCCAGCGTGTCCCGGTCTCGTCGGCGACGTACACGCAGCCGTCCTCGACGGTGAGCACGCCCTCGAGGAGCGCGTCGTTCCCGGCGCCCACGCTCGGGCCCTGCAGGGCGACCTCGTCGACTGTCACCTCGGGCGAACCCATCCACAGCTGGGCGCACCCTGCGAGGACCGGCCCGACGGCGACCAGCAGCGTCCCGGCGAGAGCGCGACGTCGCGCGGTGGCTCGGCGGAGGGGCGTGGCGGCGGTGCCTACGGTCGGCATGGAGCGAACGTAGCGGTGCCGCGCGGCGGGCCGCCCGCGTACTTGCGAACCGAGTCCACATCGTGACGACCCGTCGATGCCGCGAATGCTGTCATTCTGCTAGCGTTCGTGGGGGAGGTGGTCGACATGGCAACCCTGACGATCCGGGGGCTCGACGACGAGGTGCGGGAACGGCTGCGTGCGCGTGCCGCCGAGCACGGGCGGTCCATGGAGGCGGAGGTACGGGAGATCCTGACGGTGACGGTGACGACGCCCAGCCCGGTCGAGCGCGGCCTGGGCTCGTGGCTGGTGGCGGAGCTCGACGGGATCGGCGACGAGGTGCCTGGCGTCTTCGACGTGCGTCGTGACGACCGACCGCGAGTCGTCGACCTCGAGGCTTGAGGTGATCCTCCTCGACACGAACGTGGTCTCGGAGCTGGCACGACGAGACCCCGATCCTGGCGTCGTCAGGTGGGTCGACGCCGTGCCGGTGCTCGACGTGCACCTGACGGCGGTCACCGTCGCCGAGATCGCCTACGGCGTCGCCCGGCTGCCAGCCGGGCGTCGTCGTGACGAGGTCGTCGCCCGTGTCGAGCGGGTGCTCGCCCGTCTCCGCCCACGGGTCCTCGACCTCGACGTCGTGGCCGCGCAGGCGTTCGGCCCGGTCGCGGCGGCGCGGGATCGGGGAGGTCGACCGATCGGCACGGCGGACGCCCAGATCGCCGCGATCTGCCTCGTGCACGACGCGACGCTCGCGACGCGCAACGTGCGGGACTTCGCCGGGACGGGGGTGGACGCCGTCGACCCGTGGACCGCCGATCCGTGACCGTCGGGACCGGCCTGCCGAGTGGGTGTCGGCGGCTGGTGTTCGACGCGCGGGACCCGCGGGCCCTGTCGACGTTCTGGAAGGCGGTGCTGGGCTACGTCCCGCGGAGCTTCTTCCAGCAGGTGCCGGAGGAGAAGGTCGCCAAGAACCGCGTCCACCTGGACGTGCGGACGGCGTCCGACCTGCGCGGGGACGAGCGCATGGCGGCGCTGGAGGCGCGGTGCGAGGAGCTCGTCGCGCTGGGGGCGACGCGGCAGCAGCGCTTCGAGCCGGAACTGCCGACGAGCATCGGGTGGATCGTCATGGCCGACCCGGAGGGCAACGAGTTCTGCCTCGACTGAGAACGGCGTGACCCGCCCGCCCTTGCGGGCGGACGAGTCACGGGTCACACGGGGGTCAGCCGCAGGTGACGCCCTCGAACGGGACGGTGACGTCCTCCTCGGGACCGGTGCCGTCCGTGGCGGAGGCGGTGATGCTCACCTCACCGTCATCGACCCCGCCGGACCTGGTCGAGAACGACTGGTACGCGGACGCCCCCGGGGCGACTGCGGCGAAGCTCTTCGCCCCGAACCCGGTCTCGAACCGCACGTCCAGCGGGACGTCGTCGGCGTTCGTCACGCGGACCGCGACGTATGCCCGCCCGGCGAGGCAGCGCGCCTCGGCGCTGACGTCGGATAGCGCCGACGGGTCGGTCGTCCCGTCGACGGTGAACGACCGCACCGGCGACACCACCCGGCCGCCGTGCGGGCCGGTGACCACCGCGAACCACCCGTGCTCGCCCGGCTCGACGTCGGTCCACGTCGCCGACACGGGAGTCCCGCTCGGCATGCCGGAGAGCTCGTCGATCGTCTCGCCCGTGAGCACGTCTACCCTGAGGTCGTCCGTCGCGAGCCGCTTCGTGGTCGGCACGATCCCCAGCGCCGCGTAGGGGATCTCGAACTCCTGCATGCCCGCCGGATCGTTGAGCGCGGCGTTGTCGGAGTCGAAGTCGTCCAGCGAGGGCGAGTACGTGCGCACGACGATGCGCCCGGTGCCGTCCGCACCGCCGTCGTTGTCGAAGTGGAGCAGCCGCAGGTAGCCGAGGCCGCCCTCCTCCAGACCCTGGTAGTCGAAGAGCATGGAGTACACGGTCCGGTCCGCGACGCCGTCACCGTCGTCGTCGAAGTCGTCGGTGCGGGTGTAGGCGTCGTGGTAGTGGCCCGAGCCGACGAGCGCGACGTTCGGGTTCGGCGCGACGACCTCGTCGTAGATCCGCTGCGGGATCGGACCGAGCCCACCGGTCGTGAGCATGTACTCGTGCAGGTTGATCCAGACCGTGCGCTCCGGGTACCTCGCGATGACCTCGTTCATCCAGTCGATCTGCTCGTCGCCCGGCGCCCATCCCATGTACAGCAGGAGCAGGTCGACCCCGTTCGCGCTCACCAGGTCGTAGTGACCGCGGTTGTCCTGGATGTCACCGCCCCACCACGGGTTCTGCGAGAACCGGTCGGCCCCGAAGTACTGCGAGTACGTCGAGTAGTCGGCCAGCGCGCCGCCGACGTCGTGGTTCCCGGCCAGCACACCGTAGGGGAGGCCCGCCTCGTCGAGCTTCCGGTACGTCGGGTCGGCGTTCTGCCACTGGTATTCCTGGTCCCAATTGTCGACGATGTCGCCCGTGTGGATCAGGTACTGCAGGTTCACCTCGTCGCGGACGTCCAGGAGGAAGTCGTGGATGGCCTCCTGGTGGGCGTACCACTCGTCGGCGGAGCCGTCGGTCGGCTGGCCCTGGTTGTCGTTGTAGTACTGCGTGTCCGACTCCCAGCCGATCGTGAAGTCGTACTCCGACCGGGGCGTGGCGTCGGCGTGGTACGGCGCGGCGACGTCCGCACGCTCCGAGCGCGGCGTCCCCGCGAAGCCTTCGGAGTGCTGGACGAGCACCGTGACCCGACCGTCCCGCACATGGCCGTCGAGCGGAACGGTGCCGCCGAGCTCGAACGCGGTCGGGGCGCCGTCCGTCGTGACGTGACGGTCGACCTCCTGCCAGGTGTCCTCGTCCACGTCGAGCACGGACAGCAGCACCTTGGCGTCGGCGTTCGCCGACCCGGACCACGCGATCCGCACGTCGCCGTCCGGCCCGGCGTCCGCCGGCACGTCCACCGTGAACAGCTGGTACGGGAGCTCGGTGTCGGACGACACCTCGGCGGACAGCCCGTCGGACCCGACGACCCGCTCGAGGTCCTCGGCGCTCAGCGCGGTGCTGGCGTCCCGGTCTGTGGTCGCGGCGTCCGTCGTCGTGCCCGAGAAGGACTCGACCTGAGGGTCGCTCGCGTCGAACGTGTGCCCGACGCGGAACTCGACGTCGAGGTCGTCCCCGGTCTCCGAGTCGGGGGTCGCCGACAGCGTCACGTCACCCGGCTCGACGGTCGCGCCGTCGGCGGGCCCGCCCAGCTCGACACCGGGCACCTCGTCCGGGGTCCTGAACCGGACCGTCCGCTCGGCGGTGTTGGCGAGCGCGTCGGCCGCGGTCAGCACGAGGACGTGCTCGCCCGCGCTCAGCTCGAGCGACGACGTCGCGTACGGCAGCTCGATCGTCTCGCCGTCGAGGGTCGCCGTGACGCCGCCGACGCCGGAGCCCGTGTCGGTCGCCTGCGCGTCGACCGTGATGTCCCCGCGGTACGTCTCGCCGTCGACCAGGTCGGTCGTGAGCACCGGTGCCGTGTTGTCGACGACGACCGTGCGCGTCACGGACCCGGCACCCGCGCCGCTCCCGTGGCTCGCCGAGACGGTGTGCTCGCCGTCGTCCACCGCGGTGGTGTCCCAGGTGTGCGCGAGCGAGTCGAACGCGTCCTGCGGGACGGAGAAGGTCGCGGTGACGTAGACCTGGTTCGCGTCGTTGAAGCCGATCCGCGTGGTGGGGTCGGGGCACTCGCGGACCGTCGCCTCCTGGCCCTCGCCCGCGCCACCGCACGTCGTGGGCCGCAGCACGCGGCCGTCGGGCAGGGCGAGCCGCAGGTTCATGGCCACGAAGTCGTCGTTGTTCTCGTCCGGGTCGGGCTCGGGCCACGCCTTGGTCCCGGCGTAGATGCCGAGCGTGAGGTCCTCGCCCTCGACGATGCGTTCGACCGGCACCGAGCTGGTGACCGTCTCGACGCGCGAGTAGAACCCCTCGTCGAAGATCGTCAGCACGTCGTCGCCCAGCTTGACGCCGTTGCGGAAGAACGCGTCGGTGTTCGTCGCCTCGAAGGCGAACAGGGCGGGCGCCTCCAACGACGGGGTGAGGTCGCCGATCTCGGTCCCGTCGATCGCCAGGGTCAGGTCGGCGGGGTCGCCGGTGGTCGTGGCCGCGACCCGCGTGTCGCCGCCGACGTACTGCCCGTCGGTCACGTTCAGGCGCACGGGGGAGTCGTCGGTGTCGCCCAGCTCGACCCGGACCGGACCGAGCGTCGTCTCGTTCTGGCCGTCGGACGCGCGGACGGTGTACTCGACCCACGACTTGCCGTACAGGTCGGCGGCGGGAACGGCGTAGGAGTACCGGTCGGCGGCCTCGAGGCGCAGGAGCTGGGTGACCGGCTCACCGACGTCCGAGGTCAGCGTGAGCTCGACCGTGCTGACCTGGCGGTCGTCCGTCGCCTCGAACAGCAGGGCCAGCCCGTCCGTCTCCGGGGCGTCGTCGCTGCCCGTGAGGTCGGTGACGACCGGCGCCTGGTCGTCCTCCGGCGTGACGACGAGCCCCGCCGGGACCTGGTCGGGCGAGACCGTGCCGGGGGTCGCCGCGCCCGGTCCGACGAGCGTCTGGTGCGTGCCCTCGTCCCAGCGGTACTGGATCGGCTGGTCGGCGACCGTCTGGGCGTCGTTCACGTAGTCGGCGCGCGACACCGGGAGGCCGGTGTTCGTCTCGACCTGGATGCCGCGCGGGCCGCCGTTGGCCATCCCGCCGGCGTGGATCTCGACGAGGTCCGTGCCCGCCGTCAGCGTGCTGCCGAAGTGGGCGTTGAAGTCGTCCGCCGTCAGGTCGTCGTTCGCGCCGTTCTTGATCCACAGCACGAGCGTGCGACCGGGCTCGACCACCGGGTCGGACGGCGTCGCGGGCCACAGCGTGCTGCTCGTGACCGCGTGGTTCGCGTCGAGGTAGAGGTAGCTGATCGTGTGCTCCGAGAACGGCACCGGGGCGTCCGAGCCGTTGTAGACCTCGATGAACTCGTACGCGTCCGCGCCGGCGACGTTCGCCGTGTCCGGCGCGACCTCGGTCACCTGGAGCACGGG
Source organism: Cellulosimicrobium terreum (assembly GCA_014803435.1). Classification (GTDB taxonomy): domain Bacteria; phylum Actinomycetota; class Actinomycetes; order Actinomycetales; family Cellulomonadaceae; genus Cellulosimicrobium; species Cellulosimicrobium terreum. Next base: position 422,829 of record JACYFD010000001.1, read on the forward strand.
CGCGTCGAGGTCGGGGTCGGGCGTGGGTACCGGATCGACGGGGTCGACCGGGTCGACCGGGTCGACCGGGTCGACCGGGTCGATCTGCCCGTCTTCGACGACGCCCGGGGAGTACGCCCCGGTCGCGTGCTCGAGCATCGCGGAGGACCCGTCGTCGGGAACGGCGAAGTGCGTCGAGACACCCGGCGTCGCGGTGCCGCGCTCGTAGACCGACCAGCTCAGCGGGCTCCCCGCCGGGTCGTCGACCCGGATCCCGCGGGCGCCGGTGTTCGCCATGCCGGGCTGGCCGGTGACGTGGAACAGCGCCACGTCGTCGTCCGCGCCGACGGCGGCGCGGAAGTCCGCGTCCGTCCGCGCGAAGCTGTCGACCGTGGTCGAGGCGTACTGCAGCCAGAGCACCGCGCTGCCGTGCGCGGGGACCGTCGCCGTCTCCTCGGTGACCGTCAGCGGCTTGTCGCTGCCGGACGTCCCGGCGTTCGTGTAGATGTAGGCGAAGCCGTGCTCGGCGAGGTCGACCGGCTCGTCCGTCGTGTTCGTGACCTCGAAGAACTCGAAGTCGTCGTTTCCGACGTTGTCGGGAGCGATCTCGGTGACGACGAGGGTCGCCGCGTCGAGAGGGGCGGCGGCTGCTGCGGGGACCGCGGCGAGCGACCCGGTCGCGACAGCGAGGGCGGTGAGCCCCGCGACGCGTCGGGTGGGTGGACGTCCGGACGTGGGCATGGGTGCGGAACCTTCCGTCGAGGGGTGACGCTCGCACGGTGCCCGGCCGGTGTGAACGTCCGTGTCCCCGCAGGTGAACGCCGGGCAGCGCCCGGCGGTCCAGCGGGGACCTCGACGGTGCCTCAGGCTCCCCGGTACGCGTCTTCCAGGCCCGCGACGTCGAGCTTGCCCATGCCCATCATCGCCTGGAACACCCGCCCGGCCGCGGCGCGGTCCGGGTCCTCCATGAGCTCGCCGAGGCGCTTGGGCACGATCTGCCAGCTCAGCCCGTACCGGTCCTTGAGCCAGCCGCACGGACCGGGCTCGCCGCCGTCGGCCGTGAGCTTCTCCCAGTACGTGTCGACCTGCTCCTGGTCGTCGCAGTCCACGATGATCGACGCCGCCTCGGTGTGCGGGAACTGCGGGCCCGCGTTGATCGACTGGACGTGCAGGCCGTCGATCTCGAAGTCGACGATGAACGCCGTCCCCGGGGTGGCCGGGACGCCGGGGCCCTGCTCGGGGAGTGCCTCGTCGTGCCGGACCACGGACAGGATCCGCGAGTTCGGGAAGATCGAGACGTACAGCTCGGCGGCCTCCTCGGCCTTCGAGTCGTACCAGAGTCCGAGGTACGTGCTGCCCATGACCGGCTCCTTCGCTCGTCGTGGTGGCGGAGTCCCGCCACTCCCCGGTCCAGACCGTCCGTCGCGGTCGTTCTCATCGGTCCTCGAACCCCGGACTGACACCCGGTCACGGCCGGGAACGGGTGGCGACCCGGGGTTCGGCAGGGATCAGGTCAGCGCGCGACGCATCACGACGCGCGGCGTGCCACCGCTCACCCCGGTCGTCGGGGCGGCGCGCACGAACCCGGCCCGCTCGAACAGCGCGACGTTCCCGACGTACCCGGAGATGACGTCCACGCGCTCGGGGCCGGAGTCGACCGGGTAGCCCTCGATCGCCGGCGCACCGTGGGCGGCGGCGTGCTCGACGGCGCCGGCGAGCAGGTGGTGCGCGAGGCCCTGCTTGCGGTAGCCGGCCCGCACGACGAAGCACACCGCGCTCCACGCGTCGAGCTCGTCGACGAACGGGATGGTGCGCGAGTGCATGAGCCGCCGGTACGTGCTGCGCGGCGCGACCGAGCACCAGCCGGCGACCTCACCGTCGACGTAGGCAAGGACGCCCGGACCGGGGTCGGTCTCGCACAGCCCGGCCATGTACGCCGGGCGGTCGTCGTTCGCGACCCGGCTGTCCCGGTACGACATGCACCAGCAGCCCGGCACGCCTGCGCGTCGCGGCCCGACGACGGTCGCGAAGTCCTCGAAGCGCCCGACGGCCGAGCGCACCTCGACGTCCATGTGCGCCACCGTAGCGGGGTGCGCCCACAGGCGGGAGGCCGGGCGCGTCGACGCCGACAGCTCGGCCGGGATCCTGCTGCCGAACCCCGGTCTGCCGCCCGTTCCTGCGCCGGAACGTGCGGCAACCCGGGGTTCGGCACGTCGCGGGCGACGGCCCGGTGGCGGACGGGTGAACGGTCGACGGCGCGGGAGATCTCGCCGGTCGTTCCAGATGCGGTGCGTCCTGACCGCTGCGATTCTGGCGCCATGCCTACCGCACCGAAGCCAGCGACCGAGACGATCAAGACGCAGCAGCGGGCGCTCCTCGAGAGCCTCCCGTTCTCCGACACCCAGGACTTCGAGGACGCGGCGCGGGGCCTGGTCGCCCGCCGCGAGCCGAGCGCCATCACGGACGACGACGGCGAGGTCGTCTGGGACATCGGGACCTTCGCGTTCCTCCAGGGAGACAGCCTGGACACGGTGAACCCCAGCCTGTGGCGGCAGGGGCAGCTCGTCGCAGAGAGCGGCCTCTTCGAGGTGACGGAGGGCATCTACCAGGTGCGCGCGTTCGACCTCTCGAACGTGACGTTCATCGAGGGCGAGACGGGCGTGATCGTCCTCGACCCGCTGCTCACCAAGGAGACGGCGCGCGCTGCCCTCGAGCTCTACCGCGAGCACCGCGGCGAACGTCCCGTCACGGGCGTCATCTACACGCACTGCCACGTCGACCACTTCGGCGGCGTCAAGGGCGTCACGACCCAGGAGGACGTCGACGCCGGCCGCGTCCCGATCCTCGCGCCCGCCGAGTTCACGGAGCACGCCGTCTCCGAGAACGTCTATGCCGGCACCGCGATGGCGCGCCGGTCCGCGTACATGTACGGGGCGGCGCTGGCCCGCGGCCCGCAGGGCGGAGTGGGTGCCGGGCTCGGGCAGACGACGTCGACGGGCGAGGTCACGCTCATCTCGCCGACCGTAGACATCACCACGACCGGCCAGGAGGAGGTCGTCGACGGGGTCCGCATCCAGTTCCAGATGGCGCCGGGCACCGAGGCACCGGCGGAGATGCTCGTCTTCTTCCCGGAGCACAGGGCCCTGTGCTCCGCGGAGGACGCGACGCACACCCTGCACAACATCTTGACGATCCGCGGCGCCGTGGTGCGCGACCCGCACGCGTGGTCGAACTACATCACCGAGGCGATCGACCTCTTCGGTGACAAGACGGACGTCATCTTCGCGTCCCACCACTGGCCCACGTGGGGCCAGGAGCGCGTGGTCGAGTACCTCTCGCTCCAGCGCGACCTGTACGCCTACCTGCACGACCAGACGCTCCGACTGATCAACAAGGGCTACACGGGCATCGAGATCGCGGAGGAGATCGTGCTGCCCCCGGCGCTCGAGAACGCCTGGCACGCGCGGGGCTACTACGGATCGGTCAGCCACAACGTCAAGGCGATCTACCAGCGCTACATGGGCTGGTACGACGGCAACCCGTCGAGCCTGTGGAAGCACACGCCGTCCGAGGCCGGCAAGCGCTACGTCGAGCTCGGCGGTGGTGCGGACGCCGTCGTCGCGAAGGCGCAGTCCGCGTTCGACGCCGGGGACTTCCGCTGGGTGGCCGAGCTGCTCAACCACGTCGTCTTCGCCGAGCCCGACCACGCCGGCGCCCGCGCGCTGCTCGCCGACACGTACGAGCAGCTCGGCTACGGGGCGGAGAACGGCACGTGGCGCAGCGCGTACCTGTCGGGTGCGACGGAGCTGCGCGACGGCAACTTCGGTACGCCGCTCACCTCCGCCTCGGCGGACGTCGTGGCCGCGCTGTCGCCGACGATGCTCTTCGACGCCATCGCCATCCAGGTGAACGGGCCGGAGGCGTTCGACGTGCGGCTCACGATCGACGTCGTCATCACCGACACCGAGGAGCGCTACCGGCTGCGCCTTCGCAACGGCGTCCTCACCTACAGCGGCGCCGCGCAGCAGGGCGACGCGGACGCCACCCTGACGACCACGAGCCGTTCCCTCCCGGCGCTCGCGCTCGGCGGCCTGTCGGCGGACGGCCTCGCGACGGCGGGCATCGAGCTGTCCGGTGACGCGTCCGTCCTGGCCACGCTCGCGGGAGTCCTCGACCCGGGCGACCCGGACTTCGCGATCGTCACGCCCTGAGCCTGCTGCCGAACCCCGGGTTGCCGCCCGTTCCCACGACGGAACGGGCGGCAACCCGGGGTTCGGCATGTCCGGGTGTGCGCGTCGTGATGGGATCGAGGGGTGTTCACGCGACCTCGCACCCGCCTCGACCTCGTCCCGCGCCGCGTGCGCGTCCACGCCGTCCGCGAGACGTCCGGCGCGCTGCGGCGCATCACGTTCCGCGACGCGGCCGCGCCGCCGAACGGTGACGTGCCCGACGACGCCGGGCCGGGCGCCGGCGCAGCGGGCGGGCTCGCGGGGTTGCGGGCTCCCGGCCCGGAAGACCACGTCACGGTGTTCTTCCCCGACCCGGCGACGGGTGTCCTGCACGCCCCGACGCTCGCGCCCGACGGCGGGCTGCAGCGACCCACGGGCGTCGTGTCCATCTCGCGCGACCTCACGGTCCGTGCCACGCGTACGGTCGACGGCGCCGCGGAGGTCGATCTCGACTGGGTCCTGCACGGCGACGAGGGGCCAGGGTCGGCGTGGGCGACGCGCGCGCAGGTGGGCGACGAGCTCGTGCTCGCCGGTCCGCGCGGCAGCGCGGGGGTGCCGGACGGCGTCGGCCGGCTGACGCTCGTCGTGGACGAGACGGGCCTGCCCGCCGCGGCGCGCTGGGTCGCGGCCGTGCGCGGCGGCCAGGCAGGCAGCGGCGTCCCGGTCACCGCGATCGTCGAGATCGGCGACGACGTGGACGAGGCGTTCGTCGAGGACGAGCTCGACGGCGCGGACGTCGAGATCCTCTACCGCACCGACGGCCCCGGCCAGCTCGCCGAGGCTGTCCGGGCGCTCGGTGCGCCCGCTCCGGACGAGTACGTCTTCGCGGCCGGCGAGGCGACCGACCTGGTCCCGGTGCGCCGCCACCTGCGCCACGTCGTCGGCGCCCGCCCCGACCAGCTCGCCGTCTCCGGGTACTGGCGGCGCGGCGTCGTGAACCTGGACCACGACCTGCCGCTCGACCCGACGGACCCGGACTGACGGCGACCTCCGCGATCCGGCCGGACCGGCCAGGGTGCCGTGGTTCCCGGACGTCTTGCCTGGACGGCTGACCAGAAGAGCTCGGCGGCGCCGAGGGTCAGGCGCTTCTGCCCGCGGCGAAACCCGCTGCGGGCGACACGTCCCCGGGTGAGGCTGAGCGCATGACGACAACTGGCACGCGGCTCCTCGTCCTCGGCGGCTCCGACTTCGTCGGGCGCGCGGTCGTCGACGACGCGCTCGACCGCGGCTGGGACGTGACCGTCCTCAACCGCGGGACCGCACCGCTGCCCGACGCCGTCCGCCAGCTCGTCGGCGACCGCACCCGGCCGGAGGGGCTGGACGCGCTGCGCGCGGCGGACGACGGCGTCGCGGGCTGGGACGTCGTCGTCGACACGTGGTCCTGGGCGCCCGCTGCGGTCCGGGACGCCGCGCGGCTGCTCGCCGACCGGCTCTCCGGGGACGGACGGTACGTCTACGTCTCGTCACGGTCGGTCTACGTGCCGTGGCCGCCGCGGGGGGCCGACGAGTCCGCGCCGCTCGTCGAGGGCGACCCGGACGACGAGGGTCACGACGACTACGCGCGCGCCAAGCGCGGCGGCGAGGTCGCGGTGGCCGAGGCGCTCGGGGAACGGGCGCTCGTGCTGCGCCCGGGGCTGATCCTCGGGCCGCGCGAGAACGTCGGGCGACTGCCGTGGTGGCTGCACCGCACCGCGCGCGGCGGGCGGGTGCTCGCACCGGGACCCGCCGAGCTGCCCCTGCAGTACGTGGACGCGCGCGACCTCGCCGCGTTCGCGCTCGACGCGGCGCTCGCGGGCGCGACCGGACCGGTCGACGTCGTCTCGGCGCCCGGTCATGCGACGATGCACGACCTGCTCGCCTCGTGCGTCGCCGTGACGGCGGCGGCGTCCGGGGCTGCCGGGGCGCCGCCGGCCGAGCTCGTCTGGGTCGACCCCGAGGTGGTCGAGCGCGTCGGGATCGAGGGGTGGACGCAGCTGCCGGTCTGGCTCCCGCCGGGCGAGCTGCACGACGCGTTGCACGGCTCGGACACCTCGTACGCGTTCACGCTCGGGCTGCGCACGCGTGACGTCCGCGAGACCGTGCACGACACCTGGGCGTGGCTCACCGAGCTCGACCACGCCGGCGAGGAGACGCCGCAGCGCGCCGACCGGCCCGGCGTCGGGCTCCCGCCGGAGCTGGAGGAGGAGGCGCTGGACCTCGCGAGCGCCGATCCCGTGACGCCGGCGCCCTGATCACCGACCGGCGAGAACGCGATCAGCGGCCGTCTCTCGCAGGAGACGGCCGCTGATCAGGTGCTCGCGAGGTGGCGAGGAGGTCAGTAGGTCGTGACCTCGCCGCTCGCCACGAGGGCGACGGCCGCGATGATGTAGATGACCCAGAAGACGGTCCACAGCGACGTGAAGACGATGCTGAGGATGAAGCCCCACTTCGCGAGCTGGTTGTCGAACCCGGCCTCGCGGCTCTTCTTCTTCGCGATGGCGCTCACGATGATGCCCGCGACCGCGCAGACGAACGCGAGGACGAAGCCGACGATCCCGAGGGTCTTGCCCGGGTCCTCGACGGGGGCGCCGGTGTAGGCGGGGGCCGGAGGGGCGGAACCGTACTGCTGGCTCATGAGATCTCTGCTTTCTGGTGGGGCCGACGTCGCGTCGTGTCCGAACGGTCGCGCGTGCGATTGCCGCGCGTGCGGGGCTCATTGTGGGCCACGCACGGCACGTCTGAACAGGGGGAGAAGTCCCCGGTCTCACGAGACAGGGGATATGTCAGACCTTCCGCCCGTTCCGGTCTCCTCGCAGCTCAGTCCCGTGGCACGTCGGTCGGTGCGTAGACCCGCAGCGCGGCCCGGCGCACGGTCAGCCGCACGGTGGTGCCCGGCGTCGCGGCGTCGTCGAGAGCCAGGGTCTCCCCGTCGTGGGCGAGGACGACCGCGACCGCGCCCCGCCCGGGGAGGCGCAGCTCCAGCGCCGGCACCGCCGTCGCGTCGACGACGAGATGGTGCCGGACCCCGGGCACGTTCCGGGCGAGGCGGGTCCCGGGGTCTCCGGCCGCGACCTCGAGGAACGTCCGTAGCCGGCTCGCGCTGCGTTCCGCGCGGGCGGTGCGGACGTCGAGCACGCCGTCGTCGAGCCGCCGTCGCTCGACGGGCGCGAGGCTCTGCGGGTAGTAGCGGTTGACCCCGGCGAACAGGGACCAGTACTCGCCCGGACCCGTCCCGTCGGGCGTCTCCGCGCCGGAGGTGGTGACGTCCATCCGCACCCGGCGCGCCCGGCGCAGCACGCGCGCCGCGGCGAGCGCGGCAGCCGGCCACTTCCCGAGCCGGTGCTCGAACCGCTCGCGCTCGGACACCAGCTCGGGGTACACCCCCACCGAGAACGTGTTGAGCACCGTGCGCGACGAACCGGTGCCCTCGTCGCCCGCGAGGATCTCGAGGTCGGCCACGTCGACGTGGACCCCGGTCCCGGACCGGACCGCCGCGAGGGCCGTCGCCGTCGACGCGAGTCCCGCGGCCCTGGCGAAGTGGTTGAGCGTGCCGCCCGGGAGCACGACGAGCGGCAGGTCGTGCGCGCGGGCGGCGTCCGCGGCGGTCGCCACGGTCCCGTCGCCACCGCTGATTCCCAGCGCCCGTGCTCCGGCCTCTGCCGCGGCGTCGAACAGCCCGCGCAGGTCGTCACCCTCGGCGAGGACGTGCAGGTCCGCGGCGGGGAGGCCGGACCGGACCACCTCGACCGGGTCCTCCTTGAGCATCCGGCCCGAGCCCGCTGCCGGGTTCACGACGACGAACAGCCCGGCGCCGTCGGGCAGCGCGGGCACGTCCGCGGGCGGACCCGCGGGGACGTCCGGCCGGGGGCCGGTCCCTCGCGGGACCAGGGCACGCCCGACGAGCGCGACCCCGGTCCCGAGCACGACGCCGGCGACGACGTCGGAGAGCCAGTGCGACCCCGTGTGCAGGCGCGAGTACGCAACACCCGCGGCGAGGGGCGAGAGCGCGAGGCCGAGCGCGGGCCACTCGATCGCGACGCCGGTCACGAACGCGGCTGCCGACGCGGAGTGGCCGGACGGGAAGGAGGGTGACGTCGGCGGGTTCGCGAGGCGGCGCCAGAGGGGGAGAGGATCGACCGTCGGGCGGTCACCGCCGAACACGACCTTGCCGACGACGTTCGCGAGGGCGCTCGCCCCGAGCAGGGAGAGGTAGCCCCGGGTCGCCGCCTCCCGACCGTGGCTCCCGGTCGCGGCGAGCGCGAGCCCGGCGCCTGCCCACAGGACGCCGTGGTCCGCGGCCCGCGACAGCCGGGCGATCGCGGCGTCGCTGCGCTCGCCGAACGTACGGCGGTTGGTCCAGCCGTTCACCCTGCGGTCGAGCCGTGCGAGCGCGGGGGACGCCTCGTGCGGCTTGACGAGGCCGGCCACGCGACGCAGCACGGTCAGCCCGAGGCCCGGTCCGTCTCGCCCCGGAGCTCGTCGACGTGCACCTGGAGCCGCTCGAGCGCGACCGCGACGCCCTCGCCGGCGTCGTGCGCGAGGTCGGTGACGTGGCGGAGCTGGGCGGCCGCGGCGTCGAGGGCGACCTGGGCGTCCGCCAGTGCGACGGTCGCGCGTCCGTCGGCCGCCTCCTCCGGGTCAGCGGCACGCTCGAGAGCGGCCCTGGCCTCGTCCGTCGCGGCGACGACCGACTCGACGGCGTCCGACACGTCGTTGCGGAGCACGGCGTGCAGGACGGACAGGTGGGACTCGACGCGCTCGACGTCGTCGCCGATGGTCTCGGTCTGGACCTGGGCGTCGGCGATGAGCTGCTGGACGTCGGCTGCGGCCGCGGTGGCACCGAGGGGGAGCATCATGGCGAGGGCGAGCAGGCTCGCGGCGGCGAAGCGGCCGGGCGTCCGGCTCCGCGGCGTCGTCGCCGACAGGATGGGCCTGCCGCACGTCCTCGATGACATGCCGCTCAGTCTGCGGGGCGTTCCTGAGAAGCACCAGGGAATCGAGGGCTGAACTGTGGAGATTTCGCACACAGCGTGAACCGGGACGGTCAGGCGGGCTGCACGCGGCGGCGTCGGGCCCGGGAGATCCGCGACGCCACGAGGCCGTGGCGAGGACCGAACAGGTACGCGACGGTGAACGCGAGGCCCAGCGTGACGACGACCGTCCCGCCGGTCGCCGTGTCGAGCCAGTAGCTCGCGTACACCCCGACGACCCCGCACGCGGCCGCGACGAGCGGGGAGATCCACAGCATCTGCGAGAACCGGTCGGTCAGCAGGTAGGCCGTCGCACCCGGCGTGATGAGCAGCGCCACGACGAGCACCACGCCCACCGCCTGGAGCGCGACGACGACGGTCAGCGCGAGCAGGCCGAGCAGGAGCGCGCCGAGGCGTCGTGGGGAGAGCCCGATCGCGTGCGCGTGCACGGGGTCGAACGCGTAGAGCGTCAGGTCGCGACGCTTGAGCACGACGACCGCCAGCGTCACCGCACCGAGCGCGAGGACCTGCACGAGGTCGGTGCGAGAGACGCCGAGCAGGTTGCCGAACAGGATGTGGTTGAGGTCGATCTGGCTGGGCGTCACGGAGATCAGGACGAGCCCGAGCGCGAACAGCGTCGTGAACACCACGCCGATGGCCGCGTCCTCCTTGACGCGGCTCGTGTCCCGCACCGCGCCGATGAGCGTGACCGCGAGCAGCCCGAACAGCAGCGCGCCGAGCGCGAACGGCGCCCCGAGCACGTACGCGAGCACGACGCCGGGCAGCACCGCGTGGGACACGGCGTCGCCCATGAGCGACCAGCCGACCAGCACCAGCCAGCACGACAGCACCCCGCACACGACGCCCGCGACGACCGTGACGGCGAGCGCTGTCCGCATGAACTCGAACGACAGCGGGAAGACGAGGACGTCGAGGATGTCGGTCATCCCGCCTCCCGGGCGCGGTGGGTGACGTCGACGCCGAACGCGAGCGCGAGGTTCTCGGGGCGCAGCACCTCGGCGGGGCTCGCGTGCAGCAGGACGCGCTGCTGCAGGAGCACGGCCTCGTCGGCGAGGTCGGGCAGTCCGTGCAGGTCGTGCGTCGAGACGAGGACGGTGGCGCCGTCGGCGGCGAGCTCGCGCAGGAGCGCGGTGATCGTCGCCTCGGAGCGCTTGTCCACCCCGGCGAACGGCTCGTCGAGCAGGAGGATCGTCGCGCCCTGGGCGAGGCCGCGGGCGACGAACGCGCGTTTGCGCTGCCCGCCGGACAGGGCCCCGACCTGCCGGTCCGCGAGGTCCGTGAGCCCGACGCGGTCGAGCGCATGGTCGACGGCGGCCCGGTCCGCGGGGCGCGCGCGGCGCGTGAACCCCTGGTACCCGTAGCGGCCCGTCATGACGACGTCGCGCACGCTGAGCGGGAACCCCCAGTCGACGTCCTCGCTCTGCGGCACGTACCCCACGGCCTGGGCGCGACGCGCGCGGGCGGGGGGTGCGCCGTCGAGCAGGACGGTGCCCCGGTCGGGGCGGACCATGCCCATGACCGCCTTGAAGAGGGTCGACTTGCCGGAGCCGTTCATGCCGACGAGCCCGCACACGGTGCCGTGGCTGAGCGTGACGGTGGCGTCGTCGAGCGCGAGGACGTCGCCGTAGCGGACGGTCAGCCCGCGGACGTCGACAGCCGACGCCGTCACCGTGGGTCCGCTCCGGTCAGGCCCGTGACGATGGTGTCGACGTCGTGGCGCAACAGGTCGAGATAGGTGGGGACGGGGCCGTCGGGAGCGGAGAGCGAGTCGACGTACAGCGTCCCGCCGAACGTCGTGCCGGTCTCGGCCACCACCTGCCGCATCGCCTCGTCGGACACCGTGGACTCGCAGAACACGGCGGGCACGGCGTCGGACTCGACCCGCTCGATCGTGGCGACGACCTGCTGCGGGGTCGCCTGCTGCTCGGCGTTGACGGCCCAGAGGTACTGCTCGTCGAGCCCGGCGTCGCGCGCGAGGTAGGAGAAGGCGCCCTCGCACGTGACGAGGACGCGGTGCTCGGGCGGGAGCGCGTCGAGGGCGCCCGTCAGGTCGTCCTGGACGCCCGCGAGCTCGGCGGAGTAGCCCGCGGCGGCGGCGCGGAAGTCGTCGGCGTGCGCGGGATCCAGCTCGGCGAACGCGTCGGCCATGTTCTGCACATAGGCCTGGCCGTTCACGGGGGACATCCACGCGTGCGGGTTCGCGAGGCCCTGGTACGCCTCTGCGGTGTCGTCGCCCAGCGCGACGGTCGCGACCCCCTCGCTCACGACGACGTGCGGCACGTCCAGCCCGCCGACGAACCGGTCGAACCACGCCTCCAGGCCGAGCCCGTTGTCGAGGATCAGGTCCGCCTCGGCGGCCCGGCGCAGGTCGCCCGGGGTCGGCTCGTACCCGTGGATCTCGGCGCCGACCTTGGTGATCGACTCGACGCGCAGGTGGTCGCCCGCGACGTTGCGGGCCATGTCGGCGAGCACCGTGAACGTGGTGAGGACGACGGGACGGTCGTCGTCGGGCGAAGGGGCCGAGCTCGCGTCCCCGAGCGCGCAGGCTGCGAGCGCCAGCAGCGCGAGACCGCCCGCGAGGGCGGCGCGAGGGCGTCTACCGGTGCTCCGGATCCGAAAGTTCGGCACACCGAACAATCTAGCCCAGCCGTGTCGCACGCGTCGACCACGGCCGGGACTCGCAGCGGTTCGCTGTGACCCGTATCACCGTGGGGCGCTCCCCGCTCTTGTCAGGCAACAGCACGCACCGACGCGCCCGGATCGGCCGGACGCCTCCGAGAAGGAGTACTGCCGTGGCACTCGTCGCTCCAGAGATGTTGCTGAACTCCATGATGGGCAAGGTCTACGACGTCCTCACGAACGGTGACGACACCGTCCCGCGCAGCGAGGAGTTCTTCTTCTCGTGGGCGACGCCCGGGATCCCGCTCGAGCCCGAGGACGTCCGCTTCCTCACGCAGGGCCTCACCGGCATCGCGCGGCGGCCCGACGGCGCCGACGCGCTCCCCGCCGCACCACCGGCCGACGGCGCCGCGCCCGCGGACGGGACCGCGGCGGGCGGCATGAGCCCCGCCGACCTCGAACAGCTGCGTGCGACCGACGCCGGCCAGCTGCTCGTCCAGGCGGAGGCGTTCGCCCGGCTCCTCGACTTCGTGCCCGACCCGGCGGCGACGGTCAACGACCAGTTCGCGACCCTGCAGGTCAAGAACGACAAGGGCGGGCTCTCGGAGAACTACGAGTACCTCCTCGACATGAGCCAGGTCGCCGCGTCCGAGCTGGACGAGGCGACCAAGGCGAACGTCGTCCGCCTCACCGGGCTGCTGCAGAAGGTCGTGAAGCAGACCGACATCATCACGGGCGAGGAGACGGAGCTCGTGCAGCCGAGCGACCTCGTCACCGCCTACAACGCGGGCCTCGAACGCTACGAGAGCGCAGCCCTCGCGTACAACACGGCGCGCATCGACGCACTCGCCGCGACGAACCAGCGGGCGGTGCAGAACTGGGCGATCAACGCGCCCATCCTGCGCAACCGGGTCAAGGCGGCCATGGCGTCGTGGGTGAGCGAGGGGCACAAGAACGACTACGAGAAGATCGCGGCGTTCCTCGACCAGGTGCAGCGCCGCGACCTGTCGCTCCTCAAGGCGCGCTACCGCGACGACCTCGACAAGGCGAAGCTCACCGGCGCCGTCTCGGGCAGCGACTTCTACTACACGTCGGTCGTGCCGGGGAACTTCCTCACGGCGTCGGGGTGGACCGAGTTCACGTTCGGCTCCGGCGACTTCGCGCAGGAACGGTTCAGCAGCTACTCGCTGAAGCGGTCGTCCAGCGCGAGCGGGGGTGGCTTCTTCGGCATCTTCGGGAACGCGAAGGCGGGCACGCAGGTGGAGGGGGAGTCGGCGCGCTCGTTCCGGTTCGAGTCCGAGCAGTTCTCCATGTCGTTCCAGATCGCCCAGGTCCCGATCGTGCGGCCCTGGTTCAAGACGGCGTACCTCACGTCGAAGAGCTGGCGGATGAGCCAGGCGAACGTCGAGGCTCGCGGCGAGTTCGCCTCGGACGGCGGCACGCCCCGCAAGGGTCGGCTCCCCGCCTACCCGACGGCCCTCGTCCTGGTCCGTGACGTGACCGTGTCGTTCCGTGCGTCGGAGGGCATGTCGTCGTTCCAGTCGGAGTGGGAGTCGGCGAAGTCGACCAGCGGCAAGGTGTTCGCGTTCGGCCCGATCGTCGTCGCGGGTGGCAACACGACCTCCCGGTACAGCTCGTCGTCGAACAGCTCGTCCCGCTACCACTGGGACGGTCAGACGCTCAAGGTCGACGGTGCGCAGATCATCGGGTTCAAGTGCGCTCTGATGCCCAAGGCGCCGGACCCGCTGCCCGAGATCACGTCCTGGGTCTGAGCGGGCCGACCATGGACTCGCGCGCACAGCTCGCGCTCATGGCCAAGGCGGGTTCGGTGTTCACCAGCGACGACTCGGTGCTCAGCTTCCCCGTCACACCGGTGACGTTCGCGCCCGAGCAGCTCGACCTGGCGGGCGACGCGACGTTCGGCCGGCTCGTCGAGTTCTCCGCGATCGTCAACCTCGTGCCCGACGGCGCGGCCTGGGTCCCGTCGGGCGGCTTCCTCTGGGACGCCGCCCGGCGCGTCCTCGGCGCGGGGTTCGCGACCGAGCGACCCACCACGGAGCAGGTCGCTGAGTACGCGCGGGTCCGGGCCGAGCTCTACACGTCCGGGGCGGGCGGCCTGCTCGAGCCCACGCCGCGACTGCTCGCGTACCGGGCGCACCGCGACGCCTACCTCGTCGCGGTCCAGGAGTTCCGGACGGCGTCGCTCAGCGCGTCGGGCGGGGAGTCGGAGGCCATGTCGGCGGCGGACGCGACCGACATGCCCGGTGCCGGCGCGCCCGGTGGCGACATCGACGCCGCGCTCCTCGACGTCCTGCGCTCGCGGGTCGCGGACGCGGAGCGGGACTGGAACCAGCTCGGGCACCGCAGCGCCGTCGAGAAGGCCCAGGCCCGCCTCGATGAGCTCGACGCCGCCTCGCCCGCCCAGGTCCTCTCCCGCTGGGCGGACCAGCTCAACCCCGACGTCGGCACCCTGACGCGCGCCACGGACCAGCTCGTCGTCTACCCGACGCCGTTCGCGCCGGGCAACGCCACGGACGAGGCCGCCTGGCGGCCGTTCTCGCTCACGGGCGCCGAGATCGACGCGGCGGTCGCGGCCGCACCGGCGGAGCTGCGCGACCGGCTCGGAGCGGGCGGCGACGGCTCGGTGACGCGCATCGACTTCGAGTTCTCGGTCGCCTCGCTGGTGCGGCCGTGGTTCGACCCGGCGATGTTCACCTCGCGGTTCTGGCGCTTCGGGCCGGGCGACGCCCGGCCGATCAGCGACGGCACCGTGCCTGGGACCGGCGACGTCCCGATGTACCCGACGGCCGTCGTGTTCGCCCGCAAGGTCGTGGTCACGTCCGGCGGGGGCGCTCCGGTCCCCGCTCCGTCGTCGTTCGCGTTCGAGCTGCTCAAGGACGCACGTCTGCGGTCCCAGCTGCCGATGTTCACGCGCGGCGCTGCGCTGCGCGCGTCCCTCCAGGCACGGCCCGGGGCGGCCGCGTCGATCCAGCGGTCGATCGTGGTGCCCGCCGCCGGGCCGGACGACCGGACGTTCGACCTCGACCGCATCGTGCGACCGGTCGCCGGCTCGGCTGCCGTCGCGCTGTCGAGGTCCGCGCGCGTCCGGGTCCGCGACCTGTTCCCGGGGCACGTCTTCGAACGCCTGCCGAGCCCGGCCCCCGCTCCCGCTCCCGCTCCTGCCCCGGCTCCCGCGCCCGCGGCCCCCGACACGTCCATCCAGCTCCTCGCTTTCGTCTGTCGGGTGGTGCCGCCGTCGCCCGACCCCGACCCGGCGCTCGACTGGACCGGCGTGCCCGTGGCCGACGTGCCCGGGTGGTTCGTCGTCACGCCCAAGGAAGGGCTCAACGGGCGCACGGGTCCGGGGACGCAGTTCGACAAGCTGCACACCAAGCCCCAGGGCAGCCGCCTGCAGGCGGTCAGCGAGGCGGACGGCTGGATCATGACGCCCGACGGCGTCTACTACGCCAAGCGCTTCACGACCCCGGGCTGACCGGACTGCCGAAACCCTTGTGCTTGCGTGGTGGCGACGGGCCACGCTCTCGGATTTCTGCACGAAGGCACCGATGGCTCGCGAAGGGGTGCCGCGGGTCGAGGTCGGACACACGTACGTCGTGGCGCTCGTCTGGGAGCAGGCGGTGGACGACCCTACCGTCCCGCTTCCTGCTCGGTGGGTCACGCTCGGGGCCGACGTACTCGCTCGAGGGCAAGGTCACGGGCAAGAGCGTGAAGAGCCTCGTCGCTGAGCTCGAGAGCGCGAGGCCGACGGTCCGCGAGGACTTCGGCCCGACGGACGCTGGGTAGTGGACAGCACGACCCGTGCGCTTCTTCTATGCCGCCGCATGCACGACGGCGACGGGCCCGGTCGCGCGGTGCAGAACCGCCTCGGTGACCGACCCGAGCAGCGAGCCCTCCTCGTCGCCGCGTCCCCGGGTACCGACCACCGTCAGGGCCGCGACCCGGCCTGCCTCGAGCAGCGCCGCCGACGGATCACGGTCGACGACGAACACGTCGACCGTGACGTCGTCGTGCGCGGGGCGGCGGACCCGCGCGAGCGCGGCCCGGACGGTCGCCGCGGCCGCGTCGTGCGCCGCGCGCTCCGCGTCGGCCCGCGCCCAGGGGTCGCGATCGTGGGAGGAGCGACCACGGAGCCGCCAGGCGTTCACGGCGACCACGCGCCCGCCGGTGGTCGCGGCCTCGTCGAGCGCGACGCGCAGGGCGGCGTCGGCGTCGACCGATCCGTCGACCCCGACGACCACGTCGGTGGTCCGGGCGCGGCAGTGGTCGACGGGCGGCACGACGACGATCGGAGCCGCCGCGCGCGACGCGAGCCTGCTCCCGACGGAGCTGAGCAGGACGGCGCCGACGAGTCCTAGGCCTCGCGTTCCGACGACCACCAGGTCCGCATCCCGTGCGGCGTCGAGCAGTGCCTCCGACGGCGGGCCGGACCGCAGGACGCCCTCGACCGGGACGCTCGGGTCGACGCGATCGGCCCGGTCGATCGCCGCGTCGACGACGCACCCGCCCCGCCCTGCGACGTCGTCGTCCGGGAGCGGGTTCGCGTCCAGGAACGGCGACCCGCTGGTGTGGACGACGTGCACGACGCGCAGCACCGCGCTGCGGGCCGCTGCCTCGCGAACCGCCCAGTCGAGCGCGCGGCCGCTCGACGTGCTGCCGTCGACGCCGACGAGCACCACGGGGCGCCGGTGCTGGTCCCCGGTGGGCACCGTCGTCGCCGACCCGGTCCGTCGCTCTGCCGTGATGGTCATCGTCCTCACCTCGTGTCCTGTCTCGACTCGTCCGGTCCTTCCTGGATACGCCCGGGGAACGACGCCGGGGCACGGCTGACCGACCTGTGTTCCCGGGACCAAGGTCCCGGATGCGCTCGTACGCCCGTGTTCGGCAGGAGGACGGGCGGCGCGGCGGGCTAGGTTGGGAGCATGGGCACCGACCAGCCGATCCGCGTGTTCCTGCTCGACGACCACGAGGTGGTCCGGCGCGGCGTCGCGGCGCTGCTCGAGGCGTCCGGGGACGTCACCGTCGTCGGCGAGGCCGGCACCGCCGCCTCGGCGCTCGCGCGCATCAGGGCCACTCGTCCCGACGTCGCGATCCTCGACGTGCGCCTGCCCGACGGCTCGGGCGTCGAGGTGTGCCGCGAGGTGCGCTCGGAGCTGCCGGAGGTCGGGTGCCTCATGCTCACGTCGTACGCCGACGACGAGGCGCTGTTCCAGTCGGTGCTCGCCGGGGCCGCCGGGTACGTGCTCAAGCAGATCCACGGGTCGGACCTCGTCGGCGCGGTCCGCACCGTCGCGGCGGGCGGGTCGCTGCTCGACCCGTCGAGCACCGCGCGCGTGCTGGAGAGACTGCGCCACGCGGCCGACGAGGAGCCGGACCGCCTCGAGGGCCTGTCCCCGCAGGAGCGGCAGATCGTCGCGCTCATCGGCGAGGGCCTGACGAACCGCGAGATCGGGCAGCGACTGTTCCTCGCGGAGAAGACGGTCAAGAACTACGTGTCGCACGTGCTCGCGACGCTCGGCATGCAGCGCCGCACGCAGGTCGCCGTGCTCGCGACCGAGCTCCGTCAGCAGGTCGCCGACCCGAGTGCGCCGAGGTAGCACGTCTACCTCCCTCGGGACCTTCGGCCGTCGCGCACACCTCCACGCGGCGCGAGCATGGGGAGATGATCATGACGGAGCGGACGACGGCCGGGCTCGCCGAGCTCGCACCCGAGGAGAGCTACGCGCTGCTGGCGACCGTCCCGGTGGGACGGGTCGTCTTCACCGACCGCGCGCTGCCGGCCATCCAGCCGGTGAACTTCGTGCTCGACGGGCCGGACGTCGTCTTCCGCACCGGCGAGGGGTCCAAGCTCGCGGTCGCAGCGAGCCGCGCCGTCGTGGCGTTCGAGGCCGACTGGTTCGACACGGACGCGCGTACCGGCTGGTCCGTCGTGCTGGTCGGCCGGACGTTCGAGGTGACGGACCCGGTCGAGCACGCGCGGCTCCTCGCGCTGCCGCTCGTCACGTTCGTGCCAGGGGAGCGGGACCGCGTCGTCAAGGTCGTCCCGCGCATCGTCACGGGACGCCGCATCGCGCGCTAGCCTCGGCAGGTGACCTCCGAGCTCGACGTGCGTGACGCGACCGCGGCCGACTGGCCCGGGATCTGGCGCGTCCTCGAACCGACCTTCCGTGCCGGCGAGACCTACACCTACCCGCGGGACATCACCGAGACCGACGCGCGTGCCGCCTGGACCCGTGCGCCCGGGGCACGGGTGCTCGTCGCGGTCGACGGCACCACCACCGGAGCCGCGGTGCTGGGCACGGCGAAGTACCTGCCGAACCATCCTGGTGCGGGCGCGCACGTCGCGAACGCCAGCTTCGTCGTCGGGCCCGACGCCGCCGGGCGGGGCGTGGGCCGGACGCTCGCCCAGGCCGTGCTGGACCGTGCCCGGGCCGACGGGTACCGCGCGATGCAGTTCAACGCCGTCGTCGAGACCAACGTCCGCGCGGTGGCGCTGTGGCAGTCTCTGGGCTTCGACGTCCTCGCGACCGTGCCCGAGGCGTTCGACCACCCCACGCGCGGGCTCGTCGGCCTGCACGTCATGCACCGCGCGCTCTGACTCCGCTCCGACGCCTACCGGGCGGGTGCCCACCACTCGACGCGCGTGCCGCCGTCGGGCAGCGCCACCGCCGACGAGCCACCACCGAGCGCGGCGGCGCGCGTCGCGAGGTTCCGCAGCCCCGAGCGGCGCCCGCCCGCGCGGATGCCGACCCCGTCGTCCGTGACGGTCAGGCGCGCCTCGCGCGCCGTCACGGCCAGGTGCACGACGACGGACCCGGCCCGCGCGTGCCGCGCGACGTTGGTCAGGGCCTCGCCGAGGACGACGACGAGCTGGTCCGCGACCTCGGCCGGCAGGCTCGGGGCGCCGTCCGTGACCCCCGCACCGGACCGGTCGCCCACGACCTCGACCTCGACGACCGGCTCGAACCCGAGGACGTTCACGGCCGCCGCGGCCTGCGCGCGCAGGCGGTCCTCGATCGACGGGGCGCCCGGGTCCGCCGCCGTGTGCAGCGCGAAGATCGTCGAGCGGATCTGGCGGATCGTCTCGTCCAGGTCGGTCACGGTCTCCTCGATGCGGCTGCGGGCCGTCGCGTCGGCGACGAGGGGCTGCACGCTCATGAGCGACATCGCCGACGCGAACAGGCGCTGGATGACGACGTCGTGCAGGTCGCGCGCGATCCGGTCCCGGTCCTCCAGCACACCGACCTGCTTCGCTCGCGCGTAGAGCCGGGCGTTCTCGATCGCGATGCCGGCCGCGGCGGCGAGCGCGACGACCGCGGCCTCGTCCTGGGTGGAGAAGAGCGACCCGCCCACCTTGTCCGTCAGGTACAGGTTGCCGAACACCGTGTCCCGCACCCGTACCGGCACGCCGAGGAACGTGTGCATCGGTGGGTGACCTGCAGGGAAGCCGGCGGAACGGACGTCGTCGGCGATCTCCTTGACCCGGATCGGCTCGGGGTGGTCGATCAGCGCGCCGAGCAGGCCCTCGCCGTGCGGCCAGTGGCTGATCGCGGCCACCTCGTCGTCCGTGAGGCCCAGCGGGACGAACCGGGCCAGGCGCTCGCGACCCGAGGGGTCGAGCACGCCGAGCGCGCCGTACCGGGCGCCGGTCAGGTCCATCGCCGCCCGCACGATGCGCTCCAGCACCTGGTCGAGGTCCAGGTCGCTCGTCACCGCCAGGACGGCGTCGAGCACGCGCCGGCCGGCGCCGGGGGCGAGGTCGCTCGGGTCGCTCGGGGCGGTCGCGTCGTCCACCCGATGCAGTCTCCCAGACCTCGGGACAGGTCGCGGGGCCTCGTGTGACCTGCGTGACACCCGGGTGCGCTAGTGTGCGACCGCTCGAACCACCCGTTCGTCAACCATCTCGTGTGCAGGGGCCGGAAGGGACGCGCTGCCGCATGCCGACCATCGACGCCGCGGGCACGGACGTGCTCGCCGACCTCCGCACCGCCGTCGCGCACCTGCACCCGGACGACCCGGTGGACCTCGTGGTGATCGGCGACGACCTGTGCGCGCTGGGCTCGCCCGCCGCCGCCGTGCCCTTCTACGAGGCCGCGATCGAGAGCGGGGTGCCCGGTGCCGTCTACCGGCTCGGCGTCGCGCACCACGACGCGGGCGACGTCGACGAGGCGGCCCGCCAGTTCGAGCTCGCCGGTCTCGCGGGGGACGAGAACGGGGCGTTCATGGCGGCGCAGGTCGCGCACCAGCGCGGCGACCTGCACGCGGCGCTGCACTGGTACGAGCTCGCGCAGGGGGTCGAGGGGGTCGCCGACCGGCTCGCCGACGTCCGGCACGACCTCGGCGACACCGCCCAGACCGCCATCGAGGAGCCCGAGCCCGGGCTCGAACCGGTGCCCCGGCCCGACGACGCCGGGCCGCCCCCCGCGGACTGGGCGGCCGCCGTCGAGCACGCGCGGTCCGGAGCGCTCGACCTGGCGAGCGCGACGGCCCTGCTCGAGTCGTGGGCGGAGGCGGGGGAGGTCCGCGTCGCCGCGGCGCTCGCCGAGCAGTACGTGCGGGCGGGGCGTGGTCTCGACGCCGAGGACCTGCTCGAGCAGGCGGTGCTCGCGGGCGACCCCGCCGCCGGGACGAGCCTCGGGGTGATGCGGCTGCGGGCCGGGCAGGTGCCCGAGGCGATGGAGCTGTGGCGCACCGCCGCCACCCGCGGGGACGCCCAGGCGGTCGAGCTGCTGGACCGGTTCGGCTGACCGACCGGGCGGGCCGGAGGCTTGCCCGGGAACACGACGACGGGCGGCCCGGACGGTCTCCCCACCGTCCGTGCCGCCCTGTCGCCCCCGTGTGCCGTCAGACCAGCCAGCGGTTGTTCCGGACGACCGGCAGCCGCTTCCAGGTCGACCCGAGGCCGAGCACGCTGCCCGCGCCGAGCAGGGCCAGGGCGACGATCGTCAGGGCCATCGTGAGGTGGTCGTCGATGATCGGGTTGGTCTCGAGCGGCAGCGCCGCGAGGTACATGAGGACGAGGAGCGCGGACCCGCAGACCGCGGCGATCCGCATGCCGATGCCCAGCACGAGCGCGAGGCCGATGCCGAGGAGCCCGGCCATGAACAGCCAGTCGGCCCAGGCGGCACCGGCGATGCCGTTGAAGAACCCGGAGAAGGGGCCCTCGACGCCGCTCAGGAAGCCGGTGGTGGGGCTGCCGCCCTGGACCCACGCCTTGTCCGCGGGGGTCGCGAACCCGAGGCCGAAGGTCTTGTCGAGGAACGCCCACAGGAAGTAGAAGCCGAGCGCGATGCGCAGCACCCCGAGCACCACCTGCGTGGGTCTGCCCGCGCGCTGCGCGAGGTCCAGGCCGTCGGGCTGCGTGCTCCCGACGGTCGGGAGCGGTGTCGCTGCCCGTCGCTCCATCGTGTTCGCCATGGTCGTCCCCTTCTCGTCGACCCGGTCCGTTCTGCCGGGCTCCTGAGATCAGGGAACACCTGTGGAGGAATCGTGCGTGCCGGGCGAAGGTCGCGCGTGGGGAGGACCTAGGTCCCGGGTGTAGAAGGCCGCTCCGGAGCGGTCGTCAGGAGGTCGACTCGTCCAGCGTCGCGCGCATCTCGTCGACCTGCGCGCGCAGGTCCTCGAGAGCGTTGCGCGCCTCGGCGTCGGCCCCGGACAGGGACGACGCGACGTCGTCGAGCTCCGTCGAGACCTCCGCGAGACGGTCCTGCGCGTCGGCGAGGCGCTGCTCGGCCTCGTCCTTGCGCCCGCCGGAGGCGTCCGCCGCCTCGTCGAGCGCGGTCCGGGCGTCGTCCGTGGCCTCCTGCGCGGACGTGACGGCGTCCTCGGCGCGCGTGCGCGCGTCCCCGGACAGGGAGCCGACCTCGTCGGCGAGGTCGCGCACGTCCTCGCCGATGGACTCGGCCTGGGCTCCGGCGTCGTCGAGGAACTGCTCGAGGTCGGAACCCGTGAGGGTGAACTCCGGCACGTCCACGCTGCCGTCGTCGGCGCACGCCGACAGGCCCAGGGTGCCCGCGACGACGACGGTCGCGAGGGCGAGACGAGTGGTTGACCTGCGGTGACGCGAGGGTGAACGCATGACGGCATTCTGCCGGGCGTTCGTGAGAGCGAGGTGAGAGCCTTCGGGCGCCGGTGTACGGTAGTCGGACGAGTGGTTCCACGGTCGGCGTGACGACGCGGTGTCGGTGGTCCCTCGCGCACGGTCCGACGGAGCACAGGAGCACCGGTGAGCACGTCCACCCACAGTGACAGCGCAGGACAGAGCACGGTGACACCCGTGGTCCGTCGTCGCGGTCGCACGCTCGTGCAGCTCGCGATCGCCTCGACGCTCACCCTCACGCTCGGAGCGGCGATGGGCGGCAGCGCCCACCCGCGCGGCGCGTCCTTCTTCACCGCAAACCCGGTCGCAGCGGCCGTGCAGATGGATCCGGTGTCCAGCAGCCTCGGCAGCGGCCTCGACGAGGTCCAGCAGGTCGACGGCGCGATCCAGGTCCTCGCCTCCGCGGACTCGCTCGACCCGTCGGCGCTCACCCCCGACGTCGAGGCGGCACGCGCCGAGCTCGGCACCCTCCTCGCCACGTACCTCGCCCAGGAGGACGCCGCCCGCCGCGTCCCGGTGCAGGTCGTGCCGCGGGAGGACGTCGAGCTGGACGACGGACTCACCGACCCGGACCTGCCGGGCGCCCCCGACCCGCTCGACCCGCTCGACGGCGGCGGCGGGAACCCGGCCCTCGGTACCTGGAACGGGAACGACCCGTTCGGCACCGACCCGTTCGGCCCCGGACCGCTGGGCACGGACCGGCCGGACCCGGACGAGCGTGGCACGGACGAGCGCGACGCGGACGAGCGTGGCACGGTGGTCCCGACGACCACGGAGGACGAGGCGCCCGACGCCGTCCTCGCGTCCCACGTCGTCAGCGGGACGCGTACGGCACCGTCGCCGTCGCCCTCCGCGTCGCCGTCGCCCTCCGCGTCGCCGTCCCCCTCACCCTCTCCGTCCGAGTGGCCTTCGCCGTCCACCGTCGACCCCTCGCTGCCCCCGCCCCCCGCGGGCGCGCCGGGCGTGCGACCCGGCCCGGCGCCGTCGGGCACCCCCGACATCCCGATCGACGAGAACCCCGACGACCGCACCCTCCCGGGAGACGGGATCCCCGCACCGGACGGCGTCGCCCCCGACGAGCGCGACGGCACGGGCACGGCCCCGCGCACGACCCTTCCCGACGACGGCTCGGGCACCGACCCCGGCACGGACCCGGGCTCGGGCATCGGCACGGACGGCGAGGCCGCGACGGACGACGCCGAGGTCTCGCTCGACGACGTCGTGCTGGCGGCGACGCTGCTCGCCAAACTCATCGACCCGACGTCCGCCACGCTCCCCGTGGGCGTCGTGCCCGCCGAGGGCGCGGCGGCGAAGAGCGGCGACAAGACGCTCGAGAAGCGGCTCGCCGAGGTCGTCGCGAAGTACGCGGACTCGACGGCGGACTACGAGAACGGCCGCATCCCCGGGAACGTGCTGTGCGACCTGTCGTTCGCGGCGGGCCAGTCGCTGCGGTGCGACGCGGCCGAGCAGCTCGAGGCGCTGGCCGCGGAGTTCTACGAGGAGTTCGGGTACCCGCTCGCCATCACCGACTCCTACCGCAGCTTCGCGGACCAGGTGCGGCTCAAGGCGATCAAGCCCTACCTCGCGGCCGTGCCGGGCACGTCGCAGCACGGGTGGGGACTCGCGATCGACGTCGGCGGGGCAGTCCCGTCCGGGACGTCCAGCGAGTACGTGTGGATGCGTCAGCACGCGCCGGACTACGGCTGGGACAACCCGTCGTGGGCGCGACCGACCGGCTCGAAGCCCGAGCCGTGGCACTTCGAGTTCTTCGGCGGCGGGCCCATGCCGGACCGCTACACGCCGGGTGAGATCTCCGTGCCCTCCGGTCCGTCGACGCCCGGGTCCGGCGGTACGCCGACCACGCCGTCGGGACCCGCGACGCCGAAGCCC
Organism: Cellulosimicrobium terreum; assembly: GCA_014803435.1. GTDB lineage: Bacteria > Actinomycetota > Actinomycetes > Actinomycetales > Cellulomonadaceae > Cellulosimicrobium > Cellulosimicrobium terreum. Next base: position 446,633 of record JACYFD010000001.1, read on the forward strand.
AAGCCGACCCCGACCGACCCGAAGCCCACCCCGACGGACCCGAAGCCCACCCCGACGGACCCGAAGCCGAGCCCTGACCCGACCGACCCGCCCACGACGGAGCCGGAGGAGGTCACGGTCCCCGCGGGCCTCGTCGGGAAGACGCAGGCCCAGGCGACCAAGGCGCTCAAGGACGTCGGTCTCCAGGTCAAGGTCGTCACGGTCGAGTCGGAGGATCCCGCCGGCACGGTGCTCAAGGTCGGTGCATCCGGCAAGGTCGAGGCCGGCAGCACGGTGACGCTCACGGTCTCCTCGGGCCCCGGCGAGGAGCCGGCCCCCGAGCAGGTGACCGTCTCGGCCGGCCTCATCGGCCAGCAGCAGGCCGCGGTCGTCGCGGCGCTGGAGGGCCTCGGCCTGAAGGTGGTGCTCGCCGAACCGGTGGAGAACGAGGCCGCGGCCGGGACCGTCGTCGCGGTCAGCCCCACCGGCAAGGTCGACGTCGGGTCCACCATCACGGTCACGGTGTCGACCGGGCCGACCGAGGAGCCCACGGACCCGCCGACCGACCCGATGGACCCGCCGACCGACGGTCCGACGGACGAGCCGACCGAGGACGCCGGCGCCTGAGCCGCACGCGACGGACCTCGCGTCGATAATCCCGTGACGTCCGCGGAACCGGCGCGTAGGCTCGTCGGCGATGTGACACCCACCTGCCCCGAACGGTTCGTCCCTTCGAGCCCGTGATCGCGGCGACGCCAACCCTGCCAGCAGCCGCGAGACCGTGCGCCGCTGCGCAGGACGTGAGGCGTCTGCGCCGCCCGGGCACACCTGGCAGGTGATCGCATGACCCCCGTCCTTCGTGCCGCAGGCATCTACGTCTCCTACGACGGCCGACCCGTGCTGCGCGGCGTCGACCTCGCCGTCGACCCCGGCCACCGCACCGGCCTCGTCGGCGAGAACGGCGTCGGCAAGTCCACGCTCCTGCGGGTCCTCGCCGGCGTGCAGCGGCCCGACGACGGCACGGTCGCCCGACCGCCCGACCTCGGATTCCTGCACCAGGAGCTGGGGTACGCGGGGTCGACGACGGTCGGCCGCGTCGTCGCGGACGCCCTCGCCGAGGTGCGTGCGCTCGAGCACGACCTCGAGGCCGCGGCCCTGGCTCTCACCGACCTGTCAGCACCCGAGCGACCTCAGGGGCGCCGGGGTGCTGACAGGTCGGACCCGGCCGCCGCCTACGACGCCGCGCTCGCCCGGGCCGAGGCCGCCGACGTGTGGGACGCCGACGCGCGTGTCGCCCGGACGCTCGCAGGGCTCGGCCTGGACGGTCAGGCGCTGGAGTCCCGCACGCTCGACACGCTGTCCGGCGGTCAGCGCACGCGCCTCGGCCTCGCGGCGCTCCTCGTCCGCCGCCCGGGCGCGCTCCTGCTCGACGAGCCGACGAACCACCTCGACGACGTCGCCGCCGAGTTCCTCGCCACGGCCCTGCGCACCCTGCCGGGCGCCGTCGCCCTCGCGAGCCACGACCGCGTGTTCCTCGACGAGGTGTGCACCGAGATCCTCGACCTCGACCCGACGGCCGAGCCGCTGCGCGCCGGGAGCGGCACGGGGAGCGGGGCCGGGAACGGCGCGGGCGGCGGCGGGTCGCCGTACACGACCTACGGCGGCACGTACGCCGACTACCTGGAGGCCAAGCGCGTCGAGCGCGAGCGCTGGGAGCAGCGGTTCGCGGCGGAGCAGGCGGAGCTCTCCGAGCTGCGGCGCTCCGTCGCGGTGACCGCGCGGGACGTGTCGAAGAACCGGGAGCGCGGCAACCAGGCCAAGATCCTCTACGACTTCAAGGGCGAGCGCGTCCAGTCCCAGGTCTCCCGGCGCGTGCGCAACGCGCAGCAGCGGCTCGACACGCTCGAGCGCGACCAGGTGCGCAAGCCTCCGCCGCCGCTGCGGTTCGCGCCGCCGCACGCGCTGCGACCGACCTCCGCACGGACCGAGCTGCGCGACGCGCACGGCGCGCAGTCCGCGCAGGGCGCGAGCGTAGGCGCGGCGGGGCCGGGGGAGCTGGCGGTCTGGGCGCGGGACGTCGTCGTGCACCGGGACGTGCGGGACCCCGCCGCGCAGGCAGGGGAGCGGCCGGACCGGCTCGACCTCGCGGCGTCGGGTGCCCGGTCGATCGAGATCACGCGCGGCACGCGCCTGCTCGTCACGGGCGCCAACGGCTCCGGGAAGTCGACGCTGCTGCACGTCCTCGCGGGCGACCTCGCGCCCGACGCGGGCACGGTCGGCCGGGCCCGCGGCGTCCGGGTGGGGATGCTCGAGCAGGACGTGCACCTGTCCGACGACGCGCGCACCCCGCGCGAGCTCCTCGCCCTCGCGCAGGGCGTCGACCCGCAGGACGCGCGCGACGCGCAGGTGGACGCGCACGGGCTGGTCGAGCCGCGGGACCTGGGGCGCCCGCTCGCGGACCTGTCGGTCGGGCAGCGCAGGCGCGTCGTGCTCGCGATGCTCGTGACCCAGGCGCCCGACGTGCTGCTGCTCGACGAGCCGACGAACCACATCTCCCTGCGCCTCGCCACCGAGCTCATGGACGCGGTCGTCGACTGGCCGGGCGCCGTCGTCGTCGCGTCGCACGATCGCTGGCTGCGGCGTGGCTGGACGGGGGAGACGGTCCACCTCGCGTGATCCCGGCGGGTTGTCAGCGCCGTGCGGTTCCGGGGACCGGTGGGTGCTGACAGGTCGTGGGTAGGGTCGGGAGGTGGACAACTCGTGGAAGCAGGTCGTCGCGTCGCTCGCGGACGCGGGCCGGCTGGAGGTGCTGGCGCGCGTGGTGCTCGACGCCCCGGCAGAGGCCGACCTCACGACGGACGAGCGTCGTCGCCTCGCGCCGCTCGTGGCGGCGGGCGTCGTCGTGCCCGACGCCGCGGGGTCCCTGCGCGCCGCACCCGAGCGGTTCGCCGCGCTCCTCGTCACGGACGCCGCGCCGCGCGAGACGGGGCCGGAGCGGTTCCTCACCGACGGTCGGCTCGTGCGCAGCCCGAAGCGCCTGCGCGACCGCCAGCTCGTGGTCCGCTACCTCGCGGCGCAGGTCCTGCCGCTCGAGGAGCCGGTCACGGAGCTGACCCTGACGAGGCGGCTCGCGGAGCGCACGACCGACCCTGTCGCGCTGCGGCGCGACATGGTCGACGCCGGGCTCGTGCACCGCACGCGCGACGGAGCGGAGTACTGGCGCACCGTCGTCACGGAGTTCGACGAGGTCTGACCGCCCTCAGCCGTGCGGGACCCAGCGGGCGCCGAGCTCGGCCTGCGTCGGGGCGTCTCCCGGCAGCTCCCCGGCCGCGGTCGCGGGGCCGCGGAGGCCCTCGAGGTGGACCTCGAGGTACCGACGCCGCAGCGCCGCCGTCCGTGCCGGCGTCCCCACGCGGATGGCGGCGAGCTGCTCGTAGAGCATCGGCAGGTCGGTGTCCGTGACGTCCGGCCGGACCGCGCCGGCCTCCTGCGCCCGTCGCAGGATCGCGCCGGCGAGCTCTCCTGCCTCCACCGCGAGCTGCCCGTGCTGGGGCGTGGGGGTGAAGCGTCCGGCGAGGTGGACGGTGAGGGAGTGCACGTCGGCGTCGACGATGCCGCGCAGGAACGTCTCGAACGACTCCCACGGCTCGTCGACGTCCAGCGCCCGGTGCGCGACGTCCACGAACTGGCGCAGCCCGTCGAGGCACAGCGTCGCGAGGAGCGCCTCCTTGCTCGCGTAGCGGCGGTAGAGCGCGCTGATCCCGACGCCGGCCGCCTGGGCGACGGCGGCCACGGGCGCGTCGGGCTCGGCGACGAACGTCCTGCGCGCGGCAGCGAGGATCGCGGTGTCGTTGCGCGCGGCCTGGGCGCGTCTGCCGCTGAGCGGCGGTGGCGAGGTCTCGTCGGGCACGCGTCGAGAATACCACTTGTGCGGAACGGAGCATTCCGCTACTCTGGATCTAGAACGGAACACAGCATTCCGTTCCGACGATCCCAGGAGGAATCATGACCACGTACTCGAACCCCGACCAGGTTCTCGCCGACGCTCACACCGCCCTGCGCGCCGTCGTGCACGGGCTCTCCTCCGACGACCTCAGCCGTCCCACCCCGTGCGCCGGCTGGAGCGTCGCGCACGTCCTCCAGCACGCGGCAGGCGACCAGCTCGCCTACGTCGCGGCGATCACGGGGGAGGGCGGGCCCGCCGAGGACCCGTTCGCACCGAGCGGTGACCTGGTCACGACGCCTGCCGAGCTCGTGGAGCCCGCGCTCGTCGCATCGGCGGCGGCGTTCGCGCTCGTCGACCCTGCGGGCCACGTGAGCACGCCTCTCCCGATCGGGCCGGTGCCCGCCCTGACCGGGGCGGCCGCCGCAGCCGTCGACGCAGCCGTGCACGCCTGGGACGTCGCGGTCGCCACCGGCCAGGACTCGCCGCTCGGCGAGGACCTCGCCGCGTTCCTGCTCTCCGTCGCCCCGACGTTCGTCGAGCCCGTCCGGCCCTACGGCGTCTACGCGGCGGCGCTCGACGGCGGCACGGACACCGGCTCGGGCACCGCGGCGGCGGGCGCACCTGCCGCGCCCGCCGCCGACGCGCTCCTGCGCTTCCTCGGCCGTGACCCCCGCTGGGCGCCGGACGCCTGACCGCCACCGCCTGACACCGTCCGAACCGCACCCGACGTGCGACGACCGAGGAGACGCACCATGGACACGCAGGTCACCGCGACCCGGATCGAGATCCCCCAGGCCGACCTCGACGACGTGCGCGAGCGCCTGGCGCGCACGCGCTTCACCGACGCCCTCGACCCCGACGACGGGTACGGCACCTCCGTCGCGTCGGTCCGCGAGCTCGTCCGGTACTGGCAGGAGGACTTCGACTGGCGTGCGCTGGAGGAGCGCCTGAACGCGTACCCGCAGATCGAGACCGTGATCGACGGTCAGCGCGTGCACGCGATCCACGTGCGCTCGGGCCGGCCGGACGCCGTCGGGCTGGTCCTCACGCACGGCTGGCCCGGCTCGGTCCTCGAGTACCTCGACGTGATCGAGCCCCTCACCGAGGCGGGGTACGACGTCGTCGTCCCGTCCATCCCGGGCTTCGGGTTCTCCGGCCCGACGACGGAGCGCGGCTGGGACATCCAGCGCGTCGCGCGCGCCTGGGTCGAGCTCATGCGCCGGCTCGGGTACGAGCGGTACGGCGCGGTCGGGAACGACGCGGGCTCGATGATCTCGCCCGAGGTGGGTCGCCTCGACCCCGAGCACGTCGTCGGCGTGCACGTGGCCCAGCTCTACGCGTTCCCGTCCGGCGACCCGGCCGAGATGGCCGACCTGACCGACGAGGAGCAGGCAGCGCTCGCCCACCTCGGCTGGTTCTGGGAGAACCTGGGCGGGTTCAACGTGCTGCAGTCCCAGCAGCCGCAGACCCTCGCGCACGCCCTCGCCGACTCGCCGTCGGGACTTCTCGGCTGGAACAGCCAGCTCATGGGCGAGGCGGATCCCGAGTTCGTCGTCGCCAACGCCGCGGTCTACTGGTTCACCCGGACGCAGGGCTCGGCGCTGCGCATGTACCGGGAGAACGCGCTCGCGCAGCCCGGACCGGCGGCACCGACGACCGTCCCGACGGCTCTCGCGCAGGCGAAGGGAGACTTCGCGTCGATCCGACGGTTCGTCGAGCGCGACCACGCGGACGTCCGGCAGTGGACGACGTACGAGCGCGGCGGGCACTACGCGGCGCACCTGGAGCCGGAGCAGACGGTCGCCGACGTCCTGCGGTTCTTCGACGCGCTCTGAGACCGCGCGCGTAGGGTCGGGTGCCATGAGCAGCGAACGCGCCGCGGCGGCGCTGGAGGCGTCCGGGATCGACTTCACCATCACGAGGCACGGCCCGGTCGGTTCGCTGGCCGAGGCCGCGGCCGCGCGTGGCGTCGACCCGTCGCGGGTCCTCAAGACGCTCGTGGTGCGGCGGGGCGAGGACGACTACCTGTTCGTCCTCGTCCCGGGCGACCGGCAGATCTCGTGGCCCAAGCTCCGTGCGCTCCTCGGGGTCTCGCGGCTGTCGATGCCGGACAAGGACGTGGCCCGCGACGTGACCGGGTACGAGCGGGGCACGATCACGCCGTTCGGCTCGACGACGACCTGGCCGGTCGTGGCCGACGTCCGGGTGCTCGGAGCACCCGTGGGCGACGACGCCGACGTCGCGGGCGAGGCTCAGGAGCCGTCCGTGGGACTCGTGTCGATCGGGGCGGGCGCGCACGGCGTCGCCGCCACCGTCGCCGCGGACGCCCTGGTCCGGGCGCTCGGCGCGCAGGTCGCCGACGTCACGGAACCCCTGGAGGTCGTCCCCGAGGGGTCGTGAGAACGCCCGCGGGTCCACGGTCGTGCAGGTCCTGTGTGGACGGTCGGCGTGGTGCGCTCGTGGGGTGGTGCCCGCGGGTGGTCGGGGGCAGACTGGGTCGGCGTCAGGGGGGCGCACGACGACTCAGAGACGGTGGAGAGATCCGCATGGACACGAGCAGCGAGACCAGCGGTGCGAGCGGCATCACCTACGCCGCGGGGGCCGACGGTGCCGTCATCACGATGTGGGGCGAGATCGACGCGGCGCTGCGGGACCGGGCGAGCGAGGCGATGGCGTTCGTGCTCGACTCCCGCGCCCGGGTGGTCGTCGACGTCGCGGACGTCGGGTTCATCGACTCCTCCGGCATCGCGTTCATCATCCAGCTGTACATGCTGGGTGCGGAGGAGGGGCGCGACGTCGTGCTCCGTGACCCGTCGCCGAGCATCGTCGAGCTGCTCGAGATGATCGGCATGGGCGGGCGCATCCCGGTCGTGCACAGCGGCACGCCGACGGGACCCGTCGAGGTCGTCGGCGCGCGCTGACCCCGCTCAGGCGGAGCCGTACGGCGGGTCGTCCGTCCGTCCGGGCCGGTCCTGCGCGTCGTCCCGACCGCGGGGAGGGTTCTCGGCGGGGAGCTTCTGGCGCAGGGCGGCCCAGTAGAGGCCGGTGAGCATCCCCCCGACCACGGCGATCGGGACGAGCGCCTCGCCGAACCACAGGGCCGAGCACGCGACGAGCGCGCCGTAGACCATCGGGACCGCGAGATCGAGAGTGCGCCTGTCCATCGTCAGCCTCCTCGCACCGGTGAGCACGCACCGGTCCCGGCGCGCACGCGGAGCCTACCGCGCGGTGTCGGTGCCTGCGGATACGTTCGTCGCATGCGCATCCTGCACACGTCCGACTGGCACCTGGGCCGGACGTTGCACGGTGTGGACCTGCTGGACCACCAGGCCGCCTACCTCGACCACCTCGTGGAGCTCGCGCGAGCCGAGCCGGTCGACGCCCTGGTCGTCGCGGGCGACGTCTACGACCGCGCGATCCCGCCCGTCGAGGCCGTCGCCCTGCTGTCCGACGCCGTGGCCCGGCTCGCCGAGCACACGGCGGTCGTCCTCACCCCGGGCAACCACGACTCGGCGACGCGCCTCGGTTTCGGGGCCGACGTCATGCGCCCCGGCGTGCACGTGAGGGCGCGCGTGCCCGACGTCGGGCGGCCCGTCCTCGTGGAGCCGCGCGGTCGTACGGCGGGCGGGGACACGGACGGCCCGCTGCTCGTCTACGCGCTGCCCTACCTCGATCCCGACGCCGCGCGGCACGTGCTCGCGGAGGATGGCCCGGGCGACGGGCGGGACGGCGGGGTGCGCCCGCTCGCGCGATCGCACGAGGCGGTCATGGCCGCGGCGCTGCGGCGGGTCGGGCACGACCTCGTGGCGCGACGGGCGGCAGGTGTCGCCGGCCGCGCGGTGCTTGCGGGGCACGCGTTCGTCGTCGGGGGAGCGGCATCCGAGTCGGAGCGGGACATCCGGGTCGGCGGCGTGGACGCGGTGCCCGCCGGTGTCTTCGGCGGGCACGGGCTCGACTACGTGGCGCTCGGCCACCTGCACGGGCCGCAGCGGGTCACGGTGCCGGACGGCACGCGTGCGCGCTACTCCGGCTCGCCGCTCGCGTTCTCCTTCTCGGAGCGGCACCAGCGCAAGTCGACGGCGCTCGTCGACCTGCAGCTGGTGGGCGCCGGCACCGCACCCGACGACGGGATCGAGCTCGTCCCCGCGCCCGTGCCCCGGCGCCTCACGGACCTGACCGGGACGCTCGACGGCCTGCTCGGCGCCCAGGGCGCCGACCACGTCCACGACTGGGTGCGCGTCGTCGTCACGGACCAGGCCCGGCCCGCGGAGCTGTACGCACGGGTCAAGTCACGCTTCCCCCACGCGCTCCAGGTGACGCACCGCCCGCCGTGGCCGGTCGAGCGGTCGGGCGTGACCGCCGTCGGACCGGGCCACGACCCGCTCGTGGCGGCGCGCGAGTTCGTCGAGCACGTGTCCGGGAGCGAACCGTCGGCCGCGGAGGTCGTCGTGCTGCGCGCCGCGATCGAGGGCGCGCTCGCGGCGGAGCGGAGCGCCTGATGCACCTGCACTCCGTCACGTTCCAGGCGATCGGCCCGTTCCCGGGCCGGCATCGGATCGACCTGGCGACCCTCGGGGCCGGGGGGATCTTCCTGCTCGACGGGCCTACCGGCGCCGGCAAGTCGACGATCATCGACGCCGTCGTGTTCGCGCTGTACGGGAAGGTCGCGGCGGCGGGAGCGAGCGACGACCGCCTGCGGTCCGCGTTCGCGCCGCCTGACGTCGAGTCGTTCGTCGACCTCGTGCTCGAGGTGCCGGCGGGCGTGTTCCGGATCCGGCGTACGCCGGAGTACCGGCGTCCCAAGAAGCGCGGCGCGGGCACGACGACGCAGCAGGCGTCGGTCCGGCTGTGGCGGCTCCCGGCGGTTCCGGCCGCGACGGACGAGGACCCGGCCGGAGAGCTGGTGTCGGCCCGGCTCGACGAGGTGGGCGTGGAGGTCGAGCGCGTCGTCGGGCTCGACCGGCGCCAGCTCGTGCAGACGGTCGTGCTCCCGCAGGGTGAGTTCGCGAGCTTCCTGCGGGCGGACCCGGAGAAGCGTCGGGACCTGCTGCAGAAGGTGTTCGGCACGGAGCTGTACGAGCGGGCCTCGGCGCGGCTGGCCGAGATGGCGCGCGACGCGCGGGCACGGATCGAGACCGCGCGGCAGTCGGTGCAGGCCGCCGTCGAGCACGTCGTGGGTGCCGCCGGGTTCACCGCCGCGGACGCGAGCGAGCTGCGCGGGGCCGCGCAGGACGAGACGCGCCTGCGGCGCTGCGCCGCAGGCGATCTCGAGTCTGAGGTCGAGGTGGAGGTCGAGGTCGAGGCCGAGGCCGAGGCCGGGACAGCGGCAGGAGTGGAGCCGGGCGTGCACGCGCTCGCGCTCGCCCACGAGCGCCGCCGCAGGGCCGAGGCCGACGAGCTCGCGCTGCACGAGCTGGCCGCGAACGGCCTCCTCGTGGCGGCGCGGGACCGGCTCGACGCCGAGCGCGCGACCGCGGCGGCGCTCGAGAAGCGCGCCGTCCTGGGTGCCGAGCGCGCACGGCTCGCCGCCGAGGAGCCGCACGTCGCGGGTCTGCGCGACCGGCTCGACGCCGCGGCGCGGGCCGCGGTCGTGGCGCCTGCCGCGCGTCGGGCCCGGGCGGCGGACGTGGCGCTCGCCGACGCGCTCGAGCGTCAGGAGCTGGCTCGGACCGGCGCGCCGGACGTGCTCGCCACGGCGGACCCGAGCACGCTCGAGGCGCTCCGCTCGGACGTCGTCGCGGCGTCCGTGCGTGTCGCGCGGCTGCTCCCGGTCGGTGCCGAGCTCCCGGCCCGTGAGCGCGAGCTCGCCGACGGGCGCAAGGAGGTCGCGCGGGCCGAGGAGGGCCGACGCCGCGTGCAGACCGAGCTCGCCGGGCGCCCAGCGGTGCGCGACGCGCTGCACCAGGTCGTCGAGGACCACCGTGAGACCGCCGGGAGCCTCGGCGAGCTGCAGGGGCGGGCCCTGCGCGCCCGGTCCGTCGCCACGGCGGCGCAGGACGCCGAGGAGACCGCGCTCGCGCTCGCCCGCGCGGTCGACGCGCGCGGGCAGGCGGCGACCGTCGCGCGCGCCGCGGTCGACGCCGAGCGCGACGTCCGGGCGGCGCGCATCGCGGGGATCGCGGGCGAGCTCGCCGACGGCCTGCTCGACGCCGAGCCGTGCCCCGTGTGCGGCTCGTCCGAGCACCCACAGCCCGCGACGCGCACGCGGGACCACGCGACGCCGCAGGACGTCGACGCGGCGGAGGCGGCGCGCGTCGAGGCCGACGCCGCGCTGCACCAGGCGTCAGGGCTCGTGCGGACCCTCACCGAGCGTGTCGACGCCCTGCGGCACGCGGCAGAAGGGCTGGACGCGCGGTCGGCACACGACCGCGTCACCGAGGTCACCGACGCCGTGCGCACGGCCGAGGAGGCCGGTGCGCGACTGGCCGAGGCGCTGCGCGGCCTGGAGGAGCACGACACGGTGACCCGCGAGCTGCAGGGACGCGACGCCGGGCTCGCGCAGACCGTCGCGGCCGAGACGTCCCGGCTCGACGCGCTCGCCGAGCACGTCGCGGCGGACCGCGCGGAGATCCGTCGTGAGTCGGCCTCGGCGCTCGTCGCAGCGGGCGGGCACGACGTCGCGAGCGGCGCGCGCAACCCCGTGGCGGTGCTCGTCGCCGCGCTGGAGGCACGGCTCCGCTCGATCGACGCCCTCGTCGCCGCGCAGACGGCGGTCGCGACGGCGCGCCGGGACGCCGAGCAGCGAGGGACCGAGCTCGGGGCGCTCCTGACCGAGGGCGGTTTCGCAGACGCGGGCTCGGCCCTCGCCTCGGTGCTCGACGAGAACGCCCGGGCGCAGGCCGAGCGCGACGTGAGCCGCTACGGCGCCGACCTGGTGATGCTGCGCGCGGGGCTCGCGGACCCGGCCGTGGCGGGTCTGACCGAGGACGCCACCGCGGACGTCGACGCCGCGCGTCGTGCCGTCACCGAGGCGGAGGACGCGATGCGGGTCGTCACGCGGCGGCACGAGCTCGTCGCGCGCCAGGCGGACGCGGCGAGGTCGGGGGCGGACGCTGTCGGGACCGCGATCGACGGATGGGTCCGCGCGCGGGCGGACGCCGGCCCCGTGCACCGCATGGCGGCACTGGCGGCCGGGACAGGGAGCGACAACGTGCACGCGCTGTCGCTCGCGACGTTCGTGCTCGTGCGGCGGTTCGAGGACGTCGTGGCGGCGGCGAACGAGCGCCTCGCCGAGATGTCGTCGGGGCGGTACGAGCTCGTGCGCAGCACCACGCGCGAGGACGTGCGCTCCCGGCGCACCGGCCTCGCGATGAAGGTGCTCGACCACGTCACCGAGCAGTCCCGCGACCCGCGCACGCTCTCCGGTGGCGAGACGTTCTACGTGTCGTTGTGCCTCGCGCTGGGGCTCGCGGACGTCGTCACCGCCGAGGCCGGCGGAATCGAGCTGGGCACGCTGTTCGTCGACGAGGGGTTCGGCAGCCTCGACCCGGAGACGCTCGAGGTGGTGCTCGCGGAGCTCGGGCGGCTGCGTGCGGGTGGGCGCGCGGTCGGGATCGTGTCCCACGTGGAGGCGCTCAAGCAGTCCATCGCCGAGCGTGTCGAGGTGCGCCGCCTGCCCGGAGGTGGGAGCACGTTGACCGTGCGGGCCTGACGGTGGTGCGTCGGGTCACCGGGCGGGAGGCGCGCAGACCCGTTCGACGAGCTCTGTCACGGCGTCGCCGAGCGGTTGCGGCGGGCTCCCCTCCGCGACCGCGAGCGCGGCCCGGTCGAACGCCGCCGACAGCAGGAGCGTGAGGGCGTCGAGCCTTGCGGCGTCGTGGGACGCGGCCTCGGACGAGGGGGCGCCGCCGTGGGGTGTCCGGGAGGTCGCGGCGTCGAGGCCCTGCCGCAGCGTGCGCCGCGCGTGTCGGGCGTCGAGCGCGTCGGCCTCCGCGGCACCGAGGACGGCGGGGGCGTCGACGAGCAGGAGCCGGGTGCGACCGGGCACCGCCATCGCGGCGAGGTAGGCGCGCGCGCCCAGGACGAGGTCCTGGACAGGGTCGGTGCCTGAGCCGGGCGGGGTCCGCCGGTCGATCTCGTCGGCGACGGCCGTGGCCTCCGCCTCGACGACCGCCCGGAACAGGTCCTGCTTGTCCGTGTAGTGGTGGTAGAGCGCGCCGCGTGTCACCTGGGCGGCGGCGGCGATCTGCGGCGTGGACGTCGAGGCGTAGCCGTTCTCGACGAAGAGCTCGCGGGCCGCGCCGACGAGGGCTGCCCGCGTGGTGCGGGTGCGCTCGGGGTTGGTGCGTCGAGGGTCTTGCATACCGGCAGACTGTACGTCATTCTGAACAAACAAACAGACAGAATGTTTATCAACGAGAGGGACGACCATGCGCATCACGAGCTGGTACCCGGTGATCATGACCGCCGACGTTGCGGGGACGGTCGACTTCTACGTCGAGCACCTCGACTTCCACCCCATGTTCACGAGCGACTGGTACGTGCACCTGCGGTCCGTGCACGACGACGCGGTCGAGCTCGCGGTCCTCGACGGCGACCACGAGACGATCCCCGAGTCCGGCCGCGGCCGGGCGGGCGGGCTGCTGCTCAACCTCGAGGTCGAGGAGGTCGACGCCGTGCACGCGCGCTTCCTCGCCGCCGGCCTGCCGATCCTGCGGTCGCTGCGGGACGAGGCGTTCGGTCAGCGGCACTTCATCACGGCGGACCCCAACGGCGTCCTCGTCGACGTCATCACGCCCATCCCGCCGACGGGCGAGTTCGTCGAGCAGTACGACGCCGCGGTCCTGCCCACCTCTGGCGGGGCCCAGCCGACCCGGTAGCGCGCCAGGTGTCACGAATCAGCGGCGAGATCGTCCCTTCCCAGCAGGGCAGGACGACGGACCCAGCGCATGAGGGCCGTCGAGCGTCATCACCGGTGGAAGCCGAGCGTGGGTGGGGAACCGCCCGATGTCGTCGAAGGAGAGCAGCATGGCAGCAGCAACGTCCCCGCTCGACCGCGAGCTGCGACGGATGGAGATCATCGCCCGTCGGGAGCAGCTCCGGCTCCTGGGCCGTGCCGCACGGGTCCCGGGCCGAGCCCGGCCAGCTCGCGCGCCCGCAGCAGCACCGCGTCGAGCATCGGCGGCGTGAGCCTGCCCGTGAAGGTGTTCTGCTGACTGACGTGGAAGCACCCGAGGAGGGTCAGTGCCCGGTCCCCGGGCCGCCGTAGCGTCACCTCCGCGCCGTGCGCGAACCGGGGGCGGGGGCGCGGGACCTCCCACCCCTGCTCCGCAAGGGTCGCGAGCAGCGCCTGCCACCCGAACCCGCCGAGCACGACGGCGACGCGCACCGTCGCGTCGAGCAGCTCGATCTCGTGCGCGAGGTACGGGCCGCAGCGCCGTCGCTCCTCGGGCGTGGGCTTGTTGTCCGGCGGGGCGCAGCGCACCGGGGCGGTCACGCGGATCCCGTCGAGGCGCAGCCCGTCGTCGGTCGAGACCGACGTTGCCTGGTTCGCGAGGCCGGTGCGGTGCATCGCCGCGAACAGGAAGTCCCCGCTCCGGTCGCCGGTGAACATCCGACCGGTCCGGTTCGCACCGTGCGCCGCCGGAGCGAGCCCGACGACGAGGATGCCGGGCCGCTCGTCGCCGAAGCCCGGGACGGGCCTGGCCCAGTAGTCGTCGTCCGCGAACGCCGCGCGCCGGATCTCGCCCACGTGCTCGCGCCACGCGACCAGGCGCGGGCAGGCACGGCACTCCACGAGGTGCGCGTCGAACCCCGCCAGGGACGGGACGTCACGCACCGCGTCGGGGTAGCCGGCGTCGTCGGGCATCACGGTCCCATCCTCCGCCGAACACGTCATGGGGGCCGTTCTCAGCCGGTTGACGACCCCCACCACGTGCTCGACGGCGGCCGACGTCGTGCTCGACCCGTCGGCGCCAGGCGTCGGTCCCGACGTCAGACGTTGCTGTCCACGGGCGTGGGGGCGGGCACTGCGGCGGCAGGCACCGTGTCGAGGACCGGCGCTGCGTCATGCGCCTCGCTCGTCGGGAGCGCGGGCTCGCCGTCGGGCTGCGGAGCCGCGAACGAGCGGCGGACCGCGAGGAGGATCGCGCCGGCGACGGTGACGACGCCGAACATGACGGCCGCCATCGTCACCTGGGGCGACCCGCCGATCAGCCCGGTGACGGGGGCGATGGCCGCGCCGACGCCGAACTGCGCCGCCCCGACGAGGGCCGCGGCGCTGCCGGCCCGGTGCGCGTTGCGCTCGAGCGCGATCGCCGGCACCGCCGGCATGACGAACCCGGCCGTGCCCAGGGTGAGCACGATGAGAGGGACGAGGACCGCGAGCCCGCCACCGGCGAGGGCGGCGACGAGCAGCGCGCCGGACAGGACGAAGCCCGCGGCGATCGCACCCTGGAGGATGCGCTCGGGCCTGACCCGCCCGACGAGGGCGCCGTTGATCTGCGAGCCCGCCGTCACGGATACCGCCCCGGCGCCGAACACGATCGCGTACTGCTGCGCGGACAGGCCGAACGTCTCCTGGAAGACGAACGTCGAGGCGGAGATGTAGGTGAACATCGCCGCCATGTAGAACCCGGCGATGAGCGCGAGACCGACGAACGACCAGTCGGAGAGCAAGGACCGGTAGGAACGCAGGGCCGCACCGGTCCCGCCCGTGCGACGACGTTCGACGGGCAAGGACTCGCGCAGCCGCAGGAGCACGATCACGAACAGCACGGCCCCGACGGCGGCGAGCGCGACGAACATCGACCGCCACGTCCACAGGTGCAGGAACTGTGCGCCGATCGTCGGCGCGAGGATCGGCGCGACGCCTACGACGAGCATGAGCCGGGCGATCACCTTCCCGACGCGGTAGCCGTCGAACAGGTCGCGCACGATCGCCATCGACAGCACCATCCCCGCGGCGGCGGACAGGCCCTGGACGAACCGCAGACCGGCGAGCATGCCGACCGAACCCGCGAACACGATGCCCACCGACGCCGCGACGTACACCGCGAGGGACACGAGCAGGGGGGCGCGCCGCCCGATCGCGTCCGAGACGGACCCGATGAGGAGCTGCCCGATCGCGAGGCCGGCGAGCGTCGCGGTGAGCGTGAGCTGCACGCGGGACGCGGTGGTGCCCAGCTCGTCGACGATCGACGGGAACGCCGACAGGTACAGGTCGATGGTGAGCGGCCCGATCGCGGTCAGCGCGGACAGCAGGATCACGAGGCCGGCAGGGATGCGCCGGTCGCGGGGGAGGCCAGCGGTCGCCGACGCGGGGGGTGTGGAGGGCATGTGGGCGACAACCCCACCCGGCCGGAGCATGTTCCCGCCGGCTCAGCCCTGCGCGTCGCGCCAGGCCACCCACTCCTGGGTGAGCGACAGGTCGTAGTCCGGGCCGTCGGCGTCGGTCGTGAACAGCGTCGCTCCGGCCGCCACGAGCCGGTCTGCGACCTCGCTGGGCGGACGCGACACCCCGACGGACCGCTCGACGAGCGTCCCGGTGTCCCGGCCGACGGCGGCGCCGTGGTCGTCGAGGACCACGCTCTTGCGCGCAAGAGTCTCGGCGTCCCCGAACGAGTGCCAGACGTCGGCGTGCTCGGCGACGAGTCGCAGCATCTTCTTCTCCCCGCTGCCCCCGATCAGCACGGGGATGTCGCGCGTCGGCGCGGGGTTCTTGGCGGCCCAGCGCGCCCTGATCCGCGGCAGCGCGTCCGCGAGGTCAGCGATGCGCGCACCGGCGGTGCCGAAGTCGTAGCCGTAGTCGACGTAGTCGCGCTCGAACCATCCCGCGCCGATCCCGAGGATCAGGCGTCCGCCCGAGATGTGGTCGACCGTGTGCGCCATGTCCGCGAGCAGGTCGGGGTTGCGGTAGCTGTTGCACGTGACGAGAGCGCCGATCTCGACGCGCGTGGTCTGCTCGGCCCACGCGGCGAGCATGGTCCAGCACTCGAAGTGCTTGCCGTCCGGGTCGCCGCTGAGCGGGAAGAAGTGGTCCCAGTTGAAGATCACGTCGACGCCGAGGTCCTCCGCGCGCAGCACGGCGTCGCGGATCTGGGCGTAGTCGGCGTGCTGAGGCTGGATCTGGACACCGATGCGGAACGGTCGCTGCGGGGAGGTCATGCGCCGCAATCTACGCCGCGGACGAGCACGAGGTTGCGCGCGCTCGAACACGTCATGAGGGCCGTTGTCGGCCGGATGACGACTCCCATGACGTGTTCGGCGGGGGGCCGGGGGCGGCCCTAGGGTGGGCGCATGAAGCGCCTCGTGGGTTGGCTCGTGGTCGTCGTCGTGATCGTGGGCGGCGCGGTGGTCGCGGACCGCGTCGTGGTGGGAGTCGTCGAGCGGAACGCGGTGTCGGCGTTCGAGCAGGAGGCCGACGACGTCTCCGGCGCGCAGGTCGACATCACCGGCTTCCCGTTCCTCACGCAGGTCGCGCGGGGCGAGCTCGACCATGTGACCGGGTCGGCCGACACCGCGTCGTTCGCCGGGTACGGCGTGTCCGACCTGCAGGTCGACGCCCGCGGCGTCAGCACGTCCGAGCCGCACACCGTGGCGTCGGGCACGGCGTCGGGCGTCATCGCGGAGTCGTCGCTCCAGGAGGCGGTCCGCGAGCAGTCCGGCCTGGACCTGACGCTCACGGCGGACGGTGACGTGCTCGCGCTCGGTACGGAGATCCTCGGCGCCGAGATCACGGTCGACGTCACGCCGCGCGTGGCCGGGCCCGAGGCGCTCGCGGTCGACGTCGAGGCCGTCCGGACCGGCCTGGGTGTCGTCTCGGTGGAGGACCTCCCGTCCGGCCTCGCGAACGCCGTGACCGACCTGCAGGTGGAGCTCGACCTGCCCGACGGCGTCGCGCTCGACTCCGTGGCCGTCGCCTCCGGCGGGGTACGGGTCGGCGTCACGGGCGACGACATCACCGTCGACGACCTCGTCGCATCGTGAGCCGGCCGTGAGTCGGAGGTGAGCCGCTCGTGAGCCCGACGCCGCGCGGGCCGGAGCCCGGCACCCCTGCCGTCGACGGCCCGCACGTGCGCGCGGCCCGGCTGGCCGCCCACCACCTGCGGGCACCGGCGCTCGGGGACGTGCCGGGCGCTGTCGGGCACCTGCTCGCGGTGCAGGGCCAGGAGCTGCAGCCCGCGCTCTGGGGCCTGACCCGACGGCTCGACCCGGGCGCCCGACCGGGGGCAGCGGGTGCGCGCGCCGCGTGCGACGACGGCGCCGTGCTGCGCACGCACGTCCTGCGACCCACGTGGCACCTCGTCCGGCCCGACGACGCGCGCTGGCTCCTCGAGCTCAGCGCGCCGCGCGTCCACCGGGCCAACGGCACGATGTACCGGCGCGAGGGCACCGAGGGCCACGTGCGGGAGACCGAGATCGTGCTCGACGCCGTACGGGACGCCCCGCGGTCCCGGCGCGAGCTCGCGGACGTCCTGGCCGCGCACGGCCGGCCCCTCACCGGGTTCGCGCTCGGGTACCTGCTCATGCGCGCCGAGCTCGACCGCCTCCTCATCAGCGGCCCGGCCAGCGGGAAGCAGCAGACGTACGCCGCGTTCGACGACCGCGTGCCCGCCGGCTACGGGCCGCTCGGCGGGTCGTTCGACCGGGACGCCGCGCTCGTCGAGCTCCTGCGCCGCTACCTCGCGGGCCGTGCCTACGCGTCGGTGAAGGACGTGTCGCAGTGGTCCGGGTTCACGCTCACGGACGTGCGGCACGCCCTCGACCTGCTGGGCGAGCAGGTCGTCGCGGTGCCGGGCGGCGGCGCGCTCGACGGGCTCGTGCTGTGGCGGCTGGCGGACGCGGGGGAGCGGGTGCTGGCCCCGGAGGGCGTCGCCGGCACACCCGGCGTGCTCGACGCAGCAGACCCCTGCGACCCGACGGTCGACCTCCTGCAGAGCTACGACGAGCTGCTCATGTCCTACGGCGAGAGCCGTGGCGTGGCGGTGGAGCCCGGCGTCGACCTGGCCGACCGGCTCGGCTCGTTCATCCACGCCGTCGCGGTCGACGGCCGGGCTGCCGCGCGGTGGCGCTGGGTCGTCGGCGCACGCGATGTCGCCGTCGAGACCCAGTGGCGCCGCGACCCGTCCGCACCCGAGCTGCGGGCGCTCGCCGCGCAGGCTGCGGAGGTCGCGACCCACTGGGGTCTCGCGCTCCGCGTGCCCGACGGCGCAGACTGGGTCCCATGACCACCCTCGCCACCCACCCCGGCCTGACCATCGCGGAGGCCGCTGCGACGTCGGGCCTGACGGTCCACACGCTGCGCTACTACGAGCGCGACGGGCTCATGCTCGACGCCGTGGACCGCGCGCCGTCCGGCCACCGTCGGTACACCGAGCAGGACCTCGGCTGGATCGCGCTCATCAACCGCCTGCGCGCCACGGGGATGCCCATCCGCGAGGTCCGCGCCTACGCGGACCTGGTGCGCGACGGGGACGGCAACGAGGCCGAGCGTCTCGCCCTCCTGCGTGCGCACCGCGAGCGCGTGCTGGCCGAGATGGAGTCGGTGCGCACGCACCTCGCCGCGATCGAGCGCAAGATCGACGCCTACGAGGGCCGCGCCGCGAGCTGCGTCGAGCGCTGACCTCACCGCTCGACCACAGGTCGTCGGGTCGTCCGGACGGGGCGGGTGACCAGGTGGATCACGACGGCGGTCAGGACGATCGTCCCGGCGTACACCGCGCCGGCCACCGGGGCGGTGAACGCGAGCAGCGTGAGCGCGGTGTTCCCCACGAAGTGCAGCACGACCGCCCCGGGCACCCCGCCGTGCAAGCGCTCGCTGACCAGCCAGTACGCGCTCGACAGCGGGACCATCGCGGCGAGGAAGACGATCGACTCGACCAGCCCGAGGGTCGACTGCCACGTCCCTGTGAGCGCGAACAGCGGCAGGTGCCACACGGCCCACACCGCGCCGAGCAGGGCCGAGGTCGCGAGCGGCGAGAGCCGGCGGCGCAGTCGCGGCTGCGCGTACCCGCGCCACCCGAGCTCCTCGGACAACGGCCCGGCGAACAGGGAGACCGCGAGGAAGAGCAGCGGGCCGCCGGCCGCGGCGATCTCTGCGGTCCCCTGGGCGAGGTCGACGGCGGGTCCGCCGAGCATCGGCGTCACGAGCGCGGCGACCACGGCGGGCGCGGCTCCGAGCCCGACGGCGGCCGGCAGCCACCGCCGGACCGACCCCCACCGCATCGCGCGCGGGCTGCGGCGGCCCGAGAACCAGAGCACGACCGCCGCGAGGCTGGGGCCGCAGCCACCGATCGCGTACAGCGTGAACACGGTCGGGTCGGCGATGTCGCCGCCGAGCGCGAGCGCCGACCCCCACGCGAGCCAGCTGAGCCCGAACGCGAGCGCCGCGAACACCCCGAGCCCGCCGCGCAGCGGCGCCTCACGCATGGCGGACGAGGCACGGCGATGTGTCTGTTGCGTCGTTGTCGTCATGGTCCGATCGAACCGCGGCGCCGGTGCGGCGAGAGCCCGGCCCGCACCCGTCCTCGGGTAGGGACAACCCCCGCGCAGGTGGCAGGGTGGCCTCGTGAGCAGGCGAGCCGAGGGGTCGGACATGGCGGTCAACTGGGCGGGGAATCTCGCGTACTCGGCGGTCGACGTCGTGCACCCGCGCGACCTGGAGGAGCTGCGGGCCGTCGTCTCCGGGACCGGACGGGTCAAGGCCCTCGGGTCGCGCCACTCGTTCGGCGACGTGGCGGACACGACGGGGACGCACGTCGTCCTCGACGCCTACGACGACGGACGCCCGCCGGTCGAGGTCGACCCGACGACCGGCGTCGTGTCCGTCGCCGCCGGGCTGCGGTACGGCGACGTGACCCGGCACGTCCAGGCCGCCGGTCGTGCGCTCGCGAACCTCGCGTCCCTGCCGCACATCTCCGTCGCGGGCTCGGTCGCCACGGCCACCCACGGCTCGGGTGACGCGGTCGGGTCGCTCGCCGACGCCGTCGTCGGGCTCGAGATCGTCACGCCCGACGGTGAGGCCCGCACCCTGCGCCGCGGGGACCCGGACCTTCCGGGCGCCGTCGTCGCGCTCGGCGCGCTCGGGGTCGTGACGCGTCTCGAGCTGGAGACCGTCCCCACGTTCGACGTCCGCCAGGACCTGCACGTCGGCCTGTCGTGGGACGCGATCACGGCGCACCTCGACGAGATCACCGCGTCCGCCTACTCCGTCAGCATCTTCACCGACTGGGGGACCGAGGGCGCGCAGCAGGTCTGGCGCAAGTCGCGCCTGCCCGCGGGCGAGCCAGGCGACGCACCGCCTGAGGACTTCTTCGGTGCGCGGCTCGCGACGTCGCCGCTGCACATGCTCGCCGGCGTCGACCCCGTGCACTGCACGCCCCAGCTCGGCGCGCCCGGGCCGTGGAACGAGCGCCTCGCACACTTCCGGCTCGAGTTCACGCCGAGCAACGGGGCCGAGCTCCAGACGGAGTACCTCGTCCCCCGCGCGCACGCACCGGCCGCGATCGAGGCGCTGCGCGCCCTCGGCCCGCGCATCGGCCCGCTGCTCCAGGTCACCGAGATCCGCACGATCGCGGCCGACC
The DNA here is from genome assembly GCA_014803435.1 of Cellulosimicrobium terreum. GTDB lineage: Bacteria > Actinomycetota > Actinomycetes > Actinomycetales > Cellulomonadaceae > Cellulosimicrobium > Cellulosimicrobium terreum. Next base: position 467,081 of record JACYFD010000001.1, read on the forward strand.
GCGAGCCGCTGTGGCTCAGCCCGTTCGACGGGCCCACGGTCGGCCTGCACTTCACGTGGAAGCCCCTGCCCGACGACGTCGCGCAGCTCCTGCCCCATCTCGAGTCCGTGCTCACCCCGCTGGGTGCGCGGCCCCACTGGGGCAAGCTGTCCCACGCGGTGACGGACCCCGCGGCCCTGCGGGCGCTCGCAGCGACCTACCCGCGGTTCGAGGACTTCCGGGCGCTCGCGGACCGGTACGACCCCGCCGGCCGCTTCCGCGGCGGGTACGTCGAGCGGCTCCTCGCGGGCTGAGCCCGCAGACCGGGCGGGGCCGCGCGGGGTCGCGCGCTGCGCCCGACGTCAGTACCGTCGAATCCGGACGAGGGCCCCGGTGTCGTGGCGTCGAGCGGGCGCCCGTCGGGGAGGGGCGCCGGACACGGAGCTCGATCAGGAGGGACACGTGGCAGAGACGACGGGCAGGACGGGCGGAGCAGCCGCTCCCGAGAAGCCCCGCGAGGAGTGGACCGGGCAGGTCGGCTTCATCGTCGCGGCGATCGGCTCGGCCGTGGGGCTGGGCAACATCTGGCGCTTCCCCGGCGTGGCGTACGAGAACGGCGGCGGCGCGTTCCTCGTCCCCTACCTCGTCGCGCTGCTCACCGCGGGCATCCCCATCCTCTTCCTCGACTACGCGCTCGGGCACCGCTTCCGCGGGTCCGCGCCGACGGCGTTCCGCCGGGTCGCGCGCTGGCTCGAGGGCCTCGGCTGGTTCCAGGTGATGATCTGCTTCGTCATCGCCGTCTACTACACCGCCGTCGTCGCCTGGGCCGTCAGCTTCTTCGTGTTCTCGTTCGACCTGCGGTGGGGCGACGACCCGGCGGCGTTCTTCGTCGGCGAGTACCTCCAGACGGCGGATCCCGGGATCTCCCTCGACTTCGTGCCCGGGGTGCTGATCCCGCTCGTCGCGGTGTGGGTCGTGACGATCGTCGTCCTCGCGGCCGGCGTGGCGAAGGGCGTGCAGCGCGCCAACATGGTGTTCCTGCCGCTGCTCGTCATCGCGTTCCTCGTGCTCGTGGTGCGGTCGGTGTTCCTGGAGGGAGCGGTGGACGGGCTGAACGCGCTGTTCACGCCCGACTGGTCGGCGCTGGGCGACGCGAACGTGTGGATCGCCGCGTACAGCCAGATCTTCTTCTCGCTCTCGATCGCGTTCGGGATCATGATCACGTACGCCTCCTACCGCAAGCGCCGCGCGAACCTCACGTCGCCGGGCCTCGTCGTGGCGTTCTCCAACTCGTCGTTCGAGATCCTCGCCGGGATCGGCGTCTTCTCGACCCTCGGGTTCCTCGCGCACCAGGAGGGGGTCGGGGTGGGAGAGCTGGAGAACATCGCCGGGCCGACGCTCTCCTTCATCACGTTCCCCGCGATCGTCTCCGAGATGCCCGGTGGACCGTTCTTCGGCACCCTCTTCTTCGGCTCGCTCGCCATGGCCGGGTTCACGTCTCTCCTGTCGATCCTGCAGGTCGTGTCGGCCGGGTTCCAGGAGAAGTTCGGCTGGTCACCGCGCGGTGCGGCCGTCCGCGTCGGCATCGTGAGCTCCATCGTGTCCGTCCTGCTGTTCTCCACGACGACCGGTCTGATCGCGCTCGACACCGTCGACCAGTGGGCGAACAACATCGGCATCGTCACGTCCGCCATCCTCACGTGCGTGCTCGTCCTGTGGGTCAAGAGGCGCGGCTCCGAGCTGCAGCACCACCTGAACGGGGTCTCGACCTTCCAGGTGGGCGGATGGTGGCAGGTGCTCGTCACGCTGCTCGCCCCGATCGTGCTCGGATACATGCTGGTCTCGCGGATCGTCACGCTGCTGACCGACGGTTACGAGGGGTACCCGGCCTGGTACCTGGCCCTCATGGGCTGGGGCACGATCGCGGTGATCGTCGCCGGCGCGCTGCTGCTCAGCGCAATGCGCTGGTACCGCAGCCCCGACCGTTTCGTCGCGTGGCCGCCCTACCCGCCCGGACCGACGACGGCCCGCGCCGAGCGCTCGGAGGCGACCCGATGAACACCTCCGCGGTCATCCTCCTGATCCTCTCGATCGTCGTCGTGTGGGGCGGCCTCGTCGCCAGCGCGCTCGCCCTGCGGGCGCGACCGGAGCGGACCGTCTTCCCGCCCGGCGGCGAGGACGACGAGCGGGAGGACGCGGCACCCACCGAGCGGGACACCTGACGCGCGGCCCCGCCCGCGCCGTCGGGCCCTGATCGCGGTGGCCTCCCGGTTTGGCGAGCGGGGCCATGCTCCCGCACACTCATGGCGGTGCTGCGCACCGCCGGGTCCTTCGTTCCCCGTACGTTCCCCCTCTTGGGTGCCGACGTAACACGACGGAGACGATCGGTGAATACGCTGCCCCTGCCCGGCCCACATCCCGATCGGAGACCTCCCATGCGTACGACCCCGCGCAAGCTCCCCCTGACCGGACTCGTCGCGCTGGCCGCGACGAGCGCCCTCCTCCTCACCGCGTGCACCGACGCGTCCCAGACCGGGACCGACGGCAGCAGCGCGGGGTCCGACGAGGAGACGAGCGCCGCGCCGTTCGACCCGTCGACCATCGAGGTCGACGACGCCGCCGCAGCGCTGCTGCCCGAGGACGTGGCCTCGGCCGGCGTCCTCACGGTCGGCTCGAACACCGAGTACGCGCCCGCCGAGTTCGTCGACGAGGACGGGGAGACCCCCATCGGGTTCGACATCGACACCATCAAGGCCGTGGGCGCGAGGCTCGGGCTCGACGTCGAGGTCCAGTCGGCAGACTTCCCGGCGATCATCCCCGCGCTGGGCACCAAGTACGACGCCGGCATCTCCTCCTTCACGATCACCGAGGAGCGCATGGAGCAGTCGAACATGATCTCGTTCCTCAACGCCGGCTCGGCGTACGCGGTCGCGTCCGGCAACCCGGACGACGTCGACCCCGCGAGCATGTGCGGCCTCACGGTCGCCGTGCAGACGGGCACCATCCAGGACGAGGACATCGCCGTGCAGAGCGACGAGTGCGAGGCCGCCGGCGAGGAGGCCGTCGACATCCTGCAGTACAAGTCGCAGGCCGACGCCACCACGAACCTCGCGGGCGGCAAGGCGCAGGTCATGTACGCGGACTCGCCGGTCATCGGCTACGCCGTCGAGCAGACGGGCGGCACCATCGAGCAGCTCGGCGACATCTTCGACTCCGCCCCGCAGGGCATCGTCGTCGCGAAGGACGACACGGAGCTCGCCGCCGCCATCCAGGCCGCGCTCCAGTCGCTCATGGACGACGGCACCCTCGCCGAGGTCCTCGGCGGCTGGGGCAGCGCCGACGCGGCGATCGACACGGCGGAGATCAACCCCTCCCTCGGCTGACCCGACCCGACCGGTCGCCGCCCTCCGGGCGTCGCGCCTCGCCGCGCGGCCCGGAGGGCGGCAGACTGGTCGCCGTGCCGGCGCACCGTCGCACCGGCCGCACGTCCGCTCGACCGACCGAGCCCGACCTTCGAGGTGGACCATGTCCGGACCGCACGCCGACGCCGACCGCACCGCCGGTGCGTCGACCGATCCCGTCCCCGACCGCATCCACGCCCGGCCCGTCCCGCGACCCGGCCGCTGGATCTCTGCCGCGATCCTGCTCGTCCTCGCGGCGATGGCGATCAACGGCCTGGTCACGAACGACAAGTTCCAGTGGGACGTCGTCTGGCTCTACCTGCGCGACGTGACCGTGATCCGCGGCGTCGGGTGGACGCTGCTGCTCACGGTCCTGTCGATGCTCCTCGCCGTCGTCCTCGCCGTCCTGCTCGCCGTCATGAGACGCTCCGACAACCCCGTGATGACGTCGGTGAGCTGGGCCTACATCTGGTTCTTCCGCGGCACCCCGATCTACACGCAGCTCGTGTTCTGGGGGCTGCTCGCGGTGCTCTACCCGCGCCTGAGCCTCGGCATCCCGTTCGGTCCCGAGTTCTTCGAGTTCCGCACGCAGGACGTCATCACCGCGTTCTGGGCAGCGACCCTGGGCCTCGCGCTCAACGAGGCCGCCTACCTCGCGGAGATCGTGCGCGCCGGCCTCGGGTCGGTCGACCCCGGCCAGACCGAGGCCGCGAAGGCCCTCGGCATGAAGGACGGGCGCATCCTCACGCGCATCGTCCTGCCGCAGGCCATGCGCGTCATCGTGCCACCCACGGGCAACGAGACGATCTCCATGCTGAAGACGACGTCCCTCGTCCTCGCGGTCCCCTTCACGCTCGACCTCACGTACGCGACCAACGCGATCGGCAACCGCACGTTCCAGCCCATCCCGCTGCTCATGGTCGCGGCCATCTGGTACCTGCTCATCACGAGCATCCTCATGGTCGGCCAGCACTACCTCGAGCGGTACTACGGCCGCGGGTTCGGGGAGCAGGGGGCCGGCGCCCGACGCCGCGGGCACGGTCCCGGCGGTGGGCGACGCGGTCGCAAGCCGAGCAAGCAGGACCTCATCGGCGCGGCCGGCACGACCAAGGACGACCCCTTCCTGGAGGTGACACCGTGAGCGGCACGACCGACGCGGCGTCGGGCACGACCGACGCGACGCCCATGGTGCAGGTCGAGGGCCTGCACAAGATGTTCGGCGACCTGCACGTGCTCAAGGGCGTGGACCTCGACGTGCAGCGCGGCTCCGTGTGCGTGGTGCTCGGCCCGTCCGGGTCCGGGAAGTCGACGCTCCTGCGCTGCGTCAACGAGCTCGAGGAGATCACCGGGGGCCGCGTCCGCGTCGCCGGCGAGCTCATGGGCTACCGCGAGGAGACGAAGAGCGGCCGCACCGTCCTGCACCGGCTGCACCCCAAGGTCGTCGCTCGCCAGCGCGCGCACATCGGCATGGTGTTCCAGCGGTTCAACCTGTTCCCCCACATGACGGCGCTCGAGAACGTCATGGAGGCGCCCGTCCAGGTGCGAGGGCTGCGCAAGCACGAGGCGCGGTCACGGGCGAACGAGCTGCTCGAGCGCGTCGGGCTCGCCGACCGCGCCGACCACTACCCCGCACAGCTCTCGGGCGGTCAGCAGCAGCGCGTCGCGATCGCGCGCGCGCTCGCCATGGACCCCGACCTCATGCTGTTCGACGAGCCCACGTCCGCGCTCGACCCCGAGCTCGTCGGCGAGGTCCTCGCCGTCATGCGCGACCTCGCGCGGTCGGGCATGACGATGATGGTCGTGACGCACGAGATCGGGTTCGCCCGCGAGGTCGCGGACACCGTCGTGTTCATGGACGAGGGCGTCATCGTCGAGCAGGGCTCCCCGGAGCAGGTGCTCGGCGACCCGCAGCACGAGCGGACCAAGGGGTTCCTCGCGCACGTGCTCTGAGGGCAGCGGCTGCGTCCGCTGCGCGACGGCTGGGCCGACGGCTGCGCGACGGCTGGGCCGACGGCTGCGCGAGGGCGGGGCGGGTCTTCCATCCGCCGCTCGTTCCTCGCGGCTCCCGCCAGACCCGCCACGACCCGCCCCACCCTCGCTCCGCCATCGGACTCTCGGTCGTTTCGCTGCCGAGCCCTGGGTTGGCCCCCGATCGTGCGCGTGATCGGGGGGTGGGCCGGGGTTCGGCGGTGGCGCGGTGGCGGTGGAGGGGTGCGGTTCCTCGCCGCGGTCAGTGCGCGCGGCGGCGGGGCAGGACCGGGACCTCTGCGGAGGGGACGAACTTCGGCTCGAGGCCGAGCGCGTGGTCGTCACGGTCGGTGTGTCCGGCGCGTCCGCGGCCGCGAGGCTCGCGCAGGGCGTTGCTCAGGTGGATGAGCGGCAGCGACTGCTCGTGCTCGGTCAGGAGGGCGTCGAAGATCGGCGTCTCGGTCGCGCCGGGGGTGGTCGTTCGCACCCCTCTACGGTCCGTGCTCGACGTGGAGTCCGCGACCGGAAGCGGTGTGATGTCGGTGTGACGTTCGTGGACGTCCCGTGCCCGCACCCCGTGACGCGCCAGAAGCGGTCCGTGCGGCGCGCAGGGAACGCGACGGGTGCCGTCGTCCGAGGGGCGACGGCACCCGTGGTGTGCTCGACGACGGGCCGTGGCGTCCTCGGCCACGGCCCGCCCGGCTCAGCGGGAGTTCTTGATCTGGAAGGCGATCAGCTTCTCCGTGGTCTGGCCGTCGATCGCGACGGTGTCGATCTTCAGCCGGTACTTCCCGTCGGGGTAGTCGCGCGTGTCGATCTTCAGCGTCGGCTTCTTGCCGGCCTGCGTGCTGCCCGCGGCCTTCGTGTTGTCGGTGATCCAGCGGCCGCCCTGGTTGAGCTCGATGTACGTGTACCTCGGCGTGATGTCCGTCGTGACCTTGACCGTCACGTTGCCGCGCAGCACGGCGCCGTCCATGACGTTCGTGCTGAGGATCTGCGGCGCGGCCGGCGCGGGTGCGTCGGGGTCGAGGCGCAGCGTGTCGCGGATGGTGAAGAACGTGTCCGTCTGGTCGGTGAGCCCGGCGACGTTCGCCGCACCCGGTCCGTAGGCTGCGATGCGCAGCTGCGACCCGGTGTGCTGCTGGGACGAGCCCTCCTCGGAGGTGCCGTAGGCGACGGTCATCTCCTGGCCGTCGGCGGTGAGGAGCGTGCGGGTCAGGCCCGGCGTGGTGGAGCCCGCCTCGACGATCTGGCTCGAGTGGGCGTGGTCCGCGGTCACGATGACGAGCGTGTCGCCGTGCTCCTTCGCGTACTCGAGCGCGACCTGCGTGGCCTCGTCGAGGTCGACGGTCTCACCGATCTGCCCGCAGGGGTTCGCGGCGTGGTCCTGCTTGTCGATGCTCGCGCCCTCGACCTGGAGGAAGAAGCCGGTCTTCGAGCGCGGGGAGTCGAGCAGGTCGATCGCCTTCGTCGTCATCGCGGCGAGAGTCGGCTGGGAGCCGGGGCGGTCCGGGTTGTCCGTGCACTGCACGGCCGGCTCGGCTCCGCCGTCGGGCGTCGCGAGCGGACCGACCCAGCGGACCGGAAGGTTGCCCTCGGCGAACAGGCCGAGGACCGGCGTGCCCTGGTCCGCGACGGTCACCGCGTCGAGCGCGTCGGCGTCCCGCACGACCTGGTAGCCGCGCTGCCTGGCCTGCTGGAGCAGGGTCGTGCCCGCCCAGGGCCCGACGGCGGGGGTCTCGGCGAACGACTTCGCGCCGCCGCCGAGCGTCACGTCGGCCCGCGTGCCGATGAGCTGCTCGGTGATGGAGCCCTTGCCGCCGTTCTCGAGCGCGTTCGTCGGGCAGCTCTTCAGGGTGGACGACGGGGCGTAGCAGCCGCGGCTCGTGACGTGCGCGGCCTGCACGGCGGGGGTGGCGTCCTGGAGCTCGGACGTCGTGACGTTGCCGGTGCGCAGGCCGTTGGCCTTCGCGATCTCCAGCAGGGAGCGCTGGTCCGCGCCGTCGACGTCGACGGAGATCGCGCCGTCGTAGGACTTGGTCCCGGTCGCCCAGCCCGTGCCCGACGCCGCGGAGTCGGTCACGTAGTCCGGCTTCCCGGTCGCCCTGTCCAGCGAGTAGGTCGTGTACTGGCCCGTCACGGGCAGCGCGTCGATCCCGGCGAAGTGGCCGGCGGCGCCCTTCGCGTAGTTGCGGGCGACGGTGATCTCGGAGTCGCCCATGCCGTCCCCGATGAGCAGGATGACGTTCTTCGCCTTGCCGGCTGTCAGCTCGGCCTTGAGGTCCTTGGTCTGGTCGCCCTCCGGGTGGCGCTGCGCCGCGCCGTGCCCGGTGAGGTCGACGGCGGTGGCGGCGAAGCTCGCGCCCGCGCCCAGGACGAGTGCGCCCACGAGGGCGGCGGAGGTCATGAGACGCCGTGCAGGTCGTCGCATCGCAGTGTTCTCCTCGGTCGGTTCGTTGCGGCACGTGCCGCACCCGCAGTCGACCAGCGAGGGATGTCGTGCCGGTGGACCGGACGTGTCGGCGCGGTAGCCGCTCGTCGACGGGCGGATGCCCGAAGCAACTTGTGACGCGACGTCGCGTCACCGGTGGCACGACGGCGCGGCGCGCAGTTCAATGAGTCGTCGCCTGCGTCCGGGACCCGCTCGGGAGGACCGATGAGCCTCGCCCCGATCGTCCACGAGCTGCGCCTCGCGTGCCCCGTCGAGGTGGCCTTCGAGACCTACACGGGTCGCATCGGGGAGTGGTGGCCGCCCCGCTTCACCGCCGACGCGCGGACCTTCAGCGGGTTCAGCGTCGAGCCGGCGCTCGGTGGGCGGCTCGTCGTGTCGCACGGTGCGACCGATCACGAGTGGGGTCGTGTCACGCTCTGGGAGCCGGCGACGCACCTGGCCCACACGTTCTCGTTCGGCCAGCCCGACGGCCGGGCGTCCCTCGTCCGGCTGGATCTCCGCGAGCACGGCACGGGCACCGCGATCCGCCTCGAGCACAGCGGGTGGGCGCCGGGGACCGAGCGCGTCCGGGCCCGCTTCGCGGACTGGCCGCACATCCTCAGCCGGTTCGCCCTGCTCGCGGAGCACCCCGGCCCGGAGAAGTAGGTCAGCCCAGGCCGAGGTCTCCCCAGTCCCACCCGGTGTCCTGGTCCCCGCCCTGACCGTTGCCCTGACCGTTGCCCGGGTTCCCGGGCTGGCCGGGCTGCTGGGCGGCCTCCTCGCGCTCGCGGGCCTCCTTGTCCCGCTGCTGCTGCGCCGCACGCTCGTCGAGGTCCGCGGAGCGCGCCGCCGCGTCCTCCTCGGACTGGGTCACCGCGTCCTCGCGCTCGTCGAGCGCCGTGCTCGCGGCGTCGACCTCGGAGCGTTGCGTCTCGAGGTCCGCGCGCTCGGTCTCGAGCTGCGCACGCTCGGCTGCCGCCTCGTCCTCGATGCGCTGCGCCTCGGCCATCGCCGCGTCGGCCTCGCCCTGCGCGGTGAGGGTCAGGCCGATCCCGACCAGCAGCCCGACGGCCACGCCCGCGAGCGCGAACGCGGCCGGGACGATCCAGCGCCGGGCTCTGCCGGGCTCGCCGTCGTCGTCGTCCGCACCCGGGAGCGAGAGCGGGCCCATCGACAGCACCCGCTCCTGCGGCGCAGCCATGCTGGGGGCGACGTCTCTCGACGCGGGAGCGGGCACCGGCACGGGGACGAGCGCGGGAGCGCGACGGGTGGGCGGGGCCGGCGTGGAGGCGTCCGGCCCGGCGCCGACGAGCGCGGGCAGGATCATCGTCGAGCTCACGACCGGGTGCGCGTCGGCCAGGACCGCGCCGTCGGGCCGCGTCGCGCGCATGGAGCGCCGGGTGGGGGCCGCCGCGGGGGCGTCGTCGTCCACCCAGAAGACCCAGCCCTCAGGCGCAGGTGGCCACGACGCGTCCGGGTGCCAGTCGCTCGTCGGGGTGAAGCTCGGTGGCGTCGGCCACCCCGGGGGCGGGACGAACCTCTGCGCCATGAGACCTCCTTCGGCGGGCGCCCTGCGGGCGCGATCGACGGGAACACTATGGTGCAGACCGGGTCCCGAGGACGAATCCCGTGTGCGCGAGCAACCGCGCGGCGACCTACGCTTGCGCGGTGAGACCTGAGTGGTTCGCCCGTGCGACGGCGACGACGAGCACCGGCGAGCTCGCCGCACGGGTCGACTGGTCACGGACGCCGCTCGGCCCGCCGTCGACCTGGTCGAACGCGTTGCGCACCGCCGTCGAGCTGTGCTTCAGCACCCGTTTCCCCGTGATGATCGCGTGGGGCCCCGAGCTCACCATGATCTACAACGACGGCTACCGCGCGATGCTCGGCACCGAGAAGCACCCCCTCGCCATGGGTTGTGCCGCGCGCACGCTCTGGGCGGAGATCTGGGACGACATCGGCCCGCTGTTCGCCTCCGTCCAGGAATCGGGCGTGGCGACGTGGACCGTCGACCACCCGCTGTACATGGAGCGGTCCGGGTTCGTCGAGGAGACCCACTTCACCTTCTCCTACAGCCCGCTGCGCGACGACGACGGCGTGGTCCGTGGCGTGCTCGACATCGCGACCGAGACCACCGACCAGGTCGTCGGCCGGCGCCGCCTCGCCCTGCTCAGCGCGCTGTCGCGCGGGCTGCCGCGCCACACGGACGACGCCGAGGACGTCGCGTGCAGCGCGGTCGACGCGCTGCGCGGCGGCGTCGACATCGTGCGGGCCGAGGTCTGGCTCCTGCACGACGACGTCCCTGCCCTCACGGCCACCACCCGGTCTCCCCGGGGGACCGTCCCGCTCCCGCCCGCGACGCGGCCGTCGGACGGCACGTCCCCGGGCGGCGGGACCTCCGTCGACGACGCGGTCCGCGAGGTCCTCGGCGACGGCGGGCACCGCGTCCTCGGGCCGGTCATGGTCGCCGCGCTGCCCGGCCCGGACGCCCGGCCCGTCGGCGCGATCGTCCTCGAGGGCGGTCCCTACCGCCCCGTCGACGCCGCCCTCCTCGCCTTCCTGCACCTCGTGGCCGCCACCGTAGGGGCTGCCGTCTCCGACGCCGTCGGTCGCGAGCGCGCCGTGGCCGACCTGCGGGCGGCGAGCGACGCCCTCCAGCGGGCGATGCTGCCGTCGGAGACGACCTCGCACCGGTGGACGACGCGCTACCGTCCCGCCGACGACCGGTTCACCGTCGGTGGGGACTGGTACGACGTCGTGCCGCTGGGCGACGAGAGGTGGGGTCTGCTGGTGGGCGACTGCGTGGGCCACGGGCTGTCGTCCGCGGCGCTCATGGGTCAGCTCCGCAGCGCGGGGCGGGTGATGCTCCTGGACCGCAACGGCCCGGCGGCGGTGCTCACCGGCCTCGACCGGTTCGCCTCCGAGGTGCCCGGGGCGGAGTACGCCACGGTGTTCTGCGCGATCGTCGACGAGGCCGCGGGCACGCTGACCTACTCGTCCGCGGGGCACCCGCCCGGGCTGGTCCTGCGCGACGGCGCGGCGTCCTGGCTCGACGGCGCGCGCGGCACCCCGCTGACCCTGGGGTCGGCCGGGGGGCGCACCGAGTCCACGGTCGGGCTCGACGCGTCGGACGTCGTCGTGCTGTACACCGACGGTCTCGTCGAGCGCCGGGAGGAGTCGCTGCGCGTCGGTCTGGGCAGGCTCGCGGCCACGGCCGCCGAGCTGGTCGCCACCCGCGCGCTGCCTGACCTCGCGGACGCGCTCGTCGCTCGGCTCGTGGGACGTCGGGCGCGCGACGACGTCGCCGTCGTCGTCTACGGGGCGCCGTCGGCCGCTGCCCCCGACGTCACGGATGACCTGGCCGAGGCCGACGACGGCCGGGTGGCCGAGGCCGACGACGGCCGGGCCGACGTGGGTGGCCACTGGTAGAACGGCAGGCATGTTCCTCCTCGACGAGCCGGCGGCCGCGTCCCGGACGACCCCGCCCTCGCCCGCCGTGGTCGTGCACTCCGCGAGCGACCTCGTCGTGGCCGCGGGGTGCGAGTACCGCCTCCTGGTCGGGCTGGACGAGCTGCTCGGCCGCAGACCGCGCCGCGCGGCGGACGACGACCCGGTGCTCGACCGCGCCGCGATGCTCGGCGACCGCCACGAGCAGGACGTGCTCGCGCAGTTCGAGGCCGAGCACGGTCCGTACGACGCGACGACCGGCCGCGGCGTGGTGCGGATCGACCCGCCCCGCAGCGTCGGACGGGACGACCTCCTCGCCGCCCACGCGCAGACGCTCGCGGCGCTCGAGGCGGGCGCCGACGTCGTCCACCAGGGCGTGCTCTTCGACGGGCAGCTCTACGGGCGGGCCGACTTCCTCGTGCGCGCCGACCTCCTGCCCGACGGCGGTCCGGCCCGCCCCGCGGCAGACCGCGGTGAGGCCACCGGGGTGCCGTCGTACGCGGTTGTCGAGGCGAAGCTCGCGCGGCGGGCGAAGGTGACCGCCCTGCTCCAGCTCGCCGCGTACGCCGACCAGCTCGTCGGGGCCGGCGTGCCCGTCGCGCCCGACGCCCGCCTCGTGCTCGGCACGCGCGCGAGCACCACGCACCGGGTCGTCGACCTCCTGCCGGTGTTCCGCGACCGGCGCGCCCGCCTGCGCCACCTCGTCGACGAGCACGTCGCACGTGCTGCGCCGGCACCCTGGGACGACCCGGACGTGCGGTCGTGCGGTCGCTGCGACGCGTGCCTCGAGCAGGTCGCGGCACGTCGCGACGTGCTGCTCGTCGGCGGCGTCTACGAGACGCAGCGCGCGCGCCTGCGCGCCGCCGGGATCACGACGATCGACGAGCTCGCCGTCGCGACCACCGCCCCGCCGGACCTGTCTGCGTCCACCTTCCGGCGTGTGCAGGACCAGGCGGCGTTGCAGCTCGGTACCGGGCCGGTCGACGGGACCGTGCGGTGGGCCGACGCGGACGGTCCGCACGAGCTGTCGTGGCGCATCGACGACGCCACCCCCGTGCACGGACTGCCCGCACCCAGCCCGGGCGACCTCTTCTTCGACTTCGAGGGCGACCCGCTGTGGAACGACGGCGACGGCACCGCCTGGGGGATCGACTACCTGTTCGGGTGGGTCGACCGTCCCGGCGCCGACGGTGCCGAGCCACCGTTCCACGCGCTCTGGGCGCACGACCTCGCCGCCGAGCGGGACGCTCTCGTCGCGTTCGTCGACCACGTGAACGCCCGGCGTCGGACGTACCCCGGCCTGCACGTCTACCACTACGCGCCCTACGAGAAGACGCACCTGCTGTCCATCGCCGCACGGCACGGCGTCTACGAGGACGAGGTCGACGACCTCCTGCGCGACGGCGTGCTCGTCGACCTGTACGCCGTCGTGCGACAGGCGCTGCACGTCTCCGACCGGTCCCGGTCCATCAAGAAGCTCGAACCGCTGTACATGGGCGACGAGCTGCGCACCAGCGACGTCAAGGACGGCGCCGCGTCCATCGTCGCGTACGCCGAGTACACCGGGCTGCGGGACGCCGGCCGCGACGCGGAGGCGGACGAGCTGCTGCGGGGGATCGGGGACTACAACCGGTACGACTGCGTGTCGACCCTGCGGCTGCTCGAGTGGTTGCGGTGGGCGGTCTCCGGTGCTGGTGCGGGGGACGACGCGCGGGCCGCCGTCCGCCCGCCAGACCCGATCACGACGACGCCCGCGTCCTCCCCCGACCCCTCGGCCGGCCCGACGGAGCGGGAGGCCGCGGCGCAGCTCGCTGCCGAGATCCGCGAGGTGGTGGGGGAGGACCGGGCAGGACGCGACGCGGCGATGCAGACGCTCGCGATGTACGGAGGCGCGGTCGGGTATCACCAGCGGGAGGCCAAGCCGTTCTGGCACGAGCACTACTCGCGGCTCAGCGCCCCGGTGGACGAGTGGCTGGGACGGCGCAACGCGTTCGTCGTCGAGGACGTCTCGGAACGGAGCGGGTGGGAGGTCGAGGCCGGCAGGCAGACGCTCTCCCGCCGTCTGGAGCTCGTCGGGCGCCTGCCGGAGGGGAGCGACCTCCGCGTCGGCGTCACGCCCTACGTCCTGTACGACCCGCCGTTGCCGCCGAGCGCCAAGACCTCCGCCGACGGCACGCGCGGATGGTCGACGGGCGGGTCGATCGTCGAGGCGCACCGTCGGGCGACACCGCGAGGTGAGCGTGACGTCCTCGTCGTGCGCGAGCAGCTTCCCCGCGGCGTGCAGGGGCACACGGCGCTGCCGATGGCGCTCGCCCCCGCACCCGGTCCCGGCACCAAGCCGCTCGAGAACGCGATCGCGACGGCCGCCGGTCGTGCGCTCGCGTCCTGGCGGGCGACCGGCGAGCTCCCGCGCGACGCCGCGACCGACCTCCTCCAGCGCACCCCGCCGCGACTCGGCGTGGCGGGCTGCCTCCCGGCGGTCGTCGACGGGGACCACGTCGACGCGATCACCCGCGCCGTCGAGGCTCTCGACCACTCGTACGTCGCGGTACAGGGGCCGCCGGGAACGGGCAAGACCTATGTCGGCTCGCACGTCGTCGCACGGCTCGTCGCGCAGGGCTGGCGCGTGGGCGTCGTCGCGCAGTCCCACGCCGCGGTCGAGAACATGCTGCGGGCGATCGTCCAAGGGGCAGGGGTACCCGCCGGGCTGGTCGCCAAGAAGCGGGCAGGCGACGGACCGTCGCCGACCGCGGTGTGCGACGAGCTCGACAGCACCCGGCTGGCAGAGCTCGCGCTCGAGCCCGGGCCGCGCGTCGTCGGCGGCACGGCGTGGGACTTCGCGTCGGAACGGATACCCGACGGGACGCTCGACCTGCTCGTCGTCGACGAGGCCGGCCAGTTCTCGCTCGCGAGCACCATCGCGGTGGCGCGGTCCGCGCAGCGGCTCCTCCTGCTCGGCGACCCCCGACAGCTTCCGCAGGTCAGCCAGGGACTGCACCCGGAGCCCGTCGACAGGTCCGCTCTCGACTGGCTGACCGACGGTCACGGCGTCCTGCCCGCCGGGCTCGGCTACTTCCTGCCGCGCACCTGGCGCATGCACCCGCGGCTCGCGGCCGCGGTCTCCACCCTCAGCTACGAGGACCGGCTCGACGCGCACCCGGTCGCCGCCGAGCGCGCGCTGGACGGGGTGCGGCCCGGCGTCGAGCAGGTGCTGGTCGAGCACTCGGGCAACGCCGTGCGCTCACCCCAGGAGGCGGACGAGGTCGTGCGGCAGGTGGAGCGCCTCCTCGGCCGGGCGTGGACGTCGACCGTGGGCGGCGTGCCCACGACGCGCCCCCTCGACGAGGGCGACGTGCTCGTCGTCGCCGCCTACAACGCGCAGGTCTGGGCGGTCCGCGCCGCGCTCGCCGCAGCCGGGCACCCGAGGGTCCAGGTCGGCACGGTCGACCGGTTCCAGGGCAAGGAGGCGCCGGTCGTCGTGCTCACGCTCGCCGCGTCCTCCGGACGGGAGTCGTCCCGAGGGCTCGGGTTCCTGCTGTCGCGCAACCGGATCAACGTGGCGATCTCGCGCGCGCAGTGGTGCGCCGTGGTCGTGCGGTCGCCGCACCTCACCGATCTCCTGCCCGGGACGCCGCAGGCGCTCGAGGACCTCGGAGCATTCCTCGGGCTCGGGGATCGCGCGCTGCGGATCGAGCAGGTGTCGGTGACGCCCGGCGCCTGAGGAGTGGCGGTACGTGTCGAGGCTCAGAACCCGTCGAACCCGCCGAACCCGCCGAGGTCGTCGCCGAACCCACCGTCGAACCCTCCGCCGTCCGCACCCGTGTCGGACCCGCCGCCGTCGGCACTCGCCTCGGGCCCGCCGTTGTCGGAGGCCCCGCCGTCGGACCCGGAACCCGGGTCCCCCGCGAGCTGCTGGCTCGTGTCGCCGAACATGGGACCGAACAGCATCGACGCGACGGTGCTGCCGACCACGACGCCGGCCACGGTCCCGAGCATGCTCGTCCCGAACATCGCGCCGAGTCCTGGTCCGCTGCCCGGGACTGCGCCGCCCGGGGCGCCGTCGAAGGTCCTCTCCAGCGTCCCGGGGCGTCGTACCTCGGCGCGGGTCGCCATGCGCGCCAGATCCTGAGGCGCGTCGGTGAGGGCCCGCTCCTCCGCCGGGACGGCGTCCCCGAGCTCGGCCAGGACGCGCTGGCGCTGGGCCGGCGTGAGCTGCGCGAAGGCCTCGGCGTGCGCACGCTCGATCGCGTCCGGCGGCGCGGTGCGCAGCAGGTAGCGGTACCTCTCGACCGCGACGTCGTCCGTCGAGCCGGTCGGGGCTGGAGCTGCGTAGCCGGGCCGGGTCGCCGAGGGCGGCGGTGTCCCGTACGCGGGAGCGTCGGTCCGGGCTGCGGCTCCGTGGTGCTGCTCGTGGGTGGGTCGGTCCTGCGGCTCGCGTCCGAGAAGCCTGTCGAGGAAGCCCATGGCTCGCCTTCCGGGTCGTCGTCGGTGGGCAGATGCCCACACCAGGGGAACGCGTTCGCCTCGCCCGCGGTTCCTCGTCGCCCGCGGTCCCTCGTCGCCCGCGGTCCCTCGTCGCCCGCGGCCCCTCCCGGGCGTCGTCCTCCCGCCGAACCCCGGGTTACGCGCTGTTCAGGGCGCTGAACGGGGTGGAACCCGGGGTTCGGCAGGGGAAGTGCGCGGAACCCGGGGTTCGGCAGGTGATGGACGTGAGACCCGGGCCCGGACGCACGAGTGCCCCCCGACCCGGAGGTCGGGGGGCACTCGTCAGATCAGGTGACGCGACCCGGAGGTCACGACGAGATCAGACCGCGCGGATGTTCTCCGCCTGCGGGCCCTTGGGGCCCTGCGTGACGTCGAACTCGACGCGCTGGTTCTCCTCGAGGGTGCGGAAACCCTGCGACTGGATCGCGCTGTAGTGCGCGAACACGTCGGCCGAGCCGTCCTCGGGGGCGATGAAGCCGTAGCCCTTCTCGCTGTTGAACCACTTCACGGTTCCGAGAGCCATTGTTACTCCTTGAGTGTCAACCTTCACCCCCCACGGTCGCGGGAGCGTACATCACGGTGTTCGTCGTCAACTCTTGGGTAACAAGGTCCGCCGGGTTCCACCCGAGGGTGTCACCTCAGCGCGAGGACAAGCGAGGCACTGCAATCTCGCGCACAACCGTACATGGTCGACGCCCTGTTGGCCACGGTTGTGACACCTCGGATTGCGAGGGCGTTTCCGCCCGTTCCCGCACGGTGGTGCGGGTCGGTACCGACAGTCCAGCAGGGCACCGGTCCGGCGACGGCGGTCAGCCGTCGGTCCCGACGAGCGACAGCTCGACCACCGGGACCACGCGCCGCCAGTCGGCCTCCCCGCGCGCGGCCGCGAGCGGCTCGGCCCACTCGAGCAGCACCGGCTCGAGCGCGGACCAGGCCCGGGGGGAGTCGTCCGCGTAGGCCCGCAGGAGGTGCACGGCGTCGTCGACCTCGAGCGTACGGGCGAGCGCCCGCTCATGGCGGCGCGTGCTGACGGACACCAGCACGCGGGGCTCCGCGAGGACGTTGCGGTACCACTGGGAGCGCGGCCCGAGGCCCGCGACGACGACGATGCGGTCCGGAGCGGGGCGGCCCGACACCTCGAGCACGACGGAGCGCAGCTCGCCGCTGACCCGGCCGCGGTGCTCGAGGAGCAGGAACCGGCTACCCAGAAGGAAGCCGAGCCCTGCGCGGAACAGCCCGACGGGAGCCCGGACGAACCAACGGGTGTGCAGGAGTCTCGAGGCGAGCGAGCTCTGGCTCATCCGGTAACACTAGGCCGGTCCACGTTACGAGTCGGTAACAACTCGTGGCGGTCCGTGAAACCACATTCGCCTACGTTCACCTCAGCGAGGATCACGGAAGGGCCGCCACGGCCCGGTGCAGGCGGCCCTGTGGCGGTTTCCACCATCCGTGACCTGTGTCACTATTCAGCACGCCATCAGTGTTGAGATCGGCGATCGTCCGCAGGGCGCGGCAAACCCCGGCGACGATCCGGACCACGGAGGTTGGGCATGCATCGCACAGCACGTCGGGCGAGCGGGGGTGCGGCGCTGTTGCTCGCGGCGACGCTCGTCCTCAGCGCCTGCGGACCGCAGGACCAGGGCGGGGACGACGAGACGGGAGGCACGTCGACCGAGACGGACTCGGCGTCGGCGGAGCCCGCGATCGTCCCGTCCGTCCAGATCGACAGCGAGGGCGCCGAGGTGCCCGCAGCCGAGGCGGGCGACCCCGCCGACCCGGCGGGCGACGGGAGCGCCGAGTGCGCCGAGGGGACCTCGATCGCGGTCGCCGGTGCCTTCACAGGCCCCAACGCTGCTCTCGGCCTGAACATCCAGTACGGCGCCAAGGTCGCCGTCGACGCCTTCAACGCGGCGAACGAGAACTGCCAGGTCGAGCTCAAGCCGTTCGACACCGAGGGCGACCCGCAGAAGGCGACCCAGGTCGCGCCGCAGATCGTCGGCGACGACAACGTCATCGGCCTGCTCGGCCCGGCGTTCTCCGGTGAGACGGCCGCGACCGGCGACGTCTTCAACCAGGCCGGTCTGCTGTCGCTCACGGCGTCGGCGACCAACCCGGACCTGACGGCCAACGGCTGGACCAACTTCTATCGCGGCCTCGCCAACGACGCCGTGCAGGGGCCGGCCGTCGCGAAGTACATGACCGACACCCTCGGCTTCGCCAGCGTCTGCGTCGTCGCCGACAACTCGGACTACGGCATCGGCCTCGCCGAGCAGATCAACACCGGTCTCGGCGACGCGGCGAACGCCGACTGCGCGGCCGAGGTCAAGACGGGCGACAAGGACTTCTCCGCCACCGTCCAGATCATCAGCGGCGCCGAGGCGGACGCCGTCTTCTACGCCGGCTACTACGCGGAGGCCGCTCCGTTCGTGCAGGGTCTGCGCGACGGCGGCGTCGACCTGCCGTTCGTCTCCGCGGACGGCACCAACGACCCGCAGTTCGTCTCCCAGGCGGGTCCGGCGGCCGACGGCGCGATTCTCTCGTGCCCCTGCGGTCCTGCACCCGACGAGTTCGCTGCGTCGTACGAGGAGACCAACGGTCAGGCACCGGGCGTGTACTCGGTCGAGGGCTACGACCTCGCGACGATCATGCTCACGGGCATCGCGTCCGGCGTGACCGACCGTGCCGGGATGATCGACTACGTGAAGAACTACTCCGGTGAGGGTCTCGCCCGCACCTACGAGTGGGACGACACGGGCGAGCTGGCGTCCGCGCTCATCTGGATCTACGAGGTCGAGTAGCACCTCGACGACGAGCGCCCCGCTCGGCGCGCCCTCTGGCGCAGTACCGGGCGGGGCGCTCGTCGTGGACACGACCACCACGATCCATGAACCGCACCGAGGAGCGTCATGCCCGCTCTTGCTGACGCGCTGATGACCAGCGTCGCCGCCAGCCCTGTCGTCCACCAGTCCCTCATCGACTTCGACCTTGCCGCGCTCGGCCGCAACTTCTGGGGCCTCACCGTCGAGGGCCTCACCTACGGCGCGATCTACGCGCTCGTCGCGGTCGGCTACACGCTCGTGTACGGCGTGCTGCGACTCATCAACTTCGCCCACTCCGAGGTCTTCATGCTCGGGATGTTCGGGCAGTACGCGACCCTGATGCTGCTCGGCTTCTCGCCGGGCACCGCGTACGACAAGGGGATCGCGCTCACGATCCTGTACCTCGGCATCGCGATGCTCGGCGGCATGGCCGTCGCGGGCGGCGCCGCCGTCGGGCTCGAACGCGTCGCGTACAGACCGTTGCGACGGCGCAACGCACCGTCGCTCGTGTTCCTCATCACCGCGATCGGCATGTCGTTCGTGCTCCAGGAGTTCGTGCACTTCGTGCTGCCGAAGCTCACGGGCGGGACGCTGGGCGGCGTGAACGCGCAGCAGCCCATCCGGCTCGTGACGCCCGAGGTGCAGTTCACGATCTTCGGCGCGCCCGTGTCGAACGTGACCCTCGTGATCATCGGGTCCGCGCTGGTGCTCGCCGTCGCGACGGACCTGTTCATCAACCGCTCGCCGTTCGGCCGTGGCATCCGCGCGGTCGCGCAGGACCCGGTCACGGCGACCCTCATGGGCGTCTCGCGCGAGCGCGTCATCATGCTGACGTTCCTCATCGGCGGCATCCTCGCCGGTGCGGCCGCCCTGCTCTACACGCTGCGCGTGCCGAACGGGATCATCTACTCGGGCGGTTTCATCCTCGGCATCAAGGCGTTCTCCGCCGCGGTGCTCGGCGGCATCGGCAACCTGCGCGGTGCCCTGCTCGGTGGCCTGATCCTCGGAGTCATGGAGAACTACGGCCAGGTCGTCTTCGGCACCGAGTGGCGCGACGTCGTGGCGTTCGTCCTGCTGATCGTCGTCCTCATGTTCCGCCCGACGGGCATCCTCGGCGAGTCTCTCGGGAGGGCACGCGCATGAGCACCTCCACCCCCGCGACCCTGCCCCCGGCCGGGCGCACCGCGACGAAGGACCGACCCCACAGCGGGGTCGGCGACCGGTTCCGCCTCTGGTGGGATGCGCTCGCGCGACCCACCCAGTGGTTGGTCGGCGTGCCGTTCCTGCTCTTCATCGCCGTCGTGCCGATCCTCAACATCCCGATCCTCACGACGCAGGGCACCGACTTCGGCGGTGTCATGGCGCAGTTCGGCATGATCGCGCTCATCGCGATCGGCCTGAACGTCGTCGTCGGCCAGGCCGGTCTCCTCGACCTGGGGTACGTCGGCTTCTACGCGATCGGCGCGTACACGGTCGCGATCCTCACGAGCCCGGACAGCCCGTGGAACCAGACCGGCGACGGGATGTGGCTCTCGCGCGAGTGGGCGTGGCTCGCCGCGCTGCCCGTCGCGGTCGCGATCACCGCGATCTCCGGCCTGATCCTCGGTTCCCCGACGCTGCGCCTGCGTGGCGACTACCTCGCGATCGTCACGCTCGGGTTCGGCGAGATCGTGCGCCTGCTGGCGGACAACCTGGACGAGCTCACGGGCGGCGGCCAGGGCCTGCGCGGCGTCGCCTACCCGCGGGTCGGCGTCACCGAGGACCTGCCGAACGGCGTCTTCTCCGCCGGGAACGCGAGCGGGACGATCAACTCGGGCGTCTGGTGGTACTGGGTCAGCCTCGTCTTCATCGTGCTCTCGCTGCTGTTCGTCGGGAACCTCGAGCGCTCGCGCGTCGGGCGCGCGTGGGTCGCGATCCGCGAGGACGAGGACGCGGCCGAGATCATGGGCGTGCCCACGTTCCGCTTCAAGCTCTGGGCGTTCATCATCGGCGCGTCCATCGGCGGCATCGCCGGGGCGTTGTACGCCGGGCAGGTGCAGTTCGTCATCCCGACGAACTTCAACGTCATCAACTCCGTCCTGTTCCTGTGCGCCGTCGTGCTCGGCGGTCAGGGGAACAAGCTCGGCGTCATCCTCGGCGCGTTCATCATCGTCTACCTGCCGAACTTCTTCCTCGGTCGGACCGAGCTGTTCGGCATCCCGATCGACGGTGACGAGATCGCGAGCTACCGGTACCTGTTCTTCGGCCTCGCGCTCGTCGTGCTCATGGTCTTCCGACCGCAGGGGCTGGTACCGGCGCGGCAGAAGCTCCTCACCTACGGGCGCGAGCTGTACGTCGCGGCCCGCCGGACGGCACAGCGGGCCCGCACGTCGGAGACCGGGAAGACGGCCGGCCCCACCCCGAGCACACCCGCCACGACCGGGGAGGAGACCCGATGAGCACCCACGATCCCGGCGGCATCGGGGCGGGCGGCGAGCACGACGACGAGCACCAGAGGTCGTCGGGCCGGGCCGACTCGGAGGAGGCGGCACGCTACCTCCCTGGAGCACTCGACGAGTCGCCGGTCCTGGTCGACGTCGAGGACGTGCGGCCCGAGCTGGCCGACGCGCAGCTCGTCGACGCGATGGTCGCCCCGGACCGCACGGTCCAGGCCCGGGTGGGCGAGCCGCTCCTGCAGATGGAGAACGTCACCGTGCAGTTCGGTGGCCTCACCGCGCTCGACGACGTCACGTTCGACATCCGGCGCGGTGAGATCCTCGGGCTCATCGGCCCGAACGGTGCCGGCAAGACCACGGCGTTCAACGCGATGACCGGCATCTACCGGCCCACCAAGGGGCAGGTGCTGTTCGACGGCGAGCCGATGAGCAAGCTCAAGCGCTACCGCATCACGCAGCGCGGCATCGCCCGCACGTTCCAGAACATCCGGCTGTTCAACGAGATGACGGCGCTCGAGAACGTCGTCGTCGGGACGGACGCGCGGCACCGCACGTCCGTCCCGGGTGCGCTCTTCCGCACGCCGCGCCACCGCCGCGAGGAGCGCGACGCGATCGACCGTGCCATGGCGCTGCTCGAGTTCGTGGGCGTGGGCGGGCGGGCGACGGAGAAGGCGCGCAACCTCTCCTACGGCGACCAGCGGCGTCTCGAGATCGCCCGGGCGCTCGCCACCGAGCCCAAGCTGCTGTGCCTCGACGAGCCGGCGGCGGGCTTCAACCCGGCGGAGAAGGAGGCCCTCATGGGCCTCATCCGCCACATCCGCGACGACGGCTACACGGTGCTGCTCATCGAGCACGACATGCGCCTCGTGCGCGGCGTCACCGACCGCATCGTCGTGCTCGAGTTCGGCCGCGTCATCGCGGACGGCACGCCCGACGAGGTCACGAACGACCCCAAGGTCATCGCCGCGTACCTCGGCGTTCCCGACGAGGAGCTCGAGGAGCCGGTCGACCAGCGCACGCCCGAAGGGGAGGCACCCGATGCCACTGCTTGAGCTCCAGGACATGACCGTCGCCTACGGGCGCATCGAGGCGGTGCGGGGCATCTCGATCACGGTCGAGGAGGGCGAGCTCGTCACGCTCATCGGCGCCAACGGTGCCGGCAAGACGACGACGATGCGTGCGATCTCCGGGATCCGCCCGGTGAGCCGTGGGACCGTCCTGTTCGACGGCAGGGACATCACCCGGATGAAGGCGCACCTGCGGGTGCTCGAGGGGATCGTGCAGGCTCCCGAGGGCCGCGGGATCTTCCCGGGCATGACCGTCATGGAGAACCTGGAGATGGGCGCGTACGCGCGCAAGTTCCCCACCAAGGCGGAGCACCAGGAGACCGTCGACCGCGTCTTCGAGCTCTTCCCCCGGCTCGCGGAGCGGCGTGCGCAGGTGGGCGGCACGATGTCGGGCGGCGAGCAGCAGATGCTCGCCATCGGCCGCGCCCTCATGGCTCGCCCGCGGCTGCTCCTGCTCGACGAGCCGTCGATGGGCCTCGCGCCCATGGTCATCCAGCAGATCTTCCGCATCATCGCGGAGATCAACGCGCAGGGGACCACGGTGCTCCTCGTCGAGCAGAACGCCCAGCAGGCCCTGTCGCGGTCGGACCGCGCGTATGTGCTCGAGACCGGTGAGGTCGTGCGCACGGGCGGTGGCCGGGAGCTGCTCGCCGACGCGAGCATCAAGGAGGCCTACCTGGGCGTCGCGTGAGACGTCTGCGGGAGAGGGCCCGCGCCGGCCCGTCGGAGACCTAGGATCGGACCGTGCCCATGCGACGACGCGCGGCCGACGCCGACCGCCACAGGTTCGAGCTGGTCGAGGGGTCCCACGACCTCGACGACGACCTCGACGACGGCTCCGACGACCTCGTCCTCACACCCTCGCCGGGCGACCGTGGCGTGGCGGGGCCGGGTGCGGCAGGTTCGGGTCTCCGGCGCGGCGGCGTCATCGGCCCCGACCTGCTCTCCGACGACAACGTGCTCGCCGACGACCCTGGGGACGGGTCAGAGCCAGCCGCCGCGGGCTCCCCTCCTCCGGATGCGGACCCGGTCGCGCGTGCGGTGACGCGTCGCCGGCGGCGCCGGACCGTCCTCGCGAGCGCCGTCGCGGCAGTGGTCGTGCTCGGGGGCATGGCGACGGTCGACGCTGTCGTCACGCGCGGTGACCGTGCCCGGCTGAGCGCGGCGCCGGGCGGGATCCTCTCCGCCGCCCAGGCCCCGGAGACCATCTGGGAGCAGGACGTGGACCAGATGTCGGCGTCGGTCTCGTTCCTGCCGGGCGCCGTCGTGGTGGTCGACGAGGACGAGGCAGTCGGGCGCGACCTCGACTCCGGCGCCGAGGTCTGGCGCCACACGTTCGACGAGCCGAGCTATTGCGGGGCGACCGCCAGCTGGTACATCGTTCCGTCCGTCCGCCCCGAGCAGACGCTCGTCTGCATCCCGGGTCAGTCGGGCTACACGCCCGAGGAGACCGACGAGGGCGTGCCGATGACCGTCACGCACCTCGCCGCGGACGGGTCGGTGCTGGCGACGCTCGACGTCGACCGGGCCACCGGGCCGGATCCCGGGTCGACGGACCTCCGGGACGTCCGGTGGCAGCAGGTCTCGCCGGGTGCCGAGGGCGCGCTGCTGTGGGTCGGACGTGCGGGCCCCGAGCCCGAGGGCCAGGGCGATGTCGTGGAGATCGATCCGGCGACCGGCTTCCCCGAGGGCATCGGCGCCGCGTCGGACATGGTCGTCGCTCTCCAGGACGTCGATACCGGTGACGTACGGTGGCACGCGACGGTGGAGGCGCAGGACGAGCAAGACACGGCGTTCTCGTGCGTGCTGTGGCAGAACTTCGACGGCGGCGAGGCCCAGGAGGGCGAGGTAGACCTCGACCAGTCGTGGGCGAGCGCGTCCGGTGGTGCCGTGAACCTGCAGGGCTGCGGGGTGACGGCCACGCTGAGCGCTGCCGACGGGGCGCGGCTGGACGACCCGGACCGGGCAGAGGACCAGGTGATGCCCTTCGACGACGGGTTCCTGCGCGACGTGTCGGGCGGTGCCGTCCTGTACGGCGGCGCGAGCGGGCTGTTCGACGCGTCGGGAGACCCGTTGCGGTCCTCGGTGCTGGATGCGGAGGGTGCCGAGGTGTGGCGCGCGCCCGGCCTGGTCTTCCCGCCCGCGGCGACGGACGGCACGTCCGAGCTGTGGTTCTCGAACCAGGGCGCCGAGCTCGCGGCGGTGGACCACGGGGGCGAGCCGCAGTGGACGTGGGAGCCCGAGGGGACGGTCGACCGCGTGCTCGTCGCGACGCGGGACGTGGTCGTCGTGCCCCGGTCGAACGGGCTCACCGCTCTCGACGGGGTGACCGGCCGTGAGCTGTGGTCCTTCGACGACGTCGAGGACCTGGAGCTGTCCGCGCTGGGGCTCGCCCAGCAGGCGTTCACCGACGGTCGGACCGCGGTCTTCCTGACGGACACGGGCTCCGGGCCGCGGCTCACCGGAGTCGACCTGACGGACGGGCGGGTGGTGTGGACCTCCGATGCGTCCGAAGGCTACTGGAACGTGGTCGCGGTCGAGGGCCGCCTCGTCCAGCTCGGTGAGCACTCGGTCGCGCGCCTCGGCTGAGCCGTCACCGAGCGCGGGCGAGGGCCAGCCGGTGCTCGGCCTCGCACACCAGCTCGTCCGCGTCGGCCGCGCCGGCGACGGACCACACGGTCGCGCCGTCGACCGCGGGCCACGCCGACGCCGGGAGGGTCGGGGGCGGTGCGGCGAGCTGGTCGAGCACGTCGCGGTGGAGCGACTCCACGGAGGCCGCGGCCTGCGCAGCGTCCATCGCGGGCAGCGTCGCCAGGACGGCGAACCGGTCGCCGTCGACGCGCCCGACCTCGCACCCGCGCGGGACCGCGGCCGCGATCCGGTGCGCGATCTCCGTCAGCACGACGTCTCCCGTCGCCAGACCGCGGCGGGCGTTGATCGCGGCCGTCCCGCGCACGTCGAGCAGCAGGAGCGCGACGCGCGTCCCGCCGTGCGCGACGAGGCCGCACCGGCGTGCGAGCGAGTGCCAGGTCGTGCTGCGCGTCGGCAGGCCGGTCAGCGCGTCGTGCGTGGACCGCGCGGCGAGCGTCCCGACGAGCGAGCGCATGAGGTCGGCGGTGCTCGCGCTGCGCCAGGTCGCGCCGGCGACGAGCACGTCGTCGTACCGGTGCTCGCCCGGACGGTCCATCGCGAGCGTCGCGACCTCGGTGACCGGCGCGTCGGGCCGTACGACGAGCGGCGACCAGTCGGTGACGCTCGCGGTCGGGCGACGCTCCAGCACGGCGCGCCCGTACCCGAGCCGACCGGTCAGCGCCCCGGTGATGCCCGCCCGGGTGACGATGCCGACGCGGCCGCTGCCCGCGTCGTCGTGCACGGTGACGCACGTGACCTCGGCGGGCCGGAAGATCACCTCGAGCTGCCCGACGGGCATCGACGACCCGACGCCCAGCACGGGCCGTGCCAGCTCGACGACGCCGCTCGTGGCGTGGGCGTGTCCGCGGAGGGTGACGTGCTGCGCGAGCTCGGCGAGGGTGTCGTGCACAAGCGGTCAGTGTGGTGCTCCACGGTCGCCGCGTGAAGGGGAGGACGGGGCGGCGGGCAAGAGTTCGGGCACTGTTCAGGGTCCGGACACCGCACGGGCCGCTCAGGAGGGCCGCGTCACCTGTGCGCACTACCCTGGCGAGCATGCCCGACGACGTCACCCGCCCGTCCGCGCCCGCCGCGCCCCGGCGGCCCATCGACCGCACGCACCACGGCGAGACCGTGACCGACGACTACGAGTGGCTGCGGGACAAGGAGTCGCCCGAGGTCGTGGCCCACCTCGCCGCCGAGAACGCGTACACCGAGGCGGGGCTCGCGCACCTCGCGGGTCCGCGCGCGCAGATCTTCGCCGAGATCAAGGCGCGCACGCAGGAGACGGACCTGTCGGTGCCGGTGCGGCAGGGCGGGTACTGGTACTACGCCCGGACGGTCGAGGGGAGCCAGTACCCGATCCACGCGCGTGCGCCGATCGACGCGTCGCTCGGCTCCGACGCGCCGTCCGCGTGGGTGCCGCCCGTGCTGGAGCCGGGGGTCCCGGTCCCGGGCGAGCAGGTCCTGATCGACGACAACGTCGAGGCGGACGGGCACGACTTCTTCTCCCTCGGCTCGATCGACGTCTCCGAGGACGGTCGCCACCTCGTGTACGCGGTCGACGTCGTGGGTGACGAGCGGTACACGCTGCGGGTCCGGGACCTCGCCACGGGCGCGGACCTCGCGGACGTCGTGCCCGGGACCTTCCCTGGTGCCGTCTTCGCGCCGGGCGGTCGGTTCGTCTTCTACACGACGGTCGACGACGCGTGGCGGCCGTGGCGCGTGTGGCGCCACGAGGTCGGGACGCCGTCGACGCGGGACGTCGTGGTCCTGGAGGAGCCGGACGAGCGGTACTGGGTGGGCGTCGGGGTGTCGCGCTCGCAGCGGTACGTCCAGATCGAGCTGGGGTCGAAGATCACGTCCGAGACGTGGCTGGTCGACGCGGCCGACCCGACCGGCCCGGCGCGCGTCGTGTGGCCGCGGCGCGAGGGCGTGGAGTACACCGTCGAGCACGCGGTGCTGCCCGGTCCCGCGGGCCAGGCGCAGGACGTGCTGCTCGTCCTCCACAACGACGGCGCGGAGAACTTCGAGCTCGTCTCCCTGCCCGTGCCCGACGCCGCGGGGACCCTCGCGTCCGGACCGGACGCCGCGACCGTCGTCGTGCCGCACGACCCGGCCACGCGACTCGAGGGTGTGGACGCGTTCGCCGGGCACCTCGTGCTGTCGTTCCGGCGTGACGCGCTCGCCCGTGTCGGGCTGGTCGACCTCGCGAGCCCGCTCGCGACGGACGCGCCCTGGCGTGTCGAGGAGGTGGCGTTCGACGAGCCGCTGTTCACCGTCGGGATCGGCGCGAACCCGGAGTGGGACCAGCCGACGGTCCGGCTGTCGTACTCGACGTTCGTCACGCCGGCGACGGTCTACGACTACCGCGTCGGCTCCGGCGAGCTGACGCTCCTCAAGCGGCAGCCCGTGCTCGGCGGCTACGACCCGGCGGACTACGTGCAGCGGCGCGAGTGGGCGACGGCCGAGGACGGGACGCGGGTTCCGGTGTCGCTCGTGTGGCGCCGCGACGCGCTCGGTCTCGACGCCACGGGCACGGGCGCGGAGCCGGTGCCGCTGCTGCTGTACGGGTACGGGTCGTACGAGATCAGCATCGATCCCGGGTTCTCCGTCTCGCGGCTGTCGTTGCTCGACCGGGGCGTCGTGTTCGCGGTCGCGCACGTGCGCGGCGGCGGCGAGATGGGCCGCGGCTGGTACGACGACGGGAAGACGCTGGCGAAGCGCAGCTCGTTCACCGACTTCGTCGCGGTCGCCCGCCACCTCGTCGAGGCGGGCTGGACGAGCCCGCAGCGGATGGTCGCGCAGGGCGGATCCGCGGGCGGTCTCCTCATGGGCGCGGTGACCAACCTCGCGCCCGAGCTGTTCGCGGGCGTGCTCGCGCAGGTGCCGTTCGTCGACGCGCTGACGTCGATCCTCGACCCGTCGCTGCCGCTGACGGTCGTCGAGTGGGACGAGTGGGGCGACCCGTTGCACGACGCCGAGGTCTACCGCTACATGCGCTCGTACACGCCGTACGAGAACGTGCCGGACGACGCGTCGCACTACCCGCGGATCCTCGCCGTCACGTCGCTCAACGACACGCGCGTGCTGTACGTCGAGCCGGCCAAGTGGGTCGCGCGCCTGCGTGCGGCGGGAGCGCCCGCGCTGCTGAAGATCGAGATGAGCGCCGGTCACGGAGGGGTCTCCGGGCGGTACGAGGGCTGGAAGGAGGTCGCGTACGAGGACGCCTGGGTCCTCGACGTGCTCGGCCTGGCGGGTGTCGCACGCGAGGCCGCGTGACCTCGCGCGCGCGGTCCTTGTCGACCGCTCGCCTCGTGCTGCGCCCGTTCGGCTACCTGGTGGTCGGTCTGGTGTGGACGACGATCGCGCTCGTGCTGCTGGCGCTCTACCTGAGCCCGGTCGTGGTCGCGATCGTCACCCCGGTCGAACCGCTCGCGGCGGTGTACGCCCGGGACCCGGACCCGGTGATCGGGACGCTCGTCATGTCCCCCGTCGCGATGGTGCTCGCCGGCCCCGTGTTCTGGTACCTGTCGTGCGCGACGTGGCCGCTCGCCGTGCTCTCGTTCGTGTACGTGGGGCGAGCGCTGCGCCCGTCGTACCGTACGGAGCCGCTCTCGTTCACGAGCTACGCGGCGCAGGGCACCACCCTCGGGCCGCCCCTGTCCGGAGCCGCCGCGCTCTCGCTCCAGCCGGAGCGCGCCTCACGGCTCACGACGACGCTCATGCGGTTCTCCGCGTGCGGGTGGCAGCCGCTGTGGCGCGAGTTCTGGGCGGCGTTCCCCGCCGGCGTCGGGTGGGTCGTGCTGAGCGTCGTGATCCTGCCGCTCCTGCCGACGGCCCCGCGGCTCGGGCTCGCCGTCGTGGCCCTCGCCCTGTACGCGTGGTCCGCCCGGCTCCTGCGCCGGCGGTGGGTCTGGCGCTTCCACCGCGAGCACGCCCGCCGCGTCACCCGGCGCGACCGGGTCGCGCACCGCGACTCGTCCGGGCTCACGTCGTTCCACGACGGGCCGCGCGTCGTGCGGACGAGCCCGCAGACGGCCGACCACCGGGCGCAGGTCGAGGCCGAGCGTGCCGCGGCGCGCGACAGCGCCGAACCCCTCACCGCGCTCACGAGCGACGCGATCGGCGAGCGGCGCGAGCGCGCGCTGCAGGCCCGCGGGGCGCGGCTGCGCCGGGAGGGGGACACGCGCCCCGGGGACACGCGCGACGGCACGGCCGGGCGATGAGCACCGCCGACGACGCCGCCGCGATCGTCACGCGACGCCGCGACCTGCGTCGCGTGCGGGTCGCGGAGGTGGTGCTCGTCCTGCTCCAGCTCGTCGCCGTCGTCCTGCTCATGCTGCGGCTGCCCGCGCAGCCCGCACCGGACGATCTCACCGCCGCGATCTACGGGGTGATGGTCTCGCTCGGGCTCCAGGTGATGGTGTCGGTCCGGCTCCTGTGGATCCTCGTCATGGGCCCCGGGTCGCGGCGCGTGCGGCGGAAGGTCCCGGCCCGGGTCGGGTTCGTCACCGCGGCCTCGCCGGTCCTCACGCTGCTCGTCCTGGTGCCCTGGATCGTCTCGGGGATCTTCGACGGCGGCGAGGGCGCGTCGGCGTGGCTCCTGTTCCTCCTGCTCGTCCTGGCTGCCGGGTTCGGCCTGCTCGCGACGGCGGTCGTGCTCGCCCCCGTCGAGATGGCGGTGCGCGGCGTCGTCGCGGTCGTCCGGGGTTCCGGCGA
The DNA here is from genome assembly GCA_014803435.1 of Cellulosimicrobium terreum. GTDB lineage: Bacteria > Actinomycetota > Actinomycetes > Actinomycetales > Cellulomonadaceae > Cellulosimicrobium > Cellulosimicrobium terreum. The sequence goes on from JACYFD010000001.1 coordinate 496,463, forward strand.
CCGGGGGCGCCGGGCCGACGGCTGGGCTTTGCTCAGGGGTGCCGCGTGGCTCGGGGCGCTCGGCCTGTTCGTCGTCGGGGTCGGGCTCGCCGTCGACCAGCCCGGACCGGGCCGGGGGTCCTGGGGCGTGGTCGTCCTGGCGGTCGTCGGGCTGCCAGGGGACTACACGGTCCGGTACCCGGTTCTGCTCTGGGCCGGGCGGGCGGTCCTCCTCGCGCTCGTGGTCTCCGTCGTCGTGCCGTGGGCGCGCAAGCGCGTCGCCCGTGCGCGTCCGGCGCGGGAGCAGGGGGACGAGGGATGACCGCTCAGGGGCGGACGAGTCGTAGCGGGGCATCCGCGGTGCGGACGGTGACGGTCTGGCCCCAGGATGCGACGAGCCGGTCGTCCTCGATCCCGTCGCCGAACACGACGAGGCGGTCCGACGCGACCGTCACCGCGAGAGCGGCCCCCGGCTCGACGTAGCCCTCGGTGAGCGCCACCCCGGTGGTCGGCGAGGGCCAGGCCTCGCGCACGAACCAGCCGAGCCGCACGTCGGTCCGAGCGGGGGCCGGCCGGCCGCCGCGGTCGTGCGCGAGCGACGCCCACCAGCCGGTCGCCCCCGTCCCGGTGGAGACGAGCAGGCCCGACGAGGACTGCCGCTCCTCGCCCGCCGCGCACCGCAGGGCGTAGCGCGCGCTCTGGTGCGACGGGTGTCCGACGAACACCTCGTTGAGCGCGGTCAGGTGCTGGCCGTCGTCCAGGTCGGCGCGGACCATCGTCAGGTCCTCCAGCGACTCCTCCAGCGAGAGGGCTGCGGCCGGGTCACCCAGCCCGCGCAGGACCTGCGTGGCCGCGGCGACGGGGTGCCGCACGAGCACGCCCGCGTTGACGCCCGGCTCGGGGTCGACCCCGAGCACCGGCTGCCCGTGCAGGTACTTCGCGACGTTCGCGACGAGACCGTCCTGGCCGACGACCACGACCACGTCCTCGGGGTCGACGAGGAACCGCGACAGGTCGGCGCGCTCGACGTCGGCCCGGGCCCAGTCGTCGGGAACGGCGGCCGCGACGGCGGCGCGGGCCTCGGCGAGCGTGTCGTGACGGGCCTGGACCTCGGCGAGCGTGCGGCCGCGGGACCGCAGGAAGAACTCGGCCTGCCCCCGGGTGCCGTGCCGGTCGAGGAGCTCGTCCAGCTCGGTCCGCCGGTGCACGACGACGGCGCGTCGGCGCAGCACGTCAGGCTCCCTTCCCGGCGGGTGCGTCCGGGCTGAGCGCGCCGGTCACGAGGGCACCGAGGACGCCGGTCAGCAGGTCGGGCGTGACGGTGAGGTTCTGCACGTCGGGCAACGAGCGGGCGGCGTCGCGCAGCGCGAGCGCGACGAGCGTGCCCTGCCCCGCCTGCGCGTACACCTCCATCCGGGCCTGCTCCGCGGCGGCCTCCGCCGCCCCGACGGCCCGGACCTGCTCGGCCTTCGAGGCCGTCGCGAGGCCGGCCCGCTCGGCCGTCGCCCGGGCGTCGACGAGCGCCGCCGCGGCCTTCTCCTCCGACTCGCGCCGCGCGTTCGCGCCCTCCTGCGCGACGAGGCTCTCGCGGCGTGTGGCGAGCGCGATCTTGCTCGCGAGCTCGTTCTCCGAGATGGCGCGCTCGCGCTCGACGGCGAGGGCCCGACGCTCGGACGTCGCACGGTCGGCCTCGGCCTGGAGGTGCTCGCGGGCGGGGGTCTGCAGGGCCCGCTCGACGTCCTTCTCGGGCCGCACGGCGAGCACCTGGACGCCGATGACCGCGATGCCGGTGGCGGCGAGGCGCGGGTCCGCGGGGAGCGCCCGCGTGAGCAGGGCGCGGACGCGGGTGACGCCCGACGTCATCGCCTCGGCGAGCGTCATGGCGGCGACCGCGTCGGTGGCGTGGCTCTGGGCGAGCTGACCGACGATGGTCGTGACCTGCTCGCGACCGGCGGGGCTGGTCCGGCCCCGGGCGTCGAGCGCGAAGTCGAGCCTCTGCGAGACCGTCACGGGCTCGGTGAAGCGGTAGGTGACGCCTGCCTGGACGGTGACGTCCTGGTGGTCGGCGGTGATGGCGTGGAAGAAGACGGGCAGCTCCTGGTCGTCGACCGGGACCTCGCTGAGGACCGAGGTGGTGGCGCGGAACCAGAAGGACTGCCCGACGCCCTCGTGCGCGACGCGCCCGCGGCGCAGGTGCACCACGTGCCCGGTCGGTGTGCCGAGGAAGCGTCGTGCCCCGGGGTAGGTGCGGATGCTGGCCATGTCGTTCTCCGTCCGTTGTTATCGTCACTGTGACGATAACGACGACGCTACGCCCGACGGCTACTTATCGTCAACCTGACCCGAACGCGCTAGCCTGGACGCGTGACGAACCCATCGGTACCGCCCGACGCGGCGCTGCTCCCCGTGACCGTCGACGTCGTCGCCCTCACCGTGCGCGACAGGGCCCTGCACGTCCTCCTCGTCGAACGGGGCGTCGAGCCCTTCCGCGACGTGCTCGCGCTGCCGGGCGGGTTCGTGCTCCCCGGGGAGCGGCTCGCTGCCGCCGCGACGCGCGAGCTCGCGGAGGAGACGGGCGTGCGCGCGCCCGGACATCTGGAGCAGCTGCGGACCTACGGCCCGCTCGGGCGCGACCCGCGTGGGCCGGTGCTCTCGGTCGCCTACATCCTCCTCGCGCCGGACTTCGGCGTGGTACGGGCAGGGTCCGACGCCGGGGGAGCGGCCTGGCACGCGGTCGACGACCTCGCGGGGTCGGGCGTCGAGCACCCGGAGGCGGGCGCGCGGCTCGCGTTCGACCACGCCCGCATCCTCGCCGACGGCGTCGAGCGCGCCCGGGCCAAGCTCGAGTACTCGGCGCTCGCGACCGCGTTCTGCCCGCCGGAGTTCACGGTCGCCGACCTGCGCCGCGTGTACGAGGCCGTCTGGGGCGTAAGGCTGGATCCTCGCAACTTCTCCCGCAAGGCGACGAGCACCCCGGGCTTCCTCGCGGAGACCGGTCGCACGACGTCGGGCAGCACCGGCCGACCTGCCGCGCTCTACCGTCCCGCACGCCCACTGCCGAACCCCGGGTTGCCGCCCGATGGGCAGCCCGATCGGGCGCGAACCCGGGGTTCGGCGGGCGGCGTGGACGGCGCCGGCGATGCGGACGACGTGCCGGCGAGCGTCCCCGCCGTGCTCGACCCTCCGCTCATGCGGCCCCGCGGCTGACCTGCCGTCCATGGGGAGGACTGCCCCTGGACAACCGGTCGGCCGCGAGTAGCCTCCCCGCATGACGTACAACTCCTGGCGCTCGGAGCACGCGAACTTCCGGGCCCTGTCCGACGAGCTCGAGACGCAGGCCGCGCGGGCACGGTCCCGGGAGGCCTCGCTCGGCCGCCGGCTGGCGTCGCTCGAGGGCGACCTGTCGAGCCGCGTCGAGGTGCTGTCGCGGCTGCTCAACGCCGTGATCGAGCTCGGTGAGGTCCGCGACGAGCTCACGCTGTTCACGTCCGCCCGGCGGGCCCGGGACGCCGCGCGCGAGCTGACGCGCGCCGTCGTCGACGGCGTCGGCGACGTCTCGCACCTGCGGCGCTCGCCGGACCTCGTCGAGGTCCCCGGCTACTGGCTGGTCCCGGCCGCCCACGCCGTCGCCGACGCGCGCGACGGTCGCCTGGACCTCGAGGCCGCCCAGGAGGCCGTGCTGCGGGACCGGCAGCGCGCCGCGACCTACCTGGTCGCGGTGTGCACGCTCGTCGGCCACCCTGAGCTCGCCGAGCAGTGGGTCGAGGTCGCGCTGGAGGCGCCCGCCGTGCCGGGTGCAGGCTGGGGCGATGCGTCGGGCAGCCCGGCGCCCGAGGCAGCGACCGCGCGCAAGGGAGCGACCGCGCGCAAGGGAGCGGCTGCGGACGAGGCGGTGAACGAGGTGCAGGTGACCGCCGCCGAGCGCGCGCTGTGGCGTGCCACCGCGGCCGGGCTGCTGCACGGCTCGGGGTCCGCCGGTGTCCGCGCGGGCCTGCGGTCGCGCGTCACCCTGCTCGACGACGCGTCGCACAACCGGCTGCGCACCGCGCTGCTCGCGACGGCCCCCGGCATCACGGGCGAGCCCGGGACGGACTGGGGGACGCCTGCTCCGGCGTCGTCGGCGTCGGACGACGCGGCCGTCCTGCGCGCCTGGCACGGCTGGGCCACCGTCGTCGCGGTGACGACGGAGTCCCGTGCCACGGAGCCCGGTGCCGCGGAACCTCCCGCCGAGGTGCCCGCTGTCGAGACGCCCACCACCGGTGACGGGACGGGCGACGCCCCCGGGGCGACGCCGCGCGACGCGCTGATGAGCGTCGTCGTCTCGCTCGTCGACGAGGGCGCGCCCGTCGAGCGCGACCTGCTCGAGCGTGCCGACGTGCTGAACCAGCGCGTCGGCCGCGAGCGCGAGCGCGGCGAGCACGAGTGGGACGCGCCGGTGGGCATGCTCGTCGACCTGCTCGTCGCGGACGCGCGTGGCGAGGACGAGCACGCTGCCGCCCTCGTCGCGCCCCTGCTCGCGGACGACCTGCGGGCAGCGGCGCACGAGCGAGCGGCCGGGCTCGCCGCGGCGCCCGCACCCACGCGGTCACTGCGGCTGGTCGGTCGCACGGTCACGGTGTCGCCCGTCGACGACGGCGCGCCGAGCGCGGCGGCAGCCCGCGACGCGCTCCTCGCGCGCCCGGTGGACTCCGTGCAGTGGGGCGTGGTCGGCGGTGCCGGGGCGGTCGCGGTCGCGCTGGCCGTCCTCGCGATCGCGACGAGCCCGGCGTGGTTCGTGGCCGCGGCGATCGCCGCCGGCGTCGCCGGGTGGTACTGGTACGCCGGGACGCGCCGGGCGGCGGAGCAGCAGGAGCTCGCCCGCCGCAACGCCGACCGGTTCGACCAGGACCTCGCGGCCGCACGGGCCGAGGTCGCGGCCGACGCGGAGCGTGCACGGGAGCAGCGCGAGACGGTCGCGCAGGTGATCTCCGACCTCGACGACGCCCTCGCGCCGCTGGCCGCGTGACAGCCCCGCGCGGGCTGTTCGAACGACGTTTCGAACACCGGATGAACGGTCGATGAACAGTGGCATAAGAGTCCACAGGATGGTCGCGGAGAGGGTCGCGCGGACCTCACCATGGAGTACGTGACCGAGACGCTCCTGCTGGTGCTCGTCGTCGTGACCGCACTCGCCTTCGACTTCACGAACGGCTTCCACGACACGGGCAACGCGATGGCCACGTCCATCGCCACCAAGGCCCTCAAGCCCAAGACTGCCGTCGCACTGTCGGCCGTCCTCAACCTCGTCGGTGCCTTCCTGTCGCTCGCCGTCGCGGCGACGATCGCGAAGGGCCTCGTCGACGCGAACGTCATCACGCTCGAGGTGGTCCTCGCGGGCCTCGTCGGCGGGATCACGTGGAACCTGCTCACCTGGCTGTTCGGCATCCCGTCGAGCTCGTCGCACGCCCTCATCGGCGGCGTCGTCGGCTCGGTGCTGGCCGCCGTCGGCACGAGCGGTGTCCTGTGGTCCGGCGTGATCGCGAAGGTGCTGCTGCCCGCGCTGATCGCCCCGATCCTCGCGATCGGCGTCGCAGGCGTCGGGACCTGGGCGGTCGCCCGCCTCACGCGCGGGGTCCCCGAGGACACCTCGACCCGCGCGTTCCGCTGGGGTCAGGTCGGCTCCGCGTCGCTCGTCTCCCTCGCGCACGGCACCAACGACGCGCAGAAGTCGATGGGCATCATCCTGCTCGCCCTCATCGCCGCGGGCGCCGTCCCGGCCGACTCGGGCGTGCCATTCTGGGTGATCCTGTCCTGCGCCACGTTCATGGCGCTCGGGACCTACCTGGGCGGCTGGCGCATCATCCGCACGCTCGGCAAGGGGCTCGTCGAGATCGACACCCGCCAGGGCATGGCCGCGGAGACGTCGTCCGCCGCGGTCATCCTCATGTCGGGCTTCTTCGGCTACTCGCTCTCGACGACGCACGTCGCCACCGGGTCCATCCTCGGCTCCGGCGTCGGCATGCCGGGCGCGAAGGTCCGCTGGGGCCTGGCGGGGCGCATGCTCGCAGCCTGGGGCCTCACGCTCCCGGCCGCCGGGATCGTCGGCGCCGTCTGCTACGGCATCCAGCACGGGATCGGCGGGACGGCCGGCACGCTCGTCGTGTTCGCGATCCTCGTCGCCACGTCCGTCGCGATCTGGGTGGCCTCGCGCCGCAAGCCCGTCGACCACAACAACGTCAACGACGCCTGGGAGGAGGGCGCGGTGGACTCCGGCCTCGCCCCCGAGGTCGTCGAGGCCCGCGAGGCGCGGCTCATGCAGCGCCTCGACGCCGCCGACCCGTTCGCCGAGCCGTCCCCCACCCCGGCAGGTCCGGCGTCGCTCCCCGCGCGCGAGCGCACGAGCATCTGACGCCGCGGACCGAAGGAGACAGAGCCATGCCCATCGAGATCGACTCCCTGCTCAAGGTCGCCGTCGCCGGCCTCGTCCTCGGCGCCGGCCTGCCCGCGCTGTTCGCGCTCGGCGTGCGGCTCGCGGCCGGACGCGCCGTCCCCGCGGCTGTGGGCGCCGACGACGCCCGCCTGACCACCGACGGCGGTGCCGTCCAGGTGACGCCCGCGTCGCGCGCCCGCCAGGTCGGCGCGGCCGTGTGCTTCACCGTCGTCGTCCTGGCGATCGTCGCCGGCATCGCGTTCGTCGCGAGCGGCGGCCACTAGCCGAGCGCCCACCTCCGTCGAGAAGTGAGAATCCGCCCCTGATCCGAGCAGATCAGGGGCGGGTTCTCACTTCTCGGGGGGTGCGGGTCGCGCCCAGAGGTGCGGTCACGCGGAGTCGCGCACGACCAGCGTGGGGGTGAACGTCCGGGGCGGCTCCTCGTCCTCGGCCCGGTCGAGCTGGGCGAGCAGGAGGCGGGCCATCTCGCTCGCCATGTCCTCGACGGGCTGCCGCACGGTCGTCAGGTGCGGGTGGGCGTGCACGGCCACGGTCGAGTCGTCGAACCCGACGACAGCGACGTCCTGCGGTACCCGTCGCCCGCTCTCCTGCAGGACGGTCGAGGCGCCGTCGGCCATGAGGTCGCTCGCGGCGAAGACGCCGTCGACGTCGGGCAGCGCGGCGAGCAGCTCGCGGGCCGCGGACTCGCCGCCGGCGCGCGTGAGGTCGCCCTCGACGACCACGGCATCCGCCACCCCGGCGGCGCGTGCCGCCGCGAGGAAGCCGTCGAGGCGCTCGCGCGCGAACGGGACGTCCGCAGGCCCGGAGACCGTCGCGAGCCGCGTGCGACCCCGAGCGACCAGGTGCTCCGCGGCCAGCCGGCCACCGGCGGCCTGGTCGAGGTCGACCGCGGGGACGTCGTCGGGCAGGCCGTCGATCCTCGTGGACAGCACCACGGGCAGGGGGAGCGCCGCGAGACGTGCGGGCAACGGGTCGCGGCTGCTGGACGAGATGAGCAGGACGCCGTCCACGTGACCCTGGCGGACGTAGCCGACCACCTGGTCGTGCGCGGGCGGGTCGGCGGGCAGGATCGCGAGGTGGATGCCGCGCGGTCGCAGCACCCGCTGCGCGCCCTCCGTCACGCGACCGACGTACGGGTCGGTGAACAGCCGCTCGAGGAACGGGCTGGGGGAGTGCCGCTCCGTGGGCTCCGACACCACCAGGGCGACGGCGCCCGTGCGGCGCGTCACCAGGGAGCGGGCGGCGAGGTTCGGGACGTAGCCCGTCTCCTCGATGGCCCTCTCGACAGCGGCGACGATCTGCGGGTACACCGTCGGGACGGCGTTGATGACGCGTGACACCGTCGCGCGCGAGACCCCGGCGACGGCGGCCACGGTCTCGAGGGTGGGGCGCGGGTCGCTGGGGCGAGGGGACATGTCGTCAGTTATACCGCTCCCGTGCCCCTGACCGGTGCGGACGTGCCCGCGAGAGCGGGGCCCGACGGCGCGGGAGCAGCACCGCACCGCCGGGCACCGGGTCGAGCCGTGGAGGAACGGCTCAGGCGCGGGTCACTCGTAGACCCGCACGTAGTCGACGAGCATCCGGGAGGGGAACGGGGTGCTCGCGTCGGGCGGTCCGGGCCAGTCGCCACCGACCGCCAGGTTGAGGATCAGGTAGAACTCGTGGTCGTACACCCACGGGCCGCGGGTGGACTCCACGACCTCCTTGGAGGCGTAGAAGGTGTCGCGGCCGTCGAGCGAGAACTGGATGCCCTCGCTGTCCCACTCGGCCGCCCACACGTGGAAGTCGTCGGCGAACCGTGCGTTGCCCGGCAGCGTCGCCGGACCGCCGTGGCCGCCCGCGCCCCAGTACGCCGGCGCGTGCAGCGTCGAGTGCGTGATGGTGGGCTCGAACCCGACGTTCTCCATGATGTCGATCTCGCCGTTGTACGGCCACGGGCGGCCCTCGAGGAAGTCGGAACCCATCATCCAGAACGCGGGCCACAGGCCCTCGCCCGACGGGATCTTGATGCGCGCCTCGAAGCGGCCGTACTGGCTGTTGAGCGTCGTCGAGGTGTTCATGCGGTGCGACGTGTACTCACGCCCCTCGACGCTCTCGCGCCGGGCCTCGATGACGAAGTGCCCCTGCCCGTCGTGGAAGCCGTTGCCCGACGCCGTGTACACCTGGTGCTCGGCGTTCTGCGGGAAGCCGGGGTCGATGTGCCACTTCGAGGCGTTCGCCGGCGTGCCCGACGCCGCGTCGAACTCGTCGCTCCACACGAGGTCGAGGTCGTCGAAGTCCGGGTCGGCGGGCACGCTCGGCGGCTGCGTGGGGGCGCCGCCCGTGCCGTAGACCTGGAACTCCCACAGGGAGTAGCCGTACGCGCTGACACGGTCGTTCATGTGCACGCGCACGTGCCGGCCGTCCGCGTCGAGCGGGATGGTCTCCTTGAAGCCCGACCCCGAGCTCGTGGAGTACACGCTGCGCCACGACGACCCGTCGTCGGACACCTCGACGGCGTAGCCCGTCGCGAACGCCGGGTCCCACTGCAGGACGACCTGCGTGACGTGCGCCCGGGCGCCGAGGTCGACGGCGATCCAGCCCTCGTCGACCCAGCCCGTCGTGGACGACGTGGCCCAGCGCGACGCCGGGTCGAGGTCGAACGCCTTGTCCGGCGTGCAGTCCCAGCAGTTCGGGTCCTGCTCCTGCGAGCTCGACGCCGAGCCCGACTTCCCGTAGGACAGGAGCCCGTCAGCGGTGGGGTCCGGGTCCGGGTCGGGGTCCGGGTCCGGGTCGCCGCTCCCGCCGCCGAAGACCTGGAGCTCCCACAGCGACACGCCCCACTGGGTCGCGCGCTTGGTGGCGGTCAGGCGGACGTAGCGACCGCTCGCGTCGAGGTCGAGCGACTCGTCGCCGCCCGTGCCGGTGGTGGTGGTGTAGGCGGTCGACCACGAGGCGGCGTCGGGCGAGACCTCGATGCGGTACCCGGACGCGTAGGCCGTCTCCCAGTCGAGCTCGACCCGGTCGATCGCCTGGACGCTGCCGAGGTCGACCTGGATCCACTGGCCGTCGGCGGCCTTGCTCGACCAGCGGGTGCCGCGGTCGCCGTCGAACGCCGCGGTCGCGGCGCTCCAGTCGAACTCGGTGCTCGACGACGTCGCGGTGCGGCCTTGCGAGACCGGGTCGCCCGGGGCGGCAGCGGCGGACTGGGAGACGGCGCCGAGGGTCAGCAGGCTCAGCACGGCAGCCGCGGCGCCGAGGGCACGACTGCGCGGTCGGGACGGGGTGCGTGGGCGGGCGGTGGACGCCGGGTGGTTCGCGTGGCGCGGCGGGGAGGAGGCGGGCATGGACGTGCTCCTTCGAACGTCGGTCGGGTCACGAGAGCGACTGCGGACGTGGTGCGGCAGCGTCGATGCTGTCCGAATAGTCGTCGATAGAGCGCTCTCTCATTCCAGGGTGCACCCGCCGCGACCCTCAGGTCAAGCGGTTTCTCGAAACTTGTTACTGACCAGTCAGCCAGTATTGACATCGGTGGCCGCGGCCCGCAATCCTTGGGCGCGACGGAGCGGTCCGTGACCCGGATCCGTTTCATGTTCACGACGTGGTTGGAGCAGGGCCAAGGGGGGCTCATGTCGTACCCATGGATCGTCGCGTGCCTCGTGGTCTCAGGCGTGTTCGCCGCCTCTGTCCACAGTGCGGTGCGGACGCCGGACAGCTGGACCGCGTTCGTCGGGTCGACGGCGTCGCTCGCTCGGCGTCGACGCCCTGCGGCGGGCCGCCTCGCGGTCGTGGTGGTCGTCGCCGAGTCGGCGGCAGCGCTCGCGCTGGCCGTGGTGGTGCTCGTGCGCGTCGCCGTCGACGAGCCCGCGGCGCCGGCGCTCGTCGGTCCGCTCGGTGCGGCGGCCGGGACGGGCGGCGCAGCTCTGCTGCTCGTCCTCGCCGTCGCGCTGCGCCGCGCGCAGCGCGACCGCCCGGGCACGGCCTGCCACTGCTTCGGCGCCGCGGACGAGGTGTCGGGCCGGCACGTCGTGCGCAACGTCCTCCTCGCGGTGCTCGCGCTGGTCGCTGCCGCCGGCCCGGCGACGTCGAGCCACCCCCACCCGGCCGGCGTGCTCCTGTGCTGCGTCGTCGCGGTCGTCGCCACCGAGGCGGTCCGCCGCCTGGACGACCTCTCCGCGCTGCTCGTCCCCGCGTCCCGTCCCTGACCCGAGAGGCCTCACCGTGCCCGTGCTCACCGCCGCGGTCGTCGTCCTGACCGTCCTCGTCCTGCTCAACCTCGCCCTCACGGGCGCGGTGATCCGTCGGCTGCGCGTCGACGCCGCCGCGGCCGGTGGTCTGCGGGAGAGCGCCTCCGGCGTCGTGCCGACACCCCTGGACCTCCCCGTCGGTGCCGTCGTCCCGCCCTTCGCGGCCGCGGGGGAGGACGGCGAGATCCTCACGCGCGACGACCTCCTCGGCGCGCGCACGCTCGTCGCGTTCTCGTCGACGACGTGCGCGGCGTGCGTCACGCAGGCACCCGGGCTCGTCGCGGAGTCCGAGCTGCTCGCCGGCCAGGGGATCGTGGTCGTCCCCGTCCTCGTCGGCGAGGACGACACCCACGACCTCGCCGCGAAGCTCCGGCCCGCCGGACCGCTGGTGCGCGAGCCCCACGGCGGTCCGTGCAGCGCGGCGTTCGGCCTGCGCGGCACGCCGTCGTACGCCCTGGTCGGCCCCGACGCGCGGGTCCTTGCCGCCGGCCTCGTCCTGGCCGACGTCGTGTCGGCGGGCGCCACCACGACCGCGACCCGCTGATGGGCGTACGCAACCGGGCCCGGCCGCGGGCGGCCGCGAGCGGCCGGCTCGGCGCGCTGGCCGTCGCGATGCGGCTCTACCACCGCGCGGCGCCCGCCGCCGTCGTGGCACGGGCCGTGACCGTCGCGCTGGCCGGCCTCGTCCCCGTCGCCGCGGCCTGGCTCACCAAGGCGCTGGTCGACGGGCTCGGCACTGGACTGACGACGCGGCTCGCCCTGCTCCTCGCCGTCGGCCTCGCCGTGACCGGGGCGCTCGGCGCGGTCCTCGCGCAGGTCGCGCGGTACCTCGACCAGGAGATCGGGCGACGCGTCAGCCTGCACATGCAGACGACGCTGTTCGGTGCCGTCGTCCGGCCGGCCGGGATCGCGCAGCTCGAGGACCCGGAGTATCACGACCGCCTGCAGCTCGCGCGGCTCGCCGGTGAGGCCGGGCCGATGATCCTCACGGCGGCCTTCGTCTCGGTCGTCCAGTCGCTGGTCACCGTGACCGCGTTCGCCGTGTCGCTGGCGGTCCTGTCGCCGCTCGCGGCGAGCCTCGTGCTGGCCTCGGCTGTGCCCGCCCTCGTGGCGCAGCTGCGGCTCGGCCGCCTCCGCAGCTCGACGACGGCGCTCAACAGCCCGCGGTCCCGTCGCCAGCTGTTCTACGCGACGCTCCTCACGGACGTGCGCACGGCCAAGGAGATCCGCCTCTTCGGCCTCGGCGAGCACTTCCGCGCCAAGATGCTCGACGAGGTCGGGTCGGTCCACGCCACCGAGCGGCACGTCGACCGCGTCACGGTGCGGACCGAGACGCTGCTCGCGCTGCTCACCGCACTGGTCTCCGGCGCGGTCCTGCTCCACGCGGTCCTCCGGATCGCCGACGGGTCGGGCAGCGTGGGCGACGTCGCCCTCCTCGTCGCCGCGCTCGGGGCGGTCCAGACAGCCGTGGCCGCCATCGTCGGGCAGGTCGGGGTGCTCGACGAGGCGCTCGTCCTGCTCGGCCGGTACGTCGAGATCGTCGCTCCAGATCCCGGCTCGGAGCCTGGACCAGCGTCCGGCGCGGAGCCCGGCTCCGAGGTGGCGGGCACGGTGGCCGTGCGTCCCGCACACGCTTCGCCCATCGCACCCACCGGACCGGCCGCGCAACCGGCGGGCATCCGCTTCGAGAAGGTGTGGTTCCGGTACGCCGAGGACAGCCCGTGGGTCCTGCAGGACCTCGACCTCGAGATCCCCGTGGGCTCGCGCGTGGCGCTCGTCGGGGCGAACGGCGCGGGCAAGTCGACGGTGGTCAAGCTGCTGTGCCGGCTCTACGAGCCGACCCGGGGCCGGGTCACCTGGGACGGCGTCGACGTCGCGACGATCGACCCCGCCGTCCTGCGTGCCCGCATCGCGACGGTCTTCCAGGACTTCGTCTGCTACGAGCTCACCGCGCGGGAGAACGTCGCGCTCGGTGACCTCGCACGCGCCGCGCAGCCGGGCGCCGTCGAGCACGCGGCGTCGGTCGCCGGCGTCGGCGGGGTCCTCGGCGCCCTGCCACGGGGATACGACACGATGCTCACCCGCATGTTCGCGGGCCTGGCACCGGAGCCGGACGACGCGGACCCGCAGAACGGGACGCAGGACGACGGCGCGGGCGTCGTCCTCTCGGGCGGGCAGTGGCAACGGGTCGCGGTCGCGCGTGCGTTCCTGCGCGAGGACGCCGAGCTGCTCGTCCTCGACGAGCCGTCCTCGGGCCTGGACCCGCGCGCGGAGGCGGACCTGTACGCGACGCTGCGCGCCGTGGGCAGCGGCCGTGCGACGCTGCTCGTCGCGCACCGGCTCAGCACGGTGCGCGACGCCGACCGGATCGTCGTGCTGGCCGATGGCACGGTGCTCGAGAGCGGGGACCACGACGCCCTGATGGGGCTCGACGGCGAGTACGCCACACTCTTCCGGCTCCAGGCCGACGGGTACCAGGAGCGTGCGGCGGCCACGGCGGGAGGTGCGCCGTGACCCTGGAGATCGACGTCCTCGGCCCGTTGCGCGCCCGCGTCGACGGCCGCGAGATGGCGCTCGGAGGGCCCGGCCGCCGGGCCCTGCTCGCCGCGCTCGTGCTCGGCAAGGGACGCGTCGTCACGACCAGCGCGATCGTGGACACGCTCTGGGTCGACGACCCGCCGGCGAGCGCCGTGACGAAGGTGCAGGGGCACGTGTCCGAGCTGCGCAAGGCGCTCGCGGCGGCCGGGCACGACGACCCCACCGCGGTCCTGGTGACCGCGGCGCCCGGGTACCTCCTGCGGCCCGGCGCCACGGCGACCGACCTGGCGCGGTTCGAGGCGGACGTGGTCGCGGCGCAGGCCGCCCGGCGCGCCGACGACCTGGTCGCTGCGGAGACGTTGCTCGCCGGGGCGCTCGAGCTGTGGCGGGGCCCGGCGCTCGCGGACGTGAGCGCCCCGACGTTGCGCGCCGTCGCCGGCGGTCTCGACGACCGGCGGCTGCGCGTCCTGGAGGACCACGCCGAGGTGAGCCTGGCGCTCGGTCGCTCGCGGGACGTGCTCGACGCGCTCGGGCCGCTCCTCGTGGCGCACCCCTTCCGCGACCGTCTGAACGAGCTGTTCATGGTCGCGCTCATCCGCACCGACCGGCCCTCCGAGGCCATCGCCACCTATCGCCGCTGCCGCGAGATGTACGGCCGCGAGCTCGGCATCGAGCCGAGCTCACGGCTGCGTCGTCTCGTGGCGTCGCTCGGCTACCCGTCGTAGAGAGGACCGGCAGCATGCCGACCAGAGGATCCACGACGCGCCTCGTCACCCGGGCAGCTCGACCGGAGGCGTCGCCGGGTGCTGACGCCCCGCACGGCGCGCACGTCCGTCTCGAGCAGGTGGTCCGGTCGTTCCCGCTCGGGCAGCGCGACCGGCTCGTGGCCGTCGACCACGTCGACCTCGAGCTCGAGCCCGGTAGCATCACGGCCCTGACCGGTCCCTCGGGCTCGGGGAAGTCGACCCTGCTGCACCTCGTGGGCGCGATCGAGCGTGCGGACTCCGGCTCGATCCAGGTCGACGGGGAGGAGCTCGTGGGTGCACCGCGCGGGCGCCTCACCCGGTATCGGCGGGGCGTCGGCTTCGTCTTCCAGCGCTTCCACCTGCTCCCGGCCCTGAGCGTCCTCGACAACGTCCTCGTGCCGCTGCTGCCGGAGCGGTCGCAGCGGGCCGGTGCGGTGGACCGGGCGCGCGAGCTGCTCGACGCCGTCGGGCTGGGCGGGCGCGAGGACGCGCTGCCCTCGGCACTGTCGGGAGGTCAGCAGCAGCGGGTGGCGATCGCGCGGGCGCTCGTCGTGCGGCCTCGGCTCCTCGTCGCGGACGAGCCCACCGGGAACCTGGACTCGCGGACGGGGCGCGCGGTCCTCGACCTGCTCCTCGGGCTGCGGGACACCCACCCGATGACGATCGTGCTGTCCACGCACGACCCGCTCCTGGCCGCCGAGTGCGAGCGCACCGTGCACCTCCTCGACGGCCGGACGGCCGCGGCATGACCCCGCGCGGCGCGGTCGCGCTCGTATCCGTCGCGCTCGGGGTCCTCGCCGTCGGGGTCCTCGCCGTCGTAGCCCGCCGCCGCCTCCTGGTCGTGTCCGTCAGCGGCGCGAGCATGGGACCGGCCTACGGTCCGGGGACCCGCGTGCTGGTGGTGCGCGGGCGCCGTGCCCGCCCGGGGGACGTCGTCGTGCTCGACGGCGCGCTCGTCGCTCCCGTCCCGACCGACGTCCCGGACGAGGCGGGCGGCCTCGTCGTGAAGCGCGTCGCGGCGGGACCGGGCCACCCGGTGCCCGCCGAGGTGCTGGGCGTCGTCGGTGCGCGGTCGGGTGACGTCGTCCCGCCGGACAGCCTCGTCGTGCTGGGTGACGCACCGGAGGCGAGCGTGGACTCGCGGCTCTGGGGCTTCGTCCCCGTCGACGCCGTGGTCGGCAGGGTCGCGACCGTGCTCGCGCCGGGGGCGGTGCAGTGATCTCGTTGGTGGTGTCCCAGCTCCGGCACGGGCTCGGGCGGGCGGTGGCGACCGTGCTGGCCGTGGCGGTCGCCGTCGCGAGCTTCGCCCTCCTCGCCTCGACCGCGGAGGTCTCCCGGCTGGAGGCGTCGGGCACCGTGGAGGCGAACGCGCGCCCGCTGTACGACATCCTCGTCCGGCCCGCGGACACGGTCGAGGCGGCTTCGGGGCTCGTCCGCGCTGACGACGTCGCCTCCGCGGTCGGTGGGATCACGGCCGCGCAGTGGGAGCAGGTCAGCACCCTTCCCGGCGTCGACGTCGCGGCGCCGCTCGCCACGGTCGGGTACGTGATGCAGCACGTCGCGGTACCTGTGGACCTGTCGTCCTACCTCGACCCGGACGCCGAGCGCCAGCTCCTGCGCCTACGACCGACCGTCGTCTCCGACCGCGGCACCACGACGGTGCCCGACGGCGACTCCTACCTCTACGCGACGACGCACCCGCTCGAGCTCGTCCCCGGTGAGCCGTGGGAGGCCGGGGTCGTGTACGAGGCGGGTGACGTACCGGCCGACCCCACGATCGTCGAGCACGACGCCGACGGGGCGCACGAGAACTGCGCGTGGGGGGACCGGACCGACCAGGACGTGGACAGGTTCGCGCCGCAGGACCGCGAGTCCTTCGCCTGCTGGTCGTCCGCCGGGTCGGTCGAGGGGGCGCCCGACGCCCCGACCGCATGGGTCGGGGTCACGGTCCCGCTCCTCGTCGCCGCGGTCGACCCCGAGCAGGAGGCGGCGCTGGGCGGGCTCGACCGGTCGGTGGTGTCCGGCAGGTACCTCGGCGCGGGCGACGGGGCCACGCCCGGTGAGCTGCCGGTGCTCGCGGCGACCCGTGGCGGGCTCGACCAGCAGGTGTCGCTCGAGGTCCAGCGGCTGCCGGCGGACGCCGCGGCCACCGTGCTGTCGTCGCGCGTCGTGAGCTCCGCCCTCGACGTGCTCGACGCGTCCGCCTCGCACCAGGGGACCGGGACCGAGCTCGGTCGGCTCGAGATCGACGCCGACGACGTCCACGCCCGGCTGCTCGAGACGCTCGGTGCGCCGCCCGGTCCGGGCGCGCCCCCGTGGCTCCTGGCGCCCTCGACGGTGGCCGGGCCGTCGGCGAGCACGCTCGTGGACGCCGTCCGCACCGTCGGGCCTGCGACGTCCGGCCCGGTCGACGTCACGGGGGACGAGTGGGGGTCCGCGTTCCGTGACGACCCGGCGCGGAACCCGGTCCCCGTCACGTCGGCCGACGTCGCGGCACGGGCGGTCGCCCGGTATGCGCCGCCGGACCCGGGCACGACCGTCACGCTGCGCGCCGTCGGCACGTTCGACCCCGCCCTCGTCGACTCCGGCCCGGAGCTCGCGACGCTCCCGTTCGAACCGTCCGCCCCGGTGGGTGCGATCGGTGCCGACGACGCGAGCCGGGCCGCGCTCGGCGACCGGCCGCTCCTGCCCGGGCCCGCGATCTCCGGCTGGGCCGGGCAGCGGCCGGCGCTCGTGACGTCGCTCGACGCCGTGGGGTCCCTCGCCGGGTACGTGCACGGCGACGACGCGCTCCCCGTCGAGTCCGCGGCACCCATCGCGTCGCTGCGCGTGCGTGTCGAGGGCGACGTCGGGCTCGACGACCGGTCCCAGGAGCGGGTGCGGGCGGTCGCGGACCGCATCCACGAGACGACCGGCCTGCACGTCGACCTGCTCGTGGGGTCGTCCACGACCCAGGTTCCGGCGCCGGTCCCCGCGGGCGCCTTCGGCCGGCCCGCGCTCGTCGTCGGCGACCCGCACCTGGAGAAGGACGTGGCGACCGCGATCGTCACCGCGGTCGACACGAAGAGCCTCGTCCTGGCGGTCCTCGTCCTCGTCGCGTGCGCGCTCGCGGTCGGGAACGCGACGAGCTCGGCCGTCCGCGTCCGGTCCACCGAGCTCGCCGTCCTCGCCTGCGTCGGGTGGCCCCGCCGACGGCTGTTCGGGCTCGTCCTCCTGGAGACGCTCGTCGTCAGCGGGGCGGCCGGCCTGGTCGGCGTGCTCGTCGCCGTGGTCGGCGCGCCGCTGCTCGGCGTCACCCTCGTGCCGTCGTTCGTCCTGCTCGCGGTGCCCGCGGCGATCGCGCTCGGCGCGGCGTCCGCGCTCGCACCGGCCTGGCGGGCGTCGCTCGCCGACCCCGGGTCCGCGACGCGGGTCCCCGTCACCCACGTCGGGCGGGCATGGTCACCGCGCCGGGTCACGACGCTCGCCCTCCTCAACGTGGCGCGCGCACCCGGACGCTCCCTCGTCGGGGCGCTCGCGCTCGCGCTCGGCGTCGGGTCCGTCGGTGTCCTCGCCGCGGTGTCCGTCGCGTTCCGCGGTGCCGTCACCGGGACGGTCCTCGGCGACGCGGTCACCCTGCAGGTCCGGGCGGCGGACTTCGTCGCCGCCGGTCTCGTGGCGCTGCTCGGCGCGGTGACCGTCGCGGACGTGCTCTACGTCGCGGTGCGCGAGCGCGCGGCGGAGCTCGCGCTGCTCGACGCGGTGGGGTGGCGCTCGGGGACGGTGGGCCGGATGGTCCTCGTCGAGGCGACCGCGGTCGGGGTCGTCGGGTCCCTCGTCGGGGCCGGCCTGGCGCTCGGGACCGCGGCGGTGCTCGCGGACGACGTGCCCGGCGCCGTCTGGGCCGCGGCGGTCGGCGCGGCGGTGGGCGGTGTCGTCCTCGCGCTGGTGGCCGCCTGGTGGCCGGTGCGGTCTCTGCGGCGGCTGCCGGTCGCGCGGCTGCTCGCCGCCGAGTGAGCGCGAGCGACCGGGTAGCTGAGAGAGCGCCGAGCGACCGGGTAGACGCGCGCTGCCCCGGACCGTGACGGTCCGGGGCAGCGGCGGGACGGACTCCGCCGGCTCAGCGTGGGTGCCGAGCCGCGGGCTCAGAGCCAGTTGCAGTACGTCGTGTTGATCGGGATGATGCGGCAGCACTTCTCGACGCGCCCGCCCGAGAAGTAGTTGTACCAGCAGTAGTAGTCCTTGGCCTCGGCCCGGGCCGAGGGGAGCAGGGCGCCGAGGAGCCGGTCTCCGAGCATGTGCATGCGCTTCATCGCGTGTCCTTCCGTGGGTCGTCGTGCAGCGCGACGACAGGAGGTCGTCGTGCTGCACGAGCGTTCCGCGCCGTCCTGACGGTCCGCTGCCGATCCGCTACCCGTCCGCCCCCGCGCCGAGCCGCTCCTTCGCGGCCAGGACCCGCACGACCGAGGCGTCCACCCGGGCGGCGAACGCGGGGTCCGTCGTCGCGCGCTCGACGAGCGCGTCGGCCATCGCGGGCACGACGCCCGGGTCGGCGGAGGCGAGGACCATGTCGCCGCCCGCCTCGATCGTCAGGACGGCCCGCTGCGCGGGGGACCAGTCCTGCACCTGGGCCGCGGCCGAGACGTCGTCGGTGATCACGACCCCGTCGAACCCGAGGTCGCCGCGCAGCATGCCGTCGACGACGACGGGCGAGAACGCGGCCGGGTGGTCGGGGTCGATCTTCGTGTAGACGGCCGTCGACGTCATCACGAACGCCGCACCGGCGTCGATCCCGGACGCGAACACGGCCACGGACTCGTCGTCGCGCGTCGTGACGTCGTCGGTGACGCCCGCGTCCGTGTCGGTGTTCTCCGCGACGCGGCCGAGCCCCGGGAAGTGCTTGATCGTCACGTCGACCCCGGACGCCTCCATCCCGGCGGAGAACGCGTTCGCGTGCGACGTGACGTCCTCGGGGGTGAAGCCGTAGCTGCGCCCGAAGTACCCGATCGGCGGGTTCTGCGCCGCCGACCCCGCCGGCACGAGGTCCATCACCGGGGCCAGGTTGAGGTTCACGCCCGCGGACGCGAGCTCGGAGCCCCAGGTCGTCGCGGCGTCGCGAAGGTCGTCCGGGCCGAGGCCCGCCTGGTCCACCGCCGCGGGGATGTCCGAGAACCCCGGTCCGCGCAGCACCTGGACGTTGCCGCCCTCCTGGTCGGTCGCGACGAAGAGGGGGGCGCCGTGCGTCGTGCCGTCCGAGACGAGGTCCGTGAACGACGCCGTGAGGTCCGCGGTCGCGCCCGTCCCCGCCTGCGACCGCCCCGCGAGGAACACGTTCCCGACGTGGTGCTCCGTCACGGCGTCGTAGCTCACCTGCCGGGGGTCCGCGACGTCGACCCCGACCATGAGGAGCTGGCCGACCTTCTGCTCGAGCGTCCACCCGGCGAGCGGTTCGGCAGGCGGGGTGATGGGCGCGGGCGGGGTGGTCGTGCCCGACGGCGCGGGCTCGCCCGGGCTCGACGGCGCCGGTCCCGGGTCGGGGCGGTCCACGAACCAGACCACGGCGGCCACCGCCACCACGGTGGTCACGACGGCGAGGACGATCCAGACGATGCGGGCACGAGACGACACGGACACCTCCGTCTGACACGGTAGTCGAGCGCGCGTCGTGACCGGTCCCACAGCGTGGGTCGCGTCATGATGCAACCGGGGGCGCGTCCCATCTCCACCGAGCGGCACCACGACCTGGCGTCGCGACCGTCGAACGAGAAGAGCACGATGCACCCCCGATCGATCACGCGCACCCGGGCCCTCGACCGCAGCCGGCGGGTCGTTGCCGCCCTCGTCGCCTCGATGCTCGCCCTCGTCGGCGCCGTGGTCCTCGTGACCGGCCCGCAGGCGCGTCCGGCGTCCGCCGCCATCGGGTTCTGCCCGGACCCGGACGACATCCCGGACGTCGGCCCGCTGCCACCGCTCTTCACGGACCAGAACGTCGCGGTCTACTCGGGCGGGGACTACCACGCGACGGCGAGCGCCGCGGAGTCGGAAGGCCTGCTCGTGGTCGCGGGCGACGCGCTCATCGACGCCCCGGGGAACTTCAGCGTCGGCAGCGTCGGCGCCGGGTCGCAGATCACCCCGCCGGACGGCGATGTGATGCTCGCCGTCGCCGGCGGGCTCGAGATCGCGGCCGGGACGAGCGTCACGGTCGGATCGACGCTCCCCAGCGGCGGTGCGGTGGACGTGGGGGACACGGTCACCGGCGGCGGCACGCTGTCGACGGCCGGCACGACGCCCGGCGCCGACGCCCCCGTCACCGAGAGCATGGGCGCCGAGGCGATCGCGGACTGGGCCGACTTCGGCACGGTCATCTCCGACACGTCGGCGACGATCGGCGGCTGGTCGACCACCGCCCCCGCCGTCGTCGCGGGCAGCCAGGTCACGTTCACCGGCTCGGGCACGGACGACCCGCAGGTCTTCTCCGTCGACGCCGCGGCGCTCGCGGGCGTGACGGAGATCGTCTTCGCGGACATCCCGGACGGGACCGCGATCGCGATCAACGTCACCGGGGACGCGCCCGTGGACGTCAGCCCGAACTACTGGGAGGGCAACGGGGAGCCGTTCATCAACGGGCTCGCGACCCCCGGCTTCGGCAGCTGGGCCTCCCGCATCCTGTGGAACTTCGAGGACACCACGGACCTGGCGCTCGGCCGTGCTGACCAGTTCCTCGGCACGATCCTCGCGCCCCAGGCCGACGCGACGTTCATGACCAGCACCAACGGTCGCGTGCTGATCGGCGGGAACCTCACGTTCGGGGACGAGTCGGTCCCCGGCGGGCTCGAGATGCACAACTACCCGTGGATCGGCCCCGGTCCGTTCGACTGCATCCCGTCGTCGAGCTTCGGCGTGCAGAAGACCGTGACGGGCGAGGCGTCGGCGGACGTGCCGGCCGACACGACGTTCGACGTCGACTACACGTACGAGGAGCCGGACGGCACGACCGGCGGTGACACGCTGACGGTCCCCATCAGCGGCGAGCTCGTCTACGGCCCCGACCTGCCGGTGGGCACGGTCGTGACGATCAGCGAGACGGACCTCCCGGACGTCCCCGGTGTCGAGTGGGGCACGCCCGTGATCCAGGTGGACGGGGAGCCGCTGGGCGACCCGGTGCAGTTCACGATCGCCGAGGACCAGACCGTCACGGTCACGGTGGTCAACACCGCGAACGGAGGTGGCGAGGTCGTGGTCGGGGGGTTCACGGTCGCCAAGGCCGTGACCGGTGACGCCGCCGGGCTGGTCCCGGACGACACAGAGTTCGCGGTCGACTGGACCGCGACCGTCCCGGACGGGGTCGAGTTCGACGGCGAGACGTCGGGCACGCTGACGGTCCTGGCCGACGGGACCGTGGTGGACGGCCCGGACGACCTTCCGGTCGGCACCACGGTCACGCTCACCGAGCAGCAGCCGTTGCCCGAGGTCGACGGCGTCGTCTGGGGCGAGCCCTCGTTCAGCCCGGCGTCCCCGATCACGGTCGTCGAGGGCGCCTCGGGCGTCGCGGTCACGCTCACCAACACCGCGGACGCGGTCGTCGGGGGGTTCACGGTCGCCAAGTCCGTGACCGGTGACGCCGCCGGGCTGGTCCCGGACGACACAGAGTTCGCGGTCGACTGGACCGCGAGCGTCCCGGACGGGGTCGACTACGACGGCGAGACGTCGGGCACGCTGACGGTCCTGGCCGACGGGACCGTGGTGGACGGCCCGGACGACCTTCCGGTCGGCACGACGGTCACGCTTACCGAGCGGCAGCCGTTGCCCGAGGTCGACGGCGTGGTCTGGGGGACCCCGACGATCGACCCTGCGTCACCGATCACGATCGTCGAGGGGGCGACGGGCGTCGAGGTGACGCTCACCAACACGGCGGACGCGGAGGAGGAGATCGGCGGGTTCTCGCTGAGCAAGGCCATGACGGGAGGCGCGTCGCGCGCCGTGCCCGTCGACGCGGCCTTCGATGTCGAGTGGGCGGCCGAGCTCCCGGACGGCGCGGAGTACGACGGGCCGACGTCGGGCACCCTCACCGTGCTCGCGGACGGGACCGTCGTGGACGGGCCGCAGGACCTCCCCGAGGCCACGGTCGTGACGTTCGTCGAGGTCGAGCCCCTGCCCGAGGTCGACGGCGTCGACTGGGGAACCCCCGAGTTCTCGCCCACCTCCGTCACGATCGGGACGGGTGACACGAGCGCAGGCGTCGTCCTGACGAACACGGCCGACGCCCAGGTGGGTGGCTTCGCGCTCGCCAAGTCCGTCACGGGCGGCACCGCCGACCTCGTCCCGGGCGGCACCGAGTTCCAGGTCGAGTGGACCGCGGAGGTCCCCGACGTCTTCACGTACGACGGCGCGACGACCGGCACGCTGACGGTCCTGGCCGACGGGACCGTCGTCGACGGCCCGCAGGACCTGCCGGTCGGCACGGTCGTGACGTTCACGGAGGTGAACCTGCCGGACGTCGACGGCGTGGTGTGGGGCGCGCCGACCTTCTCGCCGGGGTCCGTGACGATCGGCGAGGACGAGAGCACGCTCGTCACGCTCACCAACACGACGCAGGACGCGCTCGCGACCGGCGGCTTCTCCGCCGCCAAGGAGGTGACCGGCGACCGGGCCGACCTGGTGGCCCCGGACACCGTCTTCACGGTCGCGTACTCGTACGAGCTGGAGGGCGTCCTGGTCGGCGGTTCCCTGGAGGTCCCGGCGGACGGCACCGTCGTCGACGGGCCGCAGAACCTGCCGGTCGGCACCGTCGTGTCGTACACGGAGGCGGACCTGCCGCCGGTCGACGGCGTCGCCTGGGGCACGCCGTCGTTCAGCCCCGCGACCGTCACGGTCGGGGAGGACGAGAACACGCTCGTCACGGTCACCAACACGGCGGACCAGGGGGTCGGCGGGTTCGCCGTCGCGAAGGACGTGGTCGGTGACGCGGCGGACGACGTGCCGGGGGACACCGAGCTCACCGCGACCTGGTCGGCGGCCGTGCCGGACGGCGCGACCTACGCGGGCGCGACGTCGGGCCGGCTCACGCTGCTCGCCGACGGGACGGTCGTCGAGGGTCCGCAGGACCTGCCCGTCGGGACCGCGGTCACCATCGCCGAGGTCGACCTGCCCGAGGTCGACGGCGTCGAGTGGGGCACCCCCGTCCTCACCGTCGACGGCGAGGAGGTCGCGGTCGTGACCATCGCGGCCGGTGGCCCTGTGCTCGTGACGCTCACCAACACGGCGTCCGACGACGGCGGACCGCTCGCCACGACCGGGACCGACGCCGCGCTCGCGGCAGGGACCGGCGTGCTGCTGATCCTCACCGGTGCCGGGCTGGTCCTGATCCGGGCCCACCGCCGTCGTACCGCCTGACGGGGACCCACGTGCCGCTCAGTCGTGACCGGCGAGCGTCCCGAGCGCCTTGCACCACAGCGCGTTGGCGCGCTCGGCGCGCTCCGCCGACTCGATGTTCGTCTCGACGACGGTGACCTGGGTCCCCGCCTCGTCGGGCTCGAGCGTGATCGCGATGTCGTGGTAGTTCTCGGCCTCGTCGGGCAGGTCCATCGTGGCGGAGAAGTGGGTGAACCGCAGCAGGTGCGGCCGCTCCACCTCGAGGACCTTCCCCCAGTCGGCGAACTCGCGACCCATGTAGTGCCCCTCGAACGTCACCGGGCTGCCGGGCCGGTAGTCCGTCTCGACGTTCATGCCGAGCATCCAGCGTGCGCCCGGGTGGACCATCTGCGACCAGACGACCTCGGGCGGGCGGGCGACGTGGACGCTGCAGGTCGTGGTGTGACCGGTCATGGGTACCTCCTGGGGGTGGGGCCTCGGTCAGACCGTAGACCGTCCGCACGGGCGGGGCGAACCCGACGGACGGCGTCGGGCAGGTGCGGGAGGGGGCGGGTAGGTTCGACGCCGTGACCCGACTCGTGCTGCTCCACGGCCGCGACAACCAGGGCCTCGACCCGGAGGAGCTGGAGCGGACGTGGCGCTCCGTCCTCGCCGCGGGGCTCATGGCGGCCGGGTCGCCGCGGGACATCAGCGACGACGACGCGACGTTCGTCTACTACGGTGACACGCTCGCGGCACTCACGCGCGAGGCCGGCACGAGCGTCCCGCCCGTCACCGTGCACGCGGTCCCGGGGACACGCACGGAGGCGGTCACGCTCGACCGCCGGCGGGTCGCGGACCTTCCCGACGACGAGCTGGCGTTCCTCGCCGCCGTCGCCACCGAGGTGCTGCGCGGGGCCGGCACGGACGACGTCCTGGCCCTCGGTGGGCTGGGTGATCTCGGTGGCTGGGTCAACGCGCTGCTGTCCGCGCTGGACCGTGTCCCCGGGCTCAGCGCGGCCGTGCTCGTGCTGCTCGTGCGCGACGTGTGGGCGTACCTGCACGACCCCGAGGTCAGGAACGTGATCGACGACGCCGTCGCCGCCGCGATGCCGACGGACGAGCCGGCCGTCGTCGTCGGGCACTCGCTCGGGTCGGTCGTCGCGTACTCGGTGCTGCGCGAGGACGCGGGTGCCGGGCGCTGGGACGTCCCGCTGCTCCTGACGCTCGGCTCGCCGCTCGCGATCCGCGGGATCCGCGACGCCCTCGCCACGCGTGCGCCGCTGCGCGTGCCTGCGCCGGTGGACCGCTGGGTCGCGGTCCGGGACCGGCGCGACCCCCTCGCGCTGCACGGGCTGGGACCGGACGCGTTCCCGCTCGAGCCAGGGCCGCCGTCGGGCCCGGGCGCGCCGGTCGGCGTCGCGGCGATCGAGGACCTCGTCGTGTCGAACGCCGCGCCGGGGCACCACGCCGCCGCGGTGCTGCTCGACGGTCGCGTCCCCGCGGGCTACCTCGCCCTGCCGGAGGTCGCCCGCACCGTCGCCGACGCACTACCCGACGACGCGACGTAGTACCGGGGCCTCGCTGGGGTACTACCTCGGCGAGGGGGTGGTGGTGACGCGGAGGTCGGCGACGAAGGCGTCCACGTCGGTCGTCGTCGTGTCCCAGGAGCACATCCAGCGCACCTCGACGCGGTCCGGGGTCTCGCCCGGTCCCCAGTCGTAGAACCGGTGGCGCTCGTGCAGACGCTGCGCGACGTCGCGGGGCAGCGTCGCGAACACGGCGTTGGCCTCGGTCGGTTGCGTCAGCACGATGCCCGACGCCGCGACGGGCGGCCCGTCGTCCGGCAGCGGGACGCCCGTGGCCTGGACGGCTCCCGCGGCGACGAGGCCGGCCCGGAGCCGGGTGGCCATCACGTTCGCGTTCCGGGCGTTGCGCAGCCACAGCTCGTCGGCGGCGTCCGCGCCGGTCCCGGGCTCGAACAGCGCGAGGAGCTGGGCGGAGACGTAGCGCAGCTTCGACGCGAGCTGCATCGTGGACTTGCGCACGAACTCGACGCCGTCCACCGACGAGGGGTCGAGCACGACCACGGCCTCGCCCAGGGCGAGGCCGTTCTTCGTCCCGCCGAAGGACAGCACGTCGACGCCGACGTCCGTCGTCAGGGCGCGCAGCGGCACGCCCAGCGACGCCGCGGCGTTCGCGAGGCGCGACCCGTCGAGGTGGACGCGCATGCCCCGTGCGTGCGCGGCGTCGGCGACCGCGCGGATCTGCGCCGGTGTGTACACCGTGCCCAGCTCCGTCGCCTGCGTGATGGAGACGACGAGGGGCTGCGCGCGGTGCGGGTCACCCAGGTCGGCGGCGAAGCGCTCGACCGCGGACGGGGTCAGCCGGCCGTCGGGTGCGGGGACGGTCAGGACCTTGATCCCGCCGACCCGCTCGGGCGCCCCGTTCTCGTCGGTGTTCAGGTGCGCGTGCTCGGTCGCGACGACGGCCCCCCAGCGCGGCAGCATCGACATCAGGGCGACGACGTTGGCACCTGTGCCGGTGAGCACCGGGAACGCCGTCGCGTCCGGGCCGAACCGGTCCCGCACCACGTCCTGGAGCCGCGCCGTCCACGGGTCCTCCCCGTAGGGCACCGCGTGGCCTGCGCTCGCAGCGGCCAGCGCGGCGAGGGCGTCGGGATGGGCGGGGGCGTAGTTGTCAGACGCGAACGAGGTCACGCACCCCAGGGTAGGTCGCCGCGCGCGAGCGGACGGGCCCGGGTCTAGCGTCGGGAACGACGCCGGTACGGCGTCCCGCACGCACACGGAGGTGCCGTCATGACCGTCCCCGATCCCGCGCACGACGAACCGACCGTCGGGCCGCCGTCGTCCCCCGGTTCGCCGCCGGAACCTCGACCCGGCGAGCCCGAGCCCGTCACCCCGCGGTCGCCCGGGCCGCCGGCGGAACCGCGGCCCAGCGAGCCCGAGCCCGTCACCCCGCGGTCGCCCGGGCCGCCGCCGGACCCCGACGAGCCGACGCACGACTGACCGCCGTCGACGTCACAGGACCCGGCGCGACCCCGGACAGGTGACGCGCAGCCAGCGGAAGCCGTAGCCGTCGAGCCGGACCTCGGCGGTCCCGGCCGCGGTGGGCTCGACGTCCTCGTGGTCGAGGAGGTCCACGAGCCGGGTGCCCTCGGGCAGCTCGCCGAGCGCGAGCGGCACGACAGCGGGATCGGGCGAGAGGTTGTGCAGCGTGAGCATCGACGCGTCCTGCCAGGTGGTGCGCAGCACGAGGACCGAGGCCACCGGCTGGTCCAGCACCTCGACGTCGCCCCAGCCCAGCTCGGGGCAGTCGCGGTACCGGTGCGCGAGCAGCCGCACGAACGACAGGAGCGAGTCGGGGTCGCGCTGCTGGTCGGCGACGTTGACGTGCTCGGGTGCGTACCCGTCGTCGGGCAGGGGGGCGGTGAGGCGCCGTGCGGGAGCGCGCGAGAACCCACCGTTCGCCCCGGAGGTCCACTGCATGGGGGTGCGCACGGCGAGACGGCCCGGAACGTCCAGGTTCTCGCCCATCCCGATCTCCTCGCCGTAGAACAGCACGGGGGTCCCTGGCAGCGCGAAGAGCAGCGAGTAGACCATCCGCAGCCGACGCGGCTCTCCGCCCAGCATCGGTGGCAGCCGGCGACGGAGCCCGCGCCCGTAGAGCTGCATCTCCTCCTCCGGGCCGAACGCGGCGAAGACCTCGGCGCGCTCGTCGTCGGTGAGCTTGTCGAGGGTGAGCTCGTCGTGGTTGCGCACGAACGTCGCCCACTGGGTGTCGCGCGGGATCGGGGGGCGGGACCGCAGCGACGCGGCGAGCGGTCCGGCGTCGTGGCGCGCGAACGCCAGGTACATCGCCTGCATCGCGTTGAAGTCGAACTGCATCGTCAGCTCGGTGCTCGTCACGCCGCCCGGGTCGGCGTCGCCGGGCTGCCCGTCGCCGAAGAACCGTGCCTGGTCCGGGTAGGGCAGGTTGACCTCTCCCATGAGGATGGCGTCGCCGGAGCGGCGGCCGAGGAACGCGCGCAGCACGCGGAGCATGTCGTGGGGGTCCTCGATCTCGTCGCCAGGGTTGGCGGCCGCGTCGGTCAGCGCGAACGGGACCGCGTCGACGCGGAAGCCCGAGATGCCGAGCTCGAGCCAGAAGCCGATCGTCTTGGCGATGGCGTCCCGCACGGCCGGGTTCGCGGTGTTGAGGTCCGGCTGGTGGCGGTAGAACCGGTGCCGGTACCACTCGCCGGTCTTCTCGTCGAGGGTCCAGATCCCCTCCTCCTGGTCGGGGAAGACGACCTGCTCCTTCGTGGACGGCGGCTCGTCGGAGCGCCACACGTAGAAGTCGCGGAACGGGCCGTCGGTCGATCGGCGCGCGCTGCGGAACCAGGGGTGGCGGTCGGAGGTGTGGTTGATGACGAGGTCGACGATGACGCGGATACCGCGGTCCCGGGCCGTGCGGACCAGCTCGACGACGTCACCCAGGTCCCCCAGGCGCGGGTCGACGCCGAGGAAGTCGGTGATGTCGTAGCCGTCGTCCCGCTCCGCGGTCGGGTAGAACGGCATGAGCCACAGGCAGGTCACGCCGAGGTCGGCAAGATGGTCGAGCCGCTGCACGAGGCCGGGGAAGTCGCCGACGCCGTCGTCGTCCCAGTCCATGTAGGTCTCGACGTCCAGGCAGTAGACGACGGCGTTCTTCCACCAGAGGTCGCCGGTGTCGCTGATCCTCATGAGCGCACCCCCGCCCCGGCGGTGGGAGCGGCCGCGCGCAGCCGCGGCACGATCTCCGCTCCCGCCGCGTCGAGGAACGCGTCCTGCTGCCGGCCGACATGGTGCAGGTAGACCGCGTCGAACCCGCACGCGACCATGTCGGCGACACGGTCCGCGAGCCGCTGCGCGTCGTGCTCGACGAGCACGGTGCCACGCACCTCCTCGGGCCGGACGAGGCCCGCGACGGCGTCGTACTGCTCGGGTGTCTCGAGGTGCCAGCTCACGCTGGGCGGCAGGAGGTTCGAGCGCCACTGGTCGTGCGCGACGGCGAAGGCGGCCTCGTCGTCGGCTCCCCACGCCACGTGGACCTGGAGCGCCAGGTCGCCCCGGCCGCCCGCGTCGCGGTACGCGTCGACGACCCTTCGCAGCGACTCCACCGGCTGGTTCACCGTGACGAGTCCGTCCGCCCAGTCGGCGTGCCGGCGCGCCGTCTCGGCGGTGACGGCAGGGCCGATCAGCAGCGGATCGACGTCGGGCAGCGACCAGACGCGCGCCCGGTCCACGGTGACGCGCCCGTGGTGCGTGACCTCCTCGCCCGCGAGCAGCGCGCGGATCACCTCGACGCACTCGCGCAGGCGCTCGTCGCGCTCGGCCTTGGTGGGCCAGCGGTCACCCGTCACGTGCTCGTTCATCGCCTCGCCCGAGCCGAGCGCGGCCCAGAAGCGGCCCGGGAACATCGAGCCCAGCGTCGCGATCGCCTGGGCGAGTATCACCGGGTGGTAGCGCTGGCCCGGCGCGGTCACGACGCCGAACGGCAGGCGGGTCGTCGCGAGCGCCGCACCGAGCCACGACCACGCGAAGCCCGACTCGCCCTGCCGCGCGCTCCACGGCGCGAGGTGGTCGGAGCACATCGCCGCGTCGAAGCCGACGTCCTGGGCTCGCTGCGCGGCCGCGAGCAGCGGGCCGGGCGCGATCTGCTCGTGGGAGGAATGGAATCCGAGTGTGACCATGGCGCCCAGTAGAACCAGTCTGGCGGTGACCCGCGCGGCGAGGGGAGGAACCGGTGCAGATCGGATGAGGATCCGGCGAGCGCGAGGGCGGACGCGCCGCCGGTACCTACGCTGTGGCGATGCGCATGCTGACCTGGACGTTCGCCGTCTATCTCGGGGCGGTCCTCGTCGTGACGCTGTGGCCCTCGCCCCAGTCCACGACGGCGCCCGGCTGGGCGACGGCGACGCTGGACGTCCTGCGCGGGCTCGGCGTCCCGATGACGCTGCCGGTCCTGGAGGCCTCGGCGAACGTCGTGATGTTCCTGCCGTTCGGCCTGCTCGGCGTGCCGCTCGTGCACGGGCGGAGCCGGGCGCGCCGGGACGTGCCGGGTGCCGCTGCGTCGCCGTGGCGCGCGCTGGTGATCGTGACGCTCGCCGGGGCGGCGCTGTCGACGGCGATCGAGCTGACCCAGCACCTGCTGCCCGGCCGCGTCCCGACCGTGCAGGACGTGGTGCTCAACACCGTGGGCGCCCTGCTCGGAGGACTGCTCGTCACGCTCCTCGTGCTCAGGAGGTCGGGACGGGGAACGACCCCTCGCCGTCGCACGCCGCAGGGTCGACCGGCACCGTGACCGACAGCGACGACGTCTGCTCCGACGCGACGACGACCTCCGCGCCGTCGTCGTCCGACGCGTCCGCCACGACGGCGCCGCCCTCCACGGACTCGCCGTCGCCCAGCTCCGAGAACCCGTGCTCCGCGAGCACCGGGTCGAGGGCGGACGCGACGTCGTCCGTCGACCCGTCGTCCGCCGCCAGGTACTGCTGCGTCGTCGCGCGGGGCAGGACGAGGGTGCACGACCCGTCCTCCCCGGACAGGCTCGCCTCACCGGTCGTGTCCCACCCGGCGGGGCCGCCGAGCGCCGCGACCAGGTCCTCCTGGACGTCGGCATAGGTCGCCGCGGCGTCGGCCGGGTCGAGGGTCGCCGGCGCGTCGCAGCCCGTCACGACGAGGGCGAGCGGGACCGTGAGGAGCAGGGAGCTCGCCCGGACGGCGAGGCGGCGCGGCGGCATGGGGCGAACGTAGCAGCCACGGGTCCGGGGGCAACGGGTAGTGGTCCCCATGTCACGGGAGGCGGCCCGTGGCTACGGTGGCGCGGTGGACGACGCCGTGTCACGAGCGTCCGGGCTGAACGGGGTACTGATGGGCGGGATGTACGGAGCCGACGTCGCGGAGCTGCGACGGCTCGGTGGTGCGGTCGCGGACGCGGCGACACGGCTCCAGGAGGCGCGGCACGCGGTCGACGGTGCACTGTCGTCGGTCCCGTGGTCCGGTCCCGACGGCGACGGGTTCCGCACGGAGTGGTCGGACCGGCAGGCCGTCCTCCTCGCCCGCTGCGTCGACCTCCTGACCGACGTCGCGACCACGGTCCGCACGAACGCCGACCAGCAGGAGGGCACGAGCACCGACGGCGTCGCGGGGGGCCGCGGGCCTGGCGGCCCGGGTTCCGGCGGTGGCCCCGGGGGCGGGGGCGGCGACCGCGGTGGCGAGGACCTGCCCGGCAACCCGGACCTCGGCGACTACGGGACCTGGGTCGACGTCCCGCCGAACATCCCGCTCGACGACAACGCGATCGACCCCAACGAGATCAACCAGCAGACGCTGGGGGACTGCTGGCTGCTCGCGGCGCTCGGCGCGGTCGCGTCCGACGACCCGCAGTGGATCCGTGACCACATGCAGCTCAACCCCGACGGGACGTGGACCGTCACGATGTACAAGGACGGAGAACCGGTGGAGATCACCGTCGAGCCCGAGGTCGCGTCGCAGGGTGCGATGGACCCGAACGGGGACCCGAGCTGGGTGTCGATCTACGAGAAGGCGGCCGCCGAGTACTGGGGCGGGGAGTACGAGGACCTCGACGGCGGGTACTCGAGCGACGCGTTCGAGGCCATCACGGGGGCCGAGGCCTCGAGCTCGGGGGACGCGAGCCTCGAGGACCTCCAGGACCGCCTCCAGGACGGGCCGGTCGCCCTGGGCACGGAGGGGGAGGGCGGCTGGTGGCCCTTCGGCGACGAGGTCGACGACTCCCGCATCGTGCCGGACCACGCGTACGTCGTCGACCGGGTCGAGGAGCGCGACGGCGAGCTGATGGTGCACGTCGTCAACCCGTGGGGTCCGGGCGACCACCCGCAGGACGACGGGAGCAACAAGATCGGTGACATGTGGCTGACCCAGCAGGAGTACGACGAGAACTTCGACACCGTCTACTCGGTGCCGTCGACGAGGTAGGAGCGGCCATGGACCACGCCGAGGAGCAGGTCACGACGATCCGGGCCAGGCAGGGCTCGCAGCCGCGGTTCGCCGACGTCAAGGTCGGCGTCATGCGCATCGGGGTGCGGGGCGACCGCGCCCTCGTCCAGCTCGCCGTGCGGTCGCCGCGCGGCGAGGACGTCGTCGTCGTGGACGAGGGCGACGGGATCGACCTGCACGGGACGGGGCTGCTGCACGTCGACGAGGTCCACGGGCAGGAGGGGACCACCCGGGGCGACGTCGTGCTGACGTTCGACCCGACGCGCAAGGTCCCGTCCTGACGACCGGGACGACGCCCTGACGCCGTCCGTGACGAGACCGCCACGGGCCGTCAGTGCGTCAGTGGTGTGTCCCCGCACAGGTGGACCGGGACGCCGAGGCCGGCGAAGAGGGCTGCCTTGGCGGTGAGGGCGCGGTCCGCCGTCGCCGCGTCGGGCGCGTAGGCGACGTTCAGGTGGTTCGCACGGTGCCGGGACATGAGCTGGTCGCGGCTCACTCCGTGCAGCACGGCGTGCATGATCGGCCACTCCGGGTTCGTGGCCTCCTTGCGGCGACGGGTCTCCTCCGGAGGGAGCGACACCGCGGACGCGCGGCCGAGGTCGACCTGGAGGATCCCGTCGGCGATGTAGACGCGGGACCAGACGATCTCGCCCGGCCGGCACACGCCGTTGATCGTGGAACCGCCGGCCGGGAAGAACACGGGGTCCTGGCGCCACCCCTCGGCACCCGCGTAGCCGCCCTCGAGGTGCGACGCCGGGACGGAGCCGGAGATCTCGAGGACCCACACGAACCGGCCGTCGTGCTCCTCGCCCCAGCGCACGTCGTGCAGGGTCGTGGCGGGGTCGAGGCCCATCGCCGTCCACAGCCGGTTGGTCACGAGCGCGTCGACGGCGACGCCCTCGTCGGCCTCGTTGAAGTGCGGGAACGCGCGGCCCTCCCACAGGACGCGCTCCCCGTCGCGCGAGCGGACCGGCGGGCGCTCGACGTTGTTGAGCAGACCCTCCGCCAGGTCGGACGCGGGGGAGAGGTCCTTGAGGCCCTGCTGGTACTGGATGCCGACGGCGTCGAGCCCGAAGTCGTCCGCGATGCGCAGGGCCGCGACGTACATCTTGTGCTGCCAGCGCAGCTGCGCGGCGGTCAGCTCGGTCTCCTCGTCGGTGCCGACGTGGAACGTCATGCCCGCGTCCTCGAGCCAGCGCTGGACCGCGTCGGCCTCGGCGTCGGTGACGCGCTGCATCTCCGCCCACAGCGCGGACTGGGACAGCCGCTCCTTGTAGATGCCGATCCCGTTGAGCAGCTCGTCGTCGAAGATCGCGTTGTACATGCCCATGCAGCCCTCGTCGAAGACGCCGATGATCGCCTTCTCGCGCCGGAGCTGGGCGGCGAGCGCCTCGCCGAGCTGCTTCTCGGGGCCGTCCGCGAGCGCGGGCAGCGCGTGGACGTGGGAGTCGTCGTGGGTGATCGTGCCGGTCGTGATCCACGAGCGGATCGCGTCCTGGAACCAGGCGTCGGTCCCGTCGACGGTCCACACGGTCGAGTAGGCCGTGCCCATCTTGGTCAGGCCGGCGTTGAGGCCGAGCAACCCGACGAGCCCCGGCCAGTCGCCGGCGAAGTTCGCGGCCGTGAGGATCGGCCCGCGGTGGGTGCGCAGGCCGGCGAGGACGTGGTGGCTGTACTGCCAGACGGCCTCGGCGACGACGAGCGGCGCGTCGGGCGGGATGGTCGCGAAGACGTCGAGACCCATGCGCTGGGAGCTGATGAACCCATGACCGGTCTCCGGGTCCACCCCGTTGGCGCGGACGACGGCCCACCCGTGCGCCGCGAACGCGTCGGTGAGGACGCGTTCCAGCGCGACCTGGGTGTCCCACCCCGCGACGTTCGCGGACTCCCGCAGGTCGCCCGAGGCGACGAGGTAGACCGTGTTCTCCGGCGCGCGCGGCTCGGGCGGGACCTCGGGGAGGGCGTACGCGGTCGTCGTCGTCGACGTCGTCGGAGAAGCCATCGGTCCAGCATACAGAAATCGATTACAGCGTCAGCCGGGCGGAGCCTCCTGGACGACGGCACGGGCAGGGGTGGCGTCGCCTCCGAGCCGGTCGAGCAGCAGCCGGGCGGCCGTGGTCCCGAGGGCGCGCGGGTCCAGCGGGACGAGCACGACGTCCGAGGTGCGCGACGTCGCGAACGGGAGGTCGCCGACGACCCCGACCCCGAGCTCGGGCCCGCGCCGGGCACCCCGACCGGCGTCCCGACCAGCATCCACCGGCGCCGCCGCAGGCCTCCCGTGCGCGTCGGCGAGCGCACGCAGGACCCCGACGCCGACGAGGTTGTTCGTGGCCAGGACGGCGTCCGGAGGGTCGGCGCGCGCGAGCAGGTCGCGCATCGCGTCGTACCCGCCGTCGACCCGGAAGTTCGCGTGCACCAGCAGCCGGTCGTCCACCTCGACGCCGCCGTCGACGAGCGCCGACCGCCATCCCCGGGCCCGCTCGACCGCTGTGCTGGTGGTCCGCGGACCGGTGATGCACGCGATCCGTCGGAACCCGCGACCCACGAGGGTCCCGGCCGCGTGCCGCCCCAGGGCGGCGTCGTCGAAGAGCACGTGGTCGACGTCGTCGTGCGTCGTGCGCCGGTCGATGACGACGACCCCGCGTCGTCGTGCCCGCAGGGCGGCCAGCGGCGGGCTGTCGTTCGCGGGCGCGATGACGACGCCCGCCATGTTCTCGTGCTCCACGACGGTGAGGTAGCGCGCCTCCTTCGCCGGGTCGTCGTCGGTGTTGCACAGCACGACCGAGTAGCCGGCCTCCTGCGCGACGTCCTCGACACCGCGCGCCACCGCGGTGAAGAACGGATTCTCCACGTCGGGCAGGACGAGGGCGACCACGTCGCTCGTCCGGCGCCGCAGCGAACGGGCGGTGCGGTCGGGGACGTAGCCGAGCTCGTCGACAGCCGCACGCACGGCGGCGACGAGCTCGGGGCGCACGCTCTTGCCGTTGAGCACGCGCGAGACCGTGGCGGTCGAGACCCCGGCGCTGCGTGCCACGTCGACGATGCGGGTCACGGGCGCGTGCCCGGGTGGTCGCCGTCGACGTAGTACCAGCGACCGTCCTCCCGGACGAACCGGCTGACCTCGTGCAGGCGCCCGCGGACCGCGGGGCCGCCGTCGGGCGCGGGGGTGCGGTGGTGCGCGACGAACTCCACGGTGCCGTGGTCGTCGAACGGCCCGCCCGCCTCGGTGCGCACGACGTCGAGCCGGCGCCACTCGGTGTCGTCGTCCAGGTCGAGGGTGGCCGGTCGGGTCGACGGGTGCCACGTGGCGAGCAGGTGGTCCGGGTCGCCGACGGCGAACGCGCTGTACCGCGACCGCATGAGCGCCTCGGCGGTCGGGGCGTGGGGCCCGGCGGGCCGGGCGCGCGACCCCGCGTGGAACCGGCCGCAGCACGCGCCGTAGGTGTCGCCGGACAGGCAGGGGCAGCGCGCGTCGTCGGGCAGGGTCACGACGCCGCCCGGCCGCCCGAGTCGCCCGATCCGGCGGGGGTCGGGGAGCGCCCGACCGCACCCTGGACGGCCTCGGCGATCGTGCGTGAGACGGACTCGAGGCGGGCGAGGCCGTCCGGGCCGAGCGGGTCGAAGACGACGTCGCGCAGCAGCTCGGTGTGCCCGCGCACGGTGCGCAGGAGCGCGCGCCGACCCGGGTTGGTGAGGGCGATCCAGGTGCCGCGCGCGTCGTCGGCGCACTCCCCGCGCTCGACGAGGCCGCGCTCGCTCATGCGGCGCACGAGGTGCGAGACGCGGCTGCGCTCCCAGCACAGCTGGGCGGCGAGCTCGCCGGTGCGCAGCGCGCGGTCCTGCGCGGCGTGCAGCGTCGAGAGCACCTCGAACTCCGCGGGGGACAGGTCTCCGTCCGCGCGCATCCCCGCCTCGAGGACGCGGTCGAGCGATCGGCGCATCGCGACGTAGGCATCCCACGCGTCGCGCTCGGCGTCACCGAGGATCGGGTGTCCCGTCATGCGGACGATCGTATCGCTCGTAGGTGACGCGTCACCGAGAAGGGGTTAAGGTGACGCATCACCAACTTTGGTGACACGTCACTTACTGGAGGAGCCATGACCCCGACCCCGCGCATCGCTGTCCTCGTCGGCAGCACGCGCACCGGCCGCAAGAGCGCGAGCGTCGCGCAGTGGGTGCTCGCGCACGCCACGACCCGCGCCGACGCCACGTTCGAGGTCGTCGATCTCGTCGACCACCCGCTGCCGCACCTCGACGAGGCGATGCCACCGCGCTACCAGCAGTACGAGAACCCGCTCGTCTGGGAGTGGTCGCGCGTGATCGACGGCTTCGACGGCTACGTCGTCGTGACCCCCGAGTACAACCACGCACCGACGGCCGTGCTGAAGAACTCGATGGACTGGCTCTACAACGAGTGGGCGGACAAGGCGATCGGCTTCGTCGGGTACGGGGTCCAGGGCGGGGCGCGCGCCGTCGAGCAGCTGCGGCTGGTCGCGGGCGAGCTCCAGCTCGCGGACGTGCGGACACAGGTCGGGCTGTCGCTCTACGACGACTTCGAGGAGTACACGCGCCTCGCGCCGCGCGAGCGTCACCTGCGCGACCTCGACACCCTCCTCGACGAGGTCGTCGCGTGGAGCGGCGCGCTGCACGGCGTTCGTGAGCGCAAGGCCGTCGCCGCGGCCGCCGCGTAGCAGGACGGCGCCCGCCCACCCGAGGTGAGCGGGCGCCGTCGTGCACCGGGCGGGGAAGGACGTCCCGCCGGGCGAGCGGTGCCGGTGGTGTCAGACGGTGGCCGCCCACGGACCCCAGCGGTCGCCCGGGGCCTGGTTCCGGGTCCACCACTTCGCGGTGTACTCGGTGCCCTCGTGCGTCACCTTGTCACCCGTGACGTACACGCGCGTGGGAACCCACGCGCCGACGCCGTCGGAGTCGACGCCCGCGATCTCCTCCCACGGACCCCACGGGTCGCCGGGCTTCTGACCCTGCGTCCACCACTGCGCCCGCCAGACGGCGCCGCCGTAGGTCACGGTGGCACCACCCTGGTAGGCCTTGCCCTTGGCCCAGGCCGCCGGCTCCGCGTACGTCGGCTGGGCCTGCGGGTTGAGCTCGTCCGTCACGACCGACTTCGCGGCGTTGGTCACCGGGTCGTCGAGCAGGAGCACGTCGAGACCCTGCTGGATGTCGTTCGAGATGATCGCGCCGTTGTACCAGTACGCCGACCAGGAGCCACCGAGGATCAGGCGCTCGCTGGAGAGCGGCCCGCGGTCGAACCACGCGATCTCGACCGGGTTCGCCGAGTCCGTGAAGTCCCACACCGAGATGCCGCCCTGGTACCAGGCCTGGACCATGATGTCGCGGCCCGGGACGGGGATGAGCGACCCGTTGTGCGCGACGCAGTTCTCCGTCTGCGCCTGCTCGCGCTCGATCTTGTAGTAGCTCTGGAACACGAGCTGGCCGTCGACGATGTCGTAGATCGCGTCGGCGCCCTTCTCCGGGCCGACCGTCGCGTTGCACGTGGGCGCCCCGCCGCCACCGAGCTCGTCCGTGAAGACGACCTTGGTGCCCGCGTTGTTGAACGTCGCCGAGTGCCAGAACGCGAAGTTCTCCGTGTCCCGCACGACCTCGGTCACCACGGGGTGCGCGCGGTCCGTGATGTCCATGAGGATGCCGTCGCCCATGCACGCACCTGCGGCGATGTCCTTCGACGGGTAGGTCGTGATGTCGTGGCAGCCCGACGTCGTGCTCGACCCGTTGCCGCCGGGGTTGCCGCCGTCCGGGAAGAGGACGGGCGTCGAGACCACGGCCGACGCCGCGGGGTCGTCGAGCGGGACCTGCACGACGCTGATGAGGTCGTGCGGCGGCTGGCAGTCCGGGAACGCCGCGTTGGGGCTGTACGACGACACGTAGACGAAGAGGTCCTCGCCGTCCTTGCTCGGCGCGAGCGAGTGCGTGTGGGAACCGCACTGCGTCTCGACGGACGCCACGTACTGCGGCGACGCCGGCTCGGAGATGTCGAAGACCTTGATGCCCTCCCAGGACTCCTTGACCGCCGCGCTCTGTGCCACGTTGTCGCACGAGTCGGTGCTGCGCGACGAGTCCGTGCTGAGCACCAGGAGGTCCCCGTGCACGGAGATGTCGTTCTGCGAACCGGCGCAGACGACCTGCGCCACCTGCTGCGGGGCGGTCGGGTCTGCGACGTCGTAGACCGTGAACCCGCCGTAGTTGCCGGCGAACGCGTAGTGCCCCTGGAACGCGAGGTCGGAGCTGTACTGGCCTTCGGGTGCGAACGCGCCGTTCTTCGGGATGTTCGCGACGAGCTCGAGGTTGGGGCTGCTCGCCGTCTCGCCGACCCCGAGGACGGGGGAGTCGACGGCGAGCGGTGCGAGCCGCTGGGCCGGCAGGTCGGTGAGCTCGGCGACGGCCTCCGGTGACCCGTCGGACGGCTCGGCGAGCGCCGGTGCGGCTGCTGCGAAGGACGCCACGACGAGTCCTGCGGTCAGTGCTGAGGCGTGCGAGCCCCGGCGTCGTTGCCTGTGCGTCGGATGATGCACGGGGGAAACACCTCCTTGGTAGGGTTCCCAGATTCTGTCCGCCAATTGGACGGTCGGCTACCCAAAGCGGGACAGGTCCGGCGAAGTTTTACACGAAGGGAACGCGCCGCGTGACGAGTTTTCCTGGTGGAAACGCACGGCGTCGTCGTCGTGCGACAGCGCTGGCGACGGTCGGGGCCCTGGGCCTGCTCCTGGTCGCGACCGCGTGCACGGGCGGGGGCGACGAGGTCACGTCGACGCCGTCGAGCGTCGTGGTGCAGCCCGGACGCCCCGGCGAGGACGTGACCACGACCGCACCCGACGACTTCGACACCGCACCGTCCACCGGAGGGTGGAACCCGGCCGACGTCACGTTCGTGACCAGCATGATCGGCCACCACCTGCAGGCCCTCGACATCGCGGCGCTCGCACCCGAGCGCGCGCAGGCCCCCGACGTCGTCGCCCTCGCCGAACGCATCACCGCCGCCCAGGGGCCCGAGATCCACGCGCTCGCCGCCTGGCTCCAGGAGCGCGAGCTCCCCGTGCCCGCCGAGGCGCTCGACGGGACCGGGCCGCGCGTGCCGGACGCCGGTCACGAGCACGGCGACGGCGAGATGGCGGGAATGCTCGACGCCGACCAGCTGGCCGCGCTCGAGGCGGCGTCCGGAGCGGAGTTCGACCGGCTCTTCCTGGAG
This sequence comes from Cellulosimicrobium terreum, assembly GCA_014803435.1. Lineage (GTDB taxonomy): Bacteria > Actinomycetota > Actinomycetes > Actinomycetales > Cellulomonadaceae > Cellulosimicrobium > Cellulosimicrobium terreum. The sequence continues at coordinate 534,958 of JACYFD010000001.1, forward strand.
GGCATGATCCAGCACCACCAGGGCGCGCTCACCATGGTGGACGTCGTGCTCGTGGACGGCGAGGACACGTACGCGCTCGAGATCGCCGCCGACACCGCGGCCGGTCAGGGCGCCGAGATCGACCGCATGCGGGGGATGCTCGACGCGTCCTGACGGCCGGTCGGCGGATTGACGGGACGACCCCCGAGGTGCCACAGTAAGCAGATCCGGAAACGTTTCCAAGCCTGTCGTCGACAGAAGGTCGGAAACGTTTCCAGCCCAGCGGCCGGTCAACGACGAAGTGGAGCGACAGTGACGTCATCACGCGCCACGCTGATACAGGTGGCCCAGCGCGCCGGGGTCTCACTGGCCTCGACCTCCCGTGCGCTGCACGGGACGGGAGCCAGCCCGGCGATGGTCGAGCGCGTGCGCCTCGCCGCGACGGAGCTCGGTTACAGCCCGGACGCGATCGGCCGGTCCCTGCGGTTGAAGAAGACCTTCCAGGTCGCGTTCGCGGTCGCCGACATCGGCAACCCCGTCTACGTCGAGATGATGGCCGCGATCCACGAGGTCCTCGACCCGCACGGCTACCGCGTCGTCGTCATGACGACAGGCGACTCGCCGCGCTCGACGGCGGACCTGGTCCGCAGCCTCTCGAGCGGCTTCGTGGACGCGCTGGTCGTCAGCCCGCTGCGCACGGACGACGAGCTCGTCCGGGAGATCCAGCAGTCCGCGGTGCCCGTCGTCGTCATCGGTCGCTCGCTCGGCGCCTACGGCGTGGACTCGGTCTCGACCGACTCCGCCGGCGGCGTCGGGCTTGCCGTCGAGCACCTGCTCGCCACCGGCCGCCGCAGTATCGGGTTCCTCAACGGTCCGCTCGACACCACTCCGGGCGAGGCACGCCAGCGCGGCTTCGACGCCGCGACGGGCGCCGCGTTCCCGGGTGAGCGCGTCGACGCCGAGGTGGCGACCGACTTCACGGTCGGTGCCGGGACGGTGGCCGCCCGCGAGCTCCTCCAGCGGGTGCCCGACGGCGGCGGGCGCGTCGACGCGATCGTCGCCGCCAACGACCTCCTCGCCATCGGTGCGATCCGCGCCGTGCGCGAGCTCGGCCTCGCCGTCCCGGACGACGTCGCCGTGACCGGCATGGACGACACCGAGCTCGGGCGGGTCTTCCAGCCGAGCCTCACGAGCGTCTCGCTCGGCTCGGCCGAGCGCGGCCGGGCCGCTGCGCGGATCGTGCTCGGCCTGATGGACGGCGCCGAACCCGGCGCCGCGCAGTCGACGGTCGGGCCGCGGCTCGCCGTCCGCGAGTCCACGGCCCCGACCGGGACCACGGCCGCGACGTCGACCGCCGCGTCGACCGCGACCGAGCCCGTTCCTGACGACCCCGACGGAGGAGTGCGATGACCACCCCGAATCTCGCGACGGGCGTGCAGGCCCCGCCGCCGCGGTCCGGCCGCAAGGACACCCGCCCGCGCGGCGGCATGGCGCGTGCGAAGCGTCGGGAGGCCGCCGCGCTCGTCATGCCCTCGCTGCTGCCGATCCTCGTCCTGAGCGTCGCGCCGCTCGTCATGGGCGTCGCGCTCGCGTTCACGGACGCGCGACTCGTGCGGCACCCGGACTACCAGTTCGTGGGCGTCGACAACTTCGTGCGCCTCGCGGACAACTCGTTCTTCTGGGACTCCTTCCGGATCGGCATGATCTGGGCGGTCTCGGTGACGGTGCTGCAGCTCGTCGCCGCGATGGGCCTCGCGCTCCTGCTCAACTCCGGACTGCGGCTGCAGGGGCTCACCCGCGTGCTCGCCCTCATCCCGTGGGCGATGCCCCCGGTCGTCGTGGCGATCATGTGGCGGATGATCTACTCGCCGAACGCGGGTCCGCTCAACGCGTTCCTCGGTGCCCTCGGGCTCCCCGACGACATCAACTGGCTCGGTGACTTCTCGACGGCCCTGCCCGCCGTCATCGTGGTCGGTGTCTGGGTCGGCATGCCGCAGACGACGGTGACGCTCCTCGCGGGTCTCCAGCAGATCCCGGGCGAGCTGCACGAGGCGGCCGCGATGGACGGCGCGGGTGCCTGGCGACGCTTCACCGCAGTGACGCTGCCGAGCCTGCGCCCGATCATCTCGTCGATCACGTCGCTGAACTTCATCTGGAACTTCAACTCGTTCTCGCTGGTCTACGTGCTCACCGAGGGCGGGCCCGGCGGCAAGACGATGCTCCCGATGCTGTTCACGTACCTCGAGGCGTTCAAGAACCGCAACATCGGGTACGCCGCCGCCATGGGCGTGGTCCTCGTGATCGTCGTCGTCGTCCTGCTCGCGCTCTACCTCCGGTCCCAGTTCCGTGACGAGAAGAAGGGCTGAACCGATGCGCGTCCTCGTCCGCCCCGCCCAGTACGTGGCGCTGGCCCTGTACATCGTCTTCCTCGGCTTCCCGCTGCTGTGGCTCGTCTCGGCCTCGATGAAGTCGTCGCGGGAGCTGAACTCGCTCACGGTGAGCCTGATCCCGCAGGAGTGGCACTGGGAGAACTACGCGCAGGCGCTCGCGCGCCAGGGGCTCGTCCACTCGGCGTGGAACAGCCTCGTGGTCGCGCTGGTGTCGACGGCGCTCGTCGTCCTCATCGCGATCCCCGCGTCCTACGTCCTCGCCCGGCTGCGGGGCAAGGTCCGCGCCGCGGGCGTCGGCTGGATCCTCGTGAGCCAGGTCTTCCCGGTGATCCTCGTCATCCTGCCGCTGTTCCTCATCCTGCGGACCGTGAACCTGACGGACAGCCTCGTCGGACTCACCCTCGTCCACACCACCTACACCCTGCCGTTCGCGCTGTGGATGCTGCAGGGGTACGTCTCCGCCATCCCCGTCGACCTCGAGGAGGCCGGGTCGATGGACGGGGCGAGCCGGCTCACGGTGCTGCGCACCATCGTCTTCCCGCTCCTCATGCCGGGAGTGGTGGCGACGGCGATGTTCAGCTTCGTGTCGTCGTGGAACGAGTTCTTCTTCGCCCTCGTGCTCCTGCAGTCGCCGGAGAACTACACGCTGCCCATCACGCTGACGATGTTCATCGGCGGCGAGGGCAAGGTCGCGCTCGGTCCGCTCGCCGCGGGCTCCGCGCTCGCCGCCATCCCGAGCATCGTCTTCTTCTCGCTCATGCAGAAGCGGCTCACCGGCGGTCTCCTGTCCGGCGCCGTGAAGGGGTGACCCGCATGCGTCCTGTCGTCCGTCCCCGCTCTCCCTCTCTCCGAAAGGCCAAGCTCATGAAGACTCGTGGTGCGTCCATCGCCGCATGCCTCACGATCACCACCCTCCTCGTCGCGTCGTGCAGCAGCGGGGGAGGGGACGACGACGGTCCGGTGACCCTCACGTTCCAGTCCCTGTCCGACCAGCCGGCCGCCATCGAGGCGACCCGGTCGATCGTCGCGGAGTGGAACGAGGCCCACCCCGACGTGCAGGTCGAGGTCGTCCCCACCGGCTGGGACGGCGTCTACGACAAGCTGATCACCCAGTTCAACGGCGGCTCCGCGCCGGACATCATCCACTACGAGGCGGCGAGCATCGTCCCCTTCGCGGCGGACGGCTACCTCGCCGACCTGTCCGAGTACATGCCGGACGAGAAGCGGGCCGACATCCCCGAGGGGATCCTCGACTCCGTGACCGTCGACGACCAGGTCATCGCCTACCCGACCGAGCTGCAGTCCTACATGGTGTTCGCCAACAAGACGATGCTCGAGGACGCCGGGGTCGAGATCCCGACCGGCGACACCATGACCTGGGACGAGCTGCGCGAGATGGCGCAGGCCACGACGAAGGACGGGAAGCACGGCCTCGGGTGGGGTCTCGCGAGCCCCACGGCGACGTTCATGGCGATGGCCCCCGGGTTCGGCGGCACGTACTTCGACGGCACGGGTGCCGACGCGAGCCTGACAGTCGGCGAGGGCGAGATGGCCCTGCCGGAGCTCGTCGACACCATGGCGTACGACGACCAGTCGATCCTCCCCGTGACCCTCACGCAGTCGGGCTCGGAGACGCTCGCCCCGTTCTACGCGGGCGACGTCGCGATGACGGTCCAGGGCTCGTACCAGGCCGCGAACATCGCGACCGACGCGCCCGAGGGCTTCGACTGGGTCGTGCTGCCCCCGCTCGCCGGGCCCGACGGCCCGCAGCAGGCGGCGAACCCGCAGACCCTCTCGGTGAACATCGACTCGGAGCACGTCGAGGAGTCCGCGGAGTTCATCGACTTCTTCACCGACACGGAGAACCTCGCGGCGCTCAACGAGGCGGACGCACTCATCCCGGCGACGACGTCGGCCCAGGAGGCGATGAAGGACTCGCTCGGCGACGAGAACGGCTGGAGCACGATCCTGTCGTCGGGCCAGTACCTCACGTCGGCGCCTTACCTGTTCGTCGACGCGTACGCGCAGTGGAAGGACACGGTCGCGACGCCCGCCTACCAGAAGTTCCTCGCCGAGCAGACCGACGCCGACCAGCTCGCGACCGAGCTCGAGGACGGCTGGGAAGAGATCACCAAGTAAGCACGGCAAGGGGTGCGGGGTGGTCGCCGACCGGCGACCACCCGGCCCGCAGACCGCGCCCCGCACGACGGGGCGCACAGGGCGCGACGCGGTCGCGCCGACGGAACGACAGGGGAGTGGACCCGTGACCTGGCTGGACGACCGAGCGGTGGCCGTGATCACCGGCGCAGCGGTGGGGGACGCGCTGGGAGGCGCCACCGAGGGCTGGACGCCCGAGCAGATCGAGGAGCGCCACGGCGGTCGCGTGACCGGCATCGTGGAACCCTGGTACCCGAACTGGCAGGACGCGCGTCCGATCGCGCCCTACCACAAGGGCGACGGGCACATCACCGACGACACCCTCATGACCCGTGCCCTGGTCGAGGTGTACGCCAAGCGCCGTGAGCACCTCGACGCGTACGCGATGGCCGAGGACCTCGTGCCCCTCATGATCGGCGAGCCGCGCTGGATCCCGGAGCTCGAGTCGACGGCGCTGCTCCTGCAGCGCGTGTTCCTCGCCGAGAAGTGGATCGTCGCGCGCCTGCACTACGGCCACGTCGACCCGCGCGAGGCAGGCGTCGGCAACGTCGTGAACTGCGGCGCCGCGATGTACGTCGCACCGGTGGGGCTCGCGAACGCGGGCGACCCCCGCGCCGCGTACGCCGAGGCGATCGACCTCACGGGCGCCCACCAGGCGAGCTACGGTCGCGAGGCCGCGGGCGTGTTCGCGGCGATGGTCGCGGCGTCGGTCGCGCCCGGCGCCACGCTGGACGACGTCGTGCACGCTGCGCTGGACGTCGGGCACGACGGCACGGCCGCCGCGCTGCACGCGGTCGTCGACGCGTTCGACGGCTGGACGACGGCCCCCACCACCGACGAGGAGGAGCGTGCCCTTGCCCGGCTGGTCCGCGAGACCGTCGCGCCGTTCGACTCGGTCGGACCCGCGTACCGGCAGATGTCGATGGACGCGCGCCGCCCGTCGCGCACCAAGTCGATCGAGGAGCTGCCCGCGGCGCTCGGGTTCGTCCTCGGTCACCGCGGCGACTTCCGCGGCGCCGTCCTCGGGGCCGTGAACTACGGGCGCGACGCCGACTCCATCGCCGTCATGGCGGGGGCTGTCTGTGCCGGGCTCGGCGGCACGGGAGTCGTGCCGACGGAGTGGCTCGACGCCATCGAGGAGGCGAGCCGCATGGACATCCGGGAGACGGGACGCCTCATGGCGTCGGCCGCGGCCGACATCCTCGCGGCGGACCGCGAGCGCGCCGCCGCGCGCCTGCGCTCCCTCGACGCGCTCGACGCGCTCGACGCCGCCTCGTCCGACGCGTCCGGCCGCCGCGCCGTCGCGGGTGGCGCGGCGTGAGGCTCACCTGGGCCCAGCCCGAGGACCTGCTCGCGCACGAGCTCGTGCAGGCCGCGGCCGAGGGCGTCGCCGCCGAGGCCCTGGCCGCCGTCCGCGACCGCTGGGTCGCGGCGGGCGGGGACCCGGTCCCCGCGGTCAGCGGCGCCGGGCCGGTCCCGGCCACTCCGGCGCTGCGCGCGCTCGCGCGCGAGCTCCTCGACGAGCTCGAGTCCCTGCCCGCCGCCGCGCACCCCGACGAGCCGGACGGCTGGGACGACATCGTCGCGCTGCTTCCCGCCGCGCCCGACCTCCCGGCCCGGCCCGTCCGTGACGACGGCGCGGGGCGGGGAGGCGCGTACGCCGACCGCGTGCTGGGCGCGTGGACGGGCCGCGCCGCGGGCTGCCTGCTCGGCAAGCCGGTCGAGAAGATCCCGCGCGCGGGCATCGAGGAGATCCTGCGCGCGACGGGCCGCTGGCCGCTCGCGGGCTGGTTCACCGCCGTCGGGCTGCCCGACGACGTGGCCGCCCGCTGGCCGTGGAACCGGCGCAGCGCGCCGACGTCTCTCGAGGAGAACATCGACGGGATGCCGGAGGACGACGACCTCAACTACCCGATCCTCGCGCTCGCCCTGCTCGAGCAGCACGGTCGCGGGTTCACGACGGCCGACGTCGCACAGCTGTGGCTCGACGCGCTGCCCGCCGGACGCGTGTTCACCGCCGAGCGCGCCGCGTACCGCAACATCCTGGACGCGCGGCCCGTGCCGGAGACCGCGACCCACCACAACCCGTTCCGGGAGTGGATCGGTGCGCTCATCCGCACGGACGTGCTCGGCTGGGTCTCACCCGGCGACGTGCGCGAGGCGGCGCGGCTGGCGTGGACCGACGCGCGCCTGAGCCACACGCGCAACGGCCTCTACGGCGCCATGTGGGCGGCGGCGCTCGCGTCGGCCGCGACCGTCTGCGGCACGGTCGAGGACGTGCTCGACGCCGCGTCCGCGGTCGTCCCCCCGCGCAGCCGGCTCGCCGAGGCGATCCGCCTCGGACGCGAGGCGGGCCGCGACGGCGACGCGTCCGAGGCTGGCGTGCGTGCCGGCCTCGACGCGATCCACGCGGCGTACGGCGACCTGCACTGGGTGCACGTGCTGAACAACGCCGCCGTGATCGCGTACGCGCTCACCGCGGGCCGCGGCGCGGACGGGCGCGGCGACTTCGGCGCGAGCGTCTCGATCGCCGTCACGGCGGGCTGGGACACCGACTCGGCCGGGGCGTCCGTCGGTGGCGTGGTGGGCGCGCTCCAGGGCGTCGACGGCATCGGCGAGCGCTGGACGCGTCCGCTCGACGGCCACATCGCGACGTCGCTGCCCGGCGGCGAGCAGCGGATCGTGGACCTCGCGGCGCGCACCCTGGCGCTCGCGCCGGCGGCCGGGTCGGGCGCATGAGCCGGGACACCGCAGGGACGCAGGACGCGCGCGCCGGCCGGGTCGTCGTCGTCGGTTCGGCGAACGTCGACCTCGTCGTCGACGTGCCGCGCCACCCGGGCGGCGGCGAGACCATCCTCGGCGGCGAGCTGCGACGCACCGCCGGAGGAAAGGGCGCGAACCAGGCCGTCGGGGCGGCGCGCGCGGGCGGCGCCGACACCACCTTCGTCGGCGCGCTCGGGCACGACGACTCCGCCGACCTCCTGCTCGCTTCGCTGGAGCGCGGTGGCGTGCGGACCGACCTCGTCGCCCGCGTCGACGTCCCGACCGGGACGGCCCTCATCACCGTCTCGCCCGACGGCGAGAACGCGATCGTCGTCGCCCCGGGCGCCAACTCGCACGTACCGGTCGGCACCGCGCAGGCCGAGCGGATCGCGCGGGCGGACGTCGTGCTCGCCCAGCTCGAGGTACCGCTCGACGTCGTCCGTGCTGCCGCCGCGGCCCGCCGCCCGCAGGCCGTGATGGTGCTCAACGCCGCGCCGTCGCGCGACCTGCCGGACGACGTGTGGGACGCGCTCGACGTCCTCGTCGTCAACGAGCACGAGGCGGCCGATCTCGCGGGCCTCGCAGCGGACGCGGCTCCCGGCACGACGCCGGGTGCTCTCGACCCGAGCGCCCTCGCGACGCTCCTGCTGGACCGGGTGCCGGCCGTCGTCGTGACGCTCGGCGGCCGGGGCAGCCTCGTCGCGGAGCGCAACCCCGGCGGGACGCTCCTCACGTCGGTCCCCGCGTTCCCCGTCGACGCCGTCGACACCACCGGGGCGGGCGACACGTTCTGCGGCGTGCTCGCCGCGGCGCTCGCGCGCGGCGCGGACCTGCCCGACGCCGCACGTCTCGCCGCGGCGGCGGGTGCGCTCGCCGTCACGCGGCCCGGCGCGCAGGACGCCGTGCCCACCGCGGCGGAGGTCGCCGCGCTCGCCGAGGGGCTCCCCGAGGGAAAGGCATCATGACCTACACGTTCGACCCGCTCGTCCCGCGCCCGATCGACCGCCCGACCGAGGTCCCGCTGGACGGGCCGCTCACGCCCGAGCAGTCCGTCGCCCTCGACGAGGCGAAGATCTTCGTCGGCCCGGCCGACCCCGCCGACCGTCCCTCCTGGCGCGAGCGCCTCGCGGCGTGGCGCGACGACGCCCGCCGCCGGCACGCATACACCGGAGCCGCCTACGACCGGCCGGAGGCCGCGTGGGCCGCGGGCTGCTCGACGGTCGCGCAGGTGTGGCTGTGGGACGAGCTCTTGTACTCGTTCGACGAGCACCGCTTCACGCCCGAGCGGTTCCTCGACGACGCGCGCGAGCGGTTCGGCGGCCTCGATGCCGTCGTGCTGTGGCACGCGTACCCGGTCATCGGGATCGACGACCGCAACCAGTGGGACTTCTACCGCGACGTCCCCGGGATCGTCGACCTCGTGCGCACGTTCCACGACGCCGGCCTGCACGTGTTCGTCGACTACAACCCGTGGGACGTCGGCACGCGCCGCGGCGACGACGACCTCACCGAGCTCGCGGCCCTCGTGCGCGACCTCGGTGCCGACGGCGTCTTCCTCGACACCCTGAAGAAGGCCGAGCCCGAGCTCGTCGAACGGCTCGAGGCAGCGCGTCCGGGCATCGTCCTGGAGGGCGAGTCCAAGCTGCCCGTCGAACGCATCGAGGACCACTCGTCGTCGTGGGCGCAGTTCTTCGCCGACTCGCCCGTGCCCGGCGTGCTGCGCGCCCACTGGTACGAGCGCCGGCACATGCAGCACCACGTGCGGCGCTGGCACCGCGACCACTCCGAGGAGCTGCAGTCCGCCTGGCTCAACGGTGTCGGCGTCATGGTGTGGGAGGTCGTGTTCGGGGTGTGGGTCGGCTGGTCGCGGCGCGACGCCGCGACGGTGACTCGGCTCGTCTCGGTCCAGCGGGCCGCGCGCCGGCTCCTGCTCGACGGCGTGTGGACACCCCTCGCCGAGCTGACCCCCGAGGCCGACGCCGCGGGCGTGTACGCCTCGCGCTGGGAGCTCGACGGCGTGACGCTCTGGACGCTCGTCAACCGCGGCGAGCAGGACTACGACGGTCCGCTCCTTCGCCGAACCCCGGCTTCGCCCCCGATCGGTGCCGTCAACGGGGGGCAACCCGGGGCTCGGCAGGACGACGATGCCGGGTACGACGACGCCGGGTCCGGCAGCGCCGTCGTGGTCCCGGCGCGCGGCGTCGCCGCCCTGCTGCACGTCGCCGACGGCGTCGCGGAGCCCACGTGGCTGTCGGGCCTGCGCGACGTGGTGGGCTCGCTCGACGAGCGCGCCCCGCACGACGCCGACGCGCGGTTCCCGCACCGCGTCGCGCGGCGCGTGGTCCCGACCGTTGTCCCGACCCGGCCGACCTTGCCAGCCGTGCCGCCTGCGCCTGAGCCCGGCGCCGTCGTCGTGCCCGCAGGCCCGTACGCGCTGACGGTCCGGTACCGCGCCCGCGAGACGGGCATGTACCAGGGTGCGCCGTACGTCGACGAGTGGAAGCCGCTCCCGCCGCGCCTGCACGACGCACGGACCCTCCAGCGCGACGGCGAGCTCGCCGCACCCGTCGCGGTGGCTGCGTCGGACGTGTCGAACGCGCAGTACGCCGCGTTCGTCGACGCGACGGGTTACGCGCCCGCGGACGCGTACCGGTTCCTCGCGCACTGGGTCGACGGACGCCCGGCCGCGGGGACGGAGGACGAGCCGGTGACGTTCGTCGACCTCGACGACGCGCGCGCCTACTGCGCGTGGCTCGGCGGGCGGCTGCCCACCGAGGACGAGTGGCAGCTCGCCGCGGAACGTCCCGGCTGGACCCGCGGCGAGCCCGCGGTGTGGAGCTGGACCGGGTCTGAGCACTCCGACGGCCGCACGCGGTTCGTCATGCTCAAGGGCGGGAGCGACTACCGCGCCGACGGCTCCGACTGGTACGTCGAGGGTGGCCGGCACGCGCCGGACTACGCCGTGAAGCTCCTGCTCCCGGGCCTCGGCCTCGCCCGGGGATCGACCGTCGGGTTCCGGTGCGCCTGGGATCTGCCCGCCGGCACGACCACCCCCGGAGAGGTGACGGCATGACGGACGGGCCGAGGATCTCCCGCGACCCCGCCGCCGGGGCGCTCGCCGGGCTGCGCGTCGTCGACGCGTCCACGCTCTTCGCGGGGCCGATGGCCGCGATGCACCTCGGCGACCTGGGTGCCGACGTCGTCAAGGTGGAGCACCCGACGAAGCCCGACCCGTCGCGCACCCACGGTGCCGCGAAGGACGGCGTGAACCTGTGGTGGAAGACGCTCGGCCGCAACAAGCGCACGGTCACCGTGAACCTCGGCAGCGACGGCGGTCGCGAGGTGTTCCTCGCGCTCGTCGCCGAGGCCGACGTGGTGATCGAGAACTTCCGTCCGGGCACGCTCGAGCGCTGGGGTCTCGGCTACGACGAGCTGTCCGCGCGCAACCCTCGGCTCGTGCTGGCGCGCGTCAGCGGGTTCGGGCAGGTCGGCCCGTACCGGACGCGGCCCGGGTTCGGCACGCTCGCCGAGGCCATGAGCGGGTTCGCGGCGATGACGGGCGAGCCCGACGGCGCGCCGACCCTCCCGCCGTTCGGGCTGGCCGACGGCGTCGCCTCGCTCGCGACGGCGTTCGCGGTCATGGTCGCGCTGTCCACGCGCGAGCGCACGGGCCACGGGCAGGTGGTCGACACGGCGATCATCGAGCCGATCCTCGCGATGCTGGGCCCGCAGATCACGCGCTGGGACCAGCTCCGCACCGTCCAGCCCCGCACGGGCAACCGGTCCGCGAACAACGCGCCGCGCAACACCTACCGCACGGGCGACGGCCAGTGGGTCGCCGTCTCGACGTCCGCTCAGTCCATCGCCGAGCGCGTGATGCGGCTCGTGGGACGCCCGGAGCTGGTCGACGAGCCCTGGTTCGCCAGCAGCATCGACCGGGTGCAGCACGCCGACGAGCTGGACGAGGCGGTCGGCGGGTGGATCGCGCAGCGCACGCGGGACGAGGTCGTGGCCGCCTTCGAGGCGGCGCACGCGGCCGTCGCACCCATCTACGACGCGCAGGACATCGTCGACGACCCGCAGTTCCGCGCCCTCGGGACGATCCACGAGATCGACGACCCCGAGCTCGGGCCGATGCTCATGCAGGGTCCGCTGTTCCGGATGTCCGACAACGACGGCGTCATCCGGTTCACCGGTCGGGCCCACGGCGCCGACACCGACGACGTGCTCGGCGAGCTCGGGTTCACGCCGCAGGACGTCGAGCGGCTCCGGGAGGCGGGAGCCGTATGAGCCCGGCCTCTGACGCGTCGCCGAACTCGACGCCGGCTCCCGCGCTGACGCTGCTGTACGTGCCCGCGGACCGGCCCGACCGGGTCGTCAAGGCGCTCGCGTCCCCGGCCGACGTCGTGCTGGTGGACCTCGAGGACGCGGTCGCGCCGGCTCGCAAGGACGAGGCGCGTGCGAACGTCGTCGGGCTGCTCGACGAGAGCGTCGACATCGACCTGGCCGCGCGGGGCGTCCAGGTGCGCGTCAACCACCCCACGACCCCGTGGCACACCGATGACGTCGAGGCGCTCGCGGGACTGCCGCTTGCCGTCGGGGTGCGCGCGCCGAAGGTCGAGTCCCCCGACGAGGTGCGCGCGCTCGCCGCCGCGCTGCCGGGCCGGGCGCTGCACCTGCTCGTCGAGTCCGCGCTCGGGGTCGAGCGGGCGTTCGAGCTCGCGACGGCCTCGCCGCAGGTCGCGTCGCTCGGGCTCGGCGAGGCCGACCTGCGCTCGGACCTGCGCGTCGACGACGAGGACGGGCTGACGTGGGCGCGCAGCCGCATCGTGAACGCGGCCCGGGCCGCCGGGCTGTCCTCACCGGCCATGTCCGCCTACACGCACGTCCGGGATCTCGATGGTCTCGCCGCGTCCTGCCGTTCGGGCCGCGCGCTCGGGTTCTGCGGACGGACCGCGATCCACCCCGCCCAGCTCGGCACGATCCGCGACGCGTTCCTCCCGACGCAGGACGAGGTCGCGCGGTCGCGCGAGGTCGTGGACCGGGTGGGCGACGCCGCGGCGTCGGGCTCCGGCGTCGTGACCCTGCCCGACGGCACGTTCCTCGACGTCGCGATGGTCGAGCGGGCGCGCGCCGTCCTGGCGCTGGCGGCCCGCCGCCCGCCCTCCTGACGACGACGGCACGACACCCGGACCTCGACGGGCAGGAGGTGCTGGCCGCGCTCAGTCGGTGACGTCGCGGGCGCCGGAGGCCCCCGAGCCGTCGGCACCCGCGCGCGCGGGTGCGGGCTCGCAGCGCGGCTCGTCCCGGTCCACGCCGGAGAAGATCCCGTGCGTCACGCCCATGGCCTCCGTCGCCCCCTGGGACCCGGGCAGAAGGTCCCCGTACGCCTCCCGCGCCTCTGCCGGGTCCATGCCCGAGTCGACGGCGTGCGCTGCGACGCGCACCGCGGTGCTGGTGGCGACGATCTCCTGCGTGCTCACCCCGCCGGCGACGGCGGCGTCGAGCGCCGCGGGGAGCTGGTCGGGGGAGACGACGCCCGCGAGCCACGGCACGCCGCTCGCCGCGACACCCCAGACCGCCGGTGCCTCGGCCAGCGCGACGGTGAGCACGAACCCGGCGTCCGCCACGATCTCGTCACGCACCTGGTCGTGGTGGGCGGCGTCGGCGAGGCCGCCGTGCTCCAGCCCGCCGTGCACCGCGCCGGAGACGCGCAGGACGTCGTCGGCGACTGCCCGGGCGGCCGCCGGGTCGGGCGGGGCGGGTGCGCCCGGGGCGAGCAGGGCGTCGAGGTGCGTCTGCTGGTGATCGCTCGCGAGCCGCGTCCAGGCGCTGACGACCGGGCCTCCGGCGGCACCGGTCACCGCGACGACGTCGCGGAGCGCCACGACGTCCATGACGGGCATGACGCGTGCCGAGGCGACGAGCCGACCGTCCTCGACCACCAGCTCGAGCCCGACGCCCGTCTCCGTCCCGTCGCACCACGCGCCGCGCGGCAGCCCGGTCGAGGTCGCGCCGGCCCCGTACGCCGCGTCGTCGAACGCCCCGACGTACGGTGCGTAGACGTCGACGAGCCGGAGCGCGGCCGTGTCCGACACCCCGGAGGCGAGGTACCCGTCCGGCAGCACCGCGGTGAGGCGGGCGACCGTCGCCGCGGCACGGGTCTGCGTCGCGACGTCGTCGGACGCCTCCCCGGACAGGACGCCCGCGCGCACGGCGTCCGCGAGCGCCTCGCCGTCGTCCGACCACAGCCCCGGGGTCGGGTCGCCGAACCACCGCGCCACCCGGGCGCGCGCGAGGTCGTCGTCGCCCGGCGGGGCGAAGAAGGCGAGCGACTCGGGACCGGACCGGGCCAGCCCACGCAGGACCGCCACGTCGAGGTCGGCGTCGCGCACGTCGTCGACGAGCGCGGCCGCGTCGCCGGCCGAGTACGGGCTGCCCGGCCCGCCCGACACCCCGGGTGCACGCCCGCGCGCCGTGGCCAGGGCGTCCAGGCCCTCGGCGGCGCCGCGGTGCACGCGGGCCGGTACGCCCGGGGCGGAGAGCAGGACCGCGACGAACCCGCCCCACGGCAGCGGACCGCCGGGCGTGGCGCCCTGGTCGACCAGCGCCCGGCCGAGGTCGACCTGGGCGGTGGGGTCGAGCGCCGACGTCCAGAGCCCGAAGCCCGTCACGACCAGGTCGGCGGTCTCGGTGTCGTGCGCCAGAGCGAGCTCCGACAGCAGCGTGGACGTCTCGTCGGGCGAGGTGGGGCCGAAGAGGGCGGTCCAGAACACCTGGTCGTCCGCGTGGTCCGCGAGCAGCGCCCGCAGCTCGCCGATCCGGTCGGCGCGCTCGGCGTCGGTCCACGTGCGCGAGGTCAGCGTGCCCACGAGGGCCGCCGCCCGGGTGCCGTCGTCCCACGACGCGTGGAACGACGCGCCGTCGACTCCCGACCCGACCCACGCGCGGACCGCGACGGTGTCCGACAACGGCGTGAGCAGCGCCGCCGCGGCCAGAGTCTCCCGGGCCTTGCCGTCCCGGTGCGCGCGCCAGTCCTGCTCCGCGCGCCGGACGGCGTCGTCCGCGTCGGTCCAGCGCTGCCGGGCGAGGTCCGCGGCGAAGGGGTCCGACGAGGCGACCGAGGGGATGAGGGAGGGCGTGCACAGGGAAGCCGCCACCCACCGGTCCCGCTCGGCGACGGCCTCCGCCCGCCGGGTGATCGCGGCCTGCGCCCCGGCCTGCTCCAGGGCGAGCCGGTCGGCGTGGTCGCGCAGCGTGCGCGCGGCGTCCGACAGCACGCTCGCGGCCGTGACGGTCCGCGACGACGCCGCGGCGACGCGCTCACGGGCCCCGTCGACCGCCGGGCCGCTGCCGCCCGCCAGGAGCTCGGCCACCTGCGCGAGCCGCCCCCGCGCATCCTCCAGGGCGGTCGCACCCGCCGAGAACCCGTTCGCGGCGTCGTGCAACGCGGTCGAGCTGCCGGTCAGGGGCTCGAACTCGACGTCGGCCACCCGGTCAGACCGCCGTGCGGAAGGTCGGCGGCGCGAGCACCGTCGCTCGGGCCGGCGCGGCCAGGAGCGACGCCACCTCGGCGGCCGTGGCCTGCTCCGCGCCGTCGAGCACGGACGCGGCACCGCGCAGACCCGTCGCGAGCGCGCCCAGCACGTCGGCCAGCCCCGCCTGCTCGACGGCCCACGTGTCCTGCAGCGCGCCGAGCGCGCGCGCGAGCGTGAGGTCACCCGCCGCCGCCCCCGGGTCCGTCCGCAGCGAGGGAAGTGCCGTGAGCGCCGCGGACGCGCGACCGACGACCCCGCCCGCGTCGACGAGGTCGTCGGTGTCGACGACGTAGTGCGGCATCCGGCCCCCTGGCGCTCGCGGACCGCGACGGGTGTCGCGGTGTCGGCGAACGTAGCAGGACGGGAGCGGCGACCGTGGGTTCTCCACAGCCGCCGCTCCCGTCCTCAGCTGGTGTCAGCAGGTGGTGGCCGGGAAGGCCGCCGTCGTGATCGTCTGCACGCCCTTGCCGCCGACGTTCTTGTACGCCGTGAGCGTGGCCTTGCCCGCCGCGAGGTCGGCCGACGTCGTCGGGATCGTGTGCTTGACCGTCTTCCCGACGGGGATCTTCGAGAACTTGTAGCCGCCGGCCGGGCTCTCGACCCGGACGTCGACCGGCACGGCGTCCTTGTTGGTGATCGACACGGTCAGCTCGACCCTCGAGGCCTTGCAGGCGGGCGTCGCGGTGCCCGAGAACAGGACCGCCGTCGCACCCGGCTCGGCGCCGACGGTCTCAGCCGTCGCGGACTGGTCGAACGACGCGTTGCCGTACGTCGCGAACCAGCCCTTCGCCGTGTCGATGTCGGTGGTGAACCCGCGCGACAGGAGCAGCAGGAGCCGGGCCTTGACCGCGGTGAGGTCGCCGCCCGCGATGATCCCGGTGCCAGACCCGTACGACGACCCGGAGCCGGTGCGCGTCGTCGAGACGAACCACACGCCCTTGTCCCGGACGGCGGCGCTGCGTGCCTGGCTCATCGCCGAGGAGATGCCGCCCGCACCGGTGCCGGCCGTGACGATCCCCTTGACCCCGGCGTCCGCGAACGCCGTGACCGCCTCGCCCCCGGCCTGCTGGTAGGACATGAGGATCTCGGTGCGCGGCAGGTCCGTCGGCGCGACGTCGGAGAGGTCGAACGGCGTGAACCAGTCCTCGGTGTCGCACGACATGACGCGCGCCGGGGCGCGACCGAGAGTCACCGCGTCGCCGTCGATCCAGCCGAGCACGCCGTACTCGCGGCTCTGGAACGTGTCCGTCCGGTACGAGTTGGTCTTGGTGACCTCGCGGGCCGCCTGGATCTCGTCGTTGAGCATGAGGACGGTGCCGAAGCAGTAGGTCTGCTGCGACGCCGCGACCTTGATCGCGTTGTAGAGGTTCGCGGGAGCGTCGGTCCCGAACACGAGGTCGGTCTCCGGCCCGTCGCCCGCCCCCCAGGGGCGCATGGAGCCGGACGTCACGACGGGCTTGCGGGACTGGACGGTCAGGTCGAGCCAGTACGCGAACTCCTCCTGCGTGTCGGTCCCGGTCGTCACGACGACGGCGTCCGCGGTCTCGAGCTGCTTCTCGACCTCGAGCGTGAGCGCGTGGAACTGTGCGATCGAGTAGCCGGACGAGCCGGCGTTGCCGAACTGCACCGCGCTCACGTCGGCGACGGCGTCGAGCTCGGGTCGCAGCGTGTCGAGCATGTCCTCCATGAGGTAGGTGCCCGCGCGGTAGCTCGTGAAGGTGTCGCGACCGGACGCCTTGCCGGCCATGGTCCCCCCGGTCCCGACGACGACGACCTTGGGCTTGCCCGCCGCGGCCGTGGCGGTCGCGGTGCTGTACCGGGTCGAGGCGATGCCGAGCGGGTTGGCGGTGCTCGCGGCGCCCTGCGCGAGGACGGGGGACTGCGCGCCGTCGGCGCGTGCGGCGGCGGCGGAGGCGCGCGAGTCCGCGAGGGAGTACGCGACCGCGGCGACGGCACCGGCGAGGACGAGGGCGATCGCGAGCACGGCCGCGACGGCGCGGCCGGACAGGGTCAGTGTGAACGTTCTCAAGATGGGCCTTCCGTCGGGGGACGCTTGACTTCACGACGGTAGGAAACGGATGTTGCCAGGCGGTTGCCGGGGCGTAAGAAGTGCTGACCTCCCGGGCTCCGCCCGACCACGCGGTGGCTCCCGGGGTGGCGGCCTACGATCGACAGGTAGGGCGGTCGCCCGCGCGACCCCCGCCCCGGAGGCGAGCATGACGCAGACCGACGACGCGCTGCACCGCGCGCACGAGCACGCGACCACCTGGCTCGGCTCGCTCGCGACCCGACCCGTTCCGCCGCAGGCCACGGTCGATGAGGTGGTGGCCGCGCTCGGCACGGACCTTCCCGAGGGCCCGACGCCGGCCGCCGAGGTCGTCGACCTCCTCGCCTCGGCCTGCGGGCCGGGACTGACCGCGATGCCGTCCGGACGGTTCTACGGCATGGTCATCGGCGGCAGCCACCCGGCGGCGCTCGCCGCGGACTGGCTCACCAGCGTGTGGGACCAGAACTCGGCGCTCCGCACCGTCACGCCCGCGCACACCGCCGTCGAGGACGTGACGAGCGCATGGCTGCTCGACCTCCTCGGTCTCCCGCCCGCGAGCGCGGTCGGGTTCGTCACCGGCGCGACGACGGCGAACTTCACGGCGCTCGCGGCGGCCCGGGGCGAGGTGCTGCGCCGCGTGGGCTGGGACGTGCGAGCCGACGGCCTGACCGGTGCGCCGCGCGTGCGCGTGCTCGTCGGTGCCGAACGGCACGAGTCGGTGGACCTCGCGCTGTCCTACCTCGGGCTCGGTGCGCCGGAGGTCGTCCCCGCCGACGAGCAGGGCCGGATCCTCCCCGATGCGCTGGCCGACGCGCTGGACGGTGGACCGTCGGGCGGGCTCGACGACCTTCCGTCGATCGTCGTGCTCCAGGCGGGCAACGTGCACTCGGGAGCGTTCGACCCGTTCGCCGATGCGGTCGACGTCGCGCACCGGCACGGCGCCTGGGTGCACGTCGACGGCGCGTTCGGGCTCTTCGCGGCGGCGTCGCGGACGTACGAGCACCTCGTCGCCGGCTACGAGGGCGCGGACTCGTGGGCGACCGACGCCCACAAGACCCTCAACGTGCCGTACGACTGCGGGCTGGCGATCGTCGCCGACCCGGCGGCGATGCGAGCGGCGATGGGCATGCACGGCGACTACCTGATCCAGAGCGACGCGGGCGACCCGTTCGACAAGGTCCCCGAGCTGTCGAGACGCGGCCGGGCCTTCCCCGTGTGGGCCGTGCTGCGCGCGCTCGGCCGCACCGGGGTGGAGGACCTGGTCGACGGGTTCTGCCGTCACGCCGCCACGTTCGCGGACGGGTTGCGCGCGATCGACGGCGCCGAGGTGCTCAACGACGTGGGGTTCACGCAGGTGTGCGCGTCGTTCGGCGACGACGAGCGGACCCGCGAGGTCGTGCGCCGTGTCCTCGACGACGGCACCGCGTGGATGTCCGGCTCGCGCTGGCACGACCGCGCGGTCCTGCGCATCTCCGTGAGCAGCTGGGCGACGACGCAGGACGACGTCCGGGTCAGCCTCGACGCGCTGCGCCGCGCGGCGTCCGCCGTCTGACGCGACCGCCGGACTCGGCTCGGGACCCGCCTCCGCCTCCCGCCCCGCTCGAGGATGCTGCCGCCGGCAGGCCGACGACGGCAGCATCCTCGTGATCGTCAGCGACCGCGCGGGAATCCGACCCGGACGAGGTGACCGTCGGGCGGTCCCTCCTCGCCCGGCAGCGCGTTGGTGGTCGCCAGCAGGCCCTTGCTCGTCCACTCGACACCACCCGGCAGCGCCGTCTCGACGACCGTGCGCGGCCCGGAGGACGTCGCCTGCGAGATCCTGCCGCCGAACATCTCGGCGACGTAGACGGTGCCCGTCGGCGAGACGGCGAGGCCCGTCGCCGACACGAAGCCGGACGCGACCTTCCTCACCTTCCCCTTCCACGGGTCGACCGTGTAGACGGCGCCACGAGCACCGAGGCTCGCGTCCTCCGGTCCGCCCGGCAGCGTCGACACGTACAGCTGGCCCCACGGACCGATCTCGACGTCCGTCGGGACGGCCTCGAACCAGTACGTCTCACCGACGACGCACTCCGGCCAGCCGATGCCGGCGGCGGCCTCGGCCGTGACGACCGCAGGCTGTGCCGGCAGCACGGCCAGCGTCCTGGCCTTGCCGTGCGGGCTCACCGAGAGGATCGCGTTCGTCCCCGCGTCCGCGACGAACGTCGTGCCGAGCAGGCTCGCGGTCGCGTACGGGTGGGAGTCGACGAGACCCGTGTACAGCGGCGAGATGGGCCCGCCCGCCGGGACCTGGGCGACGCAGTCGGGGTCGGTGTCGCGCAGCCCGTAGGTCACGCGGCTGTCGGGGTTGTTCTTCTGCTCGTACGCGTAGGTGTCCACGAGGACGCGCGGCGCCCCGCTCGGCGCCCCCTTCGCGTCGAGCCGCAGGGTCTTGACCGCCGACGCGGTGATGCCGGTCTCGCCCCCGACGGTCTCGGTGAAGGTGAGGGTGCGCAGGCCGTCGAACGACACGCCCCCGACCTCCGCGCCGCCCTCGGAGGCGTACAGGACGGAGGGCGTCCCGTGCCGGTCCACGGACGTGAGCAGACCGGCGAAGTTCTGGGTCACATAGGTGGTCCCGCCCCACCCGGGGGCGAGGCTGAGGGGGCTGACGAGACCGCCGGTGATGTCCTCGACCGCGGGTGGGCGAGGGTCGGGCCTGCCGCCGTGCGCGGCGGCAGGCCCGGCGGCGAGCACGACGGCGGCCGCCGCGGCGGTACAGGCAGAGAGGACTCGCTTCATGGATGACTCCTGGTGTGCGCTGGGATGACGACGCGTCCGATCTGGACGCCGGTGCGCTCACCGCGGGGTCATCGCGGCTGCGGGACGCGGCCTGTGGGGGCCGTGGGCACGGTGCTGCGTCGGCTGTGACGCAGCACCACGACACGAGTGTGCTCCGACGCGTTCTGATGCGCCAGGACCGTCGCTCGGGGCGACTTCACCCGCGCCGTACGGGCAGGTCGACCCGCACGAGCGTCGCGCACGCGCAGGTCGTGGCGAACGACACACCTGGGCGGACGGAACGCCGGACACGTGCGAAGCGTCCTACTCTCGACGGGGGTGCTCGCGCACCCCACGGGCCGGCTGTCGTACGACGGCCCGGTGAACTGTCGTACCGGCGCCTCGGTGCCCGGAGGGAGCTCGAGTGTCCGGGAACGCCACCACCAGGTTCGACGACGTCGCCTTGCTGTCCGTGACCAGCAGGTTGCCGTCCACGGTCACGCCGTCGTCCGACGTCCAGCGCCGGCTGGCTCCGACGCTCGAGCGGCTGCGGCTGCCGTCGACGCTGCTGGAACGGGTCGCGGGGGTCGAGGCGCGCCGGAACTGGGGGGCGGGGGAGGACGTGACCTCCGCGACGGTCGAGGCGGCGCGCAGGGCCCTGGCCGCCGCCGACGTCGAGCCCGAGGAGGTGGGCCTGCTCATCAACACCTCGGTGACCCGCCCGCACCTGGAGCCGTCCGTCGCGGTGGCCCTGCACCACGGGCTGGGCCTGCCGAGCTCCGCCGTGAACTTCGACGTCGCGAACGCCTGCCTGGGGTTCATCAACGGGATGACGCTGGCCGCCGGCATGATCGAGTCGGGCCAGGTCCGCTACGCCGTCGTCGTCGACGGCGAGGACGCCGACGCCCTGCAGGCCAACACCGTCGAGCGGCTCCTGCGCGCGGACGTCGCGCGCGAGGACGTGCTGGCCGAGTTCGCGTCGCTGACGCTCGGCTCCGGGTCGGCCGCTGCGGTGCTCGGTCCGGCGCAGGCCCACCCGGCGGGCCACCGCGTCCTCGGCGGGGTGACGCGCGCGGCGACCCAGCACCACGGACTGTGCCTGGGCAGCCCGGAAGGGATGTTCACGGACGCCGAGGCGTTGCTCGAGGGCGGTCTGGAGCTGGTCGTGGACGCCTGGAAGGACGCGGTCCCGGAATGGGACTGGGGTTCCATGGACCGGTACGTCACGCACCAGGTCTCGCGGGTGCACACGAGCGCGATCGTCGACGCCGTCGGGCTGGACCGGGCCAAGGTGCCGACGACGTTCCCCTGGCTGGGCAACGTCGGGCCGGCATCGGTGCCCATCACGCTGGCCGAGGAGGCGGCGTCGCTCACCGCCGGTGACCGCGTGCTGCTCATGGGGGTCGGCTCCGGCATCAACACCGCCATGCTGGAGCTGGTGTGGTGAGCCTGTCCGCTGCGAGGACCGCTCCGGCCGGCCTGCCCGGCCTCGACCCACGGTTCAGCCACGTGCGCGGCGAGTGGCACTACCTGGACAACGGGCCTGCGCTGGCGGCCCAGGGCATCCGCCCCGTCGGCACCGTGCTGGCCGTGCACGGCAACCCGACGTGGTCCTACCTGTGGCGCGACGTGCTGGTCGCTGCCGCTGCCGCCCGGGAACCCTGGCGCGTCGTCGCGGTCGACCAGCTCGAGATGGGGCTGTCCGCCCGCACCGGACGACGTCGCACCCTGGCCGACCGGGTCGCGGACCTCTCCGCGTTCACCGACGACCTCGGGCTCGACGGTCCGGTCGTCACGCTCGGGCACGACTGGGGCGGGGTCGTCTCGCTCGGCTGGGCCGTCGACCACGCCGACCGCCTCGCCGGCGTCGCCCTGCTCAACACCGCCGTGCACCAGCCCGACGGCGCCGCGATCCCCGCGCCGCTGCGGCTCGCCCTCGCCCGGGGCGTGCACCGGCTCGGGACCCGCACCACCTCGGCCTTCCTGGACACGACGCTCGCCCTCGCCCACCCACGGCTGCACCGCGACGTGGCCGACGCCTACCGCCTGCCCTACCGCAGCGCGGCCGACCGTGCGGGCATCGAGCAGTTCGTCGCCGACATCCCTGCGGACCTCGACCACCCGAGCCGGGCCGAGCTGGACCGGATCGCCTCCGGCGTCGCCCGGCTGGGCGAGCGAGAGGTCCCGGCGCTGCTGCTGTGGGGCGCGCGCGACCCGGTGTTCGGCGACCGCTACCTCGACGACCTCGTCGTCCGCCTGCCCCGGGCGCGCGTGCACCGGTTCGAGCAGGCCGGGCACCTGGTCGCCGAGGACGTCGACTACGCCGGACCCGTGCTGGGGTGGCTCGCGCACGACGTGCGCCCCGCCGGCCCCGGCCCGGCGCACGACGAACCTGCCGCAGCGGCGGAGGACCGGGCGGCGTCGGGCACCGGGGCCTTCCGACCGATCTGGGCGACCCTGGACGAGCGGGCCGACGACCCGGGCACCGCCACCGAACCCGCCGTGCTCGACCTGACCACCGCTGGACCGGGGCGTGAGGTGAGCTGGGGCGCCCTGGGCCGCCAGGTGCGGCGCATCGCGGCCGGCCTGCACGCGATCGGGGTGCGTCCCGGCGACCGGGTGTCCCTGCTCGTGCGGCCCGGCCCGACGCTGACGGCCCTGGTCTACGCGTGCCTGCGCATCGGGGCGGTGGTGGTCGTGGCCGACGCCGGGCTCGGCCTGCGCGGGCTGACCCGCGCCCAGCGGGGCGCGTGGCCGCAGTACCTCGTGGGTCAGACGACGGCGCTCGTGGCCGCCCGCGGGGCGGGCTGGCCGGGGGTGCGGATCTCCGCCGACCCGCTCGACCCGGTGCGGCGCCGGGCGCTGGGCGTGGAGCACGGGCTGGTCGACGTCGCGCGTGCCGGCGAGGGCCGGGAGCTGCCGGCCGAGCCGGGTCCCGACGATCCGGCGGCGGTGCTGTTCACCTCGGGCTCGACCGGCCCGGCCAAGGGGGTCCTGTACACGCACGGGCGCCTGTCCGCGCTGTGCGGGGCCCTGGGCGCGCACCTCGGCGTCGGGCCCGAGACGGGCCTGGTGACCGGGTTCGCGCCGTTCGCACTGCTCGGCCCGGCGCTCGGGACGCGCTCCGTGACGCCGGACATGGACGTCTCCTCGCCGCGCACGCTCACCGCGCGAGCCGTCGCCGACGCCGTGCGGGCCACCGGCGCGCTGCTGGTGTTCCTGTCCCCGGCGGCGATCCTCAACGTCGTCGAGACTGCCGTCGACGCGAGCTCCGGGCTGGACGGCGCGGACCGGGACGCGCTCGGGCGCGTGCAGACGTTCGTGTCCACCGGAGCGCCGATCAGCGCCGAGCTGCTGGCCGCCGCGCAGTCGATCATGCCGGCCGCGGAGCCGCACACCCCGTACGGCATGACCGAGTGCCTGCTGGTCACCGACATCACCCTGGCAGGGATCCGGGCGGTCGCGTCCGCGCCCGACGCGGGCGTGTGCGTGGGGCGACCCGTCGGCTCGGCGCAGGTGCTCGTCAGCGCGCTGGACGACGACGGCGCGGCCACCGGCGCGCCCTCGGACGCGCCGGGGGTGCTGGGCGAGGTCCTGGTCAGCGCCGCGCACCTCAAGGAGAGCTACGACCGGCGCTGGCTGACCGACGTCGCCGCCGAGCGGGACACCCCGCCGGGCCACTGGCACCGCACCGGGGACGTCGGGCACCTGGACGACGACGGTCGGCTCTGGATCGAGGGCCGCCTCGCGCACGTGCTGACGACGGCACGGGGTCCGCTGGCTCCGGTCGGCCCGGAGCAGGCGGTCGAGCGGGTCGACGGCGTGCGCCGCGCGGCCGTCGTCGGTGTGGGTCCCGCGGGGGTGCAGCAGGCGGTCGCGGTCGTCGAGTCGCTGCCGGCCGCGCGGCGCCCGGGTCTGGCACCGACCGCGCTCGCCGAGGAGGTGCGCGCGGCGGCTGCCGACGGGTCGGTCGCGCTCGCGGCTGTGCTCGTGGTGCCCGAGCTGCCGACGGACGTGCGGCACAACTCCAAGATCGACCGGGCGCGGCTGGCCTCCTGGGCCGACGGGGTCCTGGCCGGCGGTCGGGTGGGTGCGCCGTGAGGGTGCTGGTCACGGGTGCCTCGGGGTTGCTCGGCGGCGCGGTCGCGCGGGTGCTGGCCGCCCGGGGCGACCAGGTGCGGACCTTCCAGCGGCGCCCGTCGGGGGTGACGGGCGTCGAGGACGCCGCCGGGTCGCTGGTCGATCCACGGGCCGTCGCCGCGGCCGTCACCGAGGTCGACGCCGTCGTCCACCTGGCCGCGAAGGTGTCGCTGGCGGGCGACCCGGCCGAGTTCGCGGCCGTGAACGTGGAGGGGACCCGCACGCTGCTGGACGCGGCCGAACGGGCCGGGGTGCGGCGGTTCGTGCAGGTGTCCTCGCCGTCGGTGGCGCACCTCGGCGACTCGTTGGTGGGCGTCGGTGCGGTTCCGGCCGACCCGGAGCGCGCGCGCGGCGAGTACGCGCGGACCAAGGCGGCCGGGGAGCTGCTGGCGCTGGCGCGGGACGGGGAGGGCCTGCGGGGCATGAGGGTGACTGCGGTGCGCCCGCACGCGGTGTGGGGACCCGGTGACACCCAGCTCGTCGAGCGCGTCGTAGCCCGCGCGGCCCGAGGCCGGCTGCCGCTGCTGGGGCACGGGGCCGCGCTCATCGACACCACCTACCTGGACAACGCCGCCGACGGCATCGTCGCCGCGCTCGACCGGCTGGGCGACCCCGACTCCGTGGTGCGCGGGCGTGCCTACGTGCTGACCAACGGCGAGCCGCGTCCGGTGGCCGACCTGCTGACCGGGATCTGCCGGGCTGCCGGGGTCGCGCCGCCGCGTTGGCGGGTGCCGGCCGGGCTGGCCCGGACCGCGGGCGGGGCCGTCGAGGTGGTCTGGCGCGTGCGCCCCGGGGCCGACGAGCCGCCGATGACGCGCTTCCTCGCCGAACAGCTCTCCACCGCGCACTGGTTCGACCAGCGCGAGACCCGGGCCGATCTCCGGTGGACCCCGGCCGTCAGCCTCGACGAGGGGTTCCGCCGCCTCGCCGCCCACTACGGCGGCGCCACCGGCTGACGCCGGACCAGGGCCATGCCCGCGATGGTCAGCGACGCACGGACAGGTCCACCCACACGAGCCGGTGGTCGCTGCTCGGGAACGGGTAGACCCCGGTGAGCCGGGACAGCGGGTCGGCCTGCACGGGCCAGAACACCCCGGCGTCGCGCACGCGCAGGTCGCGCGACGGCAGCACGTAGTCGGCGCGCAGGTTGCCGGGTGCGGTGTCCGCGAAGTCGGCGGTGTCGAGCGCGGGGTCGCCCCGGTGGGTCGCGTTGGCGCCGCCCTGGAGCGCGGCGGCCTCGACCGCGCCGTCGGACGTCGGCGCCGGGTCCTGGACGCGCCGGTTGTCGAGGAGCTGGTCGATCGCGGCGTCGACGGAGTCGCCGTCGAGCGGGTCCGCGTTCTGGTCGCCGACGACGACGAACGACTCGCTCGGTCGCAGCCCGCCGTGCCGGCCGTGGTCGTCGTAGACGT
The DNA here is from genome assembly GCA_014803435.1 of Cellulosimicrobium terreum. Lineage (GTDB taxonomy): Bacteria > Actinomycetota > Actinomycetes > Actinomycetales > Cellulomonadaceae > Cellulosimicrobium > Cellulosimicrobium terreum. The sequence goes on from JACYFD010000001.1 coordinate 560,144, forward strand.
ACCGGGACGACTTCCCGGGCGTGACGTAGTCCGACCAGAACCGGATCTCGTCGTGGTTGCGGCGCCCGTTGCGGTCCTCCGGGCCGTCGAACGTCGGCGGCGTCGGGTGGGACGCGAGCACGTGCACGGTCTCGCGCCCGACGCGCACCGGCACGTCCCAGTGCGACTTGCTGGACAGCCGCACCACGTCGAGCTCGTCCGGCGTGAACCAGTCCGCGGGCTCGGGCGTCGCCGGGTCGTCGGGCAGGAGCGCGCCCGGCATGTCCTTCCACAGGAAGTTCTGGAAGGTCCGCACGCCGCGCGTGTCGATCGGGTAGCGAGACAGCACGACCATCCCGTACTGGCCCTCGAACGCGCCGAACCCCAACGCGTCGTCCCCACCCCCGACGGTCCCGTCGTTGTTGAGGTCGAACCCGCTCGGGATCCCGGTGTTCGAGGGCGCGACGTAGGCGTACCGGTAGGTGATCGGCTTCGCCCCGCCCTGGCCGACCTCGAGATAGTTGTCGCGGAAGAGGTCGACCGCCTCGCGGCCCGGCACGTAGTCGAACTCGTTGAGGAGCACGACGTCGGGGCGTGCGCGCTGCAGCACCTCGGCGATCGTCGCGGCCTGCGCGTCGTCGGGCGTGGACAGGTCGGCGACGAGCTCGCCCTGCGCCGCCCGGTTGAGGCTCGCGTTGTACGTCGCGACCCGCAGCTCGGACCCCTTTCCGTGGCTCCCGCCGTGCCCGTGCCCGCTCGGCCCACCGTTCCCGGGATGCCCGACGGCGGCTCCCGCGGTCAGGCCGACCGTGCTCAGAGCAAGGCCGGCGACGAGTGCGGAAGCGAGGGCGGTCCGGCGTCTCGGGTTCATGGTCCTCACCCTAGGCACGCGCTGTGCGACCGGGAAGGGCTTCGCGGGTGCACGGTCGCCGAACGTCCGGTGACGGGGTGGACGACGCGCAGGTGTGGGCTGCCGGTGGCAACGTGGTCCCATGGACGAGAACCGGAGCCCCGCGGTGGAGCCGGCGCCCCGCACGTATCCGCACGGCGTGCCGTGCTGGGTGGACACCGAGCAGCCCGACGTCGATGCGGCGCTCGCGTTCTACGGCGCGCTCCTCGGGTGGGAGTTCGAGGACCGGCTGCCGCCGGGCGCGGACGGACGCTACGTCGTCGCGTCCCTCGGCGGGCAGGACGTCGCGGCGATCGCGTCGGGGGAGGGCCCGCCGGCGTGGAACACCTACGTCGCGGTGGACGACGTCGACGCGTCGGCCCGCGGCGTGCCGGACCTGGGCGGGGTGGTGCTCGACGGCCCCACGACGGTCGGCCCGCCCGGCCGCATGGCCGTCGTGCGTGATCCGCAGGGCGCGGTGGCCCGGCTCTGGCAGCCCGGCACGCGGCTCGGTGCGCAGCGCGTCAACGAGTTCGGGGCGTGGAACTTCAGCAACCTGCTGACCCCGGACCCCGCGCGGGCGCTGCACTTCTACGGCCCGCTGCTCGGCTGGGAGGTGAGCCCCGACCTCGGGGCCGGCATGGTGCGCGTTCCGGGGTACGGCGACCACCTCGCGCGGACGGCGGACCCGGGGATCCACGAGCGGCAGGCCTCCCTGCCGCCGGGGTTCGCTGACGTCGCGGCCGGCATCGAGCAGGCGGCCGGCCCGGCACGGTTCGTCGTGACGTTCGCGGTCGCGGACCGCGACGCGTCGGTCGCGGCCGCGGAGCGCGCGGGTGCGACGGTCCTGTCCACCGAGGAGGGCGACTGGGCGCGGGAGGCGGTGCTCCGCGACCCGCAGGGCGCCGAGCTCACGGTCTCGCAGTTCGCCCCGAAGCAGCCCGTCTGACTGCCGAACCCCGGGTTGCGCCCCGATCAGAGGATCGATCGGGGCGCACCCCGGGGTTCGGCAGGTCCACCGACGGCGGCTGAGACCGCAGCGGTCAGCGCCCCGCGAGGTGGTCGATCTCCTCGGTGAGGCGCTCGACGGTCGCGTCGTCGTCGACGAAACGCTCGACGAGCTTCTCGAGCGTCGACCACCGCTCGTGGTCCACCGCGCCGAGCAGCAGCAGGAGCTGCACCACGCTGACGTCCTGGGCGGCGATCCGGGAGCGCAGCCCCTCGGTCGTGACGGTCACGACGACGGTCCGCTCGGCCGTCGCCTCGCCCCCCTCGCCGGTGGCCGTGGCGACGACGGTGTGCTCGCCGATCGCGAGGTCGGCGGCCGGGACGACCGCGCCGTTGTCGACGGGCTCCCCGTCGAGGGTGAGCGCCACGTCGTCGGCGTCGGTCGCGGACGCCGCGAGCACGACGTCCCCGCCCCGCTCGATCTGGGTGCCCTCGGCGGGGCTGACGACGGCGACCGTGGGCTCGGGAGCGGGCGCGGGCTCGACGACCTGGCCCTGCGCCTCCTTCCAGCCGATGAACGCGCCGGCGCGGTTGGTGATGATCCCGTCGACGCCGGCCTCGGTCAGGCGTGCCCAGTCCGCGGCGGAGTCCACCGTGTACGGCATGACGGCGATCCCGGCCGCGTTGAGGTCGGCGACGACGCCCGGCCGGGTCGCGAGCGCGTTCGCCGACGGGTTGTACATGACGGCACCGAGGTCCTCCGCGGTGGCGACGGGGTCGGCGTCGAGCGTGCCGCGCAGCAGCCCGCGCGGGATCTGGGGCGCGTGCTCGCGCGCGTACCGCAGCGCGTCCACGTCGAACGACTGCAGCACGACGCGGTCCTCGAGACCGGCGTCGACGATCATGTCGACGACGCGCTCCACCTCGGCCGACGTCTCCGGCCCCTTGATCTCGAGCAGCATCGTCGAGGTGCCGGAGCCCATGAGGTCGAGCATGTCGGCGAACGTCGGCAGCGGCTCGCCGACGAACGCTGGGCTGAACCACGACCCGGCGTCGAGGCCCGTCAGGTACGACGACTCGAGGAGGGCGACGTCGCCCGTGCCGTCCGTCGTGCGGTCCACGGTCTGGTCGTGCGAGACCACGGGGACGCCGTCGGCGGAGGTGTGCACGTCGATCTCCACGTACTCGGCGCCGGTGCGCATCCCCGCGGCGTACGCCGCGAGCGTGTTCTCGGGCGCGACCGACGAGTAGCCGCGGTGCGCGACGGTGACGGGCAGCTCGCCGTCGTCGCCCACGTACGACGCGGGCTCGATCTCGGTGACCGTGACGTCGTCGATGCTCACGGTCGCGCCGGCCATGACGAAGCCGAGGACGCCGTCGTCGGTGCGGTCGATGCGGCCCTCGAGGACGGGCTTCCCGTCGAGGCTCGACGTGACGTCGGCGCCCTGGACCTCGACCGAGAGCCGCACGTCGCGGCCCGTGGCCGCATCCGTCGCCGCGGAGCCGGTGTACGGGACGTTCCAGGCGTTCGCGGCCGTGCGCTGGGCGATCTCGACGCCGTTGCCCGCCGTCGTCGTGCTGCGCAGGACCGCCTGCCACCACGGCACGGAGCCGTCGGGCGCGACGTCGAGGAGGGCGCCCGCCCAGCGGGACGCGTTGTCGACGGACTCGAACCGCAGCGTCGCGTCGAGCCGGTAGTTCTCGACGGGCTCGCCGAACGTGATCCGCGCGGGCGCGGACGAGTCCGGTGCGTCGCCGACGAGGCGCCCGTCCCGCACCGTCCAGTCGCCGAGCACCGGCGTCCAGCCGTCGGGGAGCGCGTCGCCGTCGAACGTCTCGGCCAGCACGACGTCGCCGGGCTCGGCCGCCGCGGGCGGTGCCGTGGGCACGGTGGTGACCGTCGTCGCGACGGCGGTGGTGAGCGTCGTCGCGAGCAGCGCTCCCGCGACGGTGGCGGCCGTGGCTCGACGGGGGCGGTGCGGCGCGCGCGGGGTGGGTGCTGCGGTACGCCGTGGGCGGCGCGGAGCGGTCGACATGGTGTCCTCCGGAGCGGGCAGGGGATGGGTGCCCGCGCGACGCTAGGGAGACGGGGTGTCGTCCAGGTGGCGGGGGGACCAACCCCGCGCGTCGATCCGGTGGTCGGGCGCAGTCGGTACCCTGGCCCGATGCCGACCGCAGCAGACCTCGCGCACGTGGTCGCCCCGACGCTGGAGAACACCCCGTACCGGATCGTCGACGCGCGCCCCGACGGGTTCGAGCTGCGCGCGGACCTCGCAGACGCCCGGTGGTGGGGCCTCCTCTCCCGCTCCGGGACGCGCACCGTGTTCTCCCACGTCGTCCGGGTGTCCGGCAGCGGGCGGTACAGGATCGAGCAGCGCAGCTACCGGCTCGACTGGCGGACCGGCCTGGACGGCTCTCTGGTGCCGTACGCCACGGCCGACGTGCAGGTCACCCGCGGCCGGTCGTGGTCGTACCAGCGGCGGGTCGAGGTCGGGATGGACGACGACGGCCGCGTCGGCACGGTCGTCGACATCGACTTCAGCTCGGGCGAGGGCTCGCGCATCGTCACCGACGCCGCCCGGTCGCTCGGGATGAAGCGCGGCCTCACCGGGAGCGAGAAGGCCGGCGTGGTGGGAGCGGTCGTCGGCGGGATCGCGGCCCTCGGGGGCATCGTGATCGCGCTGGTGGTGGCCCTGGCCTGACCGTCCTCAGCGCCGCGAGACGACCCCGGAGCCGACCGGTGTCGGATGGGCCGGCATCGGGCGAGCCGGCGCGGGGCGAGCCGCGACGGACCCGTGCCCGGCGACGTCGACCCCTGCACTGAGGACGGTGGGGACGCCGTCGCGCACCTCGACGGTGGAGACCGACGCGTTGGGCAGCGCGACGAGCCGCGTCGGGTCGAGCGTGGCGAGCCACGCGCCGAGCGTCAGCCCGTGCCCGACGACGAGCACGTGCCGGTCGCGCGCCGCACCCGGGCGGGACGCGTCGTCGTGCGCCACCACGATCCGCGTGAACACGTCGCGCACGCGCGCCATGAACTCGGCGGCGGGCTCGCCCCCGCCCACGCCGGGGTGCGTGCCCGCGAGGACGCGCGGCACCAGCTCGGCCCACGGCTCGACGGCGTCGAGCTGTGACTCGGGGCGGCGCTCGTACGAGCCGAACGACAGCTCGCGCAGGTCGCGGTCCACCGTGAGCGGCAGGTCGGGGTGGTGCCGCAGGACCTCCATCGCCGTGAGGACGGCGCGGCCCTGCGGCGAGGAGTAGGCCGCCTCGAAGTCGTGCCGGGCGAGGTGCTGCGCGGTGACGCGCACACCCGCACGACCCGTGCGGGTCAGGGGTGAGTCGCACGCGCCCTGCATGTGGCGTCGTGCGTTGAGGTACGTCTGCCCGTGTCGTACGAGCGTGATGGTCAGGGTCATCGTCGCTGTGCCCTCCGGTCGTCCCGGTTCTCTGGTCACCGCAGACGGTAACGAGCCCGTGTTTCCGCACGGCTTCGGCGTGGCGACGGTCCGGTGAACACCCGGCGCACGGTACGGGTACGACAGCCGCGACAGGTGGCAGGATGTGCGCCGTGCTGCTCACTGCTCGAGTACCCCACGACCTGCTCGTCGACGCGCTGCGCGGGTCGGGGCACGACCTCGGCCGTATCGGACCGACCGACGAGCGCGGCTGGACGTTCGCCGACGTCGCGGTGCCGTCGGCGACGACCGGTCCCGCCTCGCCGCCGCGTCTCGCCGACGTCGTCGCCCGGGTCGACGTCCTCGTCCCTGGCGCGCCGTGGGTCGCGGTCCTCGATCCGTTCGAGCAGGAGACGGACGAGGCGGGCACCGCCCTCGTCGTGTTCCGCGACGACCGGGCCACGGCGCCGGTCGTCGCACGCTGGTCGGTGCTCGAGGACGAGCAGCTGCGGTGCCTCGACGACCCCGCCACCGTCGTCGACGCCGCCGCCCGTCTCACCGGCCAGGCGATCCCGAGGGGCACCGCCGTGGCGGCCCTGCGCGACGTCACGCAGTTCGAGCGGCTCGGCCCCACCCTGAACCACGTGCTCGGGCTCCCCACCACCGAGCGGCCCGAGGGCGGGTCCGTCGCCTACCTCGTGCGCGCCGACCCGACCCTCGTGCGCGCTGCCGTCCGGGCGCACGGGTCCGGCTGGCTGCGCGTGCTCGACGCGCGCACGAGCCTCCTCGTCACGTCGCTGTCCGGGACGGAGGTGCTGGACGCCGGGGGCGACGTCGCCCCCGGCTACCCCGAGGCCGTCCTCGCGGACCTGGACGTGCTGCAGGCCGTCGAGCGCAGGCTGGGCGCCGGCGACGCCGTCGTGCGGCTCGACCGGTCCGGCGACCATGCGTGGTCCTGGGCACTCTCGACCCGGACGGCCGGGAGGACGGGCACGTCCCAGCGCTTCGGCAACTGGGACCCTGACTGGACCTTCCTCGACGACGCCCAGGGCAGGTCGGGGGCAGTCGAGGCCTTCGAGTCCGCGTTCGGCGCCTCGCTCGAGCCCACGACGATGCGCGCCCTGCTCGACGCGCGGTCCTGGCCGCACGACCCCGTCGCCGAGCTCGCGCGCCAGCTGCGCGTCCCTCCGGCGGTGGCCGACGCGCTCGCGGACCCCGACAGGTTCCGCCACGGCACCGAGCACCTCGCGCCGGTGTCGAGCACGGCCCCGCTGACCGAGCAGGAGCGGACAGCGCTCCGGGTCGGCGCCCCCGGCGGCGGCCTCCGCGCGGTCCGCGACCTGCTGCTCGTCGGGCTCGGCGTCCTCGCCGCGGTCGCCGGCGTCGTCCTCCTCGCGACGGGGGGCACCGTCGTCGGGGCCGACGCGACGCCCTGGTACTCCGGGCCGCTGCTCGTCGTCGGGCTGCTGCTCTCGATCAGCGGCCTCGCGGCCAGGTCCGAGCGGCGCAGCGCGCGGCGACGGTACCTGGGCAAGGCCGCCTGACCCGACCTGATCGGCGTGCCGTCCCACGATCGGCGTGCGATGCTGCGACGAGCGAGCACCGCACCCGGGGAGGGGCCGTGAGCACAGCGTCGCCCGAGACCGAGGAGCTGCCGAAGCGCCGGGTCCACATCATCTTCGCGGGCCTCATGCTCGCCATGCTCCTCGCCGCGCTCGACCAGACCATCGTCGCGACGGCGCTGCCCACCATCGTGTCGGACCTCGGGGGCGCGGAGCACCTGTCCTGGGTCGTGACGGCCTACATGCTCGCGTCCACCGCGACGACGGTCCTGTGGGGCAAGATGGGCGACCTCGTCGGGCGCAAGCCCCTGTTCGTCGTCTGCATCCTCATCTTCCTCGCCGGGTCGATGCTCGCCGGCACGTCCCAGACGATGGGCCAGCTCATCTCGTGGCGCGCGGTGCAGGGCATCGGTGGTGGCGGGCTCATGGTGCTCGCGCAGGCGATCATCGGCGACATCGTCTCGCCGCGCGAGCGTGGCCGGTACCAGGGCCTGTTCGGCGCCGTCTTCGGGGTGTCGTCCGTCGCCGGGCCGCTGCTCGGCGGGTTCTTCGTCGACAACCTCGACTGGCGCTGGGTGTTCTACATCAACGTGCCGATCGGGATCGTCGCCCTCGTCACCGTCGTCGCGGTGCTCCCGCGGATCGCGGCGACCAAGCACCCGCGCATCGACTACGCGGGCATCATCCTGCTCGGGGTCATCGCGACGAGCATCGTGCTCGTCACGAGCCTCGGTGGCACCACGTGGGGCTGGAGCTCCGTCCAGGTGTACGCGCTCGCCGTCGTCGCCGTCGTGTCCGTCGTCGCGTTCGTGCTCGTCGAGCAGCGCGCCGCGGAGCCGGTCCTGCCGCTGCGCCTCTTCAGCAGCCGGGTCTTCAGCACCGCCGCCGTCGTCGGGTTCGCGGTCGGGTTCGCGATGTTCGGCGCGATCACCTACCTGCCCCTCTACCTGCAGCAGGTCAAGGGAGCGACCCCCACGGCGTCGGGCCTCCAGATGACGCCCATGATGCTCGGCCTCCTGCTGACGTCCATCGGGTCCGGGCAGATCATCTCCCGCACGGGGCGGTACAAGATCTTCCCCATCGCGGGGACGGCGATCACCGCCGTCGGGCTGTACCTGCTGTCCCTCATGGGCCGCGACACGTCGACGCTCCAGGCGGGTCTGTCGATGTTCGTCTTCGGGCTCGGGCTCGGCATGGTGAACCAGGTGCTCGTCCTCGCCGTGCAGAACGCCGTGGAGTACCGGGACCTCGGGACGGCGACGTCCGGGGCCACGTTCTTCCGGACGATCGGCTCGTCCGTGGGCGTGGCCGTGTTCGGCACGATCTTCGCGAACCGGCTCACGGCCGGCCTCAGCACCGGCGTCCCGCCGGACGCCCAGGGCCCGTGCGGACCGGAAGCCCTCGCGGCGTCCAGCGCCGCGCTCGCGCAGTGCTCGTCCGACGTCCAGGACTGGTTCCTCGACGCCTTCAGCGGCTCGCTCTCGACGGTCTTCCTGTGGGCCGTGCCGGTGGCCGTCCTCGCGTTCGGCCTCTCGTGGCTCCTGCCCGAGACCACGCTCCGCACCTCCGCGCACGACGGCGCCATCCCCGACACCACCCAGGTGGCGGGTCACTCCGCGGGCGAGGCGTTCGCCCTGCCGTCGAGCCGCGCGTCGCTCGAGGAGCTGCGGATGATCCTGTGGCGGCGCGTGGGCGTCCGCGACCCGCTCGCCGTGTACCGGCTGATCGCGCCCGAGGTGGGGCTCGGGCCCGGGCAGGCCTGGATGGTCACGCGCGCCTCGCTCAAGGGCACCCGCTCGGTGCGCACGATGGCGGAGCGTTCCGACCGGACCGAGGACACGGTGCGCGACGTCGCGCGGTCCCTCGTCGAGCGCGGGCTCGTCACCCTCGACGGCGACACCGTCGCCGCGACCGACGCGGGTCACGAGGCGGCGGCGGCGCTGCGCGCGGCGGAACGTGCCCGCCTCGCCCGCTACGTCGAGGGGTGGGACCACGAGCCGGCCGTCGACGAGCTGGTGGACCAGCTCGCCGACGACCTGCTCGCGGACCCCGTGCACGACCGCTGAGCCGGGCTCAGCAGGACAGGTTGGCGCCCGTCGTCGTGCCGAGGATCTGCGCGAACCGCTGGAACGCGGCGATGCGCGACTGCACCTGCGCCGGGTTCCCGCCGTTGCACTCGATCGAGCCGTTGATCGATCGGATCGACTCGCCGAAACCTGCGCCGCCGACGATCGCCTGGTGCCCCGACATGCTGCCCGCGCCCGACTGCGTGTTCCAGAACCACAGACCGGTCTTCCACGACACCGCCGGGTCCGTCTCCACGAGGTACGGGTTGCGCAGCAGGTCGATGCCGAGCGCGTCGCCCGCCGCCTTGTAGTTGTAGTTCCAGCTCAGCTGGATGGGGCCCTTGCCGTAGTACGCGCTCTGGCCCGCGGGGCACCCGTACGACTGCGACGGGTCGCAGTAGTGCGGGTAGTTCGCGGTGTTGATCTCCTTGACGTACACGAGACCGCCCGTCTCGTGGTTGACGTTCGCGAGGAACGCCGCCGCCTCGCGCTTCGCGATCTCCGTCCCGCCCGCGCTCGCGAACTGGGGGTAGGCGGACAGCGCGGCCACGAGCCCCTGGTACGTGTAGAAGGGGTTCCGGTTCGGGAACATCTGGTTGAACTGCGCCTCGCTGACGACGAAGCCGCCCGGCGTCCCGGGATCGGTCGGCCCGCCCGGGTCGGTGGTCCCGCCACCGCACGCGCCCTGGCTGCGCCACACGCCCCACTGGCCGGTCGTGCCCGGGGTCTCGCCCTGGGTCCACCAGCCGGCCTTCCAGTTCTGACCGCCGCGGGAGACGACGGCGCCGCCCACGTAGACCGCGCCGCTCGACCACGCGGGGGCGCAGGCCGTCGCAGCGGTTGCGTGCGGCGCTGGTCCCGCGGTCGTCCAGGCGAGCGCACCGGCGAGCGCCAGCAGCAGCGCGAGGAGCGCGGCGACCGGGCGTGGGACAGGTCGGATCGAGGCCGTGCCGCGCTGCTGCGCGCGGGTCGTGGCGAGTGCGGGGGAGCGCATCGCTGCACCTTTCGTCGGGATCAGGTCACCTGCGACCCTTCTCCCTCACCCCGCGGGTGGACAACCCCCGTACGGGAGAACCCGTACGTCAGGCGCGCACCGGATCCTCGCTCGGCCGGGCCTCGGCCGTCTCGTCGCCCCTGCGGACGGCCACGGTCTCGTCGCTGTCGCTGTCGCTGTCGCTGTCGGTGGACGCGACCGGGGTCGGGTTCGACGCGTCCGGCCACGCCGGCGCCGGCGCGGCGTCCGGGCGCATGATCCGCTGGTGCGCGAGCATCGCGACGAGACCCACCACCCACCCGTACGCCAGCCCCCACGCGAGGGCGGCCTCGACGAACGGGAGGATCTGGGCGAGGTCCGCGGGGTGGAGCCCGCCGAAGACCTCGACCCGGTCCACGACGCGTCGCGCGGCCGCTGCGAGGACGGACGCCACGACGCACGCGAACCAGACGGACAGCACGAGCGCGCAGCGCCCCGTCGAGCGCGGCAGCCGGAACGTGACCAGCGCGGCGAGGCATGCGACGACCAGACCGACACCGACCGCCAGGACGAGCTCGACCGGCCGGGCGAGCACGTCCAGCGGGCGCGGCCCGACCATCATCGCGGACGGCAGGAGCACGGCATGCACCGCGTCCCCTGCACCCGACGTCCCGGCCCCGCGAGGGAGCACCACCGCCAGGGCGCCCACGGCTGCCCACAGGACCGTCGCGCTGAGACCGGCGGCGAGCACCGCCGGGACGGCCCGCGAGGGCGGCAGCGCCCTGGCATGGCGAGACGGGAGCGGTTCGTCGCGGCGGTCCGTCGACGCCAGCGTGACGACGACGGCGAGCCCGACGACCCACCCGTTCGCCAGCCCCCAGTACCCGTCGGTGAGCGACAGGACGAGGCTGTGGGCGACGTCGGGCGAGGACGGGAACGGCACGGACGCGAACCAGTGAGCGGTACCGGCGACGGCGGACGCGACGACCACCGCGAACCACGAGGCGAGGAACGCCGCCCACCGTCCCGTCGCGCGCGGCAGCCGGCGCACCGCCAGGAGGACGACGACCGCCGCGACGGCACCCGCGAGGACCGCGGTGAGCACCGTGCTCCCCGTCGGCGGCTCGCCCCCGAGCACCAGGCCGGTCGGGTGCGGCAGGACCGTCCGCACCACCGCGCTGTGCACGACGTACGTGTACCGCGCGTGCACCAGGTCCGCGGCCTGCCCGGTGACGATCCACAGGACGGCGGTGAGCATCCCGGCGACGACGACGGGCAGGGCGGTCCGCGATGACGGCATCTGGCGAGGGTAGCGGCCTGGGCGGTCCGCCGGGAGCCCTGGCCGACGACGTCGGCGGCGCGTGGGAGCATGTCCGCCGTGACCACGACGGGCAGGACCAGGTGAGCCGCAGGCGCGGGCGGAAGAAGAGCGGGTTCGGGATCGGCACGGTCGTGCTGCTCCTGGCCGTCGTCGGCGCGCTCGTCGCGTGGGGCCGGGACGGGGTCACGAGCGTCGACGCCGAGGCCGGGACCGCTCTGGCCGCCGTCGGTCAGCTCGACGTCAAGGGCCGCGCACCGATGACCGGCTACGACCGCGACGAGTTCGGCCCCGCGTGGTCCGACACCGACCACAACGGGTGCGACCCGCGCATTATCTCTAGCCGACTAGTGCACTGACGGGCTGGATAGGGGGTTGACCTGGTCGTCTGCGGCGCGCGGCGACGAGCGCCGACTCGTTGTGACGAGTGCGACGAGGGCGATCGTGGCGTTGATCGGCGCCGCCGTGCCTCGATGGCGCTGGCGTCCTGCTCGACGTTCGATGCGACTGAGTGCGCAGGCAGCGGCGCCACGAGTGCGGCCGTCGCGCGGACTGAGAGTTCGGAGGAGCCGTTCGAAGTCGACCGTGTTGTCCACGGCGACACCGTTTGCGTCTTGATCGACGGGTCCAGCACGTCCGTTTGTCTGATCTGGATCGATACGCCGGAGACGAAGGACCCGCGCAAACCGGTGCAGTGTTTCGGCGAGCAGGCGTCAGCTCGCGCGCATGAGCTGCTGGACGACAAGCGGGTGTGGCTGGAGTTCGATCCGACCAGGGGCGAGATGGCCGGTACGGCCGCCTGCTGGCGTACGTCTGGTTGAAGGACTCGACGATAATCAACGAGGTGATGGTTCTCGAAGGGTTCGCCTACGAGTACGCCTGCGACTCGGCCTACGAGTACCAAGGCATGTTCGTCGCGGACGAGCGCGCCGCCGATGCTGCGTCCGCGGGGCTTTGGTCGCCGGACACGTGTGACGGCTACACGGAGCGGCCAGCGACGTGACGGGCTGCGCCCGGTTTCGCCGCCCGGCTGCAGCCATCGGCCTGACACTGCCGGCTGAGCGTTCTCAGCCCAGTACGTTCGGGTTCCTGAACGTATCCGGGGGCGCCTTCGGTCGAGGGCCCCCCGCGACCTGCGGATACATCGCGCTCGCGAGCACTGGTTCGCTAGGGTAGCCGCAGGCAGGATACGGTGCGGGAGGCGTGGATGATCGACAAGGCTGTCGAGAAGGAGCCCGTTGTGTGGTCGGCGGCCCCGCACACTTTGGCGAAGCACAGCGTGTACCGGCAGTACCTCAGCAAGTGGATGCCGATCATGATCCACAGCTGGAAGGGCGACGTCACCTATGCGGAGGGGTTCGCCGGTCCCGGCGTCTACACGGGCGGTGAGCCCGGTTCACCCATCATCGCCCTCGAGACCTTGATCCACGATCCGTCACTGCGCTTGAAGGCGCGCGACCTGCGGTTCTTGTTCGTCGAGCAGGACAAGCGTCGAGTTGTGCAGCTGCGCGAAAAGCTCGCGATCGCGGCTCGCCCCGTGGCTTTGGAGGACCTGGACCGCTACGGCATCGACTTGGCCGTGGAGGCTGGCGACTACGACCCGACGCTGATCGAGGTGTTGTCGAAGCACGATGCGTGGGGTCGCCCGATGCTCGTGGTCCTGGACACGTTCGGCGGGGGCGTCAAGTTGGACATCGTCCGGCGCATCGCGAACAACCCGTCGAGCGAGGTAATCATCACGTTCGAGCCACACCACTTCGTCCGGTTCCCGACAAACAGCCATGGCGACGCTGTGTTCGGCGACCCAGAGTGGCGGCGGGTCGCCGAACTGGAGCCCGGCGCCAAGGCACTTCAGCGACGCCATCCACTCCTATAGGAACCCGAGGTACACGCTGACCACGTGGGACGGTATCGCCGGGCCGTACAACGCGGACTTGTACGACTGGGTCAACGCGCACGGTGTCCCGCGCGAAGAGTCGCTCGTTGACCTCAGAACGATGTCGCAGGTAGCCATCGCGCACATCGCGGTGGGGATCGAGACGATGAACCGACAAGCAAACGGTGACGAGTACAGCCTCACCGTTGCCGACTTCGGCAGCTGGGCTGGCGATCTCGTCTCCGTCGCCTTCGACTACTATGAAAAGGGCGCGGGATACTCGGCCGCGGAGTTTGCTATCTCGTGGATCGGAGGTCGTTCCGTCGACAGTCGCCTCTCTGAGGCGAACCTTATCGAGGACGCAGACGCGTTCCTCATTTGGAACAAGACCCAGGGTGCTCCGGCAACAAGCTTCGCGGCCCTCATCAGTGAGACCTACACTGCGACCGGCGACTGGCCGACTCGGTTCACCCGTTGGTTCCAGGAGCGATTCGCGGGTGACTGGAACAACGTCCGAGACCTTGCAGTCGAAGCGATGATCGGTGATGACTCCGTTTTCGCGGCAACACGCAATCTCTTCTGGAGCCAGCGCAATTTCGACGGCACCTCACTTTCGATGGCGGACAAGGAAGCGCTCGGAGTCGGGTTCGCTACGGTGCTCCAGCGACGCGTCGAGGAGGAAGGGGTGCTGTAGCCGCTAGGACCACATTCGGTGCGCTTCAGCAAGCGGCACCTCCCGTCCGGCCGAAAGGCCGCAGCGGGAGGTGCCGCGTCCTCTGCAATGGCCTTAGATAAACAGCAGTAGTAGCGCGTAAGAGACCAAAGCGACGATCCCCGTCAAGCCCAACGTTCGGACCGGCTGCCGTGGGCGTGCAACGAGGACTCCGAGCAATAGAGGTAAGGCGAGAAAAACAACCATGGCGGCGAAGTATTTTGGTGCGTTCTTACACGCGGGTGCGTCGTATGTCGGCGGGTCGACACATAGATCGCTGCTAGCATCCAGTCCGAGTATGAGCGCAATACCGGCGGGGACGGCGATGAGGACGAGCATCGCAATGCCAACGATCCAACCCGCAACTGTCCGGCGCCGGCGGGCTCGGAACTCGTCGGTCGAGAGTGGGATGGTCGGCTCGTGCTCATGTTCCTGGCTGGTGTCCACAGGCGTAGTGTCTCTCAAGGAGGGATGAGGAGGTGGACGCGGGGGCTCCAGTTCTCGACCGCGCTTTGCGCTTTCAAGGTCATGCGAGACGAGCGCTCAATTACCTCGGCAGTGGTACCGGCTGCATGCCGGGATCTGTCTACCGGGTCGGTGGCAGGACTACAGGCATACTGCGCAGGACTCCTCCCCGAACTCGCGTTGCGTCTATGAGGTAGAGGTCGTCGGAAGCCACGGCTCCTGCGTCGCGGCCGGATTTTAGCGGATCGCCCGACGCTAGTGCCCGTCGAAGCCCTCCGCGGAGCGGTCCTGGGGCTCACGGTGAAGACTTCCAGTGACTTCGTTGGCCACTCGGGACGCTCATCGGTAAGCATGTCGGCGCTCTGGGTGATCGTGGCGGCGATCGCGCGGGTGACGAAGTGGCTACGGAGGTGAGAGCGGGGGAGCGTGTGGAGCCACAGCACACCGTGTCGCCGGAGGTGGCCCAGACGATCGTCGAGGGCAAGGCGGCCGTCGCCATTGCCCGGATGGTCACTCACCGGTGCCTCGTCCGCTGTCGCGCATCATCTTGCGGACAGCCCCTCGCGCCGCGTCGAGATCGTCGCGTAGTAGCAGCACGGCCTCTTCTGCCTTGGCATGGTCGACCCTGGCGGCGAGCAGCTCGGAGTTGAGGGCGTTGCGTTGACGCTCCAGGTCTCGAACCTGTTCGAGGAGGCCGTCGCGGTCCCTGCTCTCCAGGGCGCTGCCCAAGCCTCGACGGACCTGCGCCAAGAGGTTGTTGCGTTCCTCACGAAGCTGCTTGACCTCGGCGCGGGCCATCGCCAGGTCCGCGCGCAACCCAGCTGGTGCGACCCGCTCGGCTGTTGGTCCAGGCGTAACCCGTACACGTGCGGCCTCGATCGCCGAGCGCACCGCGGCGTTGTTGTAGACGAACCACGACGAGACGCCCGCTGCCCGCTCGACGGCGGAGAACGTGATTGCCTTGCCGGTCGCGGCGAGGTAGTCGACGGCGGCCAGGGCGGCGGCTTGCTTGCGGGCACCTTCGTCGCGGCGCTGCCGGGTCAGGCGTTCGACCCGCTGGTCGCGGGTGCTCATCGGGCCCGTCCCACGGCGCTGATCGGGACGAACACCTGGCTCTCACGCACCTTCCTGATCGTGCTGCCCGCCTCGCTCAGGCGGGCCCGTTCCTCGGGTGGCATGGCCTCGATCATCGCGGTCAGAGACTGTGCGATGCCCGCGAACGAGGCGATCTGCTCATCGAGGTTCGTCACGACCCAGTGCGCCGCATCCGCGCCGATGGCCAGTTCACGGTCCGTACGCAGATCGGCGATGTGCTGCTCGACCGCTTCGAGGTAGGACGGGTCGGGCCGGTAGTAGCCGCAGCCCGAGCACTGGAACCGGATCGCGCAGGACTTGCCGCCCGCGGCGACATTCTGCGGTTCGGTGCAGTTCCCGAAAGGTACCGCGACACTCGAGCGTTCGTAGGCCAGTTCGGAGGCAAACGGTGCGGGTCGGCCGAACCTGTCGGTGGCGTATTGCGACATCAGCCGAACAGCGTCCTTCTTGCGGCGCAGCGAGACGGTGTAGTACCCCATCGTCGTCTCGAGGCTGACGTGATCCATCAGCTCACGCAGCACGTCGACGGGGGTGCCGTTGTCGGCGTGGCGTTGAGCGTATTCATGCCGCAGCCCGTAGGGCTCGACGTTCGCACGATCGAACTGTGCGACCTCCGGTGGAAGGCCGTCAGGGTCGGGGATCGTTGCGGTCCACGCCGTGAAGATCCGGTTGAACTGGGGCGCGCGCAGGTGACCGTGACGGGCCCGGTTGCGTGCTCCGGGGGTCGGGAACAGGAAGTCGGCGCACGTGTCGGGAACCTGCAGTGTGCCGAGGTGGTCGCTCCATGCCCGGACAACGGCGACCGTGCTGGCCGTAATGGGAAGGCGCCGTCCGTGGCGGCGTGCCTTGTGGTTGTCGTAGATTAAGGACGCGTCGGTGCCGTCGAACTCCAGCGGTTGGCGGCGCAGGCTGGTGATCTCGTTCGGTCGCCGGCCGGTGTCCCGGATCAGCTGATAGACGGTCTGGTAGAGAAGTGCGAAGTCATCGGTCGACCATTCGTTCGCGGTGAAGCTGGTGGAACGCCCAAGGGTGTCAAGGTGGGTGTCGAGGTGGGCGATCCACGGCTCGGGGATCGCACGCCCGAGCTCGTCCTCGCGGGCTTGGACTTGCGGCATCCTGCGGTCCGCGGGGATGGTGAACACGCCTGGGACGCCGTCCATCAACCCGGCCGCGCGGCTGGTCTCGATCAGGCGCCGCCACGCCCCCCACATCGAGTGCCGGTGAGAGTGCGAGTATGTCCGACCGGTCGACGGGTTGATGGCGCGGGCGAACGAGTCGAAGATTGCCGTCATGTCGGACAGGGCCAACGTCGAAGGGATGTCACCGTTCGGCCGGCCGGCGAGGGTCAACGACGCGATCGAGGCCGCTGCGAGGGTGCGGCGGACTTCGGTCACCGAGGGTCGCAGCGAGCGAGTCGTCTCCAGCACCGCGCGCCTCAACCAGTTCTGACGCAGCACGGTGAAGTCCAGGAAGCCCCCGACCGCCACGTACGGCCGGTCGGGGCCTGCCCGCAGGCCGACCAGGGCGCAGTCCCAGACCTCACCCTCCGTCCCGTCCCGTCCCGCGTGGCGGGCACGCAAGCGACGGGTATTGGCTTGGATGGCGCGCAGCAGGGCCACGGTCCTGGCCGGGATCTCCTGCTCAGGCATATCGAGCACGGACTCGACGTTGCCGAGCTTCTTCACCAGCCATCGAACAGTGACCGGTGACAGCTCGATGCCCTCGCCGTCGCGGAACTGCAGCCCCGCCAGTACCTCAAGGCGAGCGTTGTACGTCAGTGAGGTCAACGCGAACAGGTGTGGGGTCCCCGGGCGGCCCGGTCCTTGTCTCGGGCTGAACTCGGTGTCGAAATCTTGTCCCGACCAGCTGCGTCGGACGCGACGGCACCTTTGGCAGCGACCTACTTTGCTGCCGTCGAACAGGGTTGTGCACTTCGGTGTGGCGCACACGTTCACGCCGGTCATCGGGTTGCCTGGGTCGCCCGTGAACGCCAGCGTGTGTGGATCCCACTCCGTGGGTCGCCAACCTTTCAGCAGGCGAGCTTCCACGTACTCGGCCCAGGTCGACCGCTCGGGTGCTGGGGCCGGCTTGTGACGGTCGTCGAGGGCGGTGACGGAGCTCATGCCCGTTTGCTCGCCAACGCTTCGACGGCCTCGCGCATCCGCTTGCGCGAGGGGTGGAGGTAGATCTTCGTCGAGCTGGCCTGAGCATGGCCGAGCAGGTCCTGGACGACGTCGAGCTGGACGCCGTTCTCGACCCACCCCGTAGCGGCTGTGTGCCGGAACATGTGTGGGGTCACTCGGAAGCCGCACTTGCTCCCGAGGCGCTGCACGTACTGGTAGACGTTCGAGTACGACATCGGCCGGCCGATCCGAGGGCGGTTGTAGTTCACGAGCACGAAGTCGCATGCCTCTACGCCTGCCAGGAGCCGGTCGCGTTCGTAGCGGGTAGTCCCGGTAGAGCCGCACCAGCGAGTCGTGCACCGGCACGGCCCGGCTGCGCAGACTCTTGGCCAGCGCCCCGTTGCTGTTTGCGGGTCGTCGAACGACGTGCAGGTGCGGACCCGGAAGGGAGCAGCCAAGCGACGCCGAATCCGGCAGGAAGTGGATGTCCTCGACGCGCAGCCCGAGCGCCTCGCCGATGCGGACGCCCGCGTCGAGGAGTAACCGCAGCAAGAACATGTCCCGGGCGTTCGCCGCTCCGTCGAGCATCGCCTGCTGCTGCTCTGCCGAGAGGGTCTCGGGTGCGCGTTCGACGGGTCGTACCCGCAGGGCGCTAACCCGGACCTGGCGGACGTACCCGCCACCCTCCATCCGCGGACCTAGCCCTGCGACGCTCGGCATCCATCTGCGCTCAACGAGTTGCATCGGCACCTCGGCCGATATCAGCCCGGCAGCGGCGCAGTAGCGCAAGAATTCGCACACCGCGGTCAGGTAGACCGACATGGTCGACGACACCGGCGTCTGCCCGGTCCGTGTCGGGGTCGACTCCAGGTGTCGCTTGAAGCGAGCCATGTCCAGGATTGTCACTAGGCGCCAGTCGACGGCCTTCGCCTCGCACCAGTTCAGGTAGCGGGCAACCGGCCGCAGGTAGGTCCGCACGGTGTTCGCGGACCGATCCGCCGCGTAGAGCGCCGAGCAGAACTCCAATGCCTCGACGTGCGGTGTGAAGGTGACGACGTCGACCACGAGATGAGTACTACGACCGTCCGCGAAGTCGGCACGTTCCACTCGCCAAGGCATGCTCGGAACGTAGGTCCCTGTCCCTCACAACTGTGGGATAACACCGAGCGACGGCGTGTCGTCAAGGTGTGCCTGTCGTGAATCGGAGAATCTGGTCGGTGGAGATAAAGCGCAACGACGTGCTGCGCCGCGACCTCACCGACCTCGAGATCAAGTCCGGCACCCAGGGCTGCATCGTGCTCGGCGGGACGTTCGACGACCCGTACTCCGGCGACACGATCGCGTTCGAGCGCGGGCAGGACACGTCCTCGGCGGTGCAGATCGACCACGTCGTGGCGCTCGCGGACGCGTGGCAGAAGGGCGCTCAGCAGTGGGACGAGGGCCGGCGCAAGGAGCTTGCCAACGACCCGCTCAACCTGCTCGCCGCGGACGGTCCGCTCAACGGTCAGAAGGGCGCGGGCGACACCGCGACCTGGCTGCCGCCGAACGCCGGGTTCCGGTGCGCGTACGTCGCGCGCCAGGTCGCCGTGAAGCTCGAGTACGGCCTGTGGGTCACGCAGGCCGAGCAGGACGCGATGGAGAAGGTGCTGGGTACGTGCCCGGACGAGCCGCTGCCGACCTCGGACCCGGTGCCCGCGCCCGTCGGATGACCTCGGCCTGTCACCTGAGGCCGTCCGCCGGACATTCCCTGGTGTGGCGTCGAACGGTCGGCGCCGACGACGACAGGAGCTGGTCGATGCCACCACCATCCGCGGCCGGGGCGCGCGATCGCCTCGACCGTCTCTACCGCGACCATGCGCGGTCGGTATACCGGTGCGCGGCGACGCGGCTGCGGCCGCAGGACGCCGAGGACGTGGTCTGCGAGGTGTACGTCGTCGCGTGGCGGCGCATCACGGAGATCCCCGAGCACGAGCTCGGCTGGCTGCTGCGGGTCACGCGCAACGTCATGGCGAACCACCTGCGGGCCGGGTCGCGCCGTGCTGCGCTCGTGCGACGCGTCATGGGCACCACCCCGGCGAGCCTGCCGGACCACGCGGGGGACGTCGTCGGGCAGGACGCCGCCGAGCAGATGCTCGCCCGCCTGTCCGAGCGCGACCAGGAGGTCCTGCGCCTCCTCGTCCTCGAGGACCTGTCGGTCCCCGAGCTCGCGGAGGCCCTCGGGTGCCGCCCGAACACCGCCTCCGTCCGGGTGCGGCGTGCCAAGGAGCGCCTCGCCCGCCTGTACGCCGAGACGGACCTCGACACCGGGCACGAGCGCGACTCCGCCCACGACCGCGACACGGTTCACGAGCGACCAGGACCGCCCGACGAGCAGGTCGCGCTGCGGCCTCTCCTGGCGGCGCCGTCGCTCGTCGCCGCCAGCACCCGACCGAGAGGGATGACGTCATGACCGATCCGATCGTCCGGCTCCGCGCCGAGCACCGTGCACGTCCCGGCGACCCGTTCGACGCCGACCTCGACTTCGACGCGGTCCGCGCCGAGATCCACACCCGCACCGCGGGCGAGCGGCCGGGGGGCCAGACGCGCCGACGTCGGACCCTGCTCGCGAGCGCCGTGGGCGCCGTGGGCGCGGGCGTCGTCGTCGCGGGAGCGCTCGTCGTGCCCGGCCTCCTTCCCGACGACGGCCCGCCGCCCGCCGTCGCCGGCTCGCCCACCGCGCACCCGCGGGACGGCATCGTCGGCTCCGCACCCGAGGGCGACGGCATCGTCGGCTCCGCACCGGAGGGCGACGGGCCGGTCGTCGTCTCGGCGGCGTCCTACGTCCAGCGCGCCCGCACGGCCGTCGACGAGGTGGACCTGACGGCGTTCGTCGTCGAGCACGCGTCGACGTTCGGCGTGCAGCACCCGGGTGAGCCGGAGCTCGACACGTCGGTGACGCGGCAGCTCACCGCCGGCGACGGGAGCGGCATGCGCTGGATCAGCGAGAAGGACTTCGCCGCGTCGAGCACGACCGCGACCACGGGCGACGAGGAGGTCCACGTCGTCGACCCGGCCGGCCCGGAGGGGCAGATGACGTACACGTGGGTGAGCCCCCGGGCAGGGGTATGGACGCAGTTCACGATGCCTCCCGAGACCTGGGACGACATCGAGGAGGGCACGGGGCAGGAGCAGCTCGCGTCGTGGATCGAGGAGCTGGGCTCCTCGATGGAGGAGATCGAGGAGCTCTCCACCCACCCCGACGTCACGACGAGCGGGCCGGTCGCCGAGACCGTGCGCGGGCAGGCCGCGACGTGCTTCGACCTGTCCGGCACGGGCGCCCCGGCCGGCGGGGCCGACCCCGTGGAGCAGGAGACGATCGACTGGACGCGCACCGCGTGCTTCGACGACGCGACCCACCTGCCGCTGTCCGACTCGCGCAGCAGCCACTACGAGGTGGCCGAGGGGTCGGAGCCCAGCCTCCTCGTCACCTCGGACGAGTACACGTGGCACGCGCTCGACGACGCGTCGCGCGCCCTCCTGCAGCCGGACCTCGACGGGCTGCGCGAGGTGAGCAAGGACGAGTACGACCGCCTGACGAGCTGACGGCTCGACGAGCGGTGGTATCGCGGCCGGCAGCGATCAGTTCCGGCGGTCGGCCGCGTCTACCCCGTGAACCTCGCCGCCGTCGGGCGGCGAGACCTCGACCGGCTGGAGGCCGCCATGAGCGAGCGCAAGACCTACACCTTGGACGTGCCCGGCGCGGTCCTCACCTACGACGTGCGGACGCCGGACGCCGCGAGCGACCTGCCGCCGCTCGTGGTCATGGGTTCGCCCATGGCGGCGTCGGGGTTCGAGCAGGTCGCGGACCTGATCGACGACCGGGTGGTCGTCACGTACGACCCGCGCGGCACCGAGCGCAGCACCCTCGCGCCCGACGGCGACGTGTCCGTCCCCGTCCACGCGGACGACCTGCACCGGGTCGTCACGGAGCTCGGCTGGGGTCCGGTCGACGTGTTCGGGTCGAGCGGTGGGGGCGTCGTCGGGCTGTCGTGGGTCGAGCAGCACCCGCAGGACGTGCGGACGCTGGTGTCGCACGAGCCGCCGATCACGACGCTGATGGAGGAGCGCGAGCTCCTCACGGCGATCCAGGCGGACATCGTCGAGACGTACCAGAGGGAAGGGTACGGACCGGCGATGGCGAAGTTCATCGCGCTCGTCAGCCACACCGGTCCGTTCCCCGCCGACTACCTCGACCGCCCGGCGCCCGACCCGGCGATGTTCGGCCTGCCCGCGGAGGACGACGGCGCGCGCGACAACCTGCTGCTGGGCGGGAACCTCGCCACGATGCCGTCGTGGGAGCCGGACGCGGAGGCCCTGCGCGAGGCGGACGTGCGGATCGTGCCCGCGGTCAGCACGACGGGGGAGGGGACGATGGCGTGGCGTGGTGGAGCCGCGCTCGCCGCGCTGCTCGGCGTCGAGCCCGTCACGTTCCCGGGTGACCACGGCGGGTTCATGGTGAGCGACTGGACGCCTGACAACGACCCGGCGGCGTTCGCGCAGGTGCTGCGCGAGGTGCTCGCGCGCTGACCCAGGGTCCGGCGCCTCAGCGTTCCGGCGTCCCGTGCACCGGACGCACGAACGCCAGGACGATCCCCACCCCCACCCGGTCGGCGAGGCGGGCGCGGTCGCCCGGGTGCTCGAGCAGGTGTCCCAGCACCCGGGCCACGGCCTGCGCGTCCGTGACGACGACGGCGTCGGGGGACGGTGCTCGCCGGGCCTGGTCCATCAGGTCCTCGCCCTCGACGAACCGGGTGCGGGCACCGTCGCGGAGCTCGACGACGAGCGTGGCCCGCCGGTCGTCCTCGAGCACGCGCACGGCGACGACGTCGTCCCAGCGCACGACGACGCGCACGACCGTCTCGCGGCCGACGGGCAGCTCGATGTCGGCCGGGCGCAGCACGACCGCGGATCTCAGGGGTGCCCGGACGTAGACCAGCGTGCCGATGGCGAGCCCGACGGGGACGAACGCGGCGATCGCCGCGGCGGCGCCCTCGCCCTGGCGGACCAGCCACACGACGCCCCAGACGGCCGCCGCGAGCAGCACCAGCAGGATCGCCAGCACGGCGAGGAAGTCCGCGACGGGCGCCAGCCGCTCGCGTCCGCGCACGCCGCCGGGGACCCGCGTCCAGACCATCTCGGGGCGGCGGGCGGGGCGCGCGGTGGTCATGGGGACCAGTGTCTCGCGATCGGGCCACGCCCCCGGCAGGGTGGTATCGCTCCCACTTCGTGGAGAAGTTTGATTCTCAACATCCGACTTTTGCGTGTTGGGCACAAAACTTCCGTACACCTGTTGACAGTGCTGTCATCGTGGGGTGAACTGAAGCACAGTTGCCCCTGGAATCCACCGGGGGATCCGGATGCCGGGCTCGGGGGAGCCAGGTGACCGGATCGACGGCCGACTGCGCGCACCGCGGCGCGCACCGGCTCGGGCCACCCGGCCCTGGACCGCTCCCCGCCCACGGGTCTCGACCCGCCCCCGTGGCGCGCCCCCCGGAACGCACGATGACGTCATCCCGACCCCAGCAGGTCTCGCTCGCCACCGTCGAGGCCGACCCGATCGATCCATGAGACGCGACGCAGGAGTCGCGGCGGCACCCGACCGGCGCCGTCCCGGCCCGACGCCGACGTCGGAAGGAGAACCGTGAACGACCCGACGACCGAGCTCGTCCCGCCCTCGAAGCCGCTGTCCCGCCGCGCCCTGCTCGTAGGTGCCAGCGCTGTCGCGGCGGCCCCCGCGGCCGCCCTCGTCCTGGGCTCGGGCGGCAGCGTCGCGGCCGCGCCGGCGGCCGCCACCACGGCCACGGCCGCCAAGGTCCGTCGGATCACGATGTACGCCGAGCGGATCGACGCCAAGACGGTCGGTTACGGCCTGGAGCCGGGCGCCGCGTCCGTCCCCGGTCCGATCCTCGAGATGTGGGAGGGCGAGACCCTCGAGATCACGCTCGTCAACACGACCGACCAGCGGCTGTCGATCCACCCGCACGGCGTCAACTACGACGTGAACAGCGACGGGAGCCCGTTCAACAACTCGTTCAACGAGCCCGGCGAGACGCGGACGTACGTGTGGGCGACGACCAAGATGGCGCGCGACCGCGGCATCTGGATGCCGGGGAGCGCGGGCTACTGGCACTACCACGACCACGCCTGGGGCGAGCACGGGACCCCGGGCATCGCCGCGGGCCTGTACGGGGCTCTCGTCGTGCGCCGCGTCGGGGACGTGCTGCCGCAGAAGCAGTTCACGGTCGTCTTCAACGACATGCTCATCAACAACAAGGTCGCCCCCGACACGCCGATGTTCGAGGCGAACCTCGGCGAGCGCGTCGAGTTCATCTGCATCGGGCACGGCAACACGTTCCACACCTTCCACCTGCACGCGCACCGGTGGGCCAACAACCGCACCGGTCTGCTGCGAGGCACCGACGACCCGAGCCAGGTCGTGGACAACCGGGACCTCAACCCCGGCGACGCGTTCGGCTTCCAGGTGGTCGCCGGGCTCGGCGTCGGGCCGGGTGCCTGGATGTACCACTGCCATGTCCAGTTCCACGCCGACGGCGGGATGGCGGGCATCTTCCTCGTCCGCGAGGCCGACGGCAGCATGCCGCCGGGCGCGCAGGACTCGATCGACCGCTTCCAGGGGCACGCGCACACCGCGGCCACCACGACAGCACCCGACCTCACGGGGCACGCCGGCCACTGATCCCGGCCGGGCCCCGCCCGTGCCGCAAACGCCCAGCATCCGGGCCCGCCCGGACGCATCGCACCCAGGACGAAGGAGTTGCAGAGTGCTCAGCAGGCGAACGACGTCGAGAACGACGAGAGGGCGATCCCGACCGGGACCGCTCGCGACCATGGCGGTCGGGCTGACGGGCGTCGCGCTCGTGCTCGGCTCGGCCGTGGTCCCCGCCGCCGCCCAGACGCAGGCGTCGGCCCCCGCAGCGCAGGCGGCCGGTTCCGCCGGCGTGGCCACCGCACCCGTCGCCGCGGCGACGGCTGCCAAGGACGTCCGCGTCCTCGTCTTCCACGGCGCGCCCGACGCGCAGACCGACCCGGTCGTCGACGCGACCGCGGCCATCACCGCGATCGGGGCCGAGAACGGGTTCGCCGTCGAGGCGTCCTCCGACCCGGCGATCTTCAGCGAGGCCGGGCTCGGCGAGTACCGCGGCGTGGTGTTCCTGTCGGCCGAGGGCATCGAGCTCAGCGCCGACCAGGAGGCCGCGCTCAAGGGCTACGTGAACGCGGGCGGCGGGTTTCTCGGCGTGCGCGACGCCGCGCGCGCCCAGGAGGCGTCGCAGTGGTTCACCGGTCTCGTGGGGGCCCGGATCGCCGGTGCGCAGCCCGACGCCGCCGACGTGGCCGAGGTGACCGCGACCGCGGAGAACCCGCCGAACGAGATCGCGACGAACCTCGTCGACGGCGACCCGGGGACCAAGTGGCTCGCGTTCGAGCCCACCGCGACGATCACCCTGCGACTCGAGGAGCCCACCGAGATCGCGCAGTACACGCTCACGTCGGCCAACGACAGCAGCGAGCGCGACCCGAACACGTGGACGCTCCAGGGCTCGAACGACGGCGAGACCTGGGAGGACGTGGACGCCCAGAGCGGCCAGACGTGGTCCCAGCGGTTCCAGCCGAGGAGCTTCGACGTCGAGTCCGACACGGCGTACGAGTGGTTCCGCCTCGACATCACGAAGAACGGCAGCGGCGGCCTGCTCCAGCTCGCCGAGCTCTCGCTGTTCGACGGCGAGTCGGTCGACCAGCCCGAGCCGGAGATTCCGGTCACCGGCCGTACGGTCGACCTGATCGACCGGCAGCACCCCGCGACGGCCGAGCTGCCGCTCACGTGGGACCGCGACGACAAGTGGCTGGACTGGGCCGACGACCCGTCGGGCGACGTCCACACGGTCGCGCAGGTCGAGCCCGGCGCCGACGCCGGCCCGACGACCAACCCGTTCCAGCCGGTCTCCTGGTGCCGTGACTACGACGGCGGCCGCTCGTTCTACACCGGCATGGGCGGCACGGAGGAGAGCTGGGACGACGCGTCGTTCCGCGACCACCTGCTCGGCGCCCTGCAGTGGACGACCGGCACGGTGCGTGGCGACTGCCAGGCCACGATCGCGTCGAACTACGAGGTCGAGCGTCTGTCCGCCCCGAACACGCAGGGCCAGCTCGACCAGAACGGCGAGCCGCACGGCCTGACGATCGCGCCTGACGGCACGACGTTCTACATCGGCCGCGGCGCCTGCCCGACCGGCCCGATCGCCTCGTGGGACAACCCCGACGTGGGCCTCGGCTGCGGCACGATCCACCAGTGGGACCCGGAGACCGAAGAGGTCACGCTGCTCACGACGCTCGACGTCATGGGCAACCGCGGCAGCGGCGACGAGCTCGTGAAGAACGAGGAGGGGCTGCTGGGCATCGTGCCCGACCCCGACTTCGCCGACAACCACTACCTCTACGTCTACTGGATGCCGCACGAGAACATCGACCGTGAGCGTCAGGTCGGCTACCGCACGGTCTCCCGGTTCACCTACGACCCGGCCGGTCCCACGATCGACCAGGGCACGCGGGTCGACCTGATGGAGTGGGAGACGCAGATCCACAGCTGCTGCCACGCGGGCGGCGGCATGGCGTTCGACGACGAGGGCAACCTCTACATCGGCTCCGGGGACAACAACTCGTCCGGCGGGTCGGGCGGCTACTCCGGGAACAACTGGACCCAGGAGTTCGCGGGGATCAGCTTCCAGGACGCTCGCCGCACGTCGGGCAACACCAACGACCTCAACGGCAAGATCCTGCGGATCCACCCCGAGGACGACGGCACCTACACGATCCCGGACGACAACCTCTTCCCCGTCGGGGAGTACCCGGCGGACAAGACCCGTCCGGAGATCTACGTGATGGGCGTGCGCAACATCTCGCGCCTGCAGATCGACCCCGACACGAACTGGCTCACCGCCGCGTGGGTCGGCCCCGACGCCGGCCAGCCCGACCCCGAGCTCGGCCCGGCGAAGTACGAGACGGCCACGATCATCACGTCCGCCGGCAACCAGGGCTGGCCGTACTGCATGGGCAACAAGCAGCCGTACCGCGACCGGAGCAACGAGGACGCGAGCGTCCTCACCGGCTGGTACGACTGCGACAACCCGAAGAACACCTCGCCGCGCAACACCGGCCTCGTGGACCTTCCGCCCGTGCGCGACAACATGATCTGGTACTCGCCCAGCGGCGGCGGCCCGGTCTTCCCGGAGGGCAAGGACGGCATCCCGTCGTACGTGGACGACGAGGCCACCTACACGATCCCGTGGCTGCGCGGTGGTGGTCAGGCAGTCATGTCCGGCCCGACGTACCGTCAGTCGCAGGTCGACCCGGAGTCCGACGTCGCATGGCCGTCGTACTGGGAGGGCAAGTGGTTGCTCGGTGACCAGTCGAACTCGAACAACCGCACCGCGGTGACGGTCGACCCGGACAACGTCGCGGACCAGGGTGCTCCGGCGTTCCTGGAGGACCTGCGCCACATCATCCCGGGCGGTCGTGGTGACGGCCTGCTGCAGAGCTGGATGGACGCCAAGTTCGGTCCTGACGGCGCGCTGTACATGCTCGACTACGCGGGCGGGTTCTTCAGCCTCGACCCGAACCAGAAGCTGATCCGCATCAGCTACCACGGCGGGGCTCCCACCCCGGCGCCGGCAGCCTCGGCGGCCAGCATCCAGGGCGACCCGCTGCGGGTCGCGTTCACAGGATCCCGTTCCGGCGGCGTGTCCTACAAGTGGGAGTTCGGCGACGGCGCGACGTCGACCAAGGCGAACCCGACGCACACCTACCCGCGCGTCGGCGAGTACGAGGCGACGCTCACGGTGACCTACGCCGACGGATCGACGGAGACGGTCACGACCGACTCGTCCACGACGTGCACGCTGCCCGACGAGCGCGACACCGTGTTCTTCGGCGACGTGGACTCCGGCGTCGAGAACCTCGACCTCGGTGGCTGCACCATGAACGACCTGTTCCAGGACGAGAAGGAGTGGAAGACCCACGCCAAGTTCCTCAGCCACGTGCGGTCGGTGGCGAAGGGTCTGTTCGACGACAGCCGGATCACCGGGAACGAGCGTCGTGACCTGATCGACGCCGCGGCCCGTTCGCAGATCGGCGTGGACCCGGGCGGGTACCGCACCATCTTCGACGGGACGCAGGAGTCGCTGTTCGACTGGGTCCAGGCACCTGGGGGCAAGTTCACGCTCGAGCCGGGCGGTTCGCTCCGGTCGAGCGGCGGGCTCGGGATGCTCTGGTACGCGGGCGAAGAGCTCGGGGACTTCTCCGTGAAGGTGCTCTACCGCGACGTGTCGGAGGGTGACCACTACGCCAACAGCGGCGTGTTCACCCGGTTCCCCGACCCGGACAACCCCGGTGACGTCGAGTGCGCCGAGGGCCAGTCCCCGGCGTGGGTCGCGATCTCCTGCGGTCACGAGATCCAGATCTACGACGGTCCGACGGGCGAGCCCCAGAAGACGGGGTCGGCGTACAACTTCGACCCGGTCGAGCTGGGCGCCGGCGGCGAGAAGCCGAAGGGCGAGTGGAACGAGTACGAGATCCGCGTGGTCGGGCAGCACTACACGATGATCCGCAACGGCGTGGTCATCAACGAGTTCGAGAACTCGCCCGGCCAGGAGTCCTCGCGCGCCGGAGACCCGCCGACGGACCTGCGTCAGTTCGACGAGGGCTTCATCGGGCTCCAGAACCACGGGAACTCCGACCTCATCGAGTTCCGCGACATCCGGGTGGCGGACCTCTAGGCCACCTGGCGTCACCAGTCCGGGCCGGCGGGGGCGGGCACGTCCCGCCCCCGCCGACCCGGCCCCACAGTCTCCGGATCCCCTGACGCACGAGGAGTGCACTCCCCATGGATCGACGAAGCGCGACTGCGCGCAGAACACCACCCACCCGGCGGCTCGTCGCCGCCGTGGTCGCGGGCCTGACGGCCGCGACCGTCGTCTCCGTCGCCCCGGCGACGGCGGCGCCCTCCGCACCGACGGCCCTGTCGACCGCACCTGCGGCCACTGCCGGCCCGACGTCGTCGGCCGTCGTCGCGGCTGAGCAGACGCTCAGGTGGACCGCCGGCAACAGCATCGACGACTACCTCTCCTTCCCGGCCACGGCCACGGCGGGCGCGGCCACGATCGTCTTCGAGAACAGCATCGCCACGGGCAACACGTTCGGCATGAGCCACACGCTCACGTTCGACACGTCCACGGCGGGCTACAACCACGACGTGTCGCTCGACATCCTCGCGAGCCCGTTCGACGCGAACACCGGCCTGCACGAGGCCGAGGTCGTCTTCACGCCGGGCACCTACCGCTACTTCTGCGCCATCCCCGGGCACGGGCAGATGTGGGGCGAGCTCGTCGTCACCGACGGCGGCGGGGGCGGCGACGACACCACCGCGCCGTCGGTCACCGCAGCGGTGACCGGTGACCAGGACGACGACGGCGCGTACGTCGGCGGGGCGACCGTCACCCTCACGGCGACGGACGACGACTCCGGCGTCGCGGGCGTCGAGTACGACCTCGACGGCGCGGGCTTCCAGGCCTACGACGAGCCGTTCCTCGTCGACACGGTCGGCGCGCACACGCTCGCGTTCCGCGCGACGGACGAGGCGGGCAACACCTCGGAGCCGCAGACGGCGGAGTTCACCGTCGTCGAGGGCGACGAGCCCGTCGAGGACACGACCGCACCGACCGTCACCCCGATGGTCATGGGCGAGCAGGACGAGGACGGCGCGTACGTCGGCTCGGCCGGGTTCATGGTCACCGCCGAGGACGAGGCGGGCGGCTCCGGCGTCGCGACGGTCGAGTACGCCGTCGACGGCCAGTGGATGCCGTACACCGGGACGGTGGACTTCACCGAGGTGGGCGAGCACACCGTGCAGTTCCGCGCCACGGACGAGGCGGGCAACGTCTCCGAGGTCGGCGAGGTGACGTTCACCGTCGTCGCGGGCGACGAGCCCGGCGACACGACGGCGCCGACGGTGACCGCGCAGGTCACGGGCGACCTGGACGAGAACGGCGCGTTCGTCGGTTCCGCGACCGCGACCCTCACCGCGACGGACGACGCGTCCGGCGTCGAGACCGTCGAGTACGACCTCGACGGTGCGGGCTGGACCGAGTACACCGAGCCCCTCGTGGTCGACACCGAGGGCGAGCACACGCTCGCCTACCGGGCGACCGACGTCGCGGGCAACGTGTCCGAGGAGGGCGTCACCGAGTTCGTCGTCGCGGGCGACGAGCCCGGCGAGGACACGACGGCCCCGGTCGTCGCGACCGAGGTCAGCGGTACCCAGGACGAGGACGGGTCCTACGTGGGCTCGGCGTCGGTCCTGATCACCGCGACCGACGACGGCTCCGGCGTCGCGTCCGTCGAGTACGACCTCGACGGTGCGGGCTGGACGGAGTACACCGAGGCCGTCGTCGTCGACGAGCCGGGCCAGCACACGCTCGCGTACCGCGCGACCGACGAGGCCGGCAACGTCTCCGAGGAGGCGACCGTGACGTTCGCGGTCGTGGCCGGCGACGGGAGCGACATGGTCGCCCCCGAGGTCGACCACCGCCTCATGGGCGGCGCGAAGAACGAGGATGGCGAGTACCTCAGCTCCGTGTTCGTCCGCCTGCTCGCGACCGACGACGACTCGGGCGTCGCGTCCGTCGAGTACCAGGTCGACGGCGGTGCGTGGACCCCGTACGCCAAGCAGGTCTCGGTGCGTACCCCGGGCGAGCACACGGTGACGTACCGCGCGACGGACGTCGCGGGCAACATGTCGGCGCCGCAGAGCGTCACGTTCGTCATCGCGGGCGGCGAGCCCGGCGGCGGCGAGGGCCCGGAGGTCACCGCGGGCGTCGCGGGCAGCCGCACCCGTGACGGCGAGTTCGTCGGGCGTGCGACCGTGACGCTCGTGGCCGTCGACGAGGAGTCGGGCGTCGACCGCACCGAGTTCCAGGTCGACGACGGCGCGTGGCAGCGCTACGCCGCACCGGTCGTCATCGCGGCGGACGGCGAGCACGTCGTGCGCTACCGCGCCGTGAACGGCGCGGGCGAGACGTCGCAGACGGGCGAGGTGACCTTCACGGTCGTCGAGCTCCGCCGGGACCGGTGCCCCGGTTCCGACGTGCGACCGACCGTCATCATCGACGGCAACGACAGCACCGTCGAGAACTTCGACGACGGCGAGGGTTGCACCGTCAACGACCACATCGCGGAGGACGACGAGTACCCGACCCACCGGGAGTTCGTCCAGCACGTCCGTGAGGTCACCACCGACCTCGTCGACGAGGGTGTCCTCGTCGGTGCGGAGAAGCAGCTCATCATCGCCGCGGCCGAGCTGTCCGACATCGGTCGCTGAGCTGTACCCCAGGATTCGGGCCGTGCTCCCCTCGCGGGGGCACGGCCCGTCTCACGTCCGCCTACTCGCCCAGGGTGACGAGGACGAGCGTCGCGTCGTCGGCGTCGAGGTAGGCGGTGGCGGTGAAACCGGACTCGGCGAACGCGGCGTCGAGGTCCGGGCCGGTCAGGAACGGGCCGTCGGGGAGCGACGACTCGAGGTCCGCCACGACGTCCGGGACGTCGGTCGTCTCCTGCGGCGCGGTCTGCGCGACGAGCTGCTCCGCGACGGCGGGGTCGAGCTCGACGACCGCGTCGATCCAGTAGGTGGTGGGCCCCGGCACGTCCTCGTCGCCGACCGTGCCCGAGAGCCACGTCGCACCCACCGGGGTGCCGAGCGCGGAGAAGCGTGTCGTCAGCGGCTCGAGGTCCGTGCGGACCTCACCGGTCCCGGACTTGGCAGGCGTGGCGCGGTCGGTCATGGTCGTCTCCGTGGTGCCTCGGGTGCCAGGATGTGTCGTGGACGAGCAGGCGGCGAGCGACGCCGGGACGAGCAGGGCGAGGACCGTCACCGCCGCACGGACCGCGCCCCGCGGCGTCGTGCGTCGTGGCCGTGTCATCGCCCCTCCGGTGCGCCCGTGACGGTGGCCGACCCCGGATCGCCGAGGGTCCAGGTGACCGTCCGCTCGACCGTACCCGAGCTCTCGAACGGCTGGGCCCATCCGAGCTCGGTGAAGCGCCCGTTGACGTCGTCCGGGGTGCCCGACGCGATGTCCGCCTGACCGCGGTTGAAGTTGTAGTAGTCCTCCGCGTGGACGGTGACCTGCATGGTCACCTGGTCACCGTCGACCACGACGTCCGCGCTGCTCCACTGCTGGACGCCGCCGATGGTCTTCTGCCAGTTCTCCGTCTGCGGGTAGGCCGACGTGACCGTCGGGTCCCCGGTCACGGAGAAGTCCGTGTTCCCGGCCGCGATCAGGTCCTCGACACCCTGCTGCGTCCGGGCGATCTCGGCGTCGACGTTCGCGGCGACGCCCGGGTCGTCGGCGTAGGCGCGCTCGTAGTCGAACGTCATCGGGTCACCCGAGTTGTCCAGGTAGTGCCGGTAGAACTCGCCCGCGTCCTGCAGGCCGGGGTGCACGCGCGTGGCCTCCGCCTTCGCCTTCCACTCCAGCCAGTCCCGGTAGTCGGAGGGCGCGGGGTCCGCGCTGTCGTAGACGAAGTCGTCGTCCCACTCGATGTCGGGGCGCGTCGGCGGCCCGACGACGTACGGGTCCCCGCCCGGCACGCCCGGCTCGTCGCCCGGGTCGCCCGCGTGCCCGCCCGGCCCGCCGGGACCGAAGGGCAGGGGACCCATCGGGGGGACCGCCATCCCGAACGGTCCGCCGCCGCCGCCGCCGCCACCGCCGCCGCTCCCGCCGTGGCCCGGTGCGCCGCCGGGGTCGGTGCTCGTGCCCTCCTGCTGGTCCGCGTTGCGACGCAGCGCCTGCGCGCCGTCGGACAACGTCGCCGAGCACGACCGGAGCAGCGGGACGCACTGCCCGTCCCACGCCCCCCGGAACTCGTCCCCGTCGCGACCGTGCCAGGCCGACGACGAGACCAGCGACGAGAGGGTCGCGGTCAGGGACGTCATCGTGTCCGCCGCGCGCTCGACGTCCAGCGCGAGCGCGCGCAGCTGCGCGACGTCCGCGCCGTACATCCCGGGTGCCATGGGTCCCCCTCGTGGTCGCGAGCACCGTAACGCCGCCGTACCGCCCCGACCAGGGGGAGGACTCCCCACGCCCGTGCGACGGTCACCTGACGACGGTCACCGTCGCTCCCGCGTCGTGGGTCGCGGCGAGCAGGTCGTCGAGACCGAACGCCTGCACCGGCCCGAGCGCCCCGCTGCCGCGGACTCCGCCCGCGGCAGCGCGCGCCGCGCCCCAGGCGAGGTAGCGCGCGGTGAGGTCGTACGGGTCGGGCCCGTCGAGGCGCACGCGGCGCAGCAGCTCGCCCGAGGCCGTGCGCGCGTCCGCCAGCACCCGTGTGCGCGACGTCGCCCTCGCCGTCGCGTCGGGCCCGCCGGTCGACCCGGACGATCGCGCGCGGGCGAGCTCGCGCAGGCCCGCCCCGACGCCGGGGACGCGCAGCGCGGCCGTCAGGACCGTCGTCGCGACGGGGACGAGCCGCACCGCCCGGCCCGAGACGCCCAGGACGACCTCGACGTCCCGCAGGCCCGGCGCGAGGTCCGGCAGGGCGAAGGGCTCGGTCCCGCCCGTCGTGATCCCCTGCACCCGGCGGCCCGGCCCCAGGTCGAACGTGACGACCCGCGCGGCCACCCGTTCGCTCCGCAGCCGGCCACCGCGCCACGCGTAGGACGGCTCCAGCGCGGCCGCCACGGTGCTCGCGCGCGTCCCGCCGCTGGTGGCCGCGCCCGCCGGGAAGTAGCCGATCTCCAGGCGTTCGGCCGCCGCGCCCTCGTCCTGCAGCGCGACCGCGCCCGCCACGTTCCCCGGCACCCAGTCGTGGCCGAACGCCGTCAGCAGCGCCGCACCGGTGCGCCCCGCCCGCGGTCCGTACTCCTCGAACATGCGGCGGATGAACGCCGGCTCGCCCGTCGAGTCCAGGTAGACCGCGCCCGCGTCGACCGCCGCCTCGACCGCAGGTCCTCCGTGGCGCCCGAACGGGCCCACCGTCGAGACCAGCACGTCGCCGCGCTCCACCAGCGCGCGCACGGACCGCGGGTCGTCGACGTCGGCCCGCACGGTCTCGATCGGGGCCGTCCCCTGCTCGGCGTGGCGGGGCCCGGGACGGGGCCCGGAGCCAAGGTCGGAGCCAAGGTCGGAGCCGCGGTCGGAGCCGCGCGCGAGGTCCGTGGCGAGGGCGTCCAGCCGGTCCTGCGAGCGTCCCGCGAGGACCGGGCGCGCCCCGAGCGCGACCAGCTCGTGCGCGACGAGCGAGCCGGTGTAACCCGTCGCGCCCAGCAGGACGATGCGCCCGGTCGCGGTGGTCGGGTCGTCCATGCGGTGGCGCCTGCCCTTCTGCCGGGGATCGCGGGCTCACCCGAGCGTACGAGGTCGACGGACAGTAGGTTGTGTCAGTCAACGATGTGATCCCTCAGCGACGAGGAGTCGTCATGAAGCCCATCCGCGCGGCATCGATCCTTGCGAGCGCCGTCGTCCTCACGCTCGCCACCGCACTGCCCGGCAGCGCGCACGGCGGCCAGGGCGGCGGCGGGCACGGGCACGGCCCGTTCGACCCCGGCACGGTCTCCTTCACTCTCGACGGCACGGTGCTCGACGGCGGCGAGCAGGTCACGTCGGTGACGCTCGACCTGCGTCGCGTGCCGGGGATCCGGGCCGCGTCCGTGGACCCGTCAGACTTCTCGGTCCACGCGGTGGGCCGCCTGCCCGACGGCGTGGCGACCGGTGGCCCGTCGGACGTCGTCTTCGACGTGGACCGCGCCGTGACCGACGTCGACGTCACCCCGCACGGCCGCGTCCAGCTCACGCTCGCGGGCGGCAGCGGGGCCTCGACGCTCCAGTACCTCGGCAGCGCGGGGCGCAACGTGCTGCTCGACCTCGAGTACACCCTCACGCAGGACGAGCCGATCGAGCTGCGCAACGGTCGCGAGGTGACCGTCGACCGGTTTCGACAGGGCGAGCTCGTCGACCCCGAGGTCGACGCGTTCTCGAGCGGCAAGACCCGCGACGGGCTGACGTATCGCCTCTACGAGCCGGCCCGGGCCCGCGGGGACCGGCCGCTCGTCGTCTGGCTGCACGGCAACGGCGAGGGCGGGCTCCCCGGGCTCTACCAGAACGAGGCCCAGCTGCGCGCGAACCGCGGTGCCCTCGGCTTCGCGACCTCCGAGGCGCAGAAGATCTTCCGCGGTGCGTACGTCGTCGCGCCCCAGGTCCCCGACACCTGGTACAACGCCGACGAGGCCGGCTACCGGGAACAGCTGCGCACGCTCGTGGCCGAGCTGTCGCGAAGGTACGACATCGACCAGAGCCGCATCCACGTCGCCGGTGCGTCCGCCGGCGGGCTCATGTCGATCGAGCTCGTCGCGGCCTACCCGACGACGTTCGCGTCCCTGGTGTCCGTCGCTCCTGCGATCACCCTGTTCCGCGACCCGACCTACAACACCGACGCCGCGGAGGTCTCCCGCCTCGCCGACACCCCGACCTGGTTCATCCACTCCCGCGACGACGCCACGGTCCCCTACGACAAGTCGAGCGTCTGGGCGCACGACCTCCTGCCCGACTCCCTCATCACGCTCTACGACTCCGTCGAGTGGGACGGACAGGCCTACCCCGGCCACTTCTCCTGGATCTACCTCGCGCAGAACGACCCGACGACGGCGGACGGCACGTCCGTCTGGTCGTGGATGGCCGCGCAGTCACGCGAGGGCGGTGGGCACGGCCACGGTCACCGGGGATGAGTCCCGGGCGAGGGCAGGTGCGGTCGACGGTCGAGCGTGTCGTGCGGGTGAATTCCCCCGATCCCCGGGCGCCCGGGCCGCGCGGCCCGTGACGCCGTCGGCATCCGTGCGGTACGAACGTGGCATGCCGCACGCCTACCCGCCCGAGCCGAGCTTCCCCGACGACGGTGGCGCGGAGCGTGCGGTGTGGGACGCGCTGGGCTCTCAGCTACCCGACGACGCGGTGCTGTTCCATGGCGTCCACCTGCAGGAAGGGCCGCAGGAGTACGAGATCGACGTGATCGTCGCCTGGCCCGGCGTCGGGCTCGCCGCGCTCGAGGTCAAGGGCGGGCACGTCGACCGGGTCGACGGCATGTGGTTCCAGGGCAACGGGGAGCGACGGCACCGCATCGACCCGCTGAGCCAGGTGCAGGGCGCACGGCACGCGCTGCAGGCCCTGCTGCGGGACCGGGGGGTGTGGGCGGGCGACGCGCGCACCGCGCACATCGTCGCGCTGCCCCACCGGTACGTCCCTGCCGACTGGGCGACGCTCGACCTGCCGCGCGACATGCTCGTGGACCGCGGCGACCTCGAGCGTCCCGGCGGCGTCGCGGCGCGCGTCAAGCACGCGATCGAGCGTCACGGGCAGGGCCACGCCCCGCTCGCGCCCGACGACGTCCCTGACCTCGTCGATGCGCTCGCCGGGGGATTCCCCAGCCAGGCGGAGCACCTGACGCGCGCGGCGGAGCACGAGACGAGGCTCGAGCAGATGACACGAGACCAGGCGCGTGTGCTCGACGCGCTCTCGGCGGTGCGGCGCATGCGCGTGGTCGGCGGGGCCGGGGCGGGCAAGACGTGGCTCGCGCTCGAGCAGGCACGACGGCGCGCGCGGGCGGGTGAGCGCGTCGCTCTGCTCTGCTACTCAAGAGGGCTCGGTCGCTACCTCGAGCGTGTCACCCAGACGTGGCCGCCGCGCGACCGTCCCGCCTACGTGGGACTGTTCCACGACCTGCCGCTGAGCTGGGGCGCCGAGCGCGGCGCAGACGACGACCCGGACTACTGGGAGCGTCGGCTCCCCCTCGAGCTCGGTCGCCTCGCAGGGGAGCGGGCCCCGACCGAGCTGTTCGACGCCGTCGTCGTCGACGAGGCACAGGACTTCGGCGACCTCTGGTGGCCGTCGCTGCTCCAGTGCCTGCGCGAGCCGGACACCGGCGGCCTCTCCGTCTTCCTCGACGACGCCCAGCGCGTCTTCCCGCGCGCCGCCGAGGTCCCGCTCCAGCTGGTCCCCATCACCCTGCGCGAGAACCTGCGCTCGACCAAGCAGATCGCGCAGGTGTTCGGGGCGCTCTCGCCCGAGCAGATCACGCCGCGCGGCATGGACGGCCCACCCGTCCGGATCGTCGACGTGCCTGCGCCGGACGCCGTCGGTGCCGCCGACGACGCCGTCGACGCCCTTCTCGACGACGGCTGGGACCCCGGGCAGGTCGCCCTCCTCGCGACCGGCCGACGCCATCCCGAGCAGGTCAACGAGGTCTCCGTCGGCGGGTACGCCGCCTACTGGGACGCGTTCTTCGCCGAGCAGGACGTGTTCTACGGGCACGTGCTCGGGTTCAAGGGGCTCGAGCGGCCCGTCGTCGTGCTGGCCGTCAACGGTGTCCGGGACGAGGCGCGGGCGCGCGAGATGCTCTACACCGGGCTGTCGCGCGCGAGGTCGTTGCTCGTCGTCGTGGGGGACCGGTCGTGGATCGAGGGCATCGGAGGCGAAGCTGTGCGACGCCGGCTCGCCCGAGCCCAGGAATGGACGCCCGCCTGAGCCAGATGTTCATGGCAGGGTGGGGCCCATGACGACGCTCGCCCAGCTCCGCAAGGCCGCGCTCGCGCCGCCCGAGACGGTCGAGACGGAGCGGGGCGGGACCATCACGTTCCGGGTCCGCGAGGTCGGGTTCGTCTCCGTGACGGCGGGCCACGTCGTCCAGCTTCACCTCGCCGCCGACGACGTCGACCGCCTGCTCGCCGAGCACCCCGGCGTGTCCCGGCTGACCCGGGGCGAGTCCCTGCTGGGTGCACGCGTGCCGCTCGCCGACGTCAACGGGCAGCAGCTCAACCACTGGGTCCGTCGCGCCTGGCTGCACCGGTCGCCGAAGCGCCTCGCGGCGTCCGTCGCCGCGCGAGACGCCGCCGCGCCCGGGCAGGTCGGGGACCTGCCCGCCTCCATCGGCGGCCCGGCGACACGCGCGCTCGCCGGTGCGGGCCTCACGTCGCTGTCCGACGTCGCGCGGCTGAGCGACGCGGACCTGCTGGCCCTGCACGGGGTCGGGCCCAAGGCCGTGCGGATCTTGCGGGCGGAGCTCGCCGGTCGCTGACCGGCACCGGGAGAGCGCTGGTCAGCGACCGCTCGTCCCGGCGCCGAACTGGTCGAGCGCGTCGGCGAGCTGGGCCCAGGCGTCGCTGTCGCCGAGCCGGCGGGCGGCCGTGGCCGCCTCGCGCACCTGTGCGACGAGCGCCGCCGCCTCGTCGCCGCGCTCCTCGGCGTACCGGCCGTCGAGGAGATGAGGGGCATCACGCTCCGCGTGCATCGCGACGACGTCGAGGAACACCGTGAGCGCCCGCGCCGCCCGGCGTCGCTCGGCCGCCTCGCGGTCGCGTCGATCGTCGTCCGACTCGGTGAGCCCGGGTGACGGTGGCGGCGGGGCACCGGCCCGGTCGTCGGCGCCCAGGGTCGGGACGACGACGTCGAACCGGCCCTTCCACAGGCGGCTGAACGCCGCGTCGTCGGCGAGGTGGACGACGGTGCCGATCTCGGGGGTGACCGGGTCGACCGTCTCGATGCTCGCGCGGAGACCGGCGACCTCGTAGGCGAAGCGCAAGAGGTTGTCGTCGGTCATCGACGCACCCACGACGAGCAGGTGCTTCGTCATCATGAGCGACTGCACGAGCGCGCCGACCGGCTTCCAGCGGGAGTCGTAGTGCACGAACGAGCTGCGGGACAGCACGATCGAGTCCGGGTGGTCCACGTCGCCGTGCATCTTGAGCAGCCACGGTCGGTCCGAGCTGGTGCGGTCCCACGGCAGGGTGTCGACGACGGCGCGATGGTCCTCGGCAGAGTGCCCCACCGTCGCGGTCACGGCGTGCTCGTAGAGCTGGTCGTAGTTCGTCGTCGCTGCCTCGCGCACGCGCATGCTCGCGAGAAGGGTGTGGGCGAGGCTGGGCCGGGCGGACGCGCCGCGGATGATCGTCCGGACCCGGCCGCCCAGAGCCTTCTGCGCGTCCGCCTTGGCGCGAGCGGAACGCTCCGCGAGCGCGACCTGCACCAGCTCGGCCTGCTCGAGCGGTCCCAGGTCGCCGATGCGTCGCACGACGTCCTCGTCCAGTCCCAGCCGTGCGACGAGCTCGCTGAGGAGCGTGCTCCACGACGGCAGCCCCGCGGCGATGCTCACGCCGGCGCCGAAGAACAGCGCGAGGTCGCCTGCGGCCGCGTATCGCCCGAGGCGTTCGGCGCGTGCGGCATGCTCCACGCTCAGGTCGGACGCGTGCGCGAGCGACCGACGCCTGTGCTGCAGGGCCGAGTAGTCCGCCCGGTTCGACGCGACGAGGGCGACGTCCACGCCGAGGTCGTGTGCAGCGTCGTGCAGGGTGCTCAGGAGCGCGGAGATGACTTGACCGCGGCGCAGGCGGTGGCCTCCGTATCCCGTCCCGACCACCGGCAGCGCGACGAGCGGCAGATCACGCCCGAGCTCCCGGGCCGACGCGCGCAGGTGCTCGCCGGACCGTTCCACGATCGCGGTGAGCACCCGGAGCGCGGCGTCACCGACCCCTTCCGGCGTCGAGGCGATCGTGTCGAGGAACCAGACCTCGGGCCGCTGGCGCCCGCCGCGCCGCGACGAGCGCGCAGGCAGTGCCGCGCCGGTGCCCCACCCGTCCGGCCTCACCTGCGACCACGTGCTCTCCGGGGCCAGGCCGGCGGCGTCGCGCCACCAGCGCTCGACGTGGAAGCCGGCGTCCGTCGGGACGACGACGGCGTCCGCGCTCAGTGCTTCCAGACGGCCGTTGACGACGAAGAGGTGCCCGGGAGCCATCAGGCGGCGTCGAGCGTGTCCGAGGCCGTGGCCGGCTCGAGGTGCCTGTGCTCCATCCACACGGCGACGTCGAAGACCCGCAGCGCCGAGATGTCGTCACCGATCCCGGACTCGGCACGCAGCGAGAGGAGGTGCTCGTGGAGTCCGCGGTCCTCTGCGCGCAGCGAGGCGTGGAGCGCCTCCCAGAACGAGGCGGTGGGGCGGACGGCCGAGCGGACGACGGCGTCGTAGACGGGGACGAGCCGCGGACGCTTGCGAGCGAGCAGCTTCCCGGCCGTCACCCATCCGATGCCGTGGATGTCGCGCAGCGCGGTCCAGAGTCGTGTCGCCGCCCAGCCCTCCGGGATCTCGTCGAGCGCCACCAGGTCGACGTCCCGAGGAATCTCTTCGAGCAGGCCCGCGAACTCGTCGGCACGCGACTCGAGGAGTTGGATCGCGCCGTGCGGCGGGACGTTCACCGACAGCAACGAGACCGCGACCAGATCTTCCGCCGTGAACCGGTTCGCGACCTCTGGCCGATCGCCGCCGCCGCCGAGCCGTTCGAAGCGTGATCCGGTCCAGCCCGTCGTGCCGTCGACCGGAGCAAAGTATCTCCGCAGGTGGCTCACTGCCGCGGCCGTGTGCTCGGGTTTCACGATGTCAGGGACGGTCAGCGTCGAGGTCACGCCGTCACCGTAGACACGGGGGGACCGCAGGAGCGGGACACGCCACGGGTGAAGTCCGGGGCATCTCTTGCGTATGTGCAGTTACTGCACATAACCTGCTCTCATGAGCTCGAGCTCCGTACGCAGATCTCGCCCCCGTCTCGACGCCGCCCGCGCAGCGCTGGAGGAGGCGTCGGTGGCTGCGCCGGGCGAGGCGGTCGAGCCGCTCGCCCGGGCGCGCGGTCTCCTCGACGCTGCGCTCGACGAGGCGATGGCCGAGTCGCTGCTCGCCGGGTCGTCGATGCGGTCCGTGGCGGAGGACGCGGGCGTCGCGCCCAACACCGTGCCGCCGCGCGTCGGGCGGACCGAGACGCTCGGGGGCTACTCCGGGCCCGACGGCCGCGTCTCGGCCGAGGGCGTCACCCGCGCCCGTTACGACAGGGAGCGCGGCACGCCCCCGCCGGCCGCGCCGTCGTCCACCGAGCCGCTGCGTTTCCGCCGCCGCCGCGGCTGAACCACCCGCTCAGCAGAACCCGACCAGCAGCACGACGAAGGGAACCGCCATGTCCGACAACACCCTCACCCATCTCGCCATGCTGCTCGACCGGTCCGGCTCGATGCAGTCGATCAAGGCCGCCACCGAGCAGGGGTTCGACCTGTTCCTCGCGGAGCAGCGCGAGGCGCCGGGCCGCTGCACGGTCACGCTCGCGCAGTTCGACAACGAGTACGAGGAGGTCTACACCGACCTCGACATCCGCGAGGTCCCGCCGCTCGACCTGCGTCCGCGCGGCATGACGGCGCTGCTCGACTCGATCGGGCGGCTCGTTCAGACGATCGCTCTGCGCATCGCGCAGCTCCCGGAGGAGGAGCGTCCGGGCGCCGTGATCGTCGGCATCATGACCGACGGCCTGGAGAACGCGTCGAAGGAGTTCACACACGCCGCGATCAAGGCGCTCGTCACCGAGCGCGAGGAGACGTTCGGCTGGACGTTCCTCTACATGGGCGCCAACCAGGACGCCATCGAGGTCGGCGCGTCCCTCGGCGTGAAGCGTGAGCGGTCCCTCACGTACGACACGGCGAACGTCGACCAGGCATACGCCGCGACGTCGCGCAGCATGGCTGCGATGCGTGTTGCCGTGTTCGCTGGCGCTCCGACCGCTGCGGCCCGCGACCAGCACGCCGGGTACACGGAGGCCGAGCGGCGCAGCGCCGCCGCACCCCGCGGGTCGGCACGTGGGGCCAATGACGGGACCAAGGCGTCGCCCTTCTCCGAGGCCGAGCTGCTCGCGCACCTGCGCGGCTGGCTCGCCACGAAGGAGAAGACGGTCGGCGACGTGGGGAAGTACGGGGGTCGTGCGGTGCTGTTCGCGGTGCTCGGCGGCGTGCCGGTGTTCATCAACGCCGACAGCTCGCGTGCGGCCGTGCAGGAGCTCGTCGACTCCTCGGCCCGCGGCCCGGTCCGGTGGTCGGTCATCGCGAACCGGACGGGTCAACTCAACAAGGTGACCTTCCGGCCCGACGGCGCCCGCGTCCCCGGGTTCTACTGCTACACCCGCGACGTCCAGCCGGCCGCCGGCTCGATGGGTGCGGTCACCACCGCACGCTGAGTGCCCGACGGCGCGGGCGGGCCGCGGAGTGCGACCCGTCCCGCGCGTGGAAGTCGATCGAGGAGAGCGATGAACGATCAGGACGAGCTGGTGGAGCGCGCGGAGCTGTTGCGGACCACGGGCCGCGGGAAGCTGCACATTAGCGGGTGCAGCCATCTGCAGGACACGGACCCGTCGCAGCTGATCGAGGCGGATGGTCGCGACCGCGCAGAGCTGGAGCTGTGCAGCGAGTGCGACAAGGAGATCCACGGCGTCGGGCGCACGGAGTACGCATCGCTCGACGCGGCGTTCGAGGCTCTGCAGTTCCCCGTCGAGAACCGACCGCTCATGCGGGAAATCGCCGGGTCGGTCGATTTCAGCAAGGTCTGGGCACCGCAGTCTCGGTCGTACATCGGGGTCGGCCACCTGGACCGACGCCCGGCCGCCGCGTACTTGAACCGGGGGTTCGTCGACGTGCGCCTCGACGAGGGCGGTTACGAGCGGCACGAGTTGCCGGCCTTCGCGCGGGCAGCAGGCGGTACGTTGCGCGCTGGCCCCGCGGAGAGTCCGCCCGTCACGTGCTCGGCGTGCTTCATTCAACTCCCCGCGAGCGGCATCTGCGACGACTGCGCCTGAGATCGATCTTCTCTCGAGCACGTTGCGTCAGGTTCCGGGTGAGAAGCCGGCGGATTCAACTGGTCGTCGCAGCACGTTGCTGTTCCGGCGATAGTAGGTGCTCGTTCCAGACTTCGGCGGGAGTGCGCCAACCGAGCCTCTTGCGTGGTCGGGTGTTTGAGGGCGTGGGCGACGGCGGCGAGGTCGTCCGGTCCCCACCGGGCCAGGTCGGTGCTCTTGGGGAAGTACTGGCGCAGCAGCCCGTTGGTGTTCTCGTTAGTCCCTCGCTGCCAGGGGCTGCGGGGTCGGCGAAGTAGACCTTGAGTCCGGTGTCGACGGTGAACTGGGCGTGGGCCGACATTTCCTTTTCGCGGTCCCAGGTCAGTGATCGCTTCAGGTCATCGGGCATCGAAGCCAACGCCGTCGTCAGCGCCTTGTTCATCGAAGTAGCCCCGTAGCCCGACAGCGCGGTCCCGTTCTTGACGATCGGCTGCTCGCGCCACCCTGTTTCTCGTGGGAGATGGGCGAGAGTCGTGTAGCCCGTGGTGCGCTCGACGACGGTCCCGATCGCTGACCTGTTGATCCCGATGATCAGGTCGCCCTCGTGGTGGCCAGGGATCGCGCGGTCCTCGGCCTCGGCGGCCGCTCGCTGATCAGCACGTCGGGGGCGACGTGCGCCCAGGCCACCCGCTTGGATCGGGCGCGAGGCATCCGCAGCGCCCGTCCGGTGCGCAGGCACAGGATGAGTTCACGCTTGAGCGCGCCCCTGGCCTCGATGAACAAGGCCTGGTAGATCGCCTCGTGGCTGATCCGCATGGACTCATCATCGGGGAAGTCGACCTTCAGCCGGTGGGAGATCTGCTCGGGGCCCAGGCGTTGACCCACCCGACGGTCCTGGCGGTGCGGCTTGTTCAGACCCTTCCAGTCCCGGTCCGTCGGGCCGGCGACGGGCCCGCCGCTCGGCATGCAGATCTGACCGGCGAGACGATCCTCGACGTACTGCCGCAAC
This sequence comes from Cellulosimicrobium terreum, assembly GCA_014803435.1. Lineage (GTDB taxonomy): Bacteria > Actinomycetota > Actinomycetes > Actinomycetales > Cellulomonadaceae > Cellulosimicrobium > Cellulosimicrobium terreum. The sequence goes on from JACYFD010000001.1 coordinate 603,284, forward strand.
CCTTGGTTCGTTACGAACTTCGCGGTCTTGGGCCGGCGGGCATACAGCTCCGCCTTCCATTGCGCCACCGAGGCCCCGGTACTCGAGCCGGCCTCCCCTGGTCGCCGCGTTTCGACGCAGCTCGCGGGAGATCGTTGACGGGCTCCGCCCGAGCGCCGCGGCGATCTCACGGACGCCTTTGCCGAGCGCTTTGAGGATCGCGATCTCCTCACTCCGCGAACGACAGATACCGGCCCGACGGGGCAGGCCAGGAGAATGGCGTCATGCCGCAAGCGTGACGGAACCACCGTCGTCCCACGGCCTGCGCCACGCCCACGGCTTCGGCGGCCTCTCGCGGCAACTTCCCAGTGGCTACCTCGTCCCAGAACTCGCGCTCCTTCGCGCGGTGGTGACCCGGATGTCCAGGCGAGCGCATCGGCCCGCGCTTGGCCACCTCCGTCTCCCACCTCGATGGTCGCCCCACAACACCCTTCTGACCTCAGGTGTTGCGACCACCGATTGAGCCCAGGCTATGTTCGTGATCATTGTGATGACTGTGTCGGTAGAGTTTCGAATGACGGATGACGAGCAAGAACCTCACGGACATCGTCACGACGCTGACGCTCGGCAGCGGATTCACCCCGACGGCTCAGAGGAAGAGACTCCTCGAGGACGAGCCGATACTTGCGGTCGCGGAGCGCTTCTTCGATGCGCTGCATGACGAGTTCGACGACCTTCGCCGCTTGGGCCGACGGTGACCTCGGCCCTCGTGATCTGCGGAGGATGAGCCTGCTGGGATCGCCGACCGTTCTCCGGACGTTCGCCGGCGTGTCGCCGCGACTGTGGGGCCCGATGGCATCGCCAGCATCTAACCTGTGTGGGTAGCACAGAGGACTCCGTTGGCCTTGGTCCCTGATCGGAAGCAATGTCGGCGGCGGGTTCTAGACTGTCCGCCGCGGTGCCTCGCTTGGGTGGGCGCGGTCCAGCGGCGCGGAGAAGGAGAAGAGTGAGCGGTTCTGAAGTCGGATTCACGTTCGTCGATCTGTTCGCGGGCATCGGGGGTTTCGCCGTCGCACTGAAGGGCCTCGGTGGAGAGTGCGCTGGTTCCGTCGAGATCGATCACAGGGCGGCGGCAATCTATGAGCTCAACCACGGCACCAACCCGCTCGGCGACATCACCGAGATGGCGAACGACGATCGCATCGACTTCGGCGAGCACACCGTCCTGGCAGCGGGCTTCCCGTGCCAACCGTTTTCCAAGTCAGGCGCTCAGCGAGGGATGGACGAGGCTCGCGGAACCCTCTTCTGGAACATCCTCAAGATCGTCGAGGCACGCCGCCCTGCTGTCCTACTGCTCGAGAACGTCAGGAACTTGGCTGGTCCCAGGCACCGCCACGAGTGGGATGTGATTGTCAAGTCGCTTCGCCAGGCCGGCTACCACGTCTCGTCCCGTCCGGCGGTCTTCTCTCCCCATCTTCTCCCCGCCGAGCGGGGCGGCAGGCCCCAGATCCGCGAGCGCGTGTTCATCACGGCCACTTACTGGCCCGAGCGGAGCTGGGAGGAGCCCGCACCCGCCGTCGAGAACCGCATGATTCGCACGGAGCCGTGGGCCCTCGAACGTGACCTGCCGTTGGACTCTCGGCGGTGCATCCCTGGCTGTGAGTTGTCCGCCGACGAAGTGCGATGGATCGACGCCTGGGAGGACTTTCGCCAGCTCGTCGTCGGTCGGACGATGCGCGCCACGCCGAAGCATCTGCTCGACGAAGTGAGGCTTCCCGGCTTTCCGATCTGGGTCGACGCCTGGGTCGATTCGGCTGATCTCCAGTTCCCCGAGGAGACACCACGCTGGAAGGAACTCTTCCTTCGGAAGAATGCGGCCTTCTACACGCAACATCGTTCGGTCCTGGATCCGTGGCTCAAGGCACATGGCGTCCTCTCGTTCCCGCCTTCCCGCCGGAAGTTCGAGTGGCAGGCGCAGCAGGAGACGTCGTTGTGGAACTGCGCCATCCAGCTCCGGCCGTCGGGCATCCGAGCGAAGCGGATGACTCATCTGCCTGCGCTCGTCGCCATGGCGCAGACTCCGATCCTCGGCCCGCGTCGACGGCGGTTGTCAGTCTCCGAGGCTGCCGCGCTGCAGGGACTGCCTCCCGACTTCACATTCGGGAAACAGCCCGACTCCGCCTCGTACAAGCAGTTAGGCAACGGCGTGAACGTCGGGGTGGTGCAGCACGTGCTGCGTCAGCATGTGCTGCGAGATCTTGAGCGGCTCCGGGAGATCGCGCCAGAGCTGACGGCCGCCTTGGGTCTCGCCGTGGCGCCAGCGTCTGGGCGCGAGCCGGTCCTGGTGTGAGCGGAGCCGCTGTGCAATGAGGTACGAGAGCGCCCGCTCAAAGGCTGAGGCTGTCGCCCGCATGTACTTTCTGGGCAACCGTGTCGTCGAACCTCTCGGCCCGGGCAGCAAGGAGAAGAAATCGGCACTCATTGCGCTCGGGCGATTCGTCCAAGTCGATCTCGAGTCCGTTCCGGGCAAGCACGAGTGCGGCCGCGTGATCGCGGAAGCCCTAAGTGTCCCGTGGGACGAGAGTTGTGTGTCTGCGGGTGACACGATCACGCTCGCGGGCCTCAATCGCCTTGTCGATGGCGCCGTGAAGGCGCACATGGCGTCCGGCGCGGGCCCGGTACGCTCGCTCATACGGGAGCTCGCGAGCGTGAATCCGGCCCCGCGCTGGGATGAACGGGAGGATGACGACGTGACAACAGACCTCAGCGAAGTCGAGCAGAACGTTGCGGAGGCCATCGCGGAGCTCGCTTCCGAAGGTGCTACCCCGCTGAAGGTCGACATCTCGCGACCTTCGCCGTACGGCAGCACGATCTCTATCGACGACGGTACCTGGCGGACTCCGCTCGCGGCGGTACAAGGCTGGCTCTACCTCCCTGCATCGATCGACGAGACCGACGCGCGGTCCTTTGATCGGTCGCTGGCTCACTTGCTCGGAATCGGGGGAGCCTCGGAGGCGCCACGGGCAGATCTCTTCGAACGGCTGCAGGAGCGGCTCGAGCGGGCTGTGGAGTACCGGCAGACATTCCTCGATGCGGTCGAGTCCGACGCTGAAGGGTCGGTCACTCTCGAGTCGGCGTCTGCCATCTGGGAGGCCGCCTGGGACGAGATCGAGGAGAGCGAAGAAGCGGAGACGAGCGGCCCGATCAAGGCCGAGGCGGCGACGTGGCCTATCGCGCAGTTCCGGCAGTACGCCATGGACGGCGAGATGGACCTCAGCCCTTCCTATCAGCGCGCAGACGTCTGGCCCACGGCCGACGCACAGCTCCTTATCGAGTCCGTGCTGCGGGGCATCCCGCTCCCGTCCGTGATCCTCCTTCAGCGCAACACGAATGACGGCGACCGCTACGAGATCGTCGACGGCAAGCAGCGGCTCACCTCACTGCTGCGTTTCACCGCTGCGCACCCCAAGGCCCGTGCCACGGTGCGCGCCAAGGCTGCCGCATGGGGCGAGGACCCGGACGAGATGGTCGACCTGTTCGCGGCCGACTATCCCCGGTACAAGAAGACGTGGCGCAAGCACGAGACGACGACGCTCAGCACCCGGCAGGAGAAGGAACTCTACTTCCCCTTCGCGCTGCGCACGACGAACGCCCCTGCCCTCAGCGGTGATCTCGAACAGCTGCGAGGCCGCTTCTACTCCGATATCAAGTCCCTCGCGATCCAGGTTGGCAACGCGAAGAAGAAGATCCGAGCACTGTTCGAGGAGGTGTCGGACTACCGCGTGCCGGTGATCGTCTACTTCGAGGCCACGCCCCGCCAGATCCACGAGGTCTTCAGCCTTTACAACAAGCAGGGCAAGCACCTCAACGCCGAAGAGATCCGAAACGCGGCGTTCCATGAGCTCGACTTCATGCGGGCTTTGCTCGCGACCGCTGGCGACACCGACGGGATCGATCGCGTCGCGCCGTTCCTCGCGCCCGTGTGGGACAACGTCTCCTCGACCGGCCGCGCGCTTGCCGCCGCTCCGTATTCCATGCCGGACGCGGGCTACAAGCGCACTAAGGCGCTCTCGTGGGTTGCTGCGGCCCTGCTCATGGAGGACGAGAATGCGTCGACCAGGTCGACGACCGCCCACATCAACAACCTGCTCAAGAGGATCGAGACGCACGGGGACGACCCACTCCGCAACACATATGCAGTTACGGAAGTCATGTGCCTGCTAGACGCTGCGGTGGATGCCCACCAGAGCGCACCGCCTCAGGTTTGGGCGCCGAGGTTCCGAGGTAAGCACGCGCGTTGGCAGGAGCTCCAGTTTGTCGCTTCGCTCGTCGCGCTGGCCGCAGCGAGCTCCGACCTGGGGGACGGGCTCGCCGACTGCATCGACGAGCGGGCAGACGAACTCCGCGCCGTGTCCGAGCGGTGGGCTCGTCCGAAGAAGTCGCAGTCCAGAGAGCAATGGCAGTTCATCGGCGGCGTTGTGCGCGAATTCCTCGAAGTGCTTGGAGTGAACAGCATCGCTGCCGACGCTGAGTTTCGTTCCCGGTTCGGGACGTCCGGCCTGCAGGCGCTCGTCTCGCTCCCCCGGCTGTCGGAGTGGCCTGACTGATGACGGTCGGAGAGCACGAGGCCATCCATCTTGCCCCGTCGCCCGCCGGGTGGTTGGCGGACTACGAACGGGCGCTCGCAGTGAGCGACCTCGGCGAAACCAGCCGGCGGGTGGTGCTCGACGACTCGCGGTTCATCGCGGACCGCGCAGTGCTCGCCGTGAGCGATCCCCAGTGGGGTCCGTCACGGGTGCGCACCGGTGTCGTCATGGGTGCCGTCCAGTCCGGCAAGACAGCGTCGATGATCGGCGTGGTCGCGCGCAGCCTCGACAACGGTGTCAACGTCGTCGTAATACTTGCGGGAACGCAAGTGTCTCTTTGGCACCAGAGCATGAGCCGGATCCAGTCGCAGCTCGATTGCGGTGCGAAGCCGTTGCTCCGTCGCGTCTTCTTGCCAAACCCTGACGACGCCTCCCAGTCTCGGCGCGCGGGCCCCGCCGAGGCCTATGGCATCCCTGCCGGGCAGGCTGTACGTGCGCTCGAGCGGGGACGGCCGATCATCCTCGTGGCGATGAAACAGGTCGACCACCTGCAGCACGTCGGGCAAATACTCCAGAAGGTCGTCTTTCCAGCGGCTGCGACGGCTGGGGTCCCGGCCCGCCTTCTTGTCGTGGATGACGAGGCGGACGACTCCTCCATCGCGGACGATGGGTTTCAGTGGGGTGCCCCTGAGTTGGATGTCTACAAGCAGATCCCCCGTCGGATCGTCGACCTTTGGGAGGACAGGAGTCGACCCGGTCGCACTGCTTCGGAGGATGTGTTCGCCACCTATGTCGCCTACACGGCCACTCCCCAAGCCAACTTCTTGCAGGACCCAGAGAACCCTCTCGCCCCGCGGGACTTCGTTGCGTCACTCCGGACGCCAGGACCAACTGGCGTCGTCAGCCCTCGCACACTCACGTACCGCGTGCCCGAAGGCATCAGAGGCTGGTACACGGGCGCGGACGTCTTCTACGGCTCGCTCGCGCCCACGCTCTGCCTGGTAGATGGCGTCACCAATCCAGCTGGTGACGGGCCTGACGCCCTTGCCGACGACGCAGGGGTCATCGTAAAGGGTGAGAGCGACAACCTCGCGTCCGGGGCGACCGAGGCCGCGGAGATCGTTGACGCGACCCGCGCATATCTCCTCGCTGCGGCCATCCGGCTAAGCAGAGCTCGAGGGCGTTTCGGGCCAGCATCAGCCCGGACCGTAACGTTCGCGTCGTCGGAGGACGTCGAACGCCACATCTCTCCGGTCTCGTCGATGTTGATCCACCCGTCTTCTGCGATGGAGTCGCATTTCGAAGTGGCCGACACTCTTCGCGGGTGGTGGGACGGCGATGCCGGCCAGCACGGTGCCGGGGTGCTTGCGGACATCGAGGCCAACGAACAGGCGTGGATCGCGTGGGTCGCAAGCTACACGGAGTCTGGCGAAGCGGTCCTCGCAACTGACCCAGGACTTCGCGGTGCTGGGCAGGACCGATCGGTGCCGGAGTGGGACGTGCTTCGACCGCTCGTCGTGGACGAGATCGTGCCAGGGACGTCGATCGCTGTCGTTAACAGCGACCCGAACGCCGACGAGCGCCCGTCCTTCACACCCTGGCACGACGAGGATGGTTGGCACGCCCCCCGCAATCATTCGACGATCTTTGTCTCGGGCAACGTGATGTCACGCGGACTCACCCTCGAGGGCTTGCTAACCACCATATTCACTCGCCGGTCATCGGCGCCGGTGGCTGATACGCAGATGCAGATGCAGCGTTGGTTCGGCTACCGCGGCGCATACATCGACGTGTGTCGGCTATTTCTTTCGTCTGCACAACTGCAGCTGTTCACGCGCTACGCAGATGCAGATCACGCTCTCCGAGCTCAAGTCCTGGCTGCTATGCAGTCATCGGAAGCCCTCCCGGACTTCACAGTGTTGCAGGGCCACTCGTTCCAGGCGACGGGCAAGATCGCCGGGCTTGTGGGACGGCAGCTCCGCCCTGGCTCCCGGCCGTTCGTCCGTCATCTGAACCCGGACAGCGAGTACGACGCCAACCTCGCACTCGTCGGTGCGCACTTCGCGGCGGCCGAGCGGGCTGGCCACCTTGTGAAGGATCCGCGCGGGCTTCTTGCTGTCGACGAGCTTTCGCTGCTCGAGTGCGCCGACCTCCTCGATCGGATGCGATATGAGGACCACGGGCTGGTGCCGCTCGAGTCGTCCCGTTGGCGCGCACTGGAGAGACAGGCTGCCATCGAGGCGGGGGATCCCGAGTATCCGCTGTACCGTGCGCCGGCATTACCCAAGGCAGGCTTGGACCTTGGAAGTCGTTCGCCGTTCGTCATCGCGGCGTACCTGCGGTTCTGGTCTGCATGCCTCGACCGAGAGGTGCGCGGGCTGTTCACGGACGGCTCGCCCCCGCAGCGATGGTCGCTGCTCAGTCGTGACGCAAAGCGGCGCAATCAGCCGCGTTTCCGCGTTGGCGTCCGGTTCGGCGCCGGTCCACGGCTCGTCGCCGGTCCGATCGCCGATCTCGGCAAGGAGATTGGGCTGGAGATTCGGCCCATGGCGCGGCAGACCAACGCTGACGGCCTTTCGGCGGATTGGGGCTCCCGCAAGGCGACTGGGAACGGATACGTCGGCGACGACGCCTTCGATGCATCGCTTCTAGGCGAAAGCCTCCCGATGCACCCTGACGGCACGAGAATGGAGGGATCGCCTGGGCTTGTGATCTTCCACCTGGTCGAGCGCTCCGATGCCGGCGCCATCGCTGTCGGACTCAGCATCCCGAGCGGTGGCCCTGACCACGTGGAAGCCGCGAGCACGCTTCGTCGGAGAGGAGCACGGACCCGTGACGAGTGAGAGCGCCACTTTCGAGGCACTCCGGGAAGAACTCCAGGGGGCCGTTCGAGCGCCGTCGGCCCAAGAGCGACGTATTTCTTGGGTCGGTAGCGGCCGTCGGGTGGCGTTCGCCAGGGATGCCCAGGGTCGCCTTGAGGTATTCCTCGTAGGAGATCCCCTCGTCCCCCGCGAACGCACCGTGCAGGAGCGGCTGCTGCACGACACGTGGCAGACGGCTGGAGGTGACCGGCTCGCCGCCAACCGGCTCATGTTGCCCGATGGCGATCACTACGACGCAATTGCGGCCACGATCGTCCTCGAACTGCTCGACAAGGGGTACGAGCGCGATCCCGGCGAAGCGTTTCGGCGCACGGAGCCGCTGATCGCTCTCGTCCTCGAGCCGGCACGTGCCGAGAACGCTGCGCTGACCGGACTTGCTGGAGAGCTCCTCGCTCTCGCCTCGATGATTCGACTGGCACCGGGGTCATCCGAGGCACTCGTTGGCGCCTGGCAAGGATGGACTCGATCGAGCCGGGACTTCCAGCTCGGCTCCCGGGGGCTTGAGGTGAAGACATCCACGACGGGTGCGAGCCGGCACCACATCCAGGGCTGGTATCAGGTGGAGCGCGGCGTGGCCGCCGACGGGAGTGCTGAGACCAGTCTGCATCTACTCTCCATCGGGATCCAGTGGCTCCCCGTCGATGGCCCGGGCACGACCATCGAGTCGCTCGTGAAGGAGATCGTCGCAGCTGTACCAGCACAGCGGCGGCAGACCTTTGTCGATGCGGTGCGGGGATACTGTGGCCTCGGCCTTGCGATCGAAGAGAACGGCGCAGTTGGACAGGCGTCGCTCCGCCGGCCCTTCATCCCTACCTACGAGCGTCTGTATGACCTCGCAGACGAACGAATCCGTCTGCCGCGGTCGAACGACTTCGCCGCCTTCACAAATCTCCTCTCCGACTCGGTCACGTTCGAGATCGAACTGCCGGAGCGAGTGCGGGGTGATCGCAACCCCGTCGTTGGACTCACTGCTTGCCTGTCCGTCCTGCTGGCGACATAGACGCGCGAGTTGCGGAGCTTCGCGCACGAAGTGATGGCGGTGTCATACGGTCGAGGCAACACTCCTGGTCGGCGGGGGTTTGACCGGAGGGATGCTGGATGGGCGCACGGGTGATGCTGTCGTTCACGGATCGGATGGAGATCGCGACGGGGTTTCAAGGCGGGCTGAGGCCCGCGGCGGATCGGTAGGTCGATCGGCCGGTCGGCGTCGGTGGTCTCACGTGAGCTGAAGCGCCACCAGTTCGCGGGACGGTTGCGCCTGGAGGCTACGGACGCGAGCGTTGCGACGATGAAGCACTCGCCCGACGCCCAGGGTCGCACCGTCAGCCACGAGGCGATCTACTCCTCGCCGAGTTCTGAGCCATCGCAGCCGTGACCCATGCCGCTGGTACAGGTCCCGTTTTGGGCTCTGGGCCTCACGGGGCGGGACCTACGCCCGCACCGCCTGTGTGACGACGACCGCGAGCTGCACGCGGTTGGTGACGCCCAGCTTCGCGATGCCGCTTGCGAGGTGCGTCTTCACCGTCGCTTCGCCGAGGAACAACCGCCCGGCGACGTCTGCGTTGGACAACCCTTCCGCGACGAGCCGCGCGACGTCGAGCTCGCGCTCGGTGAGCGCGGCGAGCCGCTCGGCCGCGTCGCGCCGCCCGGCGGCGCCGGATGCGCTGACCTGCGCCATCACCGTTCTCGCCGCACGCGGCGAGAGGGCGCCCTCGCCTGCGGCCACTGCTCGCACGGCGGCGATGAGCTCGGCGGGCTCGGCGTCCTTGGCGAGGAACCCGGCGGCTCCGGCGTGGACGGCGTCGAGGATGACCTGCTCGGTGTCGAACGACGTCATGGCGATGACGCCGGGCGGGTCGGGCAGCGCTCGCACGGCCCGCGTCGCAGCGACCCCGTCTATCCGGGGCATCCGCAGGTCCATGAGCACGACGTCCGGGTGGTGCGCCTGCACGCCCCGCACGACCTCGTCGCCGTCGGACGCCTCGGCGACGACCTCGATGTCGTCCGGCCGCAGGATGGTCCGCAGCAGCCGTCGAACCATCGCGTCGTCGTCGACGACCATCACCCTGATCACGGTCGCGAGCCTAGTCACGACCACCCACGGCCCGCCGGTGACCGCGCCGGACGCGCCCACGGGGGCTACGGCGTCGGGCGCTCCCAGGGCAGGTGCGCGGTCACGACGAACCGGCCGTCGTCGACCCCGGACCTGAACGTGCCGCCCACGGCCTCGCACCGCTCGCGCATGCCGACGATCCCGGCGCCGGCGCCGGGGATGCCAGCGCCGCCGGCGGTCGCGCCGGGGTGGCCGAGCAGGGTCATGTCGCTGTAGGGGTTGAGGTCGCGCGTCAGCGCGTTGCGCACGGAGATGTCGACGCCGGCCCCCGGCCGCGCGCGCACGTCGACCTCCGCACGGGCGCCGGGCGCGTGCTTCATGACGTTGGTCAGCGCCTCCTGGACCACCCGGTAGACGGCGCGCGTCAGGCCCGGGGGAGCGGCGTCGGCGTCCGAGACGAAGACGGTCGCGGCGAGATCGACGCCGCCGCGGCGGGCGTCGTCGAGCAGGTTCGCGAGGTCGCCGAGGGCGGGCGCGGACCCGGTGTACTCCTCGGCACCCGCGCGCAGCGAGGTGATGAGCGAACGCATCTCGTCGAGCGCGCGGTGCGCGGACGAGCGCATGGTGCGGGCGGCGTCGACGACCTCGGGGTCGTCGGTCGTGACCTCGAGCGCAGACGCTTGCAGGGACACGACGGACAGGTTGTGGGCGACGGTGTCGTGCATCTCGCGTGCGATGAGCTCGCGCTCGTCCTGGCGCGTCAGCTCGGTGCGCAGCACGTCGGCTTGCGAGCTGAGCTCGCTCGCGCGCCGGTGCTCGGTCACGGCGGCCAGGTGCGCGGCGTCAGCCTTCCCGGCGAACCGGCGGATCAGCCCGGCGCCGATCGACACCGCGAGCAGGAGCAGGCTGAGGACGACGTAGCCGACCGGCGCGAGGTACGAGCGCTCGGCGCTGCCCGTCGCCACCGAGGAGAACATGACGCCCTCGCCGTCGCGAGTCGCGTCCCGCCAGAAGGACGCGCCGACGGCGAGCGCCGTCGCGGCCGCGCACCCGCCGATCACGGGCCACCGTCGCTCGCGTGCGACGACGAACGGCAGAGCGAGGAGCGGGGCCGCGGCGCCGACGGGAGTGAGGATCCCCGCCGCTGCGGTCGACAGGCACACGACGACCGCGTGACGGTCGCGCCACACTACCGCCGTCGCGACCCCCGCGGAGAGCACCCACCACAGGAGCGTGCGAGCCATCTGCGGCCCGGTCGGGTCGTCGCCGAACCCGACCGCGTCGAACGTCGACGCGAACATCCCGACGGTGAATGTCACGGTCACGGCCCCGACCGTGCCGAGCACGGACCAGGCGCGACGCGCGGGGGAGGGCCGGGATGCCGGGGACGGGAGGGGCGGCATGCCGTGGCCCGACGCCGGGAACGCAACCGGACCGGGCGGCTGGACGACGGCGCCGGGGTGCGACCAGCCCGGCGGCGGAGAGCCGTAGGGCTGTGGGAAACCCGCAGTGCCGTACGGGCCGCCGGCAGGCGGCGTCCCGGGCTGCTGCGGAGGCGGATACATGCGGCGAGCATACGGGCGCCCGAGGACGCGGCGCCTCCCCTGTTCGGCTCGCCCCAGCGGGCTGCAGCTCCGCCGATCGGCGTGCCCGGACGAGCCGGTCGGGGGATCCGGCGGAGGGGTCGTGGCCAGCAGGCTCGTCGTCGTACACCCCAACAGGTGTCGACGCCCAGTACCGACCGAGGAGGCCACCATGTCCACCCCCACGCCGCACCCGCAGCAGCCGGCCCAGCACCAGCCCGCCCAGCACCAACCGGGGTACGCACCGCAGCCCGGCTACGCACCGCAGCCGGGGCAGCCTTACCCGCAGGGCTACCCCACGCAGGGCGCGCAGCCCGGGGTCCCGACGCCGCCGCGCAGGTCCTGGTTCGCGCGGCACAAGTTCCTCACGGGGCTGGGCGTCGTCGTGCTCCTCGCGATCGTCGGCACCGCGCTCGGTGGCGGTGGCGAGGACGAGCCGACCATCCCGGCCGCCGCGGAGGCCGTCCCGACCGAGGATGCGCCGTCGGGCACCGGCGAGGACGACGCCGCGAAGGACGACGAGGCCGAGCCCGAGGCTCAGAAGAAGTCGGCCGAGCCTGAGGAGAAGGAGCCGGCGGCCGCTGGAGTCGGCGACCCGGTCCGCGACGGGAAGTTCGAGTTCACCGTGACGGAGGTCGAGACGGGCGTGGAGAAGGTCGGCGACGAGTACCTGAACCAGGAGGCGCAAGGCCAGTACGTGCTCGTGCACATGACGGTGGAGAACATCGGCGACGAGGCACAGATGTTCGACGGCTCCAGCCAGGAGCTCACCGACACCGAGGGGCGCACGCACGAGAGCGACGCGACCGCGGGGATCTACCTCGGCGACGCGAACAGCTTCCTCACGGACATCAACCCGGGAAACTCCCTCGACGGTGTCGTGGTCTTCGACGTCCCGGCCGACGCGACCCCGGCGTCGATCGACCTGCACGACTCGTTCCTCTCCGGTGGCGTCCAGGTCGCGCTGGACTGAGTAGATCGGGAGTGTCGGGTGAAATCTGGACGAATGTTCAACTATGTGCTTCGCAACGCCCTCGCAAGCGAGCGCTGTTGCCGGGGCCAATCGATTTCACCCGACCTGGGAATGCCGTCCGGCTCGAGCAGGACGAAAGTGTGTGAATCGCGTGCAAAGAGCCAGGGATGCACCATCGGGCGGCAATGGGTTCGGCGGTGTTTGGCTGTCTCGTGACCAGGACTTCTGGCGGCGGGCGCTCGTAGGCTTTCACGACAGATGGACGGCGCTGCTCACAGAGCGGTGAGAAAACGGCGACGGGAGGGGGCCCATGAGTCTGCATGTGCCGAGCGCTACGTCGGAGGCCGCAGGTCGGCCCCGTGAGGACGCGCCGCGCGCCGCGGCCTGGCCGGCGCTCGCCGCGCTCGGCACGGCACTCGCCGCCGCCGTCCTGGGCGTCGTCGCCTTGACGTCCTCCGTCTCGACGACGCGGCTCGTCGCGTCGGGCCTCGGCTACGTCCTCGGCGCCGTGGTCGTCAGTGTGCTTGTGAGCGTTCACCGGACGAAGGAGAACCGTGGCCGGCAGCACCCCGAGTTCCGGCCCCGGCCGGTCTGGGGCACCGTGATCACGGTGGCACTCGTGCTCGGGCTCGTCGCAGCTGCCGGCGACGCCTACGTCCTCGCGACGGAGATCGCGAAGTGGTGAGGGCCGCACGGGTCGTCTGCGTCGCGCTGTTGAGCGCGCTCACGCTCGCGCCGTCCGCCGCCGTCGCGGAGACCGACGCGGCGGACCTGAGCGAGCAGGGCGCGGAGGCGTTCGCGGACCTCTCCGCATGCGTGGCGACGAACGGGTCCTTGCTCGCCACGATCGTCGTCGACGAGTCCGGGAGCCTGCAGCAGACCGACCCCGCCGACCAGCGGGTCGGCGCCGTCCAGGCGGCGATCGACGCGCTCGCCGCTCTGGAGAGCGCCGACGGCGGTGACGTGACCGTCGAGGCGAATCTCGCGGTGTTCGGCTCCGAGTACACCGAGCTCGTCGGATGGGGATCCCCCACGGGCGGGCACGGGCAGGAGCTCCTGAACGCGACGTCGGACCCGCTCCCGTGGCGCGACCAGGAGAACCTGACCGACTACCGGGCCGCGCTGCGCGGAGCCCAGGCGTCCATCGACGCCCGGACCGAGGAGCTCGGGCAGCCGACGTGCAGCACGATCCTGTGGTTCACCGACGGCAAGCTCGACGTCGGTGACGAGGGCGAGGGCGAGGCCACCGCTGCGGCTCGCGAGGAGCTCTGCGTCCCGCAGGGTGTCGTGGACGGAGTGCGTGCGAACGGGACGACGATCATCGCGCTCGCGCTGTTCACCGAGGACTCGGGCGGTTCTGTCACCGAGGAGGATCGCGATCAGCTGCGTGCCATCGCGGAGGGGTCTGCCGAGGACGGTACGTCGTGCGGCACGGTCCCGATCCCTGCGACGTCGGCGTCGGGTGCCTACCTGCGGGCGGACCAGCCGGACGCGCTGCGACGGCTGTTCAGCGGTGCAGGTGCTCTGATCGAGGGTGGTACGCCCGCCGGAAGCTTCGAGTGTCCGGGCGAGTCGTGCGTCGACGGGAAGCTCACGTTCCCCGTCGACCAGGCCGTGGGCTCGTACCGGCTGATCTTCGAGACCGAGGACGCCGCCGACTCCGTCGTCCTCGTCGCACCCGACGGCTCGGAGACGGCGCTCGGCGAGGGCGAGTCGTCCACGGATGTCGCGCAGATCAGCACGACCACCCGGTCCGGCCTGTACGTCACCGACGTCACGCCGACGTCGGACGCCGCAGTCGGGGACTGGCGCCTCGTCACCGACCCGGAGCGGGTCACGGTCATCGACCTCTACTACTTCTGGGGCGTCGAGCTCGTGCTCGACGCTCCCGACGGACTGGTGCTCGGCGAGCAGAACGACGTGATCCTCTCGGTGCAGGGGACCGACGGCGCCGCGATCGACCGCGAGCTGCTCGACTCCGTCACGGGCGACGTGCTCGTCGACGGAGAACCGACCGAGGCCCAGGAGCAGGAGGACGGGACCTTCGCCATCAGCGTCGACCTCACCGGGGCCGAGGCGGCGTCGGAGATCCAGGTCGAGGCCACGGTCCGTGCGACGAGCTCCCCGAACGAGATCGCACTCGGTCCCGTCACCGTGCAGGCATCCCTGCCGACCCAGCTGCCGCCGTCGTACCCGACGCTGGCGACGACGCGGTTGGCGATGGGACGCCTCGTCGGAGACGACCCCGCGACCGGGACGCTCACCCTCACCGGGTCCGAGCGTGGCGACACGCAGGCTTGCTTCGCGCCTGCGGATCTCGCCGGCCCGTCCGACGCCGGGGCGCTGACCCTCGACGCTCCCGAGTGCGTGGACGTACCCGCGGACGAGACGGTCCACGTGGACGTCGAGCTGACGTCGGAGCGCCCCGCGGACGGCGTGGTCAGCGGCACCTTGCCGGTCACGGTGTCGGGTGTCGACGCCGCGCAGGACGTGACGCTCGCCGTGCCCGTCTCCTCCACCATGGTCCGACCCGTGAACGAGCTGGCACGGTGGGGGATCGTTGCGGCCCTCGTCGCGCTCGGTGCGCTGATCGCGGGCTCCGTGGCGTGGCTCGGCCGACGGCACTCCGACCGTTACCCCCTGGGACCCGATCTGCGATCGGCCTCCGTGCCCGTCGAGCTGACTGCCGCGGGCGTGCGGCGGTCCGACGGCGGCGAGCTGCTCGTCCTCGACGACTTCGCGCCGATGCACAAGCCGCGTCCGACCGCGCGATTCGAGACGCAGGGCTTGGCGTTCGACCGGCACGGGTCCTGGTGGCCGTGGTCACCCCTCCATGGTCGGGTCCGCGCGACGTCGGGCTCCATCGTGGTGACCAACGGCAAGCACGCGCAGACCCTCGATCCCGAGGGAAGGGCGGCGCCCGTCGATTTCCCAGGGACGCAGCAGTTCTACCTCGTCGTGGACCCGGCACCCGTGCAGGGTGACCCTGCTGCCCAGGTCGTGCGCGGGCGTCTGGTCCTCCTTGCTGACACGCCTCGGGGTATCCGGAGCGCGATGACCTCGTGGGGAGAGACCCTGCGCGACTACCAGGGTTGGGATCGCGTCGCCGCCGCGATCGCGGACGCGCGGGCCGCGCGGGGCCGCACGGCGCGGGAGACGACAGCAGGCGCCGCACAGCCGCCGGCGCAGAGCACCCCTCGGCATCCGGACGGGGCGGCGCCCTCCCTGTTCGGTCCGGCCGGTGGGCCGGAGCCGGCCAGAACTCACGCTCCGGACCTCCAGTGGGGTCCGCCGCCACCGGCGTCCCGCCGCGAGCCCGGTCCCGCGCCCTCGGGCGCGGACGACGACGGTCCACCGCCGTCCCTCTTCTGAGCAGCAGCCACCCATCCGAACCGTCCAGAGGTGTTCTCCATGCTTCGTCCTTTCCTTCTCGTCGGCGTCGGCGGCTCCGGCGGCAAGACCCTGCGCGTCATCCGCGAGGACCTCCAGCGCCGGCTCGCCCAGGCCGGTTGGACCGGCGACCTGCCCGCCGCCTGGCAGTTCGTGCACGTCGACGTGCCGACCCAGGCGGACGGGAACGACCCGGACCTGCCCGCACAGCTTCCGGATCGCGACTACCAGGGCCTCGTCGCCGCGGGCGTCGACTACCGCACGATCGACACGGCCCTCCTCCAGGGTGCGGGGGCATCGCTGCGCGACGCGGTGGCGACCTGGCGACCCGATCCCAACAAGGTCAACGTCCCCGCCTCCAAGGGCGCGGGGCAGTACCGCACCCTCGGCCGCATCATCACCGTCGCCGGTCTGACCCGCATCAACGAGGCGCTGCAGCACGCGCGTCGCGCACTGAGCGGTGCGGAGGTCGTCGGGGAGCTCGCCGACGTCACGCGGGCACTCGGCGGGACGCCGTCGACGAGCGCCGGCGAGCCCACCGTGATCGTCGTCTCCTCGATCGCCGGCGGCTCGGGTGCGGGCGCCGTCATCGACGTGTGCGACGCGATCCGCTCGCTCTCCGACAAGTGGGCGGACGAGTCGGTGGGCCTGCTGTACGCCCCTGACGTCTTCGACTACCTGGCGCCCGAGGCGCGCCGCGGTGTGCGCCCCAACTCGCTCGCCACGCTCGCCGAGGTGCTCAACGGCTTCTGGAACACCAACGGGCCGTCCGAGGCCACGACGGAGCTGTTCGCGCGCAACGGGGTCGCGCTCGGTGCCGCGCGTCGCTCCGGACCGCGGTACCCGTTCCTCGTCGGCGCTCGCAACGCCAACGTCGCCTACGCGACGCAGAACGACATCTACCGCGCGCTGGGTCGCTCGGTCGCGTCGTGGGTCGCGAGCCCGACCCTCCAGGACAGCATCACCGGCTACCTCCAGGGGAACTGGGCCAACACGGCCCAGAGCGTCTCGGACCGCCTGCCGCTGCACTCCCAGGGCACGGAGACGCCGTTCTCGGCGATCGGTTCCGCACGCGTCGGGCTCGGCCGCGACCGGTTCGCGGACTACGCGTCGGAGCATCTGGCACGGACGGCCGTCGAGCGCCTCGTCCGTCAGCACGAGACGCTGCGGCGCACGGACGACGACCGCCCCGAGAAGCAGCTGGTCCGGGACACCGCCGACGACGTGTTCCCCGGCTTCCTGCGCCAGTCGTGGCTCGACGAGCGGGGTGAGGAGAACAACGCGCTCATCGACGCACTACGTCCGTCGAGCCAGGCGGACGACGCGAACGCCCTGACCGCGCAGATCCTCGGCCGGATCCAGTCCGAGATCCCGCCGAAGGGGGAGAAGGTCGAGAGGTTGCGCCAGGCCGTGGTCAACGCGGTCAACGACCGGGCGGCCACGTTCGCATCGACGCAGCGCGAGGCGCGCTACTCACAGGCGCGGATCTGGGTCACCGGCATCCAGGACCACCTCGCCGACCTCGTGGCGAAGCAGGTCGCGCTCAGCGGGGCCCAGGTCACGGAGCAGGTCCTCCACCGGCTGGCCGCCGAGCTGAACTTCGTCAAGGAAGAGCTGAAGCAGGAGGCGTCGAAGTACCGTCGCTGGGCTGACGACGTCACCCAGCCCGTCGCTCAAGCGCTCAGCGACCCGGACGGGACGACGGTGCTCGCCACGACCGAGGCGCTGCGCTCAGCGGTTCGCGGCGCCGTCAACACCCTTCTTCTCCAGGCCGAGGCGGACGTGCGCGACCTCGCGCTCGCGCTGATCCCGGACCTCATCGACAACCTCCTCGAACCGCTCACCAGCGCCGTGCACGCGGCGTTCGAACGCCTCGCGGTCGAGCGTCACGAGGCGGACTCCCTCGTCGGGAGCTGGCCGGAGGGAGCTGTCGTCCCGGTCCGGCTGCGCCCGGCACCCAACGAGTTCCTCCTGGACCCGTACGACGAGTACCCGGCGATCCTCGCGGAGCTCGTCTCCCGCACCACCGGGTCGTCCGACCCGCGTGACGCACGCCGCGACGCGGAGATCCAGGTGCTCCTCGACGCTGACGAGATCGACGGGTCTCACCAGGGGCTGGTACGTCGTGCCGTCTCCTGGGTCCCGCGCGACCACCTCGTCGTCGGCTCGGCTGCCTCCGTCCCGACACGTGCCGCCTTCGACGTCGAGGCACGGTCGGGTCAGGTCCTCGCCCGGGCGCGGACCTGGTTGACGAAGGAGGGGACCGCGGTCGGCGGCTACATGGCCGAGGGCCTGCGGGACTTCCTGAACCCGGACAAGGTCTCGCCGGCCACCCTCGACAAGCGGCTCAACCGCTTCTCCGGACAGCTCGTCGCCGCGCTCAACGCTGCGGAGCCGCTGGTCTCCATCAACACCTCCGTGCTGGTGAACGTGCACGGGCGCCACGAGCCGGCACTCCTCAGCAGGTTCGGCGAGATCCCGCTCCCGGACAAGTCGCCGGGGCGGGGGGTCGTGCGGCGCGTCCTCGAGTCCCGGGGCCAGTGGACCGGCGACATCGAGAAGGCGTTCACCGACGGCGGCGGCGGCTTCATCGACGTCTTCACCCACCTGGGCGAGCCGTACGAGCCGGTCGTCTTCGACTCGCTCATGCGACCCATCGCCGCGGACTGGGGAGCGAAGAACAAGGCGGCGGACTCCCGCGCCGAGTTCTGGCGCTGGCGCCGTTCGCGCCCGCTGAGCGAGTTCCTCCCGCTCTCGCCCGACGTGCTGGACGCCATGATCCGCGGCTGGTTCGTCGCGGGGACGCTCCAGCAGCTCCAGCTCGACGACGCGACCGCGGCGGTCTACGTCCCGGCGGACGCCGGCGTCGGCGGCAAGATGATGCCGTTCCCCTCGCCGACGCTGCGCACCCTCGACCTGACGAGCGCCGAGGGTCTGCCCGTCGTCCTCGAGTCGATCGTGCTCGCGCTCGTCGAGGTCAACGGTCAGGAGTCGCTCGCGCCCGTCCTGCCCTACAACCGCCTCGTCACCCTCGGTGGTAGCGGTGGGGTCGCGGGGGACGAGGAAGGGCTGTCCGTCGAGCTCAAGAAGTGGATTCTCGACGGCGCGAACCGGCGACCCGGGATCACCCCGGCGGCCGGCGGCTGGGAGGAGCGTCGCAAGGCCGTCCTTGTCCGGCTCGAACGGCTGCAGGACAGCTACGCCCAGCACTTCGAGACCGTCGCCATGCGGAGCGAGGCGCTCGAGTTCCCGCCCAGCTACGACCTCCGGCACCAGATCCTCGCCGCGCTCGGCGATCTGCACCGCGCCGTCGAGACGGTCGAGGCCGCACCCGCAGGAGACTTCGGATGGGCCTGAGCGATCTGACGGTGTTCGTCGTCGCCGACGACGAACGGTCCCGTGGCGTGCGCGAGGCGGTCGCGGCCTGGGCCGCTCAGGACCTGGTGGACCCCTCGGTCTGGGTCACTCCGCAAGGGGTGGAGGCCATGCAGGCCGGCCCTCCCCGCGTGGAGGGCGAGTACGTCGCGAGCGACGATCGGAGCACCGACGACCTCTTCCGCATCGTCGGACGTCGGCGGCGGAGCACCGTCCGGGTCGTGGTCGGTCAGCTCATCGGGCTCGACGGCGCCCGCGACCCTGCGTTGACGGAGGCCGGCAGGCTCGTCGCTCAGGCACTGAACGACGCCGTGCCCCGCGCGACGGACGGGAACGAGTACGGCACCTCGCTGCGCCTCCTCAACGTCATCATCCCGGTGAGCGGCGCGACCGGGCTCTCTGCCGACACCCTCATCGGAGGGTGGGACCTCAACCTCGTCGTCTCCGCCGAGGACCGGCCCGACGTCGACCGGGCGAGCACGTACGTGCGCGACCCCGGGAACCTCCCGGGACACGCCGCCACCGCGCTCGCCGCGTGCGGAGGAGTCCTCACCGGGATCGACGAGGGCGTGCTCGACGTGCTGAACGCCGGGTCGTCGACCTCGAACGGCGTCGAGGTCCAGCTGTTGCGCGTCTCCGTGCGCGCCGTCGTCGGACAGAGCATGGAGAGCCGGCTCGCAGTCCGGGCGCTCGCGGCGGTCGACGACGCACCGTTGGGTGCTGGCACCTTCGTAGAGTGGGGCCGCCTCGCGGCGGACCCCCAGCGTGTCGTCGCGGACCTGACGGACCACCTGCTGAACTCCGAGCCGTGGGCGTCGGGACAGCCGGTGGCCGTGCGGAGCGCGCGGCAGAACGAGACCGCGCCGTGGGACGCGGTCAAGCAGGCAGCCAGGTTCGACGCCCGGATGTTCCCCACGGTCCTGCGCTGGGTCGTGGGCCGCAAGAAGGCACAGCTCGAGAACCGTGCGACCAGCCTCGTCGTCGGCGAGGGCGGTGACACGGTGATCCGCTTCGAGCCCGCGTCGCCGGACCGGATCGCCGCCGATGCCGCCCGGCACCTCGACCAGGTCGACCAGAGGGCGCGCGTCGCGGAGCTCGAACGGGAGTCCGCGGCCGTGGCGTTTCCCGACCCCTCCTCGTGGGGTGCGCTGCGCGACGTCGCGTTCGCCGCTGCCGACGGTGGGGCGCTGCCGGACTCCGTACCCGAGCCGCGCTATGCAGGAGTGCGGGAGATCCTCGCCGCCGGACGGGTGGTCCCGGACGTGCTCGACGTGTTCGTCACGTCGTCGGGGAAGCGGCTCAGCCCGACCGACCCGGTCGTCGTCCGCACCTACCGTCTGGGACTCGCGCGTCGTATCCAGGCGGCGCAGCGGCTCGCCGCACCCGATCCCGCGGCCGTCGACGGGGAGGAGAAGCCCTCGCACGCGCAGGCTCGCAAGCAGGCCGATGCGGCTGCCGAGGCCACCACCCTCGGTGACGAGCGCGATCGGCTGGACGCATGGATCAGCGGTGTCGAGACGTCGGTCCTGTGGGGGCTCGCCGACGACGTCGGCCGACGTCGGTTCGACCACGCCGAGCAGCAGGCCTCCGCCCGGGAGCGAATGACGACGCAGGCTCCCCCGCACGAGGCGCTGGTCCGCGCCAAGAAGCACCTCACCGCCTGGTGGTACGGAACTCTAGCGACCTGGTTGCTGGTCGTCGTCGTGGCCGTCGCGCTGCTCGCCACGAACGAGTCGACGGAGATCTGGGACTGGGTCGGCTGGCTCGGCGGGATCACGGTCGCGGCCGTCGCGCTCCTCGCCGTCGGGAACCATCGGTTCTACCAGGCGGTGCGGGCCTACGAGTGGGACCTCACCAGGCTCGTGGAGCATCGGCAGCGTACGTCCGAGGAGATCATCTTCCACGGGCGCGAGGCGCGCCGACTCGGCCAGCTGTACAGCACCCTGGTCGACTGGGTCGAGGTCATCTCCTGGGTCCTGCACCACCCGACGGGCACAGTCGTCGAGCACGCGGACGACGTCGACGACGACGTCGTCGGAACGCTGCCGGCGGCGTTCGGCATCGCCCGCACGGCGGCTGAGGACGACATCCCGGAAGGGACCGTCGTCCAAGCGGTCCGCAGGCTGCACCATGCCGGCTGGGCAGCCAGGGACTTCGACCACGCCTACGACTCGTTCCGGACGACGCTCGCGTCCGAGGGGGACTCCGGATTCATCGCCGCCGACCTGGACACGATCTCCGGGCCGTTCAACCCGCGGCGCCTGCTGCTGAAGTTCTACGCCGAGGGCACTGCCGCGTCCGTGATCACCGAGCGCGCCGTCGAGACCCTGCGTCGGATCGTGCACGAGGAGGTCATCGTCCTCCCGACCAGGCGGGTCACACGTCTCGGCCCGCACACGGAGGACGCCTCCATGCCTGAGCCGGCCTTCTACGAGGCAGCGACCCGTGGCGCGACGACCTTCGTCGCGGACATGTTCTCGCCGGCGGGGATGACCGCGCGCAAGCACTACGCGGCGCGTTCGGCCGCCTGGTTGCCGCGGCTGGTCAGCGGGAGCGCGCGGGTCGACGGCATCGAGTCCCGACCGTCGGGGGCCGACGTCGCGCTGCGAGCCGACGTCTCCCAGCTGCTGAGGCTCGAGGAGCTCCGGTTGTTCGTCGAGCCCGAACGTCCCGTTGCACGGGAGCGGGGAAGGCACGGTGCGGGCGCGAGCGAGCGCGAGAGCACCTCGCCCTCCGACGCGGTCTTCCACTGAGATGCGGTGCCGTCGGTGACGCGCGCCGGAGTGTTCGGGGCAGTGGGTCTCGTGCTGTGCATGCTGCTGGGCCTGACCAGCGGCCTGCACGGCGCGCTGTTCATGGGCCTCTTCTACGTCGCGATCTGCGCGGGCTGGGCGATCATCCGTGGCCGCACGTGGTGGGGCAGGATGCCGCGAGGCGTCGCCGCGGGAAGCGCTGCTGTCGCTCTGGTCCTCGCGGTCGTCGTGGCGGCCACTGCACCCGACGTGGCTGCGGACGACGCGCCGTCGGCCGTGGCGTCGCCGGCCATGTCGGAGAGCACCACGCAGCCGCCGACGACGGAACCCTCTCCGCGCCGCACGTCGCCGACCTCCGAGCCGAGCACACCCGAGGACACCGCACCATCGGTCGATCCGGTACGCGACGCCGCAGCGGGCACGGCGCTCGCCTACCTCGCCGACCTTGACGTCAAGGGCCGCGCCCCGAAGACCGGGTACGAACGGGACGACTACGGCCAGGCCTGGGCGGATGTCGACCGCAACGGGTGCGACACCCGCAACGACATCCTGCGCCGGGACCTCGACGACATCACGGTGAAGGCCGGCACGCGCGGATGCGTCGTGCTCACCGGCGACTTCGACGACCCGTACGGCGGTAGGTCGATCGCGTTCCAGCGAGGCCAGGGCACCTCGGAGGAGGTGCAGATCGATCACGTCGTCGCGCTCTCGGACTCCTGGCAGAAGGGCGCGCAGCAGTGGGACGACGCGAAGCGCGAGAAGTTCGCCAACGACCCGCTCAACCTGCTCGCCTCGGACGGCCCGTTGAACCAGCAGAAGGGCGACGGGGATGCGGCGACGTGGCTCCCGCCGAACACGTCGTTCCGGTGCGACTACGTCGCGCGCCAGGTCGCGGTGAAGTCGACGTACGGGCTGTGGGTGACGTCGGCCGAGCGCGACGCGATCGAACGGGTCCTGGTGACCTGCCCGGACGAGAAGCTTCCCGCGGCGGCGGACGTCGTCCCGCCGCCGGTGACGGCAGACAACCCGGTGGCCGAGGCGCCCGCGCCGAAGCCGGACGTCAACCCTGGCCCGTCGCAGGACGAGGCGCCGACCGGTGGGGGGTCGTGCCCGGTGAAGGGCAACCACGCGCCGTCGGGCGAGTGGATCTACCACGTGCCCGGCGGGCAGTTCTACGACGTCACGGACCCGGAGGAGTGCTTCGACACGCCGCAGGAGGCGGAGGCCGCGGGGTACCGGGCGTCCAAGCGCTGACGTCGGTGTGTGCGGCTCGACGTCCCGAGTCGCGTCATGACCGAGCGGTCCGACGGTCTCGTCCATGGGCCGTGCGCCACATCGCGCAGTCCTGCCGCAGTGACCGAAGGAATGATCGATGAGCAGCTTCGCCCCTCCGCCCCAGCACCAGCCGCAACCCCAGCACCAGCCCGGCCAGGGGCAGTACCGGCCGGGACCGCAGTACGCGGCACCTCAGTACGCGGCACCTCAGTACGCGGCACCGCAGTACGCTCCTGCGCCGACCGCCCCGCCCGGCGCGGTGCCTCCGCACGGGCAGGTCCCGAGCGGTGGCTGGTCGCCGCAGCCCGCGGGCGTGCCGAAGCGCAGGCGGCACTGGATGGCGCCGACGTTCGTCGGGATCGGCGCGCTCGTCGTCGGGATCCTGATCGGCACCGCCGCCGGCGGGTCGGACGAGCCCCCGGTGTTCGTGGATTCGGCGGGAAGCACCGAGAGCACGACGGAGGTCGACGTCACCGCGTCGGACGAGTACCAGGCGCTCGTCGAGGAACGGGACGCCCTCCAAGGGCAGGTCGCGGACCTCGAGGGTCAGGTCGATGGTCTCGAGAAGGACGCGGGCGCGGCCCAGGACGAGGCCGAGAAGGCGGCCGAGAAGGCGAAGGCCCCGGCGGGACTGGGCAACGGGCAGTACATCGTCGGTGACACGATCGAGCCCGGTCGGTACACGATGAGTGTCGAGGACGACGGCATCGTCGGCTACGTCGACCAGCAGGACGGGGACGACTTCCTGGCCCAGGAGGTCGGTGAGCCGGGGGAGACGATCGTCGTCGACATCGCCGACGCACCGGGCTCGATCGTGACGTTCCGCGACGTCACGGGCATCACGAAGCTGGGCTGACCACAGCCGCCGCCGCGGCGGACCGACGAGGGCTGTGGACAACCCCGTCCGAGGGGTGTCCGGACACTACGGTCCTGAACCATGCTGATCTCCCTGGGAGTGGTCCTGGTCGCGCTGGGTGCGACGGTCGCCGTCGCGCCCCACGCGACCGTCCTGTCGCGGGGCCGGTGGCGCCGCTTCGAGGGCCGGGGCCCGCGGGAGGTCCGTGACCGCCGCCTCGGAGTCCGGATGCACGGGCTCGCCGTCGTGCTCGTCGGCGTGGCGGTCGCGGGGACGGGTGGAGCCGGTGCAGAGCGGGCTGCCCCTGGGCCGGAGCGCGCCGAGGCGTCGGCGGCGCAGGTCCCGCGTCCGCAGGCTCCCGCTGTACCGTCCGGGTTCTCGCGGGCGTCGGGGTACGAGGTCGTCGGTTCGTCGGGCCGGGACCTGCAGGCGGTCGCGAGGGGCGCAGAGGAGGGCGACCTGGTGATCCAGGTCGCTCCGGCCGGTTGCGACGTCGCGCAGGTCCGCGTGCAGGAGAGCCCGACGACCGTCCTGCTGGCCGTCGTCGTCGAACCGGGGCCAGCCTGGTTGCCGCTGGCCGATCCGTGGGCGGACCCGCCGTTCGGTGCGCCGGGAACGGGCGCGGCGCGCTGCACGGACCGGATCTCCGGGAGCGAGCCCGTAAGGGAGGCCGAGCTCGTCCACGTCCCGCTCCGGGCTCCGCTGGGTGGTCGTGAGGTCGTGGACTGGCCGACGGGGACGCAGGTGCCGCCCGCCGTCACGGCCGGGGCTGAGGACTGAGCGAGCCGGTGGGTCACGCAGTCGGTGGTGACCAGCCGAGCACCCCGTCGAGGGCTCGTGCGCCGAGCGCCGCGCCGGCGGGCCCGAGGAGTCGTGCGCCGAGGTCGCGTGCGCTCGTCGTGATCGGAGACGTCCAGCGGGTCGGGGCGGCGACCTGGGCGGACAGCCGCATGACCCGCTCGACGCGGGGTCGGCGCTCGGCCGACCAGCGCTGCAGCGCGGCCGCGACGCCGGACCGTCCGTCCTCGACGGTGGCCGGCACGCGGATGCCGAGGACGACGGCGTCCTCGATCGCCTGGCACCCGCCCTGCCCGACGTTCGGCAGCATCGCGTGGGCGGCGTCCCCGACGAGCGCGACGCGACCGGTCGCGAGGGACGACGGCGGCGCGGGCAGCCGTCGCAGCTCGTGCCGCAGCGCGGCCTCGGGCGGTACGGACGCGAGCAGCTCGGGGATCGGGTCGTGCCAGTCGGCGAGCCGGTCGCGCAGCTCGTCGAACGACGCGGGCACGCCGGCGGCGTCGGCGACGGACACGTACGCGTACACGCGCCCGTCGGCGAGCGGCACGATCCCGACGATCACGCCGCGCCCCCACGTCTCGCTCCCCACGACCCCGCCGGCCGGGGCGGGCGCGACCAGCCGCCACGCCGTCGACCCGCCGTGCACCGGGGCGGGAGCGTTCGGCCACCACGTGCCGCGGGTCGCGGAGTCGATCCCGTCCGCGGCGACGACCAGGCCGGCCTCGACCTCCTCGACGCCACCCGCGGCGTCGGGCACCCGGACACGGGCGGACGCGCCTGCGTCGCCGGGGCGTACGACGGCGGCCCGGACCCCGAGCCGCAGGGCACCCGCGGGCAGGGCGTCGGCGAGCATCGCGACGAGCTGCGCGCGGTGCACCACGAGGGTCTGGTCGCCGAACCGGGCGCCCGCCCGTGCGGTGTCGGCGCGCACGAGCCAGCGACCGTCCGGACTGCGCATGCCGACCTCGCCCTGCAGGGTCGCGAGGTCGCGCAGCTGCTCCCCGAGCCCGAGCGCGGCCAGCGCGCGCACCGCGTTGGGTGCGACGGCGATCCCGGCCCCTACCGGTTCGAGCGACGGCGACCGCTCGAGCACCGTCACGTCCCACCCGGCCCGCGAGAGCGCGACGCCCGACGCGAGCCCCCCGATGCCGCCGCCGAGCACGAGCGCCTGTCGGCCGGTCGCTGCCGTTCGTCCCGAGATCGCCACGGTGCGACGGTACCGCCACCGGTTGGCGAGGCGCACCAGCCGTATGTTGACTTCTGCGAAGAGTTGTTGACTTTTGTGGAGCGGCGGGTCAGAATCGGGGCGCCCGGGTCAACCCTGCCCTCGGGCTCCTGCCCCCTCATCGCCGAGAGGACACCTATGAGGCCACGTTCCCGGTCCACCCGTTCCATCGTCTCTGCCGTCGCGGGCGCGGTCCTCGCCCTCGCCGTCGCGCTCCCCGTCACGGCCGCCGCCGCGGCCCCGGCCGCGGCCCCCACGCCCGCCGCGGCGCCGAGCATCGCGCCGGTGATCGACGACAACTTCGCCGACCCGGACATCCTGCTGGTGGACGGCGTCTACCACGCGTACGCGACGAACTCCGACGGCGACAACGTCCAGCACCGGACGTCGACCGACCTGCAGACCTGGACCGTGCAGCCCGACGCCGCACCCGAGCTCGGCGACTGGGTCGGCGAGTGCAGCTTCGCCCCGGGCGGCGCGACGGACCACTGCGTCTGGGCGCCGGAGGTCTCGGCCGTCGAGGGCGGGTACGCCCTCTACTACACGGCGCGCGACGCGTCGTCCCCGCGCCAGTGCATCGGCGCCGCGTTCTCCACGTCGCCCGACGGCCCGTTCGTCGCCGACGACGAGCCGATCGTGTGCCCCAACGGCCAGGACGGCACCGAGGACCTGGGTGGCGCGATCGACGCCGCCACCTACAGCGAGGACGGGCAGCTGTACCTCCTGTGGAAGTCCGACGGGAACTGCTGCGCGGGCATGACCGCGACGATCTTCCTGCAGCCGCTGTCCCCGGACGGCACCACGCTGACCGGCCCGCCGGCCGAGCTCATCCGCGTCGACACACCCTACGAGGGCAAGGTCGTGGAGGGTCCGACGCTCGTGCAGCACGACGGCACGTACTACCTCTTCTACTCCGCCAACGACTTCTACGGCGGCGCCTACCGCACGTCGTACGCGACGTCGGACAGCCTGACGGGCCCCTGGACCAAGGCGACGACCGAGCTCATGACGTCCGACCGCTTCCAGGGCGACGTCCGCGGTCCCGGGGGGCAGGACGTCATCACCGGGCCTGACGGCGAGCCCCGCATCGTGTTCCACGGCTGGGACCCGACGTTCACGTACCGGGCGGTCTACGTCGCCGACCTCGACTGGTCCGCCG
This sequence comes from Cellulosimicrobium terreum, assembly GCA_014803435.1. Taxonomy (GTDB): domain Bacteria; phylum Actinomycetota; class Actinomycetes; order Actinomycetales; family Cellulomonadaceae; genus Cellulosimicrobium; species Cellulosimicrobium terreum. The sequence continues at coordinate 630,171 of JACYFD010000001.1, forward strand.
AGGGCGTGCCCTCCGTCCGCCAGGCCTCCGACCGCTACCAGGCGGAGGACGGCGTCGTCACGAACGCGCGTGTCGTGACCGACGGCGCCGCGTCGGGCGGCGCGAAGGTCGGCGGCATGGACTTCGCCGACAGCTCCGTCACGGTCGAGGTCCACGCCGACGAGGCCGGGCCGGCCCTGCTGGGCATCCTGTTCGGCAACGGCTCCATGGACGGCTCGACCCGCGTCCCGTCGACGGACACGCTGACCGTCAACGGCCAGGACGCCGGCACGGTCACGTTCCCGCACACCACGTGGGGCAACTGGCAGACCGTCGAGCAGCTCGTCGACCTCGTCGAGGGGACGAACACGATCACGCTGACCCGCGCCTCCTTCTACGCCGAGATCGACGCGTTCGACGTCTACCCCGCGACGCGCGAGCCGCGCGTCACCACCCCGCCCGTGATCCCGGCCGACGCCGACCGGTACGAGTTCGAGGACGGCGTGATCGTCCGTGGCACGGTCGGGAACGCGTCCGGCGCGTCTGCCGGCAAGAAGGTCGGCGGGCTCGACTTCGCGGACAGCTCTGTCGCGCTCCCGGTCCACGCGGACGAGGCCGGCCGGTACACGCTGGCCGTCCGGTTCGCGAACGGCTCCGAGCGCGGTGGCTACCGGCTCGCGTCCACCGACACGGTCACCGTGAACGGCGAGGATGCCGGCGTCGTCACGTTCCCGCACACCACGTGGGGCAACTGGCAGTCCGTGACGATCGACGTCGACCTCCAGCAGGGCGACAACACGGTGACGCTCACGAAGAAGACCTGGTACACCGAGCTCGACGCGCTCGACGTCTACCCGAGCGCCGACGTCCCGGCTGAGCCCGACGTCACCGTCGAGGCACAGGGCCGCTGCCTCGCCGGCACCCCGTACCTCGCCGTCCGGGCGCGCAACGTCGGCGACGACACCCTCGCGCTCACCCTGTCGACGGACCACGGCGAGAAGGCCTTCACCCAGGTCGCGCCGGGGGCGAACGCCTACCAGTCGTTCAAGGTGCGCGGCCCCCTCGTCGCGGGCGAGGCCACGGTCGTCGTGACCGACGCCGGTGGGACCGCCTCCGAGGTCACGGCCGCGTACGACGCGCTGAGCTGCGCCTGACGACGGGGGCGCGCCGGGCACCACGGCCCGGCGCGCCCTCGGACCCGGTGACGGCGACCGTCGCCACCCCGTCCCCACTCCGTCGGCTCACGGCTCCATGACGTCGTGCAGCACGACCCGCGACAGCTCGACGCCGCCGCCGGGCAGTCGCCAGAAGTGCAGGCGACGAGCGCTCGGGCTGTTGACCTGCAGCGACACGCGCCAGCACGTCGCGCCGTCGTCGCGGACCGCCTGGGAGTCGTTGCCCCCGGGCCCCGAACGCAGCCGGTGCAGCTGCAGGCCCGGGATCGCCGCCGCGCGTCCCGTGACGACGTGCACGATCGCCTCCAGGACCTTCGTCCGGGAGACGCCCTCCAGGCCGAGCGAGTCGCAGAACCGCGGCCCCACCACGTAGTCGCCGAGCCCGTCGCGACCGAGCGGGAGCGCCGCCTTCTCCGCCGCGGGAACGACCCGGACCCACGTGACGTAGACGTCGTGCCGCAGCTGGTCGACGGGGTCGGCGAACTCCGGCGCCTCAGCCGGGTCCCGACCGCGTCCCGGGCCGACGCCCTCCGCGCGCGCGGCCTTCTGCCGCTTGAGGTCGGCCGACCGGTACCGCGTCTTCTGCGCGGCGATCTGCCGGTCGCGGCGGTCCACCTGCTCGCGCTGCTCCTGGACGAGCGCGCGGAGCTGGTCGACCTCCACCGCGAGGTCCGTGGCCCGCCGGGCGGCGTCGCGCGCCGTCGTCCTCGCACTCTCGGCCTCGGCGCGCGCCGTCGCGAGCGCGAGCTGGGTGTCGCTCAGCGCGGTGCTGCGAGGCACCGGAGGGTCGTCGCGGGCCGGGCTGTCGTCGCGCGTCGGGCCGGGGAGCGCCGTGACCTCGCCGCGGATCTTCGCCGCGAGCAGCGCGGGCGACGGCAGCCGAGGGCTCGTCGGCGCCGGTGGCACGGGCGCCGGGGGCGCTGGTGCGGGTGGCCCGGACTCAGGGACGAGCGCGGGCGGAGCCGGTGCCACGAGCGGGGTCGTGGGTGCGGCGGCCGGGGGTTCGGGCGGAGTCAACCAGGGCGGCCCACCGGGCAGGAGCGCCGGTGCCGGGACGACGCGGTCCTCGGACTCGTCGACGTCGTCGAGGCGCACGGAGATGCCGCCCGGGACGGCCACGGCCCGGCCGAGCACCACCTCGCCCTCGCTGAAGAGGTCCACGAGGTCGTCGAGCGCGTTGCCGGTGACCCGCTCCCGCGGGACACGGCAGTGCAGCTCGGGCAGGAGGTCGACGACGACCGCGTCGCGCTCCACCGAGCGCACGCGGGCCAGGAGGACGTCTCCCGGCTGGTACGTCGCCTGCACGAGGACGCGCGACGCCGCGGCGTCGGGCAGCGAGCCGCGGATGTCGAGGCGCGCCGCGACGTGGTCCAGCGAGCCCTCGACCCGCTGGCCGGGCACGACGACCCGCGCCAGCGGCACCCCGGGCAGCGTGAGCTCGTCCGCGATCGTGGTCTGGGCCCCGTCGTCCAGCGTGACGATCGCGCGCCCGCCGACCACGCCACCCACCGTCCCCGCCCCGTGCGCCGCCGTCGGCGACTCCGACCGGCCGACGAGCCCCGCCCGGACGGCCGCCGCGAGCGCGTCCTCCACGAGCTTGCGGCGCACCCGCACGTCGTCGTCGCCCGACCACGCGAAGAGCAGGCGTGAGCGGTGCGGGTGCTCGACCCAGTCGTGCTCGACCCCGTACACGCGCGACGCCCCGCCGTACACCTGCGTGCGGGGCGGCATCGTGTCGGAGAACGCCCACGACGGGCCACCGGTCGGCAGGACCACCACCTCCGCGAGCCCCACGACCTCGTGCCCGAGCGCCGACGTGTCGACGTGCGGCGCCCCGGCACCCGCCGGCGTCGTGACGACCACGACCGGCCAGGCCCGGCCGGGGCTCAGCAGGCGCCGTGCGAGCTCACGTGCCGCGTCCTCCGTGATCACGTGCCCGACGCCGCGTGGCGGGGTCTCCGGCACCGCGTGGCCGGAGGTGGGCGGCACGGCGGTGGGGGAGGCCTGCGCACGGGCCGCCTCGCGCGCGCGGTTCCGCTTCGGCACGGTCACCACCTCCGTCGTGGGGTGCCGAGACTACCGCCCGTCCGCCCGCACGGACGCGCGCGCCACGGGCCCGGCGGCCCTGGTAGAACGGTCCCGGACACGAGGCGTCACGCGCCGCCGACGACCCTGGGGGAGCTCATGACGCAGCCTGCACCGACGACCGGCGCGACCGTGCCGCCGCCAGGACGACGACGACCCACCTCCCCGCTCGCCGTCGTGGGCCTCGTGGCCGGCGCCGTCGTGCTCCTCGTCGTGCTGCTCGTCGCCGTGCGCGCGGTCCTGAGCGCGACGGTCTTCTCGGCGGGCAAGCCGGTCGTCGCCTACCTCGAGACGCTCGGCGCGGGGAACGCCGAGGCGGCGCTGGCGGCGAGCGCCCCGGGGCTGCCGCCCGACCAGCGCGTGCTCCTGACGGACGACGTCTACGGCGACGTCGAGGCCCGGCCGTCGTCGGTGCACGTCGACGGCGTCCGGCGGGAGGGCGGGACGGACCGGGCGTTCGTGACCGTCACGTGGGACCAGGGCGGGGAGTCCGTCGTGGACGTCTTCACGGTGCGTCGGACCGGCCGCGAGCTGGTCCTCTTCGACCGCTGGGAGCTCGTCCCGCCGCCGGTGTCCCACGCGTCGTTCCCCATGGCCGGTGAGCTGCCCCCGGACTTCACGGTCGTCGTCGACGGCGTCGAGGTGGTGCCGGCGGTCGGCTTAGACGAGGCCCCGTGGTTCGCCGCGTTCCCCGGCCGCTACGACGTGACACTGCCCGACGGCGGCCCGCTCGTCGAGGCGCCGACCGTCCCCGTGCTGGTGGGCGGCCCCGGCGGCACCAGCTTCGTCGGCGGCGTCGGGGGTGACGAGGCGCTCCGGTACACGGTGACGGACGCGGCGCTCGAGGCCGCCGCGGAACAGGTCGGACAGACCCTCGACGCGTGCGTCGCGTCCGGGGACGCCACGCCGGAGGGCTGCGGCGAGATGTCCGAGCGGTACGCGACCCTCGACGTCGACCCCGAGATCGACGTCGAGGACTTCACCTGGGAGATGACCGACCCGCCGCAGATCGTCGCCGAGCGCGACGTACCGTCGTCGTCCACGGGCGCACCGCCGACCATCACGGTCCACGTCGATGGCGGGACGGTCGAGGCCACCGCCACGCTCCGTCGCGTCGACGACGACCCGGGGTCGGGTTCGGCGCCGCGCGCCGTCGAGCTCGCCGAGGAGGTCGCGCTCGACTACGAGGTGCGGTTCGAGGTCCGCGACGGCGAGCTCGTGGAGGTCGACGGCCGGTGACCTGATCGCCGGTCGCCTGATCGCCGCGGCACGGGCACCCGGTCGAGGTCGGCCGCGACGGTCAGCGCGCCGTCGAACACCGTCCGGGCCTCGCGCTCGAACTCGCCCGGGTCCGTGTAGCGCTGCGAGAAGTGCGTGAGCACGAGGTGGCGCACGCCCGCGTCCGCCGCGACCTTCGCCGCCTGGTACGCCGTGAGGTGGCCCCAGCGCTCGGCCTGGTCGAGGTCGCGGTCGAGGAACGTCGACTCGATCACGAGCATGTCGACACCGTCCGCGAGGTCGTGCACCGCGTCGCACAGGCGGGTGTCCATGACGAACGCGAACGACTGGCCCGGGCGCGCGCGGCTCACCTCCGCCGTCGTGACGGTCGTGCCGTCGGGCGCGCGGACCGCGCCGTCGCGCACGAGCTGCCCGACGACCGGCCCGGCGAGCCCGCGCCGCGCGAGGGCGTCCGGGTCGAGGGAGACACCGTCCGGCTCGTCCAGCCGGTACCCGACGGCGTCGATCGTGTGGTCGAGCCGCGCGGCACGGAGCGTGAAGCCGGGAGCGGGACGGTCCGGCGACGGGGGGACGGGACCGTCGGTCGTGACGGGCTGCTCGTGCAGGTGGCCGCGACGGTGGTGCGGGCTCGCGTCGAGCAGGTGGTCGATCCAGCGCTGGCCCGTCGCGGGGTAGCTGACCGGGATGGTGTGCGGGACGCCGTCGCCGCTGATGCGCTGCGCGACGCCCGCCAGGCCCAGGCTGTGGTCGCCGTGCAGGTGGGTGATCGCGATGCGCGTCAGGTCGGTGGCGGACACGCCGGCCAGGGTCATCTGGCGCTGCGTGCCCTCGCCCGGGTCGAACAAGATCGCCTCGTCGTCCCACAGCAGGACGTAGCCGTTGTGGTTGCGGGTACGGGTCGGGACCATGCTCGCCGTCCCGAGCACCACGAGCTCCCTGCGCGACATGCCGTCAGCCTGCCACGTCGGCCGGTTGTCCACAGACCGGGACGTGGGGTCCCACGGGCGTCCTGACTTCGCTAGGTTCTGGGGCAGTTCGTGCGGCGCGGCCCGGTGGGTCGTGGGTGCTGGTCTCGATCGCAGGGGGTCGTATGCGTCTCGTTCTCCGTTCGCCCGTCCGTGCCCGACGGCGCGTGGTCGCGGCCGGTGTCGTCGTGGCGGTGGGTCTGGTGGTCGGTGGGTGCACGGGCGAGGAGCCGACCGAGCCGGATCCCTCGACCAGCACGGTCGAGGCCGAGCCCGAGCCGACGGAGGAGCCCGAGCCGACGCCGACCGAGACGGGCCCGGCGAAGCCGGAGCGCCCTGCGGCGATGGAGAAGGACGACGCAGAAGGCGCGGCCGCTGCGGCGATGTACTTCATGGAACTAGTCCCGCGCTCGCTCCAATCGCAGGACTCGTCGGAGCTGAAGATGATGTCGCATGAGAGCTGTGGCTTCTGTGACTCGACTCTCGAGAACATCGAGTGGTTAGTCGACAACGATGGCACGTACGCAGGTGGGGAACTCGAGATCGAGATCGATGATCCGAACCGCTACGTGCGGGATGAAGCTACGGGCATCTTTCCCTTTGACGCGACGATCAACCAGGAACGGATTGAGGTCGCCGACGGCGACAGCCATGAGGTTTCAACCGTAGAGAAGAAGACGTGGGAGGCGCGGATCGAGGTCGGTCGCCAAGACGGTGACTGGGTCATTGTCGAGGTTGCGTCGCCAGATGAGGCGGACGCAGGGTGATCTGGCAAGACATCACGCTCCTCGTTCTAGGCGCATCACTTTCACCAATCGTCGTCCCTCCTTCCGACGCCGATGTGTGCTCGCAGTGGGACAACGACTGCATCGCGAATGACCAGACGGTGTCCATCAGCGCGGCGCGAGACGGGACGAACGACGGGTCGACCCACGTGTCGTCGTCGGGAGGCAGCGAGCCGCAGGAGCAGTACTTCGCCGCGACGCCAGCGCTGTGCGAGCTTGTTGGTGCGTTCGATGGGTCGTCGACGCGGTACGACTACGCGTGCGACGAGGGCATGCAGCTGGCGTACGAGGGCATCGAGTGCGGTGCGGACGAGTTCGCGCAGGGTGCGTTGTTCGTCCAGGTGCGTGAGGACGACGGGTCGTGGGGCGCGCCGGAGCTGGTGGGCGACGAGGGTTGTGTGACGCCTGCGGATCTGGTGGAGGAGGCGGCGCGGGAGTTCGCGACGTTGGAGATCGAGGCGTCGCAGATCGTGGTGCAGCCGCCGGACGGGTGGACGTTGGTGAACGTGCCGACGATCACGTACACGCAGGACACGGAGCAGGTGCTGCCGGCGACGTTGTTGGGGATCCCGGTGGAGATCCGGGCGACTCCGGAGGAGTTCGCGTGGGACTACGGGGACGGGAGCGACCTGCTGGTGACGGGGGATCCGGGTGCGGCGTATCCGGAGGAGTCGGTGACGCACACGTATGCGCAGCCGGTGGAGTCGGTGACGATCGGGTTGAGGACGACGTGGTCGGGGCAGTTCCGGATCGTGGGTTCGCCGTCGTGGACGGATGTGCCGGGGGAGGCGACGACGCAGTCGGTGGGGGATCCGTTGCGGGTGTACGAGGCGCGCTCGCGCCTGGTCGAGGACCCGGTCGGTTGAGGTCCGGCGGGTCGTGCGACGCGACGGCCCCGTCACGACGGTCCGCTCGTAGGCTGTGGGCACACCCTCGACCACCGGAGAACCATGCGCCTGCTGCTCGTCCGTCACGGCCAGACCCCGTCCAACGTCGCCGGCTTGCTCGACACCGCGTTCCCCGGCCCGGGGCTGACCGCCCTCGGCGCTCGGCAGGCGGCGGCGATCCCGGACGCGCTCGCCGACCGCACGATCGACGGCATCGCCGTGTCGACCCTCGTCCGGACGCTCCAGACCGCCTCGCCCCTGGCGGAGCTGCGCGAGCTGGAGCCGATCGAGCTCGACGGGTTCCGCGAGATCGACGCGGGCGACCTGGAGGGCACCGACGACCACGACAACCACATGCAGTACCTCGAGACGGTCTTCTCGTGGGGTGGCGGCGACCTGTCACGCCGGCTCCCGGGCGGGCCGGACGGGCACGAGTTCCTCGCTCGCTTCGACGACGCGGTGGCGAAGGTCGCGGCGACGGGGTGGGCGAACGCCGTCGTCGTCTCGCACGGGGCGGCGATCCGCGCCTGGGTGTGCGCGCGGGCGACGGGTGTCGACGTCGAGGAGGTCGCGCGGACCCCGCTCGCGAACACGGGGCTGATGGAGGTCGAGGGCGACCCGGGCGGCGCATGGGTGCTGCGCCAGGCCGTGACGGACCCGCTGGGCGGCCGCTGGCTGCTCCCGAACCACGCCGACGACCCGACGGGCGAGTCGGTCGACGAGGTCGAGGAGCGCGCCGCCGACGAGGACTGACCTAACCTCGTAGGCATGCCCGACGCCCCGAACAGCCCCAACGAGCGCGCCCTCGAGCCGGACATCGTCACCGACCTGCGCGAACGCATGACGTACGGCTCGTACCTCCAGCTCGACACGCTGCTGTCCGCGCAGGTGCCGACCAGCACCCCGGTGCACCACGACGAGATGCTGTTCATCGTCCAGCACCAGACCACCGAGCTGTGGCTCAAGCTCGTGCTGCACGAGCTCGTGTCCGCGCGTGACCTCCTCGCCGCCGACGAGCTCCAGGCGGCGCTCAAGCGCATCGCCCGGGTCAAGCACATCCAGCGCACGCTCACCGAGCAGTGGTCGGTCCTCGCGACGCTCACCCCGAGCGAGTACGCGCAGTTCCGCGGGTTCCTGGGGAGCTCGTCGGGTTTCCAGTCGTGGCAGTACCGCGCGGTCGAGTTCCTGCTCGGCAACAAGAACGGCGCGATGCTCCAGGTCTTCGCGTCCGACGCGGCCGCGCACGCCGAGCTCTCGCGCCTGCTCGCCGAGCCGAGCGTCTACGACGAGTTCCTGCGCTACCTCGCTCGTCACGGCCACGACGTCCCGGCGCGAGTCCTCGACCGCGACGTCACGCACGCGCACGTGCTCGACGAGGACCTGGTCGAGGTGTTCCGCCGGATCTACGAGGGCCACGACGAGCACTGGTCCGCCTACGAGGCGTGCGAGGAGCTCGTCGACCTCGAGGACAACTTCCAGCTCTGGCGTTTCCGCCACATGAAGACCGTCCTGCGCATCATCGGTACCAAGCGCGGCACGGGCGGGTCGAGCGGCGTCGGGTTCCTCCAGCGCGCGCTCGACCTCACGTTCTTCCCCGAGCTGTTCGCCGTCCGCACCGAGATCGGCACCGCTCGCCCATGACGCGCCTGACGCTCGGCCGGGCCGTCGAGGGTGGGACGCTCCTGCCGCCGTTCACCGACGCGCACGTCCACCTCGGCCTCGTCGACGCGACCGCGCTGCTCCCGCACGGCATCGCCGTCGTCCACGACCTCGGCTGGGTGCCCGACGTCGCAGCGTCCTGGGTCGGCACGCCCGGGCTGCCGGCGGTCGAGCTCGCGGGAGCCTTCCTCACCGCTCCGAGGGGCTACCCGTCCGACCGATCGTGGGCGCCGGACGGCTCCGTCGTGGAGATCGCCTCGCCGGAGGAGGCGGTCGCGGCAGTGGACCGACAGCTCGCGGCCGGGGCATCGTTCGTCAAGGTCGCGCTCAACAGCGTCGCCGGCCCCGTGCCGGACGACGGCGTCCTCGCCGCGATCGTCGGGCGCGCCCACGAACGGGGCCGGTCCGTCGTCGCGCACACGGAGGGTGCGGGCCAGGCCGCGCGCGCGTTCGAGTGCGGCGTCGACCGCCTCGCTCACGCGCCGTTCTCCGAGCGGCTGCCCGACGCGCTGCTCGTCGCGATGACGGCCAGGCCGAGCAGGCCCGGCCACGCGCCGTCGGGCATGACGTGGGTCAGCACGCTCGACGTGCACGGGTACGGGACGCCGACCCCGCAGCAGGACGTCGCGATCGACAACGTCCGCCGTTTCTCGGACGCAGGTGGCACGGTCGTCTACGGCACGGACCTGGGCAACGGCCCGCTCCCGGTCGGCGTGAACGAGCGCGAGCTGCGCGCGCTCGCGGCAGCCGGTCTCGGCCCGGACGCCCTGCTCCGGTCCCTCACCTCCGCCTCCACCCCGCCTGCCGAACACGACCTGAAGGACGCTTCGAGCCGCGGAACGACCGCCAGGTCGTTCTCGGCGGGGCGGATGACCTTCGTCCCGGGCGAACCACCGGATGATCCGTCCGACCTCCCGCGCTGGCTCGCCGGCGCCACGACCGTGCCCCGCACCGAGAAGGACCAGACATGAGCACCTCGACCGGCTCCTCGACCGGCTCCTCGACCGGCCCCTCGACCGGCCCAGCAGCGCGCGCCGCACGCGCCGCCGCCCTCGACGCCGCGGACCCCCTCGCGCGCTACGTCGACGCGTTCGTCACGTCCGACGACGTGACCGCCTACCTCGACGGGAACTCGCTCGGCCGGCCCACGCGGGCCAGCGCGGAGCGGCTCGCGCGGTTCGCCACGGAGCAGTGGGGCGCGCGGCTCATCCGCGGCTGGGACGAGGAGTGGTACGAGCTCCCGCTGACCCTGGGCGACCGGATCGGCGCGGCGGCTCTGGGCGCGGCGGCGGGGCAGGCGTTCGTCGCCGACTCCACGACCGTGATCCTGTACAAGCTGGTCCGGGCCGCGCTCGGGGCGCCGGCGGTCGCGGGTCGCGACGAGATCGTGCTGGACTCCGGCAACTTCCCGACCGACCGCTACGTGCTGGAGGGCGTCGCGCGCGAGCACGGCGCGACGTTGCGCTGGATCACCCCCGACTCGGACGGGGGAGTCACCCCGGAGCAGGTCGCCGAGGTGCTGTCCGAGCGGACCGCGCTCGTCGTGCTCAGCCACGTCGCGTACCGGTCGGGCTACGTGAGCGACGTGGAGGAGATCACGCGTCTGGCGCACGACACCGGCGCGCTCGTCCTGTGGGACCTGTGCCACTCCGCGGGGGCGGTGCCCGTCGAGCTCGATGCGTGGGGGGTCGACCTGGCCGTGGGCTGCACGTACAAGTACCTCAACGGTGGCCCGGGCGCTCCCGCGTTCGGCTACGTCCGCGCCGAGCTCCAGTCGAGCGTGTCCCAGCCGATCCAGGGCTGGATGGGCAGCGCCGCACCGTTCGAGATGGGCCCCGGCTATGCGCCGCACCCGGGTCCGCGCGGGTTCCTGTCGGGGACGCCCGCGATCGTGGGCATGCTCGCGATGCAGGACATGGTCGACCTCGTCGCCGAGGCGGGCATGGAGGCGATCCGGGCCAAGTCGGTCGCGCTCACCGAGTACGCGCTCGAGCTCGTCGACGACCTCCTCGTCCCGCTCGGCACGCGCGTCGCCTCCCCGCGGGACGCCGCCCGGCGCGGCAGCCACGTGACCGTGGACCACGACGCGTTCGAGGCCACCCTCCCGCTCCTGTGGGCGAGAGGCGTCATCCCCGATTTCCGGCGCCCCAACGGGCTGCGGCTCGGCCTGTCCCCGCTGTCGACGTCGTTCGACGAGGTGCGCGTCGGCGTCGAGGCGGTCCGCGACGCCCTCGTCGAGGTGGAGCCACGCGACCCGCAGACGGCACCGGTGGAGGCGACGGCATGACGGTCGTGGTCGAACGGGTGGGCGGTACCCGTAGCGGGACCACCTCGTAGGTCGTTTGCTACATTGTGCATGCGGCGCAGGTAGGATGCCTGCATGGTCAACATCACGATCCGGGACGTCCCGCAGGACGTTCGCGACGAGCTCGCGTCCCGCGCCGCAGGCTCGGGTCGCTCGCTGCAGGAGTACCTCGCCGCTGCGCTGCGAGACCTGGCATCCCGCCCGTCGCTGGAGAGTGCGCTGGTGGAGATCCGTCGCGGCGCCCGCGGGATGCCGGAGCTCGAGACCGGCGACGTGCTGGCCGATCTCGCGGCCGACCGCAGGTGAGCGGGCCGCTCGTCGTGGACGCCTCGGCGGTGCTCGCGCTGCTCGTGGACCCCGGGGTCCGGGGGGACCGCGTCGCGCGGCAGCTCCAGGGCGTCACCGTGCTCGACGCTCCCGACCTCCTGCCGTACGAGGTGGACAACGTCCTGCGACGGCGCCGCGCCGCTGGGCTGCTCGCGGAGCGCGACGCCCAGGCGGGACGGGATGCGTTCGCGCTGCTTCGTTTCCAGCTCTGGCCGTTCGCCGTCCTCGCCGCGCGCGCCTGGGAGCTGGGGGCGAACCTCTCGACGTACGACGCGTCGTACGTCGCCCTGGCCGAGCACGTCGACGGGACGCTCCTGACGGGTGACGCGAGGATCTCGCGCGCGGCCGGCGTCCGGTGCGCCATCCAGGTGGTCTGAGCGGGTCAGCCGTCAGCCGTCATGCGGAAGCCGCCAGGACGATCGTCGTCACGACGTCGGTGACGGCCGGGCGTCGTGGTGTCGAGCCGAACCCGAACCGTACGGGTGGGTCGACCGGTGCCAGCCCACCGAGTGGTGCGCCGTCCCACGTCGACGTCACCTCCACGACCGCGTGCACGTCCGTCGCGCCGTAGTGCTCGACCCGCCCGGCGCCGGCGCTCCCGCGCGTGCGCACGCCGTGCAGCAGGGCGCGCGCGACGGGGTCGGTCACGGCGGTGAACCGTCGTGACGTCGCGACCCGGTCCGGGACGGCCCGCAGCGCGTGGCCCAACCCGGTCCGCGGCCCGACGGCGACCCGTGCGGCGAGCGGGCCGGCGTCGACCAGCCACGGGGCGGGGACGTGCGCACGCTCGCCGCGTCGGGGGCCGTCCTCGTCACGGACGTGCACGGGCACGACCTCGACCCGGTCGAACCGGTACGTGCTCGCGACGAGCGCGGCGACGTCGTCGGTCGGGGCGAGGAGGATGCGCTCGCCGTCGGGCCGCTCGACCATGACGTCGGCGAACGCCCCGAACGGGGACACGTCCCACCGGCCCACGACGACGCGCGTCCCGGAGGTCGTGCCCCAGCCGGCGATGCGGCCGTGGAACAGCAGGACGCGCGCCATCCGGGCAGCGTAGGCCGGTCCGCGCGGGCACGCGCCCGCTGGCGGGCGCGCGCACGCGGGTGGAGGCTCGGGTGGAGGCGGCGCACGCCGTCGGACAGGCGGAGGTGGACCGTGCCGAAGACCACGCGCGACGGGGACGCGAAGCAGTCCGAGATCCCCAGCACCCTGCAGCGCTCGGACGAGAAGGCGCAGCGGACGTTCGCGAAGGCGTTCGACGCCGCGATGGAGCAGTACGGCTCCGACCAGCGCGCGCGCCGGGTCGCGTTCTCCGCGCTCAAGCACACGCACGAGAAGATCGGTGACCACTGGGAGCCCAAGGACGAGCCGGGGCCGTCGGACGAGCGCGCCGAGGAGGGCGGGCTCGACCCGGACGCGGAGTCCGCGGGAGGCGTGGACGCGAACGCGACCAAGGAGCACCTGCTCGACGTCGCGCGACGGCTCGACGTCGACGGCCGCTCCGACATGACGAAGGACGAGCTGGTCGAGGCGATCCAGCGCGCCAACGAGCGCGAGACGCGGCACGCTCGCGGCGACTGACCGCTGCTCGGTGAACGCCACCCCACGTCCGGGTGGCGTTCACCGGGGCGTTCCACCTCCGCTACCTGGGTTCCCTACCGTGACAGCGCTTCCCCGAACCGGGTGGCGTGGCCACGGTGGTCCGACGACCGTCGCCGCGCGGCTCGCCGACCAGCGAAGGAACCCATGACCTCGCACGCCTCCGGAACGCCTGCGCCGCTGCGCCGTGGCACGGCCTCCGCCCTCGCCCTCGCCCTGACGGGTGCCGCGGTCGCGACCGCGACCATCGTCCCGACCGGTCCCGCCACCGCAGCCGACGACGCGTCGCTCGTGACGACGTCGGGCACGACGTGGCGCTACCTCGACGACGGGACCGACCCCGCGGGCGGCTCCGCGGACCCGCGCACCTGGGCGACGACCGCGTACGACGACTCCACGTGGAGGTCCGGCACCGGCGCGTTCGGCGCGAAGAGAGGGCAGGCGACCGGGATCGGCGACGCGTTCCCGATCACGACGCTCGTCACCCAGTACCTCCCCGGCACCACGACGGACGTCCCCACGTTCTTCTTCCGCACCGACGTCGACCTCACGGCGTCGGACCTCGACGGCGTGCCCGCGTTCGAGGGCGAGATCGTGTACGACGACGCGGCGATCGTCTATGTCAACGGCGCGGAGGTCGCGCGTCTCGGCGACGACGCGCGCGAGATCACCGAGAACGTGCAGTACCACGGCAACGGCCGTGCAGACCCCGTGACCAGCACGTTCGTCGTCCCGGCCGACGCGTTCGTGGCGGGAGAGAACACGATCTCCGTCGCTCTGTACCAGGACGCGCCGACGAGCTCGGACATCTACCTCGACGTCCGCTCCCTGGTCCCGACGCACGGCGAGGTCCGCGACGTCACGCTGGGGATCGGGGCCGACGAGACCGAGGCGACGGTCGCCTGGTTCGCGAACCTGCCAGGCGAGGGCGAGGTGCAGTGGGCGCGCGCCGAGGACGTGGTCGACGGGGTGTTCCCCGCCGGGGCGAGCTCGGCACCGGCCGACTCCGACGCATCGGCCGACGGCGCGACGTACCACCACGCGGCGGTCACGGGACTGGAGGAGAACTCCTCGTACGCCTATCGCGTCGGCGGGGTCGGCACGGGCTGGTCCGATACCGCGACGTTCGACACGGGTACGTTCGGCGACGAGTACTCGTTCTTGTTCGTCGGCGACATCCAGATCGGCGCGAGCGGCAGCACGTCGAACGACACCGCGAGCTGGGTGCGCAACGCCGGGACGATCGACGAGCGCCACCCCGACGCCGCGTTCCTGGTCTCCGCGGGAGACCAGGTGGACAGCTCGGGCAGCTCGGAGCAGTACGCGGGCCTGTTCTCGGCCGCGTCGATGCGCACGCTGCGATTCGCTCCGGACGTCGGCAACCACGATGCCGGCAGCGCGCTCTACGACCAGCACTACGCGCGCCCGAACGCGACCGACGGCATGCGCGACTACTGGTACGCCTACGGCGACGTGCTGTTCGTGTCGCTCGACTCGAACCAGTCCTCGCCCGCCGGGATCGACGCCCGCGAGGACTACCTGCGGGACGTGCTCGCCGAGCGCGGCGACGACTACGAGTGGGTCGTCGTGTCGTTCCACCACTCGCTGTACAGCCAGGCGTTCCACTCGCGCGACGCTGACGTCGTCCGCCTGCGCGAGCAGCTCGCGCCGGCGTTCAGCGAGCTCGGCGTCGACGTGGTCCTCGCCGGGCACGACCACATCTTCACGCGCAGCCACCTCATGCAGGGCACGACGCCGGTGGTCCCCGCCGCCGAGCCGGCGACCGGCGACGTCCTCGACCCGCAGGACGGTGAGGTGCTGTACGTGACGGGGAACTCCTCGACGGGCAGCAAGTACTACGACTTCGACGGCGCGAAGCCATGGACCGCGCGCTGGGAGCAGTCGCACGAGCCGAGCTACTCCGAGGTGGACGTCACGCCGACGACCTTCACCGTCACCACCTACGCGACGGCCACCGAACGGGTGGTGGACCAGGTGACGGTACGGCATGACGGCGCGGCCCCTGCGCTCGACGTGGAGGCGACCTCGCGCTGCCTCGCCGGGAAGGCGTACGTCGCGGTCCGGGCGACCAACGCGGTCGACACCGCGGTCGACGTGACCCTCCGGACGCCGTTCGGGTCGCGCACCGTCACGGCCGTCGAGCCCGGCAAGGCCGCCTACCAGTCCTTCGCGGTCCGCTCGGCGTCCGTCGAGGCGGGAGCCGTCACCGTGACCGGCGCGCTGCCCGACGGCGGCGCGGCCTCGACGCAGGACGCCGCCTTCGCCGCGCTCACCTGCTGACCGGACTGCTGACCGGACCGGTGCCCCTCCGCAGCTGACCCCCCGCAGCTGACCCCTCCGCTGCCGAACCCCGGGTTGCAGCCCGTTCGCGACGTCGAACGGGCCGCAACCCGGGGTTCGGCGGCAAGACGGCACCACGACCAGGGGAGCGTCGCGTGCCACGATGGGTCCATGACTGCGAGCACCGGCAACGCGCCCGGGACCCCCGACGACCTGACCGCCCTCGTCGCGACGATCGAGGCGCAGGAGCGCGACCTCGTGCTCCCGGCGTTCACGCACGACGACGCGTGGCGGCTCGGCTGCGTCCTCGTCGAGCTCGCGACGGAGCGCGACCTGCCCGTGACGATCGACGTGCGCAAGGGCCACCAGCAGGTGTTCCACGCCGCGCGCGAGGGCTCGACCCCGGACAACGACACCTGGGTCGAGCGCAAGGTGCGGGTCGTGCAGCGGTTCGGGGCGTCGTCATACCTCGTGGGCCTGCGCTCCAAGCTTCGCGGGCAGACGTTCGCCGAGCAGCACCAGCTGCCGCTCCAGGAGTACGCGGCGCACGGCGGGGCGTTCCCGGTCCGTGTCGAGGGCGTCGGGCCGGTGGGCGTCGTGACGGTGTCCGGGCTCGCGCAGGCGGACGACCACGCGCTCGTCGTCGAGGCGCTGCGCGCGTTCCTCGGCCGGCCGGAGACGATGCTCGCCTGAGCTACGGTCGTCCTCGTGCGCGCCTTCTCCTGCTCCCGCTGCGGCAGCCTCGTCGGTTTCGAGGACATCACCTGCCTGACCTGCGGCTCCACGCTCGGCTACGTCCACGGCATCGACCGGATGCGGGCGCTGGACGACGACGGTCGTGCCCGCTGGGCCGGCGTGCCCCGGATCCTGTGCGCGAACGCGCCGCTCGGCTGCAACTGGCTCGTCCCGGAGGGGCCGGAGCTGGAGGCGTTCTGCGTCGCGTGCCGGCTGGTCCGTCGGCACCCGTCACCCGGTGACGAGCTGGCCACGGAGCAGTACGCGGCCGCGCTGGTGGCGGAGCGCCGCCTGCTGTTCCAGGTCCTGGAGAACGACCTGCCGGTCGTGAGCTACGCGGAGCGGGACGGCGGCCTGGCATTCGACCTGCTGTCCTCCACCACCGGCGACCCGGTGACGATCGGGCACGCGGACGGCGTCGTGACGATCGACCTGTCCGAGGTGGGCGACGCCTACCGCGAGTCGCTGCGCGTCGAGCTCGGCGAGCCGTACCGGACCATGCTGGGCCACTTCCGGCACGAGATCGGGCACTACTACTGGCAGGTCCTGGTCTCGCCGGACCCGGACCTGCTGGCCCGGTGCCGCGACCTCTTCGGCGACGACACCGCGGACTACCAGGCCGCGATCGACCGCCACTACGCCCACGGCGCACCGGACGGCTGGCGCGACGAGTACATCTCCGACTACGCGACGATGCACCCGTACGAGGACTTCGCCGAGTCGTGGGCCCACTACCTGCACATCACGGACACGCTGCAGACCGCGGCGTCGTTCGGCATGAACCTGGGCGGCCTCATCGGCGACAAGCTCGCCCCCGAGCTGCAGGGCTCGCTCGCGACGCACCCCGCGTTCTCCACGACCGGGTACCGCGAGGTCTCGATGGAGGAGATCCTCGCGCTGTGGCACCCGCTCGCGGTCGCGTTCAACCAGATCAACCGCTCGATGGGCAAGAACGACCTGTACCCGTTCGTGCTCACCGAGCCGGTGCGGACCAAGCTCGCGTTCGTGCACGCGGTGGTGTCAGGTCAGTCCCACTCGACGGGGACGTCCTCGAACGTCGGCCAGGTGGGGACGAGCGAGACGTCGAGCTCGGAGAGGTCGTCGACCGGCCGGGCGAACGCCACCTCGTAGAGCACGGTCCCACCGACGGACGTGGACGCGCGGATCGGGTCCGTCTCGAGCTCCTGGCCGGACGTGGCCAGGGGCTTGTACTGCGCGAGCGTCCGCGTGTCGACGAGCACCGGGTGCAGCTCGCCGTCGCCCGTCATGTTCCACACGCTCACGTCGTCCACCTCGTCCTCGATGGCGTCGAGCGGGGTGAACGACACCCGCAGGCGGGTCGTCGAGCCACGCACGACGAGCGCCTCGACACCGACCTGCACGCGCGCGCCGCCCCCCTCGGGCACCGCCATGACCTGGTCGGCCACGGCCTCCACGTCCTCGACCGCGTGGATGGACGGCGCGTCGGCGGGGACGTACTCACCGTGCACGGGCGTCACGTCCTGCGTCGTCACGCGCTCCTGCGTCGCACCCGGGACCGGGCCCGTGTAGCGGAGCTCGACGCGCCGGTTCTGCGCCCGGTCCTCCGCGACGTCGTCGCCGGACTCGGTGACCTTGAGGTCGCTCTCGCCGTGCCCGGTCACCGTGAGGTCAAGGTCGGGGCGGGCCGCGGCGACGGCGTCGGCGACCGACTGGGCCCGGCGCTGGGACAGGTCCTCGTTGTCCTCGTCCGTGCCGACCGAGTCGGTGTGGCCGTCGACGGCGAGCGGGGCGTCCTCGGGGACCTGCTGCACGAGCTCGCCGATCCGCCGGGCTGCGGCGTCGGACAGGTCGGCCGAGTCGACGTCGAACACGACGTCGGACGCGAGCGTGACGACCACCTCCTCGCCCTCCTCCTCGACCGTCTGCACGGTCTCGATCGAGCCCTCGAGCTCGAACGACCGGGCGTTGTCCGTCGTGTACGTCCGGGTCGCGGACTCGAGCGACTCGGCGTTCGGCTGACCACCGAGCTCGTCGACGGTCGCGGGATAGAAGCCGGGGGCGCCGGCCGACGTGTCGTCCGTCGTCTCCGCGACGGCCCGGCCCGGCAGGGTCGCGGCGCTCGTGGTGAGGGTGACGGCGACCAGCGCGACGACCGTGGCCGTCGCCGGTCCGGTCCGCCGGCGGGAGAAGGACGAGGCGCGCACCGGCTCAGTCCTCGGACTCGTACGTCACGGGCATGTCCTCGAACACCGGCCACGACGCGTGCAGCGTCAGGTCGACGGCCGCGGGGTCGCCCTTCGGTCGCGGGAACCACGCCTGGAACAGGATGGGCTCGTCGTTGCGGGCCTTCGCCCGGTTGACGTCGGTGCGCAGCGACTCCCCGCCGGACGACACCACGTCGTAGCTCGTGAGGGCGTCGACGTCGAGGATCGTGGGGAGCACGTCGTAGCCGAACATGTCGTAGATCGAGATCGTGTCCTCGGGCTCCGCCGACGCGAAGTGCGGCGTGAGCACGACCTTCAGCTCCGCGGTCGACCCCGAGGCGTCGAGCGAGACGACGCCCACGGTCACCTCGTCGTCGGGCGAGCCCGGTACCGGGACCGTCGTCGTGATGACGGGCTCGTACTCCTCGGCGCCGACCGTGACGGGCTCGGGGCCCTCGTCGTCGCCGCCGCTGCACGCCGCTGCGAGCAGCAGGACCGCCGCCAGGGTGCCGAAGGTACCGACCGATCGCACGGAACCGAGGCCGGTGCGTGGGGTTCTCGCCATGGTCGACGAGACTAGTGCAGCGGGCGTGCAGGGTCGACGGCCTTTCCGGGGCAGAACTCCCCACGGCCAGGAGTCAGCGGCCGCGGGCCGCCCGGCGTGCTCTGCGGGCGTCAGCAGCCCGCCCGGTCGCGGTGCCGAGCTCGGCGTCGAGCGCCGCGAGCTCGCCGCGCGCCTCCTCCTCGGCACCCCGCACCTCGGCCAGCCGGTCCCGCGCGTCCTCGCGCTCGTCGGCCAGCCGCGCGAGCTCGTCCTCGATCCGGCCGAGCTCGTCCTCGACCTGCCCGACGACGTCCCCGGCCTTCCGGACACGGGCGTCGGCCGCGTCGCGCGCGGCCTCGAGACGGTCCACCTCCGCGCCGGTCTCTGCCACGGCGGCCTCCGCCGCGACGAGCGGGTCGTCGGCCCGGGCCTCCGCCTCCGCCTCTGCCGGCGCCGCGACGACACGCAGCGCGACCACGTCCGCCGGCTCCCCGCCCTCGTCGACGATCCCGAACCCGACGTGCTGCAGGGCGCGGCCGAGGCGTCCGGCCCGGACGATCGCGCCGGCGTCGGGATCCATGACGGCCGCGGTGAGCGTCTCGCCCAGCCGGTCGACGGCGCTCGCGGAGACCGCCCGCCCGGCCACCTCGCCCGCGGCCCGGACCGTGCGGACCAGTGCCTCGGTGCGCTCGCGCCGCAGCCGGTCGAGCGCGGTGAGGCGCCCGCGGTCGCGGTCCTCGGTGGCCGCTCGGAGCTCGTCCCCGATCGTGACGAGCGCGGCGACCTCGTCCGGGTGCTCGCGCGCGACCTGGTTGACGACCCAGGCGGCGACAGTCGGCTTCGGCAGGCGCGCGACGCGCTCCGCGCCGACCGTGTCGCCCGACGCCTTGACGCGCTTCGACGCCGCGGTGCGCGCGACGACGAACTGCTCGAGCGGCAGCGCGTACAGCTCGTCGAGCACGGCATCGACGGCGTCGGCAGTCCCGGACGGGCTGCCAGGGCCGGGAGCGTCGGGGCTCATGACGCCCAGCGTCGCACCGTGAGGAGCATCCGGTCGAACGCGTCCTCGGTGACGATCGGGATCCCGTACCTGCGCGCCGTCCGCGCCTTGGTCGACAGCGAGTCGGGGTCGGCCGCGACGACGAGCCGCGTGCGGCGCGTCACGTACGCCCACGGCGCGAGCCCCGCGCCCTGCACGGTGTCCTCCCACGCGGTGCGGGTGCGGCGCATCGTCCCGGTCAGCACGACCTCGTCGCCGGCGTTCAGCACGAACGGCTCGCGCCGGACGGGCGGCGTCGTCTCGTCGACGAGCCGCGCTCCGAGCGCGGCCTGGACGGCCGCGGCGACGTCGTCGGCGTCCAGGCCGAGCTGGCCCGCGACCTCGTGCAGCGCGGGGTCCGCCGCGAGCGCGTCGTCGATCCCGTCGTCGAGCGCCTCGCGCGCGAGGACCGCGAGGTGGTCGCGGTGCAGCGTCTCGACGTCGGACCGGTCGAGGTCGGCGCGCCGGGCGGCGTCGAGCAGCGTCGCCCGCTCGCTGTGCGAGACGTACCGGTCGAGCAGCGCGAGGTCGAGCAGGGCGAGGTACTCGTCGGCGGTGCCCGCGGCGAGCGCCACCGTCCCTGACGGCGCGAGCCGCTCGTCGTCGAGCCCGGCGAGCCAGTGGCCGTGCAACCGGCTCGCGCCGCGCGGCACGGGCGCCACGTCGAGCACGGGCGGGAGCTGCCAGCGCACCCCGGCGGCCGTGGTCCGCGCGACCTCCCAGCACTCGTCGTCGGGAGCGATGCCGAGGTAGTGCGCGAGGAGCCCGGCGGTGGCGCGCGCGTCCCCGAGGGCGGAGTGGACGCCGTCGTGCACGACGCCGACCGTGGCGCAGCACGCCGCGAGACCTCGCCCGCCGGTCAGGTAGCGGCCCGCGAGCTGCTGCGTGCACAGGCACGCGAGCGGGTCGATCGCCGCGGCGACCCCGGCGCGGCCCAGCTCCGCGCGCAGGAACCGCGTGTCGAACGAGGCGTTGTGCGCCACGAGGACACGGCCGTCGAGCAGGCGCAGGAGCGCGGGGACGACGCGGGCGAACGTCGGGGCGAGCGCGACGTCGGCGGCCGCGATGCCGTGCACGTGCTGCGGCCCGAGATCGCGCTCCGGGTTGACCAGCGTGCACCACTCGTCCTCGACCTGGCCCGCGTCGTCGACCAGGACGACGGCGACCTCGGCGACGCGGTCGCCGAGCCGGGGGGAGAACCCGGTGGTCTCGAGGTCGACGACGGCGAATCCGGGCACGTGCCCAGTCTGCCCGAGTCTGGGTGGATCCTGCAGCACCCGGGGTCGGCGGTGCGAGGTCCGTGACCGTTACCGTCGCGTGAACTCACCCGCTCAGGGGTTTCGCCGGACCCGGTCGAGACCTACGCTCACGTGCACACGGGTTTTCGCAACGTCGCGTCCTGTGCGACTCGGTCGGTCTCCGGCACCCCGGGGACGGCCGGCGGGGGCCACTGCCGAGGAGGATGCGTGAGACACGTGAGAGCACGAACGATCGTCCCGACCGCCGCTGCTGCGAGCCTGCTGCTCGCCGCGCTGACCGCCGCTCCCGTCGGTGCCGCACCGGGCGGTGTCCGAGCCGCTGCCGAGCCGCCGCCGCTCTCCGACCTCGTCACCGGCCCCGCCGTGATGGACCGGCTGGAGGACCTGCAGGCGATCGCGGACGCCAACGGCGGCACCCGCGCCCTGGAGACGCCGGGCTACGAGGCGAGCGCCGCCTACGTCGAGCAGGCGCTCACCGACGCCGGCTACACGCCCGAGCGCCAGTACTTCTCGTTCGAGGAGGGGGTGATCGACGCGTTGTCCGCCACCGCGGCGGGCGTCGAGGTGACCGAGTCGATCTACCCGGCCGAGTTCGCGCCCGACACCCCCGAGGGCGGGGTGACCGGCCCGCTCGTGCAGCCGTCCGACGACCTGGTGCAGGGCTGCACGGCAGACACCTGGGACGGTGTCGAGGCCACGGGTGGTGTCGCGCTCGTCAGCCGCGGGTCGTGCCCGTTCGCGGACAAGGTCCTCGCCGCGTCGCAGGCCGGCGCCGCCGCCGTCATCCTCTACAACAACGCGGACGGTGTGCTCAACCCGACGCTCGGGGCCGAGAACGACACGTGGGTGCCGACCGTCGGCATCACGCAGGCCGACGGCCAGGCGATCCTGGCGGCGCTGGCCGACGGCGCCGCTCCGGAGGCGACCGTCGAGGTCGTCACGCACGTCGAGGAGTTCGAGACCTTCAACGTCATCGCGCAGACGCCCGGCGGACGGGACGACAACGTCGTCATGGTCGGCGCGCACCTCGACGGTGTCGAGGACGGGCCGGGCATCAACGACAACGGGTCGGGATCGATGGCGATCCTCGAGGTCGCGGTGCAGCTCGCGGAGGCGACCGACGGCGGGCAGGATGTGGAGAACGCGGTCCGCTTCGCGTGGTGGGGCGCCGAGGAGGTCGGGCTCGTCGGCTCGACGCACTACGTGGACGACCTCGCGGAGAACGACCCCGAGGGGCTCGACGACATCGCGACGTACCTGAACTTCGACATGGTCGGCTCGCCGAACTACATCATCGGCGTGTACGACGCGGACGAGTCGACCTACGAGGCGCCGGTCGAGGTGCCGGCCGGGTCGATCGAGACGGAGGCCGTCTTCACGGACTACTTCGACGGGATCGACCAGGCGTGGGTGGACACCGAGTTCTCGGGCCGCTCCGACTACCAGGCGTTCATCCTCAACGGCATCCCGGCGTCCGGACTGTTCACCGGTGCGGACGGGTCGAAGACGGCGGAAGAGGTCGCGCTGTTCGGTGGGACCGAGGGCATCTTCTACGACCCGAACTACCACTCGCCGCTCGACACGATCGACAACGTCGACCCGACGGCTCTCGACATCATGTCGCGCGCGATCGGGAACGCGGTCGCCTCGCTGTCCGAGGACACGTTCGCGATCAACGGCGTCGGCAAACCGCGCGTCGACGGCATCGAGGCGCAGGCCCGCTGCCTCAACGGCACGGCCTACGTCGCGGTCCGTGCGACGAACGGCGAGGCAGCTCCGGCCGACGTGCGTCTGATCACGCCGTTCGGGGAGAAGAAGGCGTCGTCGCTCGCTCCGGACAAGAACGTCTACCAGTCGTTCAACACCCGCGCGTCGGCTGTCCCGGCGGGGACGGCCACCGTCGCCGCGTACCAGTGGCGGAACGGCGACCCGGTGTACCAGCGCTACACCGTGCCGTACGAGGCGATCAGCTGCACCTGACCCCGTAGCCCGCCGAGCACGACGTGGGGGTCGTTATCCGAGGGATAGCGACCCCCCGGTCGTGCTCGACAGCGAGCAGGGGCGGGTTCGGCAGGGGGCGGTGCGTGGCCGCGGTGGACACCCGTGCCCGACGCCGCGCGGCGGGGTCTAGCCTGGGCCCCGCGGTGGCGGGGGGTCCGCCCGCGACATGAAGGAGTGGTCATGGGTCGAGAGCCGTTCCTGACGACGACGGACGACGAACCGGGCGACGGTCCGGACCTGCCAGGGGTCGAGCAGGGGGACACCCGAGGGCGGTTGGAGCGGCTGCTGGGCGAGCGGCGTCGGCCCACCCTCCAGCGGAGCGCGCTGCCCAAGGCCGCCTTGCCCAAGCCGTCGTTCCCGAGGCTGACGATGCCGAGACTGGCGGTGCCGAAGCGGCTGGGCCGCGAGCCCGCGGACGCCGTCGACCCGGAGCTCGACACCGCGCTGGAGGACGCGCTGGTCGAGGCGCTCTCCGACGAGGACACGACCCCGGGAGCCGAGGACGCCGAGGACGCACCCTCGACCGACGGGCCGGGCGAACCTGACGAGTCCACCGGGTTGGACGACGCCGTCGCCGAGTGGGTCCTGCGGGCCATCGCCGCGTACCCGCGCCCCGCGTACCCGGTCGAGCGCGAGTGGGACGTGTCGGTCCAGGGGATCGTGCGACTCGTCCCGTACGTGCCCCGGATCGCGACCGCACCCCTCGGTCTGCTCGACCGGTTCGGGGCGGTGACGATCGGCCCGGACCGCGTCGGTCTCGACGGCAAGGACGTCGCGTGGGACCGCGTGGTCGAGGTCCGCACCGAGCCCGCGTGGACGTGCCTGTCCGCCGAGGCGCTCGAGGCGAACCTCGCCCAGTACGTCGTCGCCATCCCACCAGTGCCGGGACGAGGCTGGGTCCTGCGCAAGATCAGCGAGCTGCTGCTCACTCTCTACCTCGCCGTCGTGCCGCCGGACGACGGCGAGGACGGGCTGCTGACCCTCGCCGCGCAGCTGGAGGACCCCGACGCTCCCGGCATGTTCGACCGGGTCGTGACCGAGGTGGTCTACGAGCGGCGGTTCGGGCACGGCACCGCCCGCGCGAGCACCACGTCGGCGCTCCTGCAGCTCGTGCTCCCCGGCACGGTCGACACGATGGTCCGCACCGCGATCAGCAAGGGCGTGACGGTCGTGCACGTGCCCGCCGAGGAGACCAGCTCGGGCGGCATCGTCGCCCGCGCGGTGTCGTGGCGCAGCTCCGCGCTGGACCTGCGAGCACGCGTGAACCACCGCATCGGGCGTTGAAGCTGCTGCGTTCAAACCCCGCAGACCGCTTTCGACCTGAGGCTGAGACGCTCGTGCGGCCGAGCGTCCGCTGCTCGGTCATGGCCCTGCCAAGCTCGTAGGCGGACGAAGCCGTCAGACGTGCGTGCTCGCGCTCGTTGTGTGCGGCGGGTTCCGTGGACCCGGAGGATCTGGACTAATTTGCCCAAAGCCCCGCAAGTGACGATTCGAATTCACCCGGTTGAGAGCGCATCGGCGCTCCTTTGATCCACACCTATTGCGCTGGCGGTGTCAGAATATTGACTACATACCCGCCTCTTCCACCTGTGGAGTGCTCATGGCGCCGCGATACAATTCGCCCCCGAACTGGCCCGCCCCCCCTGCTGGCTGGACGCCTCCGCCAGGCTGGACAGCGGATCCGTCGTGGGGGCCGCCACCTCAAGGTTGGCAGTTCTGGGTGGAGGATTCTGATAACGGCTCAGCGGAGACCTCGGTGCAACCGTCCGGTCCGACGGGCGAACTTCCAGCTTTCAGTTCGACAGAGGGTGAGCTGACCAAGAAGTCATGGTTCGCTCGCCACAAAATCGTTACCGGTGCGGGGGTGGTCGTGCTTCTCGTTGTAGCGATCGCGGCTTTGAACGGTGGCAACGACGAGGCGCGGGATAATCCTGTCGCCGTAGCTGCGGACACGCAGGACGCTCAAGAGAACGAGGAGGCGGCGGAGGAAACTGTCTCCGAGGAACAGGCTGAGGCCGAGCGCCTGGCCGAGAAGGAGGAAGAGGCCGCGGCGAAGGCCGAGGAGGAGGAAAAGGCTGCGGCGAAGGCCGAGGAAGAGCGGGTTGCAGAGGAGGAGCGGCTTGCGGAAGAAGCTGCTGCCGCTGCCGAGGAGGCACGGATTGGTACGGTCGCTCAACAGAACGCGTATCAATCGGCTGTCGACTACCTCGATTACACCGCCTTCTCTCGTTCAGGGCTTGTCGATCAGCTCGAGTTCGAGGAATTCAGCACTGCAGATGCGGAGTTCGCCGTCGCCCGCTTGGAGGCCGAGGGCGGGGTTGACTGGAACGAACAGGCCGCGGCCAGTGCCGCGGACTACCTCGACTACACCTCCTTCTCGCGTTCCGGACTCATCGACCAGCTCCTCTTCGAGGGATTTACTGCTGAGCAGGCCGAATACGGCGTCAGTAAGACAGGCCTGTAGCCCGTCATCGCGCGGACTCGTGCGCCCACCGGGCATGGCCGATACCACTTTTGGGCCGATCGTCTTTGTCGATGCGATCCAAAGCAGGCTTGTTCGAGCGAGGCGCTACTCGGAGAACGCCTCGAGGATCGGGGTCTCTCCCGAGGTGAAGCGGACGAACCTGCCCACGCTCGCGGAGGAGTGCAGGGCCTGCGCGACGACCATCGCGACGTCGGCTCGCGGCACCTGGGATCCAGGTCCCTGCTCGACGGAGTCGTCGTCGCCGAGCAGCCGGATCGCACCGGTCGGGTCGTCGTCCGTGAGCGTCCCCGGTCCCAGGATCGTCCAGTCGAGGTCGGTGCCGCGCAGGTGGTCGTCGGCAGCGAGCTTGGCGTCGGCATAGGGGTAGAAGCCCGCGCCCTCCTCGACGCCGTGATCGGGGACGGACCCGATCCACGACACCATGACGAAGCGGCTCACCCCGGCCGACGCCGCGGCGTCCATGGTGCGTGACGCGGCATCACGGTCCACGGCGTAGGTGCGCGCGGGGTCGCCACCACCCGCACCGGCGGACCACACGACGGCGTCGGCCCCCTTCAGGGCCTCGGCGATCTGCTCGGTCGTGGAATGCTCGACGTCGAGCAGGACGGCCTTGCCCCCGAGGCTCTCGACGAGCGCGGGCTGCCCCTCCGCGCGGACGATCCCGAGGACGTCGTCACCGCGCTCGCGCAGGATCGGGACGAGCAGGCGGCCGATCTTGCCGTGGGCTCCGACGACGGCGATCTTCATGTGGTGTCCTTCCGCAGGCAGGGATGCGTCGTCCCACCGTCTCCCGCGTCCGGGCACGCCGCCACCGGACGGCCTTCTCGTGGTCAGCGCGGCTCGCGCTTCGGCGGACGCATCGTGGGGACGTCGCCGACGATGGGGATGGGGCGGCGGTGGAACGGGAAGCCGTACCGGGTCACGAGGCCCGCGAGCGTCGTCAGGCGGTTGCGCGGCCCGATGAGCCCCATGATGTGCACGAACAGCCAGGCGAGCCACGCGACCCCGCGCGTGAGCCGGACCTTGCCGACGACCTCGGCGATCGCGGCACGGCGCCCGATCACGGCCATCGTGCCCTTGTCGAAGTAGTGCAGGGCCGTCGTCGGGCGGCCGTCGACGAGCGCCCGGATGTTGCGCGCGACCTGCGTGCCGGACTGGATCGCAGGCTGGGCGAGCTGCGGCAGCCCCGCGGGCGTGATCGCGATGTCGCCCGCCGCGAAGACCCCCGGCAGGCCCGCGACCTGCAGGTCCTCGCCGACGACGACGCGTCCGCCCTCGCCGCGCGGCAGCCCCCAGTCGTCGACCTCCTCGTGCGGGTGCACCCCCGCGGACCACACGGTGAGGTCGGAGCGGATCCGGGTCCCGTCCGTGAGCACGACACCGTCCGGCAGGACCTCGGCGACGCCCGCGCCGAGGTGCAGGCCGACGTGGCGTCGGCGCAGCTCCTCGGCCGCATACGTCCGCAGCTTCGGGTGGAACGACTTGAGCACCTCGCCGCCGCGCTGGACGATCTTCACCTCGAACGCGTCGCCGCGGATCTCCGGGTAGGCGGGCCGCAGCCCGGCCGTGCGCAGCTCGGCGAGGGCACCCGCGACCTCGACGCCTGTCGCGCCGCCGCCGACGACGACCACGCGCAGCCCGTCGTCGGTCCCGGGCGTCGACGCCGCCTTCTCCAGCCGGACGAACAGCGTGTCGCGGATCTTCATCGCCTGCGAACGCGAGTACATGGGGAACGAGTTCTCCTTGGCCCCGGGGGTGCCGAAGAAGTTCGCGGTGACGCCGTTGGCGATCACGAGGTAGTCGTAGTCGACCCACTCGTCGTTGAGCAGCCGGATGCGCCGTGCGTCGTGGTCGATCCCGACGAGGTGCTCGTGCACGACGCGCACGTTCTGCTGCCGCAGGCGCAGTCCCCGCAGGAAGTAGGTGACGTCACCCGGGTTCAGGCCGCCGGTGGCGACCTGGTAGAGCAGCGGCTGGAAGGTGTTGTAGACGCGCCGGTCCACGAGGGTGACGCGGACCGGGGCCTTCGCGAGCTCCTTGACGGTCGCGAGGCCGGCGAACCCGGCCCCGACGACGACGACGTGCGGCAGGCGGTCGGGTTCGGGTCGTGGCACAGGGCCAGGTTACGGTCCAAGCCACCCGGCGGCACGGTCAGGCACCCGGACCATAGGCTGGCCCGATGACCACGTCCGACATGTCAGTCCGCACCGCCGGCACGTCCCCGTACGTGTCGCTGACCACGTTCCGGCGCACCGGCGAGGCGGTCGCCACGCCCGTGTGGGCCGCGCACGACGACGGCACGCTCGTCGTCATGACGGGGCCCGGCTCGGGGAAAGCGAAGCGACTGCGGTCCGACCCGCGCGTCGTCGTGCAGCCGTGCGACGTGCGAGGCCAGGTGCCCGACGGCGCGCCCGTCCTGCACGGCACCGCCGAGATCCTGGCGAGCGGGGCGGGCTTCGACCGTGGGATGGACGCGCTGCGCAGGGCGTACGGGCTGCAGTTCCGCGTCGCGATCTGGGCGGGCCGGCTGCGGCGGCGAGGCGGGTCGGAGCGCGTCGTCCTGCGGATCACGCCGACGGCGCGCTGACCCTCACCGGCCCGTGCGCTCGACGTCGTCGCGGTCCATGAGGTCGTCGCGCACGACGCGGCGAAGGACCTTGCCGATCTGCGAGCGCGGCAGGTCCGGCACGACGGCCAGCACGTGCGGGAGCGCGTACCGGGCGAGCCGCTGCTCGCCCCACTCGCGCACCGCGGCGAGGTCGACACGCGGGGGAGTGCCGGCCTCGCCCGGCCCGTCGAGCACGACGACGGCCGCGACCTGCTCGTCGGAGCCCCTGCCGGGCAGCCCGACCACCGCGACGTCGCGCACCCCCGGCATCTCGCGCAGGTGGTCCTCGACCTGTGAGGGGTACACCTTGAACCCGCCGACGACGATCATCTCCTTGATGCGGTCGAGGAGCGTCACGAGTCCCGCGTCGGGGCCGTCCAGCGGGACGCGGACGACGTCGCCGGTGCGCACCCACCCGCCGTCGAGCAGCTGGGACGCGGTCTCCTCGGGCCGGTTCCAGTACCCCGCGAACACCTGCGGCCCGCGGACCAGCAGCTCGCCGCGCACGGACAGGACGCCGTCGGCCTCGGCCGGCTCCGCGTCGCGCACCTCGCCCGCGTCGAGGGCGTCCGCGTCGACGACGCGGATGTCGGTGCTTGGGAAGGGCAGCCCGAGGGTCCCGGGCCGACGGTCGTCGCTGCAGGGGTTGCCGAGCGAGATCGGTGACGTCTCCGTCATGCCGTAGCCCTCGATGAGGAGTCCGCCGGTCGCCGTCTCCCAGCGCTGCGCGGTCTCGCGCGTGAGGGGCATCGCCCCGGCGAAGGCGAGGCGGATCGACGACAGGTCGGCGCCCGGGCCCGTCGCGCGCCGCTCGGCCGCGTCGACGACCCGGTCGAACATCGGCGCGACGCCGGGCAGGAACGTCGCCGGTCGCCGGGCCTGCGCGGCGACGAACGCCTCCGGGTCGAACTTCGGGAACGCGACGAGCGTCGCGCCGATGCGTGCCGGCAGCGTGAGGCAGAACATGAGCCCGAACGCGTGGAAGAACGGCAGCACGCCGTAGACCGTCTCCGCGCCCTCGGTGAACCCGGCCCACGCCTGGCCCTGCACCACGTTCGCGACGAGGTTGCGGTGCGTGAGCATCGCGCCCTTCGGCGTGCCTGTCGTGCCGCCCGTGTACTGGACGAGCGCGACGTCGTCGGGCGTCGGCTGCCGCAGGTTCCGGGGCAGGCGGCGGGCGCGGCGGACGAGGTCGTGCCAGTCGGGGACCCCCGCGGGGACGGGTCCGCGCAGCGCGTCGCGCTGGTCGCGGGCGCGTGCGACCGGAAGGTGCAGGGCCAGGCGCGAGGCGCGCGGCAGGTCCCGGGCGATGTCGAGCCCGACGACGGCCCGCAGGGCCGGTGCGTGCTCGCGCGCCTCGAGGACGGCCGGGACCGCCTTGGTCCACACGACCGCGACGCCGGCGCCGGAGTCCGCGAGCTGGTGCGCGAGCTCGTCGGCGGTGTACGTCGGGTTGTGCTCCACGACGACCGCGCCCAGGCGCAGCACGCCGTAGAACGCGACGACGTGCGACGTGCTGTTGGGCAGGACCAGTGCGACGCGGTCGCCGCGCCGGACGCCCAGGTCGTGCAGGGCGCTCGCGGCGCGCTCGACCTCGGCCGCGAGGTGCGCGTACGTCGTCGTGGCGCCGAAGAAGTCGATCGCGGCACGGTCGGGCCAGCGCCCGGCGGCCCGGTGCAGGGCCGCGGTGACCAGTTCGTCGGGGATCTCCACGTCGGCCGGGACACCCGGTGCGTACCGGGACGTCCAGGGCCTCGTCGCCAGCGTGCTCACTCTCCCACCGTAACCTACGGTTGCGTAGGTTATGTGCGCGCTCAGGCCGGGTACCAGCGCCCTCCCCAGCGTCGGGTCAGGCGCCCGCCCGACGTCGCGGCGAGCGACCGGACGCCCGCCTCGACCGCGTCGGCGACGTCGTGCGCGGTCGCGTCGGTGTCCGCGAGGAAGCGCACGGTGATGCGTGCCTCGCCGCGCACGACGCCGACGTCGTGGGCCTCGACGGTCGTGCGCGCGCGTGCCGCCGCGGCCGCCGCCGGCAGGACCGACTCCGGGTCGACACCGGGGCGCAGCAGCCCGACGGCCAGGCTCACGCGGTAGGACGGCACGGTCCGGAGGCTATCCGACCGCTTCCCTACCCGCCGAACACGACATGAGGGTCGTCATCGGGCTCAGAACGACCGCCACGTCGTGCTCGACGACGCGCCATCACGTGTTCGGCGGGCGATGGGCTGCGACAATCGACGGATGAGCAACGCTGCCACCGCTCCCGTGACGGAGCTCGCGTCGTCCGCACCCACGGGGGACCTGCTCGCCGTCTGCCGCGTCCACACGCTGCACCCCGACGCCGGGACCGTCGGCGTCACCGCGATCGACAAGCGCCCCGTCGACGGCGCGGTGAAGGTCCGCCGGCTCGGCCTGTACGCGGACCTCCAGGCGGACCGTGCGAACCACGGCGGCGCGGACCAGGCCGTGTACGCCTACGGCCAGGACGACGCGGACTGGTGGGCCGGACAGCTCGGGCGCGAGGTCCCGCCGGGGTTGTTCGGCGAGAACCTGCGCGTGCACGGGATCCCCGTGAGCGAGGCGATCGTGGGGGAGCGCTGGGCCGTGGGGACGGCCCTGCTCGAGGTCACGCAGCCCCGCACCCCCTGCGCCACGTTCGCGCGTCACCTCGGCGAGGACAGGTGGGTCAGGCGGTTCACCGAGGCCAACCGCACGGGCACGTACCTCGGTGTCCTGCAGTCCGGCGCCCTCAGCGTCGGGGACGTCGTGACCGTCTGCTACCGCCCGCAGCACGGGGTGACGATCGCCGAGTGGTTCGGTGCGTGGAACGGGCGCGGGAACGACCCCGAGCGTTCGGCCGACGTCGCGCGCCGGCTGCTCACCGCGCACCTCGACGGTGATATCGCGCTGACCGCCGAGATGCGGGAGCGGGTCGAGATCGCCGCCGGCCGCCGCATCGAGGACTGAGTCGGTCCGGTCGCCGGCTCAGCCGTGCTCGGCGCGGGGGATCCGCGGTGTGCGCGGTCCCCGGGGTCCGCGCGGCGGCTCGGTCGGCGGCCACTCGCCGTCGTCGGAGCCGTCGTCGGCGCTGAACAGCAGGTCGTGCAGGCGGACCTGGACGGTCTCGACGTCGGGGACGTCGTGCAGCTCGAGGCCCGGC
This sequence comes from Cellulosimicrobium terreum, assembly GCA_014803435.1. Taxonomy (GTDB): domain Bacteria; phylum Actinomycetota; class Actinomycetes; order Actinomycetales; family Cellulomonadaceae; genus Cellulosimicrobium; species Cellulosimicrobium terreum. Next base: position 661,494 of record JACYFD010000001.1, read on the forward strand.
TTGTCGGTGGCGTCGGAGATGACGAGCGTGCCGCACCCGAACATCCGGTCGATCGGGCCCTTCTCGTAGTTCACGTCGTTGATGCGGTAGAGCGGGATGTCCCGGCCGGTCCGGGTGATGATGCCGGTGCGCAACGAGATGCGCTTGTTCGTCACCGTGTACTCGGTGGTCCGCCAGCGCAGCCACGGCACGAAGACCCAGACCACGGCGGCGACGAGCGCGACGCCCGCGATCACCCAGCGCACGACGTCGTCCGTCACGAGGACCACGGCCGCGACGACCGCGACGACCAGCACGACGAGCAGCGCGAGCGGCCAGAACAGCGCCTTCGCGTGCTCCTTGAGCTCCATGACGACGTGCTCGCCCTCGGTGAGGTGCTTCTCGCTCAGACCCATGGGGAGCATGGTGCCACCTCGTGGCTGGCAGGCGAAGGGGCGGTCCACAGGCGCGCCCGGGGGTCAGCCCGCCGGTGCGAGGTTCCAGCCCTCGACGGTGCGCAGGCCGTGCCCGTACCCGAGCAGGCAGACCGCTGCGGTGCCGAGCTCGAACCGTGCGCCGAGCGCGGGGTCGAGTCCGAGCCAGGCGGTGACGAGGACCCGCAGCAGGTGACCGTGCGCGACGAGGACGACGTCCTCGCCGCCGAGCAGCGTGGGCTCGACGCGGGCGAGCACCCGGGTCGCGCGCGCCGCGACCTCGTCGAGGTCCTCGCCGCGGTGCCCGTTCGGCGCCGCGAGGACGTTCACGCCGTCGCGGAAGACGAGCCACTCGCGGCCCAGCTCGGCAGAGATCTCGACCGAGGTCCGGCCCTCCACCGGGCCGTAGTCCCACTCGGCGAGATCGGGGTCGGTCGGCGCGTCGGGGAAGCCCGCGAGGTCGGCAGTGCGCCGCGCTCGCTCGCGCGGGCTGGAGAGCACGACGGCGGGGCGCCGTCCCCGGGCGTCGATCCAGCGCTGGATCCACACGCCCGCGGCGACCGCCTGCTGCTCGCCCGCGACGGTGAGCGCGAGATCGGTCCGACCGGTGTGCTTGCCGCTCGCGCTCCACTCGGTCTCGCCGTGCCGCAGCAGCACGATCTGCGGGTCGGGTGCGTCCGGCTGCGCGCTCACGGGGAACCTTCCTGTCCAGGGGCCTCCCAGCAGGATCACCCCGTCGGGCCGGTGGCGCGCGGTGGAGCGGCGGTCAGGCGGCTGGGCCCCGCGCGTCGACCATGCCGTCGACACCGGTTGTCGCGAGGAAGACGACGAGTGCCGCGAGGAGCACGACGGCGATCCCGGTCGAGACGAGCAGGACGGTGCGGGGGCGGACGCGCACGGTGGGCTCCGGTCTGTCGGGGGTGGAGGTGGGTGGCTCGTCCTAGTGTCGCGCACGTCGAGGTGGTCCAGGCGAGGAGGCGGACGATGACAGGTGCGGACGGTGGCGCAGGCAGGGACGAGTACACGTACGGCAGCCCGGAGTTCGACTGGTCGATCCTCGAGGTCCCGACGGCTGCCGCCGTGGTGCGCGGTCAGCTCGGGTTCTCGTGGCTCGCGCTGTCGGACCGGCTGGGGACGCTCACGCAGGCGGAGCTCGGGTGGGAGCCGGGACCGGACGCGCTGCGCGTCGTGCGGCGTGGCGCCGAACGGTCGGCGCGCACCCTCGGGGTGGGCGACTGGGTGATGGAGTGGCCGGGCGTGCCGGACTCGCCGCAGCCCCGGACGATCGCCTGGTTGATCGGGCACCTCACGGAGGTCTTCCTCGAACGGTGGGAGTGGACGTTCGGAGCCCACGAGCGACGGCGCGACGCGGTGGTCGTGTCGGGCGAGGTCGACGCCGCGGTCGCCGGGCTGCGGCACGAGGTGGACCGCTGGCGGGAGGGTGTCGACGCGCTCGCGGAGGACCAGGTGTTCACGGTGGGGCTCAGCCAGGCCACCCCGATCGACGCGCAGTCGCCGTTCGCGCACCTGGTCGCCCACCTGAACCGCGAGCTGATCCACCACGGCGCGGAGATCATGGTGCTGCAGGACCTGTGCCGGGCGTCGCACGTCACACCCGAGCCGGGGAATCGCTGAGCCCCCCGGACAGTTGAAGGTTCACATGACTGGACCTCTCTCGACATCCCCGGCCGCGCAGGTCGACACGACGGTGAAGATCGACATCTGGTCGGACATCGCGTGCCCGTGGTGCTACGTGGGCAAGCGTCGTCTCGAGACCGCCCTGAGCCGCCTCGAGGAGCGTGGCTTCGCCCCGCAGGTCGAGATCGAGTACCACTCGTTCGAGCTCTCGCCGGACACGCCGGTCGACTTCGACGGGAGCTCGGCGGACTTCCTCGCGAAGCACAAGGGCATGCCCCGCGACCAGGTCGACACGATGCTCGCCCAGATGACCGAGCTCGCGGCGGCCGAGGGCCTGTCCTACGACTTCGACGCGGTCCACCAGACGAAGACGCTCAGCGCGCACGAGCTGCTGCACCTCGCGAAGTCGCACGGCAAGCAGGCCGAGATGAAGGAGCGCCTGCTCAAGGCGTACTTCGAGGAGGGGGCGCACGTGGGCCGCGCCGACGTCCTCGTCGATCTCGCCGTCGAGGTCGGCCTCGACCGCGACGAGGTGACCGCGGCGCTCGCCGACGGCCGGTACGCCGACGACGTGCAGGCCGACATCGACCAGGCGCACGCCTACGGCATCAACGGCGTCCCGTTCTTCGTCGTCGACGGCCGGTACGGAGTCTCCGGGGCCCAGGACCCGGCCGTGTTCGTCCAGGTGCTCGAACAGGCCGCAGCCGAGGGCGCTGCTGCCTGAGCGACGCATCTCACACCTGGTGCGGTCGCCCTGCGACTCGGTATCACCGAGACTGGGCGCAAGCCCGCACCGTCGCCGGCGCCACCACGCGCACCGACGCCGTGCACCCCACGAGGAGAGCTCAGATGACCGACAGCACCCACCCGTTCCACTCGATCGCGAACCCGCGCCGGACGACGCTCATGACGGTCACGTCGGCCGAGGCCGCCGCACCGCAGCGCGACGGGGGCTCCGCGTTCACGATGGTCGGCGTCGACGACGCCGGCACCTGCGTCGACGGGGTCTGCGCGCTCCCGGAGTAGACCGCGGACGCGCGCCCGAGCCGGCGTCAGCCGCCGCGGTGGTCCTGGATCGACAGCCGCGGTCCACGGCGCGGCGGACGTGCCTGTCCGGAGAGCTCCAGCAGCCGCACGACGCGGTAGCGGTGGGGCGCGTAGGGCGCGAGCAGCTCCAGCATGCGCTCGTCGTCCGCCCGTTCGCCGAGGAACGCCCACCCGACCGCCTTCGCCAGGTGGTAGTCGCCGACGGACACCGCGTCGGCGTCCCCGAGCGCGCGCTGCGCGACCTCGGCCGCCGTCCACACCCCGACGCCCGGCACCACCTGCAGGCGCGCGTGCGTAGCCGCCGCGCCCTGCGCGTCGAGCACCGCGGTGCACTCCTCGAGCCGGCGCGCGACGCGGGCGGCCGCCACGACGGTCCGCGCCCGACCAGGGTCCACCCCCGCCCGGTGCCAGTCCCAGGACGGGATGCCCGCCCAGGTCGCGGCGTCGGGCACGACGAGCATGGCGGCCGCGCCGGCCGGTCCCGGCGCGGTCTCGCCGTAGCGGCGCAGGAGCCACGCCCACGACCGCCACGCGGCGACGGTCTGCACCCGCTGCTCGAGGATCGCAGGCACGAGCGCCTCGAGGACGCGGCCCGTGCGCGGGATGCGCAGGCCCGGGGACCGTCGGTGCGCGTCGCGCAGGAAGTCGGGCGGCGCGAAGCCGGCCGCGTCGTCGTGCTCGCCGAGCAGGTGGGGGAGCGTCTCCAGGGCTTCCTCTGAGCCTGGCCCCCACGCCTGCCCGACGACGTCCCGCGGGCCGGTCTGCACGAGCCGGCACGTGGCCGGGCCGGACGGGAGGCGGGTGGTGCGCCAGACCTCCCCGGGGGCGGTGCGTGACGTCGGGTCGTAGGGCCCGCGGGTGAGCCGGGCCAGCGTGAGGCACAGGTCGAGGGGCCGGTCCGAGACGATCCGCCGCGAGCGGGGCCCGGCGTCAGCGGCGCTCGGGCCGGTGCCGGTGCTCGCCAAGGTCGTCACGACCCCATCGTCGCACCGGGTACCGACGGCGCCGACGCGGAGGGTCAGTCGAAGAGCGTGTCCATGTCCCAGGGAGGGTCGGCCGCACCCGGCCGGACGGTCGCGGCGACCTGCGTACCGGTGCGCACCTGGGCGCCGGCACGGTCCGCCAGCTCGGGGACGAGCGTGCCGTCGAGGTGCCCGCGGCCGGCGGCCCAGTCCTGCGCGGCGAGACCGGCGAGCTGGTCGGCGCGCTCGTTGAACGGGTCGCCGACGTGGCCGCGGACCCAGCGGAACCGCACGGGGCCCACGCGCTCGGTGATCGCGTGGTCGATGGCCTGGACGAGCTCGAGGTTCTTGACCGGCTCGCCGCCGGCGGTGCGCCAGCTCTTGCGCTTCCAGCCCACGACCCACTCCGACGCGCACTTGATGGCGTACTGGGAGTCGGACTCGATGAGCAGAGGCTCGGCGCCCGGGTGGGCACGGACCGCCTGGAGGAGTGCGGTGAGCTCGGCGACCTGGTTCGTCCCGCTCGCGGCTCCGCCGGCGTCGAACGACCCGTCGTGGTTGATCCACGCCCACCCGATCGCCCCGCCCGGGTTGCTCAGGCAGGAGCCGTCGGTGCTGACAGTGATCACTGCGCTCCTCGATCCACTGTGCGTCGTTGTCACGTGCCCCACCGTGGCCGCTGCGGCGCGGGGGCGTGCGTCGCGGTCCATTGTCCACGGTCCGCCGGGTGCCAGGGTCGCCGTCCCACGACAGCACGCAATTGATCCGATGAGATGGCGATGAATCTGGCCCGAAGGGCGAGACATCTCTTGACGAGGTGCCGCGATGTCCATCACGCTACGGATACACATCGGATGATTCTGGGTCCCGGCGTAGTCCGACGCCGCCACCGAGCGACCGCGGCACACTGGTGTGCCGCACTGGAGGCCACTGATGTCCCCTGTCCGACCCCCTGCGCGACGATCCGGCGCACGCCGCGTCGTCGCCCTGTCCACAGCCGGAGCGCTGGCGGTGCCGCTCGCGTTCCTGGCGAGCCCGGCGACCGGCGCCGGCACCGCGAGCACGACGCATGCGGCGACACCGACCGCCGTCCCCGCGGACGCCCCGACGATCCCGGGCGACCCCAGCACGATCTGGTTCGACGAGCCGCTGGACGCCGCGGCGTCGAACATCCAGCAGGAGTGGGAGCAGCGGGCGCTGCCCATCGGCAACGGTGCGATGGGGGCGACCGTCTTCGGCGGGGTCGAGCGCGAGCAGATCCAGCTCAACGAGAAGACCCTGTGGTCGGGCGGCCCCGGGTCGTCGGGCTACGACTTCGGGAACTGGACGAGCCCGCGCCCCGACGCGATCCAGGGGGTCCGCGACCGGATCGACGCCGACGGGAGCGTGAGCCCCGAGTACGTCGCATCGGTGCTCGGCCAGCCCAAGACGGGCTTCGGCTCGTACCAGACCTACGGCCACCTGATCCTCGACATGGCGGACCAGGGCGGCACGCCCACGGACTACCGCCGTGCGCTCGACATCGGCGACGCCGTCGTCACGACGAGCTACGAGCTCGACGGGACGACCTTCACCCGCGAGTACTTCGCCAGCGCGGCCGACGACGTGGTCGTCGTCCGGCTCACGGCGGACGAGCCGGGAGCGATCGGCTTCGAGGCGCGGCTCGACCTGCCGTCGGGCCGGTCGGACGTCGCGCAGGCGGCGGCGGGCGGCCGCATCACGACGTCGGGCACGCTGAGCGACAACGGCCTGCGGTTCGCGTCGCAGGCGCAGGTCCTCACCGACGGCGGTACGCGGGCCGACGGCGCGGACGGCCGCGTCACCGTCGCGGGTGCCGACGCCGCGACGATCGTCTTCTCCGCCGCGACGGACTACGAGGGCGAGTACCCGGCGTACCGCAGCGGCGTCGCGCCGCTCGAGGTCGTCGCGCCGCGCGTCGACGCGGCCAGCCAGAAGAGCGCCGACGACCTGCGCGCCGCGCACCTCGCGGACTACCACGAGCTCTACGAGCGCGTGCGGCTCGACCTCGGCGCCGAGCTGCCCGACGTCCCGACCGACGAGCTCCTCGCCGCGTACCGCGCCGGCACGACGCCACAGAACCAGCGCGCGCTCGAGGCGCTGTACTTCCAGTTCGGGCGCTACCTGCTCGTCTCCTCCTCGCGCGACGGATCGTTGCCCGCGAACCTGCAGGGCGTGTGGAACCGCGTGAACAACCCGCCGTGGGACGCCGACTACCACGTCAACATCAACCTGCAGATGAACTACTGGCCGGCGGAGACGACCAACCTCTCGGAGACGACCGCGCCGCTGTTCGACTACGTGGACTCGATGGTCGCGCCCGGCGAGGTCACCGCGAGCACGATGTACGACGCGGACGGCTGGGTCGTGGGCAACGAGACGAACCCCTACGGGTTCACGGGCCTGCACCAGTACCCGCAGTCGTTCTGGCAGCCCGACGCCGCCGCGTGGCTCGCGCAGCACTACTGGGAGCACTACCTGTTCACGGGCGACGAGGAGTTCCTCGCCGAGCGCGCGTACCCGATGCTCCGTTCGGTCAGCGAGTTCTGGTTCGACTTCCTCGTCGTCGACCCGCGCGACGGCTCGCTCGTCGTGAGCCCGAGCTACTCGCCCGAGCAGGGCGACTTCACGGCGGGTGCGTCGATCTCGCAGCAGATCGTCACGCAGCACCTCGCGAACACCGCGGCCGCAGCGGAGGCGCTCGGCGAGACCGACGCCGCGTTCCTCGACCAGCTCGCCGCGACGCGAGCCGACCTCGACCCGGGCCTGCGGGTCGGGTCGTGGGGCCAGCTCCAGGAGTGGAAGGAGGACCTCGACGAGCCGAACAACACCCACCGGCACGTGAGCCACCTGTGGGCGCTGTTCCCGGGCGGTGCGGTCTCCTCCGCGACCTCGCCGGAGCTCGCGGACGCCGCACGCGTGTCGCTCGACGGTCGTGGCGACGGCGGCACCGGCTGGAGCAAGGCGTGGAAGGTCAACTTCTGGGCGCGACTGCTCGACGGCGACCGCGCCCACAAGCTCCTGCGCGAGCAGCTCACCGGCAGCACGCTCGACAACCTGTGGGACAACCACCCGCCGTTCCAGATCGACGGGAACTTCGGCGGCACGTCCGGCGTCGCCGAGATGCTCCTGCAGAGCCAGGACGGCGTGGTCTCCGTGCTCCCGGCCCTGCCGTCGGCGTGGGCCGAGGGGTCGTACACCGGTCTCGTCGCACGCGGCGGCACCGAGGTCGATGCCGCGTGGACCGGCGGCGCGGCGAGCGGGCTCACGCTCCACCCGTCGCGCGACGGCGACCTCACGGTGCGCAGCGCGCTGTTCGCGTCGGGCGCGTACACGCTGGTCGACGGCGACGGTGCGCCGGTCGAGCACACGCGTGACGGAGCCGAGGTGACGTTCACCGCGGCGGCGGGGGAGGCCTACTCGGCGTCCGCGCTCGCGACCGTGAGCGTGACGGCCCCCGCGAGCGCCACGACGGGGGACGTCGTCGACGTCACCGCGACGGTGGCTGCCGTGGGCGACGCGGCCGTCGAGGGCGGCGAGCTCGCGCTCGTGCTCCCGGACGTCGAGGACGGCCAGGCGGAGTGGACCTCCGAGCCCGCGAGCGTCGAGCTCGACACCGTCCCGGCGGGGGAGACGCGCGACGTCGGGTTCCGCGTCACCGTCGGTGCGGGCAGCGCGTCGGGGACCTCGGCCGTCGTCGCCCGCCTCACCGCGGGGGACGGGACGGTCGAGGGGCGGGCCGCGATCGCGGTCCGGCCGCCGTCACCGTGCCCGGCACCGCCGGCCGCCGGCACGCTCCTCGCGTGGGACCTCGGCGAGGACCCGCTGACGGACGCGTCCGGGCACGGGCGCACCCCGCGCGTCGTCGGGTCGGGTGCCGTGCTCGCCGAGGGACCGACGGGCTCGGCCCAGACGCTCGGGCCGAGCACGTACGCCGCGAGCGAGCCGTTCCAGCTCGGCTACCTCTACCAGGCGTCGTTCGCGGGCGAGTTCCGGATCGACGCCGGGCAGTCGTCGTACCGGCGCCTGTTCGACGCGCAGCCGGTCGGGCAGGACGCGGACGGCATCCTCGTCGACCTCACCCCGTCGAACAACGTCCGGGTCATCACGGCGGGCACCGGCACCACGACCCCGGTCACGGTGCCGACGGGCCGGTGGTTCGAGCTCGTCGTGACGATCGCGGAGAACGGCGCCATCACGGTGCACGTGGACGGGGTCGCGAGCGCGGGGGGCACGGTCGGCGGCTACGACGCGATCAACGGGTGCCAGACGCGACCGTTCCACGTCGGCGCGAACCAGGGCGGCGGCGAGGTGCAGCGGGGCGCGGTGGACCGGGTCGCGGTGTTCGCCCGCGCGCTCACCGCGGACGAGGTCGCGACCTGGCAGGAGCTCGCGTTCGACGCGGACGAGCCCGGGCCGGCCGTGAGCGTCGAGGCGCAGACCCGGTGCCTCGCCGGTCGCGCCTACGTCGCGGTCCGGGCGACCAACGACGACGACGAGGCGCTCGACGTGACCCTCGCGACGCCGTACGGGACGCGCACGGTCACGGCGGTCGAGCCGGGGGCGAACGCGTACCAGTCGTTCGCGGTCCGCTCGGCCACGGTCGACGCGGGCTCCGCCACGGTCACCGCCCAGGTGCCCGACGGCGGACCCGCCGCGGAGCAGGACGCCCCCTTCGAGGAGCGCAGCTGCTGACCGCCTGATCCGCTGCCATGACGCGTGTGCCCCGGGCCGTCCGACGACCCGGGGCACGCGCGTCGTGGTGGGGGTCGCCTCAGGGGCGAACCGGGGGGATACCCCATGGTGCGGCGCGTCCGCGTCACGGAGCCTGGACGCATGGTCGCGTGGGGGATGCAGCTGTGGGGACAGGTCGAGGCGTGGTTGCTGGCGCTCGTCGACTCCGTGTGGGCGCTGCCGACGCTCTTCGCGACGACCGCCGCCGACGGGTTCTTCCCGCCGATCCCCGGCGAGACGGTCATCGTCATGCTCGCGGTCGGGGCGCAGGCGGGCGGCGGCCTGCCGTGGGGGATCGTCCTGCTCGTCGCGGCCTGCGGTGCGTGGTGCGGCGACCAGCTCGCCTACGTGCTCGGCCGGGGGGTCGGGACGCGCACCCTGCCCGTCCTGCGTGGTCCGCGCGGTCAGCGCGCCGTCGGGTGGGCGACGCGGGCCCTGGACCGTCGCGGCGCGTCCGTCGTCCTCGCGGCACGGTTCGTCCCGGTCGGTCGCACGGCGGTGAACGTGACCGCGGGGGCCGTGGGGTTCTCGCGGCGGCGGTTCATGGCGCTCTCCGCCGTCGCGTCGGTGGTGTGGTCCGCGTACTCGGTCGCGGTCGGCACGCTCGCGGCGGCCTGGCTGGGTGACAGCCCGCTGCTGGCCGTGGCGGTGGGGGTCGTCGGGGGGATCCTCGTGGGCGTCGTCGTCGACGCGGTCGTCCGCCTCCGCGCCGCCCGCCAGGAGCGGAGCGCGGAGGCGGAGACCGCCGTGGCCGAGGAGCCGGCCGCCGAGCTGGTCCCGTGCCCGGGGCCCGCGAGGTAGGACCCCGGGTGGGTCAGGAGACGCCGAGCAGGTCGATGACGAAGATGAGCGTCTTGCCGGACAGACGGTGGCCGCCACCCGTCGGGCCGTAGGCGAGCTCCGGCGGGACGACGAGCTTGCGGCGCCCGCCGACCTTCATGCCGGGGATGCCCTGCTGCCAGCCGGCGATGAGGGAGCCGAGCGGGAAGTTGATCGACTGCCCGCGGTTCCACGACGCGTCGAACTCCTCGCCGGTCTCGTACTCCACGCCGAGGTAGTGCACGTCGACGGTCGAGCCGCGCGCGGCCTCCGGGCCGTCGCCCACGGTGATGTCCTCGACGACGAGCTCCGTCGGGGCGGGGCCCTCGGGCGCGTCGAGCTCGGGGCGTTCAGGTTGAGTGGTCATGCATCGATCCAACCACGCCCGACCGGACGACGTCGCACGGAAGTCCGCGTCCGCAGGTTCGGCGGTACGAAACACCGCGAGCCCGGAATTCGTCATCATGGAACCATGCCCACCACCCCTGAACCGCCGTCCGTGCTGCCCGCGGACCGCTCGCCGTCGGCGCGGGAGGTCCGCCGGTGGCGGCAGTACCTGGCGGACGAGCGCGCGGAGGCGGCGACCTACCGGGACCTGGCCGGTCGTCGTACAGGGGAGGAGCGCGAGATCCTGCTCGCGCTCGCCGAGGCGGAGAAGCGCCACGAGCAGCACTGGCTGGACCTGCTGGGGGACGACGTCGGACGGCCGCTCCTCGGCGACTGGCGCACCCGGTCGCTCGGCCTGCTCGCGCGCCGGTTCGGCGGGGTGTTCGTCCTCGCGCTCGCGCAGCGGGCCGAGGCGCGCTCGTCGTACGACACCGACGCCGACGCGACCGCGACGATGGCGGCCGACGAGCGCATCCACGAGGAGGTCGTCCGCGGCCTCGCGACCCGGGGCCGTAACCGCATGTCCGGCACGTTCCGGGCCGCGGTCTTCGGCGCGAACGACGGTCTCGTGTCCAACCTCGCGCTCATCCTCGGCATCGGCGCGTCGGGCGCGTCGAACGCGACGGTGCTGCTGTCCGGCCTGGCCGGGCTGCTCGCCGGTGCGCTGTCGATGGGTGCGGGGGAGTACGTCTCGGTCCGGTCGCAGCGCGAGCTGCTCGACGCCTCGACGCCCAGCCCGCAGGCGTCGGCCGCGCTCCCCGACCTCGACGTCGACGCGAACGAGCTCGCCCTCGTGTACCGGGCGCGCGGCATGTCGGCGCCGGCGGCCGAGGAGCACGCCGCCGACGTGCTCGCGACGTACACGTCGCAGACGGTGATCGCCCCCGCACCGGACCGCGACGAGTTCGAGACGCACGGCACGGCGCTCGGTGCTGCGGTCTCCTCGTTCTTCTTCTTCGCCTCCGGGGCGCTGATCCCCGTGCTGCCCTACCTGCTCGGCCTCACGGGGCTCGGGGCCGTCGCGGTCGCCGCGGCGCTCGTGGGTGTGGCGCTCGCGGCGACCGGCGCGACGGTCGGCCTCCTGTCGGGCACGTCGCCCCTCACGCGTGCGCTGCGGCAGGTCGCGATCGGGTTCGGCGCTGCGGCGGCCACCTACGTCCTGGGTCTGGTGTTCGGCGCGACCGTCGGGTGACGGGTCGCCCCGTCGCCCTGGTCGCCTGTCACGCCAGGGCGAAGATCACCCCGGCGATGGCGAAGGCCATGAGGCCGATCGCGGTCTCCATGACGGTCCAGGTCTTCAGCGTCGTCTTGACGTCCATGTCGAAGAACCGTCCGACGAGCCAGAACCCGGAGTCGTTCACGTGGCTGAGGACGACGGACCCGGCGGCCACCGCGACGACGATCGCGGCGAGCTCGACGGCGCCGTAGGTCCCGGCCTCGACCGCCGGAGCGATCAGGCCCGCCGCGGTGGTGAGCGCGACCGTGGCGGAACCCTGCGCGACGCGCAGGATCGCGGCGATGAGGAACCCGGCGACGATCACGGGCAGCCCGAGGTCGCCGAGGACGTCGGCGAGCGCGTCGCCGATGCCGGTGGCGCGCAGCACGCCGCCGAACATGCCGCCGGCGCCGGTGATGAGGATGACGGAGCAGACCGGGCCGAGCGCCGAGTCGAGGGTCTTCTCGAGCGCGGTGCCGCTGACGCCACGACGTCGACCCAGCACCCACGCCGCGACGAGCACCGTGATGAGGAGCGCGACCGGTGTCGCGCCGACGGCGCGCATCGCCTGGACGGCGGGGTTCTCCCGGTCCACGACCCCGGCGGCGCCCAGGGCGTCGAGACCGGTGTTCGCGAAGATCAGCACGAGCGGGAGCAGCAGGATGAGGACGACCGTGCTGAACCGCGGCGGGTTCGCGATCTGGTCCTCGTCGGCCTTGCCGAGGATGGCAGGGATCGGCAGGTCGATGCGCCGCCCGACGTACCGGCTGAAGAGGTACACCGTGAGGTACCAGGTGGGGATCGCGACGACGAGCCCCAGGAGGATCACGATGCCGATGTTCGCGCCGAGGAGCTCGGTCGCTGCGACAGGGCCGGGGTGCGGCGGCACGAACACGTGCATGACGGAGAAGGCACCCGCGACGGGCAGGCCGTACAGCAGGAGCGACCCGCCCAGCTTGCGGCCCACGGAGAAGACGATCGGGAGCATGACGACGAGGCCGGCGTCGAAGAAGATGGGGAAGCCGAAGATCAGCGAGGCGACGCCGAGGGCGAGGGGCGCCCGCTTCTCCCCGAACTTCCCGATGAGGTAGTCCGCCATCACCTGCGCGCCGCCGCTCGTCTCGACGAGGCGCCCGAGCATGGCGCCGAGCGCGACGAGGAGCGCGACGGTCGCCAGCGTGGTGCCGAAGCTCACGGTCAGCACGTCGATGATCGAGCCGGTCGGGATGCCCGCGACGAGAGCCGTGACCAGGCTGACGAGGATCAGGGCGAGGAACGCGTGGAGCTTGAGCTTGATGATCAGGAAGAGCAGGACCGCGATGGCGCCCGCGGCGATCGCGAGCAGGGGTCCGGCGGTCAGGGTCTGGGTCCAGTCCTCGGGGGGCATGGTGTCTCCGTCGACAGTCGTAGGGGGTGGCTCAGCGGGTGCGGGTCGAGCTCCGGAGCCGGGTCCGGTCCTCGATCTCGTCGGCGAGGTCCTCGGGCGTCGCCGAGATGTCGAGCGTGAAGCCGCGCTCGTCGTCGGCCAGCGGCTCGAGCGTCGCGAGCTGGGAGGGCAGGAGCGACGTCGGCATGAAGTGCCCGCTGCGGTGCTCCATGCGCTCGGACAGGAGCTCGACGGTGCCGTCGAGATGGACGAAGCACACGGTCCCGTACGCGGACCGCAGCAGGTCGCGGTAGGAGCGCCGCAGGGCCGAGCAGGTGACGACGCCGGAGCGGCCGGCACGTGCCTCGTCGCTCAGCCAGTCGCGGATGGCCTCGAGCCAGGGCCAGCGGTCGTCGTCGGTGAGGGGGGTGCCGGCGCTCATCTTGTCGATGTTGGCCTGCGGGTGGAACTGGTCCGCCTCGGCGTACGTGGTGTGCAGGCGGTCGGCGAGCAGCGTCGCGACGGTGGTCTTGCCCGAGCCGGCTACGCCCATGACGACGAGGTGCTCGGGTGGCGCGTCGTGCGTGCTCTCGGTGGTCCTGACGTCTGTGTCCATGTCGGTCGACTTCCGTGTCGGGTGTCCGGGTGATCCACCATGACGCATTGGTAGCACCATTGGCAAGCGATTGATCACACCAATGTGCAGGACTAGGCTCGCAGCCATGTCGACGACGGCCCTGCACACCACCGTGCTCGACACCCTGGGACGTCGCATCACGAGCGGCGAGGTCCCGGCCGGCACGACCCTCACGCTCGACTCGATCGGCGCCGAGTCCGGCGTCTCACGGACCGTGGCGCGCGAGGTGATGCGCCTGCTCGAAGGGCTCGGCCTCGTCCGTTCCGGCCGCCGCGTCGGGATCGTCGTGCTCGGACCCCACGAGTGGAACGTGCTCGACCCGCGGGTCATCCGCTGGCGCCTCGAGGGCCCCGGCCGCGACGCCCAGCTGCGCACGCTGACCGAGCTGCGCCACGCCGTCGAGCCCCTCGCCGCCGCCGGGGCCGCACGCAACGCGTCCCCGGAGGCGCGTGCGGAGCTGGTCGACATCGCCACCCGGATGCGTGCCCTCGGGGAGGCGGGCGAGCTCGAGGACTTCCTGCAGCTCGACATCCGCATGCACGAGGTGCTGCTCCGCTCGAGCGGCAACGAGATGTTCGGGGCGCTCGCGGGCGTCGTCGCCGCGGTCCTGTCCGGACGCACGCACCTCGGCCTCATGCCCGCCTCGCCCGTCCCGGAGGCGCTGGACCAGCACGAGGCCGTCGCGCGCGCCGTCGCCGCCGCCGACCCCGAGGCCGCGGAGGCCGCGATGGCCTCGCTCGTGGGCGAGGTGCGACGCGCGCTGCCCCCGGAAGCGTGACCGCCGACGCACGCATGGCCCCGACCGAGGTCGAGGCCATGCGGGAGAGCTGGAGCGGATGACGGGAATCGAACCCGCGCTATCAGCTTGGGAAGCTGAAGTTCTACCATTGAACTACATCCGCACGACGCTGGTGGCGCTCACCCCGGAGCCTCTGCAAGGATCCTCGGCGAACCAGCGCGCGCACCGATCATAGCGGACGCCGCGCCGGATGCCAGAACCGCAACGAGGAGGCGCCTTGTCCGAGAACCCGTACCAGCCGAACCCTGGCGAGCAGGGCGAGCCGGATGCGTCCCACGGTGCGCAGCAGGACGCGCCGTACGGCCAGGCGCCGCAAGGAGCTCCCTACGGGCAGCCGCCGCAGGGCCAGCCCGGCCCGACGTTCCCCGGCCAGCAGTACCCCGGTCAGCCCCAGCCCGGCCAGCAGTACCCCGGTCAGCCCTACCCCGGTCAGCCCTACCCCGGCTACCCGGTCGCCTACGACCCCCAGGCCAAGTCGCGCCTCGCGGCCGGTCTGCTCGGGATCCTCGTCGGGTCGCTGGGCATCCACCGGTTCTACCTCGGCTACACGGGGATCGGCCTGGCGATGCTGCTCGTCTCCGTGCTGTCGCTCGGGTTCCTCGCGCCGTTCATCGGCATCTGGGGCCTGGTGGAGGGCATCCTCTACCTGACCGCGAAGCAGGGGTACTACGCGGTCGACTCGACGGGCCGACCGCTGCGCTCCTGACGACGGTGCCGGGCCTGGCCGTCAGATCCGGACGTCGTCCGCCCCGGTCGGGCGGGCGCCCGGGTCGGCGGCCGGGTCCGGCGCGTCCGACGTCTTCCCGAGCGCGTTGACCGACTGCTCCTTGATCACGTCGGCCACCTTCGCGCCCTGCTCCTTCGCGACGCCGACGACCTTGGCGCCCTGCTCCTTGGCCACGGCCGTGACCTTCTCCTGCGCGGTGCCCACGGCGGACCGGACCTCGTCGGACCGCCACAGGTCCTGTGCCTTGCCCTTGATCTCGTCGAACCGTTCGCGGCCGGCCCGGGTCCCGAGCACGTACCCGATGCCGATCCCGACGACGAGCGCGATCTTCGACTTCATGGGTGGTCTCCCTCGTTCGACGTTCAGGCGAACCTAGCGAGGACCGCCCAAGCTCGCGCGCGGGAGGTGGGCACGCCGAGACGGGCTGCCGGTGGGTCGTCGGCGTCGGCTAGCGTGTCCCCGTGCTGCTCTCCGACCGCGACATCCGTGCCGAGCTCGACGCCGGTCGCGTCCGGCTCGAGCCGTACGACCCGAGCATGCTGCAGCCGTCGAGCATCGACGTGCGCCTCGACCGGTACTTCCGGCTGTTCGACAACCACAAGTACCCGTACATCGACCCGTCCCAGGACCAGCCGGACCTCACGCGTCTCGTGGAGGTGGAGCCGTCCGAGCCGTTCGTGCTGCACCCGGGCGAGTTCGTCCTCGGGTCCACCTTCGAGGCCGTGACCCTGCCCGACGACGTCGCGGCACGGCTCGAGGGCAAGTCCAGCCTCGGCCGGCTGGGGCTCCTCACGCACTCGACCGCGGGCTTCGTCGACCCGGGCTTCTCCGGCCACGTCACCCTGGAGCTGAGCAACGTCGCGACGCTCCCGATCATGCTGTGGCCGGGCATGAAGATCGGGCAGATGTGCTTCTTCCGGCTGTCCTCGCCCGCCGAGAACCCGTACGGCTCGAGCGTCTACGGCTCGCGCTACCAGGGGCAGCGCGGCCCGACGGCCTCGCGCTCGTGGCAGAGCTTCCACCGCACGGACGTCTGAGGCGAGGACCGATGACGCCGCTGCCCCCGCTCCCGAACCCCGACGGTCCCGGCCCGGCCCAGCGCTACCAGGCGCGGCACCTGCTCGGGCTGCCCGGGGACGTCGTCGTCGACGAGATCGAGACCCTCGCCCTGTCACGGTTCGCGGGCGCCCGCTGGGACGTCGCGCCGGACGGGACGGAGCCGCTGGTCCCGCCCGCCCGGGTCGCCGCCCCGGGACAGCCCGGCGTGCTGCGGACGTCCCGGCACTCGTCCCTCACCGGCCCGTACGCGTCGGCCGGTTCCGGCCTCCCGCCGGGCACGGCGCTCGTGTTCGACGTCGTGTGCCCGCGCGAGCGCGGCGAGGCTCCCTACCCGGGCGGCGGGGACCGTGACGGCGTCGGGCGTGCCTTCCCGGCGGGCCTGCCGACGCGCGAGGAGGAGCGCCTCGTCACCTGGCTCGTCGCCGCGGCCCGCAGGCTCGGTGGCTCGGTCCGGACCGACGTCCAGGACCCCGCGGGTCCGGGTGTCGTGCTCACGCCGGACCCGGGGGTCGCGGTCGACATGACCCTGTACTCGGACGTGTGGCTCGACCCGAACGCGGCGGTGGCGCTCGTCGGTCGTACGCAGACGCGCGTGACGCTCGCGACGGAGGGCCGCTCGTACCAGGGCCCGCCGAAGGGCATCACCGAGCTCCCCCTGTACCCGGGCGAGAAGATGGACCCGGACGTGCGCCGCGCGATCCACGCCCGCGCGGACGACGTCGACATCGAGGCGCTGACCACCGGGTCCGTCCTCGACGGCTACGGGCTGATCGTGGACCTCGGGATGGACGGCCTCGTCGCGGTCGAGATCGGCGGCGAGGAGCAGCTCCCGCTCCTGCTCCGTGGTCTGCCGTGGGCGTCCCAGGGAGCGGTGTCCTACCGCGTGCGCTGGGAGCCGCAGGACCTCGTCGAGTCCCAGCGCGAGCAGCCGTCCCTGGACCACCGGGTCGCGCGCAAGCGTGCCGCGCAGGTCGTCGCGGACGTCACCCGGACCCTGCACGGCGCGGTCGGCGGCGAGGTCGCGGACGAGGCCGAGTTCCTGCTCGAGCCCGAGGACCTGTGACCGTGGCACAGGTCACGGACGGAGCACGGCCCAGGCAACGATAAAATGGCCGCAGCCCAACCCGCCCCCGACCCGGACGGAGTGGCCCGTGCTCTACGTGCTTCTCGCGCACCTCGCGATGGCACTCGGCGCGCCCGCACTCGTCTCCGTCCTCGGGCGGCGCGCGTTCCTCGTCATGGCGCTCGCGCCGGCGTCCGCGGCGGCCTACGCCCTCGCGTGGACCGGACGCGTCATGGAGGGCGACCACCCGACCGCGGTGGTCGAGTGGGTGCCCGGCCTGGGGCTCGAGCTCGCGTTCCGCATGGACACGCTGTCCTGGCTCATGCTGCTGCTCGTCGGCGGCGTCGGGGCGCTCGTCCTCGTCTACTGCTCCGCGTACTTCTCGCCGACGGCCCAGGGGCTGCGGCGGTTCGGCGGGGTCCTCACCGCGTTCGCGGGTGCGATGGTCGGGCTGGTCGTCGCGGACGACGTGCTCCTGCTGTTCGTGTTCTGGGAGCTCACGACCGTCTTCTCCTACCTGCTGATCGGCCACTACGCGGACCGCAAGGCGAGCCGGCGGGCCGCCATGCAGGCGATCGTCGTGACGACGGCGGGCGGCCTGGCCCTGCTCGTCGGGGTGATCGTGCTCGGTGTCCAGGCGGGCACGTTCCGGCTGTCGGAGATCGTCGCCGACCCGCCCACGGGCGGTGCCGTGACGGCGGCGATCGTGTGCGTCCTCGTGGGTGCCATCAGCAAGTCGGCGCTCATCCCGCTGCACTTCTGGCTGCCCGCCGCCATGGCCGCGCCGACGCCGGTGAGCGCGTACCTCCACGCGGCCGCGATGGTGAAGGCCGGCGTCTACCTCGTCGCGCGGTTCGCTCCCGCGTACTCCGACACGACGGTGTGGCGGGCGATCGTCATCTCGCTCGGGGCCGGGACGCTCCTGGTCGGCGGCTACCGCGCCCTGCGCCAGTACGACCTCAAGCTCGTCCTCGCGTTCGGGACCGTGAGCCAGCTCGGCCTGATCATCCTCCTCGTCGGGCTGGGCACGCGGTCGGCCGCCCTCGCCGGGCTCGCGATGATCGGCGCGCACGCGATGTTCAAGGCCGCGCTCTTCCTCGTCGTGGGTGCTGTCGACGCCGCGACCGGCACCCGTGACCTGAGACGTCTCACCGGCGTCGGGCGCGCCCTGCCGTGGACCGCGGTTGCCGGTGGGCTCGCGACGGCCTCGATGATCGGGCTGCCGCCGTTCGCGGGGTACGTCGCGAAGGAGGCTGCGCTCGAGTCGCTCCTGCACGGCGGGGGCCCGGGCTGGCTGGACGCAATCGTCCTGTGGTCCGTCGTCGTCGGGTCCATGTTCACCGTCGCCTACGGGCTGAGGTTCTGGTGGGGTGCGTTCTCGTCCCACAAGCGGCGCGGGTCGCCGGTCCCCGCGAACGAGCACCTCGACCTCCGCGGCGGGCGCGGGCCGGCGTTCGCCGCGGACGACGCGCCCATCGACCCCACCACGATCAAGAAGCTCCCGTTCCTCCTCGTCGCGCCGGCGGTCGTCCTCGCCGTGCTCGGGCTGGCGGCGGCGCTCGTCCCGCACTTCGGGGAGGACCTCCTCCAGCCCTACGCCGAGACCTACCCGGAGGGCGAGCCCGGGCACCTCGTCCTGTGGGCCGGCGTCACGCCGGCGCTCGTCCTCACCGTCCTCGTGCTTGTCGTGGGAGCGCTGCTGTTCTGGCAGCGGTCGCGCGTCGAGCGCTTCCAGGCGTCGCTGTGGACGGTCCCGGAGGCCGACGTCACCTACCGCCGGGTCATGCGCAAGCTCGACGACCTCGCCGCGGACGTCACGGCGATCACCCAGCGTGGTTCCCTGCCGCTGTACCTGGGCATCATCCTCACGGTGCTGGTCCTCGGGCCAGGACTGGTCATGGTCGTGCAGACGAGCTGGCCCGAGCAGGTCAAGGCCTGGGACCGGCCGGCCCAGCTGGCGGCGGTCGTCGCGATCTGCGTGTCCTCGGTCCTCGCGGCCCGGTCGCGTCGCCGGCTCAAGGCCGTGGTGCTCATCGGCATCGCCGGCTACGCCAACGCCGTGCTCTTCCTCCTGCACGGCGCCCCGGACCTCGCGCTCACCCAGGTCCTGGTCGAGACCATCACGCTCGTCGTCATGGTGCTCGTGCTGCGCCGCCTGCCCCCCTACTTCTCCGACCGCCCGCTCGCGAGCAGCCGCTGGGTGCGGCTGGGGATCGCCGTCGCGGTGGGCGTCGTGATGATGGGCCTCGCGGTCGTCGTGCCCCTCGCACGCGTCGCGACGCCGGTCTCGGTGCACTTCCCCGCGGAGGCGTACGAGTGGGGCGGCGGGAAGAACATCGTGAACGTCACCCTGGTGGACATCCGCGCCTGGGACACGATGGGAGAGATCTCGGTCCTGCTGGCCGCGGCGACCGGCGTCGCGTCGCTCGTCTTCCTGCGCACGCGCAGCGGCGAGGTCCTGCGGACCGCGAACGCGAAGGCCGTCACGGGCGCGACGACCGGCAAGGGCTCCGGGGTCTGGGGCGGCGAGCCGGACCCGGGCGCAGCGCTGCGCCGCCGCGGCGTGGACGACACCTCGCAGCCGCGCATGTCCGTGTGGCTGCGAGCCGGCCGGACGCTCGCGCCGCAGCGGCGGTCCGTGATCTTCGAGGTCGTCACGCGCGTGCTCTTCCACTCGATGATCGTCTTCGCGCTGTTCCTGCTCTTCTCGGGCCACAACAACCCGGGCGGCGGGTTCGCGGCCGGGCTCGTCGTCGGCGTCGCCCTGACCGTGCGGTACCTGGCGGGCGGTCGTTACGAGCTGGGTGAGGCCGCCCCCGTGCACCCGGGCCTCCTGCTCGGGACGGGGCTGTTCCTGTCGGCCGGTGCGGGTGCCGTGCCGCTGCTCTTCGGGGGGTCGGTCCTGCAGAGCGCGATCCTCCAGCTCACGCTGCCGGTGTTCGGGCACGTCAAGTTCGTCACGACGGTGTTCTTCGACATCGGGGTCTTCCTCGTCGTCGTCGGCCTCGTCCTCGACATCCTGCGCACCCTCGGCGCAGAGATCGACCGACAGACGGAGCGCGCGGCCTCCGGGCAGGAGCCCGGCGAAGACACCGGCCCGCTCGAGGCCATGGAGCCGGACGCGATCGGCGGTGGTCGGCGATGACCGGTCCCGCAGGCGTGATCGACATGACCCCGAGCCTCGTGCTCGTGCTGGCGATCGGGGTGTCGTTCACCGTCGGGGTGTACCTGCTCCTCGAACGCAGCCTCACGCGCGTGCTCCTCGGCTTCATCCTGCTCAGCAACGGCGCCAACCTGCTGTTCCTCGTCGCCGGCGGCCGCCCGGGAGGCGCGCCCATCGTCGGGACGACGCCCGACGCGGAGATGAGCGACCCCCTCGTGCAGGCGATGGCGCTGACGGCGATCGTCATCACGCTCGGCCTCACGGCCTTCGTGCTCGCCATGGCCTACCGCTCGTGGCAGCTCCACGGCCACGACGAGGTGCAGGACGACCTCGAGGACCGCCGCGTCGCCCGGCACGCGGCGCGCAACGCCCCGGCGTTCGAGGACCTCGACACCGAGGAGAGCGGCCAGACGCTCGACGACGAGGCCGCCGAGGTGCACGACGAGACCGACGCCGACGGGGACGGGATCACCGACGCGCGGCTCGGCCGCAAGAGGTCCCGGCCGCACGGCACGGACGACGACGAGGGGGAGGAGCGCTGATGGACCTGACCGAGGTCGCACGCACCGTCGTCCCCCTGCCCGTCGTGCTTCCGCTCATCGCGGCCGGGCTCACGCTGGCGCTGTGGCGCCACGCTCGCGCCCAGCGGATCATCGCGACGGCGGCGCTCGCTCTCGTGCTCGCGACGTCGGTCGTGCTGCTCGTCGCGGCCGACGCGGGCCCGGTGGTCGTCGACGTCGGCGAGTGGGCGGCTCCGGTGGGCATCGACCTCGTCGCGGACCGGCTCTCGGCGCTCATGCTCACCGTCTCGAGCTTCGTCATGCTCTGCGTCCTGCTGTACTCGCTCGCCCAGGGCGTGGCCGACGGCGACGAGGAGGCGCCGGTCGCGATCTACCACCCGACGTTCATGGTGCTCGCCGCGGGCGTCTTCAACGCCTTCCTGTCCGGGGACCTGTTCAACCTCTACGTCGGGTTCGAGATCTTCCTCGCCGCGAGCTACGTGCTGCTCACGCTCGGCGGGACGGGCGAGCGCATCCGCGCGGGGTCGATCTACGTCGTCGTCGCGCTCCTGTCGTCGATCATCTTCCTCGTCGCCATCGCGCTCACGTACGCCGCGACGGGCACGGTCAACCTCGCCCAGCTCTCGGAGCGGTTCCCCGACATCGACCCCGGGGTCCGGCTGACCATCCAGCTCCTGCTGCTCCTCGCGTTCGGGATCAAGGCCGCGCTCTTCCCGCTGTCGTCGTGGCTCCCCGACTCCTACCCGACGGCGCCCGCCCCGGTCACCGCCGTGTTCGCCGGCCTGCTCACCAAGGTCGGGGTCTACGCGATCATCCGCACGCAGACCCTGCTCTTCCCGCCCGACAGCCGCGTCGACGAGCTCCTCCTGTGGCTCGCCCTGCTGACGATGGTCGTCGGCATCCTCGGCGCCGTCGCGCAGAACGACATCAAACGACTGCTGTCCTTCACCCTCGTGAGCCACATCGGGTTCATGATCTTCGGCATCGCGCTCGCCTCCGAGCCCGGGATGTCGGCCGCGATCTTCTACGTCGTGCACCACATCACCGTCCAGACGACGCTCTTCCTCGTCGTCGGGCTCGTGGAGCGGCGTGGCGGGTCGACGTCGCTCGACCGTCTCGGCGGGCTCGCCAAGCTCGCGCCGGGGCTCGCGATCCTCTTCTTCATCCCCGCGATGAACCTCGCCGGCATCCCGCCGCTGTCGGGGTTCCTCGGCAAGCTCGGCCTGCTCGAGGAGGGCGTCGCGCAGGGCACGCCGCTCACGTGGGCGCTCGTCGTCGGGTCCGTCGTGACGTCGCTGCTCACGCTGTACGCGATCGTCAAGGCGTGGAACAAGGCGTTCTGGCAGACGCCCCCGGTCGAGATCCCGGCCGGGATCACGATGCCGCGCGGCATGGTCGGTCCGGCCGCCGCGCTCGTGGCGTTCGGCCTCGCGCTGACGATCGTCGCCGGGCCGCTGTACTCCTACACGGAGCGTGCCGCCCAGACGCTGCTCGACGGGCACACGTACGTCGACGCGGTCTTCCCCGACGGGTCCGACCGGGGGCGTGGCGTGTCCAGCGACGCCACCGAGGAGGCCGAGGGCTCATGAGCCTGCACCCGCGGCGCAGCACCGTCGCCAGCCGGTCCTTCCGCCGGGTCACCACCCAGTGGCGCACCGTCGTCTGGCTGACCATCGTCTGGGTCATGCTCTGGGGCGACCTCTCCTGGGGCAACGTCGTGGCCGGTGCGATCCTCGGCGCGCTCGTGATCGTCGCCTTCCCGCTGCCGTCCATCACGTCCAAGGGGCGCGTGCGCCCGTGGTCGGTCCTCGTGCTCCTCGCGCGGTTCGCCGCCGATCTCGTCACGGCCTCGTTCCAGGTCAGCTTCCTCGCGTTCGACCCGCGCCGCACACCCCGGGGCGCCGTCGTGGGCGTGCGCCTGCGCAACCCGTCGGACATCTACATGACCATGACCGCCGAGCTCAGCTCGCTGGTCCCCGGATCGCTCGTCGTCGAGGCGCACCGCCTCACCGGGATGCTGTACCTCCACGTCCTCGACGTGGACCAGGCCGGCGGCGTCGAGCAGGTCCGGGCCGACACGCTCGCGCTCGAGGCGCGTGTCCTGCACGCGTTCGCGTCGAACGAGGACCTGCGCGCCGCCGGGCTCTACCACGGCTCCGGCGGCACACCCCGGTCCGGCGACCCCGGCTCCGGCGGCGGCCGGCCCGGCCACGAGACCGGCGCGGCCGTACCGCCCGGGCAGAACGGGGGCTCGTCGTGACGGACACCGTCTACCTCGTCGTCGTGATCACGTCCGCCCTGCTCCTGGGCGCCGCGGCGACGCTCGCCGTGGTGCGGGCGGAGCGCGGTCCGACGATGCTCGACCGCACGATCGCCCTGGACGTCTTCACGACGACGCTCGTCACCGCGATCGCGCTCGAGGCCGCCTTCTCGCGCCGCACCGACACGATCCCGCTGCTCGTGGTGCTCTCGCTCGTCGGGTTCATCAGCTCGGTGACGATCGCGCGGTTCGCGTCGGTCGAGCCCGAGGGCGAGGGTCGTATCCGGACGCCCGAGGAGGTGGCCCGCGAGGATGCGGAGCGCCGAGCCGCTGAGGAGGCCGAGCGCGACCGGGCGATCGACCCCGACCACCACGGCACGGCGGCAGACGGGGAGGTGCAGTGATGGACGGCGCGTTCTGGGACGGCGTCGCGGACATCGTGTCGGCGGTGCTGCTGCTGCTCGGCGCTCTTCTCGCGCTCGCCGCGGGCGTCGGCGTGGTGCGGTTCCCCGACCTGCTGGCACGCATGCACGCCGCGACGAAGCCGCAGGTGCTCGGGCTCATCCTCGTGCTGCTCGGGCTCGCCCTGCGGCTGCGCTCGTGGGGTGCCGTCGCGACGCTCGCGCTCGTCGTGGTCTTCCAGCTCCTCACGTCTCCCGTCGCGGCCCACATGGTCGGGCGCGCCGGGTACCGCACGGGGAAGATCGACACCGCTCACCTCGTCGTGGACGAGCTGACGCACGACCAGGACGTGGCCGAGCGCGAGGACACCGACGACCAGGACGACGCCTCGGCCCCCACCGCGCGGTAGGTCCGGGACCGGGGTGCCGGACCACGGGCCGCGTGGTAGACCGGCACCATGCCGAGCGCCGAGAGCACCAGCCCGCGCGTCGTGCAGCGCGACGACCCCGGCTCCGACAGCACCGTCACGGTCATCGTCGCCTTCGCCGCGAACGCGCTCATCGCGGTCGCGAAGTCCGCCGCCGCCGCCGTGACGGGGTCGGCGTCGATGCTGGCGGAGGCGGTCCACTCCTGGGCGGACACGGGGAACGAGGTGTTCCTGCTGATCGCGGACCGCCGGTCCCGCCGTCCCGCCGACGGCGCGCACCCCCTCGGATTCGGTCGCGAGGCCTACGTGTGGTCGATGTTCGCCGCGATCGGGCTGTTCGCCGTCGGTGCGGGGGTGTCCATCACCCACGGCGTGCAGGAGCTGCTCGACCCCGAGCCGGCAGGGAGCTTCGGCGTCGCGTACGCGGTCCTCGGGCTGGCGTTCGTGCTCGAGGGAGTGTCGTTCCTGCGGGCCCGGCGGCAGGTGCGGGCCGAGGCGCAGCAGGCGGAGCGCGAGACCCTGGAGTACGTCCTCGCGACGTCCGACCCCACCCTGCGGGCCGTCTTCGCCGAGGACGCGGCCGCGCTCGTCGGCCTGGTCGTGGCGTTCGCCGGCGTCCTCGCGCACCAGCTCACCGGGTCGCCCGTGCCGGACGCGATCGGGTCGATCGTCGTCGGTCTCGTGCTGGCCGTGGTGTCCGTCGTGCTCATCGACCGCAACCGCCGGTTCCTCGTCGGCGAGGCCGCGCAGCCCCGGACGCGCGACGCGGTGCTGCGCGCGATCGCCGACATGCCGCAGGTCGAGCGCGTCACCTACCTGCGCCTGGAGTACGTGGGCCCGCGCTCGCTCTACCTGGTGGCGAGCGTCGACCTCACGGGGAACGCGGCCGAGGTGGACGTCGCGCGGCGGCTCGACGAGCTCGAGCGCGCGGCGACCCGGTCGCCCTTCGTCGCGGGTGCGGTGTTCACCGTGTCCACGCCGGAGGAGCCGTCCCTGGTGTGAGGACGAACCGGGCACCGGTACCCATCCGGGACAGATCTCGCTAGGGTCGGGCGATGGCCGTGCAGCGAAACCCCCGCCACCGCGCGGGGAACCCGTCGCGTGCCGCGATCACGAGCCTGGCCCCTGCGGCACCGACCGCTGCCCGACGACGTCCCCGCGGTCCCGCTCGGCACCTGCGGCTCGCGCCCGGCGCGGCAGGCGCGACGACGGCCGGGATCGCCGCGGTCCTCGTCCTCGGACCCACGGTCGGGCTGGTCACCGCGACCGCGACGGGGGAGGTCCTGCCCGAGCATGCCGGGCGGTTCGGGCCGGTCGTCGCGGCCCTGACGTGGCAGGACGGGTCGCAGGTCGGTGAGCTCGTCGCGCAGCACGCTGAGAACCAGGCGTCCGGCACGCCCGTGACGGGGACCCCGGACGGCGTCGCGGGTGCGTCCGAGCGAGGCGCGCCTGACGACGAGGCAGCCGAGGACCCGGCAGAGTCCGACCCGTCCAGCCCGCCCGGTACCGACGACGCCACGGACCCCGGTGCGGACGGGACCGCGACCGACGAGGCACCGGGTGTCGCGCCGGACACCGAGGCGACACCGGACGGGTCGCCGGGCGCGAGCGAGGACGACACTGCGACCGGTGGTACGGACGGGGACGACGGCGCCGGGGGCGGCGAGGACGCGACCGGGCCCGAGCCGGAGTCGGGGGACGTCGTCGTGCGACCCCGCGCGGTCACACCGACGCCCGAACCCGGCGGCCCGACCGCGGAGGCAACGGCTGTCGCCGACCTCACGAACGCCGAGCGGGCCGAGGCCGGCTGCGATCCGCTCGTCGTCGACGAGCGGCTCACCGCCGCGGCGCAGCTCCACAGCGAGGACATGCTCGCCCAGGACTACTTCGACCACACGAGCCTCGACGGCCGGTCGCCCTGGGACCGTGCGAAGGCGCAGGGCTACGCGAACCCCTCGGGGGAGAACATCGCGAAGGGACAGGCCACCGCCGCGGACGTCGTCCGGGCGTGGATGGACTCCCCGGGCCACCGCGCGAACATCCTGAACTGCGACTTCCGGGAGATCGGCGTCGGGTACGCGGACCGGGTGTGGACGCAGCTGTTCGGCTGGGGCTGACCTGACCGACCCGGACTCGTCACACGCGTGACGACGCCGGTGCCGGCACCTGTGACGGTGTCGCGTCGGACGGAGCCGACTCCCGGGCCAGCAGGCTGCGCTTGATGTCGAGCCCGTAGCGGAAGCCACCGAGCGAGCCGTCGGTACGCAGCACGCGGTGGCACGGGACGAACAGCGCGGCGGCGTTCATGGCGCACGCACCGGCGGCGGCGCGCACGGCGGCGGGCCGACCGGACAGCTCGGCATAGCGCGTGTACGTCACCGGGCCGCCCGGCTCGACGGTGCGCAGCACGTCCCACGCGTGCGCGCGGAACGGGCCGGAGACCTGGCGGACGGGGACGTCGTCGATCGCACGGACGTCGCCCGCGTAGTACGCGCGCACCGCGGCGACGGGCCGCGCGACCGCGGGTGCGTCGTCGGGCACGGAGCTCACGTCCGTGGGTCGCAGGTCGGGGTGGACGAGCGCGACGAGCGCCGCGGGGTCCGCGGTCCAGCCGGAGGCGAGCACCGCGCCGTCGGGCGCCGCGACGACGGTGAACGGGCCGTCGGGGGTGGGGACGGTGGTCGTGACGGCGGTGCCGACGGTGTCGGCGGTGCCATGGGTGACGGCCGGTCGGGCCGAGGTCGTCGTGGTCATGAGCGCTCCTTCGGAGTGGTCTGGACGGTCCGGACGGTGGGGGAGGGCCGCGGTGGAGCCGAGGCCGCGCGCCACAGGTGCATCGCGGCGTAGGAACGCCAGGGCGCCCAGCGCTCGGCGTGTGCGGTCAGTGCGCGACGGTCGTCGGGCAGGCCGAGGCTGCGGGCGCCCGCGCGCAGGGCGAGGTCGCCGTCGAGCAGGACGTCGGGGTCGTGCAGCACCCGCATCGCGACGTACCCGGACGTCCACGGCCCGACGCCGGGCAGCTCCTCGAGCGCCGCACGCAGGGCCGCGGGGTCGTCCCCGACGCACAGGGTGAGGTCGCCGTCGGCGAGCGCCCGAGCGACGCCGAGGATCGACGAGACCCGTCGCGCCGGGCCGCGCAAGTGGTCGGACCCGTGGGCCGCGATCTGCGTGGCGGTCGGGAAGAGGTGGGTCGGCCCGAGCCGTGACGCGAACGGCGTCCCGAGCGCGGTGGTGAGGCGAGACAGGTGCGTGCGGGCAGCGGCGACGGAGATCTGCTGCCCGACGAGCGCGCGGACGACGATCTCCGTCCCGTCCACGGCGCCCGGCACGCGCACGCCGGGCGTCGCGGCGACGGACGCCGCGAGCGCGGGGTCTGCGCCGAGCGCGGCGTCGACGGCGAGCGGGTCCGCGTCGAGGTCGAACAGCCGGCGGACTCGCGCGATGGCGGCCGGGAGGTCCGCCATCGACGTGAGCTCCAGGTCGACGCGGAACCCGCCCGCGACGTCGGGCAGCGCCCTGGTCGTCGCGCCCGGTCGGCTGTAGGTGGCGCGGAACGCTGCCGGGCCGTGGGGGAGCGTGAGGGCGCGGGCGTACGACAGGTGGGCCGGGTCGGACACCTCGACGACCTCGACCCCGCCGACGGCGCGGGCCGCGAGGAACCCGAAGACGCCGGGAGCGTCGTACGGCTCGCGCAGCGGCAGGGCGAGCGACAGCGCGGCGAGGGCCGTGCCCGGCGCGGTATCCCGGACCGTCCCGGTGCGGCTCACGGCCGGCGCACCGACGGCCGTTCCGGCCGGACGTGCCCGTCGCCGCAGCTCGCTCGGGGTCGTGTCGAACACCTCGGCGAGCGTGTCGTTGAACTGCCGGATGCTGCCGAACCCGGCGGCGAACGCGACGTCGGACAGGGACAGGTCCGTCCCCGTGATCAGGGCCCGCGCCGTCTGGGCGCGCAGGGCGCGGGCGAGCGCGACCGGGCCGGCGCCGAGCTCGGTGACGAGCACACGGTGCACGTGCCGCGACGAGTAGCCGAGGTGCGCGGCCAGCCCGTCGACGCCCTCGCGGTCGACGACGCCGTCCGCGACGAGGCGCATCGCGCGCGCCGACAGGTCCCGGCCGAGGTCCCAGCTCGGTGTGCCGGGGACGGCCTCGGGCAGGCAGCGCTTGCAGGCGCGGTAGCCGGCCTCGTGCGCGGCGGCCGACGTGCGGTAGAACGTCACGTTCTCCGGCTTCGGGGTGCGCGCGGGGCACGACGGGCGGCAGTAGATGCCGGTGGTGCGGACGGCGGTGATGAACTGCCCGTCGAACCGGCGGTCGCGCGACGCGATGGCGCGGTAGCGCTCGTCGAACACCGCGTCGCCCGGGTGCGTGGTCGCCCGGTCGGGGATGGTCGTGGTCGTCGTCATGCGTCGATCCTCGCGCGCGCCACCGACAATGGCTAGCGGGATTCGGACACGGCAGAGACGTGGCCGGTCAGGTGCGCGCGTCGAGCCAGTCGAGCACCTCGCGCAGGTAGGTCGAGCGGGCGGGCTCGGGGGAGAGCGCCAGGTCGTGCGCGCCACCCTCGACCTGCACGACCGTCACGTCGTCGCCCAGGCGCGCCGCGCGATCCACGATGTGCTCGACGTCGAGCACCGAGTCCGTCGTCAGCAGCTCCTCGTGCCATCCCGACGACGGACCGCTGCGCGCCGACGCGAGCACGAGGACCGGCACGTCGATCGACAGCCCACGCGCCACGCGGTGGTGCGCGCGCCGCACCGACCGCAGGAGCCCGGCCCGGGCCGGGAACCCCTCGAGCGGCTTCCAGGCCAGGTCGAAGGCCCACTCGCCGCCCGTGCTCGCGTGCAGCGCCGTCGCCCAGCTCTCGTCCAGGTGCCCGACGACCAGCCGTGGGGCGACCCGCCCCACGACGTCGACCACCCACGTCACCGGCCCGCGGAACAGCCACGACTCGTTCAGCTCGAACCACGGGCTGTTGAGCACCAGCGCGTCCACCCGGCCCGGGCGTGCGTCCGCCCACAGGCTCGCGACCAGGCCGCCCGTCGAGTGCCCCAGCACGACGACGTGCTCGTGACCCTCGTCGCGGATCGCGCGCACGGCTGCGTCGAGGTCCTGGGCGTACACCGCGAGATCGGTGACGAAGTTCGGGTCGTCGTCCGGGCGTGACGGTGCGCCCGTGCCCCGCCCGATCGAGCGCCCGTACCCGCGCAGGTCGAGCGCGTAGAACGGGTACCCGCGCTCCGCGAACGCCGCAGCGACGTGCGTCTGGAAGAAGTAGTCGATGAACCCGTGCACGTAGAGCACCGCGGGGCGCGCAGGATTCTCGGCCCCCGGCGTGGGACCCGGCCCGACGTCGGGCCGGGCCGTCCGGACGAGGGTGGCGACCGCGCCGTCGGGCAGGTCGAGGTCACGCGCCACCCAGTCGTCGCCGAGCACGTCAGGTCGCCAGTCGTGGGTCGCGGAAGCCATGCCCGACGGTACCGTGAGGCGGATGACGAGCCAGATCATCGCCCGCGCCGACGACGGCGTCGGCCACCTGACCCTCGACCGGCCGCGGGCGCTCAACGCGCTGGGGTACGACATGCTCGGCGAGATCGCCGACACCCTCGCCGCCTGGCGCGACGACCCGACGGTCCGGGTCCTGCTGCTCGACGGTGCCGGGGATCGCGGGTTCTGCGCCGGCGGCGACATCCGCGAGCTGTACGCGCAGGTCGTGGCGGGCCGCCGGGGGGACGCGCACCTCTACTTCCGGCGCGAGTACGCCGTCGACGTGGCGGTGGCCGAGAGCCCCGTCCCCGTCGTCGCGATCATGGACGGCATCACCCTGGGGGGCGGGGTCGGGCTGAGCGGGCACGCGACGGTGCGCGTCGTGACGGAGCGCTCCCGTGTCGCGATGCCGGAGACGCGGATCGGCTTCACACCGGACGTCGGCGGGTCGTGGCTGCTCGCGCGCGCACCGGGCTGCCTGGGCGAGCACCTCGCGCTCGGCGCCGTGACCATGGACGGCGCCGACGCCGTCCATGCCGGGCTCGCGGACCACTTCGTCCCGAGCGAGCGGCTCGATCTGCTGCGATCCGACCTGGTGGCGCTCGCCGTCGCCGGGGTCGACCCGCTGGACGACGAGGCGGTCCACGAGGTGGCGCGCCTGCACTCGATCGAGCCGCCGCCCTCCGCGCTGGCCGCCCGCCAGGCTCGCGTGGACCGCTGCTACGCGGGGGCCACGGTGCCCGAGATCGTCGAGAGGCTGCGCGACGCCGCGCGGGCCGGCGACGAGGCGGCCGGCGCGGAGGCGGACCAGCTCGGCACCCTCTCCCCGACCGCCGTGACCGTGGCGCTCGCCGGGGTCCGCGCGGCCCGGTCCCTGCCCGACCTGCGTGCGGCGCTCACCCAGGAGTACGGGCTCGTCACCTGGTTCGTCGACACCCAGCCGGACCTCGTGGAGGGAATCCGCGCGCAGGTCGTCGACAAGGACCGCAACCCGCGCTGGGCCCCGGCGACGCTCGCGGACGTCGACGAGCACGTCGGGGACGTGGCTCTCGCCTACGTCCCCGACGTGCCGCTCTGGGGCTGAGCCGGACCTGCGGCGTCCTCCGGCTCAGCCCCGGAGCACGTCACTCAGCGGGCGGCGGACGCAGACGAGTCGCGTCGTCGAACCCGTCGTCGCGGCCGTCCGTGCCCTGTCCGTCCGGACCGGGAGCCTGCGGCGGCTGACCCGGGCCCTGTGCGGGCGGGACGGGTGGCATCGGCTGGGTGGGCTGCTGCGGCGGGAGCGGTGCCGTCGGCGCGACCTGCGGGTGCGCGCCGGGGTACTGCTGACCGGGCTGCGCGGGCGGGTAGGCGCCCGGCCGGGGCTGCTGGCCCGGGTACTGGCCCTGCTGGCCGGGGTACTGACCCTGCTGTCCCGGGTTCTGACCCTGCTGGCCGGGGTACTGGCCGGGCTGCGCGGGCGGGTACGCGCCCGGCCGGGGCGGCTGGCCCGGGTACCCGCCCTGCTGCGGACCGGGCTGGCCGGGCTGGCCGGGGTAGCCGCCCTGCTGACCGGGCTGACCCGGGTAGCCGCCCTGCTGACCGAGCTGACCCGGGTAGCCGCCCTGCTGACCGGGCTGACCCGGGTAGCCGCCCTGCTGCTGGCCCGGGTACTGCTGACCGGGCTGGCCCGGGTACGGCGTCTGGCCGTAGGCGGCCTGGCCGTCCTGCGCGTCGGGCTTCTTCCGCAGGACCAGCCACAGCACGAGGCCGATGACACCCAGCAGCACGATGCCGCCGATCACGAGGAGGATCCACCAGGGGAAGCCCGAGCCGGAGTCCTCGGAGGCGTCGCCGCCGGAGCCCGTCGTGCTCTGGTCGTCGGCGCCGCCGGTGTCGCTGTCCGCGTCCGTGCCCTCGTCGGACTCCGTGCCGTCGCCCGCCGCTGCGCCGCCGCCCTCGATCGCCGAACCGCGTGCGGAGATCTCGTTCGTCTCGCCCATCACGGGCGACCACGTCACGGTCGTCCCGTCGACCTCGCCGTTGGTCTCGCCGACCTCGCCCGGGAAGGTGACCGAGATCCGGACCTCGAAGCCTTCCATCATCTGGCGGGTCATCTCGTCGGCCTGCTCGTCGCCCGTGCTCGGGTCGAACTCCTCGCCGGTCATGTCCATGGTGCCGCTGACGACGAACTCGTCGCCCTCGCGCGTGATCGACAGCTCCTCGGCGCCGCCCGTCGACATCTCGGAGATCGGCTGACCGGCGTACGTCATCTTGGTGCCCGTGTAGCCGTCCTCGGCGTAGGGCTCCTGCGTCGCGCCCTCGGGCATGTCGGACTCCATCTCGGAGCCCATCTGGTCCCACATCTCCTGCGGGTCCATGCCGAGCGTCTCCGCAGCCTCGTCCGAGATCGCCATGATGATGGTGCCGTCGGCGGTGTCGTCCTCGTGGAGCGTCAGGTTCATGTCGACGCGCATGCACGAGGACAGCAGCAGGGCAAGGGTGGCGAAGAGTGCGCTGATGCCTATCCGGCGTCGCACGGGCGAGGTTTTCACCCCGTCAGTCTCTCGTGGATCGTCCCCCGGGGCGAGGGTCGATACCGTTTTGAGACGGAATGGACCGGGGGTGATTTCGCGCGAGCGTCCGTGACGGGGCCCGTGTCGCCCAGCAGGGTTGAGCGGAATACACTCAAGTCTCTGCTCGTTCCACTGGTCAGAACACCATTCCCGACGACCCGGAGCACTCATGGAGACCAAGTTCACGACCATGTCGCAGCAGGCGATCGGCGAGGCGATCCAGACCGCGTCGGCCGCCGGAAACCCCCAGCTCGAGCCCACCCACCTCCTCGGCGCGCTCCTCGCCCAGGACGGCGGGGTCGCCGTCGGGCTCCTCGACGCCGTCGGCGCGCCACCGCAGGCGATCGGGCAGAAGGCCCGCGCCGCGCTCGTCGCGCTGCCTACGACGAGCGGCTCGGCCGTCGCCGAGCCGACGGCGTCGCGCGCCACGTCGGCCGTGCTGGCGAACGCCGCGAAGGAGGCGCAGGGGCTCGGCGACGAGTACGTCTCGACCGAGCACCTGCTCCTCGGCATCGCCGCCGGGGCCTCGCAGGCCGCCACGATCCTCCAGCAGGCCGGCGCCACCGTCGACGCGCTGCGCTCCGCCCTGCCGACGGTGCGCGGCAGCGCGCGCGTGACCAGCCCGAACCCCGAGGGGACGTACAAGGCGCTCGAGCAGTACGGCACCGACCTCACGGCCGCGGCCGCGGACGGCAGGCTCGACCCCGTCATCGGGCGCGACTCGGAGATTCGCCGCGTGGTGCAGGTGCTGTCCCGCCGGACCAAGAACAACCCGGTCCTCATCGGCGAGCCGGGCGTCGGCAAGACCGCCGTCGTCGAGGGCCTCGCGCAGCGCATCGTCGCGGGAGACGTCCCGACGTCCTTGCAGGGCAAGCGGCTGATCTCGCTCGACCTCGCGAGCATGGTCGCGGGCGCGAAGTACCGCGGCGAGTTCGAGGAGCGGCTGAAGGCGGTCCTGGAGGAGATCCGCTCGTCCGACGGGGAGGTCGTCACCTTCATCGACGAGCTGCACACGGTCGTCGGTGCGGGGGGCTCAGGTTCTGATTCGTCACTGGATGCCGGCAACATGCTCAAGCCCATGCTCGCGCGCGGCGAGCTGCGCCTGGTGGGTGCGACGACGCTCGACGAGTACCGCGAGCACGTCGAGAAGGACCCGGCGCTCGAGCGCCGGTTCCAGCAGGTGTACGTCGGCGAGCCGTCCGTCGAGGACTCCGTCGCGATCCTGCGCGGGCTGAAGGAGCGGTACGAGGCGCACCACAAGGTGACCATCGCGGACTCCGCGCTCGTCGCGGCCGCGACCCTCTCCGACCGTTACATCACCGGCCGCCAGCTCCCCGACAAGGCCATCGACCTCGTCGACGAGGCCGCGTCCCGCCTGCGCATGGAGCTCGACTCGTCCCCCGTGGAGATCGACGAGCTCCAGCGCGCCGTCACGCGGTTGGAGATGGAGGAGGTCGTGCTCTCCGACTCGACCGACGCCGCGAGCCTCGACCGCCTCGAGAAGCTGCGCGCCGACCTCGCGGACCGTCGCGAGGAGCTCGCTGCGCTCACGGCGCGCTGGGAGTCGGAGAAGGCCGGGCACAACCGCGTCGGGGACCTGCGCGCACGTCTCGACGAGCTGCGCACCGCCGTCGACCGTGCGGTGCGCGAGGGCGACCTCGAGACCGCCGGGCGGCTGCAGTACGGCGAGATCCCGCAGGTGCAGCGCGAGCTGGACGAGGCGGAGGCTCAGGAGGCGGCGACGGACGCGGCCGAGACCGTGGCCGAGCAGGCGCCGATGATCGCGGACAAGGTCGGCGCGGACGAGATCGCCGAGGTCGTGTCCGCGTGGACCGGCATCCCCGCGGGACGCATGCTCCAGGGCGAGTCGGAGAAGCTCCTGCACATGGAGGAGGTCGTGGGCGAGCGCCTCATCGGCCAGAGCTCCGCGGTCTCGGCAGTGTCCGATGCTGTCCGGCGCTCGCGCGCGGGCGTCGCGGACCCGGACCGACCGACCGGGTCGTTCCTGTTCCTCGGCCCGACGGGCGTCGGCAAGACCGAGCTCGCGAAGTCGCTCGCGGACTTCCTGTTCGACGACGAGCGCGCCATGGTGCGCATCGACATGAGCGAGTACGGCGAGAAGCACTCCGTCGCGCGGCTCGTGGGCGCGCCTCCGGGATATGTCGGGTACGAGGAGGGCGGCCAGCTCACGGAGGCCGTGCGGCGTCGGCCCTACTCCGTCGTGCTGCTCGACGAGGTCGAGAAGGCGCACCCCGAGGTGTTCGACGTCCTGCTCCAGGTGCTCGACGACGGCCGCCTCACCGACGGCCAGGGCCGCACGGTCGACTTCCGCAACGTCATCCTCGTGCTCACGTCGAACCTCGGGTCGCAGTTCCTCGTGGACCCGGTGCTCGACGACGCGGCGAAGCGCGAGGCCGTGATGAGCACCGTCCGGGCGAGCTTCAAGCCCGAGTTCCTCAACCGGCTGGACGACGTCATCGTGTTCGACCCCCTGAACATCGACGAGCTGGGCCGGATCGTCGACCTCAGCGTGAAGCACCTGGCGGCGCGCCTCGCCGACCGGCGCATCACGCTCGACGTCTCGCCCGCCGCGCGCGAGTGGCTCGCGCTCGAGGGCTTCGACCCCGCGTACGGTGCCCGCCCGCTGCGGCGCCTCGTGCAGCGCGAGATCGGCGACCGGCTCGCGCGCCGGCTGCTCGCGGGGGAGATCGCGGACGGCGACGTCGTGCGGGTCGACCGCGTGCCCGAGGCCGAGGGGCTCGTCGTCGCGCCGGAGGCCCTCACGGCCTGACGCACCATCGCCGAACCCCGGGTTGCCGCCCCGTCGAACCGCTGATGGGGCGGCAACCCGGGGTTCGGCACCTCGGCGAGCGGGGGCACTTCGCGACATACTCACCGGGTGCCGACCGACGAGACCTCCGAACCCGCCGCCCAGCAACGACTCGACCGTGAACCGCTGCAGTCCGCGGTGATCGTCAACCCCAACCGGGTCGAGGGGCTCGACGAGCTCCGTTCGACCTTGACCGACCGGCTCGTCGCCGCGGGCTGGCCCGCCCCCGCGTGGCTCGAGACCACCGCGGAGGACCCGGGGACCGGGCAGGCGCGGCAGGCGGTCGACGACGGCGCCGAGGTCGTCTTCGTCAGCGGCGGCGACGGCACGGTGCGGGCGGCGATCGAGGGGCTCGTCGGGACCGACGCGGCGCTCGCGATCCTGCCCGGCGGCACGGGGAACCTGCTCGCGACCAACCTCGGCATCCCGCCGAAGCCCGAGGACGGCATCCGGCTCGCGCTCGAGCGCGGCCGGCGGGCGATCGACGTCGGCGAGGTCGACGGTCAGGTGTTCGCCGTCATGGCCGGGATGGGGCTCGACGCGGCGATGATGGAGGACGCCCCGACGTCGCTCAAGGCGAAGGCGGGCGCCCTCGCCTACGTCGTCTCGGCGTTCAAGCACCTCGCGGACGACGAGATGAACCTCGAGGTGACGGTCGACGGGCAGACGCGGCGCCGTCGGGCGCGGACCGTGCTCGTCGGGAACGTGGGGCGGCTGCAGGCGGGGACGAACATCCTCCCGGACGCCGAGCCGGACAACGGGCAGATGGAGGTCGCGATCATCGCGCCCCGCAACCTCAAGCACTGGTTCCAGCTGCTGTTCGGTGTGATCCGGGGCAAGAGCCGCGTGCCGAGCCGGGAGGTGGTGCGCGGCTCGTCGATCTCGATCGTGTCGGACCGTCCGCAGCCGCGCCAGGTCGACGGGGACGTGATCGAGCCCTCGGAGCGTCTCGACGTGCGCGTGCGCCCCGAGGCCCTGTGGGTGTGCGTGTACCAGCCCGACGAGTCGACGGACCTTACCGAGGGTGCACCTCGCGGGGCATGATGTCCGCCATGAGCTCACCTGCCGACCAGCCCGCGCGCAACGGGGCTCCCGCGCCCTACGGCATGCCCGCACCCTATGGCCCGCCGGACGTCCCGGCGCCGGCAGGGTTGCCGTCGGCTGCCCGACGACGTTCCGCGCTCGCCGTGACGTCGTTCGTCGCCGGTCTCGTCACGGTGCTCGTCGGCACGCTCGTCACGCTCCTGTATCCCTTCATCCTCTCGGCGTCGGGCTACTCCCCGATCACGCTCAGCACGATCCAGATCGTCAACACCTTCCTGGGCGGCGTCGCCGGACTCGTGGCGCTCGTGACCGGGCTGCTCGCGCTCGCCCGCCGGGACGCGGGCACGGGCCTGGCGGCGGCGGGCGCGGCGCTCGGCGGGGCGGCAGTCCTGAGTGTGGTCGTCTCGCTCGTGCAGGGGCTGCTCTTCCGGATGAACTGACGTGCGGCTCCCGGGCGTCGGTTCGCAGCGCTGGGAGTCCCTCGCGTTCGTGCACCGGCAGGTCGACCCCGACCTGGTGCGGACCTGGCTGCCGCCCGGGCTGACCGTCGACACGTACGACGGCGCGACCTGGGTGGGCCTCGTGCCGTTCGTCATGGCGGACGTCCGGTTCCCGCCCCTTCCTGCGGTGTCCGGCTGGTCGACGTTCCCCGAGCTCAACCTCCGGGTCTACGTGCGCGACCGGACCGGCACGGCGGGCGTCTGGTTCCTCGGCCTGTGGTGCACGCGGCACCTCGTCGTCACGGGCACGCGAGCGGCCGGGGTCCCGTACCACCATGCCCGCGCGGCGGTCGACGCCCCGACCACGGGCCCCTGGCGCTACCGCTTCGCCGCCACGGCAGGCCCTGAGCCGTTCCGCGTGCCCCACCAGCCCGCGCGACGGCGTGCGCTGCGGTTCGACGCCACGGTGCACGCCCACGAGGCGGTGGACGCGACGTCGGGCCTCGCGCACTGGCTCACCGCGCGCTGGAACGCGTACGCGGTCCGGGCCGGGCGGCTGTGGCGGTTCCCCGTCGAGCACGAGCCGTGGACGCTGCGCCGTGGGGTCCTCACGTCCTGCACCACGGACGCCTTCAGCCGCCTCGGCCTGCCCGGCCGGCCCGCCGTCGGCGAGGAGCCGCTGGTGCACGTCGCCGACGCACCGGTGCACGCCCGCTTCGCGCCGCCGCGCCCGGTGGACCGAGCAGCGTGACGCGCGGTCAGGCACCCGGCGTGACGACGCCCCGCTCGTACGCCCACACGACGAGCTGGACCCGGTCCCGGGCGCCCGTCTTGGTCATGATGCGGCCGAGGTGCGACTTCACCGTGCTGGGCTCGAGGAACAACGCCTCCGCGATCTCCGCGTTCGACGTCCCGCGGCACAGGAGGGCGACGATCTCGTGCTCGCGCGCGGTGAGCAACGCCGCCGCACCCTCGTCCCGGGACGTCGGGGAGCGCCGGCGCGCGAACTCGTCGATGACCCTGCGGGTGAGCGTCTGGTCGACGAGCCCGTCCCCGGCAGCGACCCGGCGGACCGCCTCCACCAGCACGTCGGGCTCGGCGTCCTTGAGCAGGAACCCGCTCGCGCCCGCCTCGAGCGCGCCGAACACGTAGTCGTCCAGGTCGAACGTGCTCACGACGAGCACGGGGACAGGGTCGACGACGTCCGGTCCGGCGAGCGCGCGGGTCGCCGTGATGCCGTCGCCGCCGGGCATGCGCACGTCCATGCACACGACGTCCGGGCGCTCGCGACGCGCGACGCGCACGGCGTCGGCACCGTTGGACGCCTCGCCCACCACCTCGAGACCCTCGCTCTCGAGGATCACGGTGAAGCCGGCACGGACGACGGCCTGGTCGTCGACGAGGACCACGCGGGTCACGATTCCTCCGGGGTTTCGGTGGTCGGTGGGCCGGGCGGCTCGGGCAGGGTCCGCCGGGCACCCACCGGGAGGCGCGGGACGGTCAGGCGGACGTGCCACGCGCCGTCGGGGCCGGGACCGGCCGTGAGCGTGCCGCCCATCATGGTCGCCCGTTCGGTCATCCCGACGATGCCGTGGCCGGGCACCCTCCCGGCGGGCAGGCGCGGACCTGTGCTCGGGACGGCGTTGCGGACCGTGAGGGCGAGCGTGGAGGGCCCGTACTCGCGTCGCACGTCGACGGGCCTGCCCGGTGCGTGGCGACGCGCGTTGGACAGGGCCTCCTGCAGCACGCGGTAGACCGTGAGCTCGGCGGCGGGGGGCAGGTCCCACGGTTCGCCACGCGTCTCGTCGTGCACGACGGCGCCCGCCGCGCGTGCGTCGGCCACGAGCCCGGGCACGTCGTCGAGCGTGGGCTGCGGCGCGTCCTCGGCGCCGCCGCTGCCTCCGGGG
Source organism: Cellulosimicrobium terreum (assembly GCA_014803435.1). GTDB lineage: Bacteria > Actinomycetota > Actinomycetes > Actinomycetales > Cellulomonadaceae > Cellulosimicrobium > Cellulosimicrobium terreum. The sequence goes on from JACYFD010000001.1 coordinate 699,412, forward strand.
GAGCGCAGCAGCCCGACGACGAGCCGGAGGTTGTCGAGCGTCTCGCGGCCCTGCGCCCGGATGCGGCGCATCGACTCCTTCGCACGCTCCGGGTCGGGGTCGACGAGGCGCTCCGCGGCGGCGGCCTGGACGACGATGCCGGACAGGTGGTGCGCCGCGACGTCGTGGAGCTCGCGGGCCATGCGGCCCCGCTCCTCGAGCACAGCCTGCGTGGCGAGGACCTCGCGCTCGCGCTCGGCGCGGTGCACGCGGTCGCGCAGCTCGACGAGCAGGGTGCGCCGCGTGGCGACGTACTCCCCGACGAGGGTCGCACCGAGGTAGGTGACGACGGCGGAGAGGAGCGCGCTGAGCGCCTGCGCGCCGTAGGAGGCGCCGCCGCCGGGCACGCTCACGACCCCGCCGAGCGGGAAGCCGAGCAGCACCTGCGCGGCCGCCGCCACCCCGGCCGCGACGAGCGCGGTCCGGCGCGCGGCGTACGCACCGACGGAGTACGCGGCGACGAGCGTCGCCGGCGCCTGGAACGACACGTAGGGCGGCAGCAGCGCGAGCAGCGCGACCTGCCCGGCGACGGTGAGCGCGAGGCAGATCACCGGGTTCCGGCGTCGCAGGACGAGGCACGCCGCCTGGACGACGACGACGGCGAGGACAGCGGCGCGCGCCCACGCCGACACGATCTCGACGTCCGGCCCCGCGCCGAACGGCACACCCGCCTCCGACGCGACCACGCGCTCCACGACGAGGTAGAGCAGCACGGTCGCGGCGACGACGACGCCCGCGAGCACGGCGTCGCGGCCGGTCGGGGTGCGCGGCCCGAGCGTCGCGAGCCGTCGGCGCAGGGTCAGGGTCACGGTGTCACCCTAGGCACAGGGAGCCGGACGGGAGCCGGGCTGCCGACGCGCGCGCTCACGCGAGATCGCGTCGCACGAACGCGAGCGCGCCGCCGCCGAGCAGGAGCGCGACCCAGGCGCACAGCCCTGCGAGTGCTACGGCCGCACCGAACGGTGCGGCCCCGCCGAGCAGCTGCCCGACGCCCTGCCCGGTCGATGCGAGCGAGCCCAGGCCGAGCGGGAGCCAGGCCGCCGCGGCGGACTGCCCGCCCGAGAGCAGCGCGACCACGCCCTGGACGACCGGCTCGACGAGGACGAGCGCCCCGACGGTGACGACGGCGCCGACCTGGCTGCGCACGAGGGTGCCGACGCCGAGCCCGAGCCACGCCAGGAGCACGAGCACGACCAGCCCGCGGCACCAGATGCCGAGCACCTCCCCGGCCGACAGCATGAGGACCGCACCGGGTGTCGTCGAGATCGCGACGAGCAGCCCTGCGGCCGTGAGCAGGACGATCCCGGTGCCGATCACGACGGCGACGACTGCGGACGCCCCGGCCTTCGCGGCGAGGATGCGCGCCCGCGACGGCTCGACGAGAGCGCTCGGGACGATGCCGCCCGTGCGGAAGTCTGTCGTCACGGCGATGACCCCGAGCAGCAGCATGCAGATCGCGATCACGCCGGTCGAGCCGCTGCCCCCGGGTCCCGTGGCGAGCAGGTCGAGCATCGTGCGCTGGAACGCCGGGGTAGAGACGTCGGCGAGGGCGGTCAGGTCGGGTGTGAGCTCGGCGGCGAGGTCCGGAGCGGAGGTGTTCCCGAACGTCGTCCCGGTGGTCCCCAGGGACTCGAGCCCGGCGAGCACACGTGGCAGCGCGACGGAGAAGGCCTGGACGAGCGCGGCACCCACGAGGGCGACGACGCCCAGCACCCAGGCGGCGCGGGTGGAGCGGAGCTTGAGGATCTCGGCGCGGAACATCAGCGGACTCCTTCGGTGGTGGCGGTGAGGTCGAGGTAGAAGTCCTCGAGGGACTCCCCGTGCAGGAGGTCCTCGAGCGGACCGTCGGCGACGACGCGACCCTGCCCGACGACGACCAGGTCGTCCGCGACCTGGCGCACCTCGGACAGGACGTGGCTCGCGAGCAGGACCGTCCCGCCGTCGTCGGCGAAGCCGCGCAGCAGGTCGCGCAGCCAGCGCATCCCGGCGGGGTCGAGGCCGTTCGCCGGCTCGTCGAGGACCAGCACCTCGGGGTCGCCCAGGAGTGCGGCCGCGAGGCCGAGACGCTGGCGCATCCCGAGCGAGTAGGTCCGCACCCGGCGGTCCGCCGCGGGCGTCATCCCGACCTGCGCGAGTACCTGCTCGACGCGTCGCCCCGGCAGGCGCCCGGTGGAGGCGAGGACGCGCAGGTGGTCACGCCCTGTCCGCCCCGGGTGCAGGCCACCGGCGTCGAGCAGGGCGCCGACGGTCCGGGACGGGTACGGCAGGTCGTGGTAGGACCTGCCGTGGATCGTCGCCGTGCCCGCCGTGGCTGCGGCGAGGCCCAGCAGCACGTGCAGGGTGGTCGACTTGCCGGCGCCGTTCGGGCCGAGGAGCCCGACGACGCGGCCCGGGTCGGCGCAGAAGCCGACGTCGTGGACGGCGTCGAACGCGCCGTAGGACTTGCGCAGTCCGGAGATCTCGATGACAGGCACGGGTGCTCCTTCTCGTGGCGAGGCCACGCGTGGTCCGGGTGGGTGTGACCAGGTTCTCGGTCGACCGGGTGCGGGCGCAGGGGCCGCGAGGGGGAACCTGCGTTGCGACCTGCGACGGAACGGGACCCGGCCGGCAGGGTCGGCGCAGGTGGGAGGGGTGCGCGTGACAGATCGCGGTGGCATGGGGCAGGGTAGGACTCCCCGAACGGGCCGGGCGCCACGTGTGCTGTGCCCTGACCCCCGTAGACCGAACCGACCGAGGCCTCTCAGGACCACGTGCAGAACGACGCGCAGGAAGGAGGCACCGTGAACCCCGGAACCGGATCCTCCCCGGCGCGGCACGGAGATCGTGGCGCCTCCCGACGCTCCACGCTGCCCTGGATGTCGGTCGTCGCCGGAGCGGGTGTCGTCGTGCTCGCCGTCTCGGCTGCCGGCATGGTCGGTGCTGCGACCGGCGGCGGTCGCGCCGTCGACGTGCCGCACACCACTGCCGAGGGCTGGATCGATCCCGACTCGGGGATCGCGCACGTCGAGCCGCGGCAGCCCACGGTCGAGGTGACCCGGGTCCCGCCTCCGGGCGTGGACGAGCTGCCCGTGCCCGACCCGGTCACGACCGCACCCGACGACGGGTCGACGGACGTGCCGTCCGCAGACCCTGCGCCCTCGCCCTCGGACGACCCGCAGACGGATGAGGCCCCGGCCGCAGATCCCTCGCCGGCGGAGTCCGAGCAGCCCACCGAGCCCGCCACCGACGAGACGGACGACCCCGCGAGCGGCGGCACCGACACCGAGGAGCCCGACGCGTCCGAGGAGTCTGACGCGCCGTCCGCGGCGTGGGTCCAGGCGCGCCTGCGGCTGCACGGCGCGGACCTCGACGACACGGGAGAGGTCGACGACGCCACGGTTGCGGCACTGCGCGAGTTCCAGAGGTCCCACGACCTCCCGGTCGACGGGACGCTGACCGCGGCGACCATCGAGGCGCTGTCCGGCGACCCTGCCGAGCCGGTGGACCCGCCGACCGGCGAGGCCGTGCGCCCCACCGCTCCACCCACGCCGGAGCCCACCGCCACGACGAAGCCCTCGTCCGACCCGAGCGTCGGACCGACCGACTCGACGAGCTAGGCGCGTATCCTCGACGCGTGACAGAGGCGCTCGACGACGGTCCCTTCTTCCACGGGACGGCCGCGATCCTACGGGCGGGCGATCTCCTCACCGCGGGGTTCCGGTCGAACTACCGTCCCGAGGTCGTCATGAACCACGTGTACTTCACCGCGTCTCGCGACGGGGCCGGGCTGGCCGCCGAGCTCGCGGCAGAGCTGCTCGCCGGAGGCGCGGAGCCCCACGTGTACGAGGTCGAGCCGACGGGTGAGTTCGAGAACGACCCGAACGTGACGGACAAGAAGTTCCCCGGCAACCCGACGAGGTCCTTCCGCAGCAGCGAGCCGCTCCGGGTCGTCCGCGAGGTGGACGGCTGGACACGGCTCACGCCGGAGGCGTTGCAGGGATGGCGCGACACGTTGATCGCGATCCGCCCCGAGGAGCGCGGAGAGATCGTCAACTGACGCACGTCCTGGCGAGGGCTCGATCAGCTCAGCAGGTCGCCCAGCGGGGCGGCGCTCCCCACGAGGCACAGCCCGGTGCGATCACCGGCACCCCACGACGCCTCGGTCGGTGACCACACGACGAGCTCGACGTCGTCGGGCGGGTCCTCGCCGAGCACCTCCGGGCCGCACACGCGTGCGACCCGTGCGTCGGCAGCGTCCTGGCCCGGCCACACCTCGCCCGCCCCGAAGTCGGTGCGCGCGACGACCTGGGCGCGGTGCTCGTCCGCGCACGGGACGACGCGCACGCTCGACACCTCGCCGTCGGGCGGCAGCTCGTCGAGGCAGGAGCCGACGACGAGGCGTCGGGCGTCGACGGTCGCCGGCTCGCTCACGTCGCCCGCGAGCGGCGTGCTCGCCTGGTCGGCCTGCCACCACACCGCGGCCCCGACGCCCCACGCGAGGGTGACGACGGCGCCGACGACCATCCCGGCGACGGCGAGACCACGACCACGCGACCTGTTCGTGCGAACGCGCGACAGCGCTGCGGCACCGAGGCCGATGCCGACGGGGCCGAGGACCACACCCGCGGGGATGCTGGCGAGCGCGAGCGGCTCGGTCCGCGGCGGCTCGGGAACCCACCCCGGTGCGTAGTAGGCACCCGCTGCGAACCCGGCGCCCTGGTCCGGCGGCGGCGGGGGGACGGGCAGCGGCGCGCTGGAGGGCGCGCCCGACGGTGAGCCCGACGACGCGCTCGCCCGGGGCCGGTCGGGCTGCGCCGGGCCGTCGGGCGGCGCGAAGAGGTCGTCAGCCATGCCTCACGCGTCCATCGCGAGGCCGATGAGGAACAGCATGAGCAGGATCGTCCCGACGGCGCCGACCGCGATCCCCGCGATCGCGAAACCCTTGCCCTTCTTCCCGTCGCGCAGCACCTGGTTGAGCGCGACGATCCCCAGCACGAGCCCCACGATGCCCGGCAGCCCGATGCACAGCACGAGGCTCGCGACGGACACGATCATGGAGGCGACGGCGAGGCCGTTCGTCGGGGTGGGTGGGGCGTACGGGACCGGGTAGCCGGAGTACGAGCCCGCCGGGCCGTAGGGCGAGGGCGGCGGGCCGCCCGGCGGCGTGCCGTACGGGGAGGGCTGCGCACCGTACGGCGACAGTGGCGTGCCGTACGGGGCCGGCGTCCCGTAGGGGGAGGGCTGCGCACCGTACGGCGACGGTGGCGACTGCCCGCCCGCGCCCGACGGCGGCGCCCAGCCGGTCCCCGCGTCGGACCCGGGCTGCGGCGCGTCCTCGGTGGGCGGCGTGTACGGGGTCAGCGGCGGCTGGTGCGGTCGGTCTCGCGGCGCGTAGGGGTCGGGCGGCGTCGTCATGGGGACACCGTATCCATCGCCGCGGGCGGATCGGCCAGGTCGACCACGACGGGGACGTGGTCGGAGGCGCCCTTGCCCTTGCGCTCGTCCCGGTCGATCACGACGCCGGCCACGCGGGCGCGCGCCGCGGGGGAGAGGTAGGCGAAGTCGATGCGCATCCCCTCGTCGCGCGGGAACCGCAGCCGCTGGTAGTCCCAGTAGGTGTAGGCGCGATCGGCGGGGATCGCCTCGCGGGTCACCTCCGTGTACCCGGCGGCGCCGAACGCGGCGAACGCGTCCCGCTCGGCCGGCGTCACATGGGTCTTGCCCGCGAAGTACGCGACGTCCCACACGTCCGTGTCGAGGGGCGCGACGTTCCAGTCGCCGACGAGCGCGACCTGCGCCGCAGGGTCGGTCGCGAGACGGTCCGCCGCGGCGTCGCGCAACGCGCCCAGCCACGCGAGCTTGTACGCGTAGTGCGGGTCGCCGACCTCGCGCCCGTGCGGGACGTAGAGGCTCCACACCCGAACGCCGCTGCACGTCGCGCCGAGCGCACGGGCCTCGACCCGCGCCGGATCCCCGAACGTGGGCTGGCCCGGGAACGACGTCGCGACGTCGTGCAGGCCCACGCGCGACACGATCGCGACGCCGTTCCACTGGTTCAGGCCCGTGCACGCGACCTCGTACCCGGCAGCCTCGAACGGCTCCCGCGGGAACTGTGCGTCCGTGCACTTGGTCTCCTGGAGCGCCAGGACGTCGGTCCCCGACCGTTCGAGGAACGCGACGGCACGCTCGACACGGGCACGGACGGAGTTGATGTTCCAGGTCGCCAGGCGCACCCGCACAGCCTAGGCACTCCCGACCGGCCGCGATGCACCGCCCCGAGCACCAGGGAACCGTAGGCTGTGGCCATGGCGACAGCACTGATCACCGGCGCGAGCGCCGGTCTCGGCCTGGAGTTCGCGTGGCAGCTCGCCACCGCCCGGCACGACCTCGTCCTCGTCGCGCGCGGTGAGGAGCGACTCCAGGACCTCGCACGCCAGCTGCGGGCCGCGGCGGGCGTGCGCGTGCAGGTCCTGCCCGCGGACCTCTCCGTTCCCGACGACGTCGCGCGCGTGGCGCAGCGCCTCGCCTCCCCGGGGAGCGGGGACGACGGGCCGGTCGGGCTGCTGGTCAACAACGCGGGCTTCGCGACGCACCAGCGGTTCGTGGGCGGTGACGTCGACCTCGAGGTGACCGCGCTCGACGTGATGGTCAAGGCCGTCATGGTCCTCTCGCACGCCGCCGCCGGGCAGATGACGGAGCGCGGCCGTGGCGCCATCCTCAACGTCGCGTCCGTGGCCGCGCTCACCGCCGGCGGCACGTACGCGGCCGCGAAGGCCTGGGTGCGGTCCTTCACGGAGGGCCTCGCGGTGGAGCTCGCGGGGACGGGCGTGACCGCGACCGTGCTGTGCCCCGGCTTCACGCACACCGAGTTCCACGACCGGGCCGGGATCGACATGACGGGCATGCCCGCCATCGCGTGGCTCGACGCCGACCGGGTCGTCGCCGCGGCGCTCGCGGACGTCCGTCGTGGTGTGGTGATCTCGACGCCCTCGGCGCGGTACCGCGCGGCGTCGGCGGCCCTGCGGGTGCTGCCTCGCTCGGCCGTCCGCGCGATCGGGAAGTACCGCTGACGCGTCCGTCCGGGACTACCCTGGCCGTCGTGACTACCGATCCCGCCTCGACATCCTCCTCGACCCCGCGCGAGCAGCTGCTCAGCCTCATCCGTGAGCTCGCCGTCGTGCACGGCCGGGTGACGCTCTCCTCCGGCAAGGAGGCGGACTACTACGTCGACCTGCGTCGGGTCACGCTGCACCACCAGGCTGCGCCCCTCATCGGGCACCAGATGCTCGACCTGCTGGAGGAGCAGGGTCTCGGGACCGCAGAGGTCGACGCGGTCGGCGGGCTGACGCTCGGTGCCGACCCGATCGCGACGGCGCTCCTGCACGCCGCGGCGTCGCGCGGCCAGGACCTCGACGCGTTCGTCGTGCGCAAGGCCGCGAAGGCGCACGGGATGCAGCGCCAGATCGAAGGGCCCGACGTCACGGGCCGTCGCGTCGTCGTCGTCGAGGACACGACGACGACGGGCGGGTCGCCCATCGCCGCCATCGAGGCCGTGCGTGCCGCGGGCGGCGAGGTCGCCGGTGTCGCGACGATCGTCGACCGGGCGACCGGCGCGGGCGCGAAGATCGAGGCGCTCGGTGTGCCCTACCACTTCCTCTTCAGCCTCGAGGACCTCGGCCTGGCCTGACTCCTACGGACGCCGCTGCGCGGACGACGACGCCTCGCGACCCTCGGTCGCGGGGCGTCGTGCTGTTCCGGGCGCATGTCACACCAGACAGGCAAGGCTTACCTTGCTTCGGTGAGGTAAGCCTTATACAGTCACGTCGCGACAGCGTGTCAGATCACGCTCGCGCTCTCCGCCCGGAGCCTCGCCGCGGCGGCATCACGGACCAGCACGGGAGACCTTGTGCGCACTTCAACGCCAGGACGCGTCCGCCGCGGCCTCGCCTCGCTCCTCACCGGCGCCCTCGTCGCCGGTGCCACCGTCGTCGGCATCGGCGCCCCCGCCCAGGCCGCGCCGACCGAGATCCAGGCCGGCTCGGCCACCTGGAACTTCAAGGACTCGTGGACCCGCTACATCGGCGGCGCCGGGACGATCACGCCCGCGCTCGTCGCGGGGCAGTCGGTCTACCCGTCGGCGACGGGCAGCGTCGACCCCGAGACCGCGGTCGGGGAGATCCGGCTCGGTGGCTCGGTGCGCTACTCCGCGCACGGTGGCGTCCTGGACGTGACGATCTCCGACGTGCGGCTCGCGGTCACGAGCCCCACGTCCGGTGTCGTCACGGCGGACTTCGCGTCGTCGGGCGTCACATCGGGTGACGTGAAGGTCGCCGACGTGACCGTCAGCACCGCGCGCGACGGTGACACGCTGGTCGTGACGGCAGACGGCGCGCTCGCCGCGGGCGTCGGCGACGTCGACTCACAGCTCGCGAGCTACGTCGGCCAGGCGATGTCGACCCTCACGGCGACCCTCGACGTCCCCGCGCCCGTCGCCCCGGCGACCCCGACGAGCACGACGCTCGCCGTCGCACCGTCCGGCACCTCGGTCGAGGGCGACGCGGTGACGCTCACCGCAACCGTCGCCCCGGAGGCGGAGGGCACGGTCGCCTTCCGTGCCGGGGACGACCCGCTCGGCAGCGCCGACGTGTCCGACGGCGTCGCGCGCCTCGAGACGAGCGAGCTGACGGTCGGGGAGCACAGCCTCTCCGCCGCCTTCGCCCCCGCCGACCCGGAGGCGTTCGTCGCCTCCGCGTCGGCGGCCGCGGCGCACACGGTCACGGCCGTGGAGACGCCCGAGGAGCCGGAGGAGCCCGAGGTCCCGGTCGCGGACCCGGAGGTCACGGTGTCGCCGTCCGGTCCGGTGGATCCTGCGGTGGAGAACACGTTCACGATCTCGGGTACCGGGTTCGTGGGTGCTGGTGCGGTGAACGGTGCGTACGTGCTGCTCGGTGACGCGTCGATCTGGTCAGGTGACGGGCCGCTGGTCTCTACGGGCTGGCTCGCGCAGGGCTGGGTGCAGTCGCGCCAGATCACCGACGGTGGGTTCACGACGACGCTGACGGTGCCGGCCGGGACGCTGGACCCGTCGACGGAGTACACGGTCGCGACGTCGGCGGCCCACGGGCTGTCGGTCACCGACCGCAGCCTCGACACGTTCACGACGATCGCCGTGCAGCAGCCGGAGCCCGAGGTCCCGGTCGCGGACCCGAAGGTCACGGTGTCGCCGTCCGGTCCGGTGGATCCTGCGGTGGAGAACACGTTCACGATCTCGGGTACCGGGTTCGTGGGTGCTGGTGCGGTGAACGGTGCGTACGTGCTGCTCGGTGACGCGTCGATCTGGTCAGGTGACGGGCCGCTGGTCTCTACGGGCTGGCTCGCGCAGGGGTGGGTGCAGTCGCGTCAGATGACCGACGGGTCGTTCACGACGACGCTGACGGTGCCGGCCGGGACGCTGGACCCGTCGACGGAGTACGTGGTCGCGACGTCGGCGGCCCACGGGCTGTCGGTCACCGACCGCAGCCTGGACTCGTTCACGCCGATCACGGTCGAGCAGCCCGCGCACGTGTGGGCGCCCGAGATCGACGTCTACGCCGCTGACGGCACGACACCGCTCGGCGACGCCGAGGTCACCGTCGGAGACACGCTCGTCGTCAAGGGCTCCGGGTTCGACCCGGCGGCCAACGTCGGCGGCCGCGGCGTCCCGATCCCCGCCACCCTGCCGCAGGGCACCTACGTCGTCTTCGGCAGCTTCGCCGAGCAGTGGCGTCCGTCCGAGGGTGCTGCGTCGTCGGGCCGCAAGGTCGGCTCGCAGTCCTGGGCGCTCGCCGAGTCCGTGCTGGACCAGGTCCCCGCCCAGTTCCAGGCGGCGATCCGCGGCCAGTGGACCGACATCGCCGACGACGGCACGTTCGAGGCGCGCCTCGTGGTGAAGAACCCGGCGCCGCTCGACGGCGGCCGGTTCGGCGTCTACACCTACGGGGCCGGCGGCGTGACGAACGCCGACCAGGAGCTCTACGCGCCCGTCGCCTACGACGTCCCGGAGCTCACGGTGACGGCCGCGCCGTCGACCGTGGTCGCCGGCGGGTCGTCGACCCTCACGGTCACCGGCCTGGTCGCGGCGGACGCCGTCAAGGGCGTCACCCTCGCGGGTACGGCCGCGACCTTCACGCGTCAGGGCGCCACCCTCACCCTCACCGTCCCCGAGGGCACGCCCGCGGGCGACGCGACGGTCGTGGTCACGACGGAGCTCGGTGTCACGGGCAGCACGACCCTGACGGTCACCGCGCCGCCCGTCGACCCGGACCCTGTCGCGGACCCGGAGGTCACGGTGTCGCCGTCCGGTCCGGTGGATCCTGCGGTGGAGAACACGTTCACGATCTCGGGTACCGGGTTCGTGGGTGCTGGTGCGGTGAACGGTGCGTACGTGCTGCTCGGTGACGCGTCGATCTGGTCCGGTGACGGGCCGCTGGTCTCTACGGGCTGGTTGGCGCAGGGCTGGGTGCAGTCGCGTCAGATGACCGACGGGTCGTTCACGACGACGCTGACGGTGCCGGCCGGGACGCTGGACCCGTCGACGGAGTACGTGGTCGCGACGTCGGCCGCGCACGGCCTGTCGGTCACGGATCGCACGCTCGACACGTTCACGCCGATCGAGGTCGAGCAGCCCGAGCCCGTGGTGTCCCCGACCGTGACGGTCTCGCCGTCCGGTCCGGTGGATCCTGCGGTGGAGAGCACGTTCACGATCTCGGGTACCGGGTTCGTCGGTGCGGGTGCGGCGAACGGTGCGTACGTCCTGCTCGGTGACGCGTCGATCTGGTCCGGTGACGGGCCGCTGGTCGCTGCGGGCTGGCTGGCCCAGGGCTGGGTCATGCCGAACCAGATCACGGACGGCACCTTCTCCACGACGCTGACGGTCCCGGCGGGATCATTCGACCCGTCGACGGAATACGTGGTCGCGACGTCGGCGGCGCACGGGCTGTCGGTCTCCGACCGGAGCCTCGACACGTTCACCACCGTCGAGGTCCAGCAGCCGGCCCCGGACGCGGTCGCCACGTCCACGACCCTGACCGCCTCGCCGGCGAAGGTCGTCGAGGGCGGCACGGTCACGCTCACCGCGAAGGTCTCCCCGACGGCAGCGACCGGCACGGTCACGTTCACGGCAGGCGGCAAGGCCCTCGGCGCGATCAGCGCGACCACGGGCACCGCGACGCTCACCGCCTCCACGCTCGCCGTGGGCGAGCACGAGGTCACGGCCCGCTTCGTCCCGGCGGACACGACGGCCTACCTCGGGTCCACCTCGCCGGTCGCGACGGTGACGGTGACCGCGAAGCCCGTCACCCCGACCGACCCGACCGGTCCGACGACGGCCGGCAGCCTCACGTGGGGCGTCAAGGAGTCGTTCCGCACGTACATCCAGGGCTCGATCGCGAAGGGTGGGGCGACCGCGTCCGACGGCGCGAGCGTCGTCGACGGGATCTTCCGCTTCGGTCAGGCCGACGGCGGCACGTGGTCCGCGTCGACCGGTCGCGGCACGGTCGCCTACGACGGGTCCGTCCGCTTCACGGGTCACGACGGCCAGCTCGACCTCGTGGTCGAGAACCCGGTGGTCGACGTGACCGTTGCGACGACGGCCCGGCTGCTCGTGGACGTCCGCTCGAAGGGCCTCGACGGCTCGACGGTCGACGAGAAGCGGGTCGCCTTCGCGACCCTCGCGCTCGGCTCGCCGTCGACCGCGAAGGACGGCTCGGTGACGTACACGGACGCGGTGGCGACGCTCACCGCGGACGGCGCCCGCGCCTTCTCCGGCTTCTACGCGGCCGGTGACGCGCTCGACCCCGTGACCTTCACGGTGGGCGCTGTGGCGCAGCCGGGCGGCGGGAACGGCGGCTCCGGTGACGGCGGCACGATCGGTACGCCTGTCGGCGGTGGCGACACCCCGGTCGACCCGGAGGTCGCGACGCTGTCCGTCTCCCAGGCCGGCCCCGGCGACGACGTGACCATCAGCGGTGTCGGCTTCGGCTCGCGCGAGGACGGCATCCGGTCCGAGATCCGTTCCACGCCGCAGGTCCTCGCGACCGGCGTGACGGCGAACGCCGGCGGTGCCGCGTCCACGACGGTCACCATCCCTGCCGACATCGAGCCGGGCGAGCACACGCTCGTGCTCGTCGGCGCGGACCACACGGCGTCGGCACCGATCACGATCGTCGGCGCTGACACCACCGCGTCCGGCTCGGGCAGCGGCGGTTCCGCCGAGGAGAAGTGCTACGCGCAGGGCGTGAACGGCGCGACCCTGAGCTGGGGCGTGAGCGACCGGTTCCGTGCGTACGTCACGGGCCCGATCGCCAAGGGCTCGGTCTCCACGAGCGGCGTCGGCGACAACGGCTCGACGTTCACCTGGAGCGGTGGCAAGGGCTCGTTCAACACCGACCTCGGCAAGGGCCGTGCGGCCTTCGGCGGCACCGTCTCCTTCTCCGGGCACGAGGGCATCCTCGACCTGCGGCTGTCGAACCCGCGCGTCGTCGTGAACGGTGCGACCGGCACGCTCGTCGTGGACGTCCAGAGCTCCGACATGGAGGGCACCACGTCCTCCTCGTCGGGCGTCGCGTTCGCCACGCTGAACCTGTCGGGCACGAAGTCCACGTCCGGGTCGACGATCACGTGGACGGGGGCGCCCGCGACGCTCACGGCCGCCGGGGCCGCGGCCTTCGCCGGCTACTACGACGCGGGTACCGCGCTCGCGCCGGTGACGTTCTCCTTCCCCGTCGGCGGCGAGGTCGAGTGCGACGTGTACTCGGGTCTCGCGGCGACCGGCTCGGACGGCGCGAACGTCGCGCTGACGGCCCTGGCCCTGCTCCTGGCGGGGACGGTCCTCGTCGGGGCCACGCGCCGTCGGGTCCGGGTGCGCGCGACCGCCTGACCGCACGCGAAGCACGACGGCGCCCGGCCACCTCGGTGGCCGGGCGCCGTCGCGTCGTCGGGGACCACCCGCTCAGACGAGGCCCACTCAGACGATGTCCACGAGGTCCGCGACAGAGTCCACGACCTTGCTGGGGCGGAACGGGAAGCGGTCCACCTCGTGCATGCGGGTCGACCCCGTCATCACCAGGTACGTGTAGAGGCCGGCCTCGATGCCCGCGACGACGTCGGTGTCCATCCGGTCACCGATCATCGCGGTCTTCTCCGAGTGCGCGTCAATCCGGTTGAGCGCGGACCGGAACATCATCGGGTTCGGCTTGCCCACGAAGTACGGCTTGCGTCCCGTGGCCGACGTGATCATCGCCGCGACGGCTCCCGTCGCGGGCAGCGGCCCTTCCTGGGACGGCCCCGTCGTGTCGGGGTTGGTGCAGATGAAGCGCGCGCCCCCGAGGATGAGCCGGACCGCCTTGGTGATCGCCTCGAACGAGTACGTGCGCGTCTCGCCCAGCACCACGTAGTCCGGGTCGGACTCGGTGAGCGTGTATCCCGCCTCGTACAGCGCGGTCGTCAGGCCCGCCTCACCGATCGCGTACGCGCTGCCGTTCGGCACCTGGTCCCGCAGGAACTGCGCGGTCGCGAGCGCGGAAGTCCAGATCGACTCCTCGGGCACCTCGATGCCCGACGTCGCGAGCCGGGCGCGCAGGTCGCGCGCCGTGAAGATCGAGTTGTTGGTGAGGATGAGGAACGGCAGTCCCTTGTCCCGCAGGGCGCGGATGAACTCCGGCGCTCCCGGGATGGCGTGGCCCTCGTGGACGAGGACGCCGTCCATGTCGGTCAGCCATGCCTCGATGGTCCGCTCGGTCACGTCCGGGCTCCTTCTGACGGGGTGGTCTCCGGTCAGCCTACTGGCCGCCGGGCTACCCTTTCGCGGGTGACGACCACCCCTCCGCCCGGCCCGCACCACGAGCACCGGGACCACGAGCTCGCCGACCACGAGCACCCTGCCCACCTGCGGCGACGTCGTACGCCGTGGCGCACGGCTCCCGCCTCGGCCGTGCGCGGCGGCCTGGTCGGCGCCGCGGAATCGGTGCCGGGGATCTCCGGCGGGACGATCGCCCTGGTCGTCGGGCTGTACGACGACCTGATCGACGCCGCGGGCCAGGTCCTGCACGCGGCCCGCGAGCTCGTCACCGGCGTCGTCCGGCGCACGGGGCTCACGACGGCCCGCCGGGCGTGGCGCGAGATCGACTGGCCGCTGCTCGTTCCCGTGCTGCTGGGCATGGTCGTCGTGCTGCTGCTGTCGCTGTCGTTCATCGCCCCCCTGCTCGAGTCGTACCCCGTGCCGGTGCGGTCGGCGTTCTTCGGCATGATCGTCGTCTCCGTCGCGGTGCCGCTGCGGCTCATGCCCGGGCGGTTCCGTGTGCTCGACGGCGTGCTGCTGGTCCTCGCCGCCGCCGCGGGGTTCTTCCTCACCGGCCTGCCGCCGGGCCAGGTCGACGACCCGTCGCTGTGGTTCGTCTTCCTCGGTGCGGCCGTCGCGATCAACGCGCTCGTCCTGCCGGGCGTCTCGGGGTCGTTCGTGCTGCTCGCGATGGGTCTGTACGTCCCCGTGCAGCAGGCGGTGGCCGACCGTGACCTGGCCTTCGTCGGGGTGTTCCTCCTGGGCGCCGCCGTCGGGCTCGGCTCGTTCGTCAAGCTCCTGCAGTGGCTCCTGCACCACCGGCGCCAGGCGACGATGGCCGTCCTCGCGGGCCTCATGGTCGGCTCGTTGCGAGCGCTGTGGCCGTGGCAGACGGAGGAGGGGGCACTGCTGGCACCCACCGGGTCCGTCGTCGTCCCCGTGCTGCTCGCGCTCGCCGGCGCCGCGGTCGTCCTCCTCGCGATGCTCTGGGAGGCGCGCACCGCGCGCCGGGCGGCGGCGGTGCGGCCGTGACCACGGTGGTGACGGTCGCCGTCGTCGGGGGTACGGGCACCGCGGGCGCGCACGTCGTGCGCGAGGCCGTTGCTCGTGGGCTCGCGGTGCGCGTGGTGTCCCGCCACGAGCCCGACGACGCGTCGCGGGTCCCCGGGGCCGTGCACCACCGGGTGGATCTCCTCGCGGACGACGACCGCAGCCGTGCGGCGCTCGACGACGCGCTCGCCGGGGTCGACGTCGTCGTCGACGCCAGCAACGGGCAGACGCCCGGCGCGATGAAGGTCCTCACCGACGGGGCCGGACGGCTCGCGGAGGCTGCCCGACGCGCGGGCGTCGGCCGCGTCGTCGTGCTGTCCATCGCGAACGTCGAGGCGGCCGACTACGGCTACTACCGGGCCAAGGCCGAGCAGGAGCGCCTGCTCGCGGGCGCGGGCGTCCCGACCACGGTCGTGCGCGCGACGCAGTTCCACGAGTTCCTCGAGCTGTTCCTCGGCCGTGGCGGACGCCTGGGGCGGTGGGCGC
Organism: Cellulosimicrobium terreum; assembly: GCA_014803435.1. Lineage (GTDB taxonomy): Bacteria > Actinomycetota > Actinomycetes > Actinomycetales > Cellulomonadaceae > Cellulosimicrobium > Cellulosimicrobium terreum. The sequence goes on from JACYFD010000001.1 coordinate 714,782, forward strand.
GGCTCGGCCTGCTGCCCGTCCCGCGCGGCGTGCGGTTCCAGCCGATCGCGCTCGTCGACGTCGCACGGGCGCTCGTCGACGCCGCGCAGGGCGACCCGCCGGACGGCGGCGTGCCCGGACCGGGACCGGGCGCGACGACCGTGACGATCGGCGGTCCCGAGGTCCTCGACGCGCGCGACATGGCGCGAGCCTGGCGGTCGACGCACGGGTCGCGGCGCCCCGTCGTCGGTGTGCCCCTGCCCGGGCCGCTCGGGGAGTTCTTCCGCTCCGGCCGCAACCTCGTGCCCGACCGTCGCTGGGGCACGGTCACGTACCGCGAGTGGCTCGTGGGTCGCTCGTGACGGTTCCTCGCGACCCTCGCGACGGCGTGCCGGAGCCCGACGCACGGGAGGTCGGCGTCGGGCCGTGGCCCGGAGGGTCGGACGCGTGGCCGCGCTCGCCGGGTGGTGACCCCGACCCCCGGTACGACCCCGAGCTGCTCGCCCACGGCGACCGGCGCAACGTCGTCGACCGCTACCGGTACTGGACGGTGGAGGCGATCGTCGCGGACCTGGACGCGCGCCGCCCGGCCGACCGCGTGCTCCACGTCGCGATCGAGAACTGGGCGCACGACCTCAACATCGGGTCCGTCGTGCGCACGGCGAACGCGTTCAACGCCGCCGGCGTGCACGTCGTCGGGCGGCGGCGCTGGAACCGGCGCGGCGCGATGGTCACCGACCGCTACCTGCACGTGCGCCACCACGCGACGGCCGCCGACCTCGCGGCGTGGGCCGCGGGGGAGGGCCTGCCCGTGATCGGGGTCGACAACCTGCCCGGCTCGGTCCCCATCGAGGGCTATGCGCTCCCGCCGTCGTGCGTCCTGCTGCTCGGCCAGGAGTCCTCGGGGCTGACGCCCGAGGCCGTGGCCGTCAGCCGCGACGTCGTGCACGTCACCCAGCTCGGTTCCACGCGCTCGTTGAACGCCGGTGCGGCCGCCGCGATCGCGATGCACGCGTGGGTGCGTGCGCACGCCGACCTGAGCGGCGGAGGACCACAGGCCGAACGGCCCTGACCGCCCACAGCCATCCGTGCCAGACTTTGCCTGACAACACCACCCCGCACGACTCCCCAGGAGATCCGCATGCCCATCGCAACCCCCGAGGTCTACGCCGACATGATCGACCGGGCGAAGGCAGGCTCGTTCGCCTACCCGGCCGTCAACATCACGTCGTCGCAGACGATCACCGCCGCCCTCCAGGGATTCGCCGAGGCCGAGTCCGACGGCATCATCCAGGTCTCCGTGGGCGGCGCCGAGTACGCCTCGGGCGCGACGATCAAGGACCGCGTCACCGGTTCCCTCGCGCTGGCTGCGTACGCGGCCGAGGTCGCGAAGAACTACCCCGTGCAGATCGCGATCCACACGGACCACTGCGCCAAGCAGAACCTCGACTCCTGGGTCCGCCCGCTGCTCGCCCTCGAGGCCGAGCAGGTCAAGAACGGCGGCCTGCCGACCTTCCAGTCGCACATGTGGGACGGCTCGTCCGTGCCGCTCGACGAGAACCTCGTGATCGCCGAGGAGCTGCTCGAGCTCTCCGTCGCCGCGCGCACCATCCTCGAGATCGAGGTCGGCGTCGTCGGTGGCGAGGAGGACGGCCACGAGGCCGAGATCAACGAGAAGCTCTACACGACGGTCGCGGACGGCCTCGCGACGGTCCGCGCGCTCGGCACCGGCGAGAAGGGCCGCTACCTGACGGCCCTCACGTTCGGCAACGTGCATGGCGTCTACAAGCCGGGTGCGGTCAAGCTCCGTCCGTCGCTCCTCAAGGAGATCCAGGAGGGCGTCGGCGCCGAGGTCGGCACGACCAACCCGTTCGACCTCGTCTTCCACGGCGGCTCCGGCTCGACGGCCGAGGAGATCTCCGAGGCGGTCGACAACGGCGTCATCAAGATGAACATCGACACCGACACCCAGTACGCGTTCACGCGTCCGGTCGTCAGCCACATGTTCTCCAACTACGACGGCGTCCTCAAGGTCGACGGCGAGGTGGGCAACAAGAAGGCCTACGACCCGCGCGCCTGGGGCAAGCTGGCCGAGGCCGGCATGGCCGCCCGCATCCTCGAGGCCGCGCAGCAGCTGCGCTCGGCGGGCAACAAGATCAGCTGACCGCTCGCCCCCACGGGCGGACGGCACGCGCGAGGCGGCCAGGGTCTTCCTGGTCGCCTCGCGTGCTGTGTCGGCCCTCGCGTGCTTGTCGGCACGGGCCGGTCGGTGCCCGGGGCGGTCAGCGGGCGAGCTTGCCGCGCAGCTCGAGGTCGATCTGCGACGCGTCGAGCACCGCCGCCGTGGCGAACACCAGCAACGCGGTCACGACCACGACGAGCAGCTCGGTCGCGTGATCGGACCGTCAGATCAGGACGGGGACGGCTCGTCCTCCGCGCGCTGCGCGTCCTCGAAGCCGGGGTCCGTGTCCACGATGTCGAGGAGCTCACCGATGCGGGTGACCTCGAGCAGGAACCGGACCGTCGGGGGAGCGCGCAGGACGCGCACGCGGTGCGGTCCGCGCGACGCGAGGCGTGCGAGGAACGCGACGCCGGACGAGTCCATGAAGGTCACGTGGTGGGCGTCGATCTCGACGGGCAGCCCGGAGTCCTCGGCAGCGCTCGTCGCCTCCTGGAGGTCCGCCCCGAGCTCGGCGTCGACCTCGCCCGACAGGACGATCCGGGTCCGTGACGCACCCACGATCACATGGACGCTCGCGGGGTCGCCACCGACCCGTGAGGCGTCGGCAGCCGCGCCGACCTCTCGGTCGGCGGCTGAGGGTGTACCGTCGCGCACCGGCGCTCCTTTCCGCGATCCGGACCGGTTGGGGTCTCGGTGGCCCCCAATCTACGGTTGAATGTCCAGTCGGGACAGTAGCGCGGCCGAGGCGTTCGAATCGACTCGGCGCAAATCGGTCGGGTTCGTTCGCGACGAACGGGCCCCGGCCATGCAACGACGCACCGTCGGAGGTGGTCATGAGCAGCTCGTCGAGCCTGGGCACGGATCTGCCCGAGGAGCTTCGTCGACTGTGCTCCGACGCGATGGCGAGCTCCGGCGTCGCGATGTTCATCACAGGCCCGCGCGAGGCGGAGATGCCCATCGTCTGGGTCAACCCCGCGTTCGAGCAGCAGACGGGATACTCCGCGGCCGAGGTCACCGGGCACAGCCCGCACGTCCTCGAGGCGCTCCTCACCGAGCCGGTCGACGCGCAGCAGCTGCGCGCGGCCATCGCCGAGGGTCGGGAGGCCACGCAGACGCTGCGTGCCGCGCGCCGGGACGGCTCCCTCGCGTGGATGCGCCTCTCGCTCTCGCCGGTCAGGTCGTCCGAGGGAGCCGTCACCCACTGGATCGGCGTGCAGGTCGACGTGTCGGAGCACCTCGAGCGCTACGCGACGCAGCTCGCGTCGCTCGCCACGGAGCGACGGGAACGGGCCGTGCTCGACGTCGTCGCGCAGAGCTCCGACCTGCTCGCCGACCTCGACCAGCCGTACGTGCTGCGCGACATCACGGAGCTGCTGGGCGGCTTCGTCGTGGACTGGGCCGGGTTCTACCTCAACGACGACGGGTTGCGCTACGCCGAGGGCGTCGACGCGTCGTCCCCGCCGACCGGGCGCGGGCAACGGCACGGACGGTACACGCCCGGCCTGCTGCAGCCGATGCCGGGACTGCACGAGACGGACGCGCTCGGCGACGCCGCGCAGGCGAACGCGTCGACGTCCCGGGCACCGCGGATCGACGTCCCGGACCGGGTCCAGGACCTGCTCGACGGTCGGATCGAGGGCCCGGTCGTCCTCGACCTGTCGGCCGTCTACCCGCAGTGGTCGGCGTCGGGGTGGCTGCAGCGCGACCTGGACCACCGGCTCGCGACCCTCGCCCAGCGCCCGTCGAGCGTGCGGGTCGTGGCCGTGCCGGGCCGCCGTCGGGTCCTCGGCCTCCTGGTCGCCGGCGTGCTGCCGCCCGTCGACACGTCGTCCCCGGGCCCGCGACAGGGACGGGGGCTGGACGACGTCACCGACAGCGCGCTCACGCTCCTGCAGGTCGTGGCCCGACGTGCGGGGGCCGCGATCGACAACGTCCGGCTCTACGCCCGCGAGCACCGGCTCGCGGAGACCCTGCAGCGGGCCATGCTGCCGGAGCAGGCGGACATCAGCGGGCTCGACGTCTGGACGTACTACGCGCCGAACTCGGAGCACGCCCAGGTCGGCGGCGACTGGTACGACGTCCTGCAGATCGCGGAGGACGTGATCGGCCTGGTCATCGGGGACGTGGTGGGGCACGACGTCGAGGCGGCGGCCGCGATGGGCCAGCTGCGCTCCGTCGTGCGGTCCTACGCGTACGAGCTCGTCACACCGGGCCCGGTGCTGGAACGCGTCGACCAGCTCGTCCAGGGGATGCGGATCCCGCGGTCCGCGAGCCTCGTCTACGCGGCGCTCACCCGGCCGGGAGCCGACGACCAGCAGGCGCCGTGGCGGCTCGAGTACTCGCGCGCCGGGCACCTGCCCGCGCTGCTCCTGCGGCAGGGCACCGTGACCCAGCTCGACGACGCCGGCGGCCCGCTCGTCGGCTTCGGCGGCAGCAGTCGTGCGACCGGGGTCGTCGAGGTCCTGCCCGGGGACACGCTCGTGCTGTACACGGACGGGCTGATCGAACGTCGCGACCGGGCCCTGCGCACCGGGCTGGAGGAGCTGGTCGCCGCGTCGTCCGCCGTCTCCGCCGTCGACGCCGCGGGGGTCGGCGAGGAGCTGCTGTCCCGGCTGGCCGACGCACCCGAGGACGACGTCGCGCTCGTCGTCGTCCGGGTCCCGAACCCGGTGCGCGACGCCGACACGGTCGCCCTGAGCCCCCGGAGCCGCCGGTGGCTGCTGCCGAGCGAGCCGGCGTCGATCGGCCGCGCGCGGCACGCCGTCGTCCGGACCTGTCAGGCCTGGGGCGTGAAGGACTCCGCCAACGCGGAGCTCGTCGTGTCCGAGCTCGTCGCGAACGGCGTCCTGCACGGGTGGGGTCACCTCGCGCTGCGCCTGTTCGACACGGGCGACGGGATCCGGGTCGAGGTCGAGGACGCCAACCCGGCGCCGCCCGTGCCGACCGACGGGCACGCGAACCGCATGGGCGGGTTCGGCATGCAGATCGTGGAGCGGCTCGCGGACTGGGGATGGCGCCCGACGGCGTCCGGCAAGCTGGTCTGGGCGAAGCTGCGACCGGCCGGGCGCTGAAGACCCGAGATCAACGCCGGTCGACGGTCAGGGCGGGTCGACCCTCAGCGCGGATCGACGGAGGCGAAGCCCGACGGCGGGGTGGCGGGCTCGCACCGGTGGTCGCCGTCGATCCGGAAGAGCTCGAGCGCGCCGCACACCTCGAGGACGAACAGGTCGCGGTCGTCGCACCCGCGCAGGACGGTGGCGCCGCCGCGCTTGCGACCGGAGTCCGCGAGCGAGATCAGGAACGCCGCGCCGGTCGAGTCCATGAACGTCACGCGGCACATGTCGATGACGAGGAGCTGGCGTCGCAGGCCGACGACCCGGGCCGCGATCTCCGGGAACTGGTCCCGCTCGGCGAGATCGAGGTCGCCTGCGATGACGAGGGTCGTCGTCGCGGGCGATGTGGCGATCTCGATCATGCGTCGACTCTAGACGCCGCCGGGGTGAGTCGCGCGCCCACCGAGGTGGCGGGGTGCTCGCTGGTCAGCGCAGCGCGCGGACCTCGTCCGCGGAGGTGCCGCAGTCGCGCAGGAACGTCTCGCACCGCTGGGCCTCGTCGACCTCGCCGATGTAGGCGGCGCACTCGGCGAGCGCCAGGAGCGCGCGCAGGAAGCCCTGGTTGGGGACGTGGGAGGCGGGCACGGGGCCCTGGCCGCGCCAGCCCGCGCGACGCAGCGCGTCGAGGCCGCGGTGGTACCCGGTGCGGGAGAAGGCGTACGCCGTCACGGCGCCCTTCGAACCGTTCTCGTGCAGGTAGTCCTCGGCGAGGAACGCCCATGCGAGGGACGACGACGGCTCGCGAGCCGCCACCTCGTAGGGGTCGTCGCCCGCGGCGAGCGCCTCGCGCACGGCGGCGAAGTCGTCGGGGAGCTCGACCGGGGCAAGGCCGCCGAGCAGGTTCTTGGGTGAGTCGCTCATGGCCTCATTGTGCCGAACCCCGGGCGGTGCGGCTCCCGCGAGCGCGACCGCGACGGAGGCGCGCCGTGGACGGCCCGCACCCCGGAGGTCAACGACCGGTAAACTCGCCCCGGTCCCCAGGTGACTGCCGCCTGGGAGACGCCTCGGGGGCGCCGCAGGACCGGCCCGAGGAACAGGCAGTCGAAAGTGGGGAATCCATGCCAGGCGTGGTGCTCGTCGGTGCTCAGTGGGGCGACGAAGGCAAGGGCAAGGCGACCGACCTCCTCGGGTCCCGGGTCGACTACGTGGTCAAGTTCAACGGCGGCAACAACGCCGGCCACACCGTCGTCATCGGCGACGAGAAGTACGCGCTGCACCTGCTCCCGTCGGGCATCCTGTCCCCGGGCGTGACGCCGGTCATCGCGAACGGCGTGGTCGTGGACATCGAGGTCCTCTTCGAGGAGCTCGACGACCTGATCGCGCGCGGCGTGGACGTGTCGAAGCTGCTGGTCTCCGGGTCCGCCCACGTCATCGCGGGCTACCACCGCACGATCGACAAGGTCAGCGAGAGGTTCCTCGGCAAGCGCCGGATCGGGACCACGGGCCGCGGCATCGGCCCGGCGTACGCGGACAAGATCAACCGGGTCGGCATCCGGGTCTGGGACCTGTTCGACGAGAAGATCCTCGCCGAGAAGATCGAGGGCTCGCTCGACCAGAAGAACCACCTGCTCGTCAAGGTCTACAACCGACGCGCCATCACCGTCGAGGAGACCGTCGCCGAGCTCCTCGAGCACGCCGAGCGCATCAAGCCGATGGTCGCGGACACCGCGCTCGAGCTGAACAAGGCGCTCGACGCCGGCAAGAACGTCCTGTTCGAGGGCGGCCAGGCCACGATGCTCGACGTCGACCACGGCACCTACCCGTTCGTCACGTCGTCCAACGCGACGGCGGGCGGCGCGCTCACCGGCTCCGGCGTCGGGCCGACGCGCATCAGCTCGGTGATCGGCGTCGTCAAGGCGTACACGACGCGCGTGGGCGAGGGCCCGTTCCCCACCGAGCTGTTCGACGCGAACGGCGAGTACCTGCTCAAGACGGGCGGCGAGTACGGCGTCACGACCGGCCGCTCGCGCCGGTGCGGCTGGTACGACTCCGTGATCACGCGGTACGCGACGCGCGTCAACGGCATCACCGACCTCGTGCTGACCAAGCTCGACATCCTCACGGGGTTCGAGAAGATCCCGGTGTGCGTGGCGTACGACGTCGACGGCGTGCGCTACGACGAGATGCCGCTCGACCAGACGGCGTTCCACCACGCGACGCCGATCTACGAGGACCTCGACGGCTGGTGGGAGGACATCTCCGGCGCCCGCACGTTCGAGGACCTGCCGGTCAACGCGCAGCGCTACGTGCTCGCGCTCGAGGAGATGTCGGGGACGCGGATCTCGGCGATCGGCGTCGGGCCGAGCCGCGACGCGATCATCCCGCGCCACGACCTGATCCACTGAGGCCCGATGCCGGGCGGGGGAGTTCTCCCCACGCCCGGCGCTGGTCGGGGGCACGGACGCCCGCCTACGGTGAGCGCATGACGAACCACACCCGCGCCCGCTCGACGCTCGCCGCGTGTCTCGCCGTCGGCGCCGTCGGCATCGCTCTCGCTGGCTGCTCCGTCTCGACGACGACGTCGGCCTCCGGCGACGACGTCGCGAACAGCGCCGAGGACAGCTTCGAGGAGTCGATCGGTCAGCGCCCCGAGGTCGAGTGCGCCGACTCGATCGAGCTCACCGTCGGCGAGACCATGACCTGCACGCTCACCGACCCGTCCACGGGGACGAAGTACGACATGCTGGTCACGGTGGAGGACGACAACCCCGACGGCTCGGGCCTGAACTTCCAGGTCGCGGACGAGCCGCAGGGCTGACCGGACGCGGATGGTCGCGGCGCCCGGCACCTCGGTAGACTCGGCGCCCGTGAAGATCCTCGTCGTCGGGACCGGTGCCCGCGAGCACGCCATCGTCCACACCCTCGCGCGCGAGGCCGTGCTGTTCGGCACCGAGCCGCACGAGCTGCACGCTGCCCCTGGCAACCCGGGGATCGGCGAGATCGCTGCGCTGCACGACGTCGACCCGCTCGACGGCGCCGCCGTGGCCGCGCTCGCGACCGGGCTCGGTGCGGAGCTCGTCGTCGTCGGTCCGGAGGCCCCGCTCGTCGCGGGCGTGGCCGACGCGGTCCTCGCGGCCGGGGTCCCCGTGTTCGGTCCGTCCGCGGCCGCCGCCCGGCTCGAGGGATCGAAGGCCTTCGCCAAGGAGGTCATGGCCGCGGCGTCCGTCCCGACGGCGCTCGCGCACGTGTGCACGACGCTCGAGCAGGTCGTCGAGGCCGTGGACGCGTTCGGCCCGCCGTACGTCATCAAGGACGACGGTCTCGCTGCCGGGAAGGGCGTCGTCGTCACGGACGACCGTGCCGCCGCCCTCGACCACGCGGCCGCGTGCCTCGTCTCGTCGCAGGTCGTCGTCGAGGAGTACCTCGACGGCCCCGAGGTGTCGCTGTTCTGCGTCTGCGACGGGACGACCGTGGTGCCGCTCGTCCCCGCGCAGGACTTCAAGCGCGTGCACGACGACGACGCGGGCCCCAACACCGGCGGCATGGGCGCGTACACCCCGCTGCCGTGGGCGCCGGAGGGGCTGGTCGAGGAGGTCGTGGCGCGCGTCGCGCAGCCCACGATCGACGAGATGGCGCGCCGCGGCACGCCGTTCGCGGGAGTGCTCTACGTCGGTCTCGCCCTCACGAGCCGCGGCACCCGGGTCGTCGAGTTCAACGCCCGGTTCGGCGACCCGGAGACCCAGTCGGTGCTCCACCGTCTGCGCACCCCGCTGTCGACGGTCATGCTCGCGGCGGCCGAGGGCCGTCTCGCGGACCTTCCTGCGCTGTCGTGGTCCGACGACGCGTCGGTCACCGTCGTCGTCGCGGCGCAGGGCTACCCCGAGTCCCCGCGCAAGGGCGACCCGATCACCGGGATCGACGCGGCGCAGGAGGTCGAGAGCGTGCACGTGCTCCACGCGGGGACGTCGTCGTCCGACGACGGCACGCTCGTCGCGTCCGGCGGTCGCGTCCTGTCCGTGGTGGCGGGCGGGGCGGACCTGACCGAGGCCCGGCGCCGGGCCTACGACGCGATCGGTCGCATCTCGCTCCCGGGCTCGCACCACCGCACCGACATCGCGGCGAAGGCCGCGGCGGGCGAGGTCACGCTCGCGGACTGACCCGCCCCGCGCCGTCGGGCACGGAACCCTGCCCGTGCCGAGCACGACATGGGCGCCGTCGTGCGGCTGATGACGACCCTCATGTCGTGCTCGGCGGTCAGTGGCGTGTCAGGCGCGGTGCCACTTCTGGGCCGCGGTGCCGTTGCAGGTCCAGATCTGGAGCTGCGTGCCGTTGGCGCTGTTGCTGTTCGGGACGTCGACGCACTTGTTCGCGAGCACGGACACGAGGTCTCCCGCACCGCTGAGCACGAACTGCTGGGCGGCGTTCCCGCTGCAGCTCGCGAGCTGCACCGCCGTGCCGTCCGCCGTGTTCGCCCACGCGACGTCCATGCACTTGCCGCCGGCGCGGACCGTGCCGTCGGGCTCGAACGTCCAGCGCTGGGCGTTCGAGCCGTTGCACGTCCACAGCTGGAGACGCTTGCCGTCGCTGAAGTCCGAGCTCGGCACGTCGATGCACTTGCCCGCGAGCCCGACGAGCGAGCTGGTGGCGGAGCCGCCGGTCGTGGTGAGGCTCAGCCCGTAGGCCGACAGGATCGGCTGGAGCGGCTGGAAGATGAACTTGCCCCCGCTGGAGCAGTCGCCGATCCGACCCGACGTCACGCCCTGGGCCTGCGTGCCGGAGATGACCGAGCCGCCGGAGTCGCCGCCCTCCGCGCACGCGGTGCCGATGGTGAGCCCGGTGGTGGCCACGGACTCGTAGTTGACGGTGACGTTCTTCTGCTCGATCACGCCGCAGCGCCAACCGGTCGTGCGGCCCGAGCGGCAGACCGAGGCGCCGATCGCCTGCTCGGCCGACCCGGTGACCGCCACGGTCCCGCCGGCGTAGTCGTTCACGCGCGGGGTCGAGGTCCAGCCCGACGTCGTGCGCACCCACGCGTAGTCCTTGCCCGGCCAGCCGGAGGCCTGGTACGTGCCGAGCGCCGCGCCGTCGGGTGCGGACACCGGGTTGCCCGCCGAGCCGCAGTGCCCCGCGGTGACGAAACCGCCCTGCACCGCGAAGCCGATGGAGCAGAGGGTGACGTACCCGTTGCCGAGCGGCTTGTGGTACTCGTCCCCGCCGCGCACGTCGCGCGCGAGCTCGTAGGGCGCGTCGAGCTGCTCCGTGCGCACGAGGTCGGGGTCGACGCCCGCGTCCTGCACGAACGCCGCCGCGGCCTTCGGGTCGGTCGACTCGACGACGACCTCGTTGGTCGTCACGTCGACGTACCAGGCCCGCACGGACTCCGGCGCGACGGTGTCGTCGAGGTCGTCCTGGAGCCCGTCGAGGGTCCCGAGGTCGTGGTCGACGACGACGGCCTGCGCGCCGGTCGCCTCGACCTCGTCGACGAGCGCCGGGTCCGTGACGGCGACGGTGGCCGTCGCGGACTCGGTGTCCACCCACGTCCCGGCGTAGGCGTCACCGAGGACCGGCTCGAGCACCGACTCGACGGTCGACGTCGACGCGTCGAGCGCGAGACGGGCGTCGATCTCCTGCGCGTCGAGCCCGAGGTCACGCTCCAGGGCCTCGACCTGTCCGTCGGGGAGCGTCGCCGTGGTCGCGAGGCCGGGTGGATCGTCGGTCGTCGGGCCGCTGGTCGCGGCGCTCGCCCCGCCGATTCCTGCCGCGGCGAGCGCGACACTGCTTGCTAGCGCTGTCAGGACGTGGTGCATCTTGCGTCGGTGCATCGTTGCCTCCTGTGTGCGCACGACGGCGCCACCCTCGTCGGTGACGCCGTGAGCCGGTCAGTCGATCGCATGCCTCCAGGTGTTGAGCGCGCAGCGGAGCGCACGGCGCGGCAGTCCACGCGGTGCACGACCCTGTGCACGAGGCGTGCGGGAGCGCTCTCACGAACCGCCTCGCCCAGCACCCTAGCCCGCGGGTGTGCTCGCGTCACCCCCTGGTTCGCCGGGATGGGACACTGGGCCGCGTGACCGATACGCCCCAGGACAGCACCTCGGCCCGCTCGCTCGGCGAGGCGGACGCGTTCGACACCGCCGGCCTCGCCCTCCCCGGCTGGCGGCACGTCTACTCCGGCAAGGTGCGCGACCTGTACGAGCCCGACCTGCCCGCGGTGGGCGGCGTGCACCCGCTCGGCGACGTCGTCCTCGTCGTCGCGAGCGATCGGGTCAGCGCGTTCGACCACGTGCTCTCACCCGGGATCCCGGACAAGGGTGTCGTCCTCACGCAGCTGAGCCTGTGGTGGTTCGACCAGCTCGCGGACCTCGTGCCGAACCACGTGGTGTCGACCGAGATCTCCGCGGAGCCCGGCGACGGGCTGGTGCCCGACGTCGTCGCCGGCCGCGCGATGATCTGCCGCCGCCTCGACATGTTCGCCGTCGAGTGCGTGGCGCGCGGGTACCTCACCGGCTCCGGTCTCGTCGAGTACCGTGCCGGCGCCCAGGTGTGCGGGGTGCCGCTGCCCGACGGGCTGGTGGACGGGTCGCGTCTGCCCGAGCCGATCTTCACGCCCGCGACCAAGGCCGCCGTGGGCGAGCACGACGAGAACGTGTCCTTCGAGGTCGTCGCGTCCCGCATCGGCGTCGATGCCGCGGCCCTGCTCCGGGACCTGACGCTCGCGGTCTACGCCCGTGCGGAGCAGGTCGCGCGTGAGCGGGGCGTGATCCTCGCCGACACGAAGCTCGAGTTCGGGCTGGACCCGACCTCCGGGGACACCGTACTCGGGGACGAGGTGCTGACCCCTGACTCGTCGCGGTTCTGGCCGGCGGACCAGTGGGAGCCGGGCCGCGCGCAGCCCAGCTTCGACAAGCAGTACGTGCGCGACTGGCTCGCGTCCCCCGCGTCCGGCTGGGACCGAGCGTCCGACACGCCTCCTCCCTCGCTCCCTGCCGACGTGGTGCTGCGCACGCGGGACCGCTACCTCGAGGCGTACGAGCGCCTCACCGGCTCTCCGCTGCGCTGAGCCCGGCCGTGCCGGCCGCGTGGCGGTACGTGTGCCCGCTCGGTGCGGTCCAGCGCACAGTCCCGTCGTCGAGCACGGCGGGCTGCCACCCGTCGCGGGCCCGCACCACCTGGTGCCGGCGGCAGAGCGCGACGAGGTCCGCGGGTCCGAGCTCGGGTGCGAGCGCCACGCCGGGAACGAGGACGTGCACGAGGTCGCAGCGGAACGCGGGCACGCCGCACCCCGGGAACGTGCACGTGCGGTCCCGCGCGAGCACCTGGGTGATGGTCGGGACGGAGGGGCGTCGCGTCGTCGGGCGGGGTGCCGTCGTCGCAGGTGGTGGCGGTGCGGTGCGCATGCGGTGGTCCTTCCTCGGGTGCCGGGCTCGTGCGAGGGCGAGGAAGGGGCAGGGCCCCGCCCTCGCACGCGTGTCGAAGAGGGAGTCTTCGAACAGGTGTTCGACTCTAGACGTGTCCTCCGACACGCGCGCGCGGGTAGACTGGCCGCGGAATCCCGCCGTCGGCTCCCCGCTCGTCCACTCCGCGACGTGCAGCCTCGTGCCGCACACGCCGTGACGGGGATACCGGAGTCCCGGCCCCTCCCGAACTCACTTCGCCAAGGAGCACCCGTGGGACGCGTCGTCGTCGAGGTCATGCCCAAGCCCGAGATCCTGGACCCGCAGGGCAAGGCCGTCGTCGGGGCGCTGCCGCGCCTCGGCTTCACCCAGTTCACGTCGGTCCGTCAGGGCAAGCGGTTCGAGCTCGAGGTCGAGGGCGACGTCACGCCCGAGATCCTCGCCGCCGCGCAGGAGGCCGCCGAGAAGCTGCTCTCCAACCCGATCATCGAGGACGTCGTGCGCGTCGCCGACGCCGTGACGGATGCCGCGGGCACGGTCACCTCCGAGGGTCTCGCCTGATGAGCGCCACCTCCCTCGCTACGGCGAAGGTCGGCGTCGTCACCTTCCCCGGCACGCTCGACGACCGCGACGCCGCGCGCGCCGTCCGCCTCGCGGGCGGCGAGGCCGTCGCGCTGTGGCACGCGGACGCCGACCTGCACGGGGTCGACGCGGTCGTCCTGCCCGGCGGCTTCTCCTACGGCGACTACCTGCGCGCGGGCGCGATCAGCCGGTTCGCGCCGGTCGTGGAGTCCCTCGTGGACGCCGCGAACGGTGGCCTGCCGGTCCTGGGCATCTGCAACGGCTTCCAGGTCCTCACCGAGGCGCACCTGCTGCCCGGCTCGATGGTCAAGAACGACCACCTGCGCTTCGTGTGCCGCGAGCAGGTCCTCGTCGTCGAGAACGCCGAGACGGCCTGGACGCGCGACTACGCCGCAGGCCAGCGCATCACCATCCCGCTGAAGAACCAGGACGGCCAGTTCGTCGCCGACGACCGCACGCTCGACGAGCTCGAGGCCGAGGGTCGCGTCGTCTTCCGCTACGACGGGTGGAACCCGAACGGGTCGCGCCGCGCCATCGCAGGCATCTCGAACGCGGCGGGCAACGTCGTGGGCCTGATGCCGCACCCTGAGCACGCGGTCGAGGCCGGCTTCGGCCCCGCCTCGGCGGCCGGGCCTCGTGCGGGTACCGACGGGCTCGGCTTCTTCACCTCGGTGCTGAGCGCGCTCGTCCACGCGTGACCCTCGACGTCCGCGTGCCCGACGACGCGGGCGCCGTCGCGCACCCCGGCGGACCGGTGGTCGTGGCGCTGGTCGCGAACGACGACGCGGCCGCCGCCGCCCTCTTCGCGCGGCAGCAGGCCGAGCTGGCGGAGCGCTACGGCGAGCCGGACGACAGCGCGTTCGACACGTCCGGGCTCCTCGCGGTGCTCGTCGCGCACGACGACGGTGCGCCGGTCGCGTGCGTGGCGCTGCGGGACGTCTCCGGCGCACCCGACGGCCGCGGGGGAAACCACCCGGCGTCGACGGGCGAGGTGAAGCGGCTGTACGTCCTCCCGGAGCACCGCGGCCGGGGACGCGCGCGCGTCGTCATGCGTGCCGCTCACGAGCAGGCGACGGCCGCGGGCCTGCGCCTGCTCGTGCTCGAGACCGGCACCCGCCAGCCGGAGTCGGTCGACCTGTACCTCGACCTGGGCTACACGCCGATCGCCTCGTACGGTCACTACGCCGGCGACCCGCTGTCGCGATGCTTCGCGCTCGAGCTCGACCGACGAGACGCACCCGCTGACCGTCCGGGCACGGGTGCGACCAGCGGACGAGCGCCCGCCACGCGACCGAGCGGCGGCCTGCAGGTACGGGCCGCGGCCTGGGACGACCCGGTGGCCGCTCGACTACGACGGGAGATGCACGAGACGTCGTCGATCGTCCTCTACCCGGAGCTGGTCGCGGGGTTCGACGCCGCGGGGGGCTTCGACGTCGTCGACACCCGCCTCGGGCGCGACGTCGCGGCGACGTTCGTCGCATGGCGGGGCAACGAGCCGGTCGGGTGCGCGTCGTTGCGGCGCGCCGACGCTGGAGCGCGGGCCGCGCACGGTGAGGCGTTCGAGGTGAAGAAGGTCTTCGTGCGCGAGTGCGCGCGTCGCGGGGGAGCTGCCCGCCGGCTCATGGACGCCGTCGAGGCGGACGCCCGGCGCCGCGGTGCGGACGCGCTGCTGCTGGAGACCGGGATCCGCCAGCCGGGTGCGATCAGGCTCTACCGCGCGCTCGGCTTCCGGGCCGTGCGTCCCTTCTCTCCCTACGACGACGACCGGCTGGGGATCGCCCTCTGTTTCGCGAAGCCCCTGGCCTGACGTCCGGCACGCGCTCAAGAGCTCGCCATCCTGGACGACCTGATCGACGAAACGCGTGAGGGCGATTACTGTCAGTTCGTCATCACTTGCGACGAAAGGAAGGTGCGAACGATGGGTTGCATCGCTTACGCCATGTTGTATCCGTTCATCAGCTGGATGGGCGGCGGCTCCCCGTGGTCGGTGTGCTCGGCGGGCTGAGAAGACCGGTGGCAGGTCTCCTGCCGCTCAGCTGATCTGCAGGACAGGTCGGCCGCTCCCCAGCGGCCGACCTGTCTCTTCGCGCCAAGGAAGCTGGTCAGGCACGACCAACCGTCCACCGCGCGACGCCGCCGAGGGCAGGTTGTCCTGGTTCATCCCGGCCTCAGCCGCTAGGGTCGGGGCATGCTCCCAGCCGTGACCGGTGTCTACTCCGTGCCCGCGCTCCTCGGTGAGCTCGTCGGCTGGGTGCTCGGTGCGGTCGCCCTCGTCCCCGGTCGGGCGGGCGCGCTCGCGGGGCAGGTCCGAGAGACCGCGATCGCATGGGGCCTGCCCGTCACCGAGGTGACCGACCTGTACGCGGCGTTCCCCTCCCGGCTCGTCCTCGCCGTCGTCGCCCTGGCACTCGTGAGCGCGACGATCGCGCTCGTCCACGGCGTGCGCGAGCTGCGCACGCGGCGACGGTCGGCCGTCCCCGGGCGCTGAGTCTGCCGTCAGCCTGCGACGACCAGCGGGCGGACCTCCTGCCCGAGGAACCGGACGAACCCGGCCAGGTCCGGCTCGTCCGCCGTCGGCTGGATCGCCACCGCCGTCGCCCCTGCCGCGGCGAGAGCGAGCACCGCGTCTGCGACGGCTCGCGCGTCGCCTGCGGCGCCGATGCCGAGACCGGCCTCCCGGCCCCAGATCGGCACCTCGCGGTCGACACGGTCCTGGGCGTCCGGTCCCGTCGCCGTGATGAGGGTCGCGTGCACGTCGAGCTCTGCGTGCCCTGCGGCGCGAGCGGCCGCGCGCGCAGCCGTGGCCAGGTCCCGGACCTCCGCGGGGGTGTACGCGTTGCCGAGGATGAAGCCGTCGCCCAGCTCCCCGGCGAGCGCGACCGACCGCGGCCCCACACCGCCGAGCCAGAGCGGCACGGGATCGACCGGCGGCCAGTCGAGGCGCACGCGGTCGAGGTTCACGTACCGGCCCGACACGGTGACCTCCTCACCAGCGAGCAGCCTGCGCAGCGCGACGGTGTGCTCGCGCAGCAACGTCAGCGGTGACGTGGCGCGCACGCCCGCCTGCTCCATCCAGTCCTGGACGCCGTGGCCGACCCCGGCGACGAACCGCCCCGGGAACGCGCGCCCGAGCGTCGCGACCTCCATCGCCGTGATCGCTGTGCTGCGCAGCGGCGCGGGCATGATGCCCAGGCCGACCCGGAGCCGCTCCGTCCACGCGAGGGCCGCGGCCGCGGAGGCGAGCCCGGACTGCTTGAAGCAGTCCTCCCACACCCACAGGTCGTCGAGGCCCGCGGCCTCTGCACCCGTCGCGAGCGCGCGCAGGCTCTCGGGAGCATGGGTGGGGACGAACGCGATGCCGAGCCGGGGAGTCGTCATGGGCCCATCCTGCCGGGAGCCTCGGACACTCACCGCACATTCGCGGTCATCTCGCCGAGCAGAGCATGGTCGCTCGACGGATCGTCGTCGATCAGTGCGCTCCATCGAGACGCAGGAGCTCCTCCCCGTCGTCCGACCTCCACACGTGACCGACCCACTGGATGTCGCGTACCGGCGGCGGACGTCCGACGACGAGCGCGGGCTCGATCTCGTTCCAGACGGAGACCGCCGGGGCACCCGTCCAGTACACGAGCCCTTCCGGGTAGATGTCGGTGACCACGTCGGCACCGGCGGCGATCAGGTCGCGGCCGATGCGGCGCGTGACCCGCTGCGGCGTGCGCCGGTAGACCACGCCGTCGGGCGCACGCAACGACCCGTCGGGAAGTACCTCCGGTGCGTTCGACGATGGGCGGGCCATGGGTGGACTCTACGGTCAGGGGGTGCCCGTAGCTCGCGCCGGCCTGGCTACTCGGATCGCAGGAACGCGAGCTGTGCCGCGACGCTCTGCCGTGCGGCGCCGAGCACGGAGGCGTCGACGTCGGCGTAGACGTGCGCGGTCACGCGCTCGACGGCGTCCGTGCCGTCCGGGCGCAGGCCGAGTGCGCGCAGTGCGTCGCGCACCTGGGCGAGGCGGTCGAGGCGGTGCTCGCGGTACGCGCGCACCCGGGCGGCGAGGTCGTCGATCACCGGGCCGTGCCCGGGGAGGCCGGTGAGGGCGGGCCCGTCCGGCGCCGTCGTGCCCAGCCGCTCGAGCACGTCCAGGCTCGCGAGGTACGCGGCGAGCGAGCCGTCCGGCTCCGTGAGCACCGTCGTCCCCGCGCCCAGCACCGTGTCGCCCGTGAGCACGCTGCCCGACGGCGCGTGGTCGGGTGGTGCCGGGACGAGCGGGCCGTCGTCGGGCAGGTGGAAGCAGACGGAGTCGGCGGTGTGGCCCGGCGTGGCGAGGACCTCGATGCGCACCCCCGCCGCCACGACCGACTCCCCGTCGACGAGCGGCGGTGCGTCGTGGCAGAACGCGGGGTCGGCACCGCGGACGGGGGCTCGAGTGAGCGCGTGCAGGCGTGCCGACCCGGCGGTGTGGTCGGCATGGCGGTGCGTGACGAGGATCAGCCCGACCGGACCGGCCGCGGCGAGCGCCTCGAGGTGCGCGACGTCGTCGGGCCCGGGATCGACGACCACGCACCCGCGCGTGGGGCCGGGGGCACGCAGGACGTACGAGCGCGTGCCGTCGAGCGTCATGGGGCCGGGGTTGTCGGCGCGCAGCACGGACACGAGCCGGGTCACCGGGGTGGGAGCGGGCATCTCAGACGACCCGGACCGGGCCGGGGTGACGACCGAGCGTGACGTCGTGCGTGAGCAGCGTGTTCCCGGTGGTCAGCGCCTGCGCAAGGAGAAGACGGTCGAACGGGTCGCCGTGGAGGCGTGGGAGCGATCTGACGGCGGCGGCTGCGATCCCGTCGACCGCAAGCTCGACGAACCCGAGGCCGAGAGCGGCCGAACGGACCTCGGTCGGGTCCACGGCGAAGTCTGGACGATCCAGCGATGCCTTGATCGCGATCTCCCAGATGTTCACTGCGCTGAACCACACGTCCAGCCCCGGATCGCTGAGCTCGTCCTGAATGTCACCGGGCAACAGCTCCGGCTCGTACAGCGCCCACAGCAAGAGGTGGGTGTCCAGCAGGACCGTCATGCGGAGTCCTCGAACATCGCGACGATCTCGGCCTGGGCCCACGTGTCGAAGTCGGGCGGAACTGTGGCGCGGCCCCGCAGGACGCCGAGCTGGCGACGCGCCGGAGGGCGCACCGGCTCGGCCGTGAGGCGCGCGACCGGCTTCCCGGCGCGCGCGATGACGATCTCCTCGCCCGCCTCCACCTCAGCGAGGAGGCGCGAGAGATGGGTCTTCGCGTCGTGGACGTTGACGGTCTTCACAGCGCCTCCCGTACGGAGCGGCCGACCAGGTGGACTAAGTCAGCCTAGTCCACCTGGGTCGCAGGCGTCAGGTGCGGTGGCGCAGGACGGCGGGCCGGCCGTCGTCGTCCCACTGCGCGAACCGCGCGTCGATCAGGGGAGCGACGAGGTCGTACGTCTCCCAGGAGTCCGGGACCCGGTAGACGTCCTCGGGCTCCCCGTCCCCAGGGCTCGCGGCGTCGACATAGTCCTCGAGGTAGAGCCCGCCCGCCTCGTCGTCCGCGGTGTCCTCCTCGGACTCGGCCGCTCCGTCCTCCGCGCCCGTGTAGTAGGCGGCGGCGAACGCGTTCCCGACGTCGTCGAGGTGGTCCTCCGAGAGCGCGCCGTCGAGCGCCATGACCAGCGCACCCCCGGTGGTCGCCCGCTCGCGGAGGGCCGCGACGTCGTCCGCCGCGTCGGCGAGCAGGCCGGCCGACACGTGGTCGTGGAGCACCGCCCACGCGAGGAAGACGCCGATGTGCGTCGCGCCCGCCTCGGACCCCACCTCAGGAGGAAATCCCTCGCCGTCGGAGTGCCAGGCCGCGTCGTCGTACGTCATGTCTCGGACGCTACCCCACCGCCGAACACGTCACTGCGCGCTGTCGAACACGTCCTGACGGTCGCCAAGCGGGCCATGACGTCCTTCAGGTCGTGTTCGGCGGTCAGGGGCGCAGGGCGTCGGCCAGGAGCTCGAGCGTGCGGGCGCGCCCGGGTGTCGCGTCGAGCGGCTCGTCCGCGCGCGAGGCCGCGACCGGGACGACCATGACCTCCTCGACGCCGTGCCGCTCGGCGAGGCGACGGATCTCCGCGGCCGCGTCGTCGGGCGTGCCGACAGCCCACCGCCGCAGCTGGTCCTCGACCATCTGCTCCCCGAGGCCGTCGAGAGGGGCGGCGAGCGCGTCCTCGACCGTCTCCAGCGCCGTCAGCGGCTTGCCCGTGCGCATGCGGGCCATCATCCGGGCCTGCGGAAGTGCGCGGGCGCGCGCCTCCTCGGTCGTCTCGGCGACCGACGCGTTGAGCGTGACGAACGTGCGCGGCTCGGGGTGCGCGTCGCTCGGGCGGAACCCGTCGCGGTAGAGCGCGAGGATCTCGTCGATCCCCTGGCCGGAGAAGTGGTTCGCGAACACGTACGGCAGGCCGAGCTCGGCCGCGAGCCGGGCCGAGTAGTCGCTGGAACCGAGCAGCCACACCGTGGGGGCGCTGTTGGCTGCGGGGGTCGCTCGGACGTCGTAGACCTGCCCGCTCGTGAGGCGCAGCTGCGCTCCCTGCGGGCTCATCAGCGCGACGATGTCGGTGACGTGCTGAGGGAACCGGTCGACGTCGGCCGTCGGGCCGGTGGCCCGCAGGAGCTGGGTGACGACCGGGTCGGAGCCGGGCGCACGCCCGAGGCCGAGGTCCACCCGCCCGGGCGCGATCGCCTCGAGCGCCGCGAACTGCTCGGCCACGACGAGCGGCGCGTGGTTCGGGAGCATGACGCCCCCGGAGCCCACCCGGATGCGGTCCGTCACCGACGCCGCCGCCGCGATCATGACCGGCGGCGTCGACGCCGCCACCGCCGCCATGTTGTGGTGCTCCGCGAACCAGTAGCGCTCGAACCCGAGCCGGTCGGCGAGGCGGACCAGGCCGAGCGAGGCCCGCACCGCCTGGGTGCTGGTCTGGCCCGACCGCACGGGAACGAGGTCGAGGACGGACAGTCGGGGGGACGCCGCAGCGCCGGGCACAGTACTCATCACGGGGACAACCCCGGCGTGCCGGACGAGTATTCCGGCGGGGTGGGCCGGCCGTGCGCGCGTCGGATGGCGGCATCGGTGCCCGCGGTGCATCATCGCTGGACGAGGTCGGTACGACGTGAGGGTGCGACGTACCGGGAGGGGCCCTGGGGCGAGGGGAGCGGCCGTGGACGAAGAGATCAACTTCCACGCCGACGTGGTGCTGTACTACGACTTCGACGGCATGCTGATCGACGAGCGCACGTGGCACGAGCTGCGCGCCGACGACCGGTCCGTGGTCGGGCTGGACGTCGTGGGCGGATGGTCGGTGTACACGCGGTGGGTGGGGTACGACCGGTCGGAGGGGCGCATGCCGCTCATGTACTCGACGCGCGTGGAACCCGGCGGTCTGTTCAGCTCGTCGTTCACGCGCAGCGGCGCCGAGGTGCTGCACCAGCACGTCGTGGACGGGTTGGTCGGGGGCGAGGCGGCGTCGCGCGCGCTGTTCGACGTCGAGCCGTGGAAGTATCCCGGTTTCGAGTGACCGGCGGCGTCCGCCGCGTGACCGGCGGGGCTCGTGGGTGGACTCAGTCGCGGACGGCAGCGACCGCCTCGACCTCGACGAGCTGGTCGGCGTAGCCGAGCACCGTGACACCGAGCAGCGTGCTCGGGACGTCGTGGTCGCCGAACGCCGCACGCACGACGTCCCACGCCGTGACGAGGTCCGCCTGCCGCGTCGTCGCGACGAGCACCCGCGTGCTCAGGACGTCCTCGATCGTGGCCCCGGCGTCGGCCAGCGCGACGACCATGTTCTCCACGCAGCGCGCTGCTTGTGCGGCGTAGTCACCGGTCCCGACGGTGCGGCCGTCCGCGTCGAGCGGGCACGACCCGGCGAGGAAGACGAGCCGAGCGTCCGCCGGTGCGGTGGCCACGTAGGCGTACTGCGCGACGTCGGACAGCTCGCGTGAGCGGATGAGGGTGACATTCCTGGGCACGGGTTCTCCACGGTGGGTGGGGGGTCGGGTCAGCTCGCGCCGAGCGGCTCGCGCAGCCCGCTCGCGCGTCGCACGGGATGCCCGACGGCGGCCCGCACGGCGGCCTCGGTGCCGACCACCCGCACGGTGTCCTGGGCGCGCGTGACCGCCGTGTACAGCAGCTCGCGCGTGAGGAGCGGCGACGTCTCGGGCGGCAGCAGGAGCGTGACGCGGCGGAACTGGCTGCCCTGGGCCCGGTGGACCGTCATCGCGTGGACCGACTCCACGGGCGGGAGGCGGTGCGTGCGGATCCGCACCGGCGCGTCGGGGTCGCCGAACACCGCCACCA
Organism: Cellulosimicrobium terreum; assembly: GCA_014803435.1. Taxonomy (GTDB): domain Bacteria; phylum Actinomycetota; class Actinomycetes; order Actinomycetales; family Cellulomonadaceae; genus Cellulosimicrobium; species Cellulosimicrobium terreum. Next base: position 736,326 of record JACYFD010000001.1, read on the forward strand.
CGCCGTCGCCGTCGGCCACGAGGACACCCGTGTCGCCGTTGTACAGGCCGACGTCCGGGGCGTTCGTCGTGACGAGGAGCGGGCGTCCCGCGACCCAGGGCGAGTCCGTCGCCGGGCTTCCCGTGACCTCCTCGACCCAGGCCTGGACCTGGGCCGCCCAGCGGTTGCGCCCCGCCGGACCGCGTCGGTGCGCGACCATCACGCGGTGCCGGGCCAGGGCCTCGAGCGCTCCCGCGGGATCCCCCGCCCGCGCTGCCGCGACCAGCTGCTCGCCGGCGTCGACGGCGTCCGCCCGGATCGCGGCCAGTGCGGCCTCGTCGGGCTCGCCGTCGGACGAGGAGAAGAACTCCACCGAGGTGTCTCCCGCGCGCAGCAGCCCGAGGACCGCGTCGGCGTCACCGTCCCGGATGGCCTCGGCGAGCGGCAGGATCGCCGAGTCGCCCGACTGGCGGTGGACCGTGCGCAGGCGCACGACGCCGTTGCCCAGCAAGGGGCGGTCGTGCGCACGCCCGGTCTCGTCGCCGAGCGCGTCGTCCGCGGCCGCGCGGACCGCCGGGGACGTGGGCTCGGACGCGACCGGCGCACGCTCCACCAGGTCGCCGAGCACGGCGCCCGCCTCGACCGATGCGAGCTGGTCGGGGTCCCCGACGAGGACGAGGCGGGCGTCGGGGCGCAGCGCCTCCAGCAGCCGTGCCATGAGCGGCAGCGCGACCATCGAGGTCTCGTCGACCACCACCACGTCGTGCGGCAGGTGGTGGTGCGCGTCGTGCTTGAACCGGGTGGAGCTGCCGGGCCGGTACGCGAGCAGGCGGTGCAGCGTCGAGGCGACGGGTGCCCCGACGCGATCACGGTCCCCGTGGTCCTCGAACCGCGAGACCACGTCCCGCACCGCCTCCTGCAGGCGGGCGGCCGCCTTGCCCGTCGGGGCCGCGAGCGCGACGCGCAGCCCGCGGCTCGTGCCCGTGTCGCCGACCGGCCCGGCGGCGTCGTGCAGGACCGCGAGCAACCGGGCGACCGTCGTGGTCTTGCCCGTGCCGGGGCCTCCCGTGAGGACCGTGAGACGCCGGTGCGCGGCGTGCGCGGCCGCGAGGCGCTGCCGGGAGTCGTCCGCCGAGGGGAACAGCCGGGACAGCGCCGCCTCCAGCCGAGCGTCGTCCGCGGGCAGGTCGGGTGCCGTCAGCCGGCCGTCGACGTCGTGGCGGACCGCGAGCTCGTCGCGCCAGTACCGGTCCAGGTAGAGCATCCCGTCGACCCAGCGCGCAGGTCGGTCGGCGGGACCCGCCACACCCACCGCGACGAGCGGGCTGCGAGCGATCGCCGCGGCCCACGCCGCGGTGTCGGGCTGGTCGGGCCACGGGAGCCCCTCGACCGCGTCGCGCACCGCCTCCTCGTCCTCGGGCAGGCGCAGGGTGCCGAGATCGTCGAGACGCACGCACACCGATCCGCTGCGGACGGCGCGCACGGCGAGCGCGACCGCGAGGAGCACGGCCTCGTCGCCCTCGCCCGTGAGTCGACCGAGCCGCAGCGCGACGCGCAGGTCGGTCGCGGAGACGACCCGCGCGACGTTGAACGCGGCGAGCCACGGCGGGAGACCGACCGCGAGGCGCGGGTCGCCCTCGTCGGGCAGCGGCGCGGCCTGCGCGAGGGCCTCGGGGGCGGTCATGTGCGATCTCCGTCGAGGAGGGCGGACAGGGCGGCGACGAGCCCGGACGGCGGCGTCCACGCGACGACGCCGTGCGGGGCGCCGTCGGGACCGACGGGGGTGTCCGGCCCGGCCATGCCGCGCACGAACAGGTACGCGCCACCCGCGAGATCACGATCCGGGTCGTAGCCGGGAACGCGCCAGCGCAGGTAGCGGTGCAGCGCGACCAGGTACAGCAGGAGCTGCAGCGGGTAGTGCGACGCCAGCATCGCGTCTCGGGTCGCCTCCGGGCGGTAGTGCGCGAGGGTCAGGGGTGTCCCGGGCGGTCCGACCCGGTTCGTCTTGTAGTCGACGACGACGTACCGGTGATGGGGCCGGCCCGCGGGATCGGTCGCGGGCACGCGCAGGACGGCGTCGATCGAGCCGGTGAGGTAGCCGCGCAGCGGCACCCCGTCGCTGACCGCGCGAGACCCGGATCCGGACGTCGACGCTGGCGCGGACGGCGACCCTGGCGCGGACGTCGATCCTGACTCGGCGGCGAGCGCCGCCAGCATGTCGGGGTAGCGGACGAACGGGTCGTCGGGAGCGAGACGCGCCCGCAGGACGTCCGCGAGGTCGTGCAGCGTCGACGGCCGCAGCCCCTCCGCCGCGTCGCCGCCCGCGAGCGGCAGCTCGAACTCGAGCTCGGGCAGCCGGTCCCGCGGGTGGAACTCGGCGAGCGTCCGACCACCCGCGAGCGGCCCGAGCGGCGTGCGGAGCGCGAGCCCGAGTGCCGCCGCGAGGGCGACGGGCTCCACGCCCGGCACCCGGACGGTCGCCGCCTGCGCGCAGCGGGCCAGGACCTCCGCGTCGAGGTCGGTCGCGGCCGTGTCCACGTACTCGAGGATCTCGTGCACGAGCGTGCCGAACGCGGTGCCGCCCGGTTGACCCTCGAACGGCGACGGCACGTCGGCACCGGGCACGGCGACCGGAGCAGCGTCACGCGCGGGCCCCGGACCGGTGCGAGCGCCGAGGGTCGCGTCCGCTGCGTCGTCGTCGGACGCCTCCTCCGGCTCGTCCTGGACGCCCGGGTCCTCCGGCTCCGACTCGATCCCGCCGACCGGCGTGTGGTGCGCAGCCGCGGTGAGCGCCGAGTACGACGCACGCCGCCACTCCCGGTCCGGCAGGTGCCCGCCAGCCGCGAGCGTGAGCGACGTCGCGCCCCGGTCCGCCGGGGTCCAGCGCTCGCCCCGGGGTCGTGCGTCGACCTGCTCGACGACGACGGTCCCGCCCGAGCGCGCGGCGACGGCCTCGAACGCGGCGCGCACCGCGTCGTCGCGCATCGCGTCGGGCCGGGCGTGCGGCCCTGGCTCGTCGCCGAGCCGGCGGTCGGAGAGCAGCAGGCGGGTCAGCGGACCGGACGCCGTGTTCTTCTTGGTCGGGGTCCAGTGCACGACCACCTGGTGGCGAGCACGGGTGAGCGCGACGTAGAGCAGGCGCAGGTCCTCGCCCAGCTCCTCGTCGCGGGCCCGCTTGCGGGCGTCGACGAAGCCGGGGGAGCCGACACCGCCCACGTGCAGCGCCCGCTGCCCGTGGTCGTCGTGGAACGCGAAGAGCTCCTGGTCGTCCGGCTCGTACCGGTCCCAGCCGAACGGCACGTACACGACCCCGAACTCCAGGCCCTTCGCGCCGTGCACGGTGACCACCTGCACGGCGGCGGCGTCCGTCTCGAGGCGCCGCGTCCGCTCGTCGCTGAACACGGTCCCGACCTCGGCGATGCGCGCACGCAACCACGCGGTGAGCGCGGCCGTGCCCAGGCCCTCCGTCGCCGCGGCCTCGTGCAGCGCCTGCGTCACGTGGCGCAGGTCGGTGAGGTACCGGTCGCCGTCCGTCCGTGCCATGACCCGGGCCGTCGTGCCACGACGTGCCGCGACCTCCGCGACGGCCGCCACGCCACGGTCGGCGAGGAGCCGCGCCCACGCGCGCACGGTGTCGCCGAGCTCGTCGTGGTCCGTGTCCCCGGCGGTGGCGAGACGCTGCGCGTCCCAGCCGACGAAGGGCGTGAGCGCGAGCGCGGTCGCCCGGCGGTGCAGACCGGGCTGCTCCAGCGCGGCGAGCAGCGTCAGCCAGTCCTGCGCGGCGGCGGACCCGAACACGCTCGACGGCCCGGACACCACGGCGGGCACGCCGAGGTCGACGAGCGCGGACCGCACCGCCTCGGCCTGCGCGTTGGTGCGCGCGAGCACCGCGACGTCACGCGGCTCCAGCGCGCGCCAGTGCTCGTGACCGTCCACGTCCTCGCGCACACGGTCCCCGCCCGTCGCGCTGCCCAGCCGACCGGCCACGTCCGCCGCGACGTCCTTCGCAAGCAGCGACCGGGCGTCCGGCGCCGACGGCGCAGAGGACCCGCCGAGCCGGAATGCGCGGCGCGTCACCTGCCGCAGCCGCACCGGCGGCCCACCGGCGAACCGCCGCTCGGTGTGGGCGGCGTCGACAGGCCGGACCACGATGCGAGGGTCGCCGAGCGCCGTCTCGCCGAGCAGCGCGTGCAGCCCGGTGAGCAGCGGGCCGTCGCTGCGCCAGCTGGTGCTCAGGGTCGCGGTGTCCGCAGAGTCCTCCACGGCCCGCAGGTACGTCACGACGTCCGCCCCGCGGAACGCGTAGATCGCCTGCTTCGGGTCCCCGATGAGGACGAGCGTGCGGTGCCCGTGGAACGCGGTGCGCAGGATCTCCCACTGGTCCGGGTCGGTGTCCTGGAACTCGTCGACCATGACGACCCGGAACCGGCTCCGCACCCGCTCGGCCGCGGTCTGACCGTGCTCCGGGTCCGTCAGGGCGCGCCGCAGCAGCACGAGCAGGTCGTCGTAGTCGAGGAGGTGCATCGCCCGCTTGCGCGCCTCGACCTCGCGACGTGCCGCGACCGCGACGTCGTAGCGCATCGCCCCGATCGAGCCGTCGGTCGCGTCGCCCGGTGCGAGCACCGCGCCGTGGTCGCTCACCGCCGCCCGCGCGACGTCGCGCACGTCCCTCGGCGCCAGCGGGGGGTCGCTCCGGTCCGCGAACAACCGGACGTACAGGTCGTCCGTCACCTCCTCGACCAGGTCCGTGACGTCCGGCAGGAAGCTCGTCGTCAGGTCCACGTCCGCCGCGGTCCCGAGCGCCGTCAGCATCTGCTGGCAGAAGCCGTGCGTCGTGGTGATGGTCGCGGCGTCGAGCTGGGACAGGGCGATCCGCATCCGGTCCCGGCGACGGTCCAGCTCGTCGTCGGGCACGGCCGCGAGGAACGCCACGAGCGGGTCCGGGTCCTGCGCCGGGTCCGGCCCGCGCAGCGCGCGCTCGGTCGCGACGAGGCGCTCGCGGACGCGGTCCCGCAGCTCGGACGTCGCCGCCCGGCCGAACGTGACGAGCATGATCTCGGGGAGCGTCGCGGCGCCCTCCGCGACGCACCGGGCCGTCAGGGTCGCGATCGTGTGCGTCTTGCCCGTGCCGGCGCTCGCCTCCAGCACGACGGTCCCCGAGGGCAGCTCGCCGAACGGGTCGAAGCGCCGCGGCGCCGCGCCGCCGGCCGACGGGGTCGTCGGTGCGCTGGTCGGTCCGGTCATCGGGCACCTCGCTGCTCGTGCTCCAGGAGCGGCTCCCAGACCCGTCGGGAGACGGCGCCGAGCCGGGACGGGTCGTCGGGGAACTGGCCGAGGTCGGTGGTCGTGGCCTGGCCGGCGACGTCGGGCAGCGCAGGGTTGCGGCCCCACGCGAGGACGACGTACGGGTCCGTGCGCTCGAATCCCTTGCCCCACACCCAGCTGGCCCGGACGAGGGCGTCGCGCGCGTCGGTGGTGCGCCGTTCCTCGACGTAGCGCAGGGACACCTCGGGCAGCAGCGGCAGCGGCTCGCGGGCGGCCTCGTCGCGCAGCGCGACCAGGTCGATGAGGATCGACGTGGCCGCGGCGGCGTCGGGCGGCGTGAGGGTCGACCACGCGACGCCCGGCCCCCGAGGCGACCGACCGACCGTCACCGCGTCCCACGGCTGTCCGGGATCGCTCACGGCGAGCGCGAGCGCCTGCACCCAGGCGCGCAGCCGGTGCTTGGGGCCGAGCCGCGAGTACTCCGTGCGCACGACCCGCCGGCCGTGCACGCCGGGCACGGTGCCGACGACCGCGCGGCCGGCACCCAGCTCCGCGCGGACGTCTACGGTCTCCCCGGAGCGGAGCACGTCGGGGCTCTCCGGCCGTCCCGCGGCGACGTCCGCCTCGCGTGCCGCCGCGACGGCCGCGACCCGCAGCGGACCCACGGACTGCACCACGCCCTGCAGGGCCGAGCGGCCGAGCTCGCGTGGTGGGACCTGGCCGCGTCGCCACTCCGCCTGCATCGCCCGGCCGGGCTCGACGCCGGCGAGCGCGGCGCGCAGGACGCGGTCGCCGACGCCCCAGCCCGACAGCCCCGTCAGCGCGAGCGGCAGGCGGTCGTCGACGTCGTCGGCGTCCACGACGAGGGCCACGTCGAGCGTGGTCCGGGCAAACCATCGCGGCGCGTTCTCGAGCAGGCGCACCAGGTCGTCGAGCTCCACGTCGCCGTCCCGGTCCGTGCCGTCCGTAGCCGTCAGCAGGTCCAGCGGGGCGGCCACGAGCGCGCCGACCGCCTGCCGTCCGCCGCGCGCGGCGCGCGCCCCCGCGAAGGCGGCGGCGTCGTGGCTGAACGGTCCCGGGACGCCGAGCGCGCCGGGCGTGAAGTTGCGCTCGTCCACGGTCTGGAGCGGATGGCGGACGCAGACGTGCTCGCGCACCTCCCGGCCGTCCGGGGTCGTCGCCACCCGGTCCAGCGCGTCGAGCAGCTCGGCGACCGGCACGGCGGGCGGGCGGGGCGCGCCGGTCCGCTCGTCCGCACCGGTGTGCACGACGACGAGGTGGTCGCCCGCCGCGGCGACGGCGTCGAGGAAGATCTGCCGGTCCTCGCTGCGTGCGTCGCGCTCGCCGATCTCCGGGTGCCGCGCGAGCAGGTCGTCGCCCGCAGGTGACGCGGTGCGGGGGAACGCTCCGTCGTCCAGCCCGAGCAGGCACACGACGCGGTGCGGGACCGACCGCATGGGCTCGAGCGAGCACACCGTGAGGGCGCCGGTGCGGAAGCCGGCGCGGGTCGGCCGGCCCGCGAGGCGGTCGTCGAGCACGGCGCGCACGTCCGCCAGGCGCAGGGGCACGTCCCCGTGCGCCGACCCGGCGGCGCGCACGTCGCCGAGGGCGCGGCGCGCGGACCCGATCTGCCACGCCTCCGTCGGCGGCGCCTCGGCGAGGAGCGTGAGCGCGCGGTCGAGCGTGTCGAGCCAGTGCCCGAGGTGGTGGACGCCCTCCAGCCGTCGCAGCACCTCCGTCAGCCGCGCGACGAGCTCCGCGAGGCGGCCGGCGAGGTCGACGTCGGTCGAGCCGACGTCGTCCAGCGGCAGCGCCGGACCCACGAACCGCGCGTCCTCGTCCGCCATGGCCGCCCCGAGCAGGATGCGGTCGAGCGCCGCGTCCCACGTGCCCTGACGGACGTGCGGGTCGATGCCGAAGCGTGCACGACGCTCGCCGTCCTCGCCCCAGTGGACCCCGGCCTCGACCGCCCACTGGCGCAGCCGGTCCACGTCGTCGTCGGAGAACCGGAAGCGGCGGCGCACCGGGGCGCTCGCCGCGAGGTCGAGCACCTCGGACGCGGTGACGCGCCCGTCGGCGAGGCGCAGCAGCGTGGCGAGCAGCCCGAGCGCCGGGTTCGTCGTCCCTGCGCCGCGGTCGGCGAGGCTCACGCGCAGGCGCTGACCCGGGTGCGCGTCCTCGGCCAGCTCGGGGACCGCGCCGAACGTCGCGGTGACGAGCGGTGCGAACGCCTCCACGTCCGGGCACAGCACGATGACGTCGCGCGCCTGCAGGGTCGGGTCGGCGGCGAAGAGCGCGACGAGCGCCTCCCGCAGCACCTCGACCTGCCGGGCCCGGCCGTGGCAGGACAGCACCTGCACGGACCGGTCGTCGGGGTCGACGACGAAGGTCCCGTCGGGGTCGTCCGTGCGCAGCGCCGACTGGAGCGCGCCGAGCAGCGTCGGGGGTGGAGGAGCGGCGGGGTGGTGGGTCGCCCGGGCGTCGCCGAGGCGCAGCTGCAGCTCGACCGCGTCGCGCGCGGAGGAGCCCAGGAACGGGTGCCGGGCGAGCGGCGGGACGTCCGCGCGGGGGACGCGGACGTCGTCGGCCTGCCGCTCGGAACCGTGGGCGGCGACCCGCTCCCACAGCGCGGGGGACGGGTGCACGAGCCAGAGGTGGACGTCGCGGTGCTCGGCGAGAGCGCGCAGGACCCGCAGCTCGTCCTCCGGCAGCCGGGTGGGGCCGAACACGGACAGGCGGTCGGGGAGGTCGACGACGGACGGGTCGGCGCGCAGCGCGGCCACGGCGGCCGCGACGCGTCGGGCCGGGTCGGACCCGGAGACGCGGTCGACCAGCCGCCGCCACAGCTCGGGCTGCCACGCGAGGTCCGCCGGCGTGCGGTCGGCGGCACCGTTCGCCGCACCCGCCTCGTCGTGGGACCACGCGAGCACGACGTCGGGCCGTTGCCGCGCGTAGTCCACCAGGAGGTCCGCGACGCGGCGGGCCAGCGTCAGGCGCCGACCCCGCCGCACCTCGTCGCCCGGGTCGCCGACGTAGCGCGCGAGCGGCGCCGCCCAGGGCTCGCCGAGGCTCGCGTCGAGCACCTCCAGCACGGACCACGCGAGCCTCTCGGGTCGCCACGGGTCGTCGTCGGGCGCCACTCCGGTGACGTCCGCGACGACCTGCTCCACGACCCTGCGCGGGCCGCGGAGGTCGACGTTCGCGCACACCCCGCCCGCACCCGATCCTGCCGACGTGCCGTCCGGCGGCGTGCCGAGGTGGTGCGAGAGCTGCTGCGCGACCCACCGCTCGACCCCACGCGTGGGCACGGCGACGACGTCCGGCGTGAACGGGTCGTCGAGCGGTTCGGCGAGCACGGCAGCGAGCGGCGCGACGAGCGCGTCCGCGCGCTCGGACCGGTGCACGTGCAGCAAACGAGGACCCCCGTCGAGATGGTCATGACCCAACCGCGCAGGCCGGACGGCTGTGCGCTACGAGGAGGCTACGAGGTCCCACCGACACGGGCGAACCGCGATCCACAGCCGCACCGGGATCACGCATGGCGCGCGACGACGACCCACTCGCGCCCCGGGCGGTCCGGCGCGTCGCGGACGTCCTCGACGACGAACCCGCACGCCGTGAGCGATGCCTCGACCTCCTCGCGCGAGCGGAACCGGAGGGTCGAGTCCGAGTGGAGCTCGCGCCCGTCGGGCAGGACGGTCGTGTCGTGGAACGACACGAGGGGGAGAGCGACGTCGGTCAGCTCGGTCCAGCTCTCGACGACCCCGACGCCGGGGACGTCGACGCGGACGAACGTCTCGTCGCGGACCCAGCCCTCCCACGCCCGACGCGCGGGTACCCGGGTCTCGAGGACCAGGTGGCCCCCCGGCGCGAGGGCGGCGTGCACTCCGCGCAGCGTGGCGGTCCACGCGTCGTCGGTCAGGAAGACCTGCGCGACGTTCGCCGTCATGGTCGCGAGGTCGACGGGGAGGCGGGAGAGCGGCGGCAGCGTGGCTGCGTCGCCGTGGACCCACAGCACGCGGTCGGCGCCGGGCTTGGTCCGCGCGACGTCGAGCGACGCGCCCGCCGGGTCGACGCCGACCACCTCGACCCCGCGCCGCGCGAGCAGGCACGCGAACGTGCCCGTGCCGCAGCCGACGTCGAGCACGGACCGCGCTCCCAGCTCGTCGACCAGGGCGGCGTAGGCGTCGAGGTCGCTGCGGTCGGGGTCGAGCGGGTCGTAGAGAGCGGCCAGCGTCGGGTCGTCGAAGATCGCGTCGGGCACGGCCCCGACGCTAGGCCCGCTGCCCGCCGTCGTCCACGGCATTGTCCGCGTCGGCGGCGAAGGACGCCGCCCTGTCGGCGATGAGTCACAGACGGTGCAGCGAGCCCCTGGCCGGCGAATGCGTCACGAACGATCCACCGGCCGGGGTCGACCGTGCACTGCTGTTCCGCAGGGGCGGGGTCAGGCTCCGAGGGCCTGGGTCACGTCCTCGACGATGTCGAGCGGGTCCTCGAGCCCGACCGACAGGCGCACGGTCGTCTCCGCGATCCCGACGGCGGCCCGACCTTCCGGCCCGAGCTTGCGGTGCGTCGTCGTGGCGGGGTGCGTGACCATGGACTTCGCGTCACCCAGGTTGTTGGAGATGTCCACGACCTGCAGCGCGTCGAGGAAGGTGAAGGCCCGCTTCTTGGCCGTCTCGGCATCGGTGCCCTCGGGCACCGCGAGGTCGAACGTCACGACGGTCCCGCCGCCGGTCTGCTGCGAGCGCGCGAGCTCGACCTGCGGGTGGGACTCGAGGAACGGGTAGCGCACGCGCGCGATCCCCGGCAGCTCCTCGAGGACACGCGCGATCCGCTCGGCCCCGGCGTTCTGGGCGGCGACGCGCACGGGCATGGTCTCGATGCCCTTGATTAGGACCCAGGCGTTGAACGCCGACAGCGTCGGTCCGGTGTTGCGGACGAAGGTCTGCACCGGTCCGCCGATGTACTCCTGCGACCCGAGGATCGCCCCGCCGAGCACCCGGCCCTGGCCGTCGATGTGCTTGGTCGCGGAGTACACGACGACGTCCGCGCCGAGCTCGAGCGGCTTCTGCATGAGCGGCGTCGCGAACACGTTGTCGAGCACGACGACGGCGCCGGCCGCGTGCGCGAGCTCTGCCACGCGACGCGCGTCGACGATGTCCTGCATCGGGTTGGACGGCGTCTCGAAGAACACGACGTCGGCAGGGGTGGACAGCGCCTCCTCCCACTGCGACAGGACGTGACCGTCGACGTAGTCGGTGCGCACGCCCCACTTCGCGAAGATCTCGTCGAAGATCACGACGCTCGACCCGAACAGCGCGCGCGCCGCCACGATGCGCGACCCGGACCGCACCAGCGCCGCGAGCGACGTGAACACGGCCGACATGCCCGACGCCGTCGCGTAGCACGCCTCGGCGCCCTCGATGAGGCGAAGGCGCTCCTCGAACGCGTGGACCGTCGGGTTGCCGTAGCGCGAGTAGACGAACCGGTCGAGCTCGCCCTTGAAGGCGGCCTCGGCGTCGGCCGCCCGGTCGTACGTGTAGCCCTGCGTGAGGAACAGCGCCTCGGACGTCTCCTGGAACTCGGTGCGGTGGTGACCACCGCGCACGGCGAGCGTCGCGGGGCGCGCGCTCGCCGGCAGGGGCTTGCGCCCGGAACCGCCGGGGACAGGCTGCCCGACGCCGGATCCCGCGCTCACCGGTCCGCCTCGGACTGGTCGGGGGCGTAGCCCGTCGTCGGCAGGCCGCGGACCTTCCAGCCCTCGACGTCCCGGGCACCGGAGAAGCCCGGCGCACCCTCGAAGCCCTCGAGGATGTTGTACGCGGGGCCGAGCCCGGCGGCGGTCGCGGCGCGTGCGGCGCCGATCGAGCGCTGGCCCGAGCGGCACAGGAAGACGACCGGCCGGACGTCGCCGGACTCGAGGCCCGCCTCGGCCAGCTGGTCCAGGAACGCCGGGTTGGGCCCGTGCGGGGTCACCCACTCGTCGAACAGGACCTCGCGGCCCAGCCCGGCGACGTCGGGCACCCCGATGGTGCGCCACTCGCCCTCGGTGCGGACGTCGACGAGGACGGCGCGCTCGTCCCCGGCGAGCAGGTCCCACGCCTGCTGCGGGGTCAGGTCACCGGCGTAGCCCACGGCGGGTCGGGGGGTCAGGTCGGTCATGGTGTCTCCTCCATCGGTCGTGGCAGTAGCACCCTGCGCCCGGACGCCTGCGGGGCGTCCGGCGGGTTGCTGCGGCGTCGACGTGCCACGTCACTCGGCCGCTCCGGATGGTCGTTCGGATCGTACGACACGCGGTGCGCCGACTGAAGGCGTGTCTCGTGCGCAGGCGTCGTGCGGGATGCCCGCGGTCCGCGATCCGAGACGGGATGCCCACCGGTTGACACCTTTCGAGGTCGTCGCCCATCCTGGACGACAGGTCATGAGTGCCAGCGTGAAACCCCGGTTTGCTGGCCGGCAACCCTCCTCTCGCGGCGGGGTGCCCCGGGTGACGACCGGGCCGCACGCCGACCGGCGCGCGGCAAGCGCGGGGAGCACCTCCCCGACACTGCCTCGGAGGACCGTGCCATGACCGCTCTCGCCGACATCTCCTGTCAGGACGTCACCGCTCGTGGAACCGTCGCGGACGTGCCCGCGCTGCTGCCCGTCGTCGGCAGCGACACGCTCGTCCCGCTCGTGGACGGCCGCAGCGTCCCGTACGCGAACCTCGACGTCGCCGCGTCCGCGCCGGCCCTGCGGTCGGTCGCGGACCGCGTGACCGAGGTCCTGCCGCTGTACGCGAGCGTGCACCGCGGCGCGGGCTACCTCTCCCAGGTGTCGACCGCGCTCTACGAGGCGTCGCGCGCGACGATCGGCGCGTTCGTCGGCGCCCGGCCCGACGACGTCACGGTCGTCACGCGGAACACGACCGACTCGCTCAACCTCCTCGCGGGCTGCGTCCCCGCCCGGCCGGACGGCACGCCGGGGCGGGTCCTCGTGCTCGACGTCGAGCACCACGCGAACCTCCTGCCCTGGCAGCGCGCCGGCGGCGCGACCGTCCTGGCGGGCGGGTCGACCGTCGCCGAGACCCTCTCGGGGCTGCGCGCCGAGCTCGCGCGCTTCGACTACGCGCTCCTCGCCGTCACCGGCGCCTCCAACGTGACGGGCGAGTCGCTGCCCGTCGCAGACGTCGTGCGGATCGCGCACGACGCCGGGGCGCGCGTCGCGCTCGACGGCGCCCAGCTCGTCCCGCACCGCGGCTTCTCGCTCGCGGAGACCGGCGCGGACTACGTCGCGTTCTCCGGGCACAAGACGTACGCACCGTTCGGCTCCGGCGCGCTCGTCGGGCGCCGCGACTGGCTCGACTCCGGCACGCCCTACCTCGCGGGTGGCGGCGCCGTGCGACAGGTGCGGGTCGACGGCACGGACTGGCAGACGGCGCCCGCCCGGCACGAGGCCGGGTCGCCCAACGTCGTCGGCGCCGTCGCGCTCGCCGCGGCGTGCGATGCCCTCAGGGCGCTCGACCCCGCGGCCCTCCACGAGCACGAGGCGGCCCTGCGCGCCGCGCTCGTCGAGGGACTGTCCGCGATCGACGGCGTGCGCGTCGTGACGGTGTGGCCGGACGCGGTCGACCCGGTCGGCGTCGTGACGTTCTGCGTGGCCGGGCACGACCCCGGTCTGGTCGCCGCGTTCCTGTCGGCCGAGCACGGCATCGGCGTGCGCGATGGTCGCTTCTGCGCGCACCCGTTGCTCGCGCGCCTCGGGTACGACGCCGGGGCCATCCGCGCGTCCGTCGGCGTCGGCACGAGCGGGGCGGAGGTCGTGCGCCTCGTCGACGCGGTGCGCACGTACGTGCAGGACGGACCGTCCACCCGGTACGAGGTGGTCGACGGCTGCTGGGCCGTCGTCGACGACCCGCGTCCCGTCCCCGCCGGCTCGGGACTCGACGGCCTCTTCGCCACCGCCGCCGCAGGCTTCCTGGCCGACGCTGCGGCGTGCGGTCCCGCCCCGCGATAGCGAGCACCTGCCGAGATGGCGATCCCCCGCCGGGAACCGGCCCTGGGGGCCACTGTCCCGACGGAGGATCGCCATCTCGGGGTTGCTGCGAGGGTGGCTACTTGAACGCGTCCTTGACGTCGTCGCCAGCCTGCTTGATGTTGGCCTGGGCCTGGTCGGCCTTGCCCTCGGCCTCGAGGCGCTCGTCGTCCTTCGCCTTGCCGGTGGCCTCCTTGATCTTGCCCTTGGCCTCTTCGGCGGAGTGCTTGATCTTGTCATCGAGTCCCATGGAGATCTCCTTCTCGGTGGATGTCTCGACCGTAGGCACGCCGCCTCCCGCTCGCACGCCGGGAGCACCGGAGCTCGGGTGGCCGGTGGCCGAGGCACGTGACAGGGGACGGGCGATCACCCGCGGGGGGAGACACGTCCCGACAGGTGCAGGCGCCCTTTGCCGTCCCACGCCTGGTAGGTGAGAGACCTGGTCGGGCTGTCGGACTCGTCGACGTCGGGGCGGATCGCGACGTCGACCGTGCTCGGCAGGAGCACGGGCTTGGCGAACGTGACGTCCCAGTCGTAGGTCTCACCGCGCGCAGGTCCGGCCGCGGCGAGCGCGCGAGCCGCGGTGTACATGCCGTGGGCGATGGCGCGCGGGAACCCGAACGCCTTCGCGCCGAGCGCGGACGTGTGGATGGGGTTCCGGTCGCCCGAGACCGCGGCGTAGGCCCGGCCGGTCCCGGCGCCGAGAGACCAGCGTGCGGTGGGCAACGGTGGCGTGAAGCTGTCAGCGACACCTGCGTCCGGGGCGTCACGAGGTGCTGACACCTCGGGGAGGTGGACGCCCTTGGCGAGATAGGTCGACGCGCCGCGGTAGGCGAGGGTCGTCGCCGCCAGGCCGGAGCCGGCGGCACGCTCGTCGTCCGTCCGCTCGACGGAGATCTCCGTGACGAGGTCCACCTGGACCCCGCGCCGGTGCGGGCGCAGGTCCTGGGCCCAGGCACGCACCTCGAGGGAGTCTCCGAGGCGGACCGGGCGCAGCACGGACGCCGCGTTCGCGAGGTGGACCATGCCGAGCAGGGCCAGCGGGAAGTCGGCGCGCACCATGAGCGCGGTCGCGAGCGGGAAGCCGAGCACGTGCAGGTACCCCGCAGGCAGCAGCTCCGCGGGGGCCTCGCCCACGATCTCGCCGTACCGTGCGAGGTGCTCCGCGCTCCCGACGTGGCCCGGCCCGGCCGCGTCGCCCGTCGCCACGCCGGCGACCCGGTACGTGACGTCGGGGAGCGTGAGGTCGCGCTGACGCGCGCCCGGCAGGCGGGCGGCCGCCGCGATCCGGCCCGACGCCGCGAGCCCGCGCGCGTAGAGCCCGCCCAGCCCCGGGATCGCCGGGAGGGTCTCGACGCTCACCGTCCCACCAGGCTCTGCCCGCACACACGCAGGACCTCGCCGTTGACGCCCGCCGCGGCGGGCGACGCGAGGAACGCGATGGCCTCGGCGACGTCGACCGGCTGCCCGCCCTGCTGCAGCGACGACACGCGGCGCGCGACCTCGCGCGTGACGAACGGGATCGACGCCGTCATCTCGGTCTCGATGAAGCCCGGTGCGACGGCGTTCGCCGTCCCGCCGACCTGGGCGAGCAGCGGCGCGAACGCGCGCGTGTGCCCGATGACCCCGGCCTTGGAGAAGGCGTAGTTCGACTGGCCGCGGTTGCCGGCGATCCCGCTCGTGGACGCGAGCGAGACGATCCGCGGGCTGCCGGAGAACCCGCCCACGGCGAGGAGGTGCTCGGAGATGCGGACCTGCGCGGCGAGGTTCACCGCGACGACCGCGTCCCACTTGTCGGCGGACATGTTGGCGAGCAGCTTGTCGCGCAGTATCCCCGCGTTGTGCACGAGGACGTCGATCCCGCCGTGACGCGCCCGGGCGTGCTCGAGGATGCGCGCGCCCGCGTCGTCGGCAGTCACGTCGAGCTGGAGCGCGGTCCCGCCGATCGCGTTCGCGACCTGCGCGAGCTGCTCGCCCGCCGCGGGCACGTCCACGACGACGACGCTCGCGCCGTCGCGGGCGAGCGTGCGCGCCACCTGAGCGCCGATCCCGCGCGCGGCGCCGGTGACGACGGCGACCTTCCCTTCGAGCGGGCGGTCCCAGGACGTGGGCCCGACGGTCGCGCCCTCGGACACGGGCGCCCCGACGCGCAGCACCTGGCCGTCGACGAACGCCGACCTCGCGGAGAGGAAGAAGCGCAGCGCGGCCAGCGCGCTGACGCCGTCGGGGGGCTCGCCGCCGGTGAGCTGGATCCCGTTGCCGGTCGCGCCGTAGCGCAGCTCCTTGGCGACGGAGCGCAGGAATCCGTCGACGCCCTCGCGGGCCGCGGCCAGCGCGGGGTCGTCGGCCTCGCCGGGTGCACGGGAGACGGTCACCACGCGCCCGTTCGGCGCGAGGCGGCGCAGGTTCGCCGAGAGCGCCATGACGGTCGCCGACGCGTCCTCGGGGCGGGCGAGCTCGGTGAGCACGACGACGATCGCGCCCCATCGCTGCTCGGAGCTGCCCTCGGCGCCCGCGCCCTGACGGACGTCGAGGTCCCAGCCGAGCAGTGCCTCGGCGACGCGGTCGGCGTCGTCCTGGGCGTGGGGGGTCCCACCCAGCACCAGCACCGGGCCGGTGGTCAGCGGGTCGCCGGCGCGGAAGCGGCGCAGCACCGCGGGGCGGGGCAGGCCGAGCTTCTTGGCGAGGCTCTTGGTGAAGCCGGAGTTGACGGCCTTGACGTACGAGTCGGTCACGGGGTTCCTCTCGGTGGCGTGGGCCGGTCAGGCAGCGGGTGCGGTGGCGGTCTCGGTCCCGGCGGGCACGGACTCGAGGATCGCTGTGACGCCCAGCCCGCCCGCGGCGCAGACCGAGATCAGTGCGCGTGCCGACCTGCCGGTCTCGGCGGACCGCTGCGCGAGCAGCTTGGCTGCCGTGGCGACGATGCGTCCGCCGGTCGCGGCGAACGGGTGCCCCGCGGCGAGCGAGGAGCCGTTGACGTTGAGGCGGTCGCGGTCGATCGAGCCGAGCGCACCGTCGAGGCCGAGCGCGGTGCGGCAGTACTCGTCGTGCTCCCACGCCTTGAGCGTGGCGAGGACGGTCGAGGCGAACGCCTCGTGGATCTCGTAGAAGTCGAAGTCGCCGAGCGCCAGGCCGTTGCGGGCCAGCAGGCGCGGGACGGCGTGCACCGGCGCCATGAGCAGGCCCTCCTCGCCGTGCACGAAGTCGACGGCCGCGGTCTCGGCGTCGACGACGCGGGCCAGCAGCGGCAGGTTGCGGGCCTGGGCCCACTCCCGCGAGCCGAGCAGGACGGTTGACGCGCCGTCGGTCAGGGGGGTGGAGTTCCCGGCGGTCATGGTCATGACGGGCCCATGGCGAACGGCCCCGTCCTCGGTCCCGGCGGAGTTGTCCAGGCGCGAGCCGTACACCGGCTTGAGCTTCGCGAGCTTCTCCATCGACGAGTCGGCGCGCAGGTTCTGGTCGCGGACCAGCCCGCGGTGCGGCGTGACGAGGTCGTCGAAGAACCCGGCGTCCCACGCGGCGGCGAGGTGCTGGTGGCTGGCGAGCGCCAGCGCGTCCTGCTCCTCGCGCGTGATGCCCCACCGCGCGGTGGTGATCGCCTGGTGCTCGCCCATCGACAGCCCGGTGCGGGGCTCGTCGGTCGCGGGCGTGAGGGGCTTGAGGTCGGAGGGGCGGATCTTCGCCAGCGCCTTCATCCGCGCCCCGACGCTCGTGGCGTGGCTCGCGTCGAGCAGCGCGCGGCGCAGGCCCTCGCTCACGGCGATCGGCGCGTCGGAGACGGTGTCGCTGCCGCCGGCGATGCCGGACTCGACCTGGCCGAGCCGGATCTTGTTCGCGACGGCGATCGTCGCCTCGAGCCCGGTGGCGCACGCCTGCTGGAGGTCGTAGGCGGGCGTCTGCGGCGACAGCGACGACCCGAGCACGCTCTCGCGGACCAGGTTGAAGTCGCGCGAGTGCTTGAGCACGGCACCGCCGACGACCTCGCCGATCCGCTCGCCCTGGAGGCCGAACCGCGCGACCAGACCCTCGAGCGCGGCGGTGAACATCTCCTGGTTGCTGGCCCGCGAGTACTTCCCGCCCGCACGCGCGAACGGGATGCGGTTGCCGCCGACGACGTACGCGTCGCGCAAGCCGGGGGCGCCTGCCCCAGGGGTGGATCCGTCGCTCGTGCTGGGGGACGGTGCGGACGTCTTCCTCGTGGCCACTGCGTCTCACTTCCTCGTCGCGCTGGGTATGGTGTCCAAGACCCACAGTACCTGATACTGTCGGTATCGTGAGTCGGGTCACAGAGCCGTCCCGGCTCTGACCGCGCATCGGAGGACATTCGTGAACGCAACCGGGAACGGTGTGAGCGCGCATCCAGGTACCCAGGACCGCGTCGTGTCGGTCGACGGCCGCTCCACGCGGTGGGACGACCACCGGGCCGCCCGTCGCGCCGAGCTCATCCGCGCCGCGAGCAAGGCCGTGCACCGCGGTGGCCCCGGCGTCTCCATGGACGAGATCGCCGCGGCGTCGGGCACGTCGAAGTCGATCATCTACCGCTACTTCGACGACAAGACCGGCCTGCAGGTCGCGCTCGGCGCGGCCGTCGTCGGGCAGATGCACGTCGCGCTGACCGAGGCCGCCGAGGCGGCCGAGACCCCGCGCGGCGCGCTGCGCGCGATGGTCGGCGTCTACCTCGAGATGATCGAGGGCTCACCCAACGTCTACTACTTCGTGACCCGGACCAGCGCCGTCGCGGGGACCGAGGACCCGGCGGGCGCGACGACGCCGGTGGGCGCCCGTGGCGGCAGCGGTCGCTACGGGCAGGCACCGCTGGCCGCGTTCCTCGACTCCGTGATCCAGCTCGTCGCGGAGCCGTTCGCCCGCGTGACCGACGTCCCGCCCGCCGACGCCGCGGCCTGGGCGGCCGGTGCCGTCGGGTTCGTCCGCGGCTCGGGCGAGTGGTGGCTGTCGCACCGCGACGCCGTCGGCGCCCCCGACCGCGAGCAGCTCACCGAACGCGTCGCGGCCTGGCTGTGGGCCGGGCCCGTCGGCGTGCTGTCCCACAACCCGTCCGCCGGCACGACCCGCACCGGCGCCACGACCGAGGAGTCCCGATGACCACCACGTCCGACCGTCCCGCCAGCACAGGTGCGCCCGTCACGTCCGTGGACGCTCCGGGCGAGTCGCACGTCGACGTCGCCGGGCTCGGCCGCATCCTGCTCGGCCGCTGGGCGGACCTGCGGGCGTCCGCGCGCGCGACCGCCGGTGAGTCCGCGTTCTGGCGCGTGGAGGGCCAGCCCAAGGAGGAGCACCGCGCGCACGTGCTCGCCCAGCTGCACCTGCTCGTCGACAAGGGCCAGGTGCTGCGCGGCTACCCGGAGCGCCTCGGCGGTGCGGACGACCCGGGCGGCAACCTCGCCGGGTTCGAGGAGCTGGTCGCCGCTGACCCGTCCCTGCAGATCAAGGCCGGCGTCCAGTGGGGCCTGTTCGGCTCCGCGATCCTGCACCTCGGCACGCCCGAGCAGCAGGACCGGCTCCTGCCCGGCGCGATGGACCTCAGCGTCCCCGGTGCGTTCGCGATGACGGAGACCGGCCACGGCTCCGACGTCGCGAGCATCGGCACGACCGCGACGTACGACCCGGCGACCGACGAGTTCGTCGTCCACACCCCGTTCCGCGGGGCGTGGAAGGACTACCTCGGCAACGCCGCGGTGCACGCGACGGCCGCGGTCGTGTTCGCGCAGCTGATCACGCAGAACGTCGACCACGGGGTCCACGCGTTCTACGTGCCGATCCGCGACGTCGACGGCGAGCGCGACGAGAACGGCGCCCTGCCGTTCCTGCCCGGTGTCGGCGGCGAGGACGACGGGCAGAAGGGCGGGCTGAACGGCATCGACAACGGGCGCCTGCACTTCGACCACGTGCGCGTCCCGCGCACCGACCTGCTCGCCCGCTACGGCTCGGTCGACGCCGACGGCACCTACTCCAGCCCCATCGACAGCCCCGGACGTCGCTTCTTCACGATGCTCGGCTCGCTCGTCCAGGGCCGCGTCTCGCTCGACGGCGCGGCGGTGTCCGCGGCCAAGATCGGCCTCGCGATCGCCGTGCGCTATGGCAACGAGCGGCGCCAGTTCACCGCCGCGTCGCCGTCCGACGAGGTCGTCCTGCTCGACTACGGCACCCACAAGCGGCGCCTGATCGTCCCGATCGCGGAGGCCTACGCGTCCCACTTCGCGCACGAGCGGCTGCTCGACCTGTTCCACTCCGTCTTCTCCGGCGAGGAGGACACCCCGGAGCAGCGCGAGGACCTCGAGACGACGGCCGCGGCGCTCAAGGCGACCAGCACCCGGTTCGCGCTCGACACGCTCCAGGAGACCCGCGAGGCGTGCGGCGGGGCGGGCTTCCTCACCGAGAACCGCATCACGAGCCTGCACGCCGACATGGACGTCTACGCGACGTTCGAGGGCGACAACACCGTGCTGCTCCAGCTCGTGGCCAAGCGGTTGCTCAGCGACTACGCCGCGCAGTTCAAGGGCATCACCCCCGGCCAGATGGCGCGCGTCGTCGTCGAGCGGGCGGGGGACATGGCCCTGCACCGCACGCCGCTCAAGCGGGCCGCGCAGGCGCTCGCGGACGTCGGCGACGTGCGTCGGGCCGCCGGGCACCTGCGGGACGCCGAGACCCAGCGCGAGCTCCTCACGGACCGCGTCGAGTCCATGGTGGCCGAGGTCGCCCAGGCGCTGCGCCCGGCGCAGAAGTCCGACCCGGAGACCGCCGCGAACCTGTTCAACGCGCACCAGGTCGAGCTCATCGAGGCCGCGCGGGCGCACGCCGAGCTCCTGCGCTGGGAGGCGTTCACGCAGGCGCTGTCGACGATCGAGCACGAGGGCACGCGCGAGGTCCTCACGACGGTGCGCGACCTGTACGGGCTGAGCCTCGTCGAGCGCCACCTCGCCTGGTACCTGCTGGGCGGCCGGCTGTCCACGCAGCGTGCCCGCACCGTGACGAGCTACCTCGACCGCCTGATCGACCGCCTGCGCCCCCACGCGCAGGACCTCGTCGACGCGTGGGGCTACGGTCCCGAGCACCTGCGCGCGAAGATCGCGTCGGGCGCGGAGAAGGAGCGCCAGGACGAGGCCCGCGACTACTACCGTCGGCTCCGCGCGAGCGGCGACGAGCCGCTCAGCGAGAAGTCGCTGCGCAAGGCCGCGCGGACCACGAAGGGTTCGTCGGTGGCCACGCGCCACTGACGCGGCACGCCCGTCCGCGCGTCGACCCTGACGCGTCGCCGGGCGTCCCACCCGTCCTCGGCGAGCACGGCGGAGCGGTACCGCCGGTCGAGGACCTCCGGGCGCCGTGACGACCACCAGCCGTCGCGGCGCCCGGCCCACGTCCCGCCGAGCACGACCTGGCGGTCGTCCCCGCGCTTGTGACGGCCTCGAGATCGTGGTCGACGGCGCGTGAGGTCGTTCTCGGCGGGTGTCAGGTCGGGTTGCAGCGCGCGGCCATCGTGGCCACGAGCCCGACGTCCGGCCGCCACGGCTCCAGGTTCCACGCCGCCTTGTCCGGGGCGCCGAGCGCGTGGCACACGAGCTGGTCGTGCATCGTGTCCGAGTCCGCCTCAGGCTCGACCGCGACGAGCGCTGCCCACAGGACCTCCTGGGCCGCCGCGCCGCCGGTCCTCGCCCAGGCGGTCGGGTCGACGGCGAGCGAGCGCCCGCCCTCCCGCTCTCCCCAGCTCGTGGTGCGCAGGGCGTCGGTGCCGAGCGTCGTCGCCACGAGGACGGGCGGGACACCCGTGGTGTCCGACGGCGCAGCGTCCGCCGGGTCGACCGTCACCTCGACCCGGGTCGGGCCGGTCACGACGAGCCGGGCGCGGGTCGCCGGGCCGTTCGTGCCGTCGGCCGGTCCCGCCGGTGCGGCGGTCGGCCGGGCGAGCCCCCCGACGGGCGTGCCGTCCGCTCCACGGACCGTGACGGTCCCGTCGGCGTTCGCGGCGAACGTCCCGGGGGTCGTGAGCACGAGCAGGGCGGGATCGGTGGCCACCACGACGGTCAGCTCCGCCGCGCCGTCGTCGTCCGTGCCGATCTGGAGGAGCCCCGGGTTGCCGTCCACGCCCGGTCCGGGCGGCTGCGCCGGGCGCGGCACCTCGACGTCCAGGACCAGGTCGCCCGAGGTGGCGCGCGCCGTCACGGCCGAGGAGGTCGGCAGCTCCTCCGGGGACGTCCCGTCGGCGTCCGGCGTGGGGTCGCCGGCGGGTGACGTCGCAGGGGCCGGTGTCATGGGGGCGTCCGGCGTGCATCCGCCTACCGTGCCCAGGGTGAGGACGACGGCGAGGGGGAGCGCCCCGCGTCGTGCGCGCCGGGGCGACCGTGTCATGCGGTCCCCGTCATGTCGGGCTCGCCGCAGGCGTGCCAGGGACGAGCCCCGCCCAGCGCCGTGCGACGTCGACGAGCTCGACGTCGTACCCCGTCTCCTCGCGCACCTCGCGCACGGCTGCGTCCTCGGGGTGCTCGCCGAGGTCGATCCCCCCGCCAGGGAGGGTCCAGCCGTCGCGATCACCCTTCCTCCAGTGCGGCAGGAGCAGCAGTCCGTCACGGACGATCACGGCGTAGGCGGCGACGCGGATCTGCATGGGCTCCATCGTGCCCGGTCGCGGCTCAGCGGTCCCGGGCGAGGGCGAATGCCGTCGTGCTGACCAGCACCAGCCCCACGCCCCACCAGACGAGACCCGAGGCGGCGACGACGAGACCTGCCGCGACGAAGAGCGCGATCTGGGCGTCGAGGCGCCAGGGCTGGGACAGGCGGCGGGCGGCACGCGGGGCGAGCCAGCGCGCCCAGACGGCGACCGCGGTCGCGGGGAGCGCGAGCGCGAGGAGCACGCCGAGCAGCACCGGGAGCGTCGGTGCCGGTCCGGTCGAGGAACCGAGGCGCCAACCGGCCATGCCGAGAAGGGCGACGAGCGCGACCTCGCTCAGGAACGCGAGCACGTCGACGGGACCGACGCGGACCTCGGGTCGCCGTGGCGCACCCCGGCCGGTGGGGCCCGCGTGGCCGTCCCCGGTCATCTCCCCTCGACGTCGTCGTCGAGGCGAGAGACGTCGCTGAAGCCGGTCGTGCGGTGCTCGACGAACCGGTTGTAGAGCCAGGTCAGGAACGACAGCAGGACGCCGAGCGCCACGAGCGCGCCGGCGATCAGGTACTGCTCCTGCTGGTCGGCGCTGCGTGCCCAGGGCCCGGCGAGGTACGCGCACGTCAGCGCGCCGAGCACGGCGAGCGGTGTCTTGGTGCGGAAGTGTGCGTGGTCCACGTGGTCGCGGCGGAGCACGAGCAGGGCGACGTTCACCACGGCGAAGACCACGAGCAGCAGGAGGGACGTGGTGCCGCCCAGCAGGGCGACGGAGTCGGCACCCTCGGTGGTCGCGGACTGGAGCACGACGTACGTGATGAGCGCGAACGCGATCGCCGTCGTCACGAGGATGGACACCCAGGGCGTCCGGCGGCGGGGGAGCACCTTGCCGAACGCGCGCGGCAGCACGCCCTGGTTCGCCATCCCGTACAGCAGGCGCGACGCCATGAGCATGTTGATGAGCGCGGAGTTGGCGACGGCGAACATGGCGATGAACGGGAAGATCGTGTCGAACGGGAGGTTGGGCGCCCCGGCGGCGACGACCTGGGTCAGCGCCGAGCCCTTGGCCGCGTCGACCAGGTCGCCGACGGGGACGAGCGCGACCGCGGTGATGGCGACGAGGACGTAGATCACGCCGGTGATCGACAGGCCGGTCAGCATCATCCGGGGGAAGTCCCGGACGGGGTCCTTGCACTCCTCGACCATGTTCACGGAGTCCTCGAACCCGACCATGGCGAAGAACGCGAGCGTCGTGGCGGCGGTGACGGCGAGGAAGATGCTCTTGTCGTCGGCGCTCTCGAAGACCACCA
Organism: Cellulosimicrobium terreum; assembly: GCA_014803435.1. GTDB lineage: Bacteria > Actinomycetota > Actinomycetes > Actinomycetales > Cellulomonadaceae > Cellulosimicrobium > Cellulosimicrobium terreum. The sequence goes on from JACYFD010000001.1 coordinate 759,510, forward strand.
CGCGGGAGAAGTCGGCCCGCCCCTGCGTCACCGCCCACATCCCGACGAAGATGACGAGCAGGAGGCCGGAGATCTCGATGAGCGTGAGCACCACGTTCGCCCGGACGCTCTCCGAGACGCCGCGCAGGTTGATCAGGGCGACGACGGCCATGAAGCCCAGGGCGATCGCGAGCTGACCGCCGCCACCGAGGGGGAGCTCCATCCCGAACGCGTCGGCTGCGAAACCGGCGAACGCGTTCGACGCGGTCGACGCGGAGGTGATGCCCGAGCTCATGACCATGAACGCGATCACGAACGTCAGCAGGTGGATGCCGAACGCCTTGTGCGCGTACAGCGCGGCACCGGCAGCGCTCGGGTACTTCGTGACGAGCTCGAGGTACGACAGCGCGGTGATCGTCGCGACGACGAACGCGACGAGGAAGGGCAGCCACGCTGCCCCACCGACCTCTCCCGCGACCTGTCCCGTCAGGGCGTACACGCCCGTGCCGAGGATGTCCCCGACGATGAACAGCAGGAGCAGCTTCGGCCCCATCACCTTCCGCAGACTCGGCTGCTTCTGCTGCTCCTCCGTCTGTCCTGCGGCCTGGCTCATGAGAGGCTCCTTCGCTTCCCGGACATCCCGGACCTCCATTCGACCGCGCCGGGGCCCTCTTGTCAGCGCGTAGGGGTGCGTGTCGCGGCCGGGCTCGGCAGCAGCGCGCGGCGTCGTCGTCGCCCGAGCACGCCGGTCGTGATCGCGACGCCGACGAGGAGGACGACGCCGCCCGTGACCTCCGCGGCGTTGGGCACCTCGTCGAGCACGAGCCACGCGGAGCCCATCCCGACCACGGGAACGAGCATCGTGAACGGCACGACCGCCGAGGCCGGGTACCGCGCGAGGAGACCGTTCCAGATGCCGTAACCGACCAGGCTCGCGAGCCACGCGGTGTACGCGGTGGACAGCAGCGGCGCGAGCGTCAGGTGCGTGAGCGCGTGCCCGACGACGTCCGGGCCGTCGATCCACAGCGCGAGCCCGACCATGGGGACGGGCACGACGAGCGCGGACCACACGGTCATCGACAACCCGTCCGTCCAGGCCGGCGCCATCCCGCGCGAGGTAGAACTCTGGTACCGCGAGGTAGGACCTTGGTCCAGACGCCCGACCGCGCGGCGTCCGGAACGTCGCTGGATCACGTTGCCGGTCGCCCACGACGCCGCCGCGGCGAGCGTGACGACGAACGCGAGGGCGGGAGTCGTCGCGCTGCGGCCCAGGCCGACGACGACGAGGCCGGCCGCCCCGACCAGCACCCCGGCGAGCTGCCAGCGGGTCGGCACCTCGCGCAGCGCTGCCGCGGCGAACAGCACGGTGAGCCCGACCTGGGCCTGCAGGACGAGGGACGCGAGCCCGGCGGGCATGCCGAGCGCGAGCGCGGTGTACAGCAGGCCGAACTGGCCGAGGCTCATGAAGGTCCCGACGAGCAGGACGTCGCGCCAGCGCGCCGTCGGGCGGGGCACGAGGAAGATCGCGGGCAGCAGCACCGCGGTGAAGCGCATCGCGACGAAGAGCGTCGGCGGGACGTCGCCGAGGCCGAGGTCGATGACGACGAAGTTCGCGCCCCAGATGACGGCGACGAGGGTGGCGAGCAGGGAGGGGCGCAGCGGCATGCGTCTATGGTTCCCCGCAGGGACTGTGCACGTCCAGCGAATGAAAATGCGTAGTTCTCTGTAGCAGGGCTGCACGGTAGCCTCGTCCACATGATCGATCTCACTGCCGTGGACTCCCTCGTCGCCGTCGACCGCACGGGGACCGTGCACGGTGCCGCCCGGGACCTCGGGTACACGCCGTCGGCGGTGTCGCAGCAGGTCAAGCGGCTCGAACGTGAGCTGGGCGTACGCCTCCTCGACCGCGAGGGCAGGGGCGTGGTGCTCACCGCCGCGGGGCGCCGCGTCGTCGACGAAGGGCTCGTGCTGCGGGCGCAGGTCGAGGCCCTGCGCTCGCGCCTGCACGACGCGGGTGCGCGCCCCACGGGGACCGTCCGGCTCGGGACGTTCTCGACCGCGGTGCGCGGCGTCGTCGCCCCGCTCGCCGCGGCGGTGCGCGCCGACGAGCCGGATCTGCGGCTCGTCGTGCAGGAGACCGAGCCGTGGGACGCGGTCGCAGCGGTCGCCGCGGGGACGCTCGACCTCGCGCTCGTGCACCACTGGGAGGGCGTCGGCCTCACGGTGCCGCCGAGCCTGCGCCGCGAGGAGCTCTTCCGCGACGAGGCGGACGTCCTCGTGCACCGGTCCTCGCCGCTCGCCGCCCGTGCCGTCCTGACCCCCGCAGACCTCCTCGACGAGACCTGGGTCTCCACCCCGGACGGGACGATCTGCTACGAGTGGTTCTGCCACATGTTCGCGACCGCGCCGCGCGTGCCGCGCATCGACTACCGGTGCCTCGAGTTCGCGTCGCAGGTCCAGCTCGTCGCGCACGGTCTCGCGGTCGCTCTCGTCCCGCGGCTGGGACGCGGACCGTTGCCGCCCGACGTCGTCGCGGTCCCGGTGCGCGAGCCCGTCCCCACACGCCCGGTCACCGTGGTGTGGCGCTCGACGATGACCGACGCGCCGGCTGTGCGCTACCTGCGAGAGCGGCTGCGCGACGTCGTGCCCTGACTTCCCCTGCCGAACCCTGGGTTGCGCCCCGTTCGGCGGCCGGATCGGCGCTCAACCCGGGGCTCGGCGAGGCAGGGAGCGGGCGCGGAACCGGGTGGGGCGCTGAGTCGTTGCGCAACGAGAGCACGCCGACGAGAAGGGGACCGATGACGCACGACGAGCCGACCACCCGACCAGCCGTCCAGCCGGTGACGGTCACGATCGCCGCGGCGACGACCCTCGCCTGGTACGCCGTGCCCGACGTCGTGCGGCCGCGCTGGGCACGCGCCGTGCTGAAGGCGGCGATCGGCGTGGCGGGCGCGGTCCTCACCGTGGGGGTGACCCCGGAGGGCCGCCAGGCGCGGGAGGGAGTGCGGCTGCTGCGCGAGACCGCCCGATCGGTCGGAGAACCCTCGGGTGCCACCGAGGCTGACGGCGCCGAGGAGGACAACACCTTCGTCCCCGACCCGGTCGAGGGGCCGCCGCTCCCGGTGCCACCGCTGGTGCTCGCGGCCGGTGCCGTCGCGTCGGTCGCCGCGAGCGTCGCGCTGATCGTCGCGGGCGAGAAGTGGGTTTACCGGCGGGGCGAGAGCCTGCGGTCGAGGGGCGCCCGGCTCCCGCACACGCGCGTCGGGCTGGCGATGGCGGGCGTCGCCGTCATGCTCACCGCGGCGGAGCCGTTCCTGTGGAGGGACGCGGACGACACGTCGGAAGGCTGAGGGGTCGGGGCGGTCCGCAGGTCTGCTACCCTCGCAACATACCGCGCGGTCGGTATGGTCTCGGACCTGCCGACCCGCACGCCGGTGGCCGCACGGTCGCCCGACGGAGAGGCACGTGACGCACCGATGCGACGGTTCGAGGGCAGGGTCGCCCTGATCACTGGAGGAAGCCGCGGCATCGGGCTCGCGGTCGTCGAGCGGCTCGTCGCCGAGGGCGCGAGCGTGACGGTCACGGGCCGCTCGCAGGACACTCTCGACGAGGTCGTCGCGCGTCTCGGCGCGGACCACGTCGAGGCGGTCGCGGGGAAGGCGGACGACGCCGACCACCGCGCCGAGGCGATCGCCCGCACGGTCGCTCGGTTCGGTCGCATCGACCACCTCGTCAACAACGCCGGCGTGAACCCGGCGTACGGGCCGGCGCTCGAGATCGAGCCGTCCGTGATCCGCAAGATCCTCGACGTCAACGTGGTCGCCGCGCTCGAGTGGACGCGCGACGCGGTCGCCGCGGGCCTCGGCGCCGGCGGGTCCGTCGTGTGCACGTCCTCGGTCTCCGGCCTCGCTGCCAGCCCCGGGATCTCGTTCTACGGCGTCTCCAAGGCGGCGCTGGTCAACCTCACCCAGCAGCTCGCCGTCGAGCTCGCGCCGGGGATCCGCGTCAACGCGGTCGCCCCCGCGATCGTGCGGACCCGCCTGGCGCGTGCCCTCTACGAGGGGCGCGAGGACGAGGTCGTCGCGCGCTACCCGCTCGGCCGCCTCGGCGAACCGTCCGACGTCGCGGGGCCCGTCGCGTTCCTCCTTTCCGACGACGCCGCGTGGATCACCGGTCAGACCCTGACGATCGACGGCGGCAGCAGCGTCCGCCCGATCGGGTGAGGATGGGCGCATGAGGCAGACACCCGTCGTCGACGACATCATGCGAGCAGCGCTCGACCTGTTCTCCACCCAGGGCTTCGCGAACACCTCGGTGCGCCAGGTCGTCGAGGCCGCGGGGGTGACCAAGGGCGCGATGTACCACTACTTCGAGTCCAAGGACGACCTGCTCTTCGCGATCTACGAGCGGATCCTCTCCCTCCAGACGGCGCACCTCGAGGAGATCGTCGCGCGCGGTGAGCCGACGGCGCAGACCCTGCGCGAGGTCTGCGTGGACGTCGTCGAGACGTCCATCGACTTCCTCGCCGAGGGCACGGTGTACTTCCGCAGCGCCCACATGCTCTCCGCCCCGCGTCAGCAGGAGGTCACCCAGCGGCGTCGGGCCTACCACGACACGTTCTCCGCGATCATCGAGCGCGGCCAGCGTGAGGGCCTGTACCGCACCGACGTGCCGATGGGCGTGCTCGTCGCCCACTTCTTCTCGGACGTCCACTACCTGTCCACCTGGTACTCGTCGACCGGCCCGGAGACCAAGTCCGAGGTCGCCGAGCAGATCACCGACATGTTCCTCGTCGCGCTCGCGGCCGGGAACCCGAAGGAGTGAACGCATGCGCGCGTGGCACGTGACGCGGCTCGGTGAGCCGCGCGAGGTGATGGAGATCGTCGACGTCCCCGAGCCGGAGCCCGGTCCGGGCGAGGTCGCGGTGCGGGTCCGCGCCGTCGCGGTCAACTTCCCCGACGTGCTGCTCGCGCGCGGCGAGTACCAGGTCCGTCCGGAGCTGCCCTTCGCGCCGGGGATCGAGCTGTGCGGCGAGGTGCTCGCCGTCGGTCCCGGGGTGGAGCGGGTGCGCGTCGGCCAGCGCGTCGTCGGCTCGCGGATCGGGGTCCTCGCGGAGGTCGCGGTGCTCGCGGAGCGCGAGGTGTTCCCCGCGCCCGACGCGCTGGACGACGCCGCGGCCGCGGCCCTGACGATCGCCTACCAGACCGCGTGGTTCGCGCTGCACCGGCGTGCGGTGGTCCAGCCGGGCGAGACGGTGCTCGTGCACGCGGCCGCCGGGGGCGTCGGGACGGCCACGGTCCAGCTCGCGGTCGCCGCAGGGGCCCGCGTGATCGCGGTGGTCGGCGGCGAGGCCAAGGCGCAGGTGGCGCGGGACGCCGGCGCGCACGTCGTGCTCGACCGCACGCAGGACGACCTCGTCGCCCGGGTCAAGGAGGAGACGGGCGGTGCCGGAGCCGACGTGGTCGTCGACCCCGTCGGGGGCGACGCGTTCGACGCCTCGACCCGCTGCATCGCCTTCGAGGGGCGGATCGTCGTCGTCGGGTTCGCCGGCGGGCGCATCCAGTCCGTCCGGCCCGAGCACGCCCTCGTGAAGAACTACAGCGTGCTCGGCCTGCACTGGGGTCTGTACGCCCGCGTGCGGCCCGAGCTCGTCGCCGAGGCCCACGACACGATCTGCGCGCTCGTGGCCGACGGCGCCGTGCGGCCCGTCGTCGCCGACGTCGTCCCGTTCGAGGACGCCGCCGCGGCGGTCGAGCGGCTCGGAGAAGGTACGACCACCGGTCGGCTCGTCGTCCGCGTCGCGTGACGCGGACCCCACGGAAGGACGTTCGGATGGCACGGCTCGACGGCAAGGTCGCCCTCGTCAGCGGCGGGGCGCGCGGACTCGGCGCGGCGTACGTGCGTGCGCTGCACGCGGAGGGTGCACGAGTGGTCGTCGCGGACCTCCTGGAGGCCGAGTCGGCGGCGCTCGCGGACGAGCTGGGCGACGACGTCGTCGCCGTCACGCTGGACGTGACCGACGAGCAGGGCTGGGCCGCGGCCGTCGAGGCGACCCTCGCCGCGTTCGGCGCGCTGCACGTGCTCGTCAACAACGCCGGGATCGCGAACGCCGGCCGGATCGAGCGGTACGCCCGCGAGAAGTGGGACGCGGTGATCGCGGTCAACCTCACCGGCACGTTCCTCGGGGTCCAGGCCGTGCTGCCGGCGCTGCGGAGCGCGGGCGGGGGGTCGATCATCAACATCTCGTCGGTCGAGGGGATGCGGGGCAGCCCGGGCCTGCACGGGTACGTGGCGTCGAAGTTCGGCGTGCGCGGCCTGACGAAGTCCCTCGCCGTCGAGCTCGGGCCCGACAAGATCCGGGTCAACTCCGTCCACCCCGGCTTCGTGCTCACGCCGATGACCGAGCGGCTCGACCCCGACTCCCCGCACATCCCCCTGGGTCGCCCCGCGCTGCCCGCGGACGTCGCGGGCGCCGTCGTGCACCTCGCGAGCGACGAGTCGGCCTACACGACGGGCATCGAGCTGGTCGTGGACGGCGGCATGATCGCGGGCATCCCGCACTCCTGAGCGCTCGGCCGGGGGCGGTCTGGCGCACCCCATCGTTGCCCAATCGACATACCGGCCGGTCGGTTTCTGTTGTATCGTCGACGTCATCCGACACGAAGAGGTGCCGATGTCTACCACCGCAGCTCCCGCCGCCACACGGGTCCCACGGCTCGCCGTCCATGACCTGACCGTGCGCTTCGGCGGGCTCACCGCCCTCGCGGACGTGTCCCTGCACGTCGACGACGGCGAGGTCGTCGGCCTGATCGGGCCGAACGGGGCGGGCAAGACCACGCTGTTCAACGCCGTGTGCGGTCTCGTCCGGCCGACGACGGGGAGCGTCTCGCTCACCACGGCGACCGGCGAGCCGGTGCCGCCCCGCCCCACCCGTCTCGTGAGCCACGGGGTCGCCCGCACCCTCCAGGGCCTCGGCCTGTTCGCCGGGCTGAGCGTGCTCGAGAACGTCGCCGCAGCGTGCCCCGACCGACGCCGCGCGGCGACGCGCGCCCGGGACGAGCTCGACGCCCTCGGCATCGGGCACCTCGCCGACGCCACGCCGACGACGCTGCCCTACCCGCTGCAGAAGAAGGTCGCGCTCGCCCGCGCGCTCGTCTCCCGTCCCGGACTCCTGCTGCTCGACGAGCCCGCGGGCGGCCTCGGTGCGGACGACATCGCCGAGCTCGCCACGCTCGTGCGCCGCGTCGCGGACGACGGCTGCGCCGTCCTGCTGGTCGAGCACCACGTCGACTTCGTCATGGGGGTCTGCGACCGCGTCGTCGTCCTCGACTTCGGGCGGGTGATCGCGACCGGGCCGCCCGCGGCGGTCCGGGACGACCCCGCCGTGGAAGCCGCCTACCTCGGCACGGAGGTCGCCCGATGAGCGCGGCGCTGGAGATCGACGGGCTGACCGTCGGCTACGGGGGAGCGCCCGTGCTGCGCGACGTGCACCTCGAGGTCCCGCAGGGGCGGCTCGTCGCGCTCGTCGGGGCGAACGGCGCCGGCAAGACCACGCTGCTGCGCACGGCGTCGGGGCTCGTGGCGCCGACGAGCGGCACGGTCCGGCTCGACGGGCGCGACCTGGCCGGGGTGGCCGCCGAGGACCGCTCGCGCCTCGGCCTCGCCCACGTGCCCGAGGGACGCGGCGTCGTCGTCGAGCTCACGGTCGAGGAGAACCTGCGCCTCGGCGCGCTGTGGCGCACCCCCGCCGAGCGCCGGACCGCGATCGCCGACGCGTACGCCCTGTTCGAGCCGCTCGTGCAGCGGCGGACCAGCCCCGGCCACCAGCTCTCCGGCGGCGAGCGGCAGATGCTCGCGCTCGCCCGGGCGCTGGTCGCCGCGCCGCGCGTCCTGCTGCTCGACGAACCGTCGCTCGGCCTCGCGCCGAAGGTCGTCGCGCAGATCATGGCCGTCCTGCGGCAGCTGTGCGACACGACGGGCCTCACCGTCCTGCTCGCGGAGCAGAACGTCGCGAGCGCCCTGTCGGTCGCCGACCACGGGGTCGTGCTCGGTCTCGGCGAGGTCGTCGCCAGCCGGCCGGCCGCCGAGCTCGCCCACGACACCACCCTCCGCCACGCCTACCTGGGGTTCTGATGGACAGACTCGTGTTCCTCCTCGGCACCGGCCTCGCGCGCGGAGCGGTGCTGGCGCTCTTCGCGCTCTCGCTCGTCCTCGTCTGGCGCGCCGCCCGCGTCGTGAACTTCGCGCAGGGCGCGATGGCCGTCGCCGCGACGTACGTCGCGTTCGTCGTGACGAGCGCGACCGGGAGCTTCCTCCTCGGCCTGGGGGCGGCTCTCGTCGCCGGCGCCCTGCTCGGCTGGGCCGTGGAGCGCGGCCTCATGCGTCGCGTCGCCGGCGGCAACCCGCTCGCCGGGGTGATCGTCGCGATCGGCCTCGTCATGATCCTGCAGTCGGCGCTCGGCATCCTCGTCGGCGGCAGGCACCTGCCCGTGGCGGCGCCGTTCGACGAACGCCCGATCGTGGTCGGCGGGGTGCCGCTCCTGTCGCCGTACGACCTGTTCGTCCTCGTCGTCGCGCTCGTGGTGATGGCCGGGCTCGGGCTGCTCTTCACGCGCACCTCGCTGGGGCTGCAGATGCGCGCGGCCGCGTTCGCGCCCGAGGTGTCGCGGATGCTCGGCGTCCGGGTCTCGCGGCTGCTCACCCTCGGGTGGGCGCTCTCGTCGGCCGTCGCCGCGCTCGCCGCCGTCCTGCTCGTGCCGACGGAGCTGGGCCTGACGCCCCACGCCACGGACATGCTGTTCGTGCTCGGGTTCACGGTCGCCGTGGTCGGCGGGCTCGACTCGCCCGTCGGCGCCCTGGTCGGCGGGCTGGTCGTCGGCGTCCTCATCAGCCTCGTGACGGGGTACGTCGGCGCCGCCGTCGCACCCATCGCCGTGCTCGTGCTCCTGACGGTGGTCCTGCTCGTGCGGCCGCAGGGCCTGCTCGCGGTGGGGGAGGCGAGGCGCGCATGAGCCCCCGACCCGCCTCGGCTCGGCCCGCCTCGTCGCGGCGCACGCTCGTCCTCGTCGCGCTCGCGACCCTCGCGGCGCTCGTCGCCGTCCTGTTCCTCGACCCCTACCGCAGCTACCAGGTCGCGCTCGTCGCGGTCTACCTGTGCGCGACGGCGGGGCTGACGCTCGTCGTCGGGCTCGCCGGGCAGGTCTCGCTCGGCCACGCGGCCCTCATGGCAGCGGGCGGGTACGGGTACGCGCTCACCGCGAACGCGCTGACCGAGGCAGGCGCCGAGGGCGCCGCCCGGTTCGTGCCGGCGCTGGTCGCCGGCGGCGTCGTCGCGGGCGTGCTCGGCCTGCTCCTCGGGCTCGCCGGTGCTCGGCTGCGCGGCCCCTACCTCGCGGGACTCACGCTGGCGCTCGTCATCGCCCTCCCCGCCGTCGCGACGACCTGGCGGTCGGTGCTCGGCGGCGACCAGGGCGTCCAGGTGGCGTTCGACGGCGTCCCCGAGCCCCTGCAGGCGTTCGTGGCCCTCGAGCAATGGCAGGCCTGGGTCGCGATCGTCGTCGCGGCGCTCGTCGTGGCCGGGCTCGCGATCCTGCGCGACGGTCGCCTCGGGCTGCGCATCCGCGCGGTCCGTGACGACGAGGTCGCGGCGCGGCTCAGCGGGATCCCCGCCGGCCGCGTGATGGTCGCGACCTTCACGGCGAGCGCCGTCGGCGCCGGGCTCGGCGGCGCGGTGCTGTGCTTCGTGACCCAGTCGGTGGCGCCCGGCGGCTACGGGCTCTCCCTGTCCCTCCTGCTGCTCGTCGCCGTCGTCGTGGGCGGGCTCGGGAGCCTGCGCGGCGCCGCGATCGGTGCCGTCCTGCTCGTCCTCGTGCCGTGGCTCGCCGGCCTCGTCGCCGGCGCGCTGCCCGTCCCCGCCGACCTGTCCCAGCGGCTCGACGGCAACCTCGCCGTGCTGCTGTTCGGCGTCCTGCTCGTCGTCGTCATGGTCGCCGCGCCGGGTGGCGCGGTCGGCGCGGTCCGCGCATCGCGGGCCCGACGACGGCGCGCCACCCCGTCCGTCGCCACCGTCCCAGCCGCACCCGACCAGACCGCGCCCACCCGGCGCGCCGCACCCATGCTCCACGACACAGAGAGGTGACGAGGATGTCACGCACGACACGCACCACCCGCACCACCCGCCGCACCCTGCGCGGGACCGCAGCACTCGCCCTGCCCGCCGCGGTCCTCGGCCTGGCGGCCTGCAGCGTCCCCGGCTCCACGGCAGCCGACGAGGGCGACTCCACCGGCGTCACCGAGGACACCGTCCTGGTCGGGACGCACACGCCACTGACCGGGCCGGCGGCCGCCGGCTACTCCTCGATCTCCGCGGCCGCCGGTGCCTACTTCGACTACCTCAACGACCAGGGCGGCATCAACGGCCGCACCATCCAGTTCGTCGTCAAGGACGACGGCTACAACCCGGCGAACACGCAGACCGTCGTGCGGGAGCTCGTCACCGAGGACGAGGTGTTCGCGATCCTCAACGGGCTCGGCACGCCGACCCACTCCTCCGTCCTCGACTACCTCGACCAGAACGACGTGCCGGACCTGTTCGTCGCGTCCGGCAGCACGTCCTGGGACCAGCCCGAGGAGTACCCCTGGACGTACGCGTTCAACGTCGACTACGCGCGGGAGGCCAAGGCGCTCGCGCACTACGCGCAGGACGAGCTCGACGGCTCGGTGTACTGCGTGCTGGGCCAGGACGACGACTTCGGCGCCGAGTTCCAGCAGGGCCTCGAGGCGGTCCTGGGCGCGGACGGGCTCGAGTCCGTGCAGACGTACTCGGTGTCCAACGAGGACGTCTCCGCACAGATCGGCGCCATGCAGGCGGCGGGCTGCGACACGAACTTCCTCGCGACCGTCAACGGCTTCACGGCGCTCGCCGTCGGGACGGCCGCGCAGCTCGGTTACCAGGCCCAGTGGCTGTCGTCGTCGTCGGGCGGGGACTACCCGACGCTCGTGGGCTACCTCGGCGAGGACATCGCACCCGCCCTGCTCGAGGGCTTCGTCTCGACCAACTACCTGTCGTTCAGCCCGGACGACCCGTGGGCCGAGCACTTCCGCACCGTGAACGAGGAGTACAACGAGGGTGCGACGTTCGACGGCAACACCGTCTACGGCATGTCCGTGGCCTACACGTTCGCAGAGGCGCTCGCGAAGGCCGGCGAGGACCCGACGCGCGAGAGCCTGGTCGAGGCGCTCGAGTCCGGTGACGTCGTCGGGGCCGGCATCATGCCGATCGGGTTCTCCGCCGACAGCCACGCGGCCTACAGCGGTGCGGGCATCACGTCGGTCACCGGCGGCGTGCAGGACTACGTCGGCCCGATCTACACCACGGACGACGCCGAGGGTCCGGTCGAGGACTTCACCGGCGAGGCCGTCCCGTTCGCGGACGACGGGGTTCCCCAGCCCTGATGCCGAGGGAGAAACCTGGTCCGCCGAGGTAGAGCACCGACCTCGACCCGCGCGCCGCGACGCGTCGGGGAGGATGTCCACCGGAGGTGGACGTGAGACTCGGAGCGCAGGTGCAGGTGCCGCTGGAGCGGCGTGACCGCGGTGCCGGAGCGAGCCGATGACGGACGCGCTCGCTCCGGCACCCCGGTCGTCGTTCCTCCGCTACTGGGCGGCCGCCGCGATCAGCTCGTTCGGCACGGCGGTGACGGCGGTCGCGATGCCCGTGCTCGTGGTCCAGTCGCTCGGCGCGACGCCGTTCGAGGTGGGTGTCGTGAACGCCGCCCAGTTCCTGCCGTACGCGCTGCTCGGCCTGGTCGCCGGCGCGTACACCGACCGGTGGCGCCGCAAGCCCGTCCTGGTGTGGGCGAGCGTCGGGCGCGCGCTCTCGCTGGGCACGATCCCGGTGCTGTGGGCGGCCGGCGTGCTGACCGTCGAGCTGCTGGTCGTCGCCCTGCTGCTGTTCGGCGCGTTCTCGGTCTTCGGGTTCGCGGCGACCCAGTCGTTGCTCCCGCGGCTGGTGCCGCGCGCGAGCCTGGTCCGGGCCAACGCCCGGCTCGACCAGACGGACGCCGCCGCCCAGACCCTCGGCCCGGCGATCGGTGGCGGGCTCGTCGGTCTGCTCGGGGCCCCGGTGGCGCTCGCCGTCGACGCGGTCAGCTATCTCCTCGACGCGGCGCTGAACGCGAGCGTCCGGGTCGACGAGCCGCGGTCCGACACCCACGCGCGCAACCTGCGCCGGGAGATCCGCGACGGCCTGCGATGGACGTACCGGCACCGCACGCTCGGCCCGCTCGCGGTGTCGACGCACGTGTGGTTCCTCGCCAACGGCGCCGCGATGACCGTGCTCTCCCTCTTCGCCCTGAGGTCGCTCGGGTTCACGGCGCTGACGTTCGGGTTGCTGCTCGCGCTCTTCGGGGTCTCCAGCCTGGTCGGCGCGTCGATCGCGCCGAGGCTCGGGGCCCGGTTCGGGACGGGCCGGGTGGTCGTCCTGGCACGGGTGGCGTACCCGATCGCCTGGCTCCTCGTGCTTCTCGTCCCTGCGACAGCCTTCGGCGACGCCCTGCTGTTCGTCGCGCTCGCTCTGCAGGGAGTCGCCGCCGGCGTCGAGAACTCGAACGAGATGGGCTACTGGCAGGCGCTCACCCCGGACGAGCTGCTCGGCCGGGTGAACGCCACGCGGCGCTCGGTCAACCGGACGCTGGCCGCGCTCGGGGCACTCGTCGCCGGCGTCGCCGTCGGACTGCTCGGCGAGCGCCCCACGCTCGTCGGCGTCGTCGTCGCCTTCGCGGCGGCAGCGCTCGTCGTGGCGCTGTCGCCGCTGCGGGAGGCGACCGTCGGGGACTGACGCACGCCGACGGCGGCGCCGCGCCTAGGGGATCTGGGCGGGGTCCGCGGAGCGGGCTGCTTCGAACGACGCCACGAGCTCGCGCTTGAGCACCTTGCCCGACCCGCCGAGCGGCAGCGCGTCGACGAGGTGCACGTGCCGCGGGAACTTGTAGGCCGCGACGCGCTCGCGCGTGAACCCGACGATCTCGGCGGGCTCCGCGTGCCGGCCCGGCATGAGCACGACGGCGGCGTGCACCTCCTGCCCGTGCGCGTCGTCCGCGAGGCCGAACACGGCGGCCTGGGCGACGGCCGGGTGGCCGGTCATGACGTCCTCGACCTCGCTCGGGTACACGTTGTAGCCGTTGCGGACGATCATGTCCTTCTTGCGGTCGACGATCGTCACGATGTCGTCCGCGTCCTTGGTGCCGAGGTCGCCGGTGCGGAACCAGCCGTCGACGACGGTCTGGGCGTTCGCCTCGGGGTTGCCGAGGTAGCCCTTGAACAGGTTGTGGCCGCGGATGACGATCTCGCCGAGCTCGCCGGGACCGAGCAGCTCGACGCGGTCGTCCACGTCCGCGTCGGCGATCTCGACGTCCACGCCCCACAGCGGGCGGCCCACGGTGCCCGGGCGGATCGGCTCGCCGACGGCGTTGAACGCCGCGGTCGGGGAGGTCTCGGTGAGGCCGTACCCCTCGTGCACCTCGGCGCCGAACGTGCCGGAGAACGCCTCGAGCAGTGCGACCGGGAGCGCGGCGCCCCCGGAGACGGCGTAGCGCAGCGGTGGCCGGTCGGTGGTGCGCTCGGCGGCCTGGACCATCCCGAGGAACATCGTCGGGACGGCCGTGAACACGGTCGCGCGGTGCCGCACGAGCAGCGCGAGCGCCTCGTCGGGGTCGAACTTCGGCAGGAGCACGATCGCGGCGCCCTTGCGGAACCCGATGTTGAGCACCGCCATCTGGCCGAACGTGTGGAAGAACGGCAGCCCGCCGAAGATGACGTCGTCGGGCCGCAGGTCGAACGTGTCGACGAGCGCGACGTGCACCTGCTCGATCATCGCCAGGTGGGAGCCGACGGCGCCCTTGGGGCGACCGGTCGTGCCGCTCGTGTAGAGGATCGTCGCGGGCGCGAGCGGGCTGACCGACGCGTAGGTGCGGACCGGCTCCGCGCTGGCCGCCTCGTCCTCGAGGCGGGGAAACGGCACCTGGTCGCGCAGCGCGTCCGGGACGAGGACCGTCACGGTCGGGACGCCCGAGGCCGCGGCGGCGGGACCGGCCTCGCCGAGGAACGGCGCACCGGCGACGAGGAGGCTCGCGCCGGCGTCGCGCAGCACGAACTCGATCTCCGCGGCCTTGAACAGCAGGTGGATCGGGACGACCACGGCACCGATCGACAGCGCCGCGTAGTAGACGCGGGCGAAGTCGGGCACGTTGGGCACGAGCATCGCGACGCGGTCGCCGGGGCGGACGCCGCGGGCGAGCAGCGCGCCCGCGTACGCGCGGGTCTGGGTCCACAGGTCGCCGTACGTGACCGACGCGTCGCCGATGAGGAACGCGGTGGCGTCGGGGCGGCGGTGCGCGGTCTCCGCGAGGATCGCGGCGATGGACAACGTCCCGAAGCCCGGTCCGGTGAGGACGGGGTCGAGGTCGTCACGTGCCGCGACGCCGGAGAGGTCGAGGTCACCTGGAGCAGTCATCGGTCGAGGTCCCTTCGTGGTGGTGCGGTTGTCACCGGCGCGCGGACGGCGTCGGCGGGGTGGTAGGGGAGAGCTCGGCGCGGCCGAGCGACGCGAGGTGGACCTCGTCGGGCCCGTCGGCGAGCCGCATGGCGCGCGCGCCCGCGAACATCTCGGCGAGCGGCTGGTCGGCGGACAGGCCCGCGGCGCCGAAGAGCTGGATCGACCGGTCGAGGATCTGCTGCACGGCGCGCGGCACGGCGATCTTGATGGCCTGGATCTCGCGCATCGCGGCCCGGTTGCCGACGGTGTCCATGAGCCACGCGGTCTTGAGCACGAGCAGGCGCAGCGCCTCGAGCTGGACGCGCGACTCCGCGACCTGCTCGCGCACGACGCCCTGCTGGGCGAGCGTCCGGCCGAACGCCGTGCGCGACGTCGCGCGCTCGCGCACGAGGTCCAGCGCACGTCCCGCCATGCCGAGCGCCCGCATGCAGTGGTGCACGCGGCCCGGCCCGAGCCGCGCCTGGGCGATGCGGAACCCGTCGCCCTCGCCGGCGATCAGGTTCGACGCCGGGACGCGGACGTCGTCGAACACGATCTCGGCATGGCCGCCGTGCTCGCGGTCGTCGTAGCCGAACACGGTCAACGGCCGCACGACGTGCACGCCCGGGGTGTCGCGCGGCACGAGGATCATGCTCTGGCGGCGGTGCCGGTCCGCGTCGGGGTCCGTCGCGCCCATGACGACGAAGATCGTCGCGTCGGGGTTCATCGCGCCCGTCGACCACCACTTGCGGCCGGAGACGACGTAGTGGTCGCCGTCGCGCCGGATGCGCGTCGCGATCTGGCTCGCGTCCGACGACGCGACGTCGGGCTCCGTCATGCAGAAGGCCGAGCGGATCTCGCCGCGCAGGAGGGGCGCGAGCCATCGCTCCTTCTGCTCGGGGGTGCCGAAGTCGTGCAGGAGCTCCATGTTGCCCGTGTCCGGGGCTGCGCAGTTCATCGCCACCGGCGCGAGCCGCGGGCTGCGTCCGGTGAGCTCCGCGACCGGCGCGTACTGCAGGGTCGTCAGGCCGCCGCCGTCGGGGCCGGGCAGGAACAGGTTCCACAGGCCGCGCTCGCGCGCCTCGGCCTGGAGCTCGTGGACGACCGGCCGGAACGACCAGACGTCGGGGGTCGCGTCGACCTGCTCGGCCAGCACGGGCTCCGCGGGCAGCACCCGCTCGGTGAGGAAGACCTGCGCGCGCTCGAGCACGTCGCGCGTCGTCGCGTCGAGGGAGAAGTCCACGCTCATCGCCTCCCGACGCCGGCGAGCCCGGCGAGGCCCTCGTCCGCGA
The DNA here is from genome assembly GCA_014803435.1 of Cellulosimicrobium terreum. GTDB lineage: Bacteria > Actinomycetota > Actinomycetes > Actinomycetales > Cellulomonadaceae > Cellulosimicrobium > Cellulosimicrobium terreum. Next base: position 775,314 of record JACYFD010000001.1, read on the forward strand.
GGGGCCGGACGAGGCCGCCGATCGCGTCGAAGCCGTCGCCGACCGTCTCGCCCGCCTGGTAGCGGAAGTGCACGCCCTCGAGGATGACGCCGAGCTTGTAGGCGCCGAACGCGCGGTACCAGGACAGCTCGGGGACGGACCGGCCGAGGCGCGCCTCGTAGGCGTCCACGACCTCGTCGAAGGACGGGTACCCCGCCGCGGGGTCGACGGCGCTCGTCGTCACGCCCGCGGCCGTGTCGCCGAGCGAGCGGATGCCCCAGTACAGGCCCAGCATGCCGACGTCGACCGCCGGGTCGCCCAGCGTGGCCATCTCCCAGTCGAGCACGGCCGCCACGCGGGGGCCGTGCCCGGGGTCGCGACCGACGATCACGTTGTCGAGCCGGAAGTCCCCGTGCACGATCCCCGCCGAGGAGTTCTCCGGGACCCGCTCGCGCAGGCGCTCGCCGAGCTCGTCCAGGGCGGCGACGTCCCGGGAGCGGGACGCGTCGAGCTGGGTCGCCCAGCGGCGCAGCTGCCGTCCGAGGTAGCCGCCCGGTCGGCCGAAGTCACCGAGCCCGACGGCGGCCGGGTCCACCCGGTGCAGGTCCGCCAGGGTCTCGGCGAGCTCGAGGCCGAGCGCGTGCAGCTCCGCGGGCGTGTAGGCGGCGTTCTGGGCCGGGTCGGCGAGCACGTCGCCCGCGACGTGCTCCATGAGGAAGAACGGGGTCCCGGTGCCCGCCTGGCCGTCGGAGTCGTCGACCACGTCGACGACCGGGGGGACGGGGACGTCGGTGTCGGCGAGGGCGGAGATGACCCGGTGCTCGCGCGCCATGTCGTGCGCGGTGGACAGCACGTGGCCGAGCGGCGGGCGGCGCAGGACGAGCGGCACCGTCGTCCCGTCCAGGCGGTACGTGAGGTTGCTGCGCCCGCCCGCGATCAGGGCCGCGGTGACCGGGGTGGACGTCGTGAGGGCCGGGTGCTCGCGGCGCAGCCACACGTCGAGCCGGTGCACGTCGAGACCGGGTGGGTCCGGTGTCGGTGGGGTCATCGTCGACCACCTCTCCGCGCGGCACGCGCGTCGTCGGGGGTGCCGGCAGGACCGGCGTCCCGCTAGCATACCGCGCGGTCGGTATGCACAGTCACCTCGCGTGAGAGGTCTTGCGGACAAACGAGAACATCGAGGCTCTTGATCACGGTTACGGATCTAACCGAGAATAGTGAGAACGATGTTCTCGGTTGAGGAGCAGATCATGACCCACGCCCGACGCCCGCAGGTGCCGCCGCACGATCATGAGGTCCTGCCCTGGGAGGCCAGGTCCGGCCGCCGCTCCGAGATCACGCAGTACACCGCCACCATCCCGCCATCGATCGCCGACCTGCCGCTCACAGCTCCCCCCGCTCTTGCCGAGGCTTGCCGGGCCGCGCTGGTGGACATCGGGGTTCTTGAACGCACGTACGCCGACCAGGTCGCGACCCTCGAGCCGTTCCTGTTGCGTACCGAGGCCATCGCCTCCTCCCGGATCGAGGAGGAGCTGACGACCGTCGACCAGCTGGCGCGTGCGCAGCACGGGATCAGGGCGCCCAGAACTGCGCGCACGGTCAAGGGCGCCATCGACGGGCTCGCGCTGCTCGTGGAACGTTCGGCGAGTGGTGTCGACCTCGACGACATCCTCGCCGCGCACCGCCCGCTCATGGCCGACGACGCCGAGGAGAAGTGGTACGCCGGACAGCTGCGCACCGTGCAGAACTGGATCGGCGGGTCGAACCGCTCGCCGGCTGGCGCGGTGCACGTTCCGCCGGAACCGGGGCGCGTGCCCGAGCTCATGGACGATCTGGTCGCGTTCATGCGCCGCACCGACATCGATCCGATGCTGCACGCCGCCGTCGCGCACGCGCAGTTCGAGTCCATCCATCCATTCACTGACGGCAACGGGCGCGTCGGACGCTCGCTCATCAATGGTCTGTGGCGCTACCGCGGCGTGACCGCTCGCATGGCCGTACCGGTTGCCTCAGCGATCGTTGCCGACAGGGAGCGCTACTTCGAGCTCGTCAACGGCTACCGCACTGGCGACGTCGAGGCGCTGACGGCCTACCTTGCCGACGCCACCGCGCGTGCCGCCGAGGAGGCAGCCGTCTCCGCGGGGCGGCTCGTCGCGCTACCCGATCAGTGGCACGAGCGCGTGCGTCCGCGTGGCGGGTCCGCGGCCGCCGCTCTCCTGCCGCTGCTGCCAGGCCGCCCGATCGTGGACGCCCATGACGTCACCCGTATGACAGGGGTCTCCCAGGCGCGCGCGTACGCGACGATCGAGCGGCTGGTCGAGGCCGATGTGCTGCGCCCGATCACACAGTCCAAGCGCGACATGACCTGGGCGGCCGGGGAGGTGCTGGACGAGGCGGACCTGATGGTGGAACGGCTGCGGCTGCACTGAACGGCATCAGGACGTCATCAGGACGGCATGGCCGTCAGGTAGCAGCGACCACCAGGTCACGGACGACGGCGGCCCGGATGCCCGCGGGGACCGGCGTCGGGCGACGCGTGGCGCGGTCGACGAACACGTGCACGAACCGCCCGTGGGCGATCGGCTCGTCCTCGCCCTCGCGGAGGATGCCCAGCTCCCACACGACGCTGGACGTGCCGACGCGGCCCGCGCGCAGCCCGACCTCGAGCACGTCGGGGAACGACGCGGACGCGCGGTACTCGCACGAGCTGCTCACGCAGACGCCGATCGCGGGACCGGTGAGGCGGTCGAGCCCGGCGACGCGCACGAGCCAGGTGTTGATCGCCGTGTCCATCGCCTCGTAGTAGACGGTGTTGTTCATGTGGCCGTAGACGTCGTCGTCGTTCCAGCGCGTGGGGAACGGCGAACGGTGCCCGTACCCCGGGTCGGCGGGCGCGGCGTCGGGCTCGGCAGTGTGCTCGGGGTGCACGGGGTCTCCTGCGGGTCGGTGGGTCAGGCAGTCGTCGTCGGGCTGCGGTCGAGGTGCAGCACGAGCTCGAACGCGGTGCGGGCGCGGGCCGCGCTCGGCACGTCGCCCGCGATGAGATCGGCGTAGGTGAACGACTCGCTGATGCGCACGAGGAGGTAGGCGAGCTCGCGCGGCGGAACGTCGCGGCCGAGCGGGCGCTGGCCGAGCTCGGTCGCGACGAGCGCCTCGACCTCGGCGACGTAGCGGCGCTGGATCTGGCTCTCCTTGGTGGTGAGCAGGCGCAGCGCGCGCGCGGGCTCGCGCTGCAGGAACGTGCGGAAGTAGTCGGCGTCGATGAGGTCGTGCACGAACGTCGTCAGAACGGACGCGACGCGCGCGCTCCCGGCGTCGTCCGCCGCGGCGAGGTCGGCTTGCTCGAGCGTGGGCACGGCGAGCGACCAGAGGACCTCGGAGAGCAGGGCGTCGCGGTTGCCGACCCAGCGGAACAGGCTCGTGCGGTCGACTCCGAGCGCGGCGGCGAGCCGGCCCATGTCGATGCGCTCGCCCGCGATGAAGGTCTCGCGGGCGCGTCGGTACGCGGTCACGGTCTCGGTGTGGCTGCCGGACGCGAGCCGCTCGGAGAGCCAGGACGGCGCGGCGGCGAGCCCGACGTGCCCCAGTCGACCACCCGGCTGACCACCCAGCCCACCAACCGGCAGGCTTCCGGTCGAGGCCGTCTCGACCGGAGGGAGCGCGTGAGCGACGTCGTCTCGGGGCATGAGGCGACTCTACCGACGCGGGACGCATTCTGCGCAACATCTCTGAGAGTGATGCATCATTCTCCAGAATGATGCACACTGGGACGAGGGATCACTGCCGATCCGATCACCGCCGATCTCCCGGAGGTACCGATGACCACGACCACCGCGCCGCAGCCGACGCTGCTCGCGAGCGACTTCTACGGCGTGCAGGGCGACCTCGCGCCGGGTGAGCAGGGCCAGGTCCTGCGCATCCGCGAGTTCCTCGAGCGCGAGGTCCGACCGATCGCCGACGACTGCTGGGACCGCGCCGAGTTCCCGCACCACCTCGTCCCCGGTCTTGCCGACCTGGGCCTGTTCGGCGCGCACCTGCCGGAGACCGCCCGGTTCGAGAACGGCATGCTGTACCGCGGCTGGGTCGCGCTCGAGCTGGCCCGCGTCGACCCGTCGATCGCGACGTTCATCGGCGTCCAGACCGGCCTGACGATGACCGCCATCGCCGGCGGCGGCTCGCCCGAGCAGCGCGAGCGCTGGCTGCCCCCGATGGGCCGCGGCGAGATCATGGGCGCCTTCGGGCTCACCGAGCCGTTGTCCGGCTCCGACACCGCGCGCGGCCTGCGCACGACCGCCGAGCGCCAGGGCGACACCTGGGTGCTGAACGGCGAGAAGCGCTGGATCGGCAACGCGACCTTCGCCGACGTGATCGTCGTGTGGGCCAAGGACGTGGCGGACGGCCAGGTGAAGGGATTCCTCGTGCGCGGGGGAGCCCCGGGCCTCACGGCGACGAAGATCGAGCGCAAGCAGGCGCTGCGCACCGTGCAGAACGCGGACATCGTGCTCGACGGCGTCCGGGTCGCGGAGGAGGACCGGCTGCAGCGCGTCGCGTCGTTCCGCGACGTGGCGGACGTCCTGCGCCCCACGCGCGCCGAGGTTGCCTGGCAGGGCGTCGGCGTCGCCGTCGGCGCGTACGAGGCCGCCGTCGCGTACACCGCGACGCGCGAGCAGTTCGGCCGCCCCCTCGCGTCCTTCCAGCTCGTCCAGGACCGCCTCGCGGAGTCCCTCGCGGACATCACGGCGAGCATCGCGACGTGCGCCCGGCTGTCCGTGCTGGCCGAGAAGGGCGAGCTGCGCGACGAGCACGCCGCGATGGCGAAGAGCTTCACGACGACCCGCATGCGCGCGACCGTCGCGCGCTGCCGCGAGCTCCTGGGCGGCAACGGCATCCAGCTCGACCACGGCGTCGCGCGGTACTTCGCCGACGCCGAGGCCGTCTACACCTACGAGGGCACCCGGGACATGAACAACCTCATCGTCGGCCGGGCCATCACGGGCGTCCAGGCCTTCGTCTGACCTGGCCCTCCTGACCGAACCATCCAGCGTGCGGCCGACGCCGTCTCGCCGTCGTCGCCCGTCATGCCCCACGAGAGAGGAGGCCCCCGTGGAGGAGGCCTATGTCGTCTCAGTCGCCCGGTCCCCGATCGGGCGCGCGTTCAAGGGGTCGCTGCGGGACGTGCGTCCCGACGACCTTGCCGCCGAGATGGTGCGTGCGGCGCTCGCCCAGGTACCGACGCTCGACCCGGGCAGGGTCGAGGACCTGCTGCTCGGGTGCGGTCAGCCGGGCGGGGAGCAGGGCATGAACATGGCCCGCGTCGTCGCTGTGCTGCTCGGGCTCGACGGCGTACCCGGCACGACCGTCAACCGCTACTGCTCGTCGAGCCTCCAGACCACACGCATGGCGTTCCACGCGATCCGTGCGGGCGAGGGCGACGTGTTCGTGTCCGCCGGCGTGGAGTCCGTGAGCAGCACCGCGCGTGGCACGGCCGACCACATCCCGGGCGAGGACCTCACCAACCCGCGGTTCGCCGACGCGGTCGCCCGCACCGCGAGCCGCTCCGAGGCGGGAGCGCCGACGTGGACGGACCCTCGGCTCGAGGCCGGGGTCCCCGACGTGTACGTCGCGATGGGGCAGACGGCGGAGAACGTCGCCCAGCTCACCGGGACTTCGCGCCGCGAGCAGGACGAGTTCGCGGCCCTGAGCCAGCAGCGCGCGCAGGCGGCGATCGCGAGCGGGTTCTGGTCCCGGGACATCACGCCCGTCACCCTCCCGGACGGTACGCAGGTCGTGGCCGACGACGGCCCGCGCGCCGGCGTCACGGTCGAGTCCCTGGGCGGCCTCGACCCGGTCTTCCGCCCGGACGGCACCGTGACGGCGGGCAACTGCTGCCCGCTGAACGACGGCGCTGCCGCCGTCGTCGTCGTCAGCGGCCGGGTCGTGGAGGAGCTGGGGCTCCAGCCGCTCGCGCGGATCGTGTCGACCGGCGTGAGCGGGCTGTCCCCGGAGATCATGGGCCTCGGCCCGGTCGAGGCGAGCCGGATGGCGCTCGAGCGGGCGCGCCTGACGATCGACGACGTCGACCTCGTGGAGATCAACGAGGCGTTCGCCGCCCAGGTGCTGCCGAGCGCCAAGGAGATCGGCGTCGACCTCGAACGCCTCAACGTGCACGGCGGCGCCATCGCGGTGGGCCACCCGTTCGGCATGACGGGCGCCCGGATCACCTCGACGCTCATCCACGGCCTCCAGGAGACCGCTGGCCGCTACGGCCTCGAGACGATGTGCGTCGGCGGCGGCCAGGGCATGGCGATGGTGCTCGAGCGGGTCTGACGGAACGCGACGAACCACGCGGCACCGCCCACCGCATCTCTGCCCTTTCGGCTCTGGTGGCCGTGCGCCGACCGACCTAGCGTGAACGGGGGACTGGTCCGTCGGGCCGTCGAACGCGGGTCGGTCGGGAGGCCACGATGTACGTGCACGACCACGACGAGAACGTGTCCGAGAAGCACGGGAAGGGCCGTCTGGCGGGACATCGGGACGCAGTGGCCTCGATCGTCGACGGACCCGCCCTCGGGATCCCCGGGTCGAGCCCCACGACGCTGACCTCCCACCAGGTCGCGCACCTGCAGGGGGCAGCCGGAAACAGGGCGGTGGTCGGTGCGATGGTGCAGCGGGGCCGGGCCGGGAAGACCAAGGGCGAGGCCAAGCGGCGCAAGGGCGAGCCCTTGCCCGGCCGACGGAAGCGCCGTCAGCAGGCCGAGGACGACGACATGTTCGCGATGGATCTGGCGAACAGACTGTGGGAGGACCCGCCCGCACCGATCCCTGGGAAGCGGGCGCTGGAGCCTGAACCTGATGTCGCGGCGAAGCCACCTGTGGCTCACCCCGGGCCGAGGCCACGATCTCAGGTGGCCGAGGATCCCGTTCCCCAGCCGACGCCGCCCGTGATCATGGCGAAGCCACCCTTGACCATCGCGGAGCTCAAGGAGTCGAAGGCGCCAAAGGACCTGCTGATCGCGCACTATCCGCACCACCTCGAGCTGGCCCTGCAGATGTTTCGGTCCTTCCGTGCCCAGAATTTCAGCAGCACGAGCGCGCTGGAGAAGCACGCGAGCGACAAGCTGGGCATACGTGCACAGGACGAGGCCAGGGAGAGCGGGCCGGGCTTGGGTGCGAGGTCCTCGCCGCTGAATCAGCCCACCAGACAAGGGAGCGGTCCCCAGGCAGGTTCCAAGAGGAGTGCGGTGAAGAAGGGGAGCGGCTACTTGGCCGGTGACGGCGGAAAGTGGCACGTTCACTTCGACCACGTGAAGTACGGAAGCAACGGCGCGACCCGCATCAACTTCTCCGGGCGATCCCAGGACCAGATTCTCACCGAGCTGACGACCAAGTCCGGCTTGGTCTCGGACCGGACGCACTTTGCGGCCTGCGAGCAGTGGATCAGGAATAACTGCGCATGATCACCGCCTAGTGACATCCCGACCGCGCTGAACGAGCTCGTCACCCTCGGAGGCCCGCCCCGCAGGCTGCGGGGCGGGCCTCGTGGCGCTCGCACGGCTCGTGGCGGCGTGCGCGAGGTTCCCGGCCGGTCAGGCCGGGACGACGAGGACGATCGTGTCCGCGACGAGCGCGGGCTTGTCCGCGCCCTCCACCTCGATGCTCACGCGGATGCCGACGCGGCTTCCGCGGGCGCCGCCGTCCACGCTCGTGACGGTCGACGTCGCGCGCACACGCGACCCGGCGAGCACGGGGGAGATGAAGCGCACGGAGTCGAGACCGTAGTTGACGTGCATCGCGACGCCGCCGACGTCGAGCAGGCCCTCGGTGAGGACCGGCAGGAGCGAGAGGGTGAGGTACCCGTGCGCGACGGGTGCGCCGAAGGGGCCGGTCGCGGCACGCTCGGGGTCGACGTGGATCCACTGGTGGTCCTCGGTGACGTCCGCGAATGCGTCGATGCGTGCCTGGTCGACGACGACCCACCGCTCGGACGTGGCCGAGCGCCCGACGGCGCCGGGCAGGTCGGCGACGGACGCGACCTGGATCGTGGTGGCGGTCTCGGCGCTCATGCGCGCGGCCCTCCCGCCGCGTAGACGACCTGGCCGGAGACGAACCCGGCCTCCTCGGAGCAGAGGAACGACGCGAGGGCCGCGATGTCCTCCGGCTGCCCGACGCGGCGCACGGGGATCTCCTTCGCCATGTGCTCGCAGAACTCGTCGAACCCCATCCCGACGCGCGCGGCCGTCTCGCGGACCATGTCCGTGGCGACGAACCCGGGAGCGATCGCGTTGGCAGTCACGCCGAACGGCCCGAGCTCGATCGCGAGGGTCTTGGTGAACCCTTGCATGCCGGCCTTCGCGGCCGCGTAGTTGGCCTGACCGCGGTTGCCGAGCGCGGACGTGCTGGACAGGTTCACGACGCGGCCCCACTTCGCCTCGACCTGGTGTGCCTGCACCGCACGGCTCATGAGGAACGCGCCGCGCAGGTGGACGCCGAGCACGGCGTCCCAGTCGTCGTCGGTCATCTTGAACAGCAGGTTGTCGCGCAGGATGCCCGCGTTGTTGACGAGCACGGTCGGGGCGCCGAGCTCGTCGACGACGCGCACGATCGCGGCGTCGACCGCGCCGCGGTCCGCGACGTCGGCGCCGACGGCGATCGCGCGGCCGCCGTCGTCCTCGATGCTCTTCGCGGTCTCGGCGGCCTGCTCCTCGCGCAGGTCGACGACGGCGACCTGCAGGCCGTCGGACGCGAGCCGGCGCGCGATCGCGGCGCCGATGCCGCGGGCGCCGCCCGTGACGATCGCGGTACGAGCGGTCGTGCTCCGGGTGGTGGGCTGGGGTTCGGTCATCGTGAGGTCCCTTCGTGGGGTCGGATCAGCTGGCGGAGCCCGGCGCCGGTGGCCAGGCGGTCCATCGCGGTGCAGAGGTCGTCGAGGGGGACGTGCGCGGTCACGAGTCGTTCGAGCGGGAGCCGCCCGTCGCGCCAGAGCTGCACGTAGCGGGGGATGTCGCGGGCGGGCACTGCCGATCCGAGGTAGCTGCCGACGACGGTGCGCGCCTCGGCGGTCAGCGTCAGGGGAGCGATCGCGGACCGCGCGTCCGGCCCCGGCAGGCCGACGGTGACCGTCGTCCCGCCGGGCGCGGTCGCCGCGAACGCCGTCTCGAACGCGCGGGCGCTGCCCGCGGCCTCGACGACGACGGGCGCTCGCAGCCCGGACGCGGCGAGCGCGGCGGGGGTGTGGGCGGCCGAGGCGCCGAGGTCGCGCGCGAGGTCGAGCTTGTCCTCGACCGCGTCGACGCCGATCACCTCGTGGCCCAGCGCGCGCGCGACGAGCAGCGCCGCCATGCCGACGCCGCCCAGCCCGACGACGAGCACCGGCTCGCCCGGGCGCGGGCGACCCGCGTTCAGCACGGCACCGCCCCCGGTGAGCACCGCGCAGCCGAGGAGGGCCGCGACGTCGGGCGGGACGTCGTCGTCCACCGGTACGACGGACGTGCGGCTGACGACGGCGTGGGTCGCGAAGGCCGAGACGCCGAGGTGGTGGTGCACGGGTTCGCCGTCGCGGCGCAGGCGGCGCCCGCCACCGACGAGCGTCCCGGCGCCGTTCGCGGCGCTGCCCGTGCGGCACGGCAGGCGGCCGTCGGTCGCGCACTCGGGGCAGTCGCCGCAGCGGGGCAGGAAGGTCAGGACGACGCGGGTCCCGGGCGCGACGTCGTCGACGCCGGCCCCGACCTCCTCGACGATCCCGGCTGCCTCGTGGCCGAGGAGCATCGGCACCGGGCGCTCGCGGCTGCCGTCGACGACGGAGAGGTCGGAGTGGCACAGACCGGCGACCTCGATCCGCACGAGCAGCTCGCCGGGTCCGGGCGGGTCGAGCTCCAGGCGTGAGACGGTCAGCGGGCGCGAGCCCGCGAAGGGCGCGGGCGCCCCGATCCGCTCGAGCACGGCTCCGACGATCTCCATCGCCTCGTACCTCCCTGACATCGTCGTCCAGAGTTCCATACCGACCGCGCGGTATGTTCGCCTGACCCTACACGACGGAGGACCGTGCGGGTACCGGGTGTCGGTGCAGCCCGGGTCGGCGTCGGTGGGAGAGTGGGAAGCATGCTGACCGTCGGGCTCGTCCTCGCGGGTGTCGCCGCCGCGATTCACGTCTACATCTTCGTCATGGAGTCGCTCACGTGGACGAGCGCGCGCACCCGCGCGACGTTCGGCACGACGCCCGAGCAGGCCGAGCAGACGCGCGAGCTCGCGTTCAACCAGGGGTTCTACAACCTCTTCCTCGCGGTGCTCGTCGTGCTCGGGATCGTGCTGCACGCGGCCGGGTGGACGACGGCGGGTGCGTCCCTCGTGCTCGCGGGTGCGGGCTGCATGGTCGCTGCGGGTGTCGTCCTCCTGGTCTCGTCGCCGTCGAAGGCGCGCGCCGCGCTCGTGCAGCTCGTGCCGCCGCTGCTCGGCGTCGTCGGGGTCGTCGCCGGTCTCGTCTCCTGACGGCGGACCGCAGCCGTCGGGCCCGCGAACCGCCGGTAGACTTGGCCGCGCGCCGTCGTGCGCTCCCCGCCAGCGCCCACCCGAGGGAACCGATGACCGCCCCCGCATCTCAGGCTTCTGCACGCCCCGCTCTCGATACCGTCGAGCACGCCGCCGCGACCCCCGACGAGGTCCAGCCGTTCGCCGAGCTCGGCCTCAAGCCGGACGAGTACCAGCGTATCCGCGACATCCTCGGGCGCCGGCCGACCGCCGCCGAGCTCGCCATGTACTCCGTGATGTGGTCCGAGCACTGCTCCTACAAGTCCTCCAAGGTGCACCTGTCGACCTTCGGCACGGCGACGACGGACGAGATGAAGAAGCACCTGCTCGTCGGCATCGGCGAGAACGCGGGCGTCGTCGACATCGGCGACGGATGGGCCGTGACGTTCAAGGTCGAGTCGCACAACCACCCGTCGTTCGTCGAGCCCTACCAGGGCGCGGCCACCGGCGTCGGCGGCATCGTGCGCGACATCATCTCGATGGGCGCGCGCCCCGTCGCCGTCATGGACCAGCTCCGCTTCGGCGCCGTCGACCACCCCGACACCGCGCGCGTGGTGCACGGGGTCGTGTCCGGCGTCGGCGGCTACGGCAACTCGCTCGGCCTGCCGAACATCGGCGGCGAGCTCGTGTTCGACCCGTCCTACCAGGGCAACCCGCTCGTCAACGCGCTGTGCCTCGGTGTGCTGCGGCACGAGGACATCCACCTCGCCAACGCGTCCGGCACGGGCAACAAGGTCATCCTGTTCGGCGCCCGCACGGGCGGCGACGGGATCGGCGGCGCGTCGATCCTCGCGTCCGAGACGTTCGAGGACGGCGTCCCCGCCAAGCGCCCGAGCGTCCAGGTGGGCGACCCCTTCATGGAGAAGGTGCTCATCGAGTGCTGCCTCGAGCTCTACGCGGCGAAGGTCGTCGAGGGCATCCAGGACCTCGGTGCGGCCGGCATCTCGTGCGCGACGAGCGAGCTCGCCTCGAACGGCGACGGTGGCATGCACGTGTGGCTCGACGACGTCCTGCTGCGCGACCCCTCGCTCAACGCCGGCGAGATCCTCATGTCGGAGTCGCAGGAGCGCATGATGGCGGTCGTCACGCCGGACAAGCTCGACGCCTTCCTCGCGATCACCGGCAAGTGGGACGTCGAGACGGCCGTCGTCGGCGAGGTCAACGGCTCCGGCCGGCTGACCATCGACCACCACGGCCAGCGCATCGTGGACGTCGACCCGAAGACGGTCGCCCACGAGGGCCCGGTCTACCACCGCCCCTACGCGCGTCCCTCGTGGCAGGACGGGCTCAACGCCTCGACCGTCGTCGCGGACGGGCTGGCCCGCCCGGAGTCCGGCGACGACCTGCGCGCGACAGCGCTGCGTCTCCTCGCCTCGCCGAACCTCGCGTCGAAGGAGTGGGTGACGAACCAGTACGACCGGTTCGTCCAGGGCAACACCGCGCTCGCGCAGCCCGACGACTCGGGCGTGATCCGCGTCGACGAGACCACCGGACTCGGTGTCGCGCTCGCGACCGACGCGAACGGCCGCTACGCCAAGCTCGACCCCCGCACCGGCGCGCAGCTCGCGCTCGCGGAGGCGTACCGCAACGTCGCGACGACGGGTGCCCGCCCGCTCGCAGTGACCGACTGCCTCAACTTCGGCTCGCCCGAGGACCCCGACTCCATGTGGCAGCTCGTCGAGGCGATCGAGGGCCTCGCCGACGCGTGCCGTGAGCTCGTCGTCCCCGTCACCGGCGGCAACGTCTCGCTCTACAACGGCACCGGCGAGCCGGGGCAGATCGACTCCTCGATCCACCCGACGCCCGTGGTGGGGGTTCTTGGCGTCCTGGACGACGTCGCGCACGCCACGCCGTCCGGCTGGCGCGAGGCGGGGGAGAGCATCTACCTGCTCGGCACGACGCGCGCCGAGCTCGACGGGTCCGCCTGGGCCGACGTCGTGCACTCCCACCTCGGTGGTGTGCCGCCGCGCGTCGACCTGGCCGCGGAGAAGGCGCTCGCCGGCGTGCTGGTGAACGCGAGCCGCGACGACCTCGTCTCCGCGGCCCACGACCTGTCCGAGGGTGGCCTGGTCCAGGGGCTGCTCGAGGCGTCGCTGCGGTTCGGCGTCGGTGCGACGGTGTCGCTCGACGCCGTCACCGGGCGCGACGACGTGACGGACTTCGAGGCGCTGTTCTCCGAGTCGACCGCGCGCGTGCTGGTCTGCGTCCCCCAGACGAACGGGGGGAGCGAGGAGGCCCAGCTCATCGACGCGTGCGTCGCCCGCGGCGTCCCGATCGTCAAGATCGGCGAGACGGGCACGGAGCCGGCCACCGCGGCCGAGTCGGGCGAGGCGCTCGAGGTCGACGGCCTGTTCTCGATCCCGCTCGCGGAGGCCGACGAGGCGTTCCGCGCGACCCTGCCGCGCATCTTCGGCTGACACGACGCACGACGGACCCGAGGCCACTGCGGTGACCTCGGGTCCGTCGCGTCTGGCCGGGTTCGGTGAAGGAGTCCGGTCGACGTCGTGGTGCCCGCGCCACCGGGGCCGTCGTCCTGCCAGAGTCCGGGAATGACCTCGGTGAGCACCGCACCCGCGCCCACGCGCGTCCCGACCCGTCGCCGCCCCGGCGGGCGCTTCCTCACGGTGCTCCTCGCGCTCGGCGCGGGCGTCGTCGTGGCGATGACCCTCGTGCGCGCCGTCCCGTACGACGCCGTGCCGCCGCTCGCGCAGCTCGTCGGCCTGACGCCGTGGGTCGCCGGGCTCGCGGTCGTCGGGCTGGCCGTCGTGCTCCTCGCGCGGCGCCGGGTGCTCGCGGCCCTGCTCGCCGCGTGCGTGGTCGCGCAGGCGGTGTGGCTGGTCCCCGCGTTCGTGCCCGGGCCGCCGGTGCCCGACGGCGCGGTGCCGCTGCGCGTGCTGGGCGTGAACGCCTGGTTCGGTCAGGCCGACGCGGAGCAGGTGGTCGACCTGGTGCGGTCGAACGACGTCCAGGTCCTCGCGGTCGTCGAGCTCACCACGGACTTCCGAGCCCGGCTCGTGGACGCGGGGATCGAGGACGTCCTGCCGCACCACGTCGACGCGAAGGTCGCGGACGGCGCTCCGGGGAGCGGGCTGTGGAGCGCGCTGCCGCTCACCGACGTCGACACGACCGAGTTCTCCGAGTTCGCCATGCCGTCGGCCACGGTGGACGTCGACGGCGCTCCGGTCCGTGTCACCGCTGTGCACCCCGTCCCGCCGCTGCCGAGGATCACCCGCTCGTGGCAGGCGGACATGCTCGCGCTCGCGGACCGTGCTCACGACGACCCGATGTCGCAGGTGCTCGTCGGTGACTTCAACTCCACCGACGACCACGCGACCTTCCGACAGCTCCTGGGCGACCGGTTCCACGACGCGACGCGTTCCTCGGGGAGCGGCCTCGACCTGTCGTGGTCGCCGCGCCAGGGCTCGCCCCCCGTGCTGAACCTCGACCACGTCGTGACCGACCGTGAGAACGTCGTGACCGACGTCGAGTCGCTGGAGGTCCGTGACAGCGACCACCGCGCCGTCGTCGCGACCGTGCACGTCCCGCGAGGCTGAGTAAATTCCGACTAATCTGGTCCACAATGTGGGACCTGGTCCGGAACTCGTTGACACGCCACCGGGGCACTCGTAGTTTCCGTCGCACCGAGGCAGTGCCCGTGCCCCGGGCGTGCCACGAGAACGGAACCCCGCGATGTCAGAACCTCGGTCACCGAGCACCGTCCACCTCGGCGTCGACCTGAGCGACGCCGGCGCGCGCCCTGCCGCGTGGCGCGCCGTCGGATCGCAGGCGCGACGCCTCTTCGACGCGGGGCGGCTCGCCGATCTCGTGGCGACCGCGCAGCGCGGAGTGCTCGACCTCGTGGTGCTCGACGACGCGTTCGCCCTCCGGCCCGGCCAGGGCGGTGGGACCCGGGGTGGCCTCGACGCCGTGCTCGTCGCGTCCCGGCTCGCGCAGGCCAGCACGGGGATCGGGCTCGTGCCGACGGTCTCGGCCACCGCGGTGGATCCGTCCCACGTCGCGACGGCCCTCGCGACGATCGACCAGGTGAGCGCCGGGCGCGCGGGCTGGCAGGTCGGGTGGACCGCGACGGCGGCCGAGGCGGACCTCGACGGGCCCGATCGGACGATCGAGGCCGTCGTCAGGTCGTGGGACGACCGGGAGGAGGCCGCCGGCGTCCGAGCCGTCGGCCTGGGCACGGTCGCGGACCCCGGAGTCCTGCGCCACGTCGACCACGAGGGCGTCCGGTTCGCGGTCCGGGGCCCGTCCCCGACCCCGCGGTCCCCGCAGGTGCGGCCGCCGGTCGTCGTACGGGTCGACTCGGCGGCCGCGCTCGGGCTCGCGGCCCGGCGGGCCGACGTCGTGCGCGTCCGCGCCGCGACCCTGGACGAGGCCGTACGGGTGCGGTCACGCGTCCGCGACGCGGCGGCCCGCGCCGGTCGCGACCCCGACCGGATCAGGGTCCTCGTCGACGCGTACGTCGTCGTCGGCGACACGCGGGCGAGCGCCCAGGCGCGCCTCGACCTGCTCGAGGACCTCGAGGGGGTCTCGTGGGACACCGGCTCCCTCACGCACGTCGGCACCGCACGCGACCTCGCGGTGACCGTCGAGGAGTGGGCCCTCGCCGGCGCTGCGGACGGCTTCCTCCTGCGTCCCTCGTCCCTCGGCACGGACCTCGACGCGGTCGTCGACGGCGTGGTCCCCGCGCTCCAGGGGGCGGGCCTGTTCCGCACGGCGTACCCGGGCACGACGCTGCGCGAGACGCTCGGCCTCCCGCACCCGGCGCGGCGGTGCGCCGCGGTGGCCTGAACCGCCGGACGTCCGTTCACACGCTCTCGCCAGGTGAGAGCCTCGGGATATTCCTTGCGTCGCGCCGTCCGTGGTGTTCCGCTGGCGTCATGACCGACCACCCAGCATCCTCGACCTCCCTTCCCACCCGCACGCTCGGCAGCGGCGACGCGGCGCTCACCGTCTCGGCCGTCGGCTTCGGCGGCATGTCCGTCACCGACGCGTACGGGCCCGCCGACGCCGCCGAGGCGGAAGCCGTCCTGCGCCGCGCGACCGAGCTCGGCGTCACACTGTTCGACACGGCCGACGTGTACGGCCACGGTCGCAACGAGAAGCTCCTCGGACGGGTCCTCGGTCCGCACCGCGACGAGATCGTCCTCGCCTCGAAGTTCGGGCTCCCTCCGGCCGGTGGCCACCCGGAGGGCCGCCGGGTCGACGGCCGCCCCGAGTACGTCCGGGCGGCGATCGACCGCAGCCTCGCCCGTCTCGGCACCGACCGGATCGACCTGTACTACCTGCACCGCATCGACCCGCAGGTCCCGGTCGAGGACACGGTCGGCGCCCTCGCCGAGCTGGTCCAGGCGGGCAAGGTCCGCGGGATCGGGCTCTCGGAACCGTCGGCGGCCACCGTGCGGCGCGCGCATGCGGTCCACCCGATCACCGCGGTGCAGAGCGAGTACTCGCTGTGGACGCGCGACCCGGAGGACGAGGTCCTGCCCGTGCTGCGCGAGCTCGGGGTCGGGTTCGTGCCCTTCTCGCCGCTCGGTCGCGGGATCCTCACGGGCACGGTCGACGCCCCGGCCGGGTTCGCCGAGGACGACGTGCGCCGCGCCCACGCGCGCTACGCGGGCGAGGCGTTCGAGCGGAACCGAGACCTGGTGCGGACGCTCGAGGGACTCGCCGCCGATCGCGGCGTCACCACCGCGCAGCTCGCCCTCGCGTGGCTGCTCGCCCAGGGCGAGGACATCGTCCCCATCCCGGGCACCAAGCGGGTGCGGTACCTCGAGCAGAACGTCGCCGCGGCGTCGGTCCGGCTCTCGCCCGACGACGTCGCCGCGGTCGCCGCGGCCATCCCGCGCGGCTCCGTGGCGGGCGTGCGGCACCCGCAGGCCGACCTGCTGGCCGGCTGACCCTGCACGACGACGGCCCCGCGGCCGGGAGCGGAACGTGTCGCTCCCGGCCGCGGGGCCGTCGTCGTGCTCAGAGGATGTCGTGCTCAGAGGATGTCGTGCTCACAGGGCCGAGTGCCGGCCGATCCGGTGGTACGTGCGGTCGTGGTAGACGAGCGGGGAGGCCGCGCTGCCGGCGTCCACGCCCGACTCGAGGGCGCGCAACGACACGAGATAGCTGTCCCCGACCGGGGTGCGCTGCAGGACCCGCCCACGGACCCATGCCGGAGCGCCGTCGATCACGGGCTCACCCGTCGCGAGGCGGGACCAGCCGCCGTCGGCGAACCGGTCGATGCCGCTCGTCGCGAACCGCGCGGACACGTCGCCCTGGTGGTCGGCGAGGAAGCTGATCGTGAGGGTGGCGGCGCGGGAGATCGCGGGCCACGACGACGAGGTCGAGGCGAGCGAGAACGCCAGCAGCGGCGGCGCCGCCGACACGGAGATGACGGACGTCGCGGTGAAGCCGACGGGACGCCCGTCGTGCTCGAGCGCGACGACGGCCACGCCCGCCGGGTGCCCGCGGAACACCGCCTTGTACTGCTCGGGCGTGAGCTGCGGCTCGTCCTGCTGGGCGAGCAGCGCCTCCAACCGGGTCAGGTCGTGCGTGCGCGTGCCAGGTCCGGCGGTCATCGGGCCAGTCCCGCGAACGCGCCGACGTCGACGGCGCGCCGCAGCGCGTCGGCCGAGCGGGCGAGCCACTCGTCCACGACCGGGTCGAGGTCCACGAGCCGCGCCTCGGGCACGCTGAGGGTCCGGGTCGGCACGACCGCCCCGAGCTCGACGAGCACGGGCCGCAGGTGCACCTCGCCCGCGAGCGCGTGGGCGGGGTCGCCCGAGACGACGAGCGGGACGGTCACGACCCCGGCGAGGCCGTCCGGACCGTACTGGTCCAGGAACGCCTTCAGCAGGCCGGTGTAGGACGCCTTGTAGACCGGGGTCGCCACGACGACGACGTCCGCCGCGGCGACCTGCTCACGCGCCGCGTCGGTGTGCGGGTGCAGCGGGGCGAAGATCTCGCCCGCGAACGTCGCGAGGTCGACCGTGCTGGTCCCGGACGCACCGATCGCGTCGGCGACGCGACGGGCGACGGTCTGCGCCGCGGCCAGGGTGCGCGAACCGGGCCGCGGGTTCCCGGAGAGGGCGAGGACCGTGGTGGGTGCGTCGGGTCCGGTGGGTGGTGCGGACGGTGAGTGCTGAGCCGGCATCGTTTCCTCGCATCTGGTCGCTGGTTCCGTGATCCGAGTACCGGTATAGCAACGCTCCGGCTAAATCTGTACTAGATGACTCAAGTTTCTCGTCCTGTGGACCCATGTGACGCCGAACGTTTCCGGAGCGGGTACGACGAACGGCGCGGAACCCGGTGGGTCCGCGCCGCTCGTGGGGCCGGCGCCGTGGGCCGGCGCGCGTGCTCGGAGGTCAGGCCTCGGTGTTCTCCGAGGAGATCATCCAGGCCTGCTTCTCGAGGTCGTCGATCACCTCGTGCAGGATGTCGGCCGTCGTCGGGTCCTCGGCGTCGACCGCGTCGTGCACGGCGCGTGCGACCTCGACGGTCTGTGCGACGCGCTCCACGATCGCGTCCACCGTGTCACCGACCGACACGAGGCCGGCGGGGTACGGCGAGAGGTCGGTCGTGGTGGCGACCGTCTCGGTGCGGCCGTCGGGCACGGCCTGCAGGGCGCGCAGGCGCTCGGCGACCGTGTCGCTGTGCTCGCGGGCGACGTCGACGAGCTCGTCGAGCTGGAGGTGCAGGTCGCGGAACCCGCGGCCGGTGACGTTCCAGTGGGCCTGCTTGCCCTGCACGTGCAGGTCGACCAGCGCGACGAGCACGCGCTGGAGGTTCGACGTGAGCTCCTGCGACGCCTGGAAGCGGGCGGTGCTGCGGTTCATGGAAGGTGCGGACATGGTGCTCCTCGCTCTCTCGGGGATCGCCCGGACGTGGTCGGTCACCGTGGTCGTCGGTCGTCCTATTCTGGAACTCTTCCAGAATAGGGAGGTCGGGCGACTCGCGCCAGCAAGGGCAGGCGAACCTTCACGCCGTCCTGCGGCGCAGCCGGACACCGAGGATCCCGAGGACGACCTGCGCGAGCCACAGCACAGGGACGGGGAGCAGGAAGAACGGGGAGACCGCGCTCGCGAGGTCGTACCCGCGCGGCTCGGGGACGTCCGTCGGGTACGGCTGCGTGTACGTGAGGAGGAAACCTGCGGGGAGCAGGGCCACCCACAGCCACACCGTCACGACGGCGTAGGGGAGCGGGACGTCGTCGGGCACCCGGACCCCGCCGACCCACCGGGAGAGCGCCGGCCCCGCCGCGAGGACCGCGAAGGCCGGCAGGGCGAGGAGGACGAACCCCGCGAGCAGGAGGCCGCCACCGGCGAGCGCGCTTCCCGCGACGAAGCACACCGGGAGGACGACCGCCGCCCAGAGGTGGCACCGGAGCACGACCGTGCGCAGCGCGCTCATCGCCGGCTCCTGTCGTCCAGGGGGAGCCCGGTCCCGTCCGGACCCGGGCCGTCGTCCGTGCACATGCTAGGGATCGGTCCCGAAGCCTACGATGGGGAGAGCTCCCCCGGGCAAGACCGGACGGAGGTCGCCCCGAAGGTGTGGCAGGTCGTCGATGACGCTGAACGTCGTGCTCCTCGTCGCGGCCGCAGCGGGTGCTGCCGCCGCCGGATGGGTGCTGCACCGGGCCGGACGCCCGCCCACGGCCTCGACCGACGACCCCGTGCGCACGCTCGAGCTGCAGGTCCGGCTCAGCGCGCTCGCGGCAGAGCTGCGGCGCATCGAGGCCGACCGGGACGCGTTCGCCCGTGCGCACCACTACCTCGCCGTCCAGGGTGCGTACGACGCGCTGCTGCGCGAGGCGTGCCGGCTGTCCGGGTTCCCGGTCGAGGACGCCCCGCTGCGGGCAGGATTCCGGGCGGGCGACGAGGAACGGTTCCGG
Source organism: Cellulosimicrobium terreum (assembly GCA_014803435.1). Lineage (GTDB taxonomy): Bacteria > Actinomycetota > Actinomycetes > Actinomycetales > Cellulomonadaceae > Cellulosimicrobium > Cellulosimicrobium terreum. The sequence goes on from JACYFD010000001.1 coordinate 794,713, forward strand.
GAGGAGATCGGCCTCGCCGAGCGCGGCTGGAGCTGGTGACCGCCGGGCGAGATCGCCGTCCTAGGAGATGGGACGACTGTGCCAGAACCGGCTCACGGGCGTACCGTCGGGCGTTCCCTCCGCACCCGACGAGGAGCACCCATGGACAGCCGTCTGCAGCCCGCCTACGACCAGGTCCTGCGCCGCAACCCTGGCGAGGCCGAGTTCCACCAGGCCGTGCGCGAGGTGTTCGACTCCCTCGGCCCGGTGCTCCGCAAGCATCCGCGCTACGTCGAGGCGGCCGTCCTCGAGCGCGTCTGCGAGCCGGAACGGCAGATCATCTTCCGCGTGCCGTGGGTCGACGACGACGGGCGCGTGCGCATCAACCGCGGGTTCCGGGTCGAGTTCAGCTCGGCGCTCGGCCCCTACAAGGGCGGGCTGCGCTTCCACCCGTCGGTGTACCTCGGGATCGTCAAGTTCCTCGGGTTCGAGCAGGTCGTCAAGAACGCGCTCAGCGGCATGCCGATCGGCGGCGGCAAGGGCGGGTCGGACTTCGACCCTCGCGGCCGCTCCGAGGGCGAGGTGATGCGGTTCTGCCAGTCGTTCATGACCGAGCTCTACCGCCACGTCGGCGAGTACACCGACGTCCCCGCGGGCGACACGGGAGTGGGCGGTCGTGAGATCGGCTACCTCTTCGGTCAGTACAAGCGCATCACCAACCGCTACGAGTCCGGCGTCCTGACGGGCAAGGGGGTCGGGTGGGGCGGGTCTCTCGTGCGCACCGAGGCGACGGGCTACGGGACCGTGCTGTTCGCCGAGCGGATGCTCGCGACGCGCGGCGAACAGCTCGACGGGCGGCGCGTCGCGGTGTCCGGGTCCGGCAACGTCGCGACGTACGCGATCGCGAAGGCGCAGGACCTCGGGGCGCGGGTCGTCACGTTCTCCGACTCGTCCGGCTACGTGGTGGACGAGCAGGGCGTCGACCTCGACCTCCTGCGCGAGGTCAAGGAGGTCGAGCGCGGCCGGGTCGCGGACTACGTCGCCCGCCGGCCCGGCGCGCGGTTCGTCGAGAACGGCTCCGTCTGGGACGTGCCGGTGGCCGTCGCGCTCCCGTGCGCGACGCAGAACGAGCTCGACGAGCAGGCGGCGAAGCAGCTCGTCGCGAACGGCGTCGTCGCCGTCGCCGAGGGCGCGAACATGCCCACCACGCCCGACGCGGTGGCGCTCCTGCAGCAGGCGGGCGTGCTGTTCGCCCCGGGCAAGGCGGCGAACGCGGGAGGCGTCGCGACGTCCGCCCTCGAGATGCAGCAGAACGCGTCCCGGGACTCGTGGTCGTTCGAGCACACCGAGGAGCGGCTCGCCCAGACCATGGCGGCGATCCACGACCGGTGCGTCGAGACGGCGGACGAGTACGGCGTGCCCGGGAACTACGTGCTCGGCGCCAACGTCGCGGGCTTCACCAGGGTCGCCGACGCCGTCATCGCGCTCGGGGTGATCTGACCGCGGAGGGGCGGGCGTCGTCTACCCTGGCCGACGGCCGCCGTCGTGCAGGGTGGCCGTCGTGCAGGGTGCACGAGCGCCTGACCGGTCCGGACCCGTCCGGACCCGGCCGGAGCGGACGAGGGGAGCGCGCATGACGACCACCGACCACGAGGGCCCCGACCCGCGCGACGTCGCGCTCGAGCTCGCCGTCCAGGACCCGCAGGGCGTCCGGGTGGCTGCCGCCGTCGGCGCGCGGCGCGTCGAGCTGTGCGTCGCCCTCGGTGCGACCGGGGGCCTCACGCCGAGCGCGGGCCTCGTCGCCGCAGCCGTGTCCGCCGCCGCCGCGAGCGTGCCCGTCGACGGTGCCCCGCGTCCCGGGGTGCACGTCCTCGTCCGCCACCGCCCCGGCGGTTTCGTCCTGGCGGGCGACGACCTCGACGTCCAGGTGCGTGACGTGCGCGCCGTCGTCGAGGCCGGTGCCGCGGGCGTCGTCGTCGGCGCGCTGACCCCGACGGGCGAGGTCGACGCGGCCGCGGTGCGCGAGCTGGTCGCCGCCGCCGACGGCCGTGAGGTGACGTTCCACCGGGCGGTCGACGTCGTGGCCGACCCGCTCGCCGCTCTCGACCTGCTCGCCGGGCTGGGGGTCGTGCGCGTGCTGACCTCGGGTGGCGCGACGCGCAGCATCGACGGTGTCGACCGGCTGCGCGCCATGGCTCGCCACGCGCGCGTCACGCTGGGCGGTCCCGTCCAGGTGATGGCCGGCGGGGGAGTGCGCCCGCAGGACGTCGGGGCGCTCGTCGCCGCGGGTGCGGACGCCGTCCACCTGTCCGCGAAGCGGCTCGTGGCGGACGACGCCGGTCCGGGTGGCGGGGGCGACGCCGGGTACGAGGTCACGGACCCGGAGGTGGCCGCGGCTGCGCGGGCCGCGCTCGACGCCGCTCGCTGAACCGGCTGACCCGGCCGCCCGCGACCACCCCGACCACCCACGACCACCCGTGACCGGGCGGGGACGCGTCGGCCTAGTTTCGGTTAGGTAACTTTCTTGTTGAATCGGTGAGTTAGGCAGGAATCCTTAGTTAGTGTTCCTGCACACGCCTCCGGGCGCACCGACGAACGACGCGACGACGCGTCGTTCCAGCGAAAGGACCGATGATGATTCGAAGCACGACGCGCAAGCGTCTGCTCACGGCCGTTGCGCTCGTGACCGGCGTGACCCTCCTGGCGTCCGGCTGCGCCGGTGGTGGGAACGGCGAGGGCGAGGAGGGATCCGACGCGCCCGCCCGCGTGCTGAACGTCTGGGCCGGCTCCCAGACGCCGATCACGCCCAACTTCAACCCGTTCGCCCCGACCGTGCTGCACGGAGCGCTCGGCCCGGTCTACGAGACCCTGTTCGTCTACAACAAGGCGCAGGCGTCCGACCCCACGCCGATGCTCGGCGAGTCGTTCGAGTGGAACGAGGACGGCACGCAGCTCACGGTGACGGTGCGCCAGGGCGTCACGTGGAGCGACGGCGAGGAGTTCACGGCCGAGGACGTCGTCTTCTCGTTCACCAACGAGGCGTCGAAGCCGTCCTACCTCACCTCCGCCGAGGCGACCGACGCGTCGACCGTCGTGCTGACCTTCGACGGCCCGCAGTACACCAACGAGTTCGCCCTGCTCGGTGCGTCGTGGATGATCCCCCAGCACGTGTGGGGCGACAAGACCGCGGAGGAGATGACGACCTGGGCGAACGAGGAGCCGGTCGGCACCGGCCCCTACGTCGTCGAGTCGACGTCCGACGCGGCCTACACGCTCGTCGCGAACGGCGAGTACTGGCAGGCGGACAAGCCGGCCGTGCAGGAGGTCCGCTACCTCGGGATCGACGCGAACCAGTCCGCCGAGGACCTCCTCAAGGCCGGTGACCTCGACTGGGCCGGCATGTTCGTCCCGGACCCCGAGGGCGTGGGCGGCTCCGGCGGCCCCGCGGGCTACCTCAACACGCCGCAGGACCCGACGGTCCTGTACACGTGCGCCAACGCCGACCTCGGGTGCGAGGGGCCGCAGACCGACGTCGCGGTCCGCCAGGCGCTCGACCTCGCCATCGACCGCGGCACGATCAACGACAAGGCGTTCGTCGGCCTCGCCGCGACCGTCTCGCCGACGTTCGCCCTCCTCGGGCGCGACGACAAGTGGATCTCGCCCGACGTCCCGAAGGAGAGCCCCCAGACCGCGGACGTCGCCGCTGCGGGCGCCATCCTCGAGGACGCCGGCTACGCGAAGAACGCGGACGGCATCTACGCCAAGGACGGCGCAGCCCTCGAGCTGTCGCTGACCTCGGTCGACGGCTGGACGGACTACAACGACGCCGCGAAGCTGATCGCGGAGCAGGCGAAGGCCGCGGGCATCGCCGTCACCGCGAGCACCGTCTCCTGGCAGGAGTTCTCCGACGCCCGCCAGTCCGGCAACTTCCAGCTCGTCATGGGCGGCGTCGTCGGCACCTCGGTCGCCGACCCGTTCCAGATCTACCGCGACTGGTTCTCGGGCGACTACACCCAGCAGGTCGGGACGCAGCTCGAGTCCGGCGAGTGGAACTTCTCGCGGTACTCGAACCCCGTCGTCGACGAGGCCGTGACCGAGGCCGCGGCGACGAACGACGAGGCCGCGAAGAAGGCCGCCTACGCCACGATCCAGACCGAGATCACGCGCGACCTGCCGTACATCCCGCTGGTGATCAACGCGACGCAGACCTTCTTCAACGACAGCGACTACACGGGCTGGCCGACGGAGGACGACCTCTACGCCTTCCCGCCGTCGTGGGGCTCCGTCTCCGCCGGCTACGTCCTCGGCAACCTCGAGCCCGCCGAGTGACGCACCGCTGACGTGACCCGAGGAGGAGCCGAGATGAACGAGGGAAGCACCCGATGAAGTACTACGCCCGGCGGATCGTGTTCTACGCGATCACCCTGTGGGCTGCCATCTCCCTGAACTTCCTGATCCCCCGGCTGATGCCGGGCGACCCCGCCGACATCATGCTGGCCAAGATGGCCCGCAGCGGCGAGGTCGCACCCGGGGTCGAGAAGTCCATCCGGCTCCTCCTCGGGTCCGACACGGACCAGTCCCTGTGGGAGCAGTACGTCACCTACTGGGGCAACATCCTGCGCGGGGACCTCGGGGTCTCGGTCACGAAGTTCCCGACCCCCGTCACCGAGCTCATCGCCTCCGCGCTGCCGTGGTCGATCGGGCTGCTGGGGATGGCCACGCTGATCTCGTTCGTCCTCGGCGTCGGGATCGGGGCCTGGGTCGGCTGGCGGCGCGGGACGTGGGTCGACAACCTCATCCCCGGCTCGACGCTGCTGCAGTCCCTCCCGTACTTCTGGGTGGCGCTTCTGCTCGTCTACCTGTTCTCCGTCCAGAACCCGTGGTTCCCGCGCATCGGCGGCTACGACGTCTTCACGTTCGACGGGCCCGAGCTCAGCTGGGCCTTCATCGGCTCGGTCGTCTACCACGGCTTCCTGCCCGCGCTCACGGTCGTCCTGGCGTCGTTCGGCGGCTGGCTGCTCGGGATGCGCAACATGATGGTGTCCACGCTGTCCGAGGACTACATCACCACCGCCGAGGCCAAGGGCCTGCGCCGGTCCCGGATCCTCATCACCTACGCCGTGCGCAACGCGGCCCTGCCGTCGATCGCCGGGTTCGGGATCGCGCTCGCGTTCGTGGTGGCCGGGGCCATCGTGATGGAGCAGGTCTTCTCCTACCCCGGTCTCGGCAAGCTCATGATCACGGCCGTGCAGGGCAACGACTTCGCCCTCATGCAGGGACTGTTCCTCGTCATCACCCTCGCCGTGCTGGTGGCGACCTTCCTCATGGACCTGGTGTACGGCTTCATCGACCCGAGGACGCGACACGATGGCTGACGACATCCGCGAGCAGGAGCTCGTCATGGGAGCGGGGCCCGCGGGCGTCGCCGTCCCGCTCGACCCCCCGGGCGCCACCGCACCCGTACCCGCCGACGGACCGCCGTCGTCCCGCCGCGGGCTGCGGATGCTGCTGCCCACGGTCTCGCCCAAGCTCGTCGTGGGCCTGGTCCTGACGCTCGGCATCATCGGCTTCGCGTTCATCGCGCCGTCGTTCGTGCAGGACCCCCGGTACTCCGGGAACGACGCGTTCCTCCCGCCCAGCAGCGACCACCTGCTCGGCACGACGAAGCTCGGCTACGACGTGCTCGCCCAGCTCGCCTACGGCGCGAAGGGCTCGCTCATGGTCGGCCTCGTGGCCGCCACGATGGCGATCGTGCTGTCGCTCGTCTTCGGCATCGTGGCGGGCTACCGCGGCGGGTGGACCGACGACGTCCTGTCCCTCGGGACGAACATCATGCTGGTCATCCCGGGCCTCCCGCTCATGATGGTGATCGCCATCTACGCGCAGAGCCGCAGCCTGTGGCTCGTGGCGCTCATCCTCGGCATCACCGCGTGGCCGGGGTCGGCCGTGATCCTGCGCTCGCAGGCGCGCTCCCTGCGAGGGCGGGACTACGTGGCCGCGGCACGCGTCGCGGGGGAGAAGACCTTCCGCATCGTGCTCGTCGAGATCATGCCGAACCTGCTCCCGCTCCTCGCCGCCCAGTTCCTCGGCGCGGTCATCCTCGCGATCCTCGGGGAGGCCGGGCTGTCGTTCATCGGCCTCGGCCCCAACGGCTCGATCACGTGGGGCACGATGATCATCGACGCGTACGGCGGCAACGCCCTCGGCGGCGGGGCGTGGTGGTGGTTCGTCCCGCCGGGCCTCATGATCGCGCTCTTCGGCTGCGGCCTCTCGCTCCTCAACTTCTCGATCGACGAGATCATCAACCCCAAGCTGCGCAACGCCCCGGCCGCCGTCAAGAACGTCCGGCGGGCACGTCGCCGCGGTCTCGGCGTCACCGCCCACGGCCGTACGACGCGCACGGACGGCACCTCCGACGCGGTCACCGACGACGAGAAGACGAAGGAGACGGTGGACGCATGACGACCACGGACACGGCCCCGACGACGGGGCCGCTGACGACACCCGGGCACGACGCGTACGTCGCGTCCCTCGAGCCCGTCCTCACGGCCCGCGGCGTCTCGATCGACTACGAGGTCACCCCGGTCGTCCACGCGGTGAAGAACGTCTCCCTGACGCTCCACCGCGGGGAGATCCTCGGGCTCGCCGGCGAGTCGGGCTGCGGCAAGACGACCCTCGCCTATGGCATCAACCGGCTCCTCAAGGCGCCCGCGCTCATGACGAGCGGAGAGGTGACGTTCCACGACCGCGACGGCAGCGACACCGACGTCGTCGCGCTGCAGGGCGACGCGCTGCGCACCTACCGGTGGGACAAGGTCTCCATGGTCTTCCAGGGAGCCATGAACTCGCTCAACCCCGTCATCAGCGTGCGCCACCAGCTCGGGGACGTCCTGACGACCCACCGGCCGGGCATGACGCGCCGCGACCGCGCCGCGCGCTCGGAAGAGCTGCTCGAGCTGGTCGGCGTCGACCCCGTCCGCCTCGACTCCTACGCCCACGAGCTGTCCGGGGGAATGCGGCAGCGCGTCATGATCGCCATGGCGCTCGCGCTCGACCCCCAGGTCATGATCATGGACGAGCCGACGACGGCGCTCGACGTCGTGATCCAGCGCGGCATCCTGCGGGAGATCATGCGGTTGCGCGAGCGGCTCGGCTTCGCGGTCGTCTTCATCACGCACGACCTGCCGATGCTCCTCGAGATCAGCGACCGCATCGCGGTCATGCTGCGGGGCGAGGTCGTCGAGATCGACACCGCGCAGACCCTCTTCGAGAATCCCCAGCACCCGTACACGCGACGGTTGCTCGGCTCGTTCCCGAGCCTCGTCGGGGAGCGCGGTGCGTTCGTCCGCACCGGCGACGCGCCGGCCGGCGCTCACGACCACGCGCACGACCACCCGCACGCCCGCACGCACACCCAGGACGAGGAGCGCCCCGCATGAGCACGCTCGAGGTCCGGGACGTCGTGAAGGACTTCCGGCTGCACAAGGGGCTGCGGAGGTCGACCCTGCGGGCGGTCAACGGGGTGTCGTTCACCCTCGAGCCCGGGAAGACGATCGCCGTGGTGGGCGAGTCGGGCTCCGGCAAGTCGACCGTGGCGCGCATGATCGCGCGGCTCGAGACGCCGACGTCGGGCCAGATCCTGCTCGACGGCGCGCCCGTGCCGTCGCGCGGTCGTGCGCTCGACGCCTACCGCCACGACGTGCAGATGGTCTTCCAGGACCCCTTCGCGTCGCTGAACCCGTTCCACACCGTCGCGCACCACCTGGAGCGTCCGCTGCGGATCCACGGGGTGGCCCGCACGCGGCAGGAGGTGGACGCGAAGGTCCACGAGCTCCTCGAGCGCGTCAACCTGACGCCCGCCGCGGCGTACGCGGCGAAGCAGCCGCACGAGATGTCGGGCGGCCAGCGTCAGCGGGTCGCGATCGCGCGCGCCCTCGCGCCCGGCGCCCGGTTCCTCGTCGCGGACGAGCCCGTGTCGATGCTCGACGTGTCGATCCGCCTCGGCGTGCTGAACCTGCTGGCACGGCTGCAGCGCGAGGAGGACCTCGGGGTCCTCTACATCACGCACGACCTCGCCACGGCGCGGCACTTCAGCGACGAGATCCTCGTGATGTACCGGGGCGACGTCGTCGAGCACGGCCCGTCCGACCGGGTGATCCTCGACCCGCAGCACGACTACACCAAGCTCCTCCTCGGGGCGGCGCCGAACCCGGAGCACCACGGGCGGCTGCGCGACGAGGTCAGGGCGGAGCTCGCCGCGCAGGCCACGGGCGGCGGGTAGGGTCGGTCCGTGCCCGCCCGCCGCATGCGCCTGGTCCCGCCCGTCGCCGTCCTGGACGCGGCGCGCACCGTCGAGGAGGCGCTCGCCGCGCTGCGTGCCGAGATGGAGGTCCCTGGCGACTTCGGTCCCGAGGCCCTCGCCGAGGCGCAGGCTGCCGCCGGGTCCGGACAGGTCGGGAGCGGGGACCGGGAGGACCTGCGCGACGTCCCGTTCGTGACGATCGACCCGCCCGGGTCGATGGACCTCGACCAGGCGCTCTACCTCGAGCGGTCGGACGACGGGTTCGTCGTGCACTACGCGATCGCCGACGTCGGCGCGTTCGTCGTGCCGGGCGGGGCGCTCGACACCGAGGTGCACGAGCGCGGGTCCACCCTGTACGCGCCGGACCGGCGCACGCCCCTGCACCCGCCCGAGCTCTCGGAGGGCGCGGCGAGCCTGCTCCCGGGTGAGGAGCGGCCTGCGGCGGCGTGGCGCGTGGAGCTGGACGCGCGCGGGGAGATCGTCGCCGCCACGGTGCGCCGGGCCCTCGTGCGCTCGCGTGAGCGGCTGACGTACGAGGAGGCGCAGGCGCGGATCGAGGCGGCACCGGCGGGCGCCGAGCCGCTCGACCTGCTGCGCGAGGTCGGCGGGCTGCGGCTCGAGTGCGAGCGGGCGCGCGGCGGGGTGTCGCTGGAGGTGCCGGAGCAGGAGGTCGTCGCGCACGACGACGGCACGTTCGGCCTCGAGCTCCGGGCGACGCTCCCGGTCGAGGAGTGGAACGCCCAGGTCTCGCTGCTCACGGGGATCGCGGCCGCGCAGATCATGCGCGACGGCGGTGTCGGCGTCTTCCGCGCGCTGTCGCCGGCCGACCCGCGCGACGTCGCGCGGCTGCGCCGCACCGCGAGCGCGCTGGACATCGACTGGCCCCCGGACGTGGACTACGCAGACGTCCTGCCGACGCTGGACGCGGACCTCCCGCGGCACGCGGCGTTCCTCACGGAGGCGACGAGCCTGTTCCGGGGCGCCTCGTACGAGTCGTTCGGCGGGACGGGCCAGGAGCCCGGGGTGCCCGACGACGCGGTCCACGCCGCGATCGCCGCCGAGTACGCGCACGTGACGGCACCGCTGCGCCGCCTGGTCGACCGTTACGGCAGCGAGGTCTGCCTCGCGCTGTGCGCGGGCGAGCCCGTGCCGGGCTGGGTCCTCGATGCGCTCCCGGGTCTGCCGCGCACGATGGCGCGGACCGGGCAGCGCGCGGGCTCGTTCGAGCGCGCGGTCGTGGACGTCGTGGAGGCGGCACTCCTGTCGGGGCGCGAGGGCGAGGTCTTCGACGCCGTCGTCGTCGACGTCGACGAGCCGGAGGGCGACGCGACGGACGGTGCCGCGCCGGCGACGGAGCCGGGTGCGAGACAGCGCGGGCAGGTCGTCCTCGCCGAGCCGGCGGTGCGTGCACGGGCCGAGGGCGTCGACCTGCCGCTGGGCGAGCGGGTCCGCGCGACGCTGCGGGAGGCCTCGGTGGTCGATCGCCGGGTCCGCTTCACGGTGGGCCCCGCCGTGCGCGACGCCGCGGGCTAGGCTCGCGACATGCCTGCTCGACGCCGCACCGATCCTGCCGTGGGACGCGCGGCCGTGGCCACGTGGCGGGACGGGACCGCGGCGCGCGCGGACGTGACGACCGCGGTGCGGTTCACGCTCGAGGAGCTGGCCGACGTGGCGCCGGGCAACGCCGTGGAGGTGCGGGTGCCGCCGGCCGGTGCGGTGCAGGCGGTCGAGGGTCCGCGGCACACGCGTGGCACGCCGCCGAACGTGGTGGAGACGGACCCGCAGACCTGGCTGGGCCTGGTGACCGGGGCCCTCACGTGGGGCGAGGCCGTGGCGGACGGCCGCGTCCGGGCGTCCGGCGAGCGTGCGGACCTGTCGCCGCTGCTCCCGCTGCAGGCCGCCCGTCCGCGCTGATCTCGTGCCGCCGGACCGATCCTCACGGGGCGTTCCGGACAGGTCGTGTTACCACCGAGTAACGTTCTGCGCCTAACTCTGGCGGCCCGGGCCGCCCGCGGCTACCGTCCGATGATGATCGGCCGGATGATCGGGCGCCGCCCGCGATGACGCTGACCGCACGACGACGTGCGGCGACGTTCTCGCGGTGGTGATCCGCGTGCAACCGCCCGTTCACGCAGATGAGGTGCGATGGCCCAGGCACGACGGGTCCGGCGCCGTCCGAGGCGTGGACGCGGGTGCCGTCGGGCCGTCCGCACCAGATGAAGGAGTCAGCGTGTCCCCTCACCAGTTCCTGCGGCGTCGGGGGGTGGTGGCGGGCACGACGATCGTGGCGCTCGCCGTGCCGCTGTCCGTCACCGCGACCGCCGCCACCGCGGCTCCCGACGACGGCGGCGTCGTCATCAACGAGGCGTACCTGAGCGGCGGCAGCGCGAACGCGCCGTACACGAACAAGTTCGTCGAGCTCTACAACCCCACCGACGCGGCGATCGACGTGTCCGGGATGTCCCTGCAGTACCGGTCGGCCACCGGGACGGGAGCCTTCACGGGCGTCACCGCGCTCACGGGGTCGATCGCCGCGGGCGGCTACTACCTGGTGCAGGGCGGGTCCAACGGGTCCAACGGCGCCGCGCTCCCCGAGCCGGACGTGGCGGGGGGCCTCAACCCGTCGGGCACCACGGGAACGCTCGTCCTCGCGGGCCAGACGGGAGCGATCAACCCGGGCACGGGGAATCTCGCCGGCGCCGCGAACGTCGTCGACCTCGTCGGATACGGCACGTCGAACACCTTCGAGACGGCCGTCGGCCCAGCGCCGTCGGCCAACAACGTCCCGGCGTCGATCAACCGCACGGACTTCGCGGACACCGACGACAACAGCGCCGACCTCACGGTCTCCAGCACCGTCACGCCCCAGAACAGCGGCGGGGGCACCGACCCCGAGCCGCCCGAGCCCGGCGAGGTCGTCCCGATCGCGGACATCCAGGGCACCGGCGCGGCGAGCCCGCTCGTGGGCGAGACGGTCACGACGCGCGGCGTCGTCACCGCCACCTACCCGACGGGCGGCTACGACGGCCTGTACCTCCAGACCGAGGGCACGGGCGACCTGGGTGACGACCACGACGCGTCGGACGCGATCTTCGTCTACTCGAAGGCCGCCGCCGAGCAGCTCGAGGTCGGCGACCACGTCGAGGTCACGGGCACCGTCTCGGAGTACTTCACGCTCACGCAGATCACGACCCCGGCCGGCGGCTGGTCGGTGCTCGACGAGCCCGCCGAGGCCGTCAAGGCCGCCGACGTCGCGTTCCCCGCGGACGGCGCCGAGCGCGAGGCGCTCGAGGGCATGCTCGTCCAGCCCGCCGGCGACTACGTGATCGCGGACAACTACGACACGAACTACTACGGCTCGTTCCTGCTCGCGGCGGGGACCGACCCGTTCCTCCAGCCCACCTCGGCCGGTCGGCCGGGCAGCCCCGAGGCGGCCGCCGCGGTCGCCGACCGCTCCGCGCGCGGCGTCGTGCTGGACGACGGTGCGACGACGAACTTCAACAGCACGGCCAACAAGGGTGTCCCGCTGCCCTATCTCACGGGCGGTGCGCCGGCCCGGGTCGGGGCGGGCGTCACCTTCACGTCACCAGTGATCCTCGACTACCGCTTCGACGCCTGGACGTTCCAGCCGCTCACGCAGCTGCAGGCGGGCGACGGCGGCAACGCCGACGAGGTCCAGCCGGCGACGTTCGAGGACACGCGCGAAGATGCTCCCGCCGACGTCGGCGGGGACCTGAGCGTCGCGACGTTCAACGTCCTCAACTACTTCACGACGACGGGCGACCAGCTCGCCGGGTGCCAGTTCTTCACGGACCGTGAGGGCAACCCGATCACGGTGCGCACCGGCTGCGACGCGCGGGGCGCGGCGGACGCCGAGAACCTCGAGCGCCAGGAGACCAAGATCGTCGCCGCCATCGACGCGCTCGACGCCGACGTGGTCGCGCTCATGGAGATCGAGAACTCCGAGCCGTTCGGCAAGGACCGCGACCAGGCCCTGTCCGACCTGGTCGACGCGCTCAACGACGCCGCCGGAGCGGACGAGTGGGCGTTCGTCCCCTCCCCGGCCGCGGTGCCGGACGAGGAGGACGTGATCCGCCTCGCCTACATCTACCAGGTGGACGCGGCCGAGCCGGTCGGCGAGTCGCAGATCCTGCTCGACGACCCAGCGTTCGGCAACGCGCGCGAGCCGCTGGCACAGGTGTTCCAGCCGGCGGGCGGTGTCTCCGAGGGCGACGGGTCGACGGACGACGACGTGCTCGTCGTCGCGAACCACTTCAAGTCGAAGGGTTCGGGCTCGGGCGAGGACGCCGACCAGGGCGACGGCCAGGGTGCGTCCAACGCGTCGCGCGTGAAGCAGGCGACGGCGCTCGTGGGCTTCGTCGACGACGTCGCCGCGGACGCGGGCACGGACAAGGTCCTGCTCGCGGGCGACTTCAACTCGTACTCGATGGAGGACCCGCTCGAGGTCCTGAAGGACGCGGGGTACACGGACCTCGGGGAGACGACGGGCGAGGAGACCTACCTCTTCGACGGCTACGTCGGCTCGCTCGACCACGTGTTCGCCTCGGCCGCCGCGGCCGACGCGGTGACGGGCACCGACGTGTGGAACATCAACTCCGTCGAGCCCATCGCGAACGAGTACAGCCGGTACAACTACAACGCGTCGATCCTCTACGACACGACGCCGTTCCGGTCGTCCGACCACGACCCGGTGCTCGTCGGGCTCGACCTCGGCGGCGACGTCGCGCCGGGCACGACGACGATCGACCTGCTCGGGATCAACGACTACCACGGTCGTATCGAGCCGTACGTGACGAACCCGACCACCGGGGTCGTCACGAACAACACGCTGTCGTTCGCCGGGACGGTCGAGCAGCTGCGTGCGCAGAACCCCGAGGGCAGCGTCTTCCTGTCCTCGGGCGACAACATCGGCGCCTCGCTCTTCGCGTCGGCGTCGCAGCAGGACCAGCCGACCATCGACGTGCTGAACGCCCTGGAGCTCGCGAGCTCCGCGGTGGGCAACCACGAGTTCGACCAGGGCTTCGACGACCTCACCGGTCGGGTGGACGACGCGGCGGACTGGAGCTACCTCGGTGCCAACGTGTACGACAAGGGCACGCAGAACCCGGCCCTGCCGGAGTACGACGTGCTCGACGTCGACGGCGTGCGCCTCGGCGTGATCGGCGCGGTGACGCAGGAGACGCCGACGCTCGTGACGCCGTCGGGCATCGCGGACCTCGACTTCGGTGACCCCGTCGAGGCCGTGAACCGTGTCGCCGCGCAGCTCCAGGACGGCGACGAGTCCAACGGCGAGGCCGACGTGCTCGTCGCGATGTACCACGAGGGAGCGGGGGCCGGCACGCCGGACGGCGCGACCCTCGAGGAGGAGCTCGCCGCAGGCGGCGCCTTCGCGGAGATCGTCGAGGACACGGACGCGTCGGTCGACGCGATCTTCAACGGGCACACCCACAAGCAGTACGCGTGGGACGCACCCGTCCCCGGTGACGAGACCCGCACGCGCCCGGTCATCCAGACCGGGAGCTACGGCGAGAACATCGGTCACGTCACCCTCGAGATCGACGACGCGACGAACACGATCACGGACTACGACGTCGTCAACGTGCCCCGCACGGCGACGCCGTGGGAGCAGCTCGTCCAGACCTACCCGCGCGTCCAGGCCGTCAAGGACGTGCTGGACCCGGCGCTGGAGCAGGCCGAGATCATCGGTTCGCAGCCGGTCGGCGAGGTGTCCGCGGACATCACGACGGCGTTCACGGGCGGCTCGTACGTGAACGGTGTCTACGTGGGGTCCGGTCCCACGCCGACGACCGGTCGTGACGACCGCGCGTCCGAGTCCGCGCTCGGCAACCTCGTGGCGAACTCGCTGCGCGACACGCTCGCGAACCCGGACCGCGGCGGCGCCGACTTCGGCGTCGTGAACCCGGGCGGGCTGCGCGGCGAGCTGTTCCACGGCGACGACGGGGTGATCACGTACGCGGAGGCCAACGCTGTCCTCCCGTTCGTGAACAACCTGTGGACCGTGACCCTCACGGGCGAGCAGGTCATCCAGATGCTGGAGGAGCAGTGGCAGACGGACGCGAACGGCAACAGGCCGTCGCGCCCCTACCTGGCGCTGGGACTCTCGGACAACGTGTCGTGGACGGCGGCGTCGGCCGACCCCCTCGCCGCACCCGGTGACAACGTCTCCTCCGTCACGATCAACGGCGAACCGGTCGACCCGGCGGGCGAGTACCGCGTCGCGACGTTCTCGTTCCTCGTGACCGGCGGCGACAACTTCCGGGTGTTCACGCAGGGCACCGACGCACGCGACTCCGGTCTGGTCGACCGGGACGCGTGGATCGCCTACCTCACGGACAACTCTGCGGAGGCGCCGATCGCGCCGTCGTTCGCACGGTCCCGCGTCGTCGTGGGCGAGCTGCCCGGTCCGGTCACGGCGGGCGAGGACGTGAGCGTCGAGCTCTCGCGCCTCGACCTCACGTCGATCGGGTCTCCGCAGAACACGGAGGTCTCGGGCTACCTCGTCCCGGCTGACGGCGAGTTCGACCCCGCGTCGCCGGGCGAGCCCGCGGGTACCGCGACGGTGACCGGCGGGGCGGCGAGCCTCACGGCCACCGTGCCCGACGACGCCGCGGAGGGCGCCTACGACCTGTGGGTCGTCGCGTCGCCGAGCGGGACCACCGCGCGCATCCCGGTCACCGTGGAGGCGGGCGAGCCGTCCGGCGCCGTGCTCACCGACGTCGTCGTGAGCCCGCGCTGCATGGCAGGGAAGGTGTTCCTGGCCGTCAAGGCGGTCAACGGCGACGACGTCCCGGTGGACGTGCGGATCAGCACGCCGTTCGGGGAGCGCACGTTCGCCGGGGTCCGGCCGGGCGCTGCCGCCTACCAGTCGTTCGCGACGCGCGTGACGTCGGTCCCGGCAGGATCGGTGACCGTCGTCGGCTCCTTCGCGGACGGCACCGGGGTGAGCGAGCACCCCGTCGAGTTCGACGCGTTCTCGTGCGGGTGAACGCGCGCGACGTCTAGGTGATGCTGCGGCCCGGGTTCCGTCCGACGGACCCGGGCCGCGGTGCGTCGTCGTGCGACGGACGGAGCCGCCCGGGGGCCTCAGGTTCCGCGGGTAGAGTCGAGGCGTGAGCAACGAGCAGTCCCCGGTGCCGGACGAGGTCGAGATCGAGGAGGTCGTCGACCCGACGACGGTGCGTCGTGCACCGCGCTACCGCGCGTTCTTCACGGTGGGCGTCGTGCTCGGCATCGTGCTCGGCCTCGGGATCGGCGGTGCGTGGTTGCAGTCCGACGCCGTCGAGGGCGTGTTCAAGCCCGGCGTCTACTTCACCGTGATCCTCGTGTCGTGCACGGCGTTCGGCACCGCGGTGGCGGGTGTCCTCGCCGTGATCGCCGACCGGCGGAGCCTGCGCGGCCGCCGCTGAGCCTGCCGGGCCCTGTCGCCTCGGCGACCTCGCACGGCGAGGTCACTGCGCCTCGGGGTCCCCGGGATGCCACTGCTCGCGGACGGCGGAGCGCAGACGCGCGGAGCGCGGCACGTCGAGGACGACCGTGACGATCCCCAGGGCCGTCGTGACCGCCAGGAGGAGCGCCACCGCCGCGTAGGGAAGGTCCTGCCAGCGGGCGAGGCCGGTGCCCGTGAGGCTCGTGAGGACGGTCGGCGCCAGGAGCCCGACCGCCACCAGCCACAGGAGCGCAGCCGTGGCGGGCGGAGACCAGGGCGCGAGCAGCTCGCGCGCCACGTCGTCGGCGATCGGGGCCGTGCGTCGACGGGCGGCGCATCGTCATGCCCACGAGGAACGCGCCGACCCCGGCGCCGCCGGCGACGGCGAGGACCACGCCCGCCCGACGGCGCCGCGGGCGGGTGCGATCCACCGGTGCAGGACAGGGGAGCGGGACGCCTCGATGCCGTGCCCGGCCCTGATCACGCCGTGACGTCGGCGGCCACGACGACAGGGACGGAGGTGGTCGACGGTGCACCTGCGACGGGGGTGAGCCGCAGACGGACCCCGGACCGCAGACCGAGGGCGCGCGCCTCGGCGCGCGTCACGACGACGGACACCACCTCGTCGGCGGTCACGACCTCTGCCCGGACCTCGAAGCCCACCCGGGTCGTGCGGGAGACGACACCCGTCACGGCGTCGTCGGCGCGCCCGTGCCCGACGGCGACGTCCCCCTCCGCGCCCGGTGCGCCGTCGGGCAGCACCTCGACGCGGATGTCGTGCGGGCGGACGAGCACCCCGCCGAGGCGTGTGACCGGGCCGAGGAAGCTCATGACGAAGTCGTTCGCCGGGCGGTCGTAGAGGTCGTCAGGGGTGCCGACCTGCTCGATGCGCCCCTCGTTGACGACGACGATCTCGTCGGCGACCTCGAGCGCCTCCTCCTGGTCGTGCGTGACGAAGACCGTGGTCACGGGGATCTCGTCGTGCAGGCGGCGCAGCCAGTCGCGCAGCTCCTTGCGGACCTTCGCGTCGAGCGCGCCGAACGGCTCGTCGAGCAGGAGCACGCTCGGGCGGATCGCGAGCGCGCGGGCGAGCGCCATGCGTTGCCGCTGGCCGCCCGAGAGCTGCGACGGGAGACGGTGGGCGAAGCTCTCGAGGTGCACGAGGCGCAGGAGCTCGTCGACCCGAGCGGCGACCTCGGCCTTGGGCGTGCGCCGGATCTCCAGCCCGAACGCGACGTTCCGCGCGACGCTCAGGTGCTTGAACGCGGCGTAGTGCTGGAACACGAACCCCACGTTGCGCTGGCGGGCGGGCAACCTCGTGGCGTCGCGGCCCTCGATCTCGATCGCGCCCGAGTCCGGCTGCTCGAGGCCGGCGACGACGCGCAGGAGCGTCGACTTGCCGCCGCCGCTCGGGCCGAGCAGGGCCGTGAGACGGCCCGTCGGGACGGACACGGAGACGTCGTCGAGGGCGACGAAGTCGCCGAAGGTCTTGCGGACGTTCCGGATCTCGATGCTCATGAGGTGGCCTTCGGGGAGGAGTGGGTGTCGGGGCGCAGGAAGGTGACCGCGACGATGCACGCGACGGACACGGACGCGAGCAGGAAGGCGACGGCGAACGCGGTGCCCTGCTCGAAGTCCTGGTAGCGCTGCTCGACGAGGAGGGTGGACGTCTGGGTGCGGCCCTCGAAGTTGCCGGAGACGACCTTGACGGCGCCGAACTCGCCGAGCGCGCGGGCGAGCGTGAGCACGACGCCGTACACGAGCGCCCACCGGATCGCCGGCAGGGTGATGCGCCGGAAGGTCTGCCACCACGTCGCGCCGAGGCTCGTCGCGGCGAGCTCCTCGTCGGTACCGATCTCCGTCAGCACGGGCACGACCTCGCGGACGACGAGGGGGAGGCAGACGAACGCCGTCGCCATGACGATCCCCGGGGGCGCGAAGACCACCTGGAGCCCCGCGTCCTCGAGGGTGGGGCCGAACCACCCATCCTTCCCGTACACGAGGACGAGCGCGAGTCCCACCACGATCGGCGAGACGGACAGCGGCAGGTCGAGCAGCGCGTTGAGCAGCGCCTTGCCGGGGAAGTCGTAGCGCACGAGCAGCATCGAGATCCCGACGCCGAAGACCGTGTTGATCACGACGACCTGGGCGGCGACGGATGCGGTGAGCTGGAGGGCGAAGACCACGGACGGGTCGGTCAGGGCACGCACGAACGTCCCGAGGCCGTCCGCGAACGCGCCCTGGACGACGAGTGAGAGCGGCCAGCCGACGAGCAGGACGAGGTAGACGACCACGACGCCGCGCAGCGTGCGGCGCAGCCAGGGGGAGCTATCCACGGCGGGCCACCTTGCGCTGGAGGAGCTGGATCGTCGCGATGACGAGCAGCGAGACCCCGAGCAGGACGGACGCGACGGCCGCGGCCTGCTCGGGCTGGCCGTTCTCGAGGTAGGAGAGGATGCGGACGGAACCGACCTCGGTGCGCATGGGCAGGTTCCCCGAGAGGAGCACGAGCGCGCCGTACTCGCTGATCGCGCGCGCGAACGACAGAGCGGCGCCCGCGGTGATCGCGGGGGCGAGCGCCGGGAGGATCACGCGCCGGAACGTCGTGGCCCGGGTCGCTCCGAGCGATGCGGCGGCCTCCTCGACGTCCCGGTCGAGCTCGGCGAGCACGGGCTGCACGCTGCGCACGACGAACGGGAGCGTGACGAACAAGAACGCGAGGAAGACGGCGGCCCGGGTGTTCGCGACGTCGACGCCCAGCGGGCCCGACGGGCCGTAGAGCGCGAGCAGCACGAGCCCGGCGACGATCGTGGGCAGCGCGAACGGGACGTCGATCAGGACCTCGAGGACGCGCTTGCCGGGGAAGGAGTCGCGGACGAGGACCCACGCGATGAGCGTGCCCATGACGACGTTCACGGCCGTGACCGCGAGCGCCTGGGTGATGGTGAGCGTCAGTGCGGCAGCCGTCTGGGGCTGGGTGATCGCGGCGAGGAACGCCGGCCAGCCCCCGGTGGAGGTCTCGACCAGGACGGCGACGAGCGGCACGAGCGCGAGCGCGGAGAACCAGAGGAGCGCGACGCCGAGGCCGAGTCCGGAGGCGGCGGTGAGGCGGTAGGGCCCGTTGGGTGCACGACGGCGCGCGCGGCGGACCCGTGGCGCGCCGCGCCCGGACCGGCTCGGAGGGAGCTCGCGCTCCGTCCGGCCCGGCCGTTCAGCGAGGGTGGAGGACACGGGTCACTGCTTCCCGGTCTCGGTCTGGATCTGCGTCACGAGACCCTCGTCGCCGAAGAACGTCGCGTTGGTGGCGTCCCAGCCGCCGAAGTCGTCGGCGATCGTGAGGAGCGTCGGCACGGTCGGGAACGGGTCGCTCGGGTCGTTCGCGCCCTCGACGTCGATGTCGACGTCGGCGGTCAGGGGCCGGAACCCCTTGCTCGCGAATGCTTCCTGCCCCTGCGAGGTGAGGACGAAGTCGAGGTAGTCCTGCGCCTTCGGGTCGGCGTCGACCGTCACGGCGGCGGGGTTCTCGATGAGCAGGGTGGTGTCGGGGACGACGTAGTCGAACGTCTCGCCGTTCTGGCGCGCGAGGATCGCCTCGTTCTCGTAGGAGAGCAGCACGTCGCCCGTCCCGGAGGTGAACGCCGTCGTGGCGTCCCGCCCGCTGCCGGGCAGGGCGACCGCGTTGGTGAAGAACTTCCTCAGGTACTCGGTCGCGTCCTCCTCCGTGCCGCCGCCGGCGATCACGGAGCCCCAGCCCGCGAGGATGTTCCATCGCGCGGAGCCCGAGGAGCCGGGGTTCGGTGTGACGATCTCGACGCCGGGCTCCACGATGTCGTCCCAGCCCTGGATGTTCTTCGGGTTGCCCTCGCGGACGATGAGGACGACGACGGACTGGCTCGCGATGCCGTTGTTCGGGCCGGCGTCCCAGTCGTCCGCGACGAGCCCGGCCTCGACGAGCCGGGTGACGTCGCCCTCGAGCGAGAAGTGCACGTAGTCGGCCTCGAGCCCGTCGGCCACCGCACGGCTCTGGTCGCCGGACGCGCCGTAGGAGGTCTCCCAGGTCACGCCCTGGCCGTCCTCGGTGTCGGCCCACAGCTCCTGGGCCGCGTCGTTCCCGGCCTTGGGCACGGCGAACCCGACGAGGGAGAGGGCCGTCGCCGCGCCTCCGGCCCCGTCCCCGGAGCCGCCGGACCCGTCCACGGCGGCCGGCGCGCAGGCGGTGAGGACCAGGGCAGTGGCTGCTGCTGCAGCCGCGAGGGTGATCGTCGTCCGGTGGCGTCGCATCTCTCGTCCTTCGGTGGGGGCCCTGGGGCCGTCTCGTCGCCGTAACTTGAGGGTCACGGTCGGGTAAGTCGAGATTTAACCCCGCGTGCCCACGGACCGAAACCCCCGACTGCCTGATGAGACGACGTAACGCGTCCGCGGCGCTCTGGCCAGCGGCTTGGGTCCGGCGCCGGGCTCTGTGGGAGACTGAGGTACGTGGCCCCCCGCGGAGATGGACTGCTCACCCACGACCTCATGCCCGGCGAGAAAGGCCCGCAGGACGCCTGCGGCGTCTTCGGCGTCTGGGCTCCCGGCGAGGAGGTCGCCAAGCTCGCCTACTTCGGCCTCTATGCGCTGCAGCATCGCGGCCAGGAGTCGGCCGGCATCGCGACGAGCAACGGCGAGCAGATCCTCGTCTACAAGGACATGGGACTCGTCTCCCAGGTGTTCGACGAGACCGCGCTCAACGCGCTGACGGGCCACATCGCCGTCGGGCACTGCCGGTACTCCACCACCGGGGGCGTGACGTGGGAGAACGCCCAGCCCACGCTCGGCGCGACCGCGTCCGGCACGGTCGCCCTCGGGCACAACGGGAACCTCACCAACTCCGCGGAGCTCGTGAACCTCGTCGCCGAGCGCTACGGCAGCCAGCGGCGCGGCGAGCTCGCGCGCGGCAACACCACGGACACCGCGCTCGTCACCGCCCTCCTGGCCGGCGACGACGACCACACGCTCGAGGCCACGGCGCTCGAGGTCCTGCCGCACCTGCGCGGGGCGTTCTCTCTCGTCTTCATGGACGAGCACACCCTCTATGCGGCGCGCGACCCGCAGGGCGTGCGACCGCTCGTCCTCGGCCGCCTCGAGCGGGGGTGGGTCGTCGCGAGCGAGACGCCGGCGCTCGACATCGTGGGCGCGTCGTTCGTGCGCGAGGTCGAGCCCGGCGAGCTCATCGCGATCGACGCCGACGGGCTGCGCTCGCAGCGGTTCGCCCCGATCGAGCGCGCGGGCTGCGTCTTCGAGTACGTCTACCTCGCGCGCCCCGACACGTCGATCAACGGCCGGTCGGTGCATGCCGCACGGGTCGAGATGGGCCGTGAGCTGGCGCGCCAGCACCCCGTCGAGGCGGACCTCGTGATCCCCGTCCCGGAGTCCGGGACTCCCGCCGCGGTCGGCTACGCCGCGGAGTCGGGCATCCCGTTCGGGCAGGGCCTGACGAAGAACGCCTACGTCGGCCGGACGTTCATCCAGCCGTCGGACACGCTGCGCCAGCTCGGCATCCGGCTCAAGCTCAACCCGCTGCGCGAGGTGATCCGCGGCAAGCGCCTCGTCGTCGTCGACGACTCGATCGTGCGCGGCAACACCCAGCGCGCGCTGATCCGCATGCTCCGGGAAGCCGGCGCGGCGGAGGTGCACGTGCGCATCAGCTCCCCGCCCGTGAAGTGGCCCTGCTTCTACGGCATCGACTTCGCGTCCCGCGCCGAGCTCATCGCGAACGGGCTCACGCCCCACGAGATCGGGCAGTCCCTCGGAGCCGACTCGCTCGGCTACATCTCGACCGAGGGCATGATCGCCGCCACCGAGCAGCCGTCGTCGCAGCTGTGCGCGGCCTGCTTCACGGGCAAGTACCCCATCGAGCTGCCGCCGGACGACCAGCTCGGCAAGCACCTGCTCGAGCAGGCGGAGCTTCCGCTCGGCGCGCCGGAGGACGGGCTGCGCACCCTCTCGGTGAGCGCCGGCGGCACCGGCGCGCTCCAGCACCCGTGACCCGCGCCACCCGACCGCACCACCCGGCCGCCGGCCGACCCACCTGCCACCCCTCCTGGCGACCCGAGACGCCATCCGCACACCTGGAGCCCCGACCGTGACTGCCGAGAACCCCGGACTGACCTACGCCGCCGCCGGCGTCGACACCGAGGCGGGCGACAAGGCCGTCGAGCTGATGAAGGACGCCGTGCGCCGGACCCAGGGGCCGCAGGTCCTCGGCGGCGTCGGTGGCTTCGCCGGCCTCTACGACTTCTCGCAGGTCGCCACGTACCGTCGTCCGCTCCTGGCGACGTCGACGGACGGTGTCGGGACCAAGGTCGCGATCGCGCAGGCGATGGACATCCACGACACCATCGGCTTCGACCTCGTGGGCATGGTGGTGGACGACATCGTCGTCGTGGGTGCGAAGCCGCTCTTCATGACCGACTACATCGCGTGCGGCAAGGTCGTCCCGGAGCGCATCGCAGGGATCGTCCGCGGCATCGCCGCGGCCTGCGAGGTCGCAGGCACGGCGCTCGTCGGGGGCGAGACGGCGGAGCACCCGGGCCTGCTGGCCGAGGACGAGTACGACGTCGCGGGCGCCGCGACCGGCGTCGTGGAGGCCGACGCCCTGCTCGGTCCCGAGCGTGTGCGCGAGGGCGACGTCCTCATCGGGCTCGCGTCCTCAGGGCTGCACTCCAACGGGTACTCGCTCGTGCGTGCCGTGCTGAAGCACGCCGGGTGGGGGCTCGAGCGCCATGTCGACGAGCTCGGCCGGACGGTGGGCGAGGAGCTCCTCGAGCCCACCCGCGTCTACGCGAGCGACTGCCTCGCCCTCGCCGCCGACGACGCGGCGCAGGTCCACGCGTACACGCACGTCACCGGCGGCGGGCTCGCCGCAAACCTCGCGCGGGTGCTGCCCGCCGGGCTCGTCGGGGTCGTGGACCGGGCGAGCTGGGCCGTGCCGCCGGTCTTCGGCCTCGTGCGCGAGCTCGGTGGTGTGCCGCGCCGCGACCTCGAGAACACGCTCAACCTGGGTGTCGGCATGGTCGCGATCGTCGGCGCGGACGGGGCGGACGCCGCACTGGCCCGCTGCGCGGCGCTGGGGCTCAGAGCCTGGGTGCTCGGTACCGTCGAGTCGTTCGACCCGGAGGCCGCGCAGGACACCGCCGACGGCGACCTGGTCGCAGGCACGAAGGGCGTCCAGGCGGGTGCCGTCCGGCTCGTCGGGGACTACGTCGCCTGAGGCGTGGGGCCCCTGAGGGGCGTGGGGCCCCTGAGCCACCTGCCGGTGCCGTCACGAGACGACGCGACCGCCCACGCCGTGGGCGGTCGCGTCGTCTCGTGATGATGAACGCTGACCCGGGAAGTCGGGCCGGGCTGGACGACCGTCAGCGGTCGTCGGACCAGCCGTTGTACCGCTGGTCGTAGCTCTCGAGCTCGTCTGACGACTCGGCGCCGAAGCGGGAGTCCGTCACGACATCCGTGTGGCTGTGACCAGTGAGCTCTTGCTCGAGAGCCCTGTAGTTCGTCTCGGGGCTGTAGTACTTCAGCTCCCGGGCGACCTTGGTCTGCTTTGCCTTCTGACGGCCGCGGCCCATGGCTCCGACCCCCTCAACGTAGAAGCGGGACGGCAACGTGCTCAGACGTGCGGCCCCGGGGTGTAGTTTCGTCTGTTCAGATCCCAACGATACATGCTCTGCGGGCATTCCCACTACTCAGAAACCCCGCCAAGGCCGGATCGGTCGAGCGTCACACCGGCACCCCGTCAGCTGGCGGCGCAACGTGACAGCAAGCGGCACGAGGCCGACTTCCGGTCCGTTCGGACCATAGGCCTCCTAATTCACCCGTCCGTCAAGTCGCCCGAAATCCACATCCTGCGACAATGGAGTTGCTGGTGGTGCGCTGTCGACGTGATCCGGGAACTGGGCCGGACCAGGGCACGCCAGGGGGAGGTGCTGTGGTGGCCATGCATGGAGAGTCCGAGGTTCTGCTGACGCCCGCCGAGGTCGCCAGCCTTTTCCGCGTCGACCCGAAGACGGTGACGCGATGGGCGAAGGCCGGGAAGCTGTCGTCCATCCGCACGCTCGGAGGTCACCGGCGCTACCGCGAGTCGGAGGTGCGGGCGCTGCTCGGCGCCGCCAGCGAGCCGGCAGAGCGGCCCGACCAGAGCTGACGGGTTCTCCAGGCGGACGCTCCGGTCAGGAGCGTCGCCTGAGGATCGCGACGGCGGTGAGCGCGACACCTGCGGCGACGGCGCCGAGCAGGACCTTCACGTTGCGCGACCTGCTGGGCTCCTGCTCGGGCAGGCCGCCTCCCGTGAGGAAGGACCCGGTGTCCGACGCCGCCTGCTTGGCCTGGCGGGCCATGTTCGACGCCTGCACGCGCGGGTCGATGCGCGTCGTGAGCTCGTCGAGCGTCTGCGCGAGCTCTGCCCGCGTGCGGGCGATCTCCTGCTCGATCTGGCGCCGGCCGGGCTGCGGCTCGGATTCCTTCGCGCTCACGGGCGGAGTCCTTCCTTCACGACGTTGACGTCTTCCTTCACGCTGGACACCGCGTCCGTGGGGACGGGCGGCACGCCTCGCTTGAGCTGCTTGACCCCGACGAACGCGAGCAGACCGGCGATCAGGACGATCGCCAGCCCGACGATGAGGGCCGCCAGCCACATGGGGACGGCGTTGGCGAGGCCCTCCACCGCGGACTGGAAGAGGAACCCGAGCCCGTAGAGGACCAGCACGCCTCCCACGACGAGCAGGCCGATGCCGACTCCGGCGTGCTTGGCCTTGGTGCTGAGCTCTTCCTTCGCCAAGGCGATCTCCGAGCGGACGAGTCGGGTCGCCTGCTCGGACAGTCGTTCGACGAGCTGCCCGACCGTCGGCTTCTGCTCCTCGGGGGGGACGCGTCCGTCGACCCAGTCGCTCATGCGCTTGCCTTCCGTCGGTGATCCTCGTCCAACTCAACCGGTACCAGACGCACCCCGCAACTTCCCGCGCCCGACGGGCTGCACGAGAAAGCCCCTCGTCCGAGAACGGACGAGGGGCTTGACGTGGCTCCGACCGGCGTCGATCCGGTGACCTTTCGATTTTCAGTCGAACGCTCTACCAACTGAGCTACAGAGCCAGGACGCGAGAGCCCGGGCGGCCGATGTCGACCGGCCCGGGCTCTTCGCCTCGCGCGACCCTGACGGGACTTGAACCCGCGACCTCCGCCGTGACAGGGCGGCGCGCTAACCAACTGCGCTACAGGGCCTTGCTTTCGTCTGCTGGACACAACCGTAGCACCGGGATCTCACCGGATTCGGCGGCCTGCTTTCGAACCGTGAGGATCGTACCGTACCGATGAGCCGATCCGTAAATCGGCCGGTGAGGGCCGATCCGGTCGGTCAGGGTGGACCCGATCCGCAGTACCCCCAACGGGATTCGAACCCGTGCTACCGCCGTGAAAGGGCGGGGTCCTAGGCCGCTAGACGATGGGGGCTTCAGGACGTCGGCAAGTGTACAGGCGGGCCGCCGTGGCGGGGGAGGATGGTCCCTGTGGTGGAGATGGAGCGGGACGAGTTCGAGGACGCGGTGCGGGACGGGCTGGACCTCGTGCCGCCGGAGCTCGCGGCGCAGATGGACAACGTGGTCGTGCTCGTCGAGGACGACGCGCCCCCCGACGACCCGGAGCTGCTCGGCCTCTACGAGGGCGTGCCGCTCACCGAGCGCGACCACATGTGGGCGGCGGGGTCGCTCCCGGACCGGATCACGATCTACCGCAACCCGACGCTGGCGATCTGCGAGACGCGCGAGGACGTCGTCGAGGAGGTCGCGATCACCGTCGTGCACGAGATCGCGCACCACTTCGGCATCGACGACGACCGGCTGCACGAGCTCGGCTGGGACTGACCCGGGGTCCCGGATCTTCTCGTCGACAGGTCTGGCTATCATCGTCGGCAGCCGATAACATCGTTAAGTGACGATGAATCATGCGAGCCACGACCACGAGGCGGTCGCGCGGCTCCTGCGCGCCCTCGCCGAACCCAGCCGGCTCGCGCTCGTGCACCTGCTCGCCGGGACCGAGCGACGCGTCGTCGACCTCACGCACGAGCTCGGCCTGGCGCAGTCCACCGTCTCGGCGCACCTGACGATGCTGGCCGACGCCGGCGTCGTCGCGGTGCGGAGGGAGGGTCGCTCGTCCTGGTACCGGCTCCTGCGGCCGGAGGTCGCCCACCTCCTCGCGGACGCGGAGCACGTCGCGCTCAGTCCCGGGCCGGTCGCGACCGGGACCGCAGCGGGGGGCGCGTCATGAGCGGCCACTCCCACTCCCACGCACCCGCCACCGCCACGGGCGCGCACCGGCGGCGGCTCGCTCTCGTGCTCGTGATCACCCTCGTCGTGATGGTCGGCGAGGTCGTCGGGGCGCTCGTCTCCGGGTCGCTCGCACTCCTCGCGGACGCGGGGCACATGCTCACCGACGCGTCGGGGATCGGGCTCGCCCTCTTCGCGAGCTGGCTCGCCGCGCGGCCGACGACGACGCAGCGCACGTTCGGCTGGCAGCGCGCCGAGATCCTCGCCGCGCTCGCGAACGCCCTGCTCCTCGGCTTCGTCTCGATCACGGTGATCGTCGAGGGCGTGCGCCGGACAGCTGCGCCGGACCCCCAGATCCAGGCCGGCGTGATGATCGTCGTCGCGGTCGTGGGCCTGCTCGCCAACGCCGTCGGGCTGCGGCTGCTCGCCGCCGGGCAGGCTGAGAGCCTCAACGTGCGCGGCGCCTACCTCGAGGTGCTCGGCGACCTCCTCGGGTCCGTCGCGGTCGTCGCGGCCGGCGTCGCGGTCGCGGCAGGGTTTGCGCGCGCCGACGGGATCGCGTCGGTCGCGATCGGCCTCATGATCCTGCCGCGTGCCGTCATGCTCCTGCGCGACGTCGCGCACGTCCTGCTCGAGGCCGCGCCCCACGGCGTCGACCTCGAACAGGTCCGGGAGCACATGGAGTCCGTGCCCGGCGTCGTCGGGGTGCACGACCTGCACGCCTGGACGATCACGTCCGGTGTCCCGGTCATGTCCGCGCACGTCGAGGTCGAGACCGAGCGCCTCGAGCGGGGCGAGGGGACCGACGTGCTGCGCCGGCTCCGGACGTGCCTGGCGGGACACTTCGACGTCGACCACTGCACGTTCCAGATCGAACCCCCCGAGATGCGGGCCGACGAGGCGTCCGCGCACCGCTGACGCCGGCGGGCCGCCGCTAGGCTGGCGGCATGACGATTCTGGTGACCGGTGGGGCGGGGTACATCGGCGCGCACGTGGTGCGGCTGCTGCAGGAGCGGGGCGAGAAGGTCGTCGTGGTCGACGACCTGAGCACGGGCCGCGCCGAGCGCGTGGGCGACGCCGAGCTCGTGCAGGTCGACGTCGCGTCGCCCGAGGCCGTGGGGGTCCTGACGCAGGCGCTGACGGAGCACGACGTGCGCGCCGTCGTGCACTTCGCCGCCCGCAAGCAGGTGGGCGAGTCGGTCGAGAAGCCCGCCTGGTACTACCAGCAGAACGTCGGCGGCTTCACCAACCTGGTCACCGCGATGCAGGCGGCGGGCGTGGACCGTCTCGTGTTCTCGTCGTCCGCGGCGACGTACGGCATGCCGTCGGTGTCCATGGTCGAGGAGAAGCTGCACGCCGAGCCGATCAACCCCTACGGCGAGACGAAGCTGGTCGGGGAGTGGCTCGGTCGTGCCGCCGGGCGCGCCTGGGGCCTGCGGTTCGTCGCGCTGCGGTACTTCAACGTCGCCGGCGCGGGCTGGCCGGAGCTGGGCGACCCGGCGGTCCTCAACCTGGTCCCGATGGTCCTCGACCGGCTCGCGCGCGGGGAGCGGCCCACGATCTTCGGCGACGACTACCCGACGCCGGACGGCACGTGCGTCCGTGACTACATCCACGTGCTCGACCTCGCGCACGCCCACCTCGCAGCGCTCGGCTACCTGGACACCGACGACCGCCCGTTCGACGTGTTCAACGTCGGCACGGGCGAGGGGTCGTCGGTGCGCGAGGTCATCGACGAGATCGGCCGTGCCAGCGGTCTCGACGTGTCGGTGGACGTCGCACCGCGCCGCGCCGGTGACCCGCCGCAGCTCGTGGGTGATCCCCGTCGCATCAACGAGGTGCTGGGCTGGCACGCGTCGAAGGGGCTCGAGGAGATCATCGCGTCGGCGTGGGAGGCCTGGCAGGCCGGTCCGCGGCGGATCGACGCAGGGACGGGCGGTTCCGCGCTCGACGTGTGAGAGCCGCCGTCCCGTGCGACGATAAACCCTCAGCATGCTGAGCAATTGGTCGGACGGCGCGGCACGGGACGACGGTGAGGTGGTCGAGTGGTCGACAGGGCAGACGGTGACGACGCGACGGCGAGGTCGGTACGGCTGTACGACCGCACCGCCGCGCGCTCCAGCCGCGTGGTGCTGGCCGGGTACTCGACGTCGTTCGGCCTCGGTACACGGCTGCTCGACACCCCGACCCGGACGGCCGTCGAGGCCGTGTACGGGCTCGTCCGGATTGCCGACGAGGTCGTGGACACCCGCCGCGGTGCGGGGGCAGGGGACCTGCTGGACGAGCTCGAGGCGGAGACCGCGCGAGCGCTCGGGCGCGGCTGGTCGACCAACCTGGTCGTCCACGCCTTCGCGCGCACGGCACGCCGGTGCGGCATCGGCCACGCCGAGGTCGACCCGTTCTTCGCCTCGATGCGGACCGACCTCACGGTCCGCGTGCACGACCGCGCGAGCTACGAGCAGTACGTCTACGGCTCCGCCGAGGTCGTCGGGCTGATGTGCCTCGCCGTGTTCCTCAACGCCCGTCGGCTGCCGGGGGCGCCCCTGCGCACCGCGGACGAGCGGACCGCCCTCGGCGCGCGTGCCCTCGGCGCGGCGTTCCAGAAGATCAACTTCCTGCGGGACCTGCGCACCGACTATGCCGAGCTGGGGCGGTGCTACCTGCCCGGGGTCGACCCCGACCGGCTCGAGCGCAAGCACGTCGACGCGGTGCTGGCGGAGGTGCGGGCGGACCTCGACGCCGCGCGTGCCACGCTGCCGGACCTGCCCCCGCGCCCACGCCTCGCCGTCGCGGCGACGCTCGCCGTGTACGAGCAGCTCCTCCGCCGGCTCGGTGCCGTCGCGCCCCACGAGCTGCTCGACCGTCGCGTGCGCGTACCCGACCCGGTGAAGCTCGCGCTCGTGGCGCGTGCCGCCGCCGCCCAGCTCACGATGCCGGTCCTCGGTCGTGCCGCGAACCGGCCCGGCGGCGACTCCCGACCGGCGGGCGCGTGAGAGCTCCCAGGGTCGCGGTCGTCGGCGGCGGGATCTCGGGGCTCGCGACGGCAGCCCTCCTCGCTCGCGGCGGCGCCCGTGTGACCCTGCTCGAGCGGCACGACGCCGTAGGGGGCCGCGCGGGGACGCTCGAGGTCGACGGCTTCCGGTTCGACACCGGCCCGTCCTGGTACTTCATGCCGGAGGTGTTCGACCACTTCTTCGCCCTGTTCGGTGAGCGCACCGAGGACCATCTCGACCTCGTCCCGCTCGACCCGGCGTACCGCGTCTTCTTCGAGCCCGGCTCCGACGGTGCCGCCGGGTCGGCGCGTCCTCCGGTCGGCGCGACCACGACCCTCGACGTCACGGCCGACCGGGTGGAGAACCGCGCCCGCTTCGACGCCCTGGAGCCCGGCGCGGGTGCACGGATCGACGCCTACGCGGACGACTCGACGCAGGCGTACCGGCTCGCGCTCGACCACTTCCTCTACACGACGTTCGAGCGCCCCGACCGCGCGGTGGGCGGTGCGGTGCTGCGACGGCTGCCCCGGCTCGCCGGGCTGCTGCGCCGCACGCTCGCCGAGCGCGCGGCGGGAACAGTGACGGACGAGCGGCTGCGCCAGGTGCTCGGCTACCACGCCGTCTTCCTCGGCTCGTCGCCGTACCGCGCGCCGGCCCTCTACTCCCTCATGAGCCACCTCGACCTCGTCGACGGCGTCCGCTACCCGCGCGGCGGGATGTACACGCTGATCGAGGCGATCGAGCGGCTCGCCCGGGCCGAGGGCGTCGAGATCCGGACGGGGTCGGACGTGGTGGGGATCGACGTGGCACCCCGGACCGCACCGGGTGCCCGACGCCGCGGGCGAGCCACCGGCGTCCGGCTCGCGTCCGGCGAGGTCCTCGCGGCCGACGTCGTGGTCGCCGCGACCGACCGGCACCACACCGAGACGCGCCTCCTGGAGCCCGAGTGGTCGACGCTGCCGCAGGAGTGGTGGGACACGCACGACCCGGGGATCTCGGCACTGCTGGTGCTCGCCGGCGTGCGCGGCGAGCTGCCCGAGCTGCCGCACCACTCGCTGTTCTTCACGCGCGACTGGCCGGGCAACTTCGACGCGATCCTCGGAACCGGGGCCGGGACCGGGGCCCGGGCCGGGGCCGCGACCAGCGGACTGCGGATCCCCGAGCCCGCCTCCCTCTACGTCTCACGCACGTCCGCGACGGACGGGCCGACGTCGGGCACCCCGGCCGCGCCGCCCGGGCACGAGAACCTGTTCATCCTCGTGCCGTTCCCCGCCGATCCCGGCCTCGGCGCCGACGCCGCGTCCCGGCGCTCGCTCGAGGGCCTCGCCGACCGCTACGTCGCGCAGGTCGGCGACTGGGCGGGCATCGACGACCTGCCCGGACGTGTGGTCACACGACGGGTCCTCGGTCCCGCGCACTTCGCGACCGAGCTGTCCGCGTGGCGCGGCTCCGCGCTGGGGATGGAGCACACCCTGCGCCAGTCGGCGCTGTGGCGGCCCGGGAACGCGTCACCGCGCGTCGACGGCCTCTTCCACGCGGGGGGTGGCACGATCCCCGGTGTGGGACTGCCGATGTGCCTCATCAGCGCCGAGCTCGTCGCCAAGCGGCTCCTCGGCGAGACCTCCTCGCGCCCCCTGCCGAGCCCCCTGCGGCCCGGGTTCCTCGCCTCGAGCCGGCGACCGGAACGGCTCGGCGTGCCCGTCCGGGTGCGCCGGTGACGGGGATCCTCTACCTCGCGGCGCTGCTGCTCTCGATCGGCGGCATGGCGGTGATCGACCGGCGCTGGCACCTCGCGTTCTGGCACGACGCGCGCCGGGCCGGGCTCACCGTGGGCATCGGCGTGCTCGGGTTCCTGCTGTGGGACGTCGCCGGGCTCCTGCTCGGCATCTTCTCGCGCGGGGAGAGCCCGTGGATGACCGGGATCCTCCTCGCCCCCGACCTCCCGATCGAGGAGGTCTTCTTCCTCACGCTCCTGAGCTACGTCGGGCTCGTCGTGTGGCGCGCCGCCGAGGTCCTGCTGGGACAGCGCGAGACCGCTCGGTCCCGCGGGGACGACGAGAGGGGCGAGCAGTGACGAACATCGTCCTGAACGTCCTCGTGCTGGTCCTGCTCCTCCTGGTGTCCTGGCGCGTGCTGCGCCGGCTGCGGCCCGGCCCGCTGTGGGTCACGGTCCTCGTCCTGTGCGTCCTGACGCTCGTGTTCGACACGCTCATGATCGCCGCCGACCTCTACGTCTACGACCCCGACAAGATCCTCGGTGTCTACCTGTGGGGCGCCCCGCTCGAGGACTTCGCCTACGCGATCGCCGCGGCCGTCGGGATGCCGGTGCTGTGGACCGTGCTGGGACGGTCGGGCCGACGGCGGCGCGGCGACGCCGGCGCCGAGCGCGTGGACGGCCCGGGGACCGAGCAGGAGACGCCGTGAGGGAGGTCCTCGCCGCGTCGCGCCCGTTCTCGTGGATCAACACCGCGTACCCGTTCGCGGCGGGCTACCTCGTCGCGACGGGTGGGCGCGTGGACGTCGCGCTCGTCGTCGGGACGCTGTACTTCCTCGTGCCGTACAACCTGCTCATGTACGGCGTGAACGACGTGTTCGACTACGAGAGCGACCTGCGCAACCCCCGCAAGGGCGGCATCGAGGGGGCGCTCGCCGACCCGGCGACGGCGCGCGCGACGCACCGGCGGATCCTGTGGGCGTGCGTGCTCACCAACGTGCCGCTCGTCGTGTGGCTGCTGGCGCTCGGTGACGCCTGGGCAGCGGTGACGCTGCTCGTCGTCGTCTTCCTCGTCGTCGCGTACTCGGCGCCCGGGCTGAGGTTCAAGGAGCGTCCGTTCGTCGACTCGGCGACGTCGGCGATGCACTTCGTCGGACCGCTGCTCTACGCACTCGTCCTCGCGGACGCGGACCTCGCCGCTCGTGCGGTGTGGCCTGTGCTCGTCGGGTTCGTGCTGTGGGGCATGGCCTCCCACGCGTTCGGCGCCGTGCAGGACGTGCGCGCCGACCGCGAGGCGGGCATCGGCTCGGTGGCGACGGTGGTCGGTGCCCACGCGACCGTGCTGGGTGCGGCGGCCGCGTACCTCGCGGCGGCCGTCGTGCTCGCCCTCCAGCCGTGGCCGGGGGCGCTCGCAGCCCTGCTCCCGCTGCCCTACGCCGTCAACGTCCTGCGCTTCCGCGACGTCCGCGACGACGACTGCGAGCGCGCGAACGCCGGCTGGCGCACGTTCCTGTGGCTCAACCTCGTCACCGGATTCCTCGTGACGATGCTGCTGATCGCGACGAGCCTCCTCGACGCGGGCTAGCGGGTCCCGCCTGCTCAGGGTCTACGGCTGGACGCCGTACTCCCAGTGCCACGGCTCGTTCTTCGCACCGCCGGCACGGGCCCACTCCGGGTTGTCCCAGCCGAACCCGGGCGCGTTGTCGCGCATCCACTGGTACTGCGCCGAGCCGTAGCCCTGGATCCCGCCGCCGAGATCGAGCGCCTGGCCCCAGCCGTGGTTCGAGGTGCCGGGCGCTGCGGCGAAGTAGCCGCGCGAGCCCTTGACCGCGACCTGCGAGCCGTAGGAGCGGTACGAGTCGGTCACCGAGATGTCGGACCCGAACGCCTCACGGTACTTGGCGTTGAGCTTCTCGACCTGGTGCGCGGCGTCGCAGCGCAGCAGCTGCCCCGGGGCGAAGGAGAGCTCGCACAACGCGGAGGCCGGGATCTGACCGTTGCCGTAGGCCTCCGTCGAGGACGCCCACTCGTCGAGCTGGCGCTGCTCCTGCTCCTTCTTCTTGCGCTCCGCCGCCGCCTTCTTCGCCGCGACCTCCTCCGGCGTCGGGCCGGGGACGACGGCGACCGTGCCGGTCTCCGTCTCGTCGAGCAGCGCGGTGAGCTCGGCCGTGAGGGTCTGGACCTCCGTCGTCGGGGCGTCCGTCTCTGCCGGCTTCGCGTCCGCGTCCGCGGACTCGGTCACGTCCGCGGGCTCGGCGGTCGCGTCGCCGGCGGTCGCCGTCTCGGCGTCCGCAGCGGGCTCGTCTGCAGCGGGCTCGCCGGCAGCGGCGGCGCCGTCCGTGGTCGTGGCGTCCGTCGTCGCAGAGTCGTCCGCGTCCACCGCGGCGGTGAGGGGCGTGCGGGCGAGGCTACGGCTCGCGGTGCCGCCGTCACGGCCCGACAGGACGTCCGACGACGGGAGGACCTCGGACGAGGTCAGCGCCGGTTCCACGTCGAGGGCGGACGCCTCGGTCGTGGTGCCCGACAGGGACGCGAGGCTGTCGGCCTCGACGTCGGAGATGGCCTGGCTGAGGTGCGTGCGCGTCTCGTTGATCTTCTCGAGCTTCTCCGCCGGGACGCCCGACGCTCCCTCGGAGGTCACGTACTGCGCCTGCACGAGAGCGTCCTGCGCGGCGTCGACCGTCGCGGCGTCGGCCGCGGCTGCCGTCGCGGACGCGGTGCGGACCTGCGTCGTCGTGCCGGACGACGTGCTCGTCGAGGTCGCCGACGACGCCGGTGCGCCGGTCCCGACGAGCGCGGCCGCCGTCGTGCTGGCGGTCAGGGCGATCGCGGCGACGGCAGCGCCGGTGCCGAACATCGAGCGCTTGCTGCGCGGGCTCACGGCACGCGCGACCGCACGGCCGCCGCGTCGCACGGAGCCGGTCAGGGTGGCGCTCAGCGTGGTGTGCAGGGGCTCGCGAGACGCGGTGTGGCGGCCCATTCAGCAGCTCCCGGAGGAGAGGGAGAGGGTGCGTGCAGCACACCCGCGAGGGCGCGCGGGAGACAGGGTGAGCGTCACGGTCGGTCCGATCGTCGGGGCGTGGCGGTCAGGTCCGGGCGTCGGCCGAGGAGCCACAGCGTGCAAGGTCTGTCGGTCGTGACGGACCGGAGGTCCTGAGCACGACGACGCCGGCAGGTGGTCCCGCAAGGGGGGACCGTTGCCCGTCGGCTCGTACCATCTTCAACTAGACATGTGTCCAGCCGGACCACGTTCAGAGGTGATCGGCGGCGAATGACGTGCCGACCTCGTGGTCAGGTCGTGAAGAGGGTACGTGTCACCCGTCCCGCGTCCCGCGTCAGCGCGGAACCGACGAGCACGCCGAGCGCGATGCCGAAGACGGCGACGACGGCGTTCGCGATCTCCTGCGCGGCCTGCGGTCCGCCGCTGACCAGGTCGGACAGGCCGACGAGGCTGAGTGCGCCGGGCACGAGCAGCCAGAACGCGGGGAGGGTCGTGACGATCGAGGGCGGCCCGTTGCGGGTGCGCTGCACGAGCGCGGCGAGCGGCGGGACCACGAGCGCGCCGAAGAAGCCCGCGAGCTCGCCTGCGGCGAGAGCCCCGACGAGCTGCGCGCCATAGGCCCCGAGCAGCACCAGTATCACCCAGGCGAGCGAGCCTCGCGGCGTCTGCGCGAACAGCATCTGACCGATGCCGATCGCCAGGATCCCCACCCACGGGGCCCACCAGATCGACGGGACGGCCAGGGGCACGGAGACGAGCGACCCGGACACGGCCGCGCCCGCCACGACCCCGAAGACGAGCAGGAGGAGCTGGGCGAGCCCGTACACGACCCGGCTCGCCCCCGCGACGATCTGGTTGCCCGTGAGCTCGATCGCCCCGATGGTGAGCACCGACCCCGGCAGGAACGACACCAGGGGCGGCACGAGGACGCGCAGCGGGTCGTCGCCGAGCCACGGGTGGACGACCTGGATCGCGAGGACCGTCACGACGAACGCCGCGACGACGGGGAGGGCCGTCTGGAGCGTCGGCCAGCGCGAGCCGAGCCAGCGCAGGGCGCCGACGAGCATCCCGAGCGCGAGGTAGACGGGCACCAGGTGGGCCGTCGGGTTGAGCACCAGCCCGAACCCGACGGTCAGGATCCCGTGCCCCAGGATACCCACGACCGGTCCGAACCTGGCCGGGCGGGCACGGTTCGCGGCCAGCTCGGACCGCGACTCGGCGAGCGTCAGCTCACCCCTCAGGATGCGGCCCACCAGGGTGTACAGCGCGCCGATCTGGTCGAGGTTCAGTCCTCGTCCGGCGGCCCCCGTGAAGTCGGAGATCGTGCCCGCCTGCGTGCTGACGCGGACGAACACGCCGGTCGGCAGCACGAGCGTGCCGACCGTCGACGCCCCGGCGTGCTGGGCGACGCCGGCGAGCGTCTCCTCCACCTCGCCCACCGACAGCCCGGAGTCGAGGAGGTCACGACCCAGCTCCCGCAGCAGGGGCACGAGGTCGGGCGGGATGTCCGGCGGTTCGTCGGCGTCCGGCCCGCCCTCGGGGCCGAGCGCGTGCAGCACCCGGCGGAACGTCGACGGCGCGTGCCGCAGACCGTCCAGCCAGCGACGGTTCACGGCGCCGGTCAGGGAACCGACCCGTCGGGCTCGGCCTCCGCGCCGGCGCCGGCGCCGGCCCGGACGAGCGCGAGCACGGCGCGGGCGTAGGCGTCGGCCGGGTCGGGCGCGGCGAAGGTGGCGGCGTCGTCGTGCCGTTCCGTCCGCACGACGTAGCCGCCGGTCGTCCGTTCCAGCCGACGGAACGTCCCCCCGAGCAGGGTGCGGAGCTGGCTCTCCAGCGGGTGCCACAGCGCGTCCTCGAGCGCGACGGAGTCGAGCGCCCACTCGGTCGTGCCGTTGAACCCGAGGACGACGCCCGTGTCGAACTCGTGCGGCTCGATCGTCATGTCGCTCACCGTGAAGACGTCGCCGTCCCGCCCGGTCGCGAGCAGCCGGAACCGGTCCCCGGAGGCGGGGAACCACCGGACGTCGACGTCGCGCAGCGCGAGCGCGAGGTCCCACGAGATCATGACCCCACAGTAGGG
Source organism: Cellulosimicrobium terreum (assembly GCA_014803435.1). Lineage (GTDB taxonomy): Bacteria > Actinomycetota > Actinomycetes > Actinomycetales > Cellulomonadaceae > Cellulosimicrobium > Cellulosimicrobium terreum. The sequence continues at coordinate 830,542 of JACYFD010000001.1, forward strand.
TCGCGCATCAGGTCCCGCCCGGGCACCTCCCAGACGTGCTGCCTACGCTGGTGCGATGGACCAGATCGAACCCGAGCTCGAGACCGCCACCGACCTCCTGGTGACGCTCGCCGCGGTGGCCGTGGGTGTCCTGGTCGCGTTCCTGCTCGGCACGGTGCTGTCCGCCGTGGTCCGGCGGGCGGGGCGACGCAGCGACCTGGCGCGCGACCTGTCCCGACGGCTGCGCAGGCCCGACCGCGCGGTGCTCATGGTGATCGCCGTGTGGATCGCCGTGCGGGTCACGACCGACGCGTCGACCACCTGGGTGCCGCTCGTGCAGCACCTGCTCCTCATCGCGTTCATCGGCGTCGCCGCGTGGTGGGTGGGCGCGATCGCGTTCGTGCTCGAGGACTCGGCGCTGCAACGGTTCCGGGTCGACACGGTGGACAACCGGCACGCCCGGCGCGTGCGCACGCAGATCACCGTGGTGCGCCGGCTCACGGTCGCCGTGATCGTCGTGTGCGCGATCGCGGGCGTGCTGCTGACGTTCCCCGAGGCGCGCGCTGCGGGCGCGAGCCTCCTCGCGTCGGCCGGAGTCATCTCGATCGTCGCCGGGCTCGCCGCGCAGACGTCGCTCGCGAACGTGTTCGCGGGCATGCAGATCGCCTTCACCGATGCGATCCGGGTGGACGACGTCGTGGTGCTCGAGGGCGAGTGGGGTCGCATCGAGGAGATCACGATGACGTACGTCGTCGTGCACCTGTGGGACGACCGCCGTCTCATCATGCCGTCGACGTACTTCACGACCACGCCGTTCCAGAACTGGACGCGCCGCGCCGCGGACCTCCTGGGCACGGTCGAGCTCGACCTGGACTTCGCGGTGCCGGTCGGCGCCATGCGCACGGAGCTCAAGCGGTTGCTCGCCCTCACCGAGCTGTGGGACGAGCGGGTCGGGATCCTCCAGGTGACCGACGCCGTCGGCGGGCTCGTCCGGGTGCGCGCGCTCGTCAGCGCGCACGACGCGCCGACCCTGTTCGACCTGCGCTGCTTCGTCCGTGAGGGCCTCGTCGACTGGCTCCAGCGCGCGGCACCGGGCGCTCTGCCCCGCACGCGGCTCGAGGGCGGGGTGGCGGCGCTGCCCGACGACTCGCTGCACGACGCGCTGCCCGACGACGCGGGCGACGGCGCGGGTGACGGTGCCGTGGGCGCCGGTGCAGTGGACGTCGGCCCTGCTGTCGAGGTTCCCGACGACCTGCCCGTCCCGCCCGCCCGCCCACCCCGGCTGCCCCCCGACCGGGGAGCCAGGCGCGCCGACGCGCCCGTCGTCGTCGGACGGCTGCGTGCGGCAGGGCAAGGCGCCGGTGCCCGGCCCGACGACGCGCCCACCCGCCTCGTGGGCACGGTGACCGCGCCGGACGCGACGGTGGTGCTCCCGGTCGTCGAGGCGGAGTCCGTGTCCTCGGCCGCGGAGTCCGCGTTCTTCAGCGGGAGCGCGGAGGGCGAGGAGCGCTCGCGCGCGTTCGCGGGACCCGGGCAGGACGCCATCGACGAGCGCGAGCGGACGGCGGAGCACGCCGTCGTCGAGGACCCTGCCCCGGACGATCCGGAGGAGTCCGCTCGGCGCGACTGAGCGCGTGCGCGGACGTCGCGCGGGGCGAGGGCCCAGGCGGAGGTGGTTTCATGCTCCCTATGCGTCTCCATCCCGCGCACCGCGCCACGGCCGCCACCCTCGCGGCCGCACTGACCGTCGCCCTGCTCGCCGCCTGCTCGTCCCCGGACGACGAGTCCCCGACGGACCCCGCGCCGTCGGGCACGGCGACCGACGACGCGACCGACGCCCCGCTCACCGCCGACGAGGCGTGCGCGGCGATGTACACCGAGACCGACCCGCCGCTCGAGCGGAGCATCGGTGACGCGCTCGTCGGCGTGAGCGAGGGCCTGGACGCGGAGACCGCCGGGGCGATGACGACGGTCGGTATCCAGCTCGGTGGCCTGTCCACCCGGGTGCCGCCCGAGTTCGACGACGCCGTCGCCCAGATCCGGGTCCCGTTCCTCCAGCTCCAGGAGACGCTCGACACCGGCACGGAGGAGTCCGTCGACCTCGACGTCGCCTCCGCGCGCGACGGGCTCGTCGCCTATCGCGGACTGTGCGAGGACCTGGGTTGAGCGGGTCCGTGCGCCGCATCCTGTTCCCCGGTCGCCACCACCTCGTGACGCGCTACCAGGTCGACTACCTGCGGGCGCTGCGGGCGGGCCTCGTGCGCGACGTCGACGGTCGCCGCGTGCGGTGCGCCCCGGACGTCGAGGTGGTGTGGGTCGTGACGTCGGCCAACCACGCCGGGACGCGACGCAACCCGCTCCCGGGCCACCGCCGCGAGGCGCTGATCGAGAACGTGGCGGTCCGCGAGGGCCTGCCGAGCGTCGTCGTGCCGGTGCCGGACGTCGCGCCGAGCCCGCGCTTCGCGTCGCTCGTCGTGACGAGCGTCGCGACGCAGACCGGGGCCGAGCCCACGCCGGCGGACACGGTCGTCGCGTGCTCGACCCCCGCCGTGATCGCCGCGTACCGCGAGCTGGGGTTCCGCGTCGTCGGGGTCGAGCTCGACGCCGACCCCGGGGCCGACCCTGGAGCCGACCCGGGCGACGACGACGCGACCTCGCCCGCCCGCCCGTGGGACGTCGTGGAGATGATCGCGGCCGGGGACGAGCGGTGGCGCGAGGCCGCGCACCCTGCCGTGCCGGACTTCTACGCGCGGTACGGGATCGCGGCCGAGGTACGGGAGATCTTCGCCGACCCCGTCGTCTCGGGCGACGGCGACCTCACGACGACGCGCGACTACCGCACGTACGCCGCCGCGTTCGAGGAGGCGTCCGCGCGCAAGTGGGCACAGGTCGCGCCGTACGTGCGGCCGGGGCGCGTCGTGGACATCGGGTGCGCGACCGGCGGTCTGCTCGAGCACGCCGCGCGCGAGCCGCGGCTGCACGAGTCCGACCTGTTCGGCGTCGACGTCGCGCGCCACCTCGTCGCCGAGGCCGAGCACAAGAAGGCCCAGGGGGTGTTCGCCAACCCGAACGTGTGGTTCGTGCAGGCGAACATCCTCGCGCGGTCCGTCATGCCGGACACGTCGGTCGACACGACGCTGACGATCGCGCTCACGCACGAGGTGTCGTCGTACGGCCACGGCGTGCCCGACGTCGAGACCTTCGCCCGGCGCGTGCACGCGCACACCCGCCCGGGCGGGGTCTGGATCAACTCGGACGTGTGCGGTCCCGCGGACCCGGACCGCGTCGTCGTGCTCACGCTGCGGTCCGACGACGGCGGCACGGCCGTCGGGGACGGCCCGCTCGGTGCGCGCACGGACCTCGACGCGCTCGCCCGTGAGGACGTCGCGGCCTACGTCGGCGGGCTGTCGACCGACGCGCGGCTCGTGCAGTTCGCGTTCGACTTCCCGCGGTCGTCGGGCGCGGCGTTCGCGCCCGGTCGGCTGGGCGGCGGGAAGTGGCGGCTCACGCTGCGCGAGGCCATGGAGTTCATGACCCGCAAGGACTACGTCGACAACTGGCTGTCGGAGGCGCACGAGCGGTTCTGCGACCTGACCGGCCCGAGGTGGTCGGAGCTGCTCGCCGACGCGGGGTTCGCGCTCGAGCCCGGGAGCGGCGCATGGCGCAACGACTGGCTGGTCGAGCACGCGTTCGTCCCCGTGGCGACGCTGCACGACGCGGCGACCGGCGAGCCCGTGGACTGGCCGGACACGCACGTGCTGACCGTCGCTCGGCGCCCCGAGCTCGCCTGATCGCCCGTCGGACGCAAGGGCCGGGCGCCACGGGACATGATCGGGGTATGCGTCCTCCTCGCCGCGCCCGCGTCGTCCACCTGGTCCGCGCGGGCCTCGTCCCGGTCCTCGCCGTGGGCGCGCTCGCGGCGTGCAGCGGCACCGCCGCGCAGAGTGCCGGCGACTACGCGTGGTACGAGGACGTCGGCGCGCTGGTCGACGAGTCGGACCTCGTCGTCGTCGGGACGTCGGTGGCGTCGCGCCCCGACGTGGCCCTCCCCGAGGGTATGACGACGGACGACGGCGACCTGGGGGTCCCGATCACCGTGCACACGGTCGAGGTGGCGGACGTGCTCGCCGGCGACGCACCCGGTGACACGGTCGAGGTCGGGGTCGCTCGCGGCTCGGCCGAGGACGGGCGGGACCTCGGCGAGCTCGGGGAGGTGCTGCTGTTCCTCGTGACGGCCGACGACGGTCCGGCGTTCGTCGTCGGGGGACCGCAGGGCACGTTCGTCGCCGGGCCGGACGGCTGGTACGCGTCGGACGTCGAGGGGCTGCCCGCGCTCGAGACGACGCCCGCGGACGTCCACCGCCTCGCGGACGGCTGACCGGGCGCCGGTACGCGGCGCCTCGTAGGCTCGGACCGTGCTGCTCGATGCGCGGACGCTGCGGGGCATCCAGGACGGGACGGTGACGCTCGCCTTCCGGCGGTGGACGACGCCGCGGGTGCGGGTCGGGACGCAGCAGCGGACCCGCATCGGCGTGGTGGAGGTGGCCTCCGTCGAGCGTGTGCCGCTCGGTGCGGACGGCGCACCGCTGGTGTCCGACGACGACGCCCGCCTCGCCGGGCTGGCCTCGCCCGGGCAGGTGCGGAGCCGGAGCGCGGCGCGCGAGGGCGACCTGTACCGGGTCGGGCTGCGGTTCGCCGGTGCGGACCCCCGCGTGGCGCTGCGCGCGGACGCGGAGCTGGACGCGGACGCCGTCGAGCAGATCCGGGCGAGCCTCGCCCGCAAGGACCGGGCGGCTGCGGAGCCCTGGACGCGCACCTACCTCGAGCTGATCGCCGCGAACCCTGGAGTCGTGGCGCGCGAGCTCGCCGTCGGGCTCGGGATGGCGCGCGACGACTTCAAGGTGCGCGTGCGGCGGCTCAAGGAGCTGGGCCTCACGGAGAGCCTCGACGTCGGGTACCGCATCTCCCCGCGCGGGCAGGCCTACCTCGGCGCGACGTCCGAGCTGTCAGCGCCGCAGCGACCTCCGGACCGGTGAGGTGCTGACAACCTGTGCGGCGTGGTGGCGTCAGCCGATCGCGGGGAGGGCGTCGATGCTCGTGGCGTTCCTGGTCCGCCGGTAGTCGTCGAGCTGCTCGGGCGTCTTGCGCGCGGCCCAGCGGTCGAGCAGGTCGCGGTCCTCGACGAGGTCCATGCGCGGGACGGAGAACCCGCACGAGTCCGACACGCGCGTGACGTCCACGACGACGATCCCGCGCTGGCCGGTCTCGTGCTCCTTGGTGAACGACGGTCGCAGCGCCGCGAACTCGGCCGTGCCCGCCTCGACGTAACGCCCCGTACCGTGGAACCGCACGATGTTGGGCGGCCCGTCGAACGCGCAGAACATGACGACGACGCGCCCGTTCTCCCGCAGGTGCGCGGCGGTCTCGGCGCCCGAGCCCGTGTAGTCGAGGTACGCGACGTGGTGCGGGTCGAGCACGACGAACGTCCCGGCCATGCCCTTGGGCGAGACGTTGACGTGCCCGTCGGCGGCGAGCGGTGCCGTCCCGACGAAGAACACCGGCTGGGCGAGGGCGAACGCCGCGAGGCGGTCGGTGATCTGGTCGTGGAGGGTCGCCATGGGGCCGAGTCTGGCACCGCTGCGGGTGGCCCGGGGTAGCGTCCGGTGGATGAGCGCATCGACGACGAACAGCTCGACGGCACTGCCTGAGGACCCCAAGGACACGCTGCTGCGCTATCTCGCCCGCGAGCGTGCGGCGCTGCTGGGCAAGGCGGAGGGGCTGAGCGAGTACGACGTGCGCCGCCCCCTCACCCGGACGGGCACCAACCTGCTCGGGCTCCTCAAGCACGTCGCGAGCGTGCAGGCGGGCTACCTGTGCGAGACCTTCGGCGGTACCCACGACCTCGCCATGCCGTGGTTCGACGACGACGCGGTCGTCAACGCCGACATGTGGGCGACGGCGGACGAGTCGCGCGAGGAGATCCTCGAGCTGTTCCGCAGGTCCTCGGAGATCTCCGACGAGACCGTGGCGGGGCTGGACCTCGACGCGCGCGGCGAGGTGCCCTGGTGGCCGCCCGAGCGGCGCGTCGTGACGCTGCACCAGATCCTCGTCCACATGCTCGACGAGATGGCGCACCACGCCGGTCACGCCGACATCGTCCGCGAGCTGATCGACGGCGACGCAGGCAACGGCAGGGGAGACCTGCCCGAGCAGACCGACGCCCAGTGGGCGGCGTACCGGGCGCAGCTCGAGGCCGCCGCGGTCGAGGCGGACCGGCGCGCGCGGGAGCGATCGACCCGTCCCGACTGACACCGGGCGGCAGCCGTCGCCGTGGCCCGGTCGCAGCCGTTCCCCGTGCGCGGCGCGAGAAGTGCGAGCACGCTGGAGTCCGTCCCGCGAGCCGGCCGGCGGTCGGTCGGTCGGCGTAGCGTCCGCCGGTCCTCGGGCGGGTGACACGACCGACGGGAGCGACGTGGTACATGCCGGCTGGGGGCAGCAGTGGGCGGGGGTCGCCCCTCCAGGCGCGCCGGCACGCGCACAGCCTCGTGCTCGCCGTGCGCCTCGCACGGCCGGCACGCCCCGGCGGGCACGACGACGCGTGCCACGTGCCGCGGTGCTGGTGCTCCTCGTCACGGTCCTCGTCACCGCCGGGCTCGCGGCATGGCTGCTCGTCGACGCCTCCCGTGCCCGGGGCGCGCTCGAGCGAGCTGCCGGATCGCTGCCGGGACTGCGCGAGCAGGTCGAGTCGGGTGCGCCCGGTGCGGACGACACGGTGCGGACGGTGCGGGACGAGGCCGCCGCCGCCGTCGCCGCGACGAGCGGTCCGCACTGGCGGGTCGCCGGCGCGCTGCCGTTCGTCGGCGACGACGCGCGGGCGCTCGCCGAGGTCGCGTCCGTGGTGGACGACGTCGCGACGGACGCGCTCCCTCGACTGGCCTCGGCCGCCGTGGTCGCCGACCCGAGCCGCTTTCCCCCGCGCGACGGGCGGGTCGACCTCGCACCGCTGGAGGCCGCCCGGGACGACGTCGTCGGCGCCGACGAGACGGTGGCGTCCGCGCTCGAGCGGGTCTCAGCGATCGACACCGGCACGCTGGTGGGGCCGTTGCGCGACGCCGTGGACCAGCTCGGCGGTCAGCTCGCCGACGTGCGGGCCTCGACCGCGACCGCATCACGCGCCGTGCAGCTCCTGCCCCCGATGCTCGGTGCCGACGGTGCGCGCGACTACCTGGTGCTCGTCCAGAACAATGCCGAGCCGCGAGCGGAGGGCGGGATCTCCGGCTCGGTGCTGCACCTGCGGACAGAGGACGGGGCGATCACGTTCGTGGAGCAACGGCCGGGGAAGGAGCTCGGCGGCTACGAGGAGAGCGTCGTCGACCTGACCGGCCCGGAGCAGGCGCTCTTCGGGACGGACCTCGGTCGTCATCTTCTCAACGTGACCTCGACCCCGGACTTCCCGCGCGCCGCAGAGCTGGCGAGCGCGATCTGGCGCGAGCAGGGAGGTTCGGACGTCGACGGAGTGCTCGCGGTCGATCCCGTGGCGCTCGCGGGGATGCTCGCGGCGACGGGGCCGGTCGTCGTCGCCACGTCGACCGGGGAGTCCGTCACGCTCACCGCCGACGACGCCGCCGCGTACCTGCTCAACGGGGTCTACCGGGAGCATCCCGAACCGTCCGTCCAGGACGCCCTGTTCGGCGCCGCGGCGCACGGTGTCTTCGACGCGCTCGTCTCCGGGCAGGCGGACCCGGCCGCTGCGGTCGACGCGCTCGCCGGTGCGGCGCGCGAGGGGAGGCTGCTCGTGTGGTCGGCGCACCCTGACGAGCAGTCGCTCCTCACCGGCACCGTCCTCTCGGGCGAGCTGCGCGGTGTGCTCGGAGGCGCGGGTGGAGCCGGCGGCGAGGACTGGGCGCCGAGTGCGGGCCAGCCGGTCGTGGGCGTCTACCTCAACGCGTCGTCGGCGGCGAAGGTCGGGTACTACCTCGACACGGACGTCGTGGTCACGGACGTCGCGTGCCGCCCGGACGGGTCGCAGTCCTTCACGCTGGAGGTGACCCTGACGTCCGCGCTCGCCGCGGACGAGGCGGCGGACCTGCCGGACTACGTCACCGGCGACCGCGACGGCGACGGCACGATCCGGACCAACCTGCTCGTCTACGCCCCGCGGCACGGCGGCATCCTGGGCTCGGACGCCACCGTGGGAGACCCCGGGCTCTTCGCCCAGGTCCACGACGACCTGGTGGTGGGCGGTCGCTCGGTCGCGCTCGCGCCCGAGGAGAGCGCGACGTTCCGGTACGAGATGGTCTCGGGGAAGAACCAGACCGGGGCCGTCGTCGTCCGTTCGACGCCGGGGGCCCGCAGCGCCTCGAGCAGCATCCCGGCCTCGTCATGCGCGTCGCAGGGAAGTGTGCTCTCTTAGAAGGTGCGCGCCTGAGGGGGGCGACGACGCACCGGCGACGACGACGCACCGGCGACACCGGGGGCGTCGTGCGCGATCCCCGACGCCGTGCACAGCTCGACCCACACTGGTGCTTCGGCCCCGCAGGGGCAGTCGAGGAGGCGGAACGATGAACGTTCGACGCGCAGCAGGAGCTGTGCTCCTTGCCCTGACGTTCGCTGCGGCACCTGCCGTGGCGAACGCGTACGAGGCTGACGACTACGTGCTCACCGTCTCGACGACCACCCCGGTGGTGGGCGAGACGTTCACGGCCTCGGTCACCGGACCGGCGGGCAACCCGAGCATCACGCTGACGATCTCGTCGCCGGACGTCGCCGACAACGCGATCACCGTCGCGGGCACGAAGGCGCTCGCGAAGGACACCGCCGACGGTGACGTGACATTCTCCGCGACGCTGGCGGAACCCGCCACGTACTCGCTCGTCGCCACCGACGCCAGCGGCGCGGAGGTCGGTTCTGCCCAGGTCGTCGCCATCGCCGGGGACACCTCGGGTGCCGCGTCCGACGCCGGGACGTCGTCCGGCGCGATGCCCTCGACCGGTGCCGACCAGGTGTTGCTCGTCGTCGGCGCGGCGGTCCTCGTCACCGCCGGCTTGGTGGTCCTCCTCGTGTCCAGGTCGCGTCGTCAGCGCTCCCACGGCTGACGCGAGCACGACGCGCGGCGCGCTCCCTGCTCGTCGCGAGAGCCCAGCATCCCGGGGGGACGGATGACGCTCGAGAGGAACCGCGAGGTGGAGGTCGACGCCTGTGGTGCCGCCGCGGTGCCCGTGCCGGGTCGACGTGTCGGCCTGGGGGCGCGCTCGTTCGACACCGACCAGCTGGCGCGTGTCGCCCTGGGGGCGAACCGACGGTCGAGCTGGAAGGTGCGGCTCTCACGCCGGGTCGCCCTCGTCGACACGGTCGCGGTGTGCTCAGCCGTGGCGATCGCGTACCTGGCGCGGTTCGACGGGGTCGGAGGAGGCGCGCTCGACGCGCAGTACCTCGCCGTCTCGATGATCCTCCTGGTCGCCTGGCTCGTGTCGCTCCGGCTCGGGGACACCCGTGAGGCCAAGCTTCTCGGCACGGGGGCTGGCGAGTACGTGCGGGTCGCGAACGTGACGATCGCGTTCTTCGGTGTGACGGCGATCGCTGCCTACCTTCTCCGCTACGACCTGGCGCGTGGGTACGTCGCCATCGCGCTCCCCCTGGGACTGGTCCTGCTCCTGGCGGGGCGTTACACGACGCGGCGGCTCCTCGTCGCCCAACGCCTCGGCGGTCGGTGCCTGTACCGGACGATCGTCGTCGGAGGTCGCGACGGCGTCTCGCACCTCGTCGAGGAGCTGCGCAGGTCGTCGCACGCGGGGTACTCGGTGGCCGGTGCCTGCGTGCCGGGCGGGCCGGTCGAGCCCGGCGAGACCGTCGCCGGGGTTCCGGTGGTGGGGGACGTCGTCGATGCCGCGAACGTCCTCCAGAGCCTCGGCGCCGACACCGTCGTCGTGACCGGGTCGGACGTGGTGACGCCGCGGACCGTCAAGCGCCTCGCCTGGGACCTCGAGCCGAGCGGTGCGGACCTGGTCATCTCGCCGGGGGTCTCGGACGTCGCCGGGCCCCGTATCCATGCGCGTCCGGTCGCCGGGCTGCCGCTCCTGCACGTCGAGTCGCCCGGCTACTCCGGACCGCAGCACGCGCTCAAGCGGACGTTCGACGTGATCGGCGCGGTGCTGCTCATCGTGCTCTTCGCGCTGCCCCTGGCCGTGACGGGCGTGGCGATCCGGCTCACCAGCCGCGGGCCCGTCGTGTTCCGGCAGGAACGCGTCGGCCTGCAGGGAGAACCGTTCACGGTCCTGAAGCTCCGCTCGATGGAGTCCGGCGCGGAGTCACGCCTGTCGGAGGCGCTCGGTGGCGACCCGCAGCCGTTCTACAAGGCGCGGAGCGACCCGAGGGTCACCGGCGTCGGGGCCTTCATCCGCCGGTACTCGATCGACGAGCTGCCCCAGCTGTTCAACGTGCTGAGCGGGAGCATGAGCCTCGTCGGGCCCCGCCCGCAGGTGCCGCTCGAGGTCGAGAGGTACGACGACGAGATCGGGCGCCGGCTCCTGGTCAAGCCGGGCCTCACCGGTCTGTGGCAGGTCTCCGGCCGGAACGACCTCACGATCGAGGAGAGCGTGCGGCTCGACCTGTACTACGTGGAGAACTGGACCATCCTGGGGGACGTGATGATCCTGCTGCGCACGGCGCGGGCGGTGGTGGGGCGTGCGGGCGCGTACTAGAAGACCCGAGCGCAGGCGCGGCCTGCCCGCAGGTGTGTCCAGGAGAGGTGGGTGCTAGGCCAGTTCGCCTGGATCACCGCGGGACGGGTGACCGCGGCCATCCTCCAGGCACTCACCTTCGGAGCGCTCGCGCTCCTCGTGACCCCCGCCGCGCTCGGCGCTGTGGGCACGCTCCTGGCACTCCTCCTCGTGCTGCAGACGTTGTGCGACCTCGGCGTCTCGACGTACCTGGTCCGCACCCGGGCCGCCTCGCCCGACGACGGCCGGATCCGGTCGGCAGTCGTCCTCAACCGCATCACCACCGTGCCGCTGCTGCTGGTCGGGGTCGTGCTCGCGGTCGTCGTGAGCGCGCTGCACGACGACGTCTCGCTCGGCATGCTCCTCCCGCTCGCCGTCTGGGCGGCCGCGGAACGCAACGCGGAGACGGTCGCCGGGATCGCGCTCGCCGACGGCCGGGCGAGCTTCACCGTCTTCAACCTCGTGCTGAGGCGTGCTGTCATGGCGGCAGGGTTCTTCCTGCTCGGATGGTGGGGGGTCGAGGCGATCCTCGCCTACGGGCTCGCCTCCGCCCTCGGGGCCCTGTTGTCGGTCCTGTGGACCAACGCCGTCACGCCGCTCCCGACGGCTCGCGTCGCCCTGTCGACCGTCGCTCGAGAGGCCCGTGCCTACTGGGCGAACTCCGTCGCGGTCCAGGCACGCAACCTGGACGTCGCCGTCGTGTCCGGCGTCGCGGGCGCCGCCGCAGCGGGCGTCTACTCCCTCGCGAGCCGGCTCGTTGTCCCGCTGCGCCTGGTCCCGACGTCGCTGGCCACCGCGGTGCTGCCCCATGCCGCCCGGACCCGCGAGCACGACGATCGTCGCCGGGTCATGGTGAACGTGGCCTGGATCCTCGGGGCAGTCTCCGTGCTGTACGTCGGGCTCGCTCTCACCCTGCCGTGGGTCGTCGCGGCCTTTCCCGGCCTGGAGCCGGTGGAACCAGCCGTACCCGCGACGCAGATCCTCCTTCTCGCGCTCCCGTTCGCGGCGTCGGGCTCGGTCGCGTCGGCACTGCTCCAGGCGCGCGGGCTCGCAGGGTTCGTGTCGAGGGTCGCCGTGCTCATGTCGGCCGTCTGCCTCGTCGGTGCGGGGGTCGGCGGCGCCGTCTCGGGGGCGACCGGGGCCGCCGCTGCGTTCGCCGTGGCGCTCACGCTGCAGGCCGTCGTCCTGGGTGCCAAGGTCAGGACTGTCACCCGGGAGGACGTGTCCCAGCTCCATCCGGTCCCCGACGTCTGAGGAGGAGAGGAACGTGCCACCCGCGTCGATCGCGTTCTGCAGCGTCGTCGCCCAGGAGGACAACCTGGGCGACGTCGTCATCCGGCGCGAGATGGTGGAGTGGCTCGTGGGGGCGTGCGACCGGGTGTACGCGTACGCCGGCTCGCTCGAGCCGTCGTACGTCGCAGCCCTCGAGCTCGGGGACCGGGTCGTGGTCGTGCGGAGCGCCGCGCGCTTCCAGGCCGGGCTGGTGCGCGCCGTGCTGACGCCGTCCGTCGTCCCGGTGCTGACCTTCGCGCCCGGGCCGGCTCTCCTCGTCGGCAGCCTCCGTGCGCTCGCCCGCGAGACGGTCAACCTGGTCAACGTCCTGCTCGTACGGGCGGGGAACGGGCGGGTGCTGACGCTCGGCCGCTCCGTCCGGGGGAGCTCCCGGCCGGCGCGCGCGCTCGAGCGGTCCTCGTTCCGCGCGCACGACCTGTACGTCGCGCGCGACGAGGTCACCCGGTCGATCCTCGGCGCCGGGGTCGTCGTCGCGCCGGACCTCGCCCTCGCGACGATCGACGACGCGGGCGAGGACGCGCAGCACCGGTCCAGGCTCGTGCTGTCCTTCCGCGGCGACCGGCAGGTCGACGACCGCCTGTTCGCCGACCTGCTGGACGTCGCACGCCGGCTCGGTCTCGAGCCCGTGCTCGTGACGCAGGTGGCACGCGACGACGCTCAGCACAGGCGCCTCGCCCGGCACCACGAGGTCGCTCACCTCGGGTGGGACGGTACCGGGCACCACGAGCAGCTCGAACAGGTGGGTGCGGTCATGCGACAGACCGAGGTCGTCGTCAGCGACCGGCTCCACGCCCTGGTCCTGGGCGCACGGGCCGGTGCCGTCGTGGCCCCGGTCGTCCACGACCGCGTCGACAAGCTCACCGCCACGCTCGCCGCCGTGCCGACCGGCCCAGCGAGATCCGAGCTGTCGGGCGCGCTCCTCGCCCTGGGCATCGCACCCGTCGTCGTCGACGCCGCGGCCGCCCGCGCGACGCTCCTGCGGGTCCGGGCGGACGTCGAGCGCCGGGTCGTCGGGCGAAGGATCCGGTCATGACGTCGGTCCCGGTCACGGTCCCTGTCCTCACGACGGTCATGGGGCTGGTCCTGCTCCTCGGGGCGGGCGGCCTGCGTCGGGGTGCGCTCCTCGGCCCGCTCGGTCTCGCCACGGGCATGCTGGTCGCCGTCTTCGGTGTCCGACCCCTGCTCATGGCCCAGCGGGACTCGTTCGACTTCTACGGCCTGCGCGTCACCGACGGGTTCGTGCTCGCCTCCTGGATCGGCCTGGTAGCGCTCGTCTGCCTCTACACCGGCTACGGGCTCGCGTCGCTCGCGCGCCGCTCCCGCCTGCGGGTCGGTCCGCCCGGCCGTGCAGCACGACCGCGACCCGCCGTGCCGGACCCTGCCGTGCCGGACCCTGTCGTGCCCGACCCTGCTCTGCCGGAACCCCCGATGCGGGCCGCGCTGCTCACCGCCGTCGTCCTCGTCGGGGCCTGGTTCGTCGCGCTCGCGGCGTTCGGCGGCGGGATCTCCTTCCTCGCGCTCATGTTCGCCGGGCGGTCGGACCAGGTCGCCGCGCGGATGAGCGGCCTGCCCGCTCTCGTCATGGCGCTGCCGGTGGTCGGTGCGCTCGTGCTGGCCGTCGTGCGCGTCCAGCTCGAGCGCGTCCGTCGCCTGTCGGCCGGTGAGCGCCTCGCCTTCTGGGCCACGATCGCCGCCGCCGTCGTGCCGGCCACCGCGCTCGGGACCAGGCGGTTCCTGTTGCCGGTGCTGATCCTCGCGCTGGTCGCCGCCCTGGCACCGTCGTGGAACCGGCGGGTCCGTGCCTCCCAGGTCGCCCTGGGGATCGGGGCACTCGTGGTGCTCGCGACCGTCCCCTTCGTCCGCAGCGCCGGGTCCCGGACCCCGGGGACCTCGCTGACCGGCGCGATGGTGGACTACTACGGGTCGACGGGACCGACGTCGGTCGTCGAGAAGTTCTTCCTCTCCTACGACACCGAGATGTTCTCCTACGTCGCCTACGTGGCCCCACGGCTCGGCGCCGACATGCCGTGGGGTCGAGGACGCGGCACCGTGGTCGAGCTCCTCACTGCGCCCCTCCCCGCCGGCGTCGTGAGCGAGTCCTGGAGCAACGAGCGCTTGACGTCGCTCTTCGGCGGGTCCTGCGGGGAGTTCTTGTGCCCGGTCCCCAGCCTGCCCGGCGCGCTGTACTTCGACCTCGCCATGGTCGGCGTCGTGCTGGGGATGGTGCTGTTCGGCTGGGCGGTCCGCGCCGCCGAGTCGGGCCCGGTGACCGGCACCGGCGCACGGCTCGTCGTCGCGATGGGGTTCATCGCGTTCGTGCCCAACGTCGTGCGCGGGAACCCCGCGACCCAGCTCGCGATCCTCGCGCAGATCGTGGTCGTGGCTCTGGTTGTCCTGTGGGTGCTCGGCAGGAGCGGTCGAGCGGTCGGTCGGCGACCCCGGCCGACCCGGGCGACCGTCGACGTCGGGGGAGGCGTGTCGTGACGCGCGCAGCGCGCGTCGCGATCACGCAGCCGTACGTGCCGGTGTACCGGGAGCAGCTGTTCGCGCAGGTGATCGACTCGTTGGCGCGCCAGGGAGTCGAGGCGCGCGTGTTCTTCGGGGGCGACGTCGAGCAGATGCGTCGACGACGCGAGCGGGGTGACATGGCCGACGTGCCCTGGGCGACGCAGGTGCGTGCCCGGGTGCTGCGTCTGGGGCGTGGTGGCCGCCACGCGATCTACCGCGAGCTGCCGTCAGGATGGCGCGACGCGGTCCTCCTCACCGAGATGCAGGCCGGCAACGTGAACGCGATCGTCGCCGCGGCGAGGCGGCGCCCCTTCGTGACGTGGGGCCACGGCGCGGCGTACACGACCGACGACGTGCGGGTCGCGTCGTGGCTCGAGTCGCGCGTCAACCGCCGGGCCGCGCACGTGCTAACGTACACCGAGGGTGGTCGCCGGGCGGTGATCGACGCGACGGGTCTGCCCGCGGACCGGGTGACGTCGTTCGACAACTCCACCGACACTGCCGCGCTGCGCGACGCGGTGGCGCGGCTCGACGACGCGGCGATCGACCGCTACCGCCAGGAGATCGGTCTGCCCGGCGACGCCGTGCCTGCCCTCCTGCTCGGGGCGCTCAACGAGCACAAGCTGCCAGAGCTGGTCCGGGACGCAGCCGTGCGGACGTTCGCCCGAGACCCGCGGGCGTGGCTCGTCGTGGCGGGGGACGGGCCCTGCATGGCGACTTTCCGCGAGCTTGCCGACCGGACGGGACGCGTCACCGTCCTGGGACAGATCACGACCCAGGACATCGCCCGCGCGGGGTCGGTCTCGCGGTTCGTGCTCAACCCCGGCCGGGTCGGGCTCGTCGCGGTCGATGCCCTGGCGCTGGGACTCCCGGTGCTGACCACCCTCGCCGGACGGCACGCTCCGGAGCTCGAGTACCTGCGCGAGGGCGAGGAGGTCGTGACCGTGGACGGCAGCGCGGAGGCGCTCACGCGTGCGTGGCTGGACCTCGTGCGCCGGGACACCGGAGGAGACCCGGTGACGGAGCGATCGTCGATCCCGTCGATCGCAGCGTCCGCGGACGTCGTCGCGCGCACGCTCCGCGGGGTCGTCGAGGCCGTCGCATGAGGGTGGTGCACTACTACGCGAGGTTCCTCGTGCACCCGTCCGGGGTCACGAGCTCGATCGAGGGCTGGGTGCGGGTCGCCCGGCGCGCCGGTCATGACGTCGAGATCTGGTGCGCACCCGTCGACCACCCTCGTGCGCTTCCCGACGACGTCGCGGGCCTGGTGCGAGCCGTCCCGCACCTGGGGCGTGGACGGACGTCGTGGCTGCCCCGGGGGGTCGGGCGAAGGATCCGCGGGGGTGACGTGTGCTACCTGCACGAGGGGTGGGTGGCGAGCAACGCCGTGGCCGCCAGCGTCGTGCGACGGCGCGGCGCGACACTCGTCCTGATGCCGCACGGGGTGTACGAACCGGGCGTCGTCACGCGGACGCGCGACGTCCTGGGCATCCGTCGGGCTGTCGAGCGGTCGGTCCTTCGTCGTGTCGACCGGCTCCACGTCTTCTACCCGTCGGAGGCGGGGCTCGTCACCGCGACGGGTTCGCCACGCCGCCCGTACGTCGCCCTCCCGAACGGCGCGCCTGAGCCGGCCGACGTCGTCCCCTGGCAAGGAGGCGGCGGGTACTTCCTGTGGATGGGGCGGTACGACGTGGTCCACAAGGGCATCGACCACCTGCTGCTCCAGTGGAGCCGGCTGCCGCGGCCGCGCCCTCGTCTCGTCCTCGCCGGTCCGGACTTCCAGGGCGGTCGCGCCCGGACGGTCGCCCTGGTCGCGCGCCTCGGGCTCCAGGACGACGTGGAGGTGCTCGGCAACGCCGACGACGCCCGGAAGGCCGCGCTCGCACGGGACTGCAGCGCGTACCTGCACCCGTCCCGGTGGGAATCGTGCAGCATCATGCTGCTGGAGATGCTGGCGTCCGGCGTGCCCGTGCTCGTGTCGCGCTCGATCCACGCGACGTCCGACCTCGTCGCCGCGGGTGCGGTGGTGTCGCACGACTTCTCGACCGGTGACGGACTGGGCGACGCGCTCGCACGCGTGGCGGACGACGCCGAGCTCGGGTGGTCGGCACGGGGCTGGGTCCAGGTCTCCGCGACGTGGGACCGGGTCGGCGACCGGTACGCCGGCTGGCTCGACACTCTCGCGCAAGGTCCGGCCTCGTGATCGTCGTCGTCGACCCCGGCACGGCGTCGACGAACACCGGTGACCAGATCATCTCGGAGGCGGTTCGCGACGAGCTGGTCCTGCCGCTGCGGGCGCGGGGCGAGGTGGTGGAGCTGGTCCCGATGCACGGTGCGCTCACGGACACCCATCGCGAGCTCGTGTCGCGCGCCTCGGACGTCGTCGTCTGCGGGACGAACCTGCTCTCCGACCACATGCGTTTCCGCCGCTCGTGGCCGTGGTCCGTCGACGACATCGAGCTCGCCGCCGGCCGGCTCACGTTCTTCGGGGTCGGGTGGTGGCAGTACCAGCGTGCCGGCATCGACCCCGTGTCGGCTGCGTGGCTGCGTCGGCTCGCGGGCCCGACGCCGTGGGCGGTGCGCGACGACTACTCGCTGCGGAGGTTGAGACGTGCTGGCGTCCCCGCGGTCCACACGAGCTGCCCGACGCTGTGGCGCGTCGCGAAGCAGGTCCTCCCCGGGGGGCAGCGGCGCGTGGTCGTGACGCTCACGGACTACAACCAGGACCCGCTCGCCGACGCGCGACTCGTCCGGACGCTGGTCGAGACCTTCGACGAGGTCGTGTTCTGGCCCCAGGGGCCCGGTGACACGCAGTACGTCGAGCACGTCCGCGCCGGCGCCGGGACGGTGCTCGGCCGTGATCTCGCGGAGCTCGACGCGGCGCTCGTCGTGCCCGACACCGCGTACGTGGGCCTGCGCCTGCACGGCGGCATCCGGGCCATCCAGCGCGGTGTCCCGACGCTGATCCTCTCGGTCGACAACAGGGCGCTCGAGATCGCGCGATCCGTGGGGATACGGGCGCCGTCCCGCTACGCCTGGCGGTCCTACCAGGACGACCTGAGCGCGGGGACCGCGGTCAACGTCGACGTCCCGCGCGATGCGGTGGCGCGGTGGCGGAGCCGGTGGGGGATCGAGGCCGTATGAGAGCTTCTCGACGACGACCGGGCGCGACGGCACTCCTCCTCGTCCCCGGACGCGCGGTCGAGCCGCAGCTCGACCCGTCGTTCGACTTCGTCCTTGTCACCGACGAGGACGCGTGGCAGGACGTCGCGACCGCGGGCCTCGATCCGATCATCACCCACGTCCGGTTCAGCGTCACGGACCCGCGCAGCCGTGCGGCGGCGAGGCTCGGCCGGGCGATCATGCCGTGGCGATGGCGGCGCAACCTCCTCAATGCCGGGATCGCGACGGTGCACTACTCGGCCGGGGCGCCGTGGGCCCCGCTGATCGGTGCCCGTCTGGCCGGGATCCGGCTCACGCGGCGCAACCCCGGTCGGTAGGTCCGTCCGTCGCGGTGGTCCGCGAGCGAGCGGCCGCGTACGCCACCACCAGCGCGTCGGCCACGGCGTCCACGGAGAAGGACTCCTCGACGAGCCGCCGCGCGCTGGCACCTCGCCTGTCGAGGTCCGCCGGGTCGGTGAGCAGGCCTGCCAGAGGCTCGACCAGCGCGTCCGGGTCGTCCGGCACGACGACGCCGGCTCCCGCACGCTCGACGGCGTCGGCGAGCCCGTCGGACTGCGTCACGACGACGGGGACACCCACCGACATCGCCTCCAGCACGCTCATCGGGAGGGGTTCGTCGACCGAGGGGAGGACATAGACGCTCGCGCGGGCCAACCGGGCGAGCGTCGCGTCGGGCGGCACACCTCCCTCCCACCGGACGCGCTCGCGGACCTCGTCGGGCAGGGCGTCGATCGCGGCTCGAACGACCGGGCCCTCGCCCTCGTCCGGTCCGACCAGGGTGAACTGCACGTCGGGGAAGCGAGGTGTCAGGGCTGCGGCGGCCCGCACGAACGCGAGCGGTCGCTTCCGGCGGTGCAGCCGGGCCAGGAAGAGGACCTCCCGCGGCCCGGACGTGCCGCCGTCCGCGGATGTCTGCGACGAGGGGCCGGGGAGCGGGACGCCGTTCACGAGCCGTCGAACGCGCAGGCGGGGGCCGAAGACGACCCGGAGGTCGCGTTCCTCCTGGTCGGTCAGGGCGAGAACCTGGCTCGCGTACCCGACGACGCGCCGGGTCAGCATCCGGTCCAGCGGACCGGCGAGGAGATGTCTGCTCGGCGCGACCATGCCGTGGGTCTGCGCGAGCAGGGGGCCGCCCGTCCGCATCCACGCGTGCGCCGCGGGGAGCGTCACCAGGTCTCGCGCCAGGTGGACGTGTGCGACGTCGAACCGGTCCTGGTGCGCGCGGACCCACCGTCTCATCCCCGGTGCGGCCAGACCGGCGAAGCCCGTCCCCGGTACGACGCGTCGCGCCCGGAAGGTCCGGACCGGGACGCCGTCCCAGGTGGTCGGCAGCCGGTCGAACCCGGAGGCCGCCGCGAGGAGGACGGCGTCGTGCCCTCGCTCCCGGAGCGCGCGCACCTGGTTCGTCGCGACACGCACGGGTCCGCCGTACGAGCCGTCGGGCGTGATGAGCGTGGCGACGTGCAGGATCCGCAGGCGGGGGGCCGCCACGTCAGAACCGCCGCCGGTCCGAGAGCGAACGGCCGTCCCACACCGCGCCGTCGGGAACCTCCCCGCGAACGACGGAACCGGGGGTGACGAGTGTCGAGCGGCCGAGCCGCGCACCGCCGAGGACGATGCAGCGGGCGGTGATCCAGGTACCGGCGCCGACGCTCACGGGTGCCGTCACGAGCCCCATGTCCGTCCGGTGGCGATGGCTGCCGGTCGTGATGAACGACTCCTGCGACACCACGACGTCGTGGTCGATCCGGACGTGGTCCTGGTTGTGGATCCAGACACCCTCACCGATCCAGCAGTCGGGCCCGACGTGCAGCTTCCACGGGAAGCGGACCCGGGTGCGCGGCCGGAAGATGACGCCGTCGCCGATCTCGGCACCGAAGAGCCGCAGCACCATGACGCGGATCCTGGAGCTCACCTGCCACGGGTTCGTGACGAAGAGCTGCTCGGCGACCCCCCACAGGAGGACGACGAGCGCCGGACGGTTCCACGTCGCGCGCTCGCCCGGAGCGTTCGCGAGGGAGATCACGCGGACCATCCTCGGCGTGGCGTCGGGCCTCATCCGTCCCCCAGCAGATCGACGGCCGCGCCGTTATGGTGCAAGCGTGACCTCGGACGAGCTCAGCGTGCTCGTGGTCGGCGCGAACTATGCTCCGGAACCTACCGGAAATGCGCCGTACACGACATCGCTGAGCCGCGGACTCGTGGAGCGGGGTGCCGTCGTCCGCGTCATCACGACCTTCCCGCACTATCCCGAGTGGCGCATCGGTGAAGGGTACGGCGGGTGGTCCCGCCGGGAGCGCGTCGACGGCGTCGACGTCCTCCGCCTGCGCCACTTCGTCCCCACGAGCCCGACCCCGGTCCGGAGGCTCCTCGCGGAGCTCAGCTTCGGCCTGCGGGCGTCCGGCGTCCGCTGGCCGACGGCCGACGTCGTGCTGCTCGTGTCGCCGTCGTTGTTCTCCACCGCCGTCGCCATGGCACGCCTGCGGGTCGGACGCCGGCTCCGCCGAGGAGGGAGGCGGCCCGGCGTCGTCCTGTGGACGCAGGACCTCTACTCGCTGGGCGTCGAGGAGACGGGGACGGCGACGGGTGGACAGGCGCGGGTCGTCCGCGAGGTCGAGAGCTGGGTGGTCCGCGGTGTCGACGGCATCGTCACCATCCACGACCGCTTCGCGGTTCACCTGAAGGTCTGTCTCGGCGCCGACGAGCGGGCAGTTCGAACGGTGCGCAACTGGACGCACCTACGGCGCACGGGGTCCGTCGACGTCCCGGCGACGCGTCGCAGGCTCGGCTGGCCCGACGGCGAGACCGTCGTCCTGCACGCAGGGAACCAGGGGACCAAGCAGGGGCTCGCGAACGTGGTCGAGACGGCGCGGCTCGCCGACGAGCGCGGGGCCCGCGTCCGGTTCGTCCTCCTCGGCGACGGCAGCCAGCGGACCGCCCTGGAGACCGCGGCCCGGGGGGTGCGCTCGATCCGGTTCCTCGACCCGCTGCCCGACGACGAGTTCCCCGCGGCGCTCGCGGCCGCGGACATCCTCCTCGTCAACGAGGCCACCGGTGTCGCCGAGATGTCGGTGCCGAGCAAGCTGACCTCCTACTTCGACGCCGAGCGCCCGGTCGTCGCGGCCACGTCCGCGGCGTCGGTCACCGCGCAGGAGATCGCGGTGTCCGGCGGCGGTGTCCGGGTCGACGCCGGTCGCCCGGCAGCACTGCTCGACGCGGTGCTCGAGCTCGCCGCCGACCCTGCGCGCTGCCGGTCGCTGGGTGCGGCGGGCGGCCGGTACCGGCGGGACGTGCTCACGGAGGCGGCGGCAGTCGCGACGTTCCACGAGTGGCTCGAGCAGCACGCGGTCCGGGCCGCGGGACACGGCTGAGCAGGGCTGAGCACGGACAGGCACGGACAGGCGCGGACGACGAGGGGGACGGATGAAGACGGCACTCATCTCCGGCATCACCGGGCAGGACGGGTCGTACCTCGCCGAGCTGCTGCTCCGCAAGGGCTACGAGGTGCACGGGCTGATCCGGCGCGCCTCCACCTTCAACACGTCGCGCATCGACCACCTGTACCAGGACCCGCACGAGACGGACGCGCGTCTCTTCCTCCACTACGCCGACCTGTCCGACGGTGCCCGACTCGTGACGCTCCTGTCCCAGATCCGCCCCGACGAGGTCTACAACCTCGCCGCGCAGTCGCACGTGCGGGTGTCCTTCGACGAGCCGGAGCACACCGCGGACACCACGGGCACGGGTGCGGTGCGGCTCCTCGAGGCCGTGCGGCTCGCCGGCATCGAGACGCGCTACTACCAGGCGTCGTCGTCCGAGCTGTTCGGCGCGACACCGCCGCCGCAGGACGAGTCGACGCCGTTCCACCCGCGCTCGCCGTACGCCGCGGCGAAGCTCTACGCCCACTGGATCACGCGGAACTACCGCGAGGCGTACGGGATCTTCGCGGTCAACGGCATCCTCTTCAACCACGAGTCGCCGCGGCGTGGCCCGACGTTCGTGACCCGCAAGATCACCCGCGCCGTCGCTGCCATCAGCGCGGGACGTCAGGAGCACGTCTACCTCGGGAACCTCGATGCCGTCCGCGACTGGGGCTACGCCGCCGAGTACGTCGAGGGCATGTGGCGCATGCTCCAGGCGGACCGGCCGGACGACTACGTGCTCGCCACCGGCGTCGGCATGACGGTCCGCGAGTTCCTCGAGGAGTGCTTCTCCCACGCAGGGCTGCGCTGGGAGCAGCACGTACGTCTCGACGAGCGCTACCTGCGTCCCGCGGAGGTGGACGCGCTCGTCGGGGACGCGAGCAAGGCGCGCGCCGAGCTCGGCTGGAAGCCCACGGTGACGGGACCCGAGCTGGCGCGGATCATGGTCGACGCCGACGTCGAGGCGCTCCGGCACGCGGGGTCGCCCTGGATCGACGAGGTCGCGCTCGCGACCTGGGCCGCGCCGTGACGGTCGTGGACGAGCGCGACGGCGTCGCGTACACGCCCGGGCCGCTGGACCGGGACGCGCCCTTCTACGTCGCAGGCCACCGTGGGCTCGTGGGATCGGCGGTCTGGCGCCGCCTCGAGCGGGCCGGTTTCGAGCGGCTCGTCGGTCGCACGTCTGCGGAGCTCGACCTCACCGACCGGGACGGCGTGCGCGCGTTCTTCGACCGCGAGCGCCCTCGCTACGTCGTGCTCGCCGCGGCCAAGGTCGGTGGGATCCTCGCCAACGCCACCTACCCCGTGGACTTCCTGAGCGAGAACGTACGGATCCAGGTCAACGTCCTGGACGCGGCTCGCGCGCACGGCGTCGAGCGCCTGCTCTTCCTCGGCTCGTCCTGCATCTATCCACGTCTGGCGCCGCAGCCGATCGTCGAGGAGTCGCTGCTCACGGGCCACCTCGAGCCGACGAACGAGGCGTACGCGATCGCCAAGATCGCCGGCATCCTCCAGGTGCAGGCCGTGCGGCGCCAGGACGGGCTCCCGTGGATCTCGGCCATGCCCACCAACCTCTACGGTCCCGGCGACAACTTCTCCCCGACAGGCTCGCACGTGGTGCCCGCCCTCGTCCGCCGGTACGACGACGCCGTGCGGTCCGGGGAGCGTGACGTCACCAACTGGGGGACGGGCACACCCCGACGCGAGCTCCTGCACAGCGACGACATGGCCGACGCGTGCCTGCACCTCCTGGAGCACCACGACGGTCCGACGCACGTCAACGTCGGTACGGGCAGCGACCTGACCGTCGCGGAGCTCGCGGCCACCGTGGCGGACGTCGTCGGCTACACCGGCGCCACCTCCTGGGACGTCGACAGGCCCGACGGTGCCCCCCAGAAGCTGCTCGACGTGTCTCGGCTGCGCGCGACCGGCTGGGAACCGGCGATCACGCTGCAGGAGGGGCTCGGGCGCGTCGTCGAGTGGTACCGGGCCAACCGGGGTGCGGTGCGCACCTCGACCTGAACCGCGGGCGACGCGCGCCGTCACGTGGCCCGTGCGACAGTGGACAGCGTCTGGCACAGCGTCAGCGGTGGTGGTTCGGCCGACCACGGGAGGGCACCGATGGAACTCGCCGACTACCTGAGCCTGCTCCGCAAGCGGTGGGTCTCGGTCGCGGTGCTCGGGATCGTCGGTGCCCTGCTGGGTGGCGCGCTGTCGTTCGTGACGACCCCGACGTACTCTGCCCGTTCCCAGGTCTTCGTCTCCGTGCAGGGGTCGGACTCCACGACGGACCTGCTGCAGGGGTCGAACTTCACGGTGCGCCAGGTGAAGTCCTACACCGAGCTCGTGACGAGCCCACGGGTCCTCGACCCGGTCGTCGAGGAGCTCGGGCTCGCTGAGGACGCGTCGTCCCTCGCGGCACGCGTGCGCGCGGAGTCACCCCTCGACACCGTGCTCATCAACGTGATCGCGACGGACGAGTCGCCGCGGCTCGCCGCCGACCTCGCGAACGCCACGGCGCGGTCGCTCGCCGAGGTGGTCGGTGAGCTGGAGACGCCCGCCGGAGCGGGCGAGTCACCGGTCCAGATCAGCACGGTGCGGTCCGCGACCGTCCCCGAGTCGCCGTCGTCCCCGAACACCCGCCTCAACGTCGCGCTCGGGCTCGTGCTGGGTCTCGTCGTCGGTGTGGTGCTCGCGGTCCTGCGCGAGGTGCTCGACACCCGGGTCCGGTCCCGCGCGGACGTCGAGAGCGTCACCGGCGCGGCGGTTCTCGGCGTGATCGGCTACGAGGAGGACGCCCCGGAGCATCCGCTGATCGTCCAGGAGTCGCCGAAGTCGCCAAGAGCGGAGGCGTTCCGTCGCCTGCGCACGAACCTGCAGTTCCTGGAGTTCGACGGCGGTGCGAGGACGATCGTCATGACGTCGTCGCTCCCCGGCGAGGGCAAGACGACGACGAGCATCAACCTCGCGATCACGCTCGCGGACGCGGGGTCCCGGGTCGTGCTGGTCGACGCGGACCTTCGACGCCCGTCCGTGGCCGACTACCTGGGGATCGAGGGCTCGGTCGGGCTCACGACGGTGCTCATCGGCCGGGTCGGGCTGGAGGACGCGACCCAGCGGTGGGGCAACGGGAACCTCGACGTCATCGCGGCCGGACAGGTCCCGCCCAACCCCAGCGAGCTCCTCGGCTCGACCTCGATGGCCGACCTGCTGACCCGGCTGGGGGCGGAGTACGACGTCGTCGTCGTGGACACGCCCCCGCTCTTGCCGGTGACCGATGCCGCCGTGCTCGCCACTCTGGCCGGGGGTGCGATCCTCGTGGTCGGTACGGGGACGGTGCACCGCGCGCAGCTCGGCGATGCGCTGGACGCGTTGAGGTCCGTCGGCGCACGTGTCCTCGGCACGGTCGTCAACCGCGTGCCGGTGCGCCGCGACGGACGCGGGTCGTACGGGTACTCCTACTACGAGTACGCGAGCGAGCCCGCGGCGTCGGCCCGTTCCGGGCAGTCACGGGTGCGTCACTTCTCGCGCCACCGCAAGTCGGACCGCACCGAGGCAGCGCCGCCGCCGCCTCCTCCTCCACCTCCGCCGCCGGTCACGATCCCCGCACATCTCGACGACGACTCCCTGGACGACGTCGAGCCGGACCTGCCGTCGGGCGAGTTTCCGTTCTCGCAGGTCTCGTCCCCGGGTGCCGCGGGGTCGCCGCGTGACGGTCGGTGACGGTCGCGGGTCTGGTGCGGGGGCCGACGGCCTGGGACCGTTCGCACGGCCCGTCGTCGTGCCGGCGGTGCTGATCGCACTCCTCGTCGGGGCGTGCTCTGGCCCGCCAGGTCCCGAGGCGCAGCAGGAGCGGTCGGGGGAGACCAGCGCCTCCCCGGTCCCCGCGGATCCCGAGGAGTACGCCGAGCTCGTCGTGGCGGAGACGAACTCCGTCCGCGCGACGGAAGGTCGCGCGCCGCTCGCGACGGACACCTGCGCCCTCGGCGCGGCGAGCACCCGAGCCGCCGACCTCGTGGGGAGCGCGACGCTCGTCCATGCTCCGCTGGACCCGGTCCTGACGGCGTGCGACCCCCCGTCGGCGACCGCCGCGGAGAACCTGAGCCGTGGGGCGGCGACGCCCGCCGAGGTCGTCGACGCGTGGTTGGGTTCGCCCGCGCACCGGGCGAACCTGCTCGATCCGGCACTGACGTCGGTCGGGGTCGCCTGCGTGCTCGACGACGTCGACGGCGAGGAGGAGATGCTCTGCTCCCAGGTGTTCCTGGGGTGAGGTTACGCCCGCTCGAGCCGGACCATCACCTCGTAGTGCGACGTGTGCGGGAACATGTCGAGGACGCGCGCCTGCTGCGGCCGTAGCGACGGCATGAGCGCGAGGTCGCGCGCGAGGGACGTCGCGTTGCAGCTCGAGTAGACGACGTGCTGCACGTCCGAGCGCTCGAGCCACGTGGCGAGCGACTCGCCGATCCCGCGCCGCGGCGGGTTGACGACCACGAGCTCCGGCTGCGCCTCCACGGGTTGCGCGAGCGCGAAGGCGGTCGCGTCGCCCGCACGGAACGTCGTCCGGTCGAGCCCGGCGTCTCGTGCGGTGAGCCGCGCGCTCGTAACGGCCTCGACGCTGGTCTCGACCCCGACGACGTCGCGGTCCGGCCCTGCGACGTGCAGGGCGAACCCGCCCACCCCGCAGTACAGGTCCCAGACCGAGGAGGGTGCGGCGTCGTCCACCCAGGTGCGACCCTGCCGGTACAGCGCGGCGGCGACCTCGGTGTTCGTCTGGAAGAAGCTCTGCGGGCGCAGGTGCAGGTCGATCCCGTTGACGCGCATGCCGAGCGTCTCGGTCTCGGTGAGGAGGATCTCCGTCTCGCCCTCGACGACGGCCTTGTGCTCGGGATGGATGTTCGCGGACACGACGCGCAGCGCGGGCAGCGCGGCGAGCAGCGTCGGCAGGTGCTTGCGGATCCGCGGCACCGACTCGGTGGAGCGAAGGACGAAGCGGGCCATGAGGTCGCCGGCGGGGGAGAGCGTGACGAGGACGTACTTGAGCTCGCCGCGGCGGGCGTGCACGTCGTACGGGGTGAGGCGGGCACGGGACACGAGCTCGGCGAGCGGGGCGAACGACTCCTGCATCACCAGCGGGTAGAGCGGGCAGTCGGTGAGGTCGACGCCGCCGTCCTCGGCGAGGATGCCGAGCACGGGCGCCTCGACCGTGCCGGTGACGACCATCTTCGCCTTGTTGCGGAAGCCGGCCTCGGCGGACGGTACGGGGTCGAGCCACCGCAGGTCCGGTGCGAGGGGGTCGAGCAGGCCGGCGCAGTGCTGCTGCTTGTCGGCGAGCTGGGCGTCGTACCGCTGGTCCAGGAGCGTGCACGACCGGCACCGCCAGGCGTCGAAGTGGGAGCACTGCACCCTTCCGAGTCTACGGACGCGGACGGGTCCGACGTTCGTGGGAGCGCTCCCTTGTGCGTGGGAGCGCTCTTCGATACGGTCGATGGCAGCGCTCCCACGACGGTCGTGGCAGCGCTGTTCGGCGTGCGATCCACGCCCGATCACGGTTCCGACGACGTAACCGAACGAGGAGTGTTCCGATGCGCAAGCCAGCACGAGTCTGGGCCGCGGTGTGCGTGGCCGCACTCGCTGCCACCGGGGCGGTGACCGCGACCGCGACGGCCGCGACCGCCGTCCCCGTCACCATCCCCCTGACCATCACCAACGACGCCGGCCGAGGACCGGTGTACCTGTACGTGATCGGCGAGAACCTGCAGAACGGCGACATGGGGTACGCCGACGCCTCGGGTGCGTTCCATCCGTGGCCCGACGCCGGCCCCCAACCCGTGCCCGCGCCCGACGCGTCGATCCCCGGCCCGGCCGCAGGCCAGCAGACGACCATCCGGCTGCCCAAGCTCTCGGGCCGCGTGTACTTCTCCTACGGGAAGAAGCTGTCGTTCAGCGTCGTGAACGACGGGCGCCTGGTGCAGCCCGCGGTCCAGAACCCGACGGACCCCAACCGCGACATCCTGTTCAACTGGACCGAGTACACGCTCAACGACGCCGGCCTGTGGATCAACAGCACGCAGGTCGACTTCTTCTCCGCGCCGTACCAGGTGGGGCTGAAGAAGACGGACGGCTCGGTCATCAGCACCGGGATGCTGAAGCCCGACGGGTTCAACCGGTTGTTCTCCGACCTCGCCGCGACGCCCGGCGGATGGGGGAACCTGGTGCAGCGCGCGCCCGACGGCAGCGTGCTGCGGGCGCTCAACCCGAGCCACGGGCTCGGCGTCGGGCTCATCCCGCCGGCGGTCATGGACGGCTACGTCAACCGCGTCTGGGACCACTACCGCACGCGCGACCTGGTGGTCCGGCCGTTCGGCTACGACCAGTCGGTCGTGTACACCGGCCGGGTGGTCGGGGAGCGGATGCGGTTCACGGGTGGTGCGGGTCAAGAGGTCGCGTCGTTCGCCAAGCCGTCCGCCGACAGCATCTTCGGGTGCCACAAGGACCTGCTCGCCCCGAACGACCAGGTCGTCGGACCGATCGCGCGCACCCTGTGCGCCGGGTTCAACCGCACGACCCTCCTCACCAACCCGAACCAGCCCGACCAGGGCAACGCCGGGTTCTACCAGGACTCGGTCACGAACTACTACGCGAAGAACGTCCACGCGCAGATGGTCGATGGCAAGGCCTACGCCTTCGCGTTCGACGACGTCGGCGCACAGGAGTCGCTCGTCCACGACGGCAACCCGACCGCCGCGTACATCTCCCTGGACCCGTTCTCGGGCTCGGCACGGCCGATCGGGGCCGGCGGCGGTTCCGTCGAGAACCCCGGCGGCGGTGGCTTCGTCGGGACCGGCACGATCCGGGCGACCAACGGCATGTGCGTCGACGTCCCCTGGGCGGACCCCGCCAACGGGAACCAGGTCCAGATCGTGGGCTGCAACGGCAACGCGGCGCAGTCGTGGGACCGCCGCGCAGACGGCACCGTGCGCGCGCTCGGGAAGTGTCTCGACGTCGCCGGGGGTGCCACCGCGGGCGGCACCAGGGTCCAGCTCTGGGACTGCAACGGCACGGCCGCGCAGAAGTGGTCGTACGTCGCCGGGACGAAGGAGCTGCGCAACCCGCAGTCCGGCAGGTGCCTCGATGCCGCGGGCGGCGCACCCCTGCACGACGGCCAGAAGCTGATCATCTGGGACTGCTGGGGCGGCCCCGGGCAGAAGTGGACCCTCTGACCGGCTGACTGGGCTGACGTTCTGACGAGATGCGAGAAGGTGCTGCCCGGGCCGGGTGCCCCGGCAGCACCTTCTCGCATCTCGACGCCGGACCGGTCGGGTGGCCACCGTTGCGCGAGCGTTCACTCCCCGTTCGGCCCTCGGCTCCCTGCCCGTGCGAGCCTGCGCAGATGACAGCCGACGAGGCACGTGAGATCGACGTCGTGGTGCAACGCATCACCGAACGCTTCCCCGGGATGGGCGCGGCCGACGTCCGCGCGCAGGTCCTGGCCGAGCTCGAGTCATTCGGCGACGCGCACGTGCGCGACTTCGTGCCCGTGCTCGTGGAGAACGCCGTGATGGACACCCTCCGCGCGTCGACGGACCCGACTCCCGTCGTGCCGCCGGACGAGTGATCCGCAGCGGTGGGCCCCCCGGGGCTCGAACCCGGAACCTACGGATTAAAAGTCCGCAGCTCTGCCAATTGAGCTAGAGGCCCGACGCCGGCGCGCGGGCCGGTCGTCGCGTGACACAGGGTACCCGCGGCGCCCGGTCGACCCGAGGGGAGCGGCGCGCGGAGGCTCTGCGCAGCAGCGCGGCACGGCACGCGGGCGCGTACCGTACGCGCGTCGTCGGGCGTTGTCGTCGCCGGTCTTGCTGCGTGAGAAGTTCGCTGAGATCGGGGTGTGGCGCTTGCGCACCCCGCGGACAGTTGCTTGGTTGGAGGGGAACCGAGGAGCTGGTGGGAGGTCGCACCGACGGCGGGTCGAGCACGACGAACCTGCACGACGTGTCCCATCAGGTCCACCCGGCGACGAGAGGAGCTCTCATGCTTACCCTGACCGACAACGCACGTACCGCTGTCCAGGACCTCACCACGCAGGCAGGTGTTCCCGAGGGAGGCGGTCTGCGGATCGCCGAGTCCACCGAGCAGGCAGGCAGCTTCGAGCTCGCGCTCGTTCCCGCACCGCAGCCCGACGACGCGGTGGTGGAGGACGGCGAGGCCAAGGTGTTCGTGGAGTCCACGACCGTCCAGACGCTCTCCAACCTGACGCTCGACGCGGACCCCCAGGCACAGGGCCCGTCCTTCCTGCTCACGCCGCAGGACTGATCCACACCGGTCGGGTCACGTCCCGACCGTGCTCGATCCAGCTCGACAGCTCTCGACGGCGCACCGCTCATCCTCCTCCTCGTGCGCCGTCGGACCCCCGACGGGTCGTCCGCTCCGGCGGGCGGCCCGTCGTCGTGCCCCGTCCGTCACAGGGCACGTATCACGGGGCCGGGTCGCCCCTTCCTCATTCCCATGATCGTCCGAAGCGACCGTGTCCCCATCCCGAGGGGCCGGCGAACGAGGGGGAGATCGATGAGGATCCGTACCAGGACCACCACCACCGTGCCTGCGGCTCTCGCCGCAGCGGGGATCATCGCGCTCGTCGCGGCCCGCGGGCCGGCACCCGCGCCGGGTGAGCACGACGCGTCGCCGACGCCCCAGGCGCGCTCCGCGCACGACGGACCGCAGCCTGCCACGGAGGGGCACCTGACGCTCGCGGCGGGCACCGAGGTCGACCTCGACACCGACGACGCCCAGCCCGTGGCTCGCACCGTGGACGTCGCCTGGGACGGCGACGGGCTCACGCTCCCGACGGGTGCCGAGATCGTCGACGGCGTGGACACGCAGGAGTGCGCGGACGTGCGCGCCGCCAGCGCCGGATCGGCGTCGGCCGGCGGTGGCACGCGGCCGAGCGCGGCGGCGCTGACGATCCCGGCGGAGGTGCTGCAGGGCGGCGCAGAGGTGTGCCTGCGGACCGACGTGGGCGCCGTCGTGCACGTCGAGGTGATCGGTCCGGACATCAACGACGACATCCAGCTCAAGGTCTACGGGCAGCGGGCGGAGTAGCAGCCGGGGTGGGTCGTCCTACGTGGCCGGCCCGACGATCCACCATCCGCCGAGGACGGCGGAACCCGCCGTCACGACGAGGAACACGCCGACCCAGAGCACGCCGGGCACGTGGGTGAGCCGCGCGAGGATGTCCGCGTCGGACGACGCGCCCTGCCCGCGCGAGCGCTGCACCTGCAGCTCGAGGACGGGACGCACGGCACCGAGCAGCAGGAACCACGTCACGGCGTACGCGACCGCGGACTGTACGTCCGGCGTGCCCCACCAGGACACCCCGACGAGAGCGGCACCGCTGACGAGCACGGACCACAGGCCGAACCAGTTGCGGATCTGCAGCAGCATGAGCCCGAGCAGGACGACGAGCAGCCACAGCAGCCCGACGGCATAGCCCTGGCGCAGCAGCGCCGCCGCACCCAGCCCGATCAGGCCCGGCCCGACGTATCCCATGAACGCGGTGAGGACCATCCCGAACCCGCGCGGTCGCCCGCGCGAGACGGTGAGCCCCGACGTGTCGGAGTGCAGCCGGATCCCGGACAGCCGCCGCCCGGTCAGCACCGCGGCGAGTGCGTGCGCGCCCTCGTGGGCGATGGTGATGACGTGCCGCGCGACGTGCCACACGGGCGTCACGAGCACGACCGCCAGGGCGAGCGCCCCCATCGCGAGCACCACGGCGGGGGCCGGGGGAGCCACGGGGGTGATCGCCGCGTCCCAGACCTGCCCGACGACGTCGGCGAACCTCTCCCCGAAGGTCGGGTCCGTCGTCGGGCCGCTGGTCGCGGCGGAGCTCAGCACCTGCACGCGCGACATTCCACCACACCGGCCCGCGCCTCGAGCACGACCTCACCCGCCGTCGAGCACGACCTGGAGGTCGCCACGAGCCTCAGGACGACCGCCAGGTCGTTCTCGGCGGGAGGGGAGCGGAGTGACGCTGGCCACGTCGCGGGCGTTCGCGGCGTCGGGCATGAGACACTGGTCGGACGAGGGCAGCGCGAACCGCGCGCCCAGCGTCGTGGAGATCCCCCCGGATTGCGTGCGGCGGACCCCGACCCCAGCCTTGAGAGGCCCTTCTTCCTGTGACTTCCTTTGCCGATTTCGGCCTGCCCACCACCGTCGTGCGCGAGCTCTCGCGCCAGGGCATCGAGACCCCGTTCCCCATCCAGACCGCCACGCTGCCCGACTCGATGAAGGGTCGCGACGTCCTCGGCCGCGGCCGCACGGGCTCCGGCAAGACCCTCGCGTTCTCGCTCCCGACCGTCGCCCGGCTCGCCCAGGCCCGGACGTCGCGGCACCCGCGCCGGCCCCGCGCCCTCGTGCTGTGCCCGACGCGTGAGCTCGCCAACCAGATCAACGCCACGATGGAGCCCGTCGCGAAGGCCCTCGGCCTGGTGACGACCACGATCTTCGGCGGCGTCGCGCAGTCCCGCCAGGTGAGCGCGCTCAACGGCGGCGTCGACATCGTCATCGCGTGCCCCGGCCGCCTCGAGGACCTGCTCAACCAGCGCGTCCTCACGCTCGACGGCATCGAGATCACCGTCCTGGACGAGGCCGACCACATGGCCGACCTCGGGTTCCTCCCCGGCGTCAAGCGCATCATGGACAAGACCCCCAAGAAGGGTCAGCGCATGCTGTTCTCCGCGACGCTCGACAACGGCGTGGACCAGCTCGTCAAGCGCTACCTGAGCAACCCGGTGCGCCACTCCGTGGACGACGCCGCGGCTGCGCCCCCGCAGATGACGCACCACATCCTCGCGGTGCGCGACGCCGACGCGAAGAAGGACATCGTGCACGCGCTCGCGTCCGGCACCGGTCGCCGCGTCCTCTTCATGCGGACCAAGCACCAGGCGAAGAAGCTCGCGCGCCAGCTCACGGCCGCGGGCGTGCCCGCGGTCGACCTGCATGGCAACCTCGGCCAGGGTGCGCGCGAGCGCAACCTCGAGGCGTTCTCCTCGGGCAGCGTGAAGGTGCTCGTCGCGACGGACATCGCGGCGCGCGGCATCCACGTGGACGACATCGAGCTCGTCGTGCACGTCGACCCGCCGGCCGAGCACAAGGCGTACCTGCACCGCTCGGGCCGCACGGCCCGTGCCGGCTCGGAGGGCGTCGTCGTCACCGTCATGCTCCCGGAACAGCGCGGCGACGTGCGCGACCTGACCCGCAAGGCGAAGATCACCGCGCAGCCGAAGCAGGTCGCGCCTGGCGACGCGACGATCACCGGCCTCGTCGGCGAGGTCGCTCCGTACGTGCGCCCGGCCGACATCACGCCGCCGCAGACGCAGGCGCGTCGCGGCACGCCGTCGACCAACGGCGGCTCGCGCTCCTCGCGTCGTGGCAACGGCGGCGGCAACGGCGGGCAGGCGCAGGGATCGGGCCAGCGCTCGACGTCGCAGCGCTCGTCGGGCGGCCAGCGCTCCGGCGGCCAGGGTGGCGGGGGCTCGGCCACGGGCGGCCGCGGCGACTCCGCGCGCCGCGGTCAGGGCTCGTCGGCCGGCGGCTCCACCGGCGGGTCCGCAGGCTCCGCTCGTCGTGGTGGCCGCGGTCGCGCCCAGCGCGCAGCCGGGACGTCGACCCCGACGTTCTACTCGACGTCCACCCCGCGCTGACCTCGCTGCTCCCGCAGCCTGAGACGAAGAGCCCCGGTCCTCGACCGGGGCTCTTCGTCGTGGAACACCAGGTGGTGCTGCGTGGTTGGGATCGTCGGAGGTGGATCATGACCGACAAGACCCACGAGACCGGCAGCTACGACGTGACCAGGTCCGACGCCGAGTGGCGCGACGCGCTCTCCCCCCAGGAGTACGCGGTGCTGCGCCAGGCGGGCACGGAGCGTGCGTGGACCGGGGAGCTGCTCGACGAGAAGCGCACCGGGGTGTACCGCTGTCGAGCGTGCAGCAACGAGCTGTTCCGCTCGGACACGAAGTTCGACTCCCACTGCGGCTGGCCGAGCTTCTTCAGCCCGCTCGCCGGGGACCGCGTCGAGCTCCTGGTGGACCGCAGCCTCGGGATGACGCGCACCGAGGTGCGCTGCGCCCGGTGCGGGTCGCACCTGGGCCACGTGTTCGACGACGCCCCGCAGACCCCGACGGGCGACAGGTTCTGCATGAACTCCGTCAGCCTGACGTTCGAGCCGACGCAGTGACCCGGGCGGCTCGCGCCGCGAGGTCGACCCCGACCGCGAGCACGACCCCGACCAGATAGCAGACCAGGTCCCGCACCGCGAACGTGCTGCCCAGCAGCCACGCCGCGGGCGGGACCGCGTCGTTCATGGCGGCGGCCAGCCCGGTCGCCTGGACGACCTCGACGAGCCAGCACCAGCCCAGGGCTACGAGCCCCGCCGTGCGTGGCGAGAGCGCCGGCACCGCCAGCACGAGGAGCGCGTAGGTCGCGACGGCGTACAGGACGTCGCCGCCGACGTCGCCCCACGGGTCGGGCACGCGGGTCGCCACGAGAAGGCCCGCCACGACGACGCCGAGGAGGACGGCCGCGACGAGCCCGCGGCGTCGGGCCGGTGCGGCCCGACGGGTCACCGCTGCGCGTTCCAGCGCACGACGTCCGCGGAGTACTGGTGGAGCAGCGTCGCGAGGGTCGCGACGTCGTCGCGGTCCCACCCGGCGAGCGCCTCCACGATGGAGGAGACGCGACCGCTGTGGGCCGCGTGGAGGCGTGCGGCACCGTCCTGCGTCAGGGTGATCAGCTGGCCCCGCGAGTCCTCCGGGTCCACGTCGCGCGCGACCAGTCCGAGCTCGAAGAGGCGGCTCAGCTGGCGCGAGATGGTGGCCCTGCCCACCCCGAAGTGCGCGGCGAGCTCGGAACCCCGGACGCCCGGCTGGTCGGCGATGTGCGCGAGCAGGGGGTAGGCGCTCGCCTCGAGCCCCGGGTGGATGCGCCGGGCCATCGCGGTCGCGACCGATCCGGCGCGGCGCAGGAGGATGCGCAGCTCGCGCTCGAGCTCGACGTAGGCGGCGTCGGGCGTGGCCGGGGCGTCGTGGGCGGCTGTCTCGTCAGGCACAAGCCCCATCATGACGCCAACGGGCCGCTCGGACAGCACCGGAGGGGCAAATCTCACCCGGAACTGGGTACGACGAGGGCGACCCGGCGTGCTGCCGGGCCGCCCTCGGTCGTGCGGGGCTCGCGCGAGACGGTCAGCGAGCCGACCGGTCGGTCGTCGTGGGCGCGGGCTCGTCGACGATCCCGCCCGGTGCGTAGGCGTCCACGAGGGTGGACTCCATCTCCTCGGCGAGCGTGATGCGGCCCTCGGAGCGGTCCACGGGTGCGTCGTCGGCGATGCCGTCGGCGGCGGCCTCCTGCTCGAGGCGCTGCTGCAGACCCGTCTTGTTCCCGAGGGGGACCTCCTTGAGGAACGCGACCGCGATCAGCGCGACGACGGCGAGCGGCACCGCGACGAGGAAGATCTCCGCGATCCCGTCGCCGTACGACTTCTCGACGAGGTCCCGGATCGGGGCGGGCAGGGTCGTGACGTCGGGCACCGCGCCGCTGCCTCCCATCGCGTCGGTGGGCACGCCCAGCGTGGTCAGGCCGGACTCGATGGACGACGAGACCTTGGTCGCGAGGACCGCGCCCAGGACGGACACGCCGATCGCGCCACCGAGGGTACGGAAGAACGCGACGGTGGACGACCCGGCGCCCATCTCCTTGACGTCGAGCGTGTTCTGGACGGCCAGCACCAGGTTCTGCATGAGCATGCCCATCGAGGTGCCCAGGAGGAACAGGTAGACGCTGACCAGGACGAAGCTCGTGTGGTAGTCGATCGTCGACAGGAGGAGCAGCGCCACGACCAGCAGCCCGGCTCCGCTCACCATGATCGCCTTGTACCGCCCGAACCGGGTGATGAGCTGACCGAACAGCGTGGAGGCGACGAACGTCCCGACGATCATCGGGATGGTGAGCAGACCCGACTCGGTCGGGGTCTTGCCCCGAGCGACCTGCATGTACTGGCTGAGGAACACCGCGGTGCCGAACATCGCGACGCCGACGGCGACGGACGCGACGACCGCGAGCACGAACGTGCGGTTCCGGAACAGGTGCAGCGGGATGATCGGCTCGGGTGTGACCCGCTCGACGAGCACGGCCGCGACCAACGCGGCGAGCGCGCCGCCGACCATGACGAACGTCTGCCAGGAGAGCCACTCGAAGTTCTGACCGGCGAAGGTCACCCAGAGCAGGAGCGTCGCGACGCCGGCGCTGATGAGGATCGCGCCCCAGTAGTCGATGCGCACGACGCGGCGCGCGACCGCCGGCAGGTGCAGAGTCCGCTGCAGGACGACGATCGCGGCGATCGCGAACGGCAGGCCGACGAAGAAGTTGAGGCGCCAGCTGACCGTGTCGGTGAGCACACCGCCGAGCAGGGGGCCGCCGATCTGGCTGACGGCCATGATGCCGCCCATGAGGCCCATGAACTTCCCGCGCTCGCGCGGGGAGATGATGTCGGTGATGAGGACGGTCGCCAGCGCCATGAGGCCGCCGGCGCCGATGCCCTGGAACGCGCGGAGCGTGATGAGGGTGCCGACGTTCTGCGACAGCCCGGCGAGAGCCGAGGACACGACCGCGACGACGAGCGCGATCTGGATGAGGACCTTGCGGTTGGTGAGGTCCGCGAGCTTGCCCCAGATCGGGGTGGAGATGCACATCGCGAGCAGGGTCGAGGTGACGACCCACGTGTAGGAGGACTGCGAGCCCTCCAGGTCGCTGACGATCTTGGGCAGCGAGCTCGACACGATCGAGCTGGCGAGGATCGCCACGAACATCCCGAGCAGGATGCCGGACAGCGACTCCATGGTCTCGCGGCGGGTCATCGGTGGGGTGGACTGCGCGGGCGGTGCCGCCTGCGCGGGCGTGGTGCTGGTCATGCGGTGGTGCTCCTCGTGGGATGCGGTGGGGAGGTTTCGAGGTGCCAGGCGCTGTCGTGGGCGCAGGGCAGGCGCTGTCACCCGGCCGTGCGGGTGGTGTCGTGCGCTGCGGCGACGGCCGCGGTGACGCGCTCGATCTGGCGGCTGGCCGCCGCGATCTCGGCGTCGGTCCAGGAGTCGAACGCGGCGGCGCTCAGCTGCTCGATGAGCGAGTACGAGCGTCTGATGACGTCGCGACCTGCGTCGGTGAGCTCGACCGTGCGGGCGCGGCGGTCGTCGTCGTCCACGGTGCGACGGGCGAGGCCCTCGTCGACGAGCTGGCTGACCTGGCGGCTCGCCACGGAGAGGTCGACGCGCAGCTTGGCGGCGACGTCGCCGAGCTGTACCGAACCGCAGTGGTCGAGCATGCGCAGCACCCCGAGCGACGCGCGGGGGAAGTCGAGGTCCCGAGCGATGCGCACGGCGGACTCGCGCTGGACGCGGGCGAGGCCGTCGAGCGCCTGGATGAGGTTCGAGGTCGCGCCAGGTCCTGGTGCGTCCTCGGCGGCGACCTCGGGACCGACCGCGTGGGCGGCGTCCGGGTCGAGCACGGGGGTGATGGGCATGGGGAACTCCTTGGTTGCTGCAGGCAAGAGTACCTCTTGAAGTTGCTTGCAGCAACCATTGTCCCCAGCAACAAATTCCCGGCCGTGCCTACGTCGTGTGGGGGTTCACGGACTGGTTGCCCATGTCCTCGAGCTCGACGCCCTTGGTCTCGGGAACCTTCCCGAGGACGAAGAAGAACGAGAGCGCGGCGAAGACGGCGAACATCAGGTACGGGACGGATGCGCCGAACGTGTCGAGCAGCGGCGGGAAGCTGATCGTGATCGCGAAGTTGGCGAGCCACTGCGCCATCGCGGCCACACCGAGCGCTGCGGCGCGGATCCGGTTGGGGAACATCTCGCCGAGCAGCACCCAGACGAGCGGCCCCCAGGTGGCGCCGAAGAACACGACGAACGCGTTCGCCGCCACGAGCGCGATCGGCCCCCACGCGCCCGGGAGCGTGATGTCGTCGCCGGAACCGCTCGACTGGGTGAACGCGAGCGACATGATGGCGAGCGTGACCGTCATCCCCACGGAACCGATGAGCAGGAGCGGGCGGCGGCCGACCTTGTCGACCAGGGCGATGGCGATGAACGTGACCGCGACGTTGGTCACGGCCGTGATCGTGGAGAACAGGAACGACTGGCTCTCGTCGAAGCCGACCGACTGCCAGAGGCTGTTCGAGTAGTAGAAGATCGCGTTGATCCCGACGAACTGCTGGAACACCGACAGCAGGATGCCGACCCAGACGATCGGCTTGAGGCCGAACCGCGGGCCCTTGAGCGTGCCCTCCTCGGCGTTCTTCTCGTCGACCACGATGGAGCGGTGGATCTCACGGATGCGCTCGTCGACGTCCTCGTCCGGGCCGAGCACGGAGGCCAGGACCGCGCGGGCGTCGTCGTCCTGGTCCTTCGCGACGAGGTAGCGCGGGGACTCGGGGATCCGCAGGGCCAGGATCGTGTAGACCGCGGCGGGGACGATGCACACGAGGAACATCCACCGCCACGCCTCCCACCCGAACCACAGCTCGTTGGCGGCGCCGCCTGCAGCCTCCGCGAGGAGCTGGTCGGACAGCAGCGCGGCGAAGATGCCGACCGTGATCGCGAGCTGCTGCAGGGAGCCGAGGCGACCTCGCAGGGTCGCCGGGGCGATCTCCGCGATGTACGCGGGGGCGATGACGGAGGCGATGCCGATGCCGACCCCTGCCATGAAGCGCCAGATCGAGAGGTCGATCGCGGACCAGGCGATCGCGGAGAGGATCGACGAGATGAAGAAGAGGACCCCGCCGAAGACCATGACGCGCGTGCGACCCCAGCGGTCCGCGAGCCTCCCGCCGGACCAGGCGCCCAGCGCGCACCCCAGCAGGGCGACGGCGACGACGAGGCCCGTGACCCCCGAGCTCAGGTCGAACTGGCCCTCGATCGCCTCGACGGCTCCGTTGATGACGGAGCTGTCGAACCCGAAGAGGAAGCCACCGACGGCAGCCGCGAAGGCGAGGCCGATCGCCTTGCGGTGCGCGCTCCGTGCCGTCGCTGTCGGGTGATCTGCGGCGTCGCTGCTGGACATGGCATCCCTCCGGTCGTTCGCTGGGTCCGTCCCGGGCCCCTTTCGTCACTGTAGGGCGGGGTCTGCGACCCGGCGCGTCGAGGGAGGGCCGGCCCCGAGGACGGGCAGGTGCAGACTGGGACCGTGCCCGACGACGCAGCCTCCTCCTCCGACCGCACCGCGCGCCCGCGTCGGCCCGCGATGCTCGACCCGCGTGAGGCGGACGAGCTCCCCGGGGAGCTCGACCCCGCCCTGCGCGACAAGGTCGCGCACACGTCCGCGCACGCGATCGTCAGCCGCGCGCGTGACGCGGAGGATCCCGAGGTGGTCGCGCGGCTCGTCCGGCTCGTCGAGACGGAAGGGCTGGACGTCGTCGCGTCGCTGTGGGCCGACGCCGCGCCCAACACGCTCCCCGGGGCGCTGTGGCGTCTCTACGTGCTGCGCGAGTGGGTGCGCCGCGACCCGCAGACGGTGTCGCTGCGATACCGGCTCGGAGTCGACGCCGCGCCCGTGCACGAGGCGATCGCCGGGGTCCCGCGACCGCCCGAGCCCCAGGACCTGCGCGACCTCGCGGACGCCGTCCTCTCGGGGGTGTTCGCGGGCGACCTGGCCGTCGCGCTCGAGCGCGCGGCGTCGTTCTGCCGCATCCTCGCGACCGGTGCCGCGTTCGACGCCGACGCGCGCGAGCTCGCCGACCCTGACTCCGCTGTGCGCATGACGCGCGGGGCGTCGTCGCTGCAGCGGACGGCGACCGAGCTCGAGCACGCGGCGTCGCTCTGGCGCGCGGACCGGCTCGACTGACGGGGCGTACGATGATCCACGACGCCGGGCCGCGGTAGCCCCGGGCTCCACTTCCAGCCGCTTCGAGCGGCCACGCGCCGAGAGGCGCTCCCCGGTCCGGCGTCGCTCTTCGGGCCCGCCACCGCGACGGAGCGGACGGCGTCGGTCCCGCCCCCTGGAGGCGCCCCGTACGCACAGCGGGCGCACAGCGCACGGATGCAGGAGCACAGGTCCCGGTCCGCTACATTTGACGAGAGTTCGTCGCGCGTTCATCCAGATCTCCCGACGATCGACGTCCGAGCCTCACCGAGACCGACCAGCGACTCGCGATGACACCTACCCCGCCCCACCACCGGAGCCTCCCGTGCGCCTGCGCCTGACACCGCGCGACACCTCCTTCTTCGATCTCCTCGCCGCCTCGGCGCAGCACCTGGTCACCGGGTCGTCGCTCCTCGCGGAGCTGCTCGGCGCCGACCGCCCGACGCGCAAGCAGCTCGCCAAGCAGATGAGCGAGACCGAGCACCTCGCGGACGACGCGACGCACTCGATCATGCGGCGCCTCAACCAGACGTTCGTCACTCCGTTCGACCGGGACGACATCTACGCGCTCGCGTCCGCGCTCGACGACTGCATGGACTACATGGAGGAGGCCGCGGACCTCATCGTCCTGTACAAGGTCGAGGAGCTCCCGGCCCGGGTCTCCGAGCAGGTGCAGGTGCTCCAGCGGGCGTCGGAGCTCACCGCCGAGGCCATGCCGCGGCTGCGATCCATGGACGACCTCCCGGAGTACTGGGTCGAGGTCAACCGGCTCGAGAACCAGGCCGACAAGGTCCACCGCAAGCTCCTCGCCGAGCTGTTCGACGACGTCGCGGACCCGATCCTCCTCATGAAGCTCAAGGAGATCGTGGAGGTCCTCGAGCAGGCGGCCGACGCGTTCGAGAAGGTCGCGAACACCGTCGAGACGATCGCGCTCAAGGAGTCCTGACCCCCGTGGAGACAGTGCTCGTCGTCGTCGTCGTGGCGTTCGCGCTCGGTTTCGACTACACCAACGGCTTCCACGATGCGGCCAACGCCATCGCGACCTCGGTCTCGACCCGCGCGCTCACCCCGCGGGCGGCGCTCATCATGGCCGCGGTGTTCAACCTCATCGGCGCGCTCCTCGGGACGGCCGTCGCGCAGACGATCGCCGAGGACATCGTCGCCATCAACGACGTACCACCGCACCAGGGGCTCGTCATCGTGCTGTGCGGGCTCATCGGCGCGATCACGTGGAACCTCATCACGTGGTGGCTCGGCCTGCCCTCGTCGTCGACGCACGCCATCATCGGCGGGCTCGCGGGCGTCGGCATCGCGTCCGGCATCACGGTGCACTGGGACGCGATCTGGGACAAGGTCGTGCTGCCCATGGTCTTCTCGCCGCTCATCGGGTTCGGGCTCGCGTTCCTCCTCATGGTCGGGGTGCTGTGGCTCTTCCGGAACGCGGCCCCGGCCAAGACGTTCCGTCGGTTCCGGATCGCGCAGACGGCGTCGGCCGCGGCGATGGCGCTGGGCCACGGCCTCCAGGACGCGCAGAAGACGATGGGCGTGATCGTCCTGGCGCTCGTCGCCGGCGGGTTCCAGGACGACAACGACATCCCCCTGTGGGTCAAGCTCTCCGCGGCCGGCGCGATCTCGCTCGGCACCTACGCGGGCGGGTGGCGCATCATGCGGACCCTCGGGCGCAAGATCATCGAGCTCGATCCCGCGCGCGGGTTCGTCGCGGAGTCCGTGGCTGCGGTCGTGCTGTATGCCAACGCGTTCATCCTCCACGCACCCGTCTCCACCACGCACACGATCACGTCGGCGATCATGGGGGTCGGCGCGACCAAGCGCCTGTCCGCCGTGCGGTGGGGCGTTGCCAAGAACATCGGCGTCGCGTGGGTCCTGACCATCCCGATGGCAGCGCTCGTCGCCGCGATCATGTACTGGATCCTCAGCCCGATCCTCGTCTGACGGATCAGTGCAGCGGAGGCGCGATCTTCTCCGCGGCGACCACGCGCGGCCCCTTCGAGGTCCGGGCGACGTGCGCGACGATCACCTCGCCGGGCTCGAGATACGGGTCCCGCGTCGGGAGGGCGTTCGCGACGGAGCGACGCGAGTGCTGCCCCAGCACGTCGAGGATCGTCGGCAGGACCGGGCGGTGCGTGCACAGGACCGACGCCGTCGGCGACTCCAGGAGCTCGCGGACCGTCCGGGCGACGCGGGCCGGGGACCGCTCGTGCTGCGCCTCGGTCAGGTGGTCGCTGCTCACCGTCGCGAGGCCGGCCGCGCGCGCGTACGGCGCGATGGTCTCGGCGCACCGGCCCCAGCGGCTCGTCACGACGTCGCTCACGCCGTAGGCCGCGAGCACCGGGACGAGCGCGGCGGACTGGGCATGGCCCGCGGGTGTCAGGGGCCGGTCCTGCTCGTCGCCGTACCAGGCGCCGCGCGCGACCGCCTTGCCGTGCCGCGCGATGACGACGACGTGCGTCGCGAGCCGGCCATCGTCCCGTGCCCGCACCAGGGCCTCGAGCGGGGTGCGGTCGGCGGCGCGCGTGAGCCGCTGCGCGGCGTCGTCCAGGGACAGCCACTCCGCCCGGTCGATCTCCTGCGGGGAGACCGGGGGCACCGGCGCGCGAGCCGCGAGCGCGTGCGCGTCGCGCTGGCGCGACGCCCGTCGGCCCGCCCAGTAGTGCACCCGCTTCACCCGCCCCTCGGAGGTGAGGTACTGGAGCCCGGGCAGAGGGCTGCCGAGCACGATCGGCCGGCCGGTCTCCTCGGCCACCTCCCGTGCCGCGGCCGCCTGGAACGTCTCGCCCTCCTCGAGCTTGCCCTTGGGCCAGGACCAGTCGTCGTAGCGGGGGCGGTGGACCAGTCGGACCTCGAGGACGCCGTCGTGCTCGCGCCACACGAGTGCGCCCGCGGACTCGATGACCGGCGCGTGCTCCATGTGGGTCGGGCCGAGGGCCGGGACGATCGGGACACCGGCCCGCAGCGCGGAGGGTGGCACTCCCATGCGCGGCTCACCGCCGCCCGGTGCGGCGGCGACGCTGGCGGTTGACGAGACTGGCCTGCAGGTCGACGAGGGGCTGCCCCTCCGGGCCGGTCTCGGGGCGGTGCCACGCACCGTTCGCCTCGAGGTTCCACGCCGCCGTCGTGTCGGACATGGACGTGTCGAGCAGGTCGATCAGCTCGCGCACCTGGCCCGGGTCGGCGATGCGCACCAGTGCCTCGACGCGCCGGTCGAGGTTGCGGTGCATGAGGTCGGCGGACCCGATGAACACCTCCGGCCCGCTCACGGCATCCTCGTTGATCGCCGGTCCCACGGAGTTGGCGAACGCGAAGATCCTCGAGTGCTCGAGGAACCGCCCGAGGATGGACCGCACGCGGACGTTCTCGGAAAGCCCCGGAACGCCGGGACGCACCGCGCAGATGCCCCGGACGACGAGGTCGACCTGCACACCCGCCTGCGACGCCCGGTAGAGGGCGTCGATCGTCGACTCGTCGACGACCGAGTTCACCTTGATCTTCACCCACGCCTCGTGGCCCTCCCGGGCCGCCTCCGCCTCCCGGTCGATGCGCTCGACGAGGCCGGACCGCACGGTGCGCGGTGCCACGAGCAGCCGGTGGAATCGCGACTGCGGGGCGTAGCCCGACAGCTGGTTGAACAGGCGGGTGAGGTCCTGCCCGACGTCCGGGTCGCAGGTCAGCAGCCCGTGGTCGGTGTACAGGCGCGCGGTCTTCGGGTGGTAGTTGCCCGTGCCGACGTGGCAGTACCTGCGCAGCCCGTCGGACTCCTGGCGCACGACGAGCGAGAGCTTGCAGTGGGTCTTGAGCCCGACGATGCCGTAGACGACGTGCACGCCCGCCTGCTCGAGCTTGCGCGCCCAGGAGATGTTGGCCTCCTCGTCGAACCGCGCCTTGATCTCGACGAGGGCGAGCACCTGCTTGCCCGCGTCGGCCGCGTCGATGAGCGCGTCCACGATGGGGGAGTCGCCCGAGGTGCGGTACAGCGTCTGCTTGATGGCGAGGACCTTCGGGTCCGCGGCCGCCTGCTCGAGGAACGTCTGCACCGAGGTGGAGAACGAGTCGTACGGGTGGTGGAGCAGGACGTCGCGCTCGCGGATCGCGGCGAAGACGTCCGTCGGGGAGGCGCTCTCGACCTCCGCGAGAACACGGTGCGTCGTCGGTACGAACGGCGGGAAGTGCAGGTCCGAGCGGTCCAGGTCCGCGATGACGTTCAGACCCGTGTGGTCGAGCGGCTCCGGGAGCTCGTACACCTCCTCCTCGACGACCCCGAGCTCGCGCACCAGCAGCGCGCGGATGCGAGCGCTGATCCCGTGCGTGAGCTCGAGCCGCACGGGCGGCCCGAAGCGCCGGCGCAGCAGCTCCTTCTCCATGGCCTGGAGCAGGTTCTCCGCATCGTCCTCCTCGACCTCGACGTCCTCGTTGCGCGTCACCCGGAACGTGTGGTGCTCCAGCACC
This sequence comes from Cellulosimicrobium terreum, assembly GCA_014803435.1. Lineage (GTDB taxonomy): Bacteria > Actinomycetota > Actinomycetes > Actinomycetales > Cellulomonadaceae > Cellulosimicrobium > Cellulosimicrobium terreum. Next base: position 874,012 of record JACYFD010000001.1, read on the forward strand.
TCCATGCCGGGGAACAGGTGGTCGAGGTGCTGCGCGATGACCTCCTCGATCGGGACGAACGACGTCGGCCCCCGGTCGGGCGAGGCGGTCTGCGAGGTCGGGGCGGACGGGCGGCCCCGGGCGTCCACCGCGATGAACCGCGGCAGCAGCGGCGGCACCTTGACCCGGGCGAAGTGCTCCTTGCCCGTGGCGGGGTTCGCGACGACCACCGCGAGGTTGAGCGACAGGCCGGAGATGTACGGGAAGGGGTGCGCCGGGTCGACAGCCAGCGGCGTGAGCACCGGGAAGATCTGCTTGCGGAAGAACTTGTGCAGGCGCTCCTGCTCGCGCGTCTCCAGCTCGTCCCAGTGCACGAGCGTGATGCCCTCGGCCGCGAGCCCCGGCTGCACGTCGTCCGAGAAGACGCGGGCGTGCCGTGCCATGAGGTCGTGCGCCCGCTCGCTGATCGCGTCGAGCACCTGGCGGGGGGACAGCCCGGACGCCGCCGTGACCGCGATGCCCGTCGCCATGCGCCGCTTGAGACCGGCGACCCGCACCATGAAGAACTCGTCGAGGTTGGACGCGAAGATCGCGAGGAAGCGCACGCGTTCCAGCAAGGGCTGGCGGGGGTCCTCCGCGAGCTCGAGCACGCGCTCGTTGAACGCGAGCCAGCTCAGCTCGCGGTCGGCGAACCGGTCGTCCGGCAGCGGCGCGAGGGGCGTGCCGTCGGACGAGAGCTCGGAAGGCTCCGGCTCCGGCACCTCGGCGATGTGCTCGGCGATGTGCTCGGCGAGCGACGGGTCGAGCGCCGGGCGCCGACCGTCGGGGTCGTCCTCGCCGGGCACGAAGCGGCCCTTGGAGTCCCTGGTCCGCTGGCTCTTCTCCGCTGTCGTGCTCATGGGCACATGGTGTCACCGTCGGGTGAACGGCGCGTGACGTGCCTCACCCCGGTGCGTACTGGACGTGGACCTCGCGCCGGGTGAACCCGGCGCGGGCGTAGGTACGGACCGCGGCGACGTTGTCACCGTCGACGTAGAGGATCGCCGTGCCCACGCCGCGACCGGCGAGGTGCGCGAGCCCGACGCCGGTCAGCAGCCCGCCCAGTCCCTCGCCCTGGGCGGCCGGGACGACGCCGACGACGTACAGCTCGCCCTCGCTCGCGCCCGCCGGCACCTTGGTCCACACGAACCCGAGCAGGTCGCCCGAGGCCTCGCGCTCCAGCAGGAGCAGCCCGCCCGGGTCGAACCAGTCCTCGCGCATCCTGTCGTGCAGGTCGGCGACCGTGAGGCGACCCTGCTCCGGGTGGTGGGCGAAGGCGGCGGCGTTGGCCGCGACCCACGCGGCGTCGTCGGCCCCGGGGACGAAGGCGCGGATGCGCAGACCGTCCGGCACCACGGGCGCCTCGGAAGCCTGCAGCGGCCGCTCGAGCACGAGCAGCTCGCGCACGGCCACGAGGCCGGAGCGCGCCGCGAGCGCCCGCGCGGCCGGGAGGTCGCCGTGCGCCCACACCTGCAGGGAGACGGGGCGGGGTTCGTCCGTCGGGCCGGCCGCCGATTCCGCCGCGGCGAGCTCCGCGGCGCGTGCCGTGGCGCTCGCGAGCAGGTGGAAGCCCAGGCCGTGGCGGCGGTGGGCCGGCCGGACCACGAGCTCGGCGCTCGGGGTCGGGCCGCGCCGGTCGACCTGCGCGTACCCGGCGAGCTCGCCCGCGTACCAGGTGAGCAGGTGGACGACGTCGTCGTCGCGCGAGCGCAGGTTCAGCAAGGGCTGCTCGGACAGGGGTGCGACGCCGTCGGCCCGCTCGGCGTCGGCGGCGAGGCCGCGCACCTGCCGGACCTCCAGGTCGTCGACGAGGGGTCCGGTGTGCCAGAGGATCGAGGTCTCCACCCCTCCATCCTGCCTGCGGTCGCACCGTTCACACATCCGCGCGGCGACGGTTGCGCGTCGGGAGCGGGCCCCAGCTGCCGCCGACGCCTGCGGGGGCAGGGCGGGCCGTCCATCCGCCGCTCCCGCGTCGGCTCGTCGGGACCTGCCCCGCCCCCCTCTCTCCGGCGCGCGGTGTGCTCAGTCTTCCGAGACGGTGACTGTCACGTCGATGTTGCCGCGCGTGGCGTTGGAGTAGGGGCAGACCTGGTGTGCGGCGTCGGCGAGCTCCTGCGCGAGGTCGTGCTCGACGCCCGGCAGGACGACCTCGAGGAGCACGGCGAGCTGGAAGCCGCCGTCGCCGTTGGGGCCGATCTGGACGCGCGCGCCGACGGACGAGTCGTGCACCTCGACCTTGCGCGCCCGGGCCACGCCCTGCAGGGCCGAGTGAAAGCACGCGGAGAAGCCCGCGGCGAACAACAGCTCGGGGTTCGCGGCCCCGCCGGCGCCGCCCATCTCGCGCGGGACGGCGAGGTCGAGGTCGAGGATGCCGTCGCTCGTGCTGACGTGCCCGTTGCGGGCGGCTCCGGTCGAGAGCGCCTCGGCGGTGTACAGGGGGTCCATGGGAGTTCCTCTCGTCGGTCGGGGTCGTACCCCGGCGTGGTGCGCGCGTGAGCGCGCTGGTCACCGGTCGGCGCGTGGTGGCGAGGACCGGGGTTCGCTGGGGACGGGTCAGCGACCACCACGTGTGGTGGCGGTCACGGCCCGCATGCCCGCGGTGAGTCCGTGCACGGTGTCCCGCAGCCGCCGGGCCTCGTCGAGGTCGAGTCCCATGCCCTCGTAGACGCGGCGCGGCACGTCGGTGAGCTCGTCGCGCAACGCCGTGCCGCGGGCCGTGAGCGTGACCGTCACGACCCGCTCGTCCCCGGCCGCCCGCTGTCGTTCGAGCAGACCCGCGCCCTCCATGCGTCGCAGGAGGGGGGAGAGCGTGCCCGAGTCGAGGCCGAGGCAGTCGCCCAGCGCGCCGACGGTGCGACGCTCGTGCACCCACAGGTCGACGAGGACGAGGTATTGCGGGTACGTCAGGTCCCACGGCGCGAGCAGCGTGCGGTAGGCCTGCGTCGTGGCGCGCGCGGCGGCGTACAGCGAGAAGCAGACCATGTCCTCGACATCGCCCATGGTCTCCGCGGACTCGCTCGTGCTCACTCGCCCACTATTGCGCACAATCAAGTTGTGCACAACCTGTATCCAGGCCTGGCCCGCGTCGACGCGTTCGTCACCGACCTGGTTCACCGACGTGTACACCGACCGCTCCGTCACCATGGCCTGACGGCAGGATTTCGTCGCCCGTCGGCGGTCCCGGGCCTGGTCGCCCGCGTGCGGCACGCCTAGGGTCGGGGCGTGACCACCACCGACGTCCCCCGGGTGCAGCGCCGGACCCTCGCGACCCTCGCGACCAGCCAGGTGCTCGCAGGCGTCGGCGTGGCGACGGGCGTCGCGGTGAGCGCGCTCGTCGCGTCGGAGCTGTCGGGCTCCGACGCGATCGCCGGGCTGACGCAGACCTCGGGGGTCGTCGGCGCGGCGGCCGTCGCCCTGCCCCTCGCGCGCCTCGCGGAGCGGCAGGGCCGGCGCACCTCGCTCACGGCGGGGTTCTGCGTGGCGGCAGTCGGTGCGCTCCTCGCCGCAGGCGCCACGGCGCTCGGGTCGTGGCCGCTGCTCGTGGTCGCGATGCTCCTGTTCGGCGCGGGTACCGCCGCAGGTCTGGCGTCGCGTTTCGCTGCGACCGATCTCGCGACCCCTTCGCGTCGCGCGACGGACCTGTCCGTCGTGGTGTGGGCGACGACGGTCGGCTCCGTCCTCGGGCCGACGCTCGCCGGTGTGGCCGACCGTGTCGGCACGGGCCTGGCGGCGCAGCGAGAGGCTGTCGGGCACGCGGACCACACCGGCGACCCGGGCCCCGTGGACGGCGCCGCCGCGCTCGACGTCGGGCCGACCGCGGCGCCCTACCTGCTCGCGGCCGTCGCGTTCGTCGCCGCGGCGCTCGTCGTCCTCGTGTGGCTGCGGCCGGACCCGCTGCACGTCGCCGCTGCTCGTCCGGACGCCATGGTGGGGCCGGTGGTCGGCGCCGTGCAGACGCGCGGCGTGCGCGCGGGCTGGGCGGTGGTCGTGGCGTCGCCGGCGGCGCGGCTCGCGCTCGGGTCGATCGTCGTGAGCCACCTCGTCATGGTCGGTCTCATGTCGATGACACCCGTGCACATGAACCACGGGGGTGCGACGCTCCAGGTCGTCGGTCTCGTCATCAGTGCCCACATCGCGGGGATGTATGCGCTGAGCCCCGTGATCGGCTGGCTCGCGGACCGCGTCGGGCACGTCCGTGTCCTCGTGCTCGGCGGGGCGGTGCTGCTTGCCGCGGCCGTCGTCGTGGCGGGAGCGCCGAGCGACGACCCCGCGCGGCTCACCGTCGGGCTCGTCCTGCTGGGCGTCGGGTGGTCGTGCGGGCTCGTCGCCGGGTCCGCTCTGCTCGTCGACGCGACCCCCGCGACGTCACGCACGGCCGTGCAGGGCGTCTCGGACCTCACCATGAACGCCGGGGGCGCCGCGGGCGGCCTGCTCGCGGGCGGGGTGATCGCACTCTGGTCCTACGCCGTCCTCGCATGGGGGGCGGCGGGCCTGCTCGTCCTCTTCCTGGTCGTCGCCGTGCCCGCAGCACGTCGGATCGGGGCGACGTCGCGGCCCGCCGACCTCGCGCGGAGCTGAGGTCCGAGGGCGGTCGTCACGTCCAGTGGGACGGTCGGTCGAGGACGGGCGGGAGCCGGGTCGCGCCGTCGCCCCGTGCCGCCCCGACCTGGGCGGGGAGCAGGAACAGCGCGCCGGAGAGGTCGGCACCGCCCAGGTCCGCGCCGCGCAGGTCCGCGCCGAGCAGGTCGACGGCGGCCAGGTCGGCGTCCCGCAGCCCCGCTCCCAGGAGGAGCGCGCCGCGCAGGTTCGTGCCGGTGAGGTCGAGGCCGTCGAGCCGGGCGCCGACCAGGTCGGCACCCGGGCGCAGCCGGCGGCCCACCCCGGTGCCCGGTGCCCGACGACGCGCGCCGGCCCCCGGCGTCGTCCGCCGGTGCCGGGTGGCAGCCGCCCGGACGAGTCCGCTCGCACCGTCGATCAGGGGTCCGACCCGCCGGCGCACCGTGCCGACGTCGAGGGCGAGGACCCCGGACGGGGGGAGCGCGACGAGGGGCGCGGTCTCGTCGAGAGCCCGCCGCGCGTCGTCGTGCACGGGCGCGGCGTCCGGGTGCGCGAGCACCTCGGCGAGGTACCGGAGCAGCTCGTGCAGCTGGGTCACGACGGGCAGCGCGGCGAAGGCGTCCCGGGCGGCCCCGGCGTCGTCGCGCCACGTCGCGCCGTCGTGCGCCGCGCGCACCGCGGCGGTCACGCGCTGCCCGGCGCCGAGGCAGTCGTACGCGGTGCAGCCGGGGAACCCGGCGGGCCGCAGCCGGGAGTGGATGGTGCACCCGAAGTCGTCGGCGAGGTTGGGGCACGGAGTGCCGGCGGGCTTGTCGATCGCGAAGTCGGCCGAGCGTGTCAGGGTCAGCGCGACGCAGCACAGCCCGGTGCAGCGTGAGCAGTCGGTGCGCAGGTCGAGCTGCTCGAGCAGCATGGCGTGCTGCGCCGGATCTGCTGTGGCCATCGTGCGAGCCTAGCCCGCGCACGCCCTGGGCGTGCCGAACCCCGGGTTGCGGGCCGATCCGGGACCGGAACGGCGGGCAACCCGGGGTTCGGCAGGCTCAGCTCGCGGCGCAGGCGACCTCGGGTGCGGTCGTCGGTGCCGTCCCGGTGCCGATGAAGCCGGCCGTGGCCGTGCCGCCCGCGGTGAGCGTGCCGTTCCACGCGGCGTTCGTCACCTGCTCGCCGTCCGCGGTCGAGCTGTGCACGCCGCCCCAGAGCTGCGCGACGGCGGCACCGGCGGGCAGGTCGAAGCGCGCGGTCCAGCCGGAGACCGCGTCGTCACCGGCCGTGACGACGACCTCTCCCTGCCAGCCGCCGGGCCACGTGTTCGCGACCCGCAGCACCGCCGTGCACGCCTCGCCCGTGGGCGGATCCGTGGGCGGGTCGGTCGGCGGATCCGTGGGCGGGTCCGTCGGCCCGTCGCCGCCGAACCACGACGCCTCGACGGCTGTCTCGCGCAGGCCCTGCGGTCCGTCGATGATGCGCGTCCCCCACGCGCTCGGGGCCGCCGGGTCGAAGCCCAGCACCATGTCGAGGTACGGGTCCGTGTTGCCGCTCCACGACCACGCGAGCCAACCGAGGCCGAGCCGTTCCGCCTCTGCGAGCACCCAGTCCTCGTCGACGTCGGCGGAGGTCTGCTGCCAGCCGAACTCGCCGACCATGATCGGCAGACCGGCGCCGGTGAAGAACTCCAGGTAGTCGGTCACCGTCTGGTGCTGGTTGTAGACGCCGTACATGTGGATCGAGAAGATCGTGTTGGCGTCCGGGTCGGCGGCGAACACGCCCGCCGCCGCGGGCCGCATGGAGTTCTTCCAGTCCTGCCCCCAGTTGGGGGCGTCGACGACGAGCGCGTGCTCGTACCCGATCGTGCGCAGTCGTCCGATCGCGTCGGAGGTCTCGGTGGCCCAGGTGGCGTTGGTGGCGTCGTCGTTGCCCATCGGCTCGTTGCCGATGTTCACCATGACGAAGTCCTCGGTGCCGGCGAGCGTCGGGTAGAGGTCCTCCCAGTAGTCGACGGCCTGGCCCAGGGTCGCGGCGTCGGGCGCGTACTGGTCGCCGTAGCCCGTGGTGTCGTGCACCTCGAGGATGCACACGAGGCGGTTCTCCTCGCACAGGTCGACGACGTTCGCGACGTCCTCGGGGGTGTTGCGCGTCCACTGGTCGCCGCTCGAGAGCACGACGCGCGCCGAGTTCGCGCCGGCGGCCTTGATGTCGGCGAACGAGCCGGTGGTGTGCGTGTACCAGGTGTGCGCGTGGTTGACGCCGCGCAGGACGAGGTCGGTGCCGTCCGCCTCGACGACCCTGCCGTCGCTCACGTGGATACCGGGCGGCGTGTCAGCCTCGGCGGCGGACGCGGCGTGCGCGCTCGCGACGACGGCCGTCGCTCCGAGCAGTGCAGCGGTCGTCAGGCCGGCGACGAGCGGGGCGAGCCGTCCTGACCCGGGCGACCGGGCGGCGTCTGCGGCACGTGATGGTTCGGGGCGGCTCATCGGACGTCCTCGTCTCTGTCGGCGACGCACGCACCGGGCGGCGTGCTCCGACATCGTGAGGGGACCGGTCGGCGTCGGGCAGGGACTGAACCGATTAGGCGGTGCCGAGCACGCGCCTGCTCACGGACGAGAACGGGGTCGGTGCCGTCGTCGCGACGACGGCACCGATCCCGTTCGTGGTGCTCAGTCCTCGGAGGCCGGCTTCTGCAGGCCCGCGGCGATGAGATCCATGACGGACGAGTCGGCGAGCGTCGTCGCATCCCCGACGGCGCGGTTCTCCGCGACGTCGCGCAGGAGGCGGCGCATGATCTTGCCCGAGCGGGTCTTGGGCAGCTCCGCCACGACGAGGATCTTCTTCGGCTTCGCGATCGGGCCGATCTCCTTCGCCACGTGGTTGCGCAGCTCGGTCTGGACCGCTGCTGCGCCGTCGGCGTCGGCAGCGCGTGCCGCGTGCTCCCCACGCAGGATGACGAACGCGACGACGGCCTGACCGGACAGCTCGTCCGCCGCGCCCACGACCGCGGCCTCGGCGACCATCGGGTTCGAGACGAGCGCCGACTCGATCTCCGTGGTGGACAGCCGGTGACCGGACACGTTCATGACGTCGTCCACGCGGCCGAGCAGCCAGATGTCGCCGTCGTCGTCCTTCTTCGCACCGTCACCGGCGAAGTAGATGCCGGGGAACCGGGACCAGTAGGTGTCCTTGAACCGCTCGAGGTCGCCCCAGATGCCGCGCAGCATCGACGGCCACGGCTCGGACAGCACGAGGTAGCCACCGCCACCGTTCGGCACCTCCGTGGCCTCGTCGTCGACCACGGTCGCGGAGATGCCCGGGAGCGGCACCTGGGCGGACCCCGGCTTGGTGGCCGTGACCCCGGGCAGCGGCGAGATCATGATCGCCCCCGTCTCGGTCTGCCACCACGTGTCGACGATCGGCGCCTCGTCGCCCCCGATCACGCGGCGGTACCACATCCACGCCTCCGGGTTGATCGGCTCGCCGACCGACCCGAGGACGCGCAGCGACGAGAGGTCGAACTTCGCCGGGATCTCCTCGCCCCACTTCATGCAGGCGCGGATCGCGGTCGGCGCCGTGTAGAAGATCGAGACCTGGTACTTCTCGACGAGCTCCCACCAGCGGCCGTGGTGCGGCGTGTCGGGGGTGCCCTCGTAGATCACCTGGGTCGCGCCGTTGAGCAGCGGTCCGTAGACGACGTACGAGTGGCCGGTGACCCAGCCGATGTCGGCAGTGCACCAGTAGACGTCCGACTCGGCCTTGAGGTCGAACACGTTCTTGTGCGTGAACGCGGCCTGCGTGAGGTAGCCGCCGGTGGTGTGGAGGATGCCCTTGGGCTTCCCGGTGGTGCCGGACGTGTAGAGGATGAACAGCGGGTGCTCCGCCTCGACCCACGCGGGCTCGTGCGTCGTGTCCGCGGACTCCAGCGCGTCGTGCCACCAGACGTCGCGGCCCTCGGTCCACGCGGTGTCCTGGCCGGTGCGGCGCACGACGAGCACGTGCTCCACCGTCGTCTCGGGTGCACCCTCCTTGGGGCCGACCGCCTCGTCGACCGCGGGCTTGAGCGCGGACGCGGACCCGCGGCGGTAGCCGCCGTCCGCCGTGATGACGAGGGTCGCCTCGGCGTCGGCGATGCGGCTGCGGAGCGCGTCGGCGGAGAAGCCGCCGAACACGACGGAGTGCGGCGCGCCGATCCGGGCGCACGCGAGCATCGCGACGACGGCCTCGACGATCATCGGCAGGTAGATGACGACGCGGTCGCCGGTCGTCACGCCGAGCGCTGCGAGCGCGTTGGCCGCGCGCGACACCTCGCGCTGGAGCTCGGCGTACGTGACCGTGCGCGTGTCGCCCGGCTCGCCCTCGAAGTGGATCGCCACGCGGTCCCCGAGGCCGGCCTCGACGTGCCGGTCGACCGCGTTGTACGCGGCGTTGAGCGTCCCGTCCCCGAACCAGCGCGCGACGGGTGCCTGCGACCAGTCGAGGGTCTCGGTGAAGGGCTTCCGCCATGTCACGAGGTCGTTCGCCTGCTTCGCCCAGAAGGCGAGCCGGTCTGCCGCCGCCTCGTCGTAGATGCCCGGCTGCGCGTTGGCCTGCGCGGCGAAGTGCGGGCTCGGCGGGAACGCTCGTGTCTCGTGGAGGAGGTTCTCCAGGCCGGTCTGGGCGGTGGTGGGCTCGTTCTCTGGCACGCTGACCTCCGGTGCGCATCGACTCTGGTGCGGTGCCCGACGGCGCGTACGCAGCAGCGCGCCGAGGGTGCGCGGGGCGAGCCCCGCCGTCGCGAGTCTAGCCCCGCCGAGGTGACCGCCGTCACCTCGGACCGCTATTCGGTCATGGTGCTGACAAACTCGCCCCACCCGCTGCCCGACGCTGGCGCACCGCCTCGTACAGCACGACCGTCGTCGCGCTCGCGGCGTTGAGCGAGCTCGCCGACCCGCCCATCGGGATGCTCACCGTGACGTCGCAGGCCTCGCGCCACCCCGCGCTCAGGCCGGACTTCTCGTTGCCCGTCAGGACCAGGGTCGGACCCGTGAGGTCGTGGTCGGCGAGCTCGACGTCGCCGTGCTCGTCCGTGCCGACGAGCGTGAGCGGGGTCCCCGCCGCGCGCTGCGCCGCGACCCAGTCGACGACCTCGCGTCCCGACGGCACACGTACCGCAGGGACGGAGAAGATCGAGCCGGTGCTCGCGCGGACCGCGCGGGGGTCGTACGGGTCCGCGGCGTGGCCGGCCACGACCAGCCCGGTCCCGCCGAACGCGTCGAGCGAGCGCGCGACCGTCCCGACGTTCCCGGGGCTCGTCGGCCGGTCGAGGACGACCCCGAGGAAGGCCGCGCCCTCGGTGCCGACCGTGATGCGCCCGAGGTCGTCCGGCGGCATCTCGACGACCGCGAGCAGCTCCGGCGCGTCGTCGTCCTTGCCGCCCAGCTCGGCCATGAGCTCGCTCGACACCGCGTACCGGGCCGCGCGGACGTCGTCGAGCATCCGGTGCGCCCACGTCGAGAGAGAGCGGTCGGCGTCGACGAGCCACGTGCGGACCGTCCAGCCGGACTCGACCGCGAGCGTGATCGGTCGCACGCCCTGGACCAGGAGCTCGCCGGCGCGGTGCCGCTTGGTGCGGTTGGTCAGCAGGGCCTGCCACAGCTGGAAGGTGGCGTTCCTGGTCGTGACGCGCTGCACTGCTCAGGCCTCCTGCTGGGCTCGTGCGGCCTGCTCGACCGCGGCGGCGACGAGCGTCGTGACCTCCGGGTTGAACACGCTCGGGATGATGTAGGTCGGGTTGAGCTGGTCGGGGTGCACGGCCGACGCGAGCGCGCGCGCCGCGGCGAGCAGCATCGCGTCCGTGATCTCGTGCGACTGCGCGTCCAGCAGCCCGCGGAACACGCCCGGGAAGGCGAGGACGTTGTTGATCTGGTTGGCGAAGTCGCTGCGCCCGGTCCCGACGATCGCGGCGTGCCGCGCGGCCTCGACCGGGTCGACCTCCGGCCGCGGGTTCGCCATCGCGAACACGATAGCGTCCGGTGCCATGCGGGCGACGTCGTCCCCGGTGATGACGTCCGGTGCGGAGACGCCGATGAACACGTCGGCGTCCACGACGGCGTCGCGCAGCGTCCCGGTCACGTGGCGCGGGTTCGTGTTCACCGCCGTCCACGCGAGCGACGGGGACAGGCCCGGACGCGCGGGGTGGACGACCCCCTCGACGTCCGCGACGACGACGTCGCGCGCCCCGGCCGCGAGGAGGAGCCGCAGCACGGCCGTGCCCGCCGCGCCCGCGCCGGACAGGACCACGCGCACGTCGGGCAGGTCCTTGCCCACGACCGTGAGCGCGTTGCTCAGCGCCGCGAGCGCGACGATCGCCGTGCCGTGCTGGTCGTCGTGGAACACCGGGATGTCGAGCTCGGCGCGCAGGCGCGCCTCGATCTCGAAGCAGCGCGGCGCCGAGATGTCCTCCAGGTTGATGCCGGCGAACACGGGCGCGATCGCCTTGACGGTCCGCACGATCTCGTCGACGTCGGTCGTGTCGAGCGCGACGGGGAACGCGTCGATGTCGGCGAACCGCTTGAAGAGCGCCGCCTTGCCCTCCATCACGGGCAGCGACGCGAGCGGGCCGATGTCGCCGAGGCCGAGGACGGCGGTGCCGTCCGTCACCACCGCGATCGTGTTGCGCTTGATGGTGAGGCGGCGCGCGTCGTCGGGGTTGGCCGCGATGGCCTCGCACACGCGCGCGACGCCTGGTGTGTAGATCATCGACAGGTCGTCGCGGTTGCGGATCGGCACCTTCGACTCGATCTTCAGCTTCCCGCCGAGGTGGAGCAGGAACGTGCGGTCGGACACACGGTCGACGACGACCCCCGACAGCCCCCGCAGGGCCGCGACGATCTCGCCTGCGTGCTCCTCGCCGCGCGTCGCGACGGTGACGTCGACCGTGATCCGCTCGTGGCCCGACGCCGTGACGTCGAGGGCGGACACGATCCCGCCGGTGTGCTCGATCGCGGTCGTCAGCTCGCTCACGGCCGTGGGGCGGGCCTCGACCTCGAGGCGGACGGTGATGGAGGAGGACACGCTCGGCGCCGAGGACATGGTCCCAGTATGTCCCGGTGGACGGGTTCACGGTGGACGGCCCGGACACGACGACGGCGCCCTTGCGGACGCCGACGTCGCCAGCGGCGACGGTGATCATGCGTGCACGGCATGTTCGTCTGCAACGGTCGGGGCTGACGGTGCTGTCGCGTCGTCAGCGTCCCGGGTACCCGGTCAGCGAGTCCTAGCGTGGACTACCTGCGCGTGGGTGCCGCCGCGATGCTGTTGTCCCTCCATGACAACCCCGGCCGGGGCGGAACGCAACCCGCGGGGGGCGATCCTCACAGCGTGTTCTACGGTGTTCGAACCCGGGTGCGGCGGTGGCGCACGACGCGCAGCACGAGCCACGTCGCGAGACCGACCGCGACCACGCCGACGGCCGCGAGGAGCGGGATCGACGCCTGCACGCGGGAGCCCAGCGCGACGGGCCGCGTGAACGTCAGGACGTCCCAGCCGTTCTCCTCGGCGAGGCGCCGCATGGTCCGGTCCGGGTTCACCGCGAAGGCGTGACCCACGGCGTCGAGCATCGGGGCGTCGGTCACGGAGTCCGAGTAGCCGTAGCTGGCCGCGAGGTCGTACCCCTCGCGCTCGGCCAGCTCGCGGATCGCCGTCGCCTTGTTCTCCCCGTACGCGTAGAAGTCGATCAGGCCCGTGTACCGGCCGTCGACGACCTCCATGCTCGAGGAGATCGCGTGGTCGGCGCCGAGGACCGCCGCGATGGGCTCGACGAGCTCGCTCCCGGACGCGGACACGACGATCACGTCGTGGCCCCGCTCGTGGTGCGCCTCGATGAGCTCGACCGCCTCGGCGTAGACGACGGGGTCGATGTGCTCGTGCAGCGTCTCCGCGACGATGCGCGAGACGGTCGCGACGTCCCAGCCGGTGACGAGCGCGGACAGGTGGGCGCGCAGGCGCTCCGTCTGGTCCGCGTCGGCGCCCCCGGCCATGAACAGGAAGTGGGCGTACGCGCTGCGGATCACGTCGGCGCGCGTGATGAGCCCGCCCGCGAAGAACGGGCGCGAGAAGGCCGCGGCCGACGACGTCGCGATGATCGTCTTGTCCAGGTCGAAGAACGCTGCGATCCGGGTCTGCGTCACGGACGTGAGCCTAGCCGGGCGTCGTGACCGTCCACAGGACCGATTTGTGGAGGTCTCGTCCACAGCCCGGCCCTGCGGCGGTGTGTGTGCCTGTCCGTCGGGGCAAGGTGCGGGGACGTCGGAGGCAGCAGGGAGAGCCGTCGCGGCAGACCGTCCGGACGGAGGGTGGCGGCGCCGGGTCCGGACGGAGGGGTCGGGTCGTGGCAGGGAGACCGGTGGGCGGGACGGCGGGGGCGGTCGTCGGCGTGACGGGGGCGCGCGGCGGTGCGGGCGCGAGCGTCGTCGCCGCGTCCGTCGCGCGCGGCGCGGTCCGCCGGGTGGGACCCGGCGGGCCGGTGTGCCTGGTCGACCTCACCGGGTCGGGCGGCGGGCTCGACGTACTCCTCGGCCTCGAGTCCGTCCCCGGGGTGCGCTGGCCGGACCTGCACGACGCGCGCGGACGTCTCGACGGGGAGGACCTCGCCGCACGGCTGCCGCACTGGTCGGGCGTCGCGGTCGTGAGCGGCTCGGGTGCCCACGGGCCTGCCGGCGCCGTCGGCCCGGACGGGAGTGCCGGTGCCGCGGGCGACGCCGTGCTCGACGTCGTCGCCGCGCTCGCCGACTCCTGCACGGCGCGTGGTGGCCTCCTCGTCCTTGACCTGCCACGTGCCGGCCTCGTCGTCGGTGCGCCGGGCCACGCGCTGCTCGACGCCTGCACCGAGCTGCTCGTCGTGACCCCGCTGGACGTGCCGGCCGTCGCCGGCGCCGTCGGCGTGCGCGAGCGTGTCGGTGGGGTGCCGGCCGCGCTCGTGGTGCGCGGACCGGCGCCCGGTGGGCTGTCGGGGGCGGAGGTGGCGGACGCCGTCGGGCTCGAGGTGGCGACCCGGGTGGGCCGTGACCGCGGTGTCGCGCTCGGGATCGAGCGCGGTCTCGGGCCGTGCGCCGGTCCCGGACCGCTCGTGCGCGCGGGCCGACGGCTCGCGGCACGTTACCTCGCGCCTGGCGGCGACGCGTGACGCGCGCCCCGCAGGCCCTGATGGACGGCGTCCGGGACCGTCTCGTGCGCGGCGGCGAGCACCGGGACGGCGGGTTCGTCGCCGACGACGCACGGCTCACCGAGGCCCTGCGCGCGTCCGGCCGGGTGCTGGGAACGACGGCACTGCGCGAGCTCACACGCACCGCCCGGGCCGAGCTGTTCGGCGCGGGACCGCTCCAGCCGCTGCTCGACGAGCCGGGGGTCACGGACGTGCTCGTCAACGGGCCGCGCGACGTGTGGTTCGACCGGGGCGCCGGGCTCGAGCGGTCGGACGTCGACCTCGGCGGCCCGGACGACGTGCGCGCGCTCGCCGTGCGCCTCGCCGCGGCCGGCGGCCAACGTCTCGACGACGCCTGTCCGCTGGTGGACGCGCGCCTGCCCGACGGCACACGTCTCCACGCGCTCGTCGCGCCCGTGTGCGAGGTGGGCGCGGTCATCTCGCTGCGCGTCCTGCGCACCCACGCGTTCGACCTCGAGACGCTCGTGCGCGCCGGGACGGTCCCGCCCGCCTGGGCCGGTCTGCTGCGGGCCCTCGTCTCCCGACGCGCCAGCATGCTCGTCTCCGGCGGCACCGGCACGGGCAAGACGACCCTGCTCGCGTCGTTGCTGGCGCTCGTCCCGCCCGACGAGCGGGTCGTGTGCGTCGAGGAGGCGCGCGAGCTGGTCCCCGACCACCCGCACGTCGTGCCCCTCACGGCGCGCCGCCCCAACGTCGAGGGCGCCGGCGGCGTCGACCTCGCCGACCTCGTGCGCGCGGCGCTGCGGATGCGACCCGACCGGATCGTCCTCGGCGAGTGCCGTGGCGCGGAGGTGCGGGAGGTGCTCATGGCCCTCAACACGGGGCACGACGGAGGCCTCGCGACCATCCACGCGAACGACGTCGAGGTGGTCCCGGCGCGGCTCGAGGCGCTCGCCGCCCTCGCCGGCATGGACCGGGCGGCGGTCGCCGCGCAGGCGTCCGGCGGGCTGGACGTCGTGCTCCACCTCGTCCGTACGCGGCACGGCGCCGGCACGCGGCGTCGGCTCGCCCAGGTCGGCGTCGTGGGGACCGACGCGCGCGGCGGCCTGCGCGTCACCGTCGGGGCGACCTGGGACGGTGTGGGCGAACCCGTGCCCGGACCCGCGTGGGAGGAGCTCGCACGCCGCTGGCTGCGAGCGGGCGGGCTCGGTGCGCCCGGTGCCGCCGGGCCCGGTGCGGCCGAGCGGGGGTCGCGCCCGTGAGCGGCGCGTCGGTGGGCCCGCTGGTGGGCCTGCTCGTCGGGGTCGCCGCGTGGTGCGTGCTCGAGCGCGGCGGCCGACGTGCGCACCTGGTGGCCGTCCACGCGGGTACCGGGGGCGGTGCGCCGCTCGGCGGCGATCCGCAGCCGCGCGGGTGGCGCCCGCGCGTGCTGCAGCGGCGCCGCGGGCAGGGGCGGGGCGAGCCGGAACGGGTGCGGCTCGTCGTCGCGCAGGTCGGCGCGCTCGTGCGCGCGGGTGCGTCGCCGGGTGCTGCCTGGGAACGCACGCTCGGGGTGCGGCCCGACACCGCGGGGATCCCGTCCGTGGTGGACCTCGCGCCGCACGTCGGCGGGCGGTCCACCGCGCACGCGCTCGTCGCCGCGTGCCGGCTCGCCGTCGACGTCGGGGCGCCGCTCGCGACCGTCCTCGACCAGGTCGCCGCGTCCGTCGCCGCCGAGGCCGAGGCGAGGGCCGGGCGGGAGGCTGCGCTCGCGGGGCCGCGCTCGACGGCACGCGTCCTGCTGTGGCTCCCCGTCGTCGGGCTCGTGCTCGGGTACGCGCTCGGCGCTGACCCGGTCGCGACGGCCGCCGGAGGGGGCGCAGGCACGACCGGGATCGTCCTCGGGGTGCTCCTCCTCCTCGCGGGACGCTCGTGGTCGGCGCGCCTCGTCGGCCGCGCCCGGGCAGCGGGGGAGGAGGCATGAGCGTCGTGCCGGTCGTGGTCGGGTGCCTGCTCGTCGCGGTGTCGCCGTGGTGGGTCGCACGAGCCGCCGCCGAGCGCCGGGTCCGGACGATCGGGCGAGGTCCGGCTCCCGCGGTCGCGGCGACGCGGGCCCACGACGTCGAGATCGGCGTCCTGCTCGAGCTCCTCGCGGCAGCCGTACGGTCCGGCGCCTCGGTGCCACGGGCCCTGGACGTCGTGGGGTCGGCCGTCTCGGGACCCGACGGCGCCGGGCTGCGCCGCGCGGGGGCCGCGCTCGTGCTCGGCGCCTCGTGGGACGTGGCGTGGTCGGGGTCGCCCGAGCGGCTGGGAGTCGTCGGGCGGGCGCTGCGTCCCGCGTGGGTGCACGGCGCCGCCCCCGCCGGTGCGCTGCGCACGGCCGGGGACGCGCTGCGTCAGGACCGCGCGGCGGCGGCGCGTGCTGCGGCCGCGCGGCTCGGCGTCCACCTCGTGCTCCCGCTCGGGCTGTGCCTGCTGCCCGCGTTCGTCCTGCTCGGCCTGCTGCCGGTGCTGCTCTCGCTCGGTGCCGGTCTGCTGACCGGGTGATCAGGCCTGCTCGCCGTGACCTGCGCTCACGGTCTCGCCCCGCCGCCGGACGAGGTGCGCGCGCTCGGTGTCGTTCGCGCACGCGGCGATCGCGAGGTCGAACGCCTCGACCGCCTCCTCGACCCGGCCTGCGCGGGCCAGCAGCTCGGCGCGCGTGGCAGGCAGCCGGTGGTGGTGCCGCAGCGCGGCACCGACCCCGTCGTGACCGTCGCTCCCGTCGACGAGGGCGAGGCCGGCGTCGGGGCCGTCCGCCTCGGCGACCGCGACCGCGCGGGCCAGGCGGACCACCGGCGATCCCGTGAGGTGGTCCAGCCGCTCGTAGTGACCGGCGATGGCCGACCAGTCCGTCGCGGCCGCGGTGGGCGCGGTCGCGTGGGCCGCGGCGACCCGTGCCTGGAGGAGGTACTCGGCGGCGAGCCCGGGGACGTCGTCGGGCAGGTCGGGCACCGAGGCGAGCAGCTCGAGCCCCGCCGCGATCTCGTCCGCGTGCCAGCGCGACCGGTCCTGGTCGGGCAGGAGGACGAGGGCGCCGTCGGGCCCGGTACGCGCGTCGCGACGCGAGTGCTGCAGCACGAGGAGGGCGAGCAGGGACCGGACCACGGGACGGCCCGGCAGCAGCTCGTCGAGCAGCCGGACGAGCCGGATCGCCTCGCCGGCGAGCGCCACGCGCACGACGTCCGGACCCGTGCCGGGCGCGTAGCCCGCGGTGAACGTGAGGTAGAGGACGACCGCGACCATGTCGAGCCGCTCGTCCAGGTGGCCCGGCCGCGGGACGGCGAACGGGATGCCCGACGCCGCGAGGCGCTTCTTCGCGCGCGTGACCCGCGCGGCCATCGTGGCCTCCGGCACGAGGAACAACCTCGCGATCTCGGGAACCGTGACACCGGCGACGAACCGCAGCGTCAGCGCGGCCCGCGACTCCGGTGACAACGCCGGGTGGCAGCACGCGAAGACGAGTCGCAGCCGGTCGTCGGGGACGTGCGCGCCGTCGTCGGTGTCGGCGGCCGGGTCGGGCGGACCGGGACGGGAACGCTCCTCGACCACCATCAGCGGCTCCTTCCTCGTCGCGACGGCCTCCGCTCGCAGCCGGTCCAGGAGCCGCCGGCCGGCCGCGGTGCGCAGCCAGCCGGCGGGGTTGTCCGGCACACCCTCGACGGGCCACACGCGGGCTGCGGCGGCATAGGCGTCCGCGAGGGAGTCCTCGGCAAGGTCCGGCCGGCGGTACCGGCCGACGAGAGCGGCGAGGAGCCGACCCCAGTGCTCGCGCCACGCGGACTCCAGCGCTGCCGTCACGTCGCGCCCGCCAGGCGCCGGCACCGGGCTAGAGGTCGTCGACATCCACCACCGGCCGGATCTCGACGGAGTACGGCGGCAGCAGGGCGACGGCCTCGAGCGCCGCGTCGAGGTCGGGCAGGTCGACGACGTAGAACCCGCCGAGCTGCTCGACCGTCTCGGCGTACGGCCCCTCGGTCACCACGACGGCGTCGCCGCGACGGCGGACGGTCGTCGCCGCGGTGACGGTGCTCAACGCCTCGCCCGCGACGATCGTGCCGCGCTCGCTCACCGCCGCGGCGAACGCGTCGTGGCGGCGGCCGTACTCGTCGCGCTGCGTGGCGCTCGCGCCCGCCCATACCTGCTCGTCCTCGTGCAGCAGCAGCATGAACCTCACGCCGTCACCTCGGAGAGACCTGCCGCTCCCTGGTCCGCGGCGTCCTGGGTGGCCCGGTCCTCGCTCGTGACGACGGCCCGCACCTCGAAGGTCTCCGGGCTCCCGGCGAACGCCGTCCCGAGGACGGACAGCAGCCCGTCGAGGTCGCCCGTCTCGACGACGTAGTACCCGCCGACCTGCTCCGCGAGCTCGGCGAACGGCCCGTCGGTCACGATCGCCTGCGCGGGCGTCGCGCCCGGCCGAACGACGCGCGCCGTCGGCGTCTTGTGCAGCTCGCCCCCGCCCGTGATCCGGTGACCCGCATCCGTGGCGAGCCGCGTGAACTCGTCGTGGCGCGCAAAGGTCGCCTCGGGGAAGCCCGGCGCCGGGTCGACCCAGGCGCTCTCGTCGTCGTGGATGAGGATGACGTACTCGGTGCTCATGGTCGTCTCCTTGCGTCGTGCCGACAGTCCGGTCGTGGCCGGACGGGGACGACCGGTCGGTGTCCCCGTGATGTTGACGCGCGGCACGGGCCCGGATCGACACCACTCTGGCAGATACCTCTGCGGTCGTCTGCTCGTCGCCATGGGCACGCCCGTCCGCGGGAACCCGCGGTCCCTGACCGTCCACAGGACCGTCCCACGAGGGGTCTGTCCACCGTCCTGCGCACGACCCGGGCGCCCGACGGCGCGTGGTCGCCACAGTGGGCGCGCACGCCCGCGTCCGCGGGCCAGGAGGAAGGACCACGTCATGACGACACCGACCGCACAGAGCCCGTCGAGGGCGCCCGCCCGGACGTCCCGCCGGCCCGTGGCCGGGCTGACCGGCCGGCTCACGGGAAGGCTCACGGGTCGGGCTGCCGGGCAGGACCCGGAGGCCGGGCTCGCGACCGCCGAGTACGCGATCGCCACCGTCGCGGCAGCCGGGTTCGCCGGGCTGCTGATCGCCGTCCTCAAGAGCGGCGAGGTGCGCGAGCTGCTGGTCGGCATCGTGCGCAGCGCGCTGTCGCTGGGCTGATCCGTGCGACGGCCCAGGACGACCGCGGTGCGCCGGGACGGTCGACGTCGTGCGCGAGCGGACCGCGAACGAGGAGCGGTCACCGTGGAGCTCGCCGTCGCGCTGCCCGCGGTCGTCCTGGTCCTCGTCACCGTGCTCACCCTCGCCGCAGCCGCGGGCGCCCAGATGCGCGCCGCGGACGCGGCGAGGGCCGCGGCCCGGGCGGCGGCGATCGGGGAGGAGGACGCGGTGGTGCGCGACACCGCCCTACGCGTCGCCGGCGACGGTGCCGAGGTCACGCTGACGCGTGGTGACCCGTGGCTCGCGGTGGAGGTCAGCACGCCGGTGGTGGGGGGCGGGCTGACCGGACCGCTGCGCGTCAGCGGTCGTGCCGAGGCATGGGTCGAGCCGTGACGTCGTCGCCGGGGCCCGACGGGGGCGAGCGTGGCTCCGGCACGGTGCTGGTGCTGGCCGTCGTCGCGGCCCTGCTGGTCTGCCTGCTCGCGCTCGCCGCGCTCGCGCAGGCCCAGCGGGCGCGCGGGTCGGCGCAGGCCGGTGCCGACCTCGCGGCGCTCGCCGCGGCGACGGCCCTGCGTGACGGGTGGGACCCGTGCGCCCGCGCCGGGGAGGTCGCTGTGCGCAACGACGTGACCGTGACCGCGTGCGCACCGGTGGGCGACGGCTCGGTCCGGGTCGACGTCGCGAGCACGAGCGGCGTCGACGTGCTCGGCGTCCGGCTCGGCAGCACCCACGCGTCCGCGCGGGCCGGACCGGCGACGCTGCGGTGACGGTGCCCGGCCGGTGCCGAACCCTGGGCTGCCTCCCGATCAGCGGCGTGATGGGGAGGTAGGCCAGGTCTCGGCCGGCCCGACGGGGGCGTAACCCGGGGTTCGGCGGGCGCGTCAGACGGGCAGGTCAGGACGGCGCGTGCGCGAGGACGGCGTCGAGCAGGCGCACGGCGGCGTCCTTGTCGAGCGGTGCGTTGTACGACCCGCACTTGGGGGACTGGACGCACGCGGGGCAGCCGTCGTGGCACGGGCAGCGGGCTATCGCGTCGCGCGTGGCGCGCAGCCAGGTCGCGCCGAGCTCGTACCCGCGCTCGGCGAACCCGGCACCGCCGGGGTACGCGTCGTAGACGAACACGGTCGCCTGCTCGGTGTCGAGGTGCAGCGCGGTCGACACGCCGCCGAGGTCCCAGCGGTCGCACGTCGCGAGGAGCGGCAGCAGGCCGATCGACGCGTGCTCGGCGGCGTGCAGCGCACCGGGCGCCTCGTCCGCGTCGACCCCGGCCTCCTCGAGCACGGACTCGGGCACGGTCCACCACACCGCCATGGTCGGCAGGGTGCGCTCGGGCAGGTCGAGCGGCTCCGTCCCGAGGATCTGCAGGTCGGGCAGCCGGCGGCGCTGGAAGCTCACGACCTGCGAGCTCACGTCCACCGGCCCGTAGCCCCACCCGACCGGTCCCCAGCTCCGTCCGACCACGTCACGCCCCGCCGCTGCGTCGCCCGCACCCGGCTCCTCGACGATCGTGATCAACGTCGTGCTGCGCGACCACGTCCCGAAGTCCACGTCCGTGCGGCGCACGAGCGCGACGCCGTCGTGCAGGTCGAGGTGCTCGACGACGTACATCGCGCCCTGGTGGACGTACACCGCGCCGTCGTGCACGGAGCCGTCGGCCGAGGCCGCGTCCACGGTCCCGAGCAGCCGACCCGTGCTCGCCTCGGCGACGCGGACGGGCGACCCGCCCGAGCCGCGCAGGTCCGTCATGCCCGCCGCGGGCTGCGCGTGCGTCCAGTACCAACCCGAGGACCTTCGTCGCAGCGCACCGCGCGCGACGAGCACGCCCAGCAGGTCCGTCACCGCCTCCGGGTCGCCGAGAGCGGCGAGGTCCGACGTCCGCAGCGGGACCTCCGCGGCGGCCGCGCACAGGTGCGGCGCGAGCACGTACGGGTTCGCGGGGTCGAACACCGTGGCCTCGAGCGGTGCGTCGAAGATCGCCTCGGGGTGGTGCACGAGGAACGTGTCGAGCGGGTCCTCGCGCGCGACGAACGCCACGAGCCCGTCCGCGCCCGCGCGCCCCGCCCGCCCGGCCTGCTGCCACACCGACATGCGCGTGCCCGGCCAACCGGCGATCAGCACCGCGTCGAGCCCGGAGATGTCGACGCCGAGCTCGAGCGCGTTCGTCGTGGCCAGCGCCCGCACGGCTCCCGTGCGCACCGCGTCCTCGAGCTCGCGCCGTTCCTCGGGCAGGTACCCGCCGCGGTACGCGGCGACGCGCCGCGAGAGACCGGCGTCGACCGGTCGCAGGTAGTCCTGCGTCTGCGTCGCGACGGCCTCGGCGCCGCGGCGCGACCGGGTGAACGCGAGCGTGCGGGCCCCCGCGAGGACGAGGTCGGCGAGCAGGTCGGCCACCTCCGACGTCGCGCTGCGGCGCGGGTGCTCGGGTGCCTCGGTGACCGTGGTCGGGACGGTCGGGTCGTCGACGTGCTGGTCGTGCGCTGCCTGCGCCGCCGCGTCGAAGCCCACGACGACCGGCGGCTCCCACAGCGCGAACGTCCGGTGCCCGGTCGGGGACGTGTCGCCCGCGACCGTCACGACCTCCGCCGCGTCCACGCCCACGAGCCGCGCCGCGCTCGCGCCCGGGTCCGCCGTCGTCGCCGACGCCACGACGAACGTCGGCGCCGGGTCCCCTTCGCGCGCGTAGTGCGCCGCGAGGCGCCGCAGCCGCCGCAGCACGAGAGACACGTGCGCGCCGAAGGTGCCGCGGTACGCGTGCCCCTCGTCCACGACGACGTACCGCAGGTCGCGCAGCAGCCGCGACCAGCGCCGATGGTTCGGCAGCAGCGCGAAGTGCAGGAAGTCGGGGTTGGTCAGGACGACGTCGGCGTGCTCGCGCACCCACCGGCGCTCGTCGGGCGACGTGTCGCCGTCGCAGGTCGACACCCGCACGTCGCGCGTCCCGGCGGCGTCGAGGAGGCGCTGCAGCCCGGCGAGCTGGTCGGCGGCCAGGGCCTTGGTCGGCGAGAGGTACAGCACGCTCCCGCGGCGCGTGACCGACTCGATGCGCCCGGGGTCGAGCGTGCGGGCCGCGACGTCGGCCCGGACCGACGTGAGCGCCGGGAGCCAGAACGCGAGCGACTTGCCCGATCCCGTGGACGTGGCGAGCGCGACGTGCCGGCCCGACCACGCGGCGTCGGCGGCGGCGGCCTGGTGCACCCACGGTCGCTCGACGCCGAGTGCGCGGTACCCCGCGACGAGCGACGTGTCCGCCCACGCGGGCCAGTCGCCGTGCACACCCTCGCGCGCCGGCAGCTCGCGCACGTGCGTGAGCCGGTCCGCGCGACGACCGCCCGCGACGAGCACGTCGAGGAGCGGGTTCGTCGTCGCCGGGTTCGACCCGGAGGCCGTCGGGGCGGAGGCGTCGGGCACCACAGGAGTCTGCCACCCGGCGCCCACCCCCTGCGGCGTCAGGGTCAGCCCCGGAAGACCTCCACGACGGCTCGCGCGAGGTACCAGGGGTCGACGACGGCCGTGAGCTCGCGCGCCGAGTGCATCGACAGGATCGGCACGCCGACGTCGACGGTCCGGATCCCGAGGCGCGTCGCGGTGAGCGGGCCGATCGTCGAGCCGCACGGCACGGTGTTGCGCGACACGAACTCCTGGCTCGGCACGCCTGCCGCCGCGCACGCGCGCGCCCACGCCGCGGCGCCGAGCGCGTCGGTCGTGTACCGCTGGTTCGCGTTGATCTTGAGGATCGGCCCGCCGCCCGCGAGCGGGCGGTTCGCGGGGTCGTGCCGCTCGGGGTAGTTGGGGTGCACCGAGTGCCCGACGTCGCTCGACACGCACAGCGACGCGGCGAGCCGTCGGTGCTGCTCCTCGGCGGTCGCGCCCTGCATCGCGTCGATCCGGGCGAGCACGTCGGCGAGGAAGGGACCGGACGCGCCCGAGCGGGACTCGGAGCCGATCTCCTCGTGGTCGAACGCGGCGAGGACGGGGATGGTCGCGGGGACGGCGTCCGACGCGCCCGCGCCGGGCGGTCCCGCGACCTCCAGCAGCGCCGTGAGGCCCGCGTGCACGGACAGCAGGTTGTCGAGGCGCCCCGACGCGAGGAACGCGCCGCGCGCGCCGAACACCCGGGGCGCCTGCGTGTCCGCGACGACGACGTCGTAGCCGGTGATCTCGCTCGCCCGCACGCCCGCGTGGTGGGCGAGCTCCGCGAGCACGTCGGCGTCGTGCGCGTCGCCGAGCCCCCACACGGGCTGGGTGTGCTGCTGCTTGTCGAGCGTGAGCCCCTCGTTCACCGCACGGTCCAGGTGGATCGCGAGCTGGGGGATCCGCAGCAGCGGTCCGGTGCGGACGAGGTGCACGTCGTCGGGACCCGTCCCGTCGCCCGTCACGACGCGCCCCGCGAGCTCGAGCTCGCGATCGAGCCACGAGCTGAGCAGCGGCCCGCCGTACACCTCGACCCCGGCCTGCCACCAGCCCTCGCGCACGAGGGTGGGCCGCGGCTTGAGCTTGAACCCCGGCGAGTCGGTGTGCGCGCCGAGGATGGCGAACGGTGTCGTCGCGGTGGCGCCCGCGGGCACGACCCAGGCGATCACCGCGCCGTCGCGCACGACGACGTACCGCCCGCCCACGTCGGGCGTGCGGTCCACCGCGCGCTCGGGCCCGGTCTGCGGCGCGTGCGACGGCCACGGGTCGGTCTCCGCGAGCTGCGTGAAGCCGGCGGCGACGAGACGCCGCGCGACCTCGTGGGCCGCGTGGAACGACGACGGTGACGCCTCGACGAGCACCGCGAGGTCGCGGGCGTGCGCGGACGCGCGCTCGTGCAGGTCGTGCAGGTCGTGCGGGTCGGTCGGTCCGGGGGGAGTGTGCATGGCCACGTCCTCCACCCTACGCACGCCCCGCGTGCGGTCCGTACGCTGGAAGGAGACCGACCGCAGCGGTCCGCGGACCCGACGGGCCGGTCTCGTCCGTCGTCTCTCGGTCGCACCGGAGGAACCGCATGCGCTGGGTCGTGCTGCCGGGCCTCGCGCTCGCCCCGGAGGACTTCGCGCCGCTCGCGCGGGCGCTCGCCGCGGACGGCGACGTGCGGGTGCTCGACGCGTGGGTCACGCCGGTCACGGCGCCCGCGGACGAGCTGCGTGCCGCGCTCGGTGCCGACGGTTCTGTCCCGATCGGGCTGGTCGGTCACTCGGCAGGCGGTCTCGCGGCGCTGGAGTGGACGCTGCTGCACCCGGACGAGGTCGCCCGCCTCGTCCTGCTCGACCCCGTGAGCCCGTTCGAGCCCCACCGACCTGCCCTGCACCCCGGCACCCGGGTGACCCGGGCGGCCCGGGCCGTCGTCGGCGTGGTCGCCGCGCCGCTGTCGCGGAGCGGTGCCGCGGTGCGTCGTGCTGCAGTCCGCGCGGTGGCCGGGAGCCCCGACGCCCTGCCGCCCGACGTCGCCGCGGCCCGGTACGGCACCAGGTCCGGGTGGCTGGAGATCGCCGACCAGTGGTTCGCCAGCTGGCAGCAGGTCCCCCGCGTGCTCGCCCTGCTGGAGTCCGGGCGCCGGGTGCCCCCCTCGGCGCGACCGCTCCTGGTCACGGGGCAGCGCGCCGGTGCCCGGTTCCTGCGCGAGCAGCGCGAGCTCGCCGACGCGCTCGGCCTCGAGCGGGTCGGCGTCGCCGGGCAGGGCCACCTGTTCCCGCTGACCCGGCCCGACGTCGTCGCCCGCCTCGCGCACGGCAGCTGACCCGGCGGGCCGGGCCCCGCCAGGCCGGCGGGGCTCAGTCGCGCGGCGCGACCGTCCCGTCCGCGGCGAGCGTCACGGGGACCGCCGTGCCGACCGCCCAGACCTCGTCCCCGTCCGAGGTGCCGTCGCGCAGCACGCCCTGGTAGGGGAGGAGGTCGTAGTCGCCCGCGGGGACGGGCGTCGTGAACAGGCCGTCGTCCCCCGGGGAGCAGTAGTCGGTCGGCACGGGTTCCGCACCGAGCGACACGGTCTCACCCGCGTCGAGGTCGAGCGGCAGGGGGCTCTCGAGCTGGTTCGGCCCGACGGCCACGACGACGTCGTCGCGCACCCACGCCACCGGCGCGACGGTCGCCGTCACCCCGGTGAGCGTCGTCGAGCCCTCGTTCGTCAGCGTCACGTCGACGACCCCCGGGACCTCCGGGCTCGGCCCGTCCGTCGTCAGCGAGAGGGCCGGGTCCGTCAGCGCGGTGAACGCGTCGACCGACATCCCGCAGACGAGGTCGGTGCCCGCGAGCCAGCCCGGCTGGAACCCGGCCGTCGTGGCGTCGTCGGGCACGTCGTCGGGCACTGCGTCGGGCGGCTCGACGGGTGGTTCCGAGGGCGCCGGTCCGGGGGCGGTCGGGGACGGGTCGGCCGGGAGGACCGGCGCGACCGGGGCGGAGGGGAGCTGCGCGACCCCGACCGCGAGCACCCCGACGACGCCGAGCGTCGCCGCGCCGATCGCCGTCTTCTTCACCGCCCGACGTCGCCGGACCCGTGCCCGCACCGCGCCGAGCGGCGTGGGTGCGTCTTCGCCGGCGAGGTCGACGAGCTCGTGCAGGGCCCGGGCGAGCTCGTCGCCCTCGCCGTCGCGGATCTCCCCGTCGTCGCGCGCGTGGTTCGTCATCGTGATCCCCTCCCGTCGTGGGGCCGTCCGGCCCGGCCCGTCGCCGTTCGTCCGTCCGCGGCGAGGGCCTCCTG
Source organism: Cellulosimicrobium terreum (assembly GCA_014803435.1). Taxonomy (GTDB): domain Bacteria; phylum Actinomycetota; class Actinomycetes; order Actinomycetales; family Cellulomonadaceae; genus Cellulosimicrobium; species Cellulosimicrobium terreum. Next base: position 899,584 of record JACYFD010000001.1, read on the forward strand.
GAGCGTGGCCATCGCGTCGTGCAGGTGGCGTTTCACCGTTCCCTCGGCGCTGCCGAGGGCATCGGCGATCTGCGGCACCGTCAGGTCCTCGACGTACCGCAGCACGACGCACGCGCGCTGCCGCGGGGTCAGCCGCGCGAGTCCCGCGGCGACGTCCGCGCGCGCCGTCGCGACCGCCTCGGGACCGCGGACCGCGTCGTCGGACGCGACCAGGTGCCGTACCCCGACCCATCGCCGGCGCCGTCGGTAGCCGTCGAGGTACAGCGTGAGGATCGCGCTGCGCACGTAGCCCTCGACGCTCGCGATCCCGGCCCTCCCGCGGGCGCTGTCGTCGGGGCCGCCGTCGAGATCGAGCGTGCGGACGGAGCCAGGACGCACCGCCGGTGGCCGTCGGAGCCGGGAGAAGACCTTGACGAGCGCGTCCTGCACCAGGTCCTCCGCCTGTCGCGCGTCCCCGCAGAGCAGGGTCGCGTACCCGCGCAGGGCCTGGCCCCGCCGTGCGACCAGGTCACCCAGCTCGAGCTCCCACCGTGGTGCGGACTGCGCCACGAGACCGTCCTCCCGTCACGGGCGCCCTGCCGGCCGCCCTCCTACCGATCATGACGCCCGGTCGGCGCGTTCCGTTGGGTCGCCGATGAGTCCGACGCCGTCGGCCGGTCCAGACCCCATGACACAGCAGAGTCCCACCATCGAGGAGCGCCCCGACCAGCCGTACGTCGGCGTGACGCGGGCCGTGACCATGACCACCATGCTCGAGATCGCCGACCGCATCCCCGAGGTCATCGCGTGGCTCGACGAGCAGGGTGTCGAGCCCGTGGGCGCAGCGTTCCTGCGCTACCACGTGGTCGACATGGAGTCCGAGCTCGTCGTCGAGGCGGGCGTCCCCGTCGCGTCGACGGACGACCTTCCCGGACCGACGACCGGCACCGTACCGACGCCCGGCGTCCTGCCCGCCGGCCGGTACGTCGTCGTGCACCACCACGGGCACCCCGACGAGCTCGAGCGCGTGACGGGCGAGCTGCTCGCCTGGGCCGCCGACCGCGGACTCGAGTGGGACGCCGACGCCGAGCAGCGGGCCTGGGGCGCGCGCGTCGAGTCGTACCTGACCGACCCCGGCGAGCAGCCCGACCTGGACGAGTGGGACCACGAGCTCGCGTTCCGGCTGGCGGGCTGACGCCGACGGACGCGGACCGGGGTGCGACGCCTTGTGACGTCCTGCACGAATGGTCGTGACCTGCATCACACGTGCGTAGACTCACCCCCATCGCGTCGGCAGGGGCCCGGCGCGACCGCAGTCGTCAAGGAGGACGGATGCCCACGCTCGGTTCCGAAAGTCTCATGATCGTCGGCGTGATCGCGGCGATCGCGCTCGTCTCGCTCCTGTTCGCCCTGGTCCTGCGCAGACAGGTCCTCGCGGCGAAGGAGGGCAACGCTGCCATGCGCGACGTCGCGCAGGCCGTGCAGGAGGGCGCCGCCGCCTACCTGAGCCGGCAGTTCCGCACGCTCGCCCTGTTCGCCGGTGCGGTGTTCCTGCTGCTGTTCCTGCTCCCGGGCGACGGCGGGGTCCGGGTCGGACGGTCCGTCGCGTTCCTCCTGGGCGCGGTCTTCTCCGCGGCGATCGGCTACCTCGGGATGTGGCTCGCCGTGCGGGCGAACGTCCGCGTCGCCTCGGCCGCAACCCGGCCCGGTGGCAGGACCGAGGGCGCGCGCATCGCGTTCCGCACCGGCGGCGTCGTGGGCATGTCGGTCGTCGGGCTGGGACTGCTCGGCGCGGCCGGCGTCGTCCTCGTCTACAAGGGCGACGCGCCCGCGGTGCTCGAGGGCTTCGGGTTCGGGGCCGCGCTGCTCGCGATGTTCATGCGCGTCGGCGGCGGCATCTTCACCAAGGCGGCCGACGTCGGCGCGGACCTCGTCGGCAAGGTCGAGCAGGGCATCCCCGAGGACGACCCGCGCAACGCCGCGACCATCGCGGACAACGTGGGCGACAACGTCGGTGACTGCGCGGGCATGGCCGCGGACCTCTTCGAGTCGTACGCCGTGACCCTCGTGGCCGCGCTCATCCTCGGCAAGGCGACCATGGGCGAGGAGGGGCTCGTCTTCCCGCTGATCGTCACCGCGCTCGGTGCGCTCGTCGCGGTGATCGGCGTCTTCGTCACGCGCGTGCGCGGGCAGGAGAACGGTCTCAAGGCCATCTACCGGGGCTTCTACCTGTCGGCGCTCGTCGGCGCGGTGCTCGCCGCGGTCGCGGCGTTCGTGTACCTCCCGTCGTCGTTCGGCGCGATGGACGGCACCGCGGACCTGGGCGAGCTCACCGGCATCGCCGCGGACCCGCGCGTCGTCGCGAGCCTCGCGGTCGTCATCGGGATCGTCCTCGCGGGCATCATCCTGTGGATCACGGGCTACTTCACGGGCACGACGTCGAAGCCCACCCTCCACGTCGCCGCGACGTCGCGCACGGGCGCGGCGACCGTCGTGCTGTCGGGCATCGGGGTCGGGTTCGAGTCCGCGGTCTACACCGCGGGCGTCATCGCCGCGGCGATCTGCGGGCTGTTCCTCCTCGCGGGCGGGTCCGTGTGGCTGTCGCTGTTCCTCGTCGCGCTCGCCGGGTGCGGGCTGCTGACGACGGTCGGCGTGATCGTCGCGATGGACACGTTCGGCCCGGTGTCCGACAACGCGCAGGGCATCTACGAGATGTCCCTCGGCGAGGCGGGCGAGGCCGACGACGGCGAGGCCGCCCAGATCCTCACCGACCTCGACGCGGTCGGGAACACGACGAAGGCCATCACCAAGGGCATCGCCATCACGACGGCCGTCCTCGCGGCGACCGCGCTGTTCGGGTCGTACGCAGACGCCGTGAACCACGCCATGGAGGACGTGCGGGAGGTCGGCGGCGGGTTGGTCACGTCGATGCTGGACTACTCGATCATCTCGCCCGTCACGCTCGTCGGGGTGATCCTCGGTGCCGCGACGGTGTTCCTGTTCTCCGGCCTCGCGATCGACGCCGTGACGCGCGCAGCCGGCGCGATCGTGTTCGAGGTGCGCCGCCAGTTCCGCGAGCACCCGGGGATCATGACGTACGACGAGCGCCCGGAGTACGGCAAGGTCGTGGACATCTGCACCCGGGACTCGCTGCGCGAGCTCGTGACACCCGGTCTGCTCGCGGCCTTCGCCCCGATCGCCGTCGGGTTCGGGCTCGGTGTCGGGCCGCTCGCCGGGTTCCTCGCCGGGGCGATCGGCGCCGGCGTGCTCATGGCCGTGTTCCTCGCCAACTCGGGCGGCGCCTGGGACAACGCGAAGAAGATCGTCGAGGACGGCGCGTACGGGGGCAAGGGCTCCGAGGCGCACGCCGCGACCGTCATCGGCGACACCGTGGGCGACCCCTTCAAGGACACCGCCGGGCCGGCGATCAACCCGCTCATCAAGGTCATGAACCTCGTCTCGCTGCTCATCGCGCCCGCCGTGGTCATGCTGAGCGTCCCGGCCGACGCCAACCCGGTGCTGCGGATCTCGATCGCGGTCGTGGCTGCGGCCATCGCCTTCGGTGCGGTCATCGCGTCCCGGCTGCGCGCGTCGCGGGTGGACCGCGAGGAGTCGGCGCTGGAGCAGGTCCCGGTCACCACTCCCTGACCTCGCGCCGGCCCCCGTCTGCCCGGTCTCAGGCCGTGCCGGCGGGGGTGGGCCCGGCCTCGAGCAACGCGCGGGTCTGCTGCAGCACGGTGTTGAGGACGCGCCCCGCCGTCGCGGAGTCCTCCGCGCTCAGCGCGGCCCAGATCGGCGCGGTCAGCTCGGTGACCTGCGCCCCGACGGCGGCGACGGTGGCGCAGCCCTGCGGGGTGAGCCCGCTCCCGTCGACCAGCCCGCGTCGCGTGAGCTCTGCCAGCACCTCCCCGGCGTCAGGGACCTGGGCTCGGTCGCGGACGAGCTGGGGCAGGCCGGTCCGTCCAGCGTTCTGCTCGGTCAGGCGCAGCGTGACCCACTGCGTCTCGGTGAGGTGGTGCGGGGCGAGGACCGTGCGGAGCAGGGCGCCGAGGGCCTTCTCGGTCTGTCCGACGAGCGGGGGTCCGAACGGGATCATGATGCCTCCTGATGTTGGTCCAACCAACGATAAGGCACATCGTTGGTATTGCCAACGATGTGCGAGGATGGGCGTCATGGAGCGTCTCGACGGTCGGGCCACGTGGTTGGTCAGCCGGGCACAGCTGCGCGGTCGCTCGATCCTGCGGGCGGCGTTCGACGCCGCGGGATCACGACCGCACCACTACCGGATCCTCGCGGCGCTCCAGGAGCACGGCGCGGCGAGCCAGGCGGACGTCGGCCGGCTCACCGACCTCGACCGCAGCGACGTGTCCGTCGCGACGGACCTCCTCCGCGGGGCCGGGTTCGTGGTCCGTGACCCCGACCCCGACGACCGGCGCCGCAACCTCGTGGCGTTGACGGACGCCGGCCGCGACGAGCTGCGCCGCCTCGACCGCGTGCTCGACGACGTGCAGGAGCAGTTCCTCGCACCGCTCGGGGACGCCGAGCGCGCGAGCCTGGTGACGCTGCTCGGACGACTGACAGCGGAGCGCTGAGAACCCCCGCGTCAGCCCTTCACGGCGAACGGTGCGCGCAGCAGCGCCTCGGGACGCGACGACGGCCCGACCCGCAGCTCGAAGTCGCCGGGCTCCACGACGCGCCGGCCGGCGGCGTCGACGAGCGTGCAGTCCTGCACGGGCAGCTCGATCTCGACGATCGTGACCTGTCCGGGCGCGAGGTCGATCTTGCGGTACGCCTTGAGCTCCTGCTCCGCCCAGGTGACCGAGCTGACCAGGTCGCTGACGTACACCTGCACGGTCTCGCGCACCGGACGGCTGCCGGTGTTGCGGAGCGTGACCTGGGCGTGCACGGTGTCCTCCGCGCCGAGGACGGTCTCCAGGACGTGGAGGTCGGCGTACTCGACGCTCGTGTAGCTGAGCCCCTCGCCGAACGCGAACGCTGTGCGCTGGGTGAGGTCGGCGTAGCGGTCGCCGTGCTGGCCGCGGACCTGGTTGTAGTACGTGGGCTGCTGGCCGGCGTGCTCGGCGAACGAGACCGGCAGGCGACCCTCGGGCTCGATCAGGCCGAGCAGCAGCTCGGCGACGGCCTGCCCGCCGCGCATGCCGGGGTTCGCGGCCCAGACGACCGCCGCGGCGTCGCGCGCCGAGGCGGGGAGCACGAGCGGCTTGGACGCGACCACGACGACGACCATCGGCGTGCCCGTCGCCGCGAGCGCGTCGAGCAGCGCGACCTGGCCGCCGACGAGCTCGAGCGTCGCGGTGGACTTGCCCTCGCCGACGAGCTCGATCCGGTCGCCCACGACCGCCACGACGTGGTCAGCACTCTGCGCCGCCTCGACGGCCGCGGCGATCATCGCGGCGTCGGGCTCGGCAGGCACGACGATGTGGGGCCGGGGCTGGCCGTCGGGGAAGGTCTCGCCCTCGGGGTCGGGGATCGACGTGAGGATGTCGGCGCCGCGGGCGTGCGTCACGCTCCAGCCCTGGGGGGCGTGTGCACGCAGGCCGTCGAGGACGGTCGCGGTCATCTCGCGCGGGTGCCCGTCGGGCAGCCAGTCGGCCTGGCCCGACGCGCCCGCCCAGTCGCCGAGCTGGGTGTGGTCGTCGTCGGCGTTGGGCCCGACGACTGCGATCCGGCGAGCGGGCGATCCGGCGGCCGCGACCGCGCGCCCGTCGGTCCCGGCGACGAGGTCGCCGCCCAGCGGCAGGGTCCCGTCGTTCGTGAGGAGGACGAGGGAGCGGCGCGCGACGTCGAGGTTGACGGCGGTGTGCTCGGCGGAGGCGATGACCGCCTCCTGCCGCGCGACGTCGGGGTGGCGCGGGTCCTCGAACAGCCCGAGGTCGACCTTGAGCGTGAGGATGCGGCGGACGGCCGCGTCGATCGCGGCCTCGGTGACGAGCCCGCGCGCGACGGCCTCGAGCGCGCCCTCGAAGAACTGCGGCGTCGTCATGATCACGTCGTTGCCCGCGCGGATCGCGGCGGCGGCGGCGTGCACGTGGTCGGGCTGGATGTGCTGCTCCCACACCATGCGCCCGACGTTGTCCCAGTCGGTCACGAGCGTGCCGGTGTAGCCCCACTCGCCGCGCAGGACCTCGTCGAGGAGCCAGCCGTTGACCGTGACGGGGACGCCGTCCATGGACTGGTACCCGAGCATGAACGACGCGCAGCCCTCGCGCGCGACGCGCTCGAACGGCGGGAGGAACCACGAGCGCAGCTTGCGGCGCGAGATGTCCGCCTCGCTCGCGTCCCGCCCGCCCTGGGTCTCGGAGTACCCGGCGAAGTGCTTCGCGGTGGCGAGGACGCCGGTCGGGTCGGTCTTGCCGCCGCCCTGGTACCCGCGGACCATGGCCGACGCCAGCTCGCCGATGAGGTACGGGTCCTCGCCGAACGTCTCGTCGACGCGGCCCCACCGCAGGTCCCGTGCGATGCACAGGACGGGGGAGAAGGTCCAGTGGATGCCCGTCGCGGCGACCTCGACGGCCGTGGCGCGGGCGACGCGCTCGACGACCTCGGGGTCCCACGTCGCGGCCATGCCGAGCTGCGTCGGGAAGATCGTCGACCCCACCCAGAACGAGTGGCCGTGGATGCAGTCCTCGGCGACGAGCAGCGGGATGCGCAGGCGCGTGCTCTCCACGAGCGCGTGCGCCTCGATCACGTTCTCGGGCGAGGTGTGCAGCAGCGAGCCCACGTGCTTGTCCGCGATCAGCGGCCCGACGCCGTCCCGGGCGTCGAGCTGGAGCATCTGCCCGACCTTCTCGGGGAGGGTCATCCGCTCGAGCAGGTCCTCCACGCGGTCGTGCGTCGGAAGCGCTGGGTCGAGGTAGGGCACGGTGCTCACGGTCGGGGTCCTCTCACGGCGTCGGTGACGGGTCGGCGGGCGACGCAGCCGTGCCGGAAGAGGTCGGCCGAACCGATTCGAGCCCCCTGGCCTGCCATGCACGCGACTGTCGCAGAGACGCCACTATAGACACTTGATGACCGGTAAGTAAGTCTTGGCACGCCCGGGGCTAGGAACGATGGCCGGAACGCGCGATCATATGCGCATGCAAGTGCCCGTTCGCACCGTCGCCCGTGGTGCGGTCCTCGTCGCGGTGGCCGGGCTGTGCCTGACGACGGTCGTCAGCGGCGCGTTCGACGTCGTCTCGATCCCGTCGCCCGACGCGGCCTCCCTCGCCGACGGCAGCGGCGCGGTCGTCGGCGCCACGGGGACCGGGGAGCCCGGCGGTCCCGCGGCGGACGCAGGTCCGGCCGACGGTCCTGCGGAGGCCGAGGGCGAGGACACGGAGCCGGGGGCCGACGCCGCGCCGTCGGGAGACCCGTCCTGTGCCGCCGCGCAGCGGGCCTGGAACGCTGCCGCCCGCGCGCAGGTGGACCTGACGGTCGAGCACCCGGACGAGCTCGTCGCCGGGTTCGCGTCGGCGCGCGACGCGCTCGTCGAGGTCGACCCGCCGCCCGGTGTGGCCCACGACTGGAACGTGGTCCGGACCTACCTGACGATGATCGCCGACTCCGTCGAGGCGGCAGGCCCCGCGGACCGCTCCGAGCTCGTCCGGGCCATCGACCGGTCCGGGCGCCACATCGACACCGCGGCGCTCGCGTCGTCGTCCCAGAACGTGACGACCTACCTGCAGGACGGCTGCCCGGCAGCGTGACGCCCGAGCCTCGGCGGCCGAGCCTCCTCCGGTGGGGAGAACTCCCCGGATCGGCCGGAGAGGATGACCGATCGCGTCTCGCACGTCACCATGGACCTATGCGCAACCGACTGACGATCACGAAGACCACGACCGCCCTGGCCACGAGCGCACTGCTCGTCCTCGGACTCGCCGCGTGCGGCGGCTCGGGCGACGACACGAGCACGGACTCCGAGACCACCACCTCCGCGGAGGAGAGCACGGACGCCACAGAGGAGACCACGGACCCCGAGGTCACCGAGGAGGAGACCACCGACGAGGACATGGCCGAGGACGACGCCGCGGCCGACGGCGACTTCTGCGCCGCGTTCGCCACGCTGTCCTCCGCCCAGGACGAGATGTCCAGCCTCGACCCGAACGACCTGGGTGCGGCCGTCGACACGTTCGACCAGTTCACGACGACGCTCGAGGACGCCGAGGCGCCCGCCGAGGTCGCGAGCGACTGGGACGCCGTCGCGGCGGGCTTCCGCTCGCTGACCGACACGCTCGAGACGGCCAAGGACGACCCGGCCAACGCCGACCCGTCCAGCGCGATGGCGATGCTCAGCGACGAGTCGTTCATGACCTCGCTGCAGAACGTCGCGACGTACGGCGCCACCAACTGCTGACGCAGGCCACGACCGAACGGTCGGGGTAGCGCCGCCGCGCGAGGCGGTACGGGTCCACCTGGCCCGTGCCACCTCGCGCGACGGTCTGCTCTCGGCAGATCCTGGCTCGTCCGCGAGGATGGGGGCATGTCCCCGACGCCGAGCCCGCCGCCGCCCGGAACGGGCCTCTCCTCTGCCGCGCCCGACGAGCTCCCGGCCGCCGTCGTGGGCCTCCGGTCCGACCTCGTGGAGGCGGGCTTCACCGTCGACGGCGTGGAGTCGGTGCTCGGCCCCGTCGCGTCGGCCGCCCTGCACCGGGAGCAGGCGGTCCCCGCCCACCGGGTGCTCGCCCGGCGCGACGACCCCACGTCCGCCCTCGCCGTGCTCTTCCTCCTCGGGGGCGACGTCCCCCGCGGGGCTCTCGACGCCGCCCTGGGTCGCACCGGCGTCGACGGTGCCGCCCGCCTGGGCCTCGTCGAGGCCGCGGGCTCCGGGCCCGACGACGCGGTGTGCGCGCTCGTCGACCTGCGTCCCTATGCCGCGTCCGACGCCGCCGGCCCGGTCTCGTGGTGGCTCGCGTCCGACCTGGGCGAGGTCGCGACCGGGCGCCGGCTCGCCGCCGACCACGTCCTGGGGGCCGGGGGAGCGTCTCTGACGCTCGCGCAGGTGACGATGCGCACGCCGGTCGACCGCGTGCTCGACCTCGGCACCGGCTGCGGTATCCAGGCCCTGCACGCCGCCCGGCACGCGCACCGCGTCGTCGCGACCGACATCTCCGCGCGAGCGCTCGGGTTCGCGGCGTTCAACGCCGCGCTCGACCTCGGCGAGGGCCTCGACCTGCGCGCCGGGTCGATGCTCGACCCGGTCGCCGGAGAGTCGTTCGACCTCGTCGTGTCCAACCCGCCGTTCGTCATCACGCCGCGCTCGACCGGGGACGGCGCCGGGGTCACGGTCTACGAGTACCGCGACGGCGGGCGTGCGGGGGACGACCTCGTGCGCGACCTGGTGACCGGCGTCGGCGACGTCCTCGCCCCGGGTGGCGTCGCGCAGCTCCTCGGCAACTGGGAGCACCGGCGTGGCGAGCCGTGGGAGGAGCGCGTGGGCGCCTGGCTCGACGCGTCAGGTCTCGACGGATGGGTCGTGCAGCGCGAGGTGCTCGACCCCGCCGAGTACGCCGAGACCTGGATCCGGGACGGCGGGACGACGGGGGAGCGCGAGCCGGGCGCGTGGGCTGCGGCCTACGCGGCGTGGCTGGACGACTTCGCGGCGCGCGACGTCGAGGCGGTCGGCTTCGGCATCGTCACGCTGCGCCGACCGGTCTCCGGCGGACCGACGTTGCGGCGGCTCGAGGAGCACACCGGTTCCGTCCGCCAGCCGCTGGGCGCCCACCTCGCCGCGTCGCTCGCGGCGCACGACTGGCTCGCGGTGCGCGACGACGCCGCTCTCGCCGCCGAGCACCTGGCCGTCGCCGCCGACGTCACCGAGGAGCGGTTCCACACCCCGGGCGAGCCGGACCCGTCGGTCGTCCTGCTGCGCCAGGGCGACGGGCTCGGCCGTGCGGTCCAGGCGTCGACCGGGCTCGCCGCCCTGGTCGGCGCGAGCGACGGGGAGCTCACGGTCGGGCAGCTGGTGGGCGCGATCGCGGCTCTGCTCGAGGTCTCGGCCGCCGACCTCGCGGCGGAGCTGCTCCCGACCGTGCGCGGCCTCGTCCGCGACGGGTTCCTCGCCCCTGAGCACCCCTGAGCCCCCGACGGCAGGGTCGTGCCCGACGGCGTGCGGTCCCGTCGTGGCGGTTACGGGCCATCGCTCGGGCCGAGGCAGCGGAGCGCGTCGGCCGCGGCCCTCGTCCCCGCCGGATAGGGCAGGGCGGCGGCGAGGGCCGCAGCGTCGCCCTGCACCCTGCGGGCGCCCTCGTCGTCGCCGACCCGGTGCAGGGCGACGGCGTGCACGACCTGCGCCTCCACCTCGGCCAGGCGCTCCCCAGCGACACGGGCGCGGTCCGCCTCGGCGGACGCCAGGTCGAGCGCGCGACGGGGGTGGCCCGTCCCCAGCGCGCACCATGCCGCCAGCACAGGAGAGGGCCCGGCGCCGGACTCGGCCACCTGGTCGAGCGCGCGCAGGGCGTCGTCGGGCCGGCCGGCACGCAGCGCCACCTCGGCACGGGCGGTGCTCGTCTCGTGCCGCGCCTGCTGATCGCCGAGCCGCACCGCGTCGGCGTCGGCGCGGTCGAGCAGGAGCACGGACCCGGCCAGGTCGCCGGTGGCAGCCCGCACACGTGCGAGGGCGGCGAGCGCGTACGGCAGGCTCCACTCGCCCTCCCACTCGGCGCTCGCCGCGGCCGCCTCGGCGAGCTCGCTGGCGGTGTCCAGCTCCTCGAGGAGCAGGTGGAGCTCGGCGAGGTTGGCGCGCTCGAACGTGGCGGAGACGGGATCACCGGACTGCGCGACCAGGTCCAGGGCCCGCCGTCCGATCTCGACGGCCTCGAGGAGCCGGCCGCTGCGTCGCGCGTTCTCGCGCAACGTGGACAGCACGGTGCCGAGCAGCGTGGGGTCTCCGCTCGCCTCGGCCGGGGCGATCGCCTGGTCGGCCGCCTCGCGCGCCGCGGCGAGGCGGCCCGCCTGGCCGAGGTTCGTGGCCCGCAGCGAGTGCGCGCGCGCCACCAGGACCCATCGCGTCGTACCGCGCACGTGCAGCGCCGCGGCGAGGCCTCGCGTCGCTGCGTCATCGCCCTCCTCGTACCGGCCCTGCACGCGGTGCAGCGTCGACCACGCGAGCTGGTGGGAGGCCAGCGGCTCGGGAGCGGTGTCCGGTCCCACCGGGTAGGCGCTCAGCACCTCGCCGCCCTCGTCGGGCGCGCCGGTGCGGACCAGCATCTCGGCGAGGCGTGCCGCGGCGAGCACCGTGTCGTCGTGGTCGTCGCGGCGCACGAACTCGGCGAGCGCCTCCCGCAGCACCTCGGCGGCCCGCCCGTAGTGGCCCATGCGCCGCAGCACCTGGGCGTGGTCGAGCCGGGCGCGCGCGGCGTCGACGTCGAGCCGCGCGACCAGGTCGCGGTAGTAGCGGTCGGCGGAGTCGTTGGCGTACAGGGCGGCGGCACGCTCGGCGGCGCGGCGCAGGTACTCCCCGGCGCGCGGGTCGTCCGTCCGGGCGAAGTGTGACGCGAGGACGTCCACGGCGTCGGGACGGCGGCGCAGGACGGTGTCCGCGAACCCCGCGTGCAGCGCCCGGCGCCGGACCGTGCTCAGCCGGTCATAGCAGATGATCCTCACCAGCGGGTGCCGGAACGCGAGCCCGGCCTCGGGCCGCCCGTCGACCACGACCGTGCGCTCCTCGACGAGGGAGGCTGCGATGGCCCCCTCCACCGCGTCGGCGGCGGCCGGGCCCGTCAGCGGGGGGTGCAGCCCGGTCGCGGCGACGTCCAGCACCTCGGTGAGCGCCGCCTCGTCACCCGCGGCCGAGAGCACCTCCACGACGCGGCGTGCGTCGGGCGCGAGGCGCCCCAGCCGCTCGGCGACGAGCTGACGCACCCCGACGGGAGGTACGACGTCGGGCGCGGCGTCGGGACCGGCGCCGGACCCCGCGTGGTCCGCGTGGTCCGCGAGGTCCGCGAGGTCGCGCGCCAGCTCGGCGGCGAAGAGCGGGTTGCCGAGCGAGAGCTCCCACACCCGCGCAAGACGCTCATCGGCGACCCAGGTGCCCGAGGCGTCCGACGACGAGCGCGACGAGCCCGACGAGCCGGGCGCGACGGCGTCCGCGGCCAGCGCGAGGCACGCGGCACGGTCGAGCCGGTCCAGCTCCTCGTGCACGGCCAACCGCCCCCGCAGCATCGAGGTCAGGCCGGTGCGGCGGGGGTCCCCGTCGGGCAGGTCCTCCAGCCGCAGCGTCACGAGGAAGCGCAGCGGCATCCCCGCGGCCACGGACCGGCGGGCCAGGTGGCCGAGCATCTGGAACGACCCTTCGTCTGCGGCATGCAGGTCGTCGAGGACGACGAGCACCGGGTGGGCGGCGGCCAGCTCGCCGAGCAGCGCCGCCGTCGCGCGGAACAGGCGGTCGCGCTCCTCCTCCGGGCTGCGCGCGCCGCCCGCCGTGGTCCCGCCGAGCGAGGGCACGTACGCGGCGAGCTCGGGGTGCTCCGCGCCGACCCGGGCGCGCGCGTCGGCGTCGCGGTCGGCGAGCCACCCGTCGAGGGCCTCCGCGAACGCGCCGTACGGCACGTGGCCCTCGGCGTCGTGCCCGCCGCCCCACAGCACGGACTCCCCGGCGTCCGCGGCCCGCCGTGCGACCTCACCGACCAGCCGGGTCTTGCCCACACCCGCCTCGCCCGTGATCAGCCGGACCGGCGGACCGTCGTGCGCGAGGAGCCGCTCGAGCACCTCGTCCCGGCCGCGCAGCGGCGTCACGGCGCCGGCACGCAGCTGCGCGGGCAGCGTGGGGCCGACCGGCGCGGCGGCGGACGCCGTGCCCAGGGCGAGCTGATGCAGCCGCTCGGTCTCCGGCCCGGGCCGCACGCCGAGCTCGACGTCGAGCGCCTCCCGGCACGCGTGGTACTGGTACACCGCGCGCCGACGCAGCCCCTGGCGGACGTAGACGTCGATCAGGACGCGGTGCGCGAGCTCCTCCGCCGGGCTGTCGGCGAGCACCTGCTCCGCGACGGCGGCCGCCTCGGCGAGAGCGCCGTGCGCGAGGTGGGCCTGCGCGAGCGCGACCTGCACCTGCTCGCGCAGCGTGACGAGCTGGCCCCGGCGGGGCTGGGCCCACGTGGCGTACCGGTCCTCGGGCAGCAGCTCGCCGGCGAACAGGGTGAGTGCAGCGGCGAGCTCGGCCGGAGCGCCCGTGCCCTCGGCCGCGAGCGCGGCGTGCGCGGCCGCCTCGGCGTCGTCGGCGTCGACCCACACGGTTGCGGGGTCGAGCCGCAGCAGGTTGTCGTCGGAGACCAGGTACGACGACGCGGCGCGGGGTGCCAGCTCGGGCTCGAGCGCGTGGCGGGCCGCGTGCAGGGCGACCCGCAGGCTCCCGACGGCGGCCGACCGGTCGGCGTCGGGCCAGCAGACGTCCATGGCCTGCTCGCGGTGGAGCTGGTGGTCGGGAGCGACGGCGAGCAGCTTCACGAGGGTGCGCGCGCTCGGCCGCGGCCAGCGTTCGGGGAGGTCGGGGCCGCCGTCGCGCCTGACCGAGAACCGGCCGAGGAGGTGCAGCCGCAGCAGCGGTGCCGCGGGTGCACCGGGGCGTGATCCTGCGAGGGTCTGCCGGCTGCTCATCTCGGCGTCACTGTAACCCCGGACGGCCCCGGGACGCCGAGGGCCCCCCGGGCGAGGCCCGGGGGGTCCGTGCGGTGGTGATCGGGCGGCCGTCAGACGGCGCGGATCACGAGAGCGTGAACGTGGTCATCCGGTGGGCGTTGTCGTCGAGCGACAGCACCCGGCTGCCCAGCTCCTGCGCCATGCGGTCGTACCCGTGGCTGTCGAAGTTGAGCGAGATCAGCTCCTCGGCGCCGTTCCCGTCGAGGTCGACGGCGAGGTAGCTGCGTCCGCCCAGCGACTGGCCGGTCCCGACGCCGTTCTGGAACGACCAGCCCGTGGTCAGCACCGACGGGTCCCACGCGCCGACGCCGCCCTCGGTGCCGCCGGCCAGCAGCTTCCGGCCGCCCGGGCCCGTGATGAACTGCACCCCGCGCAGCGGACTCACGACGGAGCTCGACGTGTCGGCGCCGGCGCCGAACCCGCGGAACGTCCCGAAGCTGAGCGCGTACAGCGGGCTCACCTGGTCGTCGACGAAGTAGTTGTCGTGCGACCAGGGGCTGCCGGTCTGGGCCTGCTTGAGCAGCTCGCCGGTGCGCCCGTCGCGGATCTCGACGACCGCGCGCGGGGTGGCGGTGCTGAGGTCGCCCGACGTGGTGGGCTCGGAGCGCGCGATCCAGGTGTAGACGACCGCGTGGCCGTCCGCGTAGGGGATGTTCGGCGACGTGAACACGCCGTTGCGCAGCAGCGCCCCGTGGAGCCTGCCGTCCGGGGTGCCCGCCGGAGCGACAGGGTCGGCGCTCCAGATCGCGGCACCGGTCTTCCCGTCCAGCGCGACGCCGTTCTCCACGGCGTCGGGGACCTGCAGCGCGTCGCGGCCGGAGTACTGGACGTAGACCCGCCCGTCGCCCGTGACCGTGTCGGAGAAGACCACGTCGCCCGCGGCCGCGGGAGCGGCGTAGGTCCAGACCGTCCTGCCGCGCGCGTCGTACGCCCGCAGCGCGTCGGTCGGGACGAGGACCTCGTCCTTGCGGTCGCCGTTCACGTCCGCGACGGTGACGGAGCGGACGTACTGCCCGCCGCCGTCGATCGTCGTGAGGACGTTGCCGGTCGCGCCGTCGAGGACGACGGTCGCGGTGTCCGCCGCGACGATCACCTCGGGCCGACCGTCGCCGTTCACGTCGCCGGTCTCGACGTCGTGCACCTGGCCGGGGACGACGGCGCGCCACAGCTGCTTCGGCGCACCCGTGACCAGCGAGCGCCCGTTCCAGGCCCACACGCCGTTCGAGCTGCCGCCCGCGACGACGTCGTCCTTCCCGTCGCCGTCCAGGTCCGTGGCCGCGGCGGAGCTGAGGTCGCCGCGCAGCGGCGTGAGGTCGCTCTGCTTGCCCTTGGCCACGGTGTAGGTGCGGATGTTCTGCCCCTGGTCGACCACGCGGACGTAGTCCGTGCCGCCCGTGCGGTAGACCTGCTGGAACATCGGGGACGCGGCGACGCCGTCCTGGCGCCACTTCGTCTTGCCCGCGCTCGTGTAGGCCGTGAGCGTGCCGTAGCGCAGGCCGCCCGGGTTGTCCGCCGTGGCGATGCCCTCGTCGTCCTGGGACGTCGCGACCAGCATCCCGCCGACGGCGTCGAGGCTCCACGTGCTCGGGGCGTCGCCGTGGTTGGCGGCGTCGCGCTTGGTCGTCGCGGTCCACTGGACGGTGGAGCCGTCCTTGCCGCTCAGCACGCGGATCGTGGCCGCGTTGACGTTCCGGTACGCGTCGAGCGTGGACTCGCTGACCGCGTACTCCGTGCCCGCGCCGCTCGCCACGTTGCCGACGGTCATCGCCGTCGCGAGCGCGTTGACCCGCGTGCTCAGGACCGTGCGCTCGCCGGTCGCGACGTCGTAGGCGACGACGGCGTACTTCACCGCGTCGGACGTGTCGGACTGCTCCAGCGCGACGACCCGACCGCGCGCCGCGTCGAGGTGGAGCTGGCGGCCGTACAGGGCGGCGCCGGTCGTCCAGGTCACGGAACCGTCGGAGACGTCGAGCACCAGCGTGGTGCCGCGCGCGGCGACCGCGTCGGTCTTGCGCCGGTTCCAGGAGACGGCGACGTGGCCGTCGCCCAGGTCCTCGACCGCACCCCACGAGGCCGCACCGGCCTCGGCGGTGTCGAACGTCCACGTCTCGGCCGGCGTCAGGACGCCGTCCGCGGCGGTGAACCGGATCCCCGTGAGCGTCGCGGTCGCGGTCGCCGCGGCGTACTGGTTCGTCCGGGGCGCGTCTGCGACGATCAGCGTGTCGCCGACGACCTTCACCATCGCGGCGTACGCGTACACCTTCGACCACGCCGTCGCGCCGGTCTTGCCGTCCAGGACGGTGACGAGCGTGCCGGCCTTCATGGTCGTGCCGGGGATGGTCGCACCGACCGGCGGGTCCATGCCGACGGCGGCCGAGAAGACCAGGTCGGGGGTGCCGTCGCCGGTGAGGTCGGCGGTGTCGTACCCCGCGTCGGAGGTCGGCGAGAACGGGCTCACGGCGTTGTAGCCCATGAGCACGTTCGGCGGGTACATGGTCTTCTCCCACGCGCGCGCGGGCTTGACGCCCCAGTCGGCGTACAGCGACGCGTTGGTGCGCTCCCAGGTCGTGGCGCCGTCCGGCGCGTGGAGCTGGACGTTGCCCATGCTGTGCAGCGTGAAGTACTTCTGCCCGCCCGCGGGGAGCGTGACACCGAGGCCGCGCACGCCCTCGAGCGTCGACGCCTGGGTGAACGTCACGGGAGTCGTCGGGTCGACGCCGTCGCCCGCCTCCGCCGCCACGCTCGAGCCGGTGCTCGCGCTCGGGGCGGCGGAGGCCGCGGTGTCCGACGTGCCGGTGGCGTCGTCCGGGAGGTCGCCGTGCAGGCCGGCGCCCATGCGGTCGGCGAGCGCCTGCGCCTGGTCGGCGGTGAGCGTGAGGGCGGAGCCGTCGTCGGCCGCGAGCGCCTGCGGCGCCACGGTGAGGACGAGGCCGGCGGTGAGCGCGGCCGAGGTGAGCCGTGCGGCCCTGGATCGGGTGATTCTCATGGTCATGCTCCCTGGGAGAAGCGGATCGCGGAGCCGTCGGTCAGGACGGCCTCGTCGTAGGAGTACTGGAGGGCGTCGGTCCCGGTCTGGTTCTCGATGCCCACGGTGGCGCCGGCACCGGCGTCGGGGACGGACTTGTACTGGAAGACGACGTCGCCCGTGGCCTCCTCGAAGACGGCCTCGAACGTGACGCGGCTGCCGTCGGAGACGAGCTTCGCCTTGTTCCACACGACCGCGAACGTCCGGTTGCCGACCTTGCCCTTCGTGACGGTCTGCACGCTGGACTTCTTGTCGAGCGTCAGGTCGTCCCAGAACGGTGCGGCGATGCCGTTGGGCGCCCCCTCCTCGGGCAGTGCCGTGTTGGCGTAGTCGCCCAGGCGCGGCTCGAGGAAGTTGATCAGGCCGTTCGTCGTGACCGACGCGCTGGAGTAGTCGACGCCGTACAGGCTGACCCAGAAGGGCAGCGGGATCGTCGCCGCGTCCTCGTCACCGCTCAGCGCCACGGTGTCCGTGCCCTTGACCCACGCGTAGTCGGCGGGCGTGCACGTGGTGCCGGCGTTGTCGCTGAGCGCCGGGAGCCGGACCGTGCGGGTCAGGTCGCGGTCCACGACGAGCTCGGTGCGCGAGATCCCGTTGCACAGCGTCGGGGCTGCGGGCTCCACCGCGAGGGTGTAGGTGCCCGCCGCGACCACCGGGAGCGTGAACGACCCGTCGGGGCCGGTCGTGACGGCGTCGAGCGGGGTGCCCTTGGCCGTGACGGTGGCGCCCGGCAGGGGCGCGCCGGCGACGTCGAGCACCGTGCCGGACACGGCGTGGGTCGGCGCGACGGCGAGCTTGACGTTCTTCTTCAGCTGCGCGCCGTCGGCGACGGCGAGGCCGGAGACCGTCTTGGCGACGTGGCCGTAGCCGCTGAACGTGAGGTCGTACGTGCCGGGGACCAGCGAGAGCCGGTACGCGCCGGTCGGGCCCGTGACGGTCGTGCGGGTGCCGGTGGCGCTCGTCGTCGTGACGGTGATGCCGCCGATGCCGGCGCCGGTCGACTTGTCCGTGACCGTCCCGGTGAGCGTCCCCGCGGTGTGCGGGGCCAGGTCGACCGAGCCGAGGATGTCGAGCTTGCCCTCGCCCCAGACGTTGTTCGCGTCGGCGGTGCCGCCGCAGTGCGTGTCGTCGACGTCGCGGGCGCCGTCGTTCAGGAGCCGGCGCGTGCCGTCGATGTCGCCGATGAGCGCGGGCGACTCCGACCAGAGCAGGGCGACGGCGCCGGCGACGTGCGGCGTCGCCATCGACGTCCCGTTCGACGACTGGTACGCCGAGCCGGGCCACGTGGAGACGATGTTCACGCCGGGTGCGGCGATGTTCGGCTTCGCCGAGCCGTCGACGAGGGACGGGCCGAAGCCGGAGAAGCTCGCGATCGCGCCGTTCTCGCCGTAGGCGCCGACGCCGTAGGCCGGGGCCCCCGCCCCGGGCGCCTCGGTCGTGGAGCAGGTCCTGCCGTCACCGGAGTTGCCGGCCGCGAACGCCTCGAAGATCCCCGCGGAGTTCCAGGCCTCGATGATCTCCTGGTAGAAGGTCGACTGCCCGCCGCCCCACGAGTTGTTGACGATGTTCGGCGCGAGGTCCGGGCGGGGGTTCTGCCCGTTCGCGTCGGTCGGGGCCAGGATCCACTGGCCCGCCTTGAGCAGGGACTCGTCCGAGCACGAGGACGTCTCGCAGCCCTTGGCCGCGATCCACGTCGCGTTCGGGGCGACGCCGATGCCGTTCTTGCCGACCATCGTGCCCATCGTGTGCGTGCCGTGGCCGTTGTTGTCGCACGGGACGCCGCTGGCGCCGCACTCGCCGGTCGCGTCGTAGAAGTTGTACTCGTGCGTGAACGTGCCGTCGCCGTCGTTGCCGCGGTAGTTCTCGACGAGGTCCGGGTGGTCGAACTGGACGCCGGAGTCGATGTTGGCGATGACGATGCCCTCGCCGCGGTCGTCGTACTCGTTCCAGACGTCGTCCGCGTTGATGTCCGTGACGCCCCAGCCGGGCGCGGCGTCGTCGGCGGTGGTCGTGGCCGTCGGGGCGGCCTGCGAGCGGGACTCGGTGTCGTCGAGGTGGTACGTCTGCTCCTTGACGATCGAGGCGACGTCGGAGCGCTTCGCGAGCTCGGCGACGAGGTCGGCGTCGCCCGTGACCTGGACCGTGTTGGCGATCCAGTAGTCCTGGTGGCCGACCTTCTCCTCGTCGAGGAAGGCGGTCAGGGAGCGCTGGCTGGCCTCGGCGTGGTCGCGCAGCTCGTCGTAGGTGGCCGCGGCCCTCGCGGCATGGGACTTCTTGCCCTTCGCGACGGAGAGCGTCGGCTGGTCCTTGAGGACGACGAAGAAGGTGGCGTCCTTGCCGCCCTTCACCGCCGACGTCAGGGCGCTGTCGACGGTGACGTCGTCGGCGGACGGGGCGTCGGGCTCGGCGGTCGCCGACAGGGGCGTGGCCAGCAGGGCGGCCGCGGTGAGCGAGGCCGCCAGCCATGCGGCGCGTCGCCGCCTCGGCGGTCTGGGGTGGGACATCGGTGCGCTCCTCGTGGGCAGGTGCAGTGGTGGCTGCACCCTAGGAACGACCCGTTACTGCGGCATTACTGGCTGCGCTGTCACGCGAGGAGCGCGGGTCCGTACCTGAGCAGCAGGAGGATCGCGAGGAGGACCAACCACGCGGCGACGAGGTAGTCGTACGCGCCGGAGCGGACGAACCCGAGCAGCCGTGCCTGCGCCCGCCGCGGCAGGTACAGGTTGTCCTCGAGGACGTTCCAGTGCAGCAGGGACGTGAACACGAGCGTCGTGGAGAGCGTGATGAGCAGGCACCACGGGCACAGCGCCCCGATGACGAACATGGACTGGTAGAACAGCCAGTAGGCGAGCACGACGCCCAAGAAGTAGACGCACTGCGCCGCGAACAGGAACCAGCGCGGGAACCGCGTCCCGCCCAGCGCGGCGACCGCCGTCGTGATGACCACGGGCTCCGCGACCAGCCCGAGGAACGAGTTGGGGAAACCGAAGACCTGCGCCTGCCACGACCGCGCGACCGTCCCGCACGACAGGACGGTGTTGACGTCGCACGACAGCGTTGCCGTCGGGTTCGCCGCGAGCAGGACCGCGTCGTACGAGAGCACGAACGCCGCGGTGAGGCTGAGCAGCCCGAACACGAGCATCTCGCCGAACAGCAGCCCGCGGGAGTGCCGCCACCCGGTGGGTCGCGCGAACGGGTCGTAGGCCGGGAAGGCCTCGACGCCGTCGGGCGGTGCGGTGCGCATGGAGGTCATTCTCACCCTTCGGACGGTGGTCGGCGTCCGGCCGGCAGAGGGGCGGCTGCCGGCCAGGCGCCGCCCTCAGGATAGGGAGCGCGGCCCGACGTCGGACAGGGACCTTGGTCCCCAGCGCGCCGGTCGGCACGGGCGTGGGAGATCCGCCCTAGGATCGTCGGCGCGCCCCCGACCCCGACCCGAGAGGATCTGCGTGCTGCACGACGACGTCGAGGCCCTGCGGCGGTCGAGCGCGGCCTGGCGGCTGCTGCGGGCGGACACGGCTCCGCTCGTACTGTCGTTCCTCGGCACGCTGTTCGTCGAGGAGAACGTGCGGGCGATCCCGGAGACCGAGCTCGTCGCGAGGCTCGACGACCACCTCTTCGCGATCCACCGTCGCGCCGCAGCAGGGTCAGAGCAGGCCGAGCCGGTGACGGAGGTGCGCTACCCCCGCACGCCGCAGGCGTACGTCGACCACTGGGCGCACCCCGAGCAGGGCTGGCTGCGCGCCTGGTACCCGCCCGGTTCCGCGGAGCCGCACTACGACGCGACGCCCGCCGTCGAGCAGGCCGTGCGCTGGGTCGCCGCGCTGCGCGGCCGGGCGTTCGTCGGCACGGAGTCCCGGCTCAACACCGTGTTCGAGCTCCTGCGCCAGCTCACGGTCGGCGCCCAGACGGACCCCGCCGAGCGCCTGCGCGAGCTCACCGAGCGTCGTGCGCGCATCGACGAGGAGATCGCGCAGGTCCGCGCGGGCCGCGTCGACGTGCTCGACGCCGCCGCGCAGCGCGACCGCTACCAGCAGCTCTCGCAGACCGCCGCGGACCTGCTGTCCGACTTCCGTGAGGTCGAGGCGAACTTCCGCACGCTCGACCGTGGCCTGCGCGAGCGCATCACCGGCTGGGACGGCGCGAAGGGCGAGCTGCTCGAGGAGGTCGTGCGCTCGCGCACCGCGATCGCCGAGTCGGACCAGGGCCGTTCGTTCCACGCCTTCTACGACTTCCTGCTCGACCGGCGGCGCCAGGAGGAGTTCGCCGCCCTGGTCGACCAGGTCCAGGCCCTCGACGCGATCAGCACCGACGCCCCGCGGCCCGCACCCGAGCACCGGCGCCTGCGGCGCATCCACTACGACTGGCTCGACGCGGGGGAGCGCACGCAGGCGACGGTCCGGACCCTCTCCGAGCAGCTCCGCCGCTTCCTCGACGACCAGGTGTGGCTCGAGAACCGCCGCGTCATGGACATCCTGCGCGGCGTCGAGGCGAAGGCGCTCGCGGCGCGCGACGCCTCCGCCGCCCCGGGAGCGGCCGCACCGCCGGGCATGACCATCGACGCCGTCGCGCCCGAGGTCGTGCTCCCCACGGAGCGCCCCCTCTTCGCGCCGCGGCCGAGCGCGCGCGTCGACTCCGACCACGTCACCGAGGGGGACGAGGACTTCGAGGTCGCCGCGCTGTACGAGCAGGTGCACGTCGACCCGGAGCGCCTCACGCGCACGGTCCGCGACGCGCTCGCCGGGGCCCGCGGGCGGGGCGGTGGCAGCACCACCGCGGTCTCGTTGGGCGACGTCGTGCGCGCTGCACCCCTCGAGCACGGCCTCGCCGAGCTCGTGACCTACCTGTCGCTCGACGACCCGCGCTTCGTCGTGGTGCACGACGACGACGCGCCCGGCAGAGCGACCCACGACGCGACCGACGAGGTGAGCTGGCTCGGGGAGCCGCCACCCGTCGTCGGGCACGCGGACGCGACCGAGCGGCTCGGCCTCGACGCCGTCCCGGCCCCCGACCCGGTCGTCCGCGTCGCGCGCCTGGGGCGCGTGACGTTCGCGGACCGGGCAGACATGGCAGACACCCGTAGCACTGAGGAGGCACCGTGAGCTCGGTGAGCACGTCGGCGAGCACCACCCGCACCGAGCTGTCCGTGGTCGTGACCTCGCTGCTCAAGGGGGTCGTGTACCGCGAGACCGGCCCCGAGACGTGGCGCGACCTGCTCGCGCTCGAGCCGCAGGTGCGCGACGCCGTCGCGATGCTCGGCCTGCAGGTCGTCGTCGACGAGGGCGACGGGTACGCCTACCTGCGCTCGCAGCCCGAGCACGAGCGCGACGAGCGCGTCCCGCGCCTCATCCCGCGGCGCGAGCTGCCGTTCGACGTGAGCCTGCTGCTCGCGCTGCTGCGCAAGCGGCTCGCGCAGTCCGACTCCGAGGGCGGAGACACGCGCCTGGTCGTGACCCGGGCCGAGATCGTCGACATGCTGCGCGTCTTCCTGGCGCGCGACGCAGGCGCCGCGGCGAACGAGGCCCGGCTCGTGGACCGCGTCGACGCCCTGGTACGGCGCGTCGTCGAGCTGGGCTTCCTGCGTCCGGCCGGTCGTGACCAGCTGCCCGACGACGCGGGCGGGGTCGATCCGGACGATCCTGCGGGCTCGAGTGGTGGCGACGGGTCGCCGGACGCCCGGAGGTTCGAGGTGCGGCGCATCCTCAAGGCGTTCGTGGACGCGCAGTGGCTCGCCGACCTCGACGCGCGGCTCGCGCAGTACCTCGAGGTCGCGGCGACGGGTTCGACGACGGGGACGGTGGCGTGATGGAAGGCCTGTTCAGCCCGGTGGAGCTGCACGACCCGGCAGCCGACCTCGACGCGCGCGCGGGCTTCCGGCTCGAGCGCCTCGAGGTGCTCAACTGGGGCACGTTCGACGAGCGCGTGTGGGCGTTCGACCTCGACGGGCGCAACGCGCTGCTCACGGGCGACATCGGGTCGGGCAAGTCGACGATCGTCGACGCCGTGACGACGCTCCTCGTGCCGTCGCACCGCATCTCGTACAACAAGGCGGCGGGCGCCGGGGCGCGCGAGCGGTCGCTGCGGTCGTACGTCGCCGGGCACTACAAGTCGGAGCGCGACGTGGCGACCGGCACGACGCGCCACGTCGGGCTGCGCGAGCGCGGCACGTACTCGGTCGTCCTCGGGCGGTTCGCGAACCGCGGGTTCGACCAGCAGGTGACGCTCGCGCAGGTGTTCTGGCTGGCGCCGGGGCAGTCGGGCCAGCCGGACCGGTTCTTCGTCACCACCGACCGGCCCCTGACGATCACGGAGGACTTCGCGGGGTTCGGGGGCGACGTCGCGGCGCTGCGGCGTCGGCTCCGCGACGCCGGTACGCAGGTGCGCGACCACTTCCCCGAGTACGGGCGCGACTTCCGCCGCCTGCTCGGGATCCCGTCGGAGCAGGCGATGGACCTGTTCCACCAGACCGTGTCGATGAAGTCCGTCGGCGACCTGGGGGAGTTCGTGCGCGAGCACATGCTCGAGCCGTTCGACGCGGACCGCTGGACGGACCGGCTCGTCGCACACTTCGACGACCTCACGAGCGCGCACGACGCCGTCGTGCGGGCCACGGCGCAGATCGACCGCCTGGTGCCCCTGCTCGCGGACTGCGACGTGCACGACGCGCTGGGTCGGCGTGCGGACGCGATCACGACACGCAGGGACGCGCTGCGGGCGTTCACGGCGTCGCGCCGCGTGGCGGACCTCGACGGGCTCATCGGCGCGCTCGACGACCGGGTCGCCGACGGGGAGTCGCGGCGTGCCGGCGTGTCCTCGGCCCTGGACGAGCTCCGGTCCGAGCGGCAGCGGCTCGAGCTCGAGCGCGCGGGGCACGGCGGGGACCGGCTCGCGGCGATCGAGGGCGAGGTCGCCCGGCGCGAGGTCGAGCGCGCCGCGCGCGAGCGACGGGTCACCCAGCTCGCGGGCTACGCGGCCGAGGCGGGGCTCTCGTGCGGCGTGACGTCCGCTGCCGAGCCCCGGTCTACTGCCCCTTCGGCCGCCGGATCGGGGGGGAACCCGGGGCTCGGCGACGCGGGTGGCTCCGTGCAGGCCGTCGCGGACGCCCTGGTCGACGCCGACGCGTTCGCCGCGCTGCGTCGTGAGGCCGACGCCGCGGCGTCGGGCGTGCGCGGCGAGCTCGCCCGGGCGGAGGAGTCCGCGGCCGAGGTCGCGGCCGAGCTGCGCGCCGTCGAGCAGGAGACGACCGACGTCAAGGCCGAGCTCGCGAGCCTCGCCGACCGGCGCTCCAACCTGCCCCGCACCCACCTGGACGTGCGGGACCGGCTGTGCGCCGGCGTCGGGCTCGCAGCGGGAGACCTGCCGTTCGTCGGCGAGCTGCTCGCGGTCCGCCCCGAGCACGCGGAGTGGGAGGGCGCGGCCGAGCGCGTGCTGCGCGGGTTCGCGCTGTCGCTCCTCGTCCCGGCGGCGCACTACGACGCCGTCGCCGCGTGGGTCGACGGCGAGCACCTCGGCCTGCGGCTCGTCTACCACCGCGTGCCCGAGCGGGTCGGTGCGCCCCGTCGCGCGGCGCGTCCCGACGGCGCGCCCCTGCTCGCGGACCTGCTCGACGTCCGCAGGCTCGCCGACGCGCCCGGGCTCACCGCCTGGGTCGAGGCCGAGCTCGAGCGCCGGGCGGACCACGCGTGCGCGGACGACCTCGCCGCGTTCCGGCACCTGCCCCGCGCCGTCACGCGCTCGGGCCAGGTCAAGCACTCGCCGGACCACCACGAGAAGAACGACGTCCGTGCTGTCGACGACCGTCGCGGGTACGTGCTCGGCTGGTCGACGCAGGCCAAGGTCGACGCCCTCCTCGAGCAGGCGGCCGAGGTCACGTCGCGGCGGGACGCGCTCGCGCGCCGTCGGGACGCGGCCGCCGCGCGCCGCGCGGACCTCCAGTCCCGCGCGTCGGCGCTGGGCCGCATGGAGGTGTTCCGCGACTGGGACGAGCTCGACCGGCAGGCCGAGACCACGCGCATCGACGAGCTCGAGGACGAGAAGCTGCGCCTCGAGCAGGAGAGCGACGAGCTCGGCCGGATCGCGGGCCGGCTCGCGGGCAACGCGCGTCGCCAGCGTGAGCTCGAGGCCGAGCGGGACGACGCCGTCGCGACCCTGGGCGCCGACCGCCACGCGCTCGACGAGGCCCGGTCCGCCCGGGATCGCGCCCGCGCCGTGCTCGACGGCGCCGGCGAGGCGCTCGACGAGGAGACGACGGCCGCCCTCGCCGCGGAGTTCGACCGCGAGCTCGCGGCGGTGCCCGGTGCCGCGGCTGCCGACGCGACAGGTTCCTCCCCGCCGCGGACCGCCGACCTGGACGTCGTCGAGAACGCGGTGCGCAGCCGGCTCACCGCAGAGGCCGAGCAGGCGCAGCGCGAGCGCGGCGACCTCGGGACGCGCATCGCCGGGCAGATGGCAGGGTTCCGGTCCGTGTACCCGGTGGAGACCGCCGAGCTCGACGCGGACGTCCGCTCGGCCGACGGCTACCGGGAGATCCACGACCGGCTCGTGCGCGACGACCTGCCGCGCTTCGAGGCCGACTTCAAGGCCTACCTCAACACCAACGCCATCCGGGACATCGCCGGGTTCGCCGCGGAGCTCGCCAAGCAGGCGGACCTCATCCGCGACCGCATCGACACGATCAACGACTCGCTGCGCGCGATCGACTACAACCCCGGGCGGTACATCCGCCTCGAGGTGTCCCGGACACCGAACGTGGAGGTGCGCGAGTTCCAGCAGGACCTGCGCGCGTGCACCGACGGCGACGGGATCCTCGCCGAGGAGGACCGCGCGCTCGCGGAGGGCGACGGCGCGCTGGCCGAGGCCGGCGGCGCGCTGTCGTACTCGGAGGACCGGTTCCTGCGGGTCAAGGCGCTGGTCGAGCGGTTCCGGGGGCGCGAGGGCACGACCGACCTCGACGAGGCGTGGCGCCGACGCGTCACGGACGTGCGCAACTGGTTCGTGCTGTCGGCGTCCGAGCGCTCGCGCGCCGACGACTCCGAGCACGAGCACTACTCCGACTCCGGCGGGAAGTCCGGCGGGCAGAAGGAGAAGCTCGCCTACACGATCCTCGCGGCGTCGCTCGCCTACCAGTTCAAGCTGGACTGGGGCGCGGTGCGCTCGACGGCGTTCCGGTTCGTCGTGATCGACGAGGCGTTCGGGCGCGGGTCGGACGAGTCGACGCGGTTCGCGCTCGAGCTGTTCCGTCGCCTCGGCCTGCAGCTGCTCATCGTCACGCCGCTGCAGAAGATCCACGTCATCGAGCCGTACATCTCCGCCGTGGGCTTCGTCGACAACCCGTCAGGTCGCTCGTCACGCCTGCGGACGTTGTCGATCGACGTCTACCGCGACGGCCGCGACACCCCCGACACGAGTGGCGCCACCGGCACGAGCCGCACCACCGGCACGCGCGCCGTCGCCCTGGTCGAGGCGGTACCGCAGTAGCGCGAGGTACTACCTCGGCGGGTCAGGCGAGGGGGCGCGGGCGGCGGGCGCCGGCGAGGGTCGAGGCGAGGATGGCCTCGATGGCGAACGCGGTGGCTGCGGCCAGGTCGACCGCGTCCGGGTCGAGCAGCCACTGGATCTGCAGGCCGTCCATGGCGCCGATGATGGTCGACGCGGCGAGGTCGAGCGCCTCGTCCGACAGCTCGTAGTCCGTCTCGGTGTCGCCCGCGGCCTCGCGCTCGGTGACGACCTCGCGCAGCGCGGTGGAGATGTCCCCTCGCAGGCCGGTGAAGCGCTCGGTGACCCAGGCGCTCGCGGGGTGCCCGTCCGTGACGGCCTCGCCAGCGATGACGGTGTAGGCCTGGACGATCCCGGGGCGCTCGGCGTTGATCGCGGCGGTCTTGACGAGGTGCCGGAAGAGGTCGAGCCCGTCCGGGATGTGCTGGCCCTCCAGGTGCTCGACGTCGACGCGGTCCCGGAACTCGAGGACCTCCGTCAGCAGCCGGTCCTTGGACCCGAAGTGGTGCAGGACGCCGGCGTGCGTGATCCCGACCTGCTCCGCGACCTCGGCGAGAGAACCCTGGTGGTAGCCCTTCGAGCCGAAGACCCGCATGGCGGCACGGAGGATCTCCTCGCGGCGGGCGAGGGTGGCGGCGCGGGGACGGCGGGCGCGCCGCGGGGGCGTCGACGCGGTGCCGTCGGCCGGCGCCGGCCTCGAGGTGACGTCAGTCATGACGGTAACCATACTGTGACCTGCTTGCTCTTACTTACTGGTAAGTAATGTGTGGTTGAATCGGCGCTGGTGCGGCGGCACCGGCGAGAGCCGGCCTCGTGCACACCGGCGGCCCGTGCAAGGAGGCACAGCGTGAGATCTCGTCCCCGTCCAGTGCGTCCGACCACAGGCCTGACCAGGAGTCTGACCGCCGGTCTGACGCTGGTCGCCCTCTCGGGTCTCCTCGCGGCGTGCTCCGGGACGGGCAGCGACGACCCGTCCGCGTCGGAGCCACCCCCGCCCCTCACCATCGGGATGCCGAACACGGTCGAGGAGGAGGACAACAACCCCTTCGACAGCGGCTCCGCCGCGCAGAAGCTCGGCTACGCCTACGCGGTGTACGAGCCGCTCGCGCAGATCAACGTCAACGATCCGGCCCAGCCCCCGCTCCCGTGGCTCGCGAGCGAGTGGTCGTGGGACGCCGGCTACACCGAGCTGCGCATCACGCCGCGCGCCGGCGTGACCTGGTCCGACGGCGAGCCGTTCACCGCCGAGGACGTCGCCTACTCGTTCCGCATCCGCATGGAGAACCCCGCACTCAACCCCGAGCTCCTGCCGTACGAGGACGTCCGGATCGACCAGGGTGCGGTCGTGGTCACGTTCGAGAGCGGGCAGTTCGTGAACCAGACGAAGCCGCTGAACGCCGTCGTCGTGCCCGAGCACCTGTGGGGAGCGCTGCCGACCGAGACGCTGCAGGACGACCCGGTGCTCGACCCGGTCGGCACCGGCCCCTACGTCCTGGCGAGCTTCAGCGTCGACGAGGTCGTGCTGACGGCGCGGAGGGACTACTGGGGCGGACCGCTCGCGGCCCCGGAGCTGCGCTACCGGCCGTACGACGGGAACGAGGCGATCACCCAGGCGTACGTGGACGGCGACGCGCAGTGGGGCTGGGCGTTCATCGCGCTCTACGACAAGGTCTACATCGCGGCGGACCCGGACCACTACCACCAGTTCGCGCCCACCGGCCTGGGGGTCGACGCGCTCTTCCTCAACACCCAGGAGCCGCCGTTCGACGACGTCGCGATGCGTCGCGCGATCAACGCGGCGCTCCCGCGGGAGGACATCTCGCTCCTCGCGACGTCCGGGGTGTGGCAGCCGCTGCTCAGCGTCACCGGGCTGCCCATGCCGGCCGGTGACGCGTTCGTGCAGGACGCGTACCGCGACTCCGAGCTCGTGCCCGACCCCGCGGGAGCCGCGCAGATCCTCGCCGACGCGGGCTACGAGCTCGAGGACGGCGTCCTGCACGACCCCGACGACGGCGAGCCCGTGACGTTCACCCTCACCAACCCCGAGGGTTGGTCCGACTACATGTGGGAGCTCGAGCTGATCGCGCAGGCCGTCGAGCCGCTCGGCATCGAGGCGAAGGTCGAGGGGCAGGACGAGGCGGAGTGGTTCGAGGCGATCGGGCTCGGCGACTTCCAGGCGTCGATGCACTGGACGGAGAGCGGCGCGACGCCCTGGGACACCTACTCGAGCCAGATGAACGGCGCGCACGTGCGGCCTCTCGGGGAGCGCGCGGACTGGAACTACGGTCGGTTCGACGACCCGGCGGCGGACGAGGCCTTCCTCCGGTACGCGTCCTCGTCGGACGACGAGACGCGTGCGGAGGCGCTCGCGACCATCCAGGACGTGTACGTCGACCAGGTGCCGGCGATCCCCCTGCTCGGCCGACCGAACGCGGCGCAGTACTCCACCCGCCACTACACGGGGTTCCCTGACGAGGCGGACCCGTACGCGTCCCCGCAACCCACGAGCCCGGCCGCGTCGCTCATCCTCACGCGGCTGCGGCCCAGCCCCGACGAGGAGTAGCAGCGCGCGAGCAGCCGCCGGGTGCACCCGGCGCACGTCTCGTCCACGACGTCTGCTCCGTAACACCGCACGGATCGCCTACGGTGGATCCATGCTCGCCGACCCTGCCCCGGCCGCACCGGCGCCGTCGGGACCCGGAACCCAGCCGCGCCCGACCACGACCCCGGGCGGAGGCGCCGTGCGACCTGTGACTCGTGCGGTCGCGGTCGTCGTCGCGGCCGTCGCGGCGCTGCTCGCGTGGGCGGTCTGGCGGTTCTTCGTCGACACGTACGCGGGTCAGATGCTCGACCGGGCCGCGTTCGACGGCGCGTCCAACGGGCAGGGCCTGCTGTGGGGCGTCGCGCAGCCCGTGCTCGACGTCGTCTCGGTCGCCTTCGTGGTCGCCGGCGTGGGGTCGGCGATCGGCATCGCGCTGATCCGGAGGCGGTGGGGCCTGGCCGTCCAGGTCGCGTTCCTCGTCGCCGGGGCGAACGTCACGACCCAGCTCGTCAAGCACTCCCTGCTGGGCCGCGAGAACCTCATCGGCGGCTGGACCGCGGACAACTCGCTGCCGTCCGGTCACACCACGGTCGCGGCGTCGGTGGCCGCGGCCCTGCTCCTCGTCGTCCCACGCGCGGCTCGGCCTGTCGTCGCGCTGCTCGGTGGCGCCTACACCGCGCTGACCGGCATCTCGACCCTGGTCGGCCAGTGGCACCGTCCGAGCGACGTGGTCGCGGCCGTCCTCGTCGTCCTCGCCTGGGGTGCGCTGGTGTGCGCGTTCACGCCGCGCTCGGCCCTCGACCCCGTGGGGTCCTCCCCGGGGACGGTGGCGGTCACGACGCTCCTCGTCCTCGGCTCCGTCGCCTCGGGCATCGTCGCGGCGTGGGCGCTGCGGGCCACCCCGGCCACGTGGGAGACGACGAGCGGGCAGGAGTTCACGGCGTACGCGGGGGGTGTCGCGGGCGTGGTCGCGGTGACCGCGGCCGCCTTCGCGGTGCTGCTCCTGCTGCGGCAGTCGACCGCCCGGCCGTACCCTGCGGGTGCACGGTAGGGTGCCGCAGGCGCGGGTGGCGTAACGTCGAGGGCTCCCGCGCCCCCTCCGGAGCGCCGGACCGTACCGGCAGCCGGACCCGGCGCGCGCCGCGCCCACGACCAGTACCGAACGAAAGCAGGATGGGATGCCACGCAAGCTCGTGATCGTCGAGTCGCCCGCGAAGGCCCGCAAGATCCAGGGCTATCTCGGCGACGACTACGAGGTCGAGGCGAGCGTCGGGCACATCCGCGACCTGCCGCAGCCGTCCGAGCTCCCGGCGGACATGAAGAAGGGCCCGTACGGGAAGTTCGCGGTCGACGTCGACCACGGGTTCGACCCCTACTACGAGGTCTACGCGGACAAGAAGAAGAAGGTCGCCGAGCTCAAGCGGGCGCTCAAGGACGCCGACGAGCTCTACCTCGCGACGGACGAGGACCGCGAGGGCGAGGCCATCGCGTGGCACCTGCTCGAGGCGCTCAAGCCGAAGGTGCCGGTCAAGCGCATGGTGTTCCACGAGATCACGCGCGAGGCGATCCAGCGGGCGCTGGAGAACACGCGCGACCTCGACGTGAACCTCGTCGACGCGCAGGAGACGCGGCGCATCCTCGACCGCCTGTACGGCTACGAGGTCTCCCCGGTGCTGTGGCGCAAGGTGCGCCAGGGCCTGTCGGCGGGCCGCGTGCAGTCGGTCGCGACGCGCCTCGTCGTCGAGCGCGAGCGCGAGCGCATGGCCTTCGTCGCCGCGGAGTACTGGGACGTGTCGGGCGACTTCGGGCACGCGGACCCGGCGCACGCCGACGCGGGCCAGGCGTTCCGGGCCCGTCTGGTCTCGCTCGGGGGACATCGCGTCGCCACGGGTCGCGACTTCGACGACCGGGGGCAGCTGAAGTCCGCGGCGTCGGGCGCCGCCGAGAGCAGGGCCGTGCTGCACCTCGACGAGACGACGGCGAACGTCGTCGTCGGCGGGCTCGCAGACGCCGCGTTCACGGTCCGCAGCCTCGAGACCAAGCCGTACACGCGCCGTCCCGCAGCGCCGTTCACCACCTCGACGCTGCAGCAGGAGGCGAGCCGCAAGCTGCGCATGTCGGCGCGCCAGGCGATGCGCACGGCGCAGTCGCTGTATGAGAACGGCTACATCACCTACATGCGTACGGACTCGCCGTCGTTGTCCGCCGAGGCGACGACCGCGGCCCGGCGGCAGGCGTCCGAGCTGTACGGCGCGGACTTCGTGCCGCAGAGCCCGCGCGTCTACACCTCGAAGAACGCCGGGGCCCAGGAGGCGCACGAGGCGATCCGACCCGCGGGGGACTCGTTCCGCACGCCCGCGCAGGTCGCCAAGGAGCTCAGCGGAGACCAGTTCAAGCTCTACGAGCTGGTCTGGAAGCGCACGGTCGCGTCGCAGATGGCCGACGCGAAGGGTTCGACGGCGTCCGTCCGGGTCGGCGCGCCGGTGCAGGTCCCGGCCGGGGCTCAGCCGTCAGGTGCG
This sequence comes from Cellulosimicrobium terreum, assembly GCA_014803435.1. Lineage (GTDB taxonomy): Bacteria > Actinomycetota > Actinomycetes > Actinomycetales > Cellulomonadaceae > Cellulosimicrobium > Cellulosimicrobium terreum. Next base: position 930,773 of record JACYFD010000001.1, read on the forward strand.
GTGTTCGAGGGCGGGGCGTCGCCGGAGGCGGTCTTCTCCGCGTCCGGCACGGTCATCACGTTCCGCGGGTTCCTGGCCGCGTACGAGGAGAGCTCGGACGTCGACCGGTACGCCGAGGAGTCGCTCGGGTCGGGTGACGGCAAGGGCGGCAGCGCCGAGAAGGGCGAGGCACGCCTGCCGCGGATGGCCGAGGGCGACGCGATGCGCGGGGACGACCTCGAGGCGGCGGGGCACTCGACCTCGGCGCCGCCGCGCTACACCGAGGCGAGCATCGTCAAGGCGCTCGAAGAGCTCGGCATCGGCCGTCCGTCGACGTACGCGTCGACGATCTCGACGATCCAGGACCGCGGGTACGTGCTCTCGCGCGGTCAGGCCCTCGTCCCGAGCTGGGTCGCGTTCGCCGTCGTGCGGTTGCTCGAGGAGCACTTCGACCGGCTGATCGACTACGACTTCACGGCGCGCATGGAGGCCGACCTCGACGAGATCGCGGCGGGACGTCGCGACCGCGTCGCGTGGCTGACCCAGTTCTACTTCGGAGACTCGGCGAAGGGGCCGCAGGGCGAGGGCCTGCGCGAGCTCGTCGAGAACCTGGGCGACATCGACGCCCGCGGGATCAACTCGGTACCGATCGGCGAGGGCCTGCAGCTCCGCGTCGGCCGGTACGGGCCGTACGTGGAGGACCTGGCCGCCGAGGTGAAGGAGGGCGAGAACCCGCCCCGCGCCTCGGTGCCCGACGACGTCGCGCCCGACGAGCTGACGGTGGCCAAGGCCCGCGAGCTCCTCGCGGCGGGGGCGGACGACGGCAAGGTGCTCGGCACGGACCCCGTCTCGGGGAACCAGATCATCGCTCGGGCGGGCCGCTACGGGCCGTACGTGACCGAGGTGCTCGACCTCCCGCCCATCGACACGAGCCTGTCCGCCGCGGCGCAGAAGAAGGCGAAGGCTGCGCAGCCCAAGCCCCGCACGGGTTCGCTGCTGTCCACGATGTCGCTCGAGTCCGTGACGATCGAGGACGCGCTGAAGCTGCTGTCCCTGCCGCGCGTCGTCGGGACGGACCCCGAGTCGGGGGAGGAGATCACGGCGCAGAACGGCCGCTACGGTCCCTACCTCAAGAAGGGCACGGACTCGCGCACGCTCCCGAGCGAGGACGCCATGTTCACGGTGACGCTCGACGAGGCGCTCGAGCTGTACAAGCAGCCGAAGCGCGGCCGGGGCAGGACTGCCACCCCGCCGCTGCGCGAGCTGGGCGAGGACCCGACGTCGGGCAAGCCGATCGTCGTCAAGGACGGCCGGTTCGGCGCCTACGTGACCGACGGCGAGACCAACCGGACCCTGCCGCGCGACGTCACGCCGGAGTCGATCACGCCCGAGCATGCGATCGAGCTGCTCGCGGAGAAGCGCGCTGCGGGCCCGGCCAAGAAGCGCACGCCGGCCCGGAAGCCCGCCGCGAAGAAGGCTCCCGCGAAGAAGCCCGCGGCCAAGTCGGCGAAGTAGGGACCGCCGTCCCCTCTCTCGGACGGCACCACCACCTCGTGCTGATGTGGCGGGGTCAGTCGACCGTGACCGCCTCCAGCACGGGCAGGCGGGCGGCGCGGACGGCGGGCCACACGCTCGCGACGAGCCCGATCACGACGGCGACGCCGAGGATCGCGAGCACCTGCCCCCACGGGACGGCGAGGGTGCTCAGACCCTCGTCGGCGAGCACGCCCGGCAGGGCCGCGCCGATCCCGATGCCCGTGGCGACGCCGAGCACCGTCCCGTACACGGCCGTGAGCACGGACTCGATCGCGATGATCCCCGCGAGCTGCATCCGCCCCAGTCCGACGGCGCGCAGGAGCCCGATCTCCCGGGTCCGCTCGATCACGGACAGCGCGAGGGTGTTGACGATCCCGAGCAGCGCGATGACGATCGACAGCGCGAGCAGCGCGTAGAGGATGACGAGCACCTGGTCCACCTGGTCGGCGAACGCGGACGCGGTCTCCTCGCGGTCGAGCACGGTGACCACCAGGTAGGGCTCGACCGCGTCGGTGAGCGCGGCGCGCAGGTCCGCGATCTCCGCGGGCCCGGCTCCGGCGTCCGCCGACACGTAGACGATGCGCGTGCTCGCCTGGGACGCGGGCACGACCTCGTCGAACAGCTCGTCGCGCACGAGGACGCCTGTCCCGACGAGCTGGCTGTCGATGATTGCCCCGATCTCCGCCTCGACCGTCGCGCCCTGCTCGCCCAGGCGGAGCGTGTCGCCCACCTCCCAGCCGCGCTCGCGCGCGGTGCGCCGGTGCACGACGACGCCCGAGTCCTCGAGCGTCGACGTCGGGTCCCCCTCGAGGGCGACGGGGTCGAGCGCGGTGTCGAAGAACGTGGCGGGGACGCCCGCGACGTCGGTGCCCTGCGGTTCGGCTCCCGCCCCGTCACCGGTCCCCGCTCCGCCCGCGACCGCTGCGGGCGCGAGCCCGAGGCGCACGGTGTCGACCGTGGCGGCGCCGGGTGCGTCGCGCACGGCCTCGACGGCGCCGTCGGGCACGGTCCGGGTCGCGGAGTCGACGACGAGGTCCGCCCGCACCTCGTTCTCGACGATGCTGCGCACGGACGCCTGGGTGGACGCCGCGATGACGGCGGTCACCGACACCAGGGCCATGCCGATGAGGAGCGCGCCGGCGGTGCTGGCGGTCCGGCGCGGGCTGCGCGTGACGTTGCCGCGCGCGAGGCGTCCCAGCGGGCGGAGCGCGACGACCAGGGGCCACGCCAGCACGGTCAGCACCCCGCGCGCGACGGCGGGCGAGCCCACGAGCACCCCGACGAGAACGAGGCCCGCGCCGACGCCGAGCAGCGTGCGGGGGCTCAGGTCGTCGAGCCACGGCCAGCCGGTCGGCGCGTCCGCGACCGACGACCCGAGGAAGGCGGCGAGCCACAGCACGCCCGCACCGGCAGCGACCACGAGGACGCCGCCGACCGCGCGGGTACGGGTCCCGCGCTCGGGCGCCACGTCGTCGCGCATCGCCTGCACGGGCGGGATCTCGGCGGCCCGGCGCGCGGGCAGGACGGCGGCGAGCACGCTCACGGCGGCTCCCAGCCCGACGGCGAGCGCGAGCTGTGCGCCACCGATCGGCACCCGACCCGAGAACTCCATGTCGGCGAGCGCGAGGCCCCAGCGGATGACGCGCACCAGCCCTGCCCCCGCGAGCACCCCGAGCCCGCCGCCGACGAGCCCGACGAGGAACGCCTGGACCAGCACGGACGCGAAGACCTGCGCGGGTGACGCCCCGAGCGCGCGCAGCAGCGCGAGCTCGCGCAACCGCTCGCGCACGGACATCTGGAAGGTGTTGGCGATGATGAACGCACCGACGAACAGCGCGATCGCGGCGAAGACGAGGAGGAACGTCTCGACGAAGCCCAGGACCTGCTCGACGGACTCGCTCGCCTCCGCGCGCGCCGTCGTCCCGGTGACCGCCTCCGCGCCGTCGGGCAGGACGTCCCCGACGGCGTCCGCGAGCGCCTCCTCGTCGGCGGCCGTCGCCCCGGCGCCGACGCTCGTCGGGCTTGCCCAGACCGCGATCTGCCCGACCTCGCCGTCCGGCGCGAAGGCGTCCCGCGCGGTCGCCTCGTCCAGCCCGACGAGGATCGCGCCGGCGGCGGCGGCCTCGATGCCGAACACTCCCGCGACCGTCACGGGGACGGGCTCGTCGCCGAGCACGATCGTCGTCTCGTCCCCGGTCGCGAGCCCGGCGGTCTGCGCGGCGCTCTCCTCGAGGGCGATCTCGCCCGTGCCGGGCCACGCGCCGTCGAGCAGCGTGAGGCTGGGGTCCTCGGGGTCGATGGCGAGCGCGACGCTCGGGGGGCCGTTCGTCACGACGGCGGTGCCGTCGGCGGCCACCAGCACGGCGGGCCCGGACACGTCGGGGACGGCTCGGTCCACGCCGTCCACCTGCTCGATGGAGTCCACGAGGGCGGCGGGCACGGGGGAGCGCTCGGCGCCGAACCCCGTGCCGCCGCCCCCGCCGGGCTCGGTCGAGTCGCCGGTGACCTCCTGCGCCCCGCGCACGTAGACGTCCGCGACGAGCGTGGTCGCGATGATGTCGTCGAACGTGGACGACAGCATGCCGCGGAACGCGAACGTGCCGACGACGAACGCGACCCCCAGCGCCACCGCGAGCACGGACAGCACGAAGCGCACGACGTGGGCGCGCACGCCCCGCAGCGTGACGCGGATCATGCGGTGCCGTCCGGGTCGAGGTGACGGGCACGCGCGGTCGGGGCGCGCGAGGCGGGCGCGGGATCCTCGCCCGCGGCGGTCGCGAGCGCGTCGAGGATGTCCTGCTGCGTCGGGTCGTGCAGCTCGCCGGCGAGCCGGCCGTCGGCGAGGAACACGACGCGGTGCGCGTACGACGCGGCGCGCGGGTCGTGCGTGACCATGACGACGGTCTGGTCGAGCTCGTCGACGGACCGGCGCAGGAACCCGAGGACCTCCCCGGCCGAGCGCGAGTCGAGGTTGCCGGTGGGCTCGTCGGCGAACACGATGGACGGCCGGGACACGAGCGCCCGCGCGCACGCGACGCGCTGCTGCTGGCCGCCGGACAGCTCGGACGGGCGGTGGTGCAGCCGATCCCGCAGCCCGACGGCGTCCACGACCTCGTCGTACCAGGCGTGGTCCACGCGGGCGCGGGCGATGTCGAGCGGGAGCGTGATGTTCTCCGCGGCCGTGAGCGTGGGCACGAGGTTGTAGGACTGGAAGACGAACCCGACGCGGGTGCGCCGCAGGGCGGTGAGCCGGCGCTGCGACATGCGCGAGATGTCGACGCCGTCGACGACGACGGTCCCGGACGTGGGGGAGTCGAGACCGGCCATGCAGTGCATGAGCGTGGACTTCCCGGACCCGGACGGCCCCATGATGGCGGTGAGCCGTCCGCGAGCGAACTCGACGTCGACGCCGTCGAGCGCGCGGACCGCCGTCGGGCCGGAGCCGTACGTCTTGGTGAGGCCGCGTGCACGGGCGCGCGGCTCGGGCGCGGCGGGCGGCGGGGCGGACGGGCGCTCGGGCGTCGGCATGCTGACATCGTGTCCTGAGGTGGCGGACCGCGCATCACCCGGGCGGGGGACGGGGTTACGGTGTGGCCATGAGCGACTCCGCCGTGCCCACCGCCGTGCCCACTGCCCTGACGCCCGCCCCGGGACTCTCCGCCGACGTCTCGGGGGTCGTGCCCGACCCGCGGTCGGCGCCCCCGGTCCGGTGGGGCATCCTCGGCGCGGGCGGGATCGCGTCGACGTTCGCCGAGGCGGTGCGCCGGCACACGCAGAGCCGGGTCGCGTCGGTCGGGTCGCGTGATCGCGTCCGGTCCGAGCGTTTCGCGACCGCGCACGGGATCCCCACGACGCACGAGGGCTACGAGGCGCTCGTCGACGACCCGCAGGTGGACGTCGTGTACGTCGCGACGCCGCACTCGCACCACCGCGAGCACGCCCTGCTGGCGATCCGCGCGGGCAAGCACGTGCTGGTCGAGAAGGCGTTCGCGCGCAACGAGGCCGAGGCGCGCGAGGTGCTCGACGCCGCGCGCGAGGCCGGCGTGTTCGTCATGGAGGCGATGTGGACACGGCACCTGCCGCACGTCGCCGCGCTGCGCGGGGTGATCGCGCGCGGGGAGATCGGCGACGTCGTCAACGTGACCGCGGACCACGGGCAGTGGTTCGCGTTCGACCGCGACCACCGTCTGTTCGCGCCCGAGCTCGCGGGCGGTGCGCTGCTGGACCTCGGGGTGTACCCGGTGTCGTTCGCGCACGACCTGCTGGGCGTCCCCGAGTCTGTCACGGCGGTGGGCGCGCTCACCGAGACGGGCGTCGACGGGCAGGTGAGCGTCGTGCTGGGCTACCCGGGCGGGGTGCAGGCGACGCTGTCGACGACGCTGTGGTCGCGCACGGCGACGACGGCCGTGATCTCCGGGACCGCGGGGCGGATCGAGGTCGAGGGCGACTTCTACTCGCCCGGGTCGTTCCGCGTGATCCGCCACGACGGCTCCACGTGGTTCTACGACGGCGCGACGCCGGACGGCTTCCAGTTCCAGGTCGCGGAGGTCGCGCGCCGCGTCACGGAGGGCGAGACGCAGAGCCCGCGCATGACCTGGGACGGCACGCTCGAGGTGATGCGCACGCTCGACGAGGTGCGGCGCCAGGTCGGGGTCGTCTACCCGGGCGAGTGAGCGCGCGGCACGTCTGCGGCGGTCAGTCGGTGTGCTCGACGACGTAGCTGCGGCCGTCCGGGCCCGTGACCCGTTCGAACCGGGTGCGCAGCTCGCGGTCGCGCTCGCGCTCGTCGTCGGACACGCCGCGGCCGTCCGCGTCGTGCCGGCCGAGCTGGGCGGGGCCGAAGATCGGCAGGAACCCCTCGGTGATGCGCATCCCGAGCGTGCGACGGTCGTCCTTCCGCGTCACGGTACGTCCTCTCGTCCGATTCTTTGGGGCACCAATGGTTGGTGCGCCAAGAATAGCCGCACCGCCGTTAGGATGGCGATGTGGACACCGACCCCCTCGCGCTCGAGTCGCAGGTCTGCTTCGCGCTCTCGGCGGGCGCGCGCGGGATGGTCGCGCTGTACCGCCCGCTCCTCGAGCCGCTCGGGATCACGCACCCGCAGTACCTCGTGCTCCTCGCCCTGTGGCAGGACGACGCGCACGGTGCGACCACGACCGTCGGCGACCTCGCGACGCGCCTGCACCTCGACGCCGGCACCCTCTCGCCCCTGCTCAAGCGCCTCGAGTCCCTGGGCTACGTGCGGCGCTCCCGATCCCCCGACGACGGCCGGCAGGTCCGCGTGTCCCTGACCTCCGAGGGTCGTGCGCGCCGCACCGACGCGGAACGGATCCCGCCAGCGATCGTCGCGGCGACGGGCCTGAGCCTCGACGAGCTCGCCCAGGTGCACGCCGCCGCGTCGAGGGTCGTCGCGGCGGCCGAGCGCGCCGGCGTCTACTGAGGCCGCCCCACCTCGTGCCGAGCCGTCTCGGCGGAAGGCGAGGTCAGGCGTCGGTGACGCGGACGCCGTCCGGCCCGACATCGAACCGGACGGCCCCGAGGCCCGGCGCGATCGCGTCCGGGGCGGGGTCGGTGGTGGCGAGGTCGGCGGCCGAGTGCGTTCCCGTGACCGCGAGCACGGCGCAGCCCGCGGCCCGCCCCGAGGCGATGCCCGCGGGGGCGTCCTCCACGACGAGGCAGCGTGCCGGGTCGACGCCCAGGCGCTGCGCCCCGAGCAGGAACGGGTCGGGGTCCGGCTTGCCGCGCTCGACGTCGTCGGCGGTGACGACGACCGCGGGTGCCTCCAGCCCGGACGCCGCCATACGGACCGCAGCGAGCGGCGTCGTGCACGACGTGACGATCGCCAGCCGCCCGGCGGGGAGCGCCGCGAGCGCGTCGCGCGTCCCGGGAAGGATCGTGACGCCGTCGGCGTCGAGCAGCTCGAGCTCGTGGATCCGTTCGTAGGCGGCGTCCACGCGTTCCGGGGGCAGGAGGCCGGCAAGGACCGTCCGCGCGGGGGTGCCGTGCGGGATCTGGTACTCGTCCGGGTCCGGGAGCCCGTGCTCCGCGGCCAACCGCCGCCAGCTCCGCTCGACGGCCGGGACGGAGTCGATGAGCGTGCCGTCCATGTCGAACAGGACGGCGTCGAACGTGCGGCCCGCGAACGCGGTGCCGGGAGCGGGGATCGGTACGGGACGAGCCATGGTCCCGAGGCTAGCCCGGTCGCGGCGCCGACCGGCACGTCGTCCCGCTGTCCGACGCCGCGGCTAGGGTGGTCGCCGTGAGCGCACCCGGGTACTTCATCTCGTTCGAGGGCGGCGACGGCGTCGGCAAGTCCACGCAGTCGCGGCTGCTGGGCGAGTGGCTCGGCGGGCTGACAGGACGCGAGGTGGTGCTCACGCGCGAGCCGGGAGGCACGACGCTCGGCAAGGAGCTGCGTGCGGCCGTGCTCCACGGCGAGGACATGGACGCCCGGACCGAGGCCCTCATCTACGCCGCGGACCGCGCGCACCACGTCGCGAGCCTCGTCCGTCCGGCGCTGGCGCGTGGCGCGATCGTCGTGACGGACCGCTACCTCGACTCGTCGGTCGCGTACCAGGCGGGGGGACGGGAGCTCGGGGCCGACGAGGTCGAGCTCATCTCCCGCTGGGCGGTCCAGGACCTCATGCCCGACGTGACGATCTTGCTCGACCTCGACCCGGTCGTCGCCTCGTCCCGCATCCGGCGCGCGCACGATCGTCTCGAGCGAGCGGGCGCGCAGTTCCACCGCCGCACGCGCGAGGCCTTCCTCTCCCGGGCCGCCGCCGACCCCGAGCGGTGGGTCGTGCTCGACGCCACGACGCCGATCGACGACCTCCAGTCGCAGATCCGCGTCGACGTCGCCGCGCGGCTCTCGCTGACCCCCGTCGTCGAGGAGGCGGGTGGCGCATGAGCGTCTGGGACGACGTCGTCGGCCAGGAGCACGCGGTCGAGACCTTGCGCGGCGCCGTCGAGAGACCGGCCGCGATGACCCACGCATGGCTGATCACGGGGCCGCCCGGGTCCGGTCGGTCCAACGCGGCGCGCGCGTTCGCGGCCGCCCTGCAGTGCGAGCAGGGCGGGTGCGGGCACTGCCAGGCGTGCCGCACGGTCCTCGCGGGCACGCACCCCGACGTGACGCTCGTCGCGACCGAGCTGGTCACGATCAAGATCGAGGAGGTGCGGGACCTGGTGACGGTCGCGAGCCGCAGCCCGTCGCAGGGGCGCAGCCGTGTCATCGTCATCGAGGACGCCGACCGCATGGTCGAGCGCACCACGAACGTCCTCCTCAAGGCGATCGAGGAGCCCGCACCGCACACCGTCTGGATCCTGTGCGCCCCCAGCCCGCAGGACGTCCTGGTCACCATCCGGTCCCGCTGCCGGGGTGTGGTGCTGCGCGTGCCGCCCGTCGAGGCGGTCGCCCGGCTCCTCGTCGAGCGCGACGGTGTCGATCCCGCGGTGGCCGAGGCATCGGCGCGAGCGGCCCAGAGCCACATCGGGCTCGCACGCCGGCTCGCGCGCGACGCGGGCGCACGGGAACGGCGCAGCTCGGTGCTCTCCCTCGCGCGCCGCATCCGCGGGGTGGGCGACGCCGTGCTCGCGGCGGGCGAGCTCGTCGAGCTCGCGCAGGCCGAGGCGAAGGCCGCGACCGAGGAGCGCGACGCGGGGGAGAAGGCGGAGCTGCTTCGGGCGCTCGGCGTCACCAGCGGCGAGACGCTGCCGCCCCGTCTGCGCTCCCAGCTGCGCGACCTCGAGGCCGACCAGAAGCGCCGCGCGACCCGCCACCAGCGTGACGTGCTCGACCGGGCGATGGTCGACCTGCTCTCGCTCTACCGGGACGTGCTCGTCGTCCAGCTCGGCGCCGAGGTCGAGCTCGTGAACATCACCATGGCCGACTCGGTGCGTGCGCTCGCCGAGGACTCGACGCCGGAGCAGACGGTGCGGCGCATGGACGCGATCGGCGTGGCCCGCGAACGGCTCGAGGGCAACGTCGCCCCGCTGCTCGCGGTGGAGGCCATGACCGTCGCGCTCCGCCCGCAGGGCTGAGCGTCACCGTCACCGGCGCCGCCGGCGTCGACGGATGCTCGCGACGACCATCCACAGGAGGACGGCGAGGGCGATGAGGCCGGCCACGACCGCCTCGCCGGGCGTGTCCGGTGCTCGACCAGACCCGGGCGAGGCCAGGAGCGCCGGGGCGAACAGGCCGAAGACGATCACGAAGCCGAAGAACCCGATCACGGCTGCCTTCGCGAGGACGGTCGCGACGCGGAACCAGCGGTCCGCGTGCGGGGCGCGGAGCGCGAAGGACACGCACGCGACGATCCCGGCGAGGCAGAGCCCGGCCACGAGGACGAACGGCACCAGGACCGCGGCGTCGCCGGACGTCACGTCGTCCCAGGTGCGCCAGGTCATGACACCGAGCACCCCCGCGGGGACGGCGCCGAGGAGCAGCGCCTGCCAGCGCGGCAGCGCCGGGGTACCGGGCGCGCGTCGCTGTCCGTCTCTGCTCACGAGGGTCGAGTATCCACGATCGGACGGCGGGGCGGACATGAGGGAACGCGTAGGGCCGGTGGTCGTCCGCACGTGGTGCGGACGACCACCGGCCCGTCAGGCGGTGGTGCTGATCGTCAGGCGAGCGCCTTCGCCTTGAGCTGGGCGAACTCCTCGGGTGTGATCGCGCCGGAGTCCAGGAGCGACTTCGCGCTCGCGATCTGGTCCGACGGGGAGGACGCCTTGGCCACGTCACGGATGTACGCGTCGGTGTCCTGCTTCGCGGAGGCGACTGCTGCCATCTGACGCTGGGCCATGCTGCGGCCGCGCGCGATGAGGTAGACGAGTGCCGTGAGCACGGGCAGGAAGATGAGGAAGATCATCCAGATGGCCTTCCACCAGCCCGACAGCTCCGGGTCCCGGAAGAGGTCGGCGATGATCTGGAAGAGGACGATCAGGTATGCGATGAAGAAGAAGCTCCAGACGAGGAGCCAGAAGAACTGCCAGAAGTCCACGGTTGCCGCCCTTTCTCGACGAGTGCCGTCGCGTGCGCGGTCGCCGCACACGTCGTACAGCGCAGAACTTAGCGGTTCTCGCCCCGGAGCGCTTGGCGTAGCGGGGCGCGGAGGCTGCGGCGTGGGCGACGTCACCCCCGTGTCGCAGACCGCGTCCGGTTCGTCGAGGATGTCGGAGACAGCCTGCGCCCCGACGAAGGAGCATCCTCATGATCCGTTCGCACACCGCATCCCGTGCGTCGAGGGCCTCGGCCTCGACCGTCGGGGCGCTGCTCCTCGTCGCGAGCCTCGCGGCCTGCGCGACGGAGACCGACGAGGGCGGGACGTCCTCGGAATCGCCGTCGTCGGCGCCGTCAGAGCCCTCCGCCGAGCCGACGCCGTCGGAGGACGGGGCCGCGATGCCCGAGGCGGCGTCGATGACGATCGAGGCCGGGGCGCGGGGGAAGGGCCTGCCCGTCGGTGTGGACGGACCCACGGTGGGCGGGACGGGCGCCGCCTGGAGCGCGGAACCGGGCCTGCTCTACGTCGTCACGAGCGGGTCGAGCACGTGCCCGCTCGTCGCGGAGCCTGACGCCCAGGTGCGCGACGGCGAGGTCGTCGTCACGTTCGTGGACCTGCCCGATGGCCCGTGCACCATGGACCTCGTCCCTGCGACCTCCGTGGTCGCCGTGCCCGACGACGCGGACCCGAGCGGCGAGGTCACCGTCGTGCTCGGGGACAAGGGGACCGTCGTCGTGCCGCCCGCCCAGGACGGTGCGACGGGCGAGGCCGTCTGGGTGGAAGAGGAGTCCCTGTCGTGACGAGCGGACTCCCGGGAGCCGATACCGTGTCCGGGTGAGCCAACCTTCCGTCCGGCGTGCCGCCGCGTGCGCGTCGGCACTCGTCCTTGCCCTCGTCGTGGGCGCCTGCTCGGCGCCACCCAAGATGCAGTCCCCGGCGGACGGGGTCAGCACGACCACCAGCGGGGGCGGGGCCCCGGAGGGGTTCGAGGACTACTACGCCCAGACGCTCGTCTGGGAGGACTGCGGCAGCGGCTTCGAGTGCACGACGGCGCGCGCGCCGCTCTCGTGGGACGACCCGGACTCGGGCGACGTCGAGCTGTCGCTCAAGCGGCAGCCCGCGTCGGGCGACCGCCTCGGGTCCCTGCTGACGAACCCGGGCGGCCCGGGGGCGTCGGGGGTCGACTTCATCTCGTCGCTCGCACCGATGGTCGGGGAACCGGTGCAGGGCGCGTACGACCTGGTGGGCTTCGACCCGCGGGGCGTGGGGGAGTCCAGCGCGGTCGAGTGCTTCGACGACGCGCGCAAGGACGAGTCCATCTCCAAGGACTTCGACGACGACGACGCCGGCCGCGAGGCGCGCACCGAGGAGTACGAGGCGTGGGCGCAGGCGTGCGACGAGAACACGGGTGACCTCCTCGGCGAGGTCGACACGCAGAGCGCGGCCCGGGACATGGACATGCTCCGGTCAGCGCTCGGCGACGAGACCCTCAACTACCTCGGCTACTCCTACGGGACGCAGCTCGGCGCGACCTACGCGGGCCTGTTCCCGGACCGCGTGGGGCGCCTCGTCCTCGACGGCGCGATCGACACGTCGCTCTCCTCCGACGCGATCGCCGAGGGGCAGGCGGTCGGCTTCGAGAACGCCCTGCGCGCGTACGTCGCGGACTGCCAGGCCGGGGCCGAGTGCCCGCTGACCGGCGACGTCGACACCGGCATGGAGCAGGTACGGGCGCTGCTCGACCGGGCGAAGGTCAACCCGCTGCCCACGGACTCGGACCGCAAGGTCACGCAGACGCTCGCCTTCTACGGCGTCGCGCTCGCGCTCTACAACGACCTCAACTGGCCCCTCCTCACGCAGGCGCTCACCGAGGCGATCCAGGACGGCGACGGCACCACGCTGCTGTTCCTCGCCGACTACTACAACGACCGGAACCCGGACGGCTCCTTCTCGTCGAACTCGTCCGAGGCGTTCCGCGCGGTGAACTGCCTCGACGGGAGGCAGGACGACGACCCGGCGGCGATGGCCGAGCAGGCGCAGCGCCTCGCGACCGACGCCCCGACGATGGGCTCCTTCTTCGCCTACGGCGGGCTCACCTGCGCGGGCTGGCCCTACCCGGCCGTGGAGCCGGAGTTCGACCTCCACGCGAGCGGAGCCGCACCGATCGTCGTGATCGGGACGACGAACGACCCGGCGACGCCGTACGTGTGGGCGGAAGGGCTCGCCGACACGCTGGACTCGGGCGTCCTGGTGACGTGGGAGGGCGAGGGGCACACCGCGTACGGGCGCTCGAACGCGTGCGTCGGGGACGCCGTCGACGCCTACCTCGTCGACGGTACGGTCCCGAAGGACGGGCTCACCTGCTGACGCCGACCTCCGATCTCGGGCCTCTCCGAGGCTTGCCGGAGGGGACCTGGTATCCGCTTTGGAGTCTGGGCCGATCGCCGGGTACAGTTGGCGATCGTTGCGGCGGTTCGCGTGAGCGAGCCTGATGCAGCACGCCGCCTTAGCTCAGTCGGTAGAGCGATTCACTCGTAATGAATAGGTCATCAGTTCGATTCTGATAGGCGGCTCGTTACAGCAGAAGGCCGGGTCCTCGGACCCGGCCTTCTGCGTTCGCGCACCGAGCTCCTCGAGGACCACGGGCGGGGACGACGAAGGCGCCCGACGCTCGGCTCGTGGCCGTGCGTCGGGCGCCTTCGGTACCGCTGAAGTCAGCGGCACCCTCGGGCAGGGGGCTTTCCGAGGGTGCCGAGACGCACTCTACGCACTCGACTGGACAGGTGTCCAGTTGGTGCTCCGTGAGCGGTCAGCGTGCGCGACGCAGGAGCAGGATGGCCCCACCCGCGGCGGCCGCCGCGAGCCCGCCGAGCCCGGCGACCGCGAGCGTCGGGAAGCCGTTCGCGGGCGTCGGGGGTGCGCTCCGTTCGGTCGAGCCCAGGATCCGCTCCTGCGCCGTCGTCGTGTCCGTGCCCGACGTCGGCGCGGACGGTTCGGGCGCGACCGTCGGTTCGTCGGTGGGCGAGGGCTCGGCGGTGGCGGTGGTGCCGGTCTCGGCGTCGGTGGACGGCTCGGGCGAACCCAGGTCCGCAGGGGGTGCGGTGTCCGCCGCCCCGTCCGGTGCCGAACCGGTGGCCGAGCCCTCACCGTGCGCGGTCTCGTCCGGCTGCGCGTCGGTGCTCTCGTGCGGGCCGGGGTCGTCGGCCGACCCGGTCTCGTCCGGGGCCGGGGTGTCCGCCGGCGCGGGGGCGGACGGCTCCTTCGTCGGGGCAGGTGCAGGTGCAGGGGCGGGGGCGGGTGCGGCGGCCGGTGCGCCGGTGCACGCGGGCGAGTCGCCGTTCCAGGACGCGAACTGGTCCCGTGTCCCGGTCATGTGGACCCAGGTGATGCAGTACCCGTCCGAGTAGGACGCCTCCGCCTGGTCGAACGCCAAGAACCCGTCGGCCGTGTCGGCGGTGCCGTACACGGAGCCGAGGTAGCGCACGCGGGACCCGTCGAGCGTGGTGACGGCGTAGCCGACCCAGCCGTTCCCGTCGCGGTCCGCGAGGCGCGATGCGTCGAACGTGACGCCGTCGGCGGTCACGGCGAGGTCGCCACGACCATCGCCGGCAGCTGCGGCAGCGACCCCGGGGGCCAGGACGACGAGCGCCCCGGTGCACGCCACGGCGAGGGCGCCGGACACGACGCGCATGTGCACCTCCGCGACGAAGAACGGCTGGTCGGACGCCGCACATCGTACGCACCGGACAGACCGAGCCGGAACCCGGCCCGTGACGCGGCCGACGACGCGGCCGACGACAAGCCTGGCCGCGGCCGGTCGCCGTCCGCCGGGACTCAGCCCGCGGCGTCGGGCAGGTGCTCGATCCAAGCCACGATCGCCGCGCACACGGCGTCGTCCTGTCCCTTGAGGTCGTGCGCGCCCGGGAGCTCCACGCGCTCGACCGGCCCCGGGATCGACGCGGTGTGCTCCGCGAGCTCGGCGGGCGTCGCGAACGGGTCGGTGCGGCCCGACACGAAGAGCACCGGGACGCGCAGCTCCGGCAGGTGCTCGGTGCGCAGCCGGTCCGGGCGGCCGGGTGGGTGCAGCGGGTAGCTGATCAGGGCGAGGCCGGCGGCGGGCAGGCCCTCGGCGACGGCCATCGAGCACATGCGGCCGCCGTAGGAGCGGCCGCCGACCACGAGGTGGTCCGTCGTCGTGCCGAGGTCGCCCGCGAACGCCGCCGCCTGCTCGCGCAGGTGCGCGATCGCGACCGGCGGCCGGTCCGGCATCCGCCTGCCCGCGATCCGGTAGGGGAAGTCGATGCGCCGGACAGGCACAGGCTCGGGCAGCTCGGCGAGCGCGTGCTCGACGGCGACGAGCGACCGGTGGTCACGGCTCGCCCCCGCGCCGGGGGTGAGCAGGACGCCGGCGGGTCGGGTCGGGCTCATCGATCCAGTCTGGCAGCCGCCGAGCCCGAGGTCGCTCGCGGTCGAGCACGACACCGAGGCCGTCAACCGCCCGTTGGCGGCCTCCATGTCGTGTTCGGCAGCGGTGTGGGCCCGCAGCGGAGGTGGACCGGGGTCATCGGCGGGCCAGGTGCGCCGGGTCGAGGTCGGTGCGGCGCAGGAGCTGGGCGTTGGCCGCGACGATCACCGTGGACGCGGACATGAGGATCGCGCCCACCGCCATCGGCAGGACGAACCCGACCGGTGCGAGCACGCCCGCGGCGAGCGGGACGGCGGCGATGTTGTAGCCCGCCGCCCACCACAGGTTCTGCTGCATCTTCCGGTACGCGGCGCGCGACAGCTCGATCACGGACAGCACGGCCCTCGGGTCCGAGCTCGCCAGGATGACACCGGCAGAGGCGATCGCGACGTCGGTCCCGGCACCGATCGCGATCCCCACGTCGGCCTGCGCGAGCGCCGGGGCGTCGTTCACCCCGTCGCCCACCATCGCGACGACGCGACCCTCGTCCTGCAGCGCGGCGACCTTCGCGTCCTTGTCCTCGGGGCGCACGCCCGCGAGCACCTGGTCGATACCCAGGTCGCGAGCGACCGCACGCGCCACCGGCTCGGCGTCGCCCGTGATCATGACGACCCGCACGCCACGCCGGTGCAGCGCGTCGACGGCCTCGCGCGACTCGGGCCGGACCGCGTCCGCGAGCGCGAGCGCGCCCACCACGCGGCCGGACCCGGGGACTACCTCGGCGGACCCGGGTACTACGTCGGCGTATGGGGCGGTGACGACCACGTGCAGGACGGTCGCGCCGTCGCGTTCCCAGGCCGCGGCGTCGGGCAGGGGGTCGAGACCGAGCTCGCGCAGGAGCGCGGGCCCGCCGACGGCGACGCGCCGGCCCCCGGCCATCCCCGGGGTCTCGGCCGGTCCGGTCACGGTCGCCTCGACCCCGACGGCGGTGCGTGAGCGGAGGTCCGTCACGCGCGGCACGTCCACGCCGCGGTCGTCCGCCGCGATGACGATCGCGCGGGCCAGCGGGTGCTGGCTCTGCGACTCGACGGCGGCGGCCAGCGCGACGAGCTCGTCGTCCGTGCTGCCGTCCGCCGCGACGAGGTGGGTGAGGGTCGGCGCACCCTGGGTCAGGGTGCCGGTCTTGTCGAACAGGACGGTGTCGACGGTCCGCATGCGCTCGAGCGCGACCCGGTCCTTGATCAGCACGCCGGCTCTCGCGGCGCGCTCGGTCGAGATCGACACGACGAGCGGGATGGCGAGGCCCAGCGCGTGGGGGCACGCGATGACGAGGACCGTGATGGCCCGGACCAGCGCCTGCTCGGGCGTGCCGAGGAGGAGCCACAGCGCGATCGTGAGCGCGGCCGCGCCGAGCGCGTACCAGAACAGCCATCCCGCCGCGCGGTCCGCGAGGCGTTGCGTCCGGGTGGACGACGACTGCGCGTCCGCGACGAGCCGCTGGATGCCCGCGAGCGCCGTGTCCTCGCCGACGGCGGTGACGCGCACGCGCAGGGCGTCGTCGGTCGCGACGGTCCCGGCGACGACGGGGTCCCCGACGGAGCGCGAGACCGGGCGGGACTCGCCCGTGATCATGGACTCGTCGACGTCGGCCGACCCCTCGGTCACCTCGCCGTCGGCCGGCACGCGCCCGCCAGGACGCACGACGACGAGGTCGCCCTCCCGCAGGTCCGCGGGGCTCACGGTGCTGGTCGACCCGTCGTCGGCGACGAGCTCCGCCTCGTCCGGCAGGAGCGCGGCGAGCGAGTCGAGCGCCGACGCCGTCTGCGCGAGCGAGCGCATCTCGAGCCAGTGACCCAGCAGCATGATGACGACGAGGAGCGCGAGCTCCCACCACACGTCGAGCTCGTGCGCCAGGAGTCCGAGGCTCGCGCCCAGCGACGAGACGAACGCGACCGTGATGGCGAGCGAGATGAGGGTCATCATCCCGGGTGCACGACCCTTGAGCTCGTCCACCGCCCCGGTGAGGAACGGCGCCCCGCCCCAGAGGAACACGACGGTGCCGAGGACGGGGGACACCCACGGGACCCAGGCCGCGTCGGGCAGGTCGTAGCCGAGCAGGTCCGCGAACATGGGGCTCAGCGCCACCGTGGGGACGGCGAGCACGAGCATGACCCAGAACAGCCGGCGGTAGCGCTCGACGTGTCCTGCGTGCCCGCCGTGGCCCGCGTGCCCCCCGTGGTCCCCATGGGCGTTCTCGTGGACGTGGTGCTCGTCGTGCGTCGTGGTCTTCACCGTGCTCCTCCCGTGGCGTCGTCCCGGCGCCTGTCCTCGTCGTGATGGCTCACTATACCCCCAGGGGGTATTAAAGAATGCTCCACCGCGCGGTCCTCGTCAAGAGGCGTGCGTCACCCCGCTCCCGGGCCAGCAGGCGTTCAGCGGTTGCCTGGCCCGACACCTGCGCGAAGGGTGGGGCCATGACGACCGCCCCGCCCGCATCGCTGCCCGACTCCCTCCCCACCCTGACCCGCGCCCTCGCCCTGGGGGTCGCGGCAGGCTGTCGCGGCTCGCTCGGGGTCGCCGCGCCTGTGCTCGCGTCGCCCGTCGGCCCCGCCCCCGTCGTCGGGCAGGTGGTCGCTGCGCTCGCGGTCGTCGGCGAGCTCGTCGGAGACAAGCTCCCTCGGACACCGAGCCGTCTCGACCCGCCCGGCCCGCTCGTGCGGGCGTCGAGCGGCGCCGTGGGCGGCGCGCTGCTGGCCAGGCGGGGGAACGACGCCGCTGCCGCAGTGCTCGTGGGAGCAGCGGTGGCGGGGGCGGTCGGCTCCGCCGCGGGCACGTGGGGAGGAGCGGCGTGGCGGCGCCTGGCCGCCGACCGGTGGCCGGACTGGCCGTTCGCGGCCGTGGAGGACGTCGTGGCCCTCGCTCTCGCCGCCTGGGCGACACGTCCCTGACCTGCCCGGCGCCGACCTCGGCGGAGAGGTCAGGCCGTGGGGACGCTCGTGACCGTGGTGAGCAGGAACGCGCAGTCCTCGATCGCGCGCACGGCGTGCCGCTCGTGCGTCAGGACGCGGAGCTCGCCCTCGCCGAGCACGGTGTCGCCCTCGAGCGCCGTGACCTGGACCCGGCCACGCAGCACCTGGAGCGACGCCGCGGGCGGCGAGTTGTGCTCGCCGAGCTCCGTGCCGGCGAGGAGCGCGATGATCGTCTGCCGCAGCGGACCGTCGTGCAGGACGACCTCCGCGCTGCGTCCGTTCGCGGCGGCTCGGGCGCTCGTCAGATGGGCGTCCGTGAGGAGGCCGACGTTCGTCATGGGGGGGCTCCGACCTGTCGGGATCCCCATCCTGCCGCGTGGTGCGCGTGACCGCGCGGGCACCCGTCGGGGAGAGTGGGCGCCATGCAGGCGCTCTCCGGACTCGCGACCGGACTCGTCGTCCTCGTCGCGACGCTCGTCATGCTCGTGCTCCTCGCCGCGACCGCGCGGCGCGTCATGGGTGCGCCCGTCGGCTGGGTGCGGTCGGCCGCCGTGTGCTTCGTCGTCCTCACGGCAGGCTCGTCGGGCCTCACCGCCTGGCTGGACGAGACCCGATGGGTGCGGCCCGACGGCACCTCCACGATCGAGCCGTGGGTGCTGCTCGTCGCGGTGTCCCTCGCGTTCGCCTGGGCGTTCGTGCTCGGTCTGTGCGTCCTGCTCGTGCTCGAGCTCCTCGTGCCCACGGGCAGCGTCCCCACGCCGTGGGCGGCAGTCCGCAGCCTGCGGCAGGGTCGCCGGGAGACGCGTCGCTACGCGCAGGTCCTGGCGATCGGTGCGCGCCGCGGGCTGGGTGCCGCGCTGCGGCGCGGGCCGCGGCGGGCGGACGGTTCGCGCCTGTCGCGCACGGACGAGCAGCGGCTCGCGACGAGCCTGCGGGACGCGCTGACCGACGCGGGCGTGACGTTCGTGAAGTTCGGCCAGATGCTCTCGACGCGCCGCGACCTGCTTCCCGCGACCGTCGCGGACACGCTCGCGACGCTGCAGAGCGACGTCCCGGCCGCGCCCTGGCCGCAGGTCGAGGTGGTCCTCGTCCGGGCGCTCGGACGGCCCGTCGACGAGGCCTTCGCGATGTTCGACGCCGAGCCGATCGCGTCGGCGTCGGTCGGCCAGGTCCATGGGGCGCGGCTGCTCGACGGGCGCGACGTCGTCGTGAAGGTGCAGCGTCCCGGCGCGCGCCGGCAGGTCGAGGTCGACCTGGCGATCCTGCGTCGGCTCGCCCGGCGGCTCGAGCGCGACACCACGTGGGGCGGCTCGCTCGGCGTCGTCGACCTCGCGGAGGGCTTCGCCGCGTCGCTCCTCGAGGAGCTCGACTACACGGTCGAGCACGAGAGCACGCTCGCGCTGCGCGCCGCGCTCGACGTGGCGACCGGGCCCGACGGTGTCTCCCGCGGTCCGCTCGTCGCCGTGCCCGACGTCGTCGCGGAGCTGTCCGGTCCCACGGTCCTCGTCATGGAGCGGGTGGACGGGACCCCGGTCGGCCGGGCGGGCGACGCGCTCGTCGCGCTCGGCCCGGCCACGCGGACCGCGCTCGCCGACCGCCTGCTGCGTGCCACCCTGGAGCAGGTGCTCGTCGCCGGGACGTTCCACGCCGACCTGCACCCGGGGAACGTCCTCGTGACGCGCGACGGCGGGCTCGCCCTGCTCGACATGGGATCGGTCGGCCGACTGGGAGAGCCGGAGCGCGTCGCGCTCGGTGCGCTGCTCCTCGCGGTCGACGGTGACGACGCGATCGCCGCGACGAGCGCACTCCTCGCGCTGCTCGACGCGCCCGCCGGGCTGGACGTGCGGCGTCTGGAACGCGGCGTCGGGCAGGTCGTCGTGCGCTTCCGGACCGTGACGGTGGCGGGATCAGGGGCGATGTTCGCTGCCCTGTTCCGCCTCGTGACCGACGCCGGCATCGCCGTGCCGCCGCAGGTCGCCGCGGCATTCCGGTCGTTCACGAGCCTCGAGGGGACCCTGCGCCTGCTCGACCCGGGCTACGACCTGGTCGCGGCCGCCCGAGTGCAGGGCCGCGACGTGCTGTCCGGCCTCGTCACGCCGGCGTCGTTGCGGGCGCGCGCGACGCGCGCGCTGGCCGCGGCCGCCCCCGAGCTCGAACGGCTCCCGCGGCGCGTGACGCGCATCGTGGAGGACCTGGAGCAGGGCCGCTTCACCGTGACGGTGCGCGCGTTCTCCGACCCCGACGACCGCGCCTTCCTCACCGGGCTCGTGCAGCAGGTGGTCTCCACGGTCGTGGCGGCGAGCGCGGTCGTCGCCGCCGTCGTGCTGCTCGTCGCCGACGGCGGCCCGTCACTGTCCCAGGGCCTGCCGCTGTACTCCGTGCTGGGCGCGGCGCTCGCGTTCGTCGGGACGGTGCTGGCCGTGCGCGTGCTGGTGTTCGCGTTCCGGGGCCGGAGCGCGCGGTGACCTCGGCGTGCCTCAGTGCGCGGTGGTCGTCGGCTGCGCGGCGCCGGGCGGGCGGACGATCGTGACGGGGCAGTGGGCGTACTCGATGGCGTGCCGGCTCACCGAACCCAGCAGGAGACGGTCGAACCCGCCCGTGCCGCGGTGGCCGAGGACGAGGCGACCGGCGTGCGAGGACGCCTCGACGATCCCCAGGGTCGCGTGCACGTGCCGCACGGTGCGCACGAGCTGGTCCTCGGGCAGGCCCGTGCCCTGGACGCCGGGGTCGGAGGCGGGGTCGGAGGAGGCCGGGTCGGTGCTCGAGACGGTGTCCGAGGCGGTGTCCGAGGAGAGGGCGGACGCGGCCGTGAGGGCGGCGTCGAGCCTGCCGGTGGCGTACCGCTCGTAGTCGTCGATCGGGGGAGCCCAGCCCCACGAGTCCGGCAGCGGCGCGAGCGACGTGATCTGCCAGCAGAACAGCGCCTCGAGCGTCGCGCCGGTGCGACGTGCGACCTCGAGGCCGTGGCGCAGCGCGTGCACGGAGGTGGCAGAGCCGTCGACCCCGACGACGACGGGTCGCCCGGGTGCCAGCCCTGGCCCTCGCACCACGGTCACCGGCACGGTCGCGTGCTGCACGACGGCGGATGGGACGGACCCGAGGACGAGCCGGCCCAGGCGCCCACGCCCGGTCCGGCCCACGACGAGCACGTCGGCCGGGTCGTCGCGCAGCGACAGCTCGAGGAGCGCGGCTGCGGCCGAGCCTCGCGTCTCGATCGCGGTCGCCTCGACGGCGGTCTCGCCCACCCGCTCGCGCGCCTCGTCGAGCCACCGACGGACGAGCTCCTGCTTGCGCCGGCCGATCTCGTCGAGGTCCTCGGCCGACGACGCCCGGGGTCCGTCGTGCCACGTCGGCTCCCACGCGTGCACGACGGTGAGGGGCCGACGTCGCGACGCCGCCTCGCGCAGCGCCCAGTCCAGCGCCTGCTCCCCCTCCGTGGACCCGTCCACACCGACGAGCACCCCGTGCATCACGCCACCTCCGGTCGGTCCCTCGGCCTGCGCCGCACGTCGTCGTGCGCCGTCGTACGTGGTCCTGTGCTCGCGCCGCCCTACGTCTCCCCGTGGAGGATGCTGCGCAGCGGGCGCGTGACGACGTCGACGCGGTCCAGCAGGTCACGCGGGCCGGCGACGACGAGAGCACGGTCCTCCACGGTGACGAGCACGGCGGTGCTCGTGCGCAGCGAAAGTCGCAGGCACTCGCGCGCCGCGCCGTCGACGACGAACGTCACCCGCTCGGGGGTGACGGCCTCGACCTCCTCGACGATCGCGCGCATGGCGGCGCGGTACTCGGCGTACGAGTCGACGAACGCGTCGTCGTCGGCGCCGGGAACGCCGCCGGACGTGTCGCCCTGCAACGGTGCGGCGAGCGCTGCGCTGAGGGACGTGCGCACCACGTCGATCGCGCTCTCGTCGTCGTCGGGCAGGACGCGCAGCGTCTCGACGTCGACGGTCTCGCCCGCGAAGGAGAGGTAGGACCGCAGGAAGCGTTCCTGCACGGGCTCGGTGTCGCGCGCGGCGATGCCGGTCAACGTCTCCTCGTCGAGGTCGAGCCCCCAGGTGAGGGGGTCGTCGACCTCGCCGACCGGGCCGCGGAAGCGCGCCACGACCTCTTCCCAGGGGGGTGCCGTGCCGGACGGCTCGTGACGTGAGGTGCCCTCGGGGCCGACCTGCCCGCTCGGCTCGTCCGATGGCTGCTCGGGATGTGGCATCGCTGCGCCGCCCTTCCGGGAGGTGGTCGGTGCGGGTGCCCGACGTCGTACCGCCGAGCCTGCCTGTGCGCGGCCCGGCGGTCAACGCCCGCGGCGCGTGTCGAGTCAGGATCGTGACCCGGACGCGGGGACGGAGGTCTCGCCGAGGTCACGGTCCGGCCGTACTTTCACGCCCCTGGCGAACAACGGCATACGGAGGGGGTGTGCCTGGTTCGAACCGCATAGAGTCAATGCGGTCAGGCTGTACCCGTCGTCCCGGCGGGCAGGTGTACGCCGCTCGTGAGGAGCAGCACATGTTCGAGAGATTCACAGACCGAGCTCGTCGGGTCGTCGTCCTCGCCCAAGAAGAGGCGCGGATGCTCAACCACAACTACATCGGCACCGAGCACATCCTCCTGGGACTCATCCACGAGGGTGAGGGCGTCGCGGCCAAGGCCCTGGAGTCCCTCGGGATCTCCCTGGACGGCGTGCGCACCCAGGTGACCGAGATCATCGGCGAGGGCCAGCAGGCGCCGAGCGGGCACATCCCGTTCACGCCGCGCGCCAAGAAGGTGCTGGAGCTGTCCCTGCGCGAGGCGCTGCAGCTCGGCCACAACTACATCGGCACCGAGCACATCCTGCTCGGCCTCATCCGTGAGGGCGAGGGCGTCGCCGCCCAGGTCCTCACCAAGATGGGCGCAGACCTCAACAAGGTGCGCCAGCAGGTCATCCAGCTGCTCTCGGGCTACCAGGGCAAGGAGCCCGTCGCGGCGGGCGGCCCCACGGAGGGCCAGCCGTCCGGCTCGGCCGTGCTCGACCAGTTCGGGCGCAACCTGACGCAGGCCGCGCGCGAGGGCAAGCTCGACCCGGTCATCGGTCGCAGCCTCGAGATCGAGCGCGTCATGCAGGTGCTGAGCCGTCGCACCAAGAACAACCCCGTCCTCATCGGCGAGCCCGGCGTCGGCAAGACCGCCGTCGTCGAGGGCCTGTCGCAGGACATCGTCCGCGGCGACGTCCCGGAGACGCTCAAGGACAAGCAGCTCTACACGCTGGACCTGGGTGCGCTCGTCGCCGGCTCGCGCTACCGCGGTGACTTCGAGGAGCGCCTGAAGAAGGTCCTCAAGGAGATCCGCACGCGCGGCGACATCATCCTGTTCATCGACGAGATCCACACGCTCGTCGGTGCGGGTGCGGCCGAGGGCGCGATCGACGCCGCGAGCATCCTCAAGCCGATGCTCGCGCGCGGCGAGCTGCAGACCATCGGCGCGACGACGCTCGACGAGTACCGCAAGCACGTCGAGAAGGACGCGGCCCTCGAGCGTCGGTTCCAGCCGATCCAGGTCGCCGAGCCGTCCCTGCCGCACGCGATCGAGATCCTCAAGGGTCTGCGCGACCGGTACGAGGCGCACCACCGCGTGTCCATCACGGACTCCGCGCTGGTCTCTGCCGCGACGCTGGCCGACCGCTACATCAACGACCGGTTCCTGCCGGACAAGGCGATCGACCTGATCGACGAGGCGGGCGCACGCCTGCGGATCCGTCGCATGACCGCCCCGCCGGAGCTCAAGGAGCTCGACGAGGAGATCGCCGACGCTCGCCGCGACAAGGAGTCCGCGATCGACGCGCAGGACTTCGAGAAGGCCGCGAACCTCCGCGACACGGAGAAGCAGCTCACCGCGAAGCGTGCCGACAAGGAGAAGGCCTGGAAGTCCGGTGACCTGGACACCGTCGCGGAGGTCGACGAGGAGCTGATCGCCGAGGTCCTCGCGATGTCGACGGGCATCCCGGTCATCAAGCTGACCGAGGAG
Organism: Cellulosimicrobium terreum; assembly: GCA_014803435.1. Classification (GTDB taxonomy): domain Bacteria; phylum Actinomycetota; class Actinomycetes; order Actinomycetales; family Cellulomonadaceae; genus Cellulosimicrobium; species Cellulosimicrobium terreum. The sequence goes on from JACYFD010000001.1 coordinate 954,662, forward strand.
GAGTCCAGCCGCCTGCTCCACATGGAGGACGAGCTGCACAAGCGCGTCGTCGGGCAGGAGCCCGCGATCAAGGCGCTCTCGCAGGCCATCCGCCGTACGCGTGCCGGCCTCAAGGACCCGAAGCGCCCCGGTGGGTCGTTCATCTTCGCCGGCCCCACGGGCGTCGGCAAGACGGAGCTGGCCAAGGCGCTCGCCGAGTTCCTGTTCGGGGACGAGGACGCGCTCATCCAGCTCGACATGTCGGAGTTCTCGGAGAAGCACACGGTCTCGCGCCTGTTCGGCTCGCCTCCCGGCTACGTCGGCTACGACGAGGGTGGGCAGCTCACCGAGAAGGTGCGGCGCAAGCCGTTCTCGGTCGTGCTGTTCGACGAGGTGGAGAAGGCCCACGCGGACATCTTCAACTCGCTCCTGCAGATCCTCGAGGACGGTCGCCTGACCGACTCCCAGGGTCGCGTCGTGGACTTCAAGAACACGGTCATCATCATGACGACCAACCTCGGCACGCGGGACATCGCCAAGGGCGTCCAGACCGGCTTCAACGCCGGCGGCGACCTCGTGACGTCGTACGAGCGCATGAAGGCGAAGGTCAACGACGAGCTCAAGCAGCACTTCCGGCCCGAGTTCCTCAACCGCGTCGACGACGTGGTGGTCTTCCCGCAGCTCTCGCAGGACGAGATCATCCAGATCGTCGACCTCATGATCGCGAAGCTGGACAAGCGCCTGCGCGACAAGGACATGGGCATCGAGCTCCGTCCGGCCGCGAAGGCCCTGCTCGCCGAGAAGGGGTACGACCCGGTGCTCGGTGCGCGTCCGCTGCGCCGCGCGATCCAGCGGGACATCGAGGACGTGCTGTCCGAGAAGATCCTGTTCGGCGACCTCAAGGCCGGCGAGATCGTCGTGGTCGACGCCGAGGGCGAGGGTCTGCTGGGCGAGTTCACGTTCCGTGGGATCCCGAAGGACGACCACGAGCGTGGCCCGGTGAGCGTGGGCGCGGCTGCCGCTCTCGACGCACCGACCGGGGTGTCGGTCCGCGACCTCCCGCCGACCGGGGAGCTGCAGGCCGGGGCGGAGTGATCCACCCGGCCACGGTCTCCCGACTGGCCTGACGACCTGACCGACGACGGCCCCGGACCTCCACGTGGAGGTCCGGGGCCGTCGTACGTCAGCGGCCGGCGACGAGCGCCGCGGCAGCCAGCGGGGTGGTGCGCGGCGCGACGTCCCACGCGGCGTCGGCCGTGCGGACCACGGCGTAGGCCGCCGCGCCCATGGCGACGGCGGTCATGCCCCAGCCCACGAGGTCGAGCGGATGGTTCCCCGTCATCGCCGCCACCAGGTGCAGGGGCTGGGAGACTCCCATGACGACCGCCCACGCGGGATGCACGACGCCGGACCGCCACAACGCGAAGCCGAGGACCACTGTCCCGGCCAGGTGCCCGACGACGAAGATCGTCCCGCAGATCGCGGCCACGGGATCGGCGTAGGACGCGTCGACGAGCAGCGCGAGCGACGTCGGGTCGATCCCGGCATCGTGACCGGCGACGATCACGGACTCCGTGACCCCCGGTCCGAACAGGGCCAGGTAGCCGGGCACGAGGAGCAGGCCGGCCACCGCACCGAGGACGGGTGCCCCCGGCCGTACCAGGCGCAGCGCCGCGAGCGCCCCGGGGACGAGCGTGAGGAGGGCGACGAGTCCGAGCCAGGAGAGGACGGCGACAACCCCAGGGGCGGCGAGGACGCCGTCGACCATCTGGGCAGGGGTGTCGGGCGTGTCGTACGGCAGGACGAAGCGGAGGATCGCGACGGCCGCGGGGCCGAGCGGCATGAGCAGCGCGGCGAACCACCGCGACGGGGTGCGCAGGTCCACGGCTCAGCCCTCCACGGAGACGGTCGCGGGGCGTCGTGACGGGGCAAGGGCGAGCACGACGGCGACGACGTTGACCAGGACCGCCGCCGCGGCGATCATGACGACGACCGGGGCGACACCGGCGAAGAAGGCCGGTACGACCGTCACGACGGACAGGATCCGGGTCCCCGCAGCGACGCGTACGGCGCCCCGGCTCCGGGTCGTGAGAGCCACGACGACGGCGGCGACCGTCGCCACGCCCAGCACGGTGTCGAGGACCAAGATGTCGACGGGCGGACCGACCTCCTCGCCGGGCGGCCGCGAGCCGATCAGCGACAGGCAGTCGAGCAGGCCGAGGACGCCCATGAGGGCGATCCCGACGACGGCTCGGAGGGGGAACGGCTGGCGAGGTGCAGGTGTCATGGTGACCTCCGGGGATCCGTCGGCGCCGGTGGCGCCGTCAGGCCGATCCTCGCCCCGGTCGTGCGCCGGGTCCGGTGGGCCGGCCCCTGCCGGTCCGGGAGGCTGCCCGGTGCGGGTAGGGGCGTGCCCCTGTCCGTGGCGTGGTCCTCAGCGTCATCATGGACCCATGGCGGCGAACGTGTCCTCCCCGGACCGGCTGCGGGTCCTCGTCGCGGACGATCACCCGGTGGTTCGTCGTGGCCTCGTCGCTCTGCTCGACTCCCTCGACGGTTTCGAGGTGGTCGGCGAGGCGAGCGACGGCGCTGCGACCGTGCGCGAGGCGGTCCTGCTGCGGCCGGACGTCGTCGTCATGGACGTCTCGATGCCGGGTGTGGACGGGCTCGAGGCGACTCGCCGGATCGTCGCCGCGGCTCCCGGGGTCGCCGTCCTGGTGCTCACGATGCACGAGGACGACGACACGGTCTTCGCCGCGCTCCAGGCGGGTGCGGGCGGGTATCTCCTCAAGGGTGCGGAGCAGGACGAGATCATCCGGGCGCTCCGCTCCGTCGCGGCGGGCGAGGTCGTCCTCGGCCCGGGCGTCGGTCGGCGGATCATCGGCTACCTGACGGCCCCGCCGGTGCGCGACGTCGCGTTCCCCGAACTCACGGGGCGTGAACGGGAGGTCCTCGACCTGATCGCGCGCGGCGCGTCCAACACGCAGATCGTCGAGCGGCTCGCGATCTCGCCGAAGACGGTCGGCAACCACATCTCCTCGATCTTCGCCAAGCTCGGCGTCGCGGGGCGAGCCGAGGCGATCGTCCGGGCGCGAGAGCGCGGGCTGGGAGAGCCCGGTCCGCGAGAGCCCGGTCCGCGAGAGCCCGGTCCGCGAGAGCCCGGCCCGCGAGAGCCCTCGCGCCCGTCGGCGCGACCCGGTCCGGTCGTGCGATGAGCGAGCCCACGCTCGTCCTGCTGTGCACGGTCGCGGCGCTGGGCTGGCTCGCCGCAGGGCTTGTCTGCCTCCGTCGGCCCGGCGCCCGGTCGTTCGCCCTCCTGGCGATGGTCGGTGGTGGGTTGCTGGCCTGCGCGGCGGTCGGCGGCGCTGGAGGGGCCTCGCCGGACATCGCGGGCCGCGTCGGTCTTGCCGCGGCGCTGGGCGTCCTCCCGATGGCCCTGGTGGAGTACCCCAGCCGCGGTCCTCGCGAGATCCGGCTGATCGCCCTCCCCGTGCTGGGCGCCGTGACCGTGCTCGTCGTCCTCCTCGGCCCGGGGGCGACGACGCTCACTCTCCAGCTCGTCGTCGGGTGCACGGTCATCGGCGCGGTCTGGTGGCGGTTCGAGCGGGCCGGCGCAGCCGAGCGCGAGACGGTGCTGTGGCTGGTCGTGGTGGGCGGGACGGCGGGCGTGGTCAGCATCCCGCTCGCGTTCCTCGGCCCGAGGCCCTGGGTGGTCGTCGTCCTGCTCCTCGTCCTCGTCGGCGTCCCGGCCGGGTGCGCGGCCGGCATCCTCGGGCCCCCGCCGCTCGACGTCCGCGCCGTCGTCGTCCGTGTTGCGGCGACGGGCACGACGCTCCTCGTCGCCGTGGCGACGTTCACCGGACTCGTCTCGCTCGCGGAGCTCGGGACGGCACCACGGGAGTCGGTTCCGGTGGGGGTCCTGGGGATCGCCGCACTCGTCGTCGCGGCCGGGTTCCACCCGGTCCTCGTGCTGCTGCAGGGGGTGTTCGACCGCCTCGTCCGGGGCGAGCCGGTCGACTCGGTGTCCACGGCCCTCCGGTTCGGCACGGAGCTCTCCGGCGCCGAGGACCCGACCGCCGCCCTCGACGCGCTGCGCACCACCCTCGGGCTGCCCGGCGCAGCGCTCGAGTCCCCCATGGGCACGGTGCGATGGACCTCCGGTGATCCGGCAGCGGGCGCGGCACCGGGGCGTCATCACTCGGTCGACCTCCTGGTCTCCGGCGTGCCCGTCGGTCGGCTCGACCTGACGTTGCGCGACGGCGAGAGCGCGCCCCGCAGCACCGACCGCGCCGTGCTCGGCATCGTCGCCCCGGCCCTCGCGCTCGCCCTGCACGCGCGGCAGCTGGCCGAGGACCTCGCGACGTCGCGAGAGCAGGTCGTGACCTCCGTCGAGGACCACCGGCGCCGGCTGCGGGCCGAGCTCCACGACGGACTCGGGCCCACGCTCACCGGAGTCGCCTACGCGGCCGACGCCGCGCGCAACCTGGCCCGGAGCGACCCTGACGCGACGGTGGGCCTCCTCGCGGACCTGCGCGCCGACGTCGGGCAGGCGATCGTCGAGATCCGACGCATCGTGGACGGGCTGAGCCCGGCCGTGCTCGACGAGCTCGGCCTGGAGAGCGCGCTGCGTCGGCACGCGGTCCACCTGCACACGGCGAGCGGCGAGCGGCTCACCGTGCGGCTCGACATCGGGACGCTGCCCGCGCTGTCGGCCGCGACCGAGGTGGCGGTCTATCGGATCGTCACGGAGGCGCTGACGAACGTCGCACGGCACGCGGGGGCACGGACCGCCACCGTCACGGTCGCGGTCCGCGGACCGGCGTTGGTGGCCGAGGTGCACGACGACGGCGCCCCGGCCCCGCCGACGGACTGGCAGCCCGGCGTGGGGCTGACCTCGATGCGGGCGCGGACGGAGGAGCTGGGTGGCTCGCTGGAGGTGGGAGCGACGAGTGCGGGCGGACGCGTCCGTGCGGCCCTGCCGCTGGACTGATCCCGGGCGCCCTCCGCGTCGTGACGATCGACTCGTCCTGGCCCCGTCCTGTCCGGGGCCAGCTCACCCAGCAGCCCGTTCACCGAGGCGTTACATCGGCTCAGCCCGCAAAACATACTTGATCGATTTGGTCGGGTTTAACTAGCGTCGTGGCATGACCACGATCCCGATCACAGCAGCCCGCCGTCCCCTCGCCCTGGCGCTCGGCCTCGTCACGCTCCTGGCAACCGGTGCGTGCAGCGCCGCGCAGGCGAGCGGGGAGGGCCCGCCCGGCAAGAGCCTCGCCGGCACCGCCGACCTGCCGACCGAGGTGCCGGAGGGCACCACGCTCGTGATCGGCGACCCGGCCACGCAGAAGGCGTTCGAGCTCGCCGGGGACGAGATCGACAGCGACTTCTCGTTCGACGTCGAGTGGGCCAACATCTCCGGCGGCCCCCAGACGACCGAGGCGTTCCGCGCCGGGTCGCTCGACATCGGCGCCGTCGCGGAGATCCCTGCGATCCACGCGACGTGGACCGGGCTCGACGTGCAGATCTTCGCCTCCGTCTACCGGGAGAACTGGCAGGACGCGCCCGTGTACGAGTTCGGCGGCGCGCCCGGCGTCGAGCTCGACGAGCTGGCGGACTTCCGCGGCCACCGCATCGCTTTCAGCCCCGGGCAGGCGCAGGGCGCGATCGTCCTCAAGGCGCTCCAGGAGGCAGGCCTGACGCAGGACGACGTCGAGCTCGTCGAGCTCCCGAGCACGGGCGACGTCTACTCGACCGCGCTCGCCGCGGGCGAGGTCGACATCGCCCCGCTCGGCGGCACCCAGCTCTTCCGCTACCTGTCGACGTACGAGCAGGACGGGGCGACGTCCGTCCAGCACCACCTGCGTGACGACGCCTCGCACCTGTACGGGCCGACCGAGACCGTCCAGGACCCCGCCAAGGCCGCCGCGCTGCGCGAGTACGTCGAGGCGTGGGCCGCGGCGAAGGTCTGGATCTACGAGCACCCCGAGGAGTGGAAGCAGGGCTACTACGTCGAGGACCAGGGTCTGGGCGAGGAGGACGCGCAGTACCTCATCGACCACGCGCCCGTGCCGGACATCCCGGCCGACCTCGCGGAGGCGACGGCCCGCACCCAGGACACGATCGACCTGCTCGCGACCGAGCTCGACCAGCCCGAGCTGGACGCCGCGGACCTGTTCGACGAGCGGTTCGCCCCCGTCGCGGCCGCCGCCGCCGCCCGGGCGGAGGGTGACCGGTGAGCGCCGCGGTCGTCGAGCGCGCGACGACGAGCCCCCCGCGTCCTCGCACCGCGGGGCGGGCGGCCACACCGGACGTGCGCCCGCGCGGTACGCGGCTCGGGCTCGGCCGCCCGCTACCGTTCGCGGCGGTCGTCGGGGTGGCGCTGCTCGCGGCGGTATGGACCGTCGGGTCCGCGACCGGGCTCATCGATCCGCGGGTGCTCAGCGCCCCGTGGACCGTCGTCGCCACCGGGAGCGAGCTGGTGGCGAGCGGGCGGCTCCAGGAGAACCTCGCCGTCTCGCTCTCCCGGGCCGCGCTCGGCCTGGCCTTCGGCGTCGCGGTCGGCCTCGTGCTCGCGCTCGCGGCCGGGCTCAGCCGGGTCGGCGACGCCGTCCTCGACGGCCCGATCCAGATCAAGCGCGCGATCCCGAGCCTCGCCCTCCTGCCGCTGCTCATCCTCTGGTTCGGGATCGGCGAGGAGATGAAGATCATCACGATCGCGCTCGGGGTGTTCGTCCCCATCTACCTGCACACGCACAACGGTCTGCGCGCGATCGACTCGCGGTACGTCGAGCTCGCCGAGACGGTCCAGCTCTCGCGCCGGCAGTTCGTGCAGCGCGTCATCCTGCCCGGTGCGCTGCCCGGGTTCTTCCTCGGTCTGCGGTTCGCCGTCACCGGCTCGATGCTCGCGCTCGTGGTCGTGGAGCAGGTCAACGCGACCGCGGGGATCGGCTACATGATGGAGCTCGCCCGCACGTACGGGCAGACGGAGATCATCCTCGTCGGGCTCGTCGTCTACGGCGTGCTCGGGTACTCCGCGGACCTCGGCGTCCGCCTCCTGCAGAGGAGGGTGCTCTCATGGCGCCGCACGCTGGAGGACTGAGCCCGCAGGACCACGCCGCGGTGCAGGTGCGGCACCTGGTGCGCTCGTACGGCGAGGACCGGGTCCTCGACGACCTCGACCTCCAGGTGGACGACGGCGAGTTCGTCGCCATCCTCGGGCGATCCGGGTCGGGCAAGAGCACGCTCCTGCGCGCGCTCGCCGCGCTCGACCACGACGTCGCGGGGTCGGGCGAGGTCGTCGTGCCCGACCAGGTGTCGGTCGTCTTCCAGGACTCCCGCCTGCTGCCGTGGGCGCGGGTCCTCGACAACGTCGTGCTCGGTCTCGACGGCACGTCCCTGGCCGGCGCACGCTCGACGTCGCGCTCCGCGGCGCGCGAGGCGGGCCGCGCGAGCCTCGCCGAGGTCGGTCTCGCCGGCCGCGAGCGGGCCTGGCCGAACCAGCTCTCGGGGGGCGAGCAGCAGCGGGTGTCCCTCGCCCGGTCGCTCGTGCGCTCGCCGCAGCTCCTGCTGGCCGACGAGCCGTTCGGCGCGCTCGACGCCCTGACCCGCATCCGCATGCACGCGCTGCTGCGCGACCTGTGCGAGCGCCACCGGCCGGCGGTGCTCCTCGTGACGCACGACGTGGACGAGGCGATCGTGCTCGCGGACCGCGTCGTCGTCCTGGACGGCGGACGGATCGCCCTCGAGCGCCGCGTCGACCTCAGCTATCGACCGGGGGAGCGGCGCGACGCCGCGGACCCCCGGTTCGCCCGGATCCGCAGCGAGCTCCTCGACGCCCTCGGCGTCGAGAGGGGCGCCGAGACCAAGGAGTTCAGCGCATGACCGAGTACCACCGCACCACCGACCACCGGCCCGGCCGCCTGCACCTCAACGCGTTCCTCATGAGCACGGGCCACCACGAGGCGTCGTGGCGGCTGCCCGAGAGCACGTCCGACGCGACGTCGACGAACATCGCCCATCTGCAGCGTCTCGCGCAGATCGCCGAGGCGGGCCGGCTCGACTCGATCTTCTTCGCCGACGGGCCCGGCCTGCGGTCCGACGTCGGGCGGCGTCCCTCGGGGTCGCTCGATCCGCTCATCGTGCTCACCGCGATCGCCGCGGTGACCGAGCGCATCGGGCTCATCGCCACCGCCTCGACGACCTACAACTCGCCCTACAACCTCGCCCGGCGGTTCGCGTCCATCGACCACGTCTCGGGCGGGCGCGCGGGCTGGAACGTCGTGACGACGGCGGGCCCGGACATCGCGCGCAACTTCGGTCTCGACGACCAGCCGGCGCACGCGGTCCGCTACGAGCGCGCCGCGGAGTTCCTCGAGGTCGCGTTCTCGCTCTGGGACTCGTGGGAGGACGACGCGGTCGTCGCCGACAAGGACGCGGGGGTGTGGGCCGACGCCTCGAAGATCCACGCGCCGGCGCACGTGGGCCCGCACTTCTCCGTGCACGGTGCGCTCACGACGCCGCGGTCCCCGCAGGCGCGCCCTCTGATCGTGCAGGCCGGCTCGTCCGAGGACGGCAAGGACCTCGCGGCGCGTTACGCCGAGGCCGTGTTCACCGCGCACCAGACGCTCGGCGACGCACGCGACTTCTACGCCGACCTCAAGGCCCGGGCCGCCGCCGTCGGGCGCGACCCGGGGACCGTGAAGATCCTGCCGGGGATCGTCCCCGTCATCGGGTCGACCGAGGCCGAGGCGCTCGCGAAGGAGCGCGAGCTCGACGAGCTCATCGTGCCCGAGTACGCGCGCGCCCAGCTCGCACGGACCCTGCGGCTCGCGCCCGAGGATCTCCCCCTCGACCGCGAGCTTCCCGCCGACCTGCCGTCGGAGGACGAGATCGAGGGTGCGAAGAGCCGGTACACGCTGGTCGTCGAGCTCGCGCGGCGCGAACGGCTCACGGTGCGCGAGCTCATCGGGCGGCTCGGCGGCGGCCGCGGCCACCGCACGTTCGCCGGGACGCCCGAGCAGGTCGCCGACGCGATCCAGGACTGGTACGACGCCGAGGCCGCCGACGGGTTCAACATCATGCCCGCCGTGCTGCCGTCGGGGCTCGAGCAGTTCGTCGACCACGTGCTGCCCGTGCTGCGCGAGCGTGGCCTGTTCCGCACGGAGTACGAGGGCACGACCCTGCGCGAGCACTACGGGCTCGAGCGGCCGGCGAACAGGTACGCGACGCCGTCGGGCACCGCCGCGCGCGTCCTCGAGGAGGTGCCGGCGTGAGCGCCGAGCACCTCTGGTACGTCCCCAACCAGGTCCGACCCGGGCACCGTGGGGACGACGCGACCACGGACCACAACAGCCTCGACACCCTCACCGAGCACGCGCACGCCCTCGAGCGGCACGGGTGGGGCGGCGCGCTCCTCGGGACCGGTTGGGGTCGCCCGGACACGTTCACGGTGGCCACGGCGCTCGCCGCGCGCACGACGACGTTCAAGCCGCTCGTCGCGGTCCGGCCCGGCTTCTGGCAGCCGGCGCACCTCGCGTCGGCCGCCGCGACGCTGGACCACCTGAGCGGTGGTCGGCTGCTCCTCAACATCGTCTCGGGTACGGACGGGCAGGCGGCGTACGGCGACGGCGAGGCCGACCCCGCGCAGCGCTACGCACGCACACAGGAGTTCCTGCAGGTGGTGCGGCGGCTGTGGACGCAGGAGGACGTGACCTTCCACGGGGAGCACTACCGCGTGACGGGCTCGACGCTCGGGCAGCGTCCCGTGGTGAGCGGCGAGCGCAGGCACCCCCGGCTCTACTTCGGTGGGGCGTCGCCGGCGGCGGAGCGGGTCGCCGCGACGGAGGCGGACGTGCAGCTCTTCTGGGGCGAGCCGCTGGACGGTGTCGCCGAGCGGATCGACCGGCTCAAGCGTCTCAGCGCCGAGCTCGGTCGCGAGCACGCGCCGCTCGAGTTCGGGCTGCGCGTCACGACGTTCGTGCGCGACACGACGGAGGAGGCGTGGGCGGACGCTGAGGCCACGGTCGCACAGCTCGCGGACCGCGCGGCGCAGGGGGACGCGTGGTCCGCGCGCGACCGGGGACGGCGCAACGCCGTCGGGCAGCAGCGGCTGCTCGACCTGGCCGCGCGCGGGGACGTGCTCGACGAGAACCTGTACACGGCGCCGGGGCGGTACGGCGGGGGCGGCGCGGGCACGACGTGGCTGGTCGGCTCCGCGCAGGACGTCGCGAAGTCCCTCCGGCGATACCAGGACCTCGGTGTGACCCACCTCGTGCTGTCGGACACCCCGTACCTGCGGGAGATCGAGCGTCAGGGGGAGCAGCTGCTCCCGCTCCTGCGCGCGTAGAGATCGGGGAGATCGGTTGCGAAAAGCCCGGATACGGAGGATTTGAGCGACTCTTTGCCTTCCGACGATGCGATACATTGGATGAATCGCTGCGTCGAGGACGAACTGAGAAGAGTCGAGGAGGTCCGGGTGCACGACGTCGTGGACACCCATCATCACCTGTGGGTCCGTGCGCGCACGCCGCAGGACTGGATCGACCCCACGACCATGGCCGTCATCGACGCGGACTTCACCGCGGCCGACCTGCCCGCCGCCGCCCACGGGGTCGCGGCGACGGTCGTCGTCCAGTCCGCGAGCCTGTGGTCCGAGTCTCGCGAGCTCCTCGCCGTCGCGGCCTCCCCCGAGGGGGAGGCCGCGCACGTCGCGGGGGCCGTCGTCTGGGCGGACCTCACCGCCCCCGACCTGCCCGAGCGCCTCGTCGCGCTGCGCGAGGGGACGGGCGGCGACCGGCTCGTCGGCGTCCGGGCCATGGTGCAGGCAGAGCCGGACCCGGGGTACCTCGACCGACCCGACGTGCGCGCCGGGATCGCCGCCGTCGGCGCGGCAGGCCTCGCCTACGACCTCGTCGTCCGAGACCACCAGCTGCGCGCCGCCGCCCGCCTCGCGGCCGCGCTGCCCGGCGTCCGGCTCGTGCTGGACCACCTCGGCAAGCCGCGCCTCGACGCGCCGCCCGACGCCGACCGCCTCGGTCCCTGGAGGGCCGACCTCGTGGCGCTCGCCGCGCACCCGAACGTCTGCGCCAAGCTGTCCGGCCTCGTCACCGAGGCACGATGGGACGCGTGGACGACCGACGACCTGCGCCCCGCCGTCGAGCACGCGGTCGAGGTCTTCGGGCCCGACCGCCTGATGTTCGGCTCCGACTGGCCCGTGTGCCTGCTCGCGAGCGGTTACGAGCGCTGGCTCGCGACCACCACGGAGCTGCTCGCCGGCCTGACCGGCGCCGAGCAGCGCGCCGTCTGGGGAGGGACGGCGCGTCGCGTGTACGACCTGCCCCGCGTCGCGACGTCGACCACCACGACACCATCCGACCACCACGCCGAGGAGGCCCACCCGTGACGACCCCGACCACCGCACGACCCGCAGCCGGCGAGCTCGACGGCGTACGCGCCGTCGTCACCGGAGGCGCCTCCGGCATCGGCGCCGCGATCGTGACCGCCATGCTCGCGCGGGGCGCGCAGGTGACCTCGATCGACCGGACCGTCGACGGCGTGCCCGCGGGCGCGGGCGCCGAGGTGGCCGACGTGACCGACGACGTCGCGGTGCGCAGGGCGGTCGAGGGCGCGGCCACGACGATGGGCGGCATCGACGTCGTCGTGAACAACGCGGGCATCGGCGCCCAGGGGACCGTCGCGGACAACGACGACGCCGAGTGGCTGCGCATCCTCGACGTGAACGTGCTCGGGATCGTGCGCGTCACGCGCGCCGCGCTGCCGCACCTGCGGGCCTCGGCGCACGCCGCCGTCGTCAACACCTGCTCCATCGCTGCCTGGACCGGGCTGCCCGCCCGCGCGCTCTACTCCGCCTCGAAGGGAGCCGTCCAGGCGCTCACCCTCGCGATGGCGGCCGACCACGTGGCCGAGGGCATCCGCGTCAACTGCGTCAACCCCGGCACGGTCGACACCCCCTGGGTCGGGCGCCTGCTCGACGCCGCGCCCGACCCGGCCGCCGAGCGTGCGGCGCTCCAGGCGCGCCAGCCCACCGGCCGGCTCGTCAGTCCCGAGGCCGTCGCGCACGCCGTCTGCTACCTCGCGAGCCCGCTCGCGACGGCGACGACGGGCGAGGCGCTCGCCGTCGACGGCGGGATGCACAACCTCCGGGTCCGCCCGCAGCCGCAGGCCTGACCCGTGGCCGTGCACCTGACGAGCCTCGGCTACGGGGCGGCCCAGGCCGGGAACCTCCACCGCCCGACGACGGACGCCGAGACGCAGGCCGCGTTCGACGCCGCGTGGGACGGCGGCGTGCGCTACTTCGACACGGCGCCGCACTACGGGCTCGGGCTGTCCGAGCGCCGGCTCGGCGCGGCGCTGCGCGACCGGCCGCGCGACGAGTACGTCGTGTCCACGAAGGTCGGCCGGCTCCTCGTCCCGTCGCCCGAGACGGCGGACCAGAAGGACCCGGACATGTTCGACGTCCCGGCCGACGTGCGCCGCGTCTGGGACTTCTCGCGCGACGGCATCCTGCGCTCGCTCGAGTCCAGCCTCGAGCGGACCGGGCTGGACCGCGTCGACGTCGTCTACCTCCACGACCCCGACGACCACTGGGAGCAGGCGTCGCGCGAGGCGATCCCGGCCCTCGTCGAGCTGCGCGACCAGGGCGTCGTGCGCGCGATCGGGGCGGGCATGAACCAGTCGGCGATGCTCACGCGGTTCGTGCGCGAGACCGACGTCGACGTCGTCATGTGCGCCGGCCGGTTCACGCTCCTCGAGCAGCCCGCGCTCGACGACCTGCTGCCCGCGGCGGCCGAGCGCGGTGTCGACGTCGTCGTCGCGGGCGTCTACAACTCCGGGCTGCTCGCGCGCGACGTCCCGCCCGACGACGCGACCTACGACTACGCGCAGGCGCCCCCGGCGCTGCTGGACCGCACGCGGCGCATCGCCGCCGTGTGCGCGGACCACGGCGTCACCCTGCCCGAGGCCGCGCTCGCCTACGTCCGCACGCACCCGGCCGTCGCGAGCACCGTCGTCGGTCTGCGCACCCCCGACCAGGTCCGTGCCGCCCTCGCGCGCCACGAGGCGGACGTGCCGGCCGCGCTGTGGTCGGCCCTCGTCGACGCCGGCCTGCTCGACGCCGCGGCCGCCCCGGCCGCGAACGGCTGACCGGGCCACCCGGACGACCACCGCCCGTACCAGCGGCACCAGCAGAACCCGAGAAGAGGACACGATGCACCTGCTCCGCCTTGGCCCCGTCGGCCAGGAGATCCCCGCCGTGCTGCACGACGGCACGACCTTCGACCTGCGCCCGCTGACCGCCGACGTCGACGGCCCGTTCCTGGCGGCCGACGGCGTCACGCGCACGCGTGCGGCGCTCGCCGCCGGGCAGCTCCCCGTGCTCGAGGGCGCCGACGAGCTGCGCCGCGGCGCGCCGGTGACGCGTCCGCCGGCAGTGATCTGCATCGGCCAGAACTACGCGGCGCACGCCGCCGAGTCGGGAGCCGAGCCGCCGTCGACCCCCATCGTGTTCCTCAAGCACCCGAACACGGTCGTCGGTCCCGACGACACCGTCCCGATCCCGCCCGGGTCGACCCGGACCGACTGGGAGGTCGAGCTCGGCGTCGTGATCGGTCGGCGCGCGAGCAGGCTCGGGTCGACCGCCGAGGCGCTCGACCACGTCGCCGGCTACACGATCGTCGACGACGTGAGCGAGCGGGCCTGGCAGCTGGATGACTCGCTCGGGCAGTGGTCCAAGGGCAAGTGCGGACCAGGGTTCGCGCCGACCGGCCCGGCGCTCGTCCCCGCGGACGAGCTCGACCCGCAGCGCCTGCGGCTGCGCTCGTGGGTGAACGGCGAGGAGCGCCAGGACTCGTCGACGAGCGACATGATCTTCGACGTCGCGTACATCGTGCACCACCTGTCGCAGTACATGGCGCTCGAGCCGGGCGACCTCGTCTGCACGGGCACGCCCCAGGGCGTGGCGCTCTCCGGACGCTTCCCGTACCTGGCGGACGGCGACGTCGTCGAGATCGAGATCGAGGGCATCGGCCACCAGCGGCACGTGTTCTCGGCCGCCGAGGAAGGCTGAGCGGGTCGTGCTGCGCTACGAGCTGCTGCACCCTGGGCTGATCGGGGCGCTCGCGGCCGCCGGGCACGGATCGAGGATCCTGCTCGCGGACGGCAACTACCCCCACTCGACCGGCGCCCGCGCGGGTGCGGCGCGGGTGCACCTCAACCTGCGACCCGGCCTGCTGACCGTGGACCAGGTGCTCGAGGTGCTGCTCGACGCCGTCCCCGTCGAGTCCGCGACGGTCATGGTCCCCGGCGGGGTCGACGGTGACGTCGCCGCCGCGGGCGAGCCCGTGCCCGCGCACGCGGGGTACCGGACCGCGCTGACCGCGGTGGCGGGGGACGTCGGGTGGCACGAGCTGGACCGGTTCGCCTTCTACGACGCGGCCCGGGCCGACGACGTCGCGCTGCTCGTGGCGACCGGCGACCAGCGGGTCTACGCGAACCTCCTGCTGACGATCGGCGTCCGTCAGGAAACCAGCCGCATCGTCTGAGAGCGTCACCCTGCGGGGGTCCGGGAGCGCGGGGTGAGCCCGGTCTGACCGGATCGACGCGACGTCGTCAGCGACTAACCCGTCCGGAGCAATCATCTGATGTACTGAGAAGAGGAACCCCTCTAGGTCACGATTCTGTCGCGAGTTTCGCATCTCGCCCCCTGTTGTGCTTGAAATGCATCCGATGTCTGCGGTAGAACTGGTCAGTCACATCGTCAGGCAAAGGGGCTACATGTGAGCACGGACGCGACAGGCGACCCGGGCGGCCTCCCGCCGTCGGGCGGAACGCTCCTGCGGGTCGACGGGATCACGAAGTCGTTCCCCGGTGTCAAGGCGCTCGACGACGTCAGGCTGGACCTGCGCCACGGCGAGGTCCTCGCCCTCGTCGGCGAGAACGGTGCCGGCAAGTCGACGCTCATGAAGCTGCTGTCCGGCCTCTACCAGCCCGACGCAGGGACCATGGAGCTGGCAGGGGAGCCCCTGCAGGTGGCGAGCACGCGTGACGCGAACGAGCGTGGCATCAGCATCATCCACCAGGAGTTCCACCTCATGCCCGACCTCTCGGTCGCGCAGAACATCTACGCGGGCCGGGAGCCACGCCGCCTCGGCTTCATCGACGACCGCGAGCTCGTGCGCCGCACCGACGCGCTGTTCCGACGCCTCGAGATCCCGCTCGACCCACGGCAGCAGGTGTCGCAGCTCAGCGTCGCCGGCCAGCAGATGGTCGAGATCGCCAAGGCGTTGTCGTTCGACGCGAAGGTCCTCATCATGGACGAGCCGACGGCCGCGCTGAACGACGCCGAGGTGCAGACGCTCTTCCGGCTCATCCGCGGGTTCGTCAGCCCGAGCACCGGTGTCATCTACATCTCCCACCGCATGGACGAGATCAAGGCGATCTCCGACCGCATCACCGTCCTGCGCGACGGCCAGTACATCGACACCCTCGAGACCGAGGGCACCGCGGTGGGGGACGTCATCTCCCGCATGGTCGGCCGGGCGATCAAGACCGACGTGCGCCCCGCACCCGCGCGGGCGGACCGACCGGTCGTCCTGTCCGTCCGCGGTCTGAGCACCCGCAAGCTCCTCAAGGACGTCGCGTTCGACCTGCACGAGGGCGAGATCCTCGGGTTCGCAGGACTCATGGGGGCCGGGCGGACCGAGGTGGCACGGGCCCTGGTCGGCGCCGACCGCAGCACCGGCGAGGTCGAGGTCCGCGGTCGTGCGGTGCGCGTGCGCAATCCCGCGGACGCGGTGCGGCACGGGATCGGCTACCTCTCCGAGGACCGCAAGCGCTACGGGCTCCTGCTCGACCAGGACGTCGCGGCGAACGTGGCGCTGCCCTCGCTGGGCCGCGAGTCGCGCGGCGGGTTCGTGCGCGACAGGTGGGGCCGGCGCGTCGCCGCCGAGATGGTGCAGCGGCTCGCGGTCAAGACGCCGTCGACCCGTCAGCGCGTCAAGAACCTCTCGGGCGGCAACCAGCAGAAGGTCGTGCTCGCCAAGTGGCTCGTCCGCGACTGCGACGTCCTCGTCGTCGACGAGCCGACGCGGGGGATCGACGTGGGGGCGAAGGAGGAGATCTACGAGCTCCTCGAGTCCCTCGCCGCACAGGGCAAGTCGATCATCATGATCTCCTCCGAGCTGCCCGAGGTCCTGCGACTGTCCGAACGCGTCGTCGTGATGTGCGAGGGCCGGGTCACCGGCATCCTCGACAACGCCGACGCGACCCAGCACAACGTCATGGAGCTCGCGACGCAGTTCGGCGGCGCCGAGCACCTCCTCGCCACCACCGGAGACGCCCGATGAGCACCACGACCTCCACCGTCACCGACGCCCTGCCGGAGTCCGTGACGAACCCCCGAGGGCCCCGCTACCGGCAGCAGCTCCAGCAGATCCTCGCGTTCGCGGGGCTCGTCGTGATCTTCGCGTTCTTCTCGATCGCCAGCCCGTACTTCCTCGACTGGGCGAACGTGAAGGGGATCCTGCTCGCGAGCGCGGTCACGGGGATCATGGCGCTCGGCGCGACGTTCGTCATCGCCACCGGCGGGATCGACCTGAGCGTGGGCACGGGCATGACCCTCTGCTCGGTCATGACGGGCGTGTTCCTCACGAACCTGGGCCTGCCGCTCGTCGTCGGGGTCCTCGGGGGCATCGCGACCGGGGCGCTGCTCGGCCTCGTCAACGGGCTCAACGTGTCGTTCCTCGGCATCCCGCCGTTCATCGCCACGCTCGCGACCATGATGGTCGCGCAGGGCCTGTCGCTCGTCATCTCGGGCACCAAGCCGATCTACTTCTCGGACGTCGACGGCTTCACGCAGATCGCGCTCGGCGAGCTGATCCCCGGGCTGCCCAACGCGGTCCTCATCTTCTTCGCCGCCGCGGTCGTCGCGGGCGTGCTGCTGAGCAAGGCCCTCATCGGCCGGTACGCGCTGTCGATCGGCTCCAACGAGGAGGCGACCGCGATCTCGGGCATCGACGTGCGTCGCTGGAAGGTCGCCGTCTACACGGTCGCCGGCGTGTTCACCGGGCTCGCGGGCGTCGTCATGGCGTCCCGCCTCAACTCCGCCCAGCCCGGCCTCGGCCTCGGGTACGAGCTCGAGGCCATCGCCGCCGTCGTCATCGGTGGCACGTCGCTGCGAGGTGGCAAGGCCACCGTGCTCGGGACCGTCATCGGCGCGCTCATCATGGCGACGCTCACCAACGGCCTGCGGATCATGTCGATCCCGCAGGAGTGGCAGAAGGTCGCGGTCGGCATCGTGATCCTCCTCGCCGTCTACACCGACATCCTGCGGCGCGGGAAGGACGCCTGACCGGCGCACCGCACCACACCACACCCGCACCTGCACCGTCACCGCACCCCGCACGTCCTCCTCGTCAGGCTGACGACGACGTCGAACCGAAGGAGATAGTCCGACATGTTGACCACGAAGTCCGCACGGCTCAAGTACACCGGGGTCGCCACGGCCACGGCCCTCCTGGTCGCCCTCGGGGCGTGCAGCTCCGCCGACGAGGGCGGCTCCGGCGGCGGCGGGGGCGACGGCGACGAGCCGTACGTCGCGCTCGTCTCCAAGGGTTTCCAGCACCAGTTCTGGCAGGCCGTCAAGCAGGGCGCGGACGACGCCGCGGAGGAGCTCGGCGTCGAGGTGACCTTCGAGGGACCCGAGACCGAGACCGAGGTCGACAAGCAGCTGTCGATGCTGCAGACGGCGCTCGACAAGAACCCGGACGCGATCGGGTTCGCCGCGCTCGACTCCGAGGCCTCGATCCCGCTCATGAGCGACGCGCAGTCGCGGGGCATCCCGGTCGTCGCTTTCGACTCCGGCGTGGAGTCGGACGTGCCGATCACCACGGTGTCCACGGACAACGAGGCCGCGGCGGCGGAGGCGGCCAAGCACATGGTCGAGCTCATCGGCGGCAGCGGCAAGATCGCCATCCTCGGTCACGACCAGACGTCGCAGACGGGTCAGCAGCGCGTGAGCGGGTTCGTCGACTACATCGAGACCAACGCGCCCGACGTCGAGATCGTCGACACGCAGTACGCCGGCGGCGACCAGCTGAAGTCCGCCGACGCGGCGAAGTCCATCCTCCAGGCCCACCCCGACCTCAAGGGCATCTACGGCACGAACGAGGGCGCGGCGACGGGCGTCGTCAAGGCGGTGCAGGAGACCGGCGCGTCCGGAACGCTCACCGTCATCGGGTTCGACTCCGGCAAGGCGCAGATCGACGCGATCAAGGACGGCCTCATGGCCGGCGCGATCACGCAGAACCCTGTCGGGATCGGGTACGAGACGGTCAAGGCAGCCGTCGCCGCGATCGACGGCGAGGACGTCGAGCCCGTCATCGACTCGGGCTTCTTCTGGTACGACGCGGACAACATCGACGACGAGGAGATCGCGGCGGTCCTGTACGAGTGACCTGCGGTCCGACGGCCCCCGCGGTGCACTGCGCCGCGGGGGCTCCCGCGTCCCGGGCGTGGTGCGGGCCGTGGCGGGTCAGTCGTCGTCGGGGACGCGGGGGAGCGACTCCTCCACCCCGAGGAGGTGGTTCGCCATGCGGATGCGGGCCCGCTCGGCGTCACCCGCGACCAGCGCGCGCCAGATCGCCTCGTGCTCGCCGTGCGTACGCTCCTCCGCGCCCTCCTCGTGCAGGCCGCGCCACAGGCGCTCGCGCACGGTGCGGCTCGCGAGCGACTCGACGAGGGCCGCGATCACGGGGTTGCCGGTGTGCGCGGCGATGATGCGGTGGAACGTGATGTCGGACTCGATGAAGCGCTCGTGGTCCACGGGGACCTGGCCGAGGATGTCGTCGACCTCGTCCAGGACGGCACGCGCCTCCGCGAGGGCCTCGGGCGTGATGCGCGTCGCGGCGAGGCCCGCCGCCTCGGTCTCGAGGATGCGCCGGACCGAGTGGAAGGGCCGCGCGCTGCCGTCGCCGTGCAGGTCGACGACGAATCCCATGGGTGCGAGCAGCCGACCGGGGTCGAGGCTCGTCACGTACGTGCCGTCGCCCTGGCGGGTGTCGACGATCCCGAGGATGGACAGCGCGCGCACGCCCTCGCGGAGCGAGCCGCGGGAGACGCCGAGAGTCTCCGCGAGCTCCTTCTCGACGGGCAGGCGGTCACCGGGACCGAGCTCGCCGTCGAGGATCATGCGCTTGATGCCGTCGACGACCTGATCCGTGCGGGACATGCCTGCAGTATCCCTTACCGGAGCACGCTCGCGGGGGATTCCTCCGATGACTGGACGGGCGCGTCGGCGACGTCCGGCACGGCCCAGAAGGGACCGTCGGGGAAGCGGAACCGCGCGACGGACGACGCGTACATCTGCGTCGAGTAGCCGGGCCGGGACGGCAGGACGTACCCGCTGCCCGACCCCGTGTCCGTGACGACGCACGGGTCGGTGAAGTGCTCGTGCAGGTGGTCGACGAACTCGGTGACCCGGTCCGTGAGGTCGCCCGCGATCGCGACGTAGTCGAGCACGGAGACGTGCTGCACCATCTCGCACAGCCCGACGCCGCCGGCGTGCGGGCAGACGGGGACGCCGAACTTCGCGGCGAGCAGCAGGACCGCCACGATCTCGTTGATGCTGGCGAGGCGCCCGGTGTCGAGCTGGCAGAAGTCGATCGCGTCCGCCTGGAAGAACTGCTTGAACATCACCCGGTTGTGGCAGTGCTCGCCCGTGGCGACACCGATCGGCGCGACGGCGCGGCGGATCGCGGCGTGCCCCAGCACGTCGTCGGGGGAGGTCGGCTCCTCGATCCACAGCGGGTCGAACGGCGCGAGCCGTGACATCCACTCGATCGCCTGCGGGACGTCCCACACCTGGTTCGCGTCGATCATGAGGCGGCGGTCCGGTCCGATGACCTCGCGCGCGATCGTGAGGCGACGCACGTCGTCCTCGAGGTCGGCGCCGACCTTGAGCTTGATGTGCCCGTAGCCGGCGTCGACCGCCTCCTGGCACAGGCGGCGCAGCTTCGCGTCGTCGTAGCCGAGCCAGCCGGCCGACGTCGTGTACACGGGGTAGCCGGTCCGCTCGAGGTGGGCGGTGCGCTCCGCCTTGGTGCTCTCCTTCGCCTCGAGGATCGCGAGGGCCTCGTCGCGCGTGAGCGCGTCGGAGAGGTAGCGCAGGTCGGCGACGTCCACGAGCTCCGTCGGTGTCATGTCGGCGAGGAGCCGCCACAGCGGCTTGCCAGCACGGCGCGCGACGAGGTCCCACGTCGCGTTCAGCACGGCTGCGAGCGAGAGGTGCACGACCCCCTTCTCCGGCCCGAGCCAGCGCATCTGCGAGTCCGACGTGAGGGAGCGGTACACGCCGCCCATGTCCGCCGCGAGCTCGTCGACGTCGCGGCCCACGAGCTGCTGGGCCTGCTGGCGCGCCGCCTCGGCGACGATGTCGTTGCCGCGCCCGATGGTGAACGTGAGGCCGTACCCCGCGAGCGCCTCGCCCTCGGCGTCGGTCGTGTCGGTGCCGAGCACGACGTACGCCGCGGAGTAGTCGGCGTCCTTGTTCATCGCGTCCGAGCCGTCCGCCGTGAGCGACGTCGGGAAGCGGACGTCCTCGACCGTGACGCTGATGATCCTCGCCATGCCTACCCTCGCGTCCCTCCACAGTCAGTGTGGGGATTCAACCGATACCACTGCGGAATACATCTGATGACTAGGCAAATCTAGGGGAGCGAAACGGGCGGGTCAAGCGATGGGCGCGCGTCCAGGCGGCGAGAGGTCAAACGACTCGGGGTCGCGGGCGGGCGCGCGTAGGGTCACGGCCATGAGCAGCCGTCCCTCGCGGGCCCAGCACGCGCACCCGGACCTCGTCGCCCGTCTGCGCGCGGCCGGGTGCGTCCTCGCCGAGGAGGAGGCCACCCTGCTCGTCGCGCGGACCGACGACCCGGACGTTCTCGACGCGCTCGTCGCACGTCGCGTCGCGGGGGAACCGCTCGAGCACGTCCTGGGGTTCGCCGAGTTCCACGGGCTGCGCGTCGAGGTCGACCCGGGGGTCTTCGTGCCACGGCAGCGCACCGCGCTGCTCGTCGACGAGGCGGTCGCGCTCGTCCGGCGGGGACCCGCGCACGTGCCGGTCGTCGTCGTGGACCTGTGCTGCGGGTCGGGCGCCCTCGGGCTCGCGGTCACGACCGAGCTCGCGACCGAGCTCGCGACGGAGCTCGCGACGGGGCCCGGTGCGGCCGGGGCGAGAACCGTCGAGCTGCACGCCGCGGACGTGGACCCGGCCGCCGTCGCGTGCGCGGGGCGCAACATCGCGGCCGTGGGCGGCGTCGCCCACGCGGGCGACCTGTTCGCGGCTCTTCCCCACGAGCTCAGCGGCCGGGTCGACATGCTCCTCGCCAACGTCCCCTACGTACCGACGCGAGAGATCGGCATGCTGCCGCGCGAGGCCCGCGACCACGAGGCGCGTGTCGCCCTCGACGGGGGCGACGACGGGCTCGACGTCCTGCGTCGCGTCGCGAGCGGGGCGTCGGGGTGGCTCGTGCCGGGCGGCCACCTGCTCACCGAGTCGGGCGAGCGGCAGGCGGTCGGCGCGGTCCAGGTCCTCGAACGGGCCGGTTTCGCCGTCCTCGTGGTGCGCGACGAGGAGACCGGCGCCACCGGCGTCGTCGCCCAGCTCCCGCCGAGATAGCGACGCCCGGCCGTCAGGGGCCCGGACGACGGTCGGGGACCGCTGCCTCGGCCGGTGGTCGCCATCTCGCGGTCAGAGGGAGCGGGCGTGCGCGACGAGGCGGTCGAACGCCGCGTCGAGCTCGGGGTCGACGACCTGCAGCTCGGGATGGGCGTCGAACCACTCGACCTGCCCGACGGCGGCCCGGTCGTACGTGACGGTGGTGCCGAACGAGGGCACGAGGGCACGCAGGCGCGCGCAGTCGAACACGACCGAGTGCGCCTTGTCCCCGAGCAGGCCGGGCCCGAGGTCCGGCAGCACCCGCGCGATGGTCTCCGACGCGACGTGCACGAGGTCGGGCTCGACCCCCGCGGCCGCGCCGAGCCACGTGTAGACCTGGTCCCACGTCGGCGTGTGGTCGCCCGTCACGGTGAACGCCTCGCCGTGCGCCTCGGACCGGCCGAGCAGCCCGGCGATCCCGACCGCGACGTCGTCGGCGTGCGTGAGCGTCCACAGGCTCGTGCCGTCCCCGTGCACGACGACGGGCCGCCCGGCGCGCATCCGGGCGAGGTCGGTCCAGCCGCCGAGCGTCGGCACGCCCGTGCGGTCGTACGTGTGCGAGGGACGGACGACGGTCACCGGGAAGCCCGACGACCGGTACGCCTCGACGAGCACGTCCTCGCACGCGATCTTGTCGCGCGAGTACTGCCAGAACGGGTTGCGCAGCGGTGTCGACTCCGTGACCGGGAGCCTGGCCGGCGGCTTCTGGTACGCCGACGCCGAGCTCACGAACACGTACTGCCCCGTGCGGCCGGCGAACCGCTCGACGTCCGCCGCGACGTGCTCGGGCGTGAAGGCCATGAACTGCGCGACGACGTCGAACTCGCGCCCGCCGATCGCCGCCGCGACCGACGCCGGGTCGAACAGGTCCGCCGTCAGGTGCGTGACGCCCGCGGGCACCGGCCGGGCAGAGCGCCCGCGCGTGACGATCGTGACGTCGTGCCCGAGGACGAGGGAACGCGCGACGGTCGCGGCGCTGATCGTGCCGGTACCGCCGAGGACGAGGACGCGGAGCGCTGTCATGCCGCACATCCTGGCACCGCCGCTCCTCCTGCGGTGACGGGGGGGCTCAGCCGCGCAGCAGCGCGCGGATCTCCTTCTCCGCGCGGTCCGGCGACAGGGCCCGGCACCCGAGCGAGACCCAGTGCCGCACGAGGCCCGGCTCGGCCCGCAGGAGCGCCCACCCGCGGCGCACGAGCGTGAGCGGCGGCTTGCGCATCTCCGCGAGGTCGCGCAGCAGCCGGAACCAGAACGTCATGAGTCGCGGGCGGCGCAGGCAGATCGCGTCCGCGAGCACGTCCTCGTCGCGACACCTCGCGACGATCTCGGCCGCGAAGATCCCCTCCGCGAGGACGACGCGCGAGCCCGACACGTCGAGGTGCGTCGTGCCGGTGCGGCGCGACGTCGGGATGTCGTACACGGGGACGTCGGCGTGCCCGGTCCGCGCGAGCTCGACGAGGGCCGCGACCGCGCCGTCGGCGTCCCAGCTGCGCGGGTCGTCCCAGTCGACGATCCCGAACCGCTGCGGCAGGCCCGGGTGGTCGTGGTCGAGGTAGAAGTCGTCGAGCGCGACGACCGGGAGCCCGAGCCGCCGGGTCAGCGACGTCTTGCCCGAGCCGGACGCGCCGGTGAGGAGGACCACGCGCGCCGGCAGCTCGCGCGAGCCGGGCGCCAGGTCGAACAGCGCGGGCTCCGGGTCCGAGCCGGTCGGGTCGGGAGGGCTGGTCGTCACGAGAACCCATTCTCCCAGGCCCGCCCGACCGCGCCGAGTAGTGAGCATCCGCCCCTGATCCACCCGGTCCAGGGGCGGATACTTACTTCTCGGCGGCCGCGTCGTAGCCTGCGCGGATGACGTCGCCCGATCACGACCACGAGCTCGGTCCCAGCCGCGCCGTCGCCCTCGACGCCCTCCGCCGGCTCGAGCGCTTCCGGCCGGCCGATCCCGGGCAGGCGACGCTCGCGCAGGAGTACGTCGCGTTCCTGCGCGACGGCGCGGAGGGCGCGGAGAGAGGGGAGGTCGCTCGCGTCGACGCGGTGCGGCGCGACGGCGGGCCGCAGCACCTCACAGCGAGCTGCTTCGTGCTCAGCCCCGACCTGTCGCGCGTACTCCTCTGCTATCACCGCAAGGGGCAGTTCTGGGTCCAGGTCGGCGGCCACGTCGAGCCGACGGACACGACGCTCGCTGGTGCTGCGTACCGCGAGGCGCGCGAGGAGAGCGGGCTCGCCGACCTGCAGGCGTTCGAGACGGACGGCGACCGCCGCACGCTCGCTGCGCCCGTCGACGTGCACCGGCACGACCTCGCCGCCGCCTTCGGTGCGTGCCGGACCCACTGGGACGTCGGTTTCGTCGCGTTCGCCGACCCGGCGGCACGTACGGCCGTGAGCGACGAGAGCGAGGACGTCGCGTGGTTCGGCGTCGACGCGCTGCCGACGGGCACGCCGCCCGGATTCCCCGAGCGGCTGGCCACCGTCCTCACGGAGGTCCGCCACCGCCGTCGGGCGACGACGTAGCACCGCAGCGGGGTGGTACCCCGGTCCGCGAGGTAGGACCGGAGGATCTACCTCGGCGGGGCGAGGACGACGTGCAGCGTGCGGGGGCCGTGCACGCCCTCGACGCGCTGCAGCTCGATGTCGCTCGTCGCGCTCGGGCCGCTGATCCACGTCTGCGGGCGCTCCGGGTGCGCGGCGAGGAGCCGCACGCCCTCCGGCACGGTGTGCAGCACCTGGTCGGTGCGGACGACGCAGACGTGCAGGTCGGGCACGAGGGTGATGGAGCGGCGACCCTGGTCTGGCTCGCCGTCGAGCACGATGGTCCCCGTGTCCGCGATGGCGACGCGCGCGGCCGTCACGACGGCGTCGACCGCGTCGAGCTCGTCCGCCGTGCGCGGGTCCGCACGCGAGTCCGCCACGCGGGTCACCCCGGCCGGCAGCGCACCGAGCCACGCGTCGTCGAGCCCGGGAGGCACGACGACGGCCCCGACGTCGGCGAGCAGCTCGCCCACGATCGTGGTGACGTCCTCGGGCGTGGCCGCACGGTGGACGTGCGCCTTGTAGTCCTCGAGGCGGTCGACGAGGACGTCGACGACCGCGTCCGACCCGGGCGCGAGCTCGCCGTGGCCGCGGTACGCGCGCGGAACCACGGTGCCCGACGCCGTGGGCTCGCCGCTCGTCGGGCCGAGCGCGGTCCGGACACGGGCCAGGACGTCGTCGCGGGCGCTCATCGGGCACCGCCTTCCTCGCCGAGCCCTGGGTCGTCGCCCGATGGCGACCTTGACGGGGGTACAACCCGGGGTTCGGCAGAAGAGGTGGCAGCGGGGACAGCGGGGCGGTCGCGCCACCAGTCGCGGAACGTCTGCTTCGCCGGCGCCGGGAGGTCGCGCGAGCGGGTCCAGGCGCTCGCGGGCGGCGGGAGGGTCGAGATGCGGCCCTTCGGTCCGGCGACGACGCGACCGAGCACCCCGGCCTTCTCCGCGAGCTCGAACCGCTTCGCGTCGGACATGACGAACGACGCGGCCTTCATCGCCGCGCCCCACCCGGTGGGCAGGCCGCCGCGGTCGGCGTCGACCTCGCGGGCCCGCAGCTCGACGAGGATCGACGGGATGTCGATCTTCACGGGGCACACGTCGTAGCACGCACCGCACAGCGTCGAGGCGTAGGGGAGCGAGGCGTTGGGGTCGCCGTGACCTCCCAACCC
Organism: Cellulosimicrobium terreum; assembly: GCA_014803435.1. Lineage (GTDB taxonomy): Bacteria > Actinomycetota > Actinomycetes > Actinomycetales > Cellulomonadaceae > Cellulosimicrobium > Cellulosimicrobium terreum. The sequence continues at coordinate 980,062 of JACYFD010000001.1, forward strand.
ACCGGACCCCTTCGTCAGCTGAGGCGTGAGGATCGCGCCGATGGGGCCGGGGTAGACCGACCCGTAGGCGTGCCCGCCGACGCGCTCGTACACCGGGCAGACGTTGAGGCACGCCGAGCACCGGATGCAGTGCAGCGCGGCCCGGCCCACCTCGTCGGCGAGGACGTCGGTGCGGCCGTTGTCGAGCAGCACGAGGTGGAACTCCTGCGGCCCGTCGCCCGGCGTGACGCCCGTCCACAGGGACGTGTACGGGTTCATCCGCTCGCCCGTCGACGAGCGGGGCAGGAGCTGGAGGAACACCTCGAGGTCGGTGTACGTGGGCACGATCTTCTCGATGCCCATGACGGTGATGAGCGTCTCGGGCAGCGTGAGGCACATGCGCCCGTTGCCCTCGGACTCCACGACGGTGAGCGTGCCCGTGTCCGCGACGCCGAAGTTCGCGCCGCTGATCGCGACCTTCGCCGACAGGAACTTGCGGCGCAGGTGGGCGCGCGCGGCCATCGCGAGCTCGCGCGGGACGTCGGACAGGTCCGGCGGCGCGTCGCCCATGCGTTCGAGGAAGATCTCGCGGATCTCGGCCCGGTTGCGGTGGATCGCGGGCACGAGGATGTGCGACGGCATGTCGTCGGCGAGCTGCACGATGAGCTCCGCGAGGTCCGTCTCGAAGGCAGCGATCCCCTCCGCGGCGAGCGCCTCGTTGAGCCCGATCTCCTGCGTCGCCATCGACTTGACCTTGACGACCTCGTCGACCCCCTTGGCCTTCACGAGGTCCGCGACGATCCGGTTCGCCTCGTCCGCGTCGCGCGCCCAGTGCACGACGCCGCCCTGCGCGGTGACGTTGCGCTCGAGCTCTTCCAGCAGCGCGGGGAGCCGGGCCATGACGTCCGTCTTGATCGCGGACCCGGCGTCGCGCAGCGCCTCCCAGTCGGGCACCTCGCCGACGACGGTGGCGCGCTTGGCCCGGATGGTCGACGTCGCGTGCGCGAGGTTGCGCCGCAGCTGCGTGTTCTGCAGCGCCTGGCGGGCCGCCGTCGGGAAGTCGTCGCCCCAGCGCAGCGGCTCGTCGGGGTGCGGGACGTCGCGCCGTGCACCCTCGGGCCCGTCGGGCCTGCCGGGCCCGTCGGACGATGTCGCGGAGCGACGACGGGGCAGGCCGAGGAACGTGGCGCTCATCGCGCACCTCCTGCCGTGCCGCCGCGTCGTGACCCGCCGGGGGCGAGCGGCTCCCGGGGCACCGGTGCGTCCTTCGTGGACGCGAGGATCTCCGCGAGGTGCAGGGTCCGCACGCCCGCGCGGATGCGGGACAGCCCCCCGCCGATGTGCATGAGGCAGGACGAGTCGCCCGCGGTGAGGACCTCGGCGCCCGTCGACTTCACGTGGGCCATCTTGTCGGCGAGCATCGCGGTCGACGTCTCGGCGTTCTTCAGCGCGAACGTCCCGCCGAACCCGCAGCACGACTCCGCGTCCGGCAGCTCCACGAGGTCCATCCCCTCGACGGCGCGCAGCAGCCGGAGAGGCTTGTCGCCGACGTGCAGCATCCGCAGGGAGTGGCACGTCGGGTGGTAGGTGACGCGGTGCGGGTAGTACGCGCCGACGTCGGTCAGGCCGAGCACGTCGACGAGCAGCTCGGACAGCTCGTACGTCTTCGCCGCGACGGCGTCCGCCTTGGCGCCGAGCGCGTCGAGCCCCGCGCGTCGGCAGACCATGCCCTGCTGGTGGCGGATCGACCCCGTGCACGACCCGGACGGCACGACGACCGCGTCCCACTCGCCGTCGAGCACGGGCGAGAACGCCTCGACGTGGTTGCGGACGACCGGCACCGCCTCGGCCATGTAGCCGGTGTTGACGTGCATCTGCCCGCAGCACGCCTGCCCGTCCGGGACGTGGACCTCGTGCCCGAGCCGCTCGAGCAGCAGGGCGGTGGCGCGGGGTGCCTGCGGGAACATGACGTCCCCGATGCAGGTGGCGGCGAGTGCGATGCGCATCGGTGCTCCGGGGGAGAAGGGTCCGTCCAGTCTCGTCGTGCGGCACCCGAGCCGCACGACGAGCGGATCGAGGGGGCCGTCGAGGAGGGGTGTGGTCCGACCACACGCGGTCACCGTAGACCATGTGGTCTGACCACAGCCACCCGGGGTCCTTCCGCTCGCCTACGCTGGCCCCGTGCGCACCCACGAACGCGTCCTCGCGAGCATCGAGGCAGACCTCGCCGACGGCCGCTGGGCCCTCGGTCAGCGGCTCCCCGCCGAGCGGGCGCTCGCCGAGGAGCTCGGCGTCTCGCGCTCGTCGGTCCGCGAGGCGATCCGGGTCCTCGAGGCGATGGGCATCGTCCGCACCGCGGTCGGTTCCGGGCCCGACGCCGGGGCGACCGTCGTCGACCGACCTGCCGCCGGGCTGGGGGCGGCGGTGCGCCTGCACGTCGCGTCGGGCACGCTCGCCGTGCGGGACGTCGTCGAGACCCGCGTGCTGCTGGAGACGTGGGCCGTGCGCGCGGCCGTGCCGGTGGGGCTGGTGGGACCGGTGGGGCTGGACGGGCAGGCCGATGTGCTCGACGACGCGCGCGGGCTGCTCGACCGCATGGACGACCCCGAGCTCTCGCCGGACACCTTCCGCGCTCTCGACGCGTCGTTCCACCTCGCGCTCGTGCGGCTCGCCGGCAACGCGCTGGTCGAGGCCGTGATGACGGGCCTGCGCGGCGCGATCGAGTCCTACGTCGCGGCCGGGAGCGCCGCGCTGCCGTCGTGGGGCTCGACGGCCGAGCGTCTTCGTGCGGAGCACCGCTCGGTGCTCGACGCCGTCGCCGCGGGGGACGGCGAAGGAGCGGCGGCGGCGCTCCGCCGGCACATCGAGGGCTTCTACTCAGAAACCGGTCTCTGAGAGCATTGTGCTGAACGCGCCGAGCCCCTACAGTACGGATCGGAAACCGCTTACCGGCGGCTCCATGACGGTCCGCTCGACGAGGAGGCGATGGCGCGATGGGCAGCACCGAGAAGCGCGCGATCCACATCGCCGGCGACTCCACCGCGGCCCCGAAGGGCCGCGCCGCGGCGCCTGAGACCGGCTGGGGGATGGCGCTGCCCTACTACGTCCCGGCCGTGCCGGTCGTGAACCACGCGCGCAACGGCCGCAGCAGCAGGTCCTTCGTCGAGCGCGGCGGCCTCGCCGCCGTGATGGAGACGCTCGGGCCGGACGACGTCCTCGTCGTCCAGTTCGGCCACAACGACGCGAAGGTGTCGGCTCCGGAGAGGTTCACCGAGCCGTGGACCTCGTACCAGGAGCACCTGCGGCTGTACGTCGAGGCGGCGCGCCGGGCCGGCGCGCGTCCCGTCCTCCTCACGCCGGTGGAGCGCCGTGCGTTCGACCCGCAGGGTCGTGCCGTCCCGAGCCACGGCGAGTATCCCGACGCGATGCGGGCGCTCGCCGAGCAGGAGGGCGTGCCGCTGGTCGACGTCCAGCAGTCCTCGCTCGCGCTGTGGGACCAGCTCGGTAGCGAGCGCACCCGCGAGTATTTCCTGCACACGGCCGACGGTCGCCGGGACGACACCCACTTCGGTGTCGCAGGTGCCTCCGCGGTGGCGCAGCTGGTCGCGTCCGGCCTGGTGGGAGCCGGTCTCCTCGTTGCGGACGACGTCGTCCGGCTCGGGTGCGCGGTCCCCGAGTCCGCGCTCGAGCGGGCGGTGGTCGACCCGAACGCGTGATGCGGTGCGTGCACCGCCCGTCGAGCGTGCGTTGAAACGCTTCGACGGTCCTGCTAGATTCCCCGCGCGGGAAACCGGTTTCCAACCGGGCGACGACGCCCAGGACCCACCGCGCTCAACGACGAGAAGAGGAGCTCCATGAGCGTCACCACGGCGCCGAGCCCGACGAACCGCGAGGCGTCCGAGGACGCCTCGCGGCGAGCGCCGCAGGACGGCCGGAGGCGCAGGGGCAGCGCCCTGTGGAAGCACCGTGTGCTCTACCTGATGATCCTGCCCGGGGTCCTCTACTTCCTCGTCTTCAAGTACCTGCCCATGGGCGGGCTCGTCATCGCCTTCCAGGACTACAAGCCGTTCCTCGGGTTCACGGGCAGCGAGTGGGTGGGGTTCGACAACTTCGTGCGCCTCTTCACGGAGGACACGTTCTTCGTCCTGCTCCGCAACACGCTCGCGCTGTCCGTCCTGCTCCTGGTGTTCGCGTTCCCCATGCCGATCGTCCTGGCGCTGATGCTCAACGAGGTCCGGACGAAGTTCCTCAAGAAGTCCGTCCAGACGATCGTCTACCTGCCGCACTTCATGTCGTGGGTGATCATCGTGTCGATCTTCTACGTGATGCTGACCATCGACGGCGGCAGCATCAACAACCTGATCGTGAGCTGGGGCGGAGAACCTGTCTCCTTCCTGACAGACCCCGACTGGTTGCGTCCGATGTACGTGTTCCAGGAGATCTGGCGCGCCACCGGGTGGGGCACGATCGTCTACCTGGCGGCCATCACCGCCGTCGACGAACAGCTCTACGAGGCAGCCGAGCTCGACGGCGCGGGCCGGCTCCGGCAGACGTGGCACATCACCCTCCCGGCGATCCGTCCGACCATCATCGTGATGCTCATCCTCACGATCGGGGACTTCATGGAGCTCGGGTTCGAGCACATGTTCCTCGTGATGAACTCGCTCAACCGCGAGGTCGCCGAGATCTTCGACACCTACGTGTACACGACCGGCATCGTCAACGGGCAGTTCAGCTATGCGACTGCGGTCGGGCTGTTCAAGGGACTGGTCGGGCTCGTCCTCGTGGTCTTCGCCAACAGGCTCGCGAAGCGGTTCGGCGAAGAAGGGGTCTACTGACGGCCCCGCCGTCGGTGGAGCGGAAGCGCCATGTTCTCCTTCGAAGGATTCGTCCGGCTCAACACGTACCTCACGGGCGCGTACAAGCTCGTATACCTCAACCTCCTGTGGGTCGTCACGACCCTGCTGGGGCTCGTGGTCCTCGGGGTCGGACCCGCCTCGTACGCGCTCGCCCGGTACGTGGACCGGTGGTTCCGGCTGGGTGAGGAGCCGCCGATCACGCGGGCGTTCTTCGCCGCCGTGCACGAGCGGTTCTGGCAGTCCGTCGTGGTGGGCTGGATCTACCTCGCCGCCGGGGCGGTCATCGTCACCAACGTGTTCGGGGCGTCGAGCTGGTACGTCCAGGCGCTCAACGTCGTCGCGCTCGTGGTCTACGCCGTCTCGTCGTTCTACGTCTTCTCGGTGATGGCCGCCACGAGGTACCGGACCATCCGCGAGACCGTCGCGGCATCCGTCCTGATCGGCTTCGGGTCCCTCCACCTGACGGCGCTCGGCGGCACCGCCGTGATCGCCGCGACCTATCTGATGACTCGCTACGCACTGCCCGTGCTCGGCCTTCTCGGCGTCGCCCTCCCGGCCGCAGCCGTCGGCCTGGTCACCCGGGCCGTCTACAAGGAACTGGAAGAGGAGGGCTCCACGACCACCCCCCGACCGCAGACCCACCACCTGGCGACGGAGCCAGACCTGGCGAAGGAGCCAGCCGCGGTGCCGACCGGCGCCGCACCTCCGACGAGCACCATCACGTCAGCAACGACGCGCGTGAGCTAGCACGCAACGTCACGAGAGGAATCACCACATCATGAAGAACACCAGGATCGGCGCGCTCACCGCGGCGTCGGCAGTCCTCGCCCTGACCCTCACCGCCTGTGGCGGGGGCGACGACGACTCGGCGAACGAGGCGAGCACCAAGGACAGCATCACGTGGATGGCCATGCTCCACACGGCGACCACGCCGGAGAAGGACGGGGTCATCGAGACCGAGCTCGAGAGCTACACGGGCAAGGACATCGAGTTCCAGTGGGTGCCCGACGCGTCGAAGGACGAGAAGATCAACGCCGCTCTGGCGTCGGACTCCCTCGCCGACATCGTCTCCCTCACGAACATCAACAACTCCACCGTGCGCCAGGCGATGGCGCAGGGGCAGTTCTGGGACGTCGAGGAGTACCTCAGCGAGTACCCGAACCTCGCGAAGATCTCGCCCGACACGCTCGACGCGGCAAAGATCGACGGCCACCTCTACGGCGTGCCGTACCAGAAGCCGCTCGCCCGCTACGGCGTGCTGGTGCGCCAGGACTGGCTCGACAACCTGGGGCTCGAGGTCCCGCACACGATCGACGACCTCACCGACGTCGCCCGCGCCTTCACCGAGGAGGACCCGGACGGGAACGGCGAGGACGACACGGTCGGCTTCTACGACCGCGAGGAGTCCTACCTGGTCGGCTTCCGCTCGCTCGCCGGGTACTTCGGCGCCGGGCAGTACTTCTCGGTCACGGACAGCGGCGAGGTCGTCCCCAGCTTCACGACCGACGAGTTCAAGGAAGCCATGGAGTGGTACCGCGAGGTCCACGACAACGGCTGGATGAACGAGGAGTTCGTCACCCTGCCGAAGCAGAACCAGAAGGACGGCATCGCGCAGGGCAAGGGTGGCATCGTCATCAGCGGCCTGTTCGAGGCGAAGAACTTCCAGGAGGCCGCGCTCGCCGCCGACCCCGACTCGCCCATGGAGTGGGCCCTCGTCAACGACATGACGCACGGCGACGTCGACCGGCGCATCCTCACCGACACGAACAGCGGCATGGGCGGCTGGCTCGCGATCCCGAGGTCGAGCGTCGAGACCGAGGCGGACCTCAAGGTCGTGCTGGGCTTCATCGACTCGCTCATGGACGAGCAGCCGTTCGACCTCATGACGAACGGCATCGAGGGCACGCACTACGAGCTCGACGAGGACGGAGTCGTCGTGATGCTCGACAACACGAAGTGGGAGCAGGAGGTCCAGCCCTTCTCGTCCTCTCGCCCGTCGGAGCTGGTGCTCTTCTACACGTCGTCCAACGAGTACACGAACCTCGCGCACGAGCTGATGGCCGAGAACGACGAGTTCGCGGTCGGCAACCCGGCGCAGCCGCTCACCTCCGAGACGTACGACTCGCAGTGGTCGATCGTCGACCAGCAGGTCAACGACGCCTACAACCAGTACGTCATGGGCCAGATCGAGATGGAGGACTTCGAGAACGTCGTCGACGGGCTGAAGAGCCAGGGTGTGGACGCCGTGACCGAGGAGCTCACCGCGGCCTACGCCGCAGCCAACGGCTGACGCAGGTCCGAGGGTGCCCGCGCGTGGCGGGCACCCTCGGTGCGACGGCGTCGCCGACGACGTCGTCCGGACGAGAGGAGAACACCGTGCCCACCCACGACATCCGCGAGCTCGGCGCCACGCCGGGCGCGCTCGTGACCGCGTCGATCCAGGACTCGATCGACGCCGCGGCGTCAGCCGGGGGCGGGCGGGTGCTGATCCCTGCCGGCACCTGGCGGACGGGCGCGCTGCGCCTGCGCTCGCACGTCGAGCTCCACCTGGAGAGCGGTGCACGTCTGGCGTTCGTGGAGGACCGGGACCTGTACCCGGTCGTCGACGCCCGCTGGGAGGGCGCCCTGTCCCGGATCTACTCCCCGTGCCTGTACGCGCACGGCGAGACGGACGTCGCGATCACCGGGTTCGGCACCATCGACGGCGGTGGGCAGCCCTGGTGGGACGCGTTCCGCCACGACCGGGAGTCGCTCGCGCACCCGCGCCCGACGCTGGTCGGCCTGCACGAGTGCCGGCGCGTCACGATCCGCGACGTGACGCTGCGCGACTCCCCGAGCTGGACGGTGCACCCGCTCCTGTGCGAGGACGTGACGATCACGAACGTGCGGATCCTCAACCCCGCGGACTCTCCCAACACCGACGGCATCGACCCCGAGTCGTGCACGAACGTCCGGATCAGCGACTGCCACATCGACGTCGGCGACGACTGCATCGCCGTCAAGGCCGGCTCCGAGGCGACGCCCGAGCGCGTCGCCTGCGAGAACATCACCATCACGGGCTGCACGATGGTCCACGGGCACGGCGGGGTCGTCATCGGCTCCGAGATGAGCGGCGGCGTGCGCAACGTCGTCATCAGCTCGTGCGTGTTCCAGGGCACCGACCGCGGCATCCGCGTCAAGTCGCGACGCGGGCGCGGCGGTGTCGTGGAGGACGTCCGGGTGACCAACGTCGTCATGGACGACGTCATGTGCCCGTTCGTGCTGAACACCGCCTACTTCTGCGGGCCTGGCGGCAAGGACCCGGTCGTCGCCGACCCTGCCCCGCAGCCGCTGGGCGACGGGACCCCGCTCCTGCGGCGCATCCACCTCGCGCACGTCACGGCGCGGGGCGTGCACGCGTCCGCCGGGTACCTGCGCGGCCTCCCGGAGCAGCCGCTGGCGGACATCACCCTCGAGGACGTGCGGATCTCGTTCGCCGCCGACCCCGTGCCCGGGATGCCGGCCATGGCGACGGGGGTCGAGGACGTCGTGCGCTCGGGCTTCCAGGTCGAGCACACCCAGGGGCTGGTGCTCTCCGGCGTGCACGTCGACGGGTGCGTCGGTCCGGGCGTCCGCGCCGACGCCGCCAGCACGGTGCGCTCACGCGACGTGAGGATCAACGGTGTCTACGACGACTGAGCGGCCGGTGGTCCCCGCGCCCACGACGCCCGCGACGCCCGCGGTGCGGCGGACCTGGGAGATCGGGCTGGCCGTGACCGGGCTCGTCCTGAGCACCGTGCTCCTCGGCGGGTTCGCCGCGGTGATGAACGGACTGGACGAGCAGACGTTCCGCCGCGACGTCCTGCCGGCGATGACCGACGCCGGGATCGTGCTCGGCACGGCCGCCCCGTACGAGGCCGCGCGCACCGCGGCCGCCTGGTTCGGCTTCACCCTCGTCGCCGTGCTCGCGACGGGAGCGGCGGGCGTCTACGTCGCGTGGCAGCGGCCGCGGTGCAAGGTGCCGGGCGTCCTGCTCCTCGTCGCAGGGCTCACGTGCCTCCTCGGCAGCCAGCTCGTGCTCCACCCGGTCGCCTTCCTCTTCTTCGTGGCCGCGGCGCTGTTCGCGCTGAGGAACGTCCCGCCCGAGGAGAGACCACGGCGGGAGCGCCGCAAGACCGGGACGTCCGCCCCCGGCACCACGACGGACGAGACCAGCAGCGTCGCTGCGCACAGCACTGGAGGACGACGATGAGCAAGCATGCCGGGACCACCGTGACGAGCAGGCCGCGACGGTGGCGGCCTCCGACGGTGGGCCGCGGGGTGTTCCAGGTGGTGAACGTCCTGGTCCTCGGCGGGTTCGCCGCGATCTGCCTGCTGCCGTTCCTCAACATCATCGGCAGCTCGTTCGCGACACCGGGCGAGCTCACGCGGCGCCCGTTCGTCATCCTGCCCGAGACGTTCACGCTGGACGCCTACCGGTACATCATGTCGACGCCGACGATCTTCCGGGCGATGGGGGTGTCGATGTTCGTCACCGTCGTGGGGACGCTCGTGAGCCTCGTGCTGACGTCCCTCATGGCGTACGCGCTCTCGAAGCGCTACCTGCGCGGGCGGCGGCTGCTGAACTTCCTCGTCGTCTTCACGATGCTGTTCAGCGGCGGCATGATCCCCACGTTCATCGTGGTCAAGGAGCTCGGGCTCATCGACTCGCTCTGGTCGCTGATCCTGCCCGTCGCGATCAACGCCTTCAACTTCGTCATCATGCGGAGCTTCTTCCAGGCGATCCCGGACAGCCTCGAGGAGGCGGCCCGCATCGACGGGTGCTCCGACCTGGGCGTGTTCCTGCGGATCGTGCTGCCGCTCTCGCTGGCGTCGATCGCCACGATCGGCCTGTTCTACGCCGTGTCGTACTGGAACACGTACCAGTCCGCGATCCTGTACATCAACTCGTCGGAGAAGTGGCCGATGCAGGTCCTCCTGCGTCAGATCGTCATCGTCGCCAGCGGGCTCAACGCCGACGCGAACGTCGTGGACGTCGTGCCGCCGGCGCAGTCCATCAAGATGGCAGTCATCGTCGTCGCGACGCTGCCGATGCTGATCCTCTACCCGGTGCTGCAGAAGTACTTCGTCAAGGGCGCGCTGATCGGTTCGGTCAAGGGCTGACGGCCCGCCCCGGCGCGGGGTCGGGCACGTACGCGCCGACGAAGGTCCAGCGCGGCTCGAACCCCTCGCCGAAGCCCTGGCCACGGACGGTGAGGGTGCCGTCCGCCCCGGCGTGCAGCCGCAGCCGCACGACCGCGAGCTCGTCGTCGACGAGCCAGCACACGACGTCGAGGGTGCGCGGGGCGGCCCACCCGGCCGTGACGACTGCCGGACGGCCCTGGACCTCGGAGGCACGGGGTTCGGAGGCCTGGGGTCCGAAGGGCTGGGCGAGCGTGGTCCCGGGCGCGAGCTCGACGGACCAGCCCCCGGTCGGTGAGCCCAGGCGTCCGCCGTCAGCGTGCACGTCCAGCTCGAGGTCGGCGAGGAACGCCTCCGGGTCCGTCGCCCGGTACGCGCCGGCGACCGGGTGCGCGTGCGCGGCGTCGTGCCGGGGGACAGGCCACGCGATGTCCTGCGCCGGGCGCCGGGCGGGGCGGGCCTCCTGCACCGCGTGGCGTGGGGTCGCACCGGCGACGACCCCGCGCCCGACGACGGGTGCCACGAGGTGCGTCAGGACGAGGTCGGTCAGTCGCTGGTCGCCGCTCTGGCAGGCCTGGGCGTCGGCCGTCACGACGAGGGCGAGGCGGTGCTCGGGGTCGGCGAGCACGATCTGCCCCCCGAGCCCGAACATCAGCTGCCCGCCGCCCTCGGGGAGCCAGAGCTGGTATCCGTAGCCGCCACGGAACGGCGTGCCCCAGGTCAGCGTCGCGGTGTCCGCGTGCGGCGTCGTCGCGTCGCGCAGGAAGTCGGCCGGCAGCAGCGCCCGACCCTCGTGGACACCGCCGTCGAGCAGCAGCAGCGCGAGGCGGAACAGGTCGTCGGCCCGGCAGACCAGGCCCGACCCGCCGTGGCTGTACCCGTCGGGTCCGGTGCGGAACCGCAGGTCGTGGCTGATGCCGAGGGGGTCGAGCAGCCGGGGGCGCAGGTAGTCGGCCAGCGTCGTGCCGCTCACCCTCTCGACGAGCGCGGCCAGGACGTACGCCGCGCTGGTGTCGTACGTGAAGGCCGTGCCCGGAGGATGCGTCGGCGGCACCTCGAAGTACGAGTCGAGCCACGCGCCGTCGTGCAGCCGGAACCTCGTGGCGGCGTGGGGGCCGCGCATCTCGAGCATGTGGCGCAGGGTGGTCTGCTCGAGCCACGGGTGTCCGGGCCCGAGCCCGGGGAAGTGGGCGCACACGGGGTCGTCCAGGTCGATCCTCCCCTCGCCCGCGAGGATGCCGACGGCGAAGGCCGTGAGGGTCTTGGCGACCGAGTACATCCGGTGCGGCGTGCGCGGGCCGAGCGGCGCGCTGCCCGCGTCGAGCACCGTCTCGCCGTCGACGCTCATCTGGACGCTGTGCAGTGCGATGCCGGCCGACGCCGCGTCGCGGGCGAGGGCTTCGAGGTCGGTCACGTGGAGCTCTCCCGGGGTCGGAGCAGGGGTGTCGGAGAAGGGATATCGTGAGGGTAACCGGTTTCCCGCGACGAATCAGGACTGATGCGCCACTACACCAACCCCGTGCTGAACGCCGACTGGCCCGACCCGGACGTCGTCCGCGTCGACGACGACTACTTCCTGGTCGCCTCGTCGTTCAACCGGAGCCCCGGGCTGCCGATCCTGCACTCGAAGGACCTCGTGTCCTGGACGATCGCGAGCCACGCCGCCCCTCAGGTCGAGCCCGCCGCGCACTACCGTCGCCCGCGCCACGGCTCGGGCGTGTGGGCACCGAGCATCCGGTACCACGACGGCGAGCTCGTCGTCGTGTTCCCGGACCCCGACCACGGCATCTACGTGACCCGCACGCGCGACCCGTTCGGCGAGTGGTCCACCCCGCACCTGCTCCTCGCGGGCCGCGGGCTGATCGACCCGTGCCCGTTGTGGGACGACGACGGCCGCACCTACCTCGTCCACGGCTGGGCCGCGAGCCGCGCCGGCCAGAAGAACCTCCTCACGCTCGTCGAGGTCGACGCCGGGCTCACGCGGGTGGTCGGGCGCCGCGAGACCGTGGTGGACGGGGACCTGCTGCCCGGCTACCGCACGCTCGAGGGCCCCAAGATGTACAAGCGGGACGGGGTCTACTGGATCTTCGCGCCCGCGGGCGGCGTCGCGACGGGCTGGCAGTCGGTCTTCCGCGCGGACTCGCCGTTCGGCCCCTACGAGGACCGGATCGTGCTGCGCGAGGGCTCCTCGACCGTCAACGGGCCGCACCAGGGGGCCTGGGTCACCACGCCGGGCGGGGAGGACTGGTTCCTGCACTTCCAGGACCGTGGCGTCTTCGGCCGGGTCGTGCACCTGCAGCCGATGGCCTGGGGCTCCGACGGCTGGCCCGTGATCGGGGAGCCGACCGAGGACGACCCGCGGTGCGGGCAGCCGGTCCTGCGCCACCGGGTGCCCGACGCCGCGCGCGACGTCCTCGGGGACTCGGCGTCGGGGTGGGGCGAGCCGCGTCGTAGCGACGCGTTCGACGCCGCGGTGCCCGGAGCGCAGTGGTACTTCCAGGGGAACGTCCAGCCGTCGACCGCGGTGAGCGGGGGCGGCGTCCTGCGTCTCGCGGTCGCGGGGGACGACCTCGGCAACCTGCGCGACGTCGCGGGGGTGCTCGGCCAGCAGCTGCCGGGTTACCCCTGCCGGGTCACGTCGAGCGTCGACGTCCGCGGTGCGGGGGAGCTCGGCGTGGACCTGCGCGCGGGGCTGCTCGTGCTGGGTCGCGCGTACGCGTGGGTGGGGATCGAGCGCACCGGGGACCGCGTCCGCGTCGTGGCTCGGCGCCGCGACGACGCGGACCTCCGGGTGGCGGAGCCGGAGCTCGCGGAGCCCGTCGTGCTGGCCCCGGACGTCGCGTCGGTGGAGCTGCGGCTCGACAGCGACGAGACAGGGAAGGTGATGTTCGCCTGGCGACCCGCCTCCGACGGCGGTGCGGAGCACCCGTGGGTCTCGGCCGACGTGCCGTTCCAGGCCGTCGAGGGGCACTGGATCGGTGCGGAGGTCGCGCTGTTCGCGAGCGCGCCGTACGGGACGTCGCCCGTGCCCGACGGGAGCCGGGTCGGGTTCGGCCCGGTGCGGTTCGAGCCCGCGTGGACGTGCGGCCCTCGTCAGCCTCGCGGCGAGGGGTAGGACGCCTTCGGCAGGTGGTACGCGAGGTCGACCGCGGTCTCGGCGGCCTCGTCCAGGTCGAGCCGGTTCTCGGCGACGAGACGTGCGAGGTGACCGGCGTCGATGCGGCGGGCCAGGTCGTGGCGGGCCGGGATCGAGCAGAACGCGCGCGTGTCGTCGACGAACCCGCTCGTGTTGTAGAAGCCCGCGGTGTCGGTCGCCGCCTCCCGGAAGCGGCGCATGCCGTCCGGGGTGTCGAGGAACCACCACGGTGCGCCGAGGCGCAGCGCCGGGTAGACGCCCGCGAGCGGCGCGAGCTCGCGCGAGAACGAGGTCTCGTCGACGGTGAACGCGATCATGCGGAAGCCCGGGTGGTGGCCGAACGCCTCGAGCACGGGTCGCAGCGCGCGGACGTACTCGGTCTGCACCGGGATGTCGTACCCCTTGTCCGGGCCGTAGGCGCGCGCGACGCCCTCGCAGTGGTCGCGCAGCACGCCCGGGTGCAGCTGCATGACGAGCCCGTCCTCGGCGGACATGGCTGCCATCTGGAAGAGCATGTGCGCGGAGAACGCGTCCGCCTCGGCCACGGTCACCTCGCCGCGCAGAGCGGCGTCGAGGATCCGCGCGGCGTCGGCGTCGTGGAGCGGCGTGGTGTCGGCACGGAGGTGGCCGTGGTCCGTGGCCCGGGCACCCGCCGCGACGAACGCAGCACGCCGGGAGCGCAGCGCGTCGAGGTACGTGCGGTAGTCGACGACGTCCGTGCCCGCGGCGGCTCCGAGCTCAGCGACCTGGGCGGCCCAGTCGGTGCGGTCCAGGTGCAGCAGCGGGTCCGGGCGGAACGTCGGCACGACGCGCTCGCCCCAGCCGTCCGCGGCGAGACGCGCGTGGTCGGCGAGCCGCGACTGCGCGGGGTCGGTCGTGGCGAGGACCTCCATGCCGAACCGCTCGAACAGGGCACGCGGCCGGTACGCGGGGCGCGTGAGGCGGTCGACCAGGTGGTCGTACAGCTCGTCCGCGGTCTGGGCCGACGGGGCGAGGGGAGCCTCGAACACCTCGACGAGCGCGTGCTCGAGCCAGTACCTGGTCGGCGTGCCGCGGTACAGGTGCCAGCCTGCGCAGAAGCGGCGCCAGATCTCGCGCGGGTCGGTCTCCGCCGGCAGCGTGCCGGCAGGCGCGTCAGCGAGCGGCTCGACGCCGAGGTCCTGGATCCCCCGCACGCCGGGGGCGCCGTGCCGCGACGTGCTCTGCGCGACGAGCATGCGCACGAGGTAGTGGTCCGGCGTCACGAACAGCTCCGCCGGGTTGCCGAACGGTGCGTCGTCGGCGAGCAGCGCGGCGTCGACGTGGCCGTGCATCGAGACGATCGGCAGGTCGCGGGTGGCGGCGTAGAGCTCGCGAGCGAGCGGGCGGAGCACGGGGTCCGCGGGCAGCGCGCGGTCGGGGTGCAGCGACCAGGGCGCCGTGGCGGTGGTCGGGTCACGGTGGGCCGTGCTCGTCACTGGTCCTCCAGAACGTTAGATGCGAACGTTTGCATACTACTTCACCGCGGTGTGTCGACCAAGGTGCCGGTCGGGTGACAATCGTTCGCAGGGGCAGTCCAGAACCCGGGTCCGCTCCTCGGCACGAGGAGCGGACCCGGGACCGTCCGGAGCGTCAGCCGCAGGTGGGCTGACCGTGCTCCGGCCTCGTGACGGTCTCCCGCTCGTCAGAGCCGTCGGACGGTCGAGCGGTGACGGTCACGGAGTCCGCCTCGGGATCTGCCCCGCGCACCGCGAACGACTGGTAGGCGTTCTTGCCCGGCGCGAGGTCCGCGAAGGACTTCGACCCGTACGGCGTGGCGACCTCCACGTCGACCGTCGCCGCGTCGTCGTTGACGACCCGGACCGCGACGTAGGGCTGTCCCGCCAGGCACCTGACCTCGGAGCTCGCGGAGATCGCGACCTCCTGCGGGCCGCTGCCGTCCTGGCCCGAGAGGCGCTCGATCCAGATGTTGCGGAACAACGGGTTCAGGCCGGGGTCGCCGTGGTCCTGGAGCTTGATGTGACCCGGCGTGGGCCCCTCCTGCTGCCCGTTCCCGGTCTTCCCCGTGATGGCCACGTCGTCGTGCACGACCTGTCCGTTCCACACGACGGTGATGCGGGCGTCCTCGGTCTTCTTCCCGTCGGCGCCGAAGCGGGCCGACCGGAACGTGATGTCGTACTCCTGCCACGTGCCCATCGGGGTCGCGGCGTTCACGTCCGGTGCCTTCTGCAGGTAGATCGCACCGGCGTCGTTCGTCGCCGGCGGGTCGATGCCGAAGGACTCGAGCACCTGGAGCTCGTAGCGCTCCTGGATGTAGAAGCCGCTGTTGCCGCGGGCCTGCCCCGTCACCTCCGGTGCGTGCTCCGGCTGGTACCACTCGGCGTGCATCTGGAAGTCCTCGAAGGTCTCCTTCGTGCGGATGTCGCCGCCGAACGACTCCAACGTCCCGTCCGCGACCGGCCAGGTGGCCGGGCTCCCGTCGGCCTTCTCCCACGCGTCGAGGTCGCCGCCGTCGAACAGCGTGATGCGCTCCGTCGGGGTGACGGTGAGGTTGTCGAGGTTGACGTGCCCGAGGTCGTCGTCGTCGTGCACGTAGGCGATCGTGTTGGCGCCCGCCTTGAGCTGCACGGTCTCGACCTGCGTCCGCCAGCTGTCCCACTGCACCGTGCTGGGGAGCCAGGTCTGCTTGACCTTCTCACCGTTGACGTACAGGCTCAGGTTCCTCGCCCTGGGCTGCGGGTCGCTGTTCTGCCCGTTCGCGTACCGCAGCGCGAGGTCGTACGAGCCCGCCTCGTCGGCACGGACGGCGAAGGTGGTGCGCGCGCCCGGCTCCCAGTTGCGGTCGACGAACCCGGATCCCGTGTAGCCCGCGTGGTTGGAGTTCCAGCCCGCGCCGCCCTCGATGTTGGCCGCCTCGGCCTCGTACACCGGCGGGGGGACCGAGCCGTCGGGGAGCCGGTTGAGCGTGTACCAGGCCTCCGTGCTCCACAGCTCCTGCCCGCTCTCCGACGCGAACGGACGCGGGGAGTGCACGTGCACGACGCGCCCAGGCTCGAGCCCGTCGATCGCCAGGGTCACGGTCGTGCCGTCCTCGGACAGCGTGGCCGACGTGACGTCGAGGTCCTCCTCGTCGACCTTCGGGCCGCCGTACTGCGGGGTGGCGACGTAGCGCCACTGCGCGGCCGTGTACTTCGCGGCGAGATCCTGCGCCGTCTCCTCGGACAGCGGTTGGGTGTACTCGATCTCGAACCCGCCGTCGACAGCGCGCATCTCGAGCATGTCGAACGCGTTGTTGTCGTCGTACGTCAGCTTCTGCAGCCCGTAGCCGAGCTTGCCTGCCTGGCCCCAGTTGCCCGACCAGCCAATGCCGCCGACGTAGATCGAGCCGTCCGGGCCGATGCTGGTCCGGCTGACACCGGACTCCAGGCCCTGCGTCATGCGGAACACCGCACCCTGCTCCTGGCCCGCGACCTCCTCGAGGTACGCACGCTGCAGGCCGCCGTAGGTCACGTCGCCGATCGCCAGCTGGCCCGCGAACACGCCCTCGGTGAGGGTGACCGGGTTGCTCGGCGAGTTCGAGATCTCGCCGTGGGGCATCCACAGCACGGGCTCGGTCACCGGCTGGTCGTCGTACGGGCCGTCGGGGTTGGTGAAGTGGTTGTAGAACGCGCCCTCCTCGACCTTGACGAGCTTGGAGGTCGGGATGCGCACACCCTGGTTGTCGGCCACGTACATGCTGCCGTCGGCGCCCCAGCCCAGCCCGTTCGGCGTGCGCAGACCGCCGGCGACGTACTCGACCTCGCCGGTGTCCTTGCTGATCTTCATGACCGAGCCGCGGTTCTCGGCGAGCTGCGGGTCGAGCGAGTTGCCCCCGGGCACCATCGCGATGCCGGTCGTGACGTAGAAGTACCCGTCCTCGTACAGGAGGCCGAACGCGAACTCGTGGTAGTTCTCGCCGAAGGGCCAGGTCGCGAAGGTGTCGTACTCGTCGGCGACCTCGTCGCCGTCGTTGTCGACGAGCGCGGTCAGGCCGTCCTTCTCCGACACGTAGATCGTGCCGTCGACGTACGTGATGCCCATCGGCTCCGTGAGGTTCTCGGCGACCTTGGTGTAGGTCACGTCCTCGGCGGTCCCGTCGCCGCTCGCGCCGTCGATCAGGTAGACCTCGCCGAGCTCGGTCAGCCGGTCACCGCCCCAGGTCGAGATGACCATCCGGCCGTCGGGCAGCCAGTCCATGCCCGTGACCTGCGGCTCGAAGCCGTCGGGGCGCAGGTCCGTCAGCGTGTAGTCGGGGTGGACCTCGGCCAGGGGCAGACCGTCACCGGGGGTCTCGCTGATGTTCTCGCACGACTTGCGTCCGGGCGACGTGACGCGGGTGACGTCGGCGTCGGTGCTCAGGACGCTGTTCGGCACCAGGACGAAGTCCTCCGTGCCCGGCGGTCGCCACTCGAGCAGGAGCCGCTGGCCGAACGCGTTGTCGAAGTGGTCGACGAGCAGCTCGTTGTAGCCGGCCTCGAGGTCGACCGACCCCTCCTTGGCGAGGACGCCGTGCGCGCCCGGGTTGTCCACCACCTCGGTGCCGTCGAGCAGGAGCCGGGCCCCGTCGTCGCTGGTGATCCGGAAGTCGTACGTCCCGGCCGTCTCGACGTCCAGGTACCCGGTGACCTCGGTGACGAACTGGTCCGTGAGCCCGAAGTCGTCGTCGGAGGTCCAGTCGATCGTCGGCATGATCTTGTCGACGTTGGGGGTCGTACCCGGCTTGAGCGTGCAGTACTCGTCGAGCGGGATCTGGACGTCGAACACCCGCAGCGTCACGCCGGGCTCCTGCGGTCGGATCTCGTCCTGCGCCGCCGCCGACGGGCTGGTCTCGGCCTGTGCCGACGCCTGGAGCGGGAGCAGCACGGCGAGCGGGAGAGCGAGAGCGGACGCCATCGCGACCGCCACCCGCCTCCGGCGCGTCGGTGTCCCGGTCCACCGTCTCGGTGTGCGTTCGGGAAGTGGGTGCGTCGAGCGTTCCATCGGCCTGCCTCTCCATCGAGGACCTCGCGTGCGGGACCTGCGCGCAGGGCGCGTCAGGGTGCGCTTGTCGACGCCACTATGCGGGCCCCGCAGGACGGTGGACAACGAGTTGCCACTAGTTGCATCTGACCTCCCGATCGGGGGCCGCTGCTACGCGCGCCGTGCGGTCGAGCCGCGCTCCACCAGCTTGGCGGGGAGCAGCGCCGGTGCTTGCGAGCCGCTCGAGGACGACCGCACCAGACCCAGGAGCCGCTGCAGCGCGAACGCCCCGAAGTGCCGCAGGGGCGCCGCGACGGTCGTCAGGGGCGGGCTGCAGAAGTCCGACCCGAAGATGTTGTCGAACCCGACGACGCTCATGTCGCGGGGGACCTCGACGCCCAGCCGGACCAGGCCACGCATGGCCCCGATCGCGACGAGGTCGTTGTAGGCGACGGCCGCCGTGGCGGAGTGCTTGGCGAGGAGCTTGGCGGCCGAGAGCCCGCCCGCGAGCGTCGGGGCGAACGGACCGAGGCGCCGCGCCTTCAGGCCGAGATCCCGGGTCGACTCGCGGAACGCGCGCCACCGCATCCCGTCCGCCCATGACGCCTCCGGCCCCGCGAGATAGGTGAGGCTCGTGTGGCCCAGGCCGGCGAGGTGCTCCACCGCGCTCCGCATGCCCTGCGCGTTGTCCGTGAGGACGCTCGGGACATCGGTCATCACGCGGTTCATGACCACCGTGGGGCGCTGCTTGGCGACCACCCGGATCGACGAGTCCGAGAGGCGGGACGTCGCGAGGATCACGCCCTCGACCAGGGGGAGCGTCCGGTCGAGCGCCTGTCGCTCCGCCTCGTCGGACTCCTGGGCGTCGGCCACGAGCAACGTGTACCCCGCGTCGGTCGCGGTCTTCTCCGCACCCCGGATGATCTCGAAGAAGAACGGGTTCGTGACGTCGGCGACGACGATCGCGAGCAGTGCGGTCCGGCCGGTCGGCAGTCCGCGGGCGAGCGGGTTCGTCCGGTAGCCGAGCTCGGTCGCGATCCTGCGGATGTGTTCCGCGGTCTCGGCGTTGACCCGGCCGGGTCGCGAGAAGGCCCGGGAGACCGTCGACGTCGCGACTCCCGCCGCCTTCGCGACGTCGTAGATCGTCGGCTGCGGGCCTGCGTCGGCGGGGTCGTCCATGCGCCCGGAGCGTAGTGCGCTCGCCCGGGTGCAACAACCGGTTGTCAGCCACCGGTCGGCGCGCGGTGGCCGCCGCACCGGACCGGGGCAAGTCGTGGCAACCGCTTGACGACCCTGGGGCTGCGACCTCCAATGGCAGCATGAGCCGACGGACCCTGCCACCGCGGACGGCGCCCGCCCCGACGACGGACGAGCTCGTCGATGCGGTCACGACCGCGCTCGCACGGGCCGGCGCGAGCGGCCGGGTCGGGGTCGCCTACGCGGGCGACGTGGGCTCCGCCCTCCTGCTCGACCTCGCCGTCCGTGTCGTCGGCCGGTCGCGCGTCGTCGCGCTCGTGAGCACGGGGCCGGAGACGACGCCGGAACGCCGGTGCACCGTCGCGCAGGCGGCCAACGCCCGGGGGGTCGCGACGTTCGACGTGCTCGGGGGGCGCATCGACGACGTGGCCAGGCTCCTCGAGCTGTCCGTCGTCGTCGTGCCCGACGACAGGGACGGCGTCGTGGGCCGGGCGACCGTCCTCGACGACCGAGGTGGGACGCCGGCGCCGGAGCGGTCGTCGACGACGGAGGACCCCGTCCAGGTCGAGGCCGCCGAGAGCGAGCTGCGCAGGCTCGGGCTCGATGACCTCCGGGTCCGCCACCACGGCGACCTCGCCCGCCTCGAGGCCCCGCGCCACGACCTGGTGAGCGTGACGTCGGAGCCCTTGCGCGGCGAGGTCGTGCGGGCCGTGAGGTCCGCAGGGTTCCGGCTCGTCGCGCTCGACCTCGGCGCGTCGCCGGACGCCGGCGAGGCCTGACCTCCGACGGCACCGCCTGGCCGTGACCTGGCAACTCGCCGCAACCCGCGGTCGAGGCGATCTGGCTGCCGTCAGGCCGTTGTCCGCCCAGAGCTCGCAGGTCACGCGCACCATCGGTGCAACAAGTGGCAACTCGTTGTCCAGCGCTGACACGCCCCCTAGTGTCCAACCCAACGCACGATGACCCGCCCCGCTGGTGGGCAGCAGGCCTCGACGGAGAGGCAGCCCGGTGTCGATGTCGACGCCGACGACGAGAAGGAGGACCCGTGGTCTGGACGCTGTCGGGCTTCGCGGACGAGATCTCGCCCGACCTCGCGACGCAGTGCGAGGTGGCCACGGGCCTGGGCCTGCGCTTCGTCGAGGTCCGGAGCGCGTGGGACACCGGGATCCTGGACCTCGACGCGGGTCAGCTCGGGCGCGTCACGCAGCTGCTCGGTCGGCACGGTCTGCAGGTCTCGAGCGTCGGCTCGCCCATCGGGAAGATCTTCGTCGACGAGGACTTCGAGCCGCACCTCGCGCGGATGCGGCACGCCGCGCACGTCGCGCGCCACCTCGACGCACCGTACATCCGCGTCTTCTCGTTCTTCGTCCGGCCCGGACAGGACCCGTACGCATCCCGGGACGTCGTCCTGCGCCGCATGTCCGCGCTCGCGGACGTGGCAGCCGAGGCCGGCGTCGTCCTGCTCCACGAGAACGAGAAGGACATCTACGGCGACACGCCGGAGCGCTGCCTCGACGTCGTCGAGTCGGTCGGGTCGTCGCACCTCAGGTTGGCCTGGGACGCGGCGAACTTCGTCCAGGTCGGCGTGCGTCCGTTCACCGACGGGTACCGGATGCTGCGCCCGCACCTCGAGTACGTCCAGATCAAGGACGCGAGGTCGGGGACGGGCGAGGTCGTGCCCGCGGGCCGGGGCGACGGCGAGGTCGTCGAGACGGTCCGGGCGCTCCGGGCCGACGGGTTCGACGGGTTCTTCTCGCTCGAGCCGCACCTCGGCTCGGCCCACAGCCACGGCGGATTCTCCGGCCCCCGCCTGTTCACGGAGGCCTGGGAGGCGTTCACCGGGATCCTCGACGCCGAGCAGGTGGCCTACGCATGACCGACGCGGAGACCCCGGACGCGGACGCGACGACGAGCGCGACGACCCACTCGATGACGAGCACCATGGAGGACCGTGCCATGACGACCACCCACGGAGTGCGACCAGCACCGCCGGCCGCACCGCCGCCGTCCGCACCTCCGTCGCCCGCGCCGACGCGCGGTGACCGGGGCAGCAGGAGGGTCGCGAGCGTGGGACGCTCGATCGGGAGCCGCTCGCTCGCTCTGCTCTCGGCGTCGTGGCGGCCGGCCGTGGTGCTGCTCGTGCTGTTCGCCGCGTGGTGGTTCGTCGCCTGGCGCGAGATGGTCCCGGCGTACCTCATCCCGTCGCCCGGAGCGGTCTGGGAGACGATGGTCGACGAGTGGGCGATGCTGCTCGAGCACACGTGGGTCACGACGATGGAGACCATCATCGGGTTCGTGCTCGCGGCCGTGATCGGCGTCGCGACGGCCGTGCTCCTCGTGTACTCCAAGACTGCCGAGAAGGCGCTGTACCCGCTGATCCTCTTCGCACAGGTCATCCCCAAGATCGCGATCGCGCCGATCCTCGTGGTCTGGTTCGGTTTCGGGCTGACTCCGAAGGTCGTCCTCGCAGTCCTCATCGCCTTCTTCCCGGTCGTGGTGTCCGCGGTCGCGGGCCTGCGCTCGGTCGACCCCGAGCTCCTGGAGCTCTCGGCGACGATGGGCGCGTCGCGGTGGAAGACGTTCCGCAAGATCCGGTTCCCCGGCTCCCTCCCGCAGCTCATGTCCGGGCTGAAGGTTGCCGTCACGCTGGCGGTCGTCGGTGCGGTCGTCGGCGAGTTCGTCGGTGCCGACCGCGGCCTCGGCTACGTCCTCCTGCTCGCGAGCGGGAACCTGGACGCCCCCCTGCTGTTCGCCGACCTGATCCTCATGTCCCTGATCGGCGTCGTGCTCTTCCTCCTGGTCGAGCTGCTCGAGCGTGTCCTCATCCCGTGGCACGCCTCTCGGCGCGGCAACCTCGCTCTCGCGGCGGCGTGACCGTCCCGACCACAGGTACGACTTCCTTGCGGTTCCCCGCCGTCCACGAGGGCGGCACGAGAAGAAGGGCTCTCCCCATGCGTGGTGGCACGTTCGGAGCATCGCTGGCCGTGGCCGGTGTCGTCGTTGCAGTGACCTCGGCCTGCGGGCAGACCGGGACGGACAGCGGGGGTTCCCCGGGCGGGCAGGGTACCGATGGCCTGACCGAGGTCACCGTGACCCTCAACTGGGTGCCCTACGGGGAGCACGCGCCCTTCTACTACGGGGTCGAGCAGGGGATCTTCGAGGACGAGGGCATCGACCTGACGATCCAGCCGGGCAACGGCTCCGGGAACACGGTGCAGCAGGTCGCACAGAACAACACCGACTTCGGCTGGGCCGACACCCCGCCGCTCGCGAACGCGATCAGCGCCGGCATGCCGGTGCGCAGCGTCGGGGTCTTCCTCCAGACGGGGCCCAGCTCGGTCGAGTTCTTCGCCGACCAGGGCATCTCCGAGCCCGCGGACCTCGTGGGCAAGACGGTGGGAGGCACCCCCGGCGACGCCATGTACGGCACCTTCCCCGCGTGGCTCGAGATCAACGGTGTCGACCCGGCGGACGTGACGGTGGTCAACGTCGACGCCGCCGGCAAGATCGCCGCACTGATCGAGGGCAAGGTCGATGCGATCCAGGGCTTCTACCACGACCAGGCGCCCACGATCGAGAACCAGACGGACCGTGAGGTCTCGGCGCTGCCGTTCGCCGAGTTCGGCATGAACCTGCTCGGCACCGGTCTGGTGGCGAACGAGAAGCTCATCGCGGACGACCCCGAGCTGGTCGAGGCGATGGTGCGTGCGACGTCGAGGTCGTTCCTCGAGGCGTCCGAGGATCAGGAGGCGGCGGTCGCAGCGATGGCGGAGGGGGCCGAGCAGGCGCCGGACGAGAGCGTCATGGCCGCCCAGCTGGAGGCGACGGTCGACCTGCTCGACCTCGACAACGCCCCGGCTCCTGGCGTCAACACCGAGCAGCAGTGGACGGACACGCTGACGTTCCTGTCGGAGAACACCGACTTCGACGGCGCCGTCACGCCCGCCGACTACTGGGACGCCACCTTCGGGGAGGACCTGTGACCGCCGCGGCCGCGCTCGAGCCTTCCGGCTCCGTGGTCGGCACCGAGCCGATCATCGAGGTCTCGCACCTCACGATGCGGTTCACGTCGAAGCGGTCGGAGACCCTGGCGCTCGACGACGTGTCGTTGTCGGTCATGCCGGGCGAGTTCGTCACGATCGCGGGGCCCTCGGGCTGCGGCAAGTCGACGCTCCTGAAGATCATCGCCGGGCTCACGCTCGTCTCCGAGGGCGAGGTGCGTCTCTACGGCGATCGGGTCACCCGGCCGCAGCGCGAGATCGGGTTCGCGTTCCAGCGGTCGGCGCTGCTCGAGTGGCGCGGGGTGCGCAAGAACATCCTGCTCCAGGCCGAGATGCGCGGGATGGACCGGCGGCGCGCTGAGGAGCGGGCCGACCACCTGATCGAGCTGACCGGGCTCACCGGGTTCGAGAAGGCGCTCCCGCACGAGCTGTCCGGAGGCATGCAGCAGCGCGTCGCGCTGTGCCGCGCGCTCCTGCACGAGCCACGCGTGCTCCTGATGGACGAGCCGTTCGGTGCGCTGGACGCGCTGACGCGCGAGCAGATGAACATCGAGATGAACCGGATCTGGCGGGAGACCGGGACGACGGTCGTCCTCGTCACGCACTCCGTCCCGGAGGCGGTGTTCCTGGGCAGCCGGATCGTGGTCATGAGCCCGCGGCCCGGGCGGATCGTGGAGACGCTCGAGCCGGGGCTGCCGGACGAGCGCGAGTACAGCACGACGATCACCGACCCGCGCTTCACCGCGGCCGCGGAGCGGCTGCGCGACCTGCTCGGTGCGAGCCACGTGGCCGAGTGACCGACGTCGGCGGGTACAGCAGGTACGCCAGGCGCAGCAGGTACGCCAGGCGCAGCAGGCACGACAGACGCACCAGGAGGACGACCGCATGAGCAGGGACCACCTCGGGGTGGGGGTCGTGGGCATGGGCGGCATCGCCACGATGCACGCGCGGGCGCTGCGCGAGCTGGGGGAGCGGGTGCGGCTCGTGGCCTACAGCGGCGGTGCAGCACCCGCGAGCGAGGAGGCGCTCGCGGGCTGGCCCGCGGTGCACCTGACCCCGGCCGAGGTGATCGTCCATCCCGACGTCGACGTCGTGGCGATCTGCTCGCCGAGCGGGACGCATGCCGCACTGGCGCTCACCGCTCTCGAGGCGGGCCGCCACGTCGTCGTCGAGAAGCCGCTCGCGCTGGACGTCAAGGACGCGCTGCGCGTCGCCCTCGCCGCTCAGGAGCGGGGCCTGATGGTGTCGATGATCTCCCAGCGACGCTTCGAGCCCGAGCACGTCGCGCTCAAGACAGCCCTGGACGCGGGTGCCCTCGGGGAGATCCGGCTCGCGACGACGCGGGTCCACTGGTTCCGGGACGACGCGTACTACCGCGCCGCGGGGTGGCGGTCGACGACGGCGCAGGGCGGGGGCTCGTTGATGAACCAGGGCGTGCACAACGTCGATCTCCTGCGCTGGCTCTGCGGTCCGGTCGAGTCGGTGACCGCCCAGAGCGCGACCCTCGGCCACGAGATGGAGGCCGAGGACACGACGGTCGCCACCGTGCGGTTCACCTCGGGTGCGCTCGGGGTCATCACCACGACGACCACGACGCCGCCGGGCTTCGGGGCCACGATCTCGCTGTTCGGGTCCCGGGGGGCGGCGGAGCTCGGTCAGGGCGAGGTGCACCGGTGGGACGTCCCCGGCGTACCGGCGCCGGGTGAGGGCGCGATCTCGAGCGGGGCGAGTGATCCCTTGGCGATCGGCCACGCGGGCCACCTCGCCCAGTGGCGGCGCATCGTCTCCGCCCTCGACACGGCGTCCCCGGTGCCCGTGGGGGTGGACGACGCCGTGGAGACCGTCCGGCTCCTGTGCGCGATCCACGAGGCCGCCGCGACCGGTCGGACTGTTCGACCGGCTGAGTTGCCAACGTTTGCATAGATGTTCTTCTTGTGGTGAAGCATCGCTCTGATCGAGCGGTACAATCGTTCGCAAAGCAGGTCCCTGTCAGCCGTGCCGGACCGTCCAGTCGAGGAGATTGCCGTGGTCACTGCCCGCGACGTCGCCCGCGAGTGCGGGGTGTCGATCTCCACCGTCTCGCGCGCGCTCGCCGAGCCCGACAGGGTCGCTCCGGAGACACGTGACCGTGTCGTCGCCGCGGCGACCAGGCTCGGCTATCAGCCGAACCGCGCGGCGAGCGGGTTGCGCGCCGGCCGCACGGGCGCCCTGGGCCTCGTGGTCCCCGACCTCGAGAACCCCTACTTCGCGTCCGTCACGAAGGGCGTGCAGGCGCGCGCACGGCAGACGGACCACGCGGTCTTCGTCGTCGATGCGGGGGAGGACCCTGCCCTCGAGACCGATCTCGTCGCCGGCCTGCGGTCGCAGACGGACGGGCTCGTCCTGTGCTCCCCGCGCGCCGTCGAGGCCGACCTGGCCGTGGCCGGCGACACGCCCGTCGTGCTCGTGAACCTCCGGATCGACCCGATCCCCTCGGTCTCCTCCGACGACGCGCACGGTGCCGCCCTCGCCGTCGAGCACCTGCGGGCGCTCGGGCACCGGCGCATCGCCTACGTCGGCGGCCCGCAGCGGTCGTGGTCGGACGCACGCCGTCGCGCGGGACTCGACGTCGCCCGGGCCTGGTACCCGGACGTCGAGACGGTCGCCGTCGGCTCCTTCCGCCCCCGGGTCGAGGGCGGCCGGGCCGCGGCCGACCTCGTCGTCGCGTCCGGCGCCACAGCGGCGATCGCCTACAACGACCTCGTCGCCCTCGGCCTCGTCGCCCGGCTGCGGGAGCGCGGCCTGTCCGTCCCCGACGACCTCAGCGTGGTCGGGTTCGACGACACGTTCGTCGCGACGCTCTCCTCGCCGCCGCTGACGACCGTGCGCACGGACCTCGCGCAGCTCGGCGCGCGTGCCGTCGACCGCCTCGTCGCGTCCCTCGACGCGCGGCGCTCCTCCCGTTCGACGGGTGCTCACGGCGACGACCGCACGGACGACCTGGCCGACGAGCTCCCCGTCGAGCTCGTCGTCCGCGCCTCGACGACCGTCCCGTCCACCCGCTCTTCCGCCCCCGTGCCCCCCGGGGCACGTCCGAGCACCACCCAGCCGCAGGAGGCCGTGTGACCGCCCCGACCGCCATCCCGACCTCGTCGAAGGCCGGTCCCGCGACCGACACGACGCCGCACGACGACCCGCGTCTGCACCGGGACGTGCCGCCGCCGGGACTTCCCGCGCCCGTCCGCCCGACGCAGGTCGGGATCGTGCACCTCGGGATCGGTGCCTTCCACCGCGCGCACCAGGCCGTCGCGACCGAGGACGCCGCGCTCGCGACCGGCGAGACGCGGTGGGGCATCCTCGGCGTCACCCAGCGCTCGGCGTCGGTCCGCGACCAGCTGCGCCCGCAGGGCGGGGTCTACACCGTGCTCACGGTCGGGCCTCACGGCGCGTCGCCGCGCGTCGTCGGGTCCGTGACGGACGTCGCGTGGCCGGCCGAGGAGACGCCGCGCGTCCTGGCCGCTCTCGCTGCGCCGACGACGCACGTCGTGACGCTCACCATCACCGAGAAGGGCTACGCGCGCGGGTCCGACGGGAACCTCGACCTGGGCGCCGTGCGCCGCGACCTCGACGCGCTGGTCCGCGAGGAGCAGGGAACCGGACCCGTCGTCGACCAGGCGGCCACGAGCGCCGTCGGGCTCCTGGTCCGGGGCCTCGCCGCGCGCCGTCGGGCCGGGGGAGCGCCCCTCACGGTGCTGAGCTGCGACAACCTCGCGGACAACGGAAGAGTCCTCGCCGCGCTCGTGGGCGAGGCCGTGGACGCGGGGTTGCCCGGGGCCGACGGCGACGACCTGCGTGCGTGGCTCGCGGCGTCGGTCACGTTCCCGTGCAGCATGGTCGACCGCATCGTCCCCGCGACGACGCCCACCCAGCGGGACGAGGTCGAGGCGCTGCTCGGCGCCCGCGACGAGGGTCTGGTCGTCGCCGAGCCGTTCCTCCAGTGGGTCGTCGAGGACCGCTTCGCCGGGCCGCGGCCCGCGTGGGAGCGGGGCGGGGCGACGTTCACGGCCGACGTGGCGCCCTACGAGCGTGCCAAGCTGCGCCTGCTGAACGGCGCGCACTCCCTCCTCGCCTACGCCGGGTCCCTCGCCGGGTACGCCACCCTCGCGGAGGCCGTCGCCGACCCTCTGCTCGCCGAGCGCGCGCGTGCCCTGCAGGCCGACGCGATCGCGACGCTCGAGGCCCCCGACGGCGTGGACCTCGCCGCCTACGCGCAGGAGCTGCTCGACCGGTTCGCCAACCCCGCGACCGGGCACACGACGCGACAGGTCGCGATGGACGGGACCCAGAAGATCCCGTTCCGCTGGGGCGGGACGCTCGCCGACCGGCTCGCGGACGGCGTCGTGCCGCGCGGTGCCGTCACGGCGCTCGCGGCGTGGGCCGCGTACGTCGTGGGCGAGGTCCGCGCGGGTCGCGTCGTCGACGACCCGCGGTCGGACGAGCTCGCCGCGATCGTCGGTGCGGCCGGCAGCGACGCCGACGCCGTGCGCGCGCTCGTCCGGCTGCCCGGCCTCCTGCCCGACGCCGCGGGGTCGAGCCTGTTCGACCGCGTCGTCGACGACGTGGTCGCCGAGGTCGTGGGCGCGCCGTGAAGATGGGTTTCCGCTGGTACGGCGAGGGCAACGACACGGTCACGCTGGACCAGGTGCGCCAGGTCCCGGGCGTGGAGACGATCGTGTGGAGCCTGCACGACAAGCCGGCCGGCGCGGTGTGGGAGCAGGCGGAGATCGACGCGGAGGTCGCGCGGATCACCGGCCTGACGGACGAGGCGCGCGCCCGCGGGATCACGCGGACGTTCGACGCCGAGGTGGTCGAGTCCGTCAACGTCCACGAGTCGATCAAGCTCGGCCGGACCGTGCTCGGGATGGGCCGGGACGAGGCGATCGAGAACTACCGCACGACGATCCGACGACTCGGGCGGGCCGGGGTGAAGGTCGTCTGCTACAACTTCATGCCGGTCTTCGACTGGTTGCGCACGGACCTGTGGCGCCCCCTGCCCGACGGCTCGACCGCGCTGTACTTCGAGCGGGCCGTCGTCGACGCGATGTCGCCGCAGAGCCTCGTCGCGGACATGGAGGCGAACACGCACGGGCTGACGCTGCCGGGCTGGGAGCCGGCGCGGCTCGCGAGCCTCGGCGAGCTGGACGCCGCGTACGAGGGCGTCACCCACGACGACATGTATGCGAGCTACCGCTACTTCCTCGACGCGGTGATCCCCGTCTGCGAGGAGGCGGACGTGAAGCTCGGCGTGCATCCCGACGACCCGCCGTTCGACGTCTTCGGCTGGCCGCGCGTGGTGTCGAGCAAGCAGGACCTCGCGAGGGTGCTGGACCTGAACCCCAGCCCGTACCACGGGCTGACGCTCTGCCTCGGCAGCTTCTCGGCGAACCCCGCGGCCGACGGCGTCGACGCCGTGCGCACGTTCATGGACCGCATCCACTTCACGCACGTGCGCAACATCAAGCACTTCCCGAACGGCGACTTCACCGAGGTCGGTCACCGGGCGTGCGAGGGCGACGTCGACACGACCGGCGTCATGAAGGCGTACGTCGACGCCGACTACCAGGGGTACGTGCGCCCCGACCACGGCCGCCACCTCTGGGACGAGAACACGACGAACAAGCCGCGGCCGGGGTACGGGCTGT
Organism: Cellulosimicrobium terreum; assembly: GCA_014803435.1. Classification (GTDB taxonomy): domain Bacteria; phylum Actinomycetota; class Actinomycetes; order Actinomycetales; family Cellulomonadaceae; genus Cellulosimicrobium; species Cellulosimicrobium terreum. The sequence goes on from JACYFD010000001.1 coordinate 1,009,052, forward strand.
ACGACCGGGCGCTCGGCATCCAGTACCTGCTCGGGGCGTGGGACGCCTTCCGGTCCCGCAGCTCGTAGGCCGGTCGCGGTACCGCGCGCCGTCACCGGCCACCGTGTCGTACCGTCGAGGTCCCGTACCGTCGACCCGAGGAGCTGTCGTGCCCCGACCCCCGCTGCCGTCCCGCGTCGTCGAGCTGCTGAGCCGGCCGAACGCGGCCGTGATGGCGACCACCCGGTCCGACGGCGCGCCGGTCACCGCCGCCACCTGGTACGTCCTCGAGGAGGACGGGCGCGTGCTGGTGAACCTCGACGAGAGCCGGGTCCGGCTGAAGCACCTGCGGCGTGACCCGCGCGTCTCGCTCACGGTGCTCGACACGAGCTGGTACACCCACGTGACGATCGTCGGGAGCGTCGTCGAGCTGCGCGACGACGACGGGCTGGCGGACATCGACCGCATCTCGCGGCACTACACCGGTCACGCGTACGCGAACCGCACGAGCCCGCGGGTCAGCGCGTGGATCGAGGTCGAGCGGTGGTACGGCTGGGGCGCCGCGGCGACCGGCGCCGACGACTGACGACGCCGCACCACGCGACCGACGTCGCCGTCGACCTCACGCGCTGACCGGTCCGGTCAGCGCGACCAGGGCGCCTCGAGCTCGGTGAAGGTCCGCGCGGTCCGCGCGGCCTCCTCGCACCAGCGCGCGACGTCGTCGACCACGGGACTGCGGTCGTCGCCGTCGCCGAGCCACGTCACGAAGTCGTCCGGGATCTGGTGCGGGTCGGGTGCGGTCCGCACCGCCTCGAGGACGCGCATGAACGCGCCCGTCTCGCGCACGTCGCACGCGAGGCGGCGACCCGGTTCTGCCCGAGCCGTGAGGAGGTCCTCGAGCAGGCCGGTGCGGCCGTACGTCTTCTCGACCTGCATCCGCGGCGTGCTGAGCGTCACCCGGTCGTGCTCGTACTCGAGCGTGACCTCGCCCTCGGTCCCGAGGGCGATCACCCGGGCTGGGGTCCGCTCCGCGGCGCACAGCGTGAGCCCGACGCCGTAGGGCAGCCCGTTCCGGCCGACGACCCGCAGCGAGGACGTGTCGTCCGACTCGATCGGGTTCGCGCGGTGCAGGTCGGTCAGGACGTGCGCCACGTCGTCGGCGGTACGGGCACCGCCGACGCGCAGCGCGGTCGCGACCGCGTGCGCGAGCGGGTTCGTCACGACGCCGTCCACGACGTCCCGCCCGTCCAGCCGTCGACGTCCCGCCCACGCGGCGCGCTGCCAGTACCCGCGGGTGCGGACCCACGTGCCGACGGCGCCGACGCCGACGAGCTCACCGATCTCGCCGCCGGCGATCAGCTCGGTCACGGCGTCGACCGCGTGGGAGCCGAACGTCTGGAAGCCGACCTGGCACAACCGGCCGGTGCGGTCCGCCGTCTCGACGATCGCGTCGTGCTCGGCGAGCGACGCCGCGGTCGGCTTCTCGAGCAGCACGTCCAGGCCGGCCTCCATCGCGGCCCGGGCCAGCGGGAGGTGCGTCGGGATGGGGGTCGAGATGATCACGACCTCCGGGCGCACGGACGGGTCCGGGTCGGACAGCAGGTCTCCCAGCGAGGCGAACCACGGGGCCGGGGTGTCCTCCGGCCGTCGCGGGTCGACGACGGCGCACAGCCGGGCCGTCCCCTTCGCGGCGAGCTCGCGCAGCGTGCGCAGGTGGGAGCCGCCGTGGCCGTGGACGCCGAGGACGGCGACCGGCGTGGGTGTCATCGGACCCGCTCCGCCAGCTCGGCCGCCTCGTCCAGGTCGAGCGCGCGGTCGACGATGACGGCGGTCGCGCCGGTCTCGACCGAGCTGCCCGCGCCGATCGTGCGGGGGGCGTCCCAGGCGAGCGCCGGACCTGCGGCGGGGTACTCGGCGGCCCGGAGGAACCAGGGGAGGGGCTCGTCGTGCTGGACGAGGAGGAGGGTGGTGCTGTGGGTCGGGTGCCGCTGCACGAACCCGACCCACGGCGAGGTGCTGCCGTGCGCGACGTCCTCGCCGGGACCGGCCGCGCTGAGGACCGACGTCTCCTGCGCGATCGGGAGGCGCCAGAAGAACCCGCCGTAGCCGGCGCCGGGGCGTCCGTTGGTGGCGGGCGAACCGATGACGAGTGCCCCGCGTTGGGCGCGCAGGACGGAGCGCCAGTCGAGCACCCACGTCTCGCCGTCGAGGATCCGGGCGCTGATGCGACGCTCCTCCTCGAGCTGTGGGACCCCGTGCTCGTCGTGCCAGCGCACGGCGTCGTGCAGCAGGTGCGGCTCGACCGGGTCGACCAGCAGCGCGTGGCTGACCTGGCGCCCGTGGTTGGGCAGCAGCGTCGGGCCGACGTCGGTGACGAACGTGCGCCCGCCCCAGTACGAGGTGCCGTTGACGTCGGGCACCGCCATGGACGCGCCGTAGTGGTGGCGGTGGTCCACCGGGCCGGAGTCGGTGAGCGGGACCCCGGCGAGGGAGTGCACGGGGTGCAGGTGCGAGCGGGGCGCGTGCACGGGCGGGATGCGGTCGCCCTGCTGGTAGCGCGCGAGGCGCACGTCGCCCCAGCGGAGCACCACGGTGTCGCCGTCGGCGGTCCACCGCACCTCCCGCGTGGCGGGGACGGACGCGGCGGGGACCAGCGCGTGCGCCGGCTCCGCCGGGGTGACGACGGCGCGTGCCCGGGCGACGGTGCGCGGCACCGGGCCGGTGCTCGCACGCACCTCCAGACGCGGCTCGAACCGGGTGGCGCGTGAGGGGTGACCCGTGGCGTCGATCAACGCGGACAGCTCCTTCCAGGCGTGGCGACCGAGCTCCGACTGCGGGACGGCGACGGTCGTCAGGGACGGTGTGGCGTAGCGGGCGAGGTCGATGTCGTCGAACCCGGTCACCGACATGTCCTTGGGCACGGCGACCCCGGCCTCGTTGAGACCGGCGAGCAGGCCGAACGCGACGAGGTCGTTGAACGCGACGACGGCGGTCGGACGGGCCGTGAGGACCTCGTCGACGACCCCGTGGCCGGCCACGATGTCGGACCCCGCGGGGAGGTCGACCAGGTCGACGTCGCGGTGCCGGGCGAGCGCGCGGGCGAGCCCGGTGCGCCGCAGCGCGTCCGAGGCGCTCCCGGGCGGCCCCGAGAGGTACGCGATCCGACGGTGCCCGAGATCGACCAGGTGGTCGAGCACCTGCTCGGCGGCGTACGCGTAGTCGACGACGAGCGACGGGACGCCGGGGACGCCGTGGAGCTCGCGGTTGACGACGACGACGGGCGAGACGCGCGGGATCAGCGCGGCGAGCTCGGTGTCGGGCATGCGCGGCGACACGAGCACGAGCGCGTCGCAGCGCAGGCGCGCCTCGAGCGCGATCGCCGCCTCCTCCGTCGGGTCCTCGGCGGTGTCGGCGACGAGCACGCGGTACCCGGCGGGCGCGGCGGAGTTGGTCACGCCGCGCAGGATCTGCTGGAACAGCGGGTTGCCGAGGTCGGGGACGACGAGCGCGACGGTGTTCGTCCGGCCGAGGGACAGGCTGCGCGCCACGTTCGACGGTCGGTACTCCAGGCTCTCGGCGGTCTCTCGCACCCGCCGGCTGATCTCGGCGTCCACCGTGGCGCGACCGTTCATCACGCGCGACACGGTGGCGCGCGAGACCCCGGCGGCCGCCGCGACGTCGGCGATGGTGACCGCGCTGCGCTGCCTCGCGTCCGGCATTTCGTTCTCCCGTGGGTGTCTCGTGACGGCACGCTCGGCGGTGAGCGCACCGTGTCTCTAACGTGACCGTACACCATTGGAAACCGGTTCCTCGTGTGCTACGTTCCCCACGTGGAACCGGTTTCCCCCGTCTGGGGGCCGGTCAGGTCGACGGAGATCCGGAGGTGTCCCGATGGTGGGAACGCAACCGCAGCGGCGCGGTGGCGTCGGGTGCGAGGAGGTGTGGCATGGCAGTCGTCGATGAGCTCCGACGCGTGCGGGGCACAGGGAAGGTGGGGCGACGCAGGTCCGCCGCCCACCGCAACGACGGCAAGGCCGCGCTGGTGTTCCTCGCACCGTGGTTCGTCGGGCTGGTGTTCATCACCGCCGGGCCGATGGTCGCGTCCGCGTACCTGTCCTTCACGGACTACAGCCTGCTCGAGCCGCCCCAGTGGATCGGCCTGGACAACTACACGCGCATGTTCGAGGACCCTCGGCTCCTGAACGCGCTCCAGGTCACGTTCACCTACGTGCTGGTGTCCGTCCCGCTCCAGCTCGGCGCCGCGCTCGGCCTCGCGCTGCTGCTGGACCGCGGACTGCGCGGGCTGTCGTTCTACCGTTCGGTCTTCTACCTGCCCTCGCTGCTCGGCGGCAGCGTGGCGGTGGCGCTCCTGTGGCGCCAGGTCTTCGGGGCGGAGGGCCTGGTCAACCAGTTCCTCGCTCTGTTCGGCATCGAGGGGCAGGGCTGGGTGTCGCACCCGGACTACGCGCTCGGCACCCTCATGGTCCTCAACGTGTGGACGTTCGGCGCGCCGATGGTCATCTTCCTCGCCGGGCTCCGACAGATCCCCCAGATGTACTACGAGGCGGCCGCGATCGACGGCGCCGGCCCGATCCGACGGTTCCGGTCCATCACCGTCCCGCTGCTGACCCCGATCATCTTCTTCAACCTCATCCTGCAGCTCATCAACGCGTTCCAGACGTTCACGCAGGCCGCCGTCATCAGCGGCGGCACCGGTGGGCCGGCGGACTCGACGATGGTCTACACGCTGTACCTCTACCAGAAGGGCTTCACCGCCCTCGACATGGGGTACGCCTCCGCCATGGCCTGGCTCCTGCTGGCGATCGTCGCGGGGATGACGGCCATCAACTTCCTCGCCTCCAAGTACTGGGTCTTCTACAATGACTGAGGTCACCGCGCGCCACGACGCGCCCATCGACGAGTCCTCCGCCCCGGCAGGCAGGCGCACCCTCACCGAGGTCGCCGCCGAGTACCCGGCGCCCGCCGCGCCCCCGAGCCGCTGGCGCGGCAACGTGCGATCGGTCCTCAAGCACACGGGCCTGATCCTCTTCGGGCTGACGATGCTCTACCCGCTCCTGTGGATGCTGGTGAGCTCGTTCAAGCCGAACGACCTCATCTTCCGCGAGCCCGGGCTGTTCCCCAGCGAGGTCACGCTCAGCAACTACACCAACGGGTGGACGGCGCTGCTGCACCCGTTCGACCACTACCTGTTCAACAGCGCGATGATCGTGCTCGGCTCGCTGGTGGGAAACCTGGTCTCCTGCTCGATGGCCGCCTACGCGTTCGCCCGCCTGCAGTTCCGCGGTCGGAACCTGTGGTTCGCCATCATGCTCATGTCGATCATGCTGCCGATCCACGTGATCATCGTCCCGCAGTACATCCTGTTCTCCGAGCTGAACTGGATCAACACCTTCCTGCCGCTGATCGTGCCCAAGCTCCTGGCGACGGACGCGTTCTTCATCTTCCTCATGGTGCAGTTCTTCCGCGGCATCCCCTCGGAGCTCGACGAGGCGGCCCGCATCGACGGGTGCGGCCACGGGCGCATCTACCTGCGGATCATGCTGCCGCTGTCCGTCCCCGCGCTCGCGACGACGGCCATCTTCACGTTCATCTGGACGTGGAACGACTTCTTCAGCCAGCTGGTGTTCCTCACCCGGCCCGACATGTACACCGTGCCGGTGGCGCTGCGCACGTTCATCGACTCGACCGGGGAGAGCTCCTGGGGGCCCCTCTTCGCGATGTCGATCATCTCGCTGGTGCCGCTGTTCCTGGTGTTCCTGTTCGGCCAGAAGTACCTCGTCAAGGGCATCGCCACGACGGGGATCAAGTAGTTCGAGACAACGACGCTCGACAGCTCGAAACAACGACGTTCGACACGAAGGAGACAGCACGATGAACAGCCCGACCCGATCGACCCGCACGTGGTGGCGCCTCGGCGCCCTGCTCGCCGTCGGCACGCTCGCGCTGAGCGCCTGCAACGGCGACAACGGCGCGGCCCCTGGCACCGGCGACGACGACACGGCGAGCACGGCCGACTCGGGGCCGGTCGAGATCCGCTTCTCGTGGTGGGGCTCGGACACGCGCCACGAGACGACGCAGCAGGTCATCGACCTGTTCGAGGAGAAGAACCCCGACATCACCGTCGTCCCGGACTTCACCGACTGGGGCGGCTACTGGGACAAGCTCTCGGTCAGCGTCGCGGGCGGTGACACGCCCGACGTCATCACGCAGGAGGAGCGCTACCTCAGCGACTACGCCTCGCGCGGCGTGCTCGCCGACCTGGAGGAGGCCGGCGTCGACACCGGCGCCATCGACCCGAGCATCCTCGAGTCCGGCACCACGGACGGCGGCCTGTACGGCGTCGCGACGGGTGTGAACGCGTACGCGATCGTGGCGGACCCGGCGATCTTCGAGCAGGCCGGCGTGGAGATGCCGGACGACACGACGTGGACGTGGGAGGACTTCGTCGACATCGCCAACGAGATCAGCGCGAACACGCCCGACGGCACCTACGGCATCCAGGAGTTCGGCGGGAACGAGGCGGGCTTCAGCACCTTCGCCCGCCAGCACGGTCAGTCCCTCTACGGCCCGGACGGCGGCGTCGGCTACGACGACGCCCTCCTCGCCGAGTGGAACCAGCTGACGATGGACATCATCGACGGCGGCGGCCAGCCGGACCCGGCGAAGAGCATCGAGATCGCCGAGGGCGGCCCGGAGCAGTCGCTGCTCGGCACCGGCACCGGCGCGATGGGCTTCTGGTGGTCCAACCAGCTCCCCGCGATCTCGAGCGCCGCCGGCCACGAGCTGACGCTGCTCCGTGTGCCCGGGGAGTCGGAGTTCGACCGCACGGGCATGTTCTTCAAGCCGGCGATGTACTACTCGATCTCCAAGACCTCGGAGCACCCCGAGGCCGCGGCGAAGCTCGTCGACTTCCTCCTCAACGACCCGGAGGCCGGCAAGCTGATCCTCGCCGACCGCGGTCTGCCGGCCAACCTCGACGTCCGTGAGGCCATCGCCGGAGACCTCGACCCGGCCGACCAGCAGTCCGCGGACTTCCTGGCCGGCCTGCAGAGCGAGATCGTCGACGGGCCTGCCGTCCCGCCCGCCGGTGCCGCCGAGGTTCCCGAGATCACGACCCGGGTCAACACCGAGCTGATCTTCGGCCGGCTGAGCCCGGCGGACGCGGCCAGCCAGTTCACCTCCGAGGTGGAGGCCGCCATCGGCGGCTGACACCCACCGACCCCGGACGCCACCGGCGTCCGGGCACGACCGGCCGGACCGTTCCCGTCGCCCCACGGGAACGGTCCGGCCGACCGCACGACACGACACGACGTCACGCGACACCACCACGGAAGGACCGTCTTGCCCTCCCTCGCCGAGTCCCCTCGAAGCACCGACTCCCGACGCCGCTACGCCGTCGTCGGGACCGGGCACCGCGCCCAGATGTACGTCGACGCGATCCTCGGACCGCACCGCGACGTCGCCCGGCTCGTCGCGTGGTGCGAGCCGAACCCGGTGCGTGCCGCGTACTACGACGACCTCGTGCGCGCGGCCGGGGAGTCACCCGTCCCGACCTACGCGCCGGACGACCTCGAGGCGATGATCGCGCGCGAGCGCGTCGACGCCGTCGTCGTGACGTCGCCGGACCGCACCCACGCCGACGTCGTCGCGAGGGTCCTCGCCGCCGGGGCCGACGTGGTGCTGGAGAAGCCCATGACGACGACGGGCCGCGGCTGCCGGCAGATCGCCGACGCCGTCGGCGAGCACGGGCGGGACGTCGTCGTGACGTTCAACTACCGGTACTCCCCGCGCAACACCGCGCTCAAGCAGGTCATCGCGGACGGCGAGATCGGCGAGGTCACCGCCGTCCACTTCGAGTGGGTCCTCGACACCGTGCACGGCGCGGACTACTTCCGTCGCTGGCACCGCGAGAAGGCGACCTCCGGGGGGCTGCTCGTGCACAAGTCGAGCCACCACGCGGACCTCGTCAACTGGTGGGTCGACGACGAGCCCGACCTCGTGTTCGCGCGCGGCGGCCTGCGCTTCTACGGGCCCGACGCCGCAGGGGCGGACGGCACGCCGGCAGCGGACCGCCCCGCGCGGGGAACCCGCGGCGCCCCCGACGGGCCGGCGAGCGACGCACCGCGCGACCTGTTCCTCCTGGACCTCGCCGACGACCAGCGCCTCGCCGACCTGTACCTCGACGCCGAGGCGCACGACGGGTACCGGCGCGACCAGGACCCGTTCGCGCCCGGCGTGACGATCGAGGACACGGCCGCGGTGATCGTCCAGTACCGGCGCGGCGCCGTCCTCACCTACTCGCTCACGGCCTACGGGCCCTGGGAGGGGTACCGCGTGAGCGTGACGGGGACGCGCGGCCGGGCCGAGCTCGAGGTCGTCGAGCGCGGCGCCGTCCTCGTCGGTGAGGACGGTCGACCGGTCCTCGACCCGTCCGCGCAGGAGGCGCTGACCACCGGCCCCACGCGACCCCGCGGCGAGCGGCTCGTGGTGCAGCGGCACTGGGAGGAAGCCCGCGAGGTAGAGATCCCCCGTGGTCAGGGTGCGCACGGCGGCGGCGACGCGATGCTCCTGAACGACGTGTTCCGCGGTCCTGCGGACGACCCGCTGGGTCGCCCCGCGGGCTGGCGGGACGGGCTGCTCGCCGCTGGCGTCGGCATCGCCGCGAACCGCTCGCTCGAGACCGGCCTGCCCGTCCGGCTGGCCGACGCGGTCGGCGGCGCGCACCGCGACCTCGGCACGCGGACGACGCGGACCGCGCAGGAGGTGACGGCATGACCGCCCCGACGCACGAGCGGGCCGCGCTCCTCGTGCTGCGCGCGGAGGACGACGTCGCGGTCGCCACCCGCGACCTCGTCCCCGGGGACGTCGTGGCCGTCGAGGGCGGCGCCCCCGTCACCGTGCGCGACGACGTCCCGCGCGGCCACAAGCTCGCGCTGGGCGCCGTGCCCAGCGGCGGCCCCGTGCGCAAGTACGGGCAGGTCATCGGGGTCGCGACCGCCGACGTCGAGGCCGGCGACCACGTCCACGTGCACAACCTGGGGTTCGAGGAGGGCGAGCGGGAGCACGAGCTCGCCACCGTGCACACCACGCTCGACGTGCCCGCCGGGCCCCGCCCGACGTTCCGGGGCTACCGGCGCGCGAACGGCGCGGTCGGCACACGCTCCTACGTCGCGATCCTCACGTCGGTCAACTGCTCCGCGAGCACGGCGAAGATGATCGCGGACCAGTTCCGCGGGTTCGCGACGGACGCGTACGACGACGTCGACGGCGTCGTGGCCCTCACCCACCAGTCCGGGTGCGGCCTCGTCCCGACGAGCGAGGGCGCGCAGGTGCTGCTGCGCACCCTGCGGGGCTACGCCGCGCACCCCAACGTCACCGGCGTCCTCGTGCTCGGACTCGGGTGCGAGATGATCGCCGTCGACACCGTGCTCGCCGGCGCCGACGTCTCGTCGGACACCGTCGTCAAGACCCTGACCATCCAGGACAGCGGGGGGATCCGGGCGACCGTCAAGGCCGGCGTGCAGGCCGTCCGGGAGATGCTCGAGGAGATCGACGCCCGGTTCGAGCGCACGGAGTGCGACGTGTCCGAGCTCGTCCTCGGGCTGAACTGCGGCGGCTCCGACGGGTACTCCGGCATCACCGCCAACCCCGCGCTCGGTCTCGCGTCCGACCGGCTCGTCGCCTACGGCGGGACGTCGGCGCTCGCCGAGACGCCCGAGGTCTTCGGCGCCGAGCACCTCCTCACGCGCCGGGCGGTCACGCCCGAGGTCGGGCAGCGTCTGCTCGACCGTCTTGAATGGTGGCAGGGCTACGCGGCCGCGGGCGGTGGGAGCCTCGACAACAACCCGTCCCCCGGCAACAAGGCGGGCGGGCTGACGACCATCCTGGAGAAGTCCCTCGGCGCCGTCGCGAAGGGCGGGCAGGCCGACCTCGCGGCGGTCCACGAGTACGCCGAGCCGATGACCACCAAGGGCTTCGTGTTCATGGACACGCCCGGGTACGACCCCGTCTCCGTGACCGGCCTCGTCGCCGGTGGCGCGAACGTCGTGTGCTTCACCACGGGCCGCGGGTCCGTGTTCGGGTGCAAGCCGACGCCGTCGATCAAGCTCGGGACCAACAGCGAGCTCTACGCGCGGATGGGCGACGACATCGACATCGACTGCGGCCGGGTCGTCGAGGGCACCGCGACGCTCGAGCAGGTCGCGGACGAGATCTTCGCGCGCATCCTCGCCGTCGCGTCGGGCGAGGAGACGGCGAGCGAGGAGCTCGACATCGGCGGCGAGGAGTTCGTGCCGTGGCAGCTGGGCACCGTCACCTGAGCCTCCTCGACCGGGCGGCTTGGACGATCCGCCAGGCACGGTGAATGATCGACGCATGCTCACACCTGCCACCGGCGCTGCCGGGTCGCGCATCGTCGGCCTCGGACACCACCAGCCCGAGAAGACCCTCACCAACGACGACGTCGCGCAGCTCGTCGAGACGAACGACGAGTGGATCCGGTCCCGCACGGGCATCGTCACGCGGCACGTCGCCGACGAGGGCACGACCGTCGCCGACATGGCGGTCGGCGCGGCCCGGCACGCTCTCGACGACGCGGGCGTGGCGGCCTCCGACGTCGACCTCGTGATCGTCGCGACGGCGACCGCCGTCGACCGCTCGCCCAACACCGCAGGCCGGGTGGCCTACCACCTGCGTACCGGCGTCATGCCCGGGCAGTCCACGCCCGAGGAGGCGTCCGAGCTCGACCTGCGCGGCGTCGTCGGCCCCGCGGTGCTCGACGTCAACGTCGCGTGCTCCGGGTTCGCGCACTCGGTCGCGCTCGCCGACCAGGCGATCCGCACCGGGTCCGCCCGCACCGCCGTCGTCGTCGGTGCCGAGAAGCTCACGGCGTTCACCGACTGGACCGACCGCAGCACGTGCATCCTGACGGCCGACGGCGCCGGAGCGGCCGTCCTTCAGGCGACCGACCGGCCGGGCGTGGGCCCCGTGACATGGGGCTCCGAGCCCGACCTCACTCCCGCCGTCCTGATCGAGGCGCCGGGCGACACGTTCGCGCAGGACGGGCGGGCGGTCTTCAAGTGGGCGATCACGCGCGCCGCCGAGCGAGCGCGCCTCGTCGTCGAGCGCTCCGGCATGAGCCTCGACGACATCGAGGTGCTCGTCGCCCACCAGGCGAACCTGCGCATCATCGAGCCGCTCGCCAAGGCGCTCGGCATGGAGGAGCGCGTCGTCGTGACCGACATCGTCGAGTCCGGCAACACGTCCGCCGCGTCCATCCCCCTCGGCCTGTCCAAGTGGTGGCACGCCGGCAAGATCCCCGCCGGCGCACCCGCGCTGCTCTTCGGCTTCGGCGGCGGTTTCGCCTGGGCCGGCCAGGTCGTGGAGACACCCTCGCGCTGAGGTCTTGCGGTCGAGATGCCAGAAGGTGCTGTCCGCGGGGATCGCGGGCAGCACCTTCTGGCATCTCGTCATGAGGGTTCGTCGTGTCGCGACCCGGCCCCCTGCACCGGGTCGCGATCACCGACGAGGCCGGTCTGGTCGGAGCCGGTCACCAGGGGATCACGGGTAGCTCACCACCTTGGCGGGGATGGTCGCGGTGCCGCTGGCCTGGGGGCCGACGCCGTTGATGACGTGCTCGTAGGTGCCGACCCCGCCGAGGGAGACGGTGAGGAGCGAGTGCATCTTCACGCCCGGGGTGACAGGGACCTCGAAGCCGTTGTCGGAGACGATGGAGGCGTCGGAGGTGAAGACGCAGTAGGAGCCGAGCCCCCAGGCCTCGTGGAACTTCACGTCGTCGGCGACCTTGTAGGCGGCCCAGCCGCGGATGCCGTCGTGGTTCCAGGCGGCCTGGTTCGGCGGGTCGTAGGGCAGCTCGTTCTGGTAGAAGATCGTGCGGCCGCGTTCGCCGTTCCACAGGGTGTTGTACTTCTGGTAGTGCTCGACGAAGAGGCCGTAGCCGCTCACGTCGTCACCGTTGACGATCAGGCCGTAGTCGGCCGTGTTGACGTTCCAGCCGATGCCGGCGCCGTGGTCGCCTCGCCAGGACCAGATGTGGTCGATGATCGTGTCGTCGGCGTTCACGACGATGGCGGACTCGACCTTGCCGGCGACGGCGCCACCGACGCGGACGAAGACGTCCTGGATCGAGATCGGGTCGTCGGCGTGGTCGGCGGTGGAGCCGTCGGTGCCGACGGTCAGCATGGTCGGGGACTTCGTCTCACCGGCGTCGAACAGGACGCTCGCGATCGTGACGCCGTCGACGTCGCCGACCTGCATGGCGGTCTGCCCGGCGTCGGGGACGATCGTGGCGTAGCCGAGGCCGAGCACGACGGTGTCGGCGTTGTTCACCTCGATGGTCTCGTCGAGGTGGTAGATCCCGGGGGTGAGGAGCAGGTTGAGCCCCTGGTCGAGCGCGGCGTTGATCCGGTCGGCGCTGTCACCGGGCTGGGCGACGTAGAACTCGTCGAGCGGGATCGAGGACCCGGGGGTGGAGCCGTTCTTCCAGGTGGCGCCGCGGGTTCCGTTGCGCAGCTCGGGGACGAAGACGGCGAAGTCGTCGCCGTCGAGGTAGAGGTAGGGCTTCTCGCGGATGACCCCGGAGGTCTCGAGGGTCGTGACGGCCGGCTCGGGGAACGTGGTGGGCGGGGCGTTCTCGGTCCCGGAGAACACCATGTTCCACAGCGTGCCGTCCCACCCGCCGGTGAGGGTCGAGTCGCGGGTGTACCACTGCTGCTGGGTGTAGCCGCGGACCTGGCCGTCGACGACGGAGTCGGCGGTGTAGCCGCCGGACGCCCACCCGTAGCGCGACGAGTGGAGCATGAGGTTGCCCTTGACGTGCACGCGGCGCATGGGCGCGGCCTGCGAGACGGCCCAGCGCATGTCGCCGCCGGTCGGGGTGACGGAGATGTTCTCGATGGAGCGCCAGAAGTTCTGGGTGGCGTTGCCCTCGAACCACTCGGCGTCGCCCCAGATGCCCCCGGTGATGTTGACGTCGTCGGGGTCCTGGCCGAGGCCGTTCACCGAGGTGTTGAACCCGACGTTGACGTGCACCGGGTACGTGCCGGGCTCGAAGAGGAACTGGTCGCGGCGCGGACCGAACTGGTTCTCCTCCTGCTCCGCGTACGCGGCGTCGACCGCGGCCTGGATCTGGTCGACGGGCGTGTCCGGTCCGAACACGTGCACGTTCGGTCCCAGGTCGCCGCCGCCCTCGATGTCGCCCCCGGGGTCCGTGGGGTCGGTGGGGTCGGTCGTCCCGGTACCGGTCAGCACCCTCAGCTCCCACAACGAGTACCCGTAACCGGTGCCGCGCTGCGTCCCGACGATCCGGACGTAGCGGCCCGAGCCGTCGACGTCGAGCACCTGCTTCCCGCCGGTGCCGTCGGTGACGGTGCGCAGGGTGCGCCACGTCGTGCCGTCGTCGGACGCCTCGACCCGGAACCCCTTGCCGTAGGCGCCCTCCCAGTCGAGCTCGATACCGCACACGTGCTGGGCGGAGCCGAGGTCGACCTGGATCCACTGCGCGTCCGAGAACTCGCTGCCCCACCGGGTGCCGGCCTTGCCGTCGACGGCGAGCGCCGCCGCGTTGGCACCCTCGGTGGACGACGCCGTCGCGGCCTTGCCGAGCGCTGCGTTCGTGTCGCACTCGCCGTCGGTCGGCTCGCCGGGGTCGCCCGTCCCGCCGCCCGTCCCCGCCGTGCCGAAGACCTGGAGCTCCCACAGCGAGTACCCGTAGCCGGTGCCGCGCTGGGTGCCCAGCACGCGCACGTAGCGGCCCGTGCCGTCGACGTCGAGCACCTGCTTCCCGCCCGTGCCGTCGGTGACGGTGCGCAGGGTGCGCCAGGTCGAGCCGTCGTCGGAGGACTCGACGCGGAAGCCCTTGCCGTAGGCGCCCTCCCAGGTCAGCGCGACCGAGGTGAGCGTCGAGGCCTGGCCGAGGTCGACCTGGAGCCACTGGCCGTCGGAGAACTCGCTGCTCCACCGGGTGTCGAGGTTGCCGTCCACGGCGCGCGAGGCGGCGTAGTCGCCCTGGACGGACGAAGCGGTCGCGGTCTTGCCCTGGGAGAGGTTCACGGGCGCGGCGGCGGCGTTCGCGGGGGTCGCGGCGACCACCAGCGGGGCCGCGACGCAGGCCGCTGAGACCGCTGCGGCGAGTGCCGTCAGTCCCGGTCTGGGCATCGTTCGGATGTGCATGGTCCTGCCTTCTTCGGAGTCGGTGGGCGGCCGCGGGGATCGGTCCGCGGCCGGGTACGGGCACACGGGTGCCCGCGGTGCGGCGCCGCCGGGTGAGGGCGGGCGGCGCCGCACCGTCTGGTGCGTGTCAGGAAGGGGTCAGCCGACGAGCTCGAAGTTCTCGTCGAGGACGGTGCCGCGGTGCGGCTTGTACAGGTCGTAGCCGCGCGGGTTGCACTGGAGCCCGCCGTTGATGCAGTGCTCGACGAGCCGCTCGAGGACCTCGGGCTCCCAGCCGTTGATGAAGTCGTAGTGCCACGACTGGTCGGACCCGCTCACGAGCCTCACGTCGGACATGTCACCGCTCACGGGCCACGCGATCTTGAACTCGATCATGGGGACGGCGATCGGGTTGCTCATCGGGCACTGCCCGTTCACGGGGTAGGCCATGTAGGAGCCGTGCCCCATGTGGGCCGACTCCTCGGGCGTGAGGCTCATACCGTCCCAGCAGCTCGGTGCCTGGTAGCGGATGTTGAGCTGCGTCCCCTCGGGGCAGGCGGCCGGGATGTCCCAGCTCTTCGAGATGTCGCCGCACTCCCAGCCCTCGACCGCGCCGGGCGCCGTCCTGAACTCGTCGTACGTCGCCATCATGTTGCCGGCGACGAACCGCAGGCCGGCGGGGAAGGGCACGACCTTCGTGTAGTCGTCGATCCCCGACTTGTAGTACACGGTCATGGGGATGTTCGGCTCGATCGGGACGCCGTTCTTCTCGATCGCGGGGAACCAGTACGACGAGTGGTCCTGCGGCACCGTGCACGTCGAGTCGGTGTTCTCGAACAGGTCCTCGGGCGTCGTGAACGCGTCCGTGATGCTGTTCCCGATGAAGGTGTGCAGGTGCGACTTGCCCGGCTGGCCGGGGAAGACGATCGGGTCGTCCGGGAGGAAGTGCGAGAACGAGCAGTTCGCCTGGAACTCGTGGTGCGTGACCTCGTCGCCCCAGTCCGTCGGGTCGTCCGGGTCGGGCGCGTCACCGTCGCCGAACACCTGGAACTCGAACAGGGAGTAGCCGTACTGCGTGGCCCGACCGGTGGCGACCATCTGGACGTAGCGCCCGGTCGTGTCGAGATCGAGCGACTGGACCCCGCCCGTTCCCGCGGTCACCGTCGCCGCGGTCGACCAGGTCTGGGCGTCGTTCGACACCTGGATCGTGAAGGCCTTGCCGTACGCCGCCTCCCAGTCGAGGACGACGCGTTCCAACGGCTGTGAGGACCCCAGGTCGACGCGGAACCACTGGTCGTCACCGGGCAGGCTCGCCCAGCGGGTGCCCCGGTCGCCGTCGACGGCGAAGCGCGGGCCGAGTCCTCCCGACTCGGAGCTGGACGCGGCGGTGAGCGCCCCCTGCGAGAGCAGGGTCCCCGGCGCGGCCGCGGCGGCGTTCGCCACGACCATCGAGGAGGCGACCAGGCCGAGGGCGAGCGCACCCGTGAGGGCGCGCGGTCGGCGTCGGGCGACGCGTGGGGCGGCGTGGCGTGGGGGATCGGTGGGGGACGGTGGCGTGCTGGTGCTGGTGTGCATGCTTCCTCCTTGGACGTCGTCGTCAGGTGGTGCGTGCGCCCGGCCGCCGGTGGCCGGGCACGAGAGGGCGGGGGAGGCGGTGTGCCGCCCCCGCCCCGCGCTCAGCGCTTGTAGATCCCGAGCTCGAAGAGCGAGTAGCCCCACTCCGTTCCGCGCTCGGTCAGGTTCAGCCGCACGTAGCGGCCCGTGCCGGAGACGTCGATGTCGTCGACGCCGCCGTTGCCCCCGGTGACGGTCCGCACGGTCGTCCACGTGTTCCCGTCGTCCGACGTCTGGACGGCGTAGGACGTGCCGTACGCGGCCTCCCACACGAGCTGCAGGTGGTCGAACGACTGCCGCGAACCCAGGTCCACCTGGTACCAGGCGGAGGCGCCCCACTCGCTCGCCCAGCGGGTGGACTGGTCGCCGTCGATGGCACGGGCCGGAGAGTAGTCGCCGTTCCACGGGTCGAAGCTCGACGCGGTCGCGGTCTTGCCGAGCGCGATGTTCGTGCCCTCGACCGCCGGTGCGACGACCCGGAACGACCGGGTCTCGACTCCCACGTTGCCCTTGCCGTCCTCGGCCCAGACGTAGACCTTCCAGACACCGAGGCGCTCCGGTGCCTTCATGGTGAACTTCCCCGGGCCGGTCTGCGTCAGCTCGGTCCAGGAGAGGCCGCCGGCTCCATCGATGTACTTGCTGTTGAAGAACCCGACGTAGTTGATCGGGTCGCCGTCAGGATCGCTCACGGCCATCTCGACCGACATGGTGCTCCCCGCCACGACCTTCGTGCTGTTCGGCACCGTCATGCTCGAGATCCGCGGCGGCGTGTTCAGCGCGCCGGTGTCGACGCCCCACGCCTTCGCGATCGAGTAGTAGCCGAGGCGCTTGTTGTCGCCCGGGTTGACGTTGAACCACACGCCGCCGAAGTCGCCCTCGGTGCCGTAGTGGAAGAAGGTCGCGCCCAGGGCCTTGCCCTCGTGGTCCATGAGGCACTTCCACGACCGGACCAGGGCGTCGCCCTTCTCGATGTCGGACGGCTCGTCGGGGACGCCGTTCGCGTCGTCGTCGACCTCCCACTCGCCTGCCGCGCCGCCCTCGGTGAGGACGTACGGCTTGCCGTAGTCGCCCGCCTCCCAGTTCTCGGCGATGTTGCACACGTCGCCGTACGCGTTGATCGACAGGAGGTCGAGGTCCGGCGCGTTCGCCTTGAGGTACGGCCAGGCGCCGGCCCACGCGTCGGTGTTGGTGGTCGGGTGGTTCGGGTCGACCTGGTGGATCGCGACGCTCACGTCGTTGACGAACGCGGCGTAGGCGTTGCGGATCTGCTCGAGGTCCGTGCCCGAGTAGCAGTTCTGCAGCCCGAGGATGGCCTCGTTGCCGATGTTCCACATGAGCACCGACGGGTGGTTCTTGTAGGTCTCGACCCACTTCAGGATGTCGGCCTTGGTCTCCGACTTGTACGCGGAGTCCGTGCGGTAGTCGATGCAGCCACCGGAGCCGGGCCCGCCGCCGGGCAGGAGCCAGAAGCCCATGATGACGCGCACGTCGTTCGTCGCCGCGGAGTCCAGGAGCTGCTTCGTGTCCGCGCCCGTGCCCCACGTGCGGGTCGTGTTGGCGTTCATGCCCGTCAGGCCCGGCATGTAGTGGTCCGCCTCGGCGAACGACGGGCCCCAGGTGAACCCGCGGACGGTGTAGGGCTTGCCGTCGACCTGCAGGTCCCAGTTCCCGTTGCCGCCGACGACCTCGACCTTGCTGGCACCGGAGTCCTTGACCGGGACGTTCGGGTGGCCCGGGTCGACGTAGTCGGGGTCGACGGGGTCGACGGGGTCGGTCGGGTCCGTGGGGTCGGTCGGGTCGGTCGGGTCCGTGGGCCCGGATCCGCCGGCCTCGCCGAAGACCTGGAGCTCCCAGAGGGAGTTGCCGTAGCCACCGTTGCGCGCCGTCGACAGGAGGCGGACGTAGCGCCCCTCGCCGTCGACGTCCAGGACGTCGGTACCGCCGTCGCCGGACGTGGTCGAGTAGAGCGACTCCCACGACGACCCGTCGTCGGAGACCTGGACCTGGTACGACGTCGAGTAGGCGCCCTCCCAGACGAGCTCGACCCGGTCGATCGTCGCGTCCTGCTGGAGGTCGACCTGGAGCCACTGGGGGTCGCTGAAGGCGCTGGACCAGCGGGTGTCCAGCTTGCCGTCGACCGCCGCGCTCGCGGGCGTGTAGTCGGGGTTCTCGACGGACGAGGCCGTGGCCGGCTTGCCCTGCGACAGCAGGACCGGTGCGGCGCTGGCCGAGGACGCCGGTACGACGAGCGCGGCGCCGGCGAGCGCGCCGGCGGCGAGCGTCGCGAGCGTCGTGCGGACCACGCGGCGTCCGCGTTGCCGCCCGGGGCTGGTGGGGGATGTGGTGAGCATCGTGTTGGTCTACCTCTCCGTCCGCCCCGGGTCTGCGTCGAGCCGGGGCACAGTTCGTCGTCGAGCCGTGCCGGGCGCCACGTCGACGTGGCGCCGTGGGAGAGCCGTGGGAGAGCGCTCTTACCCGAGGCCTGAGTTTTCACCCGCTCGCACGGTGTGTCAAGCGCAGTGGTGGTCGAGATATATGTATATACAGGTTGATACTAGGACAATCATGACCATAAATTCTGACGAACAGGTCAGTAAGTAATCGCTCTCCGGGATCCGACGCCCACACCTCCGGCGCCGCGGGATAGCGCTCTTACCCTGCTATCGTCGAGGACGTGAGCGAGGACCTGCGCCGATCGGCGCCGACGTTGGAGGACGTCGCGAAGGTGGCGGGCGTGTCCCGCGCGACGGTGTCGCGCGTGGTCAACGGGAAGCGCAAGGTCGCGCCCAAGGTCCAGGAGATCGTCATGGAGGCGGTCGCGACGACGGGGTACGTGCCGAACCGGGCCGCTCGCTCGCTCGTCACCCGGCGCAGCGGGACCGTGCTCGTCGTCGTCTCCGGGCCGGAGCCGGACCCGGAGGACGAGAACTACCTGTCCCAGGTCCTCGCGGACCCGTTCTTCGGGCGCGTCGTCGGGTCGTTCGTCCGCTCGCTCCGGCCGCTCGACGTGCATCCGGTCCTCATGGTCGCGGACTCGGACCTGACCCGCCGGCAGGCCGTCTCCTACCTGCGGTTCGGCAACGCCGACGGGGCGCTCCTCGTCTCCACGCACGCGCAGGACCCGCTGCCCGACCTCCTGCTGTCCACCGGTCGTCCCACCGTGCTGTTCGCGCGCCCGCACCACCCGACGCCGATCAGCTACGTCGACGTCGCGAACGCGGACGGCGCGCGGCTCGCCGCCGAGCACCTCCTCGTGCGCGGCTGCCGCAGCGTCGGGGTCCTCACCGGCCCGCTCGACGTGCCGGCCGCGCGCGAGCGGCTCGACGGGTTCCGGGACGCGATGGCCCGCCGGGGGCACGCGTTCGTCCCGAGCGTCGAGGGGAACTTCACGTTCGAGAGCGGCGAGGCCGCGATGGCGGAGCTCCTCGCGGCCCGGCCCGGGATCGACGGGGTCTTCGCGTGCAACGACGTGATGGCGCAGGGCGCGATCCACACGTTGCAGGCGGCGGGGCGGCGGGTGCCCGACGACGTCGCCGTCGTCGGGTTCGACGACAGCTCCGCGAGCACGCGCTCGCGCCCGACCCTCACCACGGTGCGGCAGCCGGTCGAGCAGATGGCCGCGGAGATGGCACGCATGCTGCTCGAGCAGGTGGAGGCAGGGGAGCCGGGCGTGACCTCGGTGATCTTCGAGCCGACGCTCGTCGTGCGGGAGTCGGCCTAGACCGACGGCACAATGGGTCTCATGCCACTCACGCCGCGCTACGTCGCCGCCGACGACCGCTACGACACGATGACCTACCGCCGTACCGGCCGCAGCGGGCTGGACCTCCCGGCGATCTCGCTCGGCCTCTGGCACAACTTCGGCGACGTGAACCCGTTCGAGACCCAGCGTGCCGTGCTGCGCCGAGCGCTCGACCTGGGGATCACGCACCTCGACCTGGCGAACAACTACGGCCCGCCCTACGGGTCCGCGGAGGAGAACTTCGGGCGCCACCTCGCCCGCGACCTCGGGGCGTACCGCGACGAGCTCGTCATCTCGTCCAAGGCGGGGTACGACATGTGGCCCGGGCCGTACGGCGACGGCGGGTCGCGCAAGTACCTGCTCTCCTCGCTCGACCAGTCGCTCCAGCGCACAGGGCTCGACTACGTCGACGTCTTCTACCACCACCGCCCGGACCCGAGCACGCCGCTCGAGGAGTCCATGCGGGCGCTGCACGACGCCGTCCAGCAGGGCAAGGCGCTGTATGTCGGTGTCTCCAACTACTCGCCGTCTCGCACGCGCGAGGCCGCTGCGATCCTGGCCGATCTCGGCACGCCGCTGCTCATCCACCAGCCGAGCTACTCGATGCTCAACCGGCACGTGGAGGACCCGGCGCACGAGGACCGCTACGACGGGGTGCAGAACGAGTCGCTGCTCGACGTCGTCGGCGAGCTCGGGGTCGGGGCCATCGTCTTCTCGCCCCTCCAGCAGGGTCTGCTGACGGACCGGTACCTCTCCGGCTCCGCGCCCGAGGGCTCGCGCGCGGCGCGCCCCGACTCCCCGTTCCTCTCCGCGGAGAACATCGACGAGGACTACCTCGCGACCGCCCGGACGCTGAACGAGATCGCCCAGGGGCGTGGTCAGTCGCTCGCGCAGCTCGCGCTGGCCTGGGTCCTGCGCGACGAGCGCGTCACGTCGGCCCTCGTCGGGGCGAGCAGCGTCCGCCAGCTGGAGAACAGCGTCGCGGCGCTGGAGGCGCCGTCGCTGACCGACGACGAGCTCTCCGCGATCGAGTCCGCCCTCACGAGGTAGTACCGGGGTACTACCTCGGCGGCGCGGCGGCGAGCTCGCGGAACGGGTCCAGGCCCTCGTCGCCGAGCGCCGGACCGACGACCTCGATCGACGTGTCCGACGCCGCGACCACGTCGGCGCAGCGCAGCGTGAATGCCGGGGAGCCGGGTACGACGGCACGGATGTCCGGCGCGGCCGTGCCGAACACGATCCGGCCGACGCCCGACCACACGAGCGCGGCCGCGCACATCGGGCACGGCTCGCCGCTCGCGAACATGGTCGCGCCGACGACGGCGGCGCGGTCGTCCCGGGAGACCGCGCGGACCGCGTCCAGCTCGGCGTGCGCCGTCGGGTCCCCTGTCTGCGCGGCGGCGTTGCCTCCCGTCGCGAGAACCTGGCCGTCGGTCGCGACGAGCACGGCTCCGAACGGCCGGTTCCCGTCGGTGAGCGTCGCCCGGGCGATCCGGAGCGCGTCGTCCAGGTGTGCGCGGTCCGTCGCAGAGAGGGCCGCTGCGGCGGCGGGACGTCCGGTCGCGGGTTCAGGGCTCATGAAGACAGCTCTACGGAGAGGCCGCGGCCGGCGGCACGCGCGGCGTCCACCAGGAGGCGCCCGATCACGACGTCCAGGATGCCGAGCCCCACGGAGTCGAACAGCGTGATCTCGTCGGCCCCGAGCCGACCGGGCGCACGACCCGTGACCACGTCGCCGAGCTCGAGCCGGCACGAGGACTCGTCGATGGCTCCCTCCGCGATCGCGAGGAGCGTGTCGCCGGACTCGTGCAGCGCGGTCGACACCGAGTCCACGACGACGCGCGAGCGGGCCATCGCCTCGCCGTCGACCTCGCGGTGGTCCGGTCGCGGGGGCGCGCCCACGACGTTGACGTGGAGACCGGGGTGGAACCAGGCGCCGCGCACCACGGGCGCGCGGGACGGCGTGAGGGTGCACACGACGTCCGCGGAGCCGACCGCGCTCGCCGGTGAGTCCACACGTGTCACCTTGAGGTGGGGGTGGCGCTCGGCGGTCCGCTCGGTGAAGGTGGCGACGGTCTGCGCGGACCGTGACCACACGAGCACGTGCTCGAGCGGCCGGACCGCGGCGATGGCGCTGACGTGCTCGAGCGCGAGCCCGCCCGCCCCGACGAGCCCCAGCACGCGCGCGTCGTCCCGGGCCAGCCAGCGCGTCGCGACGGCGCTCGCCGCCGCGGTGCGCAGCCGCGTGGGCAGCCCGCCGTCGAGCACGGCGACCGGCGCGCCGTCGGACGCGTCCGCGAGGACGAGCACCGAGCGCTGCGCGGGCAGACCGCGCGCACGGTTGCCCGGCACGTCCGCGAGCAGCTTCGACCCGGCGAGCCCGGCACGCGGCGAGACCGCTGTCATCGGGAGGAAGTGCGCGCCGTCGTCCACGGCGGCGACGGCGAGAGGAGCCTGCGCCGCGGTGCCGTCGGCGAGGTCGCCGAACGCCTGCTCGACGACCTCGACGACCTGGGCGGGCGTGACGAGTCCGGTGAGGTCGCTGCGGGTGAGGACGAGGGGCACGGAGCCTCCAGGGTTCGGTCGGGCGGCGCCGGGACGGCGGCCGTCGAGCAGGGCAGGGGCCGAGGTCACGACGACCGGCCGAGTCGCACGAACGGTGTCGTGAGGCCGCTGGGCGGGCGGCTGTGGGTGACGAAGCCCGCGACGGCGAGCAGAGCGAGGACGTACGGGAGCATGACGAGCAGCGCGAACGGGACGTCGACGCCGAGCGCGGGCAGCGTGAACTGGAGGGCTTGCGCGAGCCCGAAGACGAGCGCCGCGACGGCGACGCCGACGGGACGCCAGCTGCCCGCGATGACGGCGACGACCGCGAGGTACCCGACACCGGCCGTCATGTTGTCCGTGAAGGTGTGCACCTCCGACAGCGCGAGCTGCGTCCCGGCGAGGCCGGACAGGAGCCCGACGACGAGCACCGCCCCGAACCGCACGCGCAGCACCGGGATGCCGGAGCGGTCGGCGCTCGCGGCGTCCTCGCCGACGGCGTCGACGGCCAGCCCCCAGCCGGTGCGCCGCGACGTCAGCACGGCGAGCAGGACGACGACCACGACGAGCGCGTAGGCGAGCCCCGTCTGGCGGAAGAGGGCCGGGCCGATCACCGGGATCTGGGAGAGCCCGGGGATGGCGATCCGGTCGAACCCGGGCACCTCGGTCCCGCGCTCGAGCAGGAGGCGCGCCCCGAACGTGGTGCCTGCGAGCGCGAGCGCGTTGGCGGCGATGCCGGTGACGATCTGGTCCGCGCGCAGCACGACGCTGAGCACGGCCTGCAGCACGCCGACGAGCAGTCCCGCGAGCGCGCCGCACGCGACCCCGACGAGCGCCGACCCGCTCGACGACGCCCCGACGACGGCCGCGAACGCGCCGGTGAGCATCATGCCCTCGACGCTCATGGTGAGGACCCCGGCGCGCTCGCCGACGAGCTCGCCCGAGGCGGCGACGAGCACAGGGACCGCGAGCGCGACGGTCGCGACGAGGAGGTCGGTGAGGGTGAGCATCATGACGTGACCTCCGTGGTGGTCGTCCCGGTGGCCCGGGTGTCGTGTCGGGTGCGTCGTCGGTGCCGCACGTGCGCACCGCCGCGGCCCACGGCCCAGATCGCGGTCCCGGCGACGCCGAGGATGATGAGGCTCTCCGTGATCTGGGTGATCGACGCCGGGACGCCCGCGGCGAGCTGGAGGTTGATCCCGCCCGACACGAGGAACCCGAGCGCGGTGGCGATCCCGACCGCGGCGGTGAACGAGCCGCGCGCGAGGAGCCCGACGACGAGGCCGGAGAACCCGTACCCGGACGACAGCCCGTCGTCGAGCACGTGCGGGGCGGACGCGACGAGAACGCCGCCCGCGAGGCCGGCCCCGGCGCCCGCGGTGGCCAGGGACGAGAAGCGGAGCCGGTCGACGGGCAGGCCGAGGCGGAGCGACGCCGCACGGGACTTGCCGACGGCGGCGAGCCGGACACCGGTCGCGGTCCGTCGCAGGACGATGGCCGCCGCGACGGCGCCGGCGAGCGCCAGCACCACGGCGACGGTGACCGGCGAGCCGGGGACGCCGAGGAGCGGGAGGTGTGCGGCGTCGGCCAGCGGTGCCGACTGGGGGAGGGTCTCGGAGCTCGTCACGGGCTGGCGCAGGAGCGACTCCTCGTGGACGGAGAGCACCAGCACCGCGGCGCCGACGAAGTTGAGGAGCAGGGTCGTGATGACCTCGCTCACCCCGCGCCGCACCGCGAGCCAGGCCGCGATCGACGCCCAGGCGGCGCCACCCAGCGCGGCGACGAGCAGCACGAGCGGCAGGGCGAGGACCGGGGGGACTCCGGGGGGGAGCGTCGTGCCGAGGGCGGTCGCCGCGACCGCGCCGACGCAGATCTGGCCCTCGCCCCCCACGTTGACGAGCCCCGCCCGGTGCGCGACGAGGAAGCCCGTCGCGACGAGCAGCAGCACGGCGGCGACGTTGACGGACGACCCGATCGCGTAGGGCGTGCCGACCATGCCCTCCCACAGGGCGGTCGCCGCCTCGGCCGGTGTCGCCCCGGCGAGCGCGGCCAGCGCGGTGCTCACGGCGAGCGCTCCGAGCACGGCGGCGAGCGGGACGAGCACGGGGCGTGCGTCGAGCAACCCGTTGCGCAGGGTCGTGGGCGCACCGCGCGGCGGCCGCCCGTCCGTCGGGTCGGTCGGTGGGTCGGCTGGTGGGTTCGCCGAGACCACGGAGGGGGTCGAGACCGGGGCGGTCATGCGGAGGCTCCCGTCATGAGGTGGGCGACGCGGTCGCGTGCGCCGGGGGCGTCGGTGGGGACAGGGCCGCGCAGGGTGCCGCGGTAGGCGACGTGCACGCGGTCGCACAGGACGAGGAGCTCGGACAGCTCGCTGGACACGACCAGCACCCCGACGCCGGCGCGCGCGGCGGCGCGCAGGTGCGCGACGACGTCGTCCACGGCACCGAGGTCGAGCCCCCGGGTGGGCTGAGCCGCGACGACGCAGCGCAGCGGGTCGAGGCTGAGCTCGCGCGCGAGGACCGCCTTCTGCTGGTTGCCCCCGGACAGCGCGGAGAGCGGCGAGTCGAGGCTCGCGGCCCGCACGTCGAAGCGGCGCGCGAGGTCGGTCGCGGTGGCGTGCATGGCGCGGCGGTCGAGCAGCCCGAACCGGCGGAAGCGGTGCAGGCGGCCGAGCAGGAGGTTGGTCGTGACGCTGAGGCCCGTCACGACGGCCTCCTGGTGGCGGTCCTCCGGGACGACGCCGAGGCCGAGCGCGGTCCGTCGCCGCGGTGCGGCCCGCGTGACGTCCGTCCCGGCGAGCACGACCTGTCCCGCGGACGGGCGGACGGCGCCGGACAGCGCGGCGACGAGCTCGCTCTGCCCGTTGCCCTCGACCCCCGCGATCCCCACGATCTCGCCCGGGCGCACGACGAGGTCGACGGCGTCGACCCGGCGGGCGCCGTCCGGGGACTCGACGACGAGGCCGCGGACCTCGAGGACGGGTGTGGCTGGGAGCTCCTCGACGGAGCTCTCCGCGACGAGGCCCGCGCCCCGCGACTGTGCCGCGGGTGCCGCGGGTGCCGCCGAAGTCGCGGGGGTCCGGGTCACGCCCACGCTCGCGGCGAGGACGGGGTCGAGGGTCGACGCCTCGCGACCGACCATGAGCGCGACGAGCTCGGTGGCCCCGAGGCCAGGACCGGCACCGTCCCGCGCGAGGGGCCCGCCCCCGACGACGTGCCCGCCCCGCAGGACCGTCGCGCGGTCGCCCACGCGCATCACCTCGGCGAGCTTGTGGGTGATGAGCACGACGGCGGTGCCCGCGGCCGCGACGCGGCGACAGGTCGCGAGCAGGCCGTCGATCTCGTCGGGGCCGAGGACTCCGGTGGGCTCGTCGAGCAGGAGCAGCCGAGGCTCGTCGAGGAGCGCCTTGACGATCTCGACCCGCTGGCGGGCGCCGACCGAGAGCGTCCCGACGCGCGCCCGCGGATCGACCCGCAGGCCGAGCGTCTCCTCGATCGTCGCGAGGCGTGCGGCGAGCCCGGCCCGGTCGGGGCGCAGGCGTCGTGCGCCCCGACCGAGCAGGAGGTTCTCCTCGACGGTGAGCGTCGGGACGAGCGAGAAGTGCTGGTGGACCATCGCGACGCCGCGTGCGAGCGCGTCGGCGGGCGACGTCGGCGCGAACCGCTCGCCCTCCAGCAGGACCTCGCCCGACGTCGCCGGGAGCGACCCGAACACGATGTTGCACAGCGTGGACTTGCCGGCACCGTTCTCGCCGAGCACGCAGTGCACCTCGCCCCCGGCGATGTCGAGGTCGACGGCGTCGAGCGCCGTGTGGGACCCGAAGACGCGCGTCACGCCGCGCAGGGCGAGCGTGGGCACGCCGGTCGCGTCGCCGGGTGCGGCGTGCCCTGCCGGAGCAGGGGGGAGCGTCGTGGGCATGAGTTCTCCGTTCGGGTGGCGGCGGGGCCGACCTGTCGGTGCGGCTCGTCAGTGCTGCATCAGTAGGGCTCGACGGCGCCGGAGGCGACGGACTCGGTGATCTCGTCGAGCGCGGCGACGGTCTCGGGGTCGTCGGTGCACAGGACGAACTCGGTGCCGCCGAGGTCGCTGGTCAGGCCGAACGGCACCTGGGCGGCCTCCCACGTGCCGTCGAGCACGGAGTGCACGGCGTGCTCGACCTCGGTGCCGATGTCGGTGCGGACGTAGCCCACGTAAGGGCTGTCGTCGGTGCACTCGCCGGGGATCGGTCCGCCGATCATCGAGGCGCCCGCGTCCTTCGCGGCCTGCTCGATGCCCTGCTTGCCGAGGTTGACGATCTGCCCGACGACGTCGACCCCGACGCCGAAGTTCGCCGCCGCGGCCTGCTTGGCCTTCGCGGGGTCGTTGAAGTCGCCGAGGAACTGGGGCGTGACGACCTCGGTCCCGGGGGCCGCCGCCTCGGCCCCGTTCGCGAACGCGGCGGACGCGTTGACGATCGCCGGGAGCTCGACACCGCCGATGAACCCGACCGTGCCCGTCTCGGAGCTGAGCGCGGCCACGGCGCCGGACAGGTACTCGGCCTCGGCCTGCTGGGGGTCGTAGTACGCGAGGTTCTCCAGGGGCTCCGCGTCCGCGGGGCCGCCGATCTCGACGAACGTCACGTCGGGGAACTGCGGTGCGACCTTGCGCAGGTCCGCGTCGGTCTGGCCGCCCACGGAGATGACGAGGTCGGAGGTGCTCGCGAAGCGGACGAGCGTCTGCTCGTAGTCGGCGGCGGCGACCTCCTCGACGAACGCGAGCTCGACCTCGTCGCCGAGCTCCTCCTCGAGCCGCTCGTAGCCGAGGTACGCGGACTGCATGAAGCCGGTGTCGGAGGTGGAGCCGGGGAGGAAGACACCGACGGCGAGCGGCTCGTCCCCGTCGGCGGGAGCGTCGTCGCCGGCATCCGTCTCCGTGCCGCACGCCGCGAGCGCGACGAGGCTCCCGGCGAGGAGCGTGCCGGTGACGACGCGACGTCGCGCGCGGGAGAAGGGCCGCGGAGCGGGCAGGGTGGACGGGCGAGGGGCGGCGGAACGGGTGCTGCGCATGGGTCCTCCTGGTCGAGTTAGTGGTATACCACTAAGCACCGAGTGTGAGGACCGTGTGTTTCGGCCGCGTCAACCGGCCGTTAAACGTGCGTGACCGACGTCAGCGGGAGCGCGGACCCCG
The DNA here is from genome assembly GCA_014803435.1 of Cellulosimicrobium terreum. Classification (GTDB taxonomy): domain Bacteria; phylum Actinomycetota; class Actinomycetes; order Actinomycetales; family Cellulomonadaceae; genus Cellulosimicrobium; species Cellulosimicrobium terreum. The sequence continues at coordinate 1,036,287 of JACYFD010000001.1, forward strand.
GTTGCGCGTCCGGGTCGCCTCGACGGGGTCGACGGGCGCCGACGCCCACGTCGTGGCGAGCGCGAGGCTGGGCTCGCGACCCGAGGCCACGTGCTGCAGCGCCAGGTCAGCCACGGCGTCCTCGTCCCGCGCCTCGATCGCGGCGAGCATCGCCGCGTGCTCCTCGCACTGCTCGTGCGTGTCGCGCTGCTTCGTCAGGTGGAAGAGCCAGCGCACCCGGGCGTCGAGGGGCGCGAGCATCGAGCGCAGCAGCGGGTTGCCGCACGCCTGGACCACGGCGGCGTGGAAGCCCGCGTTCGCGGCGGCGGTCGCGGCGTCGTCGTGCGCGGCGAGCGCGACCCGGGCCGCGTCGACGGCGGCGGACATCGTCGCGAGGTCCGCCGGCGACCGGCGCAGCGCGGCGAGGCGGAACGCGAGCACCTCGACGTTCTCCCGCACCTCGAACAGCTGCTCGACGTCCGCGCGCGTGAAGGGCGCCACGAGCGCCCCCTGCCGCGGGACCAGCACGACCAGGCCCTCGCTCTCCAGCTGGTGCAGGGCCTCGCGCAGCGGTACCCGCGAGACCCCCAGCTCGGTCGCGATGTCCCGCTCCACGAGCCGCTGCCCCGGGTGCAGGTCGAGCCCGATGATCCGCGCCTTGAGAGTCGAGTATGCCGTCTCGCGCAGCGAGGGGCGGGCGTCGTCGAGGGGCGCAGGGCTCGTGGTCACGTCCTGATCCTAAGGAGCGGTCCCGGTCCCCGGGCCGTCCGGTCGCTCGGCTGCCGCGGCGGCCCGGCCGAGCAGGAGCCGGCGCTCGCGCGGGGTCGGGGCGAGCCCGGCGGCCCTCTCGAGCGTCTCCGCCGCCTCCGTGTGCCGCCCGAGCCGCGACAGCACGTCGCCACGCACCGCGCCGTAGAGGTGGTAGCGCGCCAGGCGCGGGTCGTCGTGGACGGCGTCGAGCACGGCGAGCGCGCGCTCCGGCCCGTCGGCCATGAGCACCGCGACCGCGCGGTTCAGCTCGACCACGGGCGACGGCGCGACCGCGGCGAGCGCGTCGTACAGCGCCACGATCGCCTCCCAGTCGGTCTCGGCGAAGGTCGCTGCTCGCGCATGGCACGCGGCGATCGCCGCCTGGAGCGCGTACGTGCCGAGGACCTTCCCGCCCCGCGTGCCGAGCGCGAACGCGCGGTCGAGCGCGGCGAGCCCGTGCCGGACCAGCAGCCGGTCCCACCGCGAGCGGTCCTGGTCCTCGAGGAGGACGGGCTCGCCGTCGGGACCGGTGCGCGCAGCGAAGCGGGACGCCTGCAGCTCCATGAGCGCGACGAGGCCGTGGACCTCCGGCTCTCCCGGGAGCAGGCCGGCGAGGACGCGGCCGAGGCGCATCGCGTCCTCGGCGAGGTCGCGACGCATCCAGGTGTCGCCCGACGTCGCGGCGTATCCCTCGCTGAACACGACGTACACGACCTCGAGCACGGCGGGGACCCGGGCGGGCAGCTCGTCAGCCTGCGGAACCTCGAACGGGACGCGCGCCTCGGCGAGCGTGCGGCGGGCCCGCGAGACGCGCTGGCCCACCGTCGCCGACGGGACCAGGAACGCCCGGGCGATCTCCTCGGTCGTCAGGCCGCCGACGAGGCGCAGCGTCAGCGCGACGCGCGCCTCGCGCGGCAGCACGGGGTGGCAGGCGACGAGCACCAGTGCGAGGAGGTCGTCCTCGACCGGTGCGTCGACGACGGCGTCCGGCGCCGGCACGTCGCCCACGAGGACGGCGCCGCCGTCCACCGCCCGCGCCGTCGCACCCCCACGGGTGCTCGCGCCCGGCGCGACGAGGTCCGCCGCGAGCTGCGCGTACTTCGCGTCGCGCGTGCGCTCGCGGCGGACCAGGTCGACCGCCCGCCGGCGCGCGACCGTCGTGAGCCAGGCGCCAGGGTTGTCCGGGACGCCCTTCTCGGGCCACTGCTCGAGCGCGGCGACGAAGGCCTCCTGCGCGACGTCCTCGGCGAGCCCGACGTCGCGCACGGTGCGGGCGATCCCCGCGATGAGGCGTGGGGACTCGATGCGCCAGACCGCCTCGACGGTCCGGCGGACGTCGTGCGCACCGCGACCCGCCCCGCGACGGGGGCGGGTCGTCGGCACGTCGGTCACGGGCTCAGGCCCCGCTGTGCTGGGCCTTGATCTGCTCGGTCAGACGCTCGTCCTGAGCGCGCTGCTCCGGCGTGTACTCCGCGCCGAAGTCCTCGGGCTCGAAGATCGGCCGGATCTCGAGCACCTCGGTCCGCCCGCTCGCGGGGTCGGAGGGGCAGCGTCGTGCCCACTCCACGGCCTCCTCGATGGAGGAGACCTGCCAGATCCAGTAGCCCGCGAGCAGCTCCTTGGACTCCGTGAAGGGTCCGTCGACGACGGACGTCCCCGTCGCGTCGAAGACGACCCGGGCGCCCGTGGCGCTGGGCTGCAGACCCTGCCCGTCGAGCATGACGCCCGCCTTGACGAGCTCCTCGTTGTACGCGCCCATCTGGGCGAACATCTCCTGGGTGGCGGTGATCTTGTCCTCGTCCGCACCGACGCCCGTGATCAGGACCATGACGCGCATGTCGACTCCTCCTCGGTGAGTGCCCCTCGACCGTAGTGCCGTGGGGGCGGGTTCACCAGGACGTCGAACAGGCGGTACCGGATTTCGACACCGCCCGCGAACTTTTCTTCCGAACGGTTCCGAGGAGCTCTCAGCGGAAGCGCTGGACGGCGAGCGGCGCGGCCTCGGCGAGCCCGCGGACGGCCGGGTGGTCTGACCCGGGGGCGGCCCCGGCGAACACGTCCCGCAGGGCGCCCGACGCGACGAACGTGCCGTCCGCGAGCACGTGCACGGTGGGACACAGGCGCTCGACGAGCTCGAGGTCGTGCGACACGAGGAGGACCGCGGTGCCGAGCGCCTCCGTCGCCTCGCCGAGCCGGCGCACGACGTCGCCGCGCATCACCGGGTCCACGGCCGTGAGCGGCTCGTCGAGGAGCAGCGCACGCGGGCGGGTCGCGAGGGCGACGGCGAGCGCGAGGCGCTGCTTCTCGCCCCCGGACAGCGAGTGGATGGTGCGGGGTGCGTACCGCGGTTCGAGCGACACGTCGGCGAGCAGGTCGGCGACGGGCCGTCCGTTCGCGCGGCCGGCCTTGCGCGCCTCGGTCAGCGCCGCGGACAGGGTCCGGTCGACGGTCCAGCGCGGGTCGATCCCCACCCCGGTGAGCCCGTCCTGGGAGACGCGGCGCACCTCGGCCTTGAACGTCTTCTTGTCACGTCGCGAGAGCTTCGTCACGGCCCGGCCCTCGTAGGTCGCGTGCCCGCGGGTGGGTCGGACGAGCCCGACGAGGGCGCGCACGACCGTCGACTTGCCCGCCCCGGACTCGCCGACGATCCCGACGGGTGCGGTGCCCGGGACGACCTCGAGGTCGATCCCGCGGACGACGTCGGGTCCGGCGTAGCCGGCGCTGAGGCCGGCGGCGCGCAGGATCGGCTCGGGCGTGGTCGTGCTCATGGGCGTCCTCTGATCGGTCTCGTGGTGGGGCGGCGGTCCGTCGCACCCGTCGTCCGACGAACGACGCTACCGCCAAGTTCCGCGGAACCGTGCACGCGCGCCCTGCCGGGTGGCCGAGGCGGTGCCGCGCGCGCGGTAATCTGGGCCGTTCGAACCGGATCCTCGAGACCAGGTGATCCGTCGATCTTTGCGTTGCCGCTTCGCGGCCACGGCGGCGGATGGAGGTAGGTGTTGACGAGGACGACCGATCGGACGACCGATCCTGGTGAGCTGCTCGCGCCCGGAGAGCCTGTCGATCTCGACAACTGTGCGCGTGAGCCGATCCACGTGCCCGGCCTGATCCAGCCACGCGGCGTCCTGGTCGTCGTGCGCGAGTCGGACGGCACCGTGCTCCAGGTCTCGGCGAACGTGGCCGACCTCCTCGGTCGCACACCTGAGGAGCTGCTGGGTGCCCACCTCGGGTCGGCGCTCGGTCCCGGTCCCGCCGCGAGCGTCCTCGCGCACGCGTCCGTGGCGGCCCCGCTCGAGGACCGCAACCCGCTCGCTCTCCGGATCGAGGGCGTCGCGGGCGACGTCGACGCCGTGCTGCACCGGCCCCCGGCGATCGCCGAGGACCCCGACGCGGAGGCGGTGCTCGTCGTCGAGCTCGAGACGGCGACGGGCGTGCGCCCCCTGACGTTCCCCAACACGTATCTCGCGGTGCGCAGCGCGCTGCGCGACCTCGAGCGCGCGGCGAACCTCGGCGAGCTGTACGACGACGCCGCGAGGCACGTCCGCCGACTCACCGGTTTCGACCGGGTGATGATCTACCGCTTCGATGCGGCGTACAACGGCGAGGTGGTCGCCGAGGCCCGCCGCGAGGACCTCAACTCCTTCCTCGGGCTGCACTACCCGGCGTCGGACATCCCGCCGCAGGCGCGCGCGCTGTACGAGAAGAACTGGATCCGCCTCATCGCGGACGTCGACTACGAGCCGTCGGCGATCGTGCCGACGCTCCTGCCGACGACGGGTGCGCCGATCGACCTCACGTACTCGACGCTGCGCAGCGTCTCGCCGATCCACCTCGAGTACCTGCGGAACATGGGCGTGCGCGCGTCGATGTCCATCTCGTTGCTGCATGACGGGAAGCTGTGGGGCCTCATCGCGTGCCACCACTACTCGGGACCGCACGCGCCGTCGTACGAGGTGCGGACCACGGCGGAGTTCCTGGGCTCGACCCTCTCGGTCCGGCTCGTCTCCCAGGCGGAGGTCGAGCGCGACGCCGAGGCGACCCGGGCGGAACAGGTGCTCGCGCACCTCGCCGCGGACAGCCGGGACGAGTCCGTCCCGTTCGGGACGGCGCTCACGCGGTCCGGCTGGCTGCGCCGCCTCGTGCGTGCCGACGGCGCGATCGTGCTCGCGGAGGGCCGCCTCACCTCGGTCGGGAGCGTCCCCGACGAGGAGAGCTCGCGCGCCCTCGTGGCCTGGGTGCTGGCGCAGGAGGAGGAGCTGGTCGCCACGGACTCGCTCGCCGAGGCGTCGCCCGAGGTGGCCGAGATCTCGCCGGACACCGCCGGGGTCCTGGGCATCGTGCTCCCCGAGGGCCAGACGGTGGTGTGGGTGCGTGACGAGGTGCTGCGGCACGTCGACTGGGGCGGCGACCCGAAGAACAAGGCCATCGCACGGCAGGAGGGCGACACGGTGCGGCTCAGCCCGCGCCGGTCCTTCGACCGGTGGCGAGAGGTCGTGCGCGGGCACAGCAGCCCGTGGACCGCCGACCAGACGGACGTCGCCGCCGCGCTGCGCGGGCACCTGGTCGAGGCGTTGTACCGCCGCGGCCGCAAGGACCTGCGGGCGGCGGAGGAGCTCCAGCGGAGCCTGCTGCCCACGCTCCTGCCGGACGTCGCGGGATGGCGGCTCGAGTCGCGCTACGAGTCCGCGGGCTCAGGTCTCGTGGGGGGCGACTGGTACGACGCCCTCGTGCTCCCGTCGGGGCGGCTCGCGCTCGTCGTGGGCGACGTCACGGGGCACGGGCTGCAGGCGGCCGCGACGATGGGCCAGCTGAGCACGGCGCTGCGGGCAGCCCTGGTCGGTGCGGGCACGGTGGTGGAGGCGGTGGCACGGCTCGCCGAGGTCGCCGCGTGGACGCTGCCGGGCGAGGTCGCGACCCTCGCGGTCGCGCTGCTCGACCCGGTCAGCGGCGTGGTGGACCACGTCTCGCTCGGGCATCCGCCGCTCCTCGTCGTGGCGCCCGACGGCACGACCCGGTGGGCGGAGCGGGCGAGCGTCCCGCCGCTCGGGGTCGGTTCCCGCGTCCCGGTCCTGCAGACCCTGGAGGTCCCGCCCGGTGGGGCGCTGGTGCTGTACAGCGACGGTCTGGTCGAGCGTCGTGACGAGTCGATCAGGGACGGTCTCGCGCGCCTCGCAGGGGCCTGCACGGACGGTGCGACCCTCGACGTGGACCGACTCGTGGACGTGACCCGGGACCCGGCGTCGGCCGACGACGCGACGCTGCTGGTGGTGCGGCGGGACCCCTGAACCTCTCGGTGCGCCGTCTCAGCGCATGAGCGCGAACGCGCGCCGCGCGGTGGCGCCGGCGTGCGGCGTCGGGCCGTCGAAGCGGGCCCATACGTGCTTCTCGCGGGCAGAGGTGCGGAACCAGCCGACGTCGCGGGCGGCGCGCCTCGCGAGGACGAGCCCGAACCCGCCCGCGCCGGGCGCGCGCTGCGCGGCGATCCTGGGGGCGGCGTCGGGCGAGTGGTCCACGACGTCGACGACGATGTCCGGGCCGTCGCGCAGGAGCCGCACGGACACCGGAGGTGTGCCGTGCCGCAGCCCGTTGGTGGCGAGCTCGCTGGCCACGAGGACGAGGCGCTCGGCCAGGGTGTCCAGCCGTCGGTCGGGCGGCATGGAACGGCCCGTCAGGGTGCGGTGGAGATCGGAGCGGAGTGCGGCGAGGTCGGTCATGGAGTGCAGCTCCCACGTGTCGATCTCGACGAACCGGGTCGGGACCTCCGAGTAGGCGACGGTCATCCCTCCGGCTCCAGCTCGAACAGGCCGACGACGCCGCTCAGCTCGAGCAGGTCACGGACGCGCTCGGGGACGTCGACGAGGCGCGGGGAGCCCGGTCCGGCGGTGGCCGCGTGGTACAGCAGGCGCAGGCCGCCCGAGTCCATGAACGTCACCGCCGACAGGTCGACGCGGACCGGTCGGGTCGCGGTCTCGGCGTGACGGAGCAGCTCGTCCTCGTAGCGGGTCTGGACCGCTGCGTCGATCTCCCCGCGCATGACCCAGAGCGCACCGTCGTCCTCGACCCGTACACCGCTCTCCGTCACCGACGACCCTCCTCCGTGCGCCCGGTCTCTCCGGGACGCGAGGCACCACGCTACGCACTCTGCGGCGAGCCCGCGCGACGGCCCGCGAGCAGACTACGCGGTGCGACGGAACGGGGTGGAACCTCGTCCTGCCACCTGCCCCCTGCCGACGGGTGTCGTCAGTAGTCCCCGACCCACGCGCTGGGGTTCTGGACGACGCCGCGCAGCACCTCGCGCGCGCCGCCGGTGAGCGCTGCGTGGTCGTCGACCGGGGCGGCGGCGACGTGCAGGTCGGTCCAGGGCGCGGCGAGCACCCGCGTGCGGAGCTCGCGTTCCACGGGCGCACGCAGGTGGGGGAGCAGCGCCGGGTAGATCCCGCCGAGCAGGATCGTGTCGATGTCCACGAGATTGACGTAGTCGGCGAGCGCGCTGCCGAGGGCCTGCCCGGCGCGCTGCACGGCGGCCGTCGCGGCAGGCTCGGCGGCGTCCAGCGCAGCGACGAGCTCCGAGGTCTCGGCGGTCGTGGGCAGGCCCGCGGCGATCAGGAGCGCGTCCTTGCCCGCGTACTGCTCGAGGCAGCCGGTCGCGCCGCACCGGCAGCGGGGCCCGCCCGGGTCGACGACGACGTGGCCGATCTCGCCGGCCCAGCCGTGCCGGCCCTGGAACAGGGTGCGGTCGACGACGATCGCGGACCCGATCCCCACGTCCCCCGAGACGTAGAGGTACGACGTCGGTCCCGTGCCGCCGTCGCCCGCGGCGTCGGGCACCACGGTGCGGCCGGACTGGGCGAGCGCGGCGAGCTTGGCCTCGTTGGCGACGGCGACGGGCGCCGGGTGACCGTCGCCGAGGTCGAGCCCGAGCGCGGGGACGGGGTCGAGACCGGACCAGCCGAGGTTGGGCGCGACCTCCAGGCGTCCGGTCCGTACGTCGACGAGCCCGGGGAGGGCGAGCGTCGCACCGGCGACGCACATGCCCTCGCCGACGACCTGGTCGACGAGGGCGCGCGCGATGCGGCCCAGCTCGACGAGCACCTTGTCCGGGGAGCTGTCGTGGAGGTCGTCGGGCTGCACGTGCTCGGCCACCACGGCCCCGGTGAGGTCGACGACGCGTCCGCCGAGGTAGTCGACGTTCACCTCCAGGCCGAGCCCGACGATCGTGCGCGGCGCTGCCACGAGCGGTACGGCGGGTCGACCGGCACGCTGGGGTGTGGCCGGCGCGAGCTCGGCGACGATGCGCGCCGTGACGAGGCGGTCCACCAGGGTCGAGACGGTCGCGCGCGCGAGCCCGCTCGCGGCGGCGATGTCGGCACGGGAGCATGGCGTGGGTGAGCCGAGGACGGCCCGTGCGACGAGGGCGATGTTGTGCTCGCGCAGCGTGGCCTGCCTGGCGGCTGGACCGGTGCTGGTCGCGACGGCGCGGTTCACGGTCTTGACCTTAGCGCACCTCACGGCATAAGTTCATCCGTACAACAAAAATGCGGTGGCGCACGAGGCGCCGCCGCGTCCCACTCGATGACGAGGAGATCACCGTGGCCGACGAGCGCGCCAGCAACGACACCGACATCAACTTTTCCTTCGGTCTGTGGACCGTGGGCTGGAACGCGCAGGACCAGTTCGGCAGCGCGAGCCGCCCGGCCCTGGACCCCGCCGAGTCGGTCCGCAAGCTCGCCGACCTCGGCGCGTGGGGCTTCACGTTCCACGACGACGACGTCGTGCCCTTCGGGTCCGACGACGCCGAGCGCACCCGCCGCCTCGACTCCGTGCGCCAGGCGGCGCAGGAGACGGGGCTCGTCATCGAGATGGTGACGACCAACCTGTTCAGCCACCCCGTCTTCAAGGACGGCGGCGTCACCTCGAACGACCGCGGCGTGCGTCGCTACGCACTGCGCAAGGTGCTGCGCAACGTCGACCTCACGGCCGAGCTGGGCGCGAAGACGTTCGTCATGTGGGGCGGCCGCGAGGGCACCGAGTACGACGGCGCCAAGGACCTGAACTCCGCGCACGAGCGCTACGCCGAGGGCATCGACACCGTCGCGGGCTACATCAAGAGCCAGGGCTACGACCTCAAGATCGCGCTCGAGCCCAAGCCGAACGAGCCGCGCGGCGACATCTTCCTCCCCACGATCGGGCACGCGCTCGCGCTCATCGCGAAGCTCGAGCACGGCGACATCGTCGGCCTCAACCCCGAGACCGGTCACGAGCAGATGGCGGGCCTGAACTACACGCACGGCATCGCGCAGGCCCTGTGGGCGGGCAAGCTCTTCCACATCGACCTGAACGGCCAGCGGTCCATCAAGTTCGACCAGGACCTCGTGTTCGGTCACGGCGACCTGCTGTCGGCGTTCTTCACCGTCGACCTCCTGGAGAACGGCTTCCCGAACGGCGGGCCGCGCTACACCGGACCGCGCCACTTCGACTACAAGCCGTCGCGCACCGAGAACGAGGTCGGCGTGTGGGACTCCGCGAGCGCCAACATGGACACCTACCGTCTCCTTGCGCGCAAGGCCGCGGCCTACCGTGCGGACAGCCGCGTGCAGGAGGCGTTCGCGCACTCCGGCGTCTTCGAGCTGGGCGAGCCGACCCTCGCCGAGGGTGAGACCGTCGCCGACATCCTGGCCGACCGCAGCGCGTACGAGGACTTCGACGTCGACGCCGCGGCGAACCGCGACTTCGGGTTCGTGCGCCTCAACCAGCTCGCGCTCGAGCACCTCATCGGCTGATGGCTCTCGTCGCCGGGATCGACACGTCCACGCAGTCCTGCAAGGTCGTCGTCCGCGACGCCGAGACCGGGGCGCTGCGGCGCTTCGGCTCGGCGAGCCACCCCGACGGCACCGAGGTCGACCCCACCGCGTGGTGGGACGCCCTCGGTGCCGCGGTCGCGGCGGCCGGCGGTCTGGACGACGTCGCGGCGCTCGCCGTCGGTGGTCAGCAGCACGGGATGGTCGCGCTCGACGTCGACGGGAACGTGATCCGGCCGGCGCTGCTCTGGAACGACACGCGGTCCGCGGGCGCGGCCCGCGATCTCGTGGGCGAGCTCGGCGGCGGGGACCACGACAAGGGCGCCCAGGCGTGGGCCGACGCGATCGGGTCCGTCCCGGTCGCGTCGCTCACGGTCACCAAGCTGCGCTGGCTGCGCGACGCGGAGCCCCAGAACGCGGCGCGCGTGGCCGCCGTCGCGCTCCCGCACGACTGGCTGTCCTGGCGCATCGCCGGGTACGGGCCGGCGGGAGACCCGACGGCGCCGGGCGGTCCCGACCTGGACGCGCTCGTCACGGACGCGTCCGACGCGTCGGGGACGGGGTACTGGGACGCGACACGGGCCGCAGCGTCCGGCGAGACGTCCGACGACGGCCGCAGCGGGTACCGCCTCGACCTGCTCGAGCTCGCGCTCGGGCGGACGGACGTGGTGCTGCCGCGCGTCGTCGAGCCGTCGCAGGTCGCGGGCCGGGCGCACCCGTCCGTGGCCGGTGCGGGCGTCGAGGGTGGCGCGCTGCTCGGCCCGGGGGCCGGGGACAACGCGGGCGCCGCGCTCGGCCTGGGCATGGTCGCGGGCGACGTCGCGGTGTCGATCGGGACGTCCGGGGTGGTCTCGGCGGTCGCCGACGACCGCACGGGGGACGGGTCAGGCCTGGTCAACGGGTTCTCCGACGCCACGGGCCGGTACCTGCTGCTCGCGGTGACGCTCAACGCGAGCCGGGTGCTCGACGCCGCGCGCGAGGTCCTCGGCGTCGACCACGCCGGTCTGTCCCGGCTGGCTCTCCAGGCGCCGCCCGGCGCCGACGGGCTCGTCCTCGTGCCCTACCTCGAGGGCGAGCGCATGCCGAACCGCCCCGACGCGACCGGGACGCTGCACGGCGTCACCCTCGCGACGTCGACCCCCGCGCACCTCGCGCGGGCGTTCGTCGAGGGCATGCTGTGCGGGCTGGCGGACGGCCTCGACGCGCTGCGCGCGCTCGGGGTCCGGGTGGAGCGCGTGCAGCTCATCGGCGGTGGTGCGCAGTCCGAGGCGGTCCGGCAGATCGCACCGCAGGTCCTCGGCCTGCCGGTGACGATCCCGGAGCCGGGGGAGTACGTGGCCGACGGCGCAGCGCGCCAGGCGGCGTGGGTGCTCGCCGGTCACCGTGCCGGGACCGCGGTCGACCCACCGACCTGGGCCGCGTCGTCGGGCACCGTCAGCGAGGCCGACGAGGTCCCGGCGATCCGCGCGCAGTACGCCGCGGTCCGCGACCTCACCTGACTCGAGTCCGCGAGGTAGTACCCCGGTCCGGACCGGGGTACTACCTCGGCAGGTATGGCCAGGTTCGTGGGGCGGGTCTACGCTTGAAATTCACTGCACGATGAATTTCTGCCACGACCAGGAGGCGCACCGTGCGCGCGATGATGATGAAGGAGTTCCGCGAGCTGCGGCGCGACAGGCGCACCCTTGCGATGCTCGTCGCCCTGCCGCTGCTGCTGCTGATCGTGTTCGGCTACGCCGCGAACTTCACGGTCTCCGAGCTGAAGGTCGCCGTGGTCGGGTCGCAGTCGGACGCGGTCGTCCAGCGGATCGAGGGCGGCGACACCGGCGACGAGTCGCTCGACGTCGTCTCCTCGGACCCGGCAGGTACCGCGGCCGATGCGCACGACCAGCTGCGCGACGACCACGCGGACCTCGCGATCGTCACCGGCGACGCGCTGCCCGGGTCGGCGGACGGCACCCCGCTGGTCTACATCGACGGGTCCAACCTCTTCGCCGCGCAGGCCGCGAACGTCATGGTCGCGGGGCTCGGCGATGCGGTCGACTCCGAGATCCTCTTCAACCCGGACCTCGAGACCTCCTGGGTCATGGTGCCCGCGCTGATCGGCCTGATCCTCACGTTCATCGGCACGATCATCACGAGCATCGGCCTGGTGCGCGAGCGCGAGGCGGGAACGCTGGAACAGCTCGCGGTCATGCCGTTCTCGTCGGCCGCGGTGATCCTCGGCAAGATCGCGCCGTACTTCCTGCTCGCGTGCTTCGACATGGTGGTCGTGACGCTGCTGGGCATGGGGATCTTCGGCGTGCCGTTCGCCGGCAGCGTCGTCGCTTTCGTGCTCGGGGCGGGGATCTTCCTGTTCGTGGTCCTCGGCATGGGCGTGCTGATCTCGACGGTCTCCCAGACCACCGGCCAGGCGGTGCAGGTCGCGCTCATGACGCTGCTGCCGCAGGTGCTGCTGTCGGGCATGATCTTCCCGCTCGACGCGATGGCGGCGGGCGTGCGGTGGATCGGCTACCTCCTGCCGCTGACGTGGTTCACCAAGATCTCCCAGGGCGTCATGCTGCGCGACGCGTCGTGGGACTACCTGTGGCTCCCGCTCGTGATCCTCACGGTCATGGCCGTGGTCATCTTCGGGGCCGCGACGCTGCGGCTCCGGCGCGAGATCTCCCCGAAGGGCGCCCGCTGATGTGGGGCGCGCGTGACGTCACGGTCCGGTTCGACGGCGGGCACGGGCACGGTGCGGACGTCCCGCCCGCGCTGGACACCGTCACCGTGGACCTGCCGCGTGGAGAGGTCACGGCGCTCGTCGGGGGTGACGGTGCGGGCAAGACGACACTGCTGCGCACGTTGGTGCGCCGTGTCGCCCTCGCAGGCGGGTTTGTGGACGTCCCGCCGGTCGAGCGGATCGGGTTCCAACCCGCGACGTCGGGCGTGTGGCGCACGCTGTCCGTCGCGGAGAACGTGGAGTTCGTGGGTGCGGCGTACTCGATGGGCACCCGGGCGTCGGCGGCGCGCGCGGACGAGCTGCTGGGGCGGGCCGGACTGGACGGCGCGCGGGACCGCCTCGGCGGGCAGCTCTCGGGCGGCATGCGCCAGAAGCTCGGGTTCTGCCTCGCGATGCTCCACGAGCCGGACCTGCTGCTGCTCGACGAGCCGAGCACCGGCGTCGACCCGGTGAGCCGGGTCGAGCTGTGGCGCCTGGTCGCCGAGGCCGCCGCCGCGGGCACCGCCGTCGCGCTCGCGACCACCTACCTCGACGAGGCCGAGCGCGCCGCGACCGTCGTCGCGCTGGACGCCGGGCGCGTCCTCGCCGCGTCCGACGCCGACGGCGTCGTCGCCGCGCTCCCCGGTCAGGTCACGGTGAGCGACCGGGGTCCGGACAGAGCCGCGATGCCCGACGACGGCACGCCCCTCTCGCTCGCCGACCGCACCTGGCGCCGTGGCACCCAGTTCCACACGTGGACCCCGCCGGGTGTGCAGCCACCACCGGGGGAGCGGGTCACGCCCGACCTGGAGGACGCGCTCGTCGTGCTGGCGCTCGCCGGGAGCGCGTCATGAGCGGGCGGCACGCCCGCGAGGTGCCCGCCCACACGACGGACGCGTCCGCCGGGCCCGGCCCCGCGCCGTCGGGCACGCTGGTCGAGGCGACCGGCGTGGTGAAGACCTACGGCAGCCTGACCGCCGTCGACGACGTGTCCCTGCGCGTGGGGCCCGGCGAGATCGTGGGTCTGCTCGGCGCGAACGGCGCGGGAAAGACGACGTTGCTGCGCGTGCTGCTCGCGCTGGAGGCCGCGGACGCCGGTGAGGTCAGGGTGCTCGGAACCGCGCCCGCGGCCGCTGACCGGCACGCGCTCGGGTACGTGCCGCAAGGGCTCGGGCTCTACACCGACCTGTCGGTGGACCAGAACGTCGAGTTCGTCGCGCACGCGTACTCCGTCACCGACCCGCCGCCGCTGCCGGTCGAGCTCGCCGCCGTGCGGCGGACGCTCGTCGCGCGGATCGGGCTCGGCCTGCAGCGCCGGCTCGCGTTCCACTGCGCCCTCCTGCACGCGCCGCGCCTGCTGATCCTCGACGAGCCGACGTCCGGCGTCGACCCGCTCGCGCGCGCCCGGCTGTGGGACACGATCCACGAGCAGGCCGAGGCCGGTGTCGGCGTGCTGGTCACGACGCACTACATGCAGGAGGCCACGCAGTGCTCGCGGCTGGAGATCATGGCGCACGGGCGGCGCGTCGCGCACGGGACGGTCGACGACATCACCGCGGGGCGCGAGGCGGTCGTCGTGCGGACCGACGACTGGGCCGCGGCTTTCGGGGCGCTCGCCGACGCAGGGCTGCCCGTGGTGCTCGACGGCCGGACCACGCGCGTCGCCGGGAGGCCGCCAGCGGACGTCGAGGCGGCCCTGGCGAGGGCCGGGGTCGAGGCGAGCACCGCCGTCGTGCCCGCGACGCTCGAGGAGACGATGGTCCTCGTGGACCGGGGCGAAGCGTGACGGGGCGTGGGTCGACCGGGCGGCGCGGGCGCCGACCGGGAGGCGGGGACACCCGCGGTCAGATCCTCTCGGCCGGTCGCGAGGAGTTCGCGCGGCACGGGTTCGACGCCGCGACCGTGCGCGGGATCGCCGACCGCGCGGGTGTGGACCCGGCGATGATCCACCACTGGTTCGGCTCGAAGGAGAAGCTGTTCCAGGCGGTCGTGGACGCGCCGATGGACCCGCGGGACCTCCTGTCGGCGGACCTGCCGGACGACCTGGAGCGACTGGGCGAGCACCTCGTGCGGACCCTGCTGACCGTGTGGGACTCGCCGACGGGCAGCGCCGCCCTCGTGGTCGTGCGCTCGTCGCTGCGCAGCTCGCGGGGCGCGGCGCTGCTCGGCGAGTTCGTCCGGACGCGCGTGATCCGGACGGCCGTCGAGCCGCTCGGGCTCGACGAGGAGGAGGCACGGTGGCGCGGTGACCTCGTCGCGACCCAGCTCGCCGGGCTCGTCATGGTGCGGTACCTGCTCGGCCTGGAGCCGCTCGCGAGCGCACCCCACGACGTGGTCGTCGCGGCGGTCGCGCCCCAGGTCCAGCACTACCTCACGGGCGACGTCCCCGACCTGTCAGCACGCCACGGCACCTGAGGGCGTCCGGCGCTGACAGGTCACGCGCCGCCGACGAATCCCGTCTGCCGCCACGCCTCGTACACCGCGACCGAGGCCGCGTTCGTCAGGTTGAGCGAGCGCCGACCGGGCACCATGGGGATCTTCAGCTGGTCGGTCAGGCGCGGGTGGGCGAGCACGTCGTCGGGCAGGCCGGTGGGCTCGGGGCCGAACAGCAGCACGTCGTCGGGCCGGTAGGTCACGTCGGTGTACGACGTCGTCGCGCGCGTCGTGAACGCGAACACCCGTCCCGGCAGGGTCGCGAGCGCCGCGTCGAGGTCCGCGTGCACCTCCACCGCGGCGAGGTCGTGGTAGTCGAGGCCCGCGCGCCGCAGCCGCGGCTCGTCCATCTCGAACCCCAGCGGCTCGACGAGGTGCAGCCGGGCGCCCGTGAGCGCGGCCAGGCGGATCGCGTTGCCGGTGTTCCCCGGGATGCGGGGCTCGAAGAACACGACGTGCGGGACGGTCGACGGT
Organism: Cellulosimicrobium terreum; assembly: GCA_014803435.1. Classification (GTDB taxonomy): domain Bacteria; phylum Actinomycetota; class Actinomycetes; order Actinomycetales; family Cellulomonadaceae; genus Cellulosimicrobium; species Cellulosimicrobium terreum. The sequence goes on from JACYFD010000001.1 coordinate 1,051,425, forward strand.
GGCCGCGACCCCGGGTCCGCGACGTGCGGTCGCCAGTCGGTCTCGGGGCGGTGGTCAGGAGCGTCGGTCACGTCGTCGATTGTCCCCCGGGTCGGCCCCGTGCACGGACCCGGCCCGATAGGGTCGGGCGCATGGTCGACGGTTCGCACGACTGGGTGAGCACGACGCACGAGTGGGCCTGGGAGGTCGACCACGAGCACCTCGCTGCGGTACGGGAGCGCGCGGGCGAGCTCGCCGCCGGCGGTGTCGCGCACCTCGTGCTCGAGGTGCTCGCGTACGCCGACGAGGAGGCCGAGAGCCAGGACACGGTCGGCCGCGCCGTGGTGACGCGGCACGCGGACGGCTCGGTCTCCGTGGCGGACGACGGCCGCGGGACCGACACGCGGCGCGACGGCGACGGCCGGGTGGTCCGCAAGCCGGTCATGGCGACGAAGGACCTGCGGTTCTTCGACGCCGACGACAGCCCTCGCCTTCCCGACGCACGTCCCCGCCGAGGCATGTCCACGGTCGCCGCGCTGAGCACCTGGCTCGAGCACACGAACCACCGCCGTGACGGCTCCTGGACGCAACGCTACGAGCACGGTGTCCCGGCCACCGGCCTGACCGCGCTCCCGCCGTCGTCCGCGACGGGCACGACGGTGCACTTCTGCGCAGACCCCGGACTGGTCGGGGCGTCCGCGCTCGACGACGGCCTGCTGGGCCGGTTCGAGCACCTCGACGTCGTGCTGCGCGACGAGAGCTGACGGCGAGCCGGCATCCCGCCCCTCGTCGGGCGGGGCACCTCGTCGTGGTGCAGGGTGTGGTGGGGCTGCGACGAGGGGGAACTCGGATGGACAGGGCCGCCGTCATGGCGTGGGTGGACGGGTACGAGCGCGCGTGGCGTGGCCAGGACAGGGGCGCGGTCGCCCGCCTGTTCACCGAGGACGCCCGGTATCTGCGCTCGCCGTACACCGACCCGCTCGTCGGGCTCGACGCGATCGGCGACTTCTGGCTGGTCGACGACGGCGCGTCCTTCACGATGCGGGCGGAGCCCGTCGCGGTCGAGGGCCTGGACGCGGTCGTGCGCGTGGAGGTCGAGTACGCCGAGCCGGAGCACCAGGAGTACCGCGACCTGTGGATCCTGCGGTTCGCCGGGAACGGGCGGGTCGAGCACTTCGAGGAGTGGGCCTACTGGCCGGACAGGCCCTACACGGTCGACGGCTGAGGGGCCGGGCGCCGGTTGTCCGGCGCAACGCCGGCTCGCAGCACGCCGGCTCGCAACGCCTCGAGCGCGGCCCGTGCGGGCGGCGTCGCCGCGACGGTGTCGCGCACCAGCGCGTGGATCGAGCGCACCGGGGTGGGGCGGACGACGGGCACGGCGACGAGCCCGGGTGGCAGGTGCGTCGCGCTGAGCGCGGGGAGCACCGTCATGCCGACGCCCGCGGCGACGAACGCGAGCGCCGTGGGGTAGTCGTGGGCCTCGACGTGGAACGTCGGGGTGAACCCGGCCGCCAGGCACGCCTCGAGCAGGACGGACCGGCACCAGCCGCGCGCGAAGTCGTTGTCGATCCAGCGTTCGTCGACGAGCTCGACGAGCTCGATCGCCGTCCGCCCGGCGAGCTCGTGGTCGGCGGGCAGCGCGACGACGTACGGGTCGTCCAGCAGGTGGTGCGCCCGGAAGCCCTGGCCGGGTTCGTAGTCCTTCGGCACGACGGCGATCTGGACGTCGGCCCGCCGGTCCGGGTCGTCCGGGATCGAGTCGCTGAGCGACAGGTCGAGCCGGACGCCGGGGTAGTCGTTCGTGAGTCGGCGCACGACGGCGGGCAGCCAGGCCGCGCCGACGGAGGCGAAGTAGGCGATCGACAGGACACCGGTGCGACCCGCTCGCAGGTCGGCGACGACCGCCTCGACCTCGCCGAGGCGCGCGAGGACGTCGTCGGCCTGGGCGGCGAGAGCGAGCCCTGCCGCGGTGGGCCGGACGCCTCGGCCGGCGCGCTCGAGGAGGGACAGCCCGGTCTCGCGCTGGAGCGCGGCCACGTGCTGGCTCACGGCCGACGGCGTGTAGCCCAGGTTCGCCGCTGCGGCCTGGACGGACCCGCTCGCGACGACGGAGCGGAAGATGCGGAGCCGGTGCACGTCGAGCATGGTCCGACGATACAGCCGCACTGAACTGTCCGGTAGGTACACGTGCTGGTGCTTCATGATCGGCGTGGCGATGATCGAGGCATGGCCATGTCGCAGAGGGTGTCGCAGCAGTCGCCGCAGCAGGAGTCGCGGGACCAGCGCACACGTCGCACGGGCGTGCTCGTCCTCGTCGCCGCGGGCGTGACGGTCGTGCTCTGGGCGTCGGCGTTCGTCGGCGTGCGGGCCGCGGGTCACGACTTCTCGCCCGGTGCGCTCGCGCTCGGACGCCAGCTCGCGGGGTCCGTCGGTCTCACGGCGATCGTGCTCGTGCGCGCAGCCCGTCGTGCGGACCCGCTGTCCTCCGGTCCGGTCGCGAGCATCGTGTCCGGCCTCCCGCGGCTGCCGCGGGGGAGCACGCTCGTCGCCGTCGTGGCCTGGGGCGTCGCCTGGTTCGCGCTCTACAACCTCGCGCTCAACGCGGCCGAGCAGCACCTCGACGCCGGCACGACCGCGCTCCTCGTCAACGTCGCTCCCGTCCTCGTCGCCGTCCTCGCCGGGACGCTCCTCGGGGAAGGGTTCCCCCGGCGGCTCCTCGCCGGGATGGCGGTGGCCTTCTCCGGGGTCGCGGTCATCACGGTGACCACCTCGACCGGCCGGGCGGACGTGGTCGGGGTGGCCCTCGGTCTCGGCGCCGCAGCGCTCTACGCCGGTTCCGCCACTGCCCAGAAGCGGCTGCTGTCCCGGGTCGACGCGCTCACCATGACCTGGCTCGGCTGCGTCGCGGGCACCGTCGCGTGCCTCCCGTTCGCGCCCGCGCTCCTGCGCGAGATCGCGGTGGCACCGGGGTCGTCGACCGCGGCGGTGCTCTACCTCGGGTTCTTCCCCACCGCGGTGGCGTTCACGACCTGGGGCTACGCGCTCTCCCGGACCAGCGCCGGCCGCCTGGCGGCGTCGACGTACCTCGTCCCGTCGCTCGTCGTCGTGCTCTCCTGGGCGCTGCTGGCCGAGGTGCCCGCCCCGTTCGCCCTCGTCGGCGGGCTGCTGAGCCTCGCGGGTGTCGCCCTCGCGACGCTCCCGGGCCGACGCCGTCGCGAGGGCCGCTGAACCCCGCCCGCGCTACCGCCCGAGCGCGGCAGCCTTGCGCTCCAGCAGTGCACGCTCGCGCACGTTGGGGCAGAGCCGGATCGCGAGCGCGTACTCGGCCCGGGCCTCGTCGACGTGCCCGAGCCGCCCGAGCAGCTCGGCGCGCACGCTCGGCAGCAGGTGGAACCCGGGCAACCGGTCGGTCGCGACCAGCTCGTCGACGATCGTCAGCCCCGCCGCCGGACCGTAGGCCATCGCGACGGCCACCGCCCGGTTCAGCTCGACGACCGGCGACGGGGCGATCCGCCCGAGCGCCTCGTACAGCAGCACGACCCGCTCCCAGTCGGTCTCCTCGACCGACGGCGCCACGGCGTGGCACTCGGCGATCGCCGCCTGCAGCCCGTACGCGCCGCGACCCTGGCTCGTCGGCCCCGCCGCACCGACCGTGTCGGCGCGAGCGAGGGCCGCCCGTCCGCGCCGGATCGCGGACCGGTCCCACCGGCGTCGGTCCTGGTCAGCGAGCAGGACCGGCGAGCCGTCGGGCGCGGTCCGCGCGGGGAAGCGGGCGGCGGTGAGCTCGAGGAGGGCGACGAGCGCATGCGTCTCGTGCTCGTCAGGCACCAGGCCGGCGAGGACGCGCGCGAGCCGGACGGCCTCGTGCGCGAGGTCGGGCCGGAGCCAGTCGTCGCCCGACGTCGCCGCCGAGCCCTCGGTGAAGATCACGTACAGCACGCCCAGGACGGAGCCGAGGCGCTCGCGGCGACCGTCGGCCGGTGGCACGCCGAACGGCACGTGCGCCGCGGCGAGCGTCTTCTTCGCGCGCGTGATGCGGGCCTGGATCGTCGCGGTCGGCACGAGGAACGCCCGCGCGATCTCGTCGCTCGACAGCCCGCCGACCACGCGCAGCGTGAGCGCGACCTGCGCCTCGCGTGACAGCACCGGGTGGCACGCCACGAACATGAGCGCGAGCACGTCGTCGTCCACCCGGTCCGGGTCCCACAGCATGTCCTCCCCGCCACCGGTGCCGCCCTCGGGCCCGATCCCGGGACGCGTGCCCGACGACGTCCCCCCGGTCGCGGCGCCGCCCTCGCTCAGGTCGTGGGCGAGGGCGGCGTACCGCTCGTCGAGCGCGGACCGGCGGCGGAAGGCGTCGATCGCGCGCCGCCTGCCCACCGTGAGCAGCCAGCCCGACGGGTTCCGGGGCACGCCGTCGCGCGGCCATGCGACGAGCGCCTCGGCCAGAGCCTCCTGCGCGAGGTCCTCGGCGAGCGCGAAGTCGCCCGTGTACCGGGCGAGGGCGCCGACGATCCGTGCGGACTCGATGCGCCACACGGCCTCGACCGCGCGCCGGCCGTCGGGCGGTGTCGCGGCGGTCACAGCTGGCCGGTGGACTCCCGCCAGGCCTTCTCCCTGCGGATCCACTCGTTGTCCTGCGGGAACTCGTCGATGGTCGGGACGCGGCGGATCTCGACCTTCGTGCCGGGGCCCGAGTACGGGAGCCGCTTGGCCCACTCGACGGCCTCCTCCTTGGTCGCGACGTCGAGGATGTAGTAGCCCCCGAAGAGCTCCTTCGTCTCTCCGTACGGGCCGTCCGTCACGACGGGCACGTCGGACGACAGGTCGACGACCACGCCCTGGGCGGGGTCGTCCAGCCCCTCGGCCGCGAGGAGCACGCCCGCGTGGATGAGCTCGTCGTTGAAGCGGCCCATGGTCTCGAGCATCTCGTCGAACGAGACGTCCTGGAAAGCCGCCATACCCTCGTCGGTGCTGCGCATGATGAGCATGTACTTCATCGTTCACTCCCGGTGTCGGTGGGCCGGTCCATCCGACCCTCTCATCCACAGGTCGAACGGGACAGGGCCAGATCGACACGACGCGTCGCCCTGCCGTGAGACGACCTAGCCGATCGAGCCCAGGTCTTGCTCGCGGACCTCGTGCTCGAGCGTGAGACCACGACGGAACCGCTCGACCTCACCGGCGACGACAGCGCCCTGGGCGAATCGGCCCTGGACCGTCGCGGCGGCGTGGTGCGGCGTGAGCACGACGTTCGGCAACCCTCGCAGCGGGTGGTCGACCGGGAGCGGCTCGGTGTCGAACACGTCCAGCGCCGCGGAGATCCGGCCGGTCGCGAGCGCGTCCACGAGCGCGGACTCGTCCGTGAGCCACGAGCGGGCGGTGTTGACGAGCCCGGCGTGGTCCGGCATCAGGGCGAGCTCGCGCGCACCGAGGAGGTGGTGGGTCTCGGGGAGCACAGGCGCGTGGAGCATCGTCACCCGGCTCGTGGCGAGGAGCTCGTCGAGCGGGACGAGCCGGGCGCCGAGCTCCGCGGCGGCCTCGGCGTCGAGCGTCGGGTCGGCGACCACGACCTCCGCCCCCAGCGCCCGCAGCATCGTGATCGCCGCGCGTCCGGTGCGCGACGCGCCGACCACTCCGACGCGCGTCCCTGCGACCTCGTACCGAGGCGGTGCCGACTCGGCGTCGGCCCAGGGCGCGCCGTCGTGCAGCGCGTTGTGGAAGGACGGGACCTGGTGCAGCAGGGCGAGGGCGAACGTCACCGACACCTCGGCCACGGGGCGCGCCATCGCCTGCCCGGCCTGCGTGACGCGCACGCCGCGGGCCCACAGTTCCGGCGACACGAACGGCTTGACCGACGACCCCGTGTGCGCGACGAGGCGCAGGCCGGGGAGGCGGTCGAGCGTCGCGGCGTCGAGGCGGGGGGTTCCCCACGAGATCACGAGCACGTCGACGTCGTCGCGCGCGGCGGCCGGCATCGCCTCGAGTGCGTCGACGAGCGCCGCCGGGGCATCGACGAGGATCAGCGGCCCGGTCGCGGCGACCCGGTTCCAGGTCGCCGGCTCGAACAGCTCGGCGCGCAGCCACGGCGCGACGGCGACGAGGGCGCCCGGGTGCCGGCGGGGCGCTGTCATCGCAACCATGCCTCGAGGTGCTCCGCGACGAGCGCGTCGTCGGCCTCGGCGAGCCACGGGTACGACGCCGTCACGCGCGTCAGCTCGTCGCCCTGCCCGGGGGAGAGCGCCTCGTCGGGGTCGAGGCACCAGGTGCCCTCGAGCAGGCCCTGCCGGCGCAACACCTCGTGCACCCCGGCGATGACACCGGCGAAGTCGTGGGCGGCGTCGAACACGGCGGCGTTGGCGTCGGTGAGACCCGAGGCGCGCGCGGTGAGCGTCGCCAGGGCGGCGTGGTCCGGGACCATGGGGCCGCCGTCGGGGCCGATGCCCTGTGCGGCGTGCGCGAGGCGCAGGGTCTCGACCGCGCCCCGCGTCCACACGGCCCACTGCCCGAGGAGCCCGCCGACGAACCGTGCGGCGAAGGTCGAGGACCGACCCTCCGCGTCGGTCACCGGGACGTCGAGGCGCTGCGTGAGGTCGGCGACGATCGCGTCGTCGTTGCCCGTGTACAGCGCGATCTCGTCCCCGCGGCCTGACGCCGCGACACCGTGCAGCACGTCGAGCGTGCGGTAGCGGTGGAACGGCGCTGCCTTGATCGCGACGACCGCCTCGATCGCGGCGTACTCGCGCCAGAAGTCCACGGAGAGCCGCGGGCCGCCGATCGCCTCCTGCAGGTAGAAGCCGATGACGGGCAGCACCTCACCGACAGCGCGCGCACGCTCGAGCAGCACCCTCTCGACCTCGTCGCGCGAGCCGGCGAGGCTCGGCACGCGGGGCGCGAGCAGGACGGCGTCGTACCCGAGCGAGGCGGCCAGCTCGGCCTCGGCGACCGCTTGCCGGACGTCCCCGGCCGCGCCCGCGACCTGCACGAGCGGGCGCGGACCGGCGTGTGCGGAGCCGGCGGGCGGACGGCCCGCGATCGTGTCGCGCGAGACCTCGGCCGCGAGCTCGAGCACGGGGCGCAGCAGGCCGTGCTCACGGATCTCGAACTGCGTGGTGTGCACGCCGACGGCCACGCCCCCGGCACCGGCCGCGTGGTAGTAGCGCGTCAGCGCACGCTGGCGGCGCTCGTCGAGACGGCGGTCCACGTCGAGCGCGAGCGGCTGCGCGGGGATGACGGTGCCGGCACGCAGGAGCGCAGCGACGTCGTCGGCGAGGCGAGGTACCGCCGTCGGGGTCGTCGAGGTGGGCGCAGCCATCAGAACGCCCCGTCGCGCACGGCGAACTTGGTCGGCCTGCCGCTCGTCGGCAGGTCCGCCGCGAGCCACTGCGCCTGCCAGTCGACGAGCGTGCGCAGCGGGACCTGCGGATAGCCGAACAGCTCGTGGCAGCGGCTCGCGTCGTTGAGCAGCGCGGTGGGCGACGGCTCTCCGGCGAACGTGACGTCGCGGTCCAGGCCGCGGCCGAGCAGCTCGGCGATGCGCCGCACCGAGGCGGTCTCCGGGCCGGTGAGGTTGAGCGCCGTCGCGGGAGCGCTCGCGACCCCGAGCGCACGCAGCGCGACCTCGTTCGCGTACCCCTGCCACACGACGTTCACGTGCCCCGTCGTGAGGTCGACGGGCTCGCCCGCAAGGATCGGCGACGCGACGTCGAACAGGACCCCGTAGCGGAGGTCGACGGCGTAGTTGAGCCGGATCGTCGCGACCTTCGTGCCGCGCGTCAGTGCCGCGTGCTGGAGCACGCGCTCGCGACCGAGGCAGCTCATCGCGTACTCGCCGACGGGGCCGACGGGGTCGTCCTCCGAGCATCCGCCCGACTCGACCGGGACGAGAGGGTAGACGTTGCCCGTCGAGAACGCGGCGATCGTCGAGTCCGCGTACCGGCGTGCGACGTCGTGCACGAGCGCGGCGTTCGCCGCCCATGCGAGCGACGGGGCGGAGGCCGTACCGAACTTCGCGCCGACCATGTAGACGACGTCGGCGCCGTCGGGCAGGGTGGCGAGGTCCGCGTCGGGAGCGAGGAGGTCCGCCGCGACGACGTTCACCCCGGCCTCGCGCAGGCGGTCCGCCTGCGCGGCGTCGGACCAGCGGGAGACGGCGTGCACCGCGTCCCCCGTGCGTCCGGCGGCGTCGAGCGCGCGGCGTGCGAGGACGGTCAGCGACGGCCCCATCTTGCCGCCCGCGCCGAGGATGACGAGGTCGCCGGAGCGGGCGGCCACGTCCTCGACGAGAGCCGGCGACGGCGTCGTCAGGAGCTCCTCGAGCTCCGCGACCGACGCGGGCGCCTTCGGGGTGGGGAGGGTAGAGCTCTGCTGGGGCGTGTGCTGGGCCATGTGACGGGTCATCCCTTGATTCCGGACGAGGTGACGCCTTCGACGAAGAAGCGCTGGGCGACGAGGTACGAGGCGAAGATGGGGACGAACGAGATCGTGGCGCCCGCCAGGACCATGTTCAGCGGGACGTCCTGCTGCTGGAGCGACGCGATCCCGACGGTCAGGGTCCAGTGGTCGGTGCCCTGGCCGATGATGAGCGGCCACAGGAAGTCGTTCCAGTGCCACAGGAACACGAACGTCCCGAGCGTGGCGAGGATCGGCTTGCACAGCGGCAGCACGATGGTGAGGAAGATCCGCCACTCCGAGGCGCCGTCGAGCTTCGCGGCCTCGAAGAGGTCGTCGGGCAGGTCGATGATGAACTGCCGCATGAGGAACACGGCCTGCGCGTTCGCGAGCGTCGGCAGGATCAGGCCCCAGTAGGTGTCGAGCCCGCCCGCCTGCGCGATGAGGATGAAGGTCGGGATGAGCGTCACGTGGTAGGGGACCATGACCATGGCGAGGAACGACCAGAACATCGCCTCGCGGCCGGGGAACTTCTTCTTCGCGAACGCGTAGCCCGCCATCGACGCGAGCAGCAGCACCGCGACGACGGACACGACCGAGTAGACGAGCGTGTTGGCGAGCCACGTGCCGATGTTGCCTGCGCCGAGCACCCGGTCGTACGCCTCGGTCGTCAGGTTCGTGGGCAGGAGCGACGCGGGGAAGTCGATCGCCGCGGCAGGCTTCAACGACAGCACGACCATCGCGTAGAACGGGAAGATCGTCACGACCGCGGCGAGGGACAGCACGACGTAGCGCACGACCTTGCCGCGCACGGAAAGGTCGTTCGCGCCGGAGCGGCCGCGGCGGCGCCGGGTCGTCGCCGGGCGTACCGGCATCGCGGCGCCCTCGAGCACCCTGCCGGCGGTGGTGGGGTCGGCGGTGGTCACTTGTCCCTCCCGATGGCGTAGCGCTGGATCAGGGCGACGACGAGCGTCACGACGAAGAGCGCCACGCCGAGCGCGCTCGCATACCCGAGGTCGAAGTACTTGAAGCCCTGGTCGTAGATGTAGAAGACCATGTTGTAGCTCGCGCGGGCCGGGCCCCCGGCCGTCATGACGTAGACGAGGTCGAAGATCTGGAACGACGCGGTCGTCTCGATGACGGCGAGGAAGAACAGGGTCGGCTTGAGCTGGGGCACGATGATGTGCCAGAACCGCTTCCACGGTCCGGCGCCGTCGATCGCCGCCGCCTCCTCGAGCTCGCGCGGCAGGTCCTGCATACGGGCGAGGAGGATGAGCATCCCGTACCCGAAGCGCGACCAGATCGCGACCATCGCGAGCGCGGGGAGGACCAGCAGCGTCGAGCCGAGCCACGAGTCGCGCGAGAAGCCGAGCGATCCCATGAGGGCGGACCACGGCCCGTTCGACGAGAAGACCCAGGTGAACACGGTCGCCGCGAGCACGAGGCTCGTGACGACGGGCAGGAAGAACACCGAGCGGTAGAAGCCGGACCCGCGGAACGACCGGCGCACCATGAGCGCCATGAAGGTCGAGATCGCGAGGGACACCGGGACGATGAGGAGGCTCAGCACGATCGTGACGCGCATCGCCGACCAGAAGACCGGGTCGTCGACCATGCGGCGGAAGTTCTCGACTCCCGTCCACTCGGCGCCGACACCGATCGTGTAGTCGAAGAAGCTCAGCGCCACGCCCGCGATCGCCGGACCGAAGCGGAAGACGAGGAAGAGGATGAAGACGGGCAGCGCGAACAGCAGGCCGATCCGGGCCTCGCGGCGCTGGACGATCCGACGTGTCGAACCTCGCGCGGGTGGACGCGTGGCGGGCGTTCGGTCGGACTGGAGCTCGTCCGAGGTGGGGGCGGTCGCGGTCATGGGGTCTCCTCTCGTACCGCGCAGGACCGTGGTGCGGGCAGCCGGGGGAAGGCTGCCCGCACCACGGGTCGGTCAGCCGAGCAGCGGGTCGGCCGCGGTGGCCGCGTCCTGCAGGGCCTGCTCCGGCGTCTTCTCGCCGATGAGTGCGGCCTGGATCTCGGGTGCGAGGACGCCCATGACCTCACGGGACTTCTCGTTGATCTCGCCCGCGGTCGTGTACTGGAGGGAGTCCTCGAGCGCGGACTGGATCGGGTCGTCGCCGTAGAGGCCGGACTCGCTCTCGTACGGGGAGAACCAGCCGGCGGCCTTCGCGTAGTCGGCGGTCACCTCGGGCGAGGTCGCGAACGCGGCCCACTTGCCCGCGGCGTCCACGTTCTCCGCGGTCTTGAGCACGGACAGGGACCCGACGGTGCCGAAGGCGACCGGCTCCGCCTCCTTGAGCGGCGGCAGGACGACGACGTTCTCCTCGCCCCAGAAGCCGGCGACGTCGGCCGGGCCCTGCTGCCAGGTGCAGGCGATCTTGCCCTTGGCGGTGTTCGTCTGCTCGAACGCCGGGATGGTCGTCAGCAGGTCCTTCTCGATGTACCCGCCCTCCGCGAGGTCGACCACGAACTGCAGGGCCTCGACGCCCTCAGGGGAGTCGAAGTCCACGGACGTGCCGTCCTCGGAGAAGACCGAGCCGCCCGCCTGCCAGAGCAGCGGGTAGAAGGACTCGTTGAGGGTGGCGTCGACCGAACCCCAGTAGTTCGTCGCGTCGTACCCGGCCTCCTTGAACGCGGGGGCGAGCGCCAGGAGGTCGTCCCACGTCTCGGGGTAGTTGCCCTCCTCGCCGATCGCCTCGAACGCCGCGGCGTTGCAGACGAGCGGCTTGGTGTTCATGACCAGCGGGGATCCGAGCATCGCGCCGTCGACCGTCACGGCCTCGCTCGCGTTCTCGCGCAGGTCCCCGACCTGGTCGGTCACGTAGTTGTCGACCGCGGCGAGGGACTTCGCGTACTTCGGGATCTGGTCGGGGATGAGGTAGACGACGTCCGGGCCCTTGTTGCCGGCGATGGCCGTCGCGAGGGTCTCGTCGCGACCCGCCCAGGGGTAGATCTCGACCTTGACGTCGACGTCCGGGTTCTCCTCCTGGAAGGTGGCGATCTGGTCGTCCCAGAACGACTTGTGGGCAGCCTCGTCCGCGATGACGGGGTAGGTCCACATCGTCACGGAGCCGGACGCGGCACCGTCCTCGGGGGTGGGGGTGGAGTCACCGGCACCGGCACCGCCGGCACAGGCGCTGAGCGCGCCGAGCGTGCCGACCGCGAGAGCGGCGGTCCAGAGGCGCTTCGTCGTGCGCAGGGTCATCGACGTGTCTCCTTGGTGTCGTCCCGCCGTCGGCGGGAGCTGGGTGGGTGTCCGGGGCGGACGGTGGTGCTATCGCGTCGGGACGTCGACGATCGTGCGTCGGTGTCTCGACTCCTCGGCCGCGAACACGGCGAGGTGGCTCTGGAGGGACTCGACGGCCCCCGAGCGAACGTGGCTCGGGTCGCCGGTGGCGACGGCGCGGACGAAGGCGTCCATCACGCCGCTGTCCCCGCCGCCGTGGTCGTCGGCGGCGTTCGTCGCGCCGTGGTGGCCCGCGTCGTGCACGGTCACGCTGCCGTCGCGGAAATCCGTGACCCGGACCTTCTCCCCGTCGCCGTCGAGGCATCCGTGGGTGCCGAAGATCTGGGTCTTGCGATGGTCCTGCTCGGAGAACGCCGTCATGGTGAAGGTCGCGGCACCGCCGCCCTCGAGCTCCATCGCGAGGACCTGGTGGTCGACGACGTCGTTGTCCGAGGCGTAGACGCAGCGGCCGTAGTCGCCCGTGCGCAGCGCGTCGACGACGCCGGCCTCGTCGGTCGCGTCCGTGATGACGGACACGGGCCAGATCGGCCCCTGCTCGCGCAGCGTCGTGAGGTACAGGCGCGGCGCCGAGTAGGGGCACGTCGGCTCGAGCGGGCAGTCCAGGCACCGGGCGGCAGCGCCGGCCGGTCGCTGCTCGGGGCGGAAGTGCTGGAGGGAGCCGAAGCTCGCGACGCTCGCGATGCGCTTGCCGGTGACGTACCGGATCCAGTCGAGGTCGTGGCTCGACTTGGCGAGCAGCATGGGGCTGGAGGTCTCCTCGCTGCGCCACGGCCCGCGCACGTAGGAGTGCGCGTCGTGCCACCATCCGACGGGCTCGAGGTGCTGGACGTTGACCACCTCGCCGAGGACGCCGGAGTCGACGACGGACTTCACGAGGTCGGTGTACGGCATGTACCGCATGACGTGGCACACGCCGAACAGGACCCCGGCGGCCTCGACCGCGTCCACGACGTCGCGGCACTCCTGCGGGCTCGGGGCGAGGGGCTTCTCGACGAGCACGGCGTAGCCCTGGGGAGAGAGCGCGACGACCGGGTCGCGGTGCTCACGGTCCTGCGTCGCGACGATCACCATGTCGGCGACGCGACCGGGACCGCCGGCCGCACGGTCGAGGTCGCCGGCGGCGACGAGGTCGCGCCACGACGCGTACTGTGCAACGTGGTTCCCCTCCGCGACCACGAGCTCCCGCTGGTGCTCCCGAGGGTCCGCCACGGCGACGAGGCGGGCGCGGTCCGGGTTGGCCGCGATCCAGCGCGCGTACGTCTGGCCGCGGTTGCCGGCGCCGACGAGGGCGACGGTCACGGGGCTGGAGGTGGGGCTCACAGGGGCGGTCCTTGCTTCGTTGCGATGGTCCTGGCGGGTGGGGCCTCACGGCCCCCGCAGGCTTCGTTTGCTATTTGCTATAGCAACTCTGCCAGGCCGATGTTACGCCAGATCGGCGCTCTTGTTAACACGACGGGTGCTGCGTGCCGAGTTGTGAGCAATGTGCAGGTCGCGAGCTCCCGAGCCCCGGGTCGCCACCCGTCCGACGCGGCGACGGGGTGGCAACCCGGGGCTCGGCACCGATCACACGACGAGGTTGCCCGTGGTCAGGACCCGGTCGCCGTCCTCGGGGAAGGCCGAGCGGGTGACGCCCTGCTCGACGTTGCCGCTGTGCAGCAGGTGGGAGCCCCCGCCGAACGCGGCCGGGTCGAGCGAGACCGTGCCGCCGGTGAACGTCGAGCCCACGGCGGACCACCTGTTGACGCCGGACTCGAGCCGCGCGTGACGGGTCCCGCTCGTGCCCGCGGCGCTCCGCACGCCGTCGAGCGCCCACGTGACCGGCCCGTCGGCAGCGACGCGCGACAGGAAGCTGCCGCCCGCAGGATCACCCTCGAGGCGGGCGCCCCCGTCCAGCCGGACGGTCTGCTCGCTCGTGCCGGCCGCGACGAGGGCCACGTTGCGCAGCACTCCGCCGCGAACGGTGAGGGGGCCGCTCGCCGTGACGGTGCCCTCGCCCTCAGCGGCCTCGAGCGTGCATGAGTCCAGGACGACCTCGCCCGACCCGGCGCACGACGCGTTCTTCAGGCCGGTCAGCGTGGTTCGCACGAGGTGCACGGGGGTGGTGACGTTCGCCTGCGTGATCGGGGTGTCCGGCAGCACGGCGAACTGCGACCCCTCGATGACGTTCGGGCGCTTCGAGAGCGTGGACGCCTGGGAGATGATCAGCGTGTCGTCCGCCTGGCAGCCGCGCAGCTGTACGCCGTCGGCGTTGACCCACATCATCCCGGAGCCCGCGAGCCCTTCCTTGCGGATCACCTGGACGTCCTGGAGCGTCAGGTCGACCACCTTGACGCGCGCGACGAACCACGAGCACACGTGCCTGGTCACCGTGATGCGCTTCGCGGCGCCGCCCCACGCCGCCCCGGAGTTGGCGAACGTCATGAGGCCCGAGTTCCCGACGTACGTGAGGTCGTGCTCGTACTGGCCGTGCGTGACGAACGGGCCCTGGTCGTCGCCGTCGCCGTGGCAGTTCTCGACGAGCCCGTACGACGACGCCGTCCAGTCGTTGAGGTGGCGCGCGTTGCTCGTGCGGCAGTCGACGACGTGCCCGTAATTGCAGTAGATCTGCTGCGTCAGGTAGCCGGCGCCGCCCCACGTGATCGACGCCGGGTTGGCGAGCGTGCAGCCCGAGGTGCGGAAGAACGTGCTCCACCGGCGCATGACGAGGGGCCAGAACGTCGCGACCCCGTGCACGTTCTCGACGTCGCAGCTCACCGCGTACTCGTAGGCGATGGGGTGGGAGCCCGTGTACTGGTCGCCGTCCGCGCGCCCGACGAACGACAGGTTCCGCACGTGCACCTGCTCGACGGGCTCGACACGGGTCCAGGTGAGCGTGCGGCCCTTCGCGAGCTCCCACCCGGCCTTGTAGTTGACCCGCACGTGCGTCGCGTCGACGATCTGCGTGACCTGCACGAGCCGCTGCAGCTCGCGCTCCCACGTCCCGGTGAGCGCGTCGACCTGGAGCGCGAACCACTGCCCGACCTCGAACGCGGAGGAGTCCGCGACCTCGTAGTCGTCGCGCAGCTCCGGCATCAGGGCGGTGAGGGTGTTCGTGCGCACGTCGTCGGTGACGTTCCCGCGGAAGAACATGACGGCCGCGAAGGGGTCGTCCTTGCCCGCGTCCTCGATGCCCTCGGTGGTCATGGTGTGGCCGCCGAGGTCGATCTCGAGGTGGGACCGGGTGAACGTGTGGCGGCGGACGAAGTTGAGGTCGGTGTGGGCCTCGATGCGGGAGACGGACGGGTCGTCGACGAGCGCGTCGAGCGCGTCGTCGGCCGTGCCGGCCGGCGCGTCGGCGCCGAGGACGCCGAACCAGCGGAAGTCGGCGGTGCCGGTGTGCAGGGTGTGCCAGCGTCCCTTCGCGGTGGCGTCCTTCGGCGCGAGGACCGTGCCGCCGTTGGGCTCCGCCGTGCTCCTGGCGTCGTAGCGGACGAGGCGAGCCGCACCGTCACCGGCTGCCGCGTGCCCCAGCAGCTGGGCCACGGCGCCGTCGTCGAGCTTCTTTGCCCGCCACCCTGTGAGCTCGTCCACGGTCGCGGCGACCAGCACCTCGTCGTCGGGCTTGTCGTCCTTCTTCGCGACCAGCGGAGCCCCGGCGAGCGGTGCGGCCTGCGCGGCTCCGTCGCCGAGCGCGACCGCGCCCGCGGCGAGGGAGGCGATGCCCGCCACACGCAGGAGGCTGCGGCGCGACGGCGTCGGGTGCGCGGAGTCGGTTGTCGTGGTCTCGAGGGTCATGGGTCGTCCTTTCGTGGAGCGGTCAGAGGGTGAGGGTCGAGTCCACGACGACGTCGTCGCCGGAGACGGGCAGGCCGGAGCGGTCGACGCCGGTCTCGACGCAGCGCGCGTGCAGCACCCGCGTGCCCGCGGGGAGGTCGAACCCGCCACCGGTGAAGCGGGTGCCGATGGCGGAGTAGCGGTCCCCGTCGCGCAGCGCGACGTGCGCCGTCCCGTCGGGAGCGGTCGACGACGCGCCGCGCAGGACGACCTCGACCACCCCGGGGCCGTCGGCGCGGGAGACGAGCGCGCCGATCGTCGTCGTGCCCGCGAGGCGCACGCCGTCGAGCACGAGCCGCTGGTCGCGGACCGCGCTCAGCCGGATGCCGACGCCGTCCCACGACCCGCCCGTGACCGTGACGTCGGCCGATCCGACATCGAGCGGAGCGGCCGGGGAGTCCTTGCTCCCGCCCGCGAGCCGGCAGTCGGTGAACGTCACCGGTCCGGCGCCTCGC
Source organism: Cellulosimicrobium terreum (assembly GCA_014803435.1). GTDB lineage: Bacteria > Actinomycetota > Actinomycetes > Actinomycetales > Cellulomonadaceae > Cellulosimicrobium > Cellulosimicrobium terreum. The sequence continues at coordinate 1,067,322 of JACYFD010000001.1, forward strand.
AGGATCGTGCCGTCGGCACCGGTGAACGTCGTCCGCACGAAGTGCACGGGGTTCGTCACCGGCGTCTGGTGCAGCACCGACCCCGCGGGCAGCGCGAACGCGCAGTCCTCGACGACGGTCGGGCGTCGCGAGAGCGACGAGCGCTGGCCGACCGCGAAGAAGCCCGCCGTGCAGCCGCGGACCTGCGCGCCGTCCGCGTTGATCGTCATGGTGGCCTGCGGGTCGAACGTCGAGCGGGCGACGACGTGGACGTCCTCGAGCGTCAGGTCGGTGATCTTCGTGCCCGCGACGAACCACGAGCACGTGTGGTGCTTGACGGTGATGCGTTTCGCGGCCGTGCCCCACTGCGCGCCGGAGTTCGCGATGTCCATGAGCCCGCTGTTGCCGACGAACACGAGGTCGTGCTCGTACTGGCCGTGCGTCGTGAACGGGTTGCCGCCCTCGTCGTCACCGTCGCCGTGGCAGTTCTCCACCAGGCAGTACGCCGACGCGGTGAGGTCGTTGAGATGACGTGCGTTGTGGCTGCGGCAGTCGGAGACACGGCCGTCGAGGCAGTAGATCTGTTGCGTCAGGTACCCGGCGCCGCCGTAGAACACCGTGGGCGGGTTGCTCACCGAGCACCGCTCGGTCGCGAAGTGCGTGTTCCACCGGCGCATGACGACCGGCCACCACGTGCGCGAGGCGTGGACGTCGGAGACGTCGCAGCGCACCGCGTACTCGAACGCGACGGGGTGCGAGCCGGTCATCTCCCGGTCGTCGGGGAGCTCGCCGTTCTCCGGTCCGTCGTAGGGGCCGGAACCGACGAACGTCATGTTGCGGACGTGCACCTGCTCGACGGGCTCGACTCGCCGCCACGTGAGGGTGCGGCCCGCGGGGAGCTCCCACCCGTTCTGGTAGCTCACGCGCACGTGCGTCGCGTCGACGACCTGCGTGACCTGCACGAACCGCTGGAGCTCGCGCTCGTCCGCTCCGCCGTCCGGGCGGGCGTCGGACTGGAGCGCCCACCACTGGTCGACGGCGAACGCGGACGAGTCGCTCACCTCGAACACGTCGCCGAGGTCGGGCAGCGTCGCCGCGAGGGTGCGGGTCTGGGTCTCGTCGGTCACGCGGCCCTGGAAGAACAGGACCGCACCGAAGGGGTTGTCGTGCGTGTTGCGCTCGATGCCCTCGGTCGTGACGGTGTGGCCGCCGAGGTCGATCTCGAGGTGGGACCGGGTGAACGTGTGGCGGCGGACGAAGTTGAGGTCGGTGTGGGCCTCGATGCGGGAGACGGACGGGTCGTCGACGAGTGCGTCGAGCGCGTCGTCGGTCGTGCCGGTCGGGGCGTCGGCTCCGAGCACGCCGAACCAGCGGAGGTCCCCGGTGCCGGTGTGCAGGGTGTGCCAGCGGCCCTTGGACGTGGCGTCGGCCGGGGCGAGGACGGTGCCGCCGTTGGGTTCGGCGGTGCTCCTGGCGTCGTAGCGGACGAGGCGCGCGGCGCCGTCGCCGGGGGTGGCGTGGCCGAGGAGCTGGGCGACGGTGCCGTCGTCGACCGTCTTCGTGGGCCAGCCGGTGAGCTCGGCGACGGTCGCGGCGACGAGCACGCGGACGTCGGGTGGGCGGGGAGGGCTTGCCGGGTGATGCGGGGATCTGGCTGTGGTGGACAACTCTGGCACCCTTCGGGACGTCGGGGACGGCCGTGCGGTGCGGGCGACGCGTGCGCTCCGGCGGCCCGGGGCTGCGGGTGTGTCCGGGGGAGCGGTCGTGCGGGTCGTGCGGGTTCCGGTCCTGCGGTCGGTGGAGGCTGGTGCGTTCGCGTCGTTGCGACGGTCAACCGGATGTCGAGGAGACTAGCCAGATGCTATGGCATCGTCAAGGGCAACGGGCCACACGTCATCGCAGGTCAGAAGATGTTCCCAGGTCAGGCCGATGCCATAGCAAAAGAAGTTGAGCGCCGCTGGGGCGCTTACAGGTAGTCGCCAGGCCAGTGAAAGCCACCGCGGCCGTCCGACGTCGTCGCCCGCAGGTCGGCCACCGACCGCGGTGCCGCTCGGATCGCCCGCAGCATGCCCGTGCTGTCCGTCGTCGGCCGAGGGTCTGCCAGGACCGCCGTCGTGAACCGCTCGACGAGGGGGTGCGCAGGGAGGCGCACCTCGAGCCTCCCGGTGCGGTGGTGCCGCGCGCGACGGAGCGTCACGTGCGCAAGGGCGTCGACCGTCCGGGTCGCGTGGCGCGAGGACGGGTCGGTGCCGATCTCGCGGACCCGCACGGATCCGGAGTCGCGGTCGAGGACCACGTATCCCTGCACGTCCCCGGCCTCGGAGCGTGCCGTGAGCACCTCGGCGCCGGCGTACCAGAGCGGGATGCGACGCTCCACGTGCTCCGCGTCGCGACGGGTCGCCAACGGTCGGTGACTTCCGCCGTCGAGGGTGTCGAACGTGTCGTGCAGCCGGACGATCTGCGCCTCGTCGCCCGGCTCGCCGAACGGCCGGAGCGTCTCCGTGGGCTCCGCCGGCTCGGCCGCCGGGCGCGGCCGTCCGCTCAGGACCGGCACGTCGAACGTCTCCCACCCGCTCGACCGGTAGACGTCCGGGGTGCCGGTGAACAGCAGCGACACGTCGACGCCGGCCGCGGCCATCTGCTCGACGGCCGCGCCGAGCGCCTGGCGCACCAGCCCGCGACCGCGAGCCTCGGGTGCCGAGGCGACGTTCGCGACGCCCCCCGCGAGCCACGTGCCGCCGTCGGGGCCGCCGATCTCTCGGGGCGTCCAGTAGACGGACGCGAGCACGCGGTCCGTCGTGTCGCCCGTGACGACGATCGTGCGCCCGGACCGCCCGGGGTCCGTCTCGTACACGGGGACCATGAGGGGCGCGTCGAATGTGCTGCGCCACAACGTGTAGAGGGCGGGCGTGTCGGCGGGGGTCGCGGTGCGCAGGTGCATGACGTCCAGGGTGGATCTGTTGACGGAGTGCTATAGCAAACGTAGGGTCGGCGACACCGTCAGCGAGCGACGCGACGGATCGCGCGGCCGGGCTGGGCCGGTGCGAGACCCTGGGCGGCGGCGTGCCGTCGCCCAGGGTGCGCGGCGGTCAGCTCCCGGCGACCGAGGCTTCGGCGTCCTGGGTATGACCCTGCAGGCGCGCGGCGGCCTCGCCGATGTGCGCCGCCATGACGGCCTGCGCCCGGTCGGGGTCCCCGCCGGCGATCGCATCGACGATGAGGTCGTGGGTGCGCGCGTGCTCGACGCGGGCGTCGGGCTCGAGCGCGGCGTTCGCGGCCCGCAGGAACCCGGTGATGCGGCTGCGGAGCTGGCCGTTGATCGTCATGAGCATCTGGTGGTCGGCCATCTCCCACAGCTGCTCGTGGAACCGCCGGTCGAGCTCGAACACGCGAGCGTTGCTGCCTCTCTCGGCCGCCTGCACCATCTGCTGGACCGTCTTGCGCAGCCTCGTCTCCTTCGTGGCGTCCCACCCGTCCTGGACGCGCACGACGGCGAACTGCTCGAGGAGCGTGCGCAGGCTCGAGATCTCCTCGAGGTCGCGGCTGGTCAGTGCCGCGACGCGTGCGCCCCGGTGGGGCAAGCGCTCGACGAGGCCCTCCTGGGTGAGTCGCGTGAGCGCCTCGCGAACGGGGATGTGGCTCGTGCCGAGGCGGTCGGCGAGCTTGCGCTCGACCAGCCTCTCACCGGGCACGAGGTCGCCGTTGAAGATCGCCTCGCGCAGCTCGACGGTGACGCGGTCGGCGACGTTCTGGTCCGGCACGCTCTTGAGCGCCATTGCTGCTCCGTGATGTCGTGGGGTCGGCTGGCTCGGGTTGTCGGCGGGGCCTGGCGCGACCGAGGGTAGCGGTAGCCGGTGGAGCGCCCTGGTGCGTGTCGCGATGCGGTACATGCTATAGCATCGGCACTTCCGAGCCCAGAGGAGGAGCGATGGTCGCCCTGCACGACCGGGCCGAGGTTCCCGCCTTCCACGGCCTCGCGGGTGTCGCCCGCCGAGACGTCACCCCCGGTCCAGGGATCCGCGCCCGCAACTGGGGACCGGCCGACTGGGACGTCTCCGAGGGCGCGCACCGCTCCCTCACGCTCACGGCGGTCGCGCTCGCAGAGGAGTCGGCGCCGGGATCCCTCCTGGTCCTCGTCACGATCGACGGCACCTGGTGGCGCCGCGTCGACGACGAGGCCACGCTGCGCGCGACCGTCCTCGACGTCCTCGACCTGCCTGCCGAACGGCTGCTCGTCTGCCTCTCGCACACCCACGCGGGTCCCGTCCTCTGCTCGGGCGACGCGGATCTGCCCGGCGGCGACCGAGGGGTCGAGTACCTCCGGGACCTGGCTCACGCGGCCGCCGACGCCGCACGCGAGGCCGTCGGCGCCCTGGCGCCCGCCGTCCTGGAGTGGACGACGGCCCGCTGCTCGCTCGCGTCCAACCGCGAGCTGCTCCTCGACGGGTGCGGCGGGGGCGACACGCACGACGGCGCACCCGGCGCGCGACGTGCGCTCGTCGGGTTCAACCCCGACGCGGGCACGCCGCTCTCTCCCGGCGCCGACATCGCTGACGATCTCGTGGTCGTCGGGCGGCTGAGCCGGCGTCCCGATCACGCGGCGGGCGACGGGACCGCTGACGTTCCCGTCCCGCTCGCCACGATCGTCAACTACGCGTGCCATCCCACGACGCTCGCGTGGCAGAACCGCCTGGTCTCGCCCGACTACGTGGGAGCGATGCGCGACCTCGTCGAACGCGGGACGGGGGCGCCGGTCGCGTTCCTCCAGGGCGCGTCGGGCGAGCTCGCTCCCCGGCAGCAGTACACGGGCGATCTCGACGTCGCGGACCGGCACGGGCTCTCGCTCGGGCACGTGGTGCTCGGCGCCCTGGCCACCCTGCCGCCGGCAGGGACCGAGCTCGAGCTCGCAGCCGTCGTCGAGTCGGGTGCGCCGCTCGCGGCCTGGGAGCCGCGACCGACCGCGGCCCGCGCCGAGGCCCGCACGCTCGACGCCGTCAGCGCCGCGGTCGAGCTCGACCTGCGCGACCTGCCGACGTGGGACGAGCTCGAGGCCGAGTGGAAGGACATCGACCCGCGCTCGCGCGACGAGCGCCTGCGCAGGGCGCGCAACCTGCGCGACGGCTACGTCACCGGCCCGACGGTGCAGCACCCCACGTGGGCGTGGCGCGTCGGCGAGGCACTGCTCGTCGCGCACCCCGGGGAGGCGTACTCGCGGTTCCAGCGCACGGTGCGCGCACGCACGGCCCGTCCCGTCGTCGTCGCGAATCTCACCAACGGCCCCGGGTTCGTCTACCTGCCCACCCGCGAGGCGTACGACGTGGGGGCCTACCAGGCGTGGCAGTCGCCGCTCGCGGCCGGCTCGCTCGAACGGCTCGAGGCCCACGCGGGCAGCCTCATGGACGACCTGCTCGCGCCGAGCACGACCAGCACCACCAGCACAACGGAGGACCAGTGACCAGCACCAGCACCGACACCACCCGCGCACCCCTCGCCGTCGTGACGGGTGGCGCCGCGGGCATCGGCCGCGCCGTCGCCGAGCGGCTGGCGGGCGACGGCTTCCGCGTCGTGTGCGCGGACGTCGCGCAGCACGACCTGCCCGCGCTCGACCTCGCCGCGCCGCCGACCGCGCCCGGCCTGGTATGGACCGCCCTCGACGTGACCGACCACGAGGTGGTCCGCACGACGTTCGACGCGCTCGCCGACGCGTTCGGTGGGATCGATGCGCTCGTCAACAACGCCGGGATCCAGAGGCACCGTGGTCTCGAGGACCTGACGTGGACCGAGTGGTCGGCGGTCGTGGACGTCAACCTGCACGGCGTCTTCAGCTGCCTCCAGGCGGCCGGCCGGCACATGCTCGACGCCGGTCGCGGTGCGGTCGTCAACATCGCGTCGATCTCCGCGCGCGGGTCGGCCGGTCGGGCGCCCTACTCGACGACCAAGGCCGCGGTCATCGGCCTCACGTCGACCGCGGGCGCCGAGTGGGCGGCCCGCGGGGTGCGCGTCAACGCCGTGGCGCCCGGCTACATCGACACGGGAGTCTTCCGCCAGGGGGTCGCCGCGGGCACGCTCTCGGAAGAGACGATCCTCGCGCGCATCCCGGCGGGACGGCTCGCGCAGCCCGAGGAGATCGGGAACGCGGTGAGCTGGCTCGTGTCCGACCAGGCCGCGTACATAGTGGGTCAGACGGTCTACGTGGACGGCGGTTTCATGGTCGACTATGGCGTCCCGCTCGCGAAGAAGCCGGAGTGAGCGCGGTGCCGGTCGTCGGCGCCGCGACCGCACGCGTCGTCGACGTGCGCACCGCGACGACGGTCGTCCCGCTCCCGCAGCCCCTGCACCTGGGGGCGATGACCGTCACGCGCCGCGAGTACGTCGGGGTGCGGGTCGTGCTCGACACCCCCGGCGGCCGGGTCACCGGCGACGCGTACGCGCTGACCCGCGAGGCCCCGATGGCCGAGCTCGTCGAGCGGCTCGTCGCGCCGCACGTCGTCGGGCGCGAGCTCGACGTCGCCGACCCGGCTCCCGGCGTGCGGGCGGCGTGGGACGCCGCCCTGCGCGGCTCGGCGATCGTCGGGCGGGTTGGGCTGGTGCGCCGGGCGGTCGGTCTCGTCGACGTCGCGCTGTGGGACGCCGCGGGCAAGCTTGCCGGCGAGCCGGTATGGCGCCTCCTCGACCGCGATGCCGGTGGCCGCGCGGAGGTACGGCCCGACGCCGCGGCGACCGCCCCGGCGCCTCGGACCGCGATCCTCGTCGCCGCCTACCCGACGCCCGGTCGCACCGCGCGCGACGTCGCCGACGAGGTGCTCGCGCACGCCCACGCCGGGTGGCCGCTGCTGAAGATCTCGCGCTCGACCGACCGCGCGCTCATGCGCGAGCTCCTCACGATCCTGCGCACCGAGCTCCCCGCGGTGACGGGCCGCCCGACCGTCCTCGGCCGCAGCGGCGTCGTCGTCGACGTCGGCTTCGGCTGGCGCGACGCGGACGAGGCGGTCGCCGACCTCGACGCCTGGGGTGTGTGCGACCCCGACCACCGCGACGAGCCCGCGCTCGCGTGGCTCGAGGACCCGCTGCTGCCGGAGGACGTCGAGGGCGCCGCACGCGTGCGCGCCGCGTCCGGCCTGCCCCTGTCCGTCGGCGACGAGGTCACGGACCCCGAGGTGCTCGACCGGCTCGTCGCGCTCGGAGCCCTCGACGTGCCCCGTGTCGACGTCGTCGCGATCGGCGGCATCACGGCGGCGGACCCGCTCGTGCGAGGCTGGTCGGCGCAGGGCCTGCCCGTGTCGAGCCATGTCTACCCCGAGGTGAGCGTGCACCTCGGCGGTGCTGCCGGGATCGGCGTCGAGACGTTCGACCGCTCCCCGGACGGCAACCCCTACGACCCGGCGCCGCTGCTCGTGCGCGGCGGCCCGACGTTCGACGCCGGCACCGCGCTCCCGCCCGACGCCCGCGGCCTCGGATTCGTGCTCGACCCCGACCGCTTCGACCTGGAGGAGCCCTCATGACAGTGCACGCGCCTCGAGCCCGCAGCGTCGTCGTCACCGGCAGCGGCAAGGGCATCGGCCGGGCGGTCGCGGCGCGCCTCACCGCAGACGGCTGGGTCGTCGTCGGGATCGAGCGGACCCCCGGCTCGGGGACGGTCGCCGACGGGGTGTGCGCCGCCGTCGTGCACGGGGACACGCGTGAGCGGGCCGTGCACCGCGAGGCGGCCCGGGTCGCGCGCGACCTTGCGCCCCTCGCGGGCTGGGTCAACAACGCGGGCGTCACCGTGCGCACGCCGCTGCACGCGCTCGCCGACCCCGAGCGCGAGGAACAGGTCGAGCGCGACGTGCGCGACGTCGTCGAGATCAACGGACTCGGCTACGTGTGGGGCTGCGCGGCCGCGGTCGAGGCGTTCACCGACCAGGTGAGCGGCGGCGCGATCGTCAACGTCGGCTCGATCCACGGGCGGGCGTCGTTCGCCGACCACGCGGCGTACGAGCTGACGAAGGGCGGGATCGACGCGCTCGCACGGTCGGTGGCCGTGACGTACGGCCGGTACGGCATCCGCGCGAACACCGTCGCGCCGGGCGGGGTGCGCACCCCGCACCTCGACGCGCAGATCGCCCGCGCCGCCGACCCCGCGGCCGAGGAGCGTGCGCTCGCCGAGGGCCCTCCGCTCGGTCGCATCGCCGATTCCGCGGAGATCGCCGCGCTCGTCGCGTTCCTGCTGTCCGACGAGGCGGGGTACGTGTCCGGGCAGTCGGTCGCGGCCGACGGTGCGTGGACGGCGTCGTTCGGGACGCCCCCGTCGGATCCCGATCTCGACGCGCGCTACGGCCTCGCCTGACCGGTCGCGTCCACCGATCGGTGGAGGCGCGGATCAACCCCGGCAGGGTCGCGACGGTCGATCCGGCGGTGCGTGAGGCGTTCGTAGTGTCGCGGTATGACCGCAACCGCACTGGACGTACGACACCTGCACAAGCGCTACGGGACGCACGTCGCCGTCGACGACGTCTCCTTCACCGTCGACGAGGGGGAGATCTTCGGCATCATCGGGCCCAACGGGGCCGGGAAGACGACGACCGTCGAGAGCATCGCGGGCCTGCGCACGCCCGACTCGGGCTCGGTCTCCGTGCTGGGGCTCGACCCGGCCGCGGACCGGGCTCAGGTGCGCGAGCACCTCGGGGTGCAGCTGCAGGAGAGCAGCTTCCCGGACGCGATCACGGTCGCCGAGGCGCTCGAGCTCTACCGCTCCTTCTACCGGGACCCCGCCGACCCGCACGAGCTCATGGACCTCCTCGGTCTGACCGAGAAGCGCGCCACGCGGTACAAGGCGCTCTCCGGCGGTCAGAAGCAGCGCCTCTCGATCGCCGTCGCCCTCGTCGGCCGCCCGAGGGTCGCGATCCTCGACGAGCTCACGACGGGACTGGACCCGCAGGCGCGACGCGACACGTGGAGCCTGGTCGAGCGGGTGCGCGACGCGGGCGTCACGGTCCTCCTCGTCACGCACTTCATGGACGAGGCAGAACGGCTCAGCGACCGGATCGCCGTCATCGACGGTGGCCGGGTCGCCGCCGTGGACACCCCCGCCGGGCTGGTCGCGCGGTCGAGCGCGACGCAGCAGGTCAGGTTCCGGGTGAGCCGTCCGCTGGACGAGCGGGTCCTCACCGGCCTCGCCGAGGTGACCGCCGTCGACGTCACCGGAGACCGCTGGGTCGTCACGGGCGGCGGACGGCTCCTGAGCAGCGTCGCCGGGGCTCTCGCGAGGGCGGAGGTCGTGGCGGAGGACCTCCGCGTCGACCAGCGCACCCTCGACGACGCCTTCGTCGCGCTCACGGGCCGGGTGCCCGGGCCGGCGGAGCCCGCCGAGCGGACGGCCGACCGATGAGCGCGCTCGCGACGACGGTCAGGATCGAGGCGAACCTCTTCCTGCGCGACCTCACCACCGTCGCCTTCGGGGTGCTGTTCCCGACCGTGCTCCTGCTCGGGCTGGGTGCGGTGCCGTCGCTCCGGGAGCCGTCGCCGGAGACCGGTGGGCTCCGGGGCATCGACGTCTGGGCGCCGACCGCCCTGGTGTTCGGCATGGTCATGATCGCCGTGCAGCACGTCCCGTCGGTGGTCGCGACGTACCGCGAGCGGGGCATCCTGCGCAGGCTGTCGACCACCCCGGTGCACCCGCGCACCGTCCTGCTCGCGCAGATGCTCGTCGCGTTCGGCTCCGTGGTCGCCTCCGCGGTGCTCCTGGTCCTCGTCGGCTGGGTGGTGCTGGACGTCGCACCGCCCGAGCGTCCGCTGGAGTTCGTCGTCGCGTTCCTCGTCGGTTACGCCGCCCTGCTCGGGATCGGCATGCTCTCGGCGGCCAGGGTGCGCACGAGCAGCACCGCGAACCAGACCGGGACGTTCCTGTTCATCGGGCTGATGTTCTTCGGCGGCGCCTTCCTGCCCCGAGCGCTCATGCCGGACCTGCTCCGCACGGTCGGGGACTTCGTGCCACCGGGGCTCCAGGCGCTCACCGCGGCGTGGTCCGTCGAGGCGGGTGAGGTCACGGCCACTGCAGGCGGCCAGCCGTTCTGGCTCCAGATTGCGATGATGGTGGGCATCGCCGTGGTCACGAACGTGATCGCCGCCCGACTCTTCCGCTGGGAGTAGATGCCGATGACGGGGAACGACGAGTCCGGCGTCGTGCACGACGCCGAGACCGCGAACCGCTCCCGGTTGGCCTGGCGCCGCGAGCAGATGCGGGTCTGGGACGTCCTCCAGCTGAGCGCGCCGTGGCTGCTGCTGACGGTCTCGACGGTCGTCTACTTCGCGCGGGTGCTGCCGGCCTCGGGAGAACGCTTCTGGCCCGAGGGTGCCTCCGTCCTGGGGCTCGTCGTGCTCTCGGCGCTGTGGGTGCTCCTCGGGCAGACCCTCCCCCTGCGCAGGAGGACGCTGCGGCCGGTCGGCGCGGGCGTCTACCTCGTCGGGCTGCTGGCGCTGTGCGTCGCCCTCATGTCGTACTCCGACATCTTCGTCGTCTTCACCGTCGCGGGCTTCTTCCACGCGTACCTGCTCAGGCCGTGGCCGGTGGGGGTGATCGGCGTCCTCGCCACGTCCGTCGTCCTCAACGGCTCGGCGATCGGTGTGTGGTCGGACCCGACCCCGGAGCTGCTCGCGGAGTTCTTCCTGATCGTCGCCGTGCAGACCGCGGCGATCGGCGTCGGCATCCTGCTGACGGCCCGCAGCGAGCCGGAGGAGCGCAAGCGGGAGGAGCTCGTCGAACGGCTCGAGGAGGCGCTGCACGAGAACGCCGGGCTCCACGCGCAGCTGGTCGCGCAGGCCCGGGAGTCGGGCGCGCAGGACGAGCGGCAGCGGCTGGCCGGCGAGATCCACGACACCCTCGCGCAGGGGCTCGCGGGGATCATCACCCAGCTCCAGGCAGCGGAGAGCTCGGCCGACGCGCGGGGCGAGGCGGACGAGCACGTCGCGCGGGCGCTCCGGCTCGCGCGCAGCAGCCTGACCGAGGCGCGGCGGTCCGTGCGGGCTCTCGCCCCTCAGGAGCTCGGGCGGGCCCACCTGCCGGACGCGCTCCGGACCCTGACCGAGCAGTGGTCGCAGGACCACGGGATCGCCGCGCGCACGGAGGTGACCGGTACCCGGGAGCCGCTGAGCCCGGCCATCGAGGTGTCGCTCTTCCGGGTCGCGCAGGAGTCGCTGACCAACGTGGCGAAGCACGCGGGGGCCTCGCGCGTCGGCGTCACGCTGTCGTACACGGGCACCGAGGTGCTGCTCGACGTACGGGACGACGGTCGCGGGTTCGTCGACGCGGCGGGCACCGGGTTCGGCCTGACGAGCATGCGTCAGCGCATCCGCGGGGTCGGCGGCCACGTCGAGGTGCAGAGCGCCCCGGGGGACGGGACGTCCGTCAGCGCGCGCGTCCCGGCGATCGCCCCCGGAGGCCCGATGAGGAAGGAGGGGACGGAGCGATGATCCGACTCGTCATCGTCGACGACCACCCCGTCGTGCGAGGAGGTCTGCGCGACACCTTCGCGCGCGTCGAGGACATCGAGGTCGTCGGCGAGGCCGGGGACGGCGCCGAGGGCGTCGACCAGGCGGACCGGCTCGCGGCGGACGTGGTGCTCATGGACCTGCGGATGCCGGGGATGGACGGCGTCGCCGCGACCACGGTCCTGCGCGAGCGGGTCCCGGGTGCCCGCGTCCTGGTCCTGACGACCTTCGACAGCGAGAGCGACGTCCTGCCCGCGATCGAGGCGGGCGCGATCGGGTACCTCCTGAAGGACGCCCTGCCCGACGAGCTCATGCGGGCCGTCCGTGCGGCCGCCCGGGGGGAGTCGGTGCTCGCGCCCTCGGTGACGCAGCACCTCATGGGGCAGGTCCGCCGGCCCGGCGCCGGGACCCTGACCGACAGGGAGAAGCAGGTGCTCCAGCTGGTGGCGAACGGCAGCTCGAACCGGGAGGCCGCGGCCGCCCTGTTCATCGGTGAGGCGAGCATCAAGACCCACCTGCAGCACGTCTACGACAAGCTCGGCGTCAGGGACCGGGCCTCCGCGGTGGCCGAGGGCTACCGCCGCCGGCTGCTCACGTGACGCGCGTCAGCCCTTGACCATGCTCGCGCGCGTGATGAGACCGTCCGCGACCTCGAAGGTGGCGATGGTCTCGCCCGTGCCGTTCGACGTCGTGACGAGCTCGCGCGCGACGAGCCACCGGTCGCCGAACGTCACGGACGCGTCGATCACGCAGTGCAGCGCAGGGTCCTCGAACCGGCCCGCGTAGAACGCGCGCAGCGCCTCGCGCCCCTGGATCGGCTCGGGGGTCACGCCGCTGACGACGGCGTCCGGCGCGTACGTCGCGCAGAACCCGTCGAGGTCGCGGACGTTGAAGGCGTCGACCTGGGCGGTCACGACGGCAGAGGGGGACGTGCTCACGGAGGTCTCCTCGGGTGCGGGTGCGGGGTCTCGGGGGTGGGGTGCCGGTGCCAGGCGGTCAGTCGATGCGGACTCCGCCGTTGACGTCGTACGTCGCGCCGGTGACGAAGCCCGCGCGGGGGGAGGCGAGGGAAGCGACGACCCAGGCGACGTCGTCGGGCGTGCCGAAGTCGCCGAGCGGGATGGACGCGGTGAGGCCCGCGCGCGCGTCGGGAGCGAGCTGGTCGGTGATGGCGCTCGTGACCGGCCCGGGGCTCACCGCGTTCACGCGGATGCCCTCGGGCGCCAAGATGCGGGCGAACGAGCGGGTGATCGCGAGGATCGCGGCCTTGCTCGCGGCGTAGTGCACCCCGGTCTTGAGCGCGCCCTGCTCCCCGGCGATCGAGGAGAGGTTGACGATCGCGCGGTCGCGGGTGGCGCGTTCGTCGGGTGTCACGGCGTCCGCGGTGGGCTCGGGCCGGCCCGCACGCAGCAGCGGGAGCGCGGCGCGCGAGAGCACGAACGTGCCGCGCGCGTTCGTCTCCATGACCATGTCCCACTCGGCGAGCTCGATGTCGTCGAGCGCGCGGTAGGGGCACACGCCGCCGTTGTTGACGAGGACGTCGAGCCGGCCCCAGGTGTCCGACACCTCGGCGACGAGCCTCTCGACGGATGCGGTGTCGCGCAGGTCGAGCCGGGAGACGCGGGTCGTGGCGCCGGTCTCCTCGCAGCAGGCGGCGGCGGCGCGGGCGCCGGCCTCGCCGCCGGTGTAGGTGAGCCAGACGTCGTGCCCGTCACGGGCGAGCTGGAACGCGGTGGCGGCGCCGATGCCGGAGCTGGCGCCGGTGACGAGGGCGAGTCGACGGCGCGCGCCGTCCGGGGTGAGGGACATGGGCCCACGCTATAGCATTCGGTGCGCCCGAGGGTTGGCTGAAAGTGCTATCTGCTATAGCATCTGGGCATGACATCCGACACCGTCGTCATCACCGACTGCGACCTGCCGGGCTCTGCCTGCGAGGACACGCTGACCGACGCAGGGCTGCGCGCCGTGCGCGCCTCGGCGCGCACCGAGGACGAGGTGATCGCAGCCGTCGAGGCCGCGACCGCCGACGGCGTCGGTCCGTCCGCGCTCGTCGTGCAGTGGGCGCCGGTCACGGCCCGCGTGCTCGACGCGGTCGCCGGGACCGGCGGCGTGCGGATGGTCTCGCGCATGGGCATCGGGTACGACATGGTCGACGTCACGGCCGCGACCGCGCGTGGCGTCGCCGTCTCGAACACCCCGACCTATTGCATCGAGGAGGTCGCGAGCCACACCGTGGCGATGATCCTCGGGCTCGACCGGGGCCTGCTCGCCTACGACCGTGACGTGCGCGCCGGCACGTGGGCCCCTACCGCCCGGCACGCGGCGCGCCTGTCGACGACGACTCTCGTCGTCGTCGGCTACGGCCGCATCGGCTCCGAGGTCGCGCGGTCCGGGCGGGCGCTCGGCTACCGGACGCTCGTGCACGACCCCTACGTCGACCCGGCCCGCGTCGTCGCCGACGGCCACGAGCCGGTCACGCTCGACGAGGCGCTCGCGCGCGCTGACGTGCTGTCGCTGCACGTGCCCCTGACCGACTCGACCCGGCACCTGCTCGATGCCACCACGCTCGCCACCCTGCGTCCCGGTGTGCGCGTGGTGAACACGTGCCGCGGCCCGCTGATCGACGAGGCGGCTCTCGCCGACGCGCTCGCGTCCGGCCAGGTCGGCGCCGCCGCCCTGGACGTCTACGCGTCCGAGCCCCTGCCGGCCGACTCGCCCCTGCGCACGCTCGACAACGTGATCCTCACGCCCCACGCGGCGTGGTTCTCGCCCGAGGCGATGGCCGACCTGCCCGTGCACACCGCGCGCAACGCCGTCGACTTCCTCGCAGCGCGCGAGGTCACGTCGATCGTCAACCCCGACTACGCGCGCGTCCACGCCCGCTGACCGGACGCACCGACCGTCGTCCGGCCCCGATCGTCCCGCCGAAGCCCAGGAGATCCCCGTGCAGCTCGTCCGTCTCGGCCCCGCCGGCCAGGAGCGTCCCGCCGTCCGCCACGAGGGCACGGTCCGCTCGCTCGCCCCGCTCACCGACGACGTCGACGGTGCGTTCCTCGCGGCCGACGGGATCGCCCGCACGCGGGCGGCCCTCGCCGCCGGCGAGCTGCCCGTCCTCGAGGGCGCCGAGGCGCTGCGGGTCGGACCGCCGATCGCCCGGCCGACAGCGGTCGTGTGCATCGGCATGAACTATGCCGAGCACGCCGCCGAGTCCGGCTCCGTCCCGCCCGACGTGCCGATCGTGTTCTGGAAGCACTCGAACACGGTCGTCGGTCCGTACGACGACGTCCTCGTCCCGCCGGGCGCCACGACCGTCGACTGGGAGGTCGAGCTCGGCGTCGTGATCGGGCGCCGCGCGCGCTACCTCGCGTCGCCCGACGAGGCGCTCGCGCACGTCGCCGGCTACGTCGTGTCCCACGACGTCTCCGAGCGCGACTACCAGATGAAGGTGTCCGGAGGGCAGTGGTCCAAGGGCAAGAGCTGCGAGACGTTCAACCCGCTCGGCCCCTGGCTCGTCCCCGCCGACGAGGTCGACCCCGGTCGTCTGGGTCTGCGGTCCTGGGTGAACGGGGAGCCGCGCCAGCACTCGACGACGGCGGACATGATCTTCGACGTCGCCTACCTCGTCCACCACCTGTCGCAGTTCATGGTCCTCGAGCCCGGTGACGTCATCAACACCGGCACACCGCAGGGTGTCGCGCTCTCCGGCCGCTTTCCCTACCTGCGCGACGGTGACGTCGTGACGCTCGAGATCGAGGGACTGGGCCGCGCCGAGCAGCGCGTGCGCGACGCCGTCGTCTGACGCACCTCTGACGCGCCGCGCCGAACCAGCCGATCAGCCGGCGAACGGCAGGGTGGCCAGGCCACGCAGGCCGACGTCGACGCGGAAGACCGATCCCGCCTCGGGCTCCGTGGCGGCCGGCTCGAGCCCGAGGCGTGACGTCGTCACGTACAGCTCGTCGAGGTCCGCGCCGCCGAACGTGCACGCGCTCACCCGGCTCGCGGGGAGCCGGACCTCTGCGTCGAGCGCGCCCGCGGAGGAGTAGCGCCGCACCACCGACCCTCCCCACAGCGCCACCCACACGCCGCCCTCGGCGTCGACCGTGAGCCCGTCGGGCAGACCGTCGTCCGGGTCGATCTCGACGAGGCACCGCCGGTTCACGAGCCCGCGCGGGTCGTCCTGCGACGGGACGACGTCGAGCACGTCGACCCGGTACGTCAACGAGTCGACGTAGTAGGCGCGCGTGCCGTCCGGAGAGAACCCGAGACCGTTCGAGCACGCCACCGGGTCGAGCACGAGCCGGGTGGAGCCGTCGGGCTCGATGCGGTGGAGGGCGCTCGCCGCGGGCGAGTCCGCCGCGCCACCCGCGTAGAACGCGCCGTCGGGTCCGCACGCACCCTCGTTGACCAGCGCCGCCGGGTCCTTCCACAGCGTGGCCAGGTGCCGCAGCGGAGCGTCGTCGGCATCGGCCACCGCGACCGACCGCTCCAGCCCGACGACGAACCCGCCTCCGGCCCGCGGCCGCACCACGGCTGCACGGGGGCCGACGTGCCGGCGGTCCACGCCGCCGTCGGGCCGCAGCGTCAGCAGGTCGCCGGCCAGCATGTCCACGTACCGCAGGCCGCCCCAGTCGGGCCACCACACCGGCCCCTCCGCGTGGTGGGCGACGGGACCGGTGACGTTCTCTGCTCGCAGGTCGGGCACGCCTCGATTCTCCCCGAGCCGCAGCCGGACCGCCCGCACCCGTGCGCGGCGGGCGTAGCCTGGAGGCATGTTCACGCAGAGCTGGTGGTGGCTGCCCCCGCAGCCGTGACCTGACCTGCCCACGTCCCGAGCTGCGCGCCGCAGCCCGGGACGTCGTCATGTGCGCCCCGTCCGGCCTGTCCCGGACCTGCGACCGCGTGGCTTCCCTCACCGTAGGAGAGCCCCCACCATGACCGACACCCTGACCGCTCCCGCCACCGCGTCCGTCGTCGCCGCGCACGAACGGTCCGCCGAGATCGAGGCGCGGATCGCGACCGACCCGTCGCGGTTCCGTGTCCTGACGGGCGACCGTCCCACCGGCGCGCTGCACCTCGGCCACTACGTCGGGACGGTCGCCAACCGCGTGCGCCTCCAGCGCGCCGGCGTCGAGGTCGTCCTCGTGATCGCCGACTACCAGGTCATCACCGACCGCGACGACGCCGGCGACCTGCGCGCGAACGTGCGCGAGATCGTGCTCGACCATCTCGCAGCCGGCATCGACCCGGAGTGCACGACGATCTTCACGCACTCGTCCGTCCCCGCGCTCAACCAGCTCCTGCTGCCGTTCCTCAGCCTCGTCACGACCGCCGAGATCGAGCGCAACCCGACCGTCAAGGCCGAGGCGCTGGCGGCAGCAACCCGGCAGGGCCGGCCCATGAGCGGGCTGCTGTTCACCTACCCCGTCCACCAGGCCGCGGACATCCTGTTCTGCCACGGCGACCTCGTCCCGGGCGGGCAGGACCAGCTCCCGCACGTCGAGCTCACGCGCACCGTCGCGCGGCGCTTCAACCAGCGCTACGCCGCGGCGAGACCCTACTTCCCCGAGCCCGACGTCCTCCTCGCGCCGGCACCGACGATCCTCGGCACCGACGGCCGCAAGATGAGCAAGTCCGCGGGCAACGCGCTCGAGCTGCGCGACGACGAGGACGCCACGGCGCGGTTCGTGCGCCGCGCGAAGACCGACTCCGAGCGGCACATCAGCTACGAGCCGGACCGTCGCCCCGAGGTCGCGAACCTCCTGACGCTCGGTGCGTTCGCGGCCGGGACGACCCCTGAGGCGCTCGCGGACGACGTCGGAGCCGGGGGAGCGGGCCGGCTCAAGCAGGTGGTGACGGAGGCGCTCGTCGAGCACCTGCGTCCGCTGCGTGCCCGACGCCGCGCGCTGGCCTCGGGGGTCGGCCCGGACCCGCTCGACGTCCTCGCCCGCGGGAACGCCCGAGCGAACGAGATCGCGGACCGCACCCTCGCAGAGGTTCGCGACCTCATGGGCATGGCCTACGCGAGGTAGAACCGTGGGTCCGCGAGATTGGACCCTGGTCCCCGACCACGGTTCTCTCTCGGGGACCACGGTTCTACCTCGTCGGGTCGAGGCGGTCGCGCAGGCGGGCGAGCTGGGCCCACAGCTCGTCCGGCACCCGGTTGCCGAACGTGTCGAAGAACTCGGCGGTCAGCCCGGCCTCGGCGAGCCACGGCTCCGTGGGTACGTCGAACAGGGCGTCGAGCGTTCCGTCCGGAAGGTCGAGGCCCTCGACGTCGAGAGCGCCGGGCGCGGGCAGCAGCCCGACGGGGCTCCGTACCGCCCCGCAGTCGGTCCGCACACCGCGCGAGCGGTCGACCTGCGCGGCGATCCAGGCCAGGACGCGCGCGTTCTCGCCGAATCCGGGCCACAGGAACCGGCCGTCCGAGTCCTTGCGGAACCAGTTGACCTGGAAGACCTTGGGTCGCTTGTCGGCGTCGAGGGACGCGCCGACGCGCAGCCAGTGCGCCCAGTGGTCGGCCATGTTGTAGCCGCAGAACGGCAGCATCGCGAACGGGTCGCGACGCAGCGCGCCGACCGTCCCCTCGGCGGCCGCGGTCTGCTCGGACGAGATCGTCGCGCCCATGAACACGCCGTGCTCCCAGCCGTACGCCTGCGCGACGAGCGGCACGTTGCTCGCGCGGCGGCCACCGAAGACGATCGCGTCGATCGGCACGCCGTCCGGGTCCTCCCACGAGTCGGCGATCGTCGGGCACTGCTCGGCCGCGACGGTGAACCGCGAGTTGGGGTGCGCGGCAGGCCGGTCGGTGTCCGGCGTCCAGTCCTGGCCGGTCCAGTCGACGAGGTGGGCCGGGGGCTCGGGTGTCAAGCCCTCCCACCAGACGTCGCCGTCGTCGGTCAGGGCGACGTTCGTGAAGATCGTGTCCCGGTCGAAGGTCTCGACGGCGGCCGGGTTCGTCTCGACCCCGGTGCCGGGTGCGACGCCGAAGAACCCCGCCTCGGGGTTGATGGCGCGCAGCCGGCCGTCGGGCCCGGTGCGCAGCCACGCGATGTCGTCACCGATCGTCTCGACGGTCCAGCCCGGGATCGTGGGGCGCAGCATCGCGAAGTTGGTCTTGCCGCACGCCGACGGGAACGCGGCGGCGAGGTGGTAGCGCCGGCCCTCGGGCGACGTCGCGCGGACGACGAGCATGTGCTCGGCGAGCCAGCCCTCGTCGCGCGCCATCGCGGACGCGATGCGCAGCGCGAAGCACTTCTTGCCGAGCAGCGCGTTGCCGCCGTAGCCCGACCCGTAGGACCAGATCTCGCGGGTCTCGGGGAAGTGGGCGATGTACTTGGTCTCGCTGCACGGCCACGCGACGTCCGGGGTGACCGCGCCCGTGGCGTCGATCAGGGGCGCGCCGACCGAGTGCACCGCGGGGACGAACGGCGCGCCGCCGTCGATCAGGTCCAGCACGTCCTGGCCCACGCGCGTCATGACACCCATGCTCACGACGACGTACGGCGAGTCCGTGACCTGGATGCCGACCTGGGAGATCGGCCCCCCGACCGGACCCATCGAGAAGGGGACGACGTACATCGTGCGGCCGCGCATCGCGCCGTCGAACACGCCGCGGAGCTCGGCCCGCATGACGTCGGGTTCGCGCCAGTTGTTCGTCGGCCCCGCGTCGACCTGTTCGCGCGAGCAGATGAAGGTGCGGGACTCTACGCGCGCGACGTCGCTCGGGTCGGACCGCGCGAGGTAGCTGCCGGGGCGCAGGTCCGGGTCGAGGGGGAGGAGCGTGCCGGCGTCGACCATGACGTCGATCAGGCGCTGCCTCTCGGCAGCCGACCCGTCGCACCAGACGATCGCGTCGGGCTCGGCAAGGTGAGCGATCTCCCGGACCCAGGCTCGCGGGTCGCGCGGACGAGGGTCGACGGTGTGCGTGGGAGACCCGGACGTGGCGGACGCGAGACCGGCCAGCTCGGTCTCGACGTCGTCGAGCAGGGCGGCGTGACGCGTGCGGCGGGGGTTGGCGGTCGCGGTCATGGGGTGGCTCCCTGCGTGTGGGTGGGACATCCTGTCGATGCCTCAACCCTCGCCCCCACGACGGCAGACTTTCCACGCAGAAGCCTGTGAAGATATGGCGATCGTGACGTACCGTGAAGGAATGGTTCGAGCAAGCCGATCAGAACCGGCGAACGCTACGCCCGGCGCGGAGCCGCCGCCCGACCTCATCACCCTCGGACGACGCGTGCGGCACCACCGCACCGCACGAGGGTTGACGCTCGACCAGCTGGGCGACGCCGTCGGGACGGCGCCGAGCCTGCTGTCGATGATCGAGAACGGGCGTCGCGAACCCCGGCTGTCCTTGCTCAACCAGGTGGCCCAGGCGCTCGACGTGACGGTGGCGGACCTCCTCACGGACGAGCCGCCGTCGCGCCGCGCGGCGCTGGAGATCGAGCTGGACCGCGCCCAGCGTGGCCCGCTGTTCGCGTCCCTCGGGTTGCCCGCCGTGAGGGCGAGCCAGAAGCTGTCCCTGCCGGTGCTGGAGAACCTCGTCGGCCTGCACGGCGAGCTGCAGCGCCGCGCCACCGAGGCGATCGCCACCCCCGAGGAGGCGCGGCGTGCGAACACCGAGCTGCGGCGCGAACGGCAGGCGCGCAACAACTACTACCCGGAGATCGAGGCGCTCGCGGAGGACATGACGCGCAAGGCTGGGTACACCGTGGGCGCGCTCACCCACCGCACCGTGGCGAGGATGGCCGAGCAGCTGGGGTTCACGATCTGGCACGTCGACGACCTGCCGCACTCGACCCGCACCGTCACGGACCTGAAGAACGGGCGCATCTACCTCCCACCGGCGTCCATCCCGGGCGGGCACGGTCTGCGCTCGCTCGCGCTGCAGGCCCTCGCGCACCGCGTGCTGGGTCACGAGAGGCCGCGGTCCTACGCGGAGTTCCTGCGCCAGCGCGTCGAGATCACGTACTTTGCGGCCTGCTGCCTCATCCCGCAGTCCGCGGCGGTCGAGTTCCTGGAGCGGCGCAAGCGGGAGAAGGACCTCGCGGTGGAGGACTTCCGCGACGCGTTCGGCGTGACGCACGAGGCCGCCGCCCAGCGCTTCACCAACCTCGCGACCGAGCACCTCGGCATCACCCTGCACTTCCTGCGCGTGGGCGACGACGGCGCTCTGTTCCGCGGGTACGCGAACGACGGGCTGCCTCTGCCCGCCGACGTCACCGGCGCGATCGAGGGGCAGATGGTGTGCCGCCGCTGGGCCGTCCGGGAGGCGTTCACCCGCCGCGACCGCGCGCAGGAGTCGTACCAGTACACGGACACCCCGGCCGGCACGTTCTGGTGCTCGACCCAGACCGGCACGACGGCGTCCGGCCAGTTCTCGATCGCCGTCGGGGTCCCGTTCGCCTCGGCCAAGTGGTTCCGGGGTCGCGACACGACAGTGCGCCGGCAGTCGACCTGCCCGGACGAGGCGTGCTGCCGCCGCCCGGTCGCCTCCGAGGCCGCGCAGTGGGAGGACGCGTCCTGGCCCAGCGCCCGCATGCACCAGCACGTGCTGACGGCGCTCCCGAGCGGTGCCTTCCCGGGCGTCGACGCCACGGAGGTCTACGCGTTCCTCGCCAAGCACGCGCCGTCGTCCGGCTGACCCGGGACCACTGCCGTCGAACCCGTGGTTGCCGACCCTTCAGCGGCGTGAACGGCATGCAACCACGGGTTCGGCGGGCGACAATGACCGGGTGGACATCGCCGACGCGCTCGTCTCGGGGCACTGCGACACCGCGGAGCTCCACGAGGCGGTCGATGCTGCCGGGCCCGACGACGTCGCCCGGGTGCTCGCGCTCGTGTTCCACGAGGACCCGGCGGTGCGGGTCCGTGCCGTCATGCAGCTCCCGATCCTCACCCACGGTGGGCCGCCGACATCGGAGATGGTCGACGCGGCCGTCCGGCTCACCACCGACCCGGTGACGCGCGTGCGGGACTACGCGTGCTTCGTCCTCGGGAGCCAGTTCCGTGAGGTGGACACCCCGGGGCTCCGCGACGCGCTCGCCGCACGGCTCGACGACGCCGACCGCGCGACGCGGTGCGAGGCGCTCGTCGGGCTCGCGTACCGCTGCGACCCGCGGGCACTGCCACGCGTCCGGAAGGCGCTGACGCGGCGCAGCGGGGACGTCTGGCAGCTGGAGCTGGTCGCTGCGGGGGCGCTCGGCGACCCGTCGCTGCACCCGCTCGTCGCACCGCACCGTACGGGCTGGGACGACGAGGTTGCCGACGGCCAGGCGGACGCGGCGTACCGCCTGACCGACCCGGACGGACCGGGTGGTGACCTCCTCGACGGCGTGGCCGACCTGAGCCGTCGTCGCGGGCACGGCGTGCCGGACGGAGACGCCCTCGACTCCTGGCGCCTGATGGTCGTGCTCCTCGACATCGCGCCGTACCGCGCGCCGGAGCTCCTCGACGCCGTCGCCGCACGCCTGGTGGGAGACGAGCCGGCGCTCCGGGAGCTTCGGGAGAGCTCTGTGCTGGCGCAGCTCGCCGACGAGGCCCGCGCCGCCGGGTCCTGACACTGCCGAGCCCGTGGTTGCCGACCGTTCAGCGCCGTGAACGGCGCGCAACCCGAGGTTCGGCACGTGGCTCAGTCGTGGAGTGGGCCGCCGCGGGCCGAGAGGCGCGCCGTCAGGCGCTGGAAGACGTCGCCGAGGCGCAGGCCGTCGTGCTCGAACTCGTTCGTCACCCACGCCTCGGCGTTCCCGACGTGCGCGGCCGTCGCCAGCGACAGGGTCGCGTCGACGAACATGTCGTCGTGGTACACCGCCGCCTCGACGGGGACGTCGTTCGCAGCGAGCGCGTCGAGGTCATACAGGTCCGGCCATTCCTCGCGCGCGGCGAGCGCCTCGGCGGCTGCGCGGAACGGGCGCAGCGCGGCGACCTCGTCGAACATCCAGGGGTAGATCATCTCGCCCGTCAGGAGCAGCGGGCGGGCGTCGGCGTCGAACGCCGGGTCCTCGGCGCGCACCGCCTCGGCGGCCCAGGCGGTCGGTCCCGTCCAGGACTGCGCGTAGATGGACTCGTGCAGCACCGCGTACAGCGGGTTGGTGCGGAACGACGTCGCGTCGGCGACGCCCGCGAGGAACGTGTCGGTCAGCTCGTCGGTGACCCCGGGGTCGAACGCCTCGTCGACGAGCCAGTGCACCCGCTCGAACCCCGGCTTCATGCCGAAGTCCATCCCCACCGACTGCAGCCGGCGGATCGACAGGACGTCGCCGTCGGGCAGGGGGACGTCCCCGGCGGCGAGGCGGTCTGCGACGCGCCCCCACTGCTCGACGTCGTGCGGGTAGCGGGCCCGGTAGCGCGCGTTCTTCCCGACGACGCGCGGCTGGGTCCGCCGGTACACCTCCCGCGCGTCGGTGCGCAGGCCCGGCAGGCCGCCCGTGACGAGGCACGCGGCGAGGCCCCCGGGTGCCCGGGACAGGTAGGTCAGGGTGAGGAACCCGCCGTACGACTGGCCGAGCGACGTCCAGCGCCTGCTGCCGTAGACCGTGCGGCGCACGTGCTCGGCGTCGGCGACGATCGAGTCCGCGCGGAAGCGGGCGAGGTACGCGGCCTGCGCCTCGCCGTCACCGTGCGCGGCGATCGAACCGCCCCGCACGGCCGACGACCTTCCCGTCCCACGCTGGTCGAGCAGCACCACGCGGTAGGTCTTCAGCGCCTCACCGAGCCAGCCGTCGGGGCCGGTGGGTCGCGGTCCCTTCCCGCCCGGCCCGCCCTGGAGGAAGACGAGCAGAGGAAGGTCGTCGCGGCGTCGGGCCGGGTCGACGACCTCCCGCACGAACACGGTGAGCCGCCGCGGGTCGGACTCGTCCCACCAGTCGAGGGGGACGTCGACCTCGCGGTCCGTGACGTGCATACCGGGGACGGTGTAGGAGTTCTCGCTGCTCACCGGACAACCCTAGCGAGCGGCGGGAAGGCCGCTCAGAGGCGGACCGTCTCGTTCTCCCCGCCCTCGTAGGGCTTCCCCGCGATCTTGGTCGTGACGAGGCGGAACAGCGTCGCGACGCGGCCACCGGGCGAGTCCCAGTACTCGGCGGACTCGGCGTGCAGGCGGATGAGGACGACGTCGGGAGTGTCGGGCCCGTCGGGGAACCATGCGTCGGCGACGGGGTTCCACAGCTCGCGGATCTTGTCGGGGTCGTGGACGAGCGTCGCGCGGCCGGACAACGACACCCACGAGGACTTCCCGGAGAACGCCGCGTTGGCGGCGGAGTCCTGCGCGATCTCCGCGACCTTGTGCGAGTCGCCTGCGGCGAAGAACCACAGGTCGCCGTCGAAGTCGACGGCCTGGACGCCCATCGGCCTGCTGACCAGCCCGCCGTCCGTCGCGACGGTCGTCAGCATGGCGATCTGCTCGTCCTCGATGAGCTCTCGAACCTTCGCGACCTGTTCGTCGTCGGCGTGCGGCAGTTCTTGATGTGTGTCGGTCATGGTCCGACGCTAGGCACGCCCCGCCCCGCTCGCCCGCCGAGCCCCGACCTGCTCCCGCGCACCGCCAGGTCGTAGGTCCGCGGACGGGAAGGCAGACGCCACGGAGGGGCGGGGCGCTCGTCGAGCACCCCGCCCCTCCGAACGGGACGATTGTCGAACGTTGAGCGAGGACTACTGCTCCACGTCGTCGTCCACCCACTCGAACGTCTTCGTGACGGCCTTCTTCCAGTTGCGGTAGAGGCGCTCGCGCTCGTCCGCGTCGACCGCGGGGGTCCAGCGCTTGTCCTCGGCCCAGTTGTCGATGACGTCCTGCTCGCCCTTCCAGAACCCGACGGCGATGCCCGCGGCGTACGCGGCGCCGAGCGCCGTGGTCTCCGCGACCTTGGGCCGCACGACGTCGACGCCGAGCTGGTCGGCCTGGAACTGCATGAGCAGCTCGTTGGCGACCATGCCGCCGTCGACGCGCAGCTCGGTGAGGTCGACGCCGGAGTCGGCGTTCATCGCGTCGAGGACCTCGCGGGTCTGGTAGGCGGTCGCCTCGAGAGCGGCGCGTGCGATGTGGTTGCGGTTGACGTACCGCGTGAGGCCCACGAGCGCGCCGCGCGCGTCGGAGCGCCAGTACGGGGCGAACAGACCGGAGAACGCGGGCACGAAGTACGCGCCGCCGTTGTCGTCGACCTTGCCGGCGAGCCACTCGACGTCGGGGGCGTCCTCGAACATGCCCAGGTTGTCGCGCAGCCACTGGATGAGGGACCCGGTGACGGCGATCGAGCCCTCGAGCGCGTACCGGGCGGGCTGGTCACCGATCTTGTAGCAGACGGTCGTGAGCAGCCCGTTCTCGCTCATGACCTTCTCGGTGCCCGTGTTGAGCAGCATAAAGTTGCCGGTCCCGTACGTGTTCTTGGCCTGCCCGACCTCGAAGCACGCCTGCCCGAACGTCGCGGCCTGCTGGTCGCCGAGGATGCCCGCGATCGGCACGTCGGGCAGGAGACCCTGCTGGCGGCCCTTGCCGTAGACCTCGGACGACGACTTGATCTCGGGGAGCATCGAGAGCGGGATGCCCATGTCGGCGGCGATGTCCTCGCGCCAGGAGAGCGTGTCGAGGTCCATGAGCATGGTGCGCGACGCGTTCGTCACGTCGGTGACGTGCACGCCGCCGTCGACGCCGCCCGTGAGGTTCCACAGGGTCCACGTGTCGGTGTTGCCGAACAGCAGGTCGCCGGCCTCGGCCTTCGCCCGTGCGCCCTCGACGTTGTCGAGGATCCACTTGACCTTCGGGCCGGAGAAGTAGGTGGCGAGCGGCAGGCCCACGATCGACTTGTACTTCTCAGGTCCGTCCGAGCCGCCGAGCTCGTCGACGATCTTCTGCGTGCGGGTGTCCTGCCAGACGATCGCGTTGTACACGGCCTTGCCGGTGGTCCGGTCCCACACGACGGCGGTCTCGCGCTGGTTCGTGATGCCGACGGCGGCGATGTCCTTGTGGGTGACGTTCGCGCGGGTCAGCGCCAGGCCCACGGCCTCGCGGACGTTGTTCCAGATCTGCTCCGGGTTGTGCTCGACCCAGCCTGCCTTCGGGAAGATCTGGTCGTGCTCGAGCTGACCGGTGGAGACGATCTCCCCGGAGTGGTTGAAGACGATGGCCCGGGAGCTGGTGGTTCCCTGGTCGATGGCGAGAACGTAGTCGGCCATGGTGCGTTCAGTCCTTCACGTCGATGTGGGTTGGCAGGTCGTCGCGCGGCCGGGGCTCGTCACCCCGGCCGCGCGAGGGCGGATGATCAGCTGTAGACGGCGCCCAGCAGGCCGGCGAGAACGCCGCCGACGAGCGGTCCGGCGACCGGGACCCACGCGTAGGACCAGTCGCTCGAGCCCTTGCCCTTGATCGGGAGGAGCGCGTGGGCGATGCGAGGGCCGAGGTCTCGGGCCGGGTTGATGGCGTACCCGGTCGGGCCACCGAGGCTCGCACCGATGCCGACGACGATGAGCGCGACGGCGAGCGGCCCGAGACCGGACGGGGTCTTGCCCGAGACGACGACGAAGAACACGAGGACGAACGTCGCGAGGACCTCCGTGACGAAGTTCCACCAGTAGGAGCGGATCTCCGGGCCGGTGGAGAACACGGCGAGCTTGGTCGCGGCCGGCGCGTCCTCGTCGAAGTGATTCTTGTAGGCGAGGAACGCGAGGACCGCACCGATGATGGCGCCGAGCATCTCGGCGCCGAAGTAGATGAACATGTTCCCGACGGTCGGCTGGATCGTCGCCGTCACGACGCCCTCAGGGCCGGTCAGGGTCGCGAACGGAGCGTCAGCGGCGAAGAGCCCGATGGTCACGGCGGGGTTCAGGTGCGCGCCCGACTTGAAGGCGACGAACACACCGGCGAAGACCGCGAGGCCCCAGCCGAAGTTGATGAGGAGCCAGCCGCCGTTGAAACCCTTGGTCTTCGGCAGGACGACGTTGGCGACGACGCCGGCGCCGAGGAGGATCAGGGTCGCGGTACCGAGGACCTCTGACCAGAAGGCTTGCATGAGGAGTTGATCCATCGTGCTCTCTCTTTCGTGGTGGACTGCTCTGTCTCAACCGTCCCAGCACGTCCGTGCCCGGGCTGCTGTCAGGTCGTCGCCAGCGGTCGCAGCGGCGACACGTCGTCGACCGCGAGCCGGGTGCGCTCGGCGCTCGCGTCGTCGGGCTCCTGCTCTGCGGCGGCCTCGGCCTCCGCGCGGTCGGTGTAGCTGCGTACCTCCGCGTCTCGCGTCGCGTCGTCCCAGCCGAGCAGACCTGCGGCGATCTCGGCGATCTCCGGCAGGGCTGCGAGCCCGCGGTCGGCGATCTCGTAGTTGAGCCGGGTCCGGTGCAGCAGGAGGTCCTCGAGGTGGAGCGCGCCCTCGTGCGAGACGCCGTAGGCGATCTCCGCACGCAGGTAGGCGGGCGCGTGCTCGAGCGGCTGCGCGAGGTCGGGCTGGGTCTCGCAGAGCTCGACGATCTCGCGCAGGTTCGACCCGTAGCGGTGGAGGAGGTGGTCGACCATCGCGGGCGTCCAGCGGTACCGGGAGGCCCATGGGCGCGCCTGGCGTCGTACGGCGTCGAGCCCGACGGCGCCGAGGAGCGGGATCTTGTGCGTGATCGAGCCCAGTGCGCTGGCGCGCTGACCGATCGCGAAGTCGACGGCGTCCTTCGCCATGACCCGGTAGGTCGTGAGCTTGCCGCCGGCGATGACGGTGAGCCCGGGCGTGGGGGACGCGACGGTGTGCTCGCGGGAGACCTTCGCCGAGCTCGTCCCCTCCTTGGTGCCCGGCTGGAGGAGCGGGCGCAGCCCGGCCCACGTCCCGATGATGTCGTCCCGCGTGAGGGGGTGCGCGAGCACCGCGTTCGCGTGGTCGAGCACGTAGTCGATGTCGGCGGACGTCGCGACGGGGTGCTGGAGGTCCTGCTCCCACGGGGTGTCGGTGGTCCCGATGACCCAGTAGCGGGACCAGGGGATGACGAACAGCACCGACTTCTCGGTCTGGAGGATCAGGCCGACGTTGCCCTTGATGCGCTCCCGCGGGACGACGATGTGCACGCCCTTCGACGCGAGGACGTTCAGCCCGCCCTCGCTGCCGGCGAGCGCCTCGGTGTCCTCGGTCCAGACACCGGTCGCGTTGATGACCGAGCGCGCACGGACGGTGATCTCCTCGCCGGTCTCGAGGTCGGCGAGCACGGCGCCGTTGACCGCGCCGGTCGAGCCCTTGGTGAGGGACACGACCTGCGTGCGCGCCGCCGCGTGCGCGCCGTAGGAGACGGCGGTGCGCACGAGCGTGCTCACGAGCCGCGCGTCGTCCACGGCGGCGTCCCAGTACTGCACGGCGCCGACGGCGGCGTCGTGCGCCAGGTCGGGAAACTTCTTCTCCATGCGGCTGCGGCTGAGGTGGCGGTGGATCGGCAGCGCCCGCTTGCCGGGCGCGAGGCTCGCGAGCGTGTCGTAGAGCGCGATGCCGGTGCCGACGTAGGCGCGCTCCCAGACCCGGTGCTCGAGCGGGTACAGGAACGGGACGGGGCGCACGAGGTGGGGCGCGATCTCCTTCAGGAGCAGGTCGCGCTCGGTGAGCGCCTCGTGCACGAGGTGGAAGTCGAGCATCTGGAGGTAGCGCAGACCGCCGTGGACGAGCTTGCTCGACCTGCTCGACGTCCCCGACGCCCAGTCCTGGGCCTCGACGATGGCGGTCGAGAGCCCGCGGGTGACGGCGTCGAGCGCGACCCCGGCCCCGGTGACACCGCCACCGACGACGAGGACGTCGAGCTCGGCGTCGGCGCTCGTGCTGGCCGCGAGCGCGCCGAGCGCCTGTCGGCGGGACTCTGCGGTGAGTCGGGTTGATGCCATGCGTCTGCCTTCCCTCGTTCTCGCTCGGGAGGCGGCGAGCCCCTCCGAGCGCTCAGTGCGACGGTCCCACGCCGACGCACGAGGCGCGAGCGGTGGAACCGCTGGGACGAGCCCGTCCGGTCGGGTCGGGCCGTCGACGAGCAACGGCTCCACGGGACCACGTTCCGAACGGACGCGCAACCGGGGTGCACAAACGTGCACAATGGGAGGGACGAGAGGGGTCGAGATGACGGACCGGGAGCAGGACGTGCTGCGTGCCGCGTCGATGTACTACCTGCAGGACATGAAGATGGAGGCCATCGCGAAGCACCTGCGCACGTCGCGCTCGACCGTCTCGCGACTGGTCAAGCGGGCGCGGGAGACGGGTCTGGTGGAGATCTCGCTGCGCCCGACGCAGGGCCGCGCGACCGGCCTGGGACAGCACGTGTCGAGCACGTGGGGGATCGACGCGTACGTGGTCCCGGTGCCGGACCAGGCCGCGCAGGTCGACCGGCTCGAGCAGGTCGCGATGACCGCCGCCCGCCTCCTCGGGACGTGGTTCGACTCCGACATGATCCTCGGCATCGCCTGGGGCACGACGCTCTCCGCCGTCTCGCACCACCTGCCGCGCCGCCCGACGCGAGGCAGCGCCGTCGTGCAGCTCAACGGGGCAGCGAACACGCGCACCTCGGGCGTGCACTACGCGGGCGACCTCATCGCAGGGTTCGGGTCGGCGTTCGACGCGCACGTGCACCACTTCCCGGTGCCGGCGTTCTTCGACTACGCGGCGACGAAGCAGGCGATGTGGCGTGAGCGGTCCGTGCGCCGCGTGCTGGACGTCCAGCGGCGCGCGGACATCGCGCTCTTCTCCGTCGGCGCGGTGTCCGGGGCGGTGCCGTCGCACGTGTACTCGGCCGGGTACCTGGAGCGCGAGGACATCGACGTGCTGGAGGCGGAGGGCGTGGTCGGCGACGTGTGCACGGTGTTCCTGCGCCAGGACGGCACGTACCGGGACATCACGCTGAACGCGCGGGCGACCGGGCCTGCCCCGGACGAGCTGCGACGGGTCCCGCGTCGGGTGTGCGTCGTCGCGGGGGACAACAAGGTGGCACCCCTGCGCGCAGCCCTGCGGGCGGGGGTGGTGACGGATCTGGTGATCGACGAGATCACGGCGTCGCGACTGGCCTCCGACGTCAGGCGGTGACGTTCGCCGTACCGGAGGGGCCCCGCGGGCCGGCGCGGATCCCGACAGCAAACATACCCGGCGAACTGCATGACTATGCAGTTCGCCGGGTGTCGCCGTAGATTGTCGTCGTGACCGCACCCGCACCCCTCGCCCCCGACGTCGTCGTGCGCCCCGCGCTGCCCGCGGACGTCCGCGCGATCCGCGGGCTCGTCCAGCCCTACGCGCAGGAGCGCATCCTGCTCGCCAAGGAGATGGTCGGGTACTACGAGGCCGTCCAGGAGTTCGTCGTCGCGGACGGGCCGTCACGCCAGGTCGTCGGCTGCGGCGCGCTGCACGTGATGTGGGACGACCTCGCGGAGATCCGCACTCTCGCCGTCGACCCCGCCTGGACCGGGCACCGCGTCGGTCACGCGCTCGTCGTCGAGCTCCTGGAACGGGCCCGCGCACTGGGACTTCGGCGCGTGTTCTGCCTGACGTTCGAGGTCGACTTCTTCGCCCGCCACGGGTTCCACGTCATCGAGGGCACCCCCGTGACCCACGAGGTCTACGCCGAGCTCCTGCGCTCGCACGACGACGGGGTGGCCGAGTTCCTCGACCTTGCACGCGTCAAGCCCAACACGCTCGGCAACACCCGCATGCTCCTCGACCTGTGAACCGAGGTACTACCTGGGCGAACTGCGGTACTGCTTCGGCGGGCTGCGGTACTACCTCGGCGGGTCGCCGCGGGCGGGGTCGTGCGGTCGGCCCGCGACCCGGTCAGGCCGGGAGGGCGTAGCCGCCCGCGCCGTCCGTCGCGACGAGCCCGTCCAGGACGAGGCTCGCGAGGCACCGGTCGAGCTGCGACGCGTCGTGCCACAGCGCCTCGACGTCGGCCCGCGCGAGCGGGGACTCGCGCTCGCGCAGCGCACCCATGACCCGGCCCCGGACCTGGCGGTCCGTGCCCGCCCAGGTCTGGGTCCGGCGTCGGGCCGCGTGCTCGTCCGCCGGGCGGCCCGCCAGCTGCCACGCGCACCGCGTCCGCAGCGGGCACGCGTCGCAGCGCGGCGCACGCGCGGTGCACACGAGCGCGCCCAGCTCCATCGACGCGCACGCCCACCGCACCGCCGCCTCGTCCGACAGGGGTGCCGTCGCGACCGCACGACGCCGCTCGGCAGCCGTGTAGGTGGGCCCGGGCAGGGCCGTGCCGCCGATCGCGCGGGCGAGGACCCGGCGCACGTTGGTGTCCACGACGACGGCGCGCCGACCGTGCGCGAACGCCGTCACCGCGGCCGCCGTGTACTCCCCGACACCGGGCAGCTCCCGCAGCACGTCCTCGCCGCGCGGCACCTCGCCGTCGTGCCGCTCGACGATCGCCCGCGCACAGTCCTGCAACCGCAGCGCGCGCCGCGGGTAGCCGAGCCGACCCCACGCGCGCAGCACGTCCGCCGTCGCGGCCGCCGCCAGCGCCGCGGGCGTCGGCCAGCGCGCCATCCACGCGCGCCAGGCGGGCTCGACCCGGACGACGGGCGTCTGCTGGAGCATCACCTCGCTCACGAGCACGCCCCACGGCGTACGGTCCGCAGCACGCCACGGCAGGTCGCGCGCGTGCTCGGAGTACCACTGCCCGACGGCGTCGCGCAGGTCGGCCGGCGTCGCGGCGGGTGCGGGGTCGGGTGCCTCGACAGGCGCGGCGGCTGGTGCGGTCGACATGGTGCTCCATTGTGCGCTGTGCCGTGCCGTGTGTGCCGTGTGTGCCGGTACGGTGGGACCGCGACCCGCCGCGTGCGGAGCCGGGGTCACGGGTCCGGCGCAACTACGGTGGTGCCGGGCGCAGAGGGCGCGACGGACGGAGGACGAGTGAGCACGCGGAACGACACCCGGACGGGCGGCGCGCGGGCGACCGGCTCCGCGACCGTCCGCCCGTCGCGCGCGGTGCTCGCCCGACGGCGGGTCGTCGCGCTGCTGCTCCTCGTCGGCCTCGTCGTGGGCCTGGTCATGCTCGGGCAGGTGGCCGTCCGGGCGGTGCAGCCCCTCTTCGCCGCCGAGGACGGGGCGGCCGGCAAGGTCGCACCGCCCGAGCCCGAGCCGACGGGTCCGCCCGAGACGTGCGGCCCGTCCGACCTCGAGCTCTCCGTCACGGCAGGGCAGGCGGAGGTCGCACCGGGCGGGAGCGTGGCGCTCGCGGTGACGGTGCGGCACGTGAGCGCCCGGGCCTGCCTGCTGGACGCGTCCGACCTCGGGCGCCCGGTCGTCGTGACGCAGCGCACCGAACCCGCCGAACCCACCGAGGGCGCCGAGCCCACCGAGGATGCCGAGCCTGCCGAAGAGGCTGCGGACGAGCACGTGTGGTCCTCGGCGGACTGCGGCTCGGGTGAGCGGATGCTGCTGCTCGGCCCGGGGGACGTCGACGTCGCGACGGTCCGCTGGAACGGCACCCGCTCCGCGCCGGGCTGCGAGGGGAAGGCGGCCGCGGCCGACCCTGGCGCCTACCAGGTGGTGGTCACCCTCGCCGGCGTCGACGGCGCGACGAGCAAGGCCTTCGACATCACGCTGCGCGCGCCGGAGCCGAAGGAGACCGAGAAGCCCGCGGCCGAGAAGCCCGCCGACGACGAGAAGTCGAAGACCGACGAGGCCGCCGACGAGAAGACGTCTGACGAGACGACGGAGAAGGAGAAGGACGCGGACGGCGAGAAGGCGACCGACTGACCGACCGGACCGGGACTCTGCCTCGCGGGTGCGCTACACGTACCGCTCGAGGATGCTCGACTCGGCGAGCCGGGACAGGCCCTCGCGCACGGCGCGTGCGCGCTGCTCGCCGACGCCCTCGACGGACATGAGGTCGTCGATGCTCGCGGCGAGAAGCTTCTGCAGCCCGCCGAAGTGGTTGACGAGCCGTTCGATGATGCTCACGGGCAGGCGCGGGACGCGGGACAGGAGCCGGTAGCCGTGCGGCGCGACGGCGGCGTCGAGCGCGTCGCCGCCGCCGGGGAGGTCGAGGACCCGGCCGATCTGCCCGAGGTCGAGGAGCTGCGTCGAGTCGAGCCCGCCGAGGGCCTTCTTCACGTCGGCGAGGCTCCGTCCGCCGCGGGTGAGGTCGACGTAGTCGCGCACGATCAGGTCGCGGTCGGAGCTGATGCCGCCGATGAGCTCGTCGAGCTGGAGCGCGAGGAGGCGACCGTCGGTCCCGAGCTCGATGACGTAGCCCGCGATCTCCTCCGAGATCCGGCCGACCATCTCGAGGCGCTGCACGACGGCGCACACGTCGCGGACGGTGACGAGGTCCTCGATCTCGAGCGCGGACAGGGTGCCGGAGACCTCGTCGAGCCGCGCCCGGTACCGCTCGAGGGTCGCGAGCGCCTGGTTGGCGCGGGAGAGGATGGTGTCGGAGTCCTCGAGGACGTGTCGCTGACCGCCGACGTAGAGGGCGACGATGCGCATCGACGCGCTCACGGAGATCACGGGGAACCGGCTCTGCTTCGCGACGCGCTCTGCCGTGCGGTGCCGGGTCCCGGACTCGGTGGTCTCGATGGTGGGGTCCGGGAGGAGCTGGACGGCGGCGCGCAGGATGCGGTGCGCCTCGCGGTCGAGCACGACGGCCCCGTCCATCTTGGACAGCTCGCGCAGGCGGGTCGCCGAGAACGCCACGTCGAGGACGAACCCGCCCGAGCACATCTGCTCCACCACGGAGTCGAGCCCGAGGACGATGAGCGCACCCGTGCGCCCGCGCAGGATGCGTTCGAGGCCGTCACGCAGCTCGGTGCCGGGCGCGACTGCGGCGAGGGTCTCCCGGAGGAGCTCGTCGGGGCTGGCGGGAGTCGTGACCACGACGCGATCCTACGCTGAGCGCCACGCCCGACGCCGGACCGGACACCGGTGTCGTCGCGCTGTCTTGCGGACGCGCTCAGGAGCTCCCGCGCGCGAGCTCCACTGCCTCGCCCAGGTGGCGGGCGGGCAGGACGGTCATGCCCTCGACGGGTCGTGGGAAGGACCCGCGCGGCACGACGGCCCGGGTGAACCCGAGGCGCCCGGCTTCCGCGAGCCGCCGGTCGAGGCTCGTGACGGGGCGGATGTCGCCGGCGAGGCCGACCTCGCCGAACGCGACGGTCCCGGCGGGCAGCGCCTCGTCCTCGCGGGCGGAGAGCACGGCGAGCGCGATCGACAGGTCCGCCGCGGGCTCGGTGACCTTGGCCCCGCCCACGGTGGAGACGTAGACGTCCTGGTCCACCAGCCGCATGCCGGCGTGCCGGTGCATGACGGCGAGGATCATCGCGAGCCGGTTCGCGTCCACGCCGCTGGTGGTGCGGCGCGGGTTGGACAGCGAGCTCGGCACGACGAGCGACTGGAGCTCGAGCGCGAGCGGGCGGCGGCCCTCGACCGTCACGGAGATGCAGGTCCCGGGGACGCCGGCGCCGGTGTGGGACAGGAAGAGCCCGCTCGGGTCCGCGAGACCCACGATCCCGTTCTCGGACAGGTCGAAGCACCCGACCTCGTCCGTGGGGCCGTAGCGGTTCTTCACCGCGCGCACGAGGCGCAGCCGGGAGTGGCGGTCGCCCTCGAACTGGCACACGACGTCGACCAGGTGCTCGAGCGTGCGCGGCCCGGCGACCGACCCGTCCTTGGTCACGTGCCCGACGAGGACCACCGGCAGGTCCCGCGCCTTCGCGGCGGCGATGAGCGCGGCGGCGACCTCGCGGACCTGGCTCACGCCGCCGGGGGCGCCCTCGACCTGCGCGGAGGCGATGGTCTGGACCGAGTCGACGACGAGCAGGTCCGGCTCGATCTGCTCGATGTGGCCGAGGACCGTCGCGAGGTCGGTCTCGGCCGCGAGCAGCAGGCCCGGGGCGAGCGCCCCGACACGCTCGGCGCGCAGCCGGACCTGCCCGGCCGACTCCTCGCCCGTCACGTACAGGACGCGCCGCGGTCCCGGCGTCGGGCCCGCACCACCGGACGTGACAGGGACGTCCGACGCCCCGGCCGCGACGTTGCTCGCGACGGCGAGCAGGAGCGTCGACTTGCCCACGCCCGGCTCGCCGGCGAGCAGGACGACCGCGCCGGGCACGATGCCGCCGCCGAGCACGCGGTCGAACTCCGAGACGCCGGTGGGGGTCGCGCGCGCCGCCTCGACGTCGATCTCGCCGATGGGCCGTGCCGGCGAACGGGTGGGCGCTACCGCGGCCGTGCGGGGCCCGGACGCGGGGGCGTCCTCGGTGACCGTGCCCCACTCCTGGCACTCGCCGCAACGACCCACCCACTTGGACGTGGTCCAGCCGCACTCGGAGCACCGGTAGGCGGGCCGTGCGCGGCGGGCAGCAGGGCGCGGGGCGGTCGTCGACGTCACCTCCGGGACGCTACCCGCCGGGACCCACACCGCTCGCGCCAGGACCGGCGCTCGGGCACGCCGGTCCTGCTGCGTCGGGAGACGCCCGCCGCCGCCTACGCTGTGCACCAGCGTGGAGGTACGCGGGTGCACGCGCGTGCACGCAGGTGACGGGACAGGGAGGCGGCGAGATGAGCGGACCGGCGGACGGGCCTGGCACGACGGCGACCTCGCCGCGTGCCCCGCGACCGGCGCACCACGGCGACGCGGTCGGTGCGGCCGACCGGCGCCACGGTCGGCCGGTGTCGCCCGCGGTGTACCGCCGTCGTCGGTTCGTGGCGGTGCTCGGGCTGCTCGTGGTGCTGGCCCTCGTCGTCGCGCTGCTGGCCTTCGTGTGGCCGGGCTTCGCCCGGTCCGACGCCGCGGCCGACCCGGCGCCGACCGTGACCGTCACGGCACCGGAGCCGACCCCCACGCTCGACCCGGTGGCGCGCACGTCCGACACCGCGTTCGCGAAGGTCCTGCCCTCGACGGTGCTCGCGTTCGTGCTCACCGGAGAGGAGCCCGTCGACGCGTGGACCTCCGCCGGCGCGATCGAGGCGTACGCGCTGACGTACGCCGACGGCGAAGGGCCCGACGCCACCACGGTCACGGTCACGGCCGGGCAGTACGCCTCCGCGGACGAGGCTGCGGCGGCCGCCGCCGCGCTCGTCGAGGCGGCCGGGGGTGCGGACGAGGAGGGCGAGGTCACGGTCGGCGGCGACGCCGCGGGGGCCTACTCGGTCAGCGGCGACGACGACGGCACCTCGACCGTCACGTGGTACAACGGGACCGCCGTGCTGCAGGCCACCGGGCCGACCGGCGTCGTCGAGGACGTCTACTCGGCCTACCCGCTGTGACGTCCCGCGTCCCCCTCACCTCTGACTGCGAGGAAGCAGACCGCACATGACCGACACCCAGCCAGGGTCCGCCGAGCCGTCACGGCCGTCCCTGCAGTCCCGCGGTGGGCTCGCCGTCCTCGGCACCGGGGTCATGGGCGAGACCGTCCTGACCGCCGCGCTCGCGGCCGGGTGGGCCCCGGCCGACGTCGTCGTGACGGTCCGCCGGGACGAGCGGGGCCGCGAGCTCGAGGACAGGCACGGCGTCGCGTGGACCACGGACAACGTCGAGGCGGTGCGGGGCGCCGGGCTCGTCGTCGTCGCGGTCAAGCCCAAGGACGTCGGTGCGCTCCTCGACGAGGTGCGTGACGTGGTGGGCGAGGGGACGCTCGTGACGAGCGTCGTGGT
Organism: Cellulosimicrobium terreum; assembly: GCA_014803435.1. Lineage (GTDB taxonomy): Bacteria > Actinomycetota > Actinomycetes > Actinomycetales > Cellulomonadaceae > Cellulosimicrobium > Cellulosimicrobium terreum. The sequence goes on from JACYFD010000001.1 coordinate 1,103,342, forward strand.
CGGCCTCCCGACGACGTTCTTCGAACGTCGTCTGCCGGCCGGGACCGCGGTCGTGCGGGTCATGCCGAACACGCCGTCGGTCGTCGGCGCGGGGGTCAGCGCCCTGAGCGGCGGGAGCGGGGCGACCGAGGACGACCTCGCGCTCGTCGAGCGGGTGCTCGAGCCCGCGGGACTCGTGGTGCGCGTCGCGGAGAAGGACCAGGACGCCGTCGGCGCGCTGTCCGGCTCCGGCCCGGCCTACGTGTTCTACGTGATCGACGCGCTCGCCGAGGCCGGGGTCCTGCTGGGCCTGACGCGCGCGACGGCGCTCGAGCTCGCGACCGCGACCGTCCACGGTGCCGCGACGATGCTGCGGGAGACGGGCGAGCACCCCGCGATCGCCCGCGAGCGGGTCTCGTCACCGGGAGGGACGACGGTCGCGGCCCTGCGCCGCCTCGACGCGGGCGGGGTGCGTGCGGCGTTCCTCGACGCGCTCGAGGCGGCGCGGGACCGGTCGGTCGAGCTCGCGGCCGCTCTCGACACCCCAGTACCGGCACCGGACCGGGTGCGCCCGTCCACGGCAGGGGAGGGCGAGCGGTGAGCGACACCCCGCGCGGTCCCTCGCCCCGCACCCGCCCGCCCGCGATGGCCGACGTCGCGCGGCTGGCCGGCGTCTCGCACCAGACGGTCTCGCGCGTGCTCAACGACCACCCGAGCGTGCGGGACGAGACGCGAGCACGTGTCCTCGACGCGATCGCGACGCTCGGCTACCGCCGCAACAGCGCTGCGAGGGCGCTCGTCACGATGCGCTCCGGGACTGTCGGGGTCGTGACGACGGGTTCCGCGCTGTACGGCCCGACGTCGACCCTCATCGCCGTCGAGGAGGCGGCCCGCGAGCAGGGGTACTTCGTGAGCGTGGCGACGATCCGTCGCTACGACGGGGACACGATGCGGCGCGTGCTCGAGCACTTCATGGACCAGGGTGTCGAGGGGATCGTCGTCATCGCACCGCACAACGACGTCGCGGAGGCGGTCGACTCGTTCCGTGCTCCCGTGCCCGTGATCATGATCGCGGCACGTGACCACCCGGGCGCCGAGGCCGAGCCGGAGGCGGTGCCGGGGCCGGGGCGTGTCGTGCCGATCGCGGTGGACCAGCAGCTCGGGGCCAGGCTGGCGACGGAGCACCTCCTCGGGCTCGGCCACGAGACGGTCGTGCACCTGTGCGGTCCGGTCGACTGGTTCGACGCCCGTGAGCGCGAGACGGGCTGGCGGACAGCGCTCACGGATCACGGTGCCCGTGTCCCCGAGCCGATCCGGGGGGACTGGTCCTCGGACCGCGGGTACGACGTCGGGCTGGAGCTCGCCGTGCAGATCCGGTCCGGCGACGGCCCCACCGCGGTCTTCGCGGGCAACGACCAGCTCGCGCTCGGCCTGCTGCGCGCGTTCTGGGAGTCGGGCGTGCGGGTGCCGGACGACGTGTCGGTCGTCGGGTTCGACGACGTCGCCGGGGCCGGTCACTTCATCCCGCCGCTCACGACGGTGCGTCAGCCCTTCGGGACGCTGGGGCGCCGGTGCATGGCGACGATGGTGGACGCGTTGCAGGGTGGGCTGGTCCGACCGGCCTCCATCCCGCCCGAGCTCGTGGTCCGGGAGAGCACGACGAGCCCTCGGTGACGCGGTCCGTCATGACACCGGTGGACCAGGTTGACGAGCAAGGTTGGCCTCGGCCGTTGTGAGCGCTAACATTCTGGGAAGGTCGACAACCGGCCCGGGCGCGACGCCGCGACGAGGAGAAGCAGCAATGGTGCAGCAGGACGACGTCAGCAACCTTCGGGCTGCGGTCATCGCAGGGGAGACCTCGCTCGGGATCGAGCTCGGGTCCACCCGGATCAAGGCCTGTCTCGTGGGCCCCGACGGCTCGCCGATCGCCGAGGGCGGCCACGAGTGGGAGAACGAGTACGCCGACGGCGTGTGGACGTACTCGCTCGACGCGGTGCACGCCGGGCTGGCGGAGTGCTACGCGGGCCTCGTGGCCGACGTCGAGCAGCGGTACGGCGTGCGACCGACCACCTACGGCGCGATCGGCGTGTCCGCGATGATGCACGGCTACCTCGCGTTCGACGCCGCCGACGAGCTGCTCGTGCCGTTCCGCACGTGGCGCAACACGAGCACGGGCCCGGCCGCCGCCGAGCTCTCCGAGCTGTTCGGGTACAACATCCCGCTGCGCTGGTCCGTCGCGCACTGGTACCAGGCCGTCCTCGACGACGAGGCGCACGTCCCGCAGGTCGCCGCGCTGACGACGCTCGCCGGCTACGTGCACCGCCGCCTCACGGGCCGCGCGGTGCTCGGCGTGGGCGACGCGTCGGGCATGTTCCCCGTCGACCCCGCGACGCGCGGCTACGACCGGCGCCTGCTCGACGCGTTCGACGAGCGCGCCGCGACCCGGCGCACCGTGCCGAAGCTCGAGGAGATGCTCCCCGAGGTCCTCGTCGCGGGTGCGGACGCCGGCCGGCTCACGCCCGACGGCGCCGCGCTCCTCGACCCGTCGGGCGCGCTCCTGCCCGGCGTGCTGCTGTGCCCGCCCGAGGGCGACGCCGGCACGGGCATGGTGGCGACGCACTCGGTCGCACCGCGCACCGGCAACGTCAGCGCCGGCACGAGCATCTTCGCGATGGTCGTGCTCGAGAAGCCGCTCGCGAGCGTGCACCACGAGCTCGACCTCGTCACGACCCCGGCCGGCGACCTGGTCGCGATGGTCCACTGCAACAACGGCGCGAGCGAGCTGGGCGCGTGGGCGGGAGTCTTCGGCGAGCTCGCGACGGCGCTCGGGAGCGACGCCGGGCGGGACGAGGTCTTCGCCGCGCTGTTCCGCGCGGCGCTCGACGGCGACGCCGACGGTGGCGGCCTGCTGGCCTACAACTACCTCGCGGGCGAGCCCATCACGGGCCTGGACGAGGGCCGGCCTCTGGTCGTCCGCACGCCCGGCAGCCGGTTCACCCTCGCCAACTTCGCCCGCACGCAGATCTACGGCGTGTTCGGCACCCTCGCGCTCGGCATGCGCGTGCTCGCGGGCGAGGGGGTCGGGCTCGACGCGATGTTCGCGCACGGCGGCCTCTTCCGCACGGAGGGCGTCGCGCAGCGCCTCCTCGCGGCCGCGATCGACGCGCCGGTCACGGTCGGGCGGACCGCGGGCGAGGGCGGTGCGTGGGGCATCGCGCTGCTCGGGTCGTTCTCCCGGGCCCGTGCGGGGCAGCCGGACCTCGACCTCGCCACGTTCCTGGGCGAGCAGGTCTTCGCGACCGCCGAGCTCGACACCGTCGCCCCGGACGCGCAGGACGTCGCCGGCTTCGCGGCCTACCTCGAGCGGTACGACGCCGGCCTCGCCGTCGAGCGCGCCGCCGTGACGGCGCTGTAGACCCGCCAGACCTGCACCCGGACACGCGACAGACCTGAGGAGAAGGATCGATGAGCACCACCACCACGAGCGGGACCGCACCGAGCGACGGGACCGGGTCCGCGGCGTCGGGCGTCCCCGACGCGCTGCGCGCCGCGGTCGACGCCGCCAAGGAGCGCGTCGCCGCGCTGCACGCCGAGCTGCCGCGCTGGGAGCTCGTCGTGTGGACCGCGGGCAACGTCTCCGAGCGTGTGCGCGTGCCGGTCGCCGACGGCGAGCCGGAGGGCTCGCGCGACCTGCTCGTCATCAAGCCGTCCGGCGTCTCGTACGACGACATCACGCCCGCCGCGATGGTCGTGTGCGACCTCGACGCGAACCTCGTCGAGGGCGAGCGCGCGCCGTCGTCGGACACGGCGGCCCACGCGTACGTGTACCGGCACATGCCCGAGGTGGGAGGGGTCGTGCACACGCACTCCACCTACGCGACGGCGTGGGCCGCGCGCGCCGAGCCGGTGCCGTGCGTCCTGACGATGATGGCCGACGAGTTCGGCGGTGACGTGCCCGTCGGGCCGTTCGCGCTCATCGGCGACGACTCGATCGGCCGCGGCATCGTCGAGACCCTGCGCGGCTCGCGCAGCCCGGCGGTCCTCATGCGCAACCACGGCCCGTTCACGATCGGCAAGGACGCGCGCGCCGCGGTCAAGGCCGCCGTGATGTGCGAGGAGGTCGCGCGGACCGTGCACATCAGCCGCCAGCTCGGCGAGCCGACACGGATCCTGCAGGCCGACGTCGACTCGCTCTACGCGCGCTACCAGAACGTCTACGGCCAGCAGCCCGCCCGCTGAGCCGCACCCCGCACCTCCTGCACGACCGGTACCACCTGCACCACCTCGAACCACCAGACAGCACCACGGACGGGTCCGCGCCGACGCGGACCCGGCCACGACACGAGAGATGTGAACCCATGAGCAAGCCCTACGCGGACCGCGAGATCTGGTTCCTCACCGGCAGCCAGGACCTGTACGGCACCGAGACCCTCCAGCAGGTCGCCGAGCAGTCGCAGGAGGTCGCGCGCGCCCTCGACGCCTCCGCCGACGTCCCCGCGAACGTGGTCTGGAAGCCGGTCCTCAAGGACGCGCGCTCGATCCGCCGCGCGATGCTCGACGCGAACGCGGACGACCGCGTGCTCGGCGTCGTGACGTGGATGCACACGTTCAGCCCCGCCAAGATGTGGATCACGGGCCTGGACCTCCTGCGCAAGCCGCTGCTGCACCTGCACACGCAGGCGAACGTCGAGCTCCCCTGGGACTCGATCGACATGGACTTCATGAACCTCAACCAGGCCGCGCACGGCGACCGCGAGTACGCGTACATCGCGACGCGGCTCGGGGTCGCCCGCACGACCGTGGCCGGGCACGTCTCGAACCCGGCCGTGACCGCGCGCGTGGGCTCCTGGGTGCGCGGTGCCGCGGGGTGGGCCGCGACGCACGAGCTGCGCCTCGCGCGGTTCGGCGACAACATGCGCAACGTCGCCGTGACGGAGGGCGACAAGACCGAGGCCGAGCTGCGCTTCGGTGTGAGCGTGAACACCTGGGGGGTCAACGACCTCGTCGCGGCCGTCGACGCCGTCTCGGACGCGGACGTGGACGCGCTGGTCGCCGAGTACGAGGCGCTCTACGACGTCGTGCCCGAGCTGCGCAAGGACGGCGACCGGCACGACTCGCTGCGCTACGCGGCCCGCCAGGAGATCGCGCTCGAGACCTTCCTCGAGTCCGTGGGTGCCAAGGCGTTCACGACCAACTTCGAGGACCTGGGCGACCTGCGCCAGCTCCCCGGCATCGCGGTCCAGCGCCTCATGTCCAAGGGCTACGGGTTCGGGGCCGAGGGCGACTGGAAGACGGCCGTGCTCGTGCGCGCCGCGAAGGTCATGGGGGAGGGGCTGCCCGGCGGCGCGTCCCTCATGGAGGACTACACCTACGACCTCACGCCCGGCAGCGAGCGGATCCTCGGCGCGCACATGCTCGAGATCTGCCCGTCGCTGACCACCTCGAAGCCGCGGGTCGAGATCCACCCACTCGGCATCGGCGGCAAGGAGGACCCGGTCCGCCTCGTGTTCGACGCCGACCCCGGCGTGGGTGTCGTCGTGTCCCTCGCGGACATGCGCGACCGGTTCCGGCTCACCGCGAACGTGGTCGACGTCGTCGCGCCGTCGGCCCCGCTGCCGCACCTCCCCGTCGCGCGCGCCGTCTGGGAGCCCCGCCCCGACTTCGCGACCTCCGCCGAGTCGTGGCTGACGGCGGGCGGCGCTCACCACACGGTCATGTCCACCGCCGCCGGCATCGAGGCGTTCGAGGTCTTCGCCGACATCGCGGGGACCGAGCTGCTCGTCATCGACGAGAGCACGACGCGGCGCGGGTTCCGCGACCAGGTGCGCTGGAACCAGGTGTACTACCGCCTCGCGCAGGGGCTCTGACGGCACGGTGACGACCTCCGCGAGGGTGGGCGGCGCGTTCGGCTACCTCCTCGTGCACTTCGTCGAGGACCCGGACGGCCACGCCGAGACGATCCACTACTCGCTGAGCCGCGGCGACGACCCGACGGCGTGGGACCGCCTCGGCGTGGTGCTGGAGTCGCGCCTCGGCTCGACCGGCCTGCGCGACCCGCACGTGGTCCGGTCGCCCGCGGGGGACGAGTTCTACCTCGTGGCGACGGACCTGCGGGTGTTCGGGCGTGGTCCGGTCGGCGCCGCGGACTGGGACGCCTGGCAGCGGCACGGCAGCCGGTCGATCGTCGTCGCGCGCTCGTCGGACCTCGTGCACTGGTCCGACCCGTGGCTCGCGGAGGTCGCCCCGCCCGAGGCGGGCATGGCCTGGGCTCCGGAGTCGTTCTGGGACGCCGGTGCCGGCGCGTACGTCGTGCACTGGTCGTCCACGCTCTACGACCGGGCCGACGGCGCGCACACCGGGGACTCGTACAGCCGTCTGCTGTACGCGACGACGACGGACTTCGTGACCTTCTCGCCCGCACGGGTTCTCCTCGACACGGGTCGCACGACGATCGACACGACGATGATCGAGCACGACGGGCGCGTCTACCGCTTCCACAAGGACAACGCTCCCGGGGGTCACGAGCTCTACGCGGACGTGGTCCCGCACGCGCTGTCGGACGAGGCGGTCGTGCTCGCAGAGCGCATCGGTGCGGACAGATACGGCCACGTCGAGGGGCCGCTCGTGTTCCGCGCCAACGACGCCGACCGCTGGTACCTGTTCGTCGACCAGTACGGCGACGGGGGTCAGGGATACCGGCCGTTCGTCACGGACGACCTCGCGTCGGGTCGGTGGGACCCGGCCGAGGGGGAGTTCGACCTCCCGGACCGCACGAAGCACGGTGCGGTGCTGCCGCTGCGGGGCGACGAGTGGCACCGCATCGCCGCCGCCTTCGGCGCACTGCCCCGTCGCTAGGCGCCTCTTCCCCTTCCGGCCCCGACCCGGTAGTTTCAGACGCGCACGCTTTACAACGATGTACTACAACGATGTAGAAGGAGCCTTCGTGCGTACCAGCCCACGATCTCGCCGCCGGTCCCGTCGGGTCGCGGCACTCGCAGCCGCGCTCGCCCTCGCCGCGCCGGCGCTCGCCGTCGCGGCACCCGCGGACCCGTCCGCGGTCGAGGAGGCGCTCGTCACCGGGGGCCTCGGCGTCACCGGTGACACGACACCGTTCCACGACCCGGCCCTGATCGTCGACGACGACGGGACCTGGTACGTCTACTCGACCGGCCTCGTGAACCGGGAGAAGGGCGGCACCATCCAGGCGTGGTCGTCGCACGACGACGGCGTCACGTGGGAGTCGGAGGGCGCCGTCTGGGACGAGGTCCCGGCCTGGATCGACGAGCACTTCGCCGACGGCGAGCTGCCGGACAACCTCTGGGCGCCCGAGGTCTACGAGCACGACGGCACGTACTACCTCTACTACTCGGCGTCGCGCTTCGGGACGAACACGTCCCTCACGGCGCTCGCGACGAACACCACGCTCGACCCGGACGACCCGGACTACGCGTGGGTGGACCAGGGCCTCGTGGTCGAGTCGCCGCAGGACATCGCGGGCGGCAAGACCTTCAACGCGATCGATGCGGGGATCGTCGAGGACGCGGACGAGACCCCGTACATGGCGATCGGCTCCCACTGGTACGGCGTGTTCCTCGTCGAGATCTCGTGGCCGAGCGGCAAGCCCGTGGCCGGGGCGCTCGACGACGCGGTGCACCTGGTCGACCGGTTCGCCCCGGGCAACCGCGTCGAGGCGCCCTTCATCACGGAGCACGACGGCTGGTACTACCTGCTCGTCTCCTTCGACGCGTGCTGCCAGGGCGCCGACAGCACCTACCACGTGGCCATGGGCCGTTCGCGGTCGGTCACGGGCCCGTACCTCGACGCCGAGGGCCGTGACATGGTCGGCGGCGGCGGGACGACGCTGCTCGACACCCACGGCGCCGTCGTCGGCCCTGGCGGCCAGTCCGTGTTCGACGACGTGCTCGCGTTCCACTACTACGACGCGTCGAACGAGCAGGCCCCCTACGTCCCGACGCTCGGGCTGCAACGCCTCGCGTGGGTCGACGGCTGGCCCGTCGTCGACAGCACGGTGGAGGTCCCCGCGGTGCTCGCGGGACCGCAGGACCTCGACGCGACGGCGGGGGAGGCTGCGACCTTCGCGGTCGAGGTGTCCGGCACCCCGGCCCCCGTCGTCACGTGGGAGCTGTCCCGCGACGACGGCACGACCTGGGAGCAGGCGGCCCCGGCCCGGCGCGCGGCGGACGGTACGGCGTCGCTCGTGCTGCCGTCCGTCGCCGCGGCCGACGACGGACTGGTCTTCCGCGCGCTCGTGCAGAACGCGCACGGCCGGGTCACCAGCGACGTCGCGCGGCTGGTCGTGCCGGGCGACGACGTCGCGCTCGGTCAGGTCTCCGCACAGTCCCGCTGCCTGGCCGGCTCCGCCTATGTCGCGGTGCGCGTGACGTCTACGGAGGACGAGCCTGTCACGGTGACCGTCGAGACCCCGTACGGCTCGCGCACGTTCGCCGACGTCGAGCCGGGAGCGTCCGCCTACCAGTCGTTCGCCGTGCGCTCGCCGGGGATCGCGGCAGGGACCGTCGACGTGACGGCGACGGTCGGGGCACGGTCGACCGCCCGCACCGTGGAGCACGGGGCGCTGACCTGCCGCTGACCCGCCGCCCACGTGCCGAACCCCGGGTTGCCCGCCGATCGGACCGCTGATCGGTGCGCAACCCGGGGTTCGGCGTCCGAGGAGGCGCGGCCCGACGTCGCGGCCCGACGGCGCGGGGTCAGGACCGGCTGGTCACGCGCAGCTCGCCGGTCCAGCCCGTCCCGGTACCGACCCGGTCGGCCGCGAGGTTCCCCGTCGTCGCGAACCCGGCCCACGCCGCACGCAGGTCACGGCCCGCCTCGAGGAGGTGCCCCGCACCCTCGGGTCCGATGACCGGCGCTGCGGCCCAGCGGTCCGGGTTCGGGAAGAGCAGCCCGAGCTCGACGGCGTGGGTCGCCCCGAGCGCGCCACCGACCGGTCGGGTGGAGAGCTCGGCCCCGACGACGGCGGCACCGGCGTCGGACATCTCGCGCACGAACGTCGTCGCCCCGGTCCGGAACAGCGAGTCGGTGACCTTGCGTGTCACGAGACCGAACAGGGCCTTGCCGACCAGCGGCTTGTCGCGCAGGGCGCGTCCCTTCGGGTCGAGCTGGACGAACGCGGCGCCGTCCTGTGCCATCCAGGTCACCAGCAGCTCCAGGCCGGGTGCCCGACGGCGCCACGCGGCCAGGAAGTCCTCCTCCGGCGGCAGGGGAGCGATGCCGTACTCGGGAGCGAACGGCATCCCGGCGCGGTCGTTCATCCCGGCGACCGACCCGGCAGCGCGGACCTGGGCATCCAGGACGTCCTCCACCGGGCCGACGGCGTCGAGCGTGCCGACCGTCTCCACCATCCGGGCGTGCACCTCGTGGCGGCCGCCGCGGACACCGAACGGCCCGGACTGCAGGATCGCGCGACGCACCAGGCTCTCGGCGCCGTCCGCGCCGAGGACGTGGGCGATCGCGTCGGCACCGGCGGACTGGCCGAACACCGTCACCCGGTCGGGGTCCCCGCCGAAGGCTCCGATGTGCTCGCGCACCCAGCGCAGCGCCGTCATCAGATCGAGCAGGCCCAGGTTTGCCGGACGCTGTGCGCGGGACCCGTCACCGCCGTCGTCCCCGAAGTAGCCGAGCGACCCGAGGCGGTAGGTGACGTTGACGACGACCACGCCCTGCTCGCGCACCAGGGTGGACGGGTCGTAGCCGGTCAGGTCGCCCGCACCGGAGACGTACGCGCCGCCGTGGACCCACACCATCACGGGCAGGGCGTCGGTGACCTCGCGCGGACGCGTGACGCTCAGGCGCAGGCAGTCCTCGGTGAACGTGGCGCCGGTGAGCTGTGGGCCGTAGATCTGGTCGGCCGGACTCGGCGGCTGCGGGCACGCGTAGACGTGCTGCTGCCGGCCGGCGGACTCCTGCGGCTCCGGGGCGAGTGCCGTCGGCGGTTCGAAACGACCCGCGCGGGCGTAGCGGATGTTGCGGATGCGGACCACGTCGCCGTCCGCGAGAGCGGGGAACGCCCCGATCGGGGTGTCGACGGTCTCCTCGACCGGGGCGCTGCCCGTGCTCGGTGCGCTCCTGGCGGTGTCGGTCATCTGCGTCCTCCTTGACGGCGTGCGGTGATCGTAGCAAACCGACCAGACGGTATGGAGGCAGCATCTCGTGGCCGGAGCGTCAGGCGCGGGCGGAGCTCCCCGCGAACGCGGTCCACGACTCGGGCGCGAGGTGCACGGTCGTGGTGCTGCCACCGGACCCGACGGCGGTGCTCGCCAGGTCCACGGGTGACCAGCAGGCGTCGACGACCTTGCGCGCGTGCGCGGGGCCCACGACGGCCGCTTCGTGGTCGGCGACCATGCGCCAGCCCTCGGTGATCTCGACGTCCAGCCCGAGGTGCTCGACGTCGACCTCGACCGGATCGGCCGAACGGTTCGTGAGGAACAGCGCGAGCGCGCCCGTCGCGGGGTCGTGCGTCGCCGCGGCGGTGACGAGGGGGACCTCGCCGTGGCGCGTCGTCGTCGTCGTGGGGGAGTCCACACGCACGTCGAGCGCCGTGCCCTGCGCGAGGCGGGCCGTCGTCGCGAACGGGTGGAACGTCGGTTGGCGCCACGCCTCGCCACCGGGCTCGGTCATGATGGGCGCGATGACGTTGACGAGCTGCGCGAGCGCCGCGACGGGCACGCGGTCGGCGTGGTTGAGGAGCGTGACGAGGAGGTCGCCCACGACGACGGCGTCGAGCGCCGAGTAGACGTCCTCGATGATGCGCGGGGCGTCACGCTGGATCGGCAGGTTCGTCTCGCCCGGGAACCGTGACTCGAGGTACCAGACGTTCCACTCGTCGAAGCTGATGGTGATCTGCTTGTCCGAGCGGCGGCGGGCACCCACGGCGTCGGCGGAGGCGACGACGCGGTCGATGAAGCGGTCCATCGCGGTGCCGGAGCCGAGGAACGACGCGCGGTCGCCGTCGAGCTCCTCGTAGTAGGCGTGCATCGAGATGTGGTCGACGACGTCGTAGGTGTAGGACAGGACCGTCTGCTCCCACTCGCCGAACGTGTCCATCTGCATCGACGACGACCCGCACACGACGAGCGAGATCGACGGGTCGACGAGCTTCATCGCCTTGCCGGCCTCGGCCGCCAGCTTGCCGTACTCGTGCGCGTCCTTGTGGCCGATCTGCCACGGGCCGTCCATCTCGTTGCCGAGGCACCACAGGTGCACGCCGTACGGCTCGGCGCGGCCGTTGGCGATGCGCAGGTCGGCCCAGCGGGTCCCTGCCGCGCCGTTGCAGTACTCGACGAGCGCGGCCGCCGCCTCGACGCCGCGCGTGCCGAGGTTGACGGCCATCATCGGCTCGAAGCCCTCGCGCTCGGCCCAATGCAGGAACTCGTCGGTGCCGACGAGGTTGGGCTCGACGGTCCGCCACGCGAGGTCGAGGAACGGCTTGCGCTCGGAGACGGGACCGACGCCGTCCTCCCAGCGGTAGTTCGAGACGAAGTTGCCGCCGGGGTAGCGCAGCATCGTCGCGCCGAGCTCACGCGTGAGGTCCGCGACGTCGCGGCGGAAGCCGTGCTCGTCGGCCGTGGCGTGGCCGGGTTCGTAGATGCCTGTGTAAACGGCTCGGCCGAGGTGCTCGACGAACGAGCCGAACAGGCGACGGTCGATCGGTCCGACCCGGAAGTCGGGGTGCAGCGCCACACGGGCGCGGGGGTGCGTCATCGGAATCCTCGCTCGGGGTGGTCGGGTCCGTCCGAGGAGACGGCCCGGCATGCTTCGACGAATCAGTTTACAACGATGTAGAGTGTCGGTCGACGACGTGCACGACCGTGCATGGCAGAGTTGTCCCATCCCGGCCCGCGACGACGCGGTCGGTGCGAGGAACCCCCGAAGGAGTGAGCAGCTTGCCGGTGACGATGCACGACGTGGCGGCCCGTGCCGGAGTCTCGGTCAAGACGGTGTCGAACGTCGTCAACGCCTACCCGCACGTGCGGCCAGAGACCCGTCGGCGCGTCGAGGAGGCGATCGAGCACCTCGGCTACCGCATGAACGTCTCGGCCCGGAACCTGCGCACGCGGCGCACGGGGATGATCACGCTCGCCGTGCCGGAGCTCTCGCTGCCCTACTTCGCGGAGCTCGCCGACTCGGTCATCCGAGCCGCGGAGTCCCACGGGTACACCGTGCTCATCGAGCAGACGAACTCGACGCGCGAGCGGGAGGCCCAGGTCCTGTCGGGCCGCTTCCAGGACATGACCGACGGCGTGATCTTCTCCCCCCTCGCCCTGGGGCCGTCCGACCTGCCCCTGTTCGACGTCGGGTTCCCGCTCGTCGTGCTCGGGGAGCGCGTCTTCGGCGCGCCCGCCGACCACGTGACCATGAACAACGTCGCCGCCGCACGCGCCGCCACGGCCCACCTCGTCGCGCTCGGGCGCCGCCGCATCGCGGTGGTCGGCGCACACGCCGGCGAGGCGGTCGGGTCCGCGGCGCTGCGCCTCGAGGGCTACCAGCTGGCGCTCGAGGACGCAGGCATCGCGTTCGACCCGCGACTGGTCGGCGAGGCCGGTCTCTGGCACCGCGCGACCGGTGCCGAGACGATGGGCCGGCTCCTCGACTCCGGCGTCGAGATCGACGCGGTCTTCGCGCTCAACGACGCGATGGCCCTCGGCGCGCTGCACGCGCTGCACGCGCGCCGGGTCGACGTCCCGGGCGACGTCGCGCTCATCGGCTTCGACGACGTCGACGACGTGCGCTACTCCGTGCCCACCATCTCGTCCGTGTCCCCGGGGCGCGAGCAGATCGCCGCCCGAGCGGTCGAGCTCCTCGTCGCGCGGATCGACGCGAGGGGCGCGGGCGAGGCGGCACCGTTCCGCCGCGTCGTGCCCGACTCGTCGATCGTCGGTCGTGAGTCGACGGGCGACGTGCCCGCCGGCGGTGGTGAGAAGGTCGTCGCGGTCCAGGAGGGCCGTGTCGAGGACGTCGAACCCGTCGCGGTGGGCGTCGCGGGCTGACCCGCGCTACCTCGCGGTGGTCGCGGACTCGTCGAGGCGGTCGAACCGACCGTCGGCGAGCAGGCCGGTCGCGAGCAGGGGAGCGCTGAGCCCGACCAGCGGGCCGAGCACGGGGACGTAGACCAGTACGAGGGCGACGACGGCGCAGGTGACGACCATCGCGACCGCGGTGAGCGGCCCGAGCGCCGGGGTCAGGACGAGGAAGCGCCACGTCGGCGTCCACGGCTCGTCGTAGCGGCGAGTCACCGCGGGCAGGTACGCCGTCACGACGAGGACCCACAGGGTGACCAGCACCCCGCCGGTGCGCAGCGCGGCCCCGGCCGGGCCCTCCATGACGCGCAGCACCTGGGCGTCGAGCAGGAGGACGAGCATCGCGGCGACGACGGGGAGCCCCAGCAGGGTCGTGCGTCGCCACGTGCCGGACCAGGCGCCCCAGAAGTCGCGCCACAGGTGGTCCGACGCGTCGCCGTCGACGAGCCGTGCCAGCAGCAGCCCGCCGGCGTGCAGCGCGGGGACGAACCCCGCGACGACGAGCCCCGCCACCGTCCCGGCGACGATCAGGAGGTTGATGGCGACGAGCTGGGTCACGAAGCGCAGCACCACCATGACGCGGCCGGCCCAGCCCGGCACCTCGTCGCGGGCGGGGCGGCGCTCGGTGGTGGTCATGCGTCGATGGTCCCAGGTGCCGTGCGCGTGCCCGTGACGACGCGACCGTCGGCACCGACGGCGACGACGGACGGCGCGGCCCGACGGCGGACCGCGTCCCACGAGGGGAAGGCGACGGCCGAGACCGGGTTCCCCGCCGTCGTCGTCCAGGTGAAGCGGCCCTGGCCGAGGGCGCGCGCCGACCCGGGCGCGACGTCCAGAGGTCCCGGCCGCGCGTCCTGCACGAGCTCCGGTCGGTCGCTCAGGTCGAGCAGCTCCCACGTCCCGTCGAGCACGTCGACGCTCGCGGGCCAGAGCGTGACGTCGTCCACCTCGCGGTCGGGACCGGCCCAGGGCTGCGGTGCGACGAGCGGCCAGCCGTCGTGCGTCCACACGAGGCGGCGGACCTGGACGCGGTGCTGCGTCGGGTCCTCGGCGTCGCGCACGTGGTGCACCAGGAGCTGACGGCCGGGCTCGGTCAGGACCGACGCGTGGCCGGGAGCGAGGAGGCCGGGGCCGCCCGGGAAGCGGTGGCCCGCGAGGACGGCGGTGCCGACGTCCTCGGGCGGGGACCCGAGGTCGCGCAGGTCGTGGCCGGTGCGGTCGCGGTAGGGCCCGGTGACCTCGTCGGCCACCGCGACCCGCAGGTGGTAGGTGGAGAACAACGACCCGTAGCTCACGAGCATCGCCCAGCCTCCGCCGGGCCGGGGCAGGACGAACGCGCCCTCGACCGCGCCGTCGACCGACCGGGGTCGGCGCGCGAGCAGCGTGCCGGGCGCCTCGTGCAGGGTCCCGGCGGCGGGCTCGTCGACGACGAACCCCGTCTCGGGGTCGAGGGGCAGCGCGTGGATCCCGGCGAAGAACGAGCCGTACACGAGCCACTGCTGTCCGTCCGGCTCGGTCACGACGTTCGCGTCGATCGCGTTCGGATGACCGAGACCCTCGGGCGCGGGGACGTGCTCGCTCGCGACGACGACGCCCCAGTCGGTCCACGGGCCGCGGGGGTGCGGGGCGGTCGCGAGGCCGATCGCGGACCGGCGGGAGCCGAAGGTCGACGCAGAGTAGTACATGCGCCACTCGTCGTCGACGTGCACGACGTCGGGCGCCCACAGGCCCGTCGCGCCCGTCCACTGCCCGGCCGCGGACGGGACGCCCGGCAGCGCCCAGCCCTCGAGCTGCCAGTCGACGAGGTCGGCGGAGCGCCGGATCTGCACGCCCCCGCGGACGGGGCCGTCGGCCGACGCGTCCGTGGAGAACAGCCAGTAGGTGCCGTCCTCGTCGACGACGGCCGTCGGGTCGTGCGCGTGGCGCGCGCCCCAGGCGGACGGGTCGAGCTCGTCGGCGTCGGCTCGGGCCGGCGCCGGGGACGGGGCGGTCACGGCTCAGCCCTTCGAGCCGGTGAGCGCGACCGACTCGATGATCTGGCGCTGGAAGACCAGGAACACCACGAGGATGGGCAGGAGCGCGACGAAGGACGCGCCCATGATCAGCGGGTAGTCGCGCTGGGTGGCGAACTCGACGTTGAGGTTCGCGATGACGACCTGGATGGTCTGCTTCTCCGGCGAGTTCAGGTACAGGATCGGCGCGAGGTAGTCGTTCCAGACCGTCATGAACCAGAGGATGAACTGCGCGGCGATGGCGGGCCGGATCATCGGCATGATCATGACCCGGAAGACCTGGAAGTACGACGCGCCGTCGAGCTTGGCCGCCTCCACGAGCGAGTCCGGCACGGAGTGCAGGTACTGGCGCAGGAAGAAGATCATGACGATGTTGCCGAACAGCAGCGGCACGATCAGCGGCAGCAGCGTGTCGACCCAGTGCAGCCGGGAGAACATCACGAACTGCGGGATCATGACCGTCGGGAACGGGATCATGATGCCGGTGAGCAGCGCGATGAAGATCGCGTTCTTCCCGGGCAGCCGCATCTTGGCGAGCGCGAAGGCGGCGAGCGCCGACGTGAACGACCCGACGACCGTGGCCGTGACGGACACGATGATGCTGTTCTTGAAGCCGGAGAGGATCGGTGCGTCCGACCACATGCGGACGTACGTGTCCCACTGCGGGTCCGACGGCCACCACACGGGCGGCAGCGCGAAGACCTCGGCCGTGGTCTTGATCGACGTGGTGAACATCCACAGCAGCGGCGCGATCATCACGATCGCGAAGACGCCCAGCACGACGAGGAGAACGATGTTGGTGACGCGGTAGCGCGTGGTGCCACCGGCGAGGGGAGTGCTCATGGTTTCTCTCCTGCCCTCAGTCGATGCTGAAGCTGTTGCGCCGGTTGAGGCGGAACTGGATGAGCGTGATGACGAGGATGATCAGCCCGAGGACCACGGCCATCGCCGTCGCGTAGCCCATCTGCTGGTACTTGAAGGCCTTGCGCACGATGTACCAGACGACCGTCGCGGAGCTGAACTCCGGTCCGCCGTTCGGGGTCATGATGTTGACCTCGGTGAAGAGCTGCGCGCCGCCGATGACGTTCGTGACCACGATGAAGAACGTGACCGGACGGACCATCGGCAGCGTGATGGAACGGAACTTCTGGAACCCGTTCGCGCCGTCGAGGGCCGCGGCCTCGTAGAGCGACGCGGGCACCGACTGGATCGCCGCCAGGTAGAGCAGCATCGAGTATCCGAGGCCCTTCCAGACGGCCATGATGATGATCGCGGGCTTGACGGTCGCGGTGTTCTGGAGCCAGTCCGGCCCGTCGATCCCGAACCACGACAGCACCTGGTTGACCAGGCCGAAGTCGCCGTTGTAGGCGAACTGCCACACGATCGCGATCGCGGCGAGCGAGGAGATGACGGGCACGTAGTAGACGGTGCGGAAGAACGTGCGCCCCGGGATGCGACGGTTCAGAGCGATGGCGAGGAGCAGCGCGAGGACGATCCCGATCGGGATGCCGATCATGTAGAAGAACGTGTTGAACAGGCTCTTGTGGAAGTACTCGTCGGTCAGGAGCGTCGAGTAGTTCTCGAACCCGACGAACCGCATGGGCCCGAGCCCATTCCAGCTCGTGAAGGACGCGTAGACCGCGAAGCCGAGCGGGTAGGCCATGAAGGCCAGGAAGCCGAGCATCGGCGCCGCGACGAACGCCAGCGCCCAGCGGTGCTCCGTGCGGTGCAGGTGCCGGCGCTGCTTCGCAGTGCGCATCGCCGGGGGCGGTGGCTTCACGCCCGGTGGGCTCGTGGCGTCGTCCGCGACGTCCGCGATCTGCGTCATCTCGGGGGTTCCTCTCGGTGCTGGATCAGGCGGACCCGGGCCGTGCCGACGGGCGATCGGCGCGGCCGGCGGAGCCGGCGCGGACGCCGGGCGGAGCGCCCGACGACCGTGCCGACGGGGTCAGCTCCCGGCCGCTGCCTGCTCGGCGTTGGCGTTCGACTCGTCGAGCAGCGCCTGCATCTTCGGCTGGGTCTCAGCGAGGTAGTCGGCGGCCGTCTGCTCCCCGTCGAGGACCGGCTGGATGTTGACCCACAGCTCGTCGTACCACTCGGCGCCGTACGTGAAGGCGGCGGGCATCGCACGACCGTAGTCCTCGACGACGTCCAGGAACTCCTGGCGGTTGGCCGGCTCGGCGTCGGGCGCGGCGGCCCACTCCTGCGCCATGTCCTTGAGGTTCGGGACCTGGATGTTCGCGTCCACGAGCGTCTGCTGCGCGTCGGGGTCCGTCGACAGGTAGGTCGCGAGCTTCACCGCGTTCTCGGAGTCGGACGTCGTCGCCGACACCCCGATGCCGAGCGAGCCGATCCACGTGGCGCTCTCGTCGCCGCCCATCGACGGCCAGGGGATGAGGCCGTAGTCGAACTCGAGGTCGTTGTAGACGCTGACGTCCCAGGGGCCGACGGGGAAGAAGCCGATCTCTCCGGCCATCCAGCGCTGGTAGGTGTCGAGCGTCGCCGCGTCGGACGCCGACGGCGTCACGCCCTCGACGTTCGTCAGGTCGGCGAACGCCTGGAGCGCCTCGGCGAACTCGGGGGTGTCGACCGTGACCTCGGTGCGGTCGGCGTTGGTCCAGTCGCCGCCGTTGCTCCACACCATGGACTGCAGGTTCCACTGCACGTTGAGGCCGGTGCCCCACTGGTCCACCGCGCCGTCGCCGTCGGTGTCCGTGGTCAGCTTCTTCGAGGCGTCGACGAACTCGTCCCACGTGAGCGGGACGTCCTTGTCCGGCAGCGGGATGCCGGCCTCCTCGAGCATCGTCTTGTTGTACCCGAACGCGAACGGGCCGACGTCCTTGGGCAGGCCGTAGAGGCGGCCGTCGGGCGTGCCCTGGAGCGTGCCGTCGAACCGGTAGGAGTCGACGCCGTACTCCCAGATGTTGTCGAGGTCGACGCCCTGCTCCTCGACCTGGTCGGTGATGTCCATGAGGACGCCGGAGCCGACGTACGACTGCAGGTTGGCCTGCTCGATGTAGAAGACGTCCGGCACGTTGTTGCCGGAGACGGCTGCCTGGAGCTTGGTGGCGTACTGGTCGGCGTCGGTGACGATCACCTTCACCTCGACGCCGGTGTCCTCGGTGAACTTCGCGATCGCGGCCTCGTATGCGGCCTTCTCGTCCGGTCCTCCGCGGAACATGAACGTGAGCCCGTCGTCGCCGCCGGATCCGCTGCTGCAGGCGGCGGTGCTCGCGACGATGATCCCGGCCATGACGCCGGCCATGAGTCGTGACTTCCTCATCACGGTTCCTCTCGATCCTGGGGGTCGCGAGTGCGACTACCGGTGGGGCGGGCACGAGCCGCCGCGGACGTCGTCGTCGACCTCGGGGTTTACATCGATGAAAACTTCGATGGGGAGCACGGTTGCACACCGTGCGCCGCAGGGTCAAGCTGCTGCCGTCACGGATTTGCAACGATGTAGAAATTCTACCTCCGCGTCGGGTGCCGGGCTTGACGCGGCCCGTCCGCTGCCTGCACCATCTCGTTCTACATCGTTGTAGATGATCCTGCCCTGGCCAACGGCCACATCGTCCGGGGGAGGCCAGCCCGCCCGAGAGGGGCCAGCACGCATGCACCGCACCGCGTCATCGACGCCTCCCATGGGATGGAACTCGTGGGACAGCTTCGGCACCACGGTGACCGAGACCGAGGTACTCGACAACGCCCGCTTCATGGCCGACCGCATGGCGGGCGCCGGGTGGTCGACGGTCGTCGTGGACATCCAGTGGTACGAGCCGACGGCCCGGGCAGGCGGATACAACCCCGCGGCACCGGTGCTGCTCGACGAGCTGGGCGTCCAGCGTCCCGCACCTGCCCGCTTCCCCTCGGCCACCGACGGCGCCGGCTTCGCTCCCCTCGCCCGGCAGGTGCACGACCTCGGTCTGCGGTTCGGCGTCCACCTCATGCGCGGCATCCCGCGCCGTGCCGTCGAGGCGGACCTCGTCGTGCCCGGCACCGCGTACCGCACGGGCGAGATCGCCGACCGGGCGAGCACGTGCCCCTGGAACTCCGACAACTACGGACTCGACCTCACCCACCCCGGCGCCCGGGCGTGGCTCGACGCCCAGGTCGGGCGGATCGTGGGCTGGGGCGTGGACCTCCTCAAGGTCGACGACATGCTCGCGCCGTACCACCCGGAGGCGATCGAGGCGCTCGCCGCCGCGGTCGCCCGCGCGGAGGACCGGCACGGCCGCCAGGTCGTCCTCTCGCTCTCGCCCGGGACGGACCTGTCCCTCGCGCACCTCGACCACCTGCGTCGGCACGCCGACATGTGGCGCGTGAGCGACGACCTGTGGGACCGCTGGGAGGACGTCGAGGCGCAGCTCGCGCGCATGGCCCGCTGGGCACCGCACCAGCGGCCGGGCGCGTGGGCCGACGCCGACATGCTGCCGCTCGGCCGGATCGGTGTGCGCGCCGAGCGGGGCGAGCCCCGGGACAGCCTGCTCACCGCGGCGGAGCGCCGCACGATGCTCTCGCTCTGGAGCCTCGCGCGGTCGCCGCTGTTCGTGGGCGGCCACCTGCCCGAGACCGACGCCGCGACGATCGCCGACCTCACGCGCCCGGACGTCCTCGACGTGCTGAACCGGTCCACCGGCGGCCGCGAGCTGCAGCGCGAGGGCGACACGGTCGTGTGGGGCGCCGCCGGCGACCGCACCCTCGACGGCGTGCGCTGGGCCGGGATCTTCTCGACGGCGACCACGTCGCGTCGCGTCGTCGTCCCCGCGGCGTCGGCCGGGCTCGCGCTCGCCACCTCCACGGGCCGTGCGGCGCAGGGCCGTCCGCCTGCCCTCGTCGACGTCTGGACCGGGGAGCGCGTCCCGCTCGTCCCTCCGAGCGCCGCGACCGGCGGCGACCACCTCGTCGACGTGGAGGTGCCCGCGCACGGCGTGCGGCTCCTGCGCCTCGACCCCTGACCTCAGCCCGTGCCCACGACCGTTCGACGCCGTACCAGGCGACGACCCGCAACACCCCGGAGGACCCCATGCACGCCGCCACCGTCACGCTCGACCCGGCCTTCGTCGTCGGGCCCGTCCGGCCCCGGACGTTCGGCTCGTTCGTCGAGCACCTGGGCCGCTGCGTCTACACCGGCATCCACGACCCCGGTCACCCGACCGCCGACGAGGACGGGTTCCGCGAGGACGTCGTCGACCTGACGCGCGAGCTCGGCGTGACGACCGTGCGCTACCCGGGCGGCAACTTCGTGTCGGGGTATCGCTGGGAGGACGGCGTCGGTCCGGTCGACGAGCGGCCGACGCGGCTCGACCTCGCGTGGCACTCGAGCGACCCGAACACCGTGGGCGTGGACGAGTTCATGCGCTGGGCGGCCAAGGCGGGGGTCGAGCCGATGATGGCCGTCAACCTCGGCACGCGCGGCGTCCAGGAGGCGCTCGACCTGCTCGAGTACTGCAACGTCCCCGGTGGCTCCTACTGGGCGGACCGGCGTCGCGCGAACGGCGTCCCCGACCCGTACCGCGTGAAGATGTGGTGCCTCGGCAACGAGATGGACGGCCCGTGGCAGATCGGCCACAAGACGCCGCAGGAGTACGGCCGGCTCGCGGCCGAGACGGCGCGCGCGATGCGCATGATGGACCCGGGCGTCGAGCTCGTCGTGTGCGGCTCGTCCAGCTCCGACATGCCGACCTTCGGCGAGTGGGAGCGCGTCGTGCTCACCGAGACGTACGAGCACGTCGACCACGTCTCGGCGCACGCCTACTACTGGGAGGAGGACGGCGACCTCGCCTCCTTCCTCGCCTCCGCCGTGGACATGGACCACTTCGTGGAGTCCGTCGCCGCGACCGCCGACCAGGTGCGCGCCGCGGGCAAGCACGCCAAGCGGATTCACATCTCGTTCGACGAATGGAACGTCTGGTACCAGAAGCGTGCCGAGTCGAAGCCGCCGTCGGGCGACGACTGGCCCGTCGCGCCCGTCCTCCTCGAGGACCGGTACAACGTCGCCGACGCCGTGGTCGTGGGCAGCCTGCTCGTGTCGCTCCTGCGCAACACGGACCGGGTGCACGCCGCGTCGCTCGCCCAGCTCGTCAACGTCATCGCGCCGATCATGACCGAGCCCGGCGGCCGGTCGTGGCGCCAGACGACGTTCCACCCGTTCGCGCTCACCGCGCGGCACGCGGCGGGCGAGGTGCTCCGGGTCGCCGTGCAGTCGCCCGCGGAGGAGACCGCGCGCTTCGGCGACGTCCCGGTGCTCGACGCCGTCGCGACGCACGACCCCGAGACCGGGGACATCGTGCTGTTCGCCGTGAACCGGTCCACGACGCGCGCGGTCGATCTCGACGTCGACCTGCGGGGGTTCCCGGGCCTGCGTCTCGTCGAGGCGCTCACGCTCGCCAACCCCGACCACACGTGGCAGGCGACGGCCGACGACGCGACGAGCGTCGTGCCGGTCGTGAACACGTCGGCGAAGGTCGCGGACGACCGCGCCCGCGCCGAGCTGCCCGCGGTCTCGTGGAGCGTGCTGCGGCTGGCCCGCGCGTGAGCTCCGACGCGGACCCGGTCCGCACGACCCGGCGACGACCGGCCGTCGTCCTCGGGGCGGCGCTCGTCGCGCTCGTCGTGGTTGCGGTCGGTGGCGTCCTCGCCGTCGCGCGGCCGTGGGAACCGGTGACGGGTACCGAGATCTCCGTGACGGGTGACGTGCGGGTCCACGACCCGGCGCTCGTCGTCGGGGCCCCGGGCGAGCCGTGGTTCGTCTACTCGACCGGCGACGTGCGCGTGGGCTTCGGCGCACCACAGGTCCGCCGGTCCGACGACGGGGGCCGCACCTGGGAGGACGCCGGCACCGCCTGGGACGCGAGCGGGGACCCGGAGTGGGTGCGCGACGAGATCGACGGCGTGGAGAACTACTGGGCGCCGGCCGTCGTCGAGCACGACGGCACCTGGTACCTCTACTACTCGGCGTCGACGTTCGGGTCGAACGACTCGGGGATCGGCGTCGCCACCGGATCGACGGTCGACCCCGCCGACCCCGACTACGGCTGGACGGACCAGGGCGTCGTCGTCCGTTCACGCCCGGGCGAGGACAACTTCAACGCGATCGACCCCACCGTCGTCGAGGACGCGGACGGTGAGCCGTGGCTGTACTTCGGCTCGTTCTGGGGCGGTGTCCAGGCGGTCCGGGTCGAGTGGCCGAGCGGGAAGCCGGTCGCCGGGGCGGAACCGGTCACGGTCGCCTCCCGCGCGGGCGTCCCGAACAACCCGATCGAGGCGCCCGCGCTGCTCGAGCGCGACGGGTGGTACTACCTCTTCGTGTCGTGGGACTCGTGCTGCCGCGGCACGGACTCGACGTACCGCATCGCGGTCGGCCGTTCGCGCGACGTCTCCGGTCCGTTCCTCGACGAGGAGGGGGTGGACATGGCGCTCGGTGGTGGGACGGAGCTGCTCGCGTCGGACGAGTGGATGGTCGGGCCCGGCGGGCAGTCCACCGCGCGGGACGAGGGCGGCGACGTCCTCGCGTTCCACTACTACGACGCGCGCGAGGGCGGCGACTTCAGGCTCGCGCTGCGGGAGCTCGGCTGGACCGAGGACGGCTGGCCCCGCGCCGCGACGACGGGCTGACCCGCACCCGCCGGGCGGTCGTGATGCAACCGTGACACCAGGTGGCTTCCACTTGCGGCGTGTGAGCGCTAACATCGCATCAGCAGTTGTGAACGCTCACACGTCGGTCCACGCAGGTGCGGACCGGCACCGGTGCGGACGCTACGGATGAAGTTACCGAACGGTTACCCGTCCGGGCCCGTTCGGGCTTGCTAAACAGGGTGTGGCAGCGCTAGACATTGACATATCCGAACACGTACCAACAAGAGTCAACAGCCCCCAGCGACGGGGGCGGTCGACCAGGCGAACCCGGCACGGCGCCGGGCCGCATCTCAAGGAGGAGAGCATGTTCAGCACGAAGAAGGCGCGTACGCGTCTGACCGGTGTTCTCGCGGGTGCAGCAGTCCTCGCGCTCGCCGCGTGCAGCAGCGGTGGCACCGACGGCGGTAGCGACGACGCGAGCGGCGACGGCGGCAGCGGCGACACCATCACCGTGGGCTTCTCGCAGGTCGGCGCCGAGTCCGGCTGGCGTGCCGCGAACACCAAGTCCATCCAGGACACGCTCACGGCGGAGAACGGGTTCGACCTGAAGTTCTCGGACGCGCAGCAGAAGCAGGAGAACCAGATCCAGGCGATCCGGTCCTACATCGCGCAGGGCGTGGACGTCATCGCGTTCTCCCCGGTCGTCGAGTCCGGCTGGGACGCCGTGCTCGAGGAGGCCAAGGACGCCGGCATCCCCGTCATCCTGACCGACCGCGCCGTCGACTCCGAGGACGAGAGCCTGTACGAGTCCTTCATCGGGTCCGACTTCGTCCTCGAGGGCGAGATGGCCGGTGACTGGGTCTCGGAGAACGTCGCAACCGAGCCGATCAACGTCGTCGAGCTCCAGGGCACGACGGGCGCCGCCCCGGCGATCGACCGCAAGACGGGCTTCGAGACCGCCACGGCGGACAACCCCAACGTGAAGATCATCGACTCGCAGACCGGTAACTTCACCCGGGCCGAGGGCAAGACCGTCATGGAGGGCTTCCTCCAGGCGCACGACGACATCGACCTCGTCTACGCGCACAACGACGACATGGGTCTCGGCGCGATCGAGGCGATCGAGGCCGCCGGTCTCGTCCCGGGCGAGGACATCAAGATCGTCACCGTCGACGCGGTCAAGGACGGCATGACGGCCCTGGCCGACGGCAAGATCAACTTCATCGTCGAGTGCAACCCGCTGCTCGGCCCGGACCTCGCGGACATCATCAAGAAGGTCCTCGCCGGCGAAGAGGTCGAGAAGCGTATCGTCGTGAAGGACGAGTCCTTCGACCAGGAGCAGGCCATCGAGGCACTGCCCACGCGCGAGTACTGAGCACACGCTCGACTCGCGAGAACGTGACGGGGTGACGTAGCCCCGCCACCGTGCAAGCCCCGCGCGCCGGGGACCCCAGGGTCCCCGGCGCGCGACCCACGAACTCAGCCGGAATCCGGCGCAGCCCGGCCCGGGCGCAGCAGCCCGGACCCGTGCGGCGTCGCAGCTCGGAAGGCCACCCATGAGTACCCCCGTCCCCGAGGGTCGACCCGTCGTCGAGATGTCCGGGATCTCCATCGAGTTCCCCGGCGTCAAGGCGCTCGACGGCGTCGACCTCACCCTCCGGCCCGGAGAGGTCCACGCCCTGATGGGCGAGAACGGCGCCGGCAAGTCGACCCTCATCAAGGCCCTCACGGGGGTCTACTCGATCGACTCGGGCAGCATCGTCGTCGACGGCTCCCCTCACATCTTCTCCGGCCCCGGTGCAGCTCAGGAGGCTGGCGTCTCCACGGTGTACCAGGAGGTCAACCTCTGCGAGAACCTCTCCGTCGCCGAGAACATCATGCTCGGCCACGAGCCGCGTCGCGCAGGAGCGATCGACTGGCGCTCCACACGGCGCCGCGCCGGTGAGATGCTCCAGAGGCTCAACCTCGACATCGACCCCGCGTCCTCGCTCGCGTCCCACTCGCTCGCGATCCAGCAGCTCGTCGCGATCTGCCGCGCCCTCGTCATCGACTGCAAGGTCCTCATCCTCGACGAGCCGACGTCGAGCCTCGACGCCGGCGAGGTCGCACAGCTCTTCGCGGTCATGCGCCGGCTGAAGGACGACGGCGTCGCGATCCTCTTCGTCTCGCACTTCCTCGAGCAGATCTACGCGATCTCCGACCGCATGACGGTGCTGCGCAACGGCAAGCTCGTGGGCGAGTACGTCACGGCAGAGCTGCCGCGGCTCGAGCTGGTGTCGAAGATGATCGGCACGTCGCTCGAGGAGCTCTCGGCGCTCGAGCAGACGACGGAGCGCACAGCGCACGACCGGTCCGACGAGGAGCCGTTCATGCAGGCGGTGGGCCTGGGCCGCAAGGGCTCGATCGAGCCCTTCGACCTCGACGTGTACGCGGGAGAGGTCGTGGGCCTCGCCGGGCTCCTCGGGTCCGGTCGCACGGAGCTCGCCCGGCTGCTCGCCGGTGCGGACCGTGCGGACAGCGGCCAGACCCGCGTCGGCGGCGTCCTCGCGAAGCTCCGCTCGCCGCGGGCCGCGATGCAGCGCAACATCGCCTTCTCCTCCGAGCACCGCAAGGCCGAGGGCATCGTCGGCGACCTGACGATCCGGGAGAACATCGTGCTCGGCATGCAGGCCGACCGCGGGTGGGCCCGCCGTCTGCCCCAGCGGCAGGTCGACGAGATCGTCACGAGGTACATGTCGGCGCTCGACATCCGTCCGAACAACCCCAACGCGCTGGTGCGCAACCTGTCGGGCGGCAACCAGCAGAAGGTGCTCCTGGCGCGCTGGCTCGCGACCGCGCCCAAGCTCCTCATCCTCGACGAGCCGACCCGTGGCATCGACGTCGGTGCCAAGGCGGAGATCCAGAAGCTCGTCGCACAGCTCGCGACCGAGGGCATGTCGGTCCTCTTCATCTCTGCCGAGCTCGACGAGGTGCTGCGCCTCAGCCACCGCATCGCGGTCATGCGCGACCGGGTCAAGGTCGCCGAGATCATCAACGACGACGACGTCAGCGTGGAGAACGTCGTCGAGCTCATCGCGAGCGGAGGGACGAACTCATGAGCACCGCCACCACAGCCACCCCCGCCACGCCCGGGTGGCAGCGCGCGGTCCAGCACCGCCTCTTCTGGCCGATCGTCGCGCTGGTCGCGCTCATCGTGGTCAACACGATCAACCGACCCAGCTTCCTGTCGATCCGGCTCCAGGACGGCCACCTGTTCGGCGCGCTGATCAACCTCCTCAAGAACGGCGCCCCGCTGCTCCTCGTGGCTCTCGGGATGACGCTGGTCATCGCGACCCGGGGCATCGACCTGTCGGTCGGCGCGGTCGTCGCGATCGCAGGCGCCGTCGCGCTGACCTACATCGCGTCGTCGCCCGACCCGGACAGCCTCGTCACCGTGCTGACCGCCGCGGGCATCGCCCTCGCGCTGTCGTTCGTCCTCGGTCTGTGGAACGGGTTCCTCGTCTCCGTGGTCGGGATCCAGCCGATCATCGCGACGCTCGTCCTCATGACCGCCGGCCGAGGCGTGGCGATGCTCATCACGGGCGGGCAGATCACGACCGTCACCAGCGCGCCGTTCAAGACGATCGGCTCGGGCTTCTGGTTCGGCATCCCGGTCGCGGTGGTCCTCGCGGCGATCGTGTTCGTCGCGGTCGCGCTGCTGACCCGCCGCACGGCGCTCGGCATGCTCATCGAGTCGGTCGGCATCAACCCCGAGGCGAGCCGTCTCGCGGGTGTGCGGGCACGGAGCATCACCTGGACCGTCTACGCGGTGTGCGCCCTGTTCGCCGGCCTCGCCGGACTGATCATCTCCTCGAGCACGATGGCTGCCGACGCCAACAACGCCGGGCTGTTCATCGAGCTCGACGCGATCCTCGCGGTCGTCATCGGCGGGACGTCGCTCGCGGGCGGCAAGTTCTCGCTGTCGGGCACGCTCGTCGGCGTCCTCGTCATCCAGACCCTCACCCTCACGGTGACGATGCTCGGCATCTCCCCGTCGGTGACCCCCTTGTTCAAGGCCATCGTCGTCATCGCGGTCTGCCTCGCGCAGTCTCCGAAGGTGCGCGGCATCGTGGCCGAAAGACGTCGGCGTGCTGCTCGCACCGCCGCCCAGGCAGCGGAGGTGGCAGCCTGATGTCCACGGTCAAGACCACGACGGAGACGTCCCCCCGCGAGCCGGGCGACGCACCCTCCGGTACGCACGGCTCGGGGACGACGCGTCGTCGAGCTCGGCGCTTCTCCCTGGACCGGCGCTACCTGCCCGTGCTCGGGACGTTCGTCGTCCTCGCACTCATGCTGGTCATCGGCGGGTCCCGCTACGAGAACTTCCTGTCCGGGCGGGTCATCTCCAACCTGTTCATCAACAACTCGTTCCTCATCGTGCTCGCGGTGGGCATGACGTTCGTGATCCTCACGGGCGGCATCGACCTGTCGGTCGGCTCGGTGGTGGCGCTGTCCGGCATCACCGCCGCGTCGTTGCTGCAGACGGGGTGGCCGGCGTGGGTCGTCATCCCGCTGGTGGTGCTGATCGGCACGGTCCTCGGGTTCGTCGTCGGCATCATGGTCCACGTCTTCGAGATACAACCGTTCATCGCGACGCTCGCCGCGATGTTCCTCGCCCGCGGCCTCTGCTATGTCATCAGCCTCGAGTCGATCCCCATCACGGACGAGACGTTCGTGTCGATCGCGAGCTGGAGCCAGAACTTCGGCGAGGAGTGGCGCATCACGACGAGCGTGGTCATCGCGCTCGTGGTCGTGGCCATCGCCTTCTACCTGCTGCACTACACGCAGTTCGGCCGGACGGTCTACGCGATCGGCGGCGGCGAGCAGTCGGCGATGCTCATGGGTCTTCCCGTGGCTCGGACCAAGGTGCTCGTGTACGTCGTCAGCGGCACCTGCGCCGGCATCGGCGGGCTGCTGTTCGCGATGTTCTCCCGGTCGGGCTACTCGCTGACCGGTGTGGGCATGGAGCTCGACGCGATCGCCGCCGTCGTCATCGGCGGAACGATCCTCACCGGCGGTACCGGGTTCGTGCTCGGGTCCGTCCTCGGTGTCCTCGTGCTCGGTCTCATCCAGACGATCATCACCTTCGAGGGCACGCTGTCCTCGTGGTGGACCAAGATCGTCATCGGCGGGCTGCTGCTGATCTTCGTGGTCCTGCAGCGCGTGCTCGTCGTCAGACGACGCTGACCCGGGCCCGGTGGGCGGGCGGACCTCCGCCCGCCCACCGGGCGCCGTAACCCGCGTCTCGGCAGCTCGTCCGACAGCAGCCGTGCCGTGCTCGTCCGCTCGACCGGTCCTCGTCGAGCGGTGCTCGGTCGTCCGATCTGTCCCGGCCAGTGCCCTTGCGTCGATGTGAGCGCTCACACTACTGTGGTGCCGCACGACTGTTAACGCTCACACGGCTGTGTGCGCCCTGGTCTCTCAACGAGGAGAGGTTCTTCATGGAACGTCGTCCCAGCTCACCCCCGCGTACGGGCGCTCGCCGACCCCGGCTGCGCCCGGCCGCCGCGGGTATGCTGTCCGTCACTCTTGCCGCCGTGGGCGCGCTGGCCGTCGGGGTCCCGACGGCCGGTCCCGCGCTCGCCGCGGAGCCCGACCTGCCCGACGGCGCGTGGCTCGACCCGTTCGACGGCACCGCGCTCGGCGCGGACTGGACCGTCGTCAACCCCGCGCCCGAGGCGCTCACGGTCGCGGACGGCGAGCTCACGCTCACGTCCCAGACCGGCGACACCTACCAGGACTCGAACACGGCGAAGAACCTCGTCATGCTCGACGTGCCCGACGGCGACTTCACCCTCGTCACGCACGTCGAGGCACCGGTGACGAAGGTGTTCCAGGGTGCCGGCCTCATCGCCTGGCAGGACATCGACAACTACGTCCGCTCCGGCCTGACCTTCGTCGGTGACCTCGCCCCCTCCGGGAGGGCGATCGAGAACGACGTCGAGTCCGGCGGGGCGTTCACCGCGAACGCGTTCACCGACCGCCCCGGATCGACGGCCGAGACGCTGCGCATGCAGCGCACGGGCGACGTGATCGCGACGTCGTACTGGGACGGCGACTCGTGGGAGGGCGCAGGGAGCACCACGATCGACTTCCCGATCACCCAGGTCGGGGTCTACGCCCTCGCGGCGCAGGACGGCACGACGCACGCCGCCTCGTTCGACTACGTGGCGCTGGACGCGGCCGAGGGCGCGGACCAGGTGCCGGACGGAACCTTCACCCTGAGCGGCAGCGGCGACCAGCGGTACCTCGTCGCGACCGACGACGGGCTGGCCCTGGACGACGAGCGGCCGACCTCGACCGTGGCGCTCGCCGCGACGGCGGTCGACGGTACCGAGGGGACCTCCCCGGTGACGCTCGCGGCGGACGACCGACCGGTCGTCCTCTCCGGCCAGCGCCTCGCCCTCGCCGACGCGGGCGCGGACCCCGTCGAGCTCCGCATCACCGACGCGGGTGGCGGGAAGGTGTGGCTGCGCAGCGCGGCCGACCCCGAGCTGTACGTCGGGGTGCGCGCCGAGGACGGCGCCCTGGAGCTCGGCTCGCGCGAGGCCGCGACGAAGCTCACCGTGTCCGCCGTGTCGAGCGCCGACCACGAGATCACGGTCGACCTCGCCGGCGAGCGCACCGAGATGAGCGACGAGCTCTACGGCATCTTCTACGAGGACATCAACTACGCCGCGGACGGCGGCCTGTACGCCGAGCTCGTGCGCAACCGGTCGTTCGAGTTCAACAACCAGGACAACGGGTCGTTCAACGGCCTCACGGCGTGGAGCGCCGCGAACCGGGGCGGCGCGACCGCGACGACCCAGGTCGTGAACGACGACGGCCGCCTCAACGCGACCAACCGCAACTACCTGAACCTCACCACTACGGGTGCCGGGGCGGGTGTGCGCAACGCCGGCTACAACACCGGCCAGTTCGTCGAGGAGGGGGAGTCGTACGACTTCTCCGTCTGGGCCCGCTCCGCGACGGCGCAGGACCTCACGGTCCGGGTCGAGGACAACGCCGGGACGACCGCCTACGCGACCGGGACGGTCGCCGTCGACGGCTCGAACACGTGGAAGCAGTACGCGGTCACGATCGAGGCGACCGGGACCACGAACGCCGGCCGGCTCGCCCTGCTGTCGGGCGCGGCGGGCACGGTCGCCGTCGACCAGGTCTCGCTGTTCCCGCAGGACACGTGGGTCGGAGCGGTCAACGGGAAGAGCCCGCTGCGCAAGGACCTCGCCGAGAAGATCGCGGCCCTGAACCCGCAGTTCCTCCGCTTTCCCGGCGGTTGCGTGACGAACGTCGGGACGTTCGACACGTACGAGGAGAGCGGCTTCACCGACCGTCGTCGTACCTACCAGTGGAAGGAGACGATCGGGCCGGTCGAGGAGCGTGCGACCAACTGGAACTTCTGGGGCTACAACCAGTCGTACGGCATCGGCTACCTCGAGTACTTCGAGTTCGCCGAGGACATGGGCGCGACGCCGCTCCCCGTCGTGTCGGTCGGGGCCAACGGCTGCGGCAGCACCATCCCCGAGATGACCGACCCCGTGCAGATCCAGCGCTGGGTCGACGACACGGTGGACCTCATCGAGTTCGCCAACGGCGACGTGACGACCGAGTGGGGCGCCGTGCGCGCCGGGCTCGGCCACCCCGAGCCGTTCGGCCTGAAGTACATCGGTCTCGGCAACGAGGAGAACACGCACACGTTCGAGGCCAACTTCCCGGCCTTCCGTGACGCGATCGCCGAGGCGTACCCGGAGATCGAGATCATCTCCAACTCCGGACCGGACGACACCGGCGCACGCTTCGACGAGCTCTGGGAGTTCAACCGCGAGCAGGACGTCGACATGGTCGACGAGCACTACTACAACGACCCGTCGTGGTTCCTCGAGAACGACGACCGGTACGACTCGTACGACCGCGAGGGCCCTCAGGTCTTCCTCGGGGAGTACGCGTCACGCGGCAACACGTTCGCCAACGCCCTCGCGGAGGCGTCGTTCATGACGGGCCTGGAGCGCAACTCGGATGTCGTGCGGCTCGCGTCGTACGCGCCCCTGCTCGCCAACGAGTCCTACGTCCAGTGGTCGCCCGACGCGATCTGGTTCGACAACGACGAGTCGTGGGGCTCGGTCAACTACTACGTCCAGCAGATGTTCTCCGCGAACGTGGGGGACCAGGTCGTCCCGAGCACGCACACCGGGCCGCCCGCGGAGGGCGCCACCGTGGACGGCGGGGTCTTCCTGTCGACCTGGAGCACCGCCGCGCAGTACGACAACGTCAGCGTGACGGACAACGCGAGCGGCGACGTCCTGTTCTCGGACGACTTCGAGGCCGGAGCCGACCAGTGGGAGCCGCAGTCGGGTACGTGGGCCGCGCAGGACGGCGCGTACGTCCAGTCGGCGACGAACGTCACCGACGCCCGCTCGATCATCGAGGGCGCGTACGCGAAGGACTGGTCGAGCTACACGCTCGAGCTCGACGCCCGCAAGACGTCCGGGTCCGAGGGCTTCCTCGTCGGCTTCGCCGCCGGCGGCCCGAACGACTTCTACTGGTGGAACCTCGGCGGGTGGAACAACACGCGTCAGGCGCTCCAGCGGGCGGACGGCGGCAGCGCGAACGAGGTCGCCGCGCTCGAGAACAGCAGCATCGAGTCCGGGCAGCCGTACCACGTGAAGGTCGTCGTCGAGGGCTCGACGATCGAGCTCTACCTCGACGGCGAGCTGCAGATCTCCTACGAGCAGCCGGCCAAGAAGTCGCTCTACCAGGTCGTCACGCGTGACGACGACACGGGCGACGTGGTGGTCAAGGTCGTCAACCCGACCACGACCGCGGCGCGCACGCAGGTGCACGTCGAGGGCCTGACCGGCGGCGCCGCGATCGGCGCGGAGGCCACCGTCACGGAGATGGTGGGTGCACCGTCGGACACGAACACCAAGGCCGACCCCGAGGCGCTCGTCCCGGTGGAGCGGACCCTGACCGGGGTGGGGGACGAGTTCTCCTACGAGTTCCCGGCGAGCTCGATCACCTTCGTGCGGCTGCACGAGTCGGCGACGCCCGTCGCCGAGCTCGACCTCGAGGTCACGGCGCAGCCGCGCTGCCTCGCGGGCAAGGCATACGTGGCGGTCCGCGCGACGAACGGTGAGGACGTCCCGGTCGACGTCGAGCTCGCCACGTCGTACGGCACGAAGACCTTCGCGGACGTGGCTCCCGGCAAGAACGGGTACCAGTCGTTCGCGGTCCGCGCGACCTCCGTCCCGGCGGGCTCGGTGACCGTCACCGGCTCGGGCGTCGTCGACGGTGCGGAGGTCACGACGCCGTACGACGTCGCGTACGACGCGCTCGACTGCGGCTGACCCGCCCGCCGAGAAGTGAGGATCCGCCCCTGATCGGACCGATCCGGGGGGGATCCTCACTTCTCGGCACCAGCTCGAGCCCTCGTGGCCGGTCCGACGGGCCACGAGGGCAGCTTCCCGACCACCGCACCCCCTGCACCCCGCCTGCACCACCTGCACCGCCTGCACGACCTGACCCGAGGAGCAACGATGCACCCGCCGTTCACTGGCCGTCCCGGCCGTCGTACCCGCCGCAGTCCCGGCCCCGGCCGCAGGCCGGGAGCGACCGCGAGGTTCGCCGCGCTCGCCGCAGCCACCGCCCTGGCCGTGACCGCCTGGGCGCCCACCGCCGTGGCGGCCGACGCGCTCGCCGACCCCGTCCTCGACCTGTCGTTCGAGGGTGACGTGTC
The DNA here is from genome assembly GCA_014803435.1 of Cellulosimicrobium terreum. Taxonomy (GTDB): domain Bacteria; phylum Actinomycetota; class Actinomycetes; order Actinomycetales; family Cellulomonadaceae; genus Cellulosimicrobium; species Cellulosimicrobium terreum. The sequence continues at coordinate 1,135,738 of JACYFD010000001.1, forward strand.
CGACGCCGGGTCGCTCGCCCACCCGGTGACCTTGCGGGGGCACGCCGGGTCCGCGCCGACCGGCTACGCCTTCGTCGACGGCGTCACCGACGGGACGCAGGCGCTGCGCCTCACCGGGAACACCTACCTCGACCTCGGGACGTCCACCGCGCTCCAGCCGGAGGACCTCACGCTCTCGTTCTGGATGGAGCCGAGCGGGAAACTCTCCGGCGAGCACCTCGTCACGTGGAACAAGGGCGCCTACAACTCGGACGGCTGGTACGTGTCCTCGGAGTCCGACACGGTGCCGCTCTCCATCTCGATCGGCCCTGCGTCGGGTCAGCCCTACAAGGTGCGCGTCGCGAGCTCTGACCGCGCGGCGTTCTTCCCCGCGGACACGTGGACGCACGTCGTCGTCACGTACGACCACACCACGAAGGACGTCGCCTTCTACCGCAACGGGGAGAAGGTGCCGTCCACCGTCGCCAACGCGGTCGGCGGCACCGCGACGGGCGTCCTCGGCTCCGACCCCGCGCTCCCCAAGACCATCGGGTTCAACGGCCCGCAGTACAACGGCGGCTACCTCGTGGCCGCACTCGACGAGTACCGCGTGTACGACGACGTGGCCGGCCTGGCGGACGTCGTCGGGCTCTACGAGGAGTCGGGCCGCGAGATCGACCGCGACGCGGTCGCCGAGGACGACGCGGACGGCCTGTCCCTGCCCGAGCGCGCGACCGTCGCGCTCGTGCTGCCGGCCGCCGGGTCGCGCGGGTCGACCGTCACGTGGCAGTCGTCCGACCCCGGCGTCGTCGACACCGACGGCACCGTCACCCGCCCGGCGCTCGGCGAGGACGACGCCCACGTCACCCTGACCGCAACCGTCCGCTATCTCGACGGAGACCCTGTGGCCCGCACCTTCGACGTCCTCGTGCCCGCGCTCGTGGACGAGACCCCGCTCGAGGACACCACGCTGCCCTCGGTGCTCCTCTCCGACGACTTCCTGCAGAACGCCGCGGGCAAGGAGCACGAGTACCTCCTGAGCCTCGACTCGGAGAAGTTCCTCTACGAGTTCTACAAGGTCGGCGGGCTCACGCCGACGACCCCGACGGGCTACGCCGGCTGGGAGCGGAGCAACGCGGTGAACTTCCGCGGGCACGCGTTCGGCCACTACATGTCGGCGCTCGCGATGTCGTACTCGTCCACGCCGGACCAGGCGACCAAGGACGCGCTGTTCACCGAGATCGAGGAGGCGGTCGGGGGGCTCGCGCGCGTCCAGGACGCCTACGCCACCGCCCATCCCGGCTCGGCGGGCTACGTGTCCGCGTTCCGCGAGTCGATCCTCGACCAGGTGCAGGGCACCGGGACGTCCGACGAGAACGTCATCGTGCCCTGGTACAACCTGCACAAGGTGCTCGCGGGCCTGCTCGACGTCGCCGAGTACGTCGACGGGCCGGTCGGCGACGAGGCGCTCGCGGTCGCGACCGACTTCGGCCTGTACGTGGAGGGTCGCGTCTCGGAGCTCGACGACACGAGCGTCATGCTCGGCACCGAGTACGGCGGCATGAACGAGGCCCTCTACGAGCTGTTCGACCTCACGGGCGACGTCCGGATCAAGGACGCAGCCCAGGCGTTCGACGAGGTCACGCTCTTCCGTCAGCTCGCGGCCGGGCAGGACGTCCTGCCCGGCAAGCACGCCAACACGCAGATCCCCAAGCTGCTCGGCGCGCTCAAGCGCTACCGCGTCTTCACCCAGAACCCGGAGTACTACGCGCTCCTCACGCAGGCCGAGAAGGACGAGCTGCCGATGTACCTCGCGGCGGCGGAGAACTTCTTCGACATCGTCGTGGACGACCACACGTACGTGACCGGGGCGAACAGCCAGGCGGAGCACTTCCACGAGCCCGGCTCGCTGCACCAGTACGCGGACGAGCAGGGCGCCGCGCGCAACGCCGAGACGGCCGAGACGTGCAACGAGTACAACATGCTCAAGCTGTCGCGCGAGCTGTTCAAGCTGAGCAAGGACGTGCGGTACGCGGACTACTACGAGAACGCGTTCATCAACACGATCCTGTCGTCGCAGAACCCGGAGACGGGCACGACCACCTACTTCAACCCCATGGGGTCGGGCTACCACAAGGTGTTCAACCTGCCGTTCACCGAGTTCTGGTGCTGCACGGGGACGGGCATGGAGAACTTCTCCAAGCTGGGCGACTCGATCTGGTTCACCGGCCAGGGCTCGGTGTGGGTGAACATGTTCTTCTCCTCGACGTTCGACCACGCGGAGCAGAACCTGCGCGTGACCCAGGAGGCGAACCTGCCGAACGAGGACACCGTGACGTTCAGCGTCGAGGCGCTCGACGGCGGGGCGGTCGCGGAGGGCGCGACGCTGCGGCTGCGCGTGCCGTCGTGGGCGGCGGGCGACGTGTCGCTCGAGGTGAACGGGTCCGCGGTCGAGCCCGTGGTGTCGCGCGGGTACGTCGTGCTGCCCGTCGCCGCGGGAGACGAGATCCGGTACACGATGCCGATGGAGGTGTCCGTCGTCGACACCCCGGACAACCCGTACTTCGTCGCGTTCCGCTACGGCCCGGTCGTGCTGTCGGCGAACCTGGGCGACGTCCCGGAGCCGGCCTCGCAGGGCACGGGCATCCTCGTGCGCTCCTCCACGCGCGACGAGGACGCGCAGACCACGATCACCGCCGCGAACATGGGCGCGGACGAGTGGAAGGAACGTATCGCCGAGAACCTCGTGCGCGTCGAGGACGCTGCCGACGGTCGGGTACAGCTCCGGCTGCGCAACACGGCGGACGGCGAGGACCTGGTGTTCACGCCCCACCACACCAACTGGGACGTGACGTACGGGCTCTACCTCAACCTCGACGAGCCCGACTCCGCGGCATCGCAGGAACGGATCCTGCGGGCCAAGCAGGAGCTGCGCGACGTCGACCGCACCGTGGACGAGCTCACGAGCTTCGACAACAACAACTTCGAGAACGCGAAGAACCTCAAGCAGAGCGGCTCGTCGGTCGGAGCGTTCAACGGCCGCCAGTTCCGGCACGCGAACGGCACGGGGTGGTTCAGCTACGACCTCATGATCGACCCGTCCTCCGCGACCAACCACCTCGGGGTCTCCCTCTACTCGGGGGACCAGGGCCGCACGTTCGACGTGTACGTGAACGACGAGAAGCTCAAGACCGTCACCACGGTCGCGGACGCCCCGGACAAGGACGCCCAGGGCTTCTACGTCGACTCGACCGAGCTCCCCGCGAAGTACCTGGAGGTCGGGGACGGCACGCGCTGGAAGGTCGACAGCGCGGGGGAGCACGTCCTGGACGACGACGGCGAGCGGATCCCCGTCGTCACCGTGCGGTTCCAGGCCACGGGAGGCTGGGCGGGCGGCGTGTTCGGGCTGCGGCTCGACCGCGCGGCGTCGTACGACGCGACGCCGGGGCTGTCCGCGCTCGCGTTCGACACGGGCACGCTCGCTCCCGCGTTCGATCCCGCGACGACGGACTACACGCTCACGGTTCCCGAGGGCACGACGAGCGTCGTGCTCGACGCCGACCCGCACGTGCCGAGCGGGCTGGTCCGTGTCGACGGGGTGCTGGTCGACGACACCCAGGGCCGCGTCGTCGGGCTCCCCGAGGACGGCACGGCGCGGACGGTCGAGGTCGTCGGCGTGGCTCAGGACCACGAGACGGCGACGACCTACACGGTCGAGCTCGTGCCGGGCGCGGTCGTGCCCGAGCCGGAGGTCCCGCTCGACGTCGTGGTCTCGCCGCGCTGCATGGCGGGCAAGGCGTACGTCGCCGTTCGGGCGACGAACGTCGGTGACGTGCCGGCTGACGTGAGCGTCACGACGCCGTTCGGGTCGAAGTCGTTCGCCGGTGTGGCACCTGGCAAGAACGGCTACCAGTCGTTCGCGGTGCGTGCGACGTCGGTCGCCGCCGGTGAGGTCACGGTGACGGGCACGGCGGGCGACCTCACGAGCGCGGTCGAGGTCGCGTTCGACGGGCTCGACTGCGGCTGACCCGTCCCGCGGGGTAGAACCGCGGTCCGCGAGGTAGAACCCCGTCATGACCGGGGTTCTACCTCGCGGACCGGGCAGCTCTCGCGCGGCATGCCGGCCATCTGGGGCTAGGCGTGTTAGCGCACACATGTTAGCGTTCACACTGTCGCCCGAGGACGGGCGCGGACCCGGCGCTGCCGCCGGGGCACGACGACGAGGAGTCACCGATGACCTCACGCCATGCTCGACTTCCCTCCCGCTCTCCTGACGCCCGACGGCCGGGCATGCCGGGCGACCGGCCGCTGCGCAACCGCTCCGGCCGCTCCGCGCTCGCCGGCCTGCTCGGTCTCGCGCTGGTCGGTCCGCTCGCGCCGGTGGCGGCCGCGACGGCGGCGACCGTGCCCGGCGCACCCGTTGCGACCGCACCCGTCGCGACCGCGCCCGTCGCGGCAGCGGCCCCGACGACCGACGGCCTGCAGCTCTGGCTCCCGCTCGACGAGACGACAGGCTCGACCGCGCACGACGCGTCGGGCAGCGGCCTCGACGCGACGCTCACCGGTTCCGGTGGCGGGTGGCGCGAGGGCCAGGGCCTGACCTTCGGCGGCGCCAACTACGTCGACCTGCCCGACGACCTGCTCGCCGGCTTCGACGCGGTCACCGTCAGCGCCGACGTCTGGGTCGACACGTCCCTGAGCGGCAACTACTTCTTCTACAACCTCGGCAACACGGCCGTCGGCAGCCCGCAGACGGGCGACGGCTACCTGTTCTCGTCGGGCAACGCGAACTACCGCGCGTCGATCTCCGACCTCGCGTGGGGTCGTGAGCAGAATACCGCGAAGGCGCCCGCGGGCGCGCTCGCGCGCGGCGTCTGGAAGACCGTCACCTACACGCTGGGCGACGGCACGGGGACGCTCTACGAGGACGGCGCGCAGGTCGGCCAGAACGCGGCGGTCACGATCACGCCCGGCGACATCGGCGACGGCACCACCACGGCCAACTCCCTCGGGAAGTCCGCGTACGCCGCGGACAACCTGTTCAAGGGCCGCATGAAGGACTTCCGGCTCTACGACCGCGCGCTCACCGCGGCGGAGGTCGCGGACATCTCGGCCGACGCCGCGCAGGACGCGGTCGCCGCAGACGCCGCCGCGCTCGACCTCGGCGACACGAGCGCCGTCGTCACGGACCTCGTGCTGCCGGCCAAGGGCGTCGGTGGCTCCGCGGTCACGTGGACCACGTCCGACGCGGGCGTCGTCGCCGCCGACGGCACCGTGACCCGGCCCGCGGGCGAGGAGCCCGCGTCCGCCACGCTCACCGCGACCGTCGCGCTGCGCGGCGCCTCCGAGACCCGCACGTTCGACGTGACGGTGCTCCCGGGCGACGGCGACCAGGCCAAGGCCGACGCCGCGGCCGCGGCGCTCGAGGTCGCGAACCTCGACGACGTGCGCGGCAACCTCGACCTGCCCACCACCGGGCTGCACGGCGCCGACGTGGCCTGGGCCGCGTCGTCGGGCACGATCACCCCGGCCGGTGACGTCACGCGTCCCGCGCACGGGGAGGACGACGAGGACGTGACCCTCACCGCGACGGTCACCGTCGGGGACGCGACCGCGACGCGCGAGCTGGTCGCGCACGTCCCGGCACTGCCGGAGCAGGAGGACCTCGAGGGGTACCTCTTCTCCTACTTCGTCGGGGAGGGCACGGCGACGGGGGAGCAGGTCTACTTCGGTCTCAGCCAGGGCAACGACGCGCTGAAGTACCAGAACCTCAACGACAACCAGCCGGTGCTCACGTCCGAGCTGGGGGAGAAGGGCCTGCGCGACCCGTTCATCATCCGCTCGCCCGAGGGCGACAAGTTCTACCAGATCGCGACCGACCTGCGGATCTACGACGGCAACGGCTGGGACGCCGCGCAGCGCCAGGGCTCACGCTCGATCATGGTGTGGGAGTCCACGGACCTGGTGACCTGGACCGACCAGCGGCTCGTCGAGGTGTCCCCGGAGACCGCGGGCAACACGTGGGCGCCCGAGGCGTACTACGACGACAGCATCGGCGCGTACGTCGTGTTCTGGGCGTCGAAGCTCTACGCGGAGGACGACCCGGGCCACACGGGCGACAGCTACAACCGCATGATGTACGCCACGACGCGTGACTTCGTGAACTTCTCCGAGGCGCAGGTCTGGATCGACCCGGGGTATTCGGTCATCGACTCGACCGTCGCGCAGGACGACGACGGCACGTACTTCCGGTTCACCAAGGACGAGCGGAACAACACCTCGTCGACGCCGTGCTCGAAGTTCATCCTCTCCGAGAAGGCGACCGAGCTGCGCTCGACCGACTACGACTTCGTCGCCGACTGCATCGGCAAGGCGAACTCCACCGGCCCGGGGATCAACCAGGGCGAGGGCCCGACGATCTTCCGCTCCAACGAGAACGACACGTGGTACCTGTTCATCGACGAGTTCGGCGGGCGCGGCTACGTGCCGTTCGAGTCGGACTCGCTCGACGCCGCCGAGTGGACCATGTCCACCGACTACGACATGCCGTCGCGCCCGCGCCACGGCACGGTGCTCCCGGTGACGCAGGCCGAGTACGACCGCCTGCTCTCCACGTACCAGCCCGACGCGTTCGTCGAGTCCGTCGACGACGTCGCGGTCACCGTGCAGACCGGCTCGGCGCCGGTGCTCCCGGCGACCGTCACGGCGCACTTCGCGGACGGCTCCACCGGCCCCGCGGACGTCACGTGGGACGAGGTCGACCCGGCGTCGTACGCCCAGCCCGGCGAGGTCGTCGTCGAGGGGTCGCTGGCTCCCGGCACGAGCGTGCGCGCCAGGGCGGTCGTCACGGTGACCGACGACGCGGTGCCGGTCGAGGGCGTGAGCGTCACGCCCGCCTCGCTGGAGGTCGCGGTCGGCGGTGCACGACAGCTCACCGCGACGGTGACGCCCGCCAACGCGAGCGACCGGACCATCACGTGGGCGTCCGACGACGAGTCGGTCGTCACGGTGTCGGCAACCGGCCTCGTCAGCGCCGTCGCCGCCGGCCACGCCATGGTCACGGCCACGACCGCCGACGGGGAGCACACCGCGTACGTCGCGGTCGAGGTGACGCAGGACGTGCCCGGGCTCGTCGTGCGCTACGCGCTCGACGAGACGAGCGGGACCTCGGCGGCCAACTCGGCCCCGGGAAGTGCGTTCGGTGCCGCGACCCTGACCGGCGGGGCGGCGTTCAGCGGGGACGAGGGCGTGACCCTCGACGGGACGAACGACTACGTCGACCTGCCCGACGACCTGCTCGCGGGTCTCGACGACGCCACGGTCAGCCTTGAGGTCAAGGTCGCCTCCGACCAGGCCACGCCGTACTTCATCTACGGCCTGGGCAACTCCAGCGGCTCGGCCGGCAACGGCTACCTGTTCACCACGGGCAACGCGTACCGGACGTCCATCGCGACGGGCAACTGGACGACCGAGCAGACGGTCACCAAGAACGCCAACCTGGCGCGCGGTGTCTGGAAGACCCTCACCTGGACCCTCGAGGGGACGACCGCGGTGCTCTACGAGGACGGCGTGGAGGTGGCCCGGCAGGCGAACGTCACGACCGACCCGGGCGACATCGGCGGCGGGACGACGCTCGCGAACTACATCGGCCGGTCGCTCTACTCCGGCGACAGGTACCTCAAGGGATCCGTGCGCGACTTCCGGGTCTACGACCGGGCGCTCGCGGCCGACGAGGTCTACGGGTTCGGGGCGAACCACACGGCGATCACGGGAGCCGAGCTCGACGAGCTCAAGGTCCCGGCGATCGTGGACGACGCGAGCTCGACCGTCACCCTCCCGGTGGTGCCGGGCACGGACCTCACGGCCCTCGCCCCGGAGCTCACCGTCTCGCCGCTGGCGCGGGTCTCGCCCGAGAGCGGGGCGGTCCAGGACTTCACCGAGCCGGTCGAGTACACCGTGACCGGGCCGGACGGGTCGTCGCGCACGTGGACGGTCCAGGCGAAGATCATGAACAGCCCGGCGCTCCCGGGGCTGTACGCCGACCCGAACATCGTGCAGTTCGGCGACATGTTCTACATCTACGCGACGACCGACGGGTACGCGGGCTGGGGCGGCAAGGACTTCTACGTGTGGAAGTCCGCCGACCTCGTCGACTGGGAGCGCTCGGAGGATCCGTTCCTCACGCTCGACGGCGCGAACGGGAACGTCCCGTGGGCGTCCGGGAACGCGTGGGCGCCGACGATCATCGAGCGCGACGGGAAGTACTACTTCTACTTCTCCGGTCACAACCCGACGTACAACCGCAAGACGATCGGCGTCGCGGTGGCGGACAGCCCCGAGGGCCCGTTCACGGCGCAGCCGACCGCGATGATCACCAACGGTGAGGCCGTCACGTCGGGTCAGGCGATCGATCCCGCGGCCTTCCAGGACCCGGAGACGGGGACGTACTACCTGTTCTGGGGCAACGGCGGGGGCGGCCCGCTGTACGCCGAGCTGTCGGACGACATGCTCTCGGTGAAGCAGGACACGATCACCACGATCGAGGGCCTCCCCAGCTTCCGCGAGGGGGTCTTCCTCAACTACCGCGAGGGTCTGTACCACCTGACGTACTCGATCGACGACACCGGGTCGCCGAACTACAAGGTCGGCTACGCGACGTCGGACAGCATCGACGGACCGTGGACCTCCCACGGCGTGATCCTGGAGAAGGACGAGAGCCAGGGGCTCCTCGGGACCGGGCACAGCTCGATCCTCAACGTCGCCGGCACGGACGACTGGTACATCGCGTACCACCGGTTCGGCATGCCGGGCGGTGACGGCAACCACCGCGAGACGACGATCGACCGCCTGACGTTCGGCGAGGACGGCCTCATGCAGAAGGTGACGCCGACGCTCGAGGGCGTCGACCCGGTCGACGTCGCCCCGCAGCCCGAGGTGCAGCTCACCGTGGAGGCGACCCCGCGCTGCCTCGCCGGGAAGGCCTATCTCGCGGTCCGCGCGACGAACGCGGGCGACGTGCCCGCCGACGTCACGCTGACGACGCCGTTCGGCGCGAGGGCGTTCGCGGACGTCGCACCGGGGAAGAACGCCTACCAGTCGTTCTCGGCCCGGGCAGCCTCGATCCCGGCCGGATCGGTCACGGTCACGGGCACGGCGACGCTCGTCGGCACGGACGGGCCCCAGGAGGTCACGACGTCGTACGACGTCGCGTTCGACGCGCTCGCCTGCGGCTGACCCACCCGCCGAGGTCGTACCGCAGTCCCCGAGGTAGTACCGGGGTCCGGACTGCGGTACGACCTCGGCCGACTGCGGTACTACTTCGGCATTCCAGCAGCTCGACGAGGAGACGAACGACATGACAGCACGAACGACACACGGGCGACCGCGGGCCCGCGCGCTCGCCGTCGGGCTCGTGGGGGCGCTCACCGCGACCCTGCTGGGCGCCGCCACGGCGGCGCCGGCGTCCGCCGACGTCGGCGGGGCAGACGACGCCGGGCTGGTGGCCTGGTACCCGCTCGACGCGGCGAGCACGGCCGGCGGCCAGGCGGCGAACCTCGCCGACGGGTCGACGTTCGGACCGGCCACGCTGGTCGGCGGGCAGGCGACGGCCGACGGCGCCACGCTCGACGGGACGGACGACTACGTCGACCTGCCCGACCACCTGCTCGCGGGCCTCACCGACGCCACGGTGAGCCTCGACGTCCTCGTCGCCACGGACCAGGCCACGCCGTACTTCATCTACGGACTGGGCAACAGCAGCGGCTCCAGCGGCAACGGCTACCTGTTCACGACGGGCAACGCGTACCGGACGTCGATCGCGACGGGGAACTGGTCCACCGAGCAGACCGTCACCAAGGGCTCGAACCTGACGCGCGGCGTCTGGAAGACGCTGACCTGGACGCTCTCGGGCACCACCGCCTCGCTCTACGAGGACGGCGTCCAGGTCAAGCAGTCCACCACCGTGACGACCGACCCGGGCCAGATCGGCGCGGGCCAGACCACCGCGAACTACGTCGGGCGGTCGCTGTACTCGGGCGACAGGTACCTCAAGGGCCAGGTCCGGGACTTCCGGGTCTACGACCGCGCGGTCACCGCGGCAGAGGCGGCCGAGCTGGCGGCCGAGACCTCGACGTCGGCGGTCGACGCCGACGCCGCGGCACTCGACCTCGGCGACACGAGCGCGGTCACGGCCGACCTCGTGCTCCCGACGGCGGCGGCGCAGGGATCGCTCGTCACCTGGATGACGTCGGCCCCGGGGGTCGTGTCCGCGGCGGGCAAGGTCACGCGCCCCGCTGCGGGCGAGGACGACGCGACGGCGACGCTGACGGCGCTCGTCAGCCGCGGTGCCGTCGCCCGCACGGCGACGTTCGAGGTCACCGTCCTCGCGCACCTCCTGCCCGGCGAGGCAGCGCAGTGGGACGCGGAGCACGCGTCGATCCCGAACCTCGGCGACGTGCGGGGGAACCTCACGTTCCCGGCGACGGGCCGGAACGGTTCGTCCCTCACGTGGATCAGCGCGGACCCCGACGTGGTCTCGCCCACCGGCGAGGTGACGCGGCCCGCGCACGGCGCGCCGGCCGCCGTCGTGCAGCTGACCGTCACGGCGTCCAAGGACGGCGCGACCGCGACGCACACCTATGACGCCACGGTCCGGCCCCTGCCGGCCGAGGCCGACTACGAGGGCTACTTCTTCCCCTACTTCGAGGGGGAGAGCACGGCCGACGGCGAGTCGATCTACTTCAGCGCGAGCAACGGCAACGACCCGCTCGACTGGATCGAGCTCAACGAGGGCGAGCCGGTCCTCACCTCCGGGCTCGGCGAGAAGGGTCTGCGCGACCCGTTCGTCATCCGCTCGCCTGAGGGCGACCGGTTCTTCCTGCTCGCGACGGACCTGCGCATCTACGGCGGCAACAACTTCGGCAACGCGCAGGAGCGCGGGTCGCTGAGCCTCATGATCTGGGAGTCGACCGACCTGGTGCACTGGTCGGAGCAGCGCTCGGTCAAGGTGTCGAGCGACTACGCGGGCAACACGTGGGCGCCCGAGGCGTTCTACGACGCCCAGCGCGGCGAGTACATCGTGTACTGGGCGTCGGCCCTCTACCCGACGACGAGCACCACGGGTCGTCAGATCTCGACCAGCTACCAGCGCATGATGTACGCGACGACGCGCGACTTCGTGACGTTCAGCGAGCCGCAGGTGTGGATCGACGAGAAGCGCGGCAACGGGCTCGGCATGATCGACTCGTCGATCGTCGAGGACGAGGGCACGTACTACCGGTTCACCAAGGACGAGGCGTACATGATCCCGCGCCTGGAGAAGTCGACGGACCTGCGCTCGACCGACTGGGACCTCGTCGCCGAGAAGATCGGGTACGGCCAGCCGAACCCGTGGGGCGGGACGCTCACGGCGGGCGAGGGCCCGACGGTGTTCAAGTCGAACACCGAGGAGAAGTGGTACCTGTTCGTCGACCAGCCGAGCTACCACGGCGGTCAGGGGTACCTTCCGCTCGAGTCGACCGACCTCGACTCCGGCGTCTGGACGTCGGTCGACGCGCACCTGCCGAGCAGCCCGCGGCACGGCACGGTCCTGCCCGTCACGGCCGCGGAGCACGCCGCCCTGCTTGCCGCGTACGGCGACGAGCCGCCCGCGCCGGAGCTCGACCTCGCGGTCGACGTGACGCCGCGCTGCCTCGCCGGCAAGGCGTACGTGGCGGTAAGGGCGACCAACGGCGAGGACGTCCCCGTCGACGTCACGCTCTCCACGCCGTACGGCGAGAAGGCGTTCGCCGCCGTCGCGCCCGGCAAGAACGCCTACCAGTCGTTCGCCGTTCGTGCGGCGACCGTCGAGGCGGGCACCGTCACGGTGACGGGAACCACGGTGCAGGGCGGGACCGAGGTCCCGGTCGACGTCGCGTACGACGCGCTCGCCTGCGGCTGACACGGGCGGTCCCCGGACCGCCGCCTCGCGACGTCGCGCGATCAGCGCGAGCGTGTCGTCGTAGAGGCGGCGGGCGACCGCCTCGTCGTGGCTGGCGTCGGAGGACCGCGCGATGCGGCCACGGCTCACGTAGGAGCTGGTCGGCACCTGGTGCGTGCCGTCGGCCAGCGCGGCGAGCCGGCGCGCGGACGCGGCCGCCGTGGACACGCGCGGGTGCAGCGCCACCACGGGGCCGATCCCGTGCCAGAGCAGGCGGAACCACGCGGGCTGGTGGCGGACGAGCCCCGTACCGGGCATGAGGCCCGGGTCGTAGGCGACGACCGTCGTCGCGGGCTCGCGTCGTGCGACCTCGTAGGCCGTCAGCACGTTCGCGAGCTTCGACGTCGGGTACCGGCGCAGCGACGCGGCCGCACCGGGGCCGGGGACCCGGACCAGCTCGTCGAGGACGACGGGCGGCATGCCGGTGCGCTCCACAGGGTCGTGGGCGCCGGACGACGTGACGACGAGCCGGTCGACGCTCGCCCGCGCCCGCAGCGCCTCCCAGAGCTGGACGTGCCCCACGTGGTTGACGGCGATCGTCAGCTCGATGCCGTCATCGTCGCGGACATCGCCGACGCCGCGGGTGTCGCACGGCGCACGGTCCACCGCTACGTCGCGGTGAAGTCGGACCTCGTGTTCGGCCACGAGCAGGCGGTCGTCGACGTCGTCGAGGAGGTCGTGGAGTCGGCTCCCGCGGACGCACCCCTGCGCGACGTCGTCCTGGGAGGTCTGCGTGTCCTGGCCGACCGGTGGCCGACGAGCCGTGACGAGGCCGTCGTCCGTGCCGAGGTGGTCGCCGGCTCGGCCGAGCTCGTGGAGCGGGACCTCGCCAAGCGAGCGCGCATGCGCGACCTCGTGGTCGCGTCGCTCGGACGTCTGCGACCCGACGCCCCGCACCTGGAGGTCGCGGTCTGGACCGAGGCGGGACTCGCGGCGTTCCACTCGCCCACGACGAGTGGGTCGCCGGGCGTGCGAGCCTCACCCAGGCCCTCGACGAGGCCCTCGGCTACCTCGGTGGGGCGTCAAATTGAGCAGATGTGCGGCCCCGGGTGGGTGAACCGTGCCGTCCGGTGGGGGTACGAGCGGACGGAGGTGGCAAGATGGCCCCGTGCTGGACGCGCGTCCAGCACCGGCCTGCCGACGGGCCGGGACAACGGGTCGGTGCCGAGGGCGGCACCGACCGGACGATGAGGTACGTGTGACGACGACTGCACGGCGGCTGCTGACCGCCGCACTTCTCGGGGGAGCGCTCGTGCTGCCCGCCACGGCAGCCGTAGCGGCAGACCCGGAACCGGGCAACGACGTGCGCGTCAACGTGGAGATCGGCGAGCTCGTGCACGACGACGCCCGGCTCGTCGTCGTGGGCGAGGGCCCGTTCACGGTCGGTGACGAGCTCACCGTGCTCGGGACGGACCTCGAGCCCGACGCGACGTACGAGGTGTGGCTGCACAGCGACCCCGTCCTCCTCGACTCCGTGACCACGGACGCCGACGGAGATGCCGAGCTGACGGTCACGATCCCCGCCGGCACGGAGCCGGGGGAGCACCACGTGAGCGCGCTCTCGTCCGCCACGGGCGTCGAGGTCGCGTCCGAACCGTTCACCGTCGTGGCCGCCAGCACCGAACCGGGCGACGGCGGCAGCGGGTCCGACGGCACGGGCGGCGACGCCCAGGCGGGGTCCGGTTCGGACGGTCTCGCCACGACGGGTGCCGGGCTGACCGGGCTGGCCGTCCTCGCGGCGGTCGCCGTCGGGACGGGGCTGGTGCTGCGGCGTCGGGCGACGGGTCGCCACACGGCCTGAGCAGGCCTGATGAGCCGGCCCGAGGCGTTCTCAGGGGCGGGCGGCGAACCGTTCCAGCAGGTCGGCGTGGCCGGAGCAGATGAGCAGGTCGTTGGCGCTGATCCGCGTCTCCGGCGTCGCGTAGAGGAAGTCCTCGCCCGGTGACTTCACCCCGATCACCGTGACGCCGTAGCGCTCGCGGATCTTGGACTGCGCGAGGGTGAACCCCTGGACCTCCCGAGGCGGGCGCATCTTGACGATCGTGAACCCGTCCTCGACCTCGATGTAGTCGAGCAGCTTGCCGGACACCAGGTGCGCGACGCGCTTGCCCGCGTCGGCCTCGGGGAACACGACGTGGTGCGCGCCGATCCGCTGCAGGATGCGTCCGTGCTCGGCGGAGATCGCCTTGGCCCAGATCTGCGGCGTCCCGAGGTCCACGAGGTTGCCCGTGATGAGCACGCTCGCCTCGAGCGACGTCCCCACGCCGACGACGGCCGCGGGGAAGTCGCGCGCCCCGAGCTGCTCGAGCGCGACCGGGTTCGACGCGTCCGCCTCGACCAGCGGGAGCTGCCCGCTCCACTGCGCCACGAGGTCGGGATCGCGCTCGACCGCGAGGACGTCCTGACCGAGACGGTCGAGCGTCGCGGCGATGGCCGTGCCGAACCGGCCGAGGCCGATGACGAGGACGCCGGCGTCCTTCGCGTTGCGGGCACCCTCGCGCCGGGCACGCTCGTCGCGACGCTCGGCGATGCGCCGCGCCACGGGGTCGTCCACCGAGCGCGGGTCCGCCTTGGCCTGCTTGTCGATCACTACGTTCCTCCCGATGGGGTGGGGGTTCACCCGATGATCGGGCGTTCCTCCGGATACCGCACGATACGGCGTCGGTCGCGCAGCGCGAGCGCCGCGGCGAAGGTCATGGTCCCGGTGCGGCCGACGAACATGAGCGCGACGAGCACGTACTTGCCGGCGTCGGGCAGGCTGGGTGTGATGCCGGTGCTCAGGCCCACGGTCGCGAACGCGGAGATGGTCTCGAAGAGCACGACGTCGAGCGACTCGCCCGTGATCTCGAGCAGCAGGAGGCTGGCCAGCAGGACCGCCGTGGCACCGACGAACGTCACGGCGACGGCGAGGCGCAGGGTGTCGCGGGGGATGCGGCGCCCGAACACGTCCATGTCTCGGTCGCCACGAGCCTCGGCGACGATGGCGAGCAGCATGACGGCGAGCGTCGTGACCTTGATGCCGCCCGCGGTCGACGCGGACCCGCCGCCGACGAACATGAGGGCGTCCGTGAGCAGCCAGCTCGCCTCGCGCATCCCCCCGGTGTCCACGGTCGAGAACCCGCCCGAGCGCGGCATGACCCCCGCGAAGAGCGAGGCGAGCACCTTCTCGCCGAACGGCAACGTCCCGAGCGTGCGCTGGTTGCCCCACTCGACCGCCGCGAAGAGCAGCGTGCCGACGACGACCAGAGCCGCACTCATGGTCAGCGTGATCTTGGTGTGCAGGCTGAGCTTCGACAGCCGACGGCGCGTGCGCAGCACGTTGAGGATCACGGGGAACCCGAGCGACCCGATGAAGACGCCGAGGATGATCGGCAGGCACAGCATCCAGTCGCCCACGTACGGCGCGAGACCCTCGGGGGTCGGCACGAACCCCGCGTTGTTGAACGCGGAGATGCCGTAGAAGATCCCGTGCCAGGCGGCCTCGCCCACGGTCTCCTCGAGCACCAGGAAGCGGGGGAAGAGCAGGAGCGCGATGAGCAGCTCGAGCGCCGTCGAGGTGATGATGACGACCCGCACGAGGGAGCCGACCTCGCCGAGGCGCGTCGTCTTGGTCTCCGAGGCCGTCAGGAGCTTCTGGGTCAGGCCGATGCGCCGGGAGACCGCCATGCCGAGGATCGAGGCGAGCGTCATGACGCCCAGGCCGCCCACCTTGATGCCGACCAGGATGACGACCTGCCCGTACGTCGACCAGTAGGTCCCGGTCGGCACGACGACGAGCCCGGTCACGCACACCGCCGACGTCGCCGTGAAGAGCGCGTCGACGAACGGCGCGGACCGGCCGGTCGTCGTCGCCCAGGGCGCGAGCAGGAGCGCGGTGAACAGCGCGATCACCGCTGCGAAGACGGTCACGGCGAGGCGGGCGGGGGACTGGCGGGCGAGGCGGTCGACGATCTCACGCCCCCGGAACAGCCGCCCGGTCACGCCCGACGCCATCGTGTCTCCCTCGCCCGGCACGCCACGAGCGCAACTCTGCCACGCGGCAGGGGGTGAGTCATGTCACCACCCGGTCCGGCCGCCGGTCCGGTTCGCGGGCGGAGTGCGCGTGGGGGCGGCATCGGGCGTTACGGTGACGCATGCCCTCGACCTCGTGTGTCGCGTGGAGCCCGGACCTGCTGCGGTACGACTTCGGCCCGGGGCACCCGATGGCGCCCACGCGCCTCGACCTGACCATGCGGCTCGTCGGGGCGCTCGGCCTGCTGGACGCGCCCGGCGTGCGGGTCGTCGAGCCCGTGCCCGCCGCCGACGAGGTGCTCGGCCTGGTGCACGACGCCGACTACGTGGCGGCGGTGCGGGCGGCGTCCGAGCACGGCACCCCCGACCCGCAGCGCGGGCTCGGCACCGAGGACGACCCGGTGTTCCCCGGGATGCACGAGGCCGCCGCCCGGATCGTCGACGGGTCCTGGCAGGCAGCCGGCCTGATCGGCTCGGGCGCGGTGACGCACGCGGTCAACGTCGCGGGCGGCATGCACCACGCGAAGGCGGGCGCGGCGTCGGGCTTCTGCGTCTACAACGACGCGGCGCTCGCGATCCGGCGGCTCCTGGACGACGGCGCCGAGCGGGTCGCGTACGTCGACCTCGACGCCCACCACGGCGACGGTGTCGAGGAGATCTTCTGGGACGACCCGCGGGTCCTCACGGTCTCCGTCCACCAGAGCGGCACGACGCTCTTCCCGGGCACGGGACACGCGGCCGACGTCGGCGGACCCGCTGCCCAGGGGAGCGCGGTCAACGTGGCGCTCCCGCCCCGGACGGACGGGGCGCGGTGGCTGCGCGCGGTCGACGCCGTGGTGCTCCCGGTGCTGCGGGCGTTCCGCCCCACGGTCCTCGTGACCCAGCACGGGTGCGACGCGCACGGCGACGACCCGCTGTCCGACCTCGACGTCTCCGTCGCGGCCCAGCGCACCGCCGCGGCCTGGATGCACGACGTCGCGCACGAGGTCGCCGACGGCCGCTGGCTCGCGCTCGGCGGGGGCGGGTACGCGGTCTCGCGCGTCGTGCCGATGGTGTGGTCGTCGGTCGTGGGGGAGGTGGTGCACGCGCCCGTCGCCGCGGGGACCGTCGTGCCCGCCGACTGGCGCGAGGTCGTGCGGGACCTCGACGACTGCCCGGCGCCCGAGGCGTTCGACGCGCTCCTCGCCCCGCGGCTCTGGCGGGACGGGTTCGACCCCGACGACGCCGTCGACCGCGCCGTCGCCGCGACCCGGCGCGCGGTCTTCCCGCTCCTCGGCCTCGACGCGCACTTCGACTGAGATGTCCGGCGGGTGAGGTGCGGGGTTCCAGGCACCGTCCGGGAGCGGGTAGTCTAGGGGGCGGATTTCTCTCGTGTTGGTCGGCTGTCCTGACCGACCGCCACCATCACCCGACGAGCATTGCGAGGACCCATGGGCTCCGTCATCAAGAAGCGCCGCAAGCGTATGGCGAAGAAGAAGCACCGCAAGCTGCTTCGCAAGACGCGTCACCAGCGCCGCAACAAGAAGTGACGTCCCGCGCGTCCTGACGCGCGCGACACCCGTACGAGCCCGGCACCCCACGAGGGGTGACCGGGCTCGCTGCGTCTGGCGACCCGGTGTCTGGCGGCCAGGGTCAGAGGCGGGAGATGCGCCGGTCGACGGCGCGGCGTGCGGAGCGCAGGACGAGCGCGCCGGCCCAGGCGGCCCCGGCCCAGCTGGCGGTGCGGACGCTGCTGCGGGCGACGCGGCGTCGTCGGCCCCGGAACTCGCGGATGGGCCACCCGACGTCCTGCGCGTGGCGGCGCAGGCGGGCGTCGGGATTGATGGGGCAGGGGTGTCCGACCTCGCGCATCATCGTGACGTCGTTGAGCGAGTCGCCGTAGGCGTACGACGCGTCGAGGTCGATGCCCTCGCGCTCGGCGAGGGCACGGACGCCGGCGGCCTTCGCGCGGCCGTGCATCATGTCGCCGACGAGACGGCCGGTGTAGAAGCCGCCCTCGTGCTCGGCCACGGTGCCCAGTGCGCCGGTGGCGCCGAGGCGTCGTGCGATGAGCTCGCCGATCTCGACAGGTGTCGCGGACACGAGCCACACCTGGTCCCCGGCCGCGAGGTGCTCGTCGATGAGGCGCCGCGTCCCGGGGTAGATGCGCAGGGAGAGCACCGTGTCGTACACCTCCTCGCCGATCGCGGTGACCTCGGCGACGGAGCGCCCGGCGATGAGCGACAGCGCGCGCGAGCGGATCCGGTCGATCTGCTTCTTGCTCTCGCCGAGCAGCAGGTAGCGCGACTGGTGGAGCGCGAAGCGCACCAGGTCGAACGTGGAGAAGAACTGTCGTTCGTAGAGCGCGCGAGCGAGGTGGAAGGCGGACGCGCCGCGGATCACCGTGTTGTCGACGTCGAAGAATGCCGCCGTGGGACGGGCGGGCAGCTCCGGCCCAGGTGACGTCGGCATACGGTCACTCTATCCGCGCTCGTAGGGTAGGGACATGAGCATCCTGTCGACGTCCGGTGCGGGTCCGCAGGACGCGCACGTCCTGCTCTACGGCCGTGCGGACTGCCACCTGTGCGACGACGCGCGGGCCGTCGTCGGGCAGGTGTGCGACGCGGCGGGGGTGGCGTGGGCGGAGGTGGACATCGACGCGCCGACGACGGACCCGGCGCTGCGCGAGCAGTACACCGAGTACGTCCCGGTGGTCACGGTCGACGGCGTGCAGCAGGGGTTCTGGCGGGTCGACGCGCGGCGGCTCGCCCGCGCGGTGGGCAGGATTTCGGGCGCGAGCGCCGACCTGGGATGATCGCTGCGGGAACGACCGTCGACGACGACGGTCCCGGACGACGGGTGCGACGGGTGGCAGAGCAGATCATCGGTGAGGTGACGGTCCCGGGCATACCGGCCGCGACCGTGGCGCGGTTGCCCTCCTACCTGCGCGCGCTGCGCGACCTCGTGGCGCGCGACGTCGAGACGACGTCGTCGGTCGAGCTCGCCGAGCTGTCCGGCGTCGGCCCGGCCCAGCTGCGCAAGGACCTGTCGTTCCTCGGCTCGTTCGGCACGCGTGGCGTCGGGTACGACGTCGCGTCGCTGGCCCAGTACATCGCCGACGCGCTCGGGCTCGCCGACGAGCACCGCATCGCGATCGTCGGGATCGGGAGCCTCGGGCACGCGCTCGCGAACTACTCGGGCTACGACCAGCGCGGCTTCCACCTCGCGGCGCTGCTCGACGCCTCACCCGACGTGGTGGGGCGCGACGTCGCGGGCATCCTCGTCGAGCACGTGGACGCGCTGGAGGACGTCGTCGCGCGCGAGGGCGTGAGCATCGTCGTGCTCGCGACACCGGCCGCGCACGCGCAGGCCGTCGCCGACCGTGTCGTGGCCGCCGGCGTGCGGGAGATCCTCAACTTCGCGCCCCGTGCGCTGCAGGTCCCCGCCGACGTCGACGTGCGTGGCGTGGACGTCGGCAGCGAGCTGCAGATCCTCGCGTTCCACTCGCAGGCGCGCGCCCTGGCCGGGGCACCCGCGACGAGCTGAGCCGTCATGCACGACGACCCGCCCGGTGGGTACCGGACGGGTCGTCGGAGCAGCGCTGCGGGCGCGCTCGGTGCTGCGGGGTCTCAGCCCTGCTTGATGGTCGACACGTCGAGCGTGATGGTGACCTTGTCGCCGACGAGGACGCCACCGGTCTCGAGCGCGGCGTTCCACGTGAGGTCGAACTCCTTGCGGGAGATCTGGACGCTGGCCTCGAACCCGGCGCGCGGGTTGCCGAACGGGTCGGTCGCGGTGCCGGCGAACTCGGTCGCGAGCTCGACGGGCTTGGTCACGCCGTTGATCGTGAGGTCGCCGGCCACGACGTAGTCGCCACCGTCGTTCCGGATGGCGGTCGAGGCGAAGGTCCAGGTCGGCTTGCTCTCCGCGTCCCAGAAGTCGGCGCTGCGCAGGTGGTTGTCGCGGTTGTCGTCACCGGTGCTGATCGACGCGGCGTCGAGCACGGCGGTGACGGCGGAGGACTCGAGGTCGTCGCCGACGGTGACGGCACCCTCGGTGATCGCGAGCGTGCCGCGCACCTTGGAGATCCCGGCGTGGCGGACGGAGAACGCCGCCTGCGAGTGGGACGCGTCGATGGCGTAGGTGCCTGCGGACAGACCGGCGGGGATCGGCGTAGCCATGATGGTGCTCCTTCGTTCGAGGGGTCGGACGCCGAGCGGGCGACGTCGTTCATTGAAGATTCAACTTCATTCGCCCGGCACAACGCAAGGTGATGCACGGAGTATTCCCGGCAGGTGCGAGAATCGTGCCGATGTCCAGCCAGCACCCAGAGTCGCGGTCTCCCGTCGAGCCCCGTTGGCTCGACGCCGACCAGCAGCGCCTGTGGCGCGCCTACCTCGACGGCAGCGTCCGCTTCGTCGAGGCGATGTCGCGCGACCACGACGAGCACTCGGCCGTCTCCCTCAACGAGTACGAGCTCCTGGTCCGGCTCTCCGAGAGCCCCGACCGCGCGCTGCGCATGTCCGCGCTCGCGGACGGCCTCGCGCGCTCGCGCAGCCGCGTCACCCACACGGTGGCGCGCATGGAGACCCGCGGCCTCGTGCGCCGCTCGGCCGCGACCGGCGACCGTCGCGGCGTGCTCTGCGTCCTGACCGACGAGGGTTACGCCACGCTCGTGGCCACCGCCCCCGCGCACGTCGCGGCCGTCCGCCGCTTCATGGTCGACGTGCTGACCCCCGAGCAGTTCCGCGCGCTCGGGGAGTCGATGGCCGCGGTGGCAACCGCGTGCCGTGCCGAGCAGCCCACCTGACGGCGCGCATCACCACCTGCGTCGCGGGGCACGCCCCTGTGTGCTCCGGAAGTCTGGGAAACTGGTGCCCATGGTCTCCACCACCGTCCATCTCCTGCGCCACGGCGAGGTCCACAACCCCGACGGCGTCCTGTACGGACGCATCGCCGGCTACCACCTGTCCGAGCGCGGGCGCGAGATGGCCCGCCGGGTCGCGGCCCACCTCGCGGGCGAGCCCGGGCCCGACGGCGAGTCCCGCCCCCGTGCGGACCTGACCCTGGTCGTGGCGTCCCCGCTCCAGCGCGCGCAGGAGACCGCGACACCGGCCGCCGAGGCGTTCGGGCTCGACATCACCACCGACGAGCGCGTCATCGAGGCGGCGAACCACTTCGAGGGCATGACCTTCGGCGTCGGCGACGGTTCGCTCCGCCACCCCCGGCACTGGCCCTACCTGTGGAACCCGCTCCGCCCGTCCTGGGGAGAGCCGTACGTCGAGCAGGTCGCACGCATGCAGGCCGCGGTCGAATCGGCGCGCCAGGCGGCTGCCGGTCACGAGGCGCTGATCGTGAGCCACCAGCTGCCCGTCTGGCTCACGCGCCTGGGCTACGAGAACCGTCGCCTGTGGCACGACCCGCGCAAGCGTCAGTGCTCGCTCGCGTCGCTCACGTCGCTGCAGTTCGAGGACGACCGCCTCGTCTCGCTCCACTACTCCGAGCCGGTCGCCGACCTCCTCCCGGGCGCCGCGACGACGCCCGGGGCGTGACGTTGGTCATGTCGGCCCCGCGTTCCCGCTGCTCACGGCCGGTCGCACGACGTGGCTCTCAGGTCGCACCCAGGGTCCACGGGCAGGGTGCCCCACGTGATGCTGCCGTGACGTCCCCGCGCGCCCGAACCGCCCGTGCCGCCCGGGCCGCCGCCACCCTCGCCGTCGGCGCCGTCCTGCTCACCGCGTGCACCGCGGAGTCGGGCGCGGGCGACACGGACGTCGTCGGGCAGGGGTACGTGTCCGGGGACGGGTCCGTGCGGACGTGGGACGCGGGCGACCGCGGCGACGCCGTGGTCCTGACCGGCACGGACTACGAGGGCGAGGACGTCGACACGAGCGACTGGTCCGGGGACGTCGTCGTGCTCAACACCTGGTACGCGGCGTGCGCGCCGTGCCGGGCCGAGGCGCCCGACCTCGTCGCCCTCGCGAACGACCGCGCCGCCGACGGCGTGCACGTGCTCGGCATCAACACCACCGACGAGGCCGGGGCAGCGCAGGCCTTCGAGCGGACCTTCGACGTCCCGTACCCGTCGATCGACGACCGCGACGGCTCCGTCGTCGCGACCCTGTCCGGGACCGTGCCGCTGCAGGCCGTCCCGTCGACCGTGGTCCTCGACCAGGAGGGCCGGGTCGCGGCGCGCGTCATCGGGATGACCGAGGCCTCGACGCTCGACGCCCTCGTCGACGACGTCCTGGCCGAGTGAGCGTCGTGCCCCTCGCCCCCGCCGCCGCGCTCACGCAGCTGGCCCCGCTGACCCTCGCGGCCGACGTCGGCGAGTCCTTCGCCACGACGGTCTTCAGTGGCTCCATGCTGCTCGCCGTGCCGGTCGCGATCCTCGCCGGCCTCGTGTCGTTCGCGTCGCCGTGCGTGCTGCCGCTCGTCCCGGGCTACATCGGCTACGTGAGCGGGATGGCGGCGGCGACCGCGGGCGACGCGAACGGTGTGCGCACGGCGCCCAGCCGCGGCCGCGTCCTCGCGGGCGTGGGCCTGTTCGTCGCCGGGTTCACGGTCGTGTTCGTCGCGATGGCGGTCGCGGTGGGCGCGGTCGGCTCGACGCTGGTGCGCTGGGAGGACGTCATCTCGCGCGTGCTCGGCGTCGTCGTGATCCTCATGGGCCTCGCGTTCATGGGCGCCGTGCCGTTCCTCCAGCAGGAGCGTCGCCTGCACCTCAGCCCGCGTGCAGGGCTGTGGGGCGCGCCGCTGCTCGGGTTCGTCTTCGGTCTCGGCTGGACCCCGTGCCTCGGCCCGACGCTCGTCGCGGTCCAGGCCCTCGCCCTCGACGAGGCCTCGGCCGGACGGGGCGCCCTGCTCGGCGTCGCGTACTGCCTCGGGCTCGGCGTGCCCTTCCTGCTCATCGCGCTCGGCCTGCAGAGCTCGCAGCGCATGCTCGGGTTCCTGCGCCGGCACCGGCTCGCCGTCATGCGCATCGGCGGTGGGATGCTCGTCGTCATCGGCCTGGCCCTCGTGACAGGGCTGTGGACCACGTGGACGACGGCACTGCAGGGTTGGATCGGCGGATTCGTGACGGTGGTGTGATGACGGAGCAGACGCGCTACCACCCCGAGGGCATCGACGACGCCTTCGCCGAGGGCCGGTCCGGCGAGGCCGGCGCCTCGCCGGCACGCCCTGCCCTGCCCCGGCTCGGCTGGCGCGGCACGCTGCGCTGGACGTGGCGGCAGCTCACGAGCATGCGCGTCGCGCTCATGCTGCTCATGCTGCTGGCCGTCGCGGCCGTGCCCGGGTCCGTGTTCCCGCAGCGCCCGCAGGACCCCGCCGCCGTCCTGCGCTACCTCCAGGAGAACCCGACCGCCGGCGAGTGGCTCGACCGGCTCGGCTTCTTCGACGTGTACATGTCGGTGTGGTTCTCCGCGATCTACATCCTGCTGTTCGTCTCCCTCGTCGGATGCATCCTGCCGCGCAGCAAGGCCCACCTCCAGGCGCTGCGCGCCCGACCGCCGCGCACCCCGCGGCGCTTCGACCGGTTCCCCGCCCAGGGCGACGCCACGACCGACGCCGCGCCCGACGACGTCGTCGCCGCCGCGGCCCGCCACCTGCGCGGGCGCGTGCGCTGGCTGCCGACCTTCCGGGTCGAGTCGGGCGACGAGGCCGCGGTGACGGCGTCGGGCCGGAACACCGCCCGGCCCGCGGCGCGCACGGTCGCCGCCGAGCGCGGATACCTGCGCGAGACCGGCAACCTCGTGTTCCACCTGTCGCTCGTCGGGCTGCTCGTCGCCGTCGCCCTCGGCCAGCTCCTGCACTACCGCGGGCAGGCGATCGTCACCGAGGAGCGCGGTTTCGCGAACGCCGTCGTCGACTACGACACGTTCGAGAACGGCGCCTGGTTCCGCCCGTCGTCCCTCGTCCCGTTCTCGATGACGCTCGACTCCTTCGAGGCGGAGTTCGCCCAGGACGCGCTCGCGTTCGCCCAGTCCCGCGACTTCACCGCGAACGTCACCGTGCGGGACCCGGACGGGACCGCGCACGACGAGACCATCAAGGTCAACCACCCGCTCACCGCGGGCGGAGCGAAGATCTACCTCCAGGGCAACGGCTACGCGCCCGAGGTCACGGTGCGCGACGCCGACGGCGAGGTCGCGTTCTCCGGCCGTGTCCCGTTCCTGCCCGAGGACACGATGTACACCTCCCAGGGCGTCATCAAGGTCCCCGACGTCTCGGCCGGGCTGGACCAGATCGGGCTCGTCGGGACGCTCCTGCCGACCGCCGAGGTGAACGACGACGGAACCGCGCAGTCGGTCTACCCGCAGCCGCTCAACCCGCTGCTCGTCCTCGAGGTGTACAGCGGCGACCTCGGCCTCGACGAGGGCCTGCCGCAGAACGTGTACCGCCTCGACACCGAGAACCTCGACGCGGCGGTCGGCGACGACGGGGAGCGCGTCAAGCTTCTCGTCGCGCCCGGCGAGACCGTCGACCTGCCCGACGGCATGGGGTCGATCACGTTCGAGTCGCTGCCTCGCTACGTCGCGCTCGACCTGCGCCACGACCCGTCCCTCGTGTTCGTGCTCGTCTTCGCGCTCGGGGCGCTCGGCGGGCTCGCCGTGTCCCTCTTCACGCCGCGTCGGCGGGTCTGGCTGCGCACATGGCGCGAGGAGGCGCCGGGTGAGGGCGACGACGCGTCGACCAGCCGGACCGTCGTGCAGGTCGCCGGGCTCGCGCGCGGCGACGACGCCGGCCTGCAGGGCGAGGTCGACGCACTGCTCGCCGCGCTCCCCGGCGTGGCACCATCGGGTGAGGGCGACCTCACCCCTGCACCCAAGCAGGACCGGACCGCGCGCCAGCGCGCACGAAAGGCTGATCGATGACCGTGGCCGAGCTGAGCCAGGACCTGGTGTGGGCGGCAGCGACCGCGCTGACCGTCGCGCTCGTGGCGTTCGCGATCGACCTGTCGCGCCTCGCGGGGCGCCGGGACGACGAGGCGGTGGCCGAACGCGCGGCAGCAGGCGAGCGTGCGCTCGCGGCCGCGACGAGCGGGACGTCGTCGTCGCCGTACGGTCCCGACGGCGCGACGGACGGGCCGCCCACGGAGGCGGCCGAGCCCCGGCCGGTGTCGCGCAGGGCCGCCAACATCGGCGTCTCGCTCACGTGGCTCGGCACCGGGCTCCTCCTGCTCGCGATCGTCACCCGCGGCGTCGCGGCCGGGCGCACGCCGTGGGCGAACATGTACGAGTTCACGCTCGTCGGGAGCTTCGTCGCGCTCGCCGTGTTCCTGGGCGTCTCGCTGCGGCGCGACGTGCGCTTCCTCGGGTCGTTCGTGACCGGCCTCGCGGTGCTGTTCCTCGTGCTCGCGCAGAACGCGTTCTTCGTCGTCGCGACGGGCGTCCAGCCCGCGCTGCAGTCGTACTGGCTCGTGATCCACGTCGGCGTCGCCATCACCGCGACCGGCATCTTCACCGTCTCGTTCGTCACCTCGGTGCTGCAGCTCCTGCGCGACTCGCGCGACGGCGGCAACGCCTACCTGAACGCGCGCGGCTGGGGATTCCTCGACTCGACGCCCACGCCCACCCAGCTCGAGGCGCTGAGCTTCCGCCTCAACGCGTTCGCGTTCGTGCTGTGGACCTTCACGCTCATCGGCGGCGCGATCTGGGCCGAGCACGCCTGGGGCCGCTACTGGGGCTGGGACCCCAAGGAGGTCTGGAGCTTCGTCGTGTGGGTCGTCTACGCGGCCTACCTGCACGCCCGGACGACGCGCGGCTGGTCCGGCCGTCGCGCGGCGTACTTCGTGATCGTCGGCTACGCGTGCGTGCTGTTCAACTTCACGGGCGTCAACCTGATCTTCAACGGCAAGCACTCGTACTCCGGCCTCGACACCGGCGACTGACGCCCGCACCCGGCCGCGACGTAGTACCCGGGTCCCGTGGGGTAGTACCGCACTCCCGTTCGTGGGGAGCGTTCACCGCGGCCGGACGGCCGGCGGCGACCCGTCGTGCCCGACGACGGAGCGCGCGTCCCCGACGCGGGGGCCTCGCCTCGTCGGGCATGGAGGAGACCTGGCGGACCGGGGTACTACCTCGGCGAACCCCGGGACTACCTCGCGGGGCCCGGGTACTCCGTCGAGAGACCGGGGTGCTGCGTCGGCGGGTCGGGTCAGCGGGTTCCAGGCTCGTCGCGGCCCGGGCTGTTGCCCGTCGTGCCGTTGTCGTCCTCGGTCGTGCCGTCGGTGCCCGGCTGGTCGGCGTCAGGGGCGTCCGCCGGACCGTCCGCGGCCCCGGTCTCGCGCGACTGGCGGCGCTGCTGCTGGTCGAGGCGCCACAGGAAGTCGGGGTCGTCGTCGGGCGCGACGGGTGCCCCGCGACGTCGTCCGGGACCGGAGCCCGACGGGCCGGACCCACGCCCGACGCCCGATCCGCCCGTGCCGCGCGACGCCGCCCGGCTGACGAGGATCCACGCGATCGGGCCGAGGAACGGCAGGAGGATCACGAGGACGACCCACAGGGCCTTCGGCACCCCGCCGCGACGCTCGTCGTCGCTCGATGCCAGGTCGACGAGGGCGTAGACGGCGAGGCCGACGGCGAGGAGGACGAGAAGCACGCGGGACATGGCTCCACCCTATGCGCCGTACCCTGGACTCGTGCCTCTGCTCGTCTACTCCGTCCTGCGCCTGCTCCTGTTCGTCGTCGCGCTCGGCGCCCTGTGGCTGCTGCAGATGCGCGGGTGGCTGCTCGTGCTCGTCGCAGCGGTCCTCGCCCTCATGCTCTCCTACCTGCTGCTGCGCAGGCCGCGCGAGGCCGCCGCGCGCTACCTCGCGGATCGCGCGGAGCACCGCGCACGGACGGGGGAGCGGTTCTCGCGCGAGATCGAGGACGACGCGGCCACGGAGGACGCCGTGGTCGACGCGGCCGAGCGGACCTCGTCAGAGCGCGAGACCGACGCCCAGCAGGACACCGTAGGCGAGCTCGAAGAACCCCGTCCCCGCCAGCACCGGGACCAGTAGCGGCCCGCGCGCCCCGGCGATCACGGGGAGCGTGAGCAGGACCGCCGGGAGCAGCAGCACGAGCACCATCAGCACCCAGGGCGACGCGAACGCGCACACCACCGCGAGCGCGAGCGGCACCCAGACCATCAGGACGTACACACGCCGTGCGCGCCAGTCCCCGAGCCGCACCGCGAGCGTGCGCTTGCCGGCGACGACGTCGGTGGGGATGTCACGGATGTTGTTGACCATGAGGATCGCGCACGCCAGGAGGCCGACGGCGACCGCGGCGACGACCGACGGCCACGTCACGACGCCCGCCTGCGTGTAGGTCGTGCCGAGCGTCGCGACGAGCCCGAAGAACACGAAGACCCCGACCTCGCCGAGCCCGCGGTAGCCGTAGGGGTTGCGTCCGCCGGTGTAGTACCAGGCGGCGACCTTCGCGAGCGCACCGACGGCGATCAGCCACCACTGACCCGACACCGCGCACAGCGCGAGGCCGAGCACCCCCGCGACCCCGAACGCGGCGAATGCGGCCGCTCGCACCTCGCCCGGCCGCGCGGCACCGGTCGCGGTGAGGCGCATCGGCCCGACCCGGTCGACGTCGGTGCCACGGATCCCGTCCGAGTAGTCGTTCGCGTAGTTGACCCCGACCTGCAGCGCCAGGGCGACGCCCAGTGCGAGCAGCGCCGGCCAGAACGTGAAGCCGTCGACCTGTGCCGCGGCGCCGGACCCGACGATGACGGGGGTCGCGGCGGCGGGCAGGGTGCGCAGGCGCGCGCCCGCGACCCACTCGGTGGTGCTGGCCATGGTGCTCCGTTCTCGTGGGCGACCGATCACTCGTGGACGGCCGGCTCGCCGGCGAGACGGGCCACCGCCACGCGATCCACCTTGCCGGGACCGCGCCGGGGCAGGTCCGCCACGACGAGCACGCGGCGCGGTGCAGCCGCGCGGCCCAGCCTATCCGTGACGTGCGCACGGACCGTCGCGAGCAGGCCGTCCGTGCCGGGTCCGGTCCTGGTGCGGCGCGTCGTCACGACGGCGACCAGCGCCTGTCCCCACTCGGGGTCCGGGACGCCGACGACGCACACCTCGCCGATCCCGTCCAGCTCCGCGACGGCGGCCTCGACCGCGGCGGGTGCGACGTTCACACCGCCCGTGACGACGACGTCGTCGGCGCGGCCCAGCACGTCCAGGGCCCCGTCGCGCAGCGTCCCGAGGTCGCTGGTGCGGAACCAGCGCGTCCCGTCCGCGTCGGACCGGAACGCTGCCGCGGTCGCGGCGGCGTCGTCCACGTAGCCGGCCGCGAGGACGGGTCCGGAGATCTCGACGACGCCCGGGCCCGACGGCCCCGACGGCCGGTCGGACCCCGGCCCCGGCGCGAGGCGGACCCGGACCCCGCCCAGCGGGACGCCGTCGTACACGCACCCGCCGCACGTCTCGGTCATCCCGTAGGTCACGACGACGCGGGCCCCCGCTGCCCGGGCGCGCCGCAGCAGCGTGGGCGACGTCGCGGCACCGCCGACGAGCACCGCGTCGAGGGCACGCAGGGCGTCGAGGCCGACGGCGTCGCCGCCCTCGGCAGCGGTCACGAGGCGGTGCAGCTGGGTCGGCACGAGCGAGACGTAGCGGCGCTCCCGTGACGGCGACCGCGCGACCAGGGCGGCGAACGAGGCCGGCGTGAACGGCTCCCCGTCCGGGGCGACCGTCAGACCGAGCCCGGCGGCACGGGACCGGGCGACGACCTGGATGCCGGCGACGTGCGTCGCGGGCAGCGTGAGGACCCAGTGCCCGGGTCCGCCGAGGCGCTCGTGCGTCGCGTCCCCGGACGCGCGCAGGGCCGCGGCGGTGAGGGCGACCTCGCGGGGCTCGCCCGTGGAGCCCGACGTCCGCAGGAGGAGGGCGGTGCCGGGCGGCAGGGGCGGCCCGTCCGAGGTGGGTGCCGTCGCGACGGGTGGTCCGGAGCCGTCCAGGGCCGCACCCACCGCGGTGACGAGCGACTCGAGATCGGCGGGGACGGCGGCGCGGGTCACCCGGTCAGCGTAGGTCGCGGCGTAGGGTGTGCGCGCGCACGCAGGTCGGACGACGTGCGGGAGCGGTGCCGGGGACGGTCGGGACGGGGAGGCTGCATGGCGGCGATGGCGAGTGGTCGCGGGGCGCACCGATCGACGCGCGCCCGGGTCGTGCGGGGCGTGCTGCCGGTGCTCGTGGCGGCGGCCGCGCTCGCGTGCGCGTCGTGCACGGGGGAGCCGGCGGACCCGGTGACGCAGACGGTGTCGCCCGACGTCGGTGTCGACAAGGGCGGCGTGCCCTCCCCGGACGTCCCGGTCGTGTGGCCGCTCACCGGCCTCGAGACCGACGAGGTGGCGCAGCGACCGGCGCTGGCCGTCAAGATCGAGAACTCCCCGCAGGCCCGGCCGCAGACCGGGCTGGAGCAGGCGGACGTCGTCTGGGAGGAGGTCGTCGAGGGCGGGATCACGCGGTTCGTCGCCGTCTACCACTCCCAGGAGCCGGAGCTGGTCGGTCCCGTGCGGTCGGTCCGGCCCATGGACCCGTCGATCACGGCGCCGCTGCACGGGGTGCTCGCGTACACGGGCGGCCAGCGGCCGTTCATCGACGCGGTCGGCGCCGCGGGCGTGCAGTCGGTGATCATGGACGACGGCGACGACGGGTTCGAGAAGACCCCGAACCGGCGTGCCCCCCACAACGTCTACGGCCGCCTCGCGGACTTCTGGGCCCAGGCCGACGACGACCGGACGTCGCCCCCGCCCGCGGAGCTGGTGCACGCGCGCGAGAAGGGCGAGGGCACGGCGACGACCGACGGTGCCACCGCGCCGACCCTCGACGTGGCGCTCACGTTCGCGAGCTCGGCCCGCTGGGAGTGGAGCGGTGACGAGGGGGCCTACCTGCGCAGCGAGGGGAGCGTCCCGGCGGTGTCCTCCGACGGGGTGCGGGTCGGTGCCGAGAACGTGGTCCTCGTGCGCGCGCCGATGGTGAACACGTCGTTCAAGGACCCGGCCGGCGCGCCGGTGCCGGAGACCAAGATCGTCGGCTCCGGCGAGGGCGTGGTCGCGAGCGGGGGCAAGCAGGTCGCGGTGACATGGTCGAAGCAGGACGTCGACGAGCCGTTGGTGCTCACCGGGCCGGACGACGAGCCGGTCGAGCTCGAGCCGGGCCGCACGTGGATCGAGCTGGTGCCGGAGGGCTCGGGCAGCTGGGACGTGGGCTGAGGTCTCACCCCGAGGGCGCACCGCACGGTGCGGCGGGTCCTCCTGAGGGCGGACACGGCGAGCAGAGGTGCAGCCGACGGGCCGATGCGGCGCGGGGCCCCCCGGAGCGAGGGTGGAGCCATGACGACCTACGACTCCCACGCCGCACCCCGCCACCCCGACGGCGGCGTGCCCGCCGACCACCGCCCCGCCGCTGCTCGGTCGACCACACAGCCCCCGTCGTTCCCGCCCGCGCAGGGCCGCGAGCCCGGCGCCGCGCGCTCCGCCGTCCCGGTGGTCGTCTCCGTCGGCCTGCTGTTCGGCCTCGCGGTCGCCGCGGCCTTCGTCGGGCGCGGACTGATCGAGATGCTCTCGGCGCTCGTCGCACCGTGATCCTGCTGCCGGCTCAGAACGCGTAGCCGAACCCGCTCCAGTCCGGGTCCCGACGCTCGAGGAACGCGTCGCGGCCCTCGACGGCCTCGTCCGTCATGTACGCGAGACGGGTCGCCTCGCCGGCGAACACCTGCTGGCCCATGAGCCCGTCGTCCGCGAGGTTGAACGCGAACTTGAGCATCCGGATCGCCTGTGGCGACTTCGTCGCGATCGTCCGCGCGTACTCCAGCGCGAGCGGCTCGAGGTCCGCGTGGTCCGCGACCTCGTTCACCGCGCCCCACGCGTACGCGTCCTGCGCGGAGTACTCGCGTGCGAGGAAGAAGATCTCCCGCGCCCGCTTCTGCCCGACCTGCCGCGCGAGGTAGGCCGACCCGTACCCGCCGTCGAACGAGCCCACGTTCGCGTCGGTCTGCTTGAACCGCGCGTGCTCGCGGCTCGCGACGGACAGGTCCGCGACGACGTGCAGCGAGTGCCCGCCACCCGCGGCCCAGCCGTTGACGACGGCGATCACCACCTTGGGCATCGTCCGGATGAGGCGCTGGACCTCGAGGATGTGCAGGCGACCGGCGCGCGCCGGGTCGACGGCGTCCGCGGTGACCCCGAGGGTCTCGCCCCCGCCGGCGGGGTCGTCGACCGCGGTCGTGTACTGGTAGCCGGAGCGCCCGCGGATGCGCTGGTCCCCGCCGGAGCAGAACGCCCAGCCACCGTCCTTGGGGGACGGGCCGTTGCCGGTGAGCAGGACCGTCCCGACGGCGGACGTCTGGCGTGCGTGGTCGAGGACCCGGTAGAGCTCGTCGACGGTGTGGGGCCGGAACGCATTGCGGACCTCGGGCCGGTCGAACGCGACGCGCACGACCGGCAGGTCGCGCAGGACCTCTCCGGGCTCGCCGCCGGTGCCGTCGGGAGCACGCTCCACCCCGCGGTGGTACGTGATGTCCGTGAGGTCATCGAAGCCCGCGACCTCGCGCCACGCGCGTGGGTCGAACGTCTCGGAGACCTGGCGCGGGAGGTCGGGCGTCCGGTCGGCGGGGGCGGGGACGGCTGGGGTGGGTCCGGTGCTGCTCACGAGGCCACGGTATCCGCGACCCCGCCCGCGGTGCGACGCCGCCGGGCCGCGCGGGCGAGGCCAGCCCGAGCACGAGCCCGGCGCCGACGACGAGGGCCCCGGCCGCGGATGTCGGCGCGAGCTCCTCGAAGCCGAGCGCGACCGACACGACGAGGGCGGACACGGGCATCAGGCCCGCGAAGAGCCCGGCGCGCGCGGGGCCGACCGCGGCGAGGCCGGAGTACCAGAGCAGGAACGCGACCGCGGTGACGGCCACGGCCAGGTAGGCGAGCGCGACCAGCTCGCCGCCGTCGGGCGTGGTGAGGAACGGCCGGTGCGCCACCAGCTGCCCGACGAGCCCGAGCAGCGCGAGCTGCGGGACGGCGAGCACGCACGCGTACGCCGAGACGCGCAGCGCGCCCAGGGTCGGCAGCAGCGGGACGGCGAGCAGCGAGAAGCACACCTCGCACGCGAGCGCTCCGAGGGCGATCACGACGCCGACCGGGTCGCCCCCGCCACCGCCCTCGACGAGCACGACGCCGCCCGTGACGACGAGTGCTGCCACGACGGTCCGCGCGGCGACCCGGCGCGAGCGCAGCGCGGCCGACACGGCCAGCACGACGGGCGTCGCACCGACGACCGCCCCGACGAACGACGGGTCCGCGCGGCCCGCGCCCTCCACGACGAGCACGCTGAACAGGACGAGCCCTGTCGCCGAGAGGGCGAGCAGCCGGAGCAGGGCGCGCGGCGAGGGGACGACCCACGGCACGCGCCGCCACGCGAGGACGGCGAGCAGGACGAGGGCTGCGACCGCGTAGCGCACGGCCTGCCCGCCGAGCACGGGGAAGTCGGCGAGCGCCGCGGACGCGACGAACGACGAGCCGACGATCACCATGGCGGCGGCGCAGCGGAGGTCGGCGGTGGCGGTCCGGGGGAGCGGGGGCGTGGGGTCGTCGGTGGGCACACGTCGACCGTAGGAAACCACTGGACCAGTCGACAGTGCCAGAGCGGTTCTGCTTGACTGGGCCAGATGGTGACGAGGCTGGAACCCGACGCCCTGCTCCTCGTGCTCGGGCCGCGACCGGCGCGCGGCGTCGGGCGCTGGCTCCACGAGAGCCTGCGGGCGGCGGTCGTCGGGGGCCGGCTCGAGGCGGGTGCCGTGCTCCCGTCGAGCCGCGACGCGGCGTCGGCCCTCGGCGTCTCGCGTGGGACGGTCACGGCCGCGGTCGACGACCTGGTGGGCGAGGGCCTGCTCGTGCCCCGGCCGCGGTCGGGCGTCGTGGTCGCTGCACTCCCGGCACCTCTGGCACCTCTGGCACGGTCGGCCCTGCCCGAGGCCTCGGCTCCCGACGGCGCCGCCGTCGTCCGGCGGCTCCCGAGCGTCGGCACGCCCGACCCGACGCTCTTCCCGCGCGGCGCGTGGACGCGCGCCTCGCGCGATGCCGTCCGCGGGCTCGCCGACGCCGACCTCGGCTATCCGGACCCCCAGGGTCTGCCCGCGCTGCGCGAGTCGCTCGCCGTGCACCTGCGGCGCAGTCGCGGCGCGCAGGTCTCGGCGCGCGACGTCGTCGTCGTGAGCGGTGTCGCGCAGGCGCTCGCGCTCCTCGGCCGGCTGCTCGCGGAGGGGACGGTGGGGGGTCGTGGGCCTGCCCCGCTCGCGCCGGACCCAGAGGTCTCGACCGGCGTCGTCGCGGTGGAGGACCCGTCCTCGCCGGGCGCGCTCGAGGTGCTCCACGACGCCGGGCTGCGCACGCGCGCGGTCCCGGTGGACCGCGACGGCCTGCGCACGGACCTGCTGCCCGACGATGCGCGCGCGGTCCTCGTCACGCCGGCGCACCAGTTTCCGCTCGGTGTCGTGCTGGCGCCGGACCGGCGCCGGGACCTGCTGGCATGGGCGGCGGCGGGGGACCGTCTCGTCCTCGAGGACGACTACGACGCCGAGCTGCGGTACGGCCGTCGTCCCGTGCCCTCGGTGCAGGCGACCGACCCGGACCGCGTGGTGCTCCTCGGTTCGGTCTCCAAGCTGCTCTCGCCGGCGCTGCGTCTCGGCTGGGTCGTCGCGCCACCGCACGTCGTGGGTCCGCTCGTGGACGCCAAGCGGCGCGCCGACCTGGGGTGCTCGGTGCCGGAGCAGGCGGCACTGGCCGAGCTCGTGTCCTGCGGCGCGTACCAGCGGCACCTGCGGCGGACACGGCTCGTGTACCAGGGTCGGCGGCGCGCGCTCCTCGACGCGATCGGCCGGGAGCTTCCCGGGGCGGAGATCGAGGGGGTGGCCGCGGGGCTGCACCTCGTGGTCGGCCTCGGCTCGCACGCCGCGGAGGGGGTGGCGGTCCGGTCGCTGCGTGCGGCGGGGGTGCCGGCTGACGCGCTGAGCGACGCCGCCGCGCACCGCGACCGGTTCGGGGTCGTCGTGGGGACCGCGCGGGTGCGCGAGGGCGTGGTGCCCGTCGTGGTCAGCGCGCTGCGAGCCGCGCTGGAGTCCGACGTCCCGGAGGGCCCGGGTCAATAAGTGGTACAGTAGTACCACTATGACGCGCGACGGCGGACCTGCCACCCGGCGCGTAGACCCACGGAGCACACCATGGCCATCGCCTGGATCGTCCTCGTCCTGTCCGGCATGCTGGAGGCCGGCTGGGCGCTCAGCCTCAAGGCCTCGGAGGGGTTCACCAAGCTCTGGCCGAGCGTCTCGTTCGTCGTCCTGCTCGTCCTGAGCATGGCCGGGCTGAGCTATGCGCTCAAGACCCTGCCCGTCGGCGTCGCGTACGGGGTGTGGGTGGGGATCGGCGCGTCGCTGACCGCCGTCCTCGCCGTCGCGCTGTTCGGCGAGGCGGTCTCGGTCCTCAAGATCGTCTCGCTCGTGCTGATCATCGCGGGTGTGGTCGGGCTCAACCTGTCCGGCGGTGGTCACTGATGACCGAGGTCCCGCGCCGCCAGGCGCGCGGCACCGCCCGCCGCGACGCGATCGTGCGCGGTGCGGCGGACCTCATCCTGAGCGAGGGCCCCGCGGCCGTGACGCACCGCGCCGTCGCGGCGCGCGCCGGCGTCCCGCTCGCCGCCACCACCTACTACTTCACGGGGCTCGACGAGCTCCTCGCCGCCGCCGGTCAGGTGATCGTCGCCGGCTGGGCCGAGCACGCCCGTGCTGCTGGTCGTGGCTCGACCGCGGACCGGGACCGTCCCGACGCGGCGGACCTCGTCGTCGGCGCCGTGCTGCCGCCGGGCGGTGCCGACGACGTCCGCGGCTTCTACGAGCACCTCGTGAGCGCGGGCCGGCACCCGGCGCTCGCCCGCGCGTACGCCGACGGCCGCGACCTGATCGACGAGGCCGTCACCGAGCTCCTGCGCGAGCTCGGCCATCCCGACGTGACGGCGTCGCTCGTGGTCGCCGTCGTCGACGGCGCCGCCGTGTCCGCGCTGAGCGAGGGCCGTGACGTCCGCGCCCACGCCGTCCGGCTGACGGACGAGCTCTTCTCCGCCACGCAGTAGCCCAGTCGAGCATGTGGCATAGCCTGGGACGCGTGCCCGACCCCCGCGAGACCGTCGTCTACCGCACCCGCCTCACCACCCGGTTCCGCGGCCTCGACGTCCGTGACGGCGTGCTCCTGCGCGGTCCTGCGGGCTGGGGCGAGCTGTCGCCCTTCTGGGACTACGACGACGCGGAGTCCGTCGCCTGGCTGCGCGCCGCGCGCGAGGCGGCCGACGACGGGTGGCCGGCCCCCGTGCGCGACGTCGTCCCCGTGAACGTCACCGTCCCCGCGGTCGGCCCGGAGCGTGCTCGCGAGATCGTCGCCGCGTCGCGCGGCTGCCGCACCGCCAAGGTCAAGGTCGCCCAGCGGGGGCCTGACGGCACCCCGGAGCCGCTCGCCGCCGAGGTCGCTCGGCTCGAGGCCGTGCGGGACGCGCTCGGCCCGGGCGGGCGGGTCCGCATCGACGCCAACGGTGCGTGGGAGCCCGACGACGCGCTGCGACGGCTGCCCCACCTCGACCGGGCCGCCGGGGGGCTGGAGTACGTCGAGCAGCCGTGCGCGGACGTCGCGGGGCTCGCCGCCGTACGCCGCGGGCAGCGCGGCGACACCGCCGTCCCCGTCGCCGCCGACGAGTCGATCCGGCGCGCGAGCGACCCGCTCGCCGTCGTGCGCGCCGACGCGGCGGACGTGGTCGTGCTCAAGGTCCAGCCGCTCGGGGGCGTGCGCGCCTGCCTCGAGCTGGCCGCCCAGGTCGGGCTGCCCGTCGTCGTCTCGTCCGCGCTCGAGTCCTCGGTGGGCATCGCCGCCGGGGTCGCGCTGGCCGCGGCGCTGCCGGAGCTGCCCTACGCGTGCGGTCTCGCGACCGTCCAGCTCTTCGCCGCGGACGTCACCGACGACCCGCTGCTGCCCGTCGACGGTGCGCTGGGCGTGCGTCGGCCCGTGCCCACCCCTCGGGCGCTCGCCGCGACCGCGCCCGACCCGGACACCGGTCGCCGATGGCGCGACCGGCTCGCGCGGCTCGAGGCGCTCGCTGCCGCGGGGTCGGGTGCCGGCCTCGACGCGGGCACCGCGGCCGGGAGGGCGTCGTGACGCAGCCCCCCGCCGTCGTCGCCGCGTGCGCGCTCGTCGGGCGGCTGGTCGAGGCCGGCGTG
Source organism: Cellulosimicrobium terreum (assembly GCA_014803435.1). GTDB lineage: Bacteria > Actinomycetota > Actinomycetes > Actinomycetales > Cellulomonadaceae > Cellulosimicrobium > Cellulosimicrobium terreum. The sequence continues at coordinate 1,171,933 of JACYFD010000001.1, forward strand.
CGCGACGTCGTCCTCGCACCCGGGTCGCGCTCCGCACCCCTGGCGTACGCCGTCGCCGCCGCGGCGGACGCGGGCCTGCTCACGCTCCACGTGCGGGTCGACGAGCGCACCGCCGGGTTCCTCGCCCTCGGGCTGGCCCGGGGGAGCGAGCCCGTGGAGGTCGCGGGCACCCGTGTCCCGCGACCGGTCGCGATGGTCACGACCTCCGGCACCGCGGTCGCCAACCTCCACCCGGCCGTCCTCGAGGCGCACCACGCAGGCGTCCCGCTCGTGCTGCTCACCGCGGACCGCCCCCACGAGCTGCGCGGCACGGGCGCCAACCAGACGACGGACCAGGTGGGGATCTTCGGGTCCGCCGTCCGCCTCGTCGTCGACCATCCCGCGCCCGACGGCCGCGACGGCGAGGCCCGCGACCTCCTCTCCGCGGCCACGCGGGCGCTCACCGCCGCGCAGGGGACGCGGACGGGGGCGCCCGGCCCGGTCCAGCTGAACCTCGCGTTCCGCGAGCCCCTCGTGCCCGCCGGCCCGCTCGGGCCGGGCGACCTCGCCGCCCCGGACGCGACCGGTCCCGACGCGGTAACCCGCAGCGCCGTCGTCGTGCCCGCCGTCGTCTCGTCGCCTCCGCAGGAGCCACCCGCGGAGCGCGCCGTCGTCGTCGCGGGCGACGGCGCGGGGCGGGTCGCGCGCGAGCTCGCCGAGGCGCGCGGCTGGCCGCTGCTCGCGGAGCCGTCGTCCGGTGCGGTCGGGGGGCCGAACGCCGTGACGGCGCACCCCCTCGTCCTCGGTGTCGAGGAGCTCGTGGGTGACGTCGAGGTCGTCGTCGTCGTGGGTCGCCCCACGCTCTCGCGTCCCGTCCAGCGGCTGCTCGGCCGCCCGGAGGTCTCGGTCGTGGTCGTCGCGCCCGCGGGCGCACCGTGGCCCGACGCGGCACGCAACGCCAGGTCGGTCCTGCCCGCGGTTCCCGAGCAGTGGCTCGGCCCGGTCCCGGGCGATGGCGGGGCTCAGGCCTGGCTCGCGCGGTGGCGTGCGGCCGGGGCAGCGGCAGCACGCGTCGTCGGCGCCGCGACAGCGGGCGACGGGGCGCCCACCGGGCCGGCGGTCGCGCGCGCCGTGGCCGCAGCCGCCGCGCCGGGCGACGTGCTCGTCGTCGGGTCCTCGAACCCCGTGCGCGACCTCGACCTCGTCCTCGGCGCGACGGACACCGCCGAGCCACCGCGCGTCGTCGCCAACCGCGGCCTCGCCGGGATCGACGGGACGGTGTCGACGGCGCTCGGGGTCGCGCTCGCCGCTGCGCGCCGCGGCGGTCGCACGCGCGCGCTCGTGGGCGACCTGACGTTCCTGCACGACGTCGGGGGCCTCCTGCGCGGCCCCGGCGAGCCGCCCGTGGACCTGCAGGTGGTCGTCGTCAACGACGACGGCGGCTCCATCTTCGCCGGCCTGGAGCCCGGGGGCCTCGGGACCGCGTCCGAGGCCGCCGGCCGCACGTTCGAGCGCGTCTTCGCCACCCCCCACGGCGCGGACCTCGCCCACCTGTGCGCGGGCTACGGCGCCGGGCACCGGCTCCTTCGCGACGTCGCGTCGTTGCGCGCCGCGCTCGGCGACCCCGGTCCCGGGGTGGAGGTGCTCGAGGTGCGGGTCGCGCGCGACTCGCGCCGCGCGGACGGGCTCGAGCTCGCGTCCCGGGTGCGGGAGGCGGTCCGCGCGGCGCTGGGCGACTGACCACGCGTTCGGAACTCGCAGACAACTCCCAGGTTGGTTCAAGGGTCGTTCAAGCGTGGTGGTGTGAAGTAGTGGGCAGAACCGAGGAGGCCCACATGAGCACCAACGCCGACCAGACCACCGGCACGACGCCCCAGGCGCCCGCGCACCCCAGCGTGCACGAGACGCAGCCGATCCAGGCCCCGCAGCACGTCCAGCAGGTCCAGGCGCCGCAGCCGGCGAACCCCTACGCCTACGCCGGGTCCGCCCACGGCGGCATCCCGGTGCCGCCCCCGCCGCCCGTCCAGGGCATTCCGGCCGAGCCGAACCGCAACCGCCGCAAGGGCTGGGTGCCCGTGGTCAGCGCGGCCGCCATCGCCGCCGTGGTCGCGAGCGTCGGCACAGCCGGGCTCGTCACCGCGCTGGACGACCCGGGCTCGGCGTCGACGTCGCTCGCCGACGTCGCGCAGCCGGAGCAGTCGACCGCGGCACCGGTGTCGAGCTCCAGCTCGCAGAACCCCGACTGGGAGGCCGTGACCAAGGCGGTCGCGCCGTCCGTCGTCGCGATCCAGGTGCAGACCGAGCAGGGCGGCGCCGAGGGCTCCGGTGTCATCGTGGACGACCAGGGTCACGTCGTGACCAACAACCACGTCGTGGGCGACGCGGCCGACGGCACCGTGCAGGTCACCCTGAGCGACGGTCGGCTCTTCCAGGCGAAGATCGTCGGGACCGACCCGACGACCGACCTCGCCGTCGTGCAGATCCAGGACGCGCCGAAGGACCTGACGCCCGCGACGCTGGGCGACTCGGACGCCGTGACGGTCGGCGAGTCCGTCCTCGCGGTCGGCAACCCGCTCGGCCTCGCCAACACGGCCACGACCGGGATCGTGTCCGCAGTGGACCGCCCCGTGTCCGCGTCGGGCGAGTCCGGCGGCACCTCCGTCGTGACCAACGCGATCCAGATCGACGCCGCGGTCAACCCCGGGAACTCGGGCGGTCCGCTGTTCGACGCCCAGGGCCGGGTCATCGGCATCACGTCGTCGATCGCCTCCCTGTCGAGCGGCGGGGGCCAGGCCGGCTCCATCGGGCTCGGGTTCGCGATCCCCGTGAACCTGGCCAAGAACATCAGCGAGCAGCTGATCGACAACGGCACCGCGGAGCACGCCTTCCTCGGGGTGACGCTGTCCGACGCGACCGCGACCGCCGACGGCGTCTCGCGCCGTGGCGCCGAGGTCCAGGACGTCACCGAGGGGTCGCCGGCCGCCGAGGCCGGTATCCAGTCCGGCGACGTGATCGTCGCGATCGACGGGCACTCGGTCGGCGGCGCGGAGTCGCTCACCGCGTTCGTCCGCGAGCGGACCGCCGGTCAGGAGTCCACCGTGACGGTCGTGCGCGACGGTTCCGCGCAGGACCTGACGGTCACGCTCGCCACGAAGCCCGCGGACGACACGACCGGCTCGCAGGGGTCGCAGGACGGTCAGGGTCAGCTTCCGGACCAGGACTCGCAGGACGGCCAGGGTCAGCTCCCGGGCCAGGAGGACGGGTCGCAGGGCGACCAGACCGACCCGGGCAACGTCCCCAACCCGTTCGACTGGTTCTTCGGGGGGAACGGCTGACGCGTCGCTGAAGCTCCCCGCCGTCGTCCCGCCGGACGGCGGCGGGGTCGGTGGTAGCGGGCCCGTCCCCGCCCGCCGCCACCAGGCCGGTACGGAGATCTGCAGAGATCCTCCGTGCCGGTCGTCGTCGTCCCGAGGTCGTGCTGGCCCGGCTCAGGAGCCGAGCGCGTAGCGCATGGGCTCCAGCTTCGCGTCGGACTCCGCGACCTCGGCCTGCGGGTCCGACGCGGCGACGATGCCGCACCCGGCGAACAGGCGCACCGTGCGGGGGTCCTCGGCCGACAGCTCGGCCGAGCGGAGCGCGATGCCCCACTCGCCGTCGCCGTCCGCACCCAGCCAGCCGACCGGGCCGGCGTACCGGCCCCGGTCCATGCCCTCGATCTCGCGGATGAGCTCGCGGGCGACCCGGGTGGGCGTCCCGCAGACCGCGGCGGACGGGTGGAGCGCGGCGGCGAGCGCGAGGCTCGTGGGACCGGTGCTCCCGCCCGCGCGCGCGAGGACGCCCGTCACGTCGGACGCGAGGTGCATGACGTTCGGCAGGTGGAGCACGAACGGGGCGTCCGGCACGTTCATCGACGAGCAGAACGGTGCGAGAGCGTGGGCGACGGACGTGACGGCGTACTCGTGCTCCTCGAGGTCCTTGGACGAGCGAGCGAGCTGGGCGGCGCGCAGCAGCGCCTCGTCGTCGGACAGGCCCGCGCGGCGGATCGTCCCCGCGAGGACGCGCGACGTGACCAGGCCCTTCTCGCTGCGGACCAGCAGCTCCGGCGTCGCCCCGACGAGACCGTCGACGGAGAACGTCCAGCACGCGTCGTAGGCGGCCGCGAGCCGCCGCAGGAGCCAGCGCGGGTCGACCGGCTCGCTCGCGTGCGCGACGACGTCGCGCGCGAGCACGACCTTCTCCAGCGATCCCGCGCGGATGCGGCCCACGCCCTCGCGCACGACGTCGGCCCAGTCGTCCGCCCCGAGCGAACCCTCGCGCCAGGTGATCGCGCCCGGTCCGCGCACGGGCGTGCGCGGGGTGGCGGAGAGCGCGTCGAGGGGGGAGGACGACAGGGACCCGGCCGTGTCCACGGTCGTCAACCAGCTCCGCCCGTCCCGCCGACCGACGACGACCCGCGGCACAACGATCACGCCGCCCGCGCGGACCGGCTCGTGCGCGTCGTCGCCGGGCGCCGAGTCGTCGAACGCGAACGAGCCGAACGCGACCGGTCCGGTTCCCGGCAGACCGACCTCGTCGCGCACGACGGCGTGCTCGAGCGTCTCGCGCCAGGCGGCCTCGGCGTCGGCGAAACGGCCCGGACCCCAGGTCTCGAGGCGCAGCGCCTCGCCCCAGCCGACGATCCCGTCGCCGCGGCGGATCCAGGTGAGCGGCCGCGCGTCGGGCAGGAGGTCGACCAGCGCGGCAGGACCGCCGGGCAGGTCGTCGATCGCGGTCGTGCGCACGACGAGGGGGTGCGGCTGGGCGCCGGGTCGCGGCGTCGGGGGTGCCGAGGGTTCTGCGGTCATCCGTCTCAGCGTAAGCGCGCCGCGGCGGTGCCGCGTCCGTGGAAGCATGAGGCCATGCCCCGCGCCAGCCTGGACAAGCAGCCCACCGAGGTCGCGTCGATGTTCGACGGGATCGCCGCCCGGTACGACCTGACGAACGACATCCTCTCCCTCGGGCAGGACCGGGCGTGGCGCCGTGCGACCGTGCGCGCCGTCGGCGCGATGCCGGGGGAGAAGGTGCTCGACCTGGCGGCGGGCACGGGCACGTCGTCCGAGCCCTTCGCGGACGACGGCGTGCGCGTCGTGCCGTGCGACTTCTCGATCGGGATGCTGCAGGTCGGCAAGGAGCGTCGACCGGACCTGCCGTTCGTCGCGGGCGACGCGACGCACCTGCCGTTCGCCGACGCGACGTTCGACGCCGTGACGATCTCGTTCGGGCTGCGCAACGTCGTCGACACCGAGGGTGCGCTGCGCGAGATGCTGCGCGTCGTCCGGCCCGGCGGGCGGGTCGTGATCTGCGAGTTCTCCACCCCGACGTGGGAGCCGTTCCGCTGGGTCTACCAGGAGTACCTCGTCCAGGCGCTGCCGAAGATCGCCGCGGCCGTGACGCGCGAGGGCGGGTCGTACGAGTACCTCGCGGAGTCCATCGCGGCGTGGCCCGACCAGGAAGGCCTCGGGCGCCTGCTGCTGCGCGCGGGCTGGTCGACGGTCGGCTACCGCAACCTGTCCGGCGGCATCGTCGCGCTGCACCGCGGGACCCGCCCGGCCGCATAGCCCCTGCTCGGGAGGGCGGGCTGGACGGCACAGGTCACGGTTTGGTTACACTGGCGCGGTCCCGTCCACCGACCCCCCCGGAGCGCACGATGTCTCGTGGCCGCCACAGCGCAGCCCCTGCCGCCCCCGCGCGACCGCGGATCCGGGTGCGTCAGCTGCCCACGGCGCGGTCGCTCGTGTCGCCCCGCTCGCTGAAGATCCCGGCGCTCGCGCTGATCACGCTGCTCGGGGCGGGAGTCATCGGCTCGGGGACCCAGCAGGCGGACGGCAGCGAGGCGCCGGTCGAGCCGGCCGTCGGGCCGGCGACCGCGGGAGACCGGGCCGCCAGCACCGCGGCCAGCCGGTCGGACGGCCGGCAGCCGCTCGCCACCGGTTCGACGTCTGCCCCGAAGCAGGGCGCCGCGGCGCAGGGCGCCTCGACGGACGGGGTCACCCACGAGCACGGGCTGCCCACGGTCGTCCCCGCCGGCGCCGCGAAGCCCTCGACGGAGCCCGACGCGAGCCCCGACCCGGAGGCGGCCCGCGAGACGCTGCCCGAGGTCACCGGTCAGCTGTGGACCACCGACGCCGTCAACGTCCGGACGAAGCCGTCCGCGGACGCCGCGAAGGTCACGACCGTGTCGTTCGCGACCGCCGTCGAGGTCACCGGCGAGGCCGAGGCCGGGTACAGCCAGGTGGTCTTCGAGGGCGCCGTCGCCTGGATCAGCTCCGACTTCCTGTCCGAGTCCGAGCCGGAGGCCCAGGAGCAGGCGAGCGGTGCAGCCGGGGTCTCGGGCGCGGCGTGCTCCGTGAACCCGGAGATCGAGTCGAGCCTGCAGGGCAACGCGACCGCCGCCTACCGCGCCGTGTGCGCAGCCTTCCCGCAGGTCACCGCCTACGGGGGCATCCGCCCGGGCGACAGCGGCGACCACGGCACCGGCCGGGCCGTCGACATCATGATCTCCGGCGACACCGGCTGGGAGATCGCGCGCTACCTCCAGGCCAACGCCGGCGCGCTCGGCGTCACCTACGTCATCTACCAGCAGCAGATGTGGATGGCCGGCGAGCCCACGAGCTCGTGGCGGGCGATGGAGGACCGCGGCGGGACGACCGCGAACCACTTCGACCACGTGCACGTCAGCACGTCGTAGCACCAGGCGGGAACCCGCCCGGCGTCGTCACACCGGCGCGAGCGGCTCGTGCGGCGCGTCAGGCAGCGTGACGACGACGGCGTCGCCCGTCGAGATGGTCCCGCCCTGCTCGACCACGGACATGACGCCGGCCTTGCGGACGACCCCGCCCGCGCCGTCGGGCGCCACGACCTCCTTGAGCAGGCCGGGCCGGAAGTCGTTGATCTGCTGGCACGGGTTGCGCAGGCCGGTGACCTCGAGCACGACGTCCGGCCCGATCGCGAGGCGCGTACCGCGGGGCAGGCCGAGGAGGTCGATCCCGCGCGTCGTGACGTTCTCGCCCAGGTCGCCGGGGCTCACCTCGAACCCGGCATCCGCGAGGTCGTCGAACAGCTCGGCGTGGATGAGGTGCACCTGTCGCAGGTTGGGTTGCGTGGGGTCGGCGCGGACCCGGCTGCGGTGCTGGACGGTCGTGCCCGCGTGGGTGTCGCCGACGATCCCGTGACCCGCGACGACCCGCACCGCGGTCGTCGCCTCCTTGCTGAACCGGTGCTCGGCATCGGTGGCGAGGGCGACGACGTGCGGACGGGGCTCGGTCATGCCGCCATCCTGTCAGAGCGTCCCGCGCGCGCGTGCTGCCGGGTCGGGAGACGGTGGTGGGCACAGGGAAGGGTCACCTTGCTACACATCGTTCGGCACGAGTGACTAGAGTGACCACTGCGTTTTGTGACCGACTTCACAAGGGGTGTGGATGCACCGTGCCCGTCATGGGGAGACGGTGTGTACGCAGGCTCCGGAAGTGTTCGACGACGGACGGCGAGGTGAGGACGTGCGCGGCAGCCAGGATGACGCTGACGTCATCGTCGTGGGCGCCGGCCCGGCCGGGTCGACCGCAGCGCACTACTGCGCCGCCGCAGGCCTGAACGTCCTGCTCCTGGAGAAGTCGGCGTTCCCGCGCGACAAGATCTGCGGGGACGGGCTCACCCCCCGGGCCGTGGCCGAGCTCGTGCGCATGGGCGTCCCGACCCGTGCGGAGGACGGCTGGATCCGCAACGAGGGCCTGCGCGTCGTCGCGAGCGGTCGCTCGTGGGAGCTCGCGTGGCCGGACCTCGCGTCCTACCCGAGCTACGGCATGGCCCGTGCGCGGCACTCGTTCGACCGCACCCTCGCGGAGCACGCGCAGCGCACCGGCGCCAAGCTGCTCGAGCGCACCGCGGTCACGGGCCCGGTGCTCGACGAGCGGACGGGCCGCGTCGTCGGCGTCACCGCCCGGCCCGTCGACGACCGGGGGCGCCGCGCAGGCGGCGACGTGACCTACCGCGCTCCTGTCGTGATCGCCGCCGACGGCGTGAGCTCGCGGTTCGCGCTCGCGCTCGGCCTGTCCCGGCGCGAGGACCGGCCCATCGGTGTCGCGGTCCGGACCTACTTCACGACCCCCCGCCACTCGGACCCGTGGATGGAGTCCCACCTCGAGCTGTGGGACGGCAAGCCCCGCGAGTCCAACCTGCTGCCCGGGTACGGCTGGATCTTCGCGCTCGGTGACGGGACGGCGAACGTGGGGCTCGGGTCCGTCCACTCCAGCCCGGCACGGCAGTCCGCGGCCAACGTGGACTACAAGGACCTGTTCGCGACATGGATGCGCAACGCGCCCGCGGAGTGGGAGTTCACCGAGGAGAACCGGCTCGGACCCGTGCGCGGCGCGGCGCTGCCGATGGGCTTCAACCGCACGCCGCTCTACACGCGCGGGATGCTGCTCGTCGGCGACTCGGGCGGCATGGTGAGCCCGTTCAACGGTGAGGGCATCGCCTACGCGATGCAGGCGGCACGGACCGCGGCGGACGTCGTCGCGCAGTCGCGCGCCCGGGCGACCGACGCCGGCCGCGAGCGCGCCCTGCAGACCTATCCGAAGGTCATGCGCCGCGAGCTCGGCGGCTACTACACGCTCGGCCGGTACTTCGTGAAGCTCATCGAGCACCCCGAGATCATGCGGATCTGCACGCGGTACGGGCTGCCCCGCCCGGTCGTCATGCGGTTCGTCCTCAAGCTCCTGTCCGACTGCTACGAGCCCCGCGGCGGCGACTGGGTCGACCGCGTCATCGCCGGGCTGACGAGGGTGGTGCCATCGTCATGAACCCCTCTGGTGGGCCGGTAAAGACGCCGGCACCCGCACCACCTGCTTCACCCCCCGGGCGCCGCCCGGGGACTTCGAGCCCCCACTCGAGGAGTATGCGATGACCAACCCCTACGTCCCGCTCCTCGTCCTCATGGGCGTGGCCGCCGTGCTCGCCCTCGGGGGTGTCGGCGCGAGCGCGGTCATCGGCCCCAAGCGCTACAACCGCGCCAAGGTCGACGCGTACGAGTGCGGCATCGAGCCCACGCCCCACGCCGTCGGCGGTGGCCGCTTCCCCATCAAGTACTACCTCGTCGCCATGACGTTCATCGTCTTCGACATCGAGGTCGTCTTCCTCTACCCGTGGGCCGTCGACTTCGGGACGCTCGCGCTGTTCGGGCTCGTGGCGATGCTCGGCTTCCTCGCCCTCATCACGGTCCCGTTCGTTTACGAGTGGCGTCGGGGTGGTCTGGAGTGGGACTGACCAGGAACCAGGGCACGACGGCGCGACCGGCACCGGGCACGAGCGAACGCACCAGGGACTAGGAGACATCATGGGGATCGAGGAGGCTCCCTCGGGCTTCTTGCTCACGAGCATCGAGGACCTGGCCGGCTACTTCCGCAAGGCGTCGCTGTGGCCCGTGACGTTCGGGCTCGCGTGCTGCGCGATCGAGATGATGGCCGCCGGCGCATCACGGTTCGACCTGTCGCGGTTCGGCATGGAGGTCTTCCGCGCGTCGCCGCGCCAGGCCGACCTCATGATCGTCGCGGGACGCGTCAGCCAGAAGATGGCTCCCGTCGTCCGGCAGGTCTACGACCAGATGAGCGAACCCAAGTGGGTCCTGTCGATGGGCGTGTGCGCGTCGAGCGGCGGGATGTTCAACAACTACGCGATCGTGCAGGGCGTCGACCACATCGTCCCCGTCGACATCTACCTGCCCGGCTGCCCGCCGCGGCCGGAGATGCTCATCAACGCGATCCTCGCGCTGCACGAGCAGATCGGTGACGAGCCGCTCGGCGCCAACCGCAAGGAGGCGGCGAAGGCCGCCGAGGCCGCGGCGCTCGAGGCGACCCCGACGTTCCAGATGAAGGGCCTGCTCCGGTGACCGGCCCGACGCCGGGCACGCCCGCCCCGCAGCCCGAGGAGGTGTCCGGACCGCGCTCGGCAGACCTCGTCACGGGTTCGCAGGCACCGCGCACGCTCGAGGTCGTCGAGGTCCGCACCGGCATGTTCGGCGCGCACGGGTCGGGCGACACGTCCGGCTACGGCGGGCTGGTCCAGCCCGTGGCGATGCCGGGTGCGAGCGACCGCCCGTACGGGTCCTGGTTCGACGAGGTCGTGGACGTCCTCGCGGACGTGCTCGCCGAGGGCGGGTCGAGCCTCGACGCCGCGGTCGACCGGGTCGTCGTGGACCCTCCGGGCAAGCACGCCGAGCTGACGCTGCACGTGCACCGTGACCACCTGGTCACGGTGTGCCGGGCGCTGCGCGACGACCAGGACCTGCGGTTCGAGCTGAGCCTCGGGGTCAGCGGGGTCCACTACCCGCACGACGTCGGCCGCGAGCTGCACGCGGTCTACCACCTCACGTCGATCACGCACGGACGCAGCCTGCGGCTCGAGGTCGCCGCGCCCGACGCCGACCCGCACGTCCCGTCGACCACGTCCGTCTACCCGACGAACGACTGGCACGAGCGCGAGACCTGGGACTTCTTCGGCATCGTCTTCGACGGCCACCCGGCGCTCGCTCGCATCGAGATGCCTGACGACTGGCCGGGCCACCCGCAGCGCAAGGACTACCCCCTCGGCGGCATCCCCGTCGAGTACAAGGGAGCGACCGTGCCCCCGCCCGACACGAGGAGGTCGTACTCGTGAGCACGTCAGCAGCACAGGAGGCCCCGCGCTCCGCGCCCCGGGCGACCCGGCCGCCCGTCGGCGACTTCGACCCCTCGATCCCCAGCTTCGAGGCGTCGGGCGGTGACTGGGCGGACATCGCCGAGTCCGCCGTCGCCGCGGCCGCCCTGGGCGAGGAGCGGATCGTCGTCAACATGGGCCCGCAGCACCCGTCGACGCACGGCGTGCTGCGCCTCATGCTCGAGATCGACGGCGAGACGGTCACCGAGGCGCGGTGCGGCATCGGCTACCTGCACACCGGCATCGAGAAGAACATGGAGTTCCGGACGTGGACGCAGGGCGTCACGTTCTGCACGCGCATGGACTACCTCGCGCCGATCTTCCAGGAGACGGCGTACTGCCTCGCGGTCGAGAAGCTGCTCGGCATCACCGACGACGTCCCGGAGCGGGCGAGCGTGATCCGGGTCCTCATGATGGAGCTCAACCGGGTCGCGTCCCACCTGGTCTGCCTCGGCACGGGCGGCAACGAGATGGGCGCGACCACGGTCATGACCATCGGCTTCACCGCGCGGGAGGAGATCCTGCGGATCTTCGAGGCCGTCACCGGCCTGCGCATGAACAACGCCTACGTCCGCCCGGGCGGCGTCTCGCAGGACGTCCCGCCGGACCTCGTCGGGCAGGTGCGCGACGCGCTGCCGACGATCCGGCGCTACCTCGCCCAGCTCGGCGACCTCATGCTGGCCAACCCGATCTTCAAGGGCCGCCTGGTCGGCGTCGGGCACCTGAGCCTCGCGGGCTGCATGGCGCTGGGCGTCACGGGTCCGGTGCTGCGGTCGACCGGCCTGCCGTACGACGTGCGCAAGTCCGACCCGTACTGCGGCTACGAGACGTACGACTTCGACGTCCCCACCGCCGACGGCGCCGACTGCTACGACCGCGTCGTGCTGCGGCTCGAGGAGTGCTACCAGTCGCTGAAGATCGTCGAGCAGTGCCTCGAACGCATCGAGGCCACGGCGGGGCAGCCCGTCATGGTGGGCGACCGCAAGATCGCCTGGCCCGCACAGCTCGCGGTCGGCAGCGACGGTCAGGGCAACTCGCTCGAGCACATCAAGGAGATCATGGGCACCTCGATGGAGGCCCTGATCCACCACTTCAAGCTCGTCACGGAAGGCTTCCGGGTTCCGGTCGGGCAGGCGTGGCAGACCATCGAGCACCCGCGCGGCGAGATGGGCGTGCACCTGGTGTCCGACGGCGGCACCCGCCCCTACCGGGCCCACTTCCGGGACCCGTCGTTCAACAACCTGCAGGCCGTGGCCGCGATGTGCGAGGGCGGGCAGGTGGCCGACGTCGTCGTCGCGGTCGCGTCTCTCGACCCGGTGCTGGGAGGGGTGGACCGATGACCACGTACGACGCCGAGACCGTCGCCCGGCTGACCGACGACGCCGCGCAGATCGTGGCGCGCTACCCGCAGCCGCGCTCCGCGCTCCTGCCGATGCTGCACCTCGTCCAGTCGCAGGACGGGTACGTCTCGCGGGACGGCATCATGTTCTGCGCCGAGCAGCTCGACCTCACCGCTGCCGAGGTCTCCGCGGTCGCGACGTTCTACACGCAGTACAAGCGGCACCCCAACGGCACCTACACCGTCGGGGTCTGCACGAACACGCTCTGCGCGATCATGGGCGGCGACGCGATCTTCGACGAGCTGAGCGAGCACCTCGGCGTCGGGCACGACGAGACGACGGACGACGGGGCGATCACGCTCGAGCGCGTCGAGTGCAACGCCGCCTGCGACTACGCGCCGGTCATGATGGTCAACTGGGAGTTCTTCGACAACCAGACGCCCGGCTCCGCGACCGACGTGGTCGACCGCCTGCGCGCGGGCGAGCAGGTCGCGCCCACCCGCGGCGCCGACAGCGTGTGCTCCTTCAAGCAGATGAGCCGGGTCCTCGCCGGCTTCACGGACGGCCGCGCCGACGAAGGCGTCGGCGCGGGGGACCCCACCCTCGTGGGGCTGCGCCTCGCGCGCGAGAACGGCTGGACCGCCCCCGGCGCCGAAGGGGACTCGGAAGGTCTTGTGTCGACGGAGCCGCAGGCGGGGGCGGGCGCGGACGATGCGAAGGGCGTGGAGGGCCTGGCGGGAGCGTCGCGAGGAACGAGCGGCGCGGATGGGAGCCCGAGCACGTCCGGGCCTGCCCCCGCCGGAGGCGAACCACGCACCGGCGGTGACCAGTCGAGCGCCGAGCGCGCACCGACGACAGACGCCGACGTCGACCCGGGCGGCAAGCCCGGGACGCCCGGGGCGAAGCCCGACGCGTCGAAGGGGACGGACGCATGAGCGAGCAGATCGAGAAGGCCGGGCGCCCGGTGGTGGATCCACTGACCCCCGTGCTCTCGGACACGTGGGACGCCGAGCGGTCGTGGACCCTGCAGTCGTACCTCGACAAGGGTGGCTACGCGGGTCTGCGCGCCGCGCTGGCGCAGGACCCGGCGGACGTGGTCGCGACGGTGAAGGCGTCGGGGCTGCGAGGCCGCGGCGGGGCGGGGTTCCCGACGGGCATGAAGTGGGGCTTCCTGCCCCCGTCCGACGGCGGCCCGCGCTACCTGGTCGTCAACGCGGACGAGTCCGAGCCGGGGACGTGCAAGGACATCCCGCTCATGCTGGCGAGCCCGCAGGCGCTCGTGGAGGGTGTGGCGATCACGTCGTACGCGATCGGGTGCCACCACGCGTTCATCTACGTGCGCGGCGAGGTGCTGCACGTGTACCGGCGCCTGCTGCGCGCGGTCGAGGAGGCGTACGCGGCGGGGTACCTGGGCAAGGACGTCCAGGGCTCGGGCTTCGACCTCGAGGTCACGGTCCACGCAGGCGCGGGCGCGTACATCTGCGGCGAGGAGACGGCCCTGCTGGACTCGCTCGAGGGTCTGCGCGGTCAGCCGCGGCTCAAGCCGCCGTTCCCGGCGGTCGCGGGCCTGTACGCGCGGCCCACGGTCGTGAACAACGTCGAGTCGATCGCGAGCGTGCCGTCGATCGTCGAGCGCGGCGCGGACTGGTTCACGTCGATGGGCACGGAGCGCTCCGCGGGCTACGGTCTGTTCTCGTTGTCGGGCCACGTGACGCGGCCGGGGCAGTACGAGGCGCCGCTCGGGATCACGTTGCGCGAGCTGCTCGACATGGCGGGCGGGGTGCGGGGCGGCAAGGCGCTGAAGTTCTGGACGCCGGGGGGCTCGTCGACACCGCTGTTCACCGACGCGCACCTGGACACCCCGCTCGACTACGAGTCGGTCGCGAAGGCCGGCTCGATGCTGGGGACGCGTGCGCTGCAGATCTTCGACGAGTCGACCTGCGTGGTGCGGGCCGTGAGCCGGTGGACCGACTTCTATGCGCACGAGTCGTGCGGCAAGTGCACGCCGTGCCGCGAGGGCACGTACTGGATGAAGCAGATCCTGGCCCGCATCGAGGCCGGGCAGGGTACCGAGGCGGACCTGGACCTCCTGCTCGACACGTGCGACAACATCCTCGGCCGCGCGTTCTGCGCGCTGGGCGACGGCGCGACGTCGCCCGTCACGAGCAGCATCCAGCTCTTCCGCGCGGAGTACGAGGCGCACGTCACGGGGGGCGGGTGCCCGTTCGACCCGTCCGCGTCCGCGCTGTTCGACCACACGCCCCGGCGGCCAGCCCGCGTCCTCACGGCAGGAGTGCACTGATGACGACGACGACCCCCGCCACCACGGCGTCCGGTGGGGACGCGAAGCTGCCCGTCCCGGCGGACCACGTGACGTTCACGATCGACGACATCGAGGTCGCGGTCCCCCAGGGCACGCTCGTCATCCGGGCGGCCGAGCAGCTCGGGATCCAGATCCCGCGGTTCTGCGACCACCCGCTCCTGGCGCCTGCGGGCGCGTGCCGGCAGTGCCTCGTCGAGGTCGCGGCGCCGGACCGCGAGGGCAACGTGCGGCCGATGCCGAAGCCGCAGGCGTCGTGCACGCTCGAGGCGACCCCGGGCATGGTGGTCAAGACGCAGCGCACCAGCCAGGTGGCCGACAAGGCGCAGCACGGCATCATGGAGATGCTGCTCATCAACCACCCGCTCGACTGCCCGGTGTGCGACAAGGGCGGCGAGTGCCCGTTGCAGAACCAGGCGATGAGCAACGGGCGGGCGACGACGCGCTTCGTGGACGTGAAGCGGACGTTCCCCAAGCCGATCGCGGTGTCGACCGCGATCCTGCTGGACCGCGAGCGGTGCGTCCTGTGCCAGCGGTGCACCCGCTTCTCCAAGGAGATCGCGGGCGACGCGTTCATCGACCTGCAGAAGCGCGGCGCGGCGCAGCAGATCGGCCGGTTCGACGAGTCGGTGCTGGACTTCGCGCCGCCTGCGGGCGGTGATCCGGGGGAGCGGCCTGTCGGCCTCGCGCTCGAGGACGAGTCCGGTCAGCCGTTCGCGTCGTACTTCTCCGGGAACACCGTCCAGATCTGCCCGGTGGGTGCGCTCACGGGCTCGGCGTACCGGTTCCGCTCGCGCCCGTTCGACCTCGTGTCGACGCCGTCGGTCGCGGAGCACGACGCGTGCGGGTCCGCGATCCGCGTCGACCACCGGCGTGGCGTGGTGCTGCGTCGGCTCGCGGGGGACGACCCGGTGGTGAACGAGGAGTGGATCACCGACAAGGACCGGTTCGCGTTCGCCTGGCAGTCGGCTCCGGACCGCCTCACGCACCCGCTGGTGCGCGACCGCGAGGTCGCGGCGGACGGCACCGTGACGCGCGGCGAGCTGCGCCCGGCGTCCTGGGCGGAGGCGCTCGAGGTCGCGGCGGACGCACTCCTCGCGGCCCGCGACTCGGGCGGCGTCGGGGTCCTCGCGGGGGGTCGGCTCACGGTCGAGGACGCTTACGCGTACGCGAAGCTGGCGCGCGTCGTGCTGCGGACGAACGACGTCGACCACCGGGCTCGCGTCCACTCCGCCGAGGAGCAGGACTTCCTCGCGCACGCGGTCGCGGGGCACGGCGTCGGCGTCACGTTCACCGAGCTGGAGCACGCGCCCGCCGTCCTGCTGGTCGGCCTCGAGGCGGAGGAGGAGGCCGGCGTCACGTTCCTGCGGATGCGCAAGGGAGTGCTCCAGCACGGGCTCACGGTCTTCTCGATCGCACCGTTCGCGTCGCGCGGGCTCGAACGTCTCCAGGGCAGGCTGCTCCCGGCCGCCCCGGGGACCGAGGCGGAGTGGCTGGACGGCATCGCCGCCGGGGACCAGGTACGCACGCTCGACGAGGCGGCCGGTTCCGACGACCTGCTGGCCGACGTGTCCGACGCGCTCCGCACGCCCGGCGCCATCGTGCTCGTGGGCGAGCGGCTCGCGGGGGTGCCGGGCGGTCTCTCCGCGGTCCTGCGGGCCGTCGGGGCGACCGGGGCACGCCTCGCGTGGGTCCCGCGGCGTGCGGGCGAGCGCGGCGGGGTGGAGGTCGGCACGCTGCCCGGCCTGCTGCCGGGCGGTCGCCCGGTGGCCGACGCCGCGGCCCGTGTCGACGTCGCCGCGGTGTGGGGCCTGGACGACTCGGGCCTGCCGGCCGCACCGGGCCGGGACACGGTCGAGATCCTCGACGCGCTGTCCGTCGGGCAGCTGCGAGGCGTCGTCGTCGGGGGCCTGGAACCGGACGACCTGCCGGACCCGCTGCACGCCCGCCGGGCGCTCGCGGCGGCGGACGTCGTCGTCTCCCTCGAGGTGCGACGGTCCGTGGTGACCGAGCTCGCCGACGTCGTGCTGCCGGTCGCGCCCCCGGTCGAGAAGTCGGGGAGCTTCTGGAGCTGGGAGGGTCGGCTGCGGAGCTTCCCTGCCGCGCTCGACTCGACGGCGATGCCCGACCACCGGGTCCTCGACTTCCTCGCGGACGCGGCGGGCATCTCGCTCGGCACAGCGACCGTCGACGACGTGCGGTCCGAGCTCGCGCAGCTCGGGTCGTGGGACGGTGCGCGCATCGCGCCGCCCGAGGTCGCGCCCGCAGATCCTCCGGCGGTCGAGCCCGGCACCGCGGTGCTCGCGAGCTGGCGCCTGCTGCTCGACGACGGCCGCGGCCAGGACGGCGAGCGCTACCTCGCCGGGACGGCGAAGCGGCCGGTGGCGCGCATGTCCGCCGCGACGGCTGCCGCGGTCGACGTGTTCGACGGCGAGCTCGTGCGGATCGGCACCGACCGGGGCGCGGTCACGCTGCCCGTCGTCGTGACGGAGATGGTGGACCACGTGGTGTGGCTGCCGCTGCGCTCGTCCGGGTCGCAGGTGCACGCGACGCTCGGCGCCGTGCCGGGCGACGTCGTGACGCTCGCGGCCATCGAGGGCACGGGCAGCACAGGGAGCACCGTCAGCACCCAGACAGGGGAGGACGCATGAGGTTCGAGACACCGGGGGTTCCCGGCATCGCCGCCGACTTCTCCCAGGACAACGGCTGGACCTACCTGGTCAAGGCCGTGCTCATCATCGTCTTCCTGCTCACGAGCGTGCTCCTGGCCATCTGGTTCGAGCGCAAGGTCGTGGCGCGCATGCAGGTGCGCCCGGGACCCAACTGGCACGGGCCGTTCGGGCTGCTGCAGTCCCTCGCCGACGCGATGAAGCTCCTGCTCAAGGAGGACATCACGGTCAAGGCGGCGGACAAGTTCGTCTACCTGCTCGCGCCGATGATCTCGGTGTTCTGCTCGCTGCTCGTCTTCGCGGTCATCCCGTTCGGGCCCGAGGTGCGGATCCCGTTCACGGACTACGTGACGCCGGCCCAGCTCACCGACTTCCCCGTCGCGGTGCTGTACATCCTCGCGTGCGCGTCGCTCGGCGTGTACGGGATCGTGCTCGGCGGCTGGTCGTCGGGCTCGACGTACCCGCTGCTCGGGTCCGTGCGCTCCACGGCGCAGGTCATCAGCTACGAGCTCGCGATGGGGCTGTCGCTCGTCTCGGTGTTCATCATGGCGGGCTCGATGTCGACGTCCGAGATCGTCGACTCCCAGACGACCCTGTGGTGGGCGCTGCCGCTCCTGCCGGCGTTCGTCATCTACGTCATCTCGATGATCGGCGAGACCAACCGGCTCCCGTTCGACCTCCCCGAGGCCGAGGGCGAGCTCGTGTCCGGGTACATGACCGAGTACTCGTCGATGAAGTTCGCGTGGTTCTTCCTCGCGGAGTACATCAACATGATCAACGTCTCCGCGATCGCCACGACCCTGTTCATGGGAGGGTGGCGCGCACCGTGGCCGCTGTCCGCGATCAACGACGGCATGTTCAACGAGGGCTGGTGGCCGCTGCTGTGGTTCCTCGTGAAGATGTGGGCCTTCATGTTCGTGTTCGTCTGGGTGCGCGGCACGCTCCTGCGCCTGCGCTACGACCAGTTCATGCTCTTCGGCTGGAAGATCCTCATCCCGGCCGCGCTCGGATGGGTCGTCGTGCTCGCGGTCGTCCAGGGCGTGCGCCAGTTCGGTCAGGTCGACTCCCGCACCGTGCTGATCACGGGCGGGATAGCGGCGGTCGTGGTGCTCCTGGTCGTCTGGTTCTGGCCGCAGAAGAAGCCGCCCGCAGCACCCTCGCGGGGCCGGCCGGGGACCGCCACCGGGGCGCCCGAGCCGTTCGACGCCTTCGCGGGCGGGTTCCCCGTCCCGCCGCTCCCGGGGCAGACCCTGCCCCCGTCGCCGCGCCGTCGGGCACTCGTCTCCCAGACGCACAGCCCGGGGCCCGACGCCGGCCCCGCACCCGAGCACGACAAGGAGGTCGACCGTGGCTGACAAGCACGAGCATGGCGAGGAGTACCAGCCGCTGCGGCCGCAGGCCTCGGGCCTGCGTGAAGCGCTCGCGCCCGTCGCCGGGTTCGGCGTGACGTTCTCCTCGATGTTCCGTCCGACGGTCACCGAGCAGTACCCGCGCCAGAAGGTCCCGACCCAGCCGCGCTACCACGGGCGCCACCAGCTCAACCGCTACGCGGACGGGCTGGAGAAGTGCATCGGGTGCGAGCTGTGCGCCTGGGCCTGCCCGGCGGACGCGATCTACGTCGAGGGCTCCGACAACGCGGACCTGCCCGAGGGCGCGCACATGTCGCCCGGCGAGCGCTACGGCAGCGTGTACCAGATCAACTACCTGCGCTGCATCTTCTGCGGTCTGTGCATCGAGGCGTGCCCCACGCGCGCGCTGACGATGACCAACGAGTACGAGCTCGCCGGGCCGACGCGCGAGGGGATGATCTGGGAGAAGCAGGACCTCCTGGCGCCGCTCCAGCAGGGGATGCTCGCCGCGCCGCACCCGATGGTGCCGGGCACGACGGACACGGAGTACTACCGCGGAGAGGTCACGGGACCGGTGGACGAGCAGGTGGAGTGGGTGCGCGAGCACCGGCCCGACGACGAGACGCTCCCGGCCCGGCCCGCGCCCCCGACGCCCGAGGTCCGGCGCACCACCCCGGCGGAGCGTGCCACCCGGCCGAACCGGAAGGCCGCCCGGTGACCGCGAGCGGCGGCGAGGCCGCGCTGTTCTGGGTCCTCGCCCCTCTCATGGTCCTCGCGGCGTCGTCGCTGCTGTTCGCCCGCAAGGCGGTGCACGCGGCGATCTCGGTGATGTTCGTGATGGTCTCCCTCGCGATCCTGTACGTCGCGCAGGAGGCGCCGTTCCTCGGCGTCGTCCAGGTCGTCGTGTACACGGGCGCGGTGATGATGCTGTTCCTGTTCGTGCTCATGCTCGTCGGCGTCGACGCGTCGGACTCGCTCGTCGAGACGATCCGGGGCCAGCGCTGGATCGGGGTCCTCCTCGCGCTCGGGCTCGGCTCCGTGCTCGTCGGCGTGATCGCCCGGGCGTCGTTCCCGCCGGCGGTGGGGCTGGTCGAGGCCAACGCCGAGACGAACCCCGTCGCCCTCGCCCGCATCCTCTTCGGCGACTACGTGTTCGCCATGGAGGTCGTCGGCGTCCTGCTCGTCACCGCCGCCGTCGCCGCCCTGGTGCTGACGCACCGACGCCGGCTCGTGCCGAAGGTCGGGCAGCGCGAGACCGCGGACGCCAAGGTCGCCGCGCTCCCCGCGGGCGGACGGCTCACCCCGCTCGCCGCGCCCGGCGTGTACGCGCAGAACAACGCCATGGACACCCCGGCGCTCGACCCGCAGGGCCGGCCCATCGAGGAGTCCGTGTCCCGCATCCTGCGCATCCGCGGCCAGGAGCGGACGGCCGAGTCGATCCTCGAGGCCGAGCGCGAGGTCCTCGCCGAGCACGAGCCGCGGCGTGTGACGGGCAGCTCGACGAGCAGGGAGGACTGACATGGACATCACGAACTACCTCGTGCTCGCGGCGATCCTCTTCACGATCGGAGCCGCGGCGGTGCTGCTGCGGCGCAACGCGATCATCGTGTTCATGGGCATCGAGCTCATGCTCAACGCCACCAACCTCTCGTTCGTGACGTTCGCGCGCATCCACGGCGACCTGACCGGGCAGGTCCTGGCGTTCTTCGTCATGGTCGTCGCGGCCGCCGAGGTCGTCGTCGGGCTGGCGATCATCGTGTCCATCTTCCGCACGCGTCGGTCGGCCTCGGTCGACGACGTCAACCTCCTGAAGAGCTGAGGGGTCGGCACCGATGACGATGCTCCTGTCCGCCCTGCCGTCGGCCGGCGGTCTGCTGACCGCCACCGACGTCGTGCCGGCGTCCCAGACCGTGCCCGGGCCGTTCCTGGCGGCCCCGTTCCTCGTCCTGCTCCCGCTCCTCGGTGCGGCGGTCCTGCTGCTCGCCGGGCGCCGCAGCGACCGGTGGGGCGCGTGGTTCGGCGTGCTCATGTCCGGCGCGGCGTTCCTCGTCGGCCTGTGGGTCTTCCTGTCCATGGCGGGCCTGCCCACCGACGACCGCGTCGTGGACTACCGCCTGTTCGACTGGATCGACGCGGGCAGCCTCGACGTCGCGCTCGGACTGCGGATCGACCCGCTCTCGATGACCTTCGTCCTGCTCGTGACGTTCGTCGGGACGCTCATCCACGTGTACGCGGTCGCCTACATGGCGCACGACCGCGACCGGCGCCGCTTCTTCGCCTACCTCAACCTGTTCATCGCGGCGATGCTCGTACTGGTCCTCGCCGACTCCTACCTCCTGCTGTTCGTCGGCTGGGAGGGCGTGGGGCTCGCGTCGTACCTGCTCATCGGCTTCTGGAACCACAACCGCGCGTACGCGGTCGCGGCCAAGAAGGCGTTCGTCATGAACCGCGTGGGCGACCTCGGGCTGATCGTCGCACTCATGCTCATGTTCGCGACGTTCGGCGCCGTGGACTTCACGACGGTCTTCGCCGAGGCGCCCGAGGCGTCGACCGCGGTGCTCACCGCGACCGGTCTCGCGCTCCTGGTCGCCGCGTGCGGCAAGTCGGCGCAGTTCCCGCTCCAGGCGTGGCTCGGGGATGCCATGGCGGGCCCGACGCCGGTCTCCGCCCTCATCCACGCCGCGACCATGGTCACGGCCGGGGTCTACCTCGTCGTGCGCTCGGCACCGATCTTCGAGGGCGCGCCGACCGCGCAGCTCGTCGTCGTGATCGTGGGCGCGGTGACCCTGATCTTCGGGGCGATCGTGGGCTGCGCGAAGGACGACATCAAGAAGGCGCTCGCCGCGTCGACCATGTCGCAGATCGGGTACATGATCCTCGCCGCCGGCCTCGGGCCGATCGGGTACGCCTTCGCGATCTTCCACCTCGTGACGCACGGCTTCTTCAAGGCCGGCATGTTCCTCGGTGCCGGGTCGGTCATGCACGGCATGGACGACCAGGTCGACATGCGCCGGTTCGGCGGGCTCTCGCGGTTCATGAAGGTCACCTGGATCACGTTCATGATGGGCTGGCTCGCGATCCTCGGCATCCCCCCGTTCTCCGGGTTCTACAGCAAGGACAAGATCATCGAGGCGGCGTTCGTCCCGGTCGACGGCTCGCCGTGGCGCGCCTGGGTCTTCGGCGGCGTCGCGCTGATCGGCGCGGGGATCACCGCGTTCTACATGTCCCGGCTGTTCTTCATGACGTTCCTGGGCCGACGACGCTGGAACGACGGGCACGGCGACCTGGAGGGCCTCGGCTCCCAGGACGGGCCGGTGCGGCACCCGCACGAGTCCCCGCGCCTGATGACGTGGCCGATGATCCTCCTCGCGGTGGGTTCGGTCGGGCTGGGCTTCGTCCTCAACGCGGGCGGGCGGTTCGTCTCGTGGCTCGAGCCGGTGACGGGGCACGGCGAGCACCACGAGCCGGTGCTGCCGGTCTGGTCGTTGATCACCCTGACGCTGCTGCTCGTGCTCGCCGGCGTCGTGCTCGCGTGGCGGCAGTACGTGGTCTCGCTCGTGCCGGTCCGCGCCCCGCGCGGTGCGGTCCTCACGCGGGCCGCCCGGCGTGACCTGTACCAGGACGACGTCAACGAGGCGGTCTTCATGCGGCCCGGCCAGTACCTCACCCGGTCTCTCGTGTACGCCGACAAGGAGATGGTCGACGGCGGCTGGCTCGGCCTGGCCGGCGTCGTCGGGCGCGTCGGCGAGTGGCTGCGCGGCTGGCAGAACGGCTACGTGCGTACGTACGGCGCGACGATGCTCGGCGGCCTCGTGGTCATCGCCGCCGTCGTCCTCGCCCTGACCACCGGCTCCGCGAGCTGAGAGGAACCTCCCATGACTTCAGCTCCTTGGCTCACGCTCCTGGTCGCCTGGCCCCTGGTCGGGGCGGCGGCCGTGTGGCTCACCGCGACCGCCCGCACGCGCGGCGTCGGCCCCGGCGCGCTGCGTGCCGTGCGCGGCATCGCGCTCGGCGCCGCGCTCGTCGAGGTCGTGCTCCTCGTCTGCGCCTTCACCGCGTTCGACACGGGCGCGGCCGGGACGCACCAGCTCGCCGAGACGTACTCCTGGATCCCGCAGCTCGGGGTGAGCTACGCCGTCGGCGCCGACGGGGTCGCGCTCGCACTGGTCGCGCTCGCCGTCGTGCTCGTCCCGCTCGTCGTCCTGGCGGCGTGGAAGGAGCAGGAGGGTGACGTGCGTCGCCTGCGCCACTACCTGGCGCTCGTGCTGCTGCTCGAGTCGTTCATGGTGGCGGTGTTCCTCGCGCGCGACGTGTTCTTCTTCTACGTCCTGTTCGAGGCGATGCTCATCCCGGTGTACTTCCTCATCGGCGGGTTCGGGGTCGGTGCACGACGCCGGTACGCGGCCGTGAAGTTCCTGCTCTTCTCGCTCGCGGGCGGTCTGATCATGCTCGCGGCGGTCATCGCGCTCTACGTCCAGGTGCCGGTGGACCCGGCGACGGGCGCGCGGCCGGAGGACGCGTTCCTCACGGCGAACCTCGTGGAGCACTTCGCCGCGAACCCGATGCCCGTCACCACGGAGCGGCTGCTGTTCCTCGGGTTCTTCCTCGCGTTCGCGATCAAGGCGCCGCTCTTCCCCGTGCACACGTGGCTGCCCGACGCCGCGCAGCACGCCCAGGCGGGGACGTCGACCCTGCTCGTCGGCGTGCTCGACAAGGTCGGCACGTTCGGGATGCTCACGCTCTGCCTGCCGCTGTTCCCCAGCGCGAGCGCGTGGGCGGCTCCGGTCGTGATCGTCCTCGCCGTCGTCTCGATCCTGTACGGCGCGCTCATGGCGATCGGGCAGAGCGACCTCATGCGGCTCATCGCCTACACGTCCGTCTCGCACTTCGGGTTCATCGTGCTCGGCATCTTCGCGTTCTCGTCGTTGAGCGTCGCGGGCTCCTCGCTCTACATGGTCAACCACGGGATCTCGACCGGCGCGCTGTTCCTCCTCGGCGGGTTCCTGGTCGCCCGGCACCCCGAGCGCTCGCAGCGCATCGCCGACTACGGGGGCCTCCAGAAGGTCGTCCCCGTGCTCGCCGGCACGTTCCTCGTCGCCGGGCTCTCCGCGCTGTCCCTGCCGGGCCTGTCGACGTTCGTCAGCGAGATCATGGTGCTCGTCGGCACGTTCGCGACGTCGCACTGGGCCGCGCTCGTCGCCGTCCTCGGCGTCGTGCTCGCCGCGCTCTACGTGCTGCTCACCTACCAGCGCATCTTCACCGGCCCGACCCGCGAGGGCCTCGAGCAGCTGCCCGACCTGGGCGCCCGCGAGAAGTGGGTCGTCGCACCCCTGATCGCGCTGCTGCTCGTGCTCGGGCTCTACCCGGCGCCCGCGCTCGACCTCGTCCGGGAGCCCGCCGAGGTCACGATGTCCGACCTGGCGCCGGCCGGCGTCGTCGACCCACCGAGCAGCGACCCGTTCGCCGACCCCGAGCCGGCGGCTGACGCCGCCGGCACCGCCACGCGCACCACTGCCGAAGGGAGCGAGTCGTGAACGACTCCTTCGTCGCCCCCACGATCGACTGGGTCTACCTGGTCCCGATCCTCGTCGTCCTCGGTGCCGGCGTCGTCGGGGTGCTCGTCGAGGCGTTCGTGCCGGCGCGGGCGCGGCGCACCGTCCAGGTGGTGCTCGCGCTCGTCGCGACGGCGGCCGCGTTCGCGTCGATCGTCGTCCTGTGGCAGGACCCGGCGGTGCAGGGCGACCCCACCAGCGGTGCCTACGGCGTGCGCGTGCTCGGGGGTGCGATGGTGATCGACCCGTTCGGCCTCGCGGTCCAGGGCACCGTCGTCCTGCTCGCGCTCCTCGCGATCCTCGTGATCGCCGACAAGACCTCGACGGGCCAGGACGCGTTCGCACCGACCGCCGCCGCCGTGCCCGGATCCCCGTACGAGGACCTCGCGCGCCGCAAGGGGCTCGAGCAGACCGAGGTCTACCCGCTGGTGCTGTTCGCCGTCGGCGGCATGATGATCTTCCCCGCCACCGGCAACCTCCTGGTCATGTTCGTCGCGCTCGAGGTGTTGTCCTTGCCGCTGTACGTGCTGTCCGCGATGGCGCGGCGCCGGCGCCTGCTGTCGCAGGAGGCGTCGTTCAAGTACTTCCTCCTGGGCGCCTTCGCGTCCGCCCTGTTCATCTTCGGCGTCTCCCTCGTCTACGGCTACGCGGGGACGGTCGACCTCGTCGGCGTCCTGCAGGCCCTCGCTGGCGGCGGCACGCCCCTCGCGGACATGCCCGGCCTCGTGCTGACCGGCGTGCTGCTGATCCTCGCCGGTCTGCTGTTCAAGATCGGGGCGGCGCCGTTCCACTCGTGGACGCCCGACGTCTACCAGGGTGCCCCCACCCCCATCACGGGATTCATGGCCGCGTGTACCAAGGCGGCCGCGTTCGGGGCGCTGGTCCGCGTCCTGTACGTCGTCAGCGTCGGGTTCGCGCAGTCCTCGCCCGGCACCCGCGAGGACCTGTTCGTCGCGCTCTGGGTCGTCGCGCTGCTCACGATGGTGATCGGTACCGCCGTCGGTGCCGTCCAGACCGACGTCAAGCGACTCCTCGCGTACTCCTCGATCGCGCACGCCGGGTTCATCCTCGTGGGTGTCATCGGCTTCTCCCAGCTGTCGCTGCGCGCGACGGTGTTCTACCTCTTCGTCTACGGGGTCGCGACCGTCGGCGCCTTCGCCGTCGTGACGCTCGTGCGCGAGAAGGCTCCCGCGAACGTCCCGGTCCCCGTCGCCGCCGGTGCGGTGGGGGAGACCGACAACACGCTCGACCCGGGTTCCTCCGCAACGTCCGGTGGGCCCGACGCCGAGGTCGTGCTCGGGGAGGCGACCCGCCTCGCGCAGTGGGCCGGGCTGGGTCGCCGCAGCCCGTGGCTCGCCGGGACGTTCTCGCTCTTCCTGCTCTCCATGGCGGGGATCCCGCTGACCGCGGGGTTCATCGCGAAGTTCTCGGCGTTCGGGGCGGCGATCGCCGGGCCGGACGGGGACGGGAGCGGGGCGACCTGGGTCCTCGCCGTGGTCGGCGTGGTGGCCTCCGCGGTCGCGGTGTTCTTCTACGTGCGGATCATCGTCCTGATGTTCTTCACCCCTCCCGCGGAGGACGTCGACGGGGTCGGGGTGACCGTGGTCCGGTCGCGTGGTCCGGCCGCGATCGCGATCGGCGTGTGCGCCCTCCTGGTGCTCGTCCTGGGTGTATTTCCGTCCCCGGTTCTCGAACTCGCGGCCGAGGCGGTTAAGTTCGTCCCGTGACCCCAGTGCCTGCAGCGTCCCCCGAGCCTCCCGTGCCCCCCGTGCCCGGACGCCACGCCCGGCCGGCTCCCGTGACGACCACCGCCATCCCGATCTCCGACCCGGAGCTCGCCGCGGCGCTCACCGAGCGCCTCGCGGGCGTCGAGACCCGGCTGCGCGACGCGGTCGCGCACGCCGACCCGCTCGCCGACACCGCGTCCCGGCACCTGGTCAACGCCGGGGGGAAGCGGCTCCGGCCCCTGCTGACACTGCTCGCGGCCGAGCTCGGCGACGGTGCCCGGGCCGAGGTCGAGGAGGCGGCCGTCGTGGTCGAGCTCACGCACCTCGCGTCGTTGTACCACGACGACGTCATGGACTCCGCGGCCGTGCGCCGCGGTGCCCCCGCGGCGCACGCCGTGTTCGGCAACTCCGTCGCGATCCTCGTGGGCGACCTGCTCTTCGCCCGCGCCGCGTCCACGGTCGCGGCGCTCGGTCCCGAGGCCGTGCTCATCCAGGCGCGGACCTTCGAGCGGCTGTGCCTCGGCCAGCTCCACGAGACCACCGGGCCGGGCGAGGGCGACGACGCCGTCACGCACTACCTGCAGGTGCTCGCGGACAAGACGGCGTCGCTGCTCGCGACGTCCGCGCGCCTCGGCGCCATGTTCGCGGGGTGCGACGACTCGACCGTCGACGCGGTCGCGGCCTACGGCGAGCGGCTCGGGGTCGCGTTCCAGCTCGCCGACGACGTGCTCGACCTCGCGTCGTCGGGCGACGAGTCGGGGAAGACTCCAGGAACGGACCTGCGGGAGAAGGTCCCGACCATGCCGGTCCTGCTGCTGCGCGCGCGCCTCGCCGACGGCACGGCGACGACCGCGGACACCGAGCTGGTCGCGCTGCTCGACTCCGACCTGTCCGACGACGCCGCGCTCGCGGACGCCGTCCGTGCACTGCGCGCCCACGAGGTGCTGGGGGAGACCCGAGCCCTCGCGGTCGAGTGGGCGCAGGCCGCCGGGGCCGAGCTCGACCCGCTGCCCGACGGCCCGGTGACGGACGCGCTGCGGTCCTTCGCCCAGGCGCTCGCGGACCGCGCGTCCTGAGCGCACGCTGTGGACATCCGGCAACGGTTGCGTGAGGCGATCGTCGGGTCCGACGGCGACCGAGCCCGCGGACGGGGGCGGACCGCCGGATGACGTGCGTCCGGGTGCACGGCGGTCGGGACGGTCGCCCTGGGCGGTGACCTGCGTCGTCATCTCGACGACCGGGTGGGCGGGCCGTCCTGGCGCCGCGCCCGGGAGGTCGGTCGAGGCGTCGTGGGTGGGGAGCGGTCCCCATGAGCAGGGGTAGGGCGAGGCGCGGGAGCCCGCTATTCTCGTGTGCGCGATCGGTGTGCGCTCGACCAGGGGCGCGCGACGGCCCGGCAGACGACCGGCCGCGCACCGCACCCGACCCTGTTACCCGGAGGACCTGTGGGTTACCTGTCTGGCCTGCGCGACCACCGTCGTGCCGTGGCGTCGGTGGGGACGGTGACCGCGTTCTCGGTGGCGCTCGTCGGGTTCGCCTTCTTCTACGAGGGCGAGGCGACGGCCGACGTCGACCTGAACGACTCCGGGGTCTGGGTGACGAAGACGTCGTCCGGCCAGCTCGGACGCTTCAACTACGAGTCCCAGGCGATGGACGGCTCGCTGCTCGCCGGCTCTGCCGCGTTCGACGTGCAGCAGGACGCGTCGCGCGTGCTCCTGGACGACACGGGCTCCTCCGCAGCCTCGCCGATCGACGTCGCGCACCTGTCCCTGGACGGGCAGGTCCGGCTCCCCGCGGGTGCGCAGGTCATGTCCGGCGGTGGGGTCACCGCGGTCCTCGACGGGGAGGAAGGCCTCCTGTGGGTGCTCCCGTTCGACTCCGCGACGTCGTTCGACGCCGAGGAGACGAAGCCGGTCGCACAGCTCGGGGGCGACGGTGCGCTGACCGTGGCGCAGGACGGCACGGTGTTCGCGGCGGTGCCGGCGACCGGGACGCTGTGGACCGTGCACACCTCGGTGACGGGCGAGCCCGAGGGCGACGCGCAGACGTCGACGCTGCCGGTGGAGAAGAGCGCCGAGGTCGCGGTGACCGCGGTCGGCGACGACGCCGTCGTGCTCGACCGCTCGGGAGCTCGTCTCGTCCTGCCCGGGGGGAAGACGGTCCCGCTCGACGACGCGGGAGCCGCCGAGCTGCAGCAGCCGTCGGCCGCGAGCGAGGCGGTCGTGGTCGCGACGGCGTCGGGCCTGGTCACCCAGCCGTTGGGCGGTGGTGACGCGCAGGTGCGGCGGGCCTCGGGGGTCCCGAACCCACCGGTCCAGCTCGACGGCTGCACGTACGGCGCGTGGTCGTCGAGCGCGCAGGTCATCCGTGACTGCGCCGGCTCGGACGACGACGTGGACAAGCAGCTGGAGGGCGTCGACCCGCAGTCCCGCCTCCTCTACCGGGTGAACCGGCACGTCGTCGTGCTCAACGACCTGTCCGCCGGGACGCTGTGGATGGCCGCGGACTCGTACGAGAAGGTCGACGACTGGGACCGGAAGCAGCCCGAGGAGGCGGCGGGCGAGGAGTCCGACGCGTCGTTGACGAACCCGGAGCAGGTCGACCAGTTCATCGCCGACCGGTCGCAGCCGAACAAGCCGCCGAAGCCGAAGGACGACGTTCTCGGGGTGCGCCCGGGGCGGACGACGATCCTGCCGGTGCTGGCCAACGACGTCGACCCGGACGGGGACGTCATGACCGCGACGGTCCTGGGCGAGGGGCCCGAGGGCGTCGACGTGCAGCAGATCATGGGCGGTGCGGCGCTGCAGGCGGTCGTGCCCGAGGACGCCGAGGGGACCGAGGGGCTCCGGTACGCGGTCTCGGACGGCCGCGGGGGCGTGGCCGAGGCGGGCGTCTCCCTGAAGGTCTCGCCGTGGGGCGAGAACGAGATCCCCGAGCAGTCCGGCGATCCCGTGCTCAAGGTCGCCCAGGGCGGCACGGCGAGCATCAAGGTGCTGCCGTACTTCGACGACCCGGACGGCGACGACCTGTACCTCGCGTCCGCCGAGGCGACGTCGGCCGGCGACCAGGTCCGGTCGCGACCGGACGGGACCGTCGAGTTCCGTGACGGCGGGGCCTCCACGGGCCGCAAGATCGTGGACGTCGCGGTGTCGGACGGCCAAGGCGGGCTCGCCGAGGGTCAGCTCCTCATCGAGGTGCTGCCGCAGGACCAGCCCCCGATCGCGGTGAACGACCACGTCGTCGTCCCGGCGGGCGAGTCCGTGACGGTGGAGCCGCTGACGAACGACACGGACCCCGACGGCGACGAGCTGCGCCTGTCGGACGTGTCGGAGGTCGACGGTGCCCAGATCACGGAGAACCTCGACGCGGGCGAGCTCGCGTTCTCGTCCATGGAGCCCGGCTCGTACGACCTGACCTACCAGGTGACCGACGGCCCGAACGTCACGACCGGGCTCGTGCGGGTCGACGTGACGGCACCCGACGAGGCGAACGCCCCGCCGATCGTCGTGACCGACACCGCGCTGCTGCCGGCGGGTGGCAAGACCCTCGTCGACGTGCTCGCGAACGACACCGATCCCGCGGGCGGGGTGCTCGTCGTGCAGTCGGTCTCGGTGCCCGACGACGCCGGGGTGTCCGTCGCGGTCCTGTCGCACCAGATGCTGCGCGTCACCGAGCTGCGCGCGCTGGACGGCCCCGTGAGCGTCGAGTACACGGTGTCCAACGGGAGCGCGACGTCGACCGGCCAGGTGCGCGTCGTGCCGGTCCCGGCGCCGACCAGGCTCCAGCCGCCGAACGCGGCGGCCGACGCGGTGACGGTGCAGGCGGGCGACGTCGTGACCATCCCGGTGCTGCGGAACGACACGCACCCCGACGGTCTCGAGCTGTTCCTCCAGGACGAGCTCGAGCAGGACGTCGACCCGGCGGTGGGCGAGGCCTTCGTCTCCGAGGACACGCTCCGGTTCAAGGCGGGATCCGAGGCGGGGACCACGTACGCGATCTACCGCGTCCGGGACGCCAACGGGCAAGAGGACTCCGCGCAGGTCACGATCCACGTGCGCGACGACGAGGAGAACGCCGCACCGCAGCCGCGAGCCGTCGAGGCGCGGGTGCTGTCCGGTTCGACGGTGCGCGTCGTCGTGCCGCTCGACGGCATCGACCCGGACGGGGACTCCGTCCAGGTCACCGGGGTCGCGTCCGCGCCCGGCAAGGGCACGGCGGAGATCGTCGACGGCTTCCTGGAGTACACGGCCTCGAAGAACGCGTCCGGGTCGGACTCGTTCACCTACGCCGTGCTGGACACGCGCGGGGCGACGGCGACCGGCACCGTCCGGGTCGGGATCTCCCGTCCGGCCGAGTCGAACCAGTCGCCCGTCGCGGTCGACGACCAGGTCACGGTGCGCCCGGACCGCACGGTCGCCGTGGCCGCGCTGAAGAACGACACGGACCCCGACGGCGACCAGATCGCGCTCGTGGGATCGGCGATCGAGGACGCGCAGGGGCTGGACGCCGAGGTCGTCGCGGACCGGGTCGTCGTCACGACGCCCCCGGACGAGGGGTCGTACACGTTCTACTACGGCATCCAGGACACCTACGGCGCTCGGGCTGCCGGCGCGATCACGGTCGACGTCGCCTCCGACGCGCCCCTGCAACCACCGGTCGCGCGCGACGACGCGGTCCAGGTCGAGGACATCCTGGGCAAGACCCAGGTGACCGTGCCCGTGCTCGACAACGACGACGACCCGGACGGCGCCGCGACCGAGCTGACGGTCGAGGCGGGCACCGCGGCGGCCGGAGGCGCGCAGACCGTGACCGTGGACGACGACGGAGCGCTCGTCGTCACGCTCACGGAGCAGCGGCAGGTCCTCACCTACACGGTGACCGACCCCGACGGGCTCACGGCGAAGGCGTTCGTCACCGTGCCGGGCCTGACCGCCCAGGTCCCCACGCTGCGGCCCGGGATCGCCCCGCTCGAGGTGAACGCCGGCGACTCCCTGGACATCGACATCGCCGACTACGTGCTCGTCGTCGAGGGACGCACACCCCGCCTGACCACCGAGGACGAGGTCACGGCCCTCGAGGGCTCGCGCGAGGTGACCGGCCCGACGACGTTGACCTACACGCCGGATGCGGACTACAGCGGCCCCGCGTCGGTCACGTTCGAGGTGACGGACGGGACCGGGCCGGAGGACCCCGAGGGCCACGTCGCCCTGCTCACCCTCCCCATCAAGGTCCTGCCACCGAAGAACCTGCCCCCGGAGCTGGGCAACCCGACGCTGGACGTCGCCGCGGGCGAGGAGGCGTCGGTCGACCTGGCGCGCTTCGCGACCGACCCGGACGAGGACGCGCTCGAGTTCTCGCTGGACGGGAGCACCGACGGGATCACGCTCACGCTCGAAGGCGCGACGTTGCACGCGCAGGCGACGCCCGAGGTGCCGAAGGGCACCGTCGTCCGCGTGCCGATCTCGGTGACGGACGGTGAGCACCCGCCCGTCCCGGCGGAGGCGACGCTGACCGTGGTGGCCTCCACCCGTCCCCTCGCTCGTGCGAACGAGGACTCGGTCGACGACGCCCACCAGGGCAAGGAGACGACCGTCCCGGTCCTCGCGAACGACTCCAACCCGTTCCCCGAGACCCCGTTGACGATCGTCGACGCGATCGTCGAGACCGGGGCGAGCGAGTCCGTCCGCGTCGTGGGCGACTCTGTCGCGGTGACACCCAAGGACGACTTCGTCGGGGTCATGGTGGTGCGCTACCGCGTCCAGGACGCGACGAAGGACCCGGACCGCGAGGTCGAGGGCCGCATCCAGCTCAAGGTCCTGGGCAAGCCCGACGCGCCGACGACGCCACAGGTCGAGGAGGTCCGCTCCGAGACCGTCGTGCTGTCCTGGGACCCGCCGAACAACAACGGTGCCGAGATCACCGGGTACACGGTCGCGTCCCAGAACGGGTACACCAAGGAGTGCGGCACCACGACCTGCACCCTGGACGGGCTGACGAACAACGTGACCTACACGTTCACGGTGTTCGCGACCAACGCCGTCGACGACGGCCCGCCGTCCCCGGCGTCGGCCGAGGCGCGCCCCGACCAGAAGCCCGACCCGCCGGCCCCGCCGACGCTCGAGTTTGGGGACAAGTCCCTGACCGTCACGTGGGAGAACCAGACGTACACCGACCGGTCCCCGATCGAGTGCGTCAACCTCCGCATCTCCCCGCCGCCGGCAGACGCGGCATCGGAGAAGACGTGCGTGAACGGCGTCCAGACCGTGTGGGAAGGCCTGGCGAACGGCGAGTCCTACACGGTGCAGGTCCAGGCCACGAACCAGGCACCGGACCCGTCCGAGTGGGGCGACGCGTCCGCGGCCGAGATCCCGGCCGGGCTGCCCGACGTCCCGGCCGCGCCGAAGTCGGCTCGCAGCGACTCCGAGGTCAACGGCGGCGTCATCGGCGTCACGTGGACCACGCCGTTCGAGAACGGTGATGCGGTGAAGACCTACCACCTGCAGCGCTACAGGAACGGCAGCGCCGACGGGGCCGCCGTCAGCGTGACCGGGAAGACCTCCTACACGGCCACGGGGCTGGACAACGAGTCGACGTACACCTTCGCCGTCGCCGCGGAGAACAAGGCAGGCACGACCGCTGCCAGCGGGGCGTCCAACCAGGTCGTCCCCTACGGCAAGCCGGGCGAGCCGGGGAAGCCGTCGGCCGCGCTGGTCAACGGCGACACGAGCCGCAAGGCGAGGGTGACGTTCGGCGCGGCCGACGCCAACGGCAACGCCGTGACGTACGACGTGCGCGCCAACGGCGGGACGACGAACCAGACCACCGCGACGTCGTACACGTTCACCGGGCTGACGAACGGGACCGGGTACACGTTCGACGTCCGCGCGTGCAACGCCGCCGGCTGCTCGGGCTGGACCCCGAAGTCAGGCTCCGTGACGCCCTACACGACCCCGGACGCGCCGACCGTCGGCTGGGTGCGGAACGGCAACGACGGTCACTTCACGATCAGCAAGAACGGGAACGGCGGCGACGCGATCGACACGGTCGAGTGGGTCATGTCGGGCGACGCGAGCAAGTCCGGCAACGGGACGTCGAACGTCGGTGTCCCGAGCGCGTGCGGCAAGAGCTACACGCTCAAGGCGCGCGCGAAGAACGCCGCGGGCTGGGGGGCCTGGGACACCAGGTCGGGGAACACGGACGCGTGCCCGCCGCCGCCCAACCCGGAGCTGCACGTCGTCCACGGGTCCAGCGCGGGCGGTGGCATGTACTACTTCCGCGTGAAGTACACCGACCTGCCGAGAGGCAACTACGTCTTCGTCTGCGAGGACAAGGACAGCGGGTCGTGGACCAACGTCGGAGGCGGCTACCACGAGGCGTTCACGCTCGAGGGCGACGGGACGACGAGCGACCTGGGGTGCTGGTACGGGTGGGCCGGCGAGCTGGTCCGCGTCCGCATGGAGGGCGCCGGCCAGCAGAGCTGGGTCTCGGAGGTCCCCTGGTGACCCTGCGCGAGAACCCGCCCGACGAGATCCACCCGAAGACGACACGCACCGACCGAACGGACGAGAGAGCAGCGAGATGACCACGATGACCCCCGAGCAGGCCGCCTGGTTCGCTCAGACCTTCGACCGGCTCGTCAGCAACGTCGGGCAGGCAGTGCTCGGCAAGTCGCACATCGTGCGCCTGACGCTGACGTGCATGCTGTCCGAGGGGCACATCCTCCTCGAGGACGCGCCCGGCACGGGCAAGACGATGCTCGCGCGTGCGATCGCGGCGAGCGTCCAGGGCACCAACAACCGCGTCCAGTTCACGCCCGACCTGCTCCCGTCGGACGTCACCGGCGTGACCATCTACGACCAGAAGTCGGGGAAGTTCGAGTTCCACGAAGGGCCGATCTTCGCGTCGATCGTCCTGGCCGACGAGATCAACCGTGCCTCGCCCAAGACGCAGTCCGCGCTCCTCGAGGTCATGGAGGAGGGCCAGGTCACGGTCGACGGCGTCGGCCACTCGGTCGGCCGCCCGTTCATGGTGATCGCG
The DNA here is from genome assembly GCA_014803435.1 of Cellulosimicrobium terreum. Lineage (GTDB taxonomy): Bacteria > Actinomycetota > Actinomycetes > Actinomycetales > Cellulomonadaceae > Cellulosimicrobium > Cellulosimicrobium terreum. The sequence continues at coordinate 1,205,634 of JACYFD010000001.1, forward strand.
ACGCAGAACCCCATCGAGCAGGCCGGGACCTACCGCCTGCCGGAGGCCCAGCTCGACCGCTTCCTCATGAAGGCGTCCATCGGCTACCCGGACCACGCGTCCACGGTCGAGATCCTCTCGGGCGCGTCCGTGCGTGACCGCAGCAAGACGCTCCAGCCGCTCATCACCACGCAGGCCGTCACGGAGATGGCCGAGCTCGGGGCGAGCGTGCACGTGGACGGTGCGGTGCTGGAGTACGTGTCCCGGCTCGCCGAGGAGACCCGCAACGCCGCCGAGGTCCGGGTGGGCGTCTCGGTGCGTGGTGCGCTCGCGCTCGTGCGCTGCGCCAAGGTCTGGGCCGCCGCGCACGGTCGCAACTACGTGCTGCCGGACGACGTCAAGGAGCTGGCGCCGAACGTCTGGGCGCACCGGTTCGTCCTGGACCCCGAGGCGGAGTTCGCCGGCGCCACGAGCGAGGCCGTGCTCGGCCGGCTGCTCGCCGACGTCGCGGCACCGCAGGAGCGACGCTCGGCCTGAGCGTCCCGACCCCTTCCTCACATCCTCACGGAACGGCTGTACCGCCCATGAGAAGCACACCGACGACGACGGGTCGCCCGTCGTCGGGCTCGGCACTTGCCGGGCTCCTGCGCCCCGTCACCGCGGCGGTCTCGCGCGCGCTCACCCCGGTCGCTCGCGCGGCCGCGCCGGTGACCGGTGCGGTCAGCACGTTCGGGTGGATCGCCCTGGTCGCGACCGTCGGCGCGTGGTGGGCCGGGCTGCGGTACTCCTGGCTCGAGCTGCTCGTCGGTGCGGTCCTGCTCACCGTCGCGCTGCTGGCCGCCGTGGTGTTCGTGCTCGGGAAGTTCCGCTACACCGTGGACCTCGACCTCGCGCAGCAGCGCGTCACCGTCGGTGACCGGGCCGTGGGACGTCTGGACGTGCGCAACGACTCCGCGCGCCCCCTGCTGCCGTCGGTGATGGAGCTCCCGGTCGGTGCCGGCACGGCGACCTTCCCGGTGCCGCGGCTGCGCCCGGGCGCCAACCACGAGGAGATCTTCACGGTCCCGACGCACAAGCGCTCGGTCATCTCGGTCGGTCCCGTGCGCTCGGTCCGCTCCGACCCTCTCGGCCTGCTGCGTCGTGAGGTCGTGTGGACGGAGCCGGAGGAGCTGTTCGTCCATCCGCGCGTGAAGAACCTGTCCGGCTCCTCGACGGGGTTCCTCAAGGACCTCGAGGGCCGTGTCACCACCGACATCTCGAACTCCGACGTGTCGTTCCACGCGTTGCGCGACTACGTGCCGGGCGACGACCGCCGCCACATCCACTGGAAGACGACGGCCCGCACGGGCCAGCTCATGGTCCGCCAGTTCGAGGAGACGCGGCGGTCGCACCTCGCGGTCCTGCTGTCGACGCGCGCCGAGGACTACGCGAACGACGACGAGTTCGAGCTGGCCGTGAGCGTGTGCGGCTCGCTCGGGCTGCAGGCGATCAAGGAGGACCGCGGCGTGACGGTGCTCGTCAACGACGGGAGCCTGCGCGGCGACCACCGCACCCGGCTGCTCGACGACCTCTGCCGGGTCGAGTCCTCGTCGAGCCGCACCTCGCTCGTCGACGTCGCGCGCACCGCGGGCGTGACCATCACCGACGCGTCCGTCGTCTCGTTCGTCGTCGGCAGCCGGGTGACGCCGACGGAGCTGCGCGCCGCGTCGGCCCGCCTGCCGCAGGACGTCAAGGTCATGGCGATCCAGTGCGTGCCGGGGGCGTCCCTGAGCCGGCACGCGATCGCCGAGCTCGTGGTCCTCACGATCGGGGAGCTCGCCGAGCTCCCTCTCGCGCTGCGGAGGGTGAACGACTGATGAGCGCTCCCACCAGCACCACCACGCGCGGCTCGCGCCGGTCGCCCGCCCAGGGCGGCGGGGCCGCCACCGGGACGTCGGGACGCGGCACGACGCGTCGGCGCGACGGCGACACGCCCCGCGCGCTCACGCTCCCCGGCGCGATCGACGCCGTCGTCCTCCTCGTCGTCCTGGGCGCCACCGTCGTCGGTTTCGGTCCCGTGTGGGGCTCGGCCGGCTACCTGGTCCCCGCGGCCGGCGGGGCCGTCGTCGGGCTCGCCGTCGCCTGGCTCGGTGCCTGGCGCCGGTGGCCGGCGATCACGGTCGCCGCCGTCGCGATCGGTGCGTACGTCCTGCTGGGCGGGGCGCTCGCGCTGCCGCAGGACGCGATCGCCCGCGTCGTCCCGTCGCTGACCACGATCCGCGGGCTGCTGACGGGCTCGGTCACCGGGTGGCGCGACTTCGTCACGACGGTGCCGCCGTTGCACTCGTTCCCCGAGCTCGCGGTCGTGCCCTACCTGCTCATGCTCCTGACCGGGCTCGTCGCCGGCACGATCGCCTGGCGTTCGCGGCACGCGGCGTGGGCGCTCGCGCCGGTGCTGGTGGCGTTCGTCGGCGTGATCCTGCTCGGGACGGTCGTCGCGGCGTACCCCGTCGCGCAAGGGCTCGTGGTCGGCTGCGTCGGGCTGCTGTGGGCCAGCTGGCGCGTGACCTCCGCGCGCCTGGGCGCGCACCGCATCACCACGGAGACGAGCCGTGCGGCGAACCGGCGGCTCTGGTGGCACCGCGTGCGCGCGGGTGCTCTGATGCTCGGCGTCGGCGCGGTCGCCGCGGCCTTCCTCGCCCCGGCGCTGCTGCCGGCCGAGCCGCGGACGGTCCTGCGGGCGACGATCGTCCCGCCGCTCGACATGTACGAGTACATCAGCCCGCTCACCTCGTTCCGCAAGTATGCGAAGGACATGAAGGAGGACGAGCTCTTCACGGTGGAGGGCCTCCCCCTGGGCACGCGGGTGCGCCTGGCGACGCTCGACACGTACAACGGCGTCGTCTACGACGCGTCGAGCGGCGAGGACGGCTCCGGCGTCTACACGCGGGCCGGCGAGGAGATCGCCACGGTCGCGCAGGGCACCCCGGCCACGATCCAGGTCCAGGTGGGTGACTACGCAGGCGTGTGGGTGCCGGAGGCCGGCGAGCTGGCGGGCATCCGGTACGACGGCGGCCGGTCGCGCGAGCTGGACGAGAGCACCTACTACAACGCGACGACGCGCACCGTGCTCGCCGACGCGGGCCTGCGCCCGGGCGACAGCTACACCCTCGACACCGTGGTGACCCCGGTGCCGTCGGAGGAGGACCTCCAGGCAGGTGCGATCGACCAGGGCGTGCCGGTGCCGCAGGTGAACGACGACCTCCTGCCGACCTCGCTCGGTGGCAAGGCGGCACAGTTCATGGGCGACGAGACGGACCCCGTGAAGCAGCTCTTCGCCCTGCGCGACGGACTCGTCGCGAGCGGTGTGTTCTCGAGCGGGCTGGAGAACCAGCCGGACTCCCGGCCGGGACACTCCGCGGAGCGCATCGACACGCTGCTCGCGGACGACGAGATGGTCGGCGACGACGAGCAGTTCGCCGTTGCTCTCGCGCTCATGGCGAACCAGGCCGGGATCCCGGCACGCGTCGTGATGGGCTTCTACCCGGACGAGAAGTCGCCGCTCGAGGAGGGCGAGCCGTTCGTGGCCACCGGCGGTGAGGTGCACGCCTGGGCGGAGGTGCCGTTCGTCGGCCTGGGCTGGGTGCCGGTCGACGCGATCCCGGACGAGGACAACAAGATCCAGCCGGAGCCGAAGAGCCTGCAGGTGCCGAAGCCTCCGGTGCTCGAGGACCCGGAACCGCCGGAGGAGCCGGCGGAGGCCGAGGCCGGCAAGGTGGACGACCAGAAGAAGGACGACGTCGACCCCGACGGCTTCGACTGGGGCCAGGTCGTCATCATCGGCGTCGCCGTCGCGATCCCGCTCGCGCTCATCGCGCTCCCGATCATCGTGATCCTCGCGTACAAGGGACGTCGTCGGCTCCGCCGTCGGACCGCGGCGCGTCCCGTCGACCGGGTCAGCGGCGGGTGGCGCGAGGTGCTCGACGCCGCGACGGACCTCGGCACGCCCGTGCCCGTCGGGTCGACGCGGCGCGAGGGCGCCGGCGTGATCGCGCAGTCGTTCGGGGCGACCACGACGATCCCCCTCGCGCACCGTGCCGACGCGACCGTGTTCGGTTCGGGTGACCCCAGCGACGCCGAGATCGATGCGTTCTGGACGGACGTCGACTCGGTGGTCGGCGGGCTGCGCGCGACGGCGACGCGTCGTGCCCGCATCCGGGCGGCACTCTCCCTGCGCTCGGTCCGCAGGTCGCGGGACACGACGGGCTCGACACGGCGCCCACGGGTGCGTGTACCGTGGCGCGATCCCGGCGGGGGAACCGACGGCAGGGACGACCGCGTGACGAAGCGAGGAGATCGAGGATGACCGACGTGACGTGTGCCGCGTGCGGTTCCAGCCAGGTGTCCGGTGCCGCGTTCTGCGCGGTCTGCGGTCAGCCGTTCCCGCGGACGGGACGACCGGTCGCGGCTGCGGCGCAGGCCCCGTCGGGACAGGTGCAGCGCACCGCCGGCGGGACCGGTTCGGGCCACGGTGGCGGGCCCGGCCCGGACGCGGTCACGGAGCCGGAGATCTACGGCGTGACGCAGAAGGCGATGGTCGCCCCCGCGCCACCGAGCGGTGCGACGGTCGCCGACGCCCCGACCGCGGGCGTGGGGCGGCGCTTCGTCGCCTTCGCGATCGACGTCCTGGTGCCCGGGGTCATCGTGCTGGCCGTCCTGCTGGGTGGCCTGAGCCTGGTCGGCTTCCCGCTGTTCGGCGGGGTGCGCGTCGTCACCCCCGAGGAGGCGTCGGCGCTGCTGACGAAGGCGGTCGTCGTCTACGTCGTCGCGGGGGTGATCGCCCTCGCCTGGTGGGTCGGTACCTGGTTCTGGGAAGGGTCCACCGGGAAGACCCTGGGGAATCTGGCCATGGGGATCCGCACGCTCGACGCGACCGCGCGGACCTCGGTCGGGTTCGGCCGGGCCCTGCTGCGCTGGCTGATCATCGGTGTGAGCGCGATCATCCCCCCGCTCGCGATCGTCGTCGTGCTCAGCCCGGCGTTCGACTCCTCGGGCCGTCGCCAGGGGTGGCACGACGGGCTCGCGAAGGCCGTCGTCCTCGACGTCCGCGGGATCTCGGCCGACCGTCCGGACGGGGCGTACGGCGGTGTCGAGTCCCTCGTCGGGCGGCCCGACCTCCAGGGCCGGGCGGCCCCCGTCATCGGCCCCGCCCCCGGCCTCGCGCAGTACAGCGGGGCGAGCTACCCGACGGACGGGTTCTCGCAGCCCGCCGCGGGACAGCGGTCGCCGGGCGGTTCCGTCCGCTCGTTCGCGCCGCCGACCTCGGCCCCGTCGCCCGGTCCTGGCGTCGCACCCTCTGCCGCACCGGCACCGACACCCGACCCATGGGCGTTCCCGTCCCCGGCGCCGTCCGGTGGGTCCGACAGCCTGATCACCGGGGTCCCGGGCGCGGCACAGCCGCCACAGCCGCCACGGCCGGCTCCCGCACCCGCCCCGGTCGCACCGGAGCCCTCGCACGCCGTGCAGGCTGCTCCTGCCAGGAGCGCGCTGCAGCCGGCCCCGGTCTCCCCGGTCGCCCTCGAGCTGGAGTCGGGCGAGCTGCGGGCGGTCGACGGTCCCACGCTGATCGGGCGCAACCCCCAGGCGCCCGACGCCGGCTCGTGGAACCTCGTCGCGGTCGACGACCCGACGCGCTCGGTGTCCAAGACGCACGCGGAGCTCGGGGTCGACGGGGGTGGCCTCTGGGTCACCGACCGCGGGTCGACCAACGGCACGGTGGTGTCCGCGCCCGGCACCCCGCCGCGGGTGGTGGCACCCGGCACCCGGGTCCGCGTCCCGGTGGGCGGCACCGTCCACGTGGGCGACCGCCGCGTCGTCGTCCGCGCGGTGACGCGATGACGACGGACACCGAGGTACACCTGTCCTGGGGCGCCGCGTCGCACCGCGGCGCCAGGCGCCTGCTCAACGAGGACCGCTTCCTCGTCTCCCGCTCGGTGTTCATCGTCGCGGACGGCATGGGCGGTCACGACGCCGGTGAGGTCGCGAGCTCGACCGCCGTCGACGTCCTGCGCTCTCTCGCCGATCTCGACGTCGTCACGCCGGACGACGTCCTCGCCCGGATCCAGGTCGCGCAGGAGCAGGTCCGCGACATCGTCACCGAGCCCGGCCGGGGCGCCGGGACGACGATCACGGGAGTGGCCGTCTCCGAGCAGGACGGCAACCCGTACTGGCTCGTGATCAACATGGGCGACTCGCGCACCTATCACCTGTCGCGCGGTCGGCTCGAGCAGGTGAGCGTGGACCACTCCGAGGTCCAGGAGATGGTCGACGCCGGTCTGCTCACTCCGGCGGAGGCGCTGACGCACCCGCGCCGCCACGTCGTCACGCGCGCCCTCGGCTCGCACGCGGAGATGCGCCCCGACTTCTGGTACGTCCCGATCGAGCGGCACGACCGCGTCCTCATCTGCTCGGACGGGCTGACCGGGGAGCTGTCCGACGAGCGGATCACCGATCTCCTGCTCGCGCACCCCGACCCGCAGGCCGCGGCCGAGGTTCTGGTACACGAGGCCATCGCCGCGGGCGGACGGGATAACATCACGGTCGTCGTCATCGACGCGACCGGGGTGTCGGACGAGACGGGCGGTGGGAGCACAGCACCGCGCGAGTCCGTCTCGCACGCGGACGAAGATACCCTGCCGAGAGAGGTACGTCTTCAGATGGGGGGCCTGGCGTGATGCTGCGCTACGAGGCTGGGACCGCGCACACGCTCGTCCGGGGCGGGGCGGTCGTCGTCCTGCCGGAACCGAGCGGGTCGGCGCTCGTCGAGTCGCTCTGGGACCAGCTCGGTCACGAGCCCGGCGTGGTCGAGGTCCTGCAGGTCCTCACCGCCGCCTTCGGGTCCGGCCTGCGCACGCTCCCCCCGTTCGCCGTGGCGGTGGTCGTCGACCGCAGGGTGCACGTCGCCGTGCGCGGAGACCTGGTGGTGGGTCTCGAGCACGAGGGCGACGGGGTGCTGCACGTCGACGGGGTCGACGTGACGACGTGGTCCGAGCGGGTCGTCGACGACGTCGTCGAGCTCACGATCCGCACGGGCAGCAGGCAGGGCGCGGTCGCGAGCGCGGGCACGCCCCGGGAGGACCGTCCGTCCTTTCCGCTGGGCGCGGGCGTGGTGCTCGCGGACTCGGTGTCGTGGGAGCTCGTGGCGCGCCGCGCGCGACCCGTCCAGGCAGCAGCGGCACCGGCAGCCGCGACAGACTTCGCAGCCGCACCCGAGAACGCTGCGGTGCCCGACGCCGGGGCGTCCGCGTCTGGTCTGCTCGTGACCGGGGTGCCCGTTCTCGACGCGCTCGCTCCCGCGGTGCCCGCAGTGCCCGAGGAGGGCGCCGGCGACGACGAGCATCCGCCGCAGTCCGACACGCTCCACGCCTTCGAGGAGACGATCGCTCCACCGCCCGAGCTCGACGGCGACCGCTCGACCGACCTCGACGTGCAGCCCGCGGGGGACGACGTCGCGGTGGACGGCGGCTCGGACGCGTCCGACGCGTCCGGCGCGGGCACGGTCGAGGAAGCCGACGACGACTACGGGCACCTCTGGGGCTCGACGGTCATGCGGACCGTGGAGGACGCCGCGGTGCGGGTCGAGGACGAGGAGGAGCACGAGCCGGCCGCGGAGCCGGTCGTCCTGCCTCCGCCCGTTCCCGTCCCGCCCGTGCCGGACCCGTCGGCGGCGGGTCCGTCCCCGTGGGAGGCGCCCGGCGTCGAGGACCCCGCTGACCCCTTCCCGGCGGCGTCCTCCGGGCTGATCGCCGGTGTGCCACGGGAGTGGACCGGGGCGACGCCGGCCGCGGCGCACCGCGCGGCCACGGTCAACCCCGAGGACGACGCGACTGACGGCACCGACGGCACCGACCACGACGGACACACGGTGCTGTCGTCCGCCATCGCGGACCTGCGGGCAGCGGCCGAGGAGGCGGAGGGTGAGCCGGCGGAAGCGCCGAGCGCCGAACCCGCCGTTCCCGCACCGCCGTCGTTCGCGTCGCCGCCGGGCCCGGGTCAGCAGATCCTCGCGCGCACGTGCCCGCAGGGTCACCCGAACCCGCCGTCGCGCGACGACTGCAAGATCTGCGGAGCGCCGCTCGAGGGTGACGCGTCGCTCGCGGTGCGACCCACGCTCGGCCGGCTCGCGGTCTCGACGGGTCAGTCCGTCGAGCTCGACCGTGGCGTGATCGTCGGCCGTCGGCCGCGGACCCCGCGGACGCAGGCGGCGGAGATGCCTCGGCTGGTCACGGTGCCGAGCCCGCAGCAGGACATCTCGCGGTCGCACGTGGAGATCTCGCTCGAGGGCTGGCACGTCCTGGTCGCCGACATGGCGACCACCAACGGGACGACGCTCATCCGTGCCGGCCAGGCGCCGCGACGGCTGCACCCGTCCGAGCCGGTGCTGGTCACCGACGGAGACCTCGTCGACCTGGGCGACGGCGTGACCATGACGTTCGAGGGGATCTGGTGAGCGGCAAGCGGGCACCGTCTCCACCACCTCAGATCGAGGGCTTCGAGTACGTCTCGCTGATCGGCTCCGGCGGGTTCTCCGATGTCTTCCTGTACAAGCAGCAGCGACCACGACGACGGGTCGCGGTGAAGGTGCTTCTCCAGGAGTGGTCGAGCCCGTCCCAGCGGGCGGCGTTCGATGCCGAGGCGGACCTGATGGCCACGCTGTCGACGCACCCGTCGATCGTCACGATGTACGAGGCCGACATCGCGGCGGACGGGCGTCCGTTCCTCGCGATGGAGTACTGCTCGCGTCCCAACCTGGGCGCCCGTTACCGCACCGAGCGGCTCTCGGTCGCGGAGGCGCTGCGCATCGCGGTGCAGGTGGGCGGAGCGGTCGAGACCGCGCACCGCGCCGGGATCCTGCACCGCGACATCAAGCCCGCGAACATCCTCGTCACGGAGTACGGGCACCCCGCGCTCACCGACTTCGGCATCTCCTCGACCGTCGACGACGCGACGCGTGCGGAGGGCATGTCCATCCCGTGGTCGCCGCCCGAGTCGTTCGCCGAGCCGCCGCGCAGCGGCATCGGCACCGACCTGTGGGGGCTCGCCGCGACGACGTACACCCTGCTCGCCGGTCGCTCGCCCTTCGAGGTGCCCGGCGGCTCGAACTCGAGCGCCAACCTCATCACACGCATCGAGGGCACGCCGCTCGCACCGACCGGCCGCACGGACGTCCCGGCGTCGCTCGAGCGGGTCCTCGCGACCGCGATGGCGAAGAACCCGTCGTCGCGCTACCCGACCGTCCTCACGTTCGCGCGAGCTCTCCAGCAGGTCCAGAACGAGCTGTCGCTCGCGGTCACTCCCATCGACCTTCTCGACGACTCGGGGCACGTGCAGGAGGAGGAGCCCGACGACGACGGCGGGACGCGCCTGCGCCAGGTCGTCTCGATCGACCCTGCAGGTCCCTCGGGCGGGACGTCCGGTCCCGTGCCCGCCGCGACGTACAGCACCGCGGCGTGGACGGGGACGGCGACCGCGGCGACCGGCGCGCCCACGCAGTACGGCGTCGGGTCGCCGAACCAGTACGGGGCGACCGCCCCGCAGGCCACGGCGGTCCCGAGCCGCACGGCCCCGACCTCCGCCGTCAGGCCGACGCAGGGTCGGAGCGGGCCGGCGACGGACACGACCGGGCCGTCGAGGCTCTACCCGACTCCGCCGGGACAGCGCCCCGGGTGGGGCACACCACCGGTCGAGGACACGGTCCACCGTCCGGACGCGCCGTCCTCCGGGCAGTCGCAGGCCGTCGAGCAGCCCGCGCGTCGCGGAGCGCTCTGGCCCGTCCTGATCGGCGTCGGTGTCCTCGCCGCGGCCGGGATCGGTGTGTACGCGCTGACGAGCGGCGGCGGGTCGCCGACCGATCCGGACGAGACGGCGACGACGACCTCGACGACCCCGCCGCAGGACAACCTCGGCGACCTCGTGCCACCCGTGAACGACCTGGTGGGGGAGTGGGACCCGGATCGCGAGGTCGCGACCTTCACCTGGGCGTACGACAGCGCGGACGCCGAGGAGGGCGACATGTTCGTCTGGTGCGAGCGGACCGCGGTGGGGGAGTGCGACTACAAGCAGGCGTTCGACGAGACCGAGGTCGAGCTGAGCGCCAAGCCGGACGAGCAGGTGTGCATCGAGGTCAGGGTGGTCCGGGACGGTCGGCAGTCGACCACGCCGGCGACGGCCTGTGTCGAGGGGGCAGCATGACGAGCGAGCTGGCGGTCGAGTTCTGCGGGGAGTGGTTCCGGCCGGCCGACGACGGCACGGGTTTCGACATCGGCCGCGAGGGCGACCTGGCGATCGAGGACAACCCGTACCTGCACCGACGGTTCCTGCGGGTCTCTTACGAGGGCGGGATCTGGTGGCTCGCGAACGTCGGCACCCTCATCTCCGCGACGGTGTGCGACTCCGGGGGCGGCGTCCAGTCGTGGCTCTCGCCGGGCAACCGCCTGCCGATCGTCTTCCCGACGACGTCGATCGTCTTCACCGCGGGCCCGACGACGTACGAGCTCACCGCCCAGCTCCTCGGGGCGCCGTACCAGGAGATCCGCTCCGAGGAGGACCCGGACTCCGGCGCCACCACGATCGGCATGATCTCGTTCACGACGAGCCAGAAGCAGCTCATCGTGGCGCTCGCCGAGCCGATGCTGCGGCGCGACGGGACAGGCCTGTCGGAGATCCCGTCGTCCGCCGCGGCGGCCGCGCGGCTCGGCTGGGCCGTGACGCGGTTCAACCGCAAGCTCGACAACGTGTGCGACAAGCTCGACCGGATCGGGGTGAAAGGACTGCGCGGCGGACCGCGCGCCCTCGCGACGAACCGTCGGGCCCGACTCGTGGAGTACGCCGTCGCGTCGCGGGTCGTGACGTCGACCGACCTGCCGCTGCTCGACCTGACCGACGACTCCTGACGCGGCCCTGCCGCCGCTGACCCAGCCAGAGGACCTTCGTGCGCATCAAGCTCTCCCTGCACCGCCCGGACTCGAGCACGACCAACGTCGCCGTCACAGCGGACGCGACCGCGTCGGTGCAGGACGTCGCGGAGGCGCTGTTCGCCGGTGACCCGATGCGGGCGGGCGCCGACCTGCCCGAGCGGCTGACGCTCCAGATCACGAACGCGCCCACCGGCGCGGGCGCCGTCGGGCAGGGCCGCGTCCTGGCCCCGACGAGCGATCTCGTCGAGGCGGGCCTGCGGTCGGGCTCGACGGTCTCGATCGTGCGGGTGTCCGAGCAGTTCGACGCGCCGGGCAAGGACCGCGGCGCCGCCATGGCGGTGCTGCGCGTCCTCGAGGGACCCGACGCCGGGACCGAGTACCCGCTCCCCGTGGGGACCAGCTACGTGGGCCGGGACCGGGACATGGACATCCGGCTGTCCGACCCGCAGGTGTCGAAGCGGCACGCGCGCATCACCGTGGGCGAGTCGATCGAGATCACGGACACGAACTCCGCGAACGGTCTGGTCATGGGCGGCCGGCGCATGACCCGGTCGAGCCTGACGTCGGCGGACACGGTGACGATCGGCGGCACCGTCGTCTCGGTGGTGGCGCTGCACCGCTCGTCGAGCCTCGCCCCCACGAGCCCGGTCGTGGAGTTCAACCGGTCGCCGCGCGTGGTCGCGCGGTTCGGCGAGCGCAAGCTCAAGGCGCCCAAGCCGCCGCAGCCGCCGGACTCCCCGCGCTTCCCGTACCTGGCGATGCTCGCGCCCCTCATCATGGGCACGATCCTCTACGCAGTCACCAAGAACGTCCTGTCGATCGTGTTCATCGGCCTGAGCCCGCTCCTCATGCTCGGCGCGTACATCGACAACAAGGTCCAGGCGAAGCGCAAGTTCAAGCTCCAGGTCGAGCAGTTCCGCCAGTCCGTCGCCGCGATGCGCGTGACGATCGAGCGCACGCACGCGGTGGAGCGCGCGGTCCGCCTCACGGAGGCGCCGTCGGTCGCGGACACGGTCGACGGGGTGCGCCGGCTGGGTGGCCTGCTGTGGACGCACCGCCCGGAGCACCAGGCGTTCCTCACCCTGCGCGTCGGGATCGGGCGCGCGCCGTCGCGCACCCAGCTCGACCAGCTCGGCGAGAACAACACCCTGCCGGAGTTCTGGGGCGAGCTGGAGAAGCTGGCCGCGGAGTGCGCGACGATCGACGGCGTGCCCGTCGTCGCACGCCTGCGCACCGACGGCGGGCTCGGGATCGCCGGTCCGGGTGCCGTCGCGGACGCGGTCGGGCGCGGGATGCTCGTCCAGCTCGCCGGCCTGCACTCGCCGGCCGAGCTCGTCCTCGCCGCGATCACGTCGCCGCGGTCCCGCGAGGACTGGGAGTGGCTCGAGTGGATGCCGCACACCGGCTCCCCGCACAGCCCGCTCGACGGCGACCACCTGGCCGACAACCCCGGGGCGGCGCTGTCGCTGCTGTCCCGGCTCGAGGACCTCATCGAGTCGCGCGGGGCGGACCTCGACCGGCGCGCCGAGCTGCGCGGTGCGCTCGACCCGAAGGAGGTCGCCGAGAACACGCCGTCGCCGGTGCTCCCGACCGTCGTCGTGCTGATCGAGGACGACGCGCCGGTCGACCGCTCGCGGCTCACGCGCCTGGTCGAGCGCGGACCGGACGCGGGCGTCCACGTCGTGTGGGTCGCGCCGACGGTGGAGCAGCTCCCGGCCGCGTGCCGGACGTTCGTCCTGGTCGGCGACGACCTGACCGGCGGCCCGACGACGGGTGCGCCCGGTGCCGCCACGGGGGCCACCTCGGGCGAGGTGCGCCTGGGTCAGCTGACCTTCCCGGTGACGTGCGAGACCGTCGACCTGGCCACCACGCACGAGCTCGCGCGCATCCTCGCGCCCGTGGTGGACGTCGGGGCGCCGGTCGACGACGACTCCGACCTGCCGCGCTCCGTGTCGTACCTCGCCCTCGCCGGGACCTCGCTCGCGGAGGACCCGTCGGTGCTCGTCGACCGGTGGCGGGAGAACCGGTCGCTCACCCCGCGTGACGGGTCGCCGCCCGTGCGGCGCAGGACGCCGACCAACCTGCGCGCGCTCGTCGGCCACTCCGGCACCGAGCCCCTCTACCTGGACCTGCGCACGCAGGGGCCGCACGCGCTCGTCGGCGGGACGACGGGTGCGGGCAAGTCCGAGTTCCTCCAGTCGTGGGTGCTCGGCATGGCGGGGGCGCACAGCCCGGACCGCGTGACGTTCCTGTTCGTCGACTACAAGGGTGGCGCGGCGTTCGCGGACTGCGTGCACCTGCCGCACACCGTCGGCCTCGTCACGGACCTCTCGCCGCACCTCGTGCGGCGCGCGCTCACGTCGCTGCGCGCCGAGCTGCGGTACCGCGAGCACCTGCTCAACCGGAAGAAGGCGAAGGACCTCGCGTCCCTCGAGCGCACGGGCGACCCGGACGCCCCGCCGAGCCTGCTCATCGTCGTCGACGAGTTCGCGGCGCTGGTCAACGAGGTCCCCGAGTTCGTGGACGGCGTGGTCGACGTCGCGCAGCGCGGTCGGTCCCTGGGGCTGCACCTCATCCTCGCGACCCAGCGCCCCGCCGGTGTCATCAAGGACAACCTCCGCGCGAACACGAACCTGCGCGTCGCGCTGCGCATGGCGGACGCGGACGACTCGACCGACATCCTCGGCATCCCCATGGCGGCGCACTTCGACCCGTCGATCCCCGGGCGTGGCGCGGTGAAGACCGGGCCCGGCCGGATCACGCCCTTCCAGACCGGTTACGCGGGCGGGTGGACGACGGCCGAGCCCGAGCGCCCGCGCATCGACGTCCAGGAGATGTCGTTCGGTGCGGCGACGCGCTGGGAGCTGCCCGAGCCGGAGGTCGACGACACGCTCGACCCGGGCCCGAACGACATCAGCCGCATGGTCGCGACGATCGCCCGGGCCGCGCAGGACGCGGCCGTGCCCGCGCCGCGCAAGCCCTGGCTGCCCGAGCTGGCGCACACGTACGACCTCGCGCGCCTGCCCAACCCGCGCACGGACACCATGCTCCTGCTGGGAGTCCAGGACGAGCCGTCCTCGCAGACGCAGCCCACGGTGTTCTACGAGCCCGACCGGGACGGGAACATGGCGGTCTACGGCACGGGCGGCGCCGGCAAGAGCGCCGCGCTGCGCACCATCGCGATCTCGGCGGCGATCACGGCCCGCGGCGGTCCCGTCCAGGTCTACGCGATCGACGCCGGTGCGAGCGGGCTGCGCATGCTCGAGGAGCTGCCGCACGTCGGCGCGGTCGTCTCGAACGACGACGAGGAGCGGATCTCGCGCGTCCTGCGGATGCTGCGCGACGTCGTCGACGAGCGGTCGACCCGTTACGCGGGGGTCCGCGCGGGAGACATCACCGAGTACCGCCGGCTCGCGAACGCCCCCGAGGAGCCGCGCATCCTGCTCCTCGTCGACGGCATCGGCGCGTTCCGCGAGTCCTACGAGTTCAAGAACACGCCGGGCTTCCCCGTGTGGGGGGCGTTCTCGCAGATCGCCACCGACGGCCGGCAGGTCGGCGTGCACGTGATCGTCGCGGGCTCGCGCGCCTCGTCGGTGCCCGCGTCGCTGGGGTCGACGATCCAGAAGCGCCTGGTGCTGCGCCTCGCGAGCGAGGAGGACTACCTCTCGCTCGGCGTCCCTCGCGACGTCCTGTCACTGACGTCGCCCCCGGGCCGCGCGATCCTCGACGGTGACGAGGTGCAGGTCGCGGTGCTGGGTGGCGACGCGAACGTCGCGATCCAGTCGCGCGAGGTGAACAAGCTGCGCGACGCCATGGCCCGCCTCGGCATCCGCCCGGCGCCGCCCGTCGAGCGGCTGCCGGACACGTTCCGCCTCGCCGACCTGCCGGTACGGGCCGGGGACCGGCCCGCGTTCGGCCTCGACGACCTCGACATCGCGCCCGTCGGGCTCCCCTCACGGGGGACGCTCATGCTGTCCGGTCCGCCCGGCGGCGGTCGCACGACGGCGCTCGTCACCATCGCGCAGGCCGTGCGGCGCGGTGGCGGCAGCCGGGTCGTCTTCCTCGCGCCGCGCCGCACGAGCATCGCGTCGCTCGACGTGTGGGACACGAGCGCGACGACGCCGGAGGACGTGGTGTCGCTGCTCGAGAACCTGACGCGGGCGATCGACTCCGGTGCGCTGCGCCCGGGTTCGCTGACCGTGCTGGCCGAGTCGATCACCGAGTTCACGGGCACCCCCGCGGAGCAGCCGCTCGCGACCTTCGTCAAGACGGCGGTCCGTGCGGAACAGCTCGTCGTCGGTGAGGCGGAGACGTCGACCTGGGGCCAGGCGTGGGCGCTGGCGCAGCCCTTCAAGGCGGGACGGACGGGACTGCTGCTCACGCCCGGCGACATCGACGGCGACTCGCTCCTGAGCACCTCGCTCGGGCGGATCCGGCGCGCGGACTTCCCGCCCGGACGTGGCTTCCTGGTCCTGTCGGGACGGCCGCGCAAGATGCACGTCGCCCTGCCCGACTAGGTCGCCCGGAGGCCGGACCAGTAGGGTCCAGGCTCATGGGGAGGCCTCCCCATCGACGCCTCGGGGCGGGCGATGGTTGAGTACGTCCATCAGGACACGGACGGGGTCGCACGGTGCGGCTCCCGGCGAGAGAAGGGGAACCACCATGGCTGGACTTTGGGGCGCAAACGTCG
>JACYFD010000010.1 GCA_014803435.1 Cellulosimicrobium terreum
CGACGGTCACTGCGCCGGCGCCGACGCCGACGGTGCTCGACCCGCAGGCGCAGGCCGTGCTTGACCGGCTGGGCGCGGGACACACGGACGCGACCACGACGGCGTCGCCGCTGCCGGCAGACCTCGAGGCGGCACGGCGACGGCACACGGTCCAGCCGGGCGCGCAGCGCGGCCCGGAGCGATAGGAGAGGGGGCCCATCGTGGCTGAGGAGAGCGACGGTATCGAGGAGGCGTTCGAGGGCCAGCTACGCGTGCTGGTCACCGCCGCCGGGCAGGTCGGGGAACGCATCGCCCGGATGCGCGAGGAGGCGCTGCGGCGCGCGCAGGCGCGCAGCGAGCAGCAGACCCGCGAGATGCAGTCCCGGTTCGAGGCCGAGCGGCGCGCCGCCCGCGTCGAGCTCGGCAACGTCTACCGGTCGGACTGGTGGGACCGGGCGCCGGTCGAGCAGGTCGCCCAGACGTACCAGGTCGCTCGCACGTGGGCCCACGAGGACCCCGACGCTGCGCGCGCCGAGGAACACATGCGCACCGAGATGCGCGCACGCTACGGGCTGGACCCGGATGCCCTCACGACGCGCGTCCAAGCAGAGGCTGCGAACCGCGAGGCGGAAGCTCCGCACCGCGAGCCAACCTTCACAGTGACCGAGTTTCGCAACGAGGCAAATTTCTACTATCAGATCTCCAAGAGTGAGGCACTCGCTCTACTGGACCGCCTGCCGGCGGGAGACAACACCGGTCCCGACGTGCCGGGCTGGAAGGGTAAGGACCACGATGTCGATCTCGCGATCGCGTCGAAGTTCCCGCACCTGATGAGCCAGGCCGAGCAGGTGGCTGTCGCGGCCGCCGAGAAGGAGCGCCATCGCGCCGCCGCCGAGTACGCCGAGGCCCAGCGACTCATGCAGCAGGCCGACCGCGAGGACCGGCTGGCCGATGAGGCGCGCAGCGCCGCCGAGCACGAACCGGACCCCGACGAGCGCGCGCGTGCGGCCGCCGAGGCAGCTCAGCGTGACGCGCTCGGGAACCGGACCCGCGAGGACGGGCGTGCCACCTACGACAGCGCCGAACGCCGCGACGCCACGGCGAGCGAGCTGCGGGCCAAGGGCATCGCGGGCGAGGTCGTCGACACCCGGATCCGCGCCGACGTCAGCCAGGCAAAGCCCGCCACGGAAGCCGTGGCGTCCAAGACCGCGCGCAGCAGCCCGAATGCCCGCAATACCCGGGGTCGCGCGACCCAGGCTCAGCGCACCGGACTTGACCGCTGAGCCATCCGCGAAGCGACGAGAGGGGACCGGGTGCGGTTGGTCCTGTCCTCTCTCGTAGGTCGACTAGAGGTCCGGGTTATGGTGGCGTGCGAATTCACTTTTCGACTTGAATAGTGTCGCCTCGTCACCGGGGCGTCGCAACCAGATATCGACCTGAAACTCCTCCATTGGCTCAAACACTGCCTCGTGCGCGTCGATATCGCGATTTCTGGCGGCACATCGGATCATATGCTCTGCGTTCGATGACTGAGCCAAATTGGGCGAATTGCCGTCTTCTCCGGACTCCATGAATCCGCGGATCACGAGTGCGCCATGGTCAGGTCTTACGACCACTTGCGCCACGTCCTCCCACCGACTCAAGTCGAGGTCTG
This sequence comes from Cellulosimicrobium terreum, assembly GCA_014803435.1. Taxonomy (GTDB): domain Bacteria; phylum Actinomycetota; class Actinomycetes; order Actinomycetales; family Cellulomonadaceae; genus Cellulosimicrobium; species Cellulosimicrobium terreum. Next base: position 1,634 of record JACYFD010000010.1, read on the forward strand.
GAGGCTCTGTTCCAGAGGACCACGAAATCTTGACAGGTCCCATGTAGCAGCCAGTGAGGATCCACGCGCCTCCACCGGGGAGGGGTGAAATCAGGCCGTTCGTGTAGTCACTCTGGCCCTGCTCCTCCGAGAGATGTGCAGCTGAGTCAATTGGTACAGCTCCAGCATCTGCCAATTGCACTAAGGACCCGCACCGTACCCCTGGATCTCCAGGCTGTTCCTTATCCGCGCGTTGCATAGAACTTGTCACCCACAAGCACCCTGTTGTGGTAGTAGAAGCTACTGAGAGCATTTGCGTGCGCGCCGTTGTGGCCCGTTAGGACAAGACAGCGACTAAAGCCCGTACTTCCGGACCCTGAGATTGTTGAAAGATGGCAGCCGGAGAATATCCGAGCGGAGCCGCCTGATGCCGCACCCTGATTCGTCGATGCAAACGGGTACTCATCGCATTGGTGGCCAGGATACGAGGGCACGGTGCTCGGGCAGGCCTTGGCGCGATTCTTGATCTTCTGAGTGGTGTTGGTTCGGGTCAATGTGCTCGGAAGGCCGGATGCAATTGCCTTATCGACATGCCGAGATACTTCATAATAAGCACCAGTCGTCGGGTGGTGCATATAGATGTTGGCGGCGGGGAAGACGCAACCTTTACCCATGCTCGCAACAGCGTTGTTGTCGCAGCGTGGCGAAAGAGAGTAGGTAGAGGTCGTAGCGGTCGTGTAACCAGCTTTCATGAATGTAAAGCGCCAATAGTTGATGACGCTAGATTTCGATCCGCTCGGGATCGACGGTGCGAGTCGCCCGATCGCGTGGATCGCCGAACTCCCTAGTGTCCTCGATGGCAACGATCCCGACTTGCCCTGACAATAGCTACTGCAACCAAAGCTTCCGCTTACGACGACGCCACTCGTGCTGACTCCCGTCGCAGATGTGCGCTTGATTGACGTCTGATTGAAAAGCTGACTGGTGCGGGGGTCGGTATAAACGTATGTCAGGGTGGTCAGTGTAATAACCCCTTTCACCACCCGGTTCTTGATGATGCTGATTATGATTGTCTTTGATAGGCAGGATTGAGTGCGCTTAGTATACGGCTTAGATCGCGCGTTCGCGCATTGGGATGGCGGCTGCACGTACGAGTATCCGGTGGTCGCAACTGCACTTGAAGCCGTCGCAGATTCGGCGACCATGCCCGGCGAGGTCACCACATCGCCTTCAGCGAAGTTTTCAGCGATGGCAGCGTCCGCCTGATCCTCTGGGTCCGGCTCGTCGGTAGGCGGGTCATCCAAAATGGACTGGACATCGCCTTCGCTGGGTGTTCCCATTTCGAAGCAAGCGAGTCCGTCGTCAGGCTCATCAACGGTGGTGATCTCGCAGTATTCGTACTCGCTTCCGGATTCGGCTGCCGGCCAGGTTGTCTTGGGCGCCCTAGGGTCCGGCAGCGGCAACATTCCGATGCTCCACTGTGGCGGTGCCTCTTGGGTCCACTCCTGAGATTGGACGCACGAGTCGTATGCTACGCCAGGCGGTAGTTCGGAAGCATCGATACACCCTGGGCTTGAAGGTTCCGGCTCCGGGGTGTCGCAGTCGGTCAAGTCTGGATTGCAGGGCAGATCAATGGCAGCCGTTTCGACGTCAAGTGCCGCGGGCTCGTCAGCGGCGATTGCGCCTTGGGTTGACATCGCGGTGAGCAGGAGGCTCGCCGAGGCAGCGACGGCGGCGACTAGAGCGGTTAGCCGGTTCATGCTCCTGCTTTCATGGTTGGGGTCGAATAGCTCTCGACGTGGGGGGATCATGACAGATCTCGCGGTCTTCGCGCCAGAGTGTGAAACTTTCTCAGCGGGTGAAGTCTTGCGGTGCTAGTAGCCACGGGAGCCGCGTCGGTCGATGTTGCCGCCAAGAGCTGGCCCCGTTAGCGCGGCAGGGTGAGACCGCGCGTATACCATGCGGTGTACCTGAGGGCGGTTGCCGCCCTTCTCGTAGGAGATCTGGAAGCGCGTCGTCGGCTCATCGTTGATGAAGAGCTGGATCCAGTCCTCGATGATCGTCAGGTTCGGGTGCCGCCAGCGTTCGCGGACCATCTCCGACACCTTCGTGGGGCGGTAATCAGGCTCGCCCCGCCGTTTTCCGTGACGATGACGACGACCTCGCCGTCGGTCAAGTGCCATGCCTCGCAGCGGTAGCGCTGCTCGTGGACGTACGTCACGCGCAGGTACTCGACGCCGAGCGCCCTGAGTCCGGCGTCCGTGGGGCGCCGTGCTGGGTCGACGATCGTGGGCTCTGACGAGGTGGTCATGCTGCTCCTTCGTGCTGGTGCTCGCGGACGTCAGGAAACATGCCCTCTGGGGGCGCGGCGTAAGGCAGCGGTGCGCCGGGGGTGTTGCGGTCGTGCTTGCCGTCGACGGGGCCGAATGGCCCGTTCTGTGGGTCGAGCAGGACGGCCATGTGGTGGTCGGCGTGGTCGCGCCACCACACGCTCATGCCGGTGGCGGGGTCTTGGCGCAGGTGTTCCCAGGCGCGCCAGAGCGCTTCGAGGCGGATCACGGCCTCGTCGTACTTCCACCACTCGGCCGCCCAGACCCGGTGCTCCCCGCGGCCGGCGATGTGGCGTCGGTAGACGTTTCGCAGGTACTCGCGCACGAACTCGTCGACCGAGCCGTAGTAGAGCGCCGGCGGGTCGTCGGCGCTCGCCTGCTCGGCTGCGACGGGGCGGGCCTGGGCGATGGTGTCCGCGAGGTCCTGGTCGGCGTGGTGGAGGACGGCGACTGCGTCCTCGAGCTCGCTCTCCCGGGCGGTGACCGCGGCGGTGCGACGGGCGAGGACCCGGCGGGCCTTCTCCACGTCCTCGGCCGCGGCGACGCGCTGCCACGTGGCCTTGGTCTCGTCGTCCTCGTAGTCGGTGACCTTGGCCTCAGCGACGCGCAGGACGCCCTCGGCGTCCGCGAGAGCGTCGCGCGCGTCGTCGAGCTGGGTCGTCGCGTGCGCGTGCGCCGCCAGCGCGTTCTCGAGCGTGGCCCGTGCCTCGGCGACCTCGGGCGGCTCGACCTCCGCCGGGCCGCTGAGAGCCGGCGCGTCGTCGACGTCGATGGGCTGGGCCTCGATCGTCGGCTCGTAGTCGTCGGTGCCCCAGTCGCTCACGGTGCCTCCTCGAGCGGAGTGGCGGCCGCGACGGTCGCCATCTCGTCGTGGGCTTCGCGCAGGGTGCGCTTCGCCTGTGGGTCGTTCGCGGCGATCGAGGCCTCGACGGCTTCGCGGTGCGGCCCGGCCATCCATGGGACGGTGCGGATGAGGGTCGGGCGGGCTCCGGAGGCCAGGACGACGGCGCGGCCCTTGGGCAGCGCCGCGAGGTCGGCCACGTCGAGGATGCGTTCGCGGTGCAGTTGCTGGGAGACCGTGCGCTGCCCGCGTCCGGTCGACGTCGAGGACGAGAGCCGGTCGTAGTCCCCGATCATGCGGGAGAGGTCCTCGAGGAAGTTCGCCTCACTGACTCCCCCGCCGTAGACCTTGACGTTGGACGCGCTCCACAGCTTCTTCATGCCGGACTCGCCCCAGACCTCCACGCCTTGGGACCAGCTCTGCAGCACGGTGTCCAGGACGATCCCGCGTGAGCCGTAGTGCGAGTAGAGGTTGGGCAGCTCGCGCCAGCGGCACACGTTCGCGGCCTCGTCGAGCACGCCGACGAGCGGGGTGGCGAGGCGCCCGCCGGCGGACTGCGCGGCGAGCTCTTCGGCCGCCTCGACGACGGCGACGGTGAGCGCGGTGACGAGCGGGCCGGCCGTGCCGCGGCCTTCCTTGGACAGCGAGTACAGGGTGCCGGGCTTCGTCGGCGACGACTCCCCCGCCGTCGCGGACGGAAGCCCGGCGCGCACGAACTCCTCCGGGCTGAACTGGGGCCGGGTGTCGACGGGGCCCTGCGGGGTGATCCAGGCCGCGACCTGCCTGTTGGTGAGGCAGGACGCCATCTGCTGCGCGGTTCCGTACACGCCGCCGCGCTGCTTCTCGGGTGCGGCGATGACGCCGGCGACCTGGTCGGCGGTCAGCGGGTAGCCGTGCGCGGTGAGGATCGTGACCGGGGCCTGGTTCGTGGGGCGCGTGAGCCAGGTGTAGACGTCGGTGATCGGGCGGGCGTCGAGCGCCGCGGCGAGCAGGAGCCCGGCCAGGAGGTCCTGGCCGGCGGGGTCGAAGTAGGCATCGGTGCGGGCGCCAGGGTCGCGCGAGCCGGACGCGAAGTGCTCGGCCAGCTTGGCGGCGCGCACCTCGTCGGTGACGTAGCTCAGCGGGTTCCACCACCAACTGGGTTTCTCGCCGGCGATCCCCTGCGGGTCGAACACCCAGACCGGGCCGACCGTCGAGCGCGGGCCGCGTGTCTGGTCGACGACGTCGCGCTTGTTCGACGTCGACAGCACCGAGCCGGGTGCGTCCAGGATCTCCGGAACGACCATCGACGTCGTCTTACCGGTGCGCGGACCGGCAATCGTCATACGCATGTCCTCCCACGAGCTGAGCAGGCGCTGCCCTGTGGACACGGTGACCCCGATCGGCAGACCGGGAGCAGCCTGCACCCCGAGGCGCTGCGCCGTGCGGCTCACGTGTTTGCGGGAGAGCCCTTCGACATCGCGGCCGCGGCCCATGTAGGTGGCCGCGCGGTCGACGCGGCTACGGCGCGCGCTCTTACGCGCGAGGCGGACCGTCACCAGGGTGCCCAGCGCGACGATGATGAGGGGGAGGCCGGCCAGGACCCACCAGCCGGGTGCGCCCGGCCAGGCGAGATCGCCGCCGAACAGGGCGAACGTCACGGTGAACGGGTCGCCCGGCACGACGACGCCGGTGCCGGCGAGCATGTGGCCCAGGTGCATCGCGGCGTAGATCGCTCCGACGCCGAGTACGACGACGACGATCGCGACCCACAGCAGTACGGCCTCGCCGGACAGGCCGCCGGGGTCGCGGCGTTGGTTGTTTGGCACGCTCATCACGCCGCCCCCTCGTCGAGCAGGCCTGTGCGCGACCGGTCGGTCCAGCGCATCGCGCTCATGTGCAGCGACTTCTCGGACTCGGTGAGCACGAGGTCGATCGGGATGCCTGGACGGCCGCCGACCTTGACGAGAAACTTGCCGCGCCCGGGCGGTGGCGTCTCGCGTCCTTCCTTCGGGTCCCACGCGGGCGGGTCCTGCCAGCCGGCGAGCAGCTCCTGCTCACCGCGCGAGAGCGCGACGACGGACGTCAGCAGCGGCATCTCGCTCGGGGGCAGGCCGCCGCACACGACCAGGCCGGACCGCTCGATGAAGCCCATGGCCTTCTGCCGGTCCTCCTCGAGCGGGAGGGATCGCAGGTCCTTGAGCGTGTGCGTGATCATCGCCAGGCCCACCCCGACGGTGCGGTTGAGGCGGGTGAGGTAGTCGACGCGGTCGACGAGCCCCGGGCCGGCTTTGAGTGCCTGGTGAAGCTCGTCGAGGATCACGAAGTAGTGTCGGCGGTTCTCGAGGCCGACGTCGGCGAGGGTCTGGGCGATGTTGACCACGGCGAAGCCCGCGGACCAGGACGCGAGCAGCGCGACCGCGCGCAGGTCGCCGTCGGACTGAGGGATCGCGGAGACGTCGTAGACCACGGCCCGGTCGCGGCGCATGGGGTGGGTGGTCGGCTTGGCGAACACGTCCCCGAACTTCCCGCCCGGGCTCAGCGCCACGAGCGAGGCTTCCAGCTCCTCGGTGACTTCCTGGTAGCGGTGATCGGTGCCGCGGTCCAGGGCCGCCTCCCGCAGTTCGGGCGGCGCCGAGCGGACCACGCGGAGCAGGTCAGGGATCAGGGGGACGCCGTCGTGGTGCTCGTCGAGCCAGGCGATACCGCGCGCGAGGATCGTCTCCTCGCGCGAGGTCGGGGCGCTCTTGCGCAGCACCGTGATGAGCGCGACCAGCATGTTTAGGCGCAGGCCCTGGGCATCAGCCAGGACCTCCTCGGCCGCCTGGGTGTACCCGGCCGCGCGGAGCCGGCGCGCAGCGTCGGGAGCCTCGCCCGGGTCCAGGACGTTCAGCGACCCGCGGTTGCGCCCGAGCGGAATCACCTGGCCGCCCAGCTTCTCGACCATGCGGACGTAGTCCGGGCGGGTGTCCCCCAGCACGAGCGGGATGACTCCCTGTCCGGACAGGCCGACGGCCATGCGCATGACCGCGGACGTCTTGCCGAGCCCGGGACGGCCGAGGAAGAACACCGAGGGGTTCCCGATGAGGTTCGCCCGCTGGTACCAGCTGATCGGGTCGCAGCACAGCGTGGCGCCGGTGAGGATGTGCCGGCCGAACGGTACCCCCACCATGGGGGTGCCGGCGCCGATCGCGAACGGCCACATGCCGCACACCTGCACGGTGGTGCCGCGCCACTCGTCGGCCTGCTGAACGTAGTTGGACTGGCCGCGGCCGCGGCCCAGCCACCCGCGCATCGGCGGGCGCAGGGGCCGCAGCTCGCGCTGCTTGGGTGCCTTCTTCGCGCGTGCTCGGGTGCTCACAGCTTCTCCCTCAGCTCGGCCGGGACCTTGATGTGCTTCGCCAGCACCAGGCCCAGTGGAAGGGCCGCGGCGAACGCGGAGTCCTGCGACCCGTACACGGGCCGCAGCCGCAGGCGCGCCGTCGCGGCGAGGTTGTCGATCGCGGCCCTCGCGTCGGCCTCGCGGCTGGCGTCGGTCACCGTCGCGGTAACGAGCATCCCGAACTGCACCAGGCCCGCACCGCTGGCCTCCTCCTGCGCCGTCGCGGCCGCCGCCCGGACAGCGAGCGTCTCACGGGCCGCAGGCTTGCTGGTCGAGGTGACCCGGAACTCCGCGGCCCGCAGGTCCGACTCCACGATCGCCGCCGCCTTCGCGGCGTCGATCGGCCGGTACAGCAGGGTCACCCGCTTGCGCGCGATCTCGCGGTGCGGGGCCAGGAGGCGGGCCAGGACGCCCGACTGGACGTTGCCGCGCGGCGCCGACGTCATCGCCCACGTGCACGAGTACGCCGAGTCGTGGCGGTACCCGCCCCACGACGCTTCCGCGGCCGACGGGCCGACGTCGGGCCAGGACAGCTCGACGGGCTCACCCGTCGCATGCGCCTCGTCGATGAGCACCGCGGCGGCCGGGTCGTAGGCGACGCGGATCGCCTCGCACACGTCCTGCGCCGACAGCGGGTGCGCCGCACCCGCACCGGTCGCCTGCAGGCCGGCCGTGAGGCTGGGCAAGCGCGCGGCGAGCTCGCGGCCCATCTCCTCAGGCCCCCGCTTCTTCCCGCCGACCCGGTTCGCCGCGGTGAACGTGATCGCGACGTACGCCTTCACCGTCGACGACCCGGCCGGGTAGCGGTCGACGACCTCGAGGAGCATCTGCCGAGCGAACTCGGGTGCGCCGTCGTCCAGGTTCGTCTCGACCTCACGACGCAGACGCGACCCCGAGTCGGGGGCAGTCTCGATCGTGACCGACGCAGCCTCCACGCCCGGCTCGTCCCCGAGGTTCGCCAGCCAGTGGCCCCAGTCCGCTACCCAGACGTCGATCTGGTCGGTGTCGACGAGCGCGGCGCCGTCGGGCTCGGTACCGATCACCACCGAGTAAGACCCCGTCGCCGGCGTGTACAGCAGCGCGAACGGGCGACCGTAGGAGTCGGTGTGCTCACTCAGCCGGGTGGGGGCCGCGAGACCAGGGAGCTGGTACGTGCCCCACAGTGCACGGCCCAGCGGCCCCGAGCGGTACACGTGCGTGCCACGCGAGCGCGCGGACCACCACGCGACGCGTGCACCGCCGCGGCTGATGACGTTCTTGCCGTGCGCGTCCTTCGTCAACACCGCCAGCATCACGGCCCCGAGCACCCCGGCGAGGATCACGGCCTCGAGCAGACCGGCGACCATCACGGTGATGACCACCGCGATGAGGCCCGCCAGCAGCATCCCGGTGCCCACGGAACCGAGCCCGAGGATCCCGGGCGAGGTCGGACGTCGCCAGTTCCCGTAGGTCCGAGGACCCCTGTTCACCTCAACGGCTGCCATCAGGACCGCCCCCCTCACCAGTCGACTGCTCACCAAGACTCTTCGCCGCACCTGCCGCGGCCTGCCCAGCCTTCGACGCGGCATCCAGCGCCGCACCAGCCGCCACACCCACCGGGCCGCCGGCGGCACCAGCTGCGGCCGCCCCACCACCGGCCGCAGCTCCTGCACCTGCACCTGCACCTGCGCCGGTACCCGCACCGGTACCCGCACCGGCGCCTGCGCCGGTACCCGCGCCTGCGCTCGTCCCGCCGCCAGCCCCGGCCCCGCTCTGCTGCGGGTTGGGCGGCGTGCTCGCCGTCGGAGCGGTGTTGCCGCCCCCGCCTCCACCTGACGGGCCCTGGTTCCCGCTCTGGCCCTCGTTCCCTGGCTGCGCGTTGCTCGTCGTCGACGAGTTGGAGCTGCCTGAGGCGAGGCGGCCGATCGCGGCAGCGCCGCTCGGCAGCGCCGCGAGGGCGCCTGCCGCCAGCGCCGCACCACCAGCACCGCTCGCCATCGCACCCACCATCGGGGTGACGAACCGCATCAGCGCCGGCATCGCGAACAGCGCGATCACCATCAACATCAGACCCGTCAGCACGGCCAGCAGACCCGAGCCGTCGTCCTCGAAGGAGCCCTGACCGACGAGCTGGAACGCCGCGGCGTACACGATCGCAGCCGCTGGCTTGTAGAGGATGAAGGCGACCAGCCAGGAGATGCACTTCCTGAACCAACTCTTGCCCATCTCGGTGTTCGTGAACGACGCCGAGAGCGGGAGGATGCCGGTCAGGATGACCAGCATCCCGCCGCGCGCCACCATGAGCACGATCTGGAACGCGGCCGCCAGGGTCGCGATGAGCCCCAGGATGATGATGAGGAGCGCGCCGAGGCCCCCCGTTGCGGGGTTGGTGGTGAGCGCGAGCAGAGAGGTGATGCCCTCTCCGAAGCAGGCACTGTCGGCCGCGACGTCGCAATCGAGCGCGCCGTTGATGAGCCACACGGAGAAGGAGTCCGCGGCTGCGACCAGGAGCCCGATGATCGTCACTCCGGACCCTGCGACGACGACGAGCGTCAGCAGGCTCTTGACCGTCTCTCGCCCCGGCTCAGCGCGCTGCTCATAGGCCATCCGCGCGCCACCGATGATCACGGAGACGACGGCCGCCGCGCCCATGTACCACCAGAGGCTGTTCTGCAGAAACAGCGTCGCGCCACCCGCGTTGTTCGGACCTGCAGGCATGAGCCCAGTAACGATCGCACTCGATCCGGAGATGAGCACCACCGCGCCGAGGAGGAGACCGACCTTTCCGACGGCCGCCACCCCCTCGCCGGCGCGCAGCCTCGTCGCCATCAAGGCCCCCAGGGCCACGAGCGACAAGATCGCGATCACGAGGCTGACCCAGGTGACGTAGCCCAGGACCGTGGTGATGTTCTCGCTGTCCGCGGCCGAGCTGCCTGCGCTAATCGTCGACGAACCGCCGCCGGTCAGGTCCGGCGTCCCGATATACATCCAGACGGTGCCCAGCGAAGCGACGGTCTTGCCGAAAGCCTCCATGACCGCGGCCGCCATATTCTCGATCGCGTCACCGATCGCGCTTGTCGCGAGCTGTTCGGCCTTGCAGCCGAAGTCGATGAATCCGCACTCCGCCACCGTCTGTCACTCCCCCCAGGTGATGTAGCCCGCGAGGTCCGGAACCGTCGCGGTGTTGAGCGGCTGGGCGACGTCGGCACTGATCTTCCAGTCACCGTCCTGCCAGACCAGCTTGTAGACCCCCGAGAGGGTCAGGTTCTGCCCCCCGGAAGACGCCCGGACAGCGAGGTCGACTCGGGCGGTGTCGCCGTCGTAGGCGAGCATTCGGAAGCCAGCCAGGCTCATGCGGGTGCCCTCAGATCCTGAGGTGTCACCCACCTGACCGATGAGCTCGTCGCGATACGGACCGTCAGCGAGGCTGTAGTCGACCCACGCCTGGCTCACCACGGGGTCGGAGCCCTGGACCAGTGCGTTCGCGGCCATGAACAGCGCGCCGGTGGGCGAGTGCTGGAAGCAGAACCGAACCCCGTCTGCTGTGGTCTCGCCGGGCCCGTACTCGGGCGACGTGGGGTAGGCCGTGGTCCCCTGGTACGCCCACTCAGCTTCGGGTGCGGTCGACAGAGAGCCAGTCAGCTCTTCACCGCCGAGCCCGCAGACGCTGGCGCCGCCCGCGTCGTCCGAGGGTTCGGTCGTCGGGGCGGCGCTCGTCGTGGGCGACGGGGAGGAGGGTTCGGGTGCGGGGTCGGGGTCGTCAGAGCGCGTCGCGTTCACGATCGCGAGCACGATGCCGAGCACCACGATGAGGGCGACGAGCACCGTAGCCGTGATGAAGCGGGGCCGGGTGAACGGGTTTTGTTCGTTGTCGTCGGTAGCCATGTCCGGGGCCTTCGCTCAGGCGCCGGAGATGAAGCCGACGAGCGCGACGGCGGCGGAGATGACGATGACGCCGCCGAGCGCCATGCCGATCTTGCCGACGTGCTCCCCGCCCTCCCCGCGACGTGACTGGACCGCCATGAGCGTGCCGGCGGCGATGAGGCCGAGGATGCACACGACGAGCCCGACCCACTTCGCCCAGCCGAGGATGGTGGAGACCGCCTCGGTGCCCGGCGGCTGGGTCGGGGCGGGATCGGGAAGCTGCGCCGGGATCACGGCGGCGAGGTCGCTCGCCGCCGTGAGGACGCTGTGCAGGGTGCTCATCGGGTTTCCTTTCGGTTGACGGTGCCGACGGCACCAGGTCGGACGACAGCGCGCAGGTCGTCGAGGAGTCGACGGACCTCGCGCGGGGCGTCTGAGAGTGCCGGCGGCTCCCCCAAGCGCCATGCCTCGATCCACGGCAGGGTCCACGTGCGCGGGACCCCGCCGCCGACGATCTGTGAGAACTCGCGCAGCGGGCGCGGAAGCCGGCCCGGTGCGTCGGCGACGATCACCAGCCCCACGACCTCGACGTGCGGGACGAGGCCGGCCGCCCACTGTGTGGCCGCAGCCTGGGCGGCGCGCAGGCCGCGCATGTTCGCCCGTGCGGTCAGGACGACGCGGACAGGGCCGGGTCCCGGGGGCTGTGGCCAGCCGTGGTCTGCGGCGGGCCAGTCGGGGACGAGCTCGGCGAGCGTGGACTCCCCCGCTCCCCCGTGCACGCCCAGCCACCACAAAGCCGGGTGTCGCTCCTGGGCGTGGGTGGGCAGCTGGTCGGCGCGGTCCGGCGCCGGGACGCCGCGTTGCGGCCCCGACGGGCCGGCAAGCGCAGGCTCGTGGGGTTCGGCTGTGGGCGCCACGACAGGGCTCGCCTGAATTTGTGCGCGCGACACCCATGGGTTGGTATCGGACATTTGCCCAGAGCCCCCTGATAATTGGACGCAGTCGTCGATACGTTTGACCCTAGCGTGCGACACCAACGGAAGGCAATAGCATGCCGCAGACATCTATAGACCTATACAGAGTCACGGCGACTCGTGTAGCGTCTACTGTGTTCGCATGCGTTCGAGGGTGCAGGTGTCTGTCGTGACGTCGGCTCTGGATGCGTTGTTCGAGGGTCGTGGTAGCACGCTGACGGTGCCGGAGGTCGCGGAGATCTTGGGCATGACCAAGCCGGGCGTCTACAAGTGGCTCAAGGATGGCGTGATCCCGGGGTACAAGGTCGGCGGTACGTGGTTCGTCCTGCGTGACGAGCTCAAGGCGACGCTGGCGGCGGGATCCAATGCCCGCCCGGTACGGCGCGGGGACGGCGAGGAGTCGCGTCCGAGCGAGTGAGCACGACAGCAGGGGGCTGAGCATGGCACGCAGGGTCGCGTTGGCGGCCGGGGCTTTCACGGTCGCGGCCGCGCTGGCAGCGTGCGCGGGCGCACCGGCGCAGGACCCGCCACAAGCCTCGCCCATGTCTTCGGCCAGCCCGTCAGCCGACGAAGCCCGCCAGTATCCTGGGCCGCTGGACGGTGTGGTCGACGAGGACTCCGGCGAGACCATCGACCCGCAGCCCTCCCCTACGTGGGACGACGCCCAGCGCATCGAGGCCGAGGACCGGGCCGCGGCGGCGATGAGTGCTTTCGTCGGCACGGGCGGGCGCGAGCAGGACGCCTGGTGGGCCCGACTGGAGCCGCTGCTCACCCAGCAGGCTCGGTCCGACTACGCGTACGTCGACCCCGCCAACGTGCCCGCCACCCAGGTCTTGACGGAACCCGAGCCGCAGCTCGTCGCCGAGACGAGCGGGTTCGTCGCCGTCGTCGACGTCGCAACCGACGTCGGCACCTACCAGGTCGTCCTCACCCGCGCGGACAGCGCGTCACCGTGGCTCGCGAGCCGGTTCACCCCGCCCGAGGAGGCGAACTGACCATGGCCGCCGGGGGGAAGTCCGGGACCATCCTCGCGGTAGGGACGGTGCCCGTGCTCGCGCTGAGCACGGTCTTCAGCATCCTGCTCGTGGGCGGGACGGACGCCTCCGCCGCGTGCAACCCTGCGCCCGGGCCGGGGACGAGCATCACCCTCGACCCCCGGAGCGTCCCCGAGACCGAGATCGCCGGCTACGACCACGAGCAGCTCGTGAACGCGGCGCACATCATCGCGGCCGGCAAGGCGCTCGACCTCGGGGTCCGGGACCAGACGATCGGTGTCATGACCGCGATGGGTGAGTCCGGCCTGCGTGTCATCGACCACGGCGACGCGGCCGGGCCCGACAGCCGCGGACTGTTCCAGCAGCGGGCGAACGGCGCCTGGGGCTCGTACGCCGACCGCATGGACCCGCACACCAGCGCCACGAACTTCTACACCGCGATGATCGGGAACGTCCCCGACCGCGAATCGCTCGAGCCGACGATCGTCGCGCACCGCACCCAGCGCAACGCCGACCCGTTCCACTACGCGACGTACTGGGACGGCGCGGTTGCGGTCGTCGAAGGCCTCTCCGGTGTCGACACCGGCCTGGCCGCCGGCACCGGCGGGCAGGTCTGCTCGGGCGCCACCACCGTCCCGGGCGAGGTCAGCGCGACCGGGTGGGCCGTGCCCGCGACCGGTCCGATCGTGAGCGTCTACGGGATGCGCCTGCACCCCATCGACAACGCGTGGCGCCTGCACTCCGGTGTCGACCTCGGCGGCGGCGGGTGCGACGGACCGATCTGGGCCGCCCAAGACGGGGTGGTGACCTTCACCGGGTTCGACCGCAACGGCAACGGCACGATCACCGTCGACCACGGCGGCGGCGTCCAGACGTCCTACCTGCACGAGTACGCCTCCGGGATCCTCGTGCACGAAGGCGACCAGGTGCAGGCCGGAGACCAGATCGGCCGTGTCGGGTCCTCCGGGCAGTCCACCGGCTGCCACCTGCACTTCTCAGTCATCGTCGACGGCTCCCCGACCGACCCGGTGCCGTTCATGAACGACATGGGCATCCAGCTCGGCTAACCCAAGGAGAACACCATGAGCACCACCACCGAAGCAGCGACCTGGCCTCGCGTCGAGGCGATGCTCAACCACGACGGCACCGCCGAGGTCTCCATCGGCGGCACCATGCACCCCATCGCCGCCTCGAACGTCGACGAGGCGCGAGTGCAGGTCGTCTCGCTCGTCGCGCACAAGGCCACCCAGCTCGGGCGTCCCCTGCGTGCCATCACCCGAGACCCGGACGGCGAGTGGCCCCTGATCATCCACGGCGACGGAACCGTCGAAGAGGACACCAGCGCCGACCACCCCTCGCGCACCCGTGCCACCAAGACGCGCACCACAGACCCCGCCCCGGAGCCTGCAGCCACTCCCCCAGCGACCACCGACATGGAGCCGTCGCCGGTCCCAGACGCCACGCCCGACCCCGCACCGGCCACCGCAACAGCCGGCCCGCGCGGATGGGTCCGCTCCGCTCAGGACCAGGCCGCCACCAGCCCGGCACCGCGCACCGGCCACGAACGCCGCCAGTCGTTCCTCACGGTCGAGCAGACCGAAGAACCAGCCACCGAGGGCCTGCGCGGTCTCCTGACACGAGCAGGGATCCGGATGGCCCCCAGCGAGTCCGAGCGCGAGCTGCGCGAGCGCATCCGCCTCGTCTCCCAGCACTGGCCAGGCCCCCGCACGACCGCCATCGTGAATGGCAAGGGAGGCGCCTCCAAGACACCCACCACCGCCTTCCTCGCGGCAGTGTTCGCCCGCTACGGCGGCGCCGGCGTCGTCACCCACGACAACAACCAGACCCGCGGAACCCTCGGGTGGCGCACCGAGCAAGGCCCGCACAACGCGACCTTCCTCGAGCTTCTACCCGAGGTCGACCGACTGCTCGGCACCGCCGCACAGTCGGCAGACCTCGCCCACTTCGTGCACCACCAGTCCCAAGACAAGTACGACGTGCTGCGCTCCCAGCCCATGATCCTGGCCGACGAACAGCGCCTGGGCGTCGCCCAGTTCGACGCGATCCACGCCGTCCTGCGCAAGTACTACCGCCTCATCCTCATGGACTCCGGCAACGACGAGTCCGACTCCCTCTGGCTACGCATGGTCGACAACGCCGACCAGCTCGTCGTCGCCACCACCACCCGCGGCGACATCGCCGAAGCAGGCGCCCTCCTCCTCGAAGCCCTCGCCGACCGCGACGAACATTCCGCCGCACTCGCACGCAACGCCGTCGTCGTGGTCAACCAAGCCAAGAAGGACGGCAGCCTCGCCGAAGCAGAGCAAGTCGCCGCCGCCTTCCGCCCCCTCGCCCGCCAAGCCGTCGCCATCCCCTACGACCCAGCGATGGTCGAAGGCACCCTGCGATACAACTCACTCCGCCCCACCACACAGCGCGCATGGCTCGCCGCAACCGCCGCCGTCGCACGTGGGCTCTAGCGAACATGTCAGTTATCCGCGTGTCGCTCGCGACTCCTGCTAGCACTAGCACTAAGTTCATGGCCATGACCAGCAGCATCACGTCCAGGGCTCGCCGCCCTCGGGGGTCTCTTGACCCTCGTACGACAGCTGCGCTCTACGCGCGCGTCGATGAGGGCACGAAGGCTGTGTTTGACCAGATGGCTGACGCGGCCGGTGAGTCGCTTGGCGTCGTGCTTGAGCGCGTCGCTCGTCACATCGAACTGGATGACTCAGGGCTGCCCGCATGGTGGCCCGAGCAGCCGAGCCAGCAGGAGGAACTGCCTCTCAAGACCGCATAACCGCATAACGCAGAGCGGCCCGCCCCCGTAGGGGCGGGCCACGATACGAAGTTCATCACCCTCAAGCTTGGCGGCGACGGAGGTGATGAGCCCCGATAGACACACCCTGAGGTGTGTCGCTGTCTGGAGACCATCATAGACACTCAGTGGACGCCCGCACACGAAGGCGAGCGCGACACACCGATCGACGTAGCCGTGCTTGCGTCCGTTTCTGGACGTTCGTCCAGAGAGTCCCAGGACGCCGCGGCTGCGGAGTGGGCAGCGTGCGCGCCGCTGCTAGCCGGTGCTCCTCGCGTGCGACTCGCTTCTCGCCGCGCCAGCGGGATCCAGTACCGCGACCGTGACGAGCGGGCCCTGACGGCGGTGCTGCCGTCGACGCCGGCGGCCGTGCGCGTCTACGGCGATGACGGCACCTGCCGCGCTCTGTGCTTCGACCTCGACTCCTCACGCGGTGGTGCGGCACGCGTCATGGCAGACGCGTCCCGGCTCGTGCGCGAGCTCGAGTCCGCCGGCGCTCGGGTGATCACCGACGTCTCCCCCAATGGCGGCCGCCACGTCTACGTTCCACTGGCCAAGCGTCTGGACTACACCAGCGCCCGCGAGCTTGTCGAGGCGATCACCACTGCCTACCCCACGATGGACCCCGGCCCGCACCAGTCTCTTCGCACCGGTTGCATCCGCGTCCCCGGTGCCGCCCACGCGAGCGGCGGGCACCAGGCGCTGACGATGAGCCTCAACATCGCCGTCGACGTCCTGCACCGGCCCAGCCCACGTGAGGTCGTCGCTGCGCTGCAGGAGGCGTACCGCGCCCAGATCGGAGCCCTGCGAGCCACGCAAGCCCCTCTACAGGCCGCTGAGCCCTCTACGGAACCCCACAGCTCGGCCGCCCGCGGCCGGGCCCTCTCGGCCCGCCTGACGCGCATCGCCCGCGACGGCGTGTACGACACCGACCGCTACGCCTCGCCGTCCGAGGCACGCCAGGCCGTTATCGCCGGCGCCGCCGCCGCCGGCTGGCGCCTGGCCGACGTCGCTGCCCGTAGCAACGACGGACGGTGGCCCGGCCTGGCCGCGCTCTACGCGCGCTACTCCCCTACACAGCGCCACGGCGCCCTCGCCCGCGACTGGCACAACGCCCAACGCCTCGTCGCCCAGCACGCCGAACAGTCCGCCACCTCGGGGAATGACACTGTGCATAAATCCAACACAAGCGCCCAAGAGTCACAGGGGGGTGTCACAGACCTCGGCGACGAACACGCGTTCATCCGTACCTGGCGAGCTTGCCTCCGTACCACGGAGCAACATCGGTTCCCCGGTCGGAAGTGGTACGGAGCCCGGTTCCTCCTGCGCGCACTAGGCGAAGCAGCCCACAAGTCCGGGAGCAGGTACGTCTCATTCGGTACGCGCTCCCTTGCCATCGCCTCCGGGATGGACCACTCGACCGCCTCTGTCCTGCTCCACGAGCTCGGCAAAGCCGGCTGGATCGACCGGCTCGAGCAAGGACGCGCCGAGCACGCCGACCTCTACGCCCTCACCCTCCCGGCCGACCTCGCGGACCGCGCTGCGGACCTGAGGTGGGACCGCGGGCAGATCCACGCCCTGCGTCCTGTGTTCCGCGAGCTCGGCCACGTCGCCGCCCTCGTGTACGAGGCCGTCGAGATCGGCCGAGCCGAGACGGTCACGCAGCTTGTGGACACGACCGGCATCTCCCGCAGGGCGGTGCACGAGGCCGTCGACCTCCTGACCTCGTGGGGACTCCTCGACCGCACGCACGGCGCCCTACTCCCCCGGTCTGACGCCCTACTCCGGGTCGCTGAACACCTCGGGGTCCTCGAGGGCGTCGCGACCCAGCTGCGCCTCTACGCCGCACAGCGCCGGGCCTGGCGTGCCTATCTCACCCGGCATGAGGCGGTCGAGCCCGGAGACCCAGCAGAGTCCTGGTGGTGGCCGCCGGACGATGCGCAGGCGAGCGAGTGGACGCTGGTCGACAGCCTCGCGTTGTAGGTACGACGAACGGAACGCTTGTAAGACTTGCAAGTAACGCAAGACTTACAAGGAGTGCAACGATTGCATTACTTGCTATCCTAGTTAGACGCGTCGCGTCGGCGTGCCCAGCAACGAAAGCAAGCATTGCAATGCTTGCATTGCACCTGGAGGTGCCAAGATGCCCGTCACGATCCTCTTCGCCAACAACAAGGGCGGAGTCCAGAAGACCGGATGCACCGTGCAGACCGCGGCCGGTCTCGCGCGCCAGGGCCTCAACGTCCTGGTGGTGGACATGGACCCCCAGGCGAACGCGACCCGACGGCTTGGGATCGAGTGGGACGCGGCGAACCCGATCCCGAGCGTGTCAGAGGCCATCGCCGCGAACGCCGAGGGCGCGGGGGAGGGGGCCGTCATCGAGTGCGGCTGGAGGGACGCCGCAGGCGATCTGACAGCAGAGGCCAAGCACATCGACGTGATTCCCGCCCGCTTCGACCTCATTAACCGAGAAGCCGAAGCCGGCACCGTCGGCGCGTTCCGCCGTCTGCGCAAGGCGCTGACGGGGTGGACGGATGACTACGACGTCATCCTCATCGACTCCCGTCCCGACCTCGGCCACCTGGTGCAGATGTCGATGAGCGCGGCTGACGTCGTGATCATCCCCTCAGACACCGGGTATGACTCCGTCGAGGCGGCGATCCGCGTCAGCGACTTCATGACGCAGCACGCGGTAGACCTCGCCAACCCGGAGCTGCGGGTTGGCGGCGTCCTCGTGACACGTCGACGCCAGACCGCAGAGGGAGACTTCCAGATCGAGGGCCTCCGAGAGCGATTCGGAGACCTCGTGTGGAACCTGCGCACCGCCAAGATCATCCCCGGCGACGTCGAAGTGGAGCTCACACCGCCGTACGTGCCGGAGTGGACGAGGTTCGCCGAGGCCGACGCCGCCGGCGTCTCCCTCACAGCCTGGAACGACGAGCGCGGCCGCACCACGGTGCGGATCTTCGACGAAGTCGCCCAGCGCATCATCGACCGGATTGTGCCCGTGTACGCCGAGAGGATCGCATGATGGTCGAGCGCAAGCGCCCCAGCGGAACGAGTCCAATCTCCTTGACTCCCCGCGTCGAGCCCATCGCGACCCCCGCATCGGCCGCCGAAGCGCCAGCCGAGCCCGCAGCCCCGCCGGCGCAGGCGCCCATACCGGCCGCCCGTGCAGAGACTCCGCCCGCAGCTCCCGCGAGGCGGCGCACTCCCGCGCAGCGGACGCGCTCGGCCGAATCCGAATCTCCGGCGCCGGCAGCGGTCGGCGGAGCGATGGTTTCCCGGACCTTCCGATTCCAAGAGGACCTGATCCGCCGCGCCGAGACGGCCGTGCTGCGCACCGGCGGCCTCGAAGGCGGTCACGTCTCCATGACCGCACTCCTCAGCACCGCGCTCGAGCGCGAACTAGCCCGCCTCGAGCACGAGCTCAACGACGGCGAACCGTTCCCCGCGAACCGAGGAGAGTTCCGCAGGGGCCGGCCCATCGGATCCTGACCGCCACCGACAGAAGGAGCAGCGCATGACCATCGACCTCACACACCCCCACATGGTCCAGGTGACGATCGCACCCGCGAGCCCAGGCGTCGAAGGGAGCCTGCTCAGCCTCGTGATGGACGGTCACAGCAGGCCGGTCGTTGGAGATCTGATCTGGCCCAACACTCCGGCAGGAGACCAGCGCTAGGAACGCCGTTCACCGCCCCGGTGCCCTCGGACGAGGGACACCGGGGCGGTGTCGTTCCCAAGGCCAGGGCTGGTGGCCGGTGGGGGAGTGGTGGGGCGGGCTGCGGTGGTCGAGCTCGCCGGGTGGGTGGTGCTCTCGGCCGGTGGCCGGGACCCGAGCGGTGCCGCTGCGCGGCGCGTTATCCGCGCTGCGCGCGGTTTTCTTCCCCTCCTGGCTCTCCATCATCGCCCGCGCGACCTGCGCGCAACCCGCTCGACTGCGGTCCGGCCCGACGGCGAAACTCGCCGCCCGGCGCTCCTTCGTCGCTTCTCCCGGGCGGCGAGCCCCGCCGTCGGGACGGACCGCGGGTTGCACTCCGGGCCGCTACTGCGGGCGGTGATTACGGCGCCAGGAGGGGGCGAAAAACGGTCGGGACCACCGGCCACCCACCACCTGCGCAGGAAGGGTCACCATGACCACCACCGAGGCACCTGCTACGCAAGCCGAGGCGAGCACGGCCCGCGAGAGCGCCGAGTTCGCCCACGTCGACCCGCGCACGCTCATCATCGGGACCAACGTGCGCGCCGACGCCGACCTCACTCCCGAGTTCGTCGGATCGATCAAGCAGCACGGCGTACTGCAGGCCGTGCGCGCACGCCGCGCCGAGGACGGCACCCTCGTCGTCCTCGAGGGCCAGCGCCGCACGCTGGGTGCCGTGGAGGCCGCTCGGGAGACGATCCCGGTGCAGATCATCGACGGCACCGAGGACGAGGCCCGGCGCATCGTGGAGCAGCTGACCGAGAACGACCACCGCAAGGGCATGCGCGACGCCCACCGCACCGCCGCCTACCGGCAGTTGTCGCTCGAGATCGAACCCGGCGACGACATCCTCGCCGCGGCCTGGTACGCCACCCACGGGGACCGGCTACTGACCGAGCTCACCGCCAACGGCACCCCCACCAGCGGCGGCCCCCGACCACGACGAGGCACACCGACGTGCGCTGCTGCGCACCGCCGTCCGCGGCCTCTACCGCGCCCAGCTGCACACGAAGATCGACCTCGCCGCCAGCACGGGCATCACCCGCCGCACCCTCGACGCCTGGATCGCCTGAGCCGAGCGGGCCGCGGGCACGACGCCTACGCTGGCTCGATGGCGGGAGGATGGCCGGAGAGCGAGCGGGGCCTGGGGTGGCTGTGCGCCGGATCCCTGGTCGTCGCCGCCGTCGGATGGACGCTGATCGCCCTCAGTACCGAGGGCTGGGTCGTACCAGCTATCGCCGGTGCATCGAGCGGGACCGCATTCGGGTCGGGTTGGCGTCTCGTACTTCTTCGCCGCAAGCGACGCCGCGACGAGTGGCCACCCAAGACCTCAACGCCGTGATGAGCGCTCCTGGCACTGAACTACATCAGGACTCGGCGCGTGGCCTGCCTGGCCCGCGACGGCGATCCTCGATCCCATCAAGGGATTCCGCGGTCCACACGGGCCCGCCGTTGAGCTCGCCGGCCGGAGCAGGTAGCCAGTCCACCCCGCGGTGTCGCGCCGTGCGCAGCGAGACCGGAGAGACGCCGAGCCGCTGAGCCAGGCGCGCGCTGTCGTACAGCCCGCGCGGCCCAGGTCCCGGATCACGCGGCCCATCGGGCCCAGATTCCTTGCTCACCTGAACCACGCTAACAGAACCAAAGCGTTCTATTTCTGCTAAACTAGAACGCAAGCGTTCGGATATTGGAGGCATGATGAACCGTCTTCGTGGGCCCCTTGCTCGCGGCGTGTCGGCGACCCGGCCCTCGCGGGCCACGTCCGAGCCGGAGGTGGCTCGGCCGGTGCCGGCCGAGAGCTACGAGTCGTTCCCGCGCTGGCCCGTCGTCGTGCTCGCCGCGGGCGCGTACGTCGCGATCTGGGGCGGCTGGGTCGACCTGGGCCGCATGGCAGGTTTCGGCCCGGTGAACCTGCTTCCCGGCATCATGGACCTGAGCGTGAACCTGGCGATCACCTTGCCGCTGGGCATGGAGGTCTACGCCGCGTTCGCCCTGGGCGCCTGGCTGACCCACCGCAACATCCCTCCCGCCGCACGATCGTTCGCGGGATGGTCGGTACTGGCCTCTCTCGTGATCGGTGTAGCCGGCCAGATCACCTACCACCTGCTCCACGCCGCGGGTATCGAACGCGCGCCCTGGCAGGTGGTCGTCGGCGTCGCGTGCGTGCCCGTGGCCGTCATGGGCATGGGCGCCGCTCTGGCTCACCTGCTCGGCGTGCGTCGGACGCGACCGGTCGCCGTCGCGGTAGAGGATCGGCTGACCGATGCGGCGTCGACCGCGCAGCTCGACAGCGACGCCGCATCGGAGGAGTTCCCTGCGCCGGCTCCCGTGACAGACGACGTCGGGCCCGTCGACGCAGAGCCCGTCGTCAAGCCCGTCGTCGAGCCCGTCGACGCCGAGCCGGTCGGTCTGGTCGCGAGCCTGGCACCGGATCAGGCGCGGGCCGAACTGGACCCGCGCACCATGTCCGCCGAGCAGCGCGACGCGCTGATCCTCGAGCTCGCCCGCGAGGCGCGCTCGGAACGGGACCTCGCACAGCGCGTGCCGTGGTCGCGGTCGACGGTGAACCGGGTCCTGCGCAAGCACCACGTCGTGCTGAACCAGGCGGCGGACCACGCCCAGATGCAGTGGGCCACCGACCGCGGCGAGGCGGTCCTGACGTGAACCGCGGTGCCCGGCGACGGAGCGCCGTACACGACCTGACGCGGCCCTGCGGGCCACGGCTGCACAAGCGCTTCTTGTTTCGGACCGTCCCTGGCTTCGAGTGTGGCCGGCCGTCCCAGGGCGCAAGTCGGCTCCGCTGTGCTCCGGCCCGACCGCCCGCCAACTTCTTGGCTGCGCTCCTTCGTCGCTGAGCCCGCCGAGAACTTCCCGGCCACCCGGGCGCCCCGACTCGCTCGCTGCGCTCACGCCCTGCGGGTGCGTCCTGGGACGGCTTGCGGCCAAACGCTCCGCTTGCAGGGACGGTCCGAAAAACGACGTGGGGAGGCATCATGGCCAGCCAGCAGGTCAAGGTCACCGTGTACAGCAAGCCGGCGTGCGTCCAGTGCGACGCGACCTACCGGGCGCTCGACAAGAAGGGGATCGAGTACACCGTGGTGGACATCTCCGCCGACGTCGACGCGCTCGAGCAGGTGCGCGCGCTCGGGTACCTCCAGGCCCCGGTCGTCGTTGCCGGCGAGGAGTCGTGGAGCGGGTTCCGGCCTGATCAGATCAACGCCCTCGCGACCCGACAGGAGGCCTGAGATGACCGTCGAGCTGAGCCGTGAGCGCGTGGTAGAGATCAACACCGCGGCGTTCGAGTTCTGGCGCTTCCACGCCAACTCTGCGGACGACTGGACGAGGGGCTACGTCGCACGACGCGGGCTGCGCGGCCTGCAGGCCGGGTACGCCCCTGAGGGGTGGGCCCGGCTCGTGGGCCGCATGCGTGGCCGCAGCTACAGCGCGGACGAGCTCGTGGCCGCCGGCCTGGCGTTCCGCACTGAGGCCGGGGGAGTGGGGGACGTGTTCCGTGACCGCCTGGTTCTGCCCTACCGTGACGAGACGGGCGCGATCGTCGGGTTCACCGCGCGCCGCAACCCCGCGTCTGACGACGTCGACGACGCCCCGGCGAAGTACCTCAACACCACCAGCACCGCCGCGTTCGACAAGTCCCGGGACCTGTACGGGCTCGACCCGGCCGCGGTGCGCCGCACCGAGGCCGGCGCGCGCGTTGTGTTCGCCGAGGGAGCCCTGGACGTCGAGGCCATCCGCCGCACCGGGGCGCACGGCGTCCCGTTGTCCGGGTGCGGCACCGCGCTCACCGCGACGCACCTCGAGCGCGTGCGCGCGATCCACCCGGGCGCCGTCGCGCTGGCAGTGTTCGCGTTCGATGCCGACGCTGCCGGCCAGGCGGCCGCCGTGCGAGCGTGGGACCTGCTCACCGACGACGAGGCCGGCACCGCCGGTGCCCTGGTTCTGCCCGACGGGACCGACCCCGCCCAGTTCGTCCAGGACGGACACGGGCAGGCCCTCGCCGAGCGCCTGGCCCAGCCGCACAGCCTCGCGTCCGTCGTCGTCGACACCGTCCTCGCCCGCCACAACCTGACGACCGTCGAGGGCCGGGTCAACGCCGTGCGGGCCGCGGCCGCGCTCGTCGCACGCATCCCCGAGGTGCCCCTGTCGCGCGTCGGGACGCAGCTGCACGCCCGCCTGGCCCCGCACACCGACCTCGGCGTGATCGCCGGCGAGCTCGCGATCGCCGCGGCCGCGCGCGGCACCACCTGAGCCCGGCATCCGAGCCCGGCTAGGTTTGCATGCGCCAGGACCGGGAGGAAGAGCATGCCGATCAGCGACGAGGAGCGCGCCCAGCGCGCCGACGATGCCCAGCGCATCCGACACAGCACCCAGCTCGAGGGCGGCCGCACCAGCGACGTCGCCAGAGCGATCCAAGACAAGTACATCCGCGGCGAGATCGACGCCGAGGAACTGATGCGACAGACCACCGCACTCGACAGCGACCAGGACGGAGCCAGCCCTTGACCGAACGCCCCTGGGAGAGCGGCGACGAGCACACCCGCTGGGACGGGTACCTGCTCGAGGACGGGCGCACCCTGCGCAACCGCGTCGGCGCCACCACACCCGAGACGCTGCGCGACCGCGAGGACCGACGCGTGGAAGCCCGCGCACTGACCCTGCGCGAGCACGGCCTGCCCACCACGTACGACCTCGCCGGGCTGCGAGCCATCCACCGGCACCTGTTCCAAGACGTGTACGAATGGGCCGGGGACGTGCGCACCGTGTCGATCCGCAAGAGCCGAGACGGGTGGTTCGCGCCTCTGGACCGGATCGAGGACGCGATGGGCGTCGTGGCGACCTACCTGCGCGACACCGACAACTTGCGCACCCTCGACGCGGGCGACGTGCCGGGCGCGCTCGCCAGCGTCTACGACGTCATCAACCAGACCCACCCCTTCCGGGAGGGCAACGGGCGTGTGCAGCGCGAGTTCGTCACCGCCCTGGCCCGGGAGTCCGGCCACCGCCTCGACTGGACCCAGGTGACGCTCTCGCGTGCCGGGTACGAGTCCGAGAACGACCAGGCCTCCCGCCTGGCCCGCACCGGAGACCGCGGCCCGCTGCGCGCCATGTTCGCGCGCATCACCACCAACGCCGGCGCGATCGACGACCACGTGAACGACGCACTGCGCCTGGTCGCCGCCTCCCGACCCCCGTTTGCCGCCCGGCCGCAGGCCAACGGGCCGGCGGCCGTCGCGCGCACGAGCCGTCCCGCACCCGGGGCGCCGGGCAGGGACTACGGACGATGACCCGCCGCCGCGGCGTCGCCGTCCTGGCCGTCGTGCTGATGGCCAGCGCGTGCAGCGCGCCACGGCCCGAGGTCACGGTCGAGGGTCGGGGGAGAGGTGTTCGCCGTCGAGCTCGCGGACACCGCCAGCGAGCAGAAGGAAGGCCTGGCCGGGCGCGAGGAGATCCCTGTCGGCACCGGGATGCTGTTCCAGTTCGGCGAGCGGACCGAGCACCAGATGTGGATGGCCGGCATGCAGGTCCCGATTGACGTCGTCTGGATCGACGGCGACCGCGTGATCGGCGTCGACACCCTCGAGCCGTGCACCGAGGTCGACCAGACCACGTGCCCGCGCTGGACCGCGCCCGGCCCGGCGACCGCACTGCTCGAGGTGCCCGCCGGCGCCCTGGCCGACGTCGCCGCCGGCGACGCCGTGGACCTGCAGACCCCGTAAGCGGCACGGCGGGGGAGCGCGTTATATCCTGGGTTATAGATGGAGGTGGTTCCCATGACGACAACGCCAAGCGCGGATGTCGAGACCGTGGTGCGACTGCGGCACCGGCAGGTCGTCGACCGGCTCGACGAGCTCCGCCTGGTGCGCAAGCTCGCGGCCCAGATGTCGCAGACCGAGATCGCGAAGCTGCTCGCGATCAGCCAGCCCGCGGTTCACAAAGCCCTAAAGGCGGCCGAACGCGTGCCCGAGGTGGCGGACGGATTCAGCGGCGCGAGCCCCTACGAGATCGCCGAGCGGTACGCGGCCGGCCAGATCGACCGCGCCCACGTCATCGACGAGCTCGCGCGGTGGCCCTACGCGAGCACCCCCAGGACCGACGGGTTCGACTGGCTGGTCGAGGACGCGAACGGCACGTTCGAGGAGGTCGGGCGCGCACTCGACGACGGCCTGCTCGACGAGGACGCCTACGACGCGGTGCTCGCCGCGAAGAGTGGACGCTAACCGGTCTGGCCGATTTACTCACCTGCGTGAGCGACGACTGCGACCGGCACGCGGCCCACCGCGAGACTGTCCGAGAGTTCTCCCGCGCCGGGGGACCGCTCGATAAGGACGGGCCGCACTCCACGCTGAACAACCCCGCGTGGTTCATCGACGGGAAGGTCGACCAGCCCACCGCCTGGCGGCGCGCCTTGTGGCGCCGTCTGCGCGACGAGGCACGTGCCGAGGCTCCCGGGGCGCGCCAGGACGGCAAGGCCATCGTGCTCGCCGGCCCGCCAGGGGCGGGCAAGGGACACGTCCAGGGCAACGTCCTCGGGCTCGACAAGGACGCCTGGCTCGTCATCGACGCCGACAGGTTCAAGGACAAGCTGCTCCGCGAAGCCTTGGACGACGGCAGCTACGAGACCTTCCTCAAGCCCGACGCCGTGCGTGAGCGTGAGGCCGCAGGGGAACCGTTCTTCCCTCTCGAGCTCGCGGCCCTTGTCCACGAGGAGTCCTCCAAACTTGCGCGCCTGCTCCGCGACGAAGCACTGAGCGAGGGCACCAATGTCGTCATCGACTCGGTTCTGTCCAACTCTCGGGCGACCATCGCGCTCGGCAACCAGCTCGCGGCCGCCAGCTACGAGGTCGAGGTCGTCGACGTCGAGGTGCCCTACGAGCTCTCCCAGGCCCGCATCGCCCAACGCTGGCGCGAGTCTTACGAGGGCGCCGTCGTAACGGGGGAAGGCCTCGGAGGCCGCTGGGTGCCCAGCGTGTACGCGCGCGAGGTCTTCGACGGACCCGGCGGGCGCTCACGCTCCCAAGAGTCTGCTGCGGTGCTCGCCACCACCTGCCCGGCGGTGCTGCGCTACCGGCGCTTCTGGACCCGGGCGGCTGAGGCGCCGATGCGGGTCGAGACCGACATGGGGCGCTTCCAGCGAGGGGGAGACCTCGTTGATCACTCCCTCCTCGCCACCAGGTCGCGCGCGTCAGCCGGGCAGGCGGTGCCCCCCCGGCCTCGAGTGCCCCGACGTGGTCAGGACCGGGGTTCCGGGCTGGAGAGGTAGCAACGAGGCTTGCGGGAGACCAGAGGGCCGAAACTCGCCTCTGACCTGCGCAGACGCAGAGATGCGCCCGCGTGTCGTCTGGACATGTTAAGATGGTCGATGCCCGATCCCCGGGCATGACGAAGCCCGGAAGACGGCAATCTTCCGGTTCGTCTGTTTTTCTAACAACCAGTTTGGAGGTGAGCCCAAGTGGTCATCGCAGTTGTATCGAACTACGAGACTACGTCGAATATTTCACGGTGTCAACATCGACTAAGGGAACTTACGAACATGGTCGCTCTTGAGAGAGGACCATTATGGACACGAACCATATGGCCCCTCGCCCTAAGTTCCTCCTCGAACTGCTTCGGCAGCTCGGGTGCGGGATCGCTCGGGGCGTCGGTCACCTGATCGTGCTCATGCTCGCGGGCGAGTAGCCCTCGGGTGCGACGGGCGGAGTGGACACCGCTTGGTCCGGACCGTCGCAGAGCCGGCGGCACCTTCGGGTGCCGCCGGCTCGCATCTCAGCTGTGCTGCACCGACTCGCGACCGGTAGGCGTGCGTGCTCGGGAGGTGCGAGCTCGCAGGCCCTGGTCGGTGTCTTGAGTCATCGGCGCGGTACGGTCGGGCGCATGGACGGTGGTGGCGACGGCAGCGGATGGCTCATATTCGCCGTCGGCATCGTCGTCCTGGCCGTCCTGATCGGCTGGTACACCGCCCGGGCGTCAAGTCTCGACATCCGTCGGCAGGCCGAGAAGGGCGACTCGCTCGACCATCCTGACGACGACTACGCGCCGTAGGTCGGCTCGACCGGTGGCGGTGGGATCGTCTCGCCGGTGAACGTCAGTAGCAAGTAGACGACCAGGGCGACGGCCAGGATGGCGGCCACGATCTTGCCTACGTGCCTTGGGCGTGCGATGAAGAGCCCGACGACGGTCGGCGCGATCAGCATCACGATTGACTCCGCATACCCCTGAGCCGCTGTGTGGCCGCACGTCCGCCGCAGTCCTCGCCACCACCTGCCCCGCCGTGCTGCGCTACCGACGCTTCTGGACCCGCGCAGCCGGCGCACCCATGCGAGTCGAGACCGACACGGGGCGCTTCCAGCGCGGGGGAGACCTCGTGAAGCACTCCCTCATCGCCACCAAGTCCCGCACGTCCGCAGGGATAGCACCGTTTGCTCGGCCTCGGTCTGCCCGACACATGCCCGGACAGGGCGTGGGATCGGCTACGACTACGTCCACACCGCGATCGACGACCACTCCCGGCTGGCTTACGCCGAGATACACGCGGATGAGAGGGGCACGACCTGCGCCGGGTTCCTTACCCGGGCAGCGGCGTTCTACGCCGCTCACGGCATCACCATCGAGCGCGTCCTGAGCGACAACGCGAAGAACTACCGCCAGTCGTTCGCGTTCCGCGACGCCGCCGAAGCCCTGGGCATCCGGTTGAAGTTCATCAAGCCGCACTGCCCCTGGACCAACGGCAAGGCCGAACGCCTCAACCGGACCCTGGCCGCCGAATGGGCCTACGCCCGCCCCTACAACTCCAACATCGAGCGCGCCCACGCCTTGCCGACCTGGCTCAAGCACTACAACCTGGAACGACCCCACACCGGCATCGGAGGCCTACGCCCCATCGACCGAATCAACAACGTCCCGAGTCAGTACATCTAGCGCGCCTACGCGGTCGGAGGCGAGGTTACGCAGAGACTTAAGCCGTGATCGTTGTCGATGGGCGGACCGACGAAGAGAAGCTCCTTGAGCTGCTCGCGACGGGCACCGAGGACACTGAGCTGGACTTTAAGGCGACTGTCGACCTATCGCGCGGCTCGTCCCGGTCGGTTCTGGAGTTCGTCAAGGACGCCATTTCGATGGGCAACCTGCCAAGCGGTGGGTACCTCATCATCGGCGTCGACAACCGGGGGAAGCCGGCGCACGAGGAGCAGCGTGTCGAGGTCGGTCAGTTTGACTCCGCGCTGCTGCGGGCCCGCATCGCCAAGTACGTCGACGCCCCCGTACACGTGGTCGCGCAGGCCCACGTCGTGGACGGTCGTGACGTCGCGTTGATCTACGTGCGCCCCAACGAGTCCGGCCTGCCGGTGCCGATCAAGGCCATCGGCCAGTACGACGACGGCACAGGGGCCATGAAAACGGTGTTCAGCGAGGGTGAGGTGCTGATCCGGGAAGGCACGTCCAACGTCCGTTTGCGGTACGCGCACTGGGACGGGCTCCTGAGCCGGTACCGAGAGCGGGTCCGTGACGAGGCCCGCACCGACGTCGACCGAATGCTCGCCAGGCTGGCCGCTCAGCTCGGCCCGCGCGACCAGCCCGGCGCGGCGATACTGCTCGACGTCGGGATGGACGACAACGCACTCACCGAAGCGATCCCAGCCGCGTTCGAGGCAGCTACTCCCGTGGCGCTGAACCGGTTCCTGAACGTCGCGACGCACGTGGTAGCCGGTGAGTCCGAGATCGCCATGAGCAAGGACCGGGCGCTCGACCTGATCGCGGCCGTCGCGTGCCAGGCGGCGCTGTTTGATAGGCCGACAGAGTTCGCCGCGGCGGTCGATGCGCTGTGGAACGCCTACCAGGCGGTGCCGGTTCCGGCCGACGGGGTCCGGCTGAGCGGGCAGAACGCGGAACGTGCCGCACACGAGCTCGATGTCATCCTCCGCGTGTTCGCGGTTGGCGCCGCCGTAGTGCGCGTGCGGCGATGGTCGATGCTGGGCACGCTGGTGGATCGCCCGGTCCCCGTCGGCCAGGGCTACACCTACGGGACCTGGTTGCGGCACGCCCTCGTGCAGGCGTCACGCGCCAGCCTTCTGCTCGACGAGAACGGCGCCGAACGTGGCGGGCAGGTGCTCTCACTGGTGCGTCGGCTCGTCGCGGGCACCCGGCTGCTGCGACCCGACCGCGGGCCACAGGCCACTGTGACCGTATGGGAAGACCTGGCCCCCAACGACTGGATCTTGAACTCGTTGTGCCAGTTCGACGTGCTGTGGTGTGTCTTGGCTCGCGCACTTGGCCGCGGAAACGACCGCACGAAGTTCTACCCCAGCTGTGCGGCGTTCCATCAGTACCGAGCGCAGCCCGTGCTGGACGAGATCGTGAGCGACGCCGACGCGCGCCGCGACACGTTCGGGTCGCTACCAGACGACACGATTGCAGGCGCCATCACAACAGTGCTCGATCTGGCGGTCGGTCAGTCGCACAACTACGGGGGCTGGTGGGGTGGCGTGGAGGATTCACCGACAGTCGCACGATTCATCGCCGATGCAGGTGTGGCTCCGTCGCGGTAGCTGGCCCACCTTCAACTCGCAATCGTTCTAAGCCGATAACGTCCGTTATGGCGTATCTGACCGATTCGGGCCGCGTGGTGCTCTCTTCAAACCTCGGTCGTCACCGTCAGCGCCGTTCGTCTCCCAGTAGTCGAGGGTGACCGTCCACGGCGACGGCAGCGCCGCGCGCAGCGCGGCGAGCAGGCGGTCGGCCTCGGCGCGATGCGGAGTGTCTGCTCGCGTTGACTGGTCGACACCGGATCCGTGCACGGTTCCCTCGGCGCGTAAGCGTCGCAGGGCGGCCTCCATGGCGGTGAATGTCGGCACGAACCCGTTCGCCTTCGTGCGGCGAGAGCCGCCTGA
The DNA here is from genome assembly GCA_014803435.1 of Cellulosimicrobium terreum. Lineage (GTDB taxonomy): Bacteria > Actinomycetota > Actinomycetes > Actinomycetales > Cellulomonadaceae > Cellulosimicrobium > Cellulosimicrobium terreum. The sequence continues at coordinate 31,376 of JACYFD010000010.1, forward strand.
GCTGCAGGTTCATGACCGCGCTCTCCTGCTCGGGCGTCAGGTCCGCCAGCGGCAACGGCTCGCCCGCGGCGATCGCCGCAGTGACCTCCCGCCATCGAGTCTGTGCGAGCGCGATCACCCGCAGGAAGCGCAACTCCGCCTCGAGCCGCTCCACGTCGGCGTGTGTCGGCTGTCGATCCCCCATGGGAGCACAGTAGTGATCGGGCGCAGGGACCTACCGGTCGTCGTCGTTACGTCGCGATCATTCTGATCCAGCCAGCGCCACAGGTGCGGGGGAGGCGCCGGCGCAACTGCGGATCGGACCGCGGGCGCGGTTCGGACCGTGGGCGCGGTGCGGCAGGATGTCGCGCATGGTGTCGTCGGGGAGTGAGCTGGAGCCGGCCGGGTACGCCGAGCTCCTGGCTGAGCTGAAGGCGCGGGTGCGCGCGACGCAGTTCCGTGCAGCGCGGGCGGCGAACACCGAGGTGCTGCGCCTGTACTGGTCGGTGGGTCGCGACATCCTCGACCGGCAGCGCCAGGCGGGTTGGGGCAGCAAGGTTGTCACGTCGCTGGCCGCGGACCTGCAGCGTGAGTTTCCCGATCAGCGTGGCTGGTCGCGGTCGAACCTGCTCTACATGCGCCGGGCTGCTGAAGCGTGGCCCACGGAGGAGGAGTTCGTCCAACGGCCCGTTGGACGATTGCCGTGGGGGCATGTCGCGACGCTGCTCGACCGGCTCAAGACGCGGGAGGAGCGCGACTGGTACGCCGCGGGTGCTGCGGAGTATGGGTGGTCGCGACCGGTGCTCGAGCATCAGATCAAGGCGGACCTGCGACGGGCTGTCGGGGCGGCGCCGACGAACTTCACCGATGCGCTGGACGCGCCGGACTCCGAGCTGGCGCAGCAGCTGGTCAAGGATCCGTACGTTTTCGAGCACTTGGGCCTGGTCGAGCGCATCGCGGAGCGCGACGTCGAGCAGGCGCTGATGGATCGGCTGCAGGACACGATGCTTGAGCTCGGGCGCGGCATGGCGTTCGTCGGGCGCCAGGTGCGCCTGAGCGTCCCGGATGACGCGAGCGGCCAGGTCGAGGAGTTCTACGTCGACCTGCTGTTCTTCCACGTCTTGCAGCTGAGGTATGTGGTGGTCGAGCTCAAGGTGGGCAAGTTCGAGCCGGCCCACGTCGGTCAGCTCGGCACGTACGTCGCGATTGTCGATGGCCAGATGCGCCAGCCGGAGATCCACGCGCCGACGGTCGGGATCTTGCTGGTGACCGGCAAGGCTGGCGCGACGGTGCGGTACGCGCTGGCCGGCACCCGGGTGCCGATCGCCGTCGCGGACTACCAGGGCCTACCGGAAGACGCCCGCGGCGTGCTGCCGACCGCGGCCGAGCTCGAGGCGGTCATTGAGGACGAGCTCGAGCACCGGGCCTGAGGTCGACCGAAGCCAGAGGAACGTGATCGCGCTCGGGCCGCAGCCAGCGCTGTTCGCCTCGCGCCGTCCTCGGGGTCCGATCCGCTCTTTCAGACCCCGTGTGGCTCTTTCGGGTGTTGTGGTTCGGCGCCGGTCGTCGCGGCCGGTGCCAGTCGCGATCGGGGTCGGGCGTCGAGGCCTGTCCAGAACATCGGCAGGGGTGAAGTGCCGGGTGAAGTCCCTGGTGAGAAGCACTCCTGCGGGTCAGCGGCCGCTAGCGTGCTGCCAGCATCTGTTGGCTCAGTGGAGAGGATCGGCCATGCGACTCAGAGGAGTCGTCGCGGGAGCGACCGGAGTTCTGATAGCCCTTTCCCTGGGAGCCTGCTCCGGAAGTGACGGCGTGCCGGCCACGCCGACCTCCTCGATGGCTTCGAGCGAGCCAGAGAGCAACGTGACGTCCAGTGCGGCGGCCGAGACCACAGACGCGGCCGAGGCGGAGGCCGAAGCGGCTGCGGAAGCTAAGGCTGCCGAGGAAGCCGAAGCCGAAGCAGAAGCGGCTGCGGAAGCTAAGGCGGCGGAGGAGGCGGAAGCCGAAGCGGCGGCGGCTGCGGAAGCCAAGGCTGCCGAGGAAGCCGAGGCCGAAGCCGAAGCGGCCGCGGAAGCCAAGGCGGCGGAGGAAGCCGAAGCAGAAGCGGCGGCGGCTGCGGAAGCTAAGGCAGCGGAGGAAGCTGAAGCCAAGGCGGCGGCCAGCACCTACTACAAGAACTGCGATGCGGTGCGTGCCGCTGGAGCGGATCCGATCCTCGCAGGCGACCCTGGTTACTCCCGCAAGCTCGACCGTGACGGCGACGGCGTCGGCTGCGAGTAGACCGAGGAACCTGAACCACTATTGCGCGGCCGTGCTTGCGCTGGCGCATTGTCTGGACGCTCGGTTGACCGGGTGCGGGCGGGGACAGCGTGCGGCATCGAGAGTGGAGGCGGCCGCAGTTCTGGCCGAAAGAGCGCGCCGGTGCTGCTACTCGGCCGGGCGCGATCTTGCGATTCACCGGGCTACATGTCGATGAGTGGTACAGCAGCTCGGCGTTTGCGGCCGGGGTGCCGCGCAACCGGACACACGTACCAGGCACTTGGGGCGCTCGAGCAACTCGACCTATCTGGCCGGCGTCACGTGGCCGGTGTTCACGAGGTCATCCTTCACAGTGCCCCGAGACGCCTCGCTGGATTGTGCGTGTGGCCCAGTCAGGCGACGAAGCAAGGGCGATGAGGGTGAGAGGTGCGGTGGCCAGGGGAGCGAAGCCGTATCGCTGGTAGATCCGCACGTGGTCGAGTGTCGCCGCCTGTGTCGCGACCACCTGTCCGGGCGGGATGACCTGGCGTAGGTGCTGATTGATGGTGGCGAGCCCGCCGATGGGCAGGCGAGACGCTGCCGTGTCGATCGTCCACTGCGCCTGGCGGAAAGTGGAGCGGTCGGCCTGAGCTTGCTCGGGTGGGTGAGCACGACGGGCGCGACGCGACTCGCGCGCGATCACCACGATGCGGGGGATCAGCGCCGCCAGGACGACGAGCGCGGAACCGGCCAACCAGACGACGAGGACGACGAGCAGGGCGAGCACCACAGCTGGGTGCACCCAGCCGAGGAGCATCACGGTGAGTAGGGCCGCGAGAAGCACGAACACCAAGAGGAGAACCGCGGCCATCCGCACCAGGAGAACCAGGGTCGAAAGCGCTGAGCGACGGCTGACGCGTACGACGACCATGCGGCCGGCGTGCACGAACCCCGGCATGACGACGACCGCGCCAACCCACACCAGGTAGGACACCGCGGCGAGAGTTCGCCGCACGGGTGCGGGGCGAAACGTGTCGGTGAAGGCCCATGCGAGCGTCCACGCCACGGCGCCGACATCAGTGGCGCGGACGGGAGTCATCACCGGACGCGGGGGAGGAGGTGTGAGAGGTGTCGTCACGGGCGAACCGTAGCGCCGGCCCCAACTGTGTTGAGCATCGCGACGACCTCTCGCGTGTCGTCGAGCGGGTGAACTGTGAGGATGCCCGAGGACGCCTTGTCCGCTCTGATATGAATTGTTCCCCAATCTGGCGGGGGCTGGGGGTGTGTCGCCCGGGCGAAGATTTGGGATCGCTGATATGGGCGGTCTACGGTCTGCGCTACCAGATCTGGCTGGAGGCGTGCTGAGAGCGGTCCTGGGGCCTGCCCGCGAAGGGTGAGGTTCGTTCGTGGCGGTCGGCAGAGCTGTCGATCGTCCGGGTTGCTGGGAGCCGTCGTGGCGTTCTTGGTTTCGTGTGCTGGTGTTCCGGGTGCGTGGCGCGCGTCCGTCGCGGCGATCGCTGGTGCGGTCGCAGTGAGTGTCGGGGTGGTGGCGTTGCCGGCTGCGTCGGCGTCGCCGGTCGTGAGCGACCCGGCCCCGCAGGTGGACCCTGCGGCGGTGCCTCGGGTCGCGGCCGACTCGGCGTCGGCGCAGATCAATGCACGGCTGGCGGGGGAGCGGGTCGAGGACCTGTCGCAGCGCACGAGCGAGTCGTCGACGTTCGCGTTGCCGGACGGTTCGTGGCAGTCGGTGCTCTCACCGGGTCCGGTGTGGGTGCGCACTGGTGGGGACGGCACGGCCGAGGACGACTGGGCGGCCCTGGACACGACGTTGTCCGAGCGCAAGGACGGCACGTTCCGCCCGGTGGCGCACCCGGGAGCGGTTGTGCTTTCCGGCGGCGGAGCAGGTGACGAGGCGGACCCGGTCGTGGTCGCGCAGGTCACGGACGCAGTCTCGGGAGTGACGAGCGAGCTGTCCTGGCCCGGCGTGCTGCCGGAGCCGACGGTCGTGGGTCCGCGTGCGGTGTATGCGGACGTGGAGCCGGGCACGGACATGGTCGTGGACGTGACCAGCACGGGGGTGGAGCAGTTCTTCGTGCTGCACGAGGCGCCCGCGGACCCAGCCTCGATCACGTTGCCGACGGTGGTGCAGGCCGAGGGTGCGGTGGCGTCGGAGCCGGAAACGGCCGCGGTCGAGTTCTCCACGAAGGACGACGGGGTCGTGGCGAGCGTCGCTGCGCCGTTGATGTGGGACCAGGTCGCTGACTCCCAGCGCGCGAACCCGGTGACCGAAGAGTTCAACGTCGCGGGTGAGCCGGACCTGTGGGCGGTCGACGTTCCCGACGAGCCCACCGCTGCGGCAGCGCCGGCAGGCAAGGCCGCCACGGGAGCAGCAGAGGCGGGCGAGCCGGACGCGGGTGTGACCGCCGAGGTGCCGGTGCAGGTCGAGGTCGACGGGGACCAGGCCGCCCTGACGCTGTCTCCGGGCGCGGAGTTCCTCGAGGACCCGGACGTGACCTACCCGGTGGTCATCGACCCGTCGATCGGTTTGACGATCTCGCACGACACGTACGTGCAGACCGACGCGACCGTGTCGATGTCGACGTCGCCGGAGCTGCGCGTCGGGACGTACAACGGGTCGGTGCGCGCGCGGTCGTTCCTGCACGTGATCTCGAACCCGATCAAGGGCAAGAAGGTCACGTCGGCGTACCTGAAGCTGTACCAGTTCCACTCCTACTCGTGCACGCACCGCCAGTTCCAGGTGTGGTCGACGGGTTCGTCGTCGACGTCGACGGTGTGGTCGACCCAGCCGAGCTGGGTCAACCAGTGGGCGGCGACCACGGACACGAAGGGGTACTCGAGCTCGTGCGCCGCGGACTGGACCACGATCAACATCACGGACCTGGCGCAGGCGTGGGCGGACAATGCGGCGAACTACCAGGCGATCGGGCTCAAGGCGACCGACGAGACCGACCCGTACGGGTGGAAGAGGTTCCGGTCCTCGGACGCCTCGTCGGGCAAGCCGACGGTGACGATCAACTACAACTCCTACCCGAGCACGCCGTCCACGACCCGGCACACCAGCGAGTACTCGTGGTGGCCGTCCTCGTCGGACGCTAACAAGGTCCTGTACGTCAAGACGCTCAACCCCAAGTTCTCCGCCACGATCAGTGACCCCGACGGTGGCAATGCACGCGGACAGTGGGACCTGCTCAGTGGGTCAACCCTGGTGTGGGACAAGGTCCCGGGCTACCTCGTTGCGTCCGGTGGCACGAGCAATGTCGGGGCCTCAGGTGCTGCGCTTGATCCTGGGAAGTCGTACACCGGCCGGGTCTGGTCCTATGACGGGTCACTGCGGTCGAAGTCCTCGACTGCGATCACCCCCTTCACGGTGGACGTCACCGCACCGGCCACGCCGACGATCAGCGCGAGCGGTTACGCGAGCAACGAGTGGAAGGCCGCCAAGCCGAGCGCGAACAAGTTCACGTTCACCTCGACCTCGACGGACGCGGTGAAGTTCGAGGTCACCTACGACGGCAAGAAGACCACTCTCAACCCGGGAACGCGCACCACGACCTGGGACTGGAATCCCGGCGCCGGATCGCACACCGTCACGGTCAAGGCGATCGACAAGGCCGGATGGCCGTCAGCAGCCCGCACGTTCAGTTTCGGCAACGGCGGGGTCGCGCTGTCCGGGCCGGCGAACGGGTTGAAGTCGACCGACACGTTCACCTCGGCCGCATCCGGGCCGGCACCGTCGAGCGGGACCGCGACCGCGACCACCTACTACCGCCTGGCCGGTCAGTCGTTCGGCTCGGACTCCACGACGAACGGGTCGACGGCCGCGGCCAGCGGCTGGACCCCGGTGCCCGGCTCCGCGAAGACGTTCACCGGGTCGTACAAGCACGCTTGGTCCGGTGCCGCGATCGCGGCCGAGAAGGGGTTGGAGCGTCGACCGATGACGCTCGAGGTCCAGGTCTGCGTGGCCTACTCCTCCCCGGCACTGACGCGCTGCACCTGGAACGGGTCGGACGACGCGCTCAAGCCGGCATTGGTGCGGGTCCCGCACGCGTTCGGTGACGCCTACCCCACGTCGGAGGCGGGACCTGGGCAGGTCGCGCTGTGGACGGGGGAGTTCAACACCTCCGAGACCGATGTGTCCGTGCCCGGGTATGTGGGCGACCTGTCGATCTCCCGCTCCTACTCCACCCTGGCCGCTCCCGACAACGACTCGGTCTTCGGACCCGGCTGGGACGCGTCGTTTGACGGCACCGACATCGGAGTCGCCGGCTGGGACGTGTACGACTCGACCGGCGTCGACGGCACGATCGCACTCGTCGATGACGAGGGTGAACCACTCCTGTACAAGCACTCCGCGGGTGGTCGCACCGTCCGCAGGGCTGGGACGTATGTCGCGCTCGACGCGGAGACCGCCGAGTACGGGGCCAAGCTCGTCATCGCCGCCTCCCAGACGTCTATGACGTTCACCGAGGACGACGGCACCGCCACGACCTTCGACTACAACGCCACCGCCGGAGAATGGCTGGCCGTCTCGGTCAAAGAGCCCGCGTCGAGCAAGACCACCACGTTGACCCGTGACCCGGCGACCGGGCGGGTAACGCGCATCCTGGCCCCCGCGCCTGATGGTGTGCAGTGCGCCGGGACAGGGACACCCCTGAAGGGTTGCCGCGCCCTGGACATCACGTACGGCACGTCGGGTAGCGCGAAGGGGAAAGTTGTCGAGGTCGTGTACCAGGCGTGGGACCCGGACAAGCCCGGTGGTGCCGGTATGGCAGGCCCTCAGGTCGCGACGTACGCCTATGACAGTGACGGGCGCCTGGCGAAGGTGACGGACCCGCGTTCGGGCTTGTCCACCAGTTACACCTACTCCGCGACGGCGTACTCCCTTTCCGGTCAGCCCTTGCTGACTACCGTCACCCCGTCCGGACTCGCCGCGTACACGCTCAATTACGCCGGGGACACCCCTGTCAGCGTGAAGGGGAACTTGCTCTCAGTTGACCGTGCGCCCGCCACCAGCGGCGGTCAGCCGGTCAAGGTATCCCGGTACGTGTACGACATCGACCCGTCCGCGAACGTCTCCGGCCTGCCCGTCATGAGCACCGACCTGGTCTCCCGCTGGGGCCAGGACACGGCGCCGACCCACGGGTACGCCGTGTTCTCCGCCGACAAGCAAGACGTCGGCGGCGGGACCAACGCAACCATCACCTCCCCGACCCAGGTGAGCTCGGGAGCGTGGCCGTTCGCCGACCTGCAGTACACCGACGACGACGGGCGCGTGCTCAACACTGCCGCCCACGGTGCAGGGGACTGGCAGTTCACCTCCACCGGGTACGACACCGACGGGCGCGTGATCCGCTCCCTGGACGAGACCGCGACCTCGCAGCTGCGCGAGCACAACGCGAACGGTGAGCTCGCGCCGGAAGCGATCGACTCCTACGCCACCATCACTCGGTACAACACCGCTCAAGGACTCAACCCCGCGGGCACGTTCGTCACCGACGTCTGGGAGCCAGCCGTCAACATCGACGACGAGCTCGTGCGCACCCACACCCACACCGACTACGACCAAGGTGCGCCCAACAGCGGGATCAACCCCGCGACCGAAATTCCCTACCGACTCCCGACCACGGTCACGGTCATGCAGGCTGACGGCCTGACCGGGTCCGCCGACCCGGACGACCCCGTCGCAACCGGGGCGACGGTGCTGTCCCAGGACCTCACCGGGTACGACGCCATCGACGGCAAGCCGCACACCGACCCCACGTCCGGCTGGTACCAGGGGCAAGCGACCACGACGACCACCGTCATGGGCGCCGGCCAGACGGACATCGTCACCAAGACCCGCTACGACGGCGAAGGACGCACCGTCGAGGTCCGCAAGCCCGGATCCGACGGCACCGACGCCGCCACCACGCTGTCTGGCTTTTACACGGCCGGCCCCCAGACTGGTGTGTTCGCCGACTGCGGGAACAAGCCCGAATGGGCCGGCCTCGCATGCGCGACCCGAAGCGCCGAGGCCACGCCCACCACACCCGTCGAGACCACCACCAAGTACTCGCTGTATCTCGCCCCGCGCGAGGCCACCGAGACCCTCGGCTCGGTCGTTCGCACCACCACCACGACCTACGACCAGGCCGGACGCGAGCTCGTGGCTCGAACCACCACCAGTGGCCTGACTGGGTCCGAGTCCGTGCCCGGCACTAGCACCGAGTACGACCCGGCGACTGGTCTGGCCACCGCCACGGTCTCGCTTGACGCCGCCGGCACCGGGACCGGGCGCATCAGCACCGGGTACGACCTGTGGGGCCAGGCCGTCACCTACACCGACACGGACGGCGAGACGACCACCACCGCCTACGACCAAGCCGGGCGCGTCACCACGGTCACCGACCCGATCCGCACGGTCGAGTACGGCTACGGATCAGACACCGAGCACCGCGGCTACCCGACCCAGGTCAAGATCCACGGGACCGGACAGTTCACCGCGACCTACGACGCCGCCGGGAACATGACCACCCAATCCCTGCTCGGACAGCGCGTCACCCAGCACTCGACCTACGACCCCCGGTCCGGGCAGTTCACCGGTCTCGACTACACCGGCGCGCCCCTGCCCGGCGGCGCCGAAGTAAACTGGCTCTCCTGGACGATCACTCCCGACATCCAAGGCCGCACCACCTCGATCACCTCTGTCGCATCCCAAAGCGCCGAAGAGGTAGACGAGGACGGCAACCCGATCACCGGCGGCGGAATCAACCGGACCCAAGCCTTCACCTACGACCGCGCCGAACGTCTCAACCAGGCCACTGACACCATCGGCGAGACCTGCACCAACCGCACCTACGGCTTCGATGTCCGCGGCAACCGCCTGACCAAGAACAGCTCCGTCCACGACATCGACTGCACCACTACTGCCGTCAACACGACCGTGAAGACGTGGACCTACGACACTGCGGACCGCGTCCAGGCCGGGGCGAACGCCACTGGCGCCTACGTGTACGACGCACTTGGGCGACAGACCACCATGCCGAGTATGGACACCCCGGCCGGGAGCACCGCAGGTGACCTCGCGATCGGGTACTACGACACCGACGCCGCCCGCACCCTCACACAGAATGGGGCCACCACCACCTACACGCTCGACCCCGCAGGTCGTCGCGCCACCGCCATCAGCAGCAAGGCGGAAACCGACACCATCACGACGGTCAGGCACTACACCGACACCTCAGACAACCCCGGCTACGCCACCAAGACCACCGGCGCCGGTGCGCCCGTGACCACCTGGTACGGCGCTTCCATCGGCGGCGACCTGGGCCTCGAGATCACCGGCGACACCAAGACACTCACCCTCATAGACCCCCTCGGATCCACCGCCAGCACGATCACCCTTCCTGCCCTCGACCAGAAGCTCGAACTGGGCGCCCTCGGTATCTGGGATGAATTCGGCAATACGACCAGTGCGCCTGCCCAATCGGGCGCCCTCGGATACGGCTGGCTCGGCGGCAAGGAGCGCGCCCAAGACTCCACCGGCGTGACCCTCATGGGCGCTCGCCTGTACAACGCAACCACCGGCATCTTTGCCAGCGTAGACCCCATAGAGGGCGGCAACACTACCGATTACGCTTATCCACAGGATCCAATTAATCAACAGGATCTTGATGGTCAGTTCAAGCGTGGTGCCAGATTTCCATGCCGCTGCGGAAGTAACTATTTCATTCGTGGCGTAGGTATGGGTGGCGGCTCTGCTTCTCTCCGAGGTGCGAAGTTCCCAGGGCCCACTAAGATGTATTCTTCTGGCAGATACTTCAAGGTCGGCAATTTTTCGCGAACCTACGGGAAGAATGTATCATCGATTAAGAGCCAGGCAAATAAGTATGCTGCCAGCATGCGGTCTCGGGGATTCAAGGCGTCAGTTGGCAATGTAAGGCATGGTACATACGGTATGCGTAAGGATGTGACCGTCGTCGTCAGGGGCAGGAAGAGTGACAATCATATCCACACGAGACACTTTATTACCACCAAGAATTACCCCTACTAAGGAGATTTTGACGTGAAGATATTTCACTTCTCGGAAATGCGGAGCCGCGGACTCGAGGAGGGATCTAGTACACGAAGTCTGTTTCCGACCGAAGCGGTTGTTATTGCTCAATCACTGGGCGAAGCGAAGAAGAAGCTGCACGCTCTTGGGCTGAGTGCAAAAGGAGTAGTTGTCGAGAAGGCGTCGAATCTGACCGCATTCATTGAGGAGCAAGGAGGTAGTGTGGCATGGACGACTGCAGATCTTCACGGGAGGTGGATTGTCGACCAGAGTGTTGACGAGTATCTAAGGTCTCAGCGTGACGCTTCCCAGTCCTAGCGAAGGCCTTCAATGAGAGCTGTGTAGCGCGGCCTTCCCAGTAGCCCGAGCTTAGACTTTCGGCAGTCTTGTGCAATGAGCAATTCCCAGGGGTGGCCTGATCGTGTCAGGTGGTGCGGTCCGTGCTTGGTGTGGAGCAGGATGATTATCGCGGCGGTGAGGGGGTCGACGTGCTCGGGGCTTCGAAGGTGACGCGTCGGGCGGCCTCGTCGTTCTCGATGAGCGCGTTGCCGCCAATCGCGCAAACGCGCGATCGCGCGAACGTAGAGTGCAACAGGTTCAGGGGTCAAGCCCTATATACCTGCTGACTTGTAGCGACGTTGTCACCGCATCCAGGTGCGAGTTTTTGCATCTGATGCAACTCGCACTGGTTCGACGCCGATAAGTTACCTTATGTCATGTTACGACCGTTTCGCCGCTTCTCGAGGTCGATGACGATGCCCGGCGCCGCCTCCCCAGGGGGCGCTACGCGAGCGAGCTCGTCGGCGATCCACACCGCGACGTCGTCGGGCGCGTATCGCAGCGCCGCGCGCGGCGCGACGCCGAGCAGTTCGGCCGATCGCGCGACGCGCGCGTTGAGCGCATCGTCGATCGCCGGGTCGTCGACGACGACGCCGCGGCTCTTCAGCTCGGCCCCGGCTGCGGCCGCCAGCTGGCCGAATCGGGCCGTCCTGCGCGTCAGTCCCACAACCGCAGCGTAGGGCGCTCACCCGACCAGGCGCAGCGGTGCGTGCCGCGTCGTCCGCGGCGCTGGGCTGGTCTGCTCCTCGACGGACTCGACGAGTAGTGCCGCCTGGCGTGGGGAGCGAGCGTCCACCGGTCGGTGGCGCCGAGGGTCGTGCGGGCGACGTCGAGCTCGTAGTGCCGCCAGGTAGCTGCCTCCACGGTCGATGCCTGCCGGCGTCGACGCTACGCACGCCCGTGCGAGTCGTGACGTCCTCACACGCTCTCGGGCGCCGCTCGGGCGCGAGTTCACGCCGAACTCTGACCGTACGTCTCGGCGCGGCCCTCGACCCGGATCCCGATCAGGCGCTCTTCGTCGCGCACCTGCTCGTAGGGCATTACGCGCGCACCCTCGTACGTCGCCGCCTCGACCGCGACCTCACGATGAGCCGTCGGCCGGACGGCCCGGCTCGGGCACGTCTTGGTAGGTCCGTGGACGATCATGGCTGCTCGCTCGTCTCGTCGCGCAGCTCGACGAGGACCTGCTGGCTCGTCAACGCCGCGTCGTCGCGGTCGTACCGCACGGGGACCAGGTCTGGATGCTCCTCGCGCACCTCGCGCACCTCGGGCGAAACGGCGTCCGGGTCGACCGTGCCCGTGCGCCCGCTGTCGGTCCGGCGCACCCGGGCCCCGGGCATGAAGCGTTCGACGATCGGAGCGCTTCCCGCGTCAAGGTCCACGATCAGTATGGGCAGGGTTCGGTTGTACCAGCGCAGATGGGCGGCCTGGCGCGTGATGCCAGCGGCCGCGCCGATCGCACCCCACGACGCGCCCGCCAGGCGAGCCCGGATCGCGGCGTCGTCAAGCCGGTCTGTCGCGGCCACGACGCCGCGAGCCGCGGCCGCGACCTCGGCCACGGCCTCGGCTGGCGCGACGTGCGCCAGCCACTCAACGTGCACCTCGTCTTCGACCCACCGAGGCGAGAACGGAGAGTCCGCTGTCTCGTACGCGAGCCGGCCCGAGGCCGACCCTGACGCGGCTCCGGTGCTGTCCTGCGCCGCTCGTCAGCTTGTGTCAGTTCGGTGACGATCTACTCCTCGGTGAACATGCTCGGAGGTGTCGGAGGTAGTCTGTAGAGTATGACTGCTTCGACGACCTTAAAGGTACGGATGAGTACCCGAGACAAGCTGAAGGAGTACGCCGCCAGCCACGCAGTCACCCTCGACGTTGCGATCGACCGTCTACTTGCCGAGCACGCCGAGCGTGAGTTCTGGGCAGCGATGGCAGCGATCTCCCCCGACCAGTACGAGGCCGAGATGAAGGCCGAGGGCCAGTGGCCCGGAGACTACGACTACCGACTGGAGGACGACATGGCGCTTTCGCAGCCGCCAGCGCAGCCCGCGCTGGCATCCGACACCCAGGAGCACTGAATGCCCCAGGCACTCCCCCACCCCGGACAGATCAAGCAGGGCCAGATCGTCTGGCTCAGCATGGACCCCACCCAGGGACACGAGCAGGCGAAGCATCGACCGCACATGGTGCTTTCCCAGCCTCCTACCCATCAGGTGACGCACATCATCACCGCGGTGCCGCTCACGCACACCGACCGCGGCTGGCCGATGCATGTCGAGTGGTCCAAGGGTTCGTTCGCCATGTGCGAGCAGGTGCGCTCGTTCGCGTACGAGCGCATCACCAAGGTCGATCCGGGGGCCAACGACGTGACACCGATCTTCAGGACCCTCGACCTTCTCTGGGGTCGCGCGACGTCGTGAGTCGCTCATCAAGCGATTGACTGCAGGGTCCCAGCTCAGGCTGGGGCCCTGCAGTCAAATGTTCTCCTCGCCGTGGTCTTCACGACCATCGGATCGGTCCTTCGACGAATGCGATCCAGTCTGAGGAACTTGCGACTGCGCGAGCATCGCCAGCTGGAGCGACGTCGACCCGCGCACGACGCTTGCTGCGCTGCGGGGCAGGCGCCACCGCCGATGATTGCCTCGACCGGCTGCGGGCTGTCGTCCGAAGACCGGTGCGCAGCCCAGCCTCCAGCAGAACTTCAAGGGTCTGGCGATCAACCATGGGAGTCACGAAGCCCGTTCCACGGCTTGCCGAACCGAACAGCGGGCCACGATCGTGTGCCCTCGAACGGGGAGATGGTGAAACGTTGCTCGCTCATCAATGACCCGCCTGGGCCGCTACCCCCTGCTCGTCATCGACGAGGTCGATCAACGGTCACCTACCCTCAGCAGTACCGGGCTATCTCTGGTCTTGATCATGGCTGCGGTCGGCGAATCCATCAGGAGCCGGAACTCATGGCCCGGCCCGCCTCTTCCGATGTGCCCAGACCGCATAGGCAGTAAAGAGCACGGCCATGCCCAGGGGGACGACGAGCCGCCACATGGCAGCTCCCGACACGACCTGCCACACGAACAGAGTAAGACTCAGAACTGCAATGACGGCCGCGGCATACTGGAGAAACCTCACGAACACTCCTCCAGGGCGGTAAGACCACTTGTAACCGCGAAGCCCACCGCGAGAGCTACACCAGCCCCTGAGAGGAGTCCGGGCACAACCAGCCAAGCGCCCAGTGCAACTACGACGCCGGCTCCACCAAGAATCTTCTCGGCTGCTGCGACCGCGCATGATGTTCCGGTGGGGTCGGTGTTGTTGCAGGGGTCGCCGGCGGCGTAGAGGTAGGGGTTTTTCTCTTGGCCGGTGGGGTCCATGGTGGTGAAGCGGCCAAGGTCGGTGTCGTAGTAGCGGGCGCCCATCTTGAGCAGGTTGAAGTGGGCGCTGGGGTGGCTGGCGGCGTAGCCGACGAGCTCGAGGTTCTGGCCGGTGCCTCGGGTGGTTCCGTAGGGGTCGTAGGTGAGGGTGCGTTCGAGGGTGCCGTTGGGGCGGAAGGTGGCGATGGGGCTGCCGAGGTTGTCGCTGGCGATGTAGAGGGTGTCGCCGGTGTGGGTGCTGCGCTGGGTGACGGGGTCGCCGTCGGCGGTGCGGGTGAGCGCGGTCCAGTCGGCAACCGTGCCGGGCCCGTCGCGGTGGTCGGCGTAGGCGACGCCGTGGGGGGTGTTGATCAGGCGGACTGTTTCGCCTCCGCCGTTGCCCATGACGAGGTCGTCCATCGTGGAGCCTGCGTACACGTTGGAGTTCGAGAAGCTGGTACCGAGCGACAGGAGCTGGTTGAAGGCGTTGTAGGAGTAATTCTTGCCGGCGTGGGTCGTGGTGAGGTTCCCGTTGCCGTCGTGGGCCAGTGAGCCGGCGGTGCCGTTGACGGCGGTGAGCTGGTTCGCGGTGTTGTAGGTGTAGGTCGTGGAGTTCGCCTTGGTGCGGTTGCCAGCGGCGTCATAGCCGTAGGTCCAGCTCGCGTTGGTCGCCCCGCCGGTGGTCTTCTCGGTGGCGGAGGTGAGGCGGTCGAGGTTGTCGTACCCGTAGGTGGTGATGGCGCCGGCAGGGGCCACGAGGCCCTTGTGGTCGGTGCGGCGGGTGATCTGGGTGCGGTCCCCGGCTGGCGTGGGGGATGTGGCGGACGTGTTGTAGCTGTAGGAGTAGTCCGCCGCCGTGGTGTTGTTGCCTGCGGTGGCGGTGACCCTGGTGGTGCGCCCGGCGTTGTCGACGGCAGTCACGACTCGTGCGCCGCCGGGCAGGTCGCGTCTGGTCTCGGCGCCGTTGGTGTTGTAGGTGAACAAGACGCATCCGGCGTTGGCAGGCACCGGTGCTGCCGAGGGGCAGGTTCCGCCTGGCTCGGCGAGTCGGCGCATCTGGTTGGCGTCGTCGTAGGTGTAGTTCGTGGTGCCGGTCTTGTCCGTGTACGAGGTGAGATTCCCGGCCTTGTCGTAGGCGTACGTCTGGGTGTCCGAGAACGTCCCCGGGACGAGGCCCCACCACGGTTGGGACTGCGTCGTCTGGGTCAGTCGGTTGAGGGAGTCGTAGGTGTGCTTCACTTCGACGGTCCCGAACCCGAATCCGGTGCCCGGAATGTACGTCTTCACGCTGGTCCGGTTCCCCAGGGCGTCGTACTGGTAGTCAGTGATGTGAAGCTGCACCGGGTCCGGCGACTTGAGTTCTCGGGTGAGCTGATCGCGTGCGTTGTACTTGTACTCAGTGGTGCCCTTGCTGTCGGTCGAGGTGACCAGACGCCCGATGGAGTCGTACGTGTTCGTCGTCGCCCCGAGCGGCGCGGGCG
Source organism: Cellulosimicrobium terreum (assembly GCA_014803435.1). GTDB lineage: Bacteria > Actinomycetota > Actinomycetes > Actinomycetales > Cellulomonadaceae > Cellulosimicrobium > Cellulosimicrobium terreum. The sequence continues at coordinate 46,807 of JACYFD010000010.1, forward strand.
GGGTCACGGTGATGAGGTTGCCGTCGGAGTCGTAGGCGTACGTCGTCGTCCCTCCGATCGGGGACTTCGCGCTGCAGGTCTGCCCCGGCTTGCCGCCGCAGGTGGCCCCGCCGGTGCCCTGGTAGGTGTAGGTCCAGGTCGCGGTGCCACCACCAGATTGCGGGCCGTTCTGCCTGCTCGTGAGCGTGTTGCCCTTGGTGTCGTAGGTGAACAGGGTGCGGTTGCCGGCGTCGTTCGTGACGCAGGTGGGCTGGTGCGCGCCACCCGTTGCGGTGATGCCGCAGGCGTTCGTGCCATAGACCGCCTGAGTCGCCGCCCCGGTGGGGAGCTGGACCGCGGTCGGGTTGTTCGCCGCGTCGTACTCGAACGTCGTGACGTTGCCCGTCGGCGTGACCGAGTCGGTCAACGTCGCGACCGCACTGTTCGACGTCCACGACGTCGACTGCTTACGTCCCAGCGGGTCCGTCGTGCTCGTCACCCGGCCCTGGGAGTCGATCGTGTATATCGTGGTCTTGCCCCGCGGGTCGGTCACCGTCGTCGTCCCAGACGTGTACGCGAACGATGTCGCCGCGACGTCGGCAGTGCCGACACCGCGCGTCACCTTCGTGACCCGACCCTGAGCGTCATACTCGAACGCCGTCCGACTAGAGATCCCGGTCAGGCGACCGCTGCTGTCATAGCTGTAGCTGCCTCTCGGAGCGCTGTAGAGGCGACCGTCGGAGGTGTAGGTGTAGCCGCTGGAGCGGCCGGCCGGGTCGGTGACCTTGGAGATGCGCCCCGAGGTGTACTCAACCGTCGTCACCCGCCCCGCGGCGTCCGTGACCGACACGACCCGGTTCGACGCGTCGTACTGGTACACCAGGGCGTTGCCGTTACGATCCTCGTGGCGCTGCAGGTACCCGCCAGCGCTGAAGACCAGCCTCTGCCTGTTGCTGTGGTACGTCAGGGTCCACCGGCCGTCACTGAGCTTCGCCAGGTCCGCGTTCAGCCCGGACGGAGCGGTCCACGACCCGCCCGAGCCTTGGGTGAACGTGGCCCGGAACCCTGACGGCGCCCGGAACACCACCGTGGTGGCCGCGATCTCCAGGCCCACGTCCTGCCCGGCGCCCAGGGACCACGCCTTTCCGAAGCCTCCCTCGCGAGCAGACAGACCGTTGTAGAAGCGGTCGAGCGCGAGCCCGATGCCCGGCCCGTTCACCGCGGTGTCCGCACCGCGCACGACCAGGTTGCCGTTGCCGAGGTTGACCGCTGCGGTGTCACGCTCGGTCAAGGCGAACTCGACGAACTTGTAGAAGTCCCGCACACCCAGTCCGGGTGCCGGCACCGAGTCGTCGGCCGCAGCCGTGGCACTCCGCCCAGAGCTCGCACTCCGTTCGGTCTTCGTTGACCCGTCCCCGGAGTCGGCGAACTGCCACACGCCGCGAGCGTCCGCGCCCTGAGAAGTTCGATTCACCTCAGCGGGCGGCTCCCACGAATCGACCTTGACGTGCGCCGGCGGCAACTTCGGATCCTCGCCCCGCAAGTCGCCGGACGCACCGGATGCCGCACCGCCAGTAGCCAGCCCCAGCGTGGCCACCAGCGCGGCCGTGGTCAAAGCGCCTAGTACCGCACGAACAGTCATCGTGTCCCCCTGCATCGCCAGTGATGTCCCAGCACTAAAGCACGGTGTGCTGTAGGTCACACTCAGAGGGGATAACGAAACGGTAACAGTCGGCGTGTCCTGCGGACGACAGCGCCGGTCGGCATCCCGGTCGCCGCCTATGCGCACCCTCCTCGATGATACGGCGGCCCTGCCCTCTTCGGCGGTCGAACCTGGCGTGAGGCCGTGGCCGACCCATCGCGCTCTACATCGTCAGCCGCGCAGCTGTAGTCGCACTAGCCGACGACGGCTACGTGTGGGCCCCGCGCAGCACGCGCACGGGGTACGACGCGTCTGAGAACCCACCGGTTGTCAGGCGTCGCAAAGCCCAGTTGTGCGACGCCTGACAAACGGTCGGTTCTGCGGTGTCACAACTTCGCTCGCCGGGTCAGGCAAACGCGATGAAGTGCCCTTCCCCTGCCCGCGGCGGGGTCGGTGGGTGTCGTCGCTGACTTGTCGGTGTCGTGCGCGATGCTGGGCGGATGAATCGAGCAATCGACGTCGATCTCGTCCGGGAGTTGATCGCCGAGCAGTTCCCCCGTTGGCGGGGCCTCCCGGTCACGCAGGTGCTGCCTGGCGGATGGGACAACCGCACGTTCCGGCTCGGCGACGAGCTGAGCGTGCGGCTGCCGAGCAGCGAGGCGTACGTCCTGCAGGTCGAGAAGGAGCAGCGCTGGCTCCCGGTCCTCGCGGGGCAGCTGCCTGTCGCGATTCCCGACCCCGTCGGCGTGGGGCGGGCCACCGAACGATTTCCTTACCCGTGGTCGGTCTATCGCTGGCTCCCGGGCCGACCGCCTTCGGCCGACCTCGTCGCGCACGACGTAACCCTCGCCACCACGCTGGGCGACACGCTCGCCACGCTCCAGCGAGCGGACGCCTCGGGCGGCCCGCTGCCGGGCCCGCACAACTTCAGGCGTGGCGACTGCCCCGCGGTCTACGAGGTCGAGACGCTCCACGCGATCGACACCCTGGGCGACACGATCGACGTCGCCGGGGTGCGGGAGGTGTGGGAGGTCGCGACGAGCAGCCGCTGGCAGGGTGCACCCGTCTGGTTCCACGGCGATGTCAGCGAGGGCAACCTGCTCGTCGACGAGGATGGCCGGCTTGCCGCCCTCATCGACTTCGGGACCGCGGGCATCGGCGATCCCGCCTGCGACCTGGTGATCGCGATCGCTGCGATGCGCGGCGACGCCCGCGAAGCGTTCCGTGAGCACCGGGCGCTCGACACCGACACGTGGGCCAGGGCGCGCGGCTGGGCGATCTGGAAGGCGCTGATCGTGGCCGCAGGCCTCGCGGGGTCCCATGCACCCCAGTCCGAGGCCCGCAAAGCCCGCCGCACCATCGACGCGGTTCTCGAGGATCACCGGCGAGCCGCCTGAAAGCCCGGCGAGATCGTCAACCGTGCCGGCAGACGCGACTACCTGAAGACCGGCGCGGCTGACTGTGGACGACCTCTCAGGGTGGCGTCGTCCACATCCCCGGTGAGGACTCGCCGTGCGTCGGGTGGCGTGTGGAAGGGTAGACGCCACGGTCAGGGCGGTATCGCCCACGACGGGAAGGGGTGTGGTTGTGATGGAGGACGGGTACTTCACGCTGTATCAGGACGCGCGCTCGTATCTGTGTGCGATCGCGCGAACGGCGCCGCCGGACGACTTTGGGCGGTACAGCCGCATCCGGATGGAGCTCGACAAGATCCATGGTGGCACTGGATTTCCTGCCGCTCAGCCGGTGGGCGAGGTGGGGCGTGAGGACCTGGTTACCCATGCCCTGCGGGCGCTGGAGAAGTTGCGCGGCGGCGTTGGTGACCGGTTGGGGCTCGAGCTGTGCATCGCGGACCTCGAGGCGGCGTGGGCGGACGAGCGCGGGGTCCAGGTCGACGCATGACGTATGGGGAGGTCACGACCGATCTGCACAATGCGCTGGCCGATCTGTTGTCGAAGAAGAGGGTCCTCGCGCGCCTCGACGAGCGGGCCGAGGTCGGGCGGAGCTGGCACGCGCCTGGGTCGCCGCAGGCGCAGGAGGCGGCTGGGGTGCTGATTCAGCGGTACCGCGCGGTGGTGCTGTTGTGGCAGCGTGACATCCTTGACGCGGCTGTCCCTCCGGGGCATCGCGGGCCGCAGGCGGCCGCGGGGCCGATGGTTGAGGCGGCCCGCCTGCTTGAGCGCGTGGATCATGCGATCGGGCGCGCCCGTCCGATCGACGGTGGGCGGTTCCTCGCGTCTTCCGACGAGCTTGGGGCGAAGCAGCCCCTGCCGCTGGTGGAGCAGTGGCGCTGTGCGGCTGTCGTTGCGATGCGTGGCCGCGAGCAAGGGCTCGGGTGGGTCTCTCCCGAGACTCACCGATCCGAGCGGGCGGCGTTGATCAGCGACGTGTGCCGCGCGACGCGCGCCTTGGTGGTGCTCGACGCCCGCTACCAGCGCGTTCCCGGGTGGCGGGCGATGGTCTCTCCTCCGGAGCTGGACCCGATCACGCCGGTGGTGACCAGGGCGAGCGCGTGGGCCAAGGCGGTGGGGGCTGATTACGGGATCGACCAGCAGGGTCATCGTCCACGGCCCTCGCTCGTCGAGGACGTCGACGTGCCCGGCGCCGCGGGTGCGCTGCTTGCGGCGCGCAACGGCGCGACCCACCTTGCGCGACAGATTCCGAGCGGCCTCGCCCTGCAGGAGATTGTGGTCATCAACGAAGAGTTGTCACGCCGCGCCGCGGACCTGATGGTCAGCCGCGGCCTGGCGGGGCGGTCTGCGGTCCTCGCCTCGTTCCCGGATGTGGGGCCGGACCACGGGTTCGCCGAGATGTTTGCGGAGCGCGCCGAGATGTACCGAAGCCTCGCGGGCGCGCTGGTGAACGTGGACGGCCGCGCTGGAGCTGGCGGACGCGCGGTCGCCGCTTTCGAGACTGCGCTGGCCCGCGCACGGGATGCGCACTTCCTGACGACCGCACAGGCCGACCGGCTTGCCGAGACCTTCCGCGCGACCGACGTGCGGATCTCGCGAGCCCTCCAGGTCGGTGCGCGCGAAGGTCTGTACTTTGTCGCCGGAGAGAAGACCCTTTCCCGTGCACCGGCGCGAGGCGGTGTGATGATTGCCCAGCCCGCCTGGGAGCGCATCACGAGCGAGACGCACCCCGAGCTCCTCGGCCTTGCACGCGAGCTACGCCCCGGGTTGCAGGCGGCGATGCCCTCGCCGGACGCGGTGCTCGCCAGGAGCAGGGTCGAGGCCGGCGCCGCGACCCTGTGGGACCGCCGCGTCGCATCCAAGGCGCGCGGGCGGCCCAGCCAGGGCTTCACGTGGCCCGAACGGGCCGCGCGGCTCAAGGACCGCGGGCAGTTGAATCGCTGATATGGCGCCGGAGGGCACCGGGGGTGTCGGCGCCTATCGTGTCCGCTTCTCTTGCACCTTGGGAGTCTCGACGACATCGGGCTTGGTGACCGATGCAGCCCCGGGCCGGCAGGTTCGGCACCGGCGTCGCCCGTCCTCCGATGGGTACACGAGCGTGTTCTCCAGGGTGTACTCGTGGCCTTGCGGGCAGTGTGTCTTGGCGCGCTGCCGTCCGCCCTTGCCGACCCCGTCGATCGTCCCGGTGCGGTACCAGCGGTCGTAGTGCATCTTGCACAGCCCGCGCGCCTTGACGTCGCGGTCGCACTTCTGGACGGTGCACGTCACCCGGTGTCGGGTGCGAGGCGGTGTGGTCGTCGTGAAGTGCGCCCGGGCTTGCTGCACCTGGTCGTCGTCGAGGAACCACCGGCCCTCGAACGGCAGGGGGAAGGCCTCTCGGAGCCAGGCGTACACGGTGGACCGTGGGACCCCGAGTTCGGCCACGAGTTCGGCGGGCGTGCGGGGGGAGCTCATGCCCTCTCTCCTGCTGGTTGAGCCCCGCGGCCGCGGCGCGGTGTGCCGGTGCGGTCCAGGCTGCGGCGTACCGCGGTCTGCGTGCGTCCCGTGAGCTCACCGAGCTCGCGCAGGGACCGGCCGGCCGCGTACTGCTCGGCGACGAACCGGTCGAACCGGTCCCGCTGGAAGACGTTCGACCCGTGCTTCACGTCGCCGCGGAACTGCGGCAGCACGTCGAGCACTGGCCTGGACGGGTACACCACGGCGGGAGACTCTCCTTTGGGACCGTTGCGGGGCGGTCAGGCGTCACTCGGGGCGGGCTGGGAAGAGGTGTCGCGTCGGGCCGCGCGGCGTCGTGTTCGGAGCTTCTTGTCGGGCTCGGGGAAGCCGATCTTTCGCAGCTCTTCGACGGTCCATCCTGCCGAGAGTGCGGCGTTGTAGGCGCGCAGGTCCTCGCGCTCGGCGGCGGCGACTCGTTCGCTGATCTTTCGCTGGAGCTCGGCGAGCTCGCGGTCTGTCTCTTTGCGAACGTCGGTCACGCTCTGTCGTGCCTCGGCGACGGTGCGGATCGCGCCGATGCGCGCTTCCTGCGCTTGCTTTGCGCGCTCGATTGCCTCGTCCACGCTCAGTGTCTTCGCCATGCCCAGAGGGTATGAGACGACCCGGTGAGAGCGGAACCCCAGCGCGCCGCGTGCGGCGCCATGTCGGGCGCGATGATCCGCATACCCCCGACATGGTCCGCGCGGGGCAGGATCTCGCCTGACGGAGCAAGCTATACACTTAGCACGGCTAAGTGGCTCCTTCGGTGGACGACTCCGCCGGCCCCTGCCACACTGGACGTGTGGTCCCCGCACGGGGCGGGGTCGCTGCGCTGGGCCGAAGGGCGGGGGGAACGCATGAGCGACGAGGCTCCTCGTTCGCGGCAGCTCGCCCGACGTCGACGCGCGAACGTCGAGGGCGGGCGACAGCACCGCCACGAGGTGAAGGTCACGCCCGAGGAAGAGGGCATGCTGCTTCGCCTGGCGCACGAGCAGCGCGTGACCGTGCCGCGCCTGCTCGTGGAGTCGGCGCTGGCGTCGGGGACGTCGGAGACGCCGACCGAGCGGCGTAACGCGATGGCTCAGCTGTTCGGTCTGCACCGGCTGTTGGCTGCGGTGTCGAACAACGTCAACCAGATGGCGAAGGCGACGAACGCGACCGGTGAGGTGCAGGACGAGATGGTCGAGACGCTGCGCGCGGTGCGCCGTCTTGCGGAGCGGATCGACGCGACGATCGACGGGCTGAGCCTGTCGTGATGCCCAACGTCGTCCGGGGTGAGCGCATGGCCGGACTGATGGCCTACCTCGTCGGGCCGGGGCGTGCTAACGAGCACACCGAGCCGCACCTGGTCGCGGGCGACGCGGCGCTGATGGCGTGGCACGACGACGACGAGCTCGGGCGCGACGGCGCGCTGCGGATCGCACGCCATCTGGACCGGCCGCGCACGGCCTATGAGGTGCAGGTGAGCGGCGGTCACGTGTGGCATTGCTCCCTGTCGCTGCGTGCCGATGAGGGCACGCTGACCGACGAGCAGTGGAACGCGATCGCGAATGACTTCGTGCGCGCGATGGGGTTCGACGACAACGAGGGCACGAAGGCGCCGTGCCGGTGGGTCGCCGTGCGTCACGGTGTCTCGACGAACGGGAACGATCACATCCACCTCGCGGTGAACCTGGTGCGTGAGGACGGCACGAAGGCCTCGGTGCACAGCGACTTCCGCCGCGCCCAGACCGCGGTGCGCGCCCTCGAGGTGAAGCACGGCCTGGAGCAGCTGGAGTCGGTGCGGGCCGAGCGCTCGACGCGCGGCTACGACCCCGCCGAGCGCGAGGCGCAGGCGCGCGCACGCGCACAGGCGAAGTACGAGCGCGCGAGCCGCCTCGAGGGCGGACGCGCCCCGGCGTGGGCGGCGCTGCCGGGGGCGGACCGGCAGGCGCGCGTGGCGGCCGAGCTGCGTACCGATCAGCCCCGGTACTTGCTCGCGCTGAAGGTGCGTGGGTGCGCGAGCGCGAGCCAGGACGAGGCCGAGTTCGTGCGGCGCATGCGACGTGCCGGACTGCTGGTGAGGGCCCGGTTCGCGGACGGGCGCACGGACGTCGTCACGGGCTACTCGGTGGCCGAGCGGCCGCAGGCCGGCGAGCGGCCGATCTGGTACGGCGGTGGCCACCTCGCCCGGGATCTGTCGCTGCCCCGTCTGCGCGATGGGTGGCCCGACACGCCCACCGGTGCGAGCGATGCGGCGGCCGAGTGGAACGCCGCCAAGCGCGGTCGACGGGTCGTGTCCGCGGGTCGCGAGACGGCCGAGCCGGACCCCGAAATGTGGGCCACGCAGCACGACGAGCTGCGCGCACTCGTGGACCGACTGCGGTCGGTCCCGATAGAGGATCGGGACACGTGGGCGACTGTCGCGCGTCAGACCGCGGGCGCGTTCGCCGCATGGTCGAACGCGACCGAGGAGACGCCCGGCGACCTCGCCGCGGCAGCGGACGCGCTGTCCCGATCGGCCCAGACGCACCGGCGCACCGTGCGCCCGGACAAGGCCGGGACGATCGCCATCTCGGGGGCGGCGATGCTCCTGGCGAGCGCGGCCCGCGGCGGGCACGGGACCGTCGCGCAGGCCGCGATGATCCGTCAGCTGCTCCGGCTCACCCAGGCGGTGCACGGCGCGGCGATCGCGGCCCAGCAGGAGCGTCATGCGCGCCTGCTCGCCGAGGACACCCGGGCACGGCTCGTGCGCGTGCGTGAGGCCCTGCCGGGCCTGGCGCAGAGCGGCGGCGGCACGGCGACGGTCACTGCGCCGGCGCCGACGCCGACGGTCACTGCGCCGGCGCCGACGCCGACGGTGCTCGACCCGCAGGCGCAGGCCGTGCTTGACCGGCTGGGCGCGGGACACACGGACGCGACCACGACGGCGTCGCCGCTGCCGGCAGACCTCGA
>JACYFD010000011.1 GCA_014803435.1 Cellulosimicrobium terreum
GCTGGGGATGTTTTTGGTTGATTTCGGAAGATGATGTCAGCATCATGTTTCGTTTGGCCAGTTTTGTGAACCTGTTGAGGGTTCGCTTCGTATGGATTGTCTGCTGCCGGGTCTTTTTGGGTCTGGTGGTTGGCGTTGTTCTTTTACGGAGAGTTTGATCCTGGCTCAGGACGAACGCTGGCGGCGTGCTTTACACATGCAAGTCGAACGATGATGCCCAGCTTGCTGGGTTGATTAGTGGCGAACGGGTGAGTAACACGTGAGTAACCTGCCCCTGACTTCGGGATAAGCGCTGGAAACGGCGTCTAATACCGGATACGAGCTTTCACCGCATGGTGGTTGTTGGAAAGTTTTTCGGTCAGGGATGGGCTCGCGGCCTATCAGCTTGTTGGTGGGGTGATGGCCTACCAAGGCGACGACGGGTAGCCGGCCTGAGAGGGCGACCGGCCACACTGGGACTGAGACACGGCCCAGACTCCTACGGGAGGCAGCAGTGGGGAATATTGCACAATGGGCGAAAGCCTGATGCAGCGACGCCGCGTGAGGGATGACGGCCTTCGGGTTGTAAACCTCTTTCAGCAGGGAAGAAGCGCAAGTGACGGTACCTGCAGAAGAAGCGCCGGCTAACTACGTGCCAGCAGCCGCGGTAATACGTAGGGCGCAAGCGTTGTCCGGAATTATTGGGCGTAAAGAGCTCGTAGGCGGTTTGTCGCGTCTGGTGTGAAAACTCGAGGCTCAACCTCGAGCTTGCATCGGGTACGGGCAGACTAGAGTGCGGTAGGGGAGACTGGAATTCCTGGTGTAGCGGTGGAATGCGCAGATATCAGGAGGAACACCGATGGCGAAGGCAGGTCTCTGGGCCGCAACTGACGCTGAGGAGCGAAAGCATGGGGAGCGAACAGGATTAGATACCCTGGTAGTCCATGCCGTAAACGTTGGGCACTAGGTGTGGGGCTCATTCCACGAGTTCCGTGCCGCAGCAAACGCATTAAGTGCCCCGCCTGGGGAGTACGGCCGCAAGGCTAAAACTCAAAGGAATTGACGGGGGCCCGCACAAGCGGCGGAGCATGCGGATTAATTCGATGCAACGCGAAGAACCTTACCAAGGCTTGACATGCACCGGTAACACCCAGAGATGGGTGCCCCTTTTAGGTCGGTGCACAGGTGGTGCATGGTTGTCGTCAGCTCGTGTCGTGAGATGTTGGGTTAAGTCCCGCAACGAGCGCAACCCTCGTCCCATGTTGCCAGCGGGTTATGCCGGGGACTCATGGGAGACTGCCGGGGTCAACTCGGAGGAAGGTGGGGATGACGTCAAATCATCATGCCCCTTATGTCTTGGGCTTCACGCATGCTACAATGGCCGGTACAAAGGGCTGCGATACCGCAAGGTGGAGCGAATCCCAAAAAGCCGGTCTCAGTTCGGATTGGGGTCTGCAACTCGACCCCATGAAGTCGGAGTCGCTAGTAATCGCAGATCAGCAACGCTGCGGTGAATACGTTCCCGGGCCTTGTACACACCGCCCGTCAAGTCACGAAAGTCGGTAACACCCGAAGCCCATGGCCCAACCGGTTCGCCGGGGGGAGTGGTCGAAGGTGGGACTGGCGATTGGGACTAAGTCGTAACAAGGTAGCCGTACCGGAAGGTGCGGCTGGATCACCTCCTTTCTAAGGAGCTACAACGCGCACCGGTTGCACTGGCCTCTTCGGGGGTTGGTGTGGTGTGTGGTGGCCACGGCCCACGCCGATCGCGTGTGGGGGTGGTTGCTCACGGGTGGAACATTGACGAAGAGCGTCGGTCGTGGGTCGTGTCAGTACCTGCCGGCTGGTGGTCGTGGTCGTCCTGCTTCGGTGGGGTGGTGCGGTTGCTGGTTCCGGTGGTGGAACATCACGGGTCGGGGTCGGGGTTCGATGAGCACACTGTTGGGTCCTCAGGTCACCGGCCACCGGTTGGTGGGGTGCCTGGTACGGGTCGGTCCGTGGATCGTGAACCGCTCGCCTCTGTGATGGGGTGGGTAGGCGGGTCTGGTGCGGGTCGAGGTCGTTGGTTGTTTGAGAACTGCACAGTGGACGCGAGCATCTTTGAATTGATCAAGAGATGTGATCCTGCAACTTGTTGTGGGTGAACCTCTTGGTCTCTGCGAATAGATTTGTAGTGTGTTGTTGAAGTTTTTAAGGGCACAGGGTGGATGCCTTGGCACTAGGAGCCGAAGAAGGACGTCGTAGCCTGCGATAAGCCTCGGGGAGCTGGCAAACGAGCTGTGATCCGAGGGTTTCCGAATGGGGGAACCCCGTACGAGTCATGTCGTGCGACCCGCACCTGAATATATAGGGTGTGTGGAGGGAACGTCGGGAAGTGAAACATCTCAGTACCGACAGGAAGAGATATTCCGTGAGTAGTGGCGAGCGAAAGCGGATGAGGCCAAACCGGGCGCGTGTTAAAGCTGTCAGGCGTTGCGTGTTCGGGGTTGTGGGACCCTTCTGGTGGATCTGACAGTCTGCCAGGGAGTAAGAAAGCCGTGTCATAGTCGAACCGCATTGAAAGGCGGACCGTAGCGGGTGCCAGTCCCGTAGACGAAATGGCGCGGCCTCCCGAAGGGGATCCCAAGTAGCACGGGGCCCGAGAAATCTCGTGTGAATCTGGCAAGACCACTTGCTAAGCCTAAATACTACCTAGTGACCGATAGCGGACCAGTACCGTGAGGGAAAGGTGAAAAGTACCCCGGGAGGGGAGTGAAATAGTACCTGAAACCGTGTGCCTACAATCCGTTGGAGCCTCCTTGGTTGGGGTGACAGCGTGCCTTTTGAAGAATGAGCCTGCGAGTTAGTGCTCAGTGGCGAGGTTAACCCGTGTGGGGAAGCCGTAGCGAAAGCGAGTCCGAACAGGGCGTATGAGTCGCTGGGTCTAGACCCGAAGCGAAGTGATCTAGCCATGGGCAGGTTGAAGCGCGGGTAAGACCGCGTGGAGGACCGAACCCACCAGGGTTGAAAACCTGGGGGATGACCTGTGGTTAGGGGTGAAAGGCCAATCAAACTTCGTGATAGCTGGTTCTCCCCGAAATGCATTTAGGTGCAGCGTCACGTGTTTCTTGCCGGAGGTAGAGCTACTGGATTGCTAATGGGCCCTACAAGGTTACTGACGTAAGCCAAACTCCGAATGCCGGTAAGTGAGAGCGTGGCAGTGAGACTGCGGGGGATAAGCTCCGTAGTCGAGAGGGAAACAGCCCAGACCACCGGCTAAGGCCCCCAAGCGTGTGCTAAGTGGGAAAGGATGTGGAGTTGCACAGACAACCAGGAGGTTGGCTTAGAAGCAGCCACCCTTGAAAGAGTGCGTAATAGCTCACTGGTCAAGTGATTCCGCGCCGACAATGTAGCGGGGCTCAAGTACACCGCCGAAGCCGTGGCATCTGCGTATTAATCTAGGCCTTCGTGGTCCAGGAGCGCAGGTGGGTAGGGGAGCGTCGTGTGGCCAGTGAAGCCGCGGGGGAACCCAGCGGTGGAGGCTACACGAGTGAGAATGCAGGCATGAGTAGCGAAAGACGGGTGAGAAACCCGTCCGCCGAATGACCAAGGGTTCCAGGGCCAGGTTAATCCGCCCTGGGTAAGTCGGGACCTAAGGCGAGGCCGACAGGCGTAGTCGATGGACAAGGAGTTGATATTCTCCTACCGGCGAAGAACCGCCCGTACCGACCCCGGTGATGCTAACCACCACAAGCTGTCAACGCAGGCTTCGGCCGGCACCGACAGGGCGTCGTGGGACCCGAACCGGCAGTAGGTAAGCGTATTAACAGGGGTGACGCAGGAAGGTAGCCCGGCGTGGCGATGGTAGACCACGTCCAAGGCTGTAGGCCGTCGGGTAGGCAAATCCGCCCGACACACAGGCTGAGAGCTGATAGTGAGCGCATGAGCGCGAAACGGGTGATCCTATGCTGCCAAGAAAAGCCTCGACGCGAGGTTCTAGCCGCCCGTACCCCAAACCGACTCAGGTGGTCAGGTAGAGAATACCAAGGCGATCGAGCGAATCGTGGTTAAGGAACTCGGCAAAATGCCCCCGTAACTTCGGGAGAAGGGGGGCCCGAAACGTGAACCGACTAGCTCGGGGAGCGTGGACGGCCGCAGAGACCAGGGAGAAGCGACTGTTTACTAAAAACACAGGTCCGTGCGAAGTCGCAAGACGATGTATACGGACTGACGCCTGCCCGGTGCTGGAAGGTTAAGAGGACGGGTCAACCCGCAAGGGTGAAGCTCAGAATTTAAGCCCCAGTAAACGGCGGTGGTAACTATAACCATCCTAAGGTAGCGAAATTCCTTGTCGGGTAAGTTCCGACCTGCACGAATGGCGTAACGACTTCTCCGCTGTCTCAACCGCGAACTCGGCGAAATTGCACTACGAGTAAAGATGCTCGTTACGCGCAGCAGGACGGAAAGACCCCGGGACCTTTACTATAGCTTGGTATTGGTGTTCGGTGCGGCTTGTGTAGGATAGGTGGGAGACTATGAAACCCGCACGCCAGTGCGGGTGGAGTCAACGTTGAAATACCACTCTGGCCGCTTCGTATACCTAACCTCGGTCCGTGATCCGGACCAGGGACAGTGCCTGGTGGGTAGTTTAACTGGGGCGGTTGCCTCCTAAAATGTAACGGAGGCGCTCAAAGGTTCCCTCAGCCTGGTTGGCAATCAGGTGTCGAGTGCAAGTGCACAAGGGAGCTTGACTGTGAGACTGACAGGTCGAGCAGGGACGAAAGTCGGAACTAGTGATCCGGCCATGGCTAGTGGAAGCGTGGTCGCTCAACGGATAAAAGGTACCCCGGGGATAACAGGCTGATCTTGCCCAAGAGTCCATATCGACGGCATGGTTTGGCACCTCGATGTCGGCTCGTCGCATCCTGGGGCTGGAGTAGGTCCCAAGGGTTGGGCTGTTCGCCCATTAAAGCGGTACGCGAGCTGGGTTTAGAACGTCGTGAGACAGTTCGGTCCCTATCCGCTGCGCGCGCAGGAAACTTGAGAAGGGCTGTCCCTAGTACGAGAGGACCGGGACGGACGAACCTCTGGTGTGCCAGTTGTTCCGCCAGGAGCACGGCTGGTTGGCTACGTTCGGAAGGGATAACCGCTGAAAGCATCTAAGCGGGAAGCCTGCTTCAAGATGAGGTTTCCACACCCCTCGCGGGTGGAAGGCACCCAGCAGAACACTGGGTCGATAGGCCGGACGTGGAAACGGGGACGAAAGACCCGTGCAGCTGACCGGTACTAATCAGCCGACAACTTCAACACCCAACACTCTTCAATGCAACGCGTCCACTGTGCGGTTCCCGAACCACCAACCCCACCACCCCCACACCCGGGAGTGGCACCCAGGTTGGACACGTTCGACAACGTTACGGCGGTCACAGCGAAGGGGAAACGCCCGGTCCCATACCGAACCCGGAAGCTAAGCCCTTCAGCGCCGATGGTACTGCCCTGGAGACGGGGTGGGAGAGTAGGACGCCGCCGGACACCCTTCACCGAAGGCCCACCCCACACGGGGTGGGCCTTCGGCATTTC
>JACYFD010000012.1 GCA_014803435.1 Cellulosimicrobium terreum
ACCGAACCCGGAAGCTAAGCCCTTCAGCGCCGATGGTACTGCCCTGGAGACGGGGTGGGAGAGTAGGACGCCGCCGGACACCCTTCACCGAAGGCCCACCCCACACGGGGTGGGCCTTCGGCATTTCTGCATGCCTGCACACCCTCACAGGAGCGGGAGCATCCGGCCGAGATCGGGGACGGCGTCGGACGTGTGCACCGGGACGAGCGCGCGGGCGAGCTGGTCGACGTCGTACGGCTCGCGCCCGCACGCCAGGCGGACCCACAGTCGAGGATCGTGCACCTCGAGACTCCAGCCTCCCCGCACAACGACGACGTGCAGCAGCTCGTCGGCGACCAGGTCCAGCGCGCCCCGATCCGCCGGGTCGGCGACGACCGAGGGGAACGAACGTGCGAGGTCGTCGGCGTGCACGACGAGCTCGACGAGCCGTGACACCAGCATGTCGCGGAGCGTGATGGGGCCGCGTCGGGCCTGGACGACACGCTCGCCGGCCAGCTCGCCCAGTCTGACGAAGGCTGCGGCGGCGAGCTGTTCGACCCCGCGGACGCGGTCGGGCGCCAGCTCGGCGTCGAGGTCGCGGGTGAAGCGACCGATCTCCTCGGCGCGCCCCGGGTAGCTGCCGAGGTACTCGGCCAGGGTGAGCGGCACCGTGCCCGGTGGGACGGAGCTGCATGCCGCGAGCGCGTCCATCGCGCGTCCCAGGTGCGACACGAGCTCGCCGATCGTCCACCCCCCGAGAACGCTCGGGTCGTCGGCGGCCCGTTCGAGACCTGGCCCCAGGTCGCGCAGCCACCGGTCCAGCCGGTCCCACTGGTCGCGCAGGTGGGCCGCGATCCGGGCCGTGTCGGGATCGAGTGCGTCGGTGCTCATGGGCCCATCCTGCCCGACACGTCGGTGCCGGCAGCTAGCCCTGCGTGCGGGTCCGCTCGGCGATGAACTCGGCGACGATGGGCCCGAGCTGGTCGTGCTCGACGAGGAAGCCGTCGTGCCCGTAGTCGCTGTGCAGCGTCCGGAACGTGGCCCCGGGGATCCCGGCCGCGATCCGGGCGCAGTCGGCGGGCAGGAACAGGCGGTCGGTGTCGACGGCGACGACGAGGGCTCGTGCCGTGATCGTCGCGAGCGCGGCCTCGATGCCACCGCGGTCGCGACCGACGTCGTGCGTGAGCATCGACTGCGTCAGGTGGACGTAGGAGTTGGCGTCGAAGCGTCGCACGAGCTTGTCACCGTGATGGTCCAGGTAGGACTGCACGGCGTAGCGTCCGTCGGTGAACGGGTCCTCCCCGCCCTGCGGGATGCGGCCGAAGCGCTGGTCGAGCTCGCGGGCGGAGCGGTACGTCGTGTGCGCGATCTGGCGGGCGACGGAGAGGCCGGCGTGCGGACCGTCGCCGTCCGCGGCGTCGTAGTAGTCGCCGCCACGGTAGCGGGGGTCGGCGTGGATCGCGGCGAGCTGCGGATGGGCCCAGGCGATCTGGTCCCCGGTGGTCTGGGCGTTCGTGGCGATGGCGGCCACGGCCTCGACCTCGACGCCTGCCTCCGGACCCAGCAGCGCCCACTCCAGCACCCGGTGCCCACCCATCGACGCGCCGGCGACCAGCGCCCACGACGTGATGCCGAGCGTCCGAGCGAGCTCGATCTCGACGGCCACCTGGTCGCGCGGGGTGACCCGCGGGAACCGCGCGCCCCACGGGGCGCCGTCGGGCGCGAGGGAGGCAGGTCCCGTGGTGCCCTGGCACCCGCCGAGCACGTTGGGCGCGACGACGAACCACCGGTCGGTGTCGATCGGCGCCCCCGGCCCGACGAGGGACTGCCACCACCCCGGCGTCGGGTGGCCGGGTTCCGCCGGGCCGGTGACGTGGGAGTCGCCCGTGAGGGCGTGCAGCACGAGGACGGCGTTGGAGCCGTCCGGGGCGAGGGTGCCCCAGGTCTCGTACGCGACGCGGACGTCGGGCAGGCGCGCACCGCTCTCGAGGTCGAACGTGCCGACCTCGGCGAGCTGCCGTCGGCCGGGCTCGTCCCCGTCACGCCATGCGCCCGAGGCGGGCGCCGTCCTCGGATCGTTGTTCACAGGTCTCACCGTCGGCCACTGTACGGCGGGGGCGACGGTGGCGCCCCGGCTGTCCAGATACGTCATCGTGCTGCTCGGTCCCGTGCGCTCGTCGCCGTCAGGAGTCCAGCGCCGACTTGGCGGCGGTGAAACCGAGGTCGAGATCGGCCAGGATGTCGTCGACGTGCTCGATGCCGACCGCGAGCCGCACCAGACCGGGCGTCACGCCGGACAGCGCCTGCTCCTCGGGCGTGAGCTGGCTGTGCGTCGTCGACGCCGGGTGGATGACGAGGGAGCGGACGTCGCCGATGTTCGCGACGTTGGAGTGCAGCTGCAGCGCGGAGACGAACGCCTGCCCCGCCGCAGCGCCGCCGTCGATCTCGAACGCGAGCACCGCGCCCGCTCCGCGCGGCAGGTACTTCTGGGCGTTCGCGTGCCACGGGCTCGAGGCCAGGCCCGCGTAGTGGACGGTGCGCACGTCGTCGCGCGCCTCGAGCCACTCGGCGACCTTCTGCGCGTTGTCGACGTGCCGCTCGACGCGCAGCGAGAGGGTCTCGATGCCCTGCGAGATGAGGAACGCGTTGAACGGCGAGATCGCCGAGCCGAGGTCGCGCAGGAGCTGCACGCGCGCCTTGAGCACGTAGGCCAGGTTCGCGCCGAGGATGCCGTTCACGCCCAGGTCCCGCGCGTAGACGAGGCCGTTGTACGACGGGTCGGGCGTGTTGAGGCCCGGGAACCGCTCGGGGTCGGCCGCGTAGTCGAACGACCCGCCGTCGACGATCACGCCGCCGATCGCGGCACCGTGCCCGCCGAGGTACTTGGTCGCCGAGTGGACGACGACGTCCGCGCCGTGCTCGAGCGGGCGCAGCAGGTACGGCGTGGCGACCGTGTTGTCCACGACGAGCGGGACGCCGACCTCGTGCGCGACCGCGGCGACGGACTCGATGTCGAGGACGTCGGCCTGCGGGTTGGGGATGGTCTCCCCGAAGAACAGCTTCGTGTTGGGCCGGACCGCGTCACGCCACGACTGCGGGTCGTGCGGGTCGGCCACGAACGTGGTCTCGACGCCGAGCTTGGTGAGCGAGTACCGGAGCAGGTTGTACGTCCCGCCGTAGAGGCTCGGGGACGCGACGACGTGGTCGCCCGCCTCGGCGATGTTGAGGATCGCGAACGTCGTCGCTGCCTGGCCGGACGCGAGCAGCAGCGCGCCGACGCCGCCCTCGAGCGATGCGATGCGGTTCTCCACCACCTCTTGGGTGGGGTTGCCGATGCGCGTGTAGATCGGGCCGAGGTCCTTGAGCGCGAACCGGTCGGCGGCGACGGACGCGTCGGGGAAGACGAAGGACGTGGTCTGGTAGATGGGCAGCGCGCGGGCGCCGGTGGTGGGGTCGGCGGACTGGCCGGCGTGGACCTGGCGGGTCTCGAAGGACCAGGCGGGGGACTGCTCGGGGGTGCTCATCGTGGGCTCCTGCGGGATCGGGGTACGACGGCGCGCGGCGCGCCGGGTGGGGCGGTGCCGTGGGAGGGGGACGAGAAGTCGTCGACCAGCCGCGGCGGCTGCGGCGCACGCGGGTCGGAGTGCCTCGGGGCGGTGGACGTCGACGGGCGAGCTGTCGTCGACGGACCGCGGGCAGGCAGGCGAACGTGCGCTGGGGTCAGCAACACATTCGACGGTTCATGCGTCGACAATAGGTGGCTGTCCCGCCTGGCGACAGCCATGTCTTGCCATGTGAGACCACATGCTGAGAACGTGGCCCACAGGTCGGATCGCGCGCACGCGGCATCCCGGGCACAGTGGTGCGGGTGTGCGTGTCGACGAGACACGCCGAGGAGGTCGCGTGAGGTCGGTCGGCTCGTCGGTCCGTCGTTCCGCGCGCAGCGGACGAGGACCCGTCGTCGGCGCTGTCGCGTCGGTGCTCGGGATGGCGCTCGCGCTCGGGGTCGTCGGCGGTGCGGACGTCCTGCTCGCGGCACCGGCGTCGTCCGCGCCGCCCTCGGACGACGACGTCCGCGGTGCCCGGCAGGACGCGGCACGTGCCGAGCGCGACGTCGCAGCGGTGGAGGACGACCTCGCCGCGTTGCGTTCCCGCCAGGCGGACGCGCGGTCCACCGTCCAGTCCGCGGCCGAGGAGTACGCCGCCGCGCGTGCCGCCGTCGATCTCGCCGGGACCGAGGTCGACGACGCGCGGTCGTCGCTCGCCGAGGCCGAGGCCCAGGAGGTCGACGCCCGTGCCGCGCTCGGCGCGCTCTACCGCGCGACGCGTCAGGGCTCGACCGGTATGCAGGCCGCCCAGGCGCTCCTGGACGCCGACGGGGTCACCGACGTCGTCGAGCGCGAGCGGGTGGACCGGGCCGCCGGTCGCACCGTGCGCACGGCGGTCGCCGAGCACTCCACCGCGACGGCCGTCGCGGACACCGCTCGCGCCCGGGCCGCGGCGGCGCTCGACCACCAGGCCGACGTCGAGGAGGCGGCACGCGACGCGCTGGCGGACGCGCAAGCGGCCTCGGCCGGTCTCGACGCCGCGGTCCGCGACTCCGCCGAGGAGCGCGAGTCTCTGCTCGCCGAGCTCGCCCGCGCCCGGGAGACGACCCTCGCCCTCGAGCGTGAGCGGCAGGACGCGCTCGACGCGCGGGCGGCCCGCGACGAGGAGGAACGGGCCCGCGCACGGGTCGAGGCGGCGGCCGACGACCGGCCCGGCGACCCGTCCGACGGCCAGGCCGACGACGCGCCGTCGGGCACCGGCAGCACGGACGGCACCCAGGACGCGGCCCGTCACGACGCGACCGCCCCGGACGCCGGGGGGTCGGGCGCCGAGCCGGACACGCCGCCGCGGCCCGACCCGCCGCGGCCC
>JACYFD010000013.1 GCA_014803435.1 Cellulosimicrobium terreum
CCGTCAACGCCGTCGCGTCCGCGATCGCGAACGGCACGTTCAACAACCGCGCCAACGTCTGCGCCAGATACGTCTTGCCCGTCCCCGTCGGACCGATCAGCAGCACGTTCGACTTCGCCAGCTCGACGTAGCCCGGGTCGTCCTCGCCGGGTGTCTCCCCGGCGGCCTCGGCGGCGGCGGAGGCGCGGACCCGCTTGTAGTGGTTGTGCACGGCGACGGCCAGTGCCCGCTTGGCACCGTCCTGGCCGACGACGTACCGGCTGAGGTGGGCGAAGATCTCGTGCGGGGTGGGGAGCTGCGCCGACACGTCGGTGATGTCCGGGGTCGTCTCCTCCTCGCGGTCCTCGTCGACCATCTCGAGGCAGAGCACGACGCACTCGTCGCAGATGAAGACGCCTGCAGGGCCGGCGATGAGCCGCTTGACCTGCTTCTGCGACTTCCCGCAGAAAGAGCAGGTCAGGGCGTCGGCAGCGCGCGGACCGCGCGCCCGTCCGCTGCCCGAGCCCGTGGTGCTGCCGTCCGTGGGTACCACGAGTGCCTCCGTCGGTTCTCCGTCACGTGGGCCCGATGGTAGACCCCGGGCGTGACATTCCGGTCACGTCGGCGTGCCCACGGGCTCGAGCAGGGCGAGCCGGCTCATGGCGCGGAACGCGTCGGGACGGTCGGGCACGGCGGACCGGAACGCGTCGCGCGCATGAGGCGAGGTCACGACCAGCTCGGTGCCGGCGTCGCACAGCACGTCGACCACGGCGACGAACCGCTGCTGCGCCTCGCGGTCCACCGTCGTCAGCAACGGGACGTCCGTGACGACCCAGCGGCGGAATCGCGCGGCCCAGTCCAGGTACTCGAGGGTCGACGTCGGCCGGGCGGCGAGGTCGTCGAACCCCACCCACAGCTCGTCGTCGCGGGCGGCGGACACCGGGAACGTCCGGTTCCCGGTGCGCACCTGCGCCGGTTCGCCCGGGACCGGGGCTGTCAGGCCGCGTGCGGCGAGCTGCGCCGTCGTGCCGGGCGAGAGCCATGCCCCGCGGGCGAACCCGCCGCGCCCGCGCCCGCCCAGGGTGCGGTAGTCGGTCGCTCCCGCGAGCCCGACCACGTCGAGGTGCGCGCGCAGGAGTTCGATCCCGGGCTCGGCGACGTGGTGCCACAGCGGGTTCGGTAGGAGCGCATCGGGCGCGTAGTTCGACGTCGCGAGCACGACTACGCCCGCGTCGAACGCGCCGCGCAGGAGCCTCGTGAGGAGCGTCGCGTCGCCGGTGTCGTGCAGGTGCAGCTCGTCGAGGTACAGCAGGCGGGTGCCCTGCAGCAGGTCGTCGATCGCCGCGTCGACGACGCTCGGAGCCGGGACGGGCGGCTCGGCGTCGGGCGCGGTGGCCGCGACCGGGAAGCGCCCGACGACGCGGCGTCCCGTCGGGGACGACGCGACCCGCTGCGCGTGGATCGCCGCGTGGAGCTCGCGGAACAGGTCGTACACGTGCACGCGCTTCGTCGCCCCCGCGGGGAGCTCGCGCGCGACGGCGGCGAAGAACGCCCCGACGAGCCACGACTTGCCGCGCCCCGCGGGACCCCAGACGTAGAGCCCGCGGCTGGTCCGCCGTCGGGCCGTCCGGGTCCGCAGGCCTGAGCCGAGCACGAGGAGGCGGTCGAGGACCGCCGTCTGGTCGGCGTCGATCGCGAACCCCTCGCGGTCGGCCGACGCCTCGACCGCAGCTCGCAACCGCCTCATCTCACCAGGACGCACCGGTACAGGCTAGGTTCTTCGGGGACGCCCACGTTCCCGTGTACCCGCTAGACTGGAACGGTTCCAGACTATGCATGATGCTCCACCTTGCCGCGCACTCCGGAGGCCCGCTGTGACCGACCTGATCGACACCACCGAGATGTACCTGAAGTCGATCTACGAGCTGCAGGAGGAAGGGATCCCGCCGCTGCGCGCGCGGATCGCCGAGCGTCTGGGCCACTCGGGGCCGACCGTGTCCCAGACCGTCGCACGCATGGAGCGTGACGGTCTCGTCGTCGTCGGTGGCGACCGGCACCTGGAGCTCACCGACCTCGGCCAGGAGACCGCGGTGCGCGTCATGCGCAAGCACCGCCTCGCCGAGCGGCTCCTGACCGACGTGATCAAGCTCGACTGGGAGCAGGTCCACAACGAGGCCTGCCGGTGGGAGCACGTCATGAGCGACCTCGTGGAGCAGCGCCTCATCGGGCTGCTCGACCACCCGCACTTCGACCCCTACGGCAACCCCATCCCGGGCCTGCACGAGCTGGGCGAGAACTTCCCGGAGGTCGAGTACCTCGACGGCGTCGTCGCCCTGCCGAAGCACCTCGACGCCAGCGGTGTGGCGGCGGGGGACGAGGTGCGCGTCGTGCTGCAGCGCATCGCCGAGCCCATCCAGGTGGACGTCGAGCTGCTCGCGCGGTTCGCCGAGGCGGGCATCCTGCCGAAGCAGAACCTCCAGGTGACCGTCGGCACCGACGGCGTCGTGACCGTCGCGGGCGAGGGTGCAGAGACCGTCATGGACCTGCCCGAGGACGTCGCGCGGCACCTGTTCGTCACCGCGGACTGAGTCGTCGCGCCGGCACCGGGACCAGCACGGACGCCGAACCCCGGGTCACCGCCCGATCAGCTCGTTGATCGGGTGGTGACCCGGGGTTCGGCGTGTGCGGGGTGGGGTCAGGGAACGATGAGCCCGGCGGTCTGGGTCTTTGCGCGGTCGAAGCGGGCGGCGACGTCCCGCCAGTTGGCGATGTTCCACACGGCCTTGATGTAGTCCGCCTTGACGTTCAGGTAGTCGAGGTAGAAGGCGTGCTCCCACATGTCGAGCATGAACACCGGGGTGATGCCGACGGGCACGTTGGCCTGCTGGTCGAAGAGCTGGAAGATCGCGAGGCGCTGGCCGATCGAGTCCCAGCCGAGCACGGCCCAGCCCGAGCCCTGGATGCCGGCGGCGACCGCGGCGAACTGCGCCTGGAACGCCGAGAACGAGCCGAACGCGTCCGTGATGGCCGCGGCGAGCTCGCCGTCGGGCTGGCCGCCGCCCTCGGGCGA
>JACYFD010000014.1 GCA_014803435.1 Cellulosimicrobium terreum
CGCTCCACGTCATCACGCGACGGCACGTCGAACATCACCTGCTGCAGCACCTCCTCCATGATCGCCCGCAACCCCCGCGCACCCGTCCCCCGCAACAACGCCTGCTCCGCGATCGCGTCCACCGCCCCCGGCTCGAACTCCAACCCCACCCCGTCGATCTCGAACATCCGCTGATACTGCTTCACCAACGCATTGCGCGGCTCCGTCAGAATCGCGACCAGAGCCTCCCGGTCCAACGCCGACACCGCCGCGATCACCGGCAACCGACCGATGAACTCCGGGATCAACCCGTACTTGTGCAGATCCTCCGGACGCACCTGCGCGAACAGGTCCTCACCCTCACCCGACTCCATCGGCGCACCAAAACCCACACCCCGCCGCCGCGCCCGCGCCGCCACGATCTCGTCCAACCCCGCAAAAGCCCCCGCCACGATGAACAGCACGTTCGACGTGTCCACCGAGATGAACTCCTGGTGCGGATGCTTACGACCACCCTGCGGCGGCACCGACGCACTCGTGCCCTCGATGATCTTCAACAACGCCTGCTGCACACCCTCACCCGACACATCACGCGTGATCGACGGGTTCTCCGCCTTCCGGGCCACCTTGTCGATCTCGTCGATGTAGATGATGCCCGTCTCGGCCTTCTTCACATCAAAATCAGCCGCCTGCACCAGCTTCAGCAGGATGTTCTCCACGTCCTCACCGACATACCCCGCCTCCGTCAACGCCGTCGCGTCCGCGATCGCGAACGGCACGTTCAACAACCGCGCCAACGTCTGCGCCAGATACGTCTTGCCCGTCCCCGTCGGACCGATCAGCAGCACGTTCGACTTCGCCAGCTCGAC
>JACYFD010000002.1:0-411015 GCA_014803435.1 Cellulosimicrobium terreum
GTCGCCGGACTCACGGGCCTCGGCGAGCTTGTCGAGCGCGGTGTTCGCGCCCGTGACGTACGCCTGGTGGTGCTTGTCGTGGTGCAGCTCCATGATGCGCCCGGAGATGTGCGGCTCCAGTGCGGCGAAGTCGTAGGGCAGCTCAGGCAGGGTGTACACAGGCATGGTTCCTCGGATCCTTCCGTCGGTGTGCTTGCCACGCTAGGACCTCGACCACGGTTGAGGTCAAGGCAGCGGCGGTGTGATCTTGCAGGTCGGACGCCCGACCGGCCTCCCGACCGGCCTCCGGTCCACCCTCCCGCGTGCCGCGACGACTCGCGAGCGCGAGCATGGACGCATGGGGACGGTCACGGAGTACCTGGAGTCGCTCGCCGAGCCCGACCGCGGAGCGCTGACGCGCGTCGTCGGCCTCGCGCGGGAGGCCGTGCCGGACGCCGACGAGGGCACGAGCTACGGCATGCCCGCGCTGACGTACCGGGGCAAGGCGCTGCTCAGCGCGATGTCGTCGGCGAAGCACCTCGCCGTCTACCCGTTCAGCCCGGCCGCGATCGAGGCCGTCGCGGCGCGCCTGGACGGCTACTCCCACGCGAAGGGCACGGTCCGCTTCAGCGCCGACCATCCTCTGCCCGACGACGTCGTGCGCGACCTCGTCGCCCGCCGCGTGGAGGAGATCGACGCGCAGCTGGCCCGTTGAGCACGGGATGATGGGACCGTGCCCGACGTCGCCCGCCCCGGTCTGCGCGTGACCGCGCAGCTCGTCCTGCCCGACGCCGAGCTGTCGTGGCGCTTCTCGCGCTCGTCCGGCCCGGGCGGGCAGGGCGTCAACACCGCCGACTCGCGGGTCGAGCTGTCGTGGGACGTGGCGCGCTCCGCCGTCCTGTCGGCGGCGCAGCGCGAGCGGATCCTCGAGCGCCTCGACCGGCGGCTCGTCGACGGCGTGCTCACCGTCGCCGCGTCGGAGCACCGCGCGCAGCTCCGCAACCGCGACGCCGCGCGGACCCGCCTCGCCGCGCTGGTGGTGGACGCGCTCGCGCCACCCGGCCCGCGGCGTCGGGCGACGAGGCCGACGCGCGGCTCGGTGGAACGACGCCTCGGGGCGAAGAAGCGCCGCACCGAGACCAAGCGCATGCGCAAGCCCCCGCGGGACTGAGGCCTCCCGGCCTAGCGGTCGGTGAGGCGGATCCAGCCGCGCTGTGCGGCGCGGACGCCGGCCTCGAACCGGCTCGTGGCGCCCAGGCGGACCATGAGGGTGGACGCGACGCGACGCACGGTGCGGGGGGAGATGCCGAGCCGGTTCGCGACCGCGGTGTCGGTCTTGCCCTCGGCGAGCAGGTGGAGCACGGCCTGCTCGTCCGGCGCGAGGCCGAGGTCCGGCTGCGCGGCCTCCCACGTCGACTCGGCGAGGGTGCGCAGCGCGTGGACGGCCACGCGGTCGACCACCGCGCGGGTGCGCCCGGGCAGCGCCACGAGCACGGCCGTCGAGTCCAGCACGACGAGGGTGAGACGCAGGTGCGGGTCGACCCGCAGGTTCGCGGGGACACCGTCGCCGGCCTGAAGCTCGGTCCACGGCGAGCGCGACACGACGACGCGCACCCGCGCCTGGTCGTGCGCACGTTCGTGCACGCGGACCCACAACGGCGACGTACCGGTGCTTGTGGTGCCGGACGTTCCCGGGCCACCGGCGTCGAGCACGAGCACCTCGCGCGCTCGGCGCAGCACGGCGCCCCGGGCCGACCGGGACGGCCCGAGCACCGCGTCCTGGTCGCGCCCTGTCACGAGTCCGGACTGTAGTCGACCCATGTGCACCGAGATGCCCTGTCCACACCTGCACGTCCCACATGCCGAGATCAACCGCAGTGTCCGCTTTAGGCCATCTCGTTTACACGGCCGTGCCCGGCTGCAATATTTCTCAACGGCCTGCGTGACGCGGCGGGGCACGACGACACGTTCGACGACACCATCGACGACACCCGGGGGGACGCTGTGGCACGCGACGACGCAGCGCCGACGCTCGTGCGACGCGTCCTGGACCACGCGTCCGCCCGCCCCGACCACCCGGCGGTCGTCGTCGTGCGCGAGTCGGGCGACGACCTCCCGCTGACGTATCGCGACCTCGCCGCCCGGGCCCGCGCGCTCGCCGACCACGTGCGAGCCGTGTGCGAACCGGGGGACCGCGCCCTGCTGCCGTACACGACGGGGCACGCGTTCGTCGTCGGGCTCGTGGCCTGCCTCGACGCCGGGGTGGTCCCTGTCCCCGTCCCGCCGCCGGGTGGGCACGCCCACCAGCAGGCGCGGGTCGCCGGGATCGCGACGGACTGCGACGCGGCCGCGGTGCTCGTGGACGCGGCCGACGCGCCCGACGTCGCAGCCTGGGCCGCCACCGTCACCCACCCGGGCGGGGGAGGGCTCGTCGTCGTCCCCGTGCCCGACGAAGGCCCGCCGGTCCCCGTGGACGGCGCAGCAGGCGACGTGGTCGGGGGCGGGACGGTCCGCCCGGACCCGCTGCCCGGCGACCCGGCGTTCCTGCAGTACACGTCCGGGTCGACGAGCGACCCCAAGGGCGTCGTCGTCACGCACGCGAACGTCGCGCACCATCACGAGGTGTTCGTGCGCGAGCTCGGGCTCACGCCGCGCGACCGGTTCTGCAGCTGGCTGCCGGCGTACCACGACTTCGGGCTCGTCGGGATGCTGCTCGTCCCGCTCATGCTGGGCGCGACGACGTTCCTCATGTCCTCGTCACACTTCCTCAAGCGCCCCGCGCACTGGCTGACGCTGATCGACCGCGCAGGCGTCACGGTGACCGCGGCGCCCAGCTTCGGGTACGAGCACTGCGTGCGGCGCGTGCGCGACGAGCAGGTGGCCGGTCTCGACCTGAGCCGCCTGCGCTGGGCGCTCAACGGCGCCGAGCCGATCGACCCGCGCACGCTCGAACGCTTCACCGAACGGTTCCGGCACGCGGGCTTCCGTCCGACGGCGCACGGCCCGGGCTACGGCCTCGCGGAGGTCACGCTCACGGTGTCGTACCCGACGGGCGCCGAGCCGCTCGTCGTCGAGGCCGACGTGGACGCGCTCGCCGCGCGGCGCTTCGAGGTCCGGCCCGGCGACGCGACCCTCGGCCCTGACGGCACCGACGACGACGGCCGCGGGGATGGTCCGGACGGCGCGCTCCGCCTCGTGGGGTGCGGCGTGCCGCGGGGGCTCGAGGTCCTGCTCGCGGACGACGCCGGCGCACCGGTGGGCGCGGGCCGGGTCGGCGAGATCTGGCTGCGCGGCGCCGCCGTGGCGGCCGGGTACTGGGGACGGCCGGACGCGACGCGCGAGACCTTCGGCGCGACGGCCGCGGACGGCAGCGGGCCGTGGCTGCGCACCGGCGACCTCGGGGCCCTGCACGACGACCAGCTCGTCGTCACCGGCCGCATCAAGGAGCTCCTCGTCGTCGGTGGCCGCAACCTCTACCCGTACGACCTCGAGCGCGAGGTCCAGGCGGTCCACACCGGCGCGGACGGTCGCCCGGGTGCCGTCTTCGAGACCGCGGACGCGCCCGGCGTGATCGTCGCGGTGCAGGAGTTCCGCGCGCCGCGGGGGAACGGGGCGGCGGGCGGCGCGTCCGACGCGCTCGCCGAGGTCGACGCCGCGGTGCGGGCCATGGCCGCCCGTCTCGCGCAGGTGTCCGGCGCCCCGGTGGGCGACGTCGTGCTCGTGCGACCCGGCCAGGTCCGGCGCACCACGAGCGGCAAGATCCAGCGCGGCCGCACGCGCGACGCGTTCGTGCGCGGCGACCTCGACCCGATCCACTCCCTGCGCGACGCCCGCGCCCGCAGCACGTCCACGACCACCGGCCGTCCCCGGGTCCACGAGGCCCCTGACCATGCAGGGAGCCCCGCATGACGACCCTCTCGACCGCCACCCAGGACGCCGACCCCGTCCGGTCCGCCGTGCGCGACCGGGTCGTGGCGCGCGTCGCCGACGTTCTCGGTTGTGCCCCCGCCGACGTGGACCCCGCCGCGGGCCTCGCGGAGCTGGGCCTCGGTTCGGTGCAGGTCCTCGCGCTGTGCGGCGACCTCGAGGACGAGTTCGGCGTCGACGTCGACCCGGCCCTCGTCGTCGACCACCCGACGCCGGTCGCGCTCGCGGACCACCTCGCCGCACTCGGCGCGCAGGTGGCGTCGTGACCACCACCGTCGTCGACGTCGGCGCGTACGTCCCGACCACGAGCGTCTCGATCCACGACGTCGCGACCGAGCTCGACCTCGACCGCACCGAGTTCGGCGTGTTCGAGCGGTTCTTCGGCCTCAAGGAGATCCGCGTCGCGCCCGGCGAGGACCTCGCGGACATCCTGGTCGCCGCGGGGCGTGCCGTGCCGGGGCTCGCGGGCAACGAGCACCGCGTGCGGTACGTGCTCGGCGCCCGGACCATCGCGACCGTCGCGCCCGTCGGTCGCAACCCGCTGCACGAGGCCGCGGACCGGCTCGGCCTGGACCACGCCGTCGTGCTCACGTTCACCCAGCACGCGTGCGCATCCGCGCTCCTCGCCGTGCACCTCGCCGGGCGCATGCTCGCCGCCGACGGCGACCCGGAGGGCCTCGCCCTCGTGCTCACGGGCGAGAAGGCGTTCAGCCCGGGGTCGCGCACCATCCCCGGCACCACCGTCATGGGGGAGGGCACGGCCGCGTGCCTCGTGTCCGCGCACGCGCCGGGCGACGAGCAGCTCGCGTACGCGACCCGCACGCTCGGCGAGTACCACCAGGTGCCCCTGCCCCCCGAGCTGCTCGCGCCCTTCGGCGCGCTCTACACGTCGGCGCTCGCGGAGGTCGTGGCCGAGGCGGTCGAGCAGGCCGGGCTGACCATCGACGACGTGCGCCTCGTGCTGCCCCACAACGTCAACCGCGTGTCCTGGAAGCGCGTGAGCCGGACGCTCGGGCTGCCGCTGGAGCGCGTGTTCCTCGACAACGTGCCGGTGACGGGCCACTGCTTCGGCGCGGACCCGCTCATCGGCTACGCCCACGTCCGGTCCACGGGCGTCCTGCGCGACGGCGACCCGTACGTCCTCGCCGCGGTCGGCCTCGGTGCCACGTTCTCCGCCATGGTCCTGCGCTACCGCGACGGGGGCCCCGGTGCCGGCACGCCCGACGACGCAGGGTCCGCGACGACCGGGGCGCAGCCGTTCGTCGCGCGGGTCAAGGAGGCGCTGACGGGCGACGCCGAGGCGCCGCTGGTCCTGCTCGGCAACTTCGAGGTCGAGGACGAGTGGGCCCGCGGAGAGGTGGGGCTCCCATCTGTGGGCGGGTCGACGGCGACCACCGCGCTCGTGAACCGCATGGACGAGCTGGCCGTGCTGCTCGCGGGGGCCGGGGACCACGTCGTGCTCAAGGGCACGCCGGACCCGGCCCACCTCGCCTACCTCACCGAGCTCGGCCTGGACCTGCCGACCGTCCACGTCGCCGAGGACAGCGAGCCCGACCGGACGGTCACGCGCGACGCGCTCGCCTCGCCGGTGCTGCTGGAGCGGCTGCGCGGGCTCGCCGCGGACGGCGTCTGCCTGCTCGCGCACGGCACGTCCGAGGCCGAGGAGCAGCTCGCGGCCGCCACGGGGCTCACGTCGGTGCTCACCGGCGCCGCCACGACCAAGGCCGTGAACAGCAAGGTCTACAGCCGCGAGGTGTGCGACGAGCTGGGGATCGAGCAGGCCCGCGGCTGGGCGTGCCGCACGGTCGCGGACCTGGAGGACGCCGCGGTCGAGGCGCGCGCCGTCGTCGAGGCCGGCGGGACGGTCGGCGTGAAGGACGCCTATGGCGTCTCCGGCAAGGGCATCCTCGTCGTCGACGACGTGCGCCGGCTCGACCAGCTCGTCCGCATGGTCCAGCGCCGGGCCGCGCGATCGGGCGACGACCGGCTCGCCGTCGTCGTGGAGGTCTGGGCGGACAAGGCGACGGACCTGAACTACCACTTCACGGTCGCGCGCGACGGCGGCGTGACGTTCGACTTCGTCAAGGAGGCGATCACGCAGGGCGGCGTCCACAAGGGGCACCGCATCCCCGCGCGCCTGCCCGCGGCGCACGTCGAGCAGATCGAGCACCATACGCAGCTCCTCGGTGCACGGCTCGCGCGTGACGGGTTCCACGGCGTCGTGGGCGTCGACGCGCTCGTGCGGACCGACGGCTCGCTGCTGCCCGTGCTCGAGATCAACGCGCGCAACAACATGTCCACCTACACGGTGCGCCTCCAGGAGCGCCTCCTGCCCGACGACTGGGTCGCGCTCGCGCGCCAGTACCCGCTCGTCCTCGACGCACCGCTGCCGTTCGCCGTCCTGCGGGAGCGTCTCGGGGACCTGCTGTACACGCCGGGCACGGGGCAGGGCCTGGTCGTCCACGGCACCGGGACGGTGAACGCGGGCGCCGCGACGCGGCGCGAGGGCGAGCCGTTCGCCGGACGGCTGCACGGCCTGCTCGTCGCGCCCGACGACGCCGGGCTGGCCCGGCTCGACGCCGCCGTCGCGGCGTGCCTCACCGAAGGAGACGCCCGATGATCGCGCACGCCCCGAGCCCGGGACAGGCGGCCGAGGCATCGCCGGCCCCTGCCGCCGTCGACCGCACCCCGCCCGGCCCGGCGCCGCACGGGCCGGACGACGCGTTGTTCGCGGACGTCGCGGAACGGTTCGGCACCCCTGTCTACGTGTACGACGCGGGCGTCATGGCGACGCACTTCCGCCGCCTGCGCGAGCGCCTGCACCCGGCCCTGGAGATCTTCTACTCGCTCAAGGCCAACCCGAACGTGAGCGTGTGCGGGGCGCTGCGCGCGCTCGGTGCCAACGCCGAGGTGTCGTCGCTCGCGGAGCTCCGCACGGCGACGGCCGCCGGCGTCCCGCCGCACGACGTGCTGTTCCTCGGGCCGGGCAAGAGCCGCTCCGAGCTGGTCGCGTGCCTCGAGGTCGGGGTGCGCGCGATCATCGTCGAGTCGTTCGGGGAGCTCGCGCTCGTCGACGAGATCGCGGCGGCCTCCGGCCGGACGGCGCGCGTCGTGCTGCGCGTCAACCCGTCGTTCGCGGTCAAGGGCAGCGGCCTGACGATGGGCGGCAAGCCGCGGCAGTTCGGCATCGACGAGCAGCAGCTGCTCGACCGGCCGGGCACCTGCGCGGACCTCCGCGCGGTCCACGTCATGGGCGTCCAGGTGTACATGGGCACCCGCATCCTCACCGAGAGCACCGTCGTGGAGAACACGCGGCGCATCTTCGACCTCGCCGAGCGGATCGCCGCGCACCTGGGCTTCCCGCTGGAGCTCGTGGACGTCGGCGGCGGGCTGGGGGTCGCGTACTTCGAGCGCGAGTCGGACCTCGACGTCGACGTCCTGACCGAGCACCTCAACCCGGTCGTCGAGGAGTTCGCCGCCGCGCACCCCGCGACGACGCTCGTGATGGAGCTCGGCCGCTACCTCGTCGCGACCTGCGGGACGTACGTCGCGCGCGTGCGGTACGTGAAGGAGTCGATGGGGGAGCGGTTCGCGGTCGCCGACGGCGGCACCAACCACCACATGGCGGCCGTCGGGATCGGGTCGTTCGTCAAGCGCAACTTCCCGGTGCGGCTCGTCGGGCGCGAGTCGACGGCCGAGGAGGTGCCGTGGAACGTGACCGGTCCGCTGTGCACCCCGAACGACACGATCGGCAAGGCGGTCGCCCTGCCGTCCGACGTCGGGCCCGGGGATCTCGTCGCGGTCGACCGGTCCGGCGCCTACGGACCGAGCGCGTCCCCCGTGAACTTCCTCAGTCACGGGCACCCGGCCGAGGTGCTCGTCGTCGACGGCGAGCCGCTCCTCGTGCGGCGGGCCGACACCGTCGACGACCTGCTCTCCCACCAGGTGTTCCACGACGTGACCGACCGGGTCGCACCCGCCGGGGCGCCGGAGCCGGCACCCGCCGGACGACGGGTCCCCGCACCTGCCTGACCGTCGTGACCTGACCGCACGACCCGCAGACCAGCGCCCGCCGGGGCGCACGAGACACCACCGGAGGACCCCGTGAGCATCACCACCGAGCTGGACCGCGAGCGCGTCGTCAGCGCCATCGTGGAGGCGCTCTCGAGCGTCCTCGGCCGCGCGCTGCCCGACGTCACGGAGAGCACACGCCTGTTCGCCGACCTCGACCTCGACTCCACGAGCGTCCTCGGGCTCCTCATGGCGCTCGAGGACACGCTCGAGATGGAGGTCGACCCCGAGGCGCTCGAGCAGCACCACCTCGAGAGCGTGGGCTCGCTCACCGACTTCGTGGTCGAGCACTCGACCCCGGCCTGATCGTGCGCCCCACCACCGCCGACGGCGCCCCGCTGAGCATCGAGCTGGTGCTCGACATCCCCCTCGACGACCTCCCGCGCGGCGGCGAGACCGCGCGGCGCGGCATCGCCGAGGACCTGCGGTACGTCTACGGGCACGAGCTCGACGGGGACTGGCTCGAGCGGGGGAGCGGCCGCGACTACCCGACGATGATCGCGGCGGCACACCGCGCCCTCGTCGCGCTCGACGTGCTCGACGACGTCCGTGCCGTCGTCCTCGCCGTGACCATCCCCGACCTGCAGCACGAGCGGTTGCTCGGCGGGTACGTCGCCGACCTGTTCGGCGGCCGGCCGTTCACCTACTCGGTCACCGAGCAGGGCCTCGCCGGCCCGTTCACCGCGCTGCGCCTCGCGCACGAGACGCTGTGCGAGACGGGCGGGCGCGCCGTCGTCCTCGCGTTCGAGCAGAGCACCGTCCCGCCCGGGACGGCGCGGCTCCCCGCGCGCGACCGCATCGTCGCGACCGTCGTGCGGCACGGGTCCGACGCCGGCCGGCCCGTCCTCGACCTCGACGTGCGGCGCGTGCCCCGCACCAGCGCCGCCGATCCCGTGGACCTGCCGCCCACGCCCGCGGGCGCCGACCTCGCAAGCACGGGTGCCGCGGCCGTGGTCGGCAGCGGGGTCGTCCTCGCCGCCGAGGATCTGGCGCCCGACGTGCACCGCGCCGACCCGGGGGCCTGCACGACCGGCGTCTGGGAGACGCTCGCCGTGCAGTCGGCCGCGGAGCCCGACCGCGCCGTCGTGGTGGTCGACGCGTGCACCGAGCTCGGCTACCGGTGCGGACTGGTCCTCGGGCCGGTCGTGACCGCCTCGGCCCCGACGGCGTCCCCGGCCGCCGAGGAGGACGCGGACCGTGTCGGTGCGCCCGCCCTGGCGGGGGTGCAGGGATGACGTCGACCTCCGGGACCGCCGTGACGGAGCCGATCCCCACGGTCCGGAAC
Organism: Cellulosimicrobium terreum; assembly: GCA_014803435.1. Taxonomy (GTDB): domain Bacteria; phylum Actinomycetota; class Actinomycetes; order Actinomycetales; family Cellulomonadaceae; genus Cellulosimicrobium; species Cellulosimicrobium terreum. The sequence continues at coordinate 9,263 of JACYFD010000002.1, forward strand.
CCGGCCTCCGTCGACGCGATTCCGGTGGCCGCCGCGGACGTGCGGGAGTCGGCGCGTGCGTCCGGTGCGGCCGCGGCGCTCGCCGTGCTCGCGTCGACCGTCCCGGTCGCGTGCCCGCCCGGCGGGTACGTCCTGCTCCCGGGGACGGTCGCCCCGCCGTCGGGCGCGCGCGAGGTCGAGCAGGTCCTGACGGACGACGCTCCGCTGAGCGTCTGGCACGTCCCTGCGGACGCCCCGTCCATGGGCTCGACCGCGCTCTGGCGGGCCGGTGTCGCGCGCGTGCGCCTCGGGCTGTGCGACCGGCTCCTCGAGCGTGCCGTGGAACGTCTGCGCGGTCGGACCGTCGCGGACACCCCGACGATCAACCTCGCGCCCGTGCGCCTCACCGTGGCGGACGCCGCGGCCGCGCACCTGGAGGCGCAGGTCCTGCTCGACCAGCCAGATGTCCCCGGAGCGGCGCGGCTCGCGACGGTCGACGCCGCGCTCGACCGGTCCCTGCGCCTCGTGCACAACCTGTTCGGCGCCTCCGGGTACGTCGACGACGAGCCCGCGCGCCTCGCTCGCACGATCGACCTGCTCGGGCACGTCAGCGACTCGGACGCCCGGGAGGCCTCGGAGCTCGGGGAGGCCCCGGAGGTCGCGAGCCCGGAGCGCCCGCGGCCCGCGACCTGGTCGGGCCGCACGACCGGGGAGCCGGGCGACGTGGACGTCGACGCGCTGCGCGCGCACGTGCGGCCCTTCGCCAGGACACTGCGCGAGCACGCGCTGCGCATCGACCGCGACCCGGCCGCGTTCGGGGACCTGCTCGACTCGGGCGACGTCCCGTTCGCCCAGCTCGGCGGGTTCCCGCCCGGCTACCTGGACGACCCGCTGCACCTGGGCGGGCGACCGGTCTATGTCTCGACGTGCCTGGAGCGCGCCGTCGTCGCGGAGACGATGGCGTGGGGCGACGCGTCCGTCGTCGTCGGGGCGCCGGGGCCGTCGATGTCGGGCGTGGTCGTCGACGACCTCGCCGACGCGTTCCAGCGCGACCGCTTCTACAGCCGGGTCGCCGAGCCCGGCACGTGGACGTACTTCGCCCTGACCGAGCCGGAGCGCGGGTCCGACGCGGGCGCGCTCACGACGCGCGTCGAGCAGCAGGACGACGGGTCGCGCGTCCTGCGCGGGCACAAGAAGTACGTCGGGAACGCGGCGCGCGCGAGCATCGGCGTCGTGTTCGCGCGGCACCGGAACGGGCCGCTCGGCGTCGGGATCCATCTCGTCGAGACCGACCGTCCGGGCTTCGACGCCCACGCGCTGCCGATCCTCGGGATGCGTGCCGTCCAGCTCAGCGAGATCCACCTGCGCGGCGTCCCGCTCGACCCGGCCGACACCCTGGGCGGCCACCTGTCGCCGTCCCGCCGCGGCCTCCTCGGCGCCGTGCGGACCTTCAACCGGCTGCGTCCGGTGGTCGGCGCGCTCGCCGTCGGGGTGACCCAGGCGGCGCTCGACTATGTCCACGCCGAGCGCCGGACCCTGCGCGCGGACGAGCAGCAGCGCCTCGACCGATACGCCGAGCGGCTCGTCGCCGCCCGCGCGCTCGTCCTCGCAGCCGCCGCCGCGGCCGACCGCGACGCGTCCGACGGCACGCTGTCCGCCGCGGCCAAGGCCGCCGCCGTCGGGCTCGCCGAGGAGGTCACCGCAGCGGCGCCGACCTTCCTCGGCCGTGGCGCCCGGTGGGAGCACCCGTACCTCGACAAGCTCGTCCGCGACGTGCCCGGCCTGGAGATGATGGAGGGCACGCGGACGATCCAGCGCCTCACCCTCGCGCAGGGATGGTTGCAGGGCAGGGCGCGTCGTGTCGATCTCGACTGACCAGGAGCCCGTCCGGGAGCCCGTGGGCGAGCAGGACCGGAGCACGGCCGCCGACCCGACTCCCGGCGAGCTGCGACGCAGCGTCGTCCGGCTCGCGGGGCCGGTGTGCCTCGCGCTCGTCGTGGGCGCGCTCGCGCAGCTCGCCGTCGCGGCGCTGCTGGGCCACATGGGCGACGACGCGCTGTACGTGCGCTCGCTCTACATCCCGGTCGCGTTCCTCGTCCTCGCGCTGCAGGAGGGCCTCGACGTCTCGACACAGGTCGGCTTCGCGCGCCTCCGCGGGTCGGGCGGGCGCGTGCGACCCGCGCGCAGCCTGCTCGTGCTCGGCGTCGCGGGCACCGCGCTGCTCGTCGTCGTGGCGCTCGCGGTCCTGCTCGTCGCGCCGGCGCTGGCGGGACTCCTCGACGTCCCGGCCGAGCGTGCGCGCGACTTCGTGACCTTCACCCGCTGGATGGCGCTGACGAGCGTGCTGTCCGTGCCGACCGTCGTCGCCGCCGCCGCGCTGCGTGGCTGGGGCCGCACCACGCCGTCGGCCCTGCTCTCGCTGCTCGCGGCCGGTGTCCAGGTCGGCGGGGTGTGGCTGGTCGGGCTCGTGGGCGGGACGGGTGTCATGTCCGTCCCCGTCTCCGCCGCGCTGTCGGCGGTCGTCGCCGGCGGGGCAGCCCTCGTCCTGCTGCGTCGGCACGGGCTCCTCCAGTCCCCGACCGTGCGCCTGACCACGGTACGCACGCCGACCGAACGACGCACGACCCTGCACCTGTCCACGCCGCGCCTGCCGGCGTCGCTCGTCCGACCGGGCGACGGTGTCGTGGACGCCCGGGCGCTCCTGCTCGGCATCGGTCTTCCTGTCGGTCTGTCCTACCTGCTGCTCACGGTGACGAACCTCGTCACGGTGTGGGTGGTCGGCCCCTGGGGGACGGACGTCGTCGCGGGCTACGGTGCGGCCGCGACCGTGCAGACCCTGCTCGTCGTGCCCGCCATCGGGTTCGCCGCGGCGACGAGCGTCGTCATGAACCAGCAGTGGGGCGGCGGCCTGCTGCGGCTCCTGCCCGTGACCCTGCGCGCGGCCACCGTCGTCGTCGCGGGGATGTACGTCGCGATCGGCCTCCTCGCCCTGCTCGCCGCACCGGCTGTCGCCCGACTCATGGCCGCGGACCCCGCGGTCACGGAGCAGACCACGCTCTACCTGCGGATCGTCGGTCCGTCGCTCGCCGGCACGGGGATCGTGCTGTTCCTCATCACGGTGCTGGAGCAGCTCGGGTACGGGCGCACGGCGGTGCTGCTCAACGTCGTGTACTTCGCGACGTCGCTCGGCGTCGGTGGGGTGCTCGCCCGGTCGGGTGGCGGACCCGTGGCGCTCTACTGGACGATCGCGGCGGTGAACGCGGTCGCCCTGGCGGTCGTGCTCCCGATCGCCGTGCGGCTCGTGCGCCGCCGGGCCGACGAGGCGACGCCATGACCGCCGCCCGACGACGCGGCGTGCCGTCCGTCGTCGACGACCCGGTGCTCAGCGTGGTCGTCATGCACCACCCGGCGCGCGGGTCGGTGGCGGACCTCGTCGCGGCGTGCCTGCCCCTCGACGCCCGCGTCGTCGAGGACCCCGACCCCGACGGCCCGCCGAGCCCGTTGCGGACCGCGAAGCTCGCGTGGGCCGCGGTCGCGCCCGGCGCGACGCACCACCTCGTGCTGCAGGACGACGTCACCCCGGCACCCGATCTCGCCGCCCACCTGCTCGGCGTCCTGCGGCACCGGCCGCGGCACGCCGTCGCGCTCTACACGAACTGGAACAGCCCCCACAACTCCTACCTGGTGCGCTCGGCCGCGGTCGCCGGGCAGGCGTGGGCGCCGCTCGGCCACGACGAGTGGGTCCCGACGCTCGGCCTCGTCCTGCCCGCCGACGCCGCACGACGTCTCGCCGCGTACCTCGCGACCTTCCCCGACGACTACCGGGACGACGACGAGGCGGTCCTCGCGTTCTGCGCCCGCGAGGGCCTGCCCGTCGTCGCGACCGTGCCGCACCTGCTCGAGCACGGCGCCGGACCGAGCCTCGCGGGGAACGAGGCGCACGGCCCGCGGCACGCCACGGTCCCGCCCGTCGCGACGCCCGCGGACCGGTGGGCCGCGCCCGGTCACGACGCCTTCCCGGCCCGCCGGCCCGCGCTCGCGCACGGTGCGGCGGTCGAGCTGCGCGACTCGCGCTGCACCGTGCGCGTCCTGCGTCCGCACGCGGGCGAGCCGCTGGAGCACCCGTTCGGCTGGGACTGGGCGCACTGGTCGTGGTGGCTCGGGCACGACCCGGCGGACGTCGTCGCGGGGGTCGCGGGGATCACCCGGCCCGACGACGTCGCGCACCTTCCCGCGCACGTACCGGCGGAGGTGGGCGCGGCGTGCTGGTTGCTCGGTGCCGACGCCGCGCGGACGGACTGGCTGACCCCGGCACGCACGGGCACTCCCGCTCGCGCGGGTGAGCCGTCGGACCCGCGGACCCTCGCGGTGCGCACGTGGGTGCTGTCGGGCGTGTCCGCCGCGGACCTCGGCCCCGACCCCGCGCTGTCGGTCGACGCGCTCGTGCGCGTCGGCCTCGACGCCCTCGCGGCAGGCGAACGCGCCGCCACCGCCGACGGAGTACCCCAGTCCACCGGGGTAGGACCGCAGTCCGTGGCGGGAGGGCAGGCCGTCGACCCCGTGACCGCGGCCGTGGACGTGCTCGCGCGCGGGGAGGCCGAGGTCCTGTGCGGACCGGCGCACGACGGCGTCCCCGCGGACGTCCACGTCCTGCCCTGCCCGGGGTGCGCCGTGGACCCTGCCCAGGCCGCTGCCGTGCTCGCCGCGTCCTGCGGTGCGGGCGGCGTCGTGCGCTACCGCGCAGGTTCGCCCCCGACGACGCCGCCCGCCGGGCCGTCGGTCGCCGCCCCGACGTCGGGCCGGGCGACCGTCGAGCTGCTCGCGTGCGAGCGGCCGCCGGTGCGCGGATTCCTCGCGCTCGAGCCGGGCCGCCACCACGTGACGCGCGCGGTGTGGCTCGCGGCCTCGCACGACGACGCACCGGGCAGGTCGCAGGACCCTGCGGACGCGATCGTCCGGCTCGCCGCCGCAGAGTCGGCGCAGGCGCTCGCACCCGGCAGCGGAGGCACGGCCGCGACGGGAGGTGCGGTCGACGAGTCGTGGTCGCCCCGGATCCTGCCGCTGCAGACGGGCACGTCGCCGTTCGGGCAGCCGCACCACGACGGCGCGAACCCCGGGCTCGCACGGCGCTACGCAGCCGTCCGGCTCGCACGTGCGCGGGAGCTGCTGTGACGGCGCTGCGGGCCGTGTGGGAGTGGTCGGGGTCGGGACTGCTCCTCGACCTCGACGGGACGCTCGTGGACTCGGCCGCAGCGATCGAGCGGCACACGACGTGGTGGGCGCAGCGGCTCGGGCTGGACCCCGCGACCGTCATCGAGGCGTCGCACGGCCGCCGGGACGCCGAGATCGTGCCGCTCGTGGCGCCGTGGGCGGACACCGCGGCCGAGGTTGCCTGGCTGCACACGCTGTCCTGCGACGACACGTCGGACGTGGTGGCCGTCCCCGGCGCGGCGGACCTGCTCGCGGCGCTCGCGCCCGAGGCATGGGTCGTCGTGACCTCGGCGGCGCACGACGTCGCGCTGGCCCGGCTCGACGCCGCCGGCCTCCCGCGGCCCCGGTTCCTCGTGTGCTCCGAGGACGTCCTGCACGGCAAGCCGGACCCCGAGGGGTTCCTGCGGGGCGCGGCGCTGCTGGGGCTCGACCCGCGGTCGTGCCTCGCGCTGGAGGACTCGGACGCGGGCGTGAGCGCCGCCGTGCGTGCCGGCGCGAGCGTGGTCTCCGTGGGACCGTCGCCGGTCCCGGGCGCGGACTGCGGGGTGGTGGACCTCGCGGCGGTCACGGTCGAGCCCGACGGCGACCTGACCCGGGTGCGGGTCCTCCGCGGCGCAGGCGCAGCATCGGCCGGGCCCGCGCTGACCGCGGCGGTCGGCCGACCATGACGTCGCCCGAGCCGCGCGCGACCGCGGTCGACGTGTGGGAGGTGGACCTGACGGACCCGGCGCGCCGCTCGCCGGGTGCGTCACCCGCCGAGCCGCGGACGGAGCTCGTCGACCGCCTGGGCGGGCGGGTCCTGGGACCGGCCGAGCGCCGTCGGGCAGCGACGTTCGCGTCGGAGGACGCCGCGCGCCGGTACGTGCTCTCCCACGTCGCGGTCCGCGACGTCCTCGCGCGCCGGACGGGCGTGCCCGCGGGGCGCGTCGAGTGGGCGGTCGGCACGCACGGCAAGCCCGGGCCCGTGGGCGGTGTCCGCTGGAACCTGAGCCACAGCGGGGAGCGCGCGCTCGTCGCGGTGAGCGCCGCGCGGGACGTGGGGGTCGACGTGCAGCACGCGGACCCGGCGGTCGACGTCGACCGGCTCGCCCGGCGCTACCTGCCCGGGTCCGTCGGCGGGGACCGGGCGGCGACGTGGGCGGCGTTCGCGCGGCTCGAGGCGTGCGTCAAGGCGATCGGCTGCCGGCTGCTCGACCTGCGCACGCTCGACGTCCGCGCACCCGGGCTCGTGACCTGCACGGACGGTGCGCTCGCCGGCCGGCGGTGGTGGGTGACCGACCTCCCCGCCCTCGACGGGTACGTGGCGGCGTGCGCGACGCCCGGACCCGCGCCCCACACGACCCGCCGCCGACCAGCGAGGAACCTCCCGTGACGACGACCCTCGAGCCCCCCTGCACCCTGCACCGCGTCGAGGTCCTGGGTGCGTCGTCGGGCACCGCACCGGCGACGTGGGGCCAGACGGCGATCCGCCGGGCGCTCGCCGCGCTCGCACCGCTCGATCACCAGTTCAACGTCGTGTGGGGTGGTGCCGTCCCGTCGCCCGTGCCGGTCGACGACGCCCTGGGCGTGCTGCGCGACCTGCTCCTCCTGCACGACGCGCTGCGCACCGTGCTGCGTGACGACGACGTCGTCGGTGGCACGGGCTACGTCCAGGTGCTCCACGGCGACGGTGGGATCGACGTCACCGAGCGCGCGGTGGAGCGGCCCGACGACGCGGCCGAGGCCGTGCAGCACCTGCGGGACGCGCTCTGGGGGCGCCCGTTCGACCACGCGCACGAGTGGCCCGTCCGCGCCGGCCTGGTCACGGTCGACGGCCTGGTCCACCACGTGGTGGTCGTCGTGTCCCACACGGCACTGGACGGATGGGGGCTGCCCGTCCTCGACGCGTCGCTCACGGCGCTCGCGGGCGGCACCGACCTGGCGACCGTGCGGGCGCGGCAGCGCGCCCGCACCCCGCTGGAGGAGGCGCGGTGGCAGGTCTCGCCCGAGGGTGAGCGTCACGACGCGGGCGCCCGGGAGCGCGCGCTGCGGACCATGCGCGCGGCGCCGGTCGAGGTGTTCCCGCTCCCGGGGATCGGTCCGGTGGGCGCACCGAGGTACCGGCAGGCGGTCCTGCGGAGCCGCCGGCTCGCCACCGCCGCGGACGCTGCGGCCGCGCGGCTGGGGACGACGGCCTCCACGGTGCTGCTCGCGGCGTCGAGCCTGGCGCTCGCCCGGGCCGGCGGTCGCGACGACTGCGTGCTCCAGGTCATGGTGAGCAACCGTTTCCTGCCGGGGCTCGCGCGCGTGGTCGCGCCGATCGCGATGGAGGGCCTGCTGCACGTCGACGGGCTCCGTTCGACGGCGTTCGACGACGTCGTCCCCCGGGTGTGGGGCGCGTGCATGACGGCGTACCGGTCGGCGTACTACGACAAGGACCGACTCGTGCGCGACGCCGCGGCGGACCCGGACGCGGTGTTCGACGACTCCTGCTGGTTCAACGACCGGCGCGGTACCGGCCCCGACCCGCACCTGCACGCGGACCCCACGCCGCGGCGTCGGCTCGCGTGGGGGGACGCGCCGGAGAACCAGGGCGGGATCACGCTCGCCTTCCACCACGTCGACGCGCCGCCGCGCGCCGACGGCCGTCCCGGCGGGGTCGACCTGGTCCTGACGGTCGACACGCGCCGGATCGACGAGGCCACCGCGGAGACCGTGCTGCGCGACACCGAGCGGCTCGTGCTCGACGCGCGCGCTCACGCCCGGCGCGCGAGCTCCGGGTAGTCGACGACGATCCCGTGGGCGTCGACGGTGAGGTCGGCGGTGAAGTCCCGGGTCGCACTCGTGTACGTCACGGCTCCATGCCCCGTCGCCGGGTCGACCGACGAGCGGGCGGCGTAGAGCTGGTCGCTGCGCAGCACGCGCAGCGACGGGACGTCGACCCAGGCCATGACGAACGGCGTCTCGCCCGCGGGGGCGTCCGGTCCCAGGAGCTCGAGCCGGCGGATCGGCATCGTGTTCGTCACCGGGCACAGCGCGATGTCGCAGTCGACGGCGCCGTCCAGGTCGGAGGGGTCGTCGATCCCCGGCGGTCCGAGACCGTCGGGCGCGTCACCTGTCGAGCTCGCGTCGGCGTGCCACCGGCCGTCGGGCGCGCGGGTGAGCGTCAGCTGCCGCGACCACCCGTCCCCGTGCGCCGAGATGTCGAGGCGCTCGGTGACCCATCCGGGCCCGGTCGTCAGCGCCCAGGCCGTGACCCAGCCGGTGGCGCGCGAGGTGCCCAGTGCCGTGAGCCGGTCCTCGTGGAGGGTGATGGTCGCCGCCTCGAGCCGGTGCGGGTCGTCGTCCCACCCCGACCAGGCGACGTGCCGCGTCGTCGTGGTCATCGTGCCCTCAGCGGAGCTCGCGCAGGTGCGCCGTCATGTCGCCGCCGGCGTCACCGGTGTTGACCGTGCCTTGTGGCTCGACGAGCACCGCGTGCACCTCCTCGGTTGCCTGGGGACAGTGCTCGACCCCGCGCGGGACGACGAAGACGTCGCCCGGGCCGAGCACCACGTCGCGGTCGCGCAGCTGGATCGTCAGCTCCCCGCTCATCACCAGGAAGAGCTCGTCCGTGTCGGGGTGCGTGTGCCAGACGAACTCGCCCTGCAGCTTCACGACCTTCACGTCGTAGTCGTTGACGCTCGTCAGCCGGTGGGGCTGCCACTGCTCGGTGATCGTGGCGAGGGCAGCCTGGATGTTGCGCACGTCGTCGCTCATCATCGGATCGTAGGTCCCGCGACGCCGGGCGGGAAGGTCAGGAGAGCGTCGCCCGCGCGGCCCCGGCGACCGCGCGGGCGACGCGGTCGAGCGACGCGGAGTGCAGGCGCCACTGCTGCCAGTGCTGGGGCACGTCGACGGCGCGCGCGTCGTCGAACCCGACGAGGCGCCCGGCCTGCTCGCCCGTCGCGCTCTGCAGGTCCGGCAGCATGCCCCAGCCCATGCCGAGCTCGATCGCGCGGCGGAACTCGTTCGACGCGGGGACGTGGTGGCGGGGCGGGTCGAGCAGCGGGTCCGCCGATGGTCCGGACGTCGATGTCCCGGCATCCTCGGCGCGTCCCCGCAGGTAGCGCTCCTGCAGGTCGTCCTTGCGGTCGAACGCGAGCACGGGTGCGGTGGCGAGCGCGCGGGGCGTGGGGCCGTCGGGGAACCAGCGCGCGACGAACTCGGGGCTCGCCATGGGGCGGTAGCGCATGTGCCCGAGCAAGGTCGACCGGCAGCCGGGCACCGCCGCGGCGACCGACGTCACGGCGGCGACCGCGGTACCGTCCCGCAACAGCCCGATCGAGTGCTCCTCGTCCTCGCGCAGCACGTCGAGCCGCGCCCACGCGGACGCCTCGACGAGCGCGGGGAGCGCCCACGTCGTGAGCGCGTCGCCCGACACGACGAGGGTGATCTCCGGCAGCGGCGCCGCGGGGTCGTCCGCCAGGTCCGCGGTCCGGGCGGAGCCGTCGATCCCCAGCTCGGCAAGCACGTCTGCCTGCTGGAGCGCGAGGTGGCGGGCGTGGCGGACCAGGACCTGTCCGGGCGGGGTGAGCTCGGCCGGGCGACCGCGGCGCACGAGGACCTGCCCGACGGCAGCCTCGAGCGCGCGCATGCGCTGGCTCACCGCCGACGGCGTGACACCGAGCTCGCGCGCTGCGGCGTCGAACGTCCCGGTCGAGGCGATGGCCGCGAGCGCGCGGAGCTGGTCCGGCTGGAGTTCCACCATCAGATGATCTTACGATCCACCAGAATCCTTCGCTGTACTGAAGTGAGCGAGCGGCCTACCGTCGATCGCGTGACCATCCTCGCCACCGCGCACCCCGCGCTCGCCGGTCTCGGTGCAGGCCTGTCCCTGATCGTGGCGATCGGCGCGCAGAACGCGTTCGTCCTGCGGCAGGGGATCCGGCGCGAGCACGTGCTGCCCGTCGTGGTCGTGTGCGCGGTGTCCGACCTCGTCCTCATCGCCGCCGGCACCGCCGGTCTCGGCGCGCTCGTCACGGGCGCGCCCGCGCTGCTCACGGTCGTGCGCTGGGTCGGCGGGGTGTTCCTCCTGACGCTGGCGGTGCTCGCTGCACGCCGTGCCGTCCGCCCCGGGGTGCTCGACGCCGTGGGGCAGGGCGCGTCGTCGGGCCGGTCCGCCGTCGGCACGGCGCTCGCGCTGACGTGGCTCAACCCGCACGTCTACCTCGACACGGTGCTGCTCCTGGGGTCCCTCGCCGCGGGCTACGCGGCCGTGCACACGACCGGGGCGGGCGTGCCCGGGCCCGACGCCGTCCGCTGGCTCTTCGGTGCCGGTGCGGGACTCGCGAGCATCGTCTGGTTCGCCGCGCTCGGGTTCGGTGCGCGGCTGCTCGCCCCGGTCTTCGCCCGCCCCGTGGCGTGGCGGGTGCTCGACGGCGCGATCGCCGTCGTCATGGCCGCCATCGGGCTGTCGCTCCTGCTGGGCGCCTGAGGTCCGGTGTCAGGTCAGGTGGTCGAAGTCGCCGCGCACCCAGGCGGCGTGCCGCTGGGCCGAGCGCAGCACGACGCCGCGGGCGTCGACCGGGATGGTCTCCTCGAAGTTGTTGTAGAGCCGGTCGAACGGGCGCCGGGCGACGTGCTCGGCCACGCGCAGCGCGACCGCGCCGGACAGCGGGAGGCGGTTGGGGTAGGAGCGCATGAAGCTCACCGAGACGCGGTCGGGGTTCGCCATGATCGTGTCGCCGCTGAGCAGGACGCCGCGACCCTCGGCCCCCGCCGCCCAGTGCACGACCGCGCTGCCGGGGAAGTGCCCGCCCGGCTGGGACAGCACCACGCCGGGCAGGACCTCCCGCTCGCCGGACCAGGTCTCGATCGCGGCGTCGGACCGGGCGACCCACCCGGCGTCGGCCTCCGCGACGAGCACGGGGACGCCGCCGAGGCGCCTGCTCCACTCCACCTGGACCCCGTACATGTGCGGGTGGCTCGCGGCGATCGCGACCACGGGCCCGAGCGCGAGGACGGCCGCGGCGGCGGCGTCGTCCACGAAACCCAGCGGGTCCCACAGGAGGTTGCCCGCCGGCGTCCGCACGACCTTGGACTGCTGCCCGATCCCGACGCGCGGGGCGCTCGTCAGCCCCACGAGGTCCGGCTCGAGCTCGGTGAGCGTGATCTGCTCACCGTCCGCCGCGAGCTCGTCCAGCGTGGTCCATGCCTGCCCTGTCGCGGGTACCCACTGCCGCTCGTCTGCGCAGATCGCGCACACCTCGGGCCGGTCCGCGTGCTCGACGGCGCACGTGCGGCAGATCCACCAGGTGCTGGTCTGGTTGTTCGCGGAGTTCGTCATGACACGTTCTTACCCCCGCCCGACCGGGTCCCGCCAGGAGTGCGAGCGAACCGGTCCACCCTGAGCCTGGGAGAGCGCCTGAAGACGGCCGGGCGCGCGGCACTTCCCGAGGAGCATCACGATGACCGGTGACCAGTACGAAGGGCCTGTGGGCGGCGCGGTGCCGGGTGTGCCGGCGCCCCGGACCGCTGCCCCCGAGCCGCGCAGCGCGACCGGGTGCCCGTTCCACCTGCCCGGGGGCGACGACGCCGATCCCCGCGCCCAGGCGGGAGAGCACCTGACGACGGCTCAGGGCCTGCGGGTGGACGACACCGACCACTCCCTCACCGCGGGACGGCGGGGCCCGCTGCTCATGGAGGACCACCACTTCCGCGAGAAGATCACGCACTTCGACCACGAGCGGATCCCGGAGCGTGTCGTGCACGCGCGTGGGGCTGGCGCTCACGGCACGTTCCGCGCCTACGGCAACGGGTCGAGCGTGACGAAGGCGGGGTTCCTCGCCCAGGAAGGCAAGGAGACGCCGGTGTTCGTCCGGTTCTCCACGGTCCTCGGGTCGCGCGGCTCTGCCGACACGGCCCGCGACGTGCGCGGCTTCGCGACGAAGTTCTTCACCGACGAGGGCACGTTCGACCTCGTCGGCAACAACATGCCGGTGTTCTTCATCCAGGACGCCATCAAGTTCCCGGACATCATCCACGCGGGCAAGCCGCACCCGGACCGGGAGATCCCGCAGGCGCAGAGCGCGCACGACACGTTCTGGGACTTCATCTCGTCCCACACCGAGTCCACCCACATGGCGATGTGGGCGATGTCCGACCGTGCGATCCCGCGCAGCTACCGCACGATGGAGGGCTTCGGCGTCCACACGTTCCGCCTCGAGGCCGCGGACGGGTCGACGGCGCTCGTGAAGTTCCACTGGAAGCCCGTGCTGGGCGTGCACTCGCTCGTGTGGGAGGAAGCGCAGATCGCCCAGGGCGCCGACCCGGACTTCCACCGCCGTGACCTCTCCGACGCGATCGACCTCGGCGCGTTCCCCCAGTGGGAGCTCGGGCTGCAGATCATGCCCGACACCCCGGACGAGACGTTCGAGGGCATCGACCTGCTCGACCCGACGAAGATCGTGCCCGAGGAGCTGTGCCCGGTGCAGCCGGTCGGGATCATGACGCTGAACGCCAACCCGACGAACTACTTCGCGGAGACCGAGCAGGTCGCGTTCCACGTCGACCACCTCGTACCCGGCATCCAGGTGACGAACGACCCGCTCATGCAGGGCCGCCTCTTCTCCTACCTCGACACGCAGCTCTCGCGCCTCGGCGGCCCGAACTTCGCGCAGCTGCCGATCAACCGCCCGCACGCGCCCGTCAACGACATGCTGCGCGACGGGATGCACCAGACGGCCGTGCACTCCGGCGTCGTCGCGTACAAGCCGAACACCATCGACGGCGACCGGCCCGTCACCCGGCCCGAGGCGGCGTACGTCACGCTCCCCACCCCGGTCGAGGGCGAGAAGGTCCGCGCGAACCCCGTGTCGTTCGCGGACCACTACACGCAGGCGCGGCTGTTCTGGCTGTCGCTCTCGCCGGTCGAGCAGGCGCACGAGATCGAGGCGTTCACGTTCGAGCTCGGCAAGTGCGCCTCCACGGAGATCCGCGAGCGGATGGTCGGACGCCTCGCGAGGGTCGACGGTGAGCTCGCCTCCCGGGTGGCGGACGGTCTCGGCCTGGTCGCGCCGTCGGGCGACGTGCCCGACGGCGTGCAGCCCTCGCCCGCGCTGTCCCAGCTTCCGGCCGAGCCGGGCCGCGTCGACGGCCGGGTCGTCGGCGTCCTCGTGCACGACGGCGCGGACCTCGGCGTCGTGGAGACCCTGCGGTCCGCGCTGGGCGAGGAGGGCGTCGTCGTGCGGGTCGTCGCCGCGCACGGCGGCGAGGTCACCTCGGGGACGAGCACCGAGGTCGTCGACCGGACGGTCCTCACGACCCGGTCGATCGAGTACGACGCCGTGGTGGTCGCCGACGGCACCGCCGGCACGCCGATCGGCACCGACCCGCGCACGGCCGTGCTGCTGCAGGAGGCGTTCCGGCACGGCAAGGCCATCGCCGCGGTGGGCGACGGTGCCGACGTGCTCGGTGCGGCGGGCGTCGACGCGTCCGCGCCCGACGTCACCGTCGTCGACGACACGGAGGGCCTGCCGGCGACGCTGCGGACCGCGCTGGGCCTGCACCGCTCGTGGGACCGGCTCGCGCTGCTCGCCACAGGTGTGCTTCGCTCGTGAGGTGAGCGTCGGACACGATCCCGGCTTCCTCGGCGTCCCCGTGCCCTTGCCAGGCGTGGGGCGCGAGGTGCGCGGGCTGCCGTCGACGCACTTCACCGTCCTGCTCGACCCGGTACGTCGGCTGGCCGCGGCGACCGTCGTGGACGTCGACGGCGCGCTCCTGCGAGACGTCCCCCGCGACGACGACTGGCACCTCGACCCGCGGGTGCCCGCCGACGAGCAGACCGGACCCGAGCTGTACGCGCGCAACGACCTCGACCGCGGCCACCTCGTCCGCCGCCGCGACCCGGTCTGGGGCGACGCGGCCACGGCGGCGCGCGCGAACACCGAGACGTTCGCCTACCCGAACGCCGCGCCCCAGGCCGCGCGATTCAACCAGTCGCTCGAGCTGTGGAACGGCCTGGAGGACCACGTGCTCGGCCATGCCGAGACCGTGGGACTGCGGCTCGTCGTGCTCACCGGCCCCGTGCTCGCACCGGACGACCCGGTGTACCGCGGCGTCGGCATCCCGCGGCTGTTCTGGAAGGTCGTCGCGTGGGCGACCGGTGCCCAGCCGGCCCTCGCCGCGACGGCGTTCGTCCTCGACCAGTCGCCGCAGCTGGGCGAGCTCGAGCTGCAGGTCGCCGACGCCCGCGCGCTGGCCGCCGGCGACGTCCCGCCGCTCGGCCCGTTCCGGACGTTCCAGGTCCCCGTCGCGGAGGTCGCCTCGCTCACCGGGCTGGATCTCGGCCCGCTCGTCGGGGCGGACGTCCTCGCCCCCGCGGTTCCCGCCGCGGCGCCCACCGAGCTGCACGACCTCGCGGACGTGCAGCTGCGTTGACGCCGCGACCGGGTTCTGCCGAACACGACCTGGGGGTCGTCATCCACCAGATGGCGACCCCCAGGTCGTGTTCGGCGGGCAGCGGCGCACGAATGGGCGACCACGTGCTTGTCGGAGAGCGCTCGCTGGGGGCAGACGCACGACAGGGCACCTGGTGGCGACGACACGGTGGGAACGCTTCCACGAACCGCCCCTGGCGGGATAGCGTGGTCCTCGCGGGTGCCGCCCGTCACCGTGGACCGGCCCGGGGAGGACCTCATGCCGCCGACGACGCTCGCCGACGTCGCCGCTGCCGCGGGCGTCTCCCGGTCGACGGCCTCGCGCGTGCTGCGCGACTCGGGCTACGTCTCGCCCGCGGCCCGACGCGCCGTGCTCGATGCCGTGGACGGGCTGGGCTACGTGGCGCACCCCGGCGCGCGCTCCCTCGCGAGCGGGAAGGGCGAGCGCGTCGTCGTGGCCGTCGGGTCGCCGTCGTCGGACCTCATGACCGACCCGTACGTCAGCCGTGTCGTCGTCGCCGCGAGCCGGACCGCGGACGAGCACGGCGTCGGCATCGCCCTGCGCTGGCTCGGCGTGGACCCCGTGCGCGAGCTCGACCGCCTCGCCCGCGATCCCGGCGTCGGTGGCGTGCTGCTCGTCGACTACTCCGCCGCGGTCCTCGCCGCCGTGCCGCGCGACCTCGACGGGCGCGTCGTCGCGATCGGGCCTGCGGACGGCCGCGTACCGTCGTTCGACGTCGACGCCGCAGGCGGGATCGCCGCGCTCGTGGAACGGGTCGTGCTGGACGGGCGCCACGAGGTCGTCATGCTCGCCGGGCCGCCGTGGCTGCCGGGGACGCGCCGCGCCGTCGACGCGTACGCGGCCGTCGTGCACGACGCCGGTCTGCCGCACCGGGTCGTCACCGCCGGCCTCACGTCCGCGGCGGGCGCGGCGGGCGCGCGCGAGGCGCGCACCCGCTGGCCCGGCACCGACGCGCTCGTCGCCATGAGCGACACGTCCGCGATCGGCGCGCTGCGGGCCCTCGTCCAGGACGGGGTCCGCGTGCCGGACGACGTCGCCGTCACCGGGTTCGACGACGCACCCCTCGCGGGGGAGCTTGCGCCCGGCCTGACCACCGCGACCCACCCCGTCGAGCTGATCGCCGCAGCGGCCACGGCCGACCTGCTCGCCCGGAACCGCGGGGAGGGACGCACCTTCGGGTCCGTCGTCGTGCCGCGGGCGACCGCGTAGCCGGGCCGGCGCGACGTCACCAGTCGTGCACGGTCCCGTCCTGCAGCCGGTTCACGGGCAGGTACGCCGGGGCGTAGGGGTGCGCCGCGGCCAGGTCCTCGTCGAGCTCGACGCCGATCCCCGGCTCCTCGCCGGGGTGGAGGTGACCGTCGTCGAACGTGAAGGCGTGCCGGAACACCTCGTGCGTACGGTCGGTGTAGCCGGAGTACTCCTGGATCCCGAAGTTGTGGATCGCGAGGTCGAGGTGGATCGCCGCCGCCATCCCGACGGGGGAGATGTCCTCGGGCCCGTGGATCGCGCTCTTGACCTGACGCGTCGCGGCGTAGTCGAACAGCTTGCGCAGCGGGCTCACGCCGCCGAAGTGCGTCACGGCGGAGCGGACGTAGTCGATCAGCTGCTCGTCGATCAGGGTCTGGTAGTCGAAGAACGAGTTGAAGACCTCGCCGATCGCGAGGGGCGTCGTCGTGTGCGCACGCACGAGCCGCAGGCCCTGCTGGTTCTCCGCGGGGGTGCAGTCCTCGAGCCAGAACAGGTCGTACGGCTCGACGTCCTTGCCGAGGCGCGCGGCCTGCTGCGGCGTGAGGCGGTGGTGGGCATCGTGCAGCAGCGGGAGGTCGGGGCCGAACTCGCTGCGCACCGCCTCGAGGACCTTCGGCAGGTGGCGCAGGTAGGCCGCCGTGTCCCAGTCCTCCACGACGGGACGCGGGCGCTGGTCCAGGCGCGCGCCGTCGGACTCCGCGGCGATCGCCGTGCCCGCGTGCACGCCGTACACCGCCTGCAGGCCGGGAACCCCGGTCTGCACGCGTACGGCGGTGTACCCCTCGGCCAGGCGGGCACGGACCGAGTCGAGCAGCTCGGGCACGTCCGCGCCGTTCGCGTGCCCGTACGTGCGCACGCGGTCGCGCGAGGCGCCGCCGAGCAGCTGGTAGAGCGGCAGCCCTGCTGCCTTGGCCTTGATGTCCCACAGTGCGACGTCGACCGCGGCGATCGCCGCCATCGTCACCGGCCCGCGACGCCAGTACGCGCCGCGGTAGAGCGACTGCCACGTGTCCTCGATGCGGTGCGGGTCCAGGCCCACCAGGAGCGGGGCGACGTGGTCGCGCAAGTAGGAGACGACGGCGAGCTCGCGGCCGTTGAGGGTCGCGTCGCCCAGACCGGTCAGGCCCTCGTCGGTCGTGATCCTCAGCGTGACGAAGTTCCGGCCGGGGCTGGTGACGACGACCTGTGCGTCGACGATCTTCATGCGGGTCCTTCCTCGGTCGACGAGACGGGTGGCGTGCGCCCAGGTCCCGGCTCGTCGGTGGTGCGGTCGATGAACGGGGCGAGGACGACGTCCCAGCCGGTCTCGTACCGGGCGCGCGCGCTCGGGGCGTCGCTCCGCGCGTCCCAGCCCGAGTGGGTGAGCACGACCAGGGTGCTCGACGACCCGTCGTGGTCCGCGCGGCCGTCACCGGTGTCGTCGGAGGTCGCCGGGGCGAAGGTCACCTCCACCTGGGTCGCCGCGTCGGCCCGCGCACCCGGGTGCCACGTGAACGCGACGGCGTGGGGCGGGTCCCAGGCCGTGACCGTCCCCCAGTCGGTGGTCGTGCCGTCGGCGAGGGTCTCGACGAGGCGGGCCGGGCGACCGTCCGGGGCGCGTTCGAACGCGACCGACGAGTCCGCGCCGCCGCTCGAGAAGCCGGCGAGCGGCCACCACGCGCCGATCTCGTCGACGAAGAGCGCGAACGCGCGGTCGGGTCCGGTCGGGACGGTGACCTCCGTGACGAGGTCCGGGAGCTGGTCGGTGCTCATGGTGTCCTCCGTGCGGTGTCGGGTGCCGTGCCGTCGTCGACCTGCTGCGCGGCGACGTGCTGCGCGTACGCGTCGAGCGACGTGGTCCAGAGCTCGTCGAGCCAGCGCCGCACGTCCTCGGCCCCGGCGGGGTCGAGCCGGTAGAGGCGGCGCGTGCCCACGGCGTCGTGCCGGACGAGGCGTGCCTCCTCGAGCACGCGCAGGTGCTGCGAGACGGCCGGCCGGCTGACGGGGAGACGGGCCGCGATCTGCCCGACCGACGCAGGTCCGGCGCGCAGGTGCTCGAGGATCGCCCGACGACGTGCGTCGCCGAGCGCGTCCAACGTTCGGTAAGTCTGCACTTACCGAACGGTACGCCGAGCGGGTCGTCCGGGCAAGGGTGTGCCGGGTCCCGCCAGGCGGCGTCAGGGCCCAGGCGGTGCCGGCCGTGCTGTCGATGCGCGCACGACGAGCCGGACGTCGATCCGCTCGACCGTCCCCGGCTCCCGCGCCGGGGGCTGGTCGGAGCCGTCCTCGCCCGGGCCGGTCGCGGTCCGCGTGCCCCGGCCGCGCCCGGTCGGCAGCCCGTCGATCGTCTCCAGCAGCAGGTCGGCGGCCGTGCGCCCCTTGAGGACGGTGTCCTGCGCGACGGTCGTGAGCGGCGGGTCGACGTACCGCGCGATCTCGGCGTCGTCGAACCCGACGACCGACACGTCCTGGGGCACCCGGACCCCCGCGGCGGCGAGGCCCCGCGCGATCCCGGCGGCGAGGACGTCCGCGGTCGCGAACACGGCGCTCGCCCCCGGGTGCTCGGCCGCGATCAGTGCGGCGGCGGCGAGGCCGTCGTCGTAGGTGGTGTTGGCGGGGACCAGGTGGAGCGTGACCGGGCCGTCGGGGCCTGGTGCCGCTGCGGCGTCGGGCGCGATCCCGAGCGCCGTGCGGAAGCCCGCGACGCGCTCGCGGACGACCTGGCTCGTGGTGCCGACCGGCCCGCACAGCACGACGTCGCGGTGCCCGAGCCCCCGCAGGTGCTCGCCGGCGAGGCGGCCGCCCTCGAAGTCGTCGGCGCGCACGGTCGCCGCGCCGGGGGCGTCGACGTACGTGTCGACGACGACGGCCGGGACGCCCGTCGGCAGGTCGAGCTGTCCGAGCTCGTCGTCGGTGAAACCCATCGCGACGATCCCGTCGAGGTTCCAGCGCTGCACGGAGTCGAGCACGTCACGGTGGTCCGCGACGCCGCGCAGCATGAGGTGGTGGTCGCGCTCGCGCAGCCGGGCCTCGACCGCCCCGGCGACCGCGACGTCGTGCGGGCTGCCGAGGAGGGAGCCGTCGTCGGACCGGTCGGGCAGGAGGAGCCCGACGAGCCGGGTCCGACGGGCCGCCAGGCTCTGCGCCGGGCCGTTGGGCACGTAGCCGCGCTCGGCGACGATGCGCTCGACCTGCTGCGCGGTGGCGGGGGAGACGCGTCCGAGGTTGCCGTTCACCACGTTGGAGACGGTCATGACGCTGACGCCGGCCTCGCGCGCGATGTCCTTGAGCGTGACGCGTGGCACCGGCGGTCTCCTTCGATCGGGCAGGACGGTTCGGCCGGACCGGTCCGACGTCGTGGGTCCGGTCCTCGCGGATCGTAGCGGCCGCGTGGTCCGGGGGCGCTCGGAGAAGCCGTGACCAACTCGTGATGTCCGAGCGCTTGACCACTGACACTACTCGGATTTAGCGTTAAACGTGTAGCGCTAAACCAGACGGGAACGACCCGCCCGGCCGAGGGTGGCCGCGGGTCGAGGGGCAGCGCGTTCACCGCACAGCAGACCGCGGGCCATCATGGTCCGCGGAGAGTCCTCAGCGAGGAGAGACGATGAAGTCAGCAACGACGGCGGGCGCGTTCGCGGTCACCGGTGCCCTGGTCCTGACCCTGACCGCGTGCAGCTCGGCCGGGTCCGACGAGCCCGGCGAGGCGGAGACGACCGGCGGCCCCGTCGCGATCGAGGTCTCGATCGACGCGGGTCTCGACGACGACGCCCGGGCCAAGTTCGACGAGCGCGCCGAGCAGTTCGAGGCAGAGCACGACGGCATCACCGTCGAGGCGCGCGAGTTCACGTGGGACGGGACCACGTTCGCGACCGAGCTCGCGGGCGGCACCCTGCCCGACGTCTTCCCCATCCCCTTCACCGACGGCCGCGGGCTGATCGAGCGTCAGCAGATCGCTGACATCTCCGACCTCGTCGCGGACCTCCCGTACGCCGCGGACTTCAACCCGAACGTCGCTCAGGCGGGGCAGGACGCCGACGGCAACATGTGGGCCGTGCCGATCGCTGCCTACGGCCAGGGGCTGCACTACAACCGCACGCTGTTCGAGCAGGCCGGGCTCGACCCCGACCAGCCGCCGACGACCTGGGACGAGGTCCGCGAGGCCGCGAAGACCATCGCGGACGAGACCGGCGTCGCCGGCTACGCGACGATGACCACGAGCAACACCGGCGGGTGGATCCTCACGACGCTCACGGACGCGTTCGGCGGCTCGG
The DNA here is from genome assembly GCA_014803435.1 of Cellulosimicrobium terreum. Classification (GTDB taxonomy): domain Bacteria; phylum Actinomycetota; class Actinomycetes; order Actinomycetales; family Cellulomonadaceae; genus Cellulosimicrobium; species Cellulosimicrobium terreum. Next base: position 29,374 of record JACYFD010000002.1, read on the forward strand.
TCCAGGACTTCGACGGCGAGACCGCGACGGCGACGGTGGACACGCCCGAGGTCGAGGAGGTCCTCGACCTCCTGCACGAGATGCGGTGGGCCGACAACTCGATGGGCTCCAACTTCCTGTACGACTGGGGCGGCATCAACCAGGACTTCGCCGCCGGGCAGATCGGCATGTACGTCTCCGGCGGCGGCAACTACGGCAACCTCTTCACGCAGAACGGCATGAAGCCGGACGACTACGGCGTCACCGTCATCCCGCTGGAGGACGGCGGCGGTGTCCTCGGCGGCGGCACGCTCGCGGCGGTCAGCGCGACGGCCTCGGCGGACGAGCAGGCCGCGGCGCTCGAGTGGATCGACTTCTACTACATGGAGAAGCTGACGAACGAGGAGGCGGCGAAGCTCGACGCCGAGACCGCGGTGGCGAACGACCAGCCTGTCGGCGCCCCCGAGCTTCCGGTGTTCGACCAGGCGACGTACGACGAGTCGCGCGCCTGGATCGAGGAGTACGTCAACGTCCCGGTGGACCAGATGGCCCCGTACACGGACAGCATCTTCGACCAGCCCCTCGTGCCCGAGCCGGCCCGCGCGACGCAGGAGATCTACGCGCTGCTGGACCCCGTGGTCCAGGCCGTCCTGACGGACGAGGACGCCGACATCCCGGCGCTCCTCGCGGACGCCCAGACGCAGGCCCAGGCGCTCCTCGACGCCTCCTGACCCTCCCGCCGAACACGACCTGAGGGTCGTTGTCGACACGACAGCGACCCTCAGGGCGTGTTCGGCGAGCCCTCGACCGCAATGACCGAAGGAGATCGTCGTGCGTCGCAGCCTCACCACCACCCTGACTGCCGTGTGCCTCGTCGCGAGCGGGCTCGTCGCCGCCCCGGCAGCGTCCGCGGCGGACCTGCCCATCGAGCTCGAGGCCGAGGATGCCGTCCTGGCCGGCGGCGCCGGCGTGAACGACAACCACCTCGGATTCTCGGGGACCGGGTTCGTCGACGGGTTCGTCATCGACCACACCGGCACCGCGAGCGTGACGTTCACGCTCGACGTGCCTGCCGCCGGCGAGTACGGCCTCAACCTGCGGTACGCCAACGGTCTCGGCTCGGACATGACGCTCTCGCAGGTCACGACACCTTCCGGGCCCGGCGGCGGCACCGCGGTCGAGGACCGGCAGGTGACCCTCCCGTCGGCGGTCGGCGCGTCGTGGAGCACGTGGTTCGTGCACCAGGAGGTCGTGACCCTCGCGGCGGGCGAGCAGGAGGTCATGTACCGGTTCGACGCCGACGACACGGGCAACGTCAACATCGACGCCGTCGCGCTGACGACCGTCGGCGACCTGACCACGCCGGGCGGTGGCGCGACCGAGCCGGGCCAGGAGCCCGGCGCTGGCCCCGACACGAGGTACGACGACGTCGCGACCGTCCTGCGGACCACGACCCCGCGGTCCGGGGTGCGGTTCGAGGCGGAGGGCTCTTTCGCCGCGAACGGCGCGGTGACGCGCGACGCGACCGACGACGTCTCCGGCGCCGTCGACCTCGCCGGCCCGCGGGCACGCCTCGGCGTCGCGGTGAACGCGACTCGCGCAGGCGACCAGACGGTGACGGTCCGCTACCGCAACACGACGGGTGCGGCGCAGGACGTCGTCGTGCTGGTCGACGGCCTGCCCCAGGGCCGGCTCACCCTCGCGCCGAGCGCCCGCTGGGCGGACGTCGGTCTCACCCTCCCCCTGCGAGCGGGTGTCGGCAGCGTCGAGCTGCGCCGGACGCTCCCCGTCGACGATACGACCGCGGACGCCCCGGCGTCGGGCCTGGAGGTCGACCGGGTCACGCTGCAGCGCGGCGCGCCCCTGGCCGCTCGCGGCGCGACGTCGCCGGTCACGGCGTACGAGGCGGAGCACGCGCGGACGTCGGGCGAGGTGCTCGACCCGAGCCGGGAGTTCCGCACGATGGCTGCGGAGGCGTCGGGCCGGCAGGCCGTGACGCTCGACGCGCGGGGCGAGGACGTCGCGTGGACGCTCACCGCCCCCACGAACGCGCTGGTGGTGCGCGCGTCGATCCCCGACTCCGCCGGCGGCGCGGGCCAGGACGGCTCGCTCGGCGTCTACGCCGGGAAGCAGAAGGTCACGGACGTCGAGCTCTCGAGCGTGTACTCGCACGTCTACGGCGGCTACCCGTACGGCAACGAGCCGTCCGCCGGCGGCGAGCAGCGGTTCTTCGACGACGCGCGCGTCCTCCTGCCGCGCGAGCTGCCCGCGGGCACGACCCTGCGCCTCGTGCGCGACGCCGCGTCCGCGGACCTGCCGTACACGGTCGACCTCGTCGAGACGGAGGTGGCCCCGACGCCGTACGTCGTGCCCGCCGGGTACGTCGACGTGCGCGAGGTCGGCGCGACCGCGGACGACGGCACCGACGACACGGCCGCGTTCGACGCCGCCGTCGCCGCGGCACGCGACGCGGGCACGGGGGTGTGGGTCCCGCCGGGCCGCTTCACGCTGACCGACCGGGTGCGCGTGCACGACGTCACGGTCCGTGGCGCCGGCCCCTGGTACTCGGTGGTCGAGGGCCGCGACGGCACGGGCGGCTTCTACGCGCAGGGCTCGGGCGTGACGGTCGCCGACCTCATGGTCGACGGCGACGTCCGGTACCGCGACGACGCCGCGTCCGACGCCGCTCTCGAGGGCAGCTTCGGCCAGGGCTCGCTCCTGCAGAACGTGTGGGCGAGCCACACCAAGGTGGGCCTCTGGGCCGACGCAGGCACCGACGGGCTGCACGCCCTCGGCCTGCGGGTGCGCGACACGTTCGCCGACGGCGTCCACCTGCACGGTCGCGTGAGCGACACGCGCGTCGAGCACGCGCTCGTGCGCAACACCGGCGACGACGCGATGGCCATGTGGTCCGCGGGTGGTGCGGTGACGCGGTCGTCGTTCGTGCGCAGCACCGTCGAGGTCCCGCTGCTCGGCAACGGGGCGGCGATCTACGGCGGCGACTCGAACCAGGTGTCCGGCCTCCTGGTCCGCGACACCCTGACCGCCGCGGCCGGCGTGGCCGTGAGCACCCGGTTCAACCCGGTGCCGTTCTCCGGCACCACGACGGTCGAGGACACGACCCTGATCCGCACGGGCGGCTGGGAGCCCAACTGGAACACGTCGTTCGGCGCGGTCTGGGTGTTCGCGGACACGAGCCACATCACGACGCCCGTGGTGCTGCGCGACGTCGACATCCTCGACTCGACGTACGAGGGCGTGCTCGTCAGCGGCGGGAGCTGGGTCAACGACCTGCGCCTCGACGACGTGTCGGTCGAGCGCACCGGGTCGTACGCGGTCGCGGCCCGGGTCGGCGGGGACCTGCGCCTGCACGACGTGCGGGCGGCCGGGATCACCGCGCAGCCCGACGGCACCACCCAGCTCTGGGGGACCGTGATCGACGACGGCGGCAACGACTCGCTCCTCGGCGACGCCGCGCCGGTCTGCGCCGCCCAGGTCCGCACGGTGACCCTCGGCACGACCACGCTCACGACCGTCCGCCTCACCAACACCGGTGACGCGCCGCTCCCCGTCAGGGACCTGGCCTGGTACGCCCGGCCGGGCGACGCGGTCGCCGCAGGCATCGGCGCGACCACGACCCAGGACGGGACCCGCGTCGCGACCACGCCGTGGCTCGACCAGACCGTGCGCCCGGGCCGGAGCACGTCGTTCGTCGTCGCCGGGTCGGTGCACGACTCCTGGTCCCGGGTGCCGGCCCCGGAGCTCGTGACGCTCGACGGACGGGCCTGCACGGTGTCGTCGCTGTCGTAGCCCAGAAGTCTCGCTGCCGAACCCCGGTCTGCCCGCCGATCGGCCCCCGGAAGGCCCTGTAACCCGGGGTTCGGCAGCTCGAGGAACCACCCCAGAACCTCCCGGACCACCAGAACCAGGAACCACACCCATGACGCCCCCCGGCTTCCCGCCCCGCATCCCGACGAGCCCCGTCGCCCGGCCCGCCGCCGTCGTGCAGGGCGACCGCTACCGGATCACCGTGCTCGCGGACGGGCTCGTGCGGCTCGAGCACGCCGAGGACGGGGTGTTCGAGGACCGGGCGTCGGCGTTCGCGCTGCACCGCGACCTGCCGGTCCCGGAGTTCCGGGTCACCGAGACGTCCGCGGGTGTCGAGCTGGTCACCGACCGCCTGCGCGTGCGCTACGACCGTGGCCCGTTCAGCGCGAGCGGCCTGAGCGTCGAGGTGCGCGGCGCACACTCGGCGTACCACGGGGTGTGGCGGTACGGGCTGCGCGGGATCGGTGTCGGCGACGGGCCCCAGGACGCGGTGGGCAACGGGCCGGGCAACCTCGGCGGCACGGCGCGCACGCTCGACGAGGCCGACGGCGCGGTACCGCTCGACCCGGGCGTCGTCTCCCGCGACGGCTGGGCCGTGATCGACGACTCGCGCACGCTCGTGCTCGACGACGACGGCTGGGTCGCGCCGCGCGACGGGTCCCGCCAGGACCTGTACGTGTTCGCCTACGGTCACGACTACCGCGCTGCGCTGCGCGCGTTCTACGCCGTCTCCGGCCCGCAGCCGGTCCTGCCGCGCTACGCGCTCGGCACGTGGTGGAGCCGGTTCCACCGCTACTCCGCCGACTCGTACGCCGAGCTGCTGCGCCGGTTCCGGCGCGAGGGCGTCCCGCTGTCCGTCGCGGTGCTCGACATGGACTGGCACCTGACCGACGTCGACCCGCGGCACGGCAGCGGGTGGACCGGGTACTCGTGGAACCGCGACCTCTTTCCCGACCCGGCCGCGTTCCTGCGGTCCCTGCACGACGACGGCCTGCGCGTCACGCTCAACGTGCACCCCGCGGACGGTGTGCGCGCGTTCGAGGACGCGTACCCGGCGATGGTGACGGCGCTCGGCGGCGACGAGCGCGACGTCGCGGCCGGTGACCCCGTCCCGTTCGACGCGACGGACCGCGACTTCCTGCGCGCCTACACCGAGGTCCTGCACCGCGGGCTCGAGCGCGACGGCGTCGACTTCTGGTGGGTCGACTGGCAGCAGGGCGGCGTCTCGCGCGTGCCCGGGATCGACCCGCTGTGGGTGCTCAACCACGTGCACTACCTCGACAACGCGTCCGCGGCGTCGCGCGCGGCCGCCGGCCGGGCGACGCGCCCGCTGACGTTCTCCCGCTACGCCGGGCCGGGCAGCCACCGCTACCCGGTCGGGTTCTCCGGCGACTCCGTCATCTCGTGGGAGTCGCTCGCCTTCCAGCCGTACTTCACCGCGACGGCGAGCAACGTCGGCTACGGCTGGTGGAGCCACGACGTCGGCGGTCACATGCACGGCGTCAAGGACGACGAGCTCGTGACGCGGTGGGTCCAGTACGGCGTCCTCTCGCCGATCATGCGCCTGCACTCCGCGGGCAACCCGTTCACGCGCAAGGAGCCGTGGACCTTCGGCCCCGAGGCGCGCGACGCGCAGGTCGCCGCGCTGCGCCTGCGGCACCGGCTCGTGCCCTACCTGCACACCATGAACCACCGGGCCGCGCGCGAGGGCGTGCCTCTCGTGCAGCCGCTCTACCACGAGTGGCCCGAGCAGCCGGAGGCCTACGAGGCGCGCAACCAGTACCTGTTCGGGTCCCAGCTCGTCGTCGTACCGATCACGTCCCCCGCCGACCCCGAGGCCGGCGTCGGCGCGGTGCGCGCGTGGCTGCCCGAGGGCACCTGGGTCGACGTGCTCGACGGCCTCGTGTACGACGGCGGCCGCGAGACGTGGCTGCACCGCGACCTCGCGGGCGTCCCGGTGCTCGCACGCGCCGGGGCGGTCGTGCCGCTCGACGGCGCCGAGGTCCCCGGCAACGGCGTCGCGCTGCCCGAGCACGTCGAGGTCCTCGTCGTCGTCGGGGCCGACGGCGCGTTCGAGCTCGTCGAGGACGACGAGTCGGCCCTGGCCACGGACGGCACCCGACCCGGTGCGCCCGACGGCGCGGGCGACGTCGTGCCCGAGGCGCGGACCCCGGTCCGGCTGGAGCAGGCGGCCGGACGCGTCGCCGTCGGCCCCGTGACGGGCGACGCGGGCGTCGTGCCCGCCGCCCGCCGCTGGACCCTGACGTTCCTGGCGCTCGCGGACGACGGGCACGCGCCCGTCGTCACGGTCGACGGCGCCACGGCCGACGCCGTCGTGGAGCGTTCCGCGCGCGGCCTGCACGTGACCGTCGAGGGCGTGGCCGCGACGTCGCGGCTGGAGGTCGAGGTCGGCCAGCACCCGGGGCTCGCGCCGAACGACGTGCCCGGCCGGGTGTTCGCCGCGCTCGACCGCGCGAGCATCGCGTACGACGACAAGGAGCGCGCCCACCGGGTGCTCACGACGGACCGCCCGCTCACGGTGCGGCTGTCGCACCTGCAGACGCTCGGGCTGCCGGCGGCGCTCACGTCGGCGCTCACCGAGATACTCCTGGCGCACGCGCCGGGGAACGACCTCCTGCGAGGGGAGGCCCCCTCCGGTCTGTCGGAATCCGTCCGACCGGTCTGAGGGGAGCACGGGTGCCGCGCCGTTCGTGCTGGGGCGGCGCGGCGCCCGGGTGTGGTCGTCCGCGCGCTCTCACGCGATCGACATGATGCGAGGGACAGGTCCGCGGTGTCGACTGGGGGCGTGGCGGTGCGCCGCAGGACGGAGGCTTGTCGTCGTGGACTACGCGGAGACCTTGCGGCGGCTCATGATCAACGACGCACGCATCGTGGACGGGCGCGGTCTCGATCCCGAGGCCCTTCCTCCTCGGACGCTCGCACTCGTCCGGCTCGCCGCGCTCGTCGCCGTCGGAGGGTCCGAGCCCACCTACGGCACGGAGATCGACGCCGCGGTAGGGGCGGGCGTCTCCGCGGCCGAGGTGGTCGACGTGCTGTGCGCCGTCGTGCCGATCGTCGGGCTGCCGAACGCTGTCGCTGCGGCGCCCAGGGTCGCACTCGCCCTGGGCCTCGAACCGGTCGAGGGGATGTGGGACGAGGCAGGGCCTCCGGCGCGCACCTGACCTCCGTGGTTGCTGTTGAGGACTCCCTGGGCCGAACCTAGGCTGCAGACGTGTCCGTGGGCAGTCGGGACCCGATCACCGCCCGACCCGACCTGAGCCACGCGCTCCTGGCGGGGAAGGTCGAGGTGCCCCGGCCCAGGCCCTCCGGCGTGTCGCGACGCGGCCTCGTCGACGGCGCGCGCGAGAGCCGGTCGCGGATCGTGGCGGTGACGGCACCTCCGGGGTACGGCAAGTCGACCATGCTCGCGGAGTGGGCGGACGCGGAGGACCGTGCGGTCGCCTGGGCCACGCTCGACCGTCTCGACGACGATCCCGCGGCCCTGCTCGCCCTCCTCGCGCTCGCGTGCTCTACGGTGTCTCCGCAGGTGGCGGAGGTGGCGGCCGAGATGCGCGGGCCCGGACCCACCACGCTGGGCCGGTCGGCCCCGCTCCTCGCCTCCGCCCTCGCGCGGACGGCCACGCCCTTCGTCCTCTTCGTCGACGACCTGCACGAGGCCGGCTCCCCGGGCTGCCAGGACGCGCTCGGGATCGCCCTGGGCGGTGTGCCCGAGGGGTCCCAGGTGGTGGTCGCGAGCCGGCACGAGCAGGCCTACCTCGCCCGCCGACGGGTCGAGGGCGACGTCCTGGAGATCGGCGCCGACGACCTGCGGCTGGACGGCGTCGGAGCGCGCACGGTCTTCCGCGGTGCCGGGGTCGAGGCCTCCGACGGTGAGCTCGCCACGGTGGTGGACCGCTGCGAGGGCTGGCCCACGGGCGTGTTCCTCTGCGCGCTCCTGGTGCGCGACGGCGGGCCCGCGTCCGCCCTGGCGGGCGACGACCGGTTCATCGCCGACTACCTCTACCGCGAGTGCCTGGCGAACCTCTCCCCGCAGACACAGCACTTCCTGCGCTGCACCGCCGTGCTGGACCAGCTGTCCGCCACGGTGTGCGACGCGCTGCTCGGCGCGCACGACTCCGCGGCGCGGCTGCGTGAGCTCGAGGCGGCGCACCTCTTCCTCGTGCCGCTGGACCACCGGCGCGGGTGGTTCCGCTACCACGCGCTGTTCCGCGAGTTCCTGCTCGCCGAGCTGGAGCGTGTCGAGAGCGCGCACGTCCCCGAGCTGCACCGGCGCGCCGCGCAGTGGTTCACCGCGAACGGGCTCGCCGCGCGCGCCGTCGAGCACCTCCTCGCGGCGGCCGACCGCGACGCGGCCGCGCTGCTCGTCGCCGACCTGGCGCTGCCGGCCTACCAGGACGGGCAGGTCGACGTCCTGGCACGCTGGCTCGCCGCGGTGGGCGACCCCGCGATCGAGGCCTGCCCGCCGCTCGTGGTCGTGGCGGTGTGGAAGGCCCTGCTCCTGGGAGAGACGCGCGACGCCGAGCGGTGGGCGGCCGTCCTCGAACGGCTCGACGAGGACGGGCTGCCGGACGCGGACCGGGTCGCCCTGGCGTCGGCGCGCTGCCAGGTCCGCGCCGCCATGTGCGTCCAGGGCACGGAGGCGGCGCTGGAGTGCGCGCGGTTCGCGGTCGAGCACGAGCCCGCGTGGAGCCCGTGGCGCGACCAGGCGCTCCACCTGCTCGGCTCGGTGCACCTGCTCGTCGGCTCCGTGGACGCGGCGCGCGCCGCGTTCGTCGAGGGCTCGCAGTGCGCGACCGCCGCGGGGAACACGGACTCGGTGCTGCTCTGCGAGGCCGAGCTCGCGGTGCTCGCGATCGAGGAGGGCCGCTGGAGCGACGCGGGCGAGCACACCCGGGCGGCGGTCGACGCGATCGACGCCCACCACATGGAGGGCTACTCGACCACGGCGCTCGCCCTCGCCGCGCACGCCCGGGTGGCGCTGCACCGGGGGGAGACCGCTGTCGCCGAGCGGTCGCTGACCCGCGCGATGCTGGCACGCGTCCAGTGCACGTACGTCCTGCCGTTCCTCGCGCTGCGGGTCCGGCTCCAGCTCGCGCAGGCGTACGCGACCCTCGGGGACCGGACGGTCGCGATGCACCTCGCGCACGAGATGGACGAGATCCTGCGCCGCCGACCGCACGTCGGTCTGCTCGCCCAGGAGATCGCGGCGTTCCGGGATCGGCTCGAGGAGGCCGCGGCGTCCCCGGGGGTGCCGCCGCTCACCCCTGCGGAGCTGCGGCTGCTGCCGTACCTGCAGACCCACCTGACGATGGCCGAGATCGGCCGGCGGCTCTTCGTGTCCCGGAACACCGTCGGCTCGCAGGTGGGCTCGATCTACCGCAAGCTCGGCGTCACGACGCGCGGCGGGGCCGTCGAGCGCGCCGTCGGGCTGGGTCTGCTCGGCGGCTGACCCGCGCCCGCGACCCGTCGTCGCGGCCCTGCGGGGGTTCGTGCGATCTGGGTGATGAACCGCGCGCCGAGCCCGACCTACCGTGAGGCGGTCACCGTCGCCGCACCCCCGGGGAGGGGGAGGACAGGAGCGAGGAACGATGAGCGAGGACATGTCGCAGACGATCGTCGGCCGGCCGCTGCCCCCCGAACGGACCCTGCCCTTCCCGCCGAAGCGCTCGGGCAGCTTCGCGGGCCGCACGATCGGTGAGTCGACGTACTCCCCGAAGCCGCCGGAACCGCACCTGCCCGACGACGCACCGAACGTCGTCGTCATCCTCATCGACGACGCCGGGCCCGCCCTGCCGACCACGCTGGGCGGGCTGGTCCGGACTCCGACGCTCGACCGCGTGCGTGCGGGCGGCGTGGGCTACAACCGGTTCCACACGACCGCGATGTGCTCGCCCACGCGCGCGTCGCTGCTCACGGGACGCAACCACCACCGGATCGGCAACGGGCAGATCGCCGAGCTCGCCAACGACTGGGACGGGTACTCCGGGCACATCCCGAAGACCACCGCGACGATGGCCGAGGTGCTGCGCCAGTACGGGTACTCGACCGGGGCGTGGGGCAAGTGGCACAACACGCCGGCCGAGGAGACCACTGCGGCAGGCCCGTTCGACCGGTGGCCGACCGGGTACGGGTTCGAGTACTTCTACGGGTTCCTCGCGGGCGAGGCGTCGCAGTACGAGCCCAACCTGGTGCGCAACACCTCGACCGTCCTCCCGTCCAAGACGCCCGAGGAGGGCTATCACCTCAGCGAGGACATCGCCGACGACGCGATGCGGTGGTTGCGGGACCACAAGGCGTCCGCGTCCGACAAGCCGTTCTTCGTCTACTGGGCGACCGGTGCGCTGCATGGGCCCCACCACGTCATGAAGGAGTGGGCGGACCGGTATGCCGGGATGTTCGACGACGGGTGGGACGCCTACCGCGAGCGCGCGCTGGAGGGCGCGAAGGAGGCGGGCTGGGTTCCTCAGGACACCGAGCTCACGCCCCGGGACGAGAACCTCGACGCGTGGGACGACATCCCGGACGACCAGAAGGCGTTCCAGTCCCGCCTCATGGAGGTGGCTGCCGGGTTCGGCGAGCACGCCGACGTGCAGGCCGGGCGGGTGCTCGACGAGGTCGAGCGGCTGGGGTACGCCGACAACACGATCGTCGTCTACATCTGGGGCGACAACGGTTCGTCCGGCGAGGGCCAGAACGGGACGATCAGCGAGCTCCTGGCGCAGAACGGGATCCCGAGCACGGTCGAGCAGCACATCACGGCGCTCGAGGACCTCGGTGGGCTCGACGTCCTCGGCACCTCGGCGACCGACAACATGTACCACGCGGGGTGGGCGTGGGCGGGCTCGTCGCCCTATCAGGGGATGAAGCTCCTCGCCTCCCACCTGGGCGGCACCCGCAACCCGATGTTCGTGGACTGGCCCCGGCGGATCCGGCCCGATCTGACGCCGCGCACCCAGTTCCACCACGTCGTCGACCTCGTGCCGACGATCTACGAGATCCTGGGCATCTCCCACCCCGAGACCGTCAACGGGATCCCGCAGGTCCCGATCGACGGGACGAGCTTCGCGTACTCGCTCGACGACCCGGACGCGGAGGGCCGGCACCGCACGCAGTACTTCGAGATCATGGGCAGCCGGTCCATCTACTCGAACGGCTGGATGGCGTCGGCGATCGGGCCGCGCCTGCCGTGGGTCCCCGGGACACCGGCCGGGATCGCGACGTGGACGCCGGACCAGGACACGTGGGAGCTCTACCACCTGGACGAGGACTGGAGCCAGGCTCACGACCTCTCCGCCGAGCACCCCGACAAGCTCGCCGAGCTCAAGGAGCTCTTCGCCATCGAGGCCGCCCGCAACGAGGCCATGCCGATCGGTGGCGGTCTCTGGGTGCTGCTGCACCCCGAGGACCGCATCACCCCGCCGTACTCGGAGTGGGAGATGTCCGGGGACACGGTGCGGGTGCCGGAGTTCTGCGCGCCCGCGCTCGGCAACCGGCCGAACGTCGTCACGATGACGGTCGACGTCCCGGAGCACGCGGAGGGCGTGCTGTACAAGCTCGGCGGCGCCGGTGGCGGGCTCACCTGCTTCCTGCTCGACGGCGTGCTGACCTACGAGTACAACCTGTTCCTGATCCAGCGGACCGTCCTCCGGTCGGACGGCCCGATCGCACCGGGCGAGCACACGATCGAGATCGAGACGACGTACGTCGAGACGCGCCCGGCCGGGCCGCTCCACGTCGTCCTGCGGGTCGACGGCGAGGAGTTCGCGTCCGGGACGGTCCCGGTGAGCGCTCCGCTGCTGTTCTCCGCGAACGACTGCCTCGACATCGGCCGCGCGTACGGGGGCGCGGTGTCGCGTGCGTATGCGGACCGCATGCCGTTCGCCTTCACGGGCCGCATCGACGACGTCCGCATCGCCTACCTGGTCCCGGGTGCCTAGGACGGACGCACTTCATGCGTTCTGCGTGAGGACGTCCGCCCGGCCCCGGGGGAACCTGGGCAGGAGGCCTGTGGGCGATCGTCTCGGCTCGTCGGAAGGATCGAAGGATGACTGACCAGGGACACGTGCTGCGCCCGACCTACACCCGTGACGGGGTGCGCTCCGTCGCGCCACGTCTCGCGATGCCCGACGGCGAGATGGAGCCGACGTCCGCATACCAGCTGGTGCACGACGAGGTCATGCTCGACGGGAACTCCCGGCTGAACCTCGCGACCTTCGTCGCGACGTGGATGGGCGACGAGGCGGACCGTCTCTACGCCGAGGTCTACGACAAGAACATGGTCGACAAGGACGAGTACCCGCGGACCGCCGCGATCGAGGAGAACTGCTGGCGCATCCTCGGGTCGCTGTGGAACGTGCCCGACGTGACGGCGTGCATCGGCACGTCGACCGTGGGCTCGTCGGAGGCGTGCATGCTCGGCGGCCTCGCGCTCAAGCGCCGGTGGCAGCTCGCGCGTCGGTCGGCGGGGATGTCGGCCGAGCGGCCGAACCTCGTGATGAGCTCGGCCGTGCAGGTCTGCTGGGAGAAGTTCTGCAACTACTTCGAGGTCGAGGCGCGATACGTCCCGATCACCGCGGAGCACCCGTGCCTCGACGGCAGCGCGATCGACGAGTACGTGGACGAGAACACCATCGGCGTCGTCGCCATCATGGGCGTCACCTACACCGGCATGTACGAGCCGGTGCAGGAGATCGCGGCCGCGCTCGACGCGCTGCAGGAGCGGACGGGGCACGACGTGCCGATCCACGTCGACGGGGCGTCGGGGGCGATGATCGCGCCGTTCATCCAGCAGGACGTCGTGTGGGACTTCCGGCTCGAGCGCGTGCACTCGATCAGCACGTCGGGGCACAAGTACGGGCTGGTGTACCCGGGGGTCGGGTGGGTCGTGTGGCGCACGCTCGACGCGCTGCCCGAGGAGCTGATCTTCCGGGTGAGCTACCTCGGCGGGGACATGCCGACGCTCGCGCTGAACTTCTCGCGTCCCGGTGCCCAGGTGCTGCTGCAGTACTACCAGTTCCTGCGGCTCGGGCGGGAGGGGTACGCCGCGATCCAGCAGGAGTGCCAGGACGTCGCGAAGTACCTCGCGCAGGGCATCGCGGACATCGGCGCGTTCGACCTGTGGAACGACGGGTCCGACATCCCCGTCTTCGCCTGGCAGCTCAAGCAGGGTCACACCGAGAACTGGAGCCTCTACCACCTCTCGGACCGGCTCCGGATGAAGGGGTGGCTCATCCCGGCGTACCCGATGCCCGACAACCTCGGCGACGTCACCGTGCAACGGATCGTCGTGCGCAACGGCGTGAGCCGGGACCTCGCCGACGACCTGCTCGCCGACATCCGGACCGAGACCGAGTGGCTCGACGGCCTCACCTCGCCGATGCCGGTCGAGGGGCTTCGCCCGAGCTTCCACCACTGAGCGACCGGCGCCCGTGTCCGGCACCGACAGGAGGGCGAGCGCCCCCGCGGGACCCCAGGAGGCGACGCGACGCCTGCGCCGCGAGGCCTGGGGCTTCGCCGTCGGGTCGCTGTGCTTCCTCGTCGGCGCGCTCCCGCCCTACGCCGACGCCGTCGGTGCCGTGACCGTCGGCGTGACGTTCTTCGTCGGGTCGCTGTTCTTCACGGCGGCGGCGTTCGTCCAGCTCGCCCTCAGCGGACGACGACCCCCGCGTGCCGGCACGTACCCCGCGGACCGGTGGGACTGGTGGGGTGCGGCGGTGCAGCTCGTCGGGACGGTGTGCTTCAACGTCAGCACGGCGGCGGCGCTCGTCGCGGCGATCGCCGAGCCGTCGCTGACGGGCGCCGGCTGGCGGCCCGACGCCTACGGTTCCGTCGCCTTCCTCGTCTCCTCCGCGTTCGCGGTCGTCGCGACCCGGGACCGCGGGCACCTCTGGGACACCGACGCCCGCACCTGGCACGGCACGTGGCTCAACATGCTCGGCTCCGTCGCGTTCGCCGCGTCGGCCGTCGGGGCGTACGTCAACCCGTCGACGGGGACCTACGTCAGCTCGTGGTGGGACGACGCCGGCACGATCGTCGGGGCGGTCTGCTTCCTCGTCGCCGCGCTGCTCTCTCGCCGCTCCGCGGACGCGCCGCCCACGGGGGATGGTCCGACGCAGCCCCTCAGCCCGCCTGTCCGACGCCGTCGAACGGGGTGATGAGCGACCAGCCCTCGGCCGTGTCGGGGAGGGCTGGCGCGTCCGTGAGGTAGAGGCGGACCGTCTCGTCGACGTCGAGCGGGTCCCCGGCCGGGTAGACGTCCTCCCCGGTGCAGGTCGTGGGCGTCGACGCGACGCTCAGCAGGCCGCCCGGGTCGGCGTCGCCCTGCACGACGTCGACGACCTCGACCACCCAGGCGTGCGCCGTCGTGCCGAGCATCGTCCGGTCGCGGTCCTGCCCGACGACCCGCGCATCGATCACGAGCGTCGACGCCTCCTCGCGCTCGGCGTCGGTGGCGAGGTCGGCCCACGAGACGCACGACTCCGCCTGCGGTGCCCCGGCCACCGCGGCGCACGACGCGAGCGCCGGCAGCGCGAGCGGGAGGGCGAGGAGCGGGAGCGCCGCTCGAGCTCGGGGCACCACGACGTCACGAGCGTTCATGCCCTCCTTGTGTGCCGGGCCGAATGAACCTTGCGGCGCTCGCAACCAGGACTGCGGCTCACGTCGCGCGGCGCTCGGACCCGTGTCCCACCTCTTGACAGCGCAAAGTCGCGATGCCCTACCTTCGGCGCAGCGCGCCCGGGCCGGGCGCCATGAGCAGCCAGGGGGACGAACAGTGATGTCGTCGAGCAACACCGTCGAGCCGGCCGGGTACACGGACCTGCTGGCGGACCTCAAGGCACGTGTGCGCAGCACGCAGCTCCGTGCGGCGCGCGCTGCGAACACCGAGGTGCTGCGCCTGTACTGGTCGATCGGGCGCGACATCCTCGACCGGCAGCAGACGTCCGGCTGGGGGAGCAAGGTCGTGACGCGGCTCGCCGCGGACCTGCAGCGCGCCTTCCCCGACCAGCGCGGCTGGTCGAGGTCGAACCTGCTGTACATGCGTCGGGCGGCGGAGACGTGGCCCACCGAGGAGGAGTTCGTCCAGCACGTTGCTGGACACGCGCGAGGAGCGCGACTGGTACGCCGCGAGGTGCGCCGAGGAGGGGTGGACACGCAAGGTCCTCGAGGCCAAGATCGCGTTCGGCCTGCGGCGGGCGCTCGGCGCCGCTCCGACGAACTTCGCGGCGACGCTCGGGGAGTCGGACTCGGAGCTCGCGCAGGCGATCATCAAGGACCCGTACGTGTTCGAGCACCTGGGCCTCGTCACGACGCGCGCCGAGCGCGACGTCGAGCAAGCGCTCATGGATCGTCTGCAGGACACGATGCTCGAGCTCGGTCGCGGCATGACGTTCGTGGGTCGCCAGGTGCGCCTGACCGTCCCGGACGACGCGAGCGACGCAGTGGACGAGTTCTACGTCGACCTGATGTTCTTCCACGTGGAGCAGCTCCGCTACGTCGTGGTCGAGCTCAAGATGGGAAAGTTCGAACCCGCCCATCTTGGCCAGCTCGGCACGTACGTCGCGATCGTCGACGACCTGTACCGCAAGGCCGAGATCCACGCGCCGACCGTCGGGATCCTGCTGTGCACGGGGCGGAGCGGTCCGGTGGTGCGCTACGCGCTGGGCAGCACCGACGTGCCTGTCGCCGTCGAGGACGAGCTGGAGCAGCGGCCCTGAAGGGTCAGGCTCGGCCGGTGCGCTCCAGGACGCCGCGCACGTAGGCCGCCTGGCCGGCGTGCTGGAGGCTGTCGACGGCGATGCTCACGAGCCGGGCGCCGAGCGTGACGGGTGGGTCCCAGCCCTCGTCGACCACACGGTCGAGGTCGTCGTCGGCGAGGGACGCGAGCACGTCGTGCGACTCGACCTGGACGGCGTGCACGTACCCGAGCAGCAGGTCCTCGCTCACCTGAACCTGCGCGACGTCGTCGGGCGACTGGCCGTAGCCGGACGCGGAGTCGTCGAACGGCAGGTCGAAGCGTCGTGCCCACCCGTCGCGGGTCCACACCTCGTCCCGCCCGACGGCGGCGGCGACCTGCGTGTCCTGCCCGCGAGCGAGGTGCCACGCGAGCCAGGCGATCGTGTTGGCCTCGGGGTCGAGCCGCGCGACGAGCGCGTCGTCGTCGAGGCCGTCGACGGCGCGGGTGACGGTCGGGCCGATCCGTCCGAACAGGTCCTCCAGCAGTGCGTTCGCGTCCACGTGTCCACCTCTCGTCCGACGGGTCCGTCCTTCGCCAGGGTCTCCCGACGGTGCGGGTCCCCGCGACCGGAGCGGCAGGTCGTGTCTCGCGACGGTCAGTCCAGCAGCACGACGACGGTCCCTGCCTTGTGGTCGTGCTCGACGTGGCGGTGCGCCTCCACGATCTCCTCGAGCTGGTAGGCGTGGTCGACGACGGCGGCCAGCTCTTCCGCCCGGCCCAGCTCCAGCGCGGTCCGTAGCGTCTCGAGCTGCTGGTCGGCCGGGCGCAGGCCCGTGAACGCGACCACGCCGCGCCGCCCGTGCGTGCGCCTGCTCGTCCACAGGCTTCGCAGCAGGATCAGGACGGACGGGACCGTCGTCAGGTACGCGCCGTCAGCGGTGAGCAGGTGGCGGCACCGCCGGTAGGAGCTCGCGCCGGCGACGTCGAGCACGACGTCGAACCGTGCGTCCCGACTCGTGACGTCCTCGACCGTCCGGTCGACGACGTCCTCGGCGCCGAGGTCCCGGACGAGCGCGAGACCGCGCGGGCCGGACACCGCCGTGACGTGCGCGCCCGCGCGTGCGGCGAGCTGAAGTGCAGCCGCGCCGACGCACCCGGACGCACCGATCACGAGCACTGACTGCCCGGCGGCCACGCGCGCGCTCTCGAGGAACGGCAGCGCGGTGAGGGGCCCGGCGGCGAGGACGGCGGCGTCGACGTCGGACAGCTCGTCGGGGGTCGGCACCGCGACCCCGTCGGCGCGCAGCACGACCTGCTCGGCGTGCGCGCCCGCGCCCATCCGCGTGAGCCCGACGACGCGGTCGCCGACGGCGAACCGGGTCACGCCTGGGCCGAGGGCGACGACCTCCCCGGCCACCTCGCCGCCGAGGACGGCGTTGCGTGGTCGGCGCAGCCCGAACGCGAGGCGCGCGAACCACGGCGTCCCGGAGCGGGCTGCAACGAGCGCCGCGGCGAGCGTGCTCGCCCGGTTGCGCACGAGGATCTCGCCCGGCCCCGGCTGAGGCGTCGGGACATCGCGTACCTGCACGACGTCGGGCGGTCCGTAGGCGGTGGAGACGGCGGCTCTCATCGGGGTGACCTCTCGTCGGGGGCAGCCGCGTCCTCGTCGGGGTAGTGGAAGACCTCGTCGAGCGGTGCCCGCAGCGCGCGGGCGATGAGGAACGCGGTCTCGAGCGACGGCGAGTAACGCCCCTGCTCGATGGCGATGACGGTCTGCCGGGTGACGCCGACCTGCTCCGCGAGCTGGGCCTGCGTCATCTCGTCGCGCGCGAAGCGCAGCGCCCGGATGCTGTTGGTGACCCGGGTCGGCCTGCCGCCCATGTCAGAGTCCCCGCCGGTAGGCGACGATCGTCGTCACCGACGACAGGACGGCCGAGACGACGAAGCCCAGGTAGACGGCGTTCGCGATCCAGAAGTAGTCCGCCTCCGCCATCGCGAGCACCAGCGCCGCGAGGGCGCCCCCGACGACTCCCCACCAGCCGGCGGCGACACCGCGCCGCGCGAGCTCGCGATCGCGCTCGTCGCTGCGGTAGCTGTCGCTGGGCCGGACGATCTCGACCGCGATCCGCACGACGATCGAGGCGACGACGGACGCCGCGACGGTCCACAGCAGCGGCGCGACGTACGCGACGTCGGTGAGCGGGCCACCGCCGGCGCGCGACAGCACGACACCCACGTAGACGCCGTAGACGACGACGCTCACGACGAGGTAGACCCACGTGCCCTTCTCCTCGTACGACATGGCATCCTTCCGCTCGATGTCAAGTATTCCTGACATCACGAAGGTAAACCGGGCCTGACATCATGTCAAGGATTCTTTACTTCGCTGCATCGAGGCCGACGGCGGTCGGCCGAGGGCGGGCGTCCCGACGAGGGCTACCGGACGAGGCCCGACTCGTACGCCGCGACGACGAGCTGGACGCGGTCGCGACAGCCGGTCTTTCGCAGCGCCTCCGACACGTGCGACTTCACCGTCTGCTCGGTGATGAACAGCTCCGCGCCGATCTCCGCGTTCGACAGCCCGCGCGCGACAGCCAGCACGACCTCGCGCTCGCGCGGTGTGAGCTCGTCGAGACCGGGGAACGAGACCTGCGTCGCGGCGCGGACGGCGAAGTCGCCGACGAGCCGCCGCGTGACGTTCGGACCGAGCAGCATCGACCCGTCCGCGACGAGCCGCACGCCCTCGACGAGCCGTGTCGCGGGGACGTCCTTGAGCAGGAACCCGCTGGCACCGGCGCGCAGGGCGTCGTACACGTACTCGTCGAGGTCGAACGTCGTCAGGACGAGCACGCGCGTGCCCGGGTGCTCCGCGGCGATGCGCCGGGTCGCCGCAATCCCGTCCAGGACGGGCATGCGGACGTCCACGACCGCGACGTCGGGGGAGTGCTGCGCGACGACGTCGAGCAGCTCGCGTCCGTCGCCCGCGGAGGCCACGACCTCCAGGCCGGCGGCGGCGTCGAGGATGGCGGCGAAGCCGTGCCGGACGACGGGCTGGTCGTCCGCCACGACGACGCGGGTCGGCTCCGGGCTCAATGCGCCGACCTGGCGGCCGTCCGGGCTGTGGGCTCGGCCAGCGGTCCGGCAGCCGTCCCGCCCGGTACCGCAGCGAGCGGGATCCGTGCCTCGACGACGAACGTCCGATCGTCCCCGCACGTGCCGGTGCACAGCGTCCCGCCGAGCGCCTCGACGCGCTCCCGCATCCCCGCGAGGCCGCGCCCGGGCTCGTGCTCGTCGGGGACGCCCGCGGCGTCGGGCACCAGGTTGGTGACCCGCAGGACGGCGGTGCGGTCCCGGCCCTGCCCGGTCAACTCCAGGTCGAGGGTCGTCGCGCACCCGGGTGCGTGCCGGCGTGCGTTCGTCAGCGCCTCCTGCGCGGCGCGGAACAGCGCGTACCCAGGGGCGGCGGGGACGGCGTCGAGCACCGCGGGGTCTGCGTCGAGCGCGACGTCCTGGCCTGCCGCGCGTGCCGCGTCCACGAGCCCGACGACGTCCCGCGCACCGGGCTGCGGTGCGAGGTCGGGCGCGGCGGCAGTGCCGTCCATGCTCCGT
This sequence comes from Cellulosimicrobium terreum, assembly GCA_014803435.1. Taxonomy (GTDB): domain Bacteria; phylum Actinomycetota; class Actinomycetes; order Actinomycetales; family Cellulomonadaceae; genus Cellulosimicrobium; species Cellulosimicrobium terreum. Next base: position 48,485 of record JACYFD010000002.1, read on the forward strand.
TGGAGGACGGCGAGGACCTGGCGCAGCTCACCGAGAGCCTGCCGGGCGTCCTTCGCGATGTCGGCGAGGACGGCACGCGCGGTGTCGTCGAGCTCGGGGTGAACGTACGGCGCGGACTCCGCGCGGACGGCGACGAGGGAGACGTGGTGCGCGACGACGTCGTGCAGGTCGTGCGCGAGCCGTGCCCTCTCCGCCGTGCGGGCCTGCGCCTCGGTCGCGTTGCGGGTCGCGGAGACGGCCTCCCGCGACGCCGCGCGCCACCGAGAGGCGGTACCGAGCGAGGCGGCGACGGCCACGGCGGCGAAGACCCAGAACGTGTAGAGCCCGGTGATCGACAGGTGGGCTCCGATCGCCGGGTCGACCGCGACGTCGTAGTCCGCGTACCGGGGGATGTCCGAGGACACCGCCCACACCGCGCCGATCGGGAGGATCGCCGGAATCCCGGTCCAGACGTAGACCGCGGCCAGCGCGACCGCGGACAGCGACGGAAGCACCGCGCGACGCCAACCGTCGACGGCCGCGACCACCGCGACGGACAGTGCCGCGAGCCACCACCCCCAGACGACGGCACCGGTCAGCGCGGCGGAGGCGAACGGCAGCGCAGCAAGAAGCGTGGCCCACCCCGACGCGCGACGGGCGAGCAGCACCGCTGCGACCGCGAGCAGATCGAGCGTCCACCCGACCAGCAGCGGGATCCCGAACGCCTGCCCACCCCACAGCCCCATGGGGCCCGCGCTCCAGCTGGCGCCGCCGTCGGGGTAGGTGCTGATCATCAGCCCGTGCGGTGTCGCGAGCAGGAACAACGCGACGACGAGGGCGAGGAGGCCGGGCAGAGCCCAGGGTCGTAGGCGGCTGCCCGCACTCGCCGAACCCCGGGTTGTGCCCCGATCAGCTGCGCGAACGGGAGACAGCCCGGGGTTCGGCAGGGGGCGGGTCGTGTTCATGCCGCCGATCCTCCCGTGCGAGACGTGACGAGGACCACCTCCCTGGGAGGGATGTGTCGTCCTTCGCCGGACTGACCGACGGCAACCGGACGCCGTCGGGCTCCCGCCTCGATAGGTTGGTCCGGGGTCGGTACGGGCCGGGCCGCAGCCGCACGCAGTCAGGAGGGGCGGATGGACTTTCTGTTCCAGCTCACGGAGGACGAGATCCTCTCGATCATCTCGGTGGCGGTGGCGCTCGTCGTGGCGATCGTGCTGGTCAACGTCCTCGCGCCCCGGGCGGGTGTCGCCGCCCCGCTGGTCCTCGTCCTGCTGGGCATCGCGATCAGCTTCGTCCCCGCGGTCCCGGCGCTCGACGTCGAGCCGGAGTGGATCCTGGCCGGCGTCCTCCCACCGCTCCTGTACTCCTCGGCGGTGAGCCTGCCGACGATGGACTTCCGGCGCGACTTCACCGCGATCGGCGGGCTGTCCGTCGTCCTCGTCGTCGTGAGCTCCGTCGGGCTGGGGTTCCTGTTCACCGCGCTCGTCCCGGGGATCCCGCTGTCCGTGGGGATCGCGCTCGGGGCGATCGTCAGCCCGACGGACGCGGTCGCGACGTCGATCGTCAAGCGGCTCGGCGCGTCCCCGCGCGTCGTCACGGTCCTCGAGGGCGAGAGCCTGCTCAACGACGCCTCGGCACTGGTCCTGCTGCGCTCGGCCATCGCCGCGACGGCGGCGAGCGTGTCCCTGTGGTCGGTCGCGGGGGACTTCGTGCTCGCGGTCGTGATCGCGGTCGTGATCGGGTTCGCGGTGGGTCTCGTCGGCCTGTTCGTGCGCGCACGGCTCGGGCGACCGTCCCTCAGCGTGGCGGTGTCGTTCGTCGTGCCGTTCATCGCCTACCTGCCGACCGAGGAGCTGGGTGCGTCCGGACTCGTCGCCGTCGTCACGGCGGGACTCGTCACGGGCAACGGGTCGGCGAAGTACCTCAAGCCGCAGGACCGGTTGTCCGAGGAGTCGAACTGGCGCACCATCGAGCTCATCCTCGAGGGTGGTGTCTTCCTGCTCATGGGGCTCGAGCTGTTCGCCCTCGTGGAGGACGTGGTCGACGAGCGCGGGGACCTCTGGGGCGCGGTGGGGATCGCCGCGCTCACCATCGTCGCGGTCCTGCTCGTCCGCGCCGCCTACGTGCTGCCTCTCGTGCGCTCGGCGGGGCGACGGGCGCGGCGCGGCGAGCAGGTGCGCGGGTACATCGAGGGCATGCAGTCCACGCTCGACGCGAAGTACGCGCCGGACGGGACCCCGCTCCACCCGGGCACCGGCACCGGCGTCACGGCCCAGTTCCAGGCCGTCGCGGGTCCGCACGTCCCCGGGGCGATCCCGTCTGTGGCCCGCCGCGGGATCCGCAAGGGCGCGTCCGCGCTGCCCGAGTCGGCGAAGCGGCGCATCCGGTCGGGCGGACCGGGCGCCGACCCGCAGCAGCGGGTCGGGCGCATCCGCAGCGCGCTGCGCCGCCGCACCGCGGACATCGACTACCTGCGCGCTCAGCCACTAGGGCCGCGCGAGGGAGTCCTCCTCGTCTGGGCGGGCATGCGTGGCGTGGTGACGGTCGCGGCGGCGCAGACGCTCCCGTCGGACACGCCGCACCGCTCCTTCCTCGTGCTCGTCGCGTTCGGCGTCGCCGTGGGCAGCCTCATGCTCCAGGGCAGCACGCTGCCGCTGGTGGTGCGGTGGCTCGGCCTCGCCGGCGGTGCGTCCCCCGGGGACAACGACCGGGGCGCGGTCCGTCGAGAGCTCGACGCCGCGGCTGCCGCGGTGATCGACGACGCGGACCTGCGTCGGGCGGACGGGCGGAAGTTCGACCCCGGCGTGATCTCGCGCGTGCGGCGCGACGTCGTGCGCGAGCTCGAGAACCGCGACACGGACGCCGCGACCTCCGCGGACGTGTTCGACCAGTACAAGGAGCTGCGGCTGCGCGCGATCGCGGCCCAGCGCGGCGTCCTGCTCGAGGCGCGGGCGTCCGGCGTGTACAGCTCGCAGGCGCTGCGGCACGCGCTCGCACTGCTCGACGCGGAGCAGATCGACCTGGAGCTGCGCAAGGGGCCCGTGGCCGACGAGGACGACTGACGGCGCCTCAGGTCGTGACGTCCGCGGCAGCCAGGGGCCGCTCGATGCCGGTGACGCCCAGCTCCAGGCGCGCGATCCCCTCCACGGGGATCGCGGATGACGCACCGAGCCCGTCGGAGCGCCCCGCGTCGGTGGCGGACCAGGTCGCCACGACCTCGCGCGTGCCGGCCTCGTCGACGAGCACGAGCTCGTACGTCGCCTCGCGGTCCCCGGTCCCCGCCGGGTAGGAGCACGACCAGTCGAGCCGCGTCCCCCAGTCCTCGGACGTGAGGACCAGCTCGGCGTGCACGTCCGTGCCCTCGACGGGCAGGAGCTCGACGGTCGTGCCGCTCGTGCCCGCCCGGTCCGTCACCGAGGCGCCCGTGACCCCGCCGGCCACGACCAGCGCGACGGCCGCCGCCGCGAGGAGCCCGCGGCGGCGGACGCGACGACGCCGCGTCGTCGCGGCGAGGGAGGCCAGCGGCACGACGTCCCCGCTCCCCGCCCGGTCCGCGGGGACGAGCGCGACCGCCTCCTCGGCGTCGACGCCGGCGAGGAGCCCGGGCAGGCCGGCGAGCTCCGCGACGGCCTCGCGGCAGCCGTCGCACGAGGCGAGGTGCTGCTCGAACACGCGGCGGTCCCCGGGGCCGAGCGCACCGAGCACGTACGCGGCGTCCCACTCGCGGTACGGGTCCTGACCCGGGGGGACGGTCATGGCGTGACTCCCTTCTCCTGCAGCGTCAGCCGCAGCGCGCGCAGCGCGTAGTGCAGACGGGACTTCACCGTCCCGGGCGGGACCCCCTGCTCGGCAGCGAGCTCCGCGACCGACCGGCCGCGGTAGTAGGCCCCGACGACGACGGCCCGGTGGTCCGGCGAGAGCGCGACGAGCGCGTCGGTGACGAGCCACGTGTCGAGCACGGACTGCGTCGCGTCCGCCTCGCCGCGTTCCGGCAGGCGTTCGCTCGGGAGCTCGCGGCGGTGGTGCGCGCGCCGCAGGTCGTCGACGACGAGGTTGCGCGCGACCGTGAACAGCCACGCCCGCACCGAGCCCTCCGGACGTTCCAGGACCTCCGGGTGGTTCCACGCGCGGAGCAGCGTCTCCTGCACGACGTCCTGCGCTCGCGCGTCGTCACCCGTCATGTGCACGACGTACCGGTGGACCGCCGCGCCGTGGTCGGCGTGCACCGCGCGCAGCAGCTCGTCGTCGGTCTGCACGCGGTCAGGCTGCGGGGGTCAGGGCCAGGCTGAACTCGACGGCGCCGGTGTCCTCGACCTCGACGAACCCGAGGCTCGGGGCGTCGACGTCGAAGTCGGCGAACGTGACGGGGACGGAGCCGACGACCTGTACCTCCTCGTCCGACCCGCCGATCTCCGCGTCGACCGTCACGGGCTGCGTGACGCCGTGGATCGTCAGGTCGCCCGTGAGCTCGACCGCGCCCGCTGCCTCGGGCACCGGGACCGGCTCGGTGAGCGCGAACGTGGCGGTCGGGAACTCGGACACCTGGAGCGCGGTCCCGCGGAAGTACTCGTCCCGCGGCGGCGCGTCGGTCGCGACCGAGGCCATGTCGACGACGACCTCGGCATCGGTCAGGGAACCTGCGTCGAGGGTGACCGAACCGGTCACGTCCTCCGTCCTGCCCGTGACCGTCACGTTCTCCCCTCGCAGGACCTCGTCGAGCCGGTACCCGGCGAACGAGCCGGCGCCGACGTCCCACACCCCGTCGAGGCCCGCGACGTCGAGAGCGGTCCCGGTGGCGGTGTCGAGGGCCGGTGCCGCGTCCGCGCGGTCCTCCGCCCAGTCCGCGTACAGGCCGGGCCCGAACACGATCGCAGCACCCCCCAGCACGACCACCGCCGCGCCGACCCCCAGCAGGACCGTCGTCCTCGTGCGCACGTGCGTCTCCCTTTGTCGTGGGTCGTCGCGCTCACGCGACGCCGTCACCCGGTAGACGGGGTGGAGTGCCGATCGGTTCGATCTGCGTCCGACAGGTGCGGCGACGGGAGCCTCAGGCGGGGGCGCACAGGCAGAAGGGGTGCCCCTCGGGGTCGGCGTAGACGCGGAACGGGTCGTCCGGGTGCCCCTCCTCGGCGGGCGTCCCCGTGAGCGGCGTCGCGCCGCAGGCGAGAGCGTGCTCGTGCCCCGACCCGAGGTCCGGGACCGTCAGGTCGACGTGGACGCGTGCGCCGCCCGGCCACGGCGGGACCGTCGCGTCGGACCGCTGGAACCCGAGCCGGGTCCCGCCGGGCGCGTCGAGCGTGAGCCACTCCTCGCCGTCCGGGTCGGGCGTCTCGTGGCCCGGCGTGAACTCCCAGCCGGTGAGGCGGCGGTAGAAGTCGGCCAGCGCGCGCGGGTCGCGCGAGTCCAGCACCACGTTCCGCAGGGGCAGCGGCAGGGGGACCGGCACGGGGGTCCGCTCCGTCGTCATGTCGCTCAGGCCAGGTTCTCGCGCAGCCAGGCGACGTCGACCGGCACGTCCGCATGGGTCTCGCACACGACGGACGTCCCTGCGGCACGCACGACACCGAGCAGCAGGTCCGTGTCGATGGTCCCGGCGGTGAGGCCTGCGTGCCGGTCTGCGCCGGAGCCCGCGGTGTCGCGGCTGTTGTTGAGGTGCACGAGGTCGACACGCCCGGTGATCGCGCCGACGTCGTCGACGGCGGTCGCCAGGTCGATCCCGCCCGCCCACGCGTGACACGTGTCGAGGCAGAATCCGACGTTCTCGGCGCCGTCCGCCTGCTGGACCGCGGCCCACAGGCCCTCGATGCGGTCGAGCCTGCGGGCCATGGAGTGGTCACCGCCCGCGGTGTTCTCGATGTAGACCGTGACATCGGTCCGGAGGGCGTCGATCGCCTTGCGCCAGTTGTCGAAGCCCTTCGCAGGGTCGGTGTCGGCGGTGACGTGCCCGCCGTGCACCACGACGCCGACGGCACCGACGGCGGCGGCACCGTCGACGATCTGCTGCAACAGCTTGCGGCTCGGGATGCGGATGCGGTTGTTGGGGCTCGCGACGTTGATCACGTAAGGGGCGTGGACCACCAGCTCGAGGTCGGCCGCCGCGGCCGCCTCCTTCAGCGCGTCCGCACCACCCGGGTACGTGAACTCTGGTCCCTTCCAGGACTGGGGGTCGCCGAGGAAGATCTGCGCGACGTCCGCGCCGATCGCCTGCGCCTGGGAGATGACGTCCGACTGGTCGAGGTGTGCTCCGATCCGCATGGGGACAACCTACGGCGTGCGACCCACGCGACGGGTGAAAGACAGGGTGAGCTCAACCCTCGCGGCGTCGGTGCGCTCGGGCGGTCAGTGCGCTGCCGACCGCGAGCAGCAGCATCGTCACCACCAGCGTCGACAGGACCGCGGCCCCCGTCGCCGGGAGCGGACCGTCTCCGGCCTCGGTCACCGCTCCGTCCCCGCTCCCCGGTCCGGGCGCCGGTCCCGGACCCGGTCCCGGGGGACCTGGCTCCGGACCAGGACCGGGTCCCGGATCCGGCGGGCCGGGCTCGGGGACGACCGTCACGTCGGCCGACGCGGTGTTGTTCTCGAGCACCTCCTCCGGTGAAGTCGTCGAGACCGCGGCCGTGTTGGTCACGGTGCCGGGGGTGTCGGCGCTCGCGACGACGTGGATCGTGACCTCGTCGCCCACGACGAGATCGCCGAGATCGCACGTGAGGTCCTGCCCCCTGATCGCGCAGCCCTCGCCCAGCTCGGGGGAGACGTCGACCGACACGGGCGTGAGGCCCGCGGGGAAGGTGTCCGCGAGCTCGACGTCGTCCGCGTCGCCCGGGCCGGAGACGGTCACGGTCAGGGTGAAGCCGACCTGGCCGCCCACCTGCGCCGACGCCGGGTCGGCGGTCTTGGTGACCGCGACGTCCGTGGGTGGCTCCGTCGCGACGACGGTCACGGACGCCGTGTTGTTCGTGAGCAGCGGGTCGAACGGGAACGCGTCGGTGCGGTCCGACGTCGCGGTGTTCTCGAACGTCCCGGCGCGCTCGACGAGCGCGACGACCTCGAGCGTCGCCTGCGCGGGCGGGGCGTCGGGGACCCGGTCACGCGGGTCCAGGTCGCCGCCCGTCCAGATGCCGGTCGCCGGGTCGTAGGTCCCGACCGACGGTGTCGCCGAGACGAACGTCAGGCCGTCGGGCAGCAGGTCGTCCACCGTCACGACCGTGGCCCGGTCCGGCCCGCCGTTCGTGAGGCCCACCGTGAAGGTCACCTCGTCGCCGACCAGCGGGGCGGCGTCGTCCACCGTCTTGGTGACGGCGATGTCTGCCACGGGGACGAACAGCGTCGCGGACGCGGTGTTGTTCGACAGGTCCGGGTCGGGCAGGCGCGCCTGTGAGTTCAGCACCTCGTTGCGGAACGACCCGCCACGGGTGCTGACTCGGACCAGCACGTCGAGGGCCTCGGTCTGCCCGACGGCGAGCGGGCCGACCGACCACAAGCGCGCGTCCTGGTCGAACGTCGTCGCGCCGGAGGCCTCGTACCCGACGATGTCGGCGGCGATGGGCAGCGGGTCGACGACCTCGATCGAGTCGTCGTCGTTGGGGCCGAGGTTCGTGACGGTCACGGCGTAGGTGATGACGTCGCCGGGCTGCGCGACGCCCTGCGGGAGCTCGTCGCGGGGCGTGATCACGGTCTTGGTGACCGCGATGTCGGCCTCCTCGACGACGGTCACGCTCGCGGTCGCGCTGTTGTTCGTCGGGTTGGTGTCGCGCTGGTCGAGGCTGCTGAGCGACACGGAGTTGATCTGCTGGCCCACCGTGACGGCACGCGCGACGATCTCCCGCGTCACGGTCGCGCCGGGCGCGATCTCGTCGAAGGTCCAGCGCCCTGTCGCGTCGTCGAACGAGCCGTCCCCGGTGCTGCTCACGTACGTGAGACCGGCGGGGAGGGTGTCGAGCAGGACCACCGAGGTCGCGACCTCGTCCGCCGCCGCAGGGTCCGGGGTGTGGGTCGCGCTGATCGTGAACGTGACCGTCTCGCCGAGCGGGATCTCGTCGAGCGGCGCGCCCGTGTCGGACGTGACCGCCTTGGTGACGCCGAGGTCGAGCGGCGCGACCTGGGTCGTCACCGTGGCCGTGTCCGTGTTGTTCTCGGGCGTCGGGTCGACGAGGTTCGGCGCCCCGACGGTCACCGTGTTCGTCTGGGTCCCCTCGGTGTCGATCGTCGCGGTGAGGGTGGCCCGCGCGCTCGCGCCCGGTGCGAGCGTCCCGACGGCCCATGTGAGCCCCACCAGGTCGATCGTGCCCTGCGACGCCTCGCCGTCCAGCACGGTGATCCCCTCCGGGCGGTCGTCGGTCACGAAGATCCCGTCGACGGTCTCCGGGCCGAGGTTCGTCACGGTCGCGCTGTACGTGGCGGTGTCTCCCACGAACGCGGACTCCGGCAGCACGCCCTTGACGATCGCGAGGTCGGCCTGGGGAGCGCGCACCGTCAGGTCGGCGCTCGCCAGGTTGTTGCTCGGGTTCACGTCCACCGGGCTGACCGCCTCCAGGCGCGCGGTGTTGGTGTAGCGGCCGATCGCCTGCGGCTCGACGAGGAGGTCCAGCGTGACGGACTCGTCCAGTGCGAGGTTCCCCACCGTCCACACGCCCGAGCCGGCGTCGAACGTGCCCTGACCGGGTTCCGCCGAGACCAGGGTCAGCCCGCTCGGCAGCAGGTCGCGCAGCACGACGCCAGTGGCGGCGAACGGCCCGTCGTTGCGCGCCGTCACCTGGAACCGAGCCGTCGTGCCGATGGGGACGTCGTCCGCGCCGACGACCTCCTTGAGGACCGCGATGTCCGTCGCCGGGCGCACCGGGTTCAGCGTCACCGACGCGCTGTCGTTGCTCGGGTCGATGTCACGCTGCGTCATCGCCGAGCGGGTCGCGCTGTTGGCGACCTCGGCGCTCGTGCTCACCGACGCGACCATGGTGAGCGTCGCGGACGACCCGACGGCGAGGCTCGCGAGCTCCCACCGGCCGGTCACCGGGTCGTACGTGCCCGACGACGTCGCGTGGCTGACGTAGGTCAGCCGCCCGGCCGGGAGCTGGTCCGCGACGACGACGGACGTCGCGAGGCTCGGGCCGTTGTTCGTGGCGGTCACCGTGAACGTGACCTGGTCGCCGACGAGCGGCGTGGGGTCGTCGACGGTCTTCGCCACGCCCACGTCCGTGAACACCGGGATCTGCGCGTCGTCCGGGTCCGAGACGACGCTCTGGCCGACCGGCGTCGTGCCGCGCGCGACGGCGGTGTTCACGACGAACCCCTGCCCGTCCACGTCCTCGGCCCGCACCGTGTACGTGCCCGTGCACGTGGTCGACCCGCCCGGATCGAGCACGTCCGTCTGGCACACGACGCCTGGCACGGGGACACGGTCGTCCGTGACGCCCACCGTCGCGAGCGTGGACCCGCCGGCGTTCGTCACGTCGTAGGAGTACTGCACCTGCTGCCCGACGGCGTACGGCGGGCCGGTCACCACGGCCTTGGTGAGCGTGAGGGCGGAGACGAGCGGGAGTGTCGTCGTCGCCTCGTTCGACTCGACAGGGGTCGTGCCGGCGACCCCCGCCGCGACGGCCGTGTTCGTGACGGAACCGGCAGCGACGTCGGCGGCCGTCACGGTGTAGGTGGCGTGGCAGACCGTCGTCGAGGTGGCCGCGGGCGCCGGGGCCAGCGTCGTCGCGTCGCACGTGACCGCGCCCGCTCCGGGCAGCCGGTCGTCGTCGATCGTCATATTCGTGATGGTCTCCTGGCCCGCGTTCGTCACCGTGTACAGGTAGGGCACCTGGGTGCCGACGGTGACGACGGGAGGGAGGGGCGTGCCCGCGCGGTCGATCTGCTTCGCGAGCTCCAGCTCCGCGAGCGGGAGGATGGAGGCGACCGTCGCCGTCCGGACGAGGTGGACGTCGTTCGAGCCGCCGGTCGACGCCGAGAGGCCGATCTTGTACGTGCTGGGCGGGTTGGGCGGCGCGGCGATGTCGAGCTCGCGGACCCACGGGCCGCCCGCGGAGTACTGCACCTCCACGATGATCCGCGGGTCCGGTGCGGGCGTGATCTGGACGTTGACCATGCGGCTCGCCGCGGCCGGGGACTGGGTGTTGACGCGCAGCGTCCCGGCGAGCGTGCTCTGCGGGCGGGCCACCGCGCTGACCACCGTCGCGCCCTGCCAGCAGTAGCCGTCGAGCCCGGCGCCCGGACCGCGGACCGTGATGATGTTGGGCGCGTTCGCGCCCTCGGCCCGCTGCGGGGACTGCTGGCCCGCCGGGCACGACCGCCCTCGGTCCTCACCGTCGCCGTAGTAGTTGCCGTACGCGTCCAGCCCGACGCCGACGTACCCGCCCTGGACCCCCGGCTCTCCGCCGCGCTGGGCGTACCCGAGGCTTCCGCCGAGCCCGCCCGTGGCGTCGAGGTTCGTCGCGCCGTCGACCAGGTAGACCCCGATCCCGTCGGCGCCGTTCCCGCCGTACTGGAACTGCTCGAACGTCAGCGAGATCCCGGCGCTCGCGGGGATCGGCCGGTTGTAGAGGAGGCTGCCGGCCTGGTTGCCCTGCGCGTCCGTGAGCTGGAGGTAGCCCGGCGTGACGCCCATCGCCGGCACGGGCCCGACGCGGTGCGCGGCGCAGCTCGGCACGACGCCCGTGCCACCGGTCGCCGGGCGACCGGTCAGGCACGCGGACCCGAGCACCTGCCACGCCGGGTCGGTGACGGAACTGCCCTGGAACGTCTCGTCGACGATCATCGACCCCGTGTCCGGGGGGTCGGCAACGGCGGCCGGTGTCGATGGCGGGGAGAGGGCGAGCCCGACGGAGCCGAGCAGCACGGCGAGCCCGGCCGCCAGCGCACGGCGACGCCTCGTCGTTCCGGTCCGGCGCATGACCCTCCCGCGTGCCGCGTCGGCATCGGGCCTGCACCGGCGGAGCAGCCCTCAGGCCACTATCCGCGCCCCGCGCCCGACCAGCAACAGCGCGCCCGGGTGAACGGTCAGCGCGTCGTGTCGCGGCGGATCGTGTCGCGCCGCAGGTCGAGAAGAGCCGCACGGGCGCGGCGACGCCGGTCGGTCGGGTCGACGGTGAGCTCGTCGCCCGGGTTGGCACGACGACGTGGCTCGCCGTGCGTGTTCAGGCCGAGGTCCGGGACGGACGAGGTCCGGCCGGCCGAACGGCGAGGGGTCGACGGGGCAGGCGGGGCGTCCGGCGCCGAGAAGAGCAGGCTGTGGTCCATGCAGACCATCCTGCGAGCGGCAGGTTTCGGCGGCCGGCGCCCGACGTTTCGTCCGTGTTGCAGCCTGTCCACCCGGTCGCCCGTGCCGGACCGTCCGCGAGGAACGTCAGGACCAGGTGCCGCCCTCGGCCTCGCTCCCGGCGCACGTCGCGATCTCTGACCCGTCCACCCGGACCGACGTGTGCCACGTCCACCCCGGCTCCAGGCCGACGAGCATCGACTCCTCGACGTGCACGGAACCCGGTTCCGGTGCCGAGACCGCGGTGGCGCGCTCCTCCCACGTGGCCGCGCCGCCGTCGAACGACACGCGGTACGACCCCGTCCGCTGGGTCACGCGGTGCCCGTCGGCGTCGTCGACCGTGAGGACGAGGTCGGCGTCCACAGCGCCTCCGGGTGCCGGTGTGGTCGCGCCGTCGATGGCGAACGCCGCGGTCAGCCCCGGCCGGCCGGGGCCGAACGCGTCCTCGGACGACATGCCGAGGTCTGGGGTCGGGTACGTGCGCGAGACGCCCCACCGGGTCGCGGTCGTCGTGCCCGGCGTGTAGGCGACCTCGGTCGTGTCGACGACGAGCGGTGCCGGTGCCGACAGGTCCGCCGCGGTCCGGGTGCACCCCGAGACCCACCCTCCGGAACCGCTCCAGGTCGTCGGGCCGACCGCGAACGCCACGCCCGTGCCGCACAGGACCATCCCACCCGCCGTCACCAGCGCGGACGCACGGCGCCGCGTGACCGGCCACGCGGCGTCGGGCGCGGGCCGGTGGACGACGACGGTGCCCGCGAGCGAGTCGGCGAACGTCCTGCGCTGCGCGTGCCACAGCGGCCGGAGGTAGCCGATGAGCAGGATGCAGTCGAGGAGGTGCGCCAGCCAGCGCAGCACAGTGACGACGAGCCCGGCCGGGCGACGGGTCGACGTCCGCAGGACGACGATCCCCGTGACGCGCTTGCCCGGCGTCGCACCCGTGTACGCCTGCAGCAGGGCGAAGCCCAGCGCTGCCGTGGCGACCCAGCCGCTGTCCGTGAGGGCGACGTCCGGTCCGGAACCGAACGTGATCCCCGGAAGGAGCGAGAGGACGCCGACGGGGCCGATCGCGAAGAACATGACGCCCGAGAGGACCGCCGTGTCGAGGAGGTACGCGACGACCCGGCGGACCCAGCTCGCGTACGGGGGAAGGAGCGGGTCCTCGCCGATCTCCGGGAGGCTGGGTCGGAGCCGGACCGCCTCCGAGCCGTCGTCGAGGATCGTCGCCCCGGTGCGCGCGTCGTCGGTCACGGTGCCGATCCTGGCAGACGGCACCCTCGACGTCACGCGTCCCGGCACGCCCGCGATCGACGGACCGACGCCGGTAGTCAGGAGCCGAACGGGAACCGGACCGCCGGGTCGTAGGCCGAGCGCACGGACCGCAGGCGCGCGGCCGTCTCCGGCGACCAGGCACGGGCGAGCGTCTCGTCCGTCCACGGGCCGGGGAGGAAGTTGACGTTCGTCTCGCTCGCGGCCCAGGGGGCGGACCACTGCGCGAACGACGCGGCGCTCGCGACCATGTCCGGGACGCGCGGCGGGTTCATCCCGACGTGGCTCACCAGGTAGCCCGCGGTCCGGCCCCCTGCCGCCGAGCCGCCGTCGACGTCGTGCGTCGAGGCGCCGCCGAGGTGACGGACCTCCGCAGCGAGGAACGGCGACGGGCTCGCCGGCCCGTACTCGGCGAGGAACCGTTCCACGAACGCGTCGTCGAGCGAGCGCAGCGCCGCGCCGGAGACCCACGACGGCCCGGCGTCCTCCGGGTCGGCGTGGATCGACGCGACGGCCGTCGTCGGGATCGTCGCGATGGTGTCGGCGAGCGCGGGCGCGAGCGCCCGCAACGGTGCGGCGCGGTCCTCGCCCTCCGTGGCGTCGCCCGGGTAGGCGAAGCGGAGCGTGAGGACGTTCTGCCCGCGCAGCGGCTCCGGGACGAACGGGAGGTCGGGCAGGGCGAGCAGGACGACCGACGTCGAGACGTCGTCGGGCGCGGTCGCCGTCCAGTCCGCCCAGCCGCGGAAGACGTCCTCGACGTGCTCCGCACCGAACGTCAGAGAACCCGCGTAGAGGGAGGCCAGCGGCGCGAGCTCGACGTCGACGCGCGTCACGACGCCGAGACCGCCCTTGCCGCCGCGCAGCGCCCAGAACAGGTCCGGCTCGGAGTCGGCGCCCGTCTCGACGACCGACCCGTCCGCGAGGACGACGCGAAAGCCCCGCACCCAGTCCGAGGTCAGGCCGTGGCTGCGCACGAGCGGGCCGAACCCGCCGCCCAGGGTGTAGCCGACGACGCCCACGTGCGTCGACGAGCCCGTGACCGGCGCGAGGCCGTGCTCGCCCGCGGCGTCGACCACGGCCTGCCAGCGCGTGCCGGCGCCGATCCGTGCGATGCGCGTGCCGGGGTCGACCGTGACCCCGGCGAGGCCCTCGGTCGCGACGACGACGCCGTCGGTGACGGGCCACGCCGCGCCGTGACCTGTCGCGTGCAGGCGGACGGGCAGGTCGTGGAACCCGGCGAACCGCACGGCCTCGACGACGTCGGCCTCCGTCGCGGCGACGACCACGACGGCGGGGTCGTGGGTGACGAGCGTGCTGTGCGCGGCGATCGCCTCCGCGGCGGTCGGCCCGCCGTCGGGCGCGTCGTCGCGGACGAGCACGGTGCCGGTGACGCGGGCGCGGAGGCCCGCGACGGAGTCGGGCGGCGTGGCGGTCGTGGCCGTGGTCGCGGCGATGGTCTGGCTGGGCGTGCTCTCACTCATGGCGTCCCTCGAGCTCTCGGCGGATCTCGTGACGCCCGTTGGCGTCACCCCCCTCTGACGTGCGGTACCCGCAGGAATGGACATCGCGGCCGCAACGAGGAGAGAGGGGCACCGGTGCGACTCGTGCCACGACGACCGGATGAATGTGGCAGGGAGCGGCCCCGTCCTCAGGCGGTGGCTTCCTGGAACGCGTCGAGCACGCGCTGCACGGACGAGCCCAGGCCCCAGCGATCGGTGAGCTCGGCGAGCGCGTCGGGGTCGGCGGGAGCGGCGGGCAGCGCGTCGACGACGTCACCGACCGGCGCGTCCCTCGCCACCTGCACGACGACCGGCGCGACGTCGAGATAGTCGGCCGCCTCCGTGAGCCGCCGGAGCTGGGTCGCGGTGAGCCCGGGGTCGCCTGCATCACGGGCAGCGAGCACACCCGCGAGGTCGCCGAACCGGTCGAGCAGCGCGACCGCCGTCTTCTCCCCGATGCCCGGCACGCCCGGCAGCCCGTCGCTCGGGTCGCCGCGGAGCACCGCCATGTCCGCGTAGGCCTGGCCGGTGGGCAGCCCGTACCGCTCCGCGAGGCGCGCCTGGTCCACGACGTCGAGGTTCCGCACTCCCTTGGTCGGGTAGAGGATGCGTACTCTCGCGGAGTCGTCGACGAGCTGAAACAGATCGCGGTCCCCGGTGACGACCTCGACCACCGCCCGCTGCCCGGGCCCGACCGGCTCGGCGTCCGCCGTCGGGCCCCGAGCCGCCCGACGCGCGACCTCGCGCGTCGCGAGCGTGCCGATGACGTCGTCCGCCTCGTACCCCGGCGACCCGACGCGCGCGATGCCGAGCGCGGCGAGCACCTCGACGATGACCGGCACCTGCGCCGACAGCTTGGCGGGGACCTCCTCGACCCCGGTCGTCCCCGGTTCCTCGCGCGCCACGCGGTGCGCCTTGTACGACGGGATCGCCTCGACACGGAACGCGGGCCGCCAGTCGTCGTCCCAGCACGCGACGAGCCGGTCGGGGCGCCGGTCGGTGACGAGCGTCGCGATCATGTCGAGCAGCCCGCGGACGGCGTTGACCGGCGTGCCGTCAGGAGCCTTGATCGAGTCGGGCACGCCGAAGAACGCGCGGAAGTACAGGCTCGCGGTGTCCAGCAGGAGGAGGTCCGTGCCCGCGGCGACCGGTTCCGGCGCGGCGGTGCTCTCGGTGCTCGCGGTCATGCGGCCATCCTGCCGCACGCCCCCGACAGCGCCGCCCGACGAGGTCGACCGATGAGCGGACGTGCGCCGGACGGTCGACCCTGGGGGAGAGGCCGGGCGACCGCGCCCGACCGATCCCGTGCAGACCCACCCAGACCTACCCAGACCCCAACCCAGGAGTAACCATGCTCGACAAGGCGTTCAGCGGATTCTCGGTCGACGACGTCGACGCGGCCCGGCAGTTCTACGGCGAGACCCTCGGCCTGAGCATCCGGGGCGACGACATGCTGTGGCTCGACCTCCCCGGGACGACGGGCGTACTCGTCTACCCGAAGGGCGACGCGCACGAGCCGGCGTCGTTCACGATCCTCAACTTCCCGGTGCGCGACGTGCCCGGCACCGTCGCGGCCCTGCGCGAGCGCGGCGTCGAGTTCGAGCGGTACGCCGGCACGCCCGTCGAGACCGACGACGACTTCGTCTTCCGCGGTGGCGGCCCGCTCATCGCGTGGTTCCGCGACCCGGCGGGCAACGTGCTGTCGGTCCTCCAGGACGACGACGCGTAGCGAGCCTCGCCGAACCCGAGCCGTCAGGCGCCGCCGAGGCCCTCCTCGCGCGCCGCGACGATCGCGGACGACCGGTCGCGCGCGCCGAGCTTGGTCAGGACGTTCGTGACGTGGTTGCGGACGGTCTTCGGGCTCAGCACGAGCCGCCGCGAGATCGCGGTGTTGTCGAGACCCGCCGCGACGAGGTCGAGGACCTCGCGCTCGCGATCGGTGAGCTGCGGGAACGGCGCCCGCACCGCCGACCGACCGCCGACGACGTACGCCATCGCGCGGTCGGCCACCGCCGGGGCGAGGATCATCGCGCCGTCGGCGACGGCGCGGACCGCCCGCTCGATCTCGGCAGGGCTCGCGGACTTCACGAGGTACCCGCGCGCCCCGGCCCGCACGGCCGCGACGACGACGTCCGGGTCCTCGTGCATCGTCACGACGAGCACCCGGACGTCGGGCCGGGCGCGCACGAGCTCGCGCGTCACGTCGACGCCCGACCCGTCGCCGAGGTCGACGTCCACGAGGACCACGTCGGCCCGGGACCCGGGCGCGTCCGCTCCCTGGCCCCCCGGCGCGGTGCGCCCGCTCACGTCGAGCCCCAGCACCGCGCGCGCCTCTGACGCTCCGGAGGCCTGCCCGACGACGCGCACGCCGTCGAGCGAGTCCAGCAGCGCCACGAGGCCGAGCCGGAAGACGGGGTGGTCCTCGACCACGACGACCTCGATCGTCACGCGACGACCTCCCCGACGGCGGCATGGCTCGGGACGAGCGGCAGGACCGCGCGGACGCGCGTCCCGGGTCGTGCGTCGTCGGGCGCCGCGGCGGTGACGTCCACGTGCCCGCCGAGCTCCTCCGCGCGCTCGTGGACCGACCGCGACCCGACGCCGGACCGCGTGCCGGGTGCGATCCCGGCGCCGTGGTCCTCGACGGTGACGACGAGGGCGTCGTCGCGCAGCACGACGTCGAGCCTGCACTCGTCGGTGCCCGAGTACCGGGCCGCGTTGACGACGGACTCGTTGGCGATCGCGTACGCGGCCGCGGCGACACGCTGGTCGAGCCCGGGGCACGGGTCGCAGCGCACGTCGACGACGAACCCGGCCACGGCCTGGCGCCCGGCGAGCTCGCCGAGCGCCGCCTCGAGGCCGAGCTCGTCGAGCGCCGGCGGCAGGAGGCTGCGGGACAGGGTCCGCACGTCCTCGGCGCGCTGCTCGGCCTCGGCACCGAGCGCGTCGAGGATCGCGGCGGCCGCGGCGGGATCGGTCCCGAGCACGTTGCGCGCGCCCTGCAGGCCGAGTCGGAGCCCGGTGAGCCAGGGCCCGACGCCGTCGTGCAGCTCGCGCCGGATGACGCGCCGTTCCGCGAGCCGCGCGCGCGTCGTCGCGTCCCGCGCGGCCTCGAGCTCCCGGGCGCCCCGCGCCAGCGCGATCCCGGCCCCGAGGACGGGCAGGAGCTGGTCGAGCGCGTCCGCCGAACGCGGGTCGAGACGCTCGCCAGCACGGGGGACGACGTGCACGCGCCCGACCACGTGCCCGCCGTGCTCGACCGTCCGGACGGCGACGCGCCGCACGGGGTGGTCGGGGTCGGTACCCGGGGTGCCGGCCGGGAGGGGCGCCGCGACGGACACCGTGGAGGTCGCGACGGGCCACTCGATCGTCACCGACTCGAGCCTCAGCGCCTCGCGCACGCCCGCCGCGAGGCCGGCGACGAGCTCGTCGGCGGTCGACGCGGCCGACAGGTGGCGACCGACGCTCAGCGCGGCGCGACCGGGGTCACGGCCGTCGCCGTAGACGAGGACGTGCACGCGGCGGCGCAGCCACGTGTGCAGGGGCTGCACCGCGAGCGCGACGCCGACCGCCGCGACGACCTGCGCCGCCGGCCCGTCGACCATCGTCGCCGAGACGACGACCACCACGGCGTAGACGACCGCGAGCCCGACGGCGAGCATCGCGGCGACGGTCGCGCGCGACAGCACGAGGTCGATGCCCCACAGGCGGTTCCGCAGCACGCACACGAGGATCGCCGCGGGGAACAGGGCCTGGCACGCGAGGTGCGTGAGGGGCAGCGCGAGGATCACGTCGGTGTCCGCCCACGTGCCCAGCAGGGGCACGAACGACAGCGCCATGAGCGCGGTCCCGAGCGCGAGGAGCCCGAGCCCCCGCCGGTCCTCGACGGGTCCGCGGCGCCACCGCCACGCCGTCGTCCCGGCCGTGACGAGCCCCACGACGACGACGCCGAGGATGGCAGGGCGCGGGTCGTCGACGGGCGCGAGGACGAAGTACCCGATCGACGCGGCGCCGGCGGCGACGCCGCACCAGCTGCCGACGCCGAGGCGTCCCGAGCGCACGAACCACGGGACGAGGACGAACAGCCCGACCGTGCCCGGTACCCAGGCCCAGCCGTACGCGTCGGCGAGCGGCGTGAGCGGCGGGAGCTCCGGGTGGGTCGAGGCGTAGCTGCGCCACCCGCCGCCGAGCGCGGCGACGCCGCCGCCGAGCGCGGCGAGGGCGGTGAGCCACCCGACGACGTGCGGTCGCCGCGCGAGGACCACCGCGGCGACGGTGCCGTAGACGATCGCGACCGTCGCGTCGACGACGACGAACAGCAGGTCCCCGAGCAGCAGCGGGACGCCGGACGTGAGCTGCAGCAGCAGCGCGGAGACGGCGAGCAGCCAGGCGAGGACCCCCAGGGTCCACGCCGTGCGGGGCATCCCGGCGCGGCCGGGCCCGGGCTCGGCCACGGGCCCACGGTAGGGCCGCGGCACGCGGGGCGAGAAGACCTCGAGCCCGAGATCACCCGCTGCCCGACGACGCTGCCCGACGACGGACGCCACCGTGCGTCGTCGGGCAGCCAGAGGAGCGTGGGCGGCCGGCACGCTCAGCGCCGGTCCCCGAGCGCGAAGCCGAGCGCGGTGACGACGAGCCAGAGCGGCCCGACGAACCCCGCCATGTACTGCAGGGGCGAGACACCCGTGAGGAGCGTGAGACCGCCGAGGACGATGCCGACGACGCCGATCCACCGGGGCGCGGCCGCGTGGCGCAGCGCCGCGACGCCGAGCGCGACGCCCGTCACGCCCGCGCCGACCCAGAGCCACGGGATGGTGGCGACCCAGTCGCCGTAGAACGCGCCCGACTCCGGGACCATGAGCTCGGTGTCGCCGAGCCCGAACAGGAACTGCGTGTCGAGACCGGAGCCCAGCAGCCCGGCGACGGACACGAGCACGAGGCCCCAGCCCGCGATCGTCGGCAGGAGCGAGCCGGCGGGCGCCTGCGCGTCGAGCCGCCGGCGCAGACCGGCAGCGAAGACGAGCACGAGCAGTGCGTACGCGATCGTGGCCGTGTGGAAGACGAGCTGCGCCCCGGTGCGGCCGGCGAGGCTCGCGACGACGGCCTCCGCGTCGCCCGCGGTCTCCTCCCAGTCCACGCCGAGCGCCATCGAGGCCTGGATCGAGACGAGGCCGAGGACGCCGGCGACGACGCCGGTCCAGGCCCACGCGCGCGGCGACGTCCGCGGTCGGCGGGTCGTGGTCGTCCCGGTGAGGGGCGACGGTGCGGTGAGCGGTGCGTCGTGCATGAGAGTTCCTCCCTGGTCCGGCGCGACCGGTGCCGCGCCACGGTGATGACCGGGGAAGAGTCGTGCCGGGGGTGTCCCGGGTGCCAGGGACCGGCGTCCCGACGTGTCGGGCGACGACACCGGGACAGGGCGTCGCCGGAACGGGTCAGGAGTGCTGGGTCGACCAGCGCCGCGCGGCGTCGACCGCGTGGTCCAGGCTGCCGAGCACCTCGGACGTCGCCTGCACGACGGCGTCCTCGCCGAGCTCGTCGACGGTCCCCGTGCGCTCCAGCAGCGCGTACATCGCAGGCGAGATACCGACGAGGTAGAGCCGGTTCCCCTGGTCGTGCAGCTTCTTCGCGGTGCGGTGCAGGAGGTCGAGCATCGCCGACGACGGGATGTCCGGGAGCGTGCGCAGCACGAGGAGGAGCGCCGCGCCGCGGGCGTCGTCGCCGCGAGGGAGCTCGCTCTCGATCCTGGGGAGTGCGGCGAAGAACGACGCGCCGGCGTAGTCGACGACCGTGACCTCGCCGGACCGCAGCGCGGCCGGCACCTCGCGCGACGCGTGCCAGCGACCGTCGTCGTCGCGCGACAGCTCCAGGAGCCGCGACTGACGCGCCGCCTGGACGCAGTACAGGAGCAGGGAGAGGACCGCGCCCAGGACGATCGCCTGCTGGAGCGGCAGGGCCGTCGTCGCGAGGAACGTGAGGATCATCGCCGCCGAGGACAGGGGCGAGGTGCGCAGCACGAGGCGGATCTCGCGACGCTTTCCCCAGACGAGCTCGCCGCCGACGACGAGGATCAGCCCGCCGATCACCGGCATGGGGATGAGCTCGGCCACGCCCCCGAGCAAGAGCACGACGAGTGCGAGGAACACGCCGCTGACGACGCCGGCCCACCGGGTCTGCGCGCCGGCCTCGGCCGCGACACCGGTGCGCGACATCGAGCCGCCGGCGGGCAGCGACTGGAAGAACCCACCGGCCAGGTTCGCCCAGCCCTGCGACCGGAAGTCCGCGTTCGCGTCGGAGCGTGACCCGTCCGGGTTCGGCATCGAGGGTGCGATGCTCGCCGCCTGGGCGAGCGCGACGAGCGCGACGGCGAACGCACCGCCGACGAGCTCGGGCGCGACGGACACGTCCGGGAGCGACAGGCTCGGCAGGGCGGCCGGGATCGACGCGATGTCGGACACCTGCCGCACGTCCACGCCGGTCGCGACCACGACCACGGTCACCACGACCATCGCGACGAGCAGCGCGACCGGCACGAGCTTCTTGACCCGGCGCGACAGCGCCCACACGACGATCGTGGCGGTCGAGACCAGCGTGGCCGCGAGCTCCCACTGCCCGATGTGGACCAACCAGTCCCCGAGCTGGTAGAGCCGGTTGTGACCCCGCGGGTCGTACCCGGTGGCGTCCTCCAGGACGCCCGTGATGATCTGCAGCGCGATGCCGGTGGAGAAACCGACCATGACCGCGTTGGACACGAAGCTCATGACCGCACCCATGCGCAGGAAGCCCATGAGGAGCATCGCGAGCCCGACCATGACCGTGAGCGTCGCGACGTTCGCCGGGTCCGTCGGGTCGAGCCCGACGCCGTCGAGCACGCTCTGCGACGTCAGAGCGATCGCGCTGGTGAGCGTCGTGACCATGAGGACGGTGCGCGCCGTGATCGAGCCGACGATCGCGGGCACCACGCCCGCGTACAGGCCGGCCACCGGGTTGAACCCCCCGATCGACGCGTACGCCATGCCTTCCGGGATGGAGAACAGACCCGTCACCATCCCGGAGACGACGTCGGACCGGGTCGGCCTCCCGACCTTCGTGCCGATCCGCCTGCCCAGGCCCGGGCGGGGGGCCGACGCCGCCGGAGAGGTCTCGTTCGCAGGTTCGGGTCCCGACTCGCCGAGTGCCGGGTCGTCCGGGTGTGCGGGCATACGGGGAGGCAACCACGGGGTGCGGGTGAGCGCATCTCGACCGCAGCACCACGGTCCGCGGTACCACGGTCCGCAGTACCACGCGCTCCGGTGGCGCCGCCCGGCACCCGGCCATAGTGTCGCCACGCCCGGGCCACCCGCACGACACGTGGTCCCTCGAGGACGAACCCGGAGGAAGTGGGAGACGTGGCAACCCTGACCGTGTGGAAGTTCGAGACCACCGACGGAGCCGAGCGCGCGGAGTCGGCGCTCCTCGCCCTGCAGAAGCAGGAGCTGGTCCAGGTCCAGGACGCGGCGACCGTGTCGTGGGAGGAGGGGAAGAAGAAGCCGCGGACCCGCCAGGGTACGAGCACCACGGGCGTCGGCGCTCTCGGCGGCACGTTCTGGGGCCTGCTGTTCGGCCTGATCTTCTTCGTCCCCCTCCTCGGCGCCGCGATCGGCGCGGCGACCGGCGCGATCGCCGGCGCGCTGACCGACGTGGGGATCGACGACGACTTCATCGACTCCGTCCGCAGCAAGGTGATGCCGGGGACGTCGGCGCTGTTCGTCCTCACCACCGCCGCGGTGCTGGACCGCGTGCACGAGGCGCTCGCGGCCGAGGGCATCCACGGCGAGCTCGTCCAGACCAACCTGTCCGCGGAGGAGGAGGCGAGCCTGCGGGCCGTCTTCGCCGAGAACGCCTGACCTTCACCGATCTCCGACCTGGGACGAGGAGCAGAACACATGGGTGCAGCGATCGGTCAGTCGCTCCCGGTCGCGCTCGGGGTGATGATCAGCCCGCTGCCGATCGTCGCGGTGGTGCTCATGCTGAGCAGCGCGAAGGGGCGGGCGAACGCCTTCGCCTTCCTGCTCGGCTGGTTCGTCGCGGTCGGGGGCGTGGCGCTCGTGGTCGCGCTGCTCGCGGGCTCGTCGACCGACGACGACGGTGCGCCCCCGGCGTGGTCGGCCTGGGTCAAGATCGTGCTGGGCCTCCTGCTCCTGCTCGTGGCGTTCCGGCAGTGGCAGGGCCGCCCGCGTGGCGACGCCGAGCCGCCCACCCCGAAGTGGATGCAGGCGGTCGACGGCTTCACACCGGTCAAGGCTGTCGGCCTCGCCGTCCTCCTCGGTGCGATCAACCCCAAGAACCTGCTCCTCGTGGTCTCCGGCGGCGCGACCATCGCCGCCGCCGCGGCTGGAGACACGAGCGCCCAGGTCGTGGCGGCGATCGTGTTCGCACTCGTCGCGAGCGTGGGGGTGGCGATCCCCGTCGTCATCTACGTGTCGATGGGCTCGCGCGCAGCCACGCTGCTCGACGCGCTGAAGTCCTGGCTGATCCACAACAACGCGGTCGTGATGGCGGTCCTGCTGCTCGTGATCGGCACCAAGATGCTGGGCGACGGGATCGCCACCCTCTGACCGACCGACCGGCGGGGTCGCGGACGATCTACTCGATCCCCTCCGCGCGCCGCTCGTCGACCGTCCGGGCAGCCTCCTTCGCCGCCCGAGCGTTCGCCCGCCGCCTCGAGAGCCGGCCCTGGTGGTGCCCGTCCGTGTCGTCGTCCTTGTCGCGCCTGCTCTCCCGCTCCGGGTCGTGCAGCAGCTCGGAGTCGACGAGCTCGTGCCGTTGCAGGTACGTGTTGCCGACCGCCTGGATCGTGGCGGCGATCGGCAGCGCGAGGAAGGCCCCGAGGGCACCGAACACGGCCCCGAACGCGAGGACGACGACGAAGCTGACGGCCGGGTTCATCTCGAGCGCACGCGCGGAGACCTTGGGGGAGAAGTAGAGGTTCTCGAGCTGCTGGTACCCGATGATGAACGCCAGCACGGCGAGCGCCTGGGGCAACCCCTGGGACGTCAGCGCCACCGCGACGGGAAGCGCTCCACCGAGGTACGTGCCGATCGTCGGGACGAACTGGGAGACCACGCCGGTGAACACGGCGAGCGGCAGCGCGTACGGCGTGTCCACGATGAGCAGGAAGACGAGCGTGAAGGCGCTGGACAGCGAGGCCAGGACGATGCGCGAGCTGATGAAGTCCGAGACCTTGACCTGCGTGACCTCCCAGAGGAAGAGGACCTCCTCCTGACGGTTCGGGGAGAGCATGCGGCACACCGCCGCCCGGAACTTGGGCCCGGCCGCGAGGAGGTAGTAGGTGACGAGCATGATCGTGAGGCCGGCGAAGATCGCGCCGATGATCGTCGTCCCGACGACGATCGCGCCGGACGCCACGTCCGTGCCGAACTCCTCGAACGCCTGCCGCAGCAGGTCGTCGGACTCCGGCAGCACGACGTCGAACTGACCCTCGGCCCAGGCGCGGACCGACTCGTAGAGGCGCGGGACCGCCTCACCGAGCTGGACGAGCTGCTGGATGAACAGGTTCCCGAAGAGCGCGAGGATCACGATCACGACGACGATCGACCCGATCAGCGCGAAGCCCGCCGCCGCGCCGCGCCGCCACCCGTGCCGCACCAGCCAGACCACGGCGGGCTCGAGAGCGAGCGCGAGGAAGAACGCGAGCAGGATGTTGATCCCGAGACCCTTGAGCTGCCCCATCGCGAACCACGCGAACGCGGTCAGGAAGACGGCGACCGCCCCCATGAGGAAGACCCGCCAGAGCCACCGGGGCGCCCTCCTCGCGTCGTGCTGGACGGGTCGGGTCCCTGCGTCCGGGACGTCCGCCCACGTCTCGCTCGTCCTCCCCGGTGCGGCGGCCGTCGCACCGCTCTGTGCCGGGGCGGCCTCGTGGGCGGGCTGCGCGGGGTCGCTCATGCGACGAACGTAGCGCGGTGGGCAGGGCGGGGGCAGGTCGGCACGCCGCCGTGCCCACCGCTGCACGGGATGCCGAATCGTCCGACTGGTGCCACGATCGACGCGCACGCCGTCGCCCCGGGGACCCGGGGGCCGTCAGGGAGGAAGCGAAGGAAGAGATGTCACGTCAGTCGCAGGTCACGGCATGGGTCGGATGGGTCTGGTTCGCGGGGATCGTGCTCGTCACGCTCGGTCTGTTCAACGTCATCAGCGGCCTCGTCGCGGCCTTCTCCCCGAACACGCTCGTCAGCGTCACCGGAGGGGGCGTCGTCCTGCTCGACGTCTCGACGTGGGGCTGGGTCCACCTCGTCCTCGGCGCCCTCATCGCCGTGACGGGATTTGCCCTCCTCGCCGGCAAGGGCTGGGCGCGTCTCGTCGCGATCGTGCTCGTCGTGCTCAACGCGCTCGCGCAGTTCAGCACGATGCAGGCCACCCCGTGGTGGTCGCTCGTGACCATCCTGCTCGACCTGTTCGTGCTGTGGGCGCTCATCGTCCACGGGGACGAGGCCGAGCGCGCCGCGCGCTGAGCGTCGCCCGTCCCGTCACGACGGCATCGCACCCCCAGATCACCGCACACGAACCACAGGAGGACCCATGGCCACGTCCAGCTTCGGCCCCGTCGAGATCGTCGCGCTCGCCTTCCCCACCGACAGGATCCCTGCCGAGGTCCAGACCGCCGTGCGCGACGTCCTGGGCGCCGGGACCGTCACGCTCCTCGACCTGGCGGTGATCCGCCGTGACGAGGCCGGTGACGTCGAGATCATCGAGGTCGCCGACCTCGGTGACGAGCTCGAGCTGACCGACATCGTCCTGAGCGGCGAGGGTCTGGCCGGCGAGGAGGACCTGCAGGACATCGCGGACGGGCTCGCCGAGGCGACCTCCGCGCTCGTCCTCGTCATCGAGCACACGTGGGCGCGCGGGGTCGTCAGCGCCGCGACCGACGCCGGCGGCATCGTCCTCGCGAGCGAACGCATCCCTGCCGAGGTCGTCAACGAGGTCGCCGACCTCATGCTCACCGACGACTGAGGTCACGGAGAGCCCGGGCGCCGCCACCCGGCCGCACCCGCACGACACAGCCGCCCGCCTGGGCGGCTCCGCACCACGAAGGAGCACGACATGCCCATCGGACGTCGCCGCATCGGCCGCCCTGGCCTCATCGGCACCGCTGCACGCACCGCGGTCATCGCGGGCACCGCCTCCGCGACCGCCGGAGCCGTGGGGCGCCGCCAGGCCAACAGGCAGCAGGAGAGCTGGGACGCGCAGCAGCGTGCCGCCCAGGACGAGCAGGCGCGCATCGAGGCCGCTGCCCAGCAGGCCGCGGCGCAGTACGCGCAGCCCGCCGCCCCTGCCCCGGCCGCAGCGCCCGCGCAGGGCGACCTGCTCGCCCAGCTCGAGCGCCTCGGCCAGCTCCACGCCTCGGGCATCCTGTCCGACGCCGAGTTCGCGGCTGCCAAGGCCAAGCTGCTCGGCTGAGACTCTCGCCCGACTCGGAAGGAGTTCCCTCATGGCGACCTTCACGGTCTGGAAGTTCGAGGATCCCGACGGCGCTGACGAAGCCTCCGCGATCCTGCACCACGCCTCCTCGGAGGGCCTGATCCGGCTCGTCGACACGGCGGTGGTGACCTGGCCGCAGGATGCCGAGAAGCCGACGACGCGCCACGGTCATCAGGACGGTTGGCGCGGTACCGGGTGGGGCGCGTTCTGGGGCCTGCTCCTCGGTACCGTGTTCTTCATCCCGCTCATCGGAGCGGCAGCGGGAGCCGCCATCGGGGCCTCGTCCAAGGCGATGGCTGCCGTGGGGATCGACTCCGGGCAGCTCGACCGGATCCGCGAGAACGTCACGCGCGGGACGTCCGCGCTGTTCGTCGTGTCCGAGGAGGGCAATCTGGACCTCGTCGGCGAGCGCTTCCACGGCGTGCACGGGAAGCTCGTGGCGACGAACCTCACCGCTGCCGAGAAGGAGACGCTGCTCGACACGTTCGGGTGATCGCCCCGATCAGTCGTCCAGACGCGCGGGCAGGCCGAAGAGCGGGAACCAGGCGGCTGTGTCGAGGAAGGCGTTGATCGCGACGACACGCTCGCCGTCGTGCTCGATCACCTGCAGCGCCCACGGCTCGTGGCCGCCGCCGGGGGCGGGGCGGTACTGGCCGAACCCGAACGTGCCGTTGGCAGCGACCGGGATCATCCGGGACCCCGCGCACTCGTGGCCCGGGCCGACCATCCAGGCCACGATGTCCTCCGTCCCGCGCATCCACAGCGGGTACGGGGGCATGGACAGCGTCGCGTCCTCGTGCAGGAGCGCGACGAGGGCGTCCATGTCGTAGCGCTCGAAGGCGTCGAGATAGCGCTCGAGGAGTGCGCGCTCGGTGTCGCCCAGCTCGTTCTGCGCGTCGGCCGCAGGCCCGGCCGAGGAGTCGTCGTCCGGGTCGCCGGCCCCGAGGCCGGAGCTGTCCCAGTGTGCGCGGGAGGCGAGGGTGGCACGTGCGCGCTGGAGCGCGCTGTTGACGGACGCCACCGTCGTGTCGAGCAGCTCCGCGACCTCGCTCGCCTGCCACCGGAGCACCTCGCGCAGCAGCAGGACGGACCGCTGCCGCGGCGGCAGGTACTGCAGCGCGGCGACGAACGCGAGGCGGATGCTCTCCCGGCCGACCGCGACCTGCGCCGGGTCCCCGTCGTGGGGGAGGACGCGGTCGTCAGGCACAGGCTCGACCCACGTCTCCTCCGGGAGCACCTGCCCGAGGTTCTCCACCTCGGGCGCCTGGGGGCCACCCAGTCCCATGGGGCGCTCGCGGCGCTTGCGGGCTCCGAGCGCGTCGAAGCACACGTTCGTCGCGATCCGGTAGAGCCACGAGCGCAGCGAGGACCGGCCCTCGAACCGGGCGTAGGCGCGCCAGGCCCGCAGGAGGGTCTCCTGCACCGCGTCCTCGGCCTCGAAGGACGAGCCCAGCATGCGGTAGCAGTAGCCGGTGAGCTCACGGCGGTGCGCGCCGAGGGCCGCGTCGAGGGCGGAGCGGTCGTCCGTGACGGGTTCCGCGATGACGACGTCGGACATGGGAGCCTCCAGGGTTTGTGGTCCACGCCACACGCTACCCGCGGCCGCCGACACCCGACAGGGGGGCCTGCACCAGTGCCCCCGAGGCGCCTCAGCGCCGCTTGCGGACGGGCTTCGTGACGAGGTCGAGCTCGAACCAGACGGTCTTGCCGGGCGGTGCGTGCTCCCCGGCCTCGTCCTCGGTCCCCTCTGGTGTCCCGTTCTCCTGGACGTCCACGCCCCACCGTGCCGCACTGCGCTCCAGCAGCCGGACCCCCCGGCCACCCGGTTCGTGCGGCTCGGGCGAGAGCAGCCGCGGGCGCGTCGTCGAACCGTCCTGCACGCTGACGCGCACCGCCCGGTGCCCCACCTCCACGTTCGTCATGACCGGACCGACGGAATGCTGCACCGCGTTGGTCAGGAGCTCGCTCGTCAGGAGCATCACCATGCGGCGCACCGACGCGTCGACGTCGCAGCTCTCGAGCACGTCGTCCACCCACCGGCGCTGGTCGCCGATGGCACGCGCCGCGTGCTCCATCGGCCGCCGGACGACGGCGGGGCGCCCGGGGCGCGGCAGGTGCCGGGCGGAGTGCCGCGCCCGCACCGCGAGCACCGCGATGTCGTCGCGCTGCAGGTCGCCCACGAGGCGGCGGACGAGGGCATCGGGGACCGCTGACGTGGCGGTACCGCGCTGGGCACCGAGCGCGGTACGCAGGGTCGCCACACGCTCGGCGTAGGGCGTCCCGCGCTGCTCGACGAGACCGTCGGTGTACAGCAGCATCGTGTCGCCGTGCTCGAGCCGCAGCCGGTGGTCGTGACGAGGGCTGCCCGGGAGGACGCCCAGCATGAGGTCGGGCGAGACGTCGGGCTCCTCCACCGTCCCGTCGGCGCGGAGCACGAGGGGCCCGGGATGGCCCGCGGAGGACCAGGTCACGTGGAAGCCGTCGCTCGTCCGGTCCAGCCGCGCGACGAGGGCGGTCCCGCTCGAGTGGAGCGCGAGACCGCGGTTCGCCCGGTCGAGCAGGCGCAGCAGCGTCGCGGGCGGCTCGTCCTGGCACCAGGCGAAGGTGCGCAGCATCGAGCGCAGCTGGCCCATCTGCGCGGCCGCGTGCATGTCGTGGCCCGTGACGTCGCCGATCATGAGGACGGACGCGTCGTCGTCGAGGACGACGGCGTCGTACCAGTCGCCGCCCACCTGGTCCGTCCGGGTCGCGGTCGAGTACGTCGCCGCCAGCTCGACCCTGTGGACGTGCGGCAGCTCGGTGAGCATGGCCGACTGGAGCGTCGCGGCGACCTCGTGCCGCTCCTCGAGCAGCCGGACTCGGTCGAGCGCGTGCGCGACGTAGGACGCCATGGCGGTCTCGGTCTTGACCGCGTCGACGTCGAACTCGCGCTCGTCCTCCCACTCCAGGACGACCAGCCCGAGGAGCCGGTCGCCCGCGACGGCCGGCAGGAACGACCGCGCGTGCGCGTGCTCGGTCCCCAGCGAGTCGGCGATCTCGGGGTACGCCGCGGAGAAGGCGACGTGGTCACGGAAGAACTGAGGCTCGCGGGTCCGGGCCGCCAGCGCCGACGGACGCGCGTCCGAGAGGCGGAACCGTCGGAACGACGGCGGGATCCCGGGCTCCAGGTGGTCCATCGTCGTGTAGGTCATGCTCGTGCCCGAGGGGTCGAGCACCGCGAGCCCGGCGTAGCGCGCCCCGATCGTCGTGCCGACGACCGACAGGCTCTCCGCGACGTCCCGCACCGACGTCGCCGCGGCGAAGGTCTCCGACAGGCCCAGCAGCAGGCGCGCCCGGCGGTTCGCGGCGAGCGCCGCGCGCTGCATGCGGCGGGCCCGGGCCTGCGCGAGCCGGAGTCGCAGCTCCGAGGTGCAGGCCGCCGCGAGGTCGGTCAGCGTCGCGAGCTCGACCTCGGTCCAGGTGCGTGGCCGGTGGTCGATGGCGCAGAGCGACCCGACGACCTGGCCGCGGGGGTCGAAGATCGGGAAGCCCGCGTACGCCACCACGCCGAGGTCGTCGATCGCGCGGTTGTCCGCGAGCCACGGGACCAGGCGCGCGTCCTCGACGACGAGCGCCTCCGCCGTGCTCACGACGTGCTGGCAGAACGAGTGGCTCAGCGGGGTGCGGCGAGCGCTCTGGTAAGGCTCCGGGAGCCCGAGCGCGCCGGGGAAGACCTGCTCCTCGTCGAGGACGAGGGTGACCAGCGCCGTCGGTACCCCGAGCTGGCGTCGCACGAGCCGGGCGAAGCGGTCGAACGACTCGTCGGCCATGGGCTCGGCGAGGCCTGCTCGTGCAAGCTCCCTGATCGCCTGCGCCTCGGTCATGGTCCAGTATCACCAGGCGGGAGAAGGCCGGTAAACACGAACGGGGCGAACCGGACGGCACGGTGGGTGAAAACGTGTCAGACGCCCCGGGTCACGACGGTCGCGAGCCCGTCGCCCCCGCCTCGAGCAGGCCGCGCTGGTGCGCGAGCGAGACGGCCTCCGCCCGCCCGGACGCGCCGAGCTTCGCGAGCACGTTCGACACGTGCACGCTCACGGTCTTCCCCGAGATGTAGAGGCGCTCGCCGATCTGGCGGTTCGTCAGGCCCTGCGCCACGAGCAGGAGCACCTCCTCCTCCCGGCCGGTGAGGACGGCGGTCGTGGAGCGGCGCAGCCCCGGCAGGTCCAGCCGGGCGCGGCGAGCGAGCGCGCGCACCGCCTCGGCGAGCGGGCCGGCACCCATCGCGTCGGCCTCCTCGAGCGCCTGCGCCGCCTCGATCTCCGCGGCGTTGCGGTCACCTGCGGCGCACAGCGCCTCTGCCCAGCGGAAGCGCGAGCGCGCGACCTCGTAGCGGTAGCCGTAGTCGAACGCGCGCGTGGTCTCCTCCCACACGGCGGGGTCGTTCTCCCCCGTGAGCCGGGCGTGCTCCGCGGCCGCGCGTACGAGCCAGGCGCGCCCCTCGGGGCCGAGCGCGCCGCCGCGCGGGCGACCGCGGTCGGCCGTCGTGCGCGCGGCCTCGAGGAAGGCGTCGCCACGGGCGACGAGGTCCGCGACCTCCGGCGCCGCCGCGGCACCCGTCAGGCGCGCGGCGTCCGCGGCGTCGGCGAGGGCGGCCAGCGCGAGCGCGGACAACCAGATGCGCCCGAGGAAGTAGTCGCTCCACGTGCGCCCCAGGTGCTCGACGAGCTCGACGGCGAGGTCGACCGCCTCCTCGTACCGCCCCGCCCAGGTGAGCGCGTCGACGGTGCAGCCGCCCGAGATCAGGGCGATCTGCCCGTCGCGGTGCCAGTCGCGCCGCAGTGCCGCACCGCGGGGGAGCGCGTCGTCGTCCCCACGGGCCACCGCGGCGTAGAGCTGCACCGCCCACAGGGCGGCGGCCGAGCTCTCCGGCATCGTCTCGCCCGTCGTGTCGGTCGGCGTGAGGTCACCCCGGACGTACCGCACGAGGTCCTCGAACAGGCGGAGCTCGACGCCGTACACGCTCCACCCGAGCCCCGTCGCGCGCGCCCGGTCGAGCCCGTCGCACACGACGGCGTGCGCGTCCTCCACGTGGCCCGCGTAGTAGCGGTTCGCCGAGATGTTGTACCAGCAGCGCAGCTCCGTGAGGATGTCGCCGACCTCGAGGGCGCGCTCGCGCGCCTGCTGCAGGAGCTCGGCCGCTCGGTCCTCGTCGTCGGCCTCGAGCACCGCCATCGTCGTCAGGACGTCGGCCTCGACGTCGGGCGCCCCCACCCGGTGCGCCTCCGCGAGCGCCTCGTCGGCGACCTCGGCGGCCAGGTCGTCCATGTCGGCGTTCATCGCCGCGCGTGCCCGCATGGCCAGGGTCCAGGCCCGGTCGAGCGAGGGCGGCTCGGTGGGCAGCACCGCGAGGGCCGACGCGGTGTGGTCGAGGACCTCGTCGACCTCCTCGATCCCGAGCAGGTACCGGGACAGGACGTGGCGCAGCGACGCCTGGCGCAGCGGGTCGGCGGCCGTCCCGTCGACGACGGCGCGCGCGAGGGCGACGGCGCGGTCCGGGTCGCCGGACCTGCTCGCGGCGCCGGCCGCGGCGAGGGCCACGGCGACACGGTCCTCCCCGAGGAGCCCCGCCGGGTCGGGTACGGCGGACCACAGCGACAGGACCTGTTCCAGGTGGCGCAGCTCCTCGGCGGGAGCGAGGACGCGCGCGGCCTTGCGAGCCGCGGCGCGGGACGCGGCGAGCGCCGCCGGGAGGTCGTGCGCGACGAGCGCGTGGTGGGCGCGGAGCGCAGGCGACCCGAGCCTGCGGTTCTCGTCGAGGGCGCGCAGGTAGGTGCGGTGCACGGTGGTGCGCTCGCCCGGCAGCAGGTCGGAGGCGACGGCCTCGGCGAGCAGCGCGTGCCGGAACGCGACGACGTCCCGCCCGTCGCTGCTCGGGTCGCCCTCGACGCCCAGGACATGGTGCGCGACGGCCTCGCGCAGCGCCCGGTCGAACGCCGTGAGGTCCGCCGCGAACACGGGGTCCTGCAGGAGAACCGCACGCAGGAGCGGCTCGGACACCTGCCGGCCGGAGACCGAGGCCGCCCGCACGAGCTGCTGCACCGCCGGGTCGAGGTTCTCCAGGCGGGCGCGCAGGACGTCGGCGAGCGACCACGGCAGCTCCTCGTCCGGACCGGCCTCGACGAGCTCCTCCGCGAAGTAGGCGTTGCCCTCCGACCGCGTGCGGACCGACTCGAACGCGTCGTCGCCCAGGGGGTCGCCCGCGACGGCGGTGGTGAAGTCGCGCAGCTCCGCCGCGGTGAAGGGCTGCAGGTCGAGGTGCTCGACGCGCGGGTGGCGGCGCAGCTCGGCCAGCACGGGGCGCAGGGGGTGGCGTCGGTGGAGGTCGTCCGCGCGGTAGCTCGCGACGACGACGACGTGCTCGGCCCGCAACCGGGCCACGACGAACCGCAGCACGTCCCGGCTCGACGGGTCCGCCCAGTGCAGGTCCTCGACGACGAGCACGAGCGGCGCCTCCGGGGTGCCCGACGCCGCGAGCGCGGCGGCGATGCTCTCGAAGAGCTGCAGCCGTTCGCCCTGGCTCTGCTCGTCGTCGGCGGGGAGCGCGGAGTCGAGCAGGCGGGCGAGAGCGGGTCGCTGGGCGACGGTCGAGTCCACGGCGTCGTGCATCGAGCGGAGCGTCGTCAGCGCCTCGGTGAAGGGCAGGTAGGGGAGGCCGACCTCGCCGAGGTCGACGCAGTGGCTCCAGACCACGGTCGCGCCGCTCTCTGCGGCGAGCTCGGCGGCGCGGGTGAGCAGCCGCGTCTTGCCGACGCCGGCGTCCGCGCCGACGAGGACGACTCCGGGCTCGCCGCCGCGCGCGCGCTCGACGGCGGTGGCGAGCCGGTCGAGCTCGTCGTCGCGAGCCACGAAGGGGGCACGTGCGGAGGGGCGGGGCACGGCTCCCATCCTCCCAGCCGCCACCCACGAGGGGCCAGGGGAATCCGCGCGCTGGTGCGGTTGGCGCACGACGACGCTGTCGACGGTGGTCCGGCCACCGCCGACGGCGTCGGGGTCCTCGTGCTCTCGGCGCGTCGCGCCGGTCGCCGCGGTCACCGGGTGTGCCGGTGACGACGCTCCCGGAGCCAGTGCAGCAGCGCGGGCTCGCCGCGCCGGAAGTCCTCGCGGACCTTCTGCTGGTGGTAGGTGAGCTCGGCCTCGAAAGCCGGCCCGAACTGTGTCCCGCTCATGATCGTCCCCGTTCTCACAGGCTCCCTGCCTGTCCGACGCCTACGTTCGTCCTGAGCCCCCCGGTCCGGGATCGGTCGTCCGGGCACGAATCACGACGCACGGGACCTCAGACGCATGCTCCTGGAGCGTCTGAGGCGCCTGAGGTACCTCAGACGGCACCTCGGTACGCCCGGATGTGGCCCAGATCACGCTTCCCGTTGCGTGGTGCACGGGGTCGAGCGCAGACTGGTCGGGACCGGACCTCTGTGGGGGTGACCTCGTGACCGAGACCTACGACATGCTGCCGATGCTGGGCCGTGGCAAGCACCGGAACCCGAAGAGGGGTGCGTGCTTCATGGAGCTCGCGTCCTATCTCGCGGGCGAACGGTGGAGCGACCATCCGCGGTGCACGCACCCGCTGCTCGCGATGCTCGCGCGCGCGGTGAACGACCTCACGATCGACCCGGAACGCCCGCGGCTGGCGCCGCTCATCCCGTCCGTCATCGGGCTCGCGAGCGACGACCCGCACTGGGACGTGCGGATCGGGCTGCGCGCCGCGATCGCGGCGCTGCCGATCGCGCCGGCGGACAGGCAGCAGACGCTGGCGGTCGCGATCATCGGGTCGGAGAAGATGCTGGACGTGCTCGACGACCGCCCGGCGGGCACGCTGAGCCCGGAGTCGGCGGACGCGCTCGCGACCTGCCCGCGCACGGCGCGGTGGGCACAGCGTTTCTGCGAGGGCGCGCGGCTGCGGCCGAGCAGGTTCGTGCGCGACGCGGCGCCGAGCATCATCTCGGCCGCCGTGCAGGGCATCGCCGAGGCGTGCGTGCCCGACCCCGACGAACGGCTGCGGGCTCTGCTCGAGGCCACGATCGACGACTGCCGCCGCTGGGCGGACGCCGAGCCCGCGCCGGCGCTGGAGCCCGAGTCGTGGACCCCGGTCGTGCGTGCCGCTGTCGGCGCACGCTGACCGGGTGTCGCAGCGGATGAGCGTCACCGGGGACGGGATCGACGACGAGGAGGTGGCGGCCGCGGTCCGGGCCGCCGTCGAGCCGAGCGTGCCGCCGAGCGGGACGGGATGCGTCGAGTGCGACCGCGACGGCGGTTGGTGGGTCCACCTGCGCAGGTGCACCGCGTGCGGGCACGTCGGTTGCTGCGACTCGTCGCCGAGCCAGCACGCGACCGCCCACTACGAGGAGACGGGCCATCGCGTGATGCGTTCGTTCGAGCCGGGTGAGGACTGGTTCTGGGACTACGGGACGCAGCGGACGATGACCGGACCGCACCTGGCCGCGCCGCCGTGCCACCCGCCGGAGCAGTCGTCGCCGGGGCCGGCAGACCGGGTCCCCGTCGACTGGTCGTCGCGCCTGCACGACTGATCTCGGGTCGTCCCGCACCGGTGGTCCCTCACGCGTGCGACCGTCCGGCCGCACGGAGGAACCGGCGCAGCTCACGCGTGACGGCGTCCGGTGCCTCGACCGGGCTCGCGTGCCCAGGGCCGCGGAGGACGACGAGCTCGGACGTCGGCATCGCGTCGGCCAGCGCCTCACCGACCCGCACCGGGGCGCGGAGGTCGTGGTCCGAGAACAGCAGCAGCACGGGCACGTCGACGTGCTCGCCCTCGGCCGACGGTGAGAACAGCGAGGGCGCCATCGCGGCGACGAGCTCCGCGGGCGCGAGCTGCGACGCCTCCAGCGAGCGTGCCAGCCTCAGGTCGGCCTCCTCGGGCCCGAGCGAGCCGGTCCAGCCGGCGTAGCCGCTCACGAGGGCGAGCGACGCCGCGACCTGGCGGTGCCGGTGGAAGGCGGCGAGCACCAGCGCCGCGCCGAAGGAGAGTCCGACGAGGTGCGCGCGCTCGATGCGCAGTGCCGTCAGGAAGCCCGCGAGGCAGTCGGCGTCGTCGTCCATGCCGAAGTCCTCCGGGGGGTCTGCCGACCCTCCGGCCCCGGGGGCGTCCCAGGCGATGACGGTGAACTCGTCGCTGAGGGCCTCGACCTGGCTGCCCCAGGTGGCCGGGCCGTCACCGACGAAGCCGTGCGTCAGCAGCACCGCGGGACCTGCCCCGGCGATCTCGAAGGCGATGCTCAGCCCGCCGACGTCGACGCGCACACCGTCGATCCTCGGCCTGTCCCTCGCCGTGGCGAGCGGAACTCGTCTGCGCGATCATGCCGCTACCTGTTGAGTTTTTATGGTGGAAGATGTTTAGTTCTGTGGAGCGGTGTGCGTAGCCGTGCCCGACGACGGGTACGGCGCGTGAGCGAGGTCGCTCGAGTCGCACGCCGCCGCTCGACAGAACCGCTCGACGAGGAGGGCTTCCACCCATGCACCCGATGACAGCGTCATCACCACCCCGAGGGCGCCCGCGTCGCGTCCTTGCCGCGGCCCTGGCGGCCGTGCTCACGGCGCCGCTCGCGGTCGCGACCGCGGTCAGCGCCGGGGCTGCGCCCGACGAGCCCGCGGCGCAGGCCGCCGAGGTCGGTCTCGACAACGGACTCAAGGGCGAGTACTTCCTGTCCGGCGGGCCGGCCTGGCCGCTCACGGACCTCAAGGCGACCATCCCCGACCAGCGGATCGAGTTCCCCAACCTGGTCCCCACGTACCAGGAGCTGACCGGGCGCGGGGAGCGGACGTCCGCACGCTGGACCGGCAGCATCACGCCGGAGTTCAGCGAGGCGTACACGTTCTCCGCCATCGGCGACAACGGCTTCCGCCTGTGGATCGACGACGAGCTCGTCATCGACCACTGGGTCGACGACTGGGACGTCGAGCAGGTCGCGGACGCGATCGACCTCGTGGCGGGTCAGGAGTACGACTTCCGCATGGAGGTCTTCCAGAACACGGGCGGGGCGCACCTGCGCCTGCGCTGGGAGAGCGACTCGCAGGAGAAGGAGATCGTCCCGACGGACGCCTTCACCTACCCCGACGGCTTCGTCGTGTTCCCCGCCCAGGCCGGGATCGAGAGCGACGGCACGAGCCTCAACGTGACCTTCGACGACGCGGTCGGCGGTGTCGACGAGTCCCTGGCGGAGCACCTCAAGGTCCAGGTGGACGGCCTCGCCTGGCCGGTCGCCGACGTCGCCGCGCAGGGTGACGTCCTGGGCGTCACGCTCGAGGCCCCGGTGGACCGCGCCTCCTCCGCGCGCATCGTCTACGACGGGGCGGGTGGCATCACGGTCGGCGGCGAGAGCGTCGGTTCGCTCAACCTCCCGGTGACGAACGCCTCCGAGTTCCGCATCCAGACCCCGTGGGCCGACGACTTCGACCCCGAGAACCCGCTGCCGGAGTACCCGCGCCCGCAGCTCACGCGCGACGCGTGGCGGAACCTCAACGGCATCTGGCAGTTCGAGCCGGCGGAGTCCGATGCTGCCGTGCCGAGCGGTCGTGACCTCGACGAGGAGATCGTCGTCCCCTACGCGGTCGAGTCGGCGCTGTCCGGCATCGAGCGCCGCGAGGACGACATGTACTACCGCCGCACGGTCACGGTCCCCGAGGACTGGGCGGTCGGCACCGACAACCGGCTGCGCATCAACTTCGGCGCGGTCGACTACACCGCGACCGTCTTCCTCAACGGCACCGAGGTCGGCGAGCACCGCGGGGGCTACGACGCGTTCTCCGTGGACGTGACCGACGCGCTCGTCGAGGGCGCCGAGCAGGAGCTCGTGGTCCACGTCGTCGACACGACCGACGGCTCCAACCAGGCCGTGGGCAAGCAGACGCTCAACCCGGGCGGCATCTTCTACACCCCGACGTCGGGCATCTGGCAGACGGTGTGGATGGAGCCGGTGCCGGTCGCGGCGATCGACCAGGTCGTGACGACCCCGGACATCGAGGCCGGCGTCCTCGCCGTGACCACGCAGTCCGAGTCCGCGTCCGACGCGGCCGAGGTGGACGTCGTCGTGCGCGACGCCGACGGCAACGAGGTCGGCGCGGCGTCTGGTGCCGCGAACGAGCAGCTCGCGGTCGAGATCCCGGGCGCCCACCTGTGGTCGCCCGAGGACCCCTACCTGTACGACGTCGACGTCACGCTGACCGACACGTCCGACGGCCAGTCCTCCACGGACACCGTGGCCTCCTACGCGGGCATGCGCTCGATCGAGGTCGCCGAGGTGGGCGGGGTCAACCGCATCATGCTCAACGGCGAGGTCACGTACCTCATGTCGACGCTCGACCAGGGCTACTGGCCCGACGGCCAGTACACGCCGGCCTCCGACGAGGCGTTCGTGTTCGACATCCAGGCCCACAAGGACCTCGGGTTCAACACGCTGCGCAAGCACATCAAGGTCGAGCCGGAGCGGTTCTACTACCACGCGGACACGCTGGGCCTCATGATCTGGCAGGACATCCCGTCCGGCTGGTTCAACAACGGCGACACGGACGCGGACTCCCGGACGTTCTGGGAGTCGGAGATGAAGGAGATCATCGACGAGCACCGCTCGGTGCCCTCCATCGTCGGCTGGGTGACGTTCAACGAGGGCTGGGGCGAGTGGGACCTCCAGGAGACCGGGCGGATCGGCGACGAGATCGACGCCTACGACCCGAGCCGCATCCTCAACACGCACTCCGGCGTCAACTGCTGCGCGTCCAAGGGTGACTCGGGGACGGGCGACATCATCGACTGGCACCAGTACACCGGCCCGGCGAACCCGAAGCCGGACGCCACGCGCGCCGCGATCGACGGCGAGCACGGCGGCTTCTCGATGAGCGTGCCCGGCCACATGTGGCCCGGCGTCTCGGCCAACCCGTACGGCGGCGTCGCGAACAGCGAGGCGCTCACGGACGCGTACGTGGAGAACACCGAGAAGCTGGTCCGGCCGGCGCAGTGCTACCTGTCCGGCTCGATCTACACCGAGATCTCGGACGTGGAGAACGAGCTCAACGGGTTCTACACCTACGACCGTCGCGTCCTGAAGATGGACGAGGCGCGCGTGAAGGACGTCAACGAGCGCGTCATCGCCGCGGCGAAGCAGGGCACCGGACCCGTCGACCCGGGCACGCCCGGCCTCGAGGGCGTCGGGCGCTGGTCGTTCGACGAGGGCACCGGCACGACCGCGGCCGACGGCGTGGGGGACCACGCGGCGTCGGGCACGGGCGAGTGGGTGACCGGGCACGGTGACACCGGGTCCGCGATCCACCTCGACGGTGTGGACGACTCGTTCGAGACCGAGGGTCCGGTGCTCGACACGACCGGCTCGTACACGGTCTCCGCGTGGGCGCAGTTCGACAAGAAGCCGGGCAACTGGGCGACGATCCTCGGCCAGGACTCCGTGACGGGCGCGAGCGCGTTCTACCTCCAGTACGGCGGGAACGGGCAGTTCGCGTTCTCCTACCTGGACGAGCCGCGCGCGACGTTCCAGGTCGACCCCGTGCTGGGCGACTGGTACCACGTCGTCGGTGTCCGTGACGCCGAGGCGCAGACGCTG
Source organism: Cellulosimicrobium terreum (assembly GCA_014803435.1). Classification (GTDB taxonomy): domain Bacteria; phylum Actinomycetota; class Actinomycetes; order Actinomycetales; family Cellulomonadaceae; genus Cellulosimicrobium; species Cellulosimicrobium terreum. Next base: position 86,578 of record JACYFD010000002.1, read on the forward strand.
ACCCTGTTCGTCAACGGCGAGCAGGTCGGCCAGTCCGACGTCTGCGGCGGCGTCAGCGCGAGCGGACCGCTCACGATCGGCCGCGGCCAGTGGAGCGGCGACCCCGTCGACTTCTGGCCCGGCACGATCGACGACGTCCGCGTCTTCGACCGCGCGCTGTCCGGCGACGAGGTCGCGGACGTCTACGCGGGCGACGACGAGGAGCCGGCGCTCGACGTGACCGTCACGGCCGACGCCCGCTGCCTCGCGGGCAAGGCCTACGTGGCCGTCCGCGCGACGAACGGGGAGGACGTCCCGGTGGACGTCACGCTCACGACGCCGTTCGGGTCGAAGACCGTGGACGGCGTTCAGCCGGGCAAGAACGCCTACCAGTCGTTCGCGGTCCGCGCGCCCTCGGCCGAGGCCGGTTCGGCGACGATGACGGCGACGGCCACGGTCGACGGCGCAGCCGTCACCACCGAGGTCGACGCGGCGTACGACGCCCTGACCTGCGGCTGACGAGGTAGTACCGCAGTCCGCCGAGGTAGTACCGGGGTCCACCCCGGTACTACCTCGGCCTCTGTCGTCCGGGCGACGGGCTGACCGGATGGCCTCGTGACGGGTCCGTGACTGGATAAGATCGCGTCCTCTCCCGTCGGCGCACACCCGCACCGATCGGCCTCGTACCGCGGGCACACCCCGCGCTCGCCTCGAGAAGGACGTCATGCGCGCTCGTGTGCGAGACCCGGAGGGGCGGGCCCGGTGGCTGGTCCCGACGTCCGCGGTGCTGGCCGCGGCGCTCGTCGGCCTCGCAGCGCTCACGTCGGGCGCGGACGCGACCGAGGTGCCCGCTCCGGACGCGGTCGTGGTCGAGGCGCCCGCGGTCGACACGTCCGTCGCCGCAGCGCCGGTCGAGCCGGTCGAGCCGGTCGAGCCGGGGCGCGAGTGGGTGGGCGCCTGGGGGACGGCGCTCGCCCGCGGGGAGGACAGGTCGTGCGCGCCCTGCACCGTCCGCAGCACCGCGCACCTGAGCGCTGGCGGGACGGCGGTGCGCGTCACGCTGTCGAACGTGTTCGGCGACGCCCCGCTCGTGGTCGGGCGGACGACGGTGTCGACGCCGGCCGGGTCGGGCGCGGCGGGCGCGCTCCCCGGGTCGGTGCACGTCGTGACGTTCGACGGCGGGGCCTCGGTGAGCGTCCCCGCGGGCGAGGTCGTGCGCAGCGACGCGGTCGTGGTCGACGTGGTGAGCGGCGCGGACCTGCAGGTCTCGACGTACCTGCCGGAGCGTGGGGCCCGCGTCGACCTCCATCAGAGGGCGCACCACACGACGTTCTGGGCACCGGACGTCGACGCGACGTCGGCCACCGATGCGGCGCGGTTCACGGGGAGCGACGGGTCCGGGTACGTCGTCTCGGCGGTGGAGGTCGACGGGTCCGGCGCGGCAGGGACGTTCGTCGCGTTCGGCGACTCGATCACGGACGGCTCCGGCTCGACGTTCGGCGGCGACGACCGCTGGACCGACCGGCTCGCCGCCCGGTTCGGCGAGCTGCCCGCGTCGTCACGGCTCGGGGTCGTGAACGCGGGGATCGGCGGCAACCGGCTGCTCGTGGACCAGGGTGACCGGGGGGAGTCCGGCCCGACGCGGTTCGCCCGCGACGTGCTGGTCCACGACCCGGACTCGGTCCTGGTCCTGCTGGGCATCAACGACGTGCGCGTCGCGGCGGACGTCTCCCCGGACGAGGCGGGCGACGCCGCCTACGCGCAGCAGATCATCGACGCCCTGGCCGACGTCGCCGCACAGGCCCGCGCCCAGGACGTGCGCGTCGTGGGCGGCACCCTCCTGCCGTTCAAGGGCTTCCACCAGTACGGCCCGCGGACCGAGTCCGTGCGGCAGACCGTGAACGCGTGGATCCGCACCACGGACGCGTACGACGCCGTCGTCGACCTCGACGCCGCCGTGCGCGACCCTGCCGACCCAGCACGCCTGCGTCCCGCGTACGACGCGGGCGACGGCCTGCACCCGGGGCCGGCCGGCTACCAGGCGATGGCGGACGCGATCGACGTCGCCGCCCTGGTGGCCGACCTGCCCGGTGCTACGCCAGCACCTTCGCCTTGAGCTGCGCGAACTCCTGCTCGTCGATCGCGCCGGCGTCGAGCAGCGCCTTGGCGTTGCCGATCTCGGTGGCGCCGGACGTCCCGCTGCCGGCGGTCGCGCGGACGTAGTCGTCCATGATCTGCTTGCGTGCGCGGTCCTCGTCGAACCGGCGCTCGGCCATCCCCCGACCGCGGGCGATGAGGTAGACCAGCGAGCTGAGGTACGGGACGAAGATCAGGGCGACGACCCACAGCGCCTTCCACCACCCGCTGAGGTCCTTGTCGCGGAAGAGGTCCGCGATGATCTGGAAGAGGATGATGAGGTAGGCGATGAAGAAGAACCACCAGACCATCAGCCAGAACCAGTCCCAGAAGCCGTCCATGAGGCACCTCCCGTCTCGGGGTCACCGGAGCCGGTGACCGCCTCCACCGTGATGCAGGGAGCGGCTCGCATCCTCACCCGTCGGGGGTGGTCGGGGGATCGCGGCGGATCTGCAGGACCCGCGCGACGCCGGGCGCGTCCGGGTCGTCGGTGATCTCCCGACCGTCGAGCCAGCACCCCACGACGTGCGCGAGCTCGTCGGGGTGGCTGAAGTTCATCGCGTGCGCGGCGCCCTCGATGAGCGCGACGGTGAGGTGCTCGGGCGCGAGCCGACCGACCTCGCGCACGCGGGCGGGCGGGGGCATGAGGGGGTCGCGTGAACCGATCACCGCGAGCGTCGGGACCGGTGTGCGCAGGATCCGCTCGAGCGACGGGAACCGCGCGAGCTCGCTGAAGAGGTGGAGCGTCGAGACGGGGCCGAAGCGCAGGTAGTCGGGAACGGCGACCCGTGCCATGCCGGGGCTCTCACGGGTCGCGTCCCGGGCGAGCTGCCCGATCGCGCGCACGAACGGCTGGTTGTGGACGCCCCCGGCGGGCGAGGCGAGGACGATGCCGGCGACGCGGTCGGGGGCGCGGTGGGCGACCTCCAGGCTCACCGGGCCACCCATGGAGTTGCCGAGCAGGACGACACGGTCGAGCTCCAGGGCGTCGAGCACCCCGAGGAGCGCCTCCGCGAGGCTCGGGATGCCGAGCGCCGGCCCCCAGCCCTCGGTGCGTCCGTACCCCGGCAGGTCGGGGACGTACGTCGTCGCACGGTGCGCGAGGCGGGCCGCCGTCGGCAGCAGGTAGGTGCCGGAGACCGCGAAGCCGTGCACGTGCACGATCGGCACGCTCCCGGGGACCTCGGGGCCCGCTCGGACGAACACCGTGTGGCCCTCGACGTCGACCTCGCGCTCGTCCCAGACGATGTCGCCCTCCATGAGGTGATGCTCGCAGAGCGCGCGACGGTCGGCACCCCGACCGGTGGCGCCGTCACCCGCGACGGGTGAGCCGCGGCGGTGCGGCACCTGTGACGGTGGAGCGGAGCGCCGGAGAGGAGCCCACGATGACGGCTGCGCAGATCCCCCGACAGCAGGTCCCGGGCGAGGTGGGACCGTGGCACACCGCCTCCGCCGACGCCGTGTGCGCCGAGCTGGGCGTCGACCCGGCCGTCGGCCTCACGTCGGCCGAGGTGGCGGAGCGGCGTGCGCGCTACGGCCCGAACGCCCTCGCCGAGGAGCGCAAGGAAAGGCCCTGGCAGGCGTTCCTGCGCCAGTACCGCGACCTCATGCAGCTGGTCCTCGTCGGCGCGGCCGTCGTGAGCATGATCGCGCTCGGCGACTTCACGACCGGTGTGGTCGTGCTCGCCCTCACCGTCCTCAACGCCCTCATGGGTCTGCACCAGGAGGGCAAGGCGGCCGAGAGCGTGGCGGCGCTGCGCGAGATGCTCGTCATGAACGCCACGGTGCGCCGCGACGGGCGTCAGGAGCTGGTGCCCGCGGAGGACCTCGTGCCGGGCGACGTCGTCGGGTTCGAGGCGGGGAGCAAGATCCCCGCCGACGGCCGGCTCCTCGTCGCGGCGTCCCTCGAGATCGAGGAGGCGGGTCTGACGGGCGAGAGCACGCCCGTCCTGAAGGGCCTCGACGCCGTCGCGGCGGACGAGGCGCCGCTCGGCGACCGCACCGACATGGCGTACATGAACTCGCAGGTCACGCGCGGTCGCGGCGAGATGGTCGTGACCGCCACGGGCATGACGACCGAGGTCGGGCGCATCTCGGGCATGCTCAGCGGCGTCGAGCAGGACAAGTCCCCGCTGACGCGCCAGCTCGACCGGATCACGGTCATCATCACGGTGATGGCCGCGATCGCCCTGGTGGTGGTCGTCGTGCTCGGCCTCGCACGCGGCGAGGACTTCGACAGCCTCTTCGTCGTCGGCATCAGCCTCGCGATCGCGGCCATCCCCACCGGCCTGCCGGCCGTCGTCACGATGCTCCTCTCGCTCGGTACGCGCCAGCTCGCCGACAAGGGCGCGATCGTCAAGCGCCTCAAGTCCGTCGAGACCCTCGGGTCGACGTCGGCGATCTGCTCCGACAAGACGGGCACCCTCACCCTCAACCAGATGACCGCGCGCAGGCTCGTGCTCGCCGGCCGCCGGTTCTCCGTCGACGGCGAGGGCTACTCGACCACGGGTCGCATCCTCGCGGCCGCCGGTTCGACCGACGTCGCGCTCGAGCCCGTGGCCCTGCCGATGGCGCTCGCGAGCGACGCCGTCGTGCGCGACGGCGAGCTCCTCGGCGACCCGACGGAGGGCGCGCTCGTCGTGCTCGCCGCCAAGGCAGGTCTGGACGTGGAGGAGACGCGGCGCGAGCACCCGCGCGTCGCGGAGGTCCCGTTCGACGCCGAGTACAAGCTCATGGCGACGTTCCACGAGATCGACGGCGCGATCCGCTGCTACGTCAAGGGCGCGCCGGACGTCCTCCTCGCGCGGTCGACGCGGTTCCTCACCGCGGACGGCGGGACCGGGCCGATCGACGACGAGGGCCGGGCGCGCGTCGTCGGCGAGAACGACACGCTCGCGGGGGAGGGCATGCGCGTGCTCGCGGTCGCGCAGCGCGACCTCACCCGCGCGGATCTCGAGGGTGACCTGCTCGGGCTCGTCCAGGACCTCGAGCTGCTCGCGCTCGTCGGGATCGTCGACCCACCGCGGCGCGAGGCGCGGGACGCGATCGCCGAGTGCAAGGACGCGGGGATCCGCGTGCGCATGATCACCGGCGACCACGTGACGACGGCGTCCGCGATCGCCGGGCAGCTCGGCATCGAGGGGCGGTCGCTCACCGGGGCCGAGTTCGCGGCGATGTCCGACGAGCAGCTCGAGGCGGAGGTCGCCGGCATCGGCGTCGTGGCACGGGTGGCGCCGGAGGACAAGGTGCGGCTCGTCGACGTGCTCAAGCGTCAGGGGGAGGTCGTCGCGATGACGGGAGACGGCGTCAACGACGCCCCCGCGCTCGCGCGGGCGGACATCGGCGTCGCGATGGGGATCACCGGCACCGAGGTCACCAAGGACGCCGCCGAGATGATCCTCACCGACGACAACTTCGCGACGATCGTCGCCGCGGTCGAGGGCGGGCGCGGGCTCTACGACAACCTCATGAAGTACATCCGGTTCCAGATGGTGGTGCTCATCGGCTTCATCCTCACGTTCGTGGGCGCCGGCATCTTCACGATCGCCGGCGGCACGCCGCTCACCCCGTTGCAGATCCTCTGGATCAACTTCGCGATCGACGTGCTGCTCGCGATCGGGCTCGGGTTCGACGCCGCCACGCCCGGCCTCATGCGACGCCGGCCACGCCCGCCCTCCGAGCCCGTCATCGGCCGTGCGCTCGGCGCCCGGCTCGCCGTGGGCGGTGTGTTCATCGCCGTCGGGACGCTCGTCGCGGTCGCGTGGGGAGAGAGCCGCTACGACCTGCCGGTCGCGACGACGATGGGCCTGACGGCCATGTCCATCCTGCACGTCGTCGCCGCGCTCGAGTGGCGCGACCCGCGCGCCAGCATCCTGTCGTTCGACACGCTCGCCAACGGTCGGTTCGTCGTGCTCCTGCTCTCCTGCCTGGGCCTGACGTTCCTCGTCACGACCCTCGACGGGCTGGAACGGATCTTCGGCACGGTGCCCCTCGACGGTGCGCAGTGGGGGGTGTGTGCGCTCGTGGCGCTCGCTTTCCTCCTCCTCGTCGAGCTGGGCAAGCTCGTCCTGCGTCACGTCGGTCCGCGCCCGTCCGCGCCCGCCCGGGTGTCTGAGCAGGTCTGAGGCCGTGACCGGCGAGCAGGCGGGTACGGGAGCGGCGGCCGGGACGGTCGACCGACGCCTCGCGGTGCTCCTCGCGATGGCGATGTTCGTCCTCGTCGTCGACACGTCCTTCATGAACGTGTCGATCTCGGCGGTCGTGCACGACCTGGGGACGACCGTGAGCGGCGTCCAGACGGCCATCGCGCTCGAGGCGCTGGTGTCCGCGGCGTTCATCCTCATCGGCAGCAAGGTCGGCGACCTCGTGGGGCGACGCCGCGCGTACGTGCTGGGGTTGCTCGGCTACGGTCTCGGGGCGGTCGCGATGATGCTCGCGCAGAGCCTCCTCGCCGTCGTCGTCTTCTGGTCCGTGGTCGGCGGGCTCGGCGCCGCGCTCCTCCTGCCGTCCATGCAGGCGCTCGTGCACGGCAGCTTCGAGGGCACGGCACGGACGAAGGTCTACGCGCTCGTCGGGGCGTCCGCGTCCGTGGCGGCGGCCGTCGGGCCCCTCCTCGGCGGCTTCATCACCACGTACCTGTCGTGGCGCGTCGCGTTCGGGCTCGAGGCGGTGGTGATCGTCGTCGTGCTGTCGGGCATCCGCCTCGTCCACGACGTGCCGTTCACGGGCGACCGGAGGGTGGACGTCGTCGGGGCCTTCCTCTCGGTGCTGGGCATGGGTGGCGTCGTGCTGGGCGTCCTCGTGTGGCAGGAGGGCGGCGAGGCGGTGGGCCTGCTCGTCGCGGTCGGCGTCGTCGGGCTCGTCGGTCTGGCCCTCTGGGTGCTGCGTCGCGAGCGTCGGGGCGGGGCCCCGCTCGTCGACCCGGTGCTGTTCCGCTCGCCACCGTTCCGCCTGGGCGTGTCGCAGCAGACGCTCCAGCAGGTCGCCCTCGGTGGCGCGATGATCGCGCTGCCCGTGTTCCTGCAGATGGCTCTCGGGTACGACGCGATGCTCGCCGGCCTCTCGCTCGCGCCCCTGTCGCTCAGCATGTTCGCCGCGGCGATCGTGGCGGGCCGTCGGGCCGGACGACGTCGCCCGGCCACGATCGTCCTGGCCGGCTTCGTCCTCCTCGTGGTCGGGGTCGCCGCGCTCCTGCCGGTCGTCCCGCGGGCGACGTCCGGGTGGTATCTCGCGGTCCCGCTCGTCGTCGCGGGCTGCGGTCTCGGGCTCCTCGTCTCCCAGCTCAACGCCTTCACGCTCTCCCCGATCCCGGAGGAGCGCGTGGGGGAGGCCGCGGGCGTCAACTCGGCGGCGGGGTCGTTCGGGCTGTCCCTCGGGCTCGCGCTCGCAGGCGCCGTGATGCTCGCGTCGCTCGCGACCGGCTTCACGGCCCAGGCCCAGGCCAGCGACGTCCTGCCACCCGACGACAAGGCACAGGTGAGCCAGGTCCTCGAGCACGACGCCGAGGTGATGAGCGACGCGCAGCTCGTCGGGCTGCTCGCCGACGAGCCCGCACCCGTGCGCGAGGAGATCCTGCGGATCAACGACGACGTACGGGCGCGGGCGCTCCAGGCGGCCCTGCTCGTGCCTCTGGTCGCCGGCCTGCTGGGTGTCGCTCAGGCCCTCCGGATGCGGCGGCTGCCGGACCCTGCGCCGGGCACGGCGTCCGAGACGCTCGGCTGACGCGTCAGGGCAGGATCCCGAGGTCGCGGCCGCGGCGCACCGCGTCGCGCCGGGTCCCGACGCCGAGCTTGCGATAGAGCGACTTGAGGTGGGCCTTGACGGTGTTCACCGAGACGAAGAAGTCCTCGGCGATCTCGAGGTTGCTCTCCATGGTGGGCAGGACCGCCAGCATCGCGAGCTCACGCTCGGTCAGGGGCTCGACGAGCGGAGCGGGCTCCGGCCCGGCGTCCTCCCGGCCGAGGAGCGACCGGAGGTGGGCGAGGAGCGCGGCGTCCCCGTGGGCGACGGCGCGGACGAGCGTGGCCCGCAGCTCGACCCCGGGCACGGTGAGGAAAGGGTGCGCCAGGTGTTCCGCGCCGGCGAGGACGAGCGCCCGGTCGACCGCGGGCTCCGCGCGCCGGCTCCCGGCCCGGGCGAGCACGGACGCCTCCACGAGGGCGGCCTCGACGCGCGTCAGGTCGTCGACGTCGCTGGAGGGTGCTCCCGCCACCTCGTCGACGGCTCGCAGCGCCGCGTCCGCGCGCCCCGCCGCGAGGAGGCGGCGGGCGCGGCACACCGCCGTCACCGCGGGCGACCCGAGTCCTTCGCGGTCGACCCGTGAGGGTCGCGGGGAGCCGGACCCGCCCCTGACGTCCGCCCGGGTCGGGGCGTCGTCGAGCAGGTGCACCTCCGTGGTGGCGCGGACCCACAGGTCCGCGAGCACGGGTGGGGCAGGTGCGTTCCCGAGGGCGTGGTCGGCCCCGTCGAGTGCCTGCCATGCCGCGCGGGCGTGCCCGCGGGACGCGGCGACACGTGCCTGCAGGAGCCGGACCGCCGTCTCGGAGGCCGGCTCCCTCCCGCCGACGTCTGCCGCGAGCGAGCGCGAGAGCGCACGGTCGAGCCCGGCGTCCACCGCGTGCAGGTGCTGGGCCCAGGCGAGGGCGGCGTGCGCCGCACGGGACTGGACGTGCGTCGCCCAGCCTCGCGCCCGTGCCGCCTCCAGCACCGTGCGCGCTCTCGCCTCTCCGTCGGCGACTCGGCCCGCGGAGACGTCGAGCAACGCGCGGGCGGCCTGCGCACCGAGGTCCACGAGCGACCGTGCCCCGAGAGCGCCCTCGTCGCCCTGGTCGCCCTGGTCGCCCTGGTCGCTCTGGTCGGGCTCGTCGACGACGACCCGCGCGGGCGGGGGCGCGGGGCTCGCGGAGATCACCGAGCTGCTCGCGCACCACGCGAGGCCGGCCTGCCGGTGCGCCCGGGCCAGAGCGCGGTACGTCTCGAGGGCGGGGAACGGGAACGGTACGGCGTCGGCGGCCGCCAGCGCCGCACCCGCCGCGGCGGCGAGCACCCGGACGTCGCCGACCGAGCGTGACGTCGAGACCTCCAGCAGCTCGACCAGGACGGCGGCGGCGGACCCTGGCCGGCCGCACTCCTGGTCGAGCAGGGCTCGCGCGCGGTCGACGTGGTGGGCGGTCGCGTCGAGCCGCTCGTCCACGAGAGCGAGCGAGCCCGCGCTCAGGTGCAGCTCGACGTCGGGCTCGAGGTCCGCGAAGGGCACGCGGCGCAGCAGGTCGCCCACGGCATCCCGGTGCGGTCCTGCGAGGTGGGTCGCGGCGCCCTCGACGAAGACCTGCCCCACGAGCCTCCAGTCCTCCGACAGCACCGCGTGCTCCAGGGCGCGCAGCGGCTCGCCGTGACGCAGGAGCCATCGGGCGGCGGCGCGGTGGACGGCCGGCACCGCGGCAGGGTCCTCGAGGCGGAGCTCGTTCTGCAGCATCTCTCGCAGCAGAGGGTGATAGCGGAACCACGTCCGTTGCTCGCCGAAGGCGGTGACGAAGCCGTGGGAGGACGCGAGCCCCGGGAGCAGCCGGGCCGCCGGGGCGCCGGGGTCCAGGGCCTCCGCCAGCTCGACGCAGACCGTCGAGGCGAGGCTCGTGCGGAGCAGGAACCGGCGGGTCGCGGTGTCCTGGCGATCGAGGACCTCCGCGAGGAGGTACTCCGCGGCCGAGCGATCCGCGCGCGCGCGTCCGGCGGGCCCCGTCGGCGCCTCGACCTGGAGCCGGACGCCGACCGCCCAGCCGCCGGTCTCGTCCAGCAGCTGCTCGATCTCGGCGGGGCACAGGGTGCGGCCGTGCCGCGCACCGAGCGAGGCGACGGACGGGGCGTCGAACGCGAGCTCCGCCACGCCGAGCTCGGTGATCTCGCCCTGCCCGCGGAGCCGTTGCAGCATCAGCGGCGGGTCGATCCGGCTGAGCGCCACGAGGTGGAGCGGCAGCGGGTAGCGCAGGAGATCGTCGAGGGTGCGCGTGACGTGGGTGCCGGCGACGTGGTGGAGGTCGTCCAGGACGAGCACGACCGGGTCGGGCAGCAGCTCCAGGGCGCGCAGGATGCGTCTCTGGAGGTCGGAGGACATACCCGAGGGGACGTCGAGGCGGTCGAGGGGGTGGCCCGGGGGGACCGCGCCCGAGGCGCGGAGCGCCGCGAGCACGTCGGTCCAGAAGGCGGCCGGGGTGTCGTCGAACGGCTCCAGCGTGAGCCACGCGATGCGGGCGTCCGGTCGCGACCGTGCCCAGGCGGCCACGGTCGTCGTCTTGCCCCAGCCCGGTCCGGCGGAGACGAGCGTGAGGCGGCGCTCGAAGGACGGGGCGAGCAGGAGGTCGAGACCGGGCCGGGTGACCGTGGTCGGGGGCAGGACGGGGACCGACGTCCGGGCATGCAGGCTCCCGGAGGCGACCGAGGCGTCAGGCGCAACCTCCTGCTCGGCACGTGGCTCGACCGAGGCCATGCTCGGACAGTAGGCCTCCCGGGCCCGGAGCGCTTGCGGGCGCGCGGATCAGCCGGAGACCGGCTCGCCCGCGGCCTCCGGTCGTGGGGGCCGGCCGAGGAGCTCGACGAGGGCGAGGACGACGCCCGCGACGAGGGCGGTCCCGACGACCAGACCGGGCGTCGGCTGCCCGGCGAGGAGCAGGACCATCGCGGCGAGCGCGACGACGACGACCCGGACGAACGTCTTGTGGCCGCCGAGCCAGGTTCCGAACGGGCCCGACGTCACGCCACGTCCCTCGGCCCAGGTGCGCCCCTTGTCCGTGGCCCCCGAGAAGCCCGACCGCAGGCTCCGGGCGGAGTCGGTCGGGCCCGCGAGGTAGGCGACCAGCGCGAGGACCAGCCCCAGCACGCCGACCGTGCGCAACGTGTTCCGCAGGAACGCGACGACCTGGTCGAAGACGATCTCGGCGGCGTCGAGGCGCGCCACCTGCCCGGTGAGCGCGTCGAGGTAGAGGCCGCGTGCGAGCGCGAGCGCGACGGCGAGCAGGACCATGGCGGCCGCGAGCGAGAGCCCGGCGACGACGAGCGCGCGGGACCGGTGGTTCGCCACGAGGACGCCGGCCGCGAGCAGCCCCAGCGCGACCCAGGGCAGCCACGTCGTCAGCAGGACGAGCTGGCCGTAGCGGTTCTGGACGTGCACGAGCTGCGACGTCTGGACGATCGTGAAGCTCGCGTTCACCTCGGGGATGTTCGCCGCGACGTCGAGTCCGCGGTCGACGAGCCGTTGCTTGAGGAGGTCGATCATGCCGGAGAGCTCGATCGTGAGCTGTCCGTCCTGCCCGACCTGGAGCACCGTGCCGTCGTCGCCCCGCATGACGGCCACGAGCTGCTGGTGCGCGACCCGGTTGGCCTGCACCCAGGCCTCCTCGAACGCGTCGCTCTGCACGAGTCGGTCGGCGGCGCTGCGCACGAAGGACTCGACCCCGCTCGTGAGCGGCGCCTCGAGCGCGCTGAGGGCGCGGGTCGCGCGCGGTGCGATGTCGTTGTCCTCGAGGCCGCCCACGACGTCATCGAGCAGCGCGCCCACGTCGATCCGGGACATGACCGCCTGGGTGAGCCGGCCGGCGACCGCCGACTGCACGACGGGGTCGCTCGCGAGCGGTCCGACGGTCTCGACGTACCGCTCGGTGTCCGTCAGCTCGCGCTGCGCCCATGCCGCGACCGCTCCCACCGGTGCGAGGAGCGCGCCGATGGTGATGAGCACGACGCACGCGACCGCGCGCGCCCGGTGCCCCGATCGACCGCCAGCTGCGGACCGAGGGGAGGGCGGGGGCGTGGCGGGGGCGGGGGGCTGCTCGGTGGCGAGCCGGCGGCGCAGCTCGGCGTTCTCCCGCTCGAGCGCCGCGAGACGTTCCTCGACGGACGCGTCGTCGTGCTGGCCGTCCATGCGTGGTCCTCCCGTCGTGGCGGCCCTCGGCGGCCGCATCCTCCACTCTCCGGCAGGCCTGCGGGCCCGACCTATACCCGGCGCGGGTAGTCGACCTCGCGAGGCACCCTCGCCGGGTGATCCGCGCGCCCGGTGCCTCGCGCATGCTGTCGTGACAGGGACGACGGGCGGGAGCGGAACGTGCCGAGGACGACGACGGTCGAGCTGGTGGTGGTCGGTCCGGTGGGCGTGCCCGACGCCGAGCTCGACGAGCTCGGGGTGCGGCGGTCGACGTCGTGCACCCTCCTCCAGGCGTCCGTCCGCGACCAGGCGGCGCTCTACGGGCTGCTCCAGCGCCTCTCGTCCCTCGGTCTCGACCTGCTCGAGCTGCGCACCTCGGTGCCCGGGTCACGGGCCGACGTCGAGGTCGTGGTCCGCGGGCCGGTCGGCCCCCTGGTCCAGCAGATGCTGCGCGACGTCGACCGGGCCGTCCCGAAGGTCGTGACGTCCTACCGCGTGCGCGACGTCGACCTCGCGACGCTGCTCGACGTCGTCGACGACGTCTCCTCACCCCTGGCGGGTGAGGACATGCGCGCCGAGGTCGGCGAGCGTGGTCCGGCAGGGACCCTCCTGGGCCCCGGGGATGTCGTGGTGGCGACTGGGGAGAGACCGATGGACCGCACGTTCGACGAGATGGGCCCGATCGACTACATCGTCCTGGAGTTCCCGCAGAACCGGCTCGACGGCGAGGCGTTGCCGCTGCTCATCGAGCTGGTCGACCGAGGGATCGTGCGGGTCCTCGACCTGGCGTTCGTCGAGAAGGACCTGGCGGGCGAGGTGCAGGGCATCGAGCTGCAGAACCTGGACGTCAGCGGGGACTTCGACGTCTCCGTGTTCGACGGCGTGTCCTCGGGTCTGCTCGGCGACGACGACCTCAAGCAGGCGGGGGCAGCCCTCGAGCCGGGCAGCGCCGCCGGGATCCTCGTGTACGAGAACGCGTGGGCGGGCCCCTTCGCGGCTGCCCTGCGCCGCGGCGGCGGGGCCATCGTCGACAGCGGTCGGATCCCCGTCCAGTCGATCATCGCCGCGCTGGACGCGGCCGAGAGCCGCTGAGGACCACCGAGGACCGGACAGCCGTCGAGCACCGCAGGTCTCGGACCTGCGTCGAGTGAGGAGCACGCCATGGGACTTCTTCGAGGTGTCGCCCGGACGGCCGTCGTCGCGGGGACCGCGAGCGCCGTCTCCGGCCGCGTCCAGCGCCGCCAGCAGGGCCGCTGGGCGGCGCAGGACGCCCAGAACGCGCAGGCGGCGTACGCCGAGCCGCAGTACGCCGCCCCGCCCCCGCAGTACGCGCCCCCGCCGCCGCAGTACGCGGCGCCGCCGCAGGCGGAGCCCGCCGCGGACGACATGGACGCGAAGATCGCGCAGCTGCGCGAGCTCGCGGCGCTGCGCGACCAGGGCGTGATCACCGACGCCGAGCTCGCGACCCAGAAGGCCCGCATCCTCGGCTCCTGACCTCGCGGTGCCGGCCTGCCCGTCGACCCGGCGCACACGCTCGCGGACGCGCTCGTGGACGTGCTCGTGGACCGTGCGCCGGGGGCGGGGCGCGCTCCGCTAGGGTGTGCCCGGCCCGACGACGTCGGGCCGGCCGTTCAGGTCGGTGCCGGGCTCGCGCCGGGCCCGTGCCGCCGGTCGCCGGGTCCGATCGCAGGGGAGCACGGTGCAACGCAACCTCGTCCACGTCTTCGACGTGACGGGAGCCGACCCTCGCCTGCTCGACGACGACGCGACGGTGCGCGGCTGCCTGGACGCGATCGTGGCGGGCTCCGGGCTCACCCGGCTCGGTGAAGTGTCGCACCGCTTCGAGCCGCAGGGGACGAGCGTCGTCCTCCTCCTCGCGGAGTCGCACCTGGCCGTGCACACGTGGCCCGAGCACGGCAGCGCCTACGTCACGCTGACGACGTGCCGCGTGCCGCCGGCGTCGTTCACCGACGACGTCCGCGAGCTGCTGCGGACCGCGCTGGGAGCGCGCGACGTCACCTTGCGGAGCCTGGTGTGAGCGCGCACGCCGCACGCCTGGCGATGCGGGTCGACGAGGAGCTCGTCGGGACCGGGCACCCGCCGGCCCGCACGACCCCGCGCGCCGTCGCGGTCCTGGGCACCCCCGACGGGTCGACGTGGGAGGAGTGGCAGCTCCGCGGCCAGGACGGCTCCGACCTGTGGATCGAGCACGACCACGACACCAGCCAGGTCACGCTGTACGAGCCGGTCGAGACCACGCCGCCCGTCGTCGACATGGACGGTCTCGTCCCCGGCTCCCGGCTCACCCTCGGGTTCGACGGGCAGACCCACGAGCTCGCGGTGCGCGAGCGGGGCACCGGCCGGATCCTGTCCGTCGTCGGGTCGTTCGCGGAGCCGTTCGCTGTGGGGCAGGTCGTCGAGTACGCCGACCTCGCCGGACGCGGCGTGCTGGTCTCCGTCGAGCGGACCGTCGGGCGGCTCGGCCCGACGACGAGCATCTACCGCGGCCGGCGGCTGGACGCCGCGGAGCAGAAGCGGGTCTTCGGCCGTCGGCTCGCCCCGGCGCGCGGGAGCGCCCGCCGCATCAGCCTGTGGGCCGTGGTCGTCGCCCTGGTCGTCGGGGTGTTCGCGTCGTGCCAGGCGCGGTCGGAGGGCTCCGGCGCGGCGTGCACGCCGCGCACCGTCGTGACATCCGCTCCGGACGGGACCCCGACCACCACGTCCGACGGGACCACCTGCTACCGCCGCTCCGTGTACGGCGGCGGGGGCGGTGGCCTGGGCAAGTGACCGCCACGTGTCCGACCCCTTCACCCTCTCCTAGGAGCCGACCATGAACGCCGCTGTCCTCCTGCCCGTCTGGGCCTTCTTCTCGACGATCCTGTACTCGGTGCTCGGCATCGTCCTGCTGCTGCTGACGCTCGTCGTGGCGAACAAGATGTTCAAGCTCAACCTGTACCGCGAGCTCGTCGACGAGCACAACACCGCGTTCGGCATCATGATCGCGGGCCTCGCGATCGCGATCGGCCTGATCATCGCGGGGACGATCCAGTCCTGAGATGGTCGACCAGCAGGTGACCGTCGCGCCGGGGGCGCGCGTGACCGACGACGACGTGCCGACCGCCGGCCGGACGCGGGGCATGGACCGCCCGACGGTGTTCGCGGCGGCCCTGCTCGTCGCCGTCGGGGGCCTCGTCTACGAGCTGATCCTCGGGACGGCGGCGTCGTACCTGTTCGGCGACTCGATCGTCGCGTTCTCCGTCGCGACCGGCCTGACGCTGTTCGGCATGGGCCTCGGCTCGCTGCTCGCGCCGCGCCTGGAGCGGGGGGCGGCGCTGAACTTCGTCCGCAACGAGCTGGTGCTGAGCCTGGTCGGCGGCACGTCGGTGCTGGTCCTGTTCTGGGCGTACGCCCAGACCGAGGTCTACTGGACGGTCTTCGTCCTGCTCTCCCTCCTGATCGGGACGGCGATCGGCGTGGAGATCCCCCTGCTCGTCGCGCTGATCAAGGAGCGCGGCGACGACGGGTCCGTGTCGGTGCTCTCGAAGGTGCTCGCGCTCGACTACTTCGGCGCGCTCGTCGCGTCGCTGCTCTTCCCGTTCCTGCTGCTCCCGACGCTCGGGCTCGTGCGCACAGCCTTCGCCGTCGCCGTGCTGAACGTCGGGGTCGCGCTGTTCATGCTGGCCCGGATGGGGCACCCGGCCCGGTGGACGGTGCTCACCTGGATGGCGCTCGCGGTGCTCGTCGTGGGCTTCGCGGCGTCGACGTGGCTCGAGACGTCCATCAGCGCGCGGATGTACCAGGACCCGGTCGTCGCGCAGGAGCAGAGCCGGTACCAGAAGATCGTCGTCACCGAGTACCAGGGCGACACGCGGCTGTACCTGAGCGACCAGCTCCAGTTCTCCTCCGTCGACGAGGCCCGGTACCACGAGACCCTCGCGCACGCGACGATGACGTCGGTGGCGGCCCCGGCGTCGGTCGCGATCCTCGGTGGCGGCGACGGTCTCCTCGCGCGCGAGGTGCTCCGCTACGACTCCGTCCAGGACGTCACGCTCGTCGACCTCGACCCGGCGGTGACGGACCTCGCGCGCGACAACCGGTTGATCGCCGACCTCAACGAGCACGCGCTCGACGACGACCGCGTCGACGTCGTCAACGCCGACGCCTTCCGCTGGCTCGACGAGACGGACCAGACGTTCGACGTCGTCCTCGTCGACCTCGTCGACCCGTCCACCGACCGTATCGCCAAGCTGTACTCGCAGGAGTTCTACGGGATGGTCGCCGCGCACCTGCGGCCGGGCGGTGCGTTCGCGACCCAGGCGACGTCGTCGTACTTCACGCCGAACGCGTTCTGGCAGGTCGTGGCGACCGCCGAGGCGGCCGGCCCGGACCGGACCGTCGTGCCGCTCAGCGTGAACGTCCCGTCGTTCGGCGAGTGGGGCTTCGTCCTGTCCCTGCCCGGTGCACCCCGCGGTGGCGTGCCCGACGCCGCTGCCGGGCTCTTCGCGCGCACGCCCCTCCCGTCCGGGCTGAGGTTCCACGACGCGACCTCGCTCGCCGCGACCACGCGCCTGCCGGCGGACAACCCGCGCCGCGACATGGCGCCGTCGACCCTGCTGTCCCCGGTCGTCCAGCGCACGTACCAGCAGGACATGCAGAGCTGGCGCTACTGACCCTCGGCGGTGTCAGCCCAGGGCGGTGACCGCCGCGAGGACGTCGAGCGCGGCGAACGGGTCGTCCGGCCGCTCGGGGTCGGGGCTGACCGGCGTGAGCACGACGCTCGACACGCCGTGCTCGCCGAGCAGCGCGAGCCGGTCGTGCACGTCCGACGGCGTGCCGGAGACGGTGAGCGCGTCGACCCAGGCGTCGGGGACGGCCTCGGCGAACGCCTCCGGCGACGCGCTCTCGCGGGCCAGCGCGCGCAGCTCGTCGGCGAACGGCAGCGGATCCACGTGCACGGCCCAGTCCGGCAGCGCGAGCACCGCGAGACCCGGTCGCGCGAGCGACCGGGCCAGCGCCGCGTCGTCGTGCACCACCCCGTGCGCGAACGCGACGACCCGGTGCTCGGGCGGCGCGCCGGCGCCGGCCGACGCGCGGCCGGCGTCGATCGACGCGCGCACGACCGCGAGATACTCGGGCGTCACCGGCATGTCGAGGATCGTGCCGTCGGCGACGCGTCCGGCCACCTCGAGCGAGCGCGGCCCGCGCACACCGAGGAGCACGGGCGGGGCGACCGACGGCGGGGCGTGCAGCGCGACGTCGTCGACCGTCACGTAGCGCCCCGACGTCCGGACCCGCTCGCCGTGCAGGAGCGACCGCACGGCCGCCGTCGTCTCCTCCAGCATCGCGAGCGGGCTCGCGGGCCACACCCCGATCTGGCGCATCCACGACGGCATGCCGTGCCCGAGCCCGAGCTGCAGGCGACCCGGGTGCAGCGCCGCCAGCGTCGCGGCCTCCATCGCGGCCGTCGACGGCGCGCGCGTCGCCGCGGGGAGGATGCCGATCCCCACGCCGATGTGCGCGGTCGTCGCGAGCACCGTCGCGGCCTGTGCGATCCCGCCGTGGAACGTGAGGTCCTCGACGACCCACACCTCGTCCAGCCCCACCTCCTCGGCGCGTCGCGCGAACGGCACGATGCGGTCGGCGGGCAGGGTGCGAGGGAGGATCACGCCGAGAGCAGTCATGGCCCGACCGTAGCGGGCAGGGTCAGGCGGCGGGGGCACCGGCGACGTTGACCATCCACACGGTCGCGAACCGGTCGGTCACCATGCCGAACTCGTCGCCCCACGGGGCGGTCTCGATCCCCATGACGTCCCGGGCGCCGTCGGACAGCGCGGCGAACCAGGCGTGCAGCTGCTCGCGCTCGGCCGGGCCGCCGGACAGGGCGATCGTCCCGTGGGGCGGGGGCGGCGTCCCCGGCGGCACGTCCGAGGCCATGACCGCACCCACCTGCGGGATGTCGACCTGGGAGTGCATGACCTTCTTCGCCTGCTCGGGGTCGTCGACCGGCCCGACGGAGTCGTAGGTGTCGATCGCCGGCTCCGCGCCGAACACGGAGCCGTAGAACCCGATGGCCTCTCGCGCGTCGCCGTCGAAGGTCAGGTAGGGGCTGATCTGCACGGACATGATCGTGTCCTCTCGGTGGTGCCGTCGGTGTCGTCGGTAGGGACCGACGTCGAGCCACGAACTCATCGTCGGGCGGAAAAGTCCGGGCGTCCCGGGCGCCGTCGGCCTATCGTCGACGGATGGTCCCCGACGTCGTGCCCCTCGCGCCCGAGCGCCTCACCGCGCTCGACGCACACCTGCGCGCGGCCGCGGAGGCGGACGAGTTCTCCGGCGTCGTGCGGATCGAGCAGCACGGCGAGGAGGTCTTCGAGCGGGCCTACGGCGTCGCGTCGCGACGCTGGGACGTGCCCGTCCGCACGACGACACGGTTCGACGTCGCGTCCGTGACCAAGCTCTTCACGGCTGTCGCGGTGCTCCAGCTCGTCGGCGAGGGCCGGCTCGGGCTCGACGACCGTGTCCACGACCACGTCGACCTCGCGGGCACGAGGATCCCGCGCGAGGTGACGGTCCGGCACCTGCTCACGCACTCGTCGGGCATCGCGGACGACGCCGACGAGGAGGCCGGCGAGTCGTACGAGGCCCTGTGGGTCGACCGGCCGACCTACTCGGTGACGCGCACGGCGGACTTCCTCCCGGGGTTCGTCCACAAGGAGCCGAACTTCCCGCCGGGAGAGGGCTGCCGGTACTGCAACGTGGGCTTCGTCCTCGCGGGACTCGTGCTGGAGAACGTCACCGGCACCACCTACCGCGACCGCGTCCGCGAGCACGTCTTCGCCCGGGCGGGCATGGCCGACTCGGGCTTCTTCCGCATGGACGAAGCCGTGCCCGACGTCGCGGAGGGCTGGGAGCCGGTGCACGACGACGAGCGCGTCACCGGGTGGCGGCAGAACATCTTCTCCTACCCGCCCGTCGGCTCGCCCGACGGCGGCGCGCACGTCACCGCCGCCGACCTGGCCCGGTTCTGGACCGCGGTCCGCGACGGCGTCCTGCTCCCGCCGGACCTGACGCGCGCGTTCCTCACGCCCCAGGTCCACCACGACGACGGCGACACCGACGAGACGGACGAGAAGACCGGTGAGGGCCTCCCGCCCGGGTCGCGGACGGCCGAGGTCCGCTACGGGTTCGGGATCGAGTTCGAGCTCCTCGCCGACGGGGGCGTGCGCTCGGCGTACAAGGAGGGCATCAACACCGGGTCGAGCGCGATGCTCCGCCACTACCCCGACGGCACCGACGCGTCCGCACCGGGCACGACGGTCGTCGTCGTGTCCAACCTCGAGGGCGGCGCCTGGGAGCCGGTGCGCTACCTCGACACCCTGGTTGTCAGCGCCGCACGGGTCCAGGGCCCGGCCCAGCGCTGACAGCTCTCCGCGCCTGCAAACTGACAGCGCTCCACCGGTGTCGGGACCCGTGGCGTGCTGACAGCTCGGTTCAGCGCAGCGACCCGACCGCCTTGTCGACCCGCCGCGCCGCCGCGAGGTCGTCCGGCACGTCGACGGTCCGTGGCGCGTCGTCCACCTCGACGTCGATCTCCACCTCGTCCCCGGCCGCGACCCCCGCCGCCTCGCGGTTCGCGGCGCTCAGCGAGATGACGAACTGCCCGCCGTAGAACACGAGCGAGGACCGGTAGGAGTGCCCGTCGGTCCCGCCGGGCCGACCTGGCCCGGCGAACGTCACGCGGACGGGGAACGTGCGCCCCCGCCCGAACGACAGGGCGACGTCCTCCGGGATCGGCAGCCCCGTCGTCGTCCCGCCGCCTGCCTCCACGGTCGTGGTGATGCGCATGTCTCCTCCTGGTTGTTCGGACCTGCCCACGAGACCTCCACACCGTCTCGAACTCATCGGCGCCGACGCTCCGCCATGGTCGCCTAGGCTCGACGACCGTGCATCCAGGACTCCTCGCCGCCTCCTCGCCGGCACTGTCGGCCGTGCTGCCGACCGCACCGGCGCAGGAGCCCGCGCTCGACGGCGTCGCCGGCTGGGCGGTGAACCTCATGGAGACGCTCGGGCCCGTCGGTGCCGCGGTGGCGATCGCTCTCGAGAACCTCTTCCCGCCGCTGCCGAGCGAGATCATCCTGCCGCTCGCGGGCTTCACCGCGAGCCAGGGGAGCTTCGGCCTCGTCGAGGCGATCGTGTGGACGACCGGCGGTTCGGTCGTGGGCGCGCTCGCCCTGTACGCGATCGGCGCGCTCGTCGGTCGCGAGCGCACGCGCTGGCTCGCGGAGCGCATCCCGCTCGTCAAGGTCGCGGACGTGGACCGCACGGAGCAGTTCTTCCTGCGGCACGGCGGGGCGACGGTGTTCTTCGGCCGGTTCGTCCCGATCTTCCGCAGCCTCATCTCCATCCCGGCAGGCGTCGAACGCATGCCGGTGTGGAAGTTCACCGCGCTGAGCGCGGCGGGCAGCGCGGTCTGGAACACGATCTTCGTCTGCGCGGGGTACTACCTCGGTGAGCAGTGGCACGTGGTCGAGGAGTACGCGGGACTGTTCCAGCTCGCGGTGATCGCGGTCGTGGGGATCGCCGTGGTCTGGTTCGTCGTGACCCGCGTGTGGCGGTGGGTGCACGACGCCGAGCGCCCGGCCCACGCCCGACCGCGCGGTGCCGCTCCCGACGCGGACTGACCGACCCGCGCTGCGGTGGGCGGGCATCTCGCCGATGATCGGGGAGTGACAGCCACCTCGCTCCTCGACGCGCAGCGACGCCGGGTGCGCGTGCGCGTCATCGCGTCGCGCGTCGTCCTCGCCCTGGGGATCCTCGGCATCGTCGCGGTGCTGGTCCGCGGCCTGTGGACGGACCTGACGCTCTACCGCGACGTCGTGCCGGGGCTGCTGCCCGGGACCGCGTCGACGACGCTCGTCGTCGACTCGGTCGTGCTGCTGCTCATGGCGCGCGGCCTGCGTCGCGGGCACCGCCTCGCCTGGATCGTCACGGTCGTCGTGCTCGGGCTCACGGCGGGCACGCACACGGCGCGCGGGGTCGACGTGCTGCCGTCCGTCGTGGTCCTCGCCGCCGCGGTGTGGCTCGCGGCGTGCTGGCGCTCGTTCCCCGTGCTGCCGACCCGTCGGGCGGTCCGCCGGGCGGGGCTGCTGCTCCTGCTCCTCGTCGTCGCCTGGGTCCTCGCGATCGCCGCGCTCGTCGTCGTGGTCCTGCGTTCCGACGACCCGGAGAGCGCGCTCGACAGCGACCTCGTCACGGCGGTGGCCGGGGTGTCGACGGCCCTCGACCTCGTCGTCCTCGTGCTCGTGCTGTGGTGGCTCGGCTCGCCGCGCGAGGTGCGCCGGCTCGGCCCCGCGGAGCGCCGGGAGGAGCGGGAGCGGGCGCGCGCCGTCGTGCAGCGGTACGGGGGCGGCACGCTCGACTACTTCGCGCTGCGCGACGACAAGGACTGGTTCTTCGTGGGGCGCAGCGTGGTGGCGCACTCGGTGCGCGGCGGCGTGTGCCTCGTCTCGCCGGACCCGATCGGACCGGTCGAGGAGCGCGAGACGGTGTGGGCCGAGATGGTGGACCACGCGGCGACGCAGGGCTGGTCGCTCGCGGTCGTGGCCGCGGCCGAGGACTGGCTGCCCGTCTACGAGCGCAGCGGCCTGCACGCCGTCTACCTGGGCGACGAGGCGACGGTCGACTGCACGACGTTCACCCTCTCCGGACACGACCACAAGTCGCTCCGGCAGGCGGTCAACCGCGTCGCGCGCACGGGGTACACGACGACGTTCCACGACCCCACGACCATCGAGCCGGACCTGCGCGACCAGATCCTCGCGATGAGCGACGAGTCGCGGCGCGGCGAGGACGAGCGCGGCTTCTCGATGACGCTCTCGCGCCTCTTCGACCCCGCGGACACGGGCCTCGCGATGTCCGTCACGCGCGACGCCGACGGCCGGGTCGACGCGTTCTGCCAGTGGGTCCCGGCGGGTGCGATCGAGGGCTGGTCGCTCGACGTCATGCGCCGCCGCACCGACGCCGAGGGCATCCCCAACGGCCTGATCGACGCGACCGTCGTCGCCACGATCGACCACCTGGCCACGACCGGCCGGCGCGGGCTCGGCCTGAACTTCGCCGTCATGCGCGAGGTGCTCGAGGGCGGACGCGACGGGCGCGTCGACCAGCTCGCGCGGCCCGTCCTGCAGCGGCTCTCCGAGGGGACGCAGATGGCGACCCTCGGCTCGTTCAACGACAAGTTCGACCCGACCTGGGTGTCGCGCTACGTCCTGCTCGACTCCGCCGAGCTCGCCGCCACGCAGGCGCTCGTCGTCGCGGGCGCCGAGGGCGTCACGGAGATCCCCGTCATCGGCCGCTTCCTGCGCGGCGTGGGCACGGCGTCGTGATCCTGTCCGTCGCGGCCGCGGTGGGTGCCGCCGTCGCGTACGCGGTGAGCACGATCATGCAGGCCGTCGCGACCCGGCGGACGCACGGCCTCGCGGTGGTGCGGCACCCGCTCGTCATCGGCGGTCTCGCGCTCGACGGGGTCGCGTTCCTGCTGTCCCTCCTCGCGCTGGACCACCTCCCGCTGTTCGTCGTCCAGGCGATCGTCGCGTCGTCGCTCGTGGGCGTCGTGGTGCTGGCGCGCGTGGTGCTCCACGCGACGCTGCGGCGCACGGACCTGGTGTCGATCGGGGTCGTCGTCGGCGCGCTCGTCGTGCTGGCGCTCGCGGCCGGCGAGCAGCCCGCGTCGGCGCCGCCCGCGAGCTTCACCGTCTGGACCGTCGCGGTCTCGCTGGTGCTCGTCGCCGCGGTCGCGCTGGCCTACCGCCGCGGGCACCCGATCCTGCTGGCCCTGCTCGGCGGGCTCGGCTACTCCGTCGCGGCGATCGCGGCGCGCGCCGCGCACGCGTCGGGCGACATCCTCGACACGGTCCTGCAGCCGCTCGCGATCGCGATCGTCGCCGCGGGCGCGGCAGGGGTCCTCGGCTACCTGCGCGCGCTCGAGAAGGGCGGCGTCGGCTCCGTCGCGGCGACCGTCTCCGTCGTGGAGGTCCTCGTGCCGGGTGCCGTCGGGCTGCTCGTGCTCGGCGACGTCGTGCGCGACGGGTGGGCGCTTCCCGCCGTCGTCGCGACGGTGCTCGCCGTCGCCGGGTGCGTCGTGCTCGCGACCAGCCCGGCCAACGCCGCGGCGGAGGAACCGAGCCCCGTTCCCGCGTAGCGCGCGAGATCGGTACATCGTCGCGTGGTCGGCAGCTCGACGTGCCGAGCTCGGACCGAGCTGCCGATCTCGCTCGGACGACTCCTACCCTGGGTGCATGACGACCGTCCCCCTGACCCCGCTGGACGTCCCGACGCTCGCCGACCTGCGGCGGCGGACCTCGGTGAAGTGGCACGCGTACCCGCCCGACGTCCTGCCGCTGTTCGTCGCGGAGATGGACGTCGCGCCCTGCCCGCCCGTCGTCGAGGCGGTGACCGCTGCCGTGCGAGCGGGCGACACGGGCTACGACCACGGCACCGTGTACGCCGAGGCCTTCGCCCGGTTCGCGCAGCGCCGCTGGAGCTGGACGTTCGACCCGGCGACCACGCGCACGCTGCCCGACGTCATGCTCGGGATCGTCGAGGTCCTGCGCGTCCTGACGTCGCCGGGCGACGCGGTCGTCGTGAACCCGCCGGTGTACCCGCCGTTCTCCGCGTTCACGTCGAGCGAGGGCCGGCGGGTCGTGACCGCGCCCCTCGGGCCTGACCTGCGCCTCGACCTCGACGCGCTCGAGGCCGCGTTCGCCGACGCGACGGGCGCGGCGGAGCACGGCACCGGCGAGGGATCCGGTCGGCGCGCCGTCTGGCTGCTGTGCAACCCCCACAACCCCACCGGGACCGCGCACACGCCCGCGGAGCTCGCGGCCGCCGTCGGGCTCGCGAACCGGTACGGGGTGCGGGTCGTCGCGGACGAGATCCACGCCCCGGTCACGCGCCCGGGCCTGGACGGGCGCCCGGCGACCACGCACACCCCGCTGCTGACCGTCCCCGGGACGGACGACGCCGTGGCCGTCGTCTCCGCGTCGAAGGCGTTCAACCTCGCGGGCCTCAAGGCCGCGGCCGCCGTGGGCGGGCCCGGTGCCGCCGCGGACCTGCGGCGCATCCCCGAGATCGCCGGGCACGGCGTGCAGCACGTGTCGGTGCTCGCGCAC
Source organism: Cellulosimicrobium terreum (assembly GCA_014803435.1). GTDB lineage: Bacteria > Actinomycetota > Actinomycetes > Actinomycetales > Cellulomonadaceae > Cellulosimicrobium > Cellulosimicrobium terreum. The sequence goes on from JACYFD010000002.1 coordinate 110,773, forward strand.
GTCGCGGCGCTCGACCACGGCGAGGAGTGGCTGGACGCCGTCCTCGCCGGGGTCGAGCGCAACGCGTGGCTCCTGGCCGACCTCCTGGCCGAGCACCTGCCGCAGGTCCGGTACCGGCCCGGCGACGCGACGTACCTCGCCTGGCTCGACTGCCGCGACCTGCCCGACGCCGGTCCGGCCGTCCCGTCGCCCGCCGCGGACCCGCGCGGCTGGTTCCTCGATCACGCTCGGGTGGCGCTGGAGGACGGGCGCCGGTTCGGGCCCGGCGGGCCGGGTCACGTGCGGCTCAACCTCGCGACGAACGTCGACGTGCTGACCGAGGCCGTCGAGCGGATGGGCGCGAGCGTCCGCCGCTGACGGTCCGACGCCGGGACGGGCCGCGCGGGCATGGGGACCGCTCCCCATCGCGGCGTGCGCGATCGGCGCCTACCGTCGTACGGTCCGTCCGCGGGCGGTCGGCCGGGGGATCGGCCACCACCCGCACCTGACCGCAACCCGCTACCCGACCGCACCGCGGAGAAGACAGAGGAGCTGTGCCATGGGTGGACTGTGGGGCGCCGACGTCGCCGCCTTGCGCGAGCTCGCCGGTCACCTGACCACCGGCGCCGAGTCGTTGCGCACCTCGCAGTCGCAGGTGTCGTCGCTCGTGGCGTCCGCCGTCCGCTGGGACGGCCCGGACGCGTCGCAGTTCCGGTCGGACTGGTCGGGCACCCTGGCCCCCGCCGTCGCGGCGGCCGCCGCCACGCTCGAGCACGCGAGCGACGCGCTGCGGCGCAACGCCGACGAGCAGGACACCACGAGCAGGGCCGACGGCGGCGGGCCGGGCGGTCCCGGTGGCCCCGGGTCGCCCACGGGACCGGGCGGCACCCCCGCGGGCACACCGACGCCCGGTGAGTACCAGGACATGGACGCGACGGAGCGTCAGGAGTGGTTGGAGAACGCGAGCGACGCGCAGATCGCGGCCCTCTACGCGCAGCTCCAGCGGCTCGGCGTCGACCCCGACTCACCGGGCTTCGGGGACCTCGCCGTCGCGCACTGGACGCGGGTCGCCGCCGCGGAGGCCGGGTTCGACTTCGCGGACTGGGACCCGTCGGCCGGCTCGGCGGCCAACCGGGAGATCATCGAGGGCGTCTACACCTACTACGGCGAGCTGTACCTGGATCACCCGTGGATGCAGTGGGCAGGCATGGCCGCGATGATCGGCCCGTCGTTCGCGGCCGGGTTCTTCGACCTCGACATGATGCGCGAGCTCGCCCAGGGGGTGGGCGACGTCGCGGAGCACCTGCCGCCGGGCGTCACCCCGGACGCGCTGGAGGCCGTCGCCGGCATGACCGACGCCGAGCTCGGCTTCTACGAGAACCAGTTCCTGTCGATGCAGCGCGAGATCTTCGTCGACCAGGCCGGGATGCACGAGGCGTACCTGAACGGGGGGCTGCCCGAGATGGAGCGCCTGCTCGAGGCCGGGGTGATCGACGACGCGGCCTACCAGGCGTGGGAGGACATCGACGCCGGGCGAGCGGGCGACGCGCAGGCGCTCGCGGACGGGAACACGGCGCTGCTGTCGCGCGAGCAGAACCAGATCATCGCCGACGACTGGCAGACCATGCGCGACCACGCGGGCACCGGCGAGGCGTTCACCTACCTCATGACGCTCGTGGGCGAGCCGTCGATCCCGGGCGCGGGCACGTACGCGCAGTACGACCCGTTCACGGTGAACGTCGAGACCCCGGGCCCGCAGAACCTCGGCATCCCGTTCACCGGCATCTCGTTCGACAACCCGGTGCAGGGGAGCGTGAGCGTCGAGACGCCGCTGCCCGGGGGCAACATCGCGGACCAGGGGGCGCGGTGGGACTACATCACGCGCGACACCCTGCCCGCCTACCAGCAGTTCATCACCGAGCACCCGGACCAGGCGGCGCAGCTCATCGGCAGCCCCGTGGCCGACCGGATCGACGACTACCGGCTCACGGATCCCGGACGCATCGGCCGGATCATTGACAGACTGGGCGAGTGGAACGTGGACGTGGACCAGTGACCGGGCGCCGCGCGCGCGGCGGCAGGCCGCGCGCCGGTGTGCTGACCGCAGCGCTCACGGCGCTCCTCGCGCTCACGCTCGCCGGGTGCAGCATCACGTTCGGGGACCCCGACGACGACGGGGCGAGCACGACGACGGGTGGCGACGGGACGTCGTCGGGCACCGGGACGACGACGATCGACCAGATCCAGGAGGGCGAACCCATGCGGTGGGACGTGAGCACGCCGATCAGCGCGGAGTCCGTGGGACTCGGCGAGAGCATGGCGGTCGTCGACCTGCCCGGTGGTGAGGCGGAGGTCGAGCTGACCCTGCCGGGCGGGGTGTGGTCGACGACGGCGGAGGAGCTGACCGTCGAGCCGCGGCGGGGGCACGTGTCGACGATCAACGTGTTCCGCACGCTGTCCGGCGGGCAGGCGGTGCACGACCAGCTCGTCGCGGACGCGGACGTGCTCGGGTTCCCGGTCGACCGGATCGACCGGTGGCTCGCCGACGACCTGCCGGCCTCGCTCGCGGAGTCCCAGGCCGGGGGCACGCGCGCCCGGACCGGCATCAACGGGAACTCCGGGGACGTCGTGACGTCCGTGCAGATCAGCCACGAGCCCGGTCCGGGCGGGGACGAGGCGATCCGGCTCTGGTACGTCGTGCGCCCGGTCACGCCCGACGACGAGTGACGAACGTCTCCGACCCTTGGGTGCACTGAGTGCAACGGTGCACCTAGTGTAGTGACGTGACCGCAGACCCGAGCTCCGGCGACGACCGTCGCGCACGCCTCAAGGCGCGCACGCGGACGTCGATCGTGAACGCCGCGGCAGCGCTCATGGACGAGGCGAACGGGCTCGACTTCACCGTCGACGCGCTCGCCCAGCGTGCCGACGTCTCCCGGCGGACCGTCTTCAACCACTTCGCGTCGCTGGACGACGTCGTCGCCGCGGTCCTCGCGGACGCGCTCCACCCGATCGTCGACTCGCTGGCCGACGAACCTCCGCGCGCTGCGGACCCGCACGCCGCGATGGCGGCCGACGCCGTGGCGGCGCTGCGCGCCGCGGACCTCGTCGCCACCATCTCGTCCCTCACGCGCGGTCTCGGGCTCCAGGACGACACGTGCGCGGTCCCCCGCCCGCTCGACGACTTCGTCCCCGACGTGCCCGCCCACCAGGCGATGATCCTGCTCCGCTCGCTCGCCGAGATCAGCGAAGAGCTCGCGACCCGGCTCGACCGGCGCCATCCTGAGGTCGACCGGCTCGACGTCGACCTGACCGTCGGGTCGCTGATGAGCAACCTCATCGTGCTCTACCGGTACTGGCTTGCCGAGACCGGGGGCCAGGCGGACCGGGCGGCGCGCGAGACGTGGGCCCGCCTGCTCGAACGCTCCCTCACCCTGCACTCCTGAACGACTCCTGAACGTCCCGACCCTCCCGATCTCCCAGACCTTCCTGGAAGGACACCATGGCTGAGCTCCTCTTCCGCCTGGGCCGCGGTGCGGCCCACCACGTGAAGGCGGTCGTCGCCGCGTGGATCGCGGTGCTGGTCGTCGCAGGCGCCGGCTTCGCGCTCGCCGGCGGCACGCTGACGGACAGCTTCTCGATCCCCGGCACGCCCACGCAGGAGGTGACCGACCAGCTCGCCGAGGAGATCCCCGAGGCTGCGGGCGGCACCGGCACGATCGTCCTCACCACGGACGACGACGAGCCGTTCACCGACGACCAGCAGCAGGCGATCACCGGTGTGGTCGCGGACGTCGAGGGCGTGGACGGCGTCGAGACCGTCGTCGACCCGTTCGCGACCGAGGCCGACCGCGCCGAGCAGGCGCAGCAGGTCACCGACGGCCAGGCCGAGCTCGAGGACGGGCGCACGCAGCTCGCCGACGGCCAGGCCCAGCTCGACGACGGCCAGGCCCAGCTGGACGACGCGCGCGCCCAGCTCGAGCAGGGGCAGTCCGAGCTCGACGACGCCCGCGCGCAGGCCGAGGCTGCCGGCGCGATCGACGCCGTCGGGCCGCAGCTCGACGCCCAGCAGGAGCAGATCGACGCCGGCCTCGCCGAGCTCGACACCCAGCAGGACACGATCGACGCCCAGCAGGAGCAGATCGACACGAACGCGGCCGACCTCGAGGCCGGGGCGACCGAGCTCGAGCAGGGGCAGGCGCTCCTGGACCTCGCGTCCGGCATCAGCGTCGTCTCCGAGGACGGCACGACCGCCGTCGTCACCGTCATCTTCACCGACGCCCAGATGGACGTCTCGCAGGAGACCAAGGACGCGGTGATCGACACGTTCACCGACGAGGTCGCCGGCATCGACGGTGTCAGCGTCGACTTCGGCGCAGACGTCTCCCAGGAGGCCCCGTCGGTGATCGGCCCCGGCGAGGTCGTCGGGCTCATCGTCGCCGCGATCGTCCTGATCGTCATGCTCGGCACGCTCATCGGTGCCGGCCTGCCGCTCGTCACGGCGCTCGTGGGCGTCGGGGTCAGCGCGCTCGCCGCGCTCGCGTTCTCCGGTGTGGTCGAGATGTCGTCGGTGACGCCTGTCCTCGGCCTCATGCTCGGCCTCGCCGTCGGGATCGACTACGCGCTGTTCATCGTCAACCGGCACCGCCAGCAGCTCAAGGAGGGCTACGAGGTCGACGAGTCGATCGGCCTCGCCAACGGCACGTCGGGCAACGCCGTCGTGTTCGCCGGGATGACCGTCGTCATCGCGCTGCTCGCGCTCAACGTCACGGGCATCCCGTTCCTCGGCCTCATGGGGACCGTCGGAGCCTTCAGCGTCGCCGTCGCGGTGCTCGTCGCGGTGACGCTCACCCCGGCCCTGCTCTCCGCCATCGGCATGCGGATCCTCAGCAAGAAGGAGCGCGCGGTCCTCGCCGCGCCCGAGCCGCACCCCGCCCACATGGACGAGACCACGGAGCTCGGCAAGAAGCCGCTGCGGCCGATGAACACCTGGGTCGCCGTCGGGCGCGTCGTGCTCGGCATCGCGGTGCTGGGCGTCGTCGCCATCCCGGCGCTGGACCTGCGCATCAACCTGCCCGACGGCTCGTCCGAGCCGCACGAGTCCACCCAGTACCAGGCGTACTCGACGGTCGCGGACAAGTTCGGTGCCGGCACCAACGGACCCCTCCTCGTCGCGGCGCAGATGCCCGCGGCGGTCGCCGAGGAGGACCAGGTCGCGGCCCAGCTCGCCATCGGTGAGCAGCTCGCGGCCCAGGACGACGTCGCCGCGGTCGCACCTGCGGCCGTGTCCGAGGACGGCACCGTCCTGGCCTTCCAGGTGATCCCCGCCGACGGTCCGACGAGCGAGTCCACCGAGCAGCTCGTGCACTCGCTGCGCGACCTGTCGCCCATCACGGTGGACGGTGTGGACGGTGACGTCGACCTCGGCGTCGCCGGCGCCGCGAGCGGGAACATCGACATCTCCCAGAAGCTGTCCGACGCGCTGCCGCTCTACCTAGGCGTCGTCGTCGGGTTGTCGATGCTGATCCTGATGCTCGTGTTCCGGTCGCTGCTCGTCCCGCTCATCGCGACGCTCGGCTTCATCCTGTCCTACTTCGCGGCCCTCGGCGGCGTCGTCGCGGTCTACCAGTGGGGCTGGCTGCCGAACGTGTTCGGGGTCGAGAACCCGGGTCCCGTCCTGAACTTCCTGCCCACCATCCTCGTCGGCGTGCTCTTCGGCCTCGCGATGGACTACATGCTGTTCCTCGGGACCGGCATGCGGGAGGCGTACGCGCACGGGGCGCCCGCGCGCATCGCCGTCGTGCAGGGCTTCCGGGCCGGCCGGTCCGTCGTGACCGCGGCCGCGATCATCATGATCTCGGTGTTCGGCGGTTTCATCTTCGCCGAGGACGCGATGATCCGGCCGATCGGGTTCGCGCTCGCGTTCGGCGTCCTCGTGGACGCGTTCGTCGTGCGGATGCTCGTCGTGCCGGCGCTCATGCACCTGCTCGGCGGGGCGGCGTGGTGGCTGCCGAAGTGGCTCGACCGGATCCTGCCCGACGTCGACGTGGAGGGTTCCGCGCTCGAGCGGCGGCACCCGCACGTCGTCGAGGCCGACGCCGGGGCGTGACCTTCGGGCACCGATCCTCCTCGGGTCCTCCACGACAGCCCCGTCCGGCACCCGCCGGGCGGGGCTGTCCGGTGCGGTAGCGTCCCAGCTGTCCCGTACGTCCGGATCAGGGGGAACCTCGTGACCCAGCCTGGAAGCGCCCGGCCGGCCACGCGCCGTCGGGCACGACGCGTGGCGGCGCTCGCCGTCGTGCCGGTGCTCGCGCTGCCGCTCGCCGCGTGCACGCCGGACAAGCCGTCCGCCGACGACGCGGCCGCGGCGTTCGCGCGGGCGCTGAGCTCCGGGGACGTGAGCGCCGTGGCGTTCGGCGGTGCGGACGCGGCGGACGTGCAGGGTCACCTCGACGCCGTCACCGAGCCGCTCGTGGACCTCGACCGGACGGTCGAGGTCCAGGACGTCACCGTCGACGAGGAGGGTGACGACGCGGGGGAGCGCGCGACGGCGACGCTCGCCTACACGTGGGACGTGACCGACGACGCCGCGTGGGAGTACACGACGAGCGTCGACCTCGCGTTCGCCGAGCCCGGCGAGGGCGAGGACGGGCCCGGTGCCTGGGAGGTCGACTGGGAGCCTGGCGTGCTCGTCCCCGACCTGCAGGACGGCGACCGGCTCGCCGTCGACCGGGTGCGGGCCGAGCGTGCGGAGATCCTCGGGGCCGACGACGTCCCGATCGTCGCGGACCGGCCCGTGTACCGGATCGGGCTCGACAAGACGCGGGTCGGCGCGGACGCGTGGGACAGCGCGGCGCGTGCGCTCGCGGACGTCGTCGGGATCGACGCCGACGCGTTCGCCGACCAGGTCGCGGGCGCGGGCGAGAAGGCGTTCGTCGAGGCGATCACGGTCCGCACGCAGGACACGGCAGGGATCGACGTGGACGACGCGCGGGCGATCGAGGGCGTCTCGGTGCTGGACGACGAGATGCCCCTCGCCCCGACGCGCGAGTTTGCCCGGCCGATCCTGGGTCGGGTCGGCGACGCGACGGCGGAGATCGTCGAGGAGTCGGAGGGCGCCGTCGTCGCGGGCGACACCGTCGGACTGTCGGGGCTGCAGCGCCAGTACGACCAGCAGCTGCGCGGGGCACCGGGTGTCTCGATCTCGGTCGTGCCCGACGGCAGCGCCGAGGACGAGGAGCCGACCGAGGTGTTCGCCGTCGACCCTGTGGACGGCGTGCCGCTCAGCACGACGCTGCGGCCCGACATGCAGGTCGCGGCCGAGCAGGTCCTCGCGGACGTGGGCTCGCCGAGCGCGATCGTCGCGATCCGGCCGTCGACGGGCGAGGTGCTCGCGGCGGCGAGCGGTGCGGCCGGCGAGGGTCTGTCCACCGCGACGGCGGGCCAGTACGCGCCCGGGTCGACGTTCAAGGTCGCGACGACGCTCGCGATGCTGCGCGCGGGCCTGACGCCCGACACGACGGTCGAGTGCCCGGAGACGATCACCGTGGACGGCCGGTCGTTCCAGAACGTCCCCGGCTACCCGACCGACGCGCTGGGCGACGTGCCGCTGCGCACGGCGTTCGCGAACTCGTGCAACACCGCGATGATCGGGCAGCGGGACACGGTGACGCAGCAGGACCTGCACGACGCCGCGGCGTCCCTGGGCCTGGGCGTCGAGTCCGAGCTGGGTGCGCCCGCGTACTGGGGCGACGTCCCGACGGACTCCGAGGGGACGGCGCACGCCGCGTCGATGATCGGTCAGGGGCAGGTGCTCGCCTCGCCGCTCACGATGGCGACCCTGGCGGCGAGCGTGTCCGCCGGGCACCGCGTGGCACCGGTCATGGTCCACCCGGACGCGCAGCAGGTCGCGGACGAGACTCCGGACGCGGGCGACCTCACCGAGGACGAGGCCGCGACGCTGCGCAGCCTCATGGCGTCGGTCGTGACGGACGGGTCCGGTGCGCTGCTCCAGGACCTGCCGGGCGAGCTCGGGGCGAAGACGGGGACCGCGCAGTACGGCGACGGCGAGCAGGCGCACGCCTGGATGATCGCGACCCAGGACGACCTGGCCGTGGCCGTGTTCGTCGAGACGGGCGAGGGCGGCTCCGTCACGGCCGGACCGCTCATGCACGACTTCCTCGACGCGCCGAACGGCTGAGGGAACGGATGAGGGAATAGGCCGCGTGGTCGGGTCGTTGGGAGTCAGCGGGTAGGATCGGTGCCGCGGGCGACGATCTTGCCCTGTCCGCCCAGCGATCCCAGCGACCTCCCGGGAGACACCTCAGTGTCCGTCAGCGTGCCCACGTGGTACCTCACAGAGCGCCGCGACGTCGACCTCGGTCGAGTCGCCAGCGCGCTCTGTCGCTGACCCACCGTCGTCGCTGACCCCGCCCGGCTCTGCTGCCGGGCCCCTGCCGCCGCGCCGCCTGACACGACCGCTCACGACGAGCCGTCGCGCCGAGGACACGCGTCCAGGTCTGCGCCGACGTCCGCCTCCTCTCCCGAGACCGGCGCACCGCTCCCGCGCCACCGAACGTCATGAAAGGCACCCCCGTGTCCTCCACCCCCTCGAAGCCCGCGCAGCAGGCGGTCGTCTCCTCGGAGCCGCCGGCCCCCGCGAAGCGCAAGCGCCGCTTCCCGTCGTTCAGCACGCAGATCCTCCTGGGACTCGCGCTCGGCATCGTCCTCGGCGGCATCGCGCTCGCGATGGGCCCGCAGGACGCCGACGGCGAGGTCCCCAACGGCCTCACGACGACGCTCGCGACGATCGGCTCCTCGTTCGTCACGCTGCTCAAGGCGGTCGTCCCGCCGCTGATCTTCACGGCGATCGTCGCGTCGATCGCGAACCTGCGGACCGTGACCAACGCCGCTCGCCTCGCCGGCCAGACCCTCCTGTGGTTCGCCATCACGGCCGCGATCTCCGTGGCGGTCGGCATCGGCCTCGGTCTGCTCTTCCAGCCGGGCAACCGGGCGACGGTCTCGATCGACGACGCGTCCGAGGTCGGCCACACCGGTTCCTGGCTCGACTTCCTCACCGGCATCATCCCGGGCAACGTGCTCGGGCTCGGCGCGGGCACGCAGGTCGAGACCGCCGCTGACGGTGCGGTGAGCGCCACCACGTCGATCAACTTCAACGTGCTGCAGATCCTCGTCGTCGCGCTCGTCATCGGCATCGCGGCGCTGAAGACCGGTGCGAAGGCCGACCCGTTCCTCGAGTTCAACCGCTCGGCCCTCGCGATCGTCCAGAAGGTGCTGTGGTGGATCATCCGCCTCGCGCCGCTCGGCACGCTGGGCCTCATCGGCAACGCGATCGCCACCTACGGCTGGTCGTCGCTGAGCTCGCTCGCGTGGTTCGCCGTCGCGATCTACGTCGGCCTCGCCATCGTGCTGTTCGTCGTCTACCCGATCCTGCTGCGCACCAACGGGCTCAAGATCACGAGCTACTTCAAGGGCGCGTGGCCCGCGATCCAGCTCGCGTTCGTCTCGCGCTCCTCGATCGGCACGCTGCCCGTGACGCAGCGCGTGACCGAGCGCAACCTCGGCGTCCCGAGCGAGTACGCGTCGTTCGCCGTGCCGCTCGCCGCGACCACGAAGATGGACGGTTGCGCCTCGATCTACCCGGCGATCTCCGCGATCTTCGTGGCCGAGATCTTCGGCATCCAGCTGTCCTTCACGGACTACCTGCTCATCGCGTTCGTGTCCGTCGTGGGCTCGGCCGCCACCGCGGGCCTCACGGGCGCCGTCGTCATGCTGACCCTGACGCTCTCGACGCTCGGCCTCCCGCTCGCGGGCGTGGGCCTGCTGCTCGCGATCGACCCGATCCTCGACATGGGCCGTACGGCCGTCAACGTGGCGGGCCAGGCGCTGGTCCCGACGATCGTCGCCAAGCGTGAGGGCATCCTCGACGTCGAGAAGTACGAGGCGGCGTCGGCCGAGGACCTCTTCGCCGACGACACCGCGACCGAGGCGACGGACGTGACCGAGGAGGTCACGGCGGACGAGCGGGAGCTCACCCCCGCCCGCTGACGCCGAGGACGCACGTCCGCACCGCCGAGAACGGGGTCGGTGCCTCATCCCACGGACGAGGCACCGACCCCGTTCTCGCGCCCGCGCGATCGGGGGTGGCCCCGGTCGGTCAGGACTGCGGCGGACGTGGCTCGCGGAGCACGGTGAGCCGGGTGCGGTACTCCTGCTCGTCGATCTCGCCGCGCGCGTAGCGCTCGCCGAGGACCGAGACCGGGTCAGGGCCGACGCTCCGCCACGGCCCGGGCCCGCCCGGTCCCCAGCCCCGGCGCGCCCGGCGGGCGACGAGGAAGATCACGGACGCGAACAGCAGGAACCACAGCAGCGGGAAGACGAACCACCACGGCCCCGGCCCCCAGCCGACGTGGCCGACGGCTGCGGCGGTACCGGCCAGGCCGGTCGCAGGTGCGGCGGTGAGTACGGTGAGCATGACGACCTCCGGTCGATGACGCGCGCCGACGGGCGGCGCGCACGGCCGCGTCCGCGACCGTGACCCCAGGCTTCCCGGTGCCCGACGCCGCGTCGTCCCCCGCCCGTACCGACCGGGCTACCCCCGTGGTGCCGTCCCGGGACGTCCCGGGTCAGCGCGCCCAGCCCGGGCGCACGAGCCCCGACTCGTAGGCCGCGACGACGAGCTGGGCCCGGTCGCGTGCGCCCAGCTTGGCCATCGTCCGGGACACGTGGGTCTTCACGGTGGACTCGGACAGGAACAGCGTCCCGGCGATCTCCTCGTTCGAGAACCCGCCCGCGACCTCGACGAGCACCTCGTGCTCGCGCGGGGTCAGGTCCGCCAGGCCGTCGACCGGCCCGACGGCGCGGGTCGCCTCCGCGACCCGCGCGAGCAGCCGCCGGGTGACGGTGGGGGACAGGAGGGCGTCGCCGCCCGCCGCGACCCGCACGGCCCGGACGAGGTCGGCCGGTTCGGTGTCCTTCACGAGGAACCCGCTCGCACCGCCGCGGATCGCGTCGGTCACGTAGTCGTCGTGCTCGAACGTCGTGACGACCACGACGTGGACGCGTGCGGCCGCACGGTCGGCGACGATGCGCCGCGTCGCCTCGAGACCGTCGAGCCCGGGCATGCGGATGTCCATGAGCACGACGTCCGGGAGGTGCTCGAGCGCGAGCTGCACGGCGGCCTCGCCGGTCGCGGCCTCCGCCACGACGCGCATGTCGTCCTCGGAGTCGATCAGCGCGCGGAAGCCGCCGCGCACGAGGGCCTGGTCGTCGGCCAGCACGACGTCGATCACGGTGTCTCCTCGGGCCGGACGTGCGAGGGTCCCGGCGTCGGTGCCGGCCACGGAAAGCGTGCCCGAACCCGGAACCCGCGTCCACCGGGACCCGATCCGGGGCCGTCCACCGGACCCGCCTCGAGCGTGCCGCCCACGAGCTCGACGCGCTCCCGCATGCCGCGCAGCCCGTACCCGGGCACGGGCGGAGGAAGGGTCGACGCCCGGGGTGCGGCGCCGTCGTCGGACACCACGACGGTGACCGCGACCGGACCCTGCGACCCGGGTGGTCCTGCCTCCACCCGGACGTGCACGTCGGCGCGCGACGCGTCGGGCGCGTGCCGCCGGACGTTGGTCAGCGACTCCTGGACGACGCGGTACACCACGCCGGCGAGGTGGTCGGGCAGCGCCCGGGCCGCGCGGTCGACGTCGAGCCGCACGTCCAGCTCGTCGGTTCCCGCCTGCTGCACGAGCCGCGCGAGCGCCGTCAGGTCCCACGTGGGAGCGAGGGGCGCGTCGGGGGCGCCGTCCGCGACTGCGTCGGCCCGCACGACCCCGAGCACCGCGCGGACCTCGTCGAGCGCCTCGACGCTCGTCGATCTGATCGCGGCGAGAGCGCCCCGCGCCTGCTCCGTGTCGCGGTCGAGCAGGTGCAGGCCGACGCCGGCCTGGACGGTGATCGCGGACAGCGAGTGGGCGAGGACGTCGTGCACCTCGCGCGCGATGCGCAGCCGCTCGGCGGCGACGGCGGTCCGCTCGCGCTCTTCCTGGGTCGCGCGCCGGGCCGCGCGAGTCTCGGCGACCCGGGCCGCCCGGTCCCGGATCGCGCCCGCGGCGAGCAGCACGACGGTGGTCCAGGCGACCCCGCCGAGGAGCGTCGCGGGCGGGGGCACGTCCGGGCGCGCCGTCGTCGCGGCCACGACCGTCCCCGCCAGCAGCACCGCGCCGCCCCAGGCGGTCGCCCGGCTGCGCGCGACCGGACCGCTCAGCACCACCGTGGCGAGCACGACGACCGGCCCGGCGAGCACGGGGCCCCACGGGTAGCCCGCCGCGAGATACGCGCCGCACGCCGCGACGGAGACCACGACGGCGCCCGCGGTGAGCCGCGGCGAGCGGGTCGGGAGTAGGACGAGCACCACGGGCGCGACGAGGAGGAGGGCGAACGCGGCGGCGTCGGGCGTCCGGGCCTGCGGCTGCCCGTGGGCCGCGCCGAGCGTGCCGAGCACCGAGATCGCCGTGAGGAGCACCGCGAGGAACACGCGGGGTCGGCGTCGGTCGAGCGGGCCCATACGTCGAACGCTACGCCGGGCCCGACGCCGCGTCGTCGTCCCGTGGTGCCGCGCGTCGTGGTCCCGTGGTGCCGAGCACGACCTCGCTCGCCGTCGAGCACGACATGGGGGCCGCGAACGGCCTGACAACGACCCTCAGGTCGTGTTCGGCGGGCGGTTCAGGGGTTGGTGGCGACCGACGCGAGGACGACGGGGTCGGCGCAGCCGCGCGCGAAGCCGGCGATGCGCTTGTCGATGTCGCGGCCGAGCACCCAGGAGCCGACGCGCTCCGCGAGCGGCGCGAGCCAGCGCGGCCGGCAGCGGAAGCTGTAGCGCCAGGTCGCGCGCGTGCCGCCGGACGGGTCGGGGGCGAACCGCCACCCGCCCGCGAGGTTCTCGAAGAACCAGGAGCCGCGGACCATGCGCATGCCGACGTTGGTCGGCGGGTTGTACGACACGTACTCGCTGACCATCGACAGCCCGGTGCGGTGGCGGGTCAGCGTCCGCACGCCCTTGGCCGGGGCGGTCGCACCGTCGAGGAAGCGCTGGTGGCGGATGAAGGGGTCCCAGCGCAGCCGGACCTCGCCCGTGGTCTGCGAGACGGCGAACGCGGTCGCGGGGTCGACCGTGACGACCAGCGAGGACTCGACGACGGGCATGCGTCGATGGTGGCACGTCCGGCGTGCCGGACGCACGAGCGCCCCGCCCCGGGGAAGGGCGGGGCGCTCAGGGTCGTGCTCAGGAGGTGAACTCGTACCCGGCCTCGTCGCACTGCGCGTGGAACGCGTCGAGCGACGGCTGGAAGTTCGTCGTGACGACCTCGGTGGCCTCGAGGGCGGCCTGGAACGGCGCCTTGATGCCGTTGAGGTTCTCCTGGACCTCGACGTCCGCGAAGCGCTGGATCGACGCGATCTTGTCGCGCGTCGTCGCGAGCGTGAGCGAGGACTCGTCCGTGAGCTCCTCGGCCGTCAGGGCGAACGTGTCGTCGACGCGGGCCGCGAGGGAGGCGGCGCCACCGTCGTAGAAGCCGGCGCAGGACTGCTCGATCGAGACGATCGTGGGCTCGGGGGCCTCGGCCTGGGTCGCGGTGGGCTCGGGGGTCTCGGTCTCGCTCGACGGGTCTGTCGTCGAGGCGCACGAGGCCAGCAGGAGGGCACAGGAGAGCGCCGCGGTAGCGGCGAGGTACTTACGCATGCTAAGGATTTGACCGCGCGACGGCGGTTCGGCGCAAACAGCCCTTCCCGTCCGGGATCACCGGTCCGCCGGGGTTCCGCAGAATCCTGCGGTTCGTCGGGAACCTGCTGTGCGGAGCCTCACAGCACCGCGCGACCGCCGACTCACCCGACCGTCAGCACGACCTTGCCCCGCACGTGACCGCCCGCGACGAGCCGCAACGCCTCCGCCGCCTCCGCGAGCGGGAGGCGCCGGGACACGGTCAGCCGCAACCGGCCGGCCTCGGCGAGCACCAGCACCTCGTCGAGCGCACCCTTCGCGTCGACCTTGTCGACGATGCCGGCGGCCCGTGACGCGTCGCTGCCGGCGATCGTCACGGCACGGGGGGCCTCGTCCGTCGGCGCGACCTGGTCGCCGAGCAGCGCGGTGGTCGCGGCGACGCTCTCCGCCGTCCCGGCGAGGTCGATCACGACGTCGATCGCGCTGAGCTCGTCCGGCAGCGCACGCACGGCGTCGACCAGCCCCGGACCGTACTCGACGGGGGTCGCGCCCAGCTCGCGGAGGTAGTCGTGGTTGCGCGCGGACGACGTCCCGACGACCCGCGCGCCCAGCGCCTGGGCGATCTGGACCGCGGCGGAGCCGACCCCACCGCTCGCGCCGTGCAGGAGCACGACGTCTCCCTCGCCCACGTCCGCCTGGACGAGCGCGGAGAACGCGGTGGCGGCAGCGACGGGCAGGACGGCGGCCTGCTCGGCCGGCACGGACGCGGGGCGTCGTCGCACCCGCTCGGCCGGCACGAGCGAGAGCTCGCGCTGCGCTCCCGACCCGTGCCACAGGACGGCGTCCCCGGGGGCGAGGTCCGCGACGTCGGGCCCGACGGCGTCGACCACCCCCGCGGCCTCGAAGCCGAGGACGCCGGGGACCTTCCCCCCGAACGCTCCCGACAGCCGCTTGAGGTCGGCCGGGTTGACGCCGACGACCTGGTTGGCGACGCGCACCTGTCCCGGACCCGGATCGGGGACGTGCTCGTCGGCGACGCGCAGCGCCTCGGGTCCGCCGAAGGCGTCGAAGGTGACGACCGTGCTCATGGCAGGCCACTCTTCCACCGCGCGCGCCGCGCTGTCCTGTGCAACCGCCGTGCGGACGGACCCCGCACCCGCGGCGGGACGGAACCGGGCGCCGCGCGCGTTGTGCCCACATGACCGTACCGGAGGTGCGCGAGCGACTGACCGCCCTGCGCGCGGAGGCGCTCGGGCGCGTCGCGGCGCTGCGGGCCGACGTCGCGGAGATGGTCGAGGCGTCGCGCGACTCGAACGCCGACGACGAGCACGACCCTGACGGCGCCACCATCGCGTTCGAGCGGGCCCAGCTCGACTCCCTCGCGCGCGAGGGCGAGGCCCGGATCGACGAGCTGGAGGCTGCGATCGCGCGTGTCGACTCCGGGACGTACGGGGTCTGCGAGGCGTGCGCGCAACCCGTCGCCGCCGGGAGGCTGGAGGCGCGCCCGACCGCACGGACCTGCGTCCCCTGCGCCGAGAAGTGACTATGCGCCCCCGATTGCGGACATGAGGGGCGGATAATCACTTCTCGGCGGCGCGTCAGCCCGTGAAGCGCGCCCCGCGCTCGACGACGCGACCGGCTCCGCGGCCGTCGTTCGCCTCGCGGTCCCACGTGTAGACCTCGGTGCCCGTGACGAACACGTGCTCGGCGCGGGCGTTCACGTCGAGCGGGTCGCCGGACCAGATCACGACGTCGCCGTCCAGCCCCGGCGTGAGCGCGCCGACACGGTCGTCGAGATCGAGGAACGACGCCGGGTTGACCGTGAGCGCGGCGAGCGCGGTCTCGCGGTCGAGACCCTCCTTGACCGCGAACGACGCCTGGTGCACGAGGAAGTTGATCGGCACGACCGGGTGGTCCGTCGTGATGGCGACGCGCACGCCGGCGCGCGCCAGCACCCCGAGGTTCTCGATCGCCCGGTCGCGCAGCTCGACCTTGGAGCGCGACGTGAACATCGGCCCGAAGATGACGGGCACGTCGCGCTCGGCGAGAACGTCGGCGATCGCGGCACCGTCGGTCCCGTGGTTGACCACGAGCCGGTAGCCGAACTCGTCGGCGAGGCGCAGCGCGGTCGCGATGTCGTCGGCGCGGTGCGTGTGCTGGTCCCAGAACAGCTCTCCCGCGAGCACCCGCGCGAGGGTCTCCTTGGTGAGGTCGCGCGCGAACGGCTTGCCCTCGGCCTCGGCGGCGTCGCGCGCTGCGACGTAGTTCTGCGCGTCCACGAACGCCGCCCGGATCACCTGTGCGACCCCGAGCCGTGTCGACGGGGTCTTCTTCTGGTCCCCGTACACACGCTTGGGGTTCTCCCCGAGCGCCGACTTCACGGACACGGCCGCGCGGACGACCTGCTCGTCGACGGTCCGCCCGCCCCAGGTCTTGATCGCGACGGTCTGCCCGCCGATCGGGTTCCCCGACCCGGGCTTCACGACCGCCGTCGTGACGCCGCCCGCGAGCGCGTCGCGGAACCCCTCGTCCTCGACGTAGATCCCGTCGATCGCGCGGAACGCGGCACCGTTCGGGTTCGTCATCTCGTTGGTGTCGTTGCCGGCCCAGCCCTCGCCCTCCTCGTGCACGCCCATGTGCGCGTGCGACTCGACGAACCCGGGCAGGACCCAGCGGCCTGCGGCGTCGACGACGCGCGCGCCGTCGGGCACGACGACGTCCGCGCCGACCGCGGTGATGATCCCGTCCTCGACCAGGACCGTCCCGTTCTCGATCGGTGGTGCGGCCACGGGCACGACGTACCCGTTCGTGATCGCGACGGTGCTGAGGGCGGTGGTCGGTGAGGTCGTCATGCTCCCCATCATCGCCCCGAGCAACCGCGCGGGCGAAAGGCCGCTATCCTCCTGCCGTACCACCGCCGTCCTACCGCTCGCGCGCGAAGGAGCTCGCATGAACGTCCTGGTCGGGCTGTACCGACTGTTCCTCGTGGTGCTCGCGCTGGTCGGCACGCGCGAGATCTGGCTGCACGGCGACGTCGAGGGCCTGGTCTACTTCACGAACCAGACCGGCTTCCTCGTCGCGGTGACGTTCGCGTGGGCGGGCATCGCGTCGGTCCTGCGCCGTCGCCAGCCGCCGGGGTGGTTCAAGGGCGTGGTGACGCTCGCGGCCGCCATCACGGGCCTCGTCGCGTGGTTCGTGCTCGAGCCCGAGTCGCCCGACGCGCCGGCCGTGTTCCTCGGCCTGACCGACGGGCAGATCGAGCACCAGGTCCTGCCCCTCGCGGTGTTCGCCGACTTCGTGCTGTTCGACGCCCACCGGCGCTTCCGCGGGCTGACCGCGCTGCAGTGGCTGGTGTACCCGGTGGCGTACTTCGTGTTCGCGCTGATCCGCGGGTTCGTCAGCCCGGGCAGCGAGTACCCGTACGGGTTCGTCGACCTCGACGCGCTCGGCTGGGCCGGCCTCGGCGTGAACCTCCTGCTCTACGGGGCCGGGTTCTTCGTGCTGGGGCTCGTGCTCGTCGGGATCGACCGGATCCTCCCGCGGCGCCCGCTGATCGGCGGCTACGGCGGTGCGGACCACGGCAGCGGGCTCCGGGCCGAGCCGCCGACGGCCTCCTCGGGATCATCAGCCGGCTCGTCCTCCTGACGGCCCGGGCGGGTGGCGTGATCGTGGTGGTTAGGCTGACCCCGTGAGCTCCCCGGTCGTCGGTCCGCTGCGCGTGGCACGCGCGGCGCTCGTGGCGACCCTCGTGCTGGCACTGTCCGCGCTCGCGCACCGCGTGGGCGGCGGTGCGCTGCCCGACCCGCTGGTCCTCGCCGCGCTCGCGGCGTTCACGTTCGCGGGCACGACGGCGGTGGCGCGGGCCCGCTTCACTGTCCCCCGGCTCGTGCTGGTCCTGGGCGGCGCACAGCTGGCCCTGCACACGGCGTTCCGCACGCTCGGTCACGGGGTCGCCTCCTGCGTGACGGCCCCCGTCCCCGCCGGACATGGCGGGCACGCCTCGCTCGCCGTGTGCGACGGACCGCTCGCGCCCCTCGGGGACGGTGCCGCTGCGGCGCACTCCCACCTCCTGACCGGAGCGGCTGGTGGTGCCGGGACGGTCGCGTCCGCCGACAACGTCATGCTCGCCGCACACGTCGTCGCGACGGCGGTGCTCGCCGTCGTGCTGGCGCGGGGCGAGCGCGCGCTCGAGCGGTTCCTCGCGTGGGCGCGTTCGTGCCCGACGACGGCCGGCCCGGTCGCGCTCGTGCCCGCGGTCCGTCAGACGGTCCTCCTCGTCCGGCAGGTGCCGGTCCTGGCCGTCCGCGTCGTCGGGGTCGCGCCGACGCGCGGTCCGCCGCTGCAGGGCGTGCTCGTCGGGAACTCTGCCTAACCAGGCCTGGCCCACCCATCCGTCCGCCCTCGCGCGACGAACCCGATGCAGCCGAACCGGCACCCCGCCGGACGTGGGACCCACCGCGCGGCCCAGCCGCGCCACGGACGGAAGACCTCACCCCATGCAGACCGCACGGATCCTCACCGCACGCCGACCCCTGTCGGCACTCACCACCGCACTCCTCGCCCTCCTGTGCGCGCTCGGCCTGACCGCCGCGCTCGCCACGTTCGGCGCGCTGCCCGCGCAGGCGCACGACCGCCTGACCGGGACCGAGCCGGCCGACGGTGCCGCGCTCGACGCCCCGCCGTCGGACATCGCGCTCACGTTCAGCACGGAGCCGCTCGACGTCGAGCCGCAGGTCGTCGTCACCGACGCGGACGGCGAGGTCGTCCTCGACGACGCGCCGACCATCGACGGCACCACGGCGACCCTGCCCGTGACGGACGGTGTCCTGACCGGCGGCGAGTACACCGTCGCGTGGCGCGTCGTCTCGGCGGACGGCCACCCGATCGAGGGCACCTTCGGCTTCGCCGTCGCCGATCAGCCTGAGGAGTCGCCGTCGCAGGACGCGTCCGCGGCGCCGAGCGACGACGCCGACGACACGGCGTCCGACGACACGGCGTCCGACGACACGGCCTCCGACGACGCGAGCGACACGGCCTCGGACGACGCGTCCGCGGCACCGAGCGACGGCGCGGCGACCACGGACGCGGCGAGCACCGGCACGGCGGACGGCTCGTCGTCGGCGCTGCCGCTCGTGCTCGGCATCGGGGCGGTCGTGGTGATCGGCGCGGTCGTGACGGTGCTCGTCGTGCGCCGTGGCGGTGCGGACCGGGGCGCGGGCCCCGGCGGCCAGGACTGACGGGACCCGTCCGGTCGGCGGTGCCGACCGGCGGACCTCATGGACCGCACCTCTCTCCGGTCACCGGACGAGCTCCGGGACGACCCCGCTCCCGACGCCCCGGCGTCGGGCACCGAGGCGCTCGACGTCCCGCACGTCGAGGGCTTCCACCTGCCCAGGATCCGCCCCACCGAGGCGGTCCTCCTGGCCTGCCTGCCGCTCGCGGTGGTCGTCGCGCTCGGGGGGCTCGCCCTCACGGGTGAGCTCGCGCCGCGCCTGCTCATGGACCCGGGTGCCGCGGTGCGCTTCGGGCTGCCCGTGGCGCGGGTCGTGCACGACGCCGCGGCGGCCCTCACGATCGGTCTGCTCGTCCTCGCGGCGGGGGTCCTGCCCGGCCAGGGCCGGGTCCCGGGCGCGGTGTCCTACCCGCAGTGGAGCGCGACCCGGTGGGCGGCGCGGTCCGCGGCGGTGTGGCTCGCCGCCGCGATCGCCGTCGTCGTGCTCACGACCGGCAGCTCCGTCGGCATGTCGCCCGCGGACCCCGGGTTCTGGGCGCAGGTGCGCTACTACGCGACCGAGATCGAGCTCGGTCAGTTCCTGACCGTGTCGGCGGTGGCCGTCGCGGCGACCCTCGTCGTCGCCGCGGGTGCGCGGACCGTGGGCAGGGTGGCGGTGGCGCTCGTGCTCGCCCTCGCCGCCCTCCTTCCGGTCGCGCTCTCGGGCCACTCGGCGGGCGCGGACGACCACCTCAACGCGGTCAACAGCCTCCTCGTCCACCTCGTCTCCGTGACGGTCTGGGTGGGTGGTCTCGTCGGTCTGGCGCTGCTGCGCCCGCGGATCCGGCGGGCGGCGCTGCCCGACGTCGTCGGCCGCTACTCCGTGGTGGCCGCGTGGTGCTTCGGTGCCGCGGTCTTCTCCGGCGTGATCAACGCGTCGCTGCGGCTCGCCTCGCCCACGGACCTCGTCACGACGACGTACGGCGCGCTCCTCACCGTGAAGATCGTCGCGCTGGTGCTGCTCGGCGTCGCCGGGTGGGTGCAGCGGCGTCGTGTCATCCCGCGCCTCGCGGCTGGCGGGGGGCGGGCGTTCGCGCGGCTCGCGGTGGGCGAGGTCGTGGTCATGGCGGTGACGTTCGGTGCGTCCGTGGCCCTGTCGCGGTCCGCGCCGCCCGTGCCGCAGGACCCCATCGCCGACGACGCGCGCCACGCCCTGCTCGGGTTCGCCTACCCGGAGCCGGTGTCGGTGCGCACGATGCTGCTCTCGTTCCAGCCGGACTGGCTGTTCCTCGGGATCGCGGCGACCCTCGTGGGCCTGTACGTGGCCGGCGTGGTGCGCCTGCGTCGACGCGGGGACCGGTGGCCCGCGGGGCGGACCGTCATGTGGCTCCTCGGGTGCGTCGCGCTCGCCTGGTCGACGAGCGGCGGGCCGGGCGCCTACGGGGCCGTGCACTTCTCGACGCACATGGTCCAGCACATGGCGCTCATGATGCTCGTGCCGCTCCCGCTCGTCCTCGGCGCACCCGTGACCCTGGCGCTGCGTGCCCTGCCTGCGCGCCGCGACCACTCGCGCGGCCCACGGGAGTGGCTGCTCGCCGTCGTGCACTCGCGGTACTCCCGGTTCCTGACCCGGCCCGTCGTGGCGGGCGGGATCTTCGCGGGGAGCCTCGTCGCGTTCTACTTCACGGGGTGGTTCGAGTACGCGCTGTTCGAGCACCCGGGACACCTGCTCATGCAGGTCCACTTCCTGCTCAGCGGCTACCTGTTCTTCTGGGTGATCCTCGGGGTGGACGCCACCCCGGTGCGCACGCCCTACCCGATCAAGCTCCTCGTCCTGCTCGTCACCATGGCGTTCCACGCGTTCTTCGGCGTCGCCGTCATGGCCGACCAGCAGGTGCTCGGCGCGGGCTGGTGGTCGGCGATGCAGTACTCCGACACCGCCGCGCTGCTCGCCGACCAGGCCGTCGGCGGCTCCGTCGCGTGGGGCGCGGGCGAGCTCCCCGTCGTGATCGCGGCGATCGTCGTCGCGGTCCAGTGGACGCGGGACGACGAGCGGACCGCGCGGCGCACGGACCGCCAGGCGGACCGGGACGGCGACGCCGAGCTCGCGGCCTACAACGCGCACCTCGCCGAGCTCGACCGGTCGAGCGGAGCGGGGCGATGAACTCTGCACTTTTGATTGACCGAGTGCATAAGCCCGGGTACCTTCGGGCAGAAGCGGGCGAAGGGCGCAACGGGGTGCTCTCGGTCACGGACGGAGGACGCGGTCGATGACGACCACGACGGATCAGGTGGCACGGGGTGTGCGCGCGAGTCTTCTCGCGTCCACCTCGCTCGCCGTCGCGGCCGTGGCGCACAGTTCCGCAGCCGGGCACGTCCCAGGCGGGGCCGGCCTGCTGCTGCTCGGCGTCCTGACCGTCGCCCTCTCCGTCCTGGTCTCCCGAGCCCGTGCGAACGTCCTCGTCCTCGTCCCGTTCCTCGTGCTGCTGCAGGTGGTCCTGCACCACGGTTTCATGCTCCTCGCCGCAACGCCCGGTTCCGGCGCGTCCACGTCGATGGCGGGCCATCACCCCTTCACCACGGCAGATGCCGGCCGGCTGGTGGGTGCGGCCGCCCAGCACGCGGAGGACCCCCACGGCGTCGGACCCGGGATGCTCGCGGCGCACGCCGTCGCCGTCGTCGTGACCGCAGCGGTCCTCGTCGCGAGCGAGCGCGCGGCGCGCCTCGCCCTCGCGATGTGGACGTGGATCCTGCCCGTCCTCGCAGGCGTCGTGATGCCCGTGCGGGGCGCAGAGTCCCCGTCCGCACCCCGCGCCGAGGAATTCGGGTGCGCGTCGGACCGCGCAGCGCGCTCCGTCGCACCGCGCCGGGGCCCGCCGGCGGGTTCGCTCGTCGTCGCCTGATCGTACCGGGCTCCCGCGGAGGAGGCTCGACGGTCGCGCGATCGACCTCGACGCCCATCTCCCGTACGCGACCCACAGCGTCGCGCTGCCCGAAGGACACCGCCCCGATGACTTCCGTGACGCCTCGTACCGACGAGGCCACGCCCACTCGCCCGCCGACCAGACCGCCGACCGAGACCGGCCTCGATCACGGGACACCCACCGCCGCGCCCCTGCGGCCCAGCACCTGGGAGGCGCTGCGACCGCTCCTGCACCGGTTGCACTTCTACGCCGGCATCCTCGTCGGCCCGTTCCTGCTCGTGGCCGCCACGACCGGTCTCCTCTACACCGCGACCCCGACGCTCGAACCGATCGTGCACGGGCACGAGCTGTTCGTCGACGAGGTCGGGAGCTCGACCTTCGCGCTCGACCAACAGCTCGCGGCCGCACGTGAGGCCCACCCCGAGGGCACGGTCACCCAGGTCCGTCCGCCCGCGACCGAGGACCGCACCACGCGCGTCGTGCTCGCGGTCGACGACGTGCCCGAGGGGTACACCCGGACCGTCTTCGTCGATCCCTACACCCTCGAGATCCGCGGGGACCTGGCGACCTTCGGCGAGTGGTTGCCCGTGCGCGCCTGGGTCGACGACCTGCACCGCAACCTGCACCTCGGCGAGGCCGGTCGCTGGTACTCCGAGCTCGCGGCGTCCTGGCTGTGGGTCGTCGCTCTCGGCGGGCTCGCGATGTGGGTCGCGCGGGTGGTCCGCACACGCAAGGTCCGACGCCTCGTCGTGCCCGAGGTCCGCGCGAAGAGCGCGCGCAAGCGTGTGCTGACGTGGCACGGAGCGGTCGGCACGGTGATCATCGTCGGGCTGCTCGGGCTGTCCGCGACAGGGCTCACGTGGTCGGCCCGTGCCGGCACGAACATCGGTGAGCTCCGGTCCGCCATGTCGTGGGGGACGCCCGCGATCGACGCGACCCTGCCCGGCGCCGCCGTTCCGACGGGCGGGGACGGCGGCGGTCACGACCACGGCGGCGGGAGCGGGCCGGCCTCGGACGACGTCCTCACCGCGGGCGTCGGGATCAACGGCGTCCTTGCGGTCGCGCGCGGCGAAGGCCTGCGCGACCCCCTCCAGATCGTCCCGCCCGCCGCGGACGGGCAGGCGTGGACGGTCAAGGAGGTCAAGCGGTCCTGGCCGCTGCAGCAGGACACGATCGCCGTCGACGGCGCGACCGGAGCCGTCGTCGACGAGCTCGACTTCGAGGGCTTCCCGCTCGCGGCCAAGCTCACGACGATCGGCATCTCCGCCCACATGGGGCTGCTGTTCGGGATCTGGAACCAGCTCGCGCTCGCCGGCCTGGCTCTCGGCCTCATCACGTCGATCGTCCTCGGGTACCGCATGTGGTGGCTGCGCCGACCGACGGGTGCCGTCGGGCACGGTCCCGGACCCCTCGTCCCTCGCGGCGCGCTGCGTCGGGTGCCGCTGTCGCTCTCGGTACCGCTCCTCGTCCTCGCCGGCCTCGTCGGCTGGTTCCTCCCTCTCCTCGGCATCCCGCTCGCGGCGTTCCTGCTCGTCGATCTGCTGCTCGCGGCCCGCGCCCGACGTCGGAGGGCCGCGTGAGCGCCCGCCGGTCGGCCGCTCCCACCGTTCCTGCTCCCACGGAGACCGCCATGACCACGACCACCACCCGCTCTCGACTCCTCGCCGGCGCCGGTGTGCTCGCCCTGGCCGCCGCACTCACCGCCTGCGCCTCGGACACGGACGCGGGAGCTGCCGCGCCGGAGCCTGCTGCGGCCACCACGGAGGCCGACGCGCTGTCCGTCGACGACCCGTGGGTCAAGGCCGCGGACGAGGGCATGACCGCCGCGTTCGGGACCCTGACCAACGACTCCGACGCCGACGTGCGGATCGTGTCCGCGACGAGCGACGCGACGTCGTCCATGGAGCTGCACGAGATGGCGGCGGGCGACGACGGCGAGATGGTCATGCGGCAGAAGGAGGGGGGCATCGTCGTCGAGGCCGGCGCCACGCACGAGCTGGCCCCCGGCGGGGACCACCTCATGTTCATGGGCGTGACGGAGCCGATCGAGCCGGGGGCCGACGTGACCGTCACGCTCACGGCCGAGGACGGCTCGACGTTCGAGTTCACCGCCCCTGCGCGGACCTTCTCCGGCGCCGAGGAGGAGTACGACGGGGAGGGGACGGGTGACATGGACATGGACATGGGCGACGAGGAGGGCGCGGGCTCGTGACGGCAACCGAACGGGACACGCGCGGGGCGTCGCGCCGCCGGTTCCTCCAGGGCGGTGCCGCCGCTCTCGGCGGCGCTGCCCTGGCGCTGGGGGGGCGCTCTGCGTGGGACACGGCGTCTGCCGCCCCCGCGCAGGAGCTGCCCGCACCCGACGCGGCGGGGGGCGCGACCGTCGCCTTCCGTGGCGCGCGCCAGCCGGGGGTCGACACCACGCCGCAGTCGTTCGCGACGTTCGTCGCGCTCGACCTCGCCGACGGTGCGGACCGCGACGCCCTGGTCCGACTGATGCGGATCTGGACGGACGACGTCGAGCGCCTCATGTCGGGCCGTCCCGGCCTCACCGACACCGAGCCGGAGCTCGCGGCTGTCCCGGCGCGCCTCACGGTCACGGTGGGGTACGGCCCCGCGGTGTTCACCGCTGCCGGGCTCGACGACCGGGCACCGTCGTGGCTGCGACCGCTGCCCGCGTTCGGCGTGGACCGCCTGGAGGACCGCTGGACCGGCGGTGACCTCGTGCTCCAGGTCTGCGCGGACGACGAGGTGACCGTCGCCCACGCGGTGCGTCTGCTCGTGAAGGAGGCGCGCACGTTCACCTCCGTGCGCTGGGTCCAGCGGGGGTTCCGACGCTCGCCCGGGACGCAGCGCCCCGGCACGACGATGCGCAACCTCATGGGCCAGGTCGACGGCACGCGCAACGTCGACGCCGCCATCGACCCCGACCTCGTGTGGCACGCGGACGCCTCGCGAGGCTGGCTCGCGGGTGGCACGTCGATGGTCGTGCGGCGCATCGCGATGAACCTCGACACATGGGACGAGCTCGACAGGTCCGGACGGGAGGAGGCCGTCGGACGTCGGCTCGACACGGGCGCACCGCTCACGGGCACGCACGAGCGTGACGAGCCCGACCTCGAGGCGAAGGGACCGAACGGGTTCGAGGTCATCGGCTCGTTCGCGCACATCCGCCGTGCCCGCTCCGAGGACCCGGAGCAGCAGTTCCTGCGCCGCGCGTACAACTACGACGACCCGCCGCCTGCCGGGGCGCTGTCCGACTCCGGTCTGCTGTTCGTCACCTTCCAGGCGGACGTCGACCGCCAGTTCGTCCCGATCCAGCAGCGGCTCGACGAGCTGGACCTGCTCAACCAGTGGACGACGCCGGTCGGCTCGGCCGTGTTCGCCGTGCCCCCGGGCGCGGCAGCGGGCGAGTTCCTCGGACAACCGCTGCTCGATGCATGACCTGCACGACCCACGGGCGACACACGTCGACCCGCGGACCACGCACATCACCCCGAGAGGCACTCTCATGCGAAAGTCATCCATGACCCTGCGCGCCGTCGGCGCCGCCGCACTGACCACCGGACTCGTCGTCGCCGGCGCGAGCGTCGCGTCGGCGCACGTCACCGTCACACCCAACGTCACCACCGCCGGTTCCTACGGCGTCCTGACCTTCGCCCTGTCGCACGGCTGCGACGGGTCGGCGACGACGAAGGTCTCCATCCAGATGCCCGAGCAGGTCATCACCGTCGCGCCGACGGTCAACGCCGGCTGGGACGTCGAGAAGGTCATGGAGGACCTGGACACGCCCGTCGACGACGGTCACGGCGGCCAGTACACCGAGCGCGTCTCCGAGGTCGTCTACACAGCGACGACGCCCCTCGCCGACGGCTACCGCGACGCGTTCGAGCTGTCGCTCAAGCTCCCCGAGGCCGCGGGGGAGACGCTCATCTTCCCGACCGTCCAGACGTGCGAGGAGGGGGAGACCGCGTGGGTCCAGGTCCCCGCCGAGGGCGAGGTCGCGGACGACCTCGAGTCGCCGGCGCCGGCTTTCGTCCTCACCGCCGCGGAGGAGTCGGCCGACGCTGCCGACGGGACCGCTGCGGAGGACGTCGCGGCTGAGGACGCCGACGAGAGCGCGAACCAGGCCGCGTCCGAGGACGGGGCGGCCACGGCCACGACGTCGGACGACGCCGCCACCCCGGTGGTGACGTGGGTCGCGCTCGCGCTCGGCGCGGCGGGCCTCGTCCTCGGTCTCCTCGCGTTCCTGCGCACGCGTCGCACGCAGGACTGACGACCGTGGCCCACCTCCCGGTCCGGCACCGTGCGGTGGCGCTGCTCGTCAGCGTCGCGGCCGGGCTCCTGCTCGCGATCCTCGCGGGCGGCCCGGCCGCGGCGCACGCCGTGCTGATCGGCACCGACCCGGCAGACGGCACGGTGCTCGACACCCCGCCCGAGGCCCTGACGGTCACCTTCAACGAGCCCGTGCAGGTGGTCGAGGGCGGCACCCAGGTCCTCACCGCGGACGGCGCCCCGGTGACCGCGTCCGTCGAGAGCATCGACGACGCCCTCGTCATCACGCCCGCCGAGCCGCTCGACGACGGCACCTACGTCGTGAGCTGGCGCGTCGTGTCCCTCGACTCCCACCCGATCGCGGGCGCGTTCTCCTTCTCGGTCGGCGCCCCGAGCACGACGACGGTCGACGTGGCCGTCGCCGAGCCGACCGCGTCCCTCGTCGCGGTCCGTACCGTCGACCAGGCGGTCGTCTACACGGGCACGTTCCTCGTCGCGGGGCTCGTCGTGTTCGAGCTGCTCGTCCTGCGGGCCTCGCCCGGCGCGATGCCCGTCCTGCGCGCCCGCCTGCGTCGCGTCCGCGACGTCGCGTGCGGCGTCACCGTACTCGGGCTCGTGCTCTCCGCCCCCCTCACCGTCGCCTGGCAGGCCGGCGGGGACCTCGGTGCGCTCGTCGACGTCGGGACGTGGCGCACCGCCCTCACGTCCGAGCCGGCGCTCGCGGGCGCGCTCGGTCTGGTCGGGCTCCTGGCCGCGACGCTCGTCGCACCACGCGCGGGCCGTGAGACACGCGCGTCCTGGCCGGCCGCCGTCACGCTCGGCGGGGCCGCACTGGCGCTCGGCTCGCTCGTGCTCGTCGGGCACACGCGCACCTTCGGTCCCGCGTGGCTCGTCGTGACGACCGATGCCTTGCACGTGACGGCGGGGGCGGTGTGGCTCGGCGGCGTCGTCGGGCTCGCGCTGGTCCTCGCACCGTCGGCCCGCGTGGACCCGCGCCGGGCGGCGATCACCGTGTCCCGGTTCTCGACCCTCGGGGCGTGGCTCGTCCTCACGCTCGCGATCACCGGCACCGTGCTGGGCTGGCGGATCCTCGGGACGCTCGACGCCCTCGTCTCCACGTCCTACGGGCAGGCGCTCCTCATCAAGGTCGGTGTCGCGCTGTGCATCGTCGCCGTCGCCGCGTGGAACCGGTACCGGCTGGTCCCGGTGGTCGCCGGCGGCGCGTCGTCGGGCACGGGCGGTGACGCCGCGACGGCCCGACGCCGGCTGGGACGCACCGTGGCCGTGGAGGCCGCGCTGCTCGTCGTCGTGCTCGGGCTGACGGGCCTGCTGGTCTCGCGCAGCCCGGTCACCACCGAGGCGGCGCAGGCCCCCGCGGAGCAGCCGGCGCCCGCCGGCGTCGAGGTGACCGAGCCGCTCGGGGACGGCACGCTCTCCGCGCGGATCACACCCGGAGCGGTCGGGGTCAACTCGCTCGAGCTCGTCCTGACGGACGCCGCGGGGGAACCGCTGGAGCCGGTCGACGTCCCGGAGATGTCCACGACGCTCGCCGACCCCGCGATCGGACCCTTCTCCCACCCCCTCACGGCCACCGGCCCGGGTACGTACGAGGCGCCGCTGGACCTGCCCATGCCCGGCGAGTGGACCGTGACCGTCAGCGTGCGGACGTCGAAGTACGACAACCCGATCGTCGAGATCCCTGTGGAGGTGGCGCCATGACCCGGCCCGATCGCGTGCGCCGTGCCGTCGGCGCGGCCCTGGCCGCCGCCGCGCTCGTCGTGCTGCCCGCGCTCCCGGCGTCCGCGCACGTGCTGATCGAGACCGTCGAGCCGAACGGCGACGGGACCGCGACCATCACCTTCACGTTCGACCACGGCTGCGACGGCGAACCCACCGACGCGCTGCGCGTCGCGATGCCCGACGGCGTCGAGGCGGTCGGCGCGACGCAGCCGGACGGCTGGACGTCGGTCGTCCAGCCGCGCTCGGTGAGCTGGCAGGGCGAGCCCGTGCCCGACGGAGATCGGATCGCGTTCGAGCTCGAGGTGCGGGTCGAGGGTGAGGTCGGTCAGGCGTTCCTGTTCCCCGCGGAGCAGGACTGCCCGTCCGGGGCGTCGTACACGTGGACGGACACGGACGCGACCGGCGACCATCCGGCGCCGAGCTTCGTCGCGACGACGGCGGTGCTCGCGTCGTCGCCGACCGACCCGACGACCGACCCGGCGGCGGCCCCCGCCGGAGCGGCCCCCACACCGCTCGGCCCGCTCGTCGTGGGCGTCGTCGGTGCGTCCGTCCTGGCGGGACTGGCGGGGGCCTGGGCGGTGCGCGCGCGGCGGACCTGACGGCGTGGGGCGCATTCGTCGCGCGGTCCTGCCACGGCATGTGGTCCACGTCACACCGGCCGATGTATCAGGAGCGCGGCCGAGGCATCCCTCCGTGGCGAGTGCATCGTCACGACGGGTCACGTGACAGCACCTGGACCGGTGGCGGTCCGCGGCGCGAGCTCTGCTGGGGGGAGCTCACGTGGCGGACCGCCATCGGTTCGTCATCTCCGGGGCGTTCCCGCCCGCGGCGCCCCTCGGCCACCGGGTGGAATCCCGCCGGACCTGTCACACCGGGCGTCCAGACGCCACTCTCCAGGTGTGAGGACCAGCGCGACGGCAGAGCTGCTGTCACGAGGAGGGGTGGTGGGTAGCGATGGGAAACCTGGGCGTCCCCTCGCTGCCGCCGGTCACCGGCTCCTGGCACCCGTCCACGTGGTGGGAGAGCCACGACGTTCCCCAGGACCGCGCCGAACCGCCCGGACAGCAGGTACCCACGGGCAACGCGGTGGTCGGGGCGTACCCCGTCGGCTCGTCCGCCTCGCCGTACGGCTAGGTCCGTGACGCGCCGGGCGCGCGGCGGCCTCGCACGAGCAGGACGGCTGCCGCCGCGACGACGCAGACCACCGCGGTGGTGAGCAGGCCGACCGAGAAGCTCGTCCCCGCGGCGACGAAGCCGACGACGAGCGACCCGAGCCCGGTGCCGGCGTCGAACCCGATGTTCCACACGGCGCTCGCGGTGCTGTGCAGGCGTGGCGGGACCGCCGCGAACGACGCGACGAGCGTCAGGTTCTGCAGGCTGCCGTAGGCGACGCCGACGAGCACCATGCCCCCCACGAGCGCCGCCGGCAGGACGGCGCCGGAGATCGCCCACGCGCACAGCACGAGGCCGCCCGCGCAGACCGCGAGCAGCGGCGCGAGGAAGACGCGAGGCCCGTACCGGTCGGCGAAGCCGCCGACGAGCCAGCGCGAGAGCGCCGTGGCGGCGGTGAGACCCAGCAGCCCGACGACGGCGGTGACCGCGTCGCCCGCGAACTGGGGCGCGAACGTCAGCAGCGCCCCGCCCGGCGCGGTCACCGCGAGCAGGACCAGGGACGGCATCGCCAGGGCGCGCAGCGCCTGCCGTCGCCCCGGTCCGGCCTCGGACTCGGCCGCGCGGGGCTGGTCGGCCGCGACGTCGTCGAGCCGGCGTCCGAGG
This sequence comes from Cellulosimicrobium terreum, assembly GCA_014803435.1. Classification (GTDB taxonomy): domain Bacteria; phylum Actinomycetota; class Actinomycetes; order Actinomycetales; family Cellulomonadaceae; genus Cellulosimicrobium; species Cellulosimicrobium terreum. Next base: position 140,411 of record JACYFD010000002.1, read on the forward strand.
GTGATCGCGAAGGGGACCGCGAGCGCGGGCAGCGCGCCCAGGGCGAAGACGACCCCGAAGTCCAGCGTGTCCGCGATCCATGCGGCGCTCGGGACGAGCACCAGCTGGGGCAGGGCGATCGCGAGCCCGTAGAGGCCGATCGCCCGACCGTGGCGCGGTCCGTCCACGAGCGCGGCCACGGCGGTCGACCCGCAGACCGTCAGGACAGCGAACCCCGTCCCGCGCACGGCCGACAGGACGAGGATCCACGGCAGGTGGTCGGTCGTGACGAGCGCGAGCGACGGCAGCCCGAGGAGGAGCACGCCCACCGCCATCGTGCGACGCCACCCGAACCGCCGCAGCGCCGCCGGCACGGTCGTCTGCGTGAGCACCGTCGCCAGCATGAGGACCGCGTTGACCAGACCGGCACCCGCCTCGTCGGCGCCGCCCCGCACCGCCCACAGCGGCGCCGCGGGCAGCAGCAGCGAGTACCCGGCGAAGCCGAACGCCGACATGGCGATCAGGGACCGGAATCCCGGGACGTGGATCAGGGACGGGGAGGGGGTCGGGTCGGGTGGGGCGGGGTGGTGCATCCGGCGCAATCTACCGCTCACACGGCGTCGGTGCGTGCCCCCAGCCAGGGGGCGAGGGCGTCGTCGCGGCCGAGCCACCGCAGACCGCCGTCGGCGAGCTCGTCCCGTGTGGCGAGCGCGTCGGCGAACGCGTCGAGCAGTCGCGGCCGGGGATCCTGCGACCGTGCAGCCCCGCGCGCACCTCGTGCGGAACGTGCGCCCACGACGACGATGCGGGTCTGCGGGTCGACGACCCCGCCCTCCGCGGACGTCGCGTCGTCCCACGTGCCGAGCCCGCCGACGGAGAGCTGCCCGCCTGCGCCCTCCCACGCGCACAACGAGTCGGGCCGGTTCGCGACGTGGAACACGCCGCGCGAGCGCACCCGACCGGTGCCGAGGTCCTCGATGCGACGCAGCAGGCGGTCGGGGTCGAACGGGCGCGACGACCGCAGCTCCAGCGTCCAGCTCCGGTCGTGCGGGTCGCGTGCCGCGTGCACCGCCTGCGACGCGGGGGCACCGGTGCGGGTCACGCCGAGCGGGTGCGCGCGTCGCTCCGCTGCCGCCGCGTCGTGGGACCGCGCCGCCAGGTCCTGCACGGTGAGCCGGTGCAGGCCGTCGATCCGGGTGGAGTCCGCGCCGCGGAGCCGGTCGAGCAGGCCCGAGCCGGTCGGGGCGGCGGCACGGTCGCCGGTCGTCACGACGAGGTCCGCGTGCTCGACCTGCGCCGCGAGCACCTCGCCCACCGCGCGCTCGTCGTCCGCGGTCAACCCGATCCCGCGGTCGTCGACGAGGTCGTCGCCGAGCAGGTCGTGCTCGACGGTCTCGACGTCGGCCACCGTGAGGACGGTCGCGAGCCGCAGGCGGTCGAGCTCCCCGCCGCGCGACGTCGCGCCCGCGAGCGCGCGGGCGACGGGCAGGGACTCCGCCGCCACGGGCAGGGCGAGGACCACGTGGTCCCAGCGCCCGTCGTCGGCGAGGCGGCGCAGCGTCGGGATCGCGTCCTCGCGCACGGCGCACGACAGGCACGCGTGCTCGAGCGGGACCCGGTCGTCCTGCACGACGCCGGTCCCGTCCACCACCACGCGGCGCAGCTCGCCCTCGGCCGCGTGGATGTCGTGCCGGAGCACGACGACGCGGGGTGAGCCGACGACGAGACCGAAGGCCGCGGCGTCGCGCAGGACGGGATCGACGGTCGCCAGGACGCTGAGGGCGACGCGAGGGTCGGTGTGTCGGGGCATGCGGAGACTCCTCCGGGTCGGGGCGGGACGGCATCACCGTACACCTTGACGGGAATGATTCTCACTATCTATTGTTCTGGTCATCGTCAGGAAGGAACGCCCCATGTCTGCCCGCTGCCAGGTGCTCGGCACCACGCCGGGGTTCGGCCACTCGATCTCGCACTCCCACGTGCGGACCAAGCGCCGGTTCGACCCCAACATCCAGAAGAAGCGCTACCGGGTGCCGTCGCTGGGTCGCACCGTGACCCTGCGTGTCAGCGCCCGGGGCATCAAGACCATCGACCGCCTGGGGATCGACGCCGTCGTGGCGCAGATCCTCGCCCGAGGGGAGAAGCTCTGATGGCTACCCGCGTCGACCTCCGTCCCGTCGTGAAGCTCCGCTCCACGGCCGGTACCGGATTCACCTACGTGACCCGCAAGAACCGCCGCAACGACCCGGACCGCATGGTCCTGCGCAAGTTCGACCCCGTCGCCCGACGGCACGTCGACTTCCGCGAGGAGCGCTGATGGCGAAGACGTCGAAGATCGCCAGGAACGAGCAGCGCGCGGCGCTCGTCGCGCGCTACGCCGAGCGGCGCGTCGCGCTCAAGCGGGTCGTCGCGGCGCCGTCGTCCACCTCCGCCCAGAAGGCCGCGGCGGTGAGCGAGCTCCAGCGGCAGCCTCGCGACGCGAGCGCCACCCGGCTGCGCAACCGCGACGTCGCCGACGGCCGACCGCGCGGCTGCTCGCGGAAGTTCGGGCTGTCCCGCATCCGGCTGCGCGACATGGCGCACCGGGGCGAGCTGCCCGGCGTGAAGAAGTCCAGCTGGTAGCCCACAGGCGCCCGCCGGACCGAGAGGAGAACACCCATGAAGCAGAACATCCACCCCGAGTACGGACGTGTCGTCTTCCGTGACCGTTCGGGCGACCTCGCGTTCCTCACGCGGTCGACCCTGGCGGGAGACCACCCCGGAGGCCCGGGCGTGCCGCGCGAGACGGTCGTCTGGGAGGACGGCAGCGCCTACCCGGTCGTCGACGTCGAGGTCTCGAGCGCGAGCCACCCGTTCTACACGGGCAACCAGCGCGTCGTGGACACCGCCGGCCGCGTCGAGAGGTTCCGTCAGCGCTACGGCACGCGCGGCGGTGCGCAGGACGGGGGTGCGCGATGAAGGTCCGCGCGTCCCTGCGCTCGCTCAAGGACAAGCCCGGCGCGAAGGTCGTGCGCCGCCGGGGCAACACGTACGTCATCAACAAGGCCAACCCGCGCTGGAAGGCCCGTCAGGGCTGATCTGCCCCACACCTCACCGGAAAGGAGCGGTCGCCCGGACCCGGGCGACCGATCACCCCACCCATGCACCTCACCGCACGCACCTCCGCCCGTCCGGGCGCCCGCGCCCTCGCGCTCGGGGCCGCCCTGCCGCTCGTCCTCCTCGCCGGCTGTGCCCAGAGCCCCGGGGACGACGACGCCGCGGGGAGCTCCGCGGCGTCGGGCACCCGGACGGACAGCGAGACGCCCGAGACGTCCGACGTGAGCGAGGCCGCGGCTGTCACGCCCCGCCTCGTGCTCACCCACGACGGGGGAGTCCTGGTCCTCGACGCCACGACGCTCGAACCGGTCGCCGACCTCGAGCTCGCGGGCTTCAACCGCGTCAACGCCGCCGGCGACGGCCGCCACGTCCTCGTCTCCACCACCGGTGGCTTCCAGGTGCTCGACGCCGGCACCTGGGCGGAGCCGCACGGGGACCACTCGCACTACTACACGGCCGCCCCGCTGCTCACGGACGTGACGTACGCGGCCGAGAAGCCCGGCCACGTCGTCGTGCACGACGGGCGCACGGCCCTGTTCGACGACGGTACGGGCGACGTCGTCGTGCTCGACGCCGCGCAGGTGGCCGACCCGCACGGGGTCGACGACGCCCGCACCCTCACCACCCCGGCCGCCCACCACGGCGTGGCGGTCGAGCTGCCCGACGGCACGCTCGTCGTGTCGGAGGGCACCGAGGACGCGCGCACCGGGGTCCGGGTCCTCGAGGCCGACGGCGCGGAGCGCGCCGCGAGCGACGAGTGCCCCGGCGTGCACGGCGAGGCCGTGGCCGCGGACGAGGCGGTCGTGGTCGGGTGCGAGGACGGCGTCCTCGTCGTCGCCGGCACGACGATCACGAAGGTCGACAGCCCCGACGCCTACGGGCGCATCGGCAACCAGGCGGGCACCGAGGCGTCGCCGATCGTCCTCGGCGACTACAAGTCGGACCCGGACGCCGAGCTGGAGCGCCCCACGCGCGTCTCGCTCGTCGACACGCGTGACGGCACCATGCGGCTCGTCGACCTGCCCGCGAGCTACACGTTCCGCTCGCTCGGGCGGGGCGAGCACGGCGAGGCGCTCGTCCTCGGCACCGACGGCGCGCTGCACGTGATCGACCCCGAGAAGGGCGAGATCGTGCGGACGATCCCCGTCATCGACCCCTGGGAGGAGCCCGAGGACTGGCAGGCGCCGCGTCCCGCGCTGTTCGTCCAGGACGGCCTCGCGTACGTCACCGACCCTGCCGGGCAGGAGATCCACGCGGTCGATGTCGAGGGCGGCGAGGTCTGGCGCTCCGCAGGCCTCGGTGTCGTGCCGAACGAGGTCGCCGGGGTGACCGGCGCCGCCGACGCGACCGGTGCGCACGACGACGAGCACGGGCACGTGCACGAGGACTGAGCGGCGCGTCGGGACCCACAAGTCGCGCGATACCGCGCCTGTTCCTTAGTGTTGTGCCCGGTGCGCGGCCCTCCGGCTGGCACACTGAGACCTGTGACGCCGCGCGGGGACCTACCGCACGGCGTGAACCGTAGAAGGGAATCGCATGTCGCTCAACAAGTCCGAGCTCGTCTCGGCCATCGCCAGCAAGGCCGACCTGACCAAGGCGGACGCCGAGAGCGCCCTCAACGCCCTCCAGGAGGTGCTCATCGAGTCGCTCGGCAAGGGTGAGGCCGTGAAGATCACGGGCCTGCTCTCCGTCGAGCGCGTCGAGCGTGCCGCCCGCACGGGCCGCAACCCGCGCACGGGCGAGGAGATCTCGATCCCCGCCGGTTTCGGCGTCAAGATCAGCGCCGGCAGCCTGCTGAAGAAGGCCGTCGCCAAGTGACGTCCCGCTGACCGATCCGTCGCTGGCCAGTGACGGCCGGTCGGCAACGCCGCAGGCCCGGACCCCCACGTGGGGTCCGGGCCTGCGGCGTGTACGGGCCGGTCGTGCACGGGACCGGTCGGGCACGGTCGTCAGTCGGCGCGCACGACGTTCACGAGGATGCGCTCGTTCGTCAGGCGCGTGCCGACGGCCTGGTCCACCTCGCTGAACGCCTTCGCGGACCGGGCGACGCCGACCGCTCCGGCCATCGCGCCGCCCCCGGTGGCGCGCTGCATCCGGGCGATGAGCGCGCCGTCGTGCTGCATGAAGTCGACCGTGAAGACCAGGTGCTGGCCCTTGCCGGCGAACGCGCCGAGCCAGAACGTCTTCGCCTTGCTGCCACGCTCGACCGTCCACTGACCGGTCGGGCTCGGGGACACCGTGAAGCCCTGGTCGTGCAGCGCGGCGGACAGATGGTGGCGAGCGGCGTCGTGGTCGCCGGTGAGGAAGTAGTCGATGGTGGCCATGCGAGCTCCTGAGCTACGGAAGTGAGCCGGCGAGGTGCACGGCCGCCCGGGATGCTATCGCTCCCGGGCGTCCCCAGGACAGGGGAGACCTCCCCATGGGCAGCGAGCCCGGCGGCGGTGGGGGCCGACGGCGCGTGGTCCCGCGTCGCGGCGACCGACCGTGCCAGCATCGCCCCGTGAGCCTGACGACCCGTTCCGCCCGGCGCGCCGAGGCCTCGCCGGGCGCCCATGCCCACGGGCCCGCCGCCCCCGCGACGCCGCGCGTGCGCCGCACGCTCGCCGCGCTGCTGCTGCCCGCGCTGCTCGCGACCCTTGTCGGCCTGGTCGCCCTGTGGCCCGCGGCCGACGACGTCCCCGAGCGCATCCCCGTCGCCGCGGAGGGCAGCACGATCCTGCGGGCGACGGTCACGGGCCCCGTCGAGACCGGGGCGGGGGCGGGCGAGAGCGCGACGGTCCCGGTGCGGCTCGACGACGGGTCGCGCGCGGGCGGCGAAGACGTCGGCGGCGCGGACGTGCTCGTCCAGCCCCCGCCCGAGTACGTCGCGTACGGGTTCGACGAGGGCGACCGGCTGCGGCTGCTGTACATCGCCGAGGCCGCGGCGTCGGGGGCGAGCCCGTACGTGTTCCTCGACTTCGAGCGTGGCCTGCCCATCGGGATCCTCGCCGTGGCGTACGCGCTCGTCGTGCTCGCCGTCGCGCGGTGGCGCGGGCTCGCGGCGCTCGCCGGCCTCGCGGCCGCGTTCGCCGTCATCGGCTGGTTCACGCTGCCCGCGCTGCTCAGCGGCCAGGACGCGCTCGGCGTCGCGCTCGTGACGTCGTCGCTCGTCATGTTCGTCGTGCTGTACGTCGCGCACGGGTTCACGGCGCGGACGTCGACGGCGCTGCTCGGCACCCTCCTCGGGCTCGCGCTCACCGCGCTGCTCGGGTGGTGGGGGTCGGGGGCGTCGAACATCACGGGCCTGACGTCGGAGGAGTCGCTGTGGATCCCGCAGTACGCGCCGTCGCTCGACATCCAGGGCGTCGTGCTGTGCGGGATCGTGCTCGCCGGGATGGGCGTGCTCAACGACGTGACGATCACCCAGGCGTCGGCGGTGTGGGAGCTGCGCGCCGTCGCACCCCTCGCGACGCGGCGCGAGCTGTTCACCCGTGCGATGCGGATCGGCCGGGACCACATCGCCTCGACGGTCTACACGATCGCCTTCGCGTACGTCGGTGCCGCGCTGCCGCTGCTCATGGCCGTGTACCTGTCGGACCAGGCGCTCGCGACGAGCCTCACGTCCGGCGAGATCGCGGAGGAGGTCGTGCGCACGCTCGTCGGTTCCGTCGGTCTCGTCCTCGCGATCCCGCTCACGACGGCGATCGCGGCCCTCGCCGTACCCGGCGCCCCCGCCGCCGGGGCGCCGTCACGCGCGACGTCGGTCGAGCCTGCTCCTTCCGACGCGGCGCCGGCGTGACGGCGTGCCTCCCGTGCGTCAGGAGACGATCTCGTAGTTGACGGACCACACGCCGTTGGTGCCGAAGCCGCACTGCACGTCCCACCAGCGGTTCTGCGTCTGGGTCCACTGCGCGGTGAACTCGACGGGGGTGCCGATCCAGCAGTGCACCGTGTACTTCACGTTGCCTGTCCCAGAGCAGGAGTGGTGCACGCGCACCATCCCCCAGCCGTCGATCGGCTCGGACCACGCCGCGTCGCAGCTCAGTCCGGCAGCCTGCACGGCCGCGGGCTGGGTGGCGGTCGAGGTGGCTGCCGGGGTGGTCGCCGACGGCTGCGCGGCCTGCGCGCCGGAGGCGCCCACGGTGGCGAACGCGGTGGCGAGCGCGACGGCGCCTGCGGCGGCCGTGACGCGTCGGGCAAAGGTCTTCGAGGTCATGATTCACCCTTCCGCCCTCTCGGGCGTCGGTCGGGAGGAGCGGTCAGAACGAGAAGGTCGCGCCGATGAGCGTGTTGGTCGGCTCGTGGCAGGTCACCGGGATCGAGATGCTCTGCCCGTACGCGAAGTAGTGCGTCACGGTCTGGTCGTTGAAGAAGCAGTCGATCGTGTACGTGACCTGGGTGCCGCCCGAGCAGCTGTGCACGAGCCGCCCCTCGTAGTCCCAGGGGTACGCCTTGTCGATGTAGACCGTGCCGCACTCGTTCGGTGCGGCGGTCGCGGGCTGCGCGGCGACGGCGAGGCCGGTGACGGCCAGGGCAGCGGTCGCGCCGACCGCCAGGGCCCTGCGCAGGCGATGTGGCGTTGCCATGTGATACCTCTCCTTGACGACATCGTGCTCTGGATTGGTGGATCTCATTGCTCAACCACCGTTTCAAGGCGTCCGTCTCGACGCAACCTGTGCGCTTGTGCCGTGCAAGCATCAAGAAAAAGGCATAGGGTCGCGTCCGCGAGGCCTGATCGGTCGGGTCGGGACCGGGCGTCGGATCCGGGGGTCTTCACCGGACTGCCACCGTTCCCGCCGTGATCGGCGCCCCCAGCGGGTGTCCAGGTTCGCCAGGATGTCCCCATGACAGAGCCGTGGGTGGACACCGCGTTGAGGCGGTTGCCCGACACCCGTTCGTGCCCCGCGTGCGCCGCCACGCTCACCTCCACCCGGTGCGACCGCTGCCTGCTGAGGATCGACGGTCCGCTCGCGTTCGAGGTCGCCCGTGCGTCCATGCAGGCCGCCGAGGCGCTGGCCCGCCGCCAGCAGGCGCTCGACGCCCTGCGCGCCGCCCAGCCCGACGCCGGAGCCCGGGTCCCGCGGCCGCAGCCCCGGCAGGTGCCCGTCCGCGTCGGCGCTCCCGCGATGCCCCGGTATGTGTCCGCGCCGCTCCCAGCACCCGGGCCGGCGGTGGCGCGACCGGTACCGCGCGCAGTCGGGCTGCAGCCGATCCTCGCCGGTGCCGGGGCGAGCCTGCTCGCGGTGGCCGCTGTCGTGTTCGTCTTCTTCACCTTCGCCGACGACCTCGTGCTGCGCGCCGCCGTCACCGGCGTCGTCACCCTCCTGACGTTCGGCGTCGCGGCCGGGCTGCGCCGCGGCGGGCTCCGGTCCTCCGCCGAGGCGGTCGCCGCGCTCGCCGTCGTCCTCGTGCTCGTCGACATCGAGCTCGCGCTCCAGGCGGGACTCCTCGCCGCGCTCGAACCGGCCGCCGCGCGTGCGATCCTCCTCGCGGCGGTCGCCGTCGGGCTCGGTGTGCTCGGCGACCGCACCCGGATGCGCGGGTGGGTCACGTGCGCCCTGGTCCTCGCGCCCGTCGTGCCGCTCGTCGCAGCCGCCGCGGCCGGGACCGCCTGGGCGGTCTCGCTCGGCCTCCTCGGCGTCGCGCTCGTCACCCTCGTCGCGGGACAGGTGACGAGACGGTCCGGCCCGCGCGTCGGGAGCGGGCTCGTCGGCGAGCGCCGCCTGCTGCGGGTCGTGCGCCTGGTGGCCGTGCCCGCCGCCGCGGCCGTCGCACTCGCCGCCCCGGCCGTCCCGGGCCTGCCCGGGAGCTCCGGCGCCGCGCTCCTCGTCCTCGCCGCCGCAGCGACGGCCGGTCTCCTGCGCGTCGTCACGCACGAGCGTGCGTGGCTCGGGCTCGGCGGTGCGGGCGTCGCCCTGTCGGCCGGCCTCCTCGGCGTCGGGGCCGCGTGGGGCATCGGCGCCGTCCCGGCCGCAGCCGCCGTCGGCTGGCTCCTGCTCGTGGTCGTGAGCGCGCGACGCGTCAGCGGCCTGTTCCGGGTCCTGGTCCGGGGCCGGGGCCCGCTCGCGCCGTCGTCGCGCGCCCGCGTCCTCCTCGGTGGCTGGGTCGTCGCCGCGTTCCTGTCGCTCGGCGCGCTCCTCGGCCTGCCGCTCCGTGTGCTCGACGTCCTGACGGGGGTCGTCACGGCCGGCACCACCCCGACGCTCGACGCGGGGCTCCTCGACGCGGAGCTCCTGGACGCCGGACTGCTCGACACCGGGATCCTCGGGGCCGGCACCGGCGCCGCCCACCTCGGCGTGCTCGCCCTCGTCGTCGTGGCGGTCATGGCGTCCCGGCTCGGGGTCGTCGTCGCGGACCGGCCTGCACCGGTCGTCGTGGCGGGCCGCCGGATCGCGCCCTGGGCCGTCCTCACGCTCGTCCTCGGGCTCGTGCTCGACCCCCGGCTCCTCCTGCTGACCACCGTCGTGCTGCTGGTCGTCCTCGCGTCCGCCCTCGTCCTCGCGACGTCGCGCCCGGTCGCGGACCCGTCCGGGTCGGGCCGGCTCGTGCGCGCGGCGCGCCGTGCGGCCGGCCGCGTCGTGCGGCCGGTCGCCCGGGCCTGCGCCCCCCTCGCCACGACGGTGCAGCGGCACGGCGCGACGCCCGTCACCGTCACGGAGCGCACCCACTGGCGCGCGGCCGCCGTCACGGGAGCGTCCCTCGCGGTCGCGCTCCTCGCCCTGGTCTCGTGGAGCGCCCGCCCGACCGCCACGGCAGGGGGCGCCGTCGTCGCGCTCCTGCTCCTCGGGGCGCGCGCCGCCGTCCCGCGCGTGGTCCGGCCGGTCCTCGTCGGGACCGCCGACGCGTACGCGCTCGTCGTGCTCGGCGCGACCCTCGCCTGGTCCGGCCTGAGCGGCGTCGCGGTCCTGTGCTCCGTGTCCGCCGTCGCGTCCCTCGTCGCGCTGAGCGCCACCGTGCTGCGCCGGCTCGACCGCGACTCGTGGTGGGCCGTGCTCGCCGTCACCGCCGTGCCGTTCGCGCTGGGCGTCGCGACCGTCGTCGTCGAGCGCAGCTGGTGGTCCGTCGCCGCGTGCGCGGCGATGCTCGCTCTCGAGGTCGTGCTCGTCGTCACGGCTCGCACCGGCTCCGCCGCCCCGCTGCGGGCGCTCGCCGCCGCGCTCGTCCTCCCGACGGCGTCGGTCGGCGTGGTCAGCACCGGCGCGCTCCTGCTGCCCGGCAGCGGCTCGCCCGTGGTGCTGCCCGTCGTCGCACTCCTCGTCGCGGTCGCCGCGGCCGGAGCGGCGCCGCTCGCGCAGGCTCTCGCCCCGACGGGGCCGGCGCCCGGTGGGGTCGGGGTGCGCTCGGCGCTGGAGGCCAGCGCCGTGCTCACCGCGGCCATCGCGGTCGGGCTCTCCTACGCGCGTGCAGCCGCAGGGCCCGACGTCGCGGTGCCCGTCCTCCTCCTGCTCGCCGTGGGCGCCGGGATCGTCGCGCGCGAGCGCGACCGCGCGGGCGTGTGGTGGGCCAGTGCCGCGCTCGCCACCGCGGCCACGTGGACCGCGCTCGGCGCCGCCGGCGTGAGCGTCGTCGAGGCGTACACGGCGCCCCCCGGAGTCGCGGCGCTCGTCGTCGGCGTGCTCCTGGCCCGCCGCACGTCGCGCGGCTGGGACCTCGCCACCGCGGGGCTGCTGCTGCTCGTCGTGCCCTCCCTGCTGGTGCTGTGGGCGGCGCCCGGCGCGCAGGACGTTCGCGCCCCGCTGCTCCTGCTCGGTGGCGCGCTGGCCGTGCTCGCCGCGGCCGCGCTGCTGCGGTGGCGACCCGAGGGCGGGACACGCGCCCGGACCGGCGCCCGGCGCCTGTCGGGGGCCGCGCTGCTCGCCGCTCTCGCCGGGACCGTGGAAGCCGTGCACGTCGGGCACGTCGCCGGCGGGGGCGCGCTGTTCGCGCTCGGCCTCGCGTGGTCGCTCGCGGCCGGGGCCGTGGCGTTCGGCGCGAGCACCACGGCGGTCGGCGCAGCGCGCGTCGTCCGGCGCGCAGCCTGGCGCAGGTGGGCCCTCGCGCCGTCGCTCGTGCTCGTGGTCGTCGGGGTCGTGGCGAACGTGCGTCCCGTGTGGGGCGTGATCGCCGCGGTCTGGGTCACCGAGGTCCTGCTGCTCGCGCTCGTCGTGGTCGGGGTCCGGCGTGCCGTGCGCGGTGTCGTCGACGTCCCGCCCGCCTGGTTCACGTGGCTCCTCGCGCTGGCCGCGGCGATCGGGGCGTGGACACCGCGCGAGCTGCGGGTCGAGGTCTTCTCGATGCCGCTCGGGGTCGGGCTGCTCGTCGCCGGCTACGTGGCGTTCGCGGCGTCGCGCGACGACTCCCCGGCCGCGGTCCCTGCCCTTGCCCGTGCCTCGGGGCGCTGGGGCTCGTGGCCGTTCCGCCCGGGTGGACGGATGTCGTCCTGGTGGACGCTCGCACCGGGCATCCTCGCGACGCTCGGGCCGTCCGTGCTCGCGACGTACACCGACGCGCGGACCTGGCGCGCGATCCTCGTCGTGGCGATCGCCCTGGCAGCGGTCCTCGTCGGGACGCGGATGCACCTCGCGGCACCGTTCGTCCTCGGGGTGGCCGTGCTGCCCGTCGAGATCCTCATCGTGTTCGTCTCCCAGCTCGGGACCGCGATCTCGGCAGGCCCGTGGATGCTCACGCTCGCAGCAGCCGGGGGAGTCATGCTCATCATCGCGACCTATTACGAGCGCAGGATCGCGGCGTACGACGGCGCTGCCGCGTACCTGCGCGACCTCCGGTAGGTGGCGAGCGACAGGTGGCGAGCGACAGGTGGTGAGCGACAGGTGGTGAGCGGCGCGGCACTATCGACCCCGGCGCTGCTTCTCGATCAGCGGGCGCAGACGGTAGGGGATGAGCTCGCCCATCGACAGGGACGTCTCGGTCCGCTCGACGCCGTCGATCGCGAGGATCGCGGCGTCGACACGGAACAGGTGGTCCGTGTCGCGGCACGCGATGGTCACCCGGAGGTCCGCGGTGCCGCTGCGTCCGAACGCCTGCACGACCTCGGGGATCCGCGTGAGGTCCTCGACGATCCGGGCGAGCTCCTTCTGCCGCACCTGCACCTCGACGAACGCGGTGAGCGGGTGGTCGAGCACGTGCGGGTCGATGCGTCGGTCGAGCCCGAGGAACGCGCCCTCCGCCTCGAGCCGCGCGAGCCGGGCGGCCACCGTGTTGCGGGAGAGCCGCAACCGGTCCGCGAGCGCGACGATCGTGGCGCGCGGGTCGTCGCGGAGCGCGAGCAGGAGGTCGAGGTCGACAGCGTCGGCGCTGTGCATGCTGCTCACCCTAGCAACGTGACGGCGGTCACACTGCGCAGCGTGTCGGGCATCGGTGGAGCCATGTGCGCGGGCGGGGTTACGTTCGCCCTACCTGGTGCTCGACGCCGAGAACCAGCTCCCAGTGGTACGTGAAGGCACGTGAAGGCGAGGTGGCATGGTGGCCAGCGAACCTGCGGTGCGGACCGGCTCGACGGTGGAGACCCTGCCGACGCAGCACGACGGTCACCGGGCGGAGATCCCGCGCGACGCACGAGCAGAGCGGACGGACGAGCCGCGCACGGTGCGGCTGCTCGACCCGGACGGCACCCGCCGCCCGGACCCCGAGCACGACGAGTGGCTCACCGACCTCGACCCGCCGGGGCTGCTGCGGCTCCACCGGGACATGGTCGTCGCACGCCGGCTGGACGTCGAGGCCACCGCGCTCCAGCGCCAGGGCGAGCTCGCGCTCTGGCCGCCGCTGCTGGGGCAGGAGGCGGCACAGGTCGGGTCCGCGCGAGCGCTGCGCGCCGACGACTTCGTCTTCTCGTCCTACCGCGAGCACGCGGTCGCGTCGGTGCGCGGCGCCTCGCCCGTCGACCTGGTCCGTGTGTGGCGCGGCGTGACGGCCTGCGGCTGGGACCCCTACGCGATCGGCATGGCGTCGCCGCAGGTCATCATCGGCGCGCAGACCCTGCACGCGACGGGCTGGGCGATGGGCGTCCAGCTCGACGTCGACGCCGGCCGCGTCGACCCGGAGCTCGGCCTGCCCGTGGGGGTCGCCTACCTCGGTGACGGCGCGATGAGCCAGGGCGACGTCAACGAGGCGTTCGTCTTCTCCTCGACCTTCCGCTCCCCGGTCGTGTTCGTCTGCCAGAACAACCAGTGGGCCATCTCCGAGCCCGTCGCGCTCCAGTCGCGCGTCCCGCTCGTCGAGCGGGCCCGGGGCTTCGGCCTGCCGGGCGTGCGCGTCGACGGGAACGACGTCCTCGCCGTCCTCGCCGTCACCCGGGCAGCGCTCGACCGGGCCCGGCACGACGGCGGCCCCACCCTCGTCGAGGCCGTCACCTACCGCATGGGCCCGCACACGACCGCGGACGACCCGACGCGCTACCGCGACGCGGCCGAGCTCGACGCGTGGGCCGGCCGGGACCCGGTCACGCGGTTCGAGGCGTACCTCCGCAGCACGGGCGTGCTGACCGACGACGCGGCCGGGAACGCCCGTGACACCGCGGAGGCGGCCGCCGCCGAGCTGCGCGCCGGGTGCGTCGCGCTCACCGAGCCCCCGCCGCTGTCGTTGTTCGACCACGTGTACACCGAGCCGCACGCGCCGCTCGCGCGCGAGCGGGCCGACTACGCGCGCTACCTGGCGACGTTCGACGACGGCCCGACCGACCGACCCGGCCACGCGCCGTCGGGCACCGGGACGCAGCAGGGAGCGACGCGATGACCACGACGCTCACGCTCGCGAAGGCCCTCGGCGCGGGGCTGCGCCGCGCGATGACGGACGACGACCGCGTCGTCCTGATGGGGGAGGACATCGGCCGGTTGGGCGGCGTCTACCGCGTCACGGACGGGCTGCAGGAGGAGTTCGGGCCGCGGCGCGTGCTCGACACGCCGCTCGCGGAGTCGGGGATCATCGGCACGGCCGTCGGGCTCGCGATGCGCGGGTACCGCCCGGTGTGCGAGATCCAGTTCGACGGCTTCGTGTTCGTCGCGTTCGACCAGATCGTGTCGCAGCTCGCGAAGATGCACGCACGCACAGGCGGGCGGGTGCGGCTGCCGATCACGATCCGCATCCCCGTGGGCGGCGGCATCGGCGCGGCCGAGCACCACTCCGAGTCGCCCGAGGCGATGTTCGCGCACGTCGCGGGGCTGCGCGTCGTGTCCGTCGCGAACCCGCAGGACGCGTTCACGGTGCTGCGGCAGGCGGTCGCGTGCGACGACCCGGTGATCTTCTTCGAGCCCAAGCGGCGCTACCACCTCAAGGGCGAGGTCGAGGAGGTCCCGCTCGCGCTCGCACCGCCGATGGACCGCGCGCACGTGCTGCGCGAGGGTCGCGACGTCACGCTCGTGACCTGGGGCGGCCTCGTCGGCACGGCGCTCGACGCCGCCGTCGCGGCCTCCGACGACGGCGTGTCCGTCGAGGTGATCGACCTGCGCTCGCTGTCCCCGATGGACCACGACACGGTTGCGGCGTCGGTGCGCCGGACCGGGCACGTCGTCGTGGCGCACGAGGCGCCCCGGCACGCCGGGCTCGGCGCCGAGGTCGTCGCGACGGTGACCGACCGCTGCTTCGAGTACCTCGAGGCCGCGCCCGTGCGCGTCACCGGGCACGGCATGCCGTACCCGCCGGCGAAGCTCGAGGGGCACTACCTGCCGGACCTCGACCGCATCCTCGACGGCGTCGACCGGGTCCTCGGTCGGGTCGCTCCCGCCGTGCCGCACGGGCCCGACGACGGTGCGCCGGTCCCGGTGTCCGCTCTGGTCGGGGAGGGGGAGTCCTGGTGATGACGACGCGCGAGTTCCGCCTCCCCGACCTCGGGGAAGGCCTCACCGAGTCCGACATCGTGAGCTGGCACGTCCACGCGGGCGACCACGTCGAGCTCAACCAGGTCATCGCCGAGGTCGAGACGGCGAAGGCGCTCGTCGACCTCCCCTCGCCGTACGCGGGCGTCGTTGCGACCCTGCACGCCGTGGAGGGGCAGACGGTGAACGTCGGCGAGCCGCTCGTCACCTTCGAGGTCGAGGAGTCTCCCGCCGAACCCCGGGTTGCGCCCCCATCAGCGTCGTCATCGGGCGGCAACCCCGGGCTCGGCGGAGGCGGCGGCGTCCGAGACGTCGTCGAGCCGAACCTCGTCGGCTACGGCGCACGACCGGACAGCACGGGCCGACCGGCGCGCCGTCGTCGTGCTGCTCCTGCCGCCGGACCCCGGGTTGCGCCCCGATCGGCGTCGTCATCGGGGGGTAACCCTGGGGTGGGCAGCCTGCCCCGGCCCGAACGTCGGCGGTCAACGCCGCCCGTCCGTGCGCTCGCGAAGAAGCTCGGCGTGCACGTCGAGCGGGTCGAAGGCACCGGCCCGGACGGTCTGGTCACCCGTACCGACGTCCTCGCCGCGGTGAGCTGCCACCGTGACGTCGCCGCGAGCGTCCCCGCGCCGCGAGATCGGCAGTCCGTCGCCAGACCGGTCCTTGCGTCGACCGGTCTCACACCGGACGACCGATCTCACGCCGACCCCGAACCTGAGAGCGACTACGCCGAGCGCGTCCCCGTGCGCGGCGTGCGCAAGCACACCGCGGCCGCGATGGTGTCGAGCGCGTTCACCGCGCCGCACGCGACGGTCTTCCTCACCGTGGACGTCACGCGGGGCGTGGAGCTGCTGGAGCGGCTGCGCACGCACCGGCTCGCCCGCGGCTCCCGGGTCACCGTCCTCGCGCTCGCGGCCCGCGCGCTGTGCGTCACGCTGCCGCGCCACCAGGACCTCAACAGCTCCTGGCACGACCTGCCTGACGGATCGGCCGAGATCTGGCGGCACCCTCACGTGGACCTGGGGATCGCGGTCGCGACGGAGCGCGGGCTCGTCGTGCCGCACGTGCCGCACGCCGACGCGCTGGACCTCCCGGCGCTCGCGGACGCGCTCGCGGAGCTCACCGCGACCGCACGCGCGGGCCGCACGCCGCCCGAGCGGCTCACGGGCGGCACGGTCACGGTCACGAACGTCGGCGTGTTCGGTGTCGACGCGGGCACCCCGATCCTCGTCCCCGGCGAGGCGGCGATCCTCGGGCTCGGTGCGGTGCGGCGTCGGCCGTGGGAGCACGACGGCGAGGTCGCGCTGCGCGACGTCGTGACGCTCAGCCTGTCGTTCGACCACCGCGTCGTCGACGGTGAGCAGGGAGCACGGTTCCTCGCGGACCTCGGCGCGCTGCTCGAGGACCCGGCGCTCGCGCTGCTCCTGACCGGTCCCGCTGGTCCCGCTGGTCCCGCCAGCCTCGCCGGTCGCCGAACCCCGGGTCCCGCCCCGATCAGCGACGACATCGAGCCGCAACCCGGGGTTCGGCAGGGGGAGGGGGCACCCACGTGACCGTCCTGACCACCGCTGTCGACCCGGGCTCGCAGACGGCCCGGGCGAACGACGCCGCGCAGCGGGCCCTCGTCGCGGACCTGCGTGAGCGCACGGCCGCGGCCGCGCTCGGCGGCCCGGCGTCGGCGCGCGACCGGCACGTGTCGCGCGGCAAGCTCCTGCCCCGCGACCGCGTCGACCGGCTGCTGGACGAGGGCAGCCCGTTCCTCGAGATCGCTCCGCTCGCAGGACACGGCGTGGACGACGGCGCGTGGCCGGCCGCCGGCGTCGTCGCCGGGATCGGCGTGGTGAGCGGCCGTCAGGTCATGGTCGTGTGCAACGACGCCACGGTGAAGGGCGGCACGTACCACCCGCTCACGGTGAAGAAGCACCTGCGTGCGCAGGAGATCGCCCTGGAGAACCGGCTCCCGTGCGTGTACCTCGTCGACTCGGGCGGCGCGTTCCTGCCTCGCCAGGCGGAGGTGTTCCCCGACCGTGACCACTTCGGCCGGATCTTCTTCAACCAGGCGCGACTGTCCGCGGCGGGGATCGCGCAGGTCTCCGCGGTGCTCGGGTCGTGCACGGCGGGCGGCGCGTACGTGCCCGCGATGAGCGACGAGACCGTGATCGTGCGCGACCAGGGCACGATCTTCCTCGGCGGGCCGCCGCTCGTCCGGGCCGCGATCGGGGAGGTCGTGACGGCGGAGGAGCTCGGCGGCGGCGAGCTGCACGCGCGGCGCAGCGGCGTCGTCGACCATCTCGCCGAGGACGACGACGATGCCCTCGACACCGTGCGACACATCATCGCGACGCTCCCGCCCGACCCGGAGCCGGCATGGGACGTCGCGCCCGTCGAGCCGCCTGCCGTGGATGCCGACGCGCCCGAGGGGCCCGGAGCAGCTCTGTACACCGCAGTGCCGACCGATGTACAAGCCCCGTACGACCCCCGCGAGATCGTCGCGCGCATCGTCGACGGCAGCCGCTTCCACGAGTTCAAGCGCGAGTACGGCGACACCCTCGTCACCGGGTTCGCGCACGTCCACGGCCACCCGGTGGGGATCCTCGCCAACCGGGGCGTGCTGTTCGGGGCGTCCGCGCTGAAGGGCGCGCACTTCGTCCAGCTGTGCGACCAGCGCGGCATCCCGCTGCTGTTCCTGCAGAACATCTCGGGCTTCATGGTCGGCACCGACGCCGAGGCGGGTGGCATCGCGAAGGACGGCGCGAAGATGGTCACGGCCGTCGCGACGACGCGTGTCCCGAAGCTCACCGTGGTCGTCGGCGGCTCGTTCGGCGCGGGCAACTACGCGATGTGCGGGCGCGCGTACTCGCCGCGGTTCCTGTGGTCCTGGCCCGCGAGCCGCATCTCCGTCATGGGCGGTCCGCAGGCCGCGTCCGTCCTCGCCACGGTCAAGCGGGACCAGCTCGCATCGCGCGGCGAGACCTGGGACCCGGCCGAGGAAGCCTCCTTCTCGGCCGGCATCCGCGCGGACTACGACGAGCACGGCAGCCCTTACTACGCCACCGCCCGCCTGTGGGACGACGGCGTCATCGACCCCGCCGACACGCGTCGCGTGCTCGGCCTCGCCCTCGGCGTCTGTGCGCGCACACCTCTCCCCCCGACCGACCAGAGCCCGCGCTTCGGGCTCTTCCGGATGTGAGGGCCGTGTTCCGGACCGTCCTCGTCGCCAACCGGGGCGAGATCGCGTGCCGCGTGCTCGGCACGCTGCGTCGCCTGGGCATCCGGTCCGTCGCCGTGCACTCCGACGCCGACGTGGGTGCGCGCCACGTGCGCGAGGCCGACGTGGCCGTGCGCCTGGGATCGGGGACCAGCGCCCCCGGCGCACCCAGGGCGTACCTCGACGTCGACGCCGTGGTCGCCGCCGCGGTCGCGTCGGGCGCCGACGCGATCCACCCCGGCTACGGCTTCCTCTCCGAGAACCCCGACCTGGCTCGTGCGTGCGAGCGGGCGGGCATCGCGTTCGTCGGACCAGGTGTCCCGGCGATGGTCGCGATGGCCGACAAGCTCACCGCGAAGCGGATCGTCGCCGCACGCGGCGTGCCCGTCGTCCCCGGGGCCGGCACGCCCGGGATGCCCGACGACGCGCTGGTCGCCGCGGCGCCCGGCGTCGGCTTCCCGCTCCTCGTCAAGCCGTCCGCCGGGGGCGGGGGCAAGGGGATGGTCGTCGTCCGGTCGGCGGACGAGCTCCCGGGCGCGCTCGCGTCCGCGCGCCGGGTCGCGGCGTCGTCGTTCGGTGACGACACGCTCCTGCTGGAGCGGCTGGTCGAGGCGCCGCGGCACATCGAGGTCCAGGTGCTGGCCGACACGCACGGGCACGTCGTGCACCTCGGTGAGCGCGAGTGCTCGCTCCAGCGCCGGCACCAGAAGGTCGTCGAGGAGGCGCCGTCCCCGTTGCTCTCCGCCGCCGGACGGGAGCGCATGGGCCGGGCCGCGTGCGAGGTCGCCCGTTCGGTCGGGTACGTCGGGGCAGGGACGGTCGAGCTCCTCGTGCCGGCCGCCGACCCCGAGACGTTCTTCTTCATCGAGATGAACACGCGTCTGCAGGTCGAGCACCCCGTGACCGAGATGGTGACCGGCCTCGACCTCGTCGAGCTCCAGCTGCTCGTCGCGGCGGGCGAGCCGCTGCCGTTCACGCAGGACGACGTCGTGCTCCGTGGTCACGCGGTCGAGGCGCGCGTGTACGCGGAGTCGCCCGCGCGCGGCTTCCTCCCGGCCACGGGGACCGTCCTCGTGCACGACGACGGCGGCGTGCCCTCCGGACCGGGCGCGACGCCGCTGCGGCTCGACTCCGGCATCGGCACGGGGACGGTCGTCGGCAGCGACTACGACCCGATGCTCGCCAAGGCCGTCGCGTGGGGGCAGACCCGTGACGAGGCGATCGATCGGCTCGACGGGTTGCTCGCCCGCACCGTCGTGCTGGGCGTCGAGACGAACGTCGGGTTCCTGCGGGCACTGCTCGCGGACGACGACGTCCGGGCCGGGCGTCTCGACACCGGTCTGATCGACCGTCTCGTCGAGAGCGGGGCTGCCTCAGACCAAGGACGGGGGAGGGGGCGCGCCGTCTTCCATCCGCGCCCTCGTTCCTCGCCCGCTCCCGCCAGACCCGACCACGACGGCGCGCACACCCCCGAATCCCTCACCTCCGAGGTCGGGCTTCGGTCCGACGACGGTGGGCTGGGCGAGGTCGTCGCGGCGGCGTTGTTCGTCGTCGAGCGTGCGGTCGGTGGGGCGGGTGACGGCGGTGACCCGTGGCAGGTGCGGGACGGGTGGCGGCCCAACGGGCCGGGGGCGGCGCGTGCCGTCGTGCTGCGCGACGTCGTCGGGCCGGACCCGCTGGAGCACGAGGTGCGCGTCACCGGGACGGCGCGGGACGCCGTCGTGCACGTGCGACCCGCCGACGGCGGACCTGCGCGCCCGGTCCGGGCCAGGCTCGAGCCCCCTCCCGGCGCCGGGTCCGACGGCGCGTGGTCCCTCACGCTCGACGGCACCCGCGAGCGGGTGCGGCTCGCGTGGCAGCCCTCGGCTGACGGCGAGCCCGGGGTGGTGTGGCTGCGGCGTGGCGCTCGGACCGTCGCCTTCGCCGCCCCCGACCGGACCGAGCGTGGGGCGCAGGCGCGGGCCGCGCGGCGTCGGGCCCAGCGCGGTCTGAGCGGTGCCGACCCCGCCGGAGATCCCGAGGTGCGTGCCGCGATGCCCGGGACGGTCGTGACCACCGCGCCCGACGGCGAGCCCGTCACCGCCGGGACGGTCGTCGTCACGGTCGAGGCCATGAAGATGGAGCACCCGGTCCGCGCGCCGCACGACGGCGTCGTCCACGTCACCGTGCGCCCGGGCGACCAGGTGCGCCACCACCAGGTGCTGGCCCGCATCGACCCCACCCCCGACCCCACCCCCGAACCATCGCCCGAGACCCAGGGAGCATCATGATCGAGGTCGACACCCTGCTCACCGACGAGCAGGCCAAGCTGAGCCAGGTCGTCCGGGACTTCGCGGACGTCGTCGTCACGCCCGCCGCGTACCGGTACGACACCGAGCGCCGTCTGCCGATGGAGATCGTCGCGCAGATGGGCGAGCTCGGGCTGTTCGGGCTGCCGTTCCCGCGCGACGTCGGCGGGCAGGGCAAGGACTACGTGTCGCTGTGCCTCGCGGTCGAGGCGCTCGCCCGCGTCGACCAGTCCATCGCGGTGACGCTGGAGGCGGGGGTCGGGCTGGGGATCGTGCCGATCTACCGGCACGGGACGCGCGAGCAGCAGGAGCACTGGCTGCCGGACCTGCTGGCGGGCCGGGCGCTCGCGGCGTTCGGGCTGACCGAGGCGCAGGCAGGCTCCGACGCGGGAGGCACGCGAACCACCGCGCGGCTCGACGGCGACGCGTGGGTGCTCGACGGGTCCAAGCAGTTCATCACCAACTCCGGCACGCCCATCACGAGCGTCGTGACGGTCACGGCGGTCACGGGCGAGTCGCGCGCGCCGGGCGGCGAGGTGCGCAAGGAGCTGTCGAGCATCCTCGTGCCGGCGGGGACGCCAGGGCTCGAGGTCGGGCCGGCGTACGACAAGGTCGGGTGGCACACGTCGGACACGCACCCGCTCACGCTCACGGGCGTGCGCGTCCCGGCGCAGAACCTGCTCGGCGAGCGCGGTCGCGGCTACGCGAACTTCCTGCGCGCGCTCGACGAGGGCCGCATCGCGTTCGCCGCGCTCGCGACGGGCGCGGCGCAGGGGTGCCTGGAGGAGGCGCTGCGGTACGCGAAGGAGCGCGTGGTGTTCGGCCGCGAGATCGGCGCGAACCAGCACGTCGCGTTCACGATCGCGCGCATGCAGGCGCGCGTCCACACCGCGCGGCTCGCGTGGCTCGACGCCGCGCAGAAGCTGGTCCACGGCAAGCCGTTCAAGGCGGAGGCGTCGGTCGCGAAGCTCGTCGGGGGCGAGGCGGCGATGGCGAACGCGCGCGACGCGTCGCAGATCTTCGGCGGGTACGGCTTCCTCAACGAGAACCCGGTGGCCCGCCACTACCGTGACTCCAAGGTCCTCGAGGTCGGCGAGGGCACGACCGAGGTGCAGCTCATGGTGATCGCGAGGAGCCTGGGCCTGGACACGTAGCCCGCCGAGCACGACCTGAAGGTCGTCAACGGCCCGACAACGACCTTCAGATCGTGTTCGACGGCGCGTGAGGACGTGTTCGACGGGTCAGCGGAGCAGGAGGAGGCACAGCGTGCGCGAGGTGGTCCAGCGGGGCCTGTACTACGACGAGCTGGAGCCGGGCGTGGTGTACCGCCACCGGCCCGGGCGGACGATCACCGAGGCCGACGACGTCCTGTTCTCCACGCTCACCATGAACCACCAGGCGCTCCACCTCGACGCGGCGTGGGCCGCGACGCAGCCGTTCGGGCAGCGGCTGGTGAACTCGATGATGACGCTGTCGACCGTCGTGGGGCTGTCGGTCGGGCAGATCACGCAGGGCACGATCGTCGCGAACCTCGGCTTCCGCGAGGTCGAGCTCCCGAAGCCCGTCTTCCACGGGGACACGCTCTACGCCGAGACGGAGGTCGTCGAGAAGCGGCTCTCCGCGTCGCGCCCCGGGCAGGGGGTCGTGACGCTCGAGCACCGCGGCCTCAACCAGGACGGCGTGCTCGTCGTGCGCGCGGTGCGCACCGCGCTCTTCTGGACGCGCGCGGCCCACGAGGCGGCGCAGTGACCGGCCAGGTGCCCGACAGCCCGGTGCCCGACAGCCCGGTGCCCGACAGCCAGGTTCCCGACAGCCCGGTGCCCGACGACGCGGGGCGGGGTCTCGCTGCCGAGCCCCGGTCTACGCCCTCATCGGGGCCGCGATCGGGTGCCGACCCGGGGTTCGGCGTCGGGCCGGCGCTGCTGTTCTGCCCGGGCGACCGGCCGGACCGGTTCGCCAAGGCCGCCGACCGCGCGGACGCGGTGATCCTGGACCTCGAGGACGCGGTCGCGCCCGGCGCGAAGGACGCCGCCCGGCGGGCCGTCGTCGCGGCGTCGGGCACGCTCGACCCGGACCGGACGATCGTGCGTGTCAACGCCGTCGGGACGCACGACCACGCGCTCGACGTCGCGGCGCTCGCGGACACGCGCCTGCGCACGGTGATGGTCGCGAAAGCCGGCACGGAACTGCTCGCGTCCCTGCCCGCGCTCGCGCTCGCCCTGCCCGGCGTGCGCGTCGTGGCGCTGTGCGAGACGGCCGCGGGCGTGCTCGCGGCGCCCGAGCTCGCGCGCCGCGGCGAGGTCGTCGCCCTGATGTGGGGCGCGGAGGACCTCGTCGCGTCGCTCGGCGGCACGTCCAGCCGGCACGCGGACCGCACCTACCGCGACGTCGCGCGGCACGCCCGCGCGTCGGTGCTGCTCGCCGCAGGGGCGGCGGGCAAGGCCGCGATCGACGCGGTGCACGTCGACATCGCGGACCTCGACGGCCTGCGGGCCGAGGCCGACGACGCCGCGGCGAGCGGGTTCGCCGCGACGGGTTGCATCCACCCGAGCCATGTCCCGGTGATCCGTGCGGCGTTCGCGCCGACCCCGGCTCAGGTCGCCGCCGCCCGGGCCCTGCTCGACGCCGCGGCGGCGAACCCCGGTGGGCCGGACGCCGTCTTCACGTTCGACGGCCGGATGGTCGACGGCCCGGTGCTGCGCCACGCCGAGGCGCTCCTGCGACATGCGGGGAGCAGCCCCCACGAAACGGGCGGCGGGGCGGTCGCGTCGTCGTCGTAGCCTGTGCCCGTGACCGACGCCAACGCGCAGAACCAGCCAGGCCAGCACTGGACCGAGGGATTCCCCCAGCTCGTGGAGCGCGCGGCGACGCTCCTCGGCATCGACGTCGCCACCGCCACGCGGTACAGCACGGTCGTCCCCGGGGGCTTCCACGTGTGGACGCCGGGCCGCGGTGGCGCGCAGGCGGTCGTCGCGTTCGACGGCACGGCCTACGTGCGGGAGTCGTGCTTCACGCAGAGCCAGATGGTCCAGGCGTTCGCCGCGGGGAACCGCAACGACGCGACGCTCGCGGAGCGTCCGGTCAACCACGCGGCGTCCGCCGTCGCCTCGATGGTCGGGTTCCTCAACGGTGGTGAGACACGGAGCGCGACGCCCGCGGGGCCGAGCGAGGCCGAGCTCGCCGAGCTCATGGGCGGCGCGTTCGAGCAGACGACGCCGGAGGAGATCGCCGAGCGCCTGCGCGGCCGCGGCAAGGGCGCCTTCGCGGTCGTCGGCGTCGACCGCGCGCACGGTCCGGGGCACTGGTACGTCGCGATGTTCGACGGCGAGCACGTCCACGGGTTCGACTCGATCGCCAACGCTCGCACCGCGTGGCCGCCGCCGGCCGCGGACGCCGTGCGCTGGTGGGCCGACGGCACCCCGACGCGGGTGCCGGAGACGGTCACCGCCGAGACCCGCTCGCGCCAGGGCCGTCGGGTGTGGATCCGCACCACGCCCGACCTGCTGCCGTGGACGACGGGTCTCCTCGACTGGTACTCGTCCACCGAGACCGTGAACGTGGCCGCCGGTCGTGGCACCTGGTACGGGCTGTGGTGGGCCTCGCTCGTGGCGGACGGCAACGACCTGCGGGTCGCGGCCACCGACCTCACGAAGGACGGCATCACGACGCTCACGTGGGACGTCAGCCCGATGCTCGACACCTACCGTCGTCAGCGCGAGCTGGAGAGCCGACTGCGGACCGGCTGGCAGCCCACGCGGTTCACCGAGACCGTGCTGGTCTACAACGGGGTGTACGACGCCCCGGAGATGTACGTCGAGCGGACCTTCCCCACGGGCGACGGGGCCTCGGGGTGGGTCGTCAAGTCCGTCGCCGAGCAGCCGCGCGGCGGGCTCCTCCCGGTCCCCGCGCACGAGCTGTACCGCAGGGCGCCGCACCTCGTGCGCTTCCTCTCGCTCCCGGAAGGCTTCCGGGTGCTCTGGTCGAACGGCGGGACGAGCACGATCCGGAACGCCGCGGGCGAGCTCGTCGAGGGCACTGCGGCCCAGCCCGTGACCCCGGCCCAGCCCGCGACCCCGGCCCGCGGGAGCTCGGCGTTCGAGGAGGCCGCCGCAGCGGTCCGCGACCCGGCGCCGGACGCGGCGCGGCTGCTCGCCGCGGGCGACGGCCTGCGGGACGCGTTCGTCCGCAACGAGCACATGATCGGTCTCCTGCCGCCCACCGCCGACCAGCTGATGCTCATGGCGTACCGGAAGGCGGACGACATCGGGTCGAGCACCGGGCGTCCCGACGTGTCGCGCGAGGCGGCGCTCGCGTGGACGCGCGAGCGCTACCTCCGCGAGCTCTACCCGGCGGACGAGGTCGCCGCGCGGGTGGACCGCCTGGCCGAGGACGACCCCGACGGTTCCGCCCACGTGCTGCGCGGCTGGATGCGGTACGCGGGCTACGGCTACCCGAAGGACGCGGCGGCGTCCGTGCGCGACCACGAGGTGGCGGCGGAGCGCGGCGACGCCGACGCGCTGTTCGAGCTCTCGGTGCTCACAGCGACGGGGCAGGGCGTCGCCGCGGACCCGCAGCGGTCACGCCACCACCTCGAGCGCGCCGCCGCGGCGGGACACCCGCGAGCGCTCTACAACCTCGCCGCCCAGCACGCGACGGGCGACGGGCGTCCGCACGACTCGCAGCGTGCGCTCGCGCTGTACGTGCAGGCGGGCGAGAAGGGTCATGGCCGGGCGTCGTTCACGGCGGGTGTCATGACGCTCATCGGGGACGGTGCGCAGCCTGACGCGGTCCGTGCGGGTGCGCTGCTGCGAGCCGCGCAGGACCAGGGGGTCGACGTCCGCGAGCTGGCCACGGGGCTCCCGGGCGTCCTCGCCGCGCAGGTGGTCGCGGTGGTCGACGGCGCGTAGCCGCCGGTGGGAGGTCTCTGACGGGGGTCAGAGATCTCCCTTCCTCTGCAGGAACCTCATCGCGACCCAGCCGATCGGGATGCGCGCCCAGTACGTGGCGACGCGGAAGAGCACGGTGACCGACGTGGCGAGCGCGGCGGGGATGCCCGCTGCCGAGAGGCCGAAGATCAGCGCGGCCTCGATCGCGCCGAGGCCACCGGGTGTCGGGACGGCCGCACCGGCGGCGTTGCCGACGAGGTAGATGACGGCCACGTCGACGAGCGAGAGCTCCTGGCCGAACGCGGCGAGCGCGGCGTCGAACGCGGCGACGTACCCGAGCGTCATGATGACGTTGCCGGCCAGGCCGACCGCGAGCCGTCCCGGCTGGCCGAGCATCTCGGACAGTCGCGGCCACACCTGCTGGATCGTCGGGCGGATCTTGGCGAGCACCCAGTTGCGCACCGCGGGGATGAGCAGCGTCGCGAGGACCGCGACCGCGACCCCGCCGATCGCGAGCAGGACGGTTGTCGACGGCAGCTGCACGAGCCCGCCGCGGCCCGTGAAGATCGACAGGACGACGAGGATGAGGATCGTCACGACGAACTGCGACACCTGGACGAGCGCGACGGTGGCGACGGCGACGGGCGTCGGCACGCCCCGCTTGGTGAGCATGCGCAGGTTGAGCGCCGCCGGGCCGATCCCGGCCGGTGCGGCGAGCGCGACGAACGACCCGGCGGCCTGCGTCAGGGTCGCGCGGATCATGGGGATCTTCTTCGGCGAGAACGCGACGAACGTGAGCGCGGCGCCGACCCACGTGAGGATGCCGAGCGCGAACGACGCGACGGCCCACCACGGGTTGGCCTCCGCGACCGCGGTGGTGATCTGCTCGAAGTTGATCGTCGTCACCACGACGGTGACCGCGACGATGGTCAGCGTCAGCGTGAGGATCGTGCGCGCACCGAACCGCGTGATCCGTTGCGGCTCGACGTCCGCCTCCGGCAGCCGCTCGACGAGCGCGGCGCGCAGCTCCTTGAGCAGCTCCTTGTTCTGCCGCATCTCGTCGCGCGTGCTGCGCGGCAGCGCGACGGACTGCAGCAGGGGCCCGATCGCGGCGATGTCCTCGTCGGGCAGCACGCTGACCGCGGACTCGACGGTGCGCCGGGCGCCGACGCGCAGCGCGAGGAGGGCGACCATCTGCGTCAGGTCCATGCGTCGCGCCAGCTCGGACGACGCGATGTCGCCCTGCTCCCACCCCGTGAGCCAGACCTGGGGGGCGCCGGTCGTGGGCTCGTGCGAGACGAGCATGACGTCGGACGTGAGGGCACGGTGCGCGAGGCCGGCGGAGTGGGCGCGCCGCAGCTGGTGCCACGCCTCGTTGAGGACCGCGTCCGTCAGCTCGTCGGCCGGCAGGTCGCGCAGCGACACGGCGCCGTCCGCGTGCTCCTGGACCAGGACCATCGAGTCCGCGGACTCTGCGATCCCGAGCAGGCGCGGGGTCCGCACGCCCGCGGTGCGGGCCGCGTAGGCGAGGAGGGCGGTGCGCTCGGCGGCGGCCCGCAGCGAGATCGCGGTGCGCCCCTCGAGCCCCCGCAGGCGCAGGGACCGCCAGAACCGGGTGAGGAACCCGACGACCTGCCGGTCCCCGTCGAGCACGACGACGTCCCGGCGGCCCCCGTCCTCCCCGAGCATCGCGTAGACGCGGTTGTCGCCCGCTCGCGTGAGCGCGATCGCCGCGGAGTCCGACGGCGCGCCCTGCGCCGCGGCCGGCGTCGTGGCGCCGCCCGACGGCGCGGCGTCCCTCACCCGGGCGGCTGCCCCCAGGTGCTGGCGCGTGAGGGCCGCGTCGGCCGTGAGGACGGTCCCGACGTCGTCGGCGCCCGGTGCGCGCAGCACGCCGACGCGCACCTCGGAGGTGATGTGACCCTCGGCGTCGACCTCGGTGATGGGGTCGTCCGCGGCCTCGGCGAGCTCGTCGTCGTCGGTGACGTCCCGCACGCGCACGAGCGCGGTCGGCGTGAACCCGGCGCGCCGGACGCCGGCGACCAGCTCGGGTCCGTACGCCCGGTCGCTGCGGACGCCGGACACGTACCGGACGGTCATCCCGGCGATGCGGCCCAGGAGGAGCGTGATGAGGATCCCCGGCAGGGACACCTGGCCCGTGACGAGGACGACCCCGATCGCGACGAACAACAGGTTCCACGACCACGCGACGGACCGCCGTCGGGTCCGCGTGCCCGCCGCCGTGAGGAGGCCGCCGATCGCGGCGACGTAGCCGGGGACGGTGAGCCGCCACCCGCCGCCGTCGTAGACCGAGAGTCCCCGGACGAGCTCCGGGGACGCCCACGCCTCGACCGCGAGGACGACGACCACGCCGAGCAGCAGGCCCACGGCAGCCGCCGCGATCGCCTCGACGACCTGGCGCCCGAGGCGCCGGACGCCGAGCTCGATGAGCACCGCCGTCGGGATGGCGAGCGTGACGAGGCCCTCGAGGACCGCGACGGGGACGAACAGGATGCGTGCGAGCAGCTGGTTGAAGCTCTGCACGTCCTCCGCGACGCCGGCCGTCGTGCCGTGCGCGAAGACGGTCATGAGCATGACGACGGCGACGCCGATGGCGCACAGCACGAGGTTCACGAGGTCGCTGGGGTGGCGCACCCGCTGCTCAGCGGTGTCGACGATGCGGACGCTCCCGTCGTCGAGCCGTTCCCGCCTGCCGATCAGCGCCTCGAGCGCACCCGTCTGCGGTCGGGGATCGGGTGCTCCGTCCGGGCCGGCGAGCGTGCCGACCTCGACCACGGCGCCGACCGGACGCCGGTGGCCGTCGGTCGGCTCGGGTGCGAGATCGGGCATACCGGCGAGTCTAGGTCGCCGATGCCGCACAGGCCGGGAATACAGGGCGTCGCCGCCGTGCCGTGCGCCACGTGCCCCGGACCCCGTCGGGACCGGTGTCCCGCCGCTAGGGTGGCGGGATGGCGCTCGAGCGTGGTGACGCGGTGTTCGTCGTCCGTCCTGTCCTGGTCCTCGTGGTGCTCGCGGTGGTGTACTCCGTGGTCCCGATCCGACCGGAGTTCTCGGTCCCGACGGCGGTCCTCCTCCTCGTCGCGAGCCTCGCCCTGTTCGTGCTGGTTCTCGTGCGGCAGGAGCGGCGGATCGTGCGGAGCCGGCGTCCGATGGCGGCCGCCGCGGAGGCCATCGTGCTCCTGGTGTCCCTGCTGGTCGTCGGCTTCTCGCTCGTGTACGTCGGGCTGTCGGCGAGCGACGCCGGGTCGTTCAACGAGGAGGTCGACAAGCTCGACGCCCTCTACTTCTCCGTGACGGTGCTGACCACGACGGGCTTCGGCGACGTCGTCGCCGTCGACGAGGTGGCCCGGGGCGTCGTGACCGCCCACATGGTCGTGAACATCACGGTCGTGGCCCTCGGGGTGCGCCTCGTCGCCCGCTCCGCGCGGCACACCCTCGAAGAGCGGGAGGGCAGCCGGTCCTCCGACGGGTCGGACCCCGGCGGGTTCGAGGAGCCTTGACCACCGGCTCGAGACCGCGCAGGGTGCGTCGTAACGCGCGAGCAGGCGACGGTCGTTCCTAGGATGGGGACGGCGCGGTCGCCCCGCCGGGGCTGTCCGCGCCGAACCGGAGCACCGGAGGTGCGCATGGCACGACGTACGGGCGCGACGAGCACGTCAGGACAGGCGTCGGACGGGTCCGGCACCTCGACCGTGCCGGACGAGGCCGCCCCGCAGGCGCGCAACCCGTTCCGCCGCGTGTGGTGGCTGCCCGTGGTCCGCGGCGTCCTCCTCGTGGTGCTGGGTCTGCTGCTCATGATCGAGCCGCTCGGCGACCTGGACGTCATGCGTCTGGTCCTGGGTGCGTTCCTCGTCGTCGACGGCGTGCTGGCGGCGGTGCAGTGGTTCGCGCACCGCAAGCAGCTGAGCTCGGCGTGGTGGCTCGTGCAGGCGGCGGTCAACGTCGTGTTCGGCGTGGTGGTCGCGTTCTGGCCCGACGTCACGCCGACGGTGCTCTACTACCTGCTGGCCGTGTGGGTGCTGGTGCTGGGGATCGTCGCGATCGTGGGCGCCGCGGGGCTGGCGCGCAACCGCGACCTGGGGGCGGCGTGGATGCTGACCTCCGGGATCACGTCGGCCCTGTTCGGGCTGCTGCTCGTCACGCGTCCGCTCGACTCCTTCGACGTGCTGCGGCTCGTCGCGATCGTGTTCGCGCTCTACGCGTTCGTCGCGGGCGCGATCCACGTCGTGTCCGGCTTCGCGGTGCGTGCCGCCGCGCGGGAGCTCGCGGACCTGCGGGCGCAGGCCGAGGCGGCCGGCGTCGTCGTGTCGGGAGGGTCCGTCCTCGGGGCGGCGGCCGCGCGGCCCGACGTCGTGCCCCCCACCGCCCGCCCGGCGCCCGCCCCGGCCGTGGTGGACCCGGAGCCCACCGGCGCGCCTGTGCAGGGTGGTACCCCCGCGCCCGACGTCGCCCCGGAGGTCGACCCGAGCGCGGACCCGGAGGCTGTCCACGAGGCCGCCCAGGAGGACACCCCGGCCTCCGGGGACGGCCCGGGGTCGACGGGCGTGCAGCCGCCTCGATAACCCGGCGGACCGTGACGGGCGGGGCGGGACGGTACACCCCACTCCGCCCGCGCCTCGTCGTGTCTCACCTCACGGCCCCGCAGGTCTGTCCCAACGTTACGACCCGGTAACAACGTGGACGGTTGCTCCCGTTTTCAACCGTTCCTGACCCATGCTCGACACAACGGCGTGCTAGAAAGCACGCACTCCGATGACCAACCGGGGTCCTGGTGCGTGCAGCGTCGCGCCACCGGTGTCTCGCACCCCGAGAGAACCGAGAAAGAGGTATGACGATGACAGCGGTGTCCAAGAAGCGGCTCCTCGCCGCGGCCGCCGGCCTCACGGCCGTGACCCTCACCCTCACCGCGTGCGGCGGCGGCTCCGGCGACGACGGCGCCGACGGCGGGGGCGACTCCGGCGGCCCCCTCGTCGTGGGGACGACCGACAAGGTCACGACGCTCGACCCGGCCGGCTCGTACGACAACGGGTCGTTCGCCGTGATGAACCAGGTCTTCCCGTTCCTCATGAACACGCCGTACGGCAGCCCCGACGTCGAGCCCGACATCGCGGAGTCCGCCGAGTTCACGGCCCCCACCGAGTACACCGTGACGCTCAAGCCCGGGCTGACGTTCGCCAACGGCAACGAGCTCACGTCGTCGGACGTGAAGTTCACCTTCGACCGCCAGGTCGCGATCGCGGACGACAACGGCCCCTCGTCGCTCCTGTTCAACCTCGAGAGCGTCGACGCGCCGGACGACACGACCGTCGTCTTCCACCTCAAGAGCGAGAACGACCAGACGTTCCCGCAGGTCCTGTCGAGCCCCGCCGGTCCGATCGTCGACGAGGACGTCTTCTCCGCCGACGCGCTCACCGCCGACGACGCGATCGTCGACGGCGAGGCGTTCGCCGGCCAGTACTCGATCACGAGCTACGACCTCAACAACCTCGTCTCCTTCGAGGCGTTCGACGGCTACCAGGGCCTGCTCGGCCCGGCCAAGACGGAGAAGGTCGCGACGAAGTACTTCGCGGACGCCTCCAACATGAAGCTCGAGATCCAGGAGGGCAAGATCGACGTCGCGTGGCGCAGCCTGTCCGCGACGGACATCGAGGACCTGCGTGGCGACGACTCCGTCCAGGTGCTCGACGGCCCCGGCGGCGAGATCCGGTACATCACGTTCAACTTCGACACCCAGCCCTTCGGTGCCAAGACCGACGACGCGGACCCGGCGAAGGCGCTCGCCGTCCGACAGGCCGCCGCGGACCTCATCGACCGCGACGAGCTGTCCGAGCAGGTCTACAAGGGCACGTACACCCCGCTGTACTCCTACGTGCCCGCGGGCCTGACCGGCGCGATCGAGCCGCTGAAGGAGATGTACGGCGACGGCGCGGGCGCACCCGACGCCGCCGGCGCGGCGACGGTCCTCGAGGACGCGGGCGTCGAGACGCCCGTGACCCTGAACCTGCAGTACTCGAACGACCACTACGGTCCGTCGTCGGCCGACGAGTACGCGCTCATCAAGGACCAGCTCGAGAAGGACGGCCTGTTCACGGTCAACCTGCAGACCACCGAGTGGGTCACCTACTCGAAGGAGCGCACGACCGACGTCTACCCGGCCTACCAGCTCGGCTGGTTCCCGGACTACTCCGACGCGGACAACTACCTGACGCCGTTCTTCCTCAAGGAGAACTTCCTCGTCAACCACTACGACAACCCCGAGGTCAACGACCTCATCCTCCAGCAGGCCGTGACGGTCGACCCCGACGAGCGCGCCGGGGTCATCGAGGACATCCAGACGCAGGTCGCGGAGGACCTCTCGACGCTGCCGTACCTCCAGGGTGCGCAGGTCGCGGTCGTCGGTGCCGACGTCGAAGGGGCGCAGGACACGCTCGACCCGTCGTTCAAGTTCCGGTACGCAGCGCTCTCCAAGGGCTGACCGACCCGCCCGGTCCTCTCCCCGCCCGCGTGGCGGCGAGAGGGCCGGGCGCCCCCGCGTCCGTGGCGCACAGCGCCCCGGACCCCCGAACGAAGAGACGACATGACCACCACCACCTCGGACCGACAGGTCGGCGAGGACCCGGCGGCGCCGCGCACCGCCGCCCGGCGCCGGACCGGCGGGGGCGGGCTCGGGAGCTACATCCTCGTCCGCGCCCTGCTCATCATCCCGACCGTCTTCATCCTCGTGACCACCGTGTTCGTGGTCATGCGCTCCACGGGCGACCCGATCACCGCGGCACTCGGCGGGCGGCTCACCCCGGACCAGCTCGCCGAGCGCATCCACGAGGCCGGCTACGACCGGCCGATCATCGTCCAGTACCTCGAGTACATCGGCGGGCTGCTCCGCGGCGACTTCGGCACGACCATCAGCGACAACCGACCGGTGACCGAGGTCCTCGCGACCTACGGCGCGGCGACCCTCGAGCTCGCGTCCTACGCCCTGCTCGTCGCGTTCGTCGTCGGCATCCCGCTCGGCATGCTCGCGGGCTACTTCCGCGACCGCCTGCCCGACGCCGGGCTCCGCATCGGGGCGATCCTCGCCTACGCGACCCCCGTCTTCTTCGCCGGGCTGCTGCTCAAGCTCGTCTTCTCCGTGTGGCTCGGCTGGCTGCCCGTCTCCGGGCGGGCGTCGACGACCGCGGAGCTCGAGATGCAGTTCCTCGACGACCCGTCGGGGTTCTACCTGGTCGACGCCTTCCGCACCGGCAACCCCGCCGTGGTCGGAGACGTGCTGGAGCACGCCGTCCTG
The DNA here is from genome assembly GCA_014803435.1 of Cellulosimicrobium terreum. Lineage (GTDB taxonomy): Bacteria > Actinomycetota > Actinomycetes > Actinomycetales > Cellulomonadaceae > Cellulosimicrobium > Cellulosimicrobium terreum. The sequence continues at coordinate 172,963 of JACYFD010000002.1, forward strand.
CCGGCGCTCGCGCTCGGGATGCTGACCGCGGGCGTGTTCCTGCGCCTCGTCCGGACGAACGTCATCGGCACGCTGTCGACGGACTACGTCGTCGCCGCCCGCTCGCGCGGCGTGCGCGAGTCCCGCCTCGTGCGGTCGCACGCGTGGCGTCCCGCGCTCATCCCGATCATCACCGTGATCGGGCTGCAGGTCGCGCTGCTCCTCTCGGGCGCCGTGCTGACCGAGACCACGTTCGAGTGGAAGGGGCTCGGCTTCCAGCTCGCCGAGTACCTGCAGGCGCGCGACTTCGTCGCCGTGCAGGGGATCGTCGTGCTCCTGGCGGTCGTGGTCGCGCTGACGAACTTCCTCGTCGACGTGATCGCCGCGCTCATCGACCCGAGGGTGAGGTACTGACATGGTCGCCGAGACCAGCACGCCCCCGGGCGGACCGCTCGCGGCCGCCCCGGTCCGAGGCAGCCGCTGGGCGCGCCTGCCCGTCGTCCACCAGCTCCGTCAGAGCGTCGGCCTGCAGCGCGGCATGCTCGTCGGCGGGCTCGTCATCACGGCTCTGTTCGTCCTGACCGCCGCGCTCGCGCCGTGGCTCGCGCCCTACGGCTACAGCCAGCTGCGCACGGGCGACACGGCGTTCGGCTCCCAGCAGCCGCCGTCGGCGGAGCACCTGCTCGGCACGACCGTCGGCGGCTACGACGTCCTGTCGCGTGTCATCTGGGGCACCCAGACCGCGCTCCTGGTGATCGTCGTCGCTATCGCCGCGTCGATCGTCCTCGGCGTGCTGCTCGGCCTCGTGTCCGGGTACTTCGGCGGGTGGCTCGACCGCGTGCTGGTCGTGCTCGCCGACGCGATCTACGCGTTCCCGTCCCTGCTCCTCGCGATCCTCATGGCGATCGTCATCTCCGGCGGCCAGTCGAGCATGTGGGGCGGCATCCTCGCTGCCGCGCTGTCGATCACCGTGGTGTTCGTCCCGCAGTACTTCCGTGTCACGCGCGCGGAGGTCGTACGGATCAAGGGCGAGGCGTTCGTCGACTCGGCGCGCGTGCTCGGCACGCCGCACCGCCGCATCATGTTCCGCCACGTGCTGCGCAACTCCACGCGCACGCTGCCGCTCATCGTCACGCTCAACGCGTCCGAGGCGATCCTCACCCTCGCCGGCCTCGGATTCCTCGGGTTCGGCATCGAGCCGACGGCCGCGGCCGAGTGGGGCTACGACCTCAACAAGGCCGTGTCTGACGTGACGAGCGGCATCTGGTGGACGGCGCTCTTCCCCGGTCTCGCGATCGTGCTCGTGGTGCTCGGCATCACGCTCGTCGGCGAGAGCCTCAACGACCTCGCTGACCCGCGCCTGCGCTCGCGCCGGGCGGCCGCCGAGGTGTCGGGCGTGGTCGCGGAGACGTCGGTCGTGCCGGGCGGCACGCTGACCGCGGGGCCGGGCGGCGTCGAGGGGCTCGAGGGCTTCAGCGCGCGCTCGGACGAGCTCGCCGACTCCCTGCGGGGCGGACCGGGCAGCGGGTGGATCCCGGACGACCCGGAGACCGGACCGGACATCCCGGAGGACTTCCCAGAGGACGAGACGGAGGACCGGCGATGACCGCGGTGACGAACGAGACGACCGGGACCGACGACGCGCGGACCCGTCCGGTGGTGACCATCCGTGACCTCGCGGTGTCGTTCGCGACCGACGCGGGCTCGGTGCGCGCGGTCGACGGCGTCGACCTCGAGGTCGCCCCCGGAGAGGTCCTCGCCGTCGTCGGCGAGTCCGGCTCCGGGAAGACCGTGACGGCCAAGACCATCCTGGGGCTGCTCCCGACCACCGCGACCACGCGCGGCGCCGTCGTGCTCTCGAACAAGGCGGGGACGGACGAGCACGACGTCGTCGCGCTCGACCCCGCGCGCCTGCGGAAGGTGCGCGGCACGGACGTCGCGATGGTGTTCCAGGAGCCGTCGGCCGCGCTCAACCCCGTGTACACGGTGGGGTGGCAGATCGCCGAGGGCATCCGGGCGCACGGGAAGGTGTCGCGGCGCGAGGCGCGTCGTCGGGCGGTCGACGTGCTGGGGCGCGTCGGGATCCCGGACCCGGGCACCCGGGTCGACCACTACCCGCACCAGTTCTCGGGCGGGCAGAAGCAGCGCATCATCATCGCGATGGCGCTCGTCCTCGACCCGGGGCTGATCGTCGCCGACGAGCCCACGACGGCGCTCGACGTGACCGTGCAGGCCGAGATCCTCGACCTCCTGCGTCGGTGCCGCGACGAGTTCGGCACCGCGATCGTGCTCATCACGCACAACATGGGCGTCGTCGCGGACCTCGCGGACCGGGTCGCGGTGATGTACCAGGGCAAGGTCGTCGAGCAGGCTCCCGCCCGCGATCTGTTCTCCGCGCCGCGCCACCCCTACACGAAGTCTCTGCTCGACTCCGTCCCGCGCGTCGGGGAGGGCACGGCGCGGGCCCGCGACCGCGCCGCCGCGCGCGACGCCGGCTGGGAGACCGCGGAGCCGGTGGTCGAGGCGACCGCCGTCACGGTCACGTACCCCGGGCGGTTCCGCAGCCCCGGGTTCACCGCCGTCGATGGGGTGTCCCTCACCGTCCGTCCGGGCGAGGTGCTCGGGCTCGTGGGCGAGTCGGGGTCCGGCAAGACGACGTTCGCTCGCGCCGTCGCGGGGCTCACCCCGGTCACGTCGGGGTCGTTGCGCGTGCTCGGCGTCGAGATGAACGGCGTGCGCCAGCGTGACCTGCGGCCCGTTCGACCCCGCGTCGGGTTCGTGTTCCAGGACCCGGCGACGAGCTTCAACCCGCTCCTGACGATCGCCGCCTGCGTGGCCGAGCCGCTCGTCGTGCACGGGCGTGCCTCGTCGCCCGAGGCGGCGCGGTCCCGCGTCGACGAGCTCCTCGAGGCGGTGCAGCTCCCACGCTCGTACGGCGACCGGTTCCCGCACGAGCTGTCCGGGGGGCAGCGTCAGCGCGCGTCGCTCGCCCGGGCGCTCGCGCTCGACCCCGAGCTGCTCGTCGCGGACGAGCCGACGTCGGCGCTCGACGTGTCGGTCCAGGCACGCGTGCTCGAGCTGTTCGCGGAGCTGCAGCGCGAGCTGGGCTTCGCGAGCCTCTTCGTGTCCCACGACCTCGCGGTCGTCGACCTGCTGTCCGACCGCATCGCGGTCCTCTACCAGGGACAGCTCGTCGAGGAGGGCACGGGTGCCGATGTGCTCGGAGCCCCGCGCGAGGAGTACACGAAGCGCCTCCTGGCGTCGCTGCCGGTGCCGGACCCGGTCGAGCAGGCCGAGCGCCGGGAGGCGCTGCGCGAGCTGCGGGGCGCCTGACGAGCGGGGGTCGTGAAGATCCTGGTCAGAAGTGCTGCGCCACCGCGCGGTGCGCGGTCGGCAGGGGGACAGTCTCCGTGTGACCTCCGTACGTGACGAGACCACCACCGACGACCGTTCCTCACGCGTCTCGCGCGCCGTGGCGGGCGTCGTGGTGGGGTTCGTCGGTCTCGCGCTGGTGGCGCTCGTCGTGGTGGTCGTCGGCTACCACGCCCTGGTCAGCGGGTGGGCGAGGCAGCACGACACCCCGGCCCCGGTCGAGGTCGCCGGGTCCACGGAGGCCACGAACGCCGTCGGGCCCGGAGAGGGGCTGGACGCGTCGAACGAGGCCTACCGCCAGCGGATGGGGTCCGCCGAGGGCGACGCGCAGGCGGCGCTCGCGCTGCCGGACGTGCAGGCCGCCCTGGACCCGCTCGCCACGGGCGGGCCGGTCGACCGCGACGACGCCTACGCCGCCCTGGCCGCCGCGGGGTTCACCTCCGTGCAGGTCACGCCGGAGACGTCGGCTCTCGGCGGCGAGCCGCAGGTGGGGGACTCGTTCGGCATCGGCGTGAGCGTGCCCGGCGGCTGCGTGTTCGGCGAGGTCGCGCCCGACGCGGTCACGCTCGAGGCGGGCGGCCCGATCGCCGACGGCGGCTGCCTGGCCATGCCGGGCCACTGACCGTCACGCGAGGCCGAGCGACTGCTTCCAGGCGAGCGGCAGTACCGCGTAGCCGACGAACGCCACGACGTCGAGCAGGGTGTGGGCGATCACGAGCGGCATGACGCGGTGGCGGCCCCAGCGGCTCGTGTACCACCACGAGAAGACCACTCCCATGACGACGTTGCCGAAGAACGGCCCGATGCCCTGGTACAGGTGGTACGACCCGCGCAGCAGCGAGCTCGCGACCACGAACTTCACGCGCCCCCAGCCGAGGTCGTGCGTGCGCTCGTACAGGTAGCCGACGGCGATGACCTCCTCCAGGAGGCCGTTCTGCAGCGCGGCCAGGACCAGCACGGGCACGGTCCACCAGGCGGCGTTGAGCGCTGCGGCCTGGATCTCGACCGTGATGCCCACGGCGCGCCCGAGGAGGTAGAACGCCAGCCCGGGGATGCCGATGGCGGCAGCGAGCGCGAACCCCCAGCCGACGTCGCGCAGGGGCCGCGCGCCGTCGAGCCCGATGGCCCGGACCGCCGACCGGCCGCGCGTGCTGAGCAGGTAGAGCGCGAGCGCGACGGGCAGCACGGCGAAGACGATCCCCACGACCTGGTATGTGAGATCGAGGTACGGGCGGGAGGACTGGCTCACGTTGAGGCTCGTGGACTGTTCCCCCAGCGGGGTGCCCGCGGTGAGCCGCGCGACGATCGCGATGATCGCGTAGACGGCGGACTTGCCGAGGCTCAGGCCGAGGACGATCCAGATCTCCGCACCGATGCGGCGTCGGCTCTCGGTCGTTGTCACCGTCCGGTTATAGCACCCGCTGCCGAGCACGACCTGAGGGCCGCCGAGCGGCAGCTGACGTCCCTCAGGTCGTGTTCGGCGGGCGCCCCGGGCGTCGGGGGGGCCGGACGTCGCGCGGCAGGCGGCCGGCCTCGGACAGCGCTCGTCGGAGCAGCATCTCCATCTGGGCGTTGACGCTGCGCAGGTCGTCCGTGGCCCAGCGCGCGAGAGCGTCGTGGACCGCCGGGTCGAGGCGGAGCAGGACCGACTTCCGCTGCGCCCGGCGGGGTGTGTCGTTCTCGGGAGGCTCCCCGGGCGGCACGCGGGCGCCCGACGGCGGCGCGGGGCCGTCGTCGGGCACTGCCGGCTGGTCCGGTCCGGGGCCGGTCACTGGTAGAGCGAGCCCGTGTTGACGATCGGGGTGGCTCGGCTGTCGCCGCACAGCACGACGAGGAGGTTGGACACCATCGCGGCGCGGCGTTCGTCGTCGAGCGTGACGACCGACTTCTCCTCGAGTCGGTGGAGCGCGTCCTCGACCATCGACACCGCGCCCTCGACGATGCGGGAGCGGGCGGCGATGATCGCGCCGGCCTGCTGGCGCTGGAGCATGGCCTGGGCGATCTCCGGGGCGTACGCCAGGTTGGAGATGCGGGCCTCGATGACCTCGACCCCCGCCACGACGACGCGCGCGGCGACCTCCGCGGCGATCTCGGCCGAGACGACCTCCGTCGCGCCGCGCAGCGACTGCTCGCCGGCCTCGGCGTCGTCGTACGGGTGGGACATGGCGACGTGCCGCAGCGCCGACTCGGCCTGGACACGGACGAAGTCGGTGTAGTCCTCGACGGCGAAGCTCGCCGTCGCGGTGTCCGCGACCTGCCACACGATGATCGCCGCGATGTTGATCGGGTTGCCGTCGGCGTCGTTGACCTTGAGCTCGCTCGTCTCGAAGTTGCGGACGCGCACGGACACGCGCTTGCGGGACGAGAGCGGCACGGTGGCGACGAGCCCGGTGCGGCGGATCGTCCCGAGGTACCGGCCGAAGAACTGGACGACGAGCGTCTGGCCGGGGTTGATGATCTTGACGGTCGTGAGCGTGAGGAAGCCGAGAGGGATCGCGACCGCGCCGAGCAGGACGCCGACCGGGGTGCCGGTCGCGAACAACGGGATCGACCCGCCGAGGAGGGCGAGGGCGAGCAGGAGCGCGAGGCCTCCGCCACCGGCGCCGAGCGACCACGCGGGGCGTTCGGTGACGTCGACGCGGGTCCCGGCGTGGCCCACGGGCCGTCCGGTGGGCTCGCCGCCGACGGAGTCCTGCGGCGGGGCGGTCTCGGTCATGGTTCTGGTCCTCTCGTGCGGCACATTGCCGCGGTCGGCGTCCGGGATATCAAAGTGATATCACATTATTGCGTTCGACGGGGGCTTGTGCCGGAGGTTCGAGGTGTGTCAGTCTGTGCAGACCAGTTTGCAACACAAACCACTTTGTGCACCGCCGACTACCAGCGAGGTCAACGACATGCCCACCGACCCGGCGTTCGACCCGGCCGAGACCCTGCGTCTCATCCGCGACCAGCAGGAGCGCGCCCGGGCCGCCACCGAGCCCGACGGACGGCTGCTCTACCTCACGTGGGGACTGGCCTGGGGGATCGGCTACCTGTGCCTCTACCTCAGCGCCGACGCCACCGGCCAGCCCGCACCGTGGGCGTTCTGGGTGTTCGCCGGTGCCCTCGTCGCCGCCGTGGTCCTCACGATCGTCCACACCGTCACCCGCACCGCCGGCACGCGCGGGGTGAGCGCCCGCACGGGAGCGATGTACGGGTGGTCGTGGATGCTCGGCTTCCTCACGTTCGGGATCGTCATCGGTGGGCTCGGCCGAGCGGGCGCCTCCGACGAGGTCATGGCGCTCGCGAGCAACGCCTTCGCGTGCGTCGTCGTGGGCCTCCTCTACCTCGGCGGGTCCGCGGCGTTCCAGGACACCCGTCTGTTCGTGCTGGGCGTCTGGATCCTCCTCGTCGCCGCGGTCGCGACGTTCGCCGGGCTCCCGCTCACCTACCTCGTGATGGCGACGCTCGGCGGTGGCGGGTTCCTCGTCATGGGCGCGATCGAGCAGGTCCGCCGGGCCCGACGCCGCAGGCGTCGCGCCGAACCGGCCGCCCCGTCGCAACCGGGGGAGGTGGGTGGGCGATGACTGACGCCGAGCTCGACCCGGTCATCCACGCACCTGCCCGGCTGCGTGTCGTCGCGACCCTCGCCGCCCTGCCGACCGGCGACGAGATGTCCTTCCCGACGCTGCGCAAGCTCCTCGACATGACCGCCGGGAACCTCTCCACGCACCTGCGCAAGCTCGAGGACGCCGGCTACGTCCGGGTCACCAAGACGCACGAGGGTCGCACCCCGGCCACCTACCTCGTCCTCACCGCCCACGGACGCGCAGCGTTCGAGGACTACACCGTCGCACTGAACTCCCTCCTGAGAGGAGCCGGAGCATGATCGCCCCCCGTACGGGCACCAGCCCGACCACCCGACCCGGCCACGCGGCGTCGGGCGGCACGACGTCCGTCGTGGTCGCCGACCACGTGACCCGCCGGTTCGGCACCGTCGTCGCGCTCGACGACGTCTCCCTGACCGTCGAGCCGGGCGAGCTCGTCGGCCTGCTGGGGCCCAACGGCGCCGGCAAGTCGACGCTGCTCTCCCTGATCAGCGGGCAGCGCAAGCCCGACGCCGGCACCGTCCGGCTGTTCGGCGGCGACCCGCGCGACGCTCGCAGCAGGGTCGCGCTCGGCCTGACCCCGCAGGAGACCGGCCTGCCCGCGACGCTCAAGGTCCGCGAGGTCGTCGACTTCGTCGGCGGCCACTACCCGGACCCGATCCCCACCCCGGAGCTGCTCGACCAGTTCGGCCTCGGCGAGCTCGCCGGCCGCCAGACGGGCGCGATGTCCGGCGGGCAGAAGCGGCGTCTCGCAGTCGCGCTGTCCCTCGTGGGGCGCCCGCGCGTCGTGCTGCTCGACGAGCCCACGACGGGTCTCGACGTCGGCGCGCGCCAGGCGCTGTGGGACGCGATCCGCGCCTACCACGCCGACGGCGGGACGGTGCTGCTCACGAGCCACTACCTCGAGGAGGTGCAGGCGCTGGCGAAGCGGGTCGTCGTCATCGACGAGGGCGTCGTGCGGGCCGACGACTCGCTCGACGGGATCCTGCAGCGCGTGTCCCTGCGGCGGGTGCTGGTGCACTCGTCCGCCGACCTGTCGGAGCGACCCGGCGTCGTGCGGTCCGAGCGGCTCGACGACGGCGGCAAGCAGGAGCTGTACACACCCGACGCCGACGCCCTGGTCCGCGACCTCGTGACGTCGGGCGTCGACTTCCACGACCTCGAGATCCGTGGCGCGAGCCTGGAAGAGGCGTTCGAGCAGATGATCTCGAAGGAGGACGCGTGATGAGCACGACGACGCCGACCCCGGTGCGGCTCACCTGGCTGCACCTGAAGTACCAGTTCCTCGAGACGGTGCGGGTGCCGATCGCGGTGCTCGGCAACCTGCTGTTCCCGGCGCTCGCGATGTTCTTCTTCGTCGTGCCGCAGAAGGAGGTCGCGGGGGACCCGGTCGCGGCGACGACGGCGGTCGCCTCGCTCGGTCTCTTCGCGATCTGCTCCGCGAGCCTGTTCACCTACGGGCTCGGCGTGGCCGAGGACCGCCAGCTCCCGTTCGACCCGTTCCTGCGGTCGCTGCCCGCCGGCCCGGCGCCGCGCATGGTCGCCCGGGTCTTCAACGGCGGGATCTTCTCGCTGTTCGGGCTCGTGCCGCTCATCCTCATCGGGTGGCTGTTCACCGCGGCGGCGGTGACCTGGCCCCAGCTCCTCGCCGGCGTCGGGACGGTCCTGCTCGTGTCCGTGCCGTTCGTGCTGCTCGGCATGGCCGTCGGGTACTCGCTGTCCGCGAAGGCCGCGCTGCCGGTGGTGCAGGTCATCCTCTTCCCGCTCGCGTTCGCGGGCGGCCTGTTCCTGCCGCCGTTCCTGTTCCCGCCGTGGCTCGACGCGATCTCCATGGCGACACCGACCCGCGCCGGCCGCGACCTCCTCGTCCAGGCGCTCACGGGCGAACCGGCGTACGGGCTCGCGTGGCCCGTCCTCATCGGGTGGACGGTCGTGTTCGCAGCGCTCGCGGTATGGGCCTACCGCCGGGACGAGGGCCGCCGCTTCCGGTGAGGCGCCCCACCGGGCGCGATGACGGGGCGGCGGGTCCGCTACGGTTCGGGTGGCACGTCGGCAGTCGGACGAGAGGGGGCCCGCAGGTGGCCTGGTGGGAAGAGGAGCGCCCGTCGCTCGAGGACCAGCTCGCGGACTCGAGCCGCCCCCTGAGCGCATCCCGGCCGGAGGACGACGCCTCGGGCGACTGGTTCGCCGTGCCGCTGTGGCTCGCGCTCGGTGCCGCGCTCGCAGCGGCGGGGGTCGCCGTCGTGGTGGCCTCGTCCGAGCTCGCTCTCGGTGCGCTCGGCGTCGCCCTGTTCGCCTGGGGCGCGTACTTCCTCAGCCAGTACGGCGTGCTCGGCTGGTACGCGCTGCAGGTGCCGCGGCTGCGCGAGCAGCGGATCGCCGCCGATCGCCTCGGCGGTGCGGCCCCCACCGTGTCGGACCTCGACGTGCGCTCGTGGCGGGTCCCGGTGCGCCTGTCCGCGGCGGGGATCCGGGTCGGGCTGCTCGGGCCGGGCGACGGCGCGGCGCCCCACGCGTTGCGGGCGGCGCGCGTCGTCGGCGGCTGCTGCGTCGTCCTGATGATCGGTGCGTTCGCGCTCGGTGCGCTCGCCCTGGCGTTCGCCGGGGCTGCGAACGACTGAGCGAGCGCCGAGCGGTCAGCCCGCGCGCCGCAGCCGCAGCGAGTTCCCGACGACGAGCACCGAGCTCGCCGCCATCGCAGCGCCCGCGATCATCGGGTTCAGCAACCCGGCGGCCGCCAGCGGGATCGCGGCGACGTTGTACGCGAACGCCCAGAACAGGTTCTGCTTGATGATGCGCAGCGTCCGGCGCGAGAGCCGGATCGCCGTCGCCGCGCTGCGCAGGTCGCCCCGCACGAGCGTGAGGTCGCTCGCCTCGATCGCGACGTCCGTGCCCGTGCCCATCGCGAGGCCGAGGTCGGCGGTGGCGAGCGCCGCGGCGTCGTTCACCCCGTCCCCGACCATGGCCACGACCCGGCCCTCGCGCTGGAGGCGAGCGACGACGTCGACCTTCTGCTCCGGGCGGACCCGCGCGGTGACGTCCGAGCCCGCGATCCCGACGGCGCGGGCAGCCTCCTGCGCCGCGCCGTCACCGTCCCCGGTGAGCAGGTAGGGCCGCAGGCCGAGCGCCTGGAGCTCGCGCACCGCCTCGGCCGACGTCGGCTTCACCGGGTCGCGCAGCACGAGCACGGCACGCGCCGCGCCGTCCCACGCGACGACGACGGCGCTGGCCCCCGTCCGCTCGGCGGCGGCGAACGCGTCGTCGAGCGTCGGGTCGGACGCGATCCCCTCGCCGGTGAGCCACGACGGCTGCCCGACGAGGACGCGCCGCGCGCTCAGCCCACCGGATCCGCTCGCCGTGCCCGTGCCCGTGCTCGTGCCGAGCGAGAGCCCGGAGTGCGCGACCCGGACGACGGCCTCGGCCCCGCCGCCCGGTGCGCTGCGGAAGTCGAACGCCTGCAACGCGCCGATCGTGACGCCGTCGGCCCCCACCGGGTCGACCGCCCGCATCGCGGAGCCAGCCGTGTTGTCAGCACCGGGACGGTCTCCCGACCGGTGGGGTGCTGACAGGTCGCGGGCGGCGGCGGCGATCGCACGCGCGACGGGGTGCTCGCTCAGCGCCTCGACCGCGCCGGCGTACCGGAGCGAGTCCCGGGCGCCTGCGTCCGCAGAGCCGTCAGCAGCGGAGGGCTCCCCGGACCGGTGAGGCGCTGACAGGTCGAGGGTGCCCGACGGCGTCACCACCCGTTCCAGCGCCATCGCGCCCTGGGTCACGGTGCCGGTCTTGTCCAGCACGACCGTGTCCACGCGCCGGGTCGACTCGAGGATCTCCGGGCCCTTGATGAGCACGCCGAGCTGCGCGCCCCTACCGGTCCCGACGAGCAGGGCGGTCGGCGTCGCGAGCCCCAGCGCGCACGGGCACGCGATGATGAGCACCGCGACGGCCGCCGTGAACGCGAGCTGCGTCCCGGCCCCCGCCAGCAACCAGCCGACGAGCGTCGCGATCGCCAGCACCAGCACGATCGGCACGAACACCGCCGAGATCCGGTCCGCGAGCCTCTGCACCCGGGCCTTGCCCGTCTGCGCCTGCGTCACGAGCCGCCCGATCTGCGCGAGCGTCGTCGCCTCGCCCACCCGTGTCGCCCGCACGAGGAGGCTGCCCGACGTGTTCACCGTCGCGCCCGTCACGTCGTCGCCCGGCACGACGTCGACCGGCACCGGCTCGCCCGTGAGCAGCGACGCGTCGACGGCGCTCGCCCCCTCCAGCACCACGCCGTCCGTCGCGACCGTCGAGCCCGGCCGGACGACGAACACGTCCCCGACCACGAGGTCGGCCGCGGGGACGCGCTCGACCAGCCACGCGCCGTCGGGCCCTGTGCGGGGCGTGCCGTCGGGGGCGAGGGTGACGCGCTCCGCGTCCTTCGCGCCCAGCTCCAGCAGCGACCGCAGCGCGTCGCCCGCGCGGTACCTCGCCCGGTGCTCCGCCCAGCGACCGGCGAGGAGGAACGTCGTGACGACCGCGGCGACCTCGAAGTACAGCTCCGGCGGCCCCATCTCGTCGCGGCTCGGGACGAGCGACGGCTGCATGCGCATCCCGAGCTCGCCCGCGCCACCGAGCAGCAGCGCCCACATCGACCACAGCGTCGCCGCGACCACCCCGAGCGAGACGAGGGTGTCCATCGTCGAGGCGCCGTGCCGCGCCGCGCGGAACGCCGCCGAGTGGAACGGCCACGCCGCCCACGTGACGACCGGCAGCGCGAGCGCGGCGACGGCCCACTGCCAGCCCGAGAACTGCAGCGCGGGGATCATCGAGAGCGCGACGACCGGGACGGTGAGCACCGCCGCGACCCGCAGGCGACGCAGCAGGTCCGTGTCGCGGTCCGGGGCACCGCCGGGGTGGGCCGTGGCCGGGGCCGGGGCGTCGTGGCTCGCCGCGGTGAGGTCGCGGCGCGTCGTGACCCGGGCCGTGTAGCCGGCCTGCTCGACGGCGGCGACGAGGTCGACGTCGGACACCGCGGTCGCGAGGGTGACGTGGGCGCTCTCGAGCGGGAGGTTGACGGTCGCGGTGACGCCCTCGACACGGTTGAGGCGCTTCTCGACGCGCGCGACGCACGACGCGCACGTCATGCCCTCGATCGTGAGGTCGACCTCGGCGAGCGACGGCTGCTCGGTGGGTGGATGGACGGTGGCGGGCATGGTGACTCCTCGATGTTCCGTGTGGTGTCACCGGTGTCGTCCGGGGTGGCGGACGGCGCGGCGGGGCGCCGGGTGGGCGCGGCGCGGAGAGCCCGGGTCGCGGTGGCGACGTCCGGCGGGCGGTCCGCGGGAGGGGTGGTGCGGGCGGAGCTGCTAGGCCTGGGGGTGCGCGGAGCGGTCGTGTGCGGCCTGCTTCTCCGCCGCCTGCTCGCGGTACTGGGTGGCGAGCGCGTCCCGCTGCACGTCGACGGTCGCGACGGCGTAGCCCGCCTCGTCCACGGCCGCGCGCAGAGCGGCCTCGTCGAGCGGCTCGTCGGAGAAGACGGTGACCTCCGACGCCGCGCCGACGCGGAGCTCGACGCTCACGTTCTCGACGCCCGCGACCGCCTCGAGGTCCTTCGTGACGTGGGCGACGCAGCTGGCGCAGGTCATGCCGGTGATGCCCAGGGTGGTGACGGTGCTCATGGTGCTCCTCGTGTCGTTGCTCGTGGGGCTGGTCGGGAGTGCTGGTCAGCTGCGGACGAGGCGCGCGATCGCGTCGGCGGCCTCCTTGACCTTCGCCGCCCCGGCCTCGTCGGACTGCTTCGCCGCGTCGACGACGCAGTGCCCGAGGTGGTCCTGGACCAGGCCGATGCTCACGGCCTGCAGCGCCTTGGTGACCGCGGAGACCTGCGTGAGGACGTCGATGCAGTAGACGTCCTCGTCGATCATGCGGGCGATCCCGCGGACCTGGCCCTCGATGCGGCGCATCCGCTTGAGGTAGGCCTGCTTGTCCGACGCGTAGCCGTGCGGACCGGTGTGGTCGTCGTGCACGGTGGTGTCGGTGGCGGGCTCGTGCGTCTCGGTCGTCTGGTCCATCTCTCTCCTCCGGTGCCTGCCGGTGGGCCGGCGACACGTCCAGCATACCCCTATGGGGTACGTGCGGGTCAACGGGGCACGACGTCGTGCGCCGGGACCAGATGCTCGCGAAACGGTGCAATCCGCACGGTGCGTCGACGCGCGGATCACAGGCGCGTCACGATTACCGGCTCGACAGGCAGCCCGATCTGCCGCCACCTAGCCTCCCAGGCATGGGGACAGCACGACGCACGACGACGTGGCGGGGGGCCCGGACGGCGATCGCCGTGACGGCGCTCGCCGCCGGGACGGTCGTGGTGGCCCCGCCCGCGAGCGCCTGCGCGTGCGGCGGGATGGTCGACAACCCCGCGTACGAGACCGCCGTGACCGCGGAGACCGCGATCCTGCAGTGGGACGGCGAGACCGAGACGATGCTGCTGGCGCTCGACGCGCTCTCCAACGCGCCGGAGGTCGGCCTCATCCTGCCGACGCCCGCGCCCGCCGAGGTGGCGCTGGCCGACCCCGAGGTCTTCCGTGAGCTCGACGAGATCACCGCGCCGCGCGCCGTCGTCTCCGCGACCCGCTGGTGGCCGGAGCTGACCTTCGGAACGCTCGGCGCCGAGGACGGTGCCGCGGGATCGGCGCCCGACGTGTCCGTGCTCGCCGAGGTCCGGCTCGGGCCGCTCGACGTGACCACGCTGCGGGCGCGCGACACGACGGCGCTCCAGGGCTGGCTGGCCGACAAGGGTTTCGAGCTCTCGCCGTCGATCGAGCGCGCGCTCGCCCCGTACGTGAAGGACGAGTGGTCGTTCGTCGCGGCGCGCCTCGCGCCGGAGGCGGCGACCTCGTTCGACGGCACGCTCCAGCCGCTGCGCGTGACGTTCCCGAGCGACGAGATCGTCTACCCGATGCGGATGTCGTCCGTCGCCGAGTCGACGCAGAACACCCGCACCTACGTGCTGGGCGATCACCGCGTCGACCGGCAGGACGCCACCGCTGAGGCCTCCGCACCCGACGTGCGCTTCGCCGGCCGCGTCGAACCGGCCACCGTGGACTCGCCGGAGCTCGCCGCGCTCCTTCGGCAGGGCGACTACGTCACGTCGCACGAGCAGGTCTTCACCGAGCCGGGGACAGAGATCCTGTCCGACTTCGCGTTCGTGCAGGCATCGAGCGACACGCCCGTCGTGCAGTCGTACGCGGTCGTGGCGGACAAGCGCATCGGCCCGTTCTTCGCCGGTCCCGTCCTCGTGTTCGGCGCCTTCCTCGCGCTCGCGGTCCTCGTCGTGTGGAGATCGCGACGCCGTCGGGCCCCCGCGAGGGCGCCGACCGCCTCGCCGCACCCGGCGCGGGCCTGATCGCCGTGTGTCGCCGCGACAGACGCACGCTCCGGGTGTTTCATGTGGAACGACACCGGATCTGCCGTCCATCCGCCCCGACCGTGCACATGCCCGTACAGGAGTCATGATGACCAACCAGGACCCGATCCTCACCGCGTTCTCGTCCACCGCCAAGCAGGTCTGGTACTGGCCGGTGATCCGTGGCGTCGTGGCGATCATCTTCGGCATCGTCGCGATCGCGTGGCCGGACGTCACCGCCGCAGCCCTCATCTGGGTGATCGGCATCTTCGCGGTCGTCGACGGCATCCTGGAGATCGTCGAGGGCGTGCGGCGTCGCGGCTCCGGCGGGGGGACCGCGCTGCTGGTCACGATGGGCGTCCTGAGCCTCGCCGTCGGCATCGTCCTGCTGGTCTGGCCCGGCAAGACGGCGGTCGTCCTGGTGTGGATCATCGGCTTCTGGCTCGTCGTCTACGGCCTGTTCCAGGCCGTCTCGAGCCTCGACCTGCGCAAGGTCCCGGGCAGCGGGTGGGGCTGGGGCGTCTTCGCCGGGCTGCTCGCGCTCGTCTTCGGCCTGCTCGTGCTCTTCAACGTCGACGCCGGGCTCGTGTCGATCGTGTGGATCATCGCGGTGTTCACGATCGTCTGGGGCGTCATGCTCATCGTGTTCGGCTTCCAGATCCGCTCGCTGGGCAAGCAGGCGGGCCTCGAGGCCAAGCGCGGCTACTGAGTTCCCCCCTTCATCCTTCAGCTGCCGAGAACGTCATGGGGGTCGTTATCCACCGGATAACGACCCCCATGACGTGTTCGGCGCGCCAGGTGGGTGCCGGTCAGGCCCTGGGGGCTGACGCGGCGGCGCGGGCTGCCGCCGGGAAGGCGTCGATGATCCGGGCGACGGCGTCGTCGTCGTGCGCAGCCGAGACGAACCACGCCTCGAAGACCGACGGCGGCAGGTTCACCCCGGCGTCGAGCATCGCGTGGAAGAACGCGCGGTACCGGAACGTCTCCTGCGCCTGGGCCTGCGCGTAGTCCTGCACCCCGACGCTCGCGGCGAGGTCGCCGAAGAACACGGAGAACAGCGACCCGGCCCGCTGGACGACGTGCGCCACACCCGCGGCGTCGAGAGCCTCGCTGACGGCCTTCGACAGGACCGAGGCCACCCCGTCCACGTGCGCGTACACCGATTCGTCGGCCAGGCGCAGGGTCGCGAGGCCCGCCGCCACCGCGACGGGATTTCCTGACAGCGTGCCCGCCTGGTAGACCGGCCCGAGCGGTGCGAGGTGGTCCATGACCGACGCCGGGCCGCCCACCGCCGCGACCGGCATCCCCCCGCCGACGACCTTGCCGAACGTGAACAGGTCGGGCGTGTACCCGTCCCCGCCCTGGCCGCGCAGCAGCTCGTTCTCGAGTCCCCACCAGCCGCTCGGACCGACGCGGAACCCGGTGAGCACCTCGTCCAGGATCAGCAGGGCTCCGTGCGCGGCGGTGATCCGGCGCAGGCCCTCGTTGAAGCCCTCGCCCGGCGGCACGACACCCATGTTCGCGGGCGACGCCTCCGTGATGACGGCCGCGATCTCCGAGCCGCGCTCCGCGAACGCGCGCTCGACCGCCGCGAGGTCGTTGTAGGGCAGCACGAGCGTCTCGGCCGCGCTCGCCTCGGTCACGCCCGCGGACCCGGGGAGCGCGAGCGTCGCGACGCCGGAACCCGCCTCGGCCAGCAGCGCGTCGACGTGCCCGTGGTAGCAGCCCGCGAACTTCACGATCACGTCGCGACCCGTGACGCCGCGCGCCAGGCGGATCGCGGTCATCGTCGCTTCGGTGCCCGTCGAGACGAGGCGCACGCGCTCGGCCGCGGGGACGCGTCGGCGGATCTCCTCGCCCAGCTCGACCTCGCCGAGCGTCGGCGCGCCGAACGACAGCCCGCGAGCCGCGGCCTCCTGCACCGCGGAGACGACCCCGGGGTGCGCGTGACCCAGCAGCGCCGGCCCCCACGAGCACACGAGGTCGACGTACTCGCGCCCCGCGACGTCGGTCACGTACGCACCGCGAGCCGACGTGAGGAAACGCGGGTCGCCGCCCACCGACCCGTACGCCCGCACGGGCGAGCTCACGCCGCCGGGCAGCACGCCCTGGGCACGCACGAACGCTGCGTGGTTGTCGGTCACGTTCGTGCCCGTCGTGCTCGTCATCAGCGTGCCCCTCCGAAGGTCTCGTCGCGCAGCCAGCCCGCGATCTCGGTGGCCCAGTAGGTGAGGATCACGTCCGCGCCGGCGCGCTCGATGCCCAGCACCGACTCCATGATCGCGCCGCGACGGTCGATCCAGCCGTTCGCCGCAGCGGCCTCGATCATCGCGTACTCGCCCGACACCTGGTACGCCGCGACCGGCACCGGCGACATCTCCGCGACCGCCGCGAGCACGTCGAGGTACGACCCCGCGGGCTTGACCATCACCATGTCCGCGCCCTCGGCGAGGTCGAGGTCCGCCTCGCGCAGCCCCTCGCGAGCGTTGCCTGCGTCCATCTGGTACGTCCGGCGGTCGCCCTGCAGCGCCGAGTCGACGGCCTCGCGGAACGGTCCGTAGAACGCGCTCGCGTACTTCGCCGAGTAGGCGAGGATCCCGACGTCCTCGAACCCCGCCTCGTCCAGCGCCGCGCGGATCACGCCGACCTGACCGTCCATCATGCCCGACGGCGCCACGACGTCCGCGCCCGCCCGGGCCTGCGCGACCGCCATGGACGCGTAGCGGTCGAGCGTGGCGTCGTTGTCGACGACCGTGACGTCGCGGTCGCCGTCACGGCGCGTCGTGAGGACGCCGCAGTGGCCGTGGTCGGTGAACTCGTCGAGGCACGTGTCGGCCATGACGACGGGCGCTCGACCGGCCCCGCCGGGGGCGGACTCCACCTCGCGCACGACGTCCCGGCAGGTCCGGAGCGCACGCTGCAGGATCCCGTCCTCGGCGTCTGCCTGGGTCCCGGTCGCGTCGCGCAGCGCCGGGATGCCGAACAGCATGATGCCGCCGACGCCGGCCTGCGCCGCCGCGCGCACCGCGTCGGCGAGCGTCGCCTCGGTGTGCTGCACGACGCCCGGCATCGACGAGATCGGCCGCGGTTCCGTCAGCCCTTCCTTGACGAACAGCGGCAGGACCAGGTCCGCGGGGTGCAGGCGCGTCTCGGCGACGAGGCGTCGCATGCGCGGGGTCGTGCGCAGGCGGCGTGGTCGGTGCTGTCCGGGGATGAGGGTCACGAGGGGTCTCCTGTGCGGGTCGACCGGCGCGTCGACCGGCCGGTCGACAGGACGGTGGTCAGGGCGGTGGCGAGCGCGTCGTCGGTCGGGCGGGTGGCGACGGCGTCGAGCCGCAGCCCGACGGCGCGCGCCGCGCGTGCCGTCGGCTCGCCGATGGCGACGGCCGCGACGTCGTCGCGCGGGCCGAGCTGGCGCGCGACCTCCCGCGCGACGCTTCCCGAGGTGAGCACGACGGCGTCGACCTCGCCGGCGTGCCAGGCGGAGACGACGTCGGGGGAGAGGTCGTGCGCGACCGTGCGGTACACCGTCACGACGTGCGGAGTGAAGCCCAGGTTTCGAAGCCCGTCCGCCATCGTGGCCGCGGCGAGGTCCCCCTGCGGCACGAGCACGGCCGAGGTGGTACCCCGGTCCGCCGAGGTAGTACCGGAATCGAGCTCGGTGAACGCGGCGACGAGGCCGCGTGCCGAGTTCTCGGCGGGTTCGAGGTCGACGTCGATGCCGACGGCCTCGAGCGCGCGACGGGTCGCGGGTCCGACGGCGGCCCAGCGGGCCGTGCGCCCGACGTCGGGCAGGGTGGTGCCGTGACGCGCGGCGCTCGCGACGAGCTCGTCGATCGCGTTGACGCTCGTGACGACCACCCAGGCGAAGCCGCCTCGCGCGAGGCGCGCGACGGCGTCGTCCACGGGGGTCGTGTCCTCGACGGGTGCGCGCTCTATCGCCGGGCTCACGAGGACGCGGGCTCCGGCGTCGCGCAGCGCGGCGGCGAGGGCCTCCGCGCGGTCGGGGCTGCGAGGGACGAGCACGGTCTGGCCGTCGAGCACCCGCTCCGGCCCGACGCCGAGCCCTGGGCTACCGCCCGATCCCGGAGCTGATGGGTCGTCAACCCGGGGTTCGGCGACGGAAGGGTTGGTCACCCCAGGCTCCGTCGCCCCAGAGTCGGCGGAGGCGGGGCGCCCGGGGACGGGGACCGGGCCGCGGGACGGGTCGCGCAGGCGGCCGGGGCTCACGTGCTCTCCCCGCGGTAGCCGCCGTCCCGGAGGCGCACACGCGCCGTGTCGACAGCGTTCGGCTGCCCGGTCGAGGCGCGGGGAGCCGGCGTGGCGGACGCGTCGGCCGGTTCCGGGCCGCGCAACGGCGCGAGGCGGGCGGCACCGTCGGCGATCAGTGCGTCGGCCACCCGGGTGCCGAGGTCGCGCGCGGCGTCGTCCGGGGCGGTCGGCGCCGGGTCGGGCGCAGAGAGGTCGACCCTCGCGGAGTGGGCGATCTGCTCCGTCCCGTCGACGCGGGCGACGACGGCGGTCAGCGCGAGGGTGTCGCCGTCCAGCGTCGCGTACGCGCCGACCGGTGCGGCGCAGCCCGCCTCCAGCCGCGCGAGCAGGGCGCGCTCCGCGAGCACGGCGAGGCGTGTCGGCTCGTGGTCGAGCGTGGCGAGGGCGGAGGCGAGCACGGGGTCCGTGAGCGAGGACGTCCGGACCTCGACCGCGAGCGCCCCCTGCCCGGCGGCGGGTGCCATGACGGTCGGGTCGAGCAGCTCCGTGGCGGTGTCGAGCATGCCGAGACGGGACAGCCCGGCGCAGGCGAGGACGACGGCGTCGAGGTCGGCCGCGTCGCCGTGGACGCGGGCGAGGCGGGTGCCGACGTTGCCCCGGATGTCGACGACGTCGAGGTCCGGTCGCACGGCGCGCAGCAGCGCGGCCCGGCGGGGCGACCCGGTGCCGACCCGTGCCCCGCGGGGGAGCCCGGTGAGCGTGAGGCCGTCGCGCGCGCACAGGGCGTCGCGCGGGTCCTCGCGCTCGGGCGTGACGACCGTGAGGCCGGGTGCGGGCTCGGTGGGCAGGTCCTTGAGCGAGTGCACGGCGACGTCGCAACGTCCGGCGAGCAGGGCCTCGCGGAGGGCGGTGACGAAGACGCCGGTGCCGCCCATCTGGGCCAGGGAGCCGGTGAGCACGTCGCCGTCGGTGCGGACCAGGACGGTCTCGACGGACCGCCCGGTCAACGTCTCCAGGCGCTGGGCGACGTGACCCGTCTGGGTGGTCGCGAGCTTGCTGCCGCGGGTGCCGACGCGGATGGTCGGGTGGGAGGGTTCGCGGTCGTCCGGGGTGCTGCTCACCGTTCCAGTGTCCTCCGTGCGGCGCTGATCTCGAAACGCGGTTGCATTCTTCGAAATCCGGGTGACGTCGTCGTGACGCGCAGTCAGGTCCCTTTCGCACGACCTGTCAGAACGTCATTCCTGCAGGCTTTTCCTCGCCCGCCGCTCCGAGATCTACCTCACACGGAACGGGCGCATTCCTGGGCGTGCGTGACGATCGACGCGAGCCCCGTCCCCGCGATCCAGCCACCGGTCACCCCGAGGCCGGGGACGTCGTCGACCCGGGCCGTGAAGGCCGCGACCTCGCGCCGGTACACCGGGGTCGGCGGGGGCAGCGCACCGTTCCAGCGGGTCATGACGTGCCCGAGCACGCGGCCGTGCAGCTCGACCCCGAAGAGGCGGGACGCGTCCGCGACGACCCGGTCCAGGTCAGGGGTCGACGTCGAGCCCATCCGCCCGTAGCTGAGGCGCACCACGTGGTGGCCGGGCCCGACGGCGTCCCGCACCCGCTCGCGCAGCCAGGGCCACTTCGCGGTGGAGTGGGTGAGGGCCTTCGCCTCGACGTCGAGGGCGCGGGGTGCGCGACCGGCGTCGCGGTGCGGGGGTGCGACGAGCATCCCGGTGCCGCGCGGGGCGTCGTCGAGCTCCGGAGCGCGGAGCAGGAGCGTCACGAGGCGCACGTCCGCGCCGGGCTCGGGGTCGGGGAGCGTGTCGGCCGGTCCGCCGACGAGCGGCCCCACGTGGTCGACCACGGCCGACGTGGTGACGACGAGCCGCGGTGCGACGAACCGCACGTCGGCGCCGCCCGTGCTCGCCGTGACGACCCACGCGCCAGGACCGGACCCGTCCTGACCGGGTCCCGAGCGGGAGAGGGCGACGACCTCGTGGTCGGTCCGGACGTCGAGGTCCGCGGCGAGCGCGTCGACGAGGCGGTGCACACCCCCGTCGATGCCGCGCACCGCGGACCCGGCGGGCGCGAGGGCACGCAACGCCGCGACGGCGCCCGCGAGCGACCCCTCGCGCTCGAACGCGGCGAGCAGCCCGGGAGCGACCGCGTCGACGTCCAGCCGGTCCGGCGGGGCGGAGTGGACGCCGCCGGCGACGGGCGCGACGAGGCGCTCGGCCACGCGCGTGCCCATGCGCGAGCGGACGAACGACTCGAGGGTTCCCGGCTCGACGACACGGCGGGGAAGCACCCGGTCGAGGCTCGCGCGCAGCGAACCCGCGACGCCGACAGCGCGGCGCACGTCCCGGGCCCACGGGTGGGCGGGGATGCCGAGGACCCCGGCGCGAGGGAGCGGGAACGCCCGCCCGGCCGCGTATCCCCAGGCGCCCGCGCCCGACGGCTCGACCACGTCGAGGCCGAGGGCGTCCGCGAGCTCGCCGACGGCCGTCCCGCGCGTCGCGAAGGACTCGGCGCCGACGTCGACCCGGACGCCGTCGAGCCCTGGCAGCTTGTCCCCGCGGACCGGCCCGCCGGGGGCCTCCGCAGCCTCGAGCACGACGACGCGCAGCCCGCGCTCCCGCAGCGTCCTGGCCGCGGTCAGCCCCGCGATCCCGGCACCGACGACGACCGCGTCCACCGCCTCCCCGCCCGGGTCGGGGGTGGTGGTGCGGGGCGCCGCCGGGCCGGTGCTCATCGTTCCTGCGTCCCGACGGAGTGGATCAGGTCGACGACCCGGGTCAGGACGGTCGGGTCGGTGTCGGGCGGCACGCCGTGGCCCAGGTTCGCGACATGGCCGGGCGCCGCGGCGCCGCGCCGCAGCACGTCCCGCACGTGCGCCTCGAGCACCTCCCACGGCGCCGCGAGGAGGGCCGGGTCGATGTTGCCCTGCACCGGCGTGGCACGGCCGGACGCGGCGAGGAGCTGAGCCGCGTCGTCGAGGGGAGTGCGGTAGTCGACGCCCACCGTGACATCGTGCACCCCGGCGGCGGTGACGGCATCACGCATCGCCGGGAGCAGGTGACCCGTCCCGGTGCCGAAGTGCACGACCGGCACGCCGAGGTCTGCGACGTGCGTGAGCGCGCGGGTGCTGGCCGGGGCGGCCCCGGCCCGATAGTCCACGAGGGACAGCGAACCCGCCCACGAGTCGAACAGCTGGGCGGCGCTCGCCCCGGCCTCGACCTGCGCGCGCAGGAACGTGCCGGTGAGGTCGGCGGCCCAGTCGACGAGGCGCTGCCAGGTCTCGGGGTCGCCGCGCAGGAGGGTACGCGCGGCGAGGTGGTCGCGCGACGGCCGGCCCTCGACCAGGTACGCCGCGAGCGTGAACGGCGCGCCCGCGAACCCGATGAGGGGCGTGGTGCCGAGCGCGTCGACCGTCAGCGCGACGGCCTCCGCGATCGGCGCCAGGGCCTGCGGGGTCAGCTCCGTCTCGACGAGGCGCGCGACGTCGTCGGGCGTGCGGTACGCCTGGCCCATGACGGGCCCGACGCCGGGCGCGATGTCCACCTCGACGCCCGCGAGGCGCAGCGGCACGACGATGTCGGAGAAGAAGATGCCCGCGTCGACGCCGTGGCGGCGGACCGGCTGCAGCGTGATCTCGGACGCGAGGTCGGGGCGCAGGCACGAGTCGAGCATCGTGGTGCCCTCGCGTGCGGCACGGTACTCGGGCAGCGACCGACCGGCCTGGCGCATGAACCACACGGGTGTGATGTCCGGCTTTTCCCCCGTGGTGCCGGCACGCAGCGCACGCACGAGCGGGGAATGCGCGGTGCGGTCGTCGACGAGGGGGTGGTCGGAGGAAAGGGCGACAGGAATCACAGTCCACGATTCTGCCTCTCTCCTGAGGAAATGGTTGAATCGGAGGCACTGTGGCTCTTCTCTCCCTGACGGCAAGCCACCACGAGCTCGACCTCGACGCCCTGGAACGACTCTCCACCGGGGCCCACTCGATCGCCGGGTCCGCGGTCGCTTCCTGCGACGTCATCACCGGTGCGGTCGTGCTCGCGACCTGCAACCGGTTCGAGCTGTACCTCGACGTGGACGCCCCGCTCGACGGCCGGGGCGTGCGGCACGCGACCGAGCACGTCGCGCGGCTCGTGGCCGATGCGTCCGGCGTCCCCGTGCCCGACGCCGCGACCTCCTTCCGTACCCGCGCGGGCAGCGAGGTGGCGGAGCACCTGTTCTCCGTCGCGTCCGGGCTGGACTCGATGGTCGTGGGGGAGCGGGAGATCGCCGGGCAGGTCAAGCGCGCGCTCGAGGTCGCGCACGCCGACGGCGTCACGTCCTCGACGCTCGAGCTGCTGTTCCAGACCGCGTCCCGGACCTCCAAGCGCGTGAGCACCGACACCGCGCTGGGCGGGGCCGGGCGCTCCGTGGTCCAGCTGGGGCTCGACCTCGCGGCAGCCGAGCTGCCACCCTGGCAGCAGGTGCGGGCCGTCCTCATCGGCACCGGGTCCTACGCGGGCGCGAGCCTCGCCGCGCTGCGCGCCCTCGGCTGCCACGACGTGCGGGTCTACTCGCAGTCCGGCCGCGCCGAGGAGTTCGCGGCGGCGCGCGGGGTCGAGGCCACGCACGACCTCGTCGACGCGCTCGGCGACGCCGACCTCGTCGTGTCGTGCAGCGGCGCTCGTGGCCGGATGGTCGACGACGTGGGCCGCGGTCCCGCGGGAGGCTCCGGGGCCCGGCGTGAGCAGGCGATCGAGCACGTGCTCGACGCCGCGTCCGTCGTCCGCGCGCGCGAGCGGGCCGCCGTCGCCGCGGGTGACGAGGCAGGGACGCGGCCCACCGTCGTGCTCGACCTCGCGCTGCACCGCGACGTCGACCCGCACGTCGCCGACGTCGAGGGCGTGCTGCTCTACGACCTCGCGACCCTCGCCGCACACTCGCCCGCCCTCGCAGCCGACCTCGTCGCACAGGCGCGCGCGATCGTCGACGGCGCGGCCCACACCTTCGAGGACACGCGGCTCGGCCGCGCCGCGGATGCCGCCGTCGTCGCCCTGCTCGCCGACGCCGAACGTCAGGTCGAGGCGGAGGTGGCGGACGTCGTCGGGCAGCGTGCCGCCGACGGCGACGTGCCGGACGACGCCGAGGTCGAGGAGATCGCCCGCTCGGTGCGCCGGCGCGTGCACGCTGACCTGCACCACCAGATCGTCGCCGCCCGTGCCGACGCCGTCGCCGTCTCACGCGCCGAGCAGCGCGCCGTCGTCGCCGACGCCGAGGCCCTCATCGCGGAGGCCGACGCCGAGGTCGGCTGACGGCCGCCGGAATCTTGGCGATCAGCCGGCGCGGAGGAACTCCGGCCGGATGATCTCGCGCAGCGCCTCGGTGATCGTGGCGGTATCGATCGTGGCGGGCGCGGGGTGCTGCGAGTCGAGCGTCTCAAGGATCGCCAGGCGGGCCATCGTGGAGGTCGCCAGATCCCTGGCCGCGGCCGAGTGCCCGCGGGCGTGCCGATCTGGCGGGGCCGGCCGAGTCTCCCCAGGCAACGATGTGACAGCGCAGTCATCGGCGTGCGATGGTGTCGGGGACCCGTGGGCCACGATGCCCACCCGCCGTCGACGAGGACGAGGAATGCGATCCCTTCCCACCGCACTGACCGCCACGCTGCTCGGGGCTGCGCTCGCCGCCGTCGGGCTCCCTGCGACGGCCGCCCCGCCAGGTGCCACGGACGCCGAGACCTCGGGGACGGCGTCGGACACGGACCTGTCCCAGGAGGTCAACCCGTTCGTCGGCACCGAGGACGAGGGCAACGCCTACCCGGGCGCGACGGTGCCGTTCGGCATGGTGCAGCTCAGCCCGGACAACACGAACACGTACGGCTCGACGTCGTACAGCAACGACGCGGGCCGCGTGTGGGGCTTCAGCCACCGGCACGTGAACAGCGCGGGCTGCCCGGCGGCCGGTGAGCTCCTGGTCACCCCGGACACCTCCGAGACCCCGCGGACCACGCGCGACTTCATCGGCATCGAGGACGGCACGGAGCACGCGTCGGCCGGGTTCTACGAGGCGACGCTCGCGAACGACGTGCACGCCGAGCTGACGGCGACCACGCGCGTCGGGCTGCACCGGTACACGTTCCCCGCGTCGACGACGTCGCACCTGTCGTTCGACGTCGGGCAGACGCTGCGCGACGCGGGCGCGAGCGACGTCACCTGGGTGGACGACCACACGCTCGAGGGCTGGGTCGACAACGGCGGGTTCTGCGGCGGGACGGAGGACGAGCAGCGGTACTTCTTCTCCGCGACGTTCGACCGCCCGGCCACCTCGACCGGGACGTGGGGCGAGGACGGCGCGTACGTCGCGGACTCCACCGAGAGCGAGAGCGACGGCGGCGACAACGGCGCGGTGGCCGTGTTCGACACCACCGAGGACCAGGACGTCGAGGTCGCCGTGGGCGTCTCGTTCGTCGACGTCGAGGGCGCGCGCGCGAACCGCGAGGCAGAGGCCACGGACGACGACGGCACCCAGGTCGCGTTCGACACCGCGCGCGAGCAGGCGCGCGACGCGTGGAACACCGAGCTCGGCCGGGTCGCGATCGACGCGTCCGAGGGTCAGCGCCGCATCTTCTACACGCAGCTCTACAAGGCGCTGCTGTCCCCGACGATCGGCTCCGACGTCGACGGCCGTTACCGCGGCACCGACCTGGACGTGCACCAGACCGACGGCTGGGACTACTACCAGAACTTCTCCCTCTGGGACACGTACCGGACGCAGGCCACGCTGCACGCGCTGATCGTCCCGGACCGTGCGCAGGACATCGTGCGCTCGATGAACCAGCACCGGGTCGAGGGCGGCTGGCTGCCGCGCTGGTCGCTCGGCGCGCTCGAGACCAACATCATGGCGGGCGACCCGGTGACGCCGTGGATCGCGGAGAACTTCGCGCTCGGCACCGTCCCCGACGACATCGCCGACGAGCTGTGGGGCTACCTCGTCGAGAACGCCACGACCACCCCGCCCGCCGACGTCGAGTCCGTCGGGCGCCAGAGCGCGGAGTTCTACGCGGAGAACGGCCACGTCCCGTTCTACCCGGAGAACGAGGGCGGCCTGGGCGGGCAGTTCGAGGAGTACCGCCACGGCGGGTCCGCGACCATGGAGTTCGCACTCGCCGACTCGAGCGTGGGGGCTGCGGCGCAGCGCACCGGCCGCACCGCCGACGCGCAGGAGTTCCTCGCCAAGGGCCGCAACTGGCAGAACCTGTGGAACCCCGACGTCGAGCTGTCCGGCGGCTTCCAGGGCATGGTCAACGCGAAGCGCCCGACCAGTGAGTTCGCGACCCTGCCCGAGCTGACCGACGTCACGCGCTCCGGCTTCCACGAGGGCGTGCCGTGGCAGTACCAGTGGATGGCACCGCAGGACGTCCCGGGCCTGGTCGACGCGATGGGCGGCGAGGACGACTTCGTCGAGCGCCTCGACTACTACTTCGACCAGGACGCGCTCGCCGCGGAGCCGGGCGTCTCGCCCGCCGCGTGGGCCAAGGGCGGCAGCGCCTACTACACGACGATCCACTACAACCCGGGCAACGAGCCGACGCTCGGCAACGCCTGGCTCTACGGGTTCGTGGGCCAGCCGTGGAAGACGAACGACGTCCTCGCGGCGAACCTCAACCGCTTCCCGGACACCCCGCACGGCGGCGTCGGCAACGACGACCTCGGCACCCTCGGTGCCTGGTACGTCATGGCCTCGCTCGGCTTCCAGCCGGTCGAGCCCGGCTCGGGCATCCTGGCGCTCAACGCGCCGAAGGTGCAGTCCGCGACGATCACGCCCGACGGCGGTGCGTCGTTCTCCGTCAGCGCACCCGGCGCGGACGAGAAGCTCCCGAGCTACGTCGCCGGCGTCACGCTCGACGGCGCGGACCACACGGCCGCGTGGCTCGACGTGTCCGCGCTGCAGGACGGCGGCTCGCTCGACTTCGAGCTGTCGGACACGAGCGACGGCCTCACCTGGGGCACCGCGCCGCAGGACCGCATCCCCAGCGTCTCCGCCGAGGGTGCGTCCGCGCCCACGGTCGACGTGAACGCGAGCCCGCGCTGCCTGGCCGGGAAGGTCTACGTCGCCGTGCGTGCGACGAACACGGTCGACGAGCCGGTCGACGTGACCCTCTCGACGCCGTTCGGGACGCGCACGGTCGAGGACGTCGCACCGGGTCGTCACGCCTACCAGTCGTTCACCTCGCGTGCCGGCGAGATCGAGGCCGGGACGGCGACGGTGACCGCGACGCGGTCCGGCGCCTCCCCGGTGACGGTGCAGGCGCGGTACGACGCGACGACCTGCTGAGCCGCACGGCATAGGGAGGGGCCGTCGTCGGGCATCGACAGGTGTGCTCGACGGCGGCCCTCGTCGTCGGGTCTGCGGGATCGTCGCCGTAGACCCGACCGCGATCTCAATCCAGTCCACGCCCCCTGGACTGCGAGGGGTGTGGGCGGCGAAGCGCGGACGGCTCCACTGTGGTCACCGCGCCGGAAGGGGGTGTGGACCCTAGGCTCGGGGCGGGCCCGGGCAGGCCGGCCCCGACGAGGGAGGGTCCATGACGGACGCAGGGCTGGTGGAGCTGGGGACGAACGCATATCTGTACGGGTTCCCTCTGGTGTTCAACCTGGAGCAGGTGCAGCGGTACGCGACCACGGGGATCGGGTCGGTCCCAGGGGCTGCGTTCAACTCGTTCGGTCACGCGCGCGAGCTCGCCGGGCCGGCGGACACGTTCGTGACGATCAACAACGACACGGTGTACTCGATGGCCCAGATCGACCTGGGCGTAGGACCGGTGCTGCTGTCCGTCCCGGACGTGGGTGACCGGTACTACGTGCTGCAGTTCGTGGACGCCTGGACGAACAACTTCGCCTACGTCGGCAAGAGGGCCACCGGGACAGGTGCCGGCCAGTACCTGCTCGTGCCTCCCGGGTGGGACGGGCAGCCCGACCATGCGGCGACGGTGATCCGGTTCCCGACCCGGGTCGCGTCGATCGTGGGGCGTTGGGCGGTGGACGGCCCAGAGGACCTGAAGGTCGTGCACGCGCTGCAGGACGCCACGACGCTCACCCCTGTCGGCGGCTCGGATGCCGTGCCCGAGGGACTGCCGCAGTCGGGTTCCACGGGCGACGAGGCGCTCGACTTCTGGGAGCGGTACCGCGCCTGGTCGCAGGCGTTCGCGCCGGCGGAGCGCGATGCCCCGCTGCAGGCGAGCTTCGCTCCGCTGGAGTTGACGGGCACGACGGCGGTCGGCGACCTGGACGACGAGGCCCGCGCGGTGCTAGTGCAGGGGTACGCCCACGGCCGGTCCGCGCTGGACAAGGCGCTGCACTCGGGCCCCAGCCCGCAGGTCAACGGGTGGCACCTGACGCTGCACGCTTTCGACTACAACCTCGACTTCTTCGAGGTCGGTGCGCTGGACGACTCCCGGTGGGAGCTGAGCGACCCGAAGGTACGCATCGTGGAGCGGGCGGCGGCCGCGCTCGGCGGCCTGTGGGGCAACCACGGGTACGAGGCGGCCTACTTCATGGTGTACGTCGACGCCGACGGGGAGCAGCTCGACGGCGCGAACACCTACACGCTGCGACTGTCCCCGACCCCGCCGGTGGGCGCGTTCTGGTCGCTGACGATGTACGACATCCCGAACTTCTTCCTGATCGAGAACCCGATCGACCGGTACTCGATCGGGGACCGGACGCCGGGCCTGATCACGGACGCCGACGGTGGTGTCACGATCGTGATGAGTCATGACCGCCCTGTCGGGACGGTGAACTGGCTGCCGGCACCCGCCGGTCCGTTCCGCCCGATCCTGCGCATGTACACCCCGGGACAGGACGTGCTCGACGGGACCTACGAGGTGCCCGCGATCCATCGCACGCCCTGACGCGGTCGACGCCTCAGTTCTTGACCGGCTTGAGCACCAGCGCCGAGCCCCCGCCCCGGCGTTGCGGCTCGGCGACGGCGGTCAGCAGCCCGTGCGGGCCGATCTGTACCGCCGTGGCCGCACCGATCTCCGCGGCGGAGGTGAACGAGTCGCCGGACGGCACGAGCGTGTGGCCGTAGGCCTCGAGCCCCGGGCCGTAGGCCTGGATGAACTCCGGCTCGGCGATGACGTTGGCCGTGTTGCGCTGGGTGGCGCGCGGTGCGGCGAGCGCCTCGTCGATCGGCATGCCCCGGTCGAGGTGGTTGGTCAGCGTCTGCAGCACCGTGGTGATGATGGTCGACCCGCCGGGGGAGCCGAGCGCCAGCACGGGCTCGCCGTCGCGCAGGACGAGCGTCGGTGCCATGGACGAGCGCGGCCGCTTGCCGGGCTCGATGCGGTTCGGGTCGTCGGCGTTCCAGACGGTCGAGAAGTCGGTGAGCTCGTTGTTGAGCAGGAACCCGCGGCCCGGCACGACCATCCCGGATCCGCCGGTCTGCTCGATCGTCAGCGTGTACTCGACGACGTCTCCCCACCGGTCCACGACGGTGAGGTTCGTCGTGGAGATGTTCTCGGTGTCGTCGCGCTGCTCCGCGGTCGTCTCGCCGCACGCGGCGTCGAACGCGTCGACGTCGCCGGCCGCGACGGGCTTGGTCGCGGCGGCCTCCGGGTCGAGGAGGCACGCGCGCGAGGCCGCGAACTCGTCGGAGAGCAGGGTCTCGAGCGGGACGTCGACGAACGCCGCGTCGCCCAGGTACGCGCCGCGGTCGGCGAACGCGAGGGCGCTGGCCTCGAGGTAGTGGTGCAGGTAGGCGGAGTCCGACATGCCGGCGAGGTCGAACGTCTCGAGGATGTTCAGCGCCTCGCCCACGGTCGAGCCTCCGCTCGACGGCGGCGCCATGCCGTAGACGTCGTAGCCGCGGTAGTCGGAGACGGTCGGGTCCTGCACCAGGGCCTCGTAGCCGTCGAGGTCGTCGAGCGCGAGGTAGCCGGGCGGCACGGGCAGGTCGGTGTCCCGGCTGGTCTGCGGGTCCTGCACGGCACGGACCATCTCGCGGGCGAGGCGCCCCTCGTAGAAGGCGTCGGTGCCGCGCAGCGCGAGCAGGGCGTACGTCTTCGCGAGGTCGACGTTGCGGAACCGGGTCCCGACGCGCGGGGCGTCGCCGCGCGGCAGGAACAGCTCGGCCGACGCGGGGAAGGCGGCGAAGCGTTCGGCGTTGTCGAGCGTCTGCTGGCGGAACGTCTCGTCGACGACGAAGCCGCGCAGGGCGAGCACGGTGGCGGGCTGCAGCGCCTTGCGCAGCGAGTAGGTCCCCCACTCGTCGAGCGCGGTCTCCCAGGTGGCCAGCGTGCCGGGCGTGCCGACGGAGACCCCGCTGGTGACGAGCTCCGGTGTGAACGGGTAGGGCGCGCCCGTCGCCGGGTCGACGAACGCGTCGCGCGGCATGTCCATCGGCGCCGTCTCGCGCCCGTCGATCGTGGAGACCTCGCCCGTCCCCGCGTCGTAGTGCAGGAAGAAGCCGCCGCCCCCGATCCCGGCGCTGTACGGCTCGGTGACGCCGAGCGCCGCCGCGGTGGCCACGGCGGCATCGACGGCGTTCCCGCCGCGACGCAGCACGTCGAGACCCACCCGGCTGGCCTCCAGGTCGACGGTGCTGACGGCACCCCCGTACCCGACGGCTGTCGGGACCTTGTCGTCCCACCCGCCGTGCCATCGGCTGTCGGCGCCGCGGCCGGCGTCGACCGTGGTCGCCGAGGCGGTGCCGACGACGGCGGTCGTCGCGACGAGCGTCGCGGCGGCGACCGCGGCGAGGGCTCGGGAGCCGGGACGGACGGAGCTGCGGTGGTCCATGATCGTCTTCCCTCGGTGGCAGGGATCCTCGTCCCCCCACCGTCGCGCATGGCGACGGAGCTCGCGCGCCGAGCCCTCCCGGCCACGGCCGCCCGACGCGAGTAGCCTCGATCCTTGTGACCACCACGGACGCGACGGACCGCCGGACGACGCGCCTCGGCGTCCTCGACATCGGCTCGAACACGGTGCACCTCGCCGTGATCGACGCCGCCTACACCGCGCGGCCCGTCCAGACGGCGGGCACGCGCACCGTCGTGCGCATCATGCGCTACCTGCAGCCCGACGGGTCGCTCTCGGACGAGGGCGTCGCGACCATGCTCGCGGCGGTGGACGCCGCGATGGTCCTCGCCCGCGAGTCCGACGTCGACGAGATGCTGCCCATGGCGACGTCGGCGCTGCGCGACGCCACGAACGGTTCCGACGTGCTCACGGCGATCGGAGAGCGGGTGGGCCAACCGGTCCGGGTGCTCTCGGGCGAGGACGAGGCCCGGCTCACCTTCCTCGCCGCGCGGCGCTGGCACGGGTGGGCCGCCGGCCGGCTGCTGGTGCTCGACATCGGCGGCGGGTCGCTCGAGATCGCGACTGGCGTCGACGAGGAACCCGACCTCGCGGCGTCGGTCCCCCTCGGGGCGGGGCGCATGACGATGGCCTACCTGCCCGGCGACCCGCCCGACCCTGCCGACGTCGACGCGCTGCGCACGCACGTGCGCGCGACGCTCGCCCCGACGGTCGAGGCGTTCGAGCGGCTCCCGCGGCCCGACCACGTCGTCGCAACGTCGAAGACCTTCCGCTCGCTGGCCCGGCTCGCCGGGATGCAGGTCGAGGTCGTCGGACCCGACGAGCGCTGGCGCATGCGGCGCGCACAGCTCGCCGACTGGGTGCCGCGGCTCGCCCGGCTGACCGCCGAGGGGCGGACGGCGCTTCCCGGCATCACCCCGGAGCGCACGTTCCAGATCGTCGCGGGCGGCGTCGTCGCGGTCGAGACGATGCGCGCGCTCGGCGTCGACGAGCTCGAGATCTGCCCCTGGGCGTTGCGCGAGGGCGCGATCCTGCGCCGCCTCGACCACATCTGACGCGTCGGGTCAGCCGCCAGCGCTGACCTCGCCCGGGATGCCGTCGGTCCCGGTGCGGGCCATGACGAGTGCGAGCCGCTCCAGGACCGCTGCGCTCGACCCCGAGTCCTGCACCAGGGTGCTCATGAACTCGCCCGGCGTGCGCTGCGGCTGACCGTACGGGTCGAGCTGGACGTCAGGACTGTTCGGGTCGGCGTCGTACACCAGCGAGTACAGCGGGTCCTGGGTGAAGAACGCGTTCTGCGTCGGGTCACCGTTCGACCCCAGCGAGTCGTAGGCGAGCTGCTGGAGCTCGGCCGCCTGCGACTCGTCGAACGAGATCTGCACGAGGTCGCCCGAACCTGCGGACACCCCGGGCGCGATCGCCCCGTTCGGGGACGCGAGCCAGTCGTTCGTCTGCGCGTCCGCGGGGAACGCGAGCGTGTACGTGTTGGCGGACATGTCCTGCACGCCGTTCGCGTCGACGTGGCCGCTGTAGGAGATCTCGATGTCGTTCGTCGCCGCCTGGCCGGCGTAGTCCATGCTCCCGTCGCCGTGCGTCACCGAGATGCCGGTGCTCGTGCTGTCCACGGTCGACGACGAGTAGGCGATGCTGGGCAGCTTGAACCCCCACCGGTCGGTGTCCGTGAGGTCGAACGTCTCGTAGGTGAGCTGGTTCGCGACGCCCGTTCCCTCCTCGGTGGGCAGGCCTCCGGTGGCGAGGAAGTCGTCGTACGCGGAACGCCCCTCCGGGATCGACAGGTCGAGCTCGACCGACCCCATCTGCGCCTGTGAGAACGACGTGCCGCCCCCGGCGGTCAGACCGTAGTCGCCCACCCCGACGCCGAAGTCCGTCATCGTCTTCATCGACTCGGTGTCGCCCGCCGTGATCCGCACGACGTCGTCCCCCAGGCTCTGGATCGTCGACGTCACCCCGGTCGACTGCTCGGCCGAGCCTCCCGCCGACAGCCACCAGAACTTCGCCGATCCGCTGCTGCCCGTGAAGTCGGAGCTCGTGGTCACGATCCGGGTGCCGGGCGGCATGGTCGCCGGGTCGTTCGGGTCGACCAGCGTCGGGTTGAAGTCCACGCCGTCCGGCACCCACAGCTCGAATCCGCCACGCACCCCGCCCGATGCGCCGGCGGTCAGGCCGAACTGCCACGGCCCCGGGAAGCGCGCGCTGCCCTCGACGGAGCCGGACGCCTCGTAGCCGAGGGTGTACACCGCGTAGCCGTCCGGGTCGCGAAAGCCCGCGCTCGTCGAGTAGCCGGTGCTCGCCGAGCCCGAGACCCCGGGCACCCCGGGCTTGGCGCCGCCCGAGAGCTTCACCTCCTCGCGGTCCGTCACCGTGAACCCGTTCTCGGTCCAGGTCACGCTGTCGCCGTCGCTCTTCAGCGTGCGCGTGGTGTCTCCGATGTCGTCGAGCGCTCCGCCGGGGGTCGGGGCGAGGTTCGCCGGGATCGGAGGACCGGCGCCGTCACCGGTCGGGGCAGCGGGTCCGTCCTGCCCGTCGGTGCCGCCCGCCCCGGTCCCGCCGGATCCCGGCCCGCCCGTGGTCCCCGTGCCTGACGGCGACCCGCCAGTCACACTGCTCGCGCGCTCCTGCTCGTCGGCGTTGCGTCGCAGGGCCGAGGCCGCGGCGTCCAGCGCGGACACCGCTGCGGTGAGTGCCCGGGCGTCCGTCGTCGACCAGCGACCGCGCAGCTCGTCGGCGTCGAGCCCGATCCACCGCGTCCCCTCGACCAGGGCGGTCAGGTCGCGGCGCGCGGCCTCCAGGTCGCGCACCGCCGTGTCCACCTGTGCCGCCAGTGCACGCAGTGCTGCGACGTCCGCCCCGTACGTCGTCATGCCGACTCCTCGCGTCCAGCTGTGCGCGCTACTTGGTGGTGATCGTGCCCGGGAAGGCCGCGGCCGAGCTGTCGATCGTGCCGTCCCCGCCGCTGTTGATGTCCATCAGGTACTGCACGAGCTGGGCGTCCGAGCGGGGTGCGCGGGCGAGGCTCAGTGCCAGGTCGTCGCCGGAGAGGGCGTTCATGTCGTAGTCCGTGGTGACGGCGCGCACCTGCATCCCGAGCGCGTCGTTCTCCAGCCCGGTGCGGACGCTGTCGGCCAGGGAGCCCATCTGGTCGTGCGTGAGCGTGATCTGCACCTGCTGACCGGGCGCGACCTCGCTGGAGGGGGAGAAACCCGAGATCTCCTCGTAGTTGAAGAGCTGGGAGGAGAACTCGTCGGCCGTGACCTCGTACGTGTAGGTCCGCGCGGACACGTCCTCGGCGCCCGACGCGTCGTAGGTCTGCGCCATGCGGAAGTCGCCGCGGTCGCCGTACGTCGCAGTCAGGAGATTCTCCGAGCGACCGTCCGGGTAGGTGGTGAGGACCGTCGAACCGGAGTTCTCCCCGAGGTCGATGCCGATGTCGACCGGTCCGACGGACGCGTCGAGCGACGACGTGGACGTGTAGTCGACCTTCTGGATCGTCGTGGTCCCCGAGATCCCGGTCGACGCGTCGGACGGGATGTCGCCTGTCACCAGGTACTGGTCGTACGCGGCCTGACCCTGCGCCGTGGAGAGGTCGAACTCGGCGGTGCGCAACGACGCGCCGTCCAGCGACGTCGTGTTGCCCAGCATGACCTTCACCGCGTCGAAGTCGACCCCGACGCCGCCGTAGTTCGAGATCGCCTCCGT
Source organism: Cellulosimicrobium terreum (assembly GCA_014803435.1). Taxonomy (GTDB): domain Bacteria; phylum Actinomycetota; class Actinomycetes; order Actinomycetales; family Cellulomonadaceae; genus Cellulosimicrobium; species Cellulosimicrobium terreum. The sequence continues at coordinate 207,015 of JACYFD010000002.1, forward strand.
CGGCCCGGCGGTGACCTGGACCGTGTTCTCCCCGGTCCGCTCGACCAGGCTGCTCACACCGCTCGACTCCGTGATGTCCGACTTCACCGCGATGTGCTTGAACACCGCCTCCAGCTCCGTGCCGGTGTAGCTGCCGCCCTCCATCGTCACGGACGAGCCCACCGGCATGGACCGCGGGTCGAACGGGTTGATGCTGCCCGGGTCGGCGACGTCCACGCCGTCGGGCACCTTGACGACGTACTCCGAGGTCACGCCGGTCTCATAGCTGCCGCTGACCCCGTAGCCACCCTTCTCGAGGCCGCCCTCGACGCCGATCGACACGTCCGACTTCGAGGTGTACGTCGTGAAGCCGTCCTCGCTGTGCTCGCCCGTCGTGTACTCGGCACCGCCGGTCACGCCGAACGAGATCTTCGAGCCGTTCCCTGTCTTGACCCAGTCCGAGAGCGACCCGGAGCCCGACACCGTCGTCTCGCCGGTCTCCGGGTCGTAGGAGACCCCGCCACCGACGCTCGCCTTGTCGCCCTCGGTCGCGGGAGAGCCGGGGAGCCCGTTGTCGCTCTTCTCGTCGTGCTCACCGTTCACGCCGATCGTCGGCCCGCCGGGGGAGTCCCCACCGGACCCGCCTGCACCGCCGGACCCGCCTGAACCGCCGGAACCGCCTGCACCGCCGGACCCGCCGGAACCGCCTGCACCGCCGGACCCGCCCGCTCCGCCACCGCCGTGGCTGTCCGTGCTGGTGCCCTCCTGGTCGTCCGCGTTGGTGCGGAGCTTGCGCGCGGAGTCGCGCAGGGTCGTCGCGGCGGAGGTGAGCGCGGGCTCGAGCTCGGCCGTCCAGCGACCCCGCAGCTCTTCGCCGTCGGGGCCGATCCACGGGACGCTGCTCAGCGCGCTGCGCAGGGTGCTCCGAGCCGCTTCGAGGTCCTCCGACGACGTCGCGAACTTGTCAGCGAGCGCTCGCAGCTCCGCCACGTTCGCGCCGTACATCCCCATGGTTCCCGCCTTCTCCGCGCAGTGGTGTCTCCCGGGAGGGTAGCGCCGGTCCTCGTGCCACAGCACGTACGGGCCATGGTGCGAGGTCCCCATCGACGGGACGGCCGTGTGAGCGCTCACCGCGCGGAGGTGACGAACCGCCCTTACCGTCGTGAAGGGCGCCGTCCACGCGACACGCCGGAAAGATGCACGATCTTCACACAAATGACCCCGGGGGCTTTGCCATGACCACTCTTCTACGGAGCCGGTTGCGTACCGCGCTCGTGGCGCTCGCAGCGGTGACCGTCATCGCGGGGGCGCCGATCCTCGTCGTACCGACGGCAGGAGCCGCGACCGCGAGCGTCGTGTCGCCGCTCGCGGCCCGCTCATACTCCCTGTCCTCCTACTACGGACCGCGCTGCATGCCCACGGCCGGCGCCTCGACGTGGCACCTCGGGCAGGACATGGGCGCAAAGTCAGGCACCCGGATCAACGCGGTCGCCGCGGGAACGGTGCTCCGGGCCGGCGCGGTCAGCGGGTTCGGGCAGTGGGTCGTCGTCAAGCACTCGATCGGCGGCCGGACGGTCTCGTCCGTCTACGGCCACGTGATCGACGGTGACAAGTACGTCAAGGTCGGCCAGAAGGTGGCGAGGGGGCAGCGCATCGCCGATGTCGGTTCCACCGGCACGTCGACGGCGCCGCACCTGCACCTCGAGATGTGGAACGGGACGTACGGATCCGGTGCGACGCACACGGACCCGCTCCCGTACCTCAAGGCGCGCGGCGTCGACCTCGGCGCGGGCGCCACCTGGACGGCGGGCCGCAGCGTCCCGTCGTCGTGCACCTACTACGCGACGACGCGGGTCAACCTGCGCTCCTCGGCGTCCACGACGGCCGCCGTCCTGACCGTCGTCCCGAAGGCGGGCAAGGTCACGGCGAAGCCGGGTGCGAGCTCGGGCTCCTGGCGCAGGGTGACGTACGGGTCCCGGACCGGGTGGATGCACGGCGCGTACGTGAGCCCCCGCAAGCCGGCGACGACCAGCACGCCGGCGGCCACGGTGTCGTACGTGACGGCGACGACGCTGAACCTGCGGTCCACGGCGTCGACCTCGTCGACGGTGGTCGCGAAGCTGACGCGGGGCACCGCGGTGACGCACGCGGGGACGGCGTCCACGGGCTGGCTCAAGGTGAAGGTCGGGACGCGCACGGGATACGTGTCGACGTCGTACCTGTCCGCCACCAAGCCCACGACCACGACGACACCGGCGAAGCGGACTCTGTCCTACGTCACCGTGACGACGCTGAACATGCGCGCCAAGCCCTCGACGTCGGCGACGGTCCTCACGAAGCTCAAGAAGGGCAAGGCGGTGGAGCACCGGGGCACGGCGTCGAAGGGCTGGCTCAAGGTGAAGGTCGGGACGCACATCGGCTACGTGTCGACCGCGTACCTCTCGTCGACGAGACCGCGCTGACGCGCCCGCCTCAGCTCGCCGCGGGCGTCCCGGTCCCCAGGACCTGGCCGTCCGCGTCGAGCGCCTCGACCGCGACGTACGCGGCGCCGTCGGGCACGGGGGCGAGCGCCGTCTCGAAGCCGTCGCGCGGGGCCTCGACCACGGTCTCGGCCGTGGACTCCGAGTCACCGGCGACGAGCCGCCACGACGCGACCTCGGTCGCGCCGTTCCAGCTCGCGTACGCCGTCCCGCCCTGCACGACGACGGCCGGCGGGGCGGCCGGTTCGCCCACCCAGTCGTCGAACCGGTAGGACCGGTAGGACTCGCCGGCCTCGAACGGGAACTCCCGGACCAGGGTGCCGTCCGCGGTGAGCTCGCTCGTGAGCTGCGCGTCGCCCCACCCGATCACGACGTTCCCGTCCGCCAGGACCTGCAGGTTGCCCTGGCTCCCGGCGAGGAGCGTCGGGTCCGTCGGCAGCCACTCCTGCTCGACGGTCGCCGCCATCGCGTCGGTGTCGAGCGCGAGCCGCAGCCCGCGCGAGTGCTCCCCGACCGGCGGGTTCCCCTGGTTGTCGAACAGCGTGAGCGTCCCGTCGTCGTGCAGGTGGGCGTCGTGCTGCCACGCGAACTGGGCGCCGGTCCCGTCGTCGGCGCCCTCCATGTCGAAGTCGCTCGACGTGCCGCCGAGGATCCACTCCACCTCGCCGCTCTCGCGGTCGACCCGGTAGACGGCGTGCGTGTTGCGCGCGGAGAGGAGCAGGTCGCCGTCGGGGGTCAGGGTCGCGCTGTTGACGTGGAACCAGTCGAACGGGTCGTCCTGCGTGCCCGTCGGGGCGTCCGGGTCGGCGTCAGGAGCAGCCTTCGTGTCGGTCAGCTCGACGTGGTCGGACGCGCGCCACTCGAACAGGACCTCGCCCGTCTCGACGTCGACCTCCTGCACGACGTTCTCCCACGCCCAGCCGTCCTCGTCGCCGCCCACGGCCGTCAGGTCGGTCGGCTCGGCGACGTACGCGAGGAGGAGCATCGTGCCGTCGGGAGTGATGGTCGCGTCGTGCATGTCAGCGTTGCCCGGACCGACGTCGCCGCCCGTGGTGACGCGACCGACCTCGGTGTACGACGAGTCCAGCACGACGATGTCACCGAACCCGTGCCCGACGAAGTCCGACTGCCCCACGTAGTACGTGATGACCTGTTCGCCGTCGAGCTCCTGCACGCGCACGTCGTAGCCCGGTGTGTCCTCGGGCGAGATCCACACCGGCTCACCCTCCGCGTCGACGATCAGCGGGCCCTTCTTCGGCGCCTCGCTCTTCTTGGGGCCCAGCACGTACAAGGCGCGAGAGGTGTCCGACGCCGCGGCCGGCCCGTGGGTGACCGGCAGCACCTGGGCGACCAGGTCCGTCGAGCGGAAGGTGTGGACCGCCGCGGGCGGCGGCGTGGACGTGGACTCCGTGGGCGACGGCTCGGGCTCGTCCGACCCGGTGCAGGCAGCGAGAGCGAGCCCCGAGACGAGGGCCGTGGCGAGCGCCCCGGGCGCGCGTCGCTGCGGAGCTCGTCGCGGATCCATACCGAGAGCGTACGGAACGGCTCCCGCTGCTCACCAGGCGGCGTTGCGCGCCAGCTCCAGGGCGACGTCCTGCCACCACGCCCCCGCGGGCGGTCCGCCGTTGCACGACCCGTCGCTCTCGCCCGGCAGCTTGACCCACAGCAGCGCGTCGAGGTGCGTCCCGTCGTCGACGACGCCCGGTCGCTCACCCAGCGCCCGACCCCGCGGGTTGCACCACTCGCCGTTCGAGCCGTTGCCGTTGCGGGACGTGTCGATCACGAACGGCGCGCCCCCGAGCAGCGCCGAGACCTGCTCGCCGTACGCCCGGGACTCCGCGGTCGTGCGGTAGTTCGACGTGTTGAGCGCGAACCCGACCGCGTCGTCGAGACCTACCTGCCGCAGCCGTGCGGCCGTCTCCGACGCGCTCAGCCACGCGGAGTGACCGGCGTCGACGTAGACCCGCGCGCCGGCGTCGGTCAGGATCCGCGCACCGTCGCGCAGCATCCCGGCCCGGTCACCCTGGCCGGAGCAGTCCCCGAGCTGGGCCAGCGCGTCCGGCTCGAGCACCACCCACGGCTCCCCGACGATGCCCGACGCGACCGTCTCGACCCAGCTCCGGTACGCCGCCTCCGCCGTGCCGCCGCCCGAGTGCGAGCCGCAGTCCCGGCCGGGGATCGCGTAGATCGTCAGCAGCGGCGTCGCGCCCTCGGCCGCAGCCGCGCCCGTGTACGCCGCGACCTTCGCACGCGAGACCTGCGCGTCGGAGTCCGTGACCCACGCCGACTGCGGGGTGAGCGCGATCTTCGCGAGCAGGTCGCGGTCCGTGCCCGACGCCGCCTCCCAGGCCTCCCACGCCTGCGACGTCTCGTCGACGTGGAACGTCACGTCACCCGGCGTCGGCGTGGGCTCCTCGGTCGGTTCGTCGGTCGGTTCCTCGGTGGGGTCGGTCGGGGAGCCGTCGTCGCCGCACGCGACGCCGTCGAGCGTGAAGCTCGTGGGCACGACCGGGGTCGACACGGCCGTGCCCACGAAGCCGAAGGTCGCGCTCCCGCCGGGCGCGATGTTCGCGTTCCAGCCGACGTCGCCCACCGTGACGCCGGCGCCGGAGCGGGTGAGCGCGCCGTTCCAGAGCTGGCTGACGCCCTCGCCCGCCGGGACGTCCCAGGCCAGCTCCCAGCCGGAGCGCGCCGCGCCGAGGTTCGTCACCGTCACGTCGGCCTGGAAGCCTCCGCCCCACGAGCTCGTGACGCGGTAGTCGACCGCGCACGTCGCGTCAGCCGCTGCGGCGCCGCTCGCGACGGTCGTCGTGACGGCGACCGCGGCGACGGACGCCGCGCCGAGCATCGCCACGGCCGTGAGCGACGCGGCGAACGAGGCCGTGGGCGTGGCGTGCGGGCGTCGTGTCGTGCGCAGGGTAGGTCGCATGGTCGGGGCTCCGTCGCCTCGGGATCAGGACCGGATCACCGTACGCAGGCACCGCGCCCGCGCGGCAGGGTGCGAAACGTTTCGGATTGCCGCTCCCGCGTCGAGCCCGACCTTGCCCGCCGAGCCCGACCCCGCTCGCTGGCGAACACGACCTGGGGGTCGTTATCCGCTGGATAACCGACCCCCAGGTCGTGTTCGGCGAGTTGAGATGCATAAGTTCGTCACAAGGGTATGTTTCTCAGCATGGCATCCAGACCGTTGCAGGAACCCGCGTTCCTCATCCTCTCCGCGCTCGCCGCCGGCCCGTTGCACGGGTACGGCATCGCCCAGGACGTCGGTTCGAGCTCCGACGGGCGCGTCACGTTGCGCGCCGGGACCCTGTACGGCGCGATCGACCGGCTCGTCGCTGGCGGGCTCGTCGAGGTCGACCACGAGGAGGTCGTCGACTCCCGGCTCCGGCGCTACTACCGCCTCACCGCCGAGGGCGGCGACCGACTCGACGCAGAGGCGCGTCGTGCCCAGGCGCAGGCGCAGCGCGCGCTCGCGCGGCTCGACGCGCGGGCCCGGCAGTCCGGGTCGTCGCGCGCCACGGCCGGTCGCCGGCTCGGTGGCGCCGCGGACGGAGGGGTGGTGCCGGCATGAGCGGCGTCGACGAGCGTGGGGGAGCGGGCGACGTCTCGACCTCGTCCCCGCCCGAGGCCCTTCCCGTGGCCCCCGTCCTGGTCCGGGACTACCGGCGCCTGCTCCGGCTCTTCCCCTACACGTACCGCCGTGCGCACGAGGCCGAGATGCTCGGCCACCTGCTCGACGCCGCCCGCCCGGGCCAGTCACGACCCGCTCCGGGCGAGCGGTCGGACCTGCTCCGCGCCGCCGCACGCGCGTGGCTGCTCGCCCCGCTGGGCTCGACGCCTCAGCAGAGGCGTGCAGCGACGGGGATGTTGTTCGTGCTGCTCCCAGCGGTCCTGATGCTCATGGCCGCACGAGTCATCGCATACGCCGCTGCGCTGAGCGGTGCCGTGCGCGGTGGGAACGGCTCACCGTCGCTCGTCGCGGTCGCCCCGACAGCGATCATGTGGGCGATCTGGCTCGTCGCGGTCGTCGTGACACTCGCCGGTGCGCGGCGCGTCGGAGCTGTCGTCGGCATGTTCGCTGCTGCGACAGGGATCACCACGCTTGTCGTGCTTGTCGCGACCGGCCACGCGTATGCCGCATATCTCGAGGTGCCCTGGGTGGTCGGGCTCCTCGCACATGTCAGCGTCCTTGCCGGCCGCGAGACGTGTCGCGTCGGCCGGGAGTCTTTGCGCCTCATCGTCGGCACCGTGTGGGCCACCACCCTGGTGCTCGGCGCGTACGTCGCTGTGACCTATGCCGACAGCATCCATCTCGGCGTGCCCTGGTGGTCGGGCTATGCCCTGCGTTCGTGGACTCCCCAGGCCATCGTCGTCCCAGCCGTCGTCCTGCTGGGCGCCGCCTTGCTGTGGGGTCGTACACGGCAGGCTGTCCCGGTGCTGAGCGGAATCGCTGTCGCGGCACTGCTGAGCCGCTCGACGTTCTTCTGGTCGGGGAACCTGCAACCCCAGTCGACCGACCTTGGGAACGTCCTCGCGCTGCTCGCGTTCACCGCCGTCGCGACGATCGGCGCCCGCTGGGTGGTCAACCGTCTCGACGAGCTGTCCGAGGCACGGGCGTCGCACCGCCGACTGCTGGCCGCCGCGGGTGGAACGACCCCGACGACGCTGCACCCTGGCGAGCCGACCGCAGCCTGACACCCGCACCGACTCGTCCGTCGAGCACGACCCCGCTCGCTGACGAGAACGACCTGGGGGCCGTATCCAGCGGATGACGACCCCCAGGTCGTGTTCGGCGGGGGACGGGACCGCCCCCGGAGCCGGCGCGGGTCAGACGAGGTGGTCCGCCACGAGACGCTCGGCGAGGCCCGTGTACGACGCGGGGGTCAGGTCGGCGAGGCGCTGCGCGACGTCGTCGGGCAGGCCGAGGCCGGCGACGAACTCCTGCAGCCGCGCGCGGTCGACGCGCTGGCCGCGCGTGAGGTCCTTGAGCCGCTCGTACGGGTTCTCCATGCCGGGCACGCCCGCGACGGAGGCCGCGCGCATGGCCGACTGGATGGGCTCGCCGAGCACCTCCCAGTTGTGGTCGAGGTCGTCGGCCATGAGGTCGGCGTTCGCGGCGAGCGCCTTGAGGCCGCGGCGCACGTTGTCGATCGCGAGGAGCGAGTGGCCGAACGCGGGGCCGATGTTGCGCTGCGTCGTGGAGTCGGTGAGGTCGCGCTGCAGGCGGGACGTCACCAGCGTGGAGCCGAGGGTGTCGAGCAGCGAGCACGAGATCTCGAGGTTCGCCTCGGCGTTCTCGAACCGGATCGGGTTGACCTTGTGCGGCATGGTCGACGAGCCCGTCGCTCCGGGGACCGGGATCTGCGTGAAGAACCCGAGCGAGATGTACGTCCACACGTCCGTCGACAGGTTGTGGAGCACGCGGTTGAAGCGCGCGATGTCCGCGTAGAGCTCGGCCTGCCAGTCGTGCGACTCGATCTGGGTGGTCAGCGGGTTCCAGGTCAGGCCGAGGCCCTCGACGAAGTGCCTCGACACCGACGGCCAGTCCACGCCCGGCACGGCGACGGTGTGCGCGCCGTACGTGCCCGTCGCGCCGTTGAGCTTGCCGAGGTACTCGGCGGCGCCGACGCGGCGCAGCTGGCGGCGGAGCCGGTGCGCGAGGACGGCGAGCTCCTTGCCGAGAGTGGTGGGCGTCGCCGGCTGGCCGTGCGTGCGGCTCAGCATGGGCACGGCCGCGAGCTCGTGCGCCATCTCGGCGAGCTGGTCGACGAGCGCGGTCGCGGCGGGCAGCCACACGTCGGTGACCGCGCCGCGCACCATGAGCGCGTACGACAGGTTGTTGACGTCCTCGCTGGTGCACGCGAAGTGGACGAGCTCGCCCACGCCCGGCAGCACGGTGCCTTCGCCCAGCGATTCCGGGGCGGCGGCGAGGCGACGCTTGGCGAAGTACTCGACGGCCTTGACGTCGTGGACGGTCTCGCGCTCGATCGCGGCGAGCTCGGCGACCTCGTCCGCGCCGAACGTCGCGGGGATCGTGCGCAGGTACGCGACCTCGGCCTCGGACAGCTGCGGGGCGCCCGGGACCACGGGTCGGACGGCGTTCTCGTCGACCGCCTGCACGCCGTTGCACAGCGTGATCAGCCACTCGACCTCGACGTGGACCCGCTCGCGGTTGAGTGCCGCCTCGCTGAGGTGGTCCACGAGCGGCGCGACGGCGCCACGGTAGCGGCCGTCGAGCGGGCCGAGCGCGATGGGCGGGGTGACCTCGGCGAGGCTCACGCGGGCAGTGGTGTCGGCAGCAAGGTTCTCGGGCACGGCCACGATTCTCCCACGCATGCCCGACGCCGCGGGTGGGGGAGTTCTGGCCGTCCACAGGACCGTCGCGGCAGGGCCGCGTCCACAATCGCTTCCGGCGCCGCGGCAGGGCCGGACCTGCCGTTCCTAGCCTCCCCGCATGACCTCGACCACACCGCCGCAGTGCCGGGCCGGAACGCCGTACCTCGTCGCCGACGCTCGTGCGCGACTCGCCGGGTGTGCCGACGACGCGTCGCGCGCCGCCGCCGACCTGCGGGGCGACGACCTCGCCTGGTCCGGGCCCGCGGCCGAGGGCTACCGCGACGCGCTCGCAGCCCGGTGCTTCGACCTGGGCACGGCCCTGCTCGGGATCGACCGCGCCGTGCGGCAGCTCGACACGTTCTCGCTGCTCGCCGAGCAGCACGCGGCCGAACAGGCGGCGAGCGCGAGCGGGGGCGCGGCGACGTGACGGATCCCCGACCCGCGCCGTCGGTCGTGATCCGGGGCGGGACCGGGCCGACCGTCGTGGACACCGCGGTCGTGACGGCCAGGGCCCGCGTCGTGCACGACGTCGCCGACGTCGCCACGGACGTCGCGGCGCGGTGCCGCGTCGTGCGCCGCGCGGTCGCCGAGACCGGGCCCGCGACCTTCGTCACCCCGTCGTACGACGCGTGGGACACGTCCGTCCTGACCGCCGGTACCGGGACGGGGCTCGGGCAGCCGTGGTTGCCGACGTGGCCGCCCCACGTCGTGCGAGCACGGGACGCGGTGCTCGTCGAGATCGACGGCACCGCCGTGCTGCTCGACGACTGCGCGACCCGGCTGCGCGACGTCGGCGACCGGATGCTCCAGGCCGTCGCGGTGTACGACGACGCGGAGCTCGCCGCCGCCGCGGCGGTCGAGGACCTGTGGCTGGTCACGAAGGGTCTCGGGTTCGGTGCCGTGAGCCCGGCGTTCTCCGTCCCGGGGATGCCGGGGATCCCGGCGTTCCTGTGGCCCGTCGGTGCGGTGGTCGTCGAGCAGGGTGTCCCTTTCCTCCTCGAGCTGGCGGCAGGGCGCCGACCCGACCCGCAGCGGCTGGTGACCGGCACTGCGGCGGAGCACGCTGCGGCGGTGCGGTGGCTCTCCCGGTGGATCGGGCCGCTCGGCGGCGGGACCGCCGTCGGCGACGCCGCGTCGGTGCTGGAGCCGCTCGAGCGCCTCCGCACCCATCGCGACCGGTACGACGACGACCCGGTCGTGACACGGCTGGAGACACCTGACGGGTTCACCCTCCCGGACCCGACGGACACGTCGGGCGCGCTCGGCGCCGTCGCCGCGCTGTACGACACCGAGCACCTGCCCGGTTCGGTCGTGAGCGTCCAGCGCATCGACAAGGGCGGTGCGGACGCGTGGGTGGTCGCGATCCCGGGCACGCAGCTCGGCGAGGAGGACAACGTGTTCTCCATGACCTCGAACCTGGTGCTCATGGACAGCGACGTCGAGCGCCGCGTCCAGGCGGACGGCGCGAGGGCGGTGCTCGCCGCGATGGCCGACGCGGGGATCGCGCCCGGAGACGACGTCCTGCTCGTGGGGCACAGCCAGGGCGGCATGATCGCCGCGACGGTGGCGGCGGCGAGCGTCGGGACGTACTCGGTGCGGCACGTCGTGACGGCCGGCTCACCCGTCGCGGGGCACGCCCTGCCGGCGGGGGTGAAGGGCACGCACCTGGAGACCCAGGGCGAGGCGGTCTCCGACCTCGACGGCGCGGAGAACCCGCAGACCCCGGACCGGGTCACCGTCGTGGGCGAGCTCCGGGACGCGCAGGGCCGGCCGCTCGCGAAGGTCCCGCACAGCGTCCACTTCCACCAGGAGGTGCTCGCGGAGGCGGCGACGGTGGGGGACCGAGGGCTCGAGGAGAACCTGGCCGACGTCGAGGCGCTCCTCGCCGGAGACCGTCAGGAGCCCCAGCTCTACGAGGCGCGCCTCGTGGAGAAGTCGGACCCCGAGGCGCAGTGCCGTGCCGAGGGCCTCCCCTGGACCGGTCCGGGCAGCGACCCGTTCGCGCCCGCGGGACCCGGGTGGGTCCCGCCGCCCCCGATGAGCTGGACCCCGTCCGAGCAGTCGTGGCAGCTGCGTCGTCCGGGTGCCGGCGAGGGGGCGGGCGCGTGAGCGCCCGGCGGGGGCCGGCGCGCCGGTCAGCTCTCGCGCTTCTTCGGGACCACGGCGGAGATGAGGAGGTTCAGGACCGAGATGATCAGCGCGGCGAGGAGCGCCCACCAGAACCCACCGATGATCCGGATGCCCCAGTCCGTCTGCTCCGTGATCCACGCGGTGAGCATGAGCATGAGCGCGTTGACGACGAGCGTGAACAGGCCCAGCGTCAGGATGTACAGGGGGATCGACAGGATCTGCACGATCGGCTTGATGACCGCGTTGACCAACGAGTACAGCAGGGCGACCGCGAGGATGATGACCAGCTGGCCGCCCGCCGTGTCGGAGCCGACGATCTGGAAGTGCTCGTCGATGAACAGGCTGGTGAGCCAGATGGTGAGGGCGGTGACGAGGACGCGCAGGACGAAGCTCATGCCCGGCATCCTCGCACCTGCACCCGGTCGAGGTCACCCGTCCACGCGGAGCATCAGCCGCCGATGATCACCGTCGGGCAGCCCGGCCCGACGACGTTCCCCCCGTGCACGGTCGTGTCCCCCACGCGTGCGGCGGGCAGGTTCCCGACGAGGACCGTCATGCTCCCGACCGCGATGCCGTTCGGCGCGGGCGAGGCGCACACGACCCCCGTGCCGTTCGCCACAGCCGCCGGTCTGCCCCCCATGAGCACCGTGGCGACGGCCGCGGCCGGGGTGACGGGGCCGCCGACGTGCGGCTTCGGTCCGTCGGACAACGGGCAGACGACCTGGTCGCCCGCGCACGCCGCAGGTCCGGTGGGCATCAGGGCGCCGAGACGGAGCCCGACGAGGACGTCGTGGCGGCGTCGTCGTCCGCGCCCTCGGCTCCGTCCTTCTTCTTCGCGTCCGGCGTGAACATGGTGCCGCCGTAGTACATGGAGGTGTCGCAGGTGTCCGGCGCGGGGTCCTCACCCAGGGGCGCGCCGGGCTGGCGGCACACGACCTCCATCGTCAGCACGGAGCCGCCGGTGAGCGTGATGGGGGACTGGAAGTGGTAGTCGAGATCGCGGAAGTTCTCGAGCGCGAAGTCGAGGAGCTGGTCGTCGTCCTGCGAGATGGTGAGCCGGCCGAAGTCTCCCTGGGGGTTGCTGAGGATGATGTCGTCGATCGTGAGCGTCGACTTCTCCGGGACCTCGAACGTGACGGTGTCCGTCTCCCCGGCACCGGGCTGGGAGTCGAGCCGCGAGCGGACCGGCACCGAGGTGCCCGACGGCGGCACGAACTCGGCGACCGCGTCCTCGGTGTCGGCGAGCGTCGTCCCGGCCTCCGCCGCCGCCACGTTCGCGTCCGACGCCGCCCCCGACGCCTCCTGCGCTGCGCCGGACGCCTCCTTCGCGGCCTCCTGAGCCTGTTCGGCGGCCTCCTGCGCCTGCGTGAGGTCGTCGCCGACGGCCTCCTTCGCCGCGGACGTGATCGCGGGCTTGAGCAGCGTGAACCACAGCAGCACCAGCAGGGCGAGCAGGGCGAGGAGGGCGAGCAGGGCCTTGAGGAACCACTTGGGCAGCAGGGCCGTCTGCACGTGCGTGCCGTCGAGCGTCACCGGGACCGCGTTATCGGCCTCCACCTGGACGACGAACGGCAGCGTCTTGTCCGCACCGCGCCAGAACGTCGAGCGCGGCCGCACGCGCACGTCCGTGAACGAGGCCGTGCCCGCGACGACGGTCAGCAGGGGATCCTTCACCGTGAACGCGAGGTCGTCCGTGCCGTCCGCGCACGCGAGCAGGACGGACACGGGGGTGTTGCCGCGGTTGTCCACCGCGACCTGGTGCTTCGCCCCTCGCCTCCCGTGCGTCGTGCGCGGGACGAGCTCGGCCGTGGTGTCGAGGAACGACAGGATCTCGACGACGCCCTCGGGCACGACGGCCTCGTCGGGGTGCTCGAGCGGGATGACGCGGATCCCGAACTGCAGCTCGCCCGCGGGGACCTCCGCGGTCCGCGGCGGGCGGAACGTCAGCGTCGCGGTGGTCGCCGTCTCCGGGTAGAGACCCTCGATCGTGGCAGGCTCGATCACCGTCCAGCCGGCCGGGGCCCCGAGGACCTCGAGGCGGTACGCCTCGACGATCGTCCCCGTGTTGCGCACGGTCAGCGGGACGGTGACCTCCTCGCCCGGTGTCAGGGCGATGCTCGTCGCGTCCAGGGTCGCCAACGTTCCCATGTGTCCTGACGCTAGGTTCCCCGGTGCCGACCGGGCAGCGGCGCCGGGGCGGCCGATCGGGCACCTGCGCTGCCTGTTGAGTCCTTGATGAGTGCACGGAGAGCGGCCTGAGGAGACTGATCGTCCCGGGCCGAGGACGACCTGGGCGGGGTGGGGCGACGGCAGGGAGCGAGCGCGATGGAAAGAGTCACGGTGTCGGTCAGTGCGCAGGACCTCATCTCGGAGGCCGGGGTCGTCAGTGCGCTGCGGCCGCGCCCCGAGGTGCGGGTCCTGGGGCACGGGGAGGACCTGCGCGACGCGCAGGTCGCGGTCGTGGTCGCGGACCAGCTGGACGACGACGCGCTGCGCCTCGTCCGGACGGTCCAGCGCAACGGCGGGGGGAAGTCGGTGCTCGTCGCCGGCCGGCTGGACGAGAAGGACGTGGTCGCGGCGGTCGAGGCGGGCGTCGTCGGCATGGTGCGGCGGTGCGAGGCGACGCCGGACCGGCTGGTCACGGTGATCCAGGGTGCGTCGGGCGGCGAGGGGAACCTGCCGCCGGACCTGCTGGGCAAGCTGCTCGGGCAGGTGGGAGCCCTCCAGCGCCAGGTGCTGGCGCCCCGGGGCATCGCGTTCACCGGCCTCGCGATCCGCGAGGTCGAGGTGCTGCGCCTCATCGCCGACGGGTGCGACACCGCGGAGGTCGCGCGCCACCTGGCGTACTCCGAGCGCACGGTCAAGAACGTCCTGCACGACGTCACGTCCCGCCTCCAGCTGCGCAACCGCGTGCACGCCGTCGCGTACGCGCTGCGGGAGGGGCTGATCTAGGGCGCTCGCTGCCCGATCGGGCACGCCGCGCTGCCCGATCCTCGGGACGTGCGCGGGTCCCCACCACGCTCGTGGTGGTTCACGGTGGGCATGGCCGCACCGTCTGCGTTGCCGGGCCGGGGAGGTGAGCGGTGGGAAGGGTCGGGACCAGGGTCGGGCTGCTCGCCGTCGTGGGGGTCGTCGTCGGCGTCGGCCTGGTGGTGCCCGCCGACGCGACGGGCTCCCCGACCGGCGAGACCGCCGCGGGCGTGCCCGCGGTCCGCGCCGCGGTCGACGACCTCCCGGACGCCCTCGCCGAGGAGCCCCGGGTCGCGTTCGCGAGCGGGGCGGACGCCCTCGCCACGGTGGACATGACGTTCCAGCTGGACCTGAACGGCAGCGCTGGCTACGTCGTCGAGACGGCCGCGCTCGACGATCCCGTCGTGATCGCGTCCGACTCCTCGCACGACGGTGAGTCGGCGTCGACGGACAGCGGGAGCACGGGCGCTCTTGCCCCGTACGCGTTCGTGAGCACCCGGGACACGGCGCGGGGCCCCGACGTCTACGTCCGACTCCCGGCCGACACGACCGTCGACCTTTCCGAGTCCGCGTGGGAGACCGTCCGCGTGACATGCGACGCGGCCCAGGAGTCCCATCCTGTGCTGTCCCCGGACCAGTCGCTCGTCGCCTACGCGACCGACGTCTCGGGGGACTGGGAGGTCGTCGTCGCGCCCGTGGGAGAGCGCTGCTCGGGCGACGACGCCGTATCGCCCGCACCCGGCCCGGGCTCGGACGAGCTGTGGCCCGCCTGGAGCCCGAGCGGGAGGAGCATCTTCTTCTCCTCCACGCGCGACGACCCGTTGGGCGACGTCCACGCGATCCGTCTCGAGAGGCAGGGAGGGACGACCGCGCGAGCCGCGGGCGCTGTCTCGACGCCGGCCGTCGTGCCCGAGGGGCCGGTGGAACGCCTCACGGACGATCCCGCGGCCGACACCATGCCGACGGTGCTGTCCGACGAGGAGGGGGGACTGCTCGTGCTGTTCACGACGACGCGGTTCCGCAGCGAGGGATCCGTCGCAACCTTCTCGCTCAGCTACCTCTGGGAGCCCGACAGCGAAGGCGACGAGAGCCTCCCGGCCGTCTCGGATCCCTGGTGCCTCGGGGTGCAGGAACCCGACATCGGGTGCGGCGATCTCGTGGCGGACGTCCCGGCCGTGGGGAGCGAGCCAGCGGCGCGCCGCGTGGTGCTCGACGACCAGGGCGACGGCGTGCTGCTGGCCTACACCACGACCGACGAGGCGTCCGGCCTGCCGTCGGTCTGGATCGCGCTCCTGGGAGACCGGTGGGACGGATCGCTGGAGGTCGAGTCGGCGTGGCAGGTCCCGTCCGACGTCGCCGTGTCCCATCCCGACTGGGCATCGGTCCGAGCGCTGCAGGGTGGGTGGGACGGCGGGACCGGGGAGGAGGAGACCGTGCCCGGCGGGGCCCGGCTCCGGCTCACGCAGCGTTCGGAGTCTCGCGTCGTCGCCGACGCGCCCGTCACGGGGTCGGCGAGCTCCTCGGGCGGGCAGGGCGTGCGGATGCTGATCGACGACCCGGAGGCAGGATCACAGCTCGACGACGCCGACCCGTCCTACGCCCCGGACGGGACCCGAGTCGTGTTCAGCGCCGAGCATGCCGACTCCGAGCTCGGCTACCGTGATCTCGACGTCGTCGACGTCACGACCGGCGACGTCTCGACACTGGTCTCCGGTGCGGAACCTCCCTTCGACATGGAGCACCCGGACTGGTCGCCGGACGGCTCGCAGGTCGTGTTCTCGGGGGACATGCCGGAGGTCGACGCCACGGGGATCTGGCTCGCGGAGGTAGACGACGGGGCGCGCATCGAGCTCCCGGACCCGGGGGCGATGTTCGAGCAGGTGCCCCGCGACCCGTCGTGGTCGCCCGACGGGTCGCGCATCGTCGCGCAGGCGGAGCTCGGGTACGAGGACGGGGTGTTTCTCGGGGTGCTCGACCCCTCGAGTCGCACGTGGACGCCGTTGACGATGGAGGTCGTGGAACCGGGCTGCGTCCGGTACGAGGAGCAGAGCGTCTGCGACGACCTCGCGTTGTGGCTGCGCGGTCGACAGCCTTCGTGGTCGCCGGACGGGACCCGGATCGCCGTCGCGGACCTCGTGCTCGTGGGATCGGAGAGCCACGTCGACTTCGACCCGATCGGCTACGAGCTGGACCTGGCACCGGACGGGATCTCGGTCCTCGACGTCGAGCCGGGCGACCTGGAGGACACGGACCCGGAGAACGACGCGACGACCGTCGTGGGACTGCGTGCTGTCACGGGCTTCGACCAGTCGGCGCAGGTTCCTCCGACGCAGCAGCCGGACGTCGTGCCGACGCCGGACCCCTCGGAGCCGGAGCCGGAGCCGGAGCCGGAGCCGGAGACGATCGCGACACCGAGCCGCGCGCGTGTGGCCTGGTCGGACGGTCCGGCCTGGACCCCCGACGGGACGGAGATCCTGTTCAGCGGGCAGCCCGCCGGTCGCCCGGACGACCGCGACATCTACGCGGTCGCGCCGGACGGGACGGGCCTGCGCGTCGTCGTGGACAGCCCGGCGGCGCTCACCGACCCGGACGTGCAGCCGGTCGGGGACCTGGCCCTGACCCTGGCTGCGGACCCGGGACGCCTGGACGTGGCGACGACCTCCACGCTCACGGCGACCGTCACGAACGACGGGACCATCCCCGCGACATCGACCGTGGTCCTCGTGCTGCCGCCCGGGCTGCGTTCCGGCGACCTCCCGGAGGGCTGCGGCGCCGAGCCGGGCGCCGAGGTCGGCTCGACGGTCGTCACCTGCCCGTCGACGCGACCGCTCGCCCCGGGGGCCGAGCTCACGACGACCGTTCCGGTGATCACTCAGACGGCGGGCTCGTACACCGTCGAGGGTGCCGTGACGAACCCGGGCGCGGAGGAGGACGTGGCGAACAACGTCGCCGAGGTCGCCGTGCAGGTCGACGGGCCACCGGTCCCGCCCCCGCCTCCGCCCGGGGGCGACGCCGCGCTCGACGTGGACGTCGCCGTCTCCGCGGAGCGCGCCTGGGTGGGCGGGCACGGCGTGGACGTGACCGTCACGGTGCGCAACACCGGCGACGCGACCGCGACCGACCTCGTGCTCGTGTCCACCTACCCGCCGGGCACGGAGCCGTCGGACGTCGTGGACCTGACGCCGGTCGACGCGACCGTGCCGGACGGGCCGAGCGCGACCGAGGACTGCCTGGGCGCGTGGGGCACGTGCCCGCTCGCTGACCTCGCGCCGGGCGCCGTCGTGGAGATCACCTCCACGCTCGACCCGGTCGGTCCGGCCGGTACCGACCCCGTCGCGGCGAGCGTCACGGGCCGTACCGCGGCCGCGACGTCGTTCGGGGGGCTCGTCGAGGGACTGTCGGGCCCGGGCACCTCAGGTCTCGCGGGGCCCGCCGATCCCACAGGCCTAGCAGGCCCGGATGACCCCGCAGAGCCCGTCGAGCCTCTGACGGGCAAGGGGTCGGTCGAGGTCGAGGTCGTGCAGCCCTGGCTGCGGATCCTGCCGGACGTGGCCGCGCCCGGCGACGTCGTGCTCGTGTACGGCGAGGACTTCCCGCCCGGCGAGGACGCGATGCTGACCTGGTCCGCCGGCATCACGACGGCGCCCGGCCCGTACCCGGTGAACGAGGACGGGCGGCTCAGCATCCCGGTCCTCGTGGTGCGCAACGACCTGCGCGGCAGCCGGTGGCTGCGCGTGACGAGCGGACCCACCGCCGCGCCCATGACGACGCCGCGCGTCGTCGACGCCTCGATGTCGGACCTGGCGGCGGACCCGGACGCCGAGCCCGTCCCGCTGTGCCCGGAGCCACCGACGCCCGCGACGGACCCGGTCGAGCCGTCCGGCGTCGCCTGGTGCGAGGTGGACGGCGCGACGCTCGTCGTGACGCCGACCGTCGCGGTGACCGAGACCCTGGAACGGAGATGAGCGCATGATCACCGAGGTCGACGACGCCCTGCGGGCCCTGGTCCGCGAGGCGCTCGGGGAGGTTGAGGTCGCGTTCGACGCGCCGACCAAGGACTGGGCGGCACGCCGCAACGCACCCACGGTCGACGTCTACCTCTACGACGTGCGCGAGGACGTGAAGCGCCGCAGCCACGGCACGATCGAGCGGCGTGCCGACGACGGCACGGTCTCCGCCCGCAGCGACCCGCCCCGCCACTTCCGGTTGTCCTACCTCGTGACCGCGTGGACGCAGCGACCCGAGGACGAGCACCAGCTCCTCGACACCGTGCTGCGGACGTTCATGAGCCTCGATGCCCTGCCCCGGGAGCACCTCCTGGGCAGCCTCGCCGAGGTGGGCGCCGACGTGCCGGTGACCGCGGGCATGCCCCCGGCGGAGGACCGCAGCGTCACCGACGTGTGGTCGTCGCTCGGCGGGGAGCTCAAGCCGTCGGTCGAGGTCGTCGTGGTCGCCCCCATGCTGCGCACGCGGCACCGCGAGGTGGGTCCGCCCGTGCGCGAGGAGCTGCTGCTCGGCACCCGCAGCACCACGGGCGAGGCGGTCGATGCGGAGCGTCGTCGCCACCGTGCCCCCGCGGCGGCCGACCGCCCCGCGTCCGCGCCGGTGCCCGCCGGGACCTCCCGGCCGCCCCGGGCGAGGAAGCGGTCATGACGGACGCGAGCGTCACCCACCTCCTCGGACGCCTCGACGTCCTCGAGGCACGCGTGCGCGAGCTCGTCGCCCGACGGCGCGTCGGCGACCCGACCGCCGACGACCCGTTCCGCGGCCTGTACCTGACGGACGGGGCGGTCGACCACCTCCTGGGCGGCCCGGCTCCGGGTGCCGACCTCGGCGTCGCGGCCGACCGGCTCGCGGCCGTCGAGCAGGCGGCGGACGCGGCCGAGCGGAGCGGCGTGCGCGTGCGGCTGCGCGCGCTCGCCCGCGCGTTCGACCTCACCGACCTCGACACCGAGCTCCTCCTCGTCGCGCTCGCGGGCGAGATCGACCACCGGTTCGAGCAGCTCTTCGGCTACCTGAACGACGACGTGTCGCGCCACCGACCCTCGGTCGGGACGGCGTTCGCGCTCTGCGGCGTCCCGCTCGCGTCGGCGCAGGCGCGGCACCGGCTCACGCACGGTCCGCTGGTCCGCGGCGGGCTCGTCGTCGTCGAGGACCTCGACCGGCCCCTGCCGGGCCGGGCGCTACGGGTCCCGGACCGCGTCGTCGGGCACCTGCTGGGCGGCGACGCGCCGGACCCGGCGCTCGCGGACGCCCTCGTGGACCTCGTCCCGGTGGAGTCCGACGACGCCGCGCGCCTGCGCCGGGTGCTCGACGCGGGGGTGCGGCTGGTGCACGTGCGCCAGCCGTCGACGGGGTCGGCCGCGTCCGCCGCGGTCGCGGCGCTGGGCGCGACCGGGCGGGACGTCGTCGGGCTGGACCTGCGGCGCGTCGGCAGCGACCCGGTCATGATGGTCCGCGCCGCCGTCCGGGAGGCCTGCCTGCGGGACGCCGGGCTGGTCGCCGGGCCGCTGGACGCCGTGCTCGGCTCCGCCGACGTGATCGCCGAGCTGACCGAGGGCGTGGGCGTGACCGTGCTCGTGGGGGAGTGCGTGTGGGACCCGGACTGGTCGCGCGCGGCGCCCCTGCTCCTGGAGGCGGACGCAGGCACGACGGCGCAGCGCGTCGCCCTGTGGGCGGCCACGCTCGGGGACGTGGCGGGCGACGTCGACCTCGACGACGTGACCGCGGCGTTCCGGCTGCGGCCCGAGCAGGTGGTGCGGGCGGCGCGCGCGGCCGGTGCGCAGGCCGTGCTGCGACCCGACGGCCGCGTGTCGGCCGACGACGTGCGTCGCGGGGCGCGCGCGGAGAACGGGAGCGCGCTCGACCGGCTCGCGCGGCGGGTGGAACCGGCCGTCGGCTGGGACGACCTCGTTCTCGCCGGCCCGGCGCTTCGCGCGCTGCGCGAGGTGTCGAAGCGTGCTCGGTACCGCGACCGGGTGCTCGGCGACTGGGCGATGCGGCCCGGTGGTGCGCGCGGGCGGGGCGTCGCGGCGCTCTTCGCGGGCGGCTCCGGGACCGGGAAGACGATGTCCGCCGAGGTCGTGGCCCACGACCTCGGGCTCGAGCTGTACGTCGTGGACCTCGCGGCGGTCGTGGACAAGTACGTGGGTGAGACGGAGAAGAACCTCGAACGGATCTTCACCGGCGCCGCGGGCGTGAACGCGGTGCTGCTGTTCGACGAGGCCGACGCCGTGTTCGGCCGCCGCTCCGAGGTCAAGGACGCGCACGACCGCTACGCCAACATCGAGAGCGCCTACCTGCTGCAGCGCATGGAGACGTTCGACGGGCTCGTCGTCCTGTCCACGAACCTGCGCGCGAACATCGACGAGGCGTTCACGCGTCGGCTCGACGTCGTCGTCGACTTCCCCGTGCCCGACGAGGCCGCGCGCCGGCTCCTGTGGGACCGCTGCCTCGGCGGCGTGGTCCCCCGCGCGGACGACCTCGACCTCGACTTCTGTGCCAAGGCGTTCGAGCTCGCGGGCGGGGGCATCCGGTCCGCCGCCGTCAGTGCGGCATACCTCGCCGCCGCCGACGACGGCATCGTCGAGATGCGGCACCTCGTCACCGCGGTGCACCGCGAGTACCGCAAGCTCGGCCGGCTCACCCAGCCGTCCGAGTTCGGACCCTACTGGGAGCTGGTGGAGTGATGACCGAGCAGGAGCACGCGCCGCGAGCTGCCGCTGCACCCCGGCAGAGGTCGGCTGCACCGACCGAGGCGCGGCGTGGGAGTCGCGGGACTGCGGCAGCACGTCTCGCCTCCGTCCAGAGGGGGCTCGACGTGCCCGGAGTCCGTGCGCTCCAGGGGAGTGCTGGGAACGCGTCGACCGTCCACGGCCTCGTCCCCGACGTGCCGGTGCAGCGCAGCGTGACGACGGAGGAGCTGTTCGCCGCCGACCAGGACGTGTTCGACGCCGTGCTCGAGAGCTTCCCGAAGCACCTGTCCGCGGTCATCGGCGAACCGGTGTCGTTCATGGACGTCCTCGACCACGCGAAGGATGTCGGCACGCTGACCGGTCACGTGCGCTTCTTCCTGCGATACACGGCCGAGTGCCGCGCGGCGGCCGAGAAGCTCAGCGCCGAGCGGGGAAACCTCCCTGCCGAGCGAGCAGCCATCGAGGCGAACCTCGTCGAGACGTTCGGGCGGTGGGGCAGGTTTCCGCGCTCCATGCTGCCGGGGCTCGCCGCGTCTCTCGCGGGGAGGGTGGTGCTGCACTCCCCGGACACGCTCGCCCGGGCGCGCTTCGCCGAGTGGCTGGCCATCCCGGGGGTCGAGGTCACGCGCGAGAAGAAGCTCCAGGTCGCGATGCAGTCGTCTCAGGTGGTGGCCTTCGCGAACAGGCACGTCCAGCCACGCAGGCTGAACCTGAGGTTCGGCAGCGTGGGGACGCACCACGCGATCCACGAGGCGCTGCACCTCCTCTCCGGCGCGGGCTGGGACAAGCACGTCGGCATGGGGGACGCCCAGGGCTGGCCCGCCACCGTCGAGGGAGCGACCGAGATCACGACACGTCTCCTGCTCCGAAACCTCGGCATTCCCAAGTCGGGCGACTACTACCGCGCGGAGACGACGGAGGCCTTCCGGCTGATGCAGCAGGCGGGGATCGACGCGGAGCAGCTCGTCGACTTCTACTTCCAGGACGCCTCGGTCTTCCGAGGCGTCCTGAAGATCAAGGAGGACGTTCTTGAGGGCGGCGGGGTCATCTCGTCCGCGGTTCTCGGGTACACCGGCGGGAACCGGAGAAAGAAGGCCGGAACCAGCTCGAAGGAGACGACGTCATGACATCGGAGCATGAGACCACCGCCCACCGTGACGCCCGGGCGCGTTCGCAGGAGCCACCGCCGCGGTCGATCGACCGGGCCCGCTCCCAGGTGACAGAGGAGATCCGCCCAGCCGTCGACGCCCTCACCGGCGGGCGGAGCTCCGCGCTCGGGGAGGTCGATCTCCAGACCTTGCAGCGCCACGTCGGGAACGGTGTGATCCAGCGAATGCTCGACGGCGGCCGGTCTCCGGTGCTCGACGTCGTCGGGCGCGGTGGCGGGTCACCGCTAGCTCCGGACGTGCGCGAGGACATGGAGTCGCGACTGGGCGCGAGCTTCTCCGACGTGCGGATCCATACCGGCGGGACAGCCTCGTCGTCCGCCGCAGCCGTCGGGGCGCACGCCTACACCGTGGGCCGTGACGTCGTGTTCGGCGCCGGGAAGTTCGACGCCTCCTCCGTGCCGGGCCGCACGATGCTCGCGCACGAGCTGACGCACGTCGTGCAGCAGCGCAGCGGGCCGGTCTCCGGCACGCCGACGGGCGACGGCGTCAGCATCTCCGACCCGGGCGACCGGTTCGAGCGCGAGGCCGCCGCGAACGCGGATCGGGTCATGCGGACCATCCCTGCGGCACAACGTTCGCTGTCGGACTCTCAGCCGGGCGACCTTGCCCAGGACGACGCCTGAACGACGCGGCCGGCGTGACGACCAGCAGTGGCCAGGACGACAGCTGATGGGCAGGCAGAGGTCATTTTCGAGGGACCTTAACTAGCTTCCACCTGTTGCCGAAGCTGTTGGCCGACGCGCCGCCGAGCTGCCATGTCGCCGACGTCGGTACAGGCCCAGGAGGCGACGTCACGCTCAAGCCGGCAACGGGGTCCACCGTGACTGTTCTCTCCTGCGTGTCGCTCACGGACGCGCCGTATCTGACTTGCCAGAGTGCCCGCGAGAGGGGCACTGGGGCGTCGGTCTTGTGCTGAGCGGCCACCCAGGTCGTGAAGGTGTCGAGGCCGTCGGTCCTGCTGAGGTCGTACTCGGTGTCCTTCAACGTGAATCCCAGTTTCCGATCGAACCGCGGGGCGTCGCTCGCGCGTGGAGCGAACACGCTGACCGTGGCCGTCGCCGACGCACCCTCGACGCCTTCTCCTGATGGAACGCCTGGTGCGGCCGGGCGTGCGGACCCGGTCGCGGGGTCCTTGTACCAGGGCGCCACTTCTCCGTCCCGCATCGGCTGCGACGAGACGAGCGTGTCGCAGAGGAGTGGCATCGAAGGTTTCCCGACGGGAAGATAGAGAGCCAGGCGCTTCGTTCCCGTGACGTTCTGGATGAATCCGACCTTCCATGCGGCGAGGTCGTCGCCGGCTTCCTCTGTGCCGATGACTTTGGCGGCGAGTTCGATTCCGGCGCCCGATTCCAGGCCGACAGTGAGACTCCGCCCGTTGCTCTGCTTGCTTGCTGACAGGGGACGTGATGAAGGGGTTGCCTCGAACGACTCGACGTGGAATTGCGCGCGTTGTACGGCCACCGCGCCTGCGGACAGGTTCAGAGGCTCTAGTCGAGTGTGGACCGCTCTGTTGCCGGCGTCGTGCTGGAGTTGCGCGATGGCCGACACCATCTCCGGGGTCTTGCGCGCCAGGGGTGCGAGACGGTGGCGTGGCGTGGCGCTGCCAGGGCGGACTCGAGGCCGCTCTGCGCCCGGCGACCGAGTCTCGTGCCTCTGCATAGTGTTCCTCCGTTCCTCCACCCATGATGGGTGCGGCAGCGTGGCAGGTCGACGATGACGGTGACTTGGTGCACGATCGGGCACGAAGAGGGCCTCTTCAGGTTGTCGACGACGTGTGAGTACTGATCCCCGAGCAACGGCCGAAGAACGGACGCCTGAGGCGCCCCGGTTCTCTGCCGATCTCATACGGTTTGCGGGCATACCCCAGGAGCACATTTCTTGCGTTCGTCCGGTCACCGGCATGAGCCGTCCGGCGACCCGGGCGGCTTCATGACTCGTGGCTGAGCCCGCGCGTTGCGTTCGATCGCACTTCTGACACAAGAGGAACAAAACTCGCCGTCCGGTCGACAATGGTGGCCTGGCGAACCTAGGGTGCTTCACGACCCGACGGTGCGGTCGGGCCCCGACGAAGGAGTCGTCCATGCACGCTCGCCCCATCCGACGTTCGCTCGCCCTCGTTGCGACAGGAGCACTCCTCCTGACCTGGACTGCGCTGCCGGCATCCGCAGCGGTCACAGACCCCGAGGTGATCGGCCCGGTGCCGAGCGCGACCGCCCCGGGGGACCCGGCGCACGGCTACCCGTTCCTCGCGACGGACTACGACCTCGCCGGGCACGGGTACGTCGAGGAGGAGTTCTTCGTCGAGGGCGAGGCGACGCGGTACCAGGCGGACGGCCTCACGGACGCGACGGCCCTCAGCACCGGGCACGAGTACCGCACCCGCATCGTGGTGCGCCGGCCCGTGGACCAGGCCGCGTTCAACGGCACGGTGATCGCCGAGTGGTACAACGTCTCGAACCAGTGGGACCAGGAGGTCGACTGGTTCCAGACGCACGAGCACCTCGTCCGCGAGGGCTACGCGTGGGTCGGCATCTCCGCTCAGCGCGCGGGCGTCCACTCCGCGACGGGGCTGCGCACCTGGAGCCCGAACCGGTACGGCACGCTCGACCTCACCGACGGCGGCACCGTCACCGACGACTCGCTGTCCTACGACGTGTTCAGCCAGGCCGTCGAGGCGGTGCGCGACCCCGAGGGCACCGCGCCGCTCGGGCCGCTCGAGGCGGAGCGCGTCGTCGCGACCGGCCACTCGCAGTCGGCGGGGCGCCTGCGGACGTACGTCAACTCCGTCGACCCGCTCGCGGACGTGGTGGACGCGGTCGTGCTCCACGGCGGCGGCGCGTCGATCCGCGACGACATCGACACGCCCGTGTTCAAGCTCAACAGCGAGACGGACCTCGGGATCAACCTCCTCGGGGCGGGCGAGCGCCAGCCCGACTCCGATCTCCTGCGCACGTGGGAGGTCTCGGGGGCGTCGCACGGCGACTGGAAGCTCATCACGGACTACGGGCGCCTGCGCATCCGCGACGTCGGCTCGGCGCCGGGCGGCTACCCGGGCACGCCGCAGACGTGCGACCAGCCGTCGGGCTCGCGCGTGCCGCAGCACATGGTCCAGGGCACGGTGTACGACCACGTGGCCGCGTGGGTCGGTGACGGCACGCTGCCGCCGTCGGCCGCGCCCATCGAGCTCACGGACGGCACGCCCCCCACGGTGGGGCGCGACGAGCTCGGCCTCGGCCTCGGCGGCATCCGCCTCGCCCAGCAGGACGTGCCGACGCGCCTCAACTCCGGGGCGAACGCCGGTCCCGGCTTCTGCTTCCTGGACGGCGGCTCCACGCCCGTCGACGACGCGACCCTCGCCGACTGGTACCCGGACCCGCAGGCGTACGCGGACGACGTCGTCGCGTCGACGCGCGCCGCGGTCGAGGCGGGCTACGTGCCCGCCGAGGTCGCCGCGGACCCGG
The DNA here is from genome assembly GCA_014803435.1 of Cellulosimicrobium terreum. Lineage (GTDB taxonomy): Bacteria > Actinomycetota > Actinomycetes > Actinomycetales > Cellulomonadaceae > Cellulosimicrobium > Cellulosimicrobium terreum. Next base: position 232,235 of record JACYFD010000002.1, read on the forward strand.
CCTGGTACACGGACGTCGTCGAGCTCGTGGGCGACCGCGTCACCGCTGGGACGATCGACGAGGCGGTCGGCGCGCAGGTCCAGGCCCTGATGCGCGACGCGCTGGACGCCGCGGACGCGGGCGACTGGGCCGCCGCCGACGCGCTCGTCGCCGACGCGCACGACCTCGCCGAGGCGCAGGTGTCCGACGCCGACGCCGCCGCGAGCGTCGTGCGCGCCACGCTCGCCGTGCGCGGGGTCATCGGCCTCACGGCCGGTTCCGACGGTCTGGACGTCTCGACCGAGGCCCGCGCGCGCTGCCTGGCGGGCAAGGCCTACGTCGCGGTCCGGGCCACGAACGACGACACCGTTCCCGTGGACATCACGCTGGCCACGCCGTTCGGCACGCGAACCGTCGCGGACGTCGCACCCGGCAGGTCCGCTTACCAGTCGTTCGCGGTGCGCGCGACGTCGGTCGGTGCCGGGAGCGCCGAGTTGTCCGCGTCCGGCGACGGGCGCTCGTTCGACGGTGACGCCGCGTACGACGCGGTCGCCTGCGGCTGACGTGCGCCGTTCGTGAGCCCGTCCGGTCGGTGACTCCGACCGGGCGGGCTCACGTGCCGTCGCCCCCGACGGGCTCGAACGCCATGAGTCGTTGGCGCGTGTGCTCGTCCACCGTCACATGGGCCGCGAGCGAGGAGCCGCCCGCCGACGGGATCCAGATGCGCTTCGCGCGGCCGTCGTGGACCTGGTGCGTGCTCCAGGCTCGGCGGAACTCGGGGCTCCGCTCCAGGAGACCGATGACGAGGTCGTGTCCACGGGTGTCGCCGGTGACGTCGTAGCGGGCGAGGGTCGCGCGGAGCTCGCCCGCCTGCGCATCCGAGTAGGCAGGCCGGAGGTCCTCGGGGAACGCCGCTCGCACCTCGTCGTGGCAGAACCACCGCTCGTAGACGTTCGCGTCCCGTGGGTCGTCGTCGACGACCCACGGGAACACGGTGTCGGCCGCCTTGTTCTGCGCGAGCACCGCCCCCAGGTCGCTCAGGATCTGCGCCGGCGTGTCGCCCAGCCGTTCCAGGATGAAGAGGAGCCCGGGTGCGGGACGGTCTGCCCCGTCCGGTTCCGGGGCGGCGCGGCCGGTGAGACGGTGGAGGTAGGCGCGCTCCGCGGGGCTGAGCGTGAGCACCCGGGCCAGGGCGTCGACCACGCCGGCCGACGGCATCGCGGCCGTCCTGCCCTGCTCGAGACGTGTGTAGTAGTCGACGGAGATGTTGGTCGCCGTGGCGACGTCCTCTCGGCGCAGACCGGGAGTTCTCGCTCTCGCCCGACGCTCCCCGGGAAGACGCTCTCGGCGTGCGCGCAGGAACGAACCCAGCTGGTCTGCGCGGTCCGACCGCCCGGAGCCCATGAGAGCAAACCTATCCGTGGATCACCCGCGGACAGGTACGCCCGTCGCGAAGTCGGTGACGAGGCGGGTGAACTCGGCGGGTCGCTCGAAGGTCATGACGTGACCGCTGTCGAGCGTGCGCAGCCGGCTGCCGTCGATCGCCTCCGCGAGCCTCGTGACGGCGTGGCGCGGGATGGTCGCGTCGTGCTCGCCGACGACGACGAGCGTCGGGACCGCCACGGCCGACGCGTACGCCGCGACGTCGATCTGGGCGCCGAGGGCGATCTGACGCAGCAGGGCGGGCGTGGGGGCGAGGTTCGGCACCAGGGCCTCGACCTGCTCGGGGTCGAGGGAGGCCAGGTGCGCGGGGTCGAAGCCGGTCAGGGTGGAGAACCTGCCGAAGGTGTCCGGGTTCGACGCCGTGCCCTGCCACACGTCGTACAGCAGGGAGAGATAGGGGTCGTCGGCGGTGCGCAACCACCCGGCGGCGGCGACCAGCCCGACGACGCGCTCGGGCGCACGCGCGGCCGTCGCGACAGCCACCGGGGCGCCGAGGGAGAAGCCCACGACGACGAAGCTCGACAGGTCTGCCGCCTCCGCCACGCCGAGCACCTGGTCCGACAAGAGCTCGACGCTCAGCGCGACACCGCCGTCGTCCACGGTCGGCGAGCCCGAGAGATCCGGCATCACCACGCGGAAGTGCTGGCTGAGCGCGTCGAGCAGGTGGCCGAACGTGATGCCACCGCCCGGCCCTGTCCCGTGCACCAGCACCAGTCCGGGACCGTCCCCGGCGACCTCGTAGGGGACTCGGACTCCGTCGATCACTGCGTGCTCTGTCATCTGACCTCTGCCTTCCGTGAGTGCGCTTGTCCTCAGGCTGCTACGGACGGTGGGTCCCTCACCAGGGCCGTTGCAGCCGGGGACAGGCCGACCCTGGCTGTCGCGACGTCGTCGACACCGCCCGGTGCTCGGCTGCCGCACGCGGCCGCCCGATCGGGCAGCGCGCTCTGCCCCGGGAGGTAGCCGACCGGCCCTCCGCACATGCGCGTCGTCGTACGACCCTGGTCCTCACCAGCGTGTTCCCTAGGAGGCGACGACGACATGACGACGTATCTCTCGCCCGGCGTGTACGTGGAAGAGGTCGAGGCCGGCTCCCGGCCGATCGAGGGGGTCGGTACGTCGGTCGCGGCGTTCGTCGGTCTCACGGCCAAGGGTCCGGTGAACGAGCCGACGCTCGTGTCGAACTGGTCCCAGTTCTCGCAGACGTTCGGTGACTTCGTACCCGGCTCGTACCTCGCGCACGCGGTGTACGGGTACTTTCTCAACGGCGGCGGCAACTGCTACGTGGTCCGGATCGGCGGGGCCGCGCCCGCGTCGTCGGGCCGGGGGAAGTCCGCGCCGAAGGCGATCGCGGCGGGCCCGCCGGAGGCCGCCCTGGGCGGCTACCGGGTCTCCGCGCTCGACGGCGCGACGACCGGCAAGCCGAAGAAGATCACCGTGGAGGTGGCCGACGCCGGTGGCGAGTCGGCGCCTGACGACCAGTTCAAGCTCGTGATCAAGGTCGACGGCAAGGAGGCCGAGTCCTTCGACAACGTCACGACGAAGCGCGGCGCGGACAACGTCGCGACGAAGGTGAAGGCTGACTCGAAGATCATCATGATCGAGGAGGTCGCCCAGGGCAGCGCGCTCATGCGGCCGGACAAGGGCGCCGTCGAGCTCGTCGCGCCCGAGCCGGAGCCCGAGCCGCCGTCGACGGAGGACCTCGGCGCCGAGGACTACATCGGCGACGCGGCGGACCGCACGGGCTTCAGCGGACTGGAGGCGGTCGACGACGTCACGATCGTCGCGGTCCCCGACCTCGTCGCGGCGCTCGAGCAGGGGGCGATCGACCTCGAGACGTTCCAGGCGGTGCAGCTCGCGATGATCGCGCACTGCGAGCTCATGGGCGACCGCATGGCGATCCTCGACCCCCCGCCCGGGCTGAACGCTCAGCAGGTCAAGGAGTGGCGCGTCTCGGGAGCCGGCTACGACTCGAAGTACGCGACGCTCTACTGGCCGTACGTGAAGATCTTCGACCCGCTGTCGGGGACCAACGTGTTCGCCCCGCCGTCGGGTCACATGGCCGGGCTGTGGGCGCGCAACGACGGTGAGCGCGGGGTGCACAAGGCGCCGGCGAACGAGGTCGTGCGCGGTGCGATCACCCTGCAGACGAACATCACGCGCGCCGAGAACGACCTGCTCAACCCGGTCGGGATCAACTGCATCCGCGCCTTCCCCGGCAGGGGCGTGCGGGCGTGGGGTGCGCGCACCCTCTCGTCCGACCCGGCGTGGCGGTACGTCAACGTGCGGCGCCTGTTCAACTACCTCGAGGAGTCGATCCTCGTGGGGACGCAGTGGGTCGTCTTCGAGCCCAACGACCCGGCCCTGTGGGCGCGGATCCGGCGCACGATCGCGAGCTTCCTCGTCAACGAGTGGCGCAAGGGCGCGCTGTTCGGGCTCACGCCCGAGGAGGCGTTCTTCGTCAAGTGCGACTCCGAGACCAACCCGGCCGAGGGGATCGACGCCGGCCAGGTCGTGTGCCAGGTCGGGATCGCTCCCGTGAAGCCCGCGGAGTTCGTGATCTTCCAGCTGTCCCAGTTCTCGGGCGGCACCAGCCTGGTCGCCGAGTAGCGCGGCCGGCCCATCTGACGTCCCTCACATCCGCAGAACACGAAGGAGCGCACCATGCCACTCCCCGACCCGCTCGACTCGTCCACCGCCAACGCGTTCATCGTGACGATCGACGGGATCCAGGTCCCCAAGGTCATCGAGGTCAGCGGCATCAAGGCCGAGGTCGAGAAGATCGAGCACAAGCAGCAGACCGCCGACGGCAAGTACGTGATCCGCCAGCTCATGGGTCGGCCGAAGGCCGGCGAGTTCACCGTGACGCGCGGTCTCACGGACAGCAAGACGATCTCGGACTGGCTGAAGATCGTCATGCAGGGTGACGTGAAGGCATCGCGCAAGACCGCGTCCGTCCAGTTCCTCGACTACACGGGTGCCAAGCTGCAGGCGTACAACTTCACCAACTGCTGGGTGTCGAGCGTCGAGGTCTCGTCGATGAAGGCGGGCGCGACCGAGCCGGCGACCGAGAAGTTCACCGTCGCCTACGACGAGATGACGGTGGCCTGATGCAGCGCGGTCCAGCCCTGGAGACCCTGGACCGCGACGCGCCGGGCGAGCAGGAGTCGCCCGGCGCCGGACGGTCGTCGGGTGCACCCGCACCGTTGCGCACGGAGTTCGACTTCGAGCTCCCGCGCGGGTATGTCGATGGCGACGGGGTGCGGCACACCCGCGGCACCATGCGTCTCGCCACGGCCCGCGACGAGCTGCTCCCGCTCTACGACTCGCGCGTGCAGGAGAACGCCGCGTTCACCACGGTCGTCCTGCTCAGCCGGGTCATCACGTCGCTGGGCTCGATGTCGAGCATCTCGACGAACGTCGTGGAGAACATGTTCGCGTCCGACGTCGCGTTCCTCCAGGACTTCTACCGCCGCGTCAACGCCGAGGGCCACACGAAGGCGGCCGTGACGTGCCCCGAGTGCTCGCACCGGTTCACGATCGACCTCGCGGGCGGTCGCCTGGGGGAATCGTGACGTACGCGACCGACCGGCTCTACGAGGAGATCGCGTACGTCGCCTACCACTTCCACTGGTCGCCGGACGACATCCTCGACCTCGAGCACGGCGTCCGACAGCGGTACGTCCGCGAGATCTCGAAGATCAACACGCGCCTGTCCGAGGGGCGCTGACCGTGCGCTGGCCGTGGAGCCGCCGGACCGGGACCGACCTGCCGGGGACGGTGGGGACGTCGTCGGGCCCCGGTGCGTCCACGATGCCCGACGGCGTCCCGGCAGGTCGCACCGACCCGGGCCGACCCGTGGGGTGGGCTTTCGTCGCGCCTCTCCAGCGGACGCTGGGGGACCTCCCGCTCACGACGGCGCCGGCCGAGTTCCCGTCGTCCCTCGCGTCGTGGTCCAACCCGGCCTTCGTCGGGACCATGGGGCACGCGGTCGACCACCGTGCGCCGTCGGGCGTGGTGGACGGCGACGGCGCGCGGCAGGTGCAGCGGGCCGTGGTCTCCGCCGACGACGAGCTCGCGCTCCTGGTGCCCGAGGCCCTGCCGGCAGGACCAGCACCCGCGGACGCGTCGTCGTTCGCGCACAGGTCAGGGTCGACACGGCGCTCGACCCCGCTGACGAGCGCCGCCTCCGTGATGGACCACCTGCCGGTCCGCAGGCCGGTCGTCGTGGCCCGCTCGGCCGACGACCGCGGGACCGTGACCCCGGCACCGACACCTGCCTCGAACCCGGCGCCGCCCGCGGCGATCGCAGCTCTGGCGCCCCCGTCGGCCGCGGGCACACACGCGGCCGGCGGGTCGACCTCGCAGCCCACGACGTCGCCCGCGCCCGAGCCGCCAGCAGTGCAGCGCACGGGCACCGCGCCGCGACCTGGTGCACCCGACGTCGGTCCGCCCACCGTCGGTCCGCCCACCGTCGGTCCGCCCACCGTCGGTCCGCCCACCGTCGGTCCGCCCACCGTCGGTCCGCCGATCACCGACGTCCCCGCCTCCGTGCTCCCCACCTCCGTCCTTCCTGACGCCGGGTTCTCGGACGGGAGCGGCACGGTCCTGCCGCTCAAGGCCGCTCCGGGCGGGGGGACGAGCACCCCGACCGCCGTCTCACGTGCGACCACCGAGACTGCGACCTCTGCCTCGCCCGCTCCCGCCGCCCCCGTGCGTGCCGTGGGCGGGCACCCGGTGCAGCGGACCCCGGGGCCGGTCGGCACACGCCTGACGCGCGGGTTCGGCCTCGGCGCTCCCGTGTCCCCGGCCGAGCTGCCGCTCGGCCAGACCCGCGCGGCGCCCGTCGGCGAGACCGGGTCGGCCGGTCAGAGCGCAGGGCTGCGGCCGGCCCCACCCCACGGTTCCGAGGAGCCGACGTCCTCTACGCCGAGTCCGCAGGCCAGGGCCGGCGGGCCGGCGCCCGACCTCCCTGTAGCGGCACGACGTACGATCTCGACCCCGCCCGAACCGACCCGACCCGCACCCTCGGCCCAGTCGACCCAGTCGGCCCAGTCGGCCCAGTCGACCCAACCGGTCCGGTCGGCTCGGCCGGCGCCGTCGGACGGTGGTGCCCCGACGCTCGGCGTGGTGCAGCGTTCCGTGCTCGCGCCGGGAGACAGCACGAATACCCCCGACCCTGTCCCCATCGGCCCCGCTCCCGCGGCGATCGGGTCGGTGAAGGCCGGGGCGGATGCGAGCCACGTGGGGGAGACCGCGGCCCGCAGCGTCACCGAGGTGCCGATGCTCGGCAGCGGTCCGAGCCCGCAGCGGTCGGTGGGCGTCTCGAGCGCTCCTCCGTCGGTCGTCCCAGCTCCCGCCTCGACGCAGCGCGGAGCGGCATCGTCGCCGGCGGCACCGTCGGCAACAGCTTCTCTCGCGGGCGCGCTCCCTGCGGCGTTGCCACCCGTGGCGGTCCGGCCGGCCGGCGTCCCGTCCGCCGAGGTCGCGGTTGTGGCCACGCTGCCCCAGGTGGTCCCTCCTGTCGGGGGGCCATCGTCCACTGACGGCGTTGGTCCTCGATCGGTCCAGCGCGCCTCGGACGCCCCGACGCTGCACGCTCCCGAAGCCCTGCCGTCCGCTGTAGCCCCGCTCTCCGCGGCAGCGCCGGGAGCCGCGGCAGTGCCGCTGTCCGCCGCACCGCCGGGGACCGTGGCCGCGCAGGCATCGCTCGTCCCGTCGGCCCAGCGTGTTCGCTCGCGCACTGCGGCGGGCGCCGGCCCTGTCCCGAGCAGCGGCCATCCGACGACGCCTGCCGCGTCGGTGACCGAAGGCACGGGGCCGCTCCCGCCGAACGCCACCGCCGCGGCACTCCCGGTCGCCGTCTCGCACTCGGTCGCCGATGTCCCCACGGTCGGTCGCGCGCGTCCGACCAACGGGAACAGCGTCGCGGGACCGGCCTCGACGGGCCCGGTCGGTCCTGCTCCGACGCTCGCGCGAGCGCAGCGCTCGTCGGCCCACGGCGAGAGCTCGCCCGGCGGGCCAGGGGCGGTCCTCGCGCACGAGAATCCGGTCGCGCAGCGCACCCCGATCGGTACGCGGGCCGAGACCCCGTCGACGCTCACCGCACCACCGCACGCCGCGGTGTCCCGTACCCCGTGGGCCGACGTCGCGCCGGCGGTGCGCGGCCGGTCTGCTGACGCCTGGTCCGCCGCACCGCACCCCGTAGTGGCGAGAGCGTCCGCCCGACCGGTCCTCGCGCAGCGCTCGACGCCCGGCGAGGTGGGTACGGAGCCTGTCGCGCAACGGGTGCGCGTCCCGGTCGTGGGCAGCTCGTGGTCGGAGGTACGCACCACGGCCAGCTCGGGCGATGTGGCGGCGGCGTTCCAACCGAATGTCGCGCACGTTCCGGTGGTGGCGCGCGCGAGGGACTGGACCGCGGTGCCGGCGGGGCCTCGACGGTTGCGCGCGACGGCCGGCGGGCACCGTGCCAACACCGTGGGGGTGGACGCCCCGGCGGTGGCCACCCTGGCGGCGGCCGCTCCCCACGCGGCCTCGGCCGTGCTCGCACCGCCCCGTGCCCTGCTGGAACCGGGCAGTCCGGACGTGCTGAGCGGCGGCGTCGGGCTCCCTGCGGTGCAGGCCCTGGCGTCGCGGACGGCGCCCACGACGCTCGTGCCCCCGTCGGCGCCCGCGCTCCCGTCCCTCGCGGTCCGCACGCCGCCACCCGTGCCACCGGCAGCCGTGGCACCCGCTCAGGTCCCGGCGCCGGCAGCCACCCCCGCGGCGCCACCGAGCCCGCCGGCGTCGGCCGCGCCGCCCGCCGCCGCGGTCGCCCCGTCGGCGTCGTCCGCCACCACGAGGGTCGCGACGGACGAGGCGACGCTCGACGACCTGGCCCGCCGCCTGACCGACCCGCTGCTGCGGCGTCTGCGCCACGAGCTTCTCGTCGACCGTGAGCGCCTCGGCCTGCGGACGGACCGGAGGTGGGAGCGATGACGATCTACGAGGACACGACGCTCGCCGTCGGGATCCGGTACCGGATCTTCCTCGACGACTGGAACCTCGGGCTGTTCAGCTCGTGCTCGGGTCTGGGCGCCGAGGTGACGGTGGAGACGCGTGAGGAGGGCGGCAACAACGGGTCGGTGTGGCAGTTCCCGACGCGCCTGCGCTTCCCGAACGTCACCCTGACGCGCCCGCTGAACAAGGACAGCGCCAAGATCGGCGAGTGGTTCACCACGATGGTCACGAGCGGCTACAAGTTCGGGACCGCGACCATCGACGCGATGACGGCGGCCGGCGACGAGGTCGCCCGGTTCGGACTGATGGGGATCGTGCCGGTCCGCTGGTCGGGCCCGACGCTGTCGACGACGGACTCGAACGTCGTGGTGGAGTCGGTCGAGATCGCGCACCACGGGTTCGTGCCGCCGAAGGCCGGGGGGTGAGCTGACGATGGCCACACCGGTCGGCCTGGAGGCCGCGGGAGCGGGCGCCTCGGGCGCGGGCTCCAAGCTGGAGCACGCGTACCTGCTGCTGTTCGAGCCGTCGAAGGACGGCTCGCTGGCCAAGCCGGGCCCGGAGATCGGGCGCATCGCGTTCCAGTTCAACCCGACGGAGCTCTCGCTCGAGAAGGCGGCGACGTGGACACGCCCGACGAACCCGGGCAACCGGCGTTCGAGCCCGCCGCAGTTCCAGGGCCCTGCGCCGTCGCGGCTGTCCCTCGAGATGTTCTTCGACGCCTCGCAGGACCACGACGACGCGGTGGTCAAGGCGGTGGAGAAGCTGTTCACGAGCTGCGTCCCGACGTCGGCGTCGCACGACCAGCGCAAGGACTCCCCGCCGTGGGTGCTGTTCCGCTGGGGGAGCCTGACCGGGTTCCTCGCGTACATCAGCAGCGTCCAGGTGCGCTACACGCTCTTCACGTCGAGCGGGCTGCCGATCCGGGCGGTGTGCACGGCGACGCTCGAGGAGATCGCGGGGGAGTCGCCACGGCAGAACCCGACGTCGGGCGGACTGGTCCCGCACCGCGAGCACACGGTCGTGCACGGCGAGACGCTCGCGGGGATCGCGTACCGCGAGTACGGCGACCCGGTGCTGTGGCGCGCGGTCGCGGAGGCGAACGGCATCGACGACCCGTTCGGGCTCGCCGCGGGGGACCGGGTGCTGCTCCCGTCGGCGGAGGACCTGCGGGACCCGGCGGTCGGTCGGCGGGGAGCGGGGGTGGTCGCCGGTGCACGGTGAGGAGCACAGCGCGCGGCTCGTCGTGAAGGTCGACGGGCGTGAGCTGCCGGCCGACGTCGAGGCGTACGTGACGAGCGCGGTCGTGGACGCGCGCCGGGACGCGCCCGGGCTCTTCGTCCTGCACCTGGCCGACGAGCACGGCGCCCTCCTGGACAAGGCGGGCATCCGCATCGGCGCGGTGGTCGCGCTCCAGGTCCAGCTCAGCGGTTCGGGTGGGCCGGCGCCGCTGGCCACCGGCGAGGTGACGTCGCTCGAGACCGAGATCGGGCCCGGCGGACGGCGGACGACGGTGCGCGGGTTCGACAAGGGGCACCGCCTCGCGGGCTCGCGGCGCACGGCGACGTACGTCGGCATGTCCGCGTCGGACGTGGTGAGCAAGATCGCGGGGGAGCACGGGCTGTCGGGCGGCCGGATCGAGGCGACCACCGGGAAGCTCGACCACCTGTGGCAGCCGAACATCAGCGACTGGGACATGCTCCTGCGGCTCGCGGACATGTCCGGCTCGGTGGTCGGCGTGAGCGACGGCCGCCTCGACTTCCGGCGACCCACGGCGGCGGCGGGCGCACCGGCGGGGACGACGGGCTCGCGCCAGGACCCGCTCGTGGTCGAGCAGGGGGTCAACCTGCTCGACCTGCGCGCGACCGTGACCGCCGCGTCCCAGGTGTCGAAGGTCGAGGCGCGGGGCTGGGACCCGAAGACGAAGAAGGCGGTCGTGGCGACGGAGACCCCCACGACGAGCAGCGCCCGGCTCGCGGCGGCGGACCCGGCGCGACTGGGCACGGTGTTCGGGGGCGCGCCGCTCGTGGTGTCGAGCACGGCGCTCGCGACGCAGCAGCGGGCCGCGACGAGTGCGAAGACCGTCTCCGACCGGGTCGCGGGCGGCTTCGCCGAGATCGAGGCGACCGTGCGGGGGAACCCGCAGATCGCCGTCGGGCGTGCGATCGCGCTCGCCGGGTGCGGGGACCCGTTCGACGGCAAGTACGTCGTGAGCTCCGTGCGCCACGAGTTCTCGGGCGACCTCGGCTACCGGACCCACCTGACCGTCTCGGACGCCTCCGACCGGTCGACGTACGGCACGGTCGCGGGCCCCGCCCGCGGCGGGACGGCCCGCGGTGCGGCGCTGTACCCGGCGGTGGTCACGGCGACGAAGGACCCGGACAAGGCGGGTCGCGTCAAGGTCAAGATCCCCGCGCTCCACGACTCGCTCGAGAGCTGGTGGGTGCGCGTGGTGCACCCCGGCGCCGGGAAGGAGCACGGCCTGTTCGTGCTCCCGGAGGTCGGGGACGAGGTGCTCGTCGCGCTCGCAGAGGGCGAGCTGGACCAGCCGTACGTCCTCGGCGGGCTGTTCAGCCCGGTCGACGTGCCACCCGCGCCCGCCCGGAAGGCGGAGTACGTCGAGGCGAACAGCGGCGAGGTCACCCGTCGCTGCCTCGTGTCCCGCAGCGGCATGTACGTCGAGCTCGTCGACGCGGCGCGCGACGAGCGCATCGTGCTGTCCGACAAGGACGGCAAGGTCCAGGTGGTGATCGCGAAGAAGCCCGACGCGGCGATCGAGATCACGTCGTCAGGACCGGTCACGGTGCATGCGCAGCAGAAGGTCGAGGTGACGGCCGAGCAGGACGTCACGTGCACCTCGAAGGCCGGGAACGTCACGGTGAAGGGCGTCAAGATCGCCCTCGAGGGCACGAGCGAGATCGCGCTCAAGGCGCCGAAGGTCTCCGTCACCGCCGACGCGCAGCTCGCGCTCAAGGGTGCCACGGCGACCCTCGCCGGCACGGGCACCACGGAGGTCTCGTCGTCGGGCGTCACGATCGTGAAGGGCTCGCTCGTGAAGATCAACTGACGGCGCGGGGCCGCGGAGCGGGCGCGAGCGAGCACGGGTGGGACCGACGAGGACGAAGGAGGAGCCGTGGGCCAGGAGTTCATCGGGGCGGGCGTGGGGTTCCCGCTGCGGACCGACCGCACGGGACGCATCGCGCTCGTGCACCGGACGCAGGAGATCGAGGAGAGCATCCGGCTCATCCTCGCCACCGCCCCGGGGGAGCGGCCCATGCGGCCCGAGTTCGGCTGCGCCGTCCACGACTACGTCTTCGCGCCCGCCGACGCGGGGACCGCGGGCGACATCGCCTACGCGGTCCGGGTCGCGCTCGAACGGTGGGAGCCCCGCGTCGAGCTGCACGACGTGCTCGTCCGGTTCGACCGCGCCGACCAGGGCGTGCTGTACATCGACGTCCGGTACGCGCTGCGCGGCACCAACGACCCGCGCAACCTCGTGTTCCCCTTCTACGTCATCCCGCGGGAGACCCCGAGCGGCGGGGCGTTGCTCGACGCCAGGGCGGGTGAGTGACGTGCTGCCCTCCCCGGACCTCGACGACCGCCGCTTCCAGGACCTCGTCGACGACGCGAAGCGGATGGTCCAGGCGCGCTGCCCGGAGTGGACGGACCACAACGTGTCCGACCCGGGCGTGACCCTCATCGAGACGTTCGCCTTCATGACGGACCAGCTCCTGTACCGCCTCAACCGCGTCCCCGACCGCCTGTACGTCGCGTTCCTCGAGCTCCTCGGCATCACGCTGCACCCGGCGACCGCCGCGCGGGTGGACGTCGTCTTCTGGCTGTCCGCGCCGCAGCCGGAGCCGGTCGACGTGCCCGTGGGGACCGAGGTCGGGACCGTCCGCACCGAGCGGGACGACGCCGTCGTGTTCCGCACCACCGGCAGCCTCACGGTGCCGCCGCGCAGCCGCACGCACCTCGTCACCCTGGGAGCCGACGCCGTGTCGGTGCGCCGCGTCGACGCGGTGCGGACCGGGGTGGGGTTCCCCGCGTTCGGGGAGCCGCCCGTCCAGGGCGACGCCCTGCTCGTCGGCCTGGACGACGCCGCGCCCGGGTGCGCCGTCGTCCTGCGGTTCGACTGCGACGTGCAGGGCGTGGGCGTCGACCCGAGGCACCCACCGCTCGTGTGGGAGGCGTGGGACGGCGCGCGCTGGGCGCGCTGCGACGTCGACTCGGACGGCACCGGCGGTCTGAACCGCGCCGGCGACGTCGTGCTGCACGTCCCCGCGAACCACGCGACGTCGGTCGAGGACGGGCTGCGGGCCGGCTGGCTCCGCTGCCGGGTCGTCGAGCCGGAGGAGGGCGCCCGCGCCTACAGCTCGTCCCCGGTGGTCCGGGACGTCGAGGCGTTCACCATCGGCGGCACGGTCGCCGCCGTGCACGCCGAGACCGTGACGGACGAGGTCCTCGGCACGTCGGAGGGCATACCCGGGCAGACGTTCCGGCTCGAGCGCCGCCCCGTCGTCGCGAGCGGCGGTCCGCTCACGCTCGAGGTCGCCACCGGCGACGGGTGGCGGACGTGGACGGAGACGGACTCGTTCGCCGGCGCCGGACCGGAGGACGACGTGTTCACCGTGGACCGGGCGACGGGCGAGGTCCACCTGCCGCCCGCGGTGCGCGACGTCGACGGCGCGCTCGTCCCGTACGGCGCGGTGCCGCCGGCGGGCGCGCTGCTGCGGGTCCCCGCGTACCGGGTGGGCGGCGGCCCGTCGGGCAACGTCGCGACCGGGGCCGTGCAGGTCCTGCGCGGGACCATCGGGTTCGTCGAGCGCGTCGAGAACCGGCGGCCCGCGCTCGGCGGGGTGGACGCCGAGTCGATCGACGAGGCGCGTGCCCGCGGCCCGCTCGCGCTGCGCACCCGGGACCGCGCGGTGACCGCGGAGGACTACGAGCACCTGACGCGCGACGCCGCACCCGACCTCGCGCGCGTGCGCTGCGTCCCCGTCGTCGGGGCGGCGGAGGCGGTCCGCGTCCTCGTGGTGCCGGCCGTGCCCGCGGACGACGAGGGCCGCCGTCGCTTCGAGGATCTCGTGCCCGACGCGGAGGTGCTCGCCCGCATCGTCGACCACCTCGAGCCGCGCCGGACCCTGGGCGCGCGGGTCGTCGTGGAGCCGCCGTTCTACCAGGGGGTCACCGTCGTCGCCCGGATCACCGCGCGCCGTCGGGCGCACCGGGTCCGGCTCGAGGCCGCGGCGACGCGTGCTCTCCACGTGTACGTCGACCCGCTCGGCGGCGGTCCCGACGGCCAGGGCTGGCCCTTCGGCCGGGCCGTCCGTGCGGGCGACGTGTACGCCGCGCTCCAGCGCGTGGAGGGGGTCGAGACGATCGAGGACGTCAAGCTGTTCGCCGCCGACCCGATCACGGGCGAGCGCGGGGACCCCGTGCAGCGCGTCGACGTCGCGCCGCACGCGCTCGCGTTCTCCTACCAGCACCAGGTCCGGGTGGTGGAGCCGTCATGAGCACCGGCACGGGCACTGATTCGCGTGCCGGCGACCGTCGGTCGACGGGCCGGGTCGCGGTCGAGGGGCTCGCGAGCCCGCACCCCGTCGCGTCCATGCTCCCGGGCGTGTACCTCGACGACGACCTCCTCGGACGGTTCGTCACGGCGTTCGACGACGCGCTCGCGCCCGTCTTCCTCACGCTCGACACGCTCGAGTGCTACGTCGACCCGCACCTCGCGCCCCGCGACCACCTCGAGTGGGTGGGCCGCTGGGTCGGGGTCGAGCTCGACCCCGGCTGGGACCTCGCCCGGTGCCGGGAGGTGGTGGCCGACGCCGCCCGCACCCAGCGGCTGCGCGGCACGTCCCGCGGGGTGGCCGACGCCGTGCGCGCCGTCGCCGGTGGCGTCGTGGAGGTCACGGACACGGGCGGCGTGGTCGCGTCGACGACGGCGGGTGCGGACCTGCCCGGGAGCGGCGACCCGTCAGGCCCGTCGTTCCACGTCCGGGTGCGTGCCGACGACCCCGGCACGATCGACGAGGCGCACCTGCGGGACGTCGTCACGCAGTCCTGCCCCGTCCACGTCCCGTACACGCTCGAGGTGGTGGAGAGCAGATGACCACGACGACCATGACCTGCCCGACCTGCGGCCAGGCGAACGAGCCAGGCGTCTCGTTCTGCGGGTCCTGCGGCTCCTACCTCGAGTGGGAGCCGACCGAGCCGGACCCGCCCGCGGCGGTCGAACGAGCGGCCGAGCCGGACATCGACCCGGCGGTCGAGCCTGGCGCCGGGGGCGACGTCGGGCCGGACGCCGCGCCCGTGCCGCCACCTCCCGTCGCGTCCGCGCCCGCGCCCGTCCCGTCACGGGCACCCGTGCCGTCACCGGAGCCGTCCGCTGCAGCGGCACCCGCACCGGCTGGCGCACCGGCCCCGCCGGCCCCGCGCGCGCCGGCTGCCGTGCTGCCCGGTGCCCCGCGCGAGCGGCCCGCCCCCCGCGCCCCGGAGCCCGACGAGCCCCCGCCCGAGGCGGGGGACCTCATCTGCGGTACGTGCGGGGCCGGCAACGTCCCGAGCCGGCACTTCTGCCGCCGCTGCGGGACCAGCCTGACCGACGCGCGGGTCCAGGGCCGACGGTCGTGGTGGCAGCGCCTCCTGCACCCGGACCGCACGCCGGCCGCCGCCGGGTCGCGGCCCCGGCGCCGTCGTCGCCGCTTCCCGACGAAGACGGTCGTCGCGCTCGTCGTGGTCGGCGGCCTCGCGTTCGCCGGGTTCCAGCTGCGGGACCAGATCGGCAGCGGGGCCACGACGGTCCAGGACCGGCTCCAGGGCGGGGAGGTCTACAACCCGGTGGCCGTCCGGGCGTCGAGCGAGGCGGCGGACCGGCCGGCGACACAGCTCACCGACGGCACGAACAACCTCGCGTGGTCGCCCGCGAAGCCGGGGGACGGGGTCGGGCAGGCGATGGTCTTCACGTTCGACGAGCCGTTCCGGCTGGTCAACATCCTCGTCACGGGTGGGGCGTCGACCGTCCAGGAGGAGTACCTGCAGGACGCGAGCCCGCGCGCCCTCGACGTGGTCGTCACGCGCGCTGACGGCTCGACGGCGGAGTACCGGGTGACGCTCGACGACGTCCCCGGCCCGCAGCCGCTCGACGTCGCCGAGGACGACGTGACCGAGGTCCGGCTCACGATCGCCTCGACGTTCCGGGCGACTCCGGAGACGTCTGTCGCGGTGGCGGAGGTCGAGTTCCGGGGGCGCCCGTGACCGCGCCGGGCACGCCGAGCTCGCGCAGCACGGTGTCGTACTCGCGCCGCGCGTGCACGGCCGCCGTGTGGTCGCCCATCTCCGTGAGCGCGCGCAGGAGGATCCGCCACGGCGTGTCGGCCCACCGGTTGAGCTCGATGCTGCGACGTGCGGCCACGACGGCGCGGTCGACGTCCCCGTGGTGCAGGCTAGCGGTCGCGAGGGACTCGGCGGCGCCCGCCGCCTGCAGCGCGTACCGGTCGCGCAGCGGCAGTACCCACTCGGCCGTGCCCTCCTCCGGGAGGAGGTCGCCGCCGTAGGCGTCGAGCGCGACCTGCCAGGCGCCCGCGGCCACCTCCGGCTCGTCGCGCTCGATCCGCTGCGCGCGCGCCAGCCGTTGCTCGAACCTCGCGACGTCGCAGTCGGAGCCGGGCGGGAGCGGGAGCATGTAGCTCTCGCCGTCCCGCCGGACCAGCCCCTCGCCCCGCGGTGCGGCCCGGGGATCCAGCGCCCGCCGCACCGCGGAGACGTTCACGTGCAGGTTGTGCAGCGCGGCACGCAGGTCGAGCTCGCCCCACAGCGCCTCGGCCAGACGTTCGCGGTGGACCGGCCGGCCGGCGTGCATCGACAGGAACCGCAGGGTCCGTCGCGCCCGTGGACGGAGCCGCGACAGGTCGACGGCGCGGCCGTCCACCGCGATGCGGTAGACGCCGAAGCACTGCACGTCGACCACGCGGTCCAGGACCGCGACGGCGGGCCTCGTCACCTCACCGTCCAGGTTCTCGCCCTCGACGGCGGGCCCGGGCCCGGGTCCGGTGCCGGGCACCGGCACGACGGCCGCCGTCGACCCTTGTGCCGGAACAGGCGCCGGAACGGGCGGCGGCACGAGCGCCGGCACGGGTGACGACGTCACGACGGAGGTCATGCCGACCGTCCGCGCCGTGGACGACGCGAGGGTCAGCAGCTCCTCGCGCTCGGCCGGCTTGCACCCCGCGAGCGCGACGTAGGCGAGCGCCAGCGCGCCCGGCACGTCCGCGGAGCGGGCGACGCTCTCGGCCTGCTCGGCGAGCTCCATCGCGTCGGGCAGGCCCACCTCCACCGCCGCGAGGGCGAGGTGCGCGCGCGCCCACGCCTCCAGGGTGCCCGCCCCCCGCGCGCGGCACCGCTGGGCGAGGTCCTCCCATTCCTCCGGCGTCGCCCGGCCGTAGCGCGACTCGGCGATCACCCGCGCGCCGGCGACGATGAGCGCGCTCCAGAGGTCCCCGTCGCGCTCGCACGCCGCGACGACGCGCGCGACGTCGTGCGGGCACGCCTCGTCGTCGAACGCGGCGACGACGCCGTGCGTGATGCGGGCCAGCCAGACGCTGCCCCGGCGCTCGGCCTCGGAGTGGATCCGGTCCAGCGACGCACCCACCTCGTGCGTCGGGGCGTCCGCCGTGAGCGTCGTCGTGAGGAGCTGGGCCAGGAGCATCATGGTCGTGTCCGCGTCGTCGTCGCTCGCGGCCTCCCGCAGGAGGTCCCGCGACCGGAGCTGGTCTCCTTGCAGGAGTCGGGCGAGCCCTTCGGCGAGCTCCCGGCCGCGGTTCAGGCCGCGGGACTCGGGCAGGACCGCGCCCGGCGAGCGCATCGACGCGGCGACGACGACGTGGAACCACTCGGAGCCCGACCTGGCGTCAGGACCGGCGGACAGGGGGACGGACGACGGGACGGACGGCGACTGCCCGTAGAGCGCCTCGATGGCGAGCCGGGCGGCGGCGTGCTCGGCCGCGTCGACGTCGTCGCGCCCCGCTGCGGACGCGAGGACCCGCCGCGCCTCGGTGATCCGACCGTCGGTGAGCAGGTCCTGCAGGTGGGCGAGCAGCACCGTGCCGTCGGCGGCGACGAGGTCCGGGGGGAAGGCCGGTCCCCAGTCGCGCTCGCCGCGGTCCAGCACCGTGGCCCGGCTCCGCGGGAGCAGCCGGCGCACGGCCTCGACGTCGCGCGCCCGTGCCCGCGCGCGCAGCGCCTCCGGCACGGCTCCCTCCGACTCGAGGACCTCGGCCGCCCGGGCGTGCATGTCCCGCGACTGCTGGACCGACATCTCGTCCGACACCGCGGTGAGGAGGTGCCGGCGCAGCACCCGGTGCACGGCGACGCCGTCGTCGTCGACACGGTGCGCGAGGGACGTCGCCCGGACCAGCCGGTGCAGCTGCTCGGTCGAGTCGGTGCGCCCCAGGAGCCTGTCGCACCGGTCGGCGGTGAGCAGCTCGAGCACGGCCGTGCTGTGCAGGAACCGCTGCAGGTCCACCGGCATCGGCCCCAGCACCTGCTTCGCCAGGTAGTCCCAGGCGAACCGCTGACGGTGCGCGAGCCGTCGGATGGTGCGGCGGAGCTCCCCGGGGAGGTCGTCGGCGACCGTCCGCTGGAACAGGTCCAGGGCGACGGCCCACCCGTCGGTGTGCCACGTGAGCGCCGCCGCGTCCTCGTGCTCCAGCGGGATCCCGTAGACGTCCTGGTAGAGGCGTGCGACCTCCCACGAACGGAACCGCAGGGCGCTGCCCGTGACGGTCACCGGTGGCGTGGTCTCGGCCCGGCCGAGGTTGAGCGGCAGCGGGTGCCGCGACCCGAGGAGGACAGTGCCGCGGGGGGACGCGCGCGCGAGGAGCGCGGCGACCTCGTCCTCCAGCGGGGTGCCGATGGCGTGGTGCACGTCGTCGACCACCACGTGGAGCGGCCGAGGAGGGTCGCGGTCCGCCGGGAGGAGGTCGATGATCGTGCCCGCGGACGAGCCGGCGTGCCGCAGCCGCCCGGACGGGCGCACGACCACCGTCGGACGGCCGTCGGACCCCGGCGCGGGCCGCTCGCAGCGTGCCCACACGACGTCCCGTCCGGCACGCTCGGCGACCTGCGCGAGGAGCGTCGTCTTCCCGCTGCCCTGCGGCGCGACGACCAGCGCGCCGTGCACGCCGTCGAGCATCCGCAGGAGCCGGGGCCGGGGCAGACCGGTCGCCCCAGGGAAGGGCAGCCCCCCGCCCGGCACGTGTCGTCCTGCGACCGCGCTCGCCATGTACCGCTCCCGTTCGTGTCGGATGGTACGTCCGTCCGATACTAGGGAGGTCCGGACCTGGCGTCGCGGGCGGGCGCGAACATCACCCGGTGGTGCGAGGTGGCATGCTGGGGGATCGTGGCCAACCGTTCCCGCGTCCCCCTGCGTCCTGCCGTCGCGGCGCTGCCCGCCTACGTCCCGGGCGCCCGCGTCGGACCCGGTGCGGCGGCGTTCAAGCTGTCGTCCAACGAGAACCCGTACCCGCCGCTGCCGTCCGTCGTCGCCGCGATCGCCGACGCCGCCGCCGACGTCAACCGCTACCCCGACATGTACGCGACCGAGCTCCTCGAGGCGCTCGCGGCCGACCTGGGTGTGACGCCCGAGGAGGTCGTCGTCGGGAACGGGTCCGTGGCCGTCCTGGCGCACGTGCTGCAGGCCGTCGTGGAGCCCGGTGACGAGGTCGTCTACCCGTGGCGCTCGTTCGAGGCGTACCCGATCGCGGTCGCGGTCTCCGGCGCGGTCGGCGTGCAGGTGCCGCTCCTCGACGGCGCCGAGCACGTGCACGAGCAGGGCCGGCTCGACCTGCCGGGCATGGCGGCGGCGATCACCGAGCGGACACGCGTCGTGATGGTCTGCACGCCGAACAACCCGACGGGCCCCGCCGTGCACCGTGACGAGCTCGACACGTTCCTCGCCGCGGTCCCCTCGGACGTCCTCGTCCTGCTCGACGAGGCGTACGTGGAGTTCGTCCGCGACCCGCAGGCGCCCGACGGGCGCGCCGTGTACGCGAAGCACCCGAACGTCGTCCTGCTGCGCACCTTCTCCAAGGCCTACGGGCTGGCTGGGCTGCGCGTCGGGTTCGCCGTCGCGCGCCCGCGGCTGGCCGCGGGGATCCGCGCGGTGTCGACGCCGTTCGGCGTCTCGCACGTCGCGCAGCGCGCCGCCGTGGCCTCGCTGGGCGCGTCCGAGGAGCTGCTGGCCCGGGTCGAGCACCTCGTCGCGGACCGCACCCGACTGGTCGAGGGCCTGCGCGACCAGGGCTGGGAGCTGCCGGAGACCCAGGCGAACTTCGTCTGGTTCGAGCTCGGCGACCGGACGGTGCAGCGCGCCGAGGAGGCCCGCGCGGCCGGCGCGATCGTGCGCCCGTTCGCGGGGGAGGGCCTGCGCGTGAGCGTCGGCGAGCCGGAGGCGACGGACCTGTTCCTGCGCGTCAGCGCGACCTGGCTGTAGGCCCGCCCTCGTCCCGGCGGGTCGTGCCCGGCGCTCCGGTTGCCCGCGGTTCGGTGCAGGAGAACACTCGGCCCCATGGACGACACGGGATACGACCAGTTCGTCGAGGACAACGGCTGGCTCTTCGGCGGGGTGGCCGTCGTGCTGTACCTGGCGGTCGCGATCGTCTTCCTCGTGGCCTACATCCGGATCATCCAGAAGGCCGGCTACTCGGGCTGGTGGATCCTCGTCGGGCTGGTGCCGATCCTCAACGTCGTGATGTTCCTCGTGTTCGCGTTCTCCCGCTGGCCGGTGCTGCGCGAGCGTGACGCGCTGCGGTCCGGCGGGGTGTACCCGCGCTAAGGGTCGACACGGGGGCCGCGAGCCGCGGCCGAGGCGTTTTGGAGGTTCCCTCCAACGGTCCGGCGCAGACGTTGGGCGACATGCGGGCAGCGCAACCTACGGTGGCGTAGCCTACGCTTGCGTAGGCTACGGAGACGTAGGTTATGACGGCGCCCGCCCGGCGGGCGCTCCCTGCCCCCGAGCGCTCCCGCCGCCAGGCGGGTACGCACCGAAGGAGAATCGCGTGACGGAGAACGACGCGAGGGACGAAGCGAGCACGCCCCCCGACCTCCCGGACCTCGCCGGTGGCCCCGACGACGCCCCGCTCATCCAGCTGGTGACTCCCGCGGGCGCCCGGGTCACGACCCCGGAGACCGACCCGTACCGCGCGCGCGTCGCCCACCTCGGCGCTGACGACCTGCGCGCCCTCTACCGCGACATGGTGCTCACCCGCCGGTTCGACGACGAGGCGACGTCGCTCCAGCGTCAGGGCGAGCTCGGGCTCTTCGCGCAGTCGAAGGGCCAGGAGGCAGCGCAGATCGGGTCGGGCCGCGCCCTCGCGGCCCAGGACTACGTCTTCCCCTCCTACCGTGAGCACGGGCTGTCGCACGTGCGGGACATCGACGTCGTCGACCGCCTGCGCCTGTACCGCGGCGTCGACCACGGCGGCTGGGACACCACGGTGCACAACGTGCACCTCTACACGCTCGTCATCGGGTCGCACGTGCTGCACGCCACCGGCTACGCGATGGGCGTCCAGCGCGACGGCCTCGTCGGGACCGGCGACGCGGAGCGCGACACGGCCGTCGTCGCGTACTTCGGCGACGGCGCGACGTCGCAGGGCGACGTGAGCGAGGCGCTCGTGTTCGCCGCCGTGAACAACGCGCCCGTCGTGTTCTTCTGCCAGAACAACCAGTGGGCGATCTCCGAGCCGACGACGAAGCAGACCCGGGTGCCGCTCTACCGCCGCGGCGACGGGTTCGGCATCCCGAGCGTGCGGGTCGACGGCAACGACGTCCTCGCCTGCTACGCGGTCGCCGCGGAGGCGCTCGAGCGGGCGCGCACCGGCGGCGGCCCGACGTTCGTCGAGGCCTTCACCTACCGCATGGGGGCGCACACCACGTCGGACGACCCGACGCGCTACCGCTCGCGCGCGCAGGAGGAGTACTGGCGCCGGCGCGACCCGATCGACCGGCTCGAGGCGCTGCTGCGCGCGGAGGGCACGTGGGACGACGCCTTCGCGGCCGACGTCGCGGCAGAGGCCGACGCCCTCGGGGAGCGCCTGCGCACCGAGACGCGCGCGCTGGCCGCACCACCGTCGTCGAGCATGTTCGAGCACGTCTACGCGTCGCCGCACTCCGTCGTCGAGGCCGAGAAGGCGTGGTTCGAGGAGTACGAGCGGTCGTTCGAGGAGAGTGCACGATGACGGACAACCCCGGGGTCAAGAACCTCACGCTCGCGCGCGCGATCAACGAGGGCCTGCGCAAGTCGCTCGAGGGCGACCCGAAGGTCCTGCTCATGGGCGAGGACATCGGCGCCCTCGGTGGGGTCTTCCGGGTGACCGACGGCCTGCAGAAGGACTTCGGCGAGGACCGGGTCGTCGACACCCCGCTCGCCGAGTCCGGCATCCTCGGGACCGCGATCGGTCTCGCGCTGCGCGGCTACCGCCCCGTGTGCGAGATCCAGTTCGACGGGTTCATCTTCCCGGCGTTCGACCAGATCACGACCCAGCTGTCGAAGATGCACTCGCGATCCGGCGGTCGCGTGCAGGTGCCGGTCGTGATCCGGGTGCCGTACGGCGGCGGGATCGGCGCGGTCGAGCACCACAGCGAGAGCCCGGAGGCGCTGTTCGCGCACACCGCGGGCCTGCGCGTGGTCTCGCCGTCGACGCCGCAGGACGCGTTCACGATGATCCGCGAGGCGATCGCCTCCCCCGACCCGGTGCTCTTCTTCGAGCCGAAGGGCCGGTACTGGGAGAAGGGCCAGGTCGACCTGGCGGGTCCCGGCGAAGGGCCGCGGATCCTCGACCGGGCACGCGTGCTGCGCGCCGGCACCGACCTGACGCTCGTCGCGTACGGGCCGACGGTCGCGACCGCGCTGCGGGCCGCCGAGGCCGCGGCGCAGGAGGGTCGCAGCGTCGAGGTCGTCGACCTGCGTGCCATCTCGCCGCTCGACACCGCGACGGTCGTCGAGTCCGTCCGGCGGACGGGCCGCTGCGTCGTCGTGCACGAGGCGCCGACGTACCTGGGCTCGGGTGCCGAGGTCGCGGCGCGCGTGACCGAGGAGTGCTTCTACTCGCTCGAGGCTCCTGTGCTGCGCGTCGGCGGGTTCCACACCCCGTACCCCGTGGCCAAGATCGAGCACGACTACCTGCCGAGCCTCGACCGCGTGCTCGACGCCGTCGACCGCGCGTTCGCGTTCTGACGCGACCACCAGGAGGATCCCGCACGTGCCCACCTTCGAGAAGTTCAACCTCCCCGACGCCGGTGAGGGTCTCACCGAGGCCGAGATCGTGCACTGGCACGTCGCGGTCGGCGACCGCGTCACCGTGAACCAGACGATCGTCGAGATCGAGACCGCGAAGTCGCTCGTCGAGCTGCCCTCGCCGTACACCGGCGTGGTCAGCGAGATCCTCGCCGCCGAGGGCGTGACGGTCGAGGTCGGCGTGCCGATCGTCGTCGTCGACACGGACCCGGACGGTGCCGCCCCCGCCGCACCCGCCGCCCCCGACAGCGCGGCCACGGACCTGTCAGCACCCCAGGGGTCCGGGGACCGGCCGGTCGCTGACAGCTCGGAGAAGGCAGCCGGGGCAGAGACGGGGTCGGGTTCGGTGCTCGTCGGGTACGGGACGGTCGAGCCGGGCTCGGCGCGTCGCCGCCGCCGCGCTGCGGAGGTGAGCACCCCCGACCTGTCAGCACCCCAGGGGTCCGGGACCCCCTCCAGCGCTGACAGCCCGCCGGCCGCCGTCGTGCACGCGCACCTGCCCGTGCTCGCCAAGCCGCCGGTGCGCAAGCTCGCGAAGGACCTCGGCGTCGATCTCACGAGCGTCGCCGGGACGGGCCCGGGCGGGATCGTCACGCGCGAGGACGTCGTCGCCCACGTCGAGCAGGCGAAGGCCCAGCCGCTCGCGACCTACGCGGCCGACGACCAGCCGTGGCTCGCCTCCGGCACCGTCACGCCCGGCGGCCGCCAGACCCGTGTGCCCGTGAAGTCCGTCCGCAAGCGCACCGCGGAGGCGATGGTCGCGAGCGCGTTCACCGCGCCGCACGTCACGGTGTTCCGGACGGTCGACGTCACGCGGACCATGAAGCTCGTGCACACGCTGCGCGAGGACCGCGAGTTCGCGGACGTGCGGGTCACGCCGCTGCTCGTCACCGCCAAGGCGATGCTCCTGGCCGTGCGTCGCCACCCCGAGATCAACGCGAGCTGGGACGACGCCGCGCAGGAGATCGTCTACAAGCACTACGTGAACCTGGGGATCGCGGCCGCGACGCCGCGCGGGCTCGTCGTGCCGAACATCAAGGACGCGCACCGCCTCGACCTGCTCGGCCTCGCCGGGGAGATCGCCGACCTCACGGGGACCGCGCGGGCGGGCCGGACGTCGCCGTCCGACATGTCCGACGGCACCATCACGATCACGAACGTCGGGGTCTTCGGCATCGACACCGGTACCCCGATCCTCAACCCGGGCGAGGCGGCGATCCTCGCGTTCGGCGCGATCCGTGAGCAGCCCTGGGTGCACAAGGGCAAGATCAAGAAGCGCTGGGTCACGCAGCTCGCGCTGAGCTTCGACCACCGGCTCGTGGACGGCGAGCTCGGGTCGCGCTTCCTGTCCGACGTCGCGCGCGTCCTCGAGGACCCCGCGCGCGGCCTCGTCTGGGGCTGAGCGCAGGGCCGCGGACCTGGCTCCGTCCGCTCTCTCACAAGGGGGGGCGCACGGGTGTGCGGAAGACCTCACACGGGGTTTACGACCCGCGCGGGGAGGTGAAACACGGTTTTCCTAGCGTCCTGGTTACTGACCGGGACCTGCTTCTAGGAGACGCCATGTCTGCGCCCACGAGCCCCACCACCCACGAGGACGAGCAGTCCGCACCTCAGCCTTCCGACCCCGCCGCGGGGACCGCAGCAGCCACCGTCGCCGCCACCGACGTCGCGTCGGACGTCACCTCGGACGTCGCTGCGCGGCGTCGTACCGGCCGGTGGATCGACGACTGGAACCCGGAGGACCCCACGTTCTGGCGTGGCGGCGGGCGCCGTGTCGCCACCCGCAACCTGTGGATCTCGGTGTTCGCCGAGTTCCTCGGGTTCGGCGTGTGGGCCATGTGGTCGATCGTCGTGCCGCAGCTCCCCGCCGCCGGGTTCGCGCTCACGATCGACCAGCAGTTCTGGCTCATCGCCGTGCCGAGCCTCGTCGGGGCCACGCTGCGCATCCCGTACACGTTCGCGGTGCCGGTCTTCGGAGGCCGCAACTGGACGGTCGTGTCCGCGCTGCTCCTCCTCCTGCCGACCGCGGCGCTGGCCCTCGTCGTGCAGAACCCCGAGACGCCGTTCGGGCTCATGCTCGGTGCCGCCGCGCTCGCCGGCTTCGGCGGCGGGAACTTCGCGTCGTCGATGGCGAACATCTCGTTCTTCTACCCCGAGAAGGAGAAGGGCAAGGCGCTCGGCCTCAACGCCGCCGGCGGCAACCTCGGCACCGCCGCAGTCCAGCTCGCCGTCCCGCTCGTGATCGTCGCCGGCG
Organism: Cellulosimicrobium terreum; assembly: GCA_014803435.1. Lineage (GTDB taxonomy): Bacteria > Actinomycetota > Actinomycetes > Actinomycetales > Cellulomonadaceae > Cellulosimicrobium > Cellulosimicrobium terreum. The sequence continues at coordinate 257,206 of JACYFD010000002.1, forward strand.
CGGGCATCGCGCTCGAGCGGGCCGGGCTCATGATGATCCCGTTCATCGTGCTGGCTGCGTTCCTCGCGTGGCGCTTCATGGACAACCTGTCCACGGCGAAGGCCGACCCCCGCTCGTTCGCCGCCGCGACGCGCAACAAGCACACGTGGATCATCTCGTTCCTGTACATCGGCACCTTCGGGTCCTTCATCGGCTACGCCGGCGCGTTCCCGATGCTGCTCAATGGCCAGTTCCCCGAGGTGACGCTCTCGATCGCCTTCCTCGGCGCACTGGTCGGCTCGGTCACACGCCCGCTCGGCGGCATCATCGCGGACCGGCTCGGCGGCACCCGGGTCACCATCGCCTCCTACGGGGTCATGGCGCTCGGCGCGTTCGGCGCGATCCAGGCCCTCCAGTCGCACAGCTTCGGCCTGTTCTTCGGCTCGTTCCTCCTCCTGTTCGTCGCCACAGGCGTCGGCAACGGGTCGGTCTACCGCATGATCCCGGCCGTGTTCCAGGCCGGCGTGACCGACGACGGAGCCGGCGCCGACTCCCTCAAGGCGGCGCGAGCACGCGCCACGAAGGCAGCCGCCGGCTGCATCGGCATCGCCGGTGCGATCGGCGCGTTCGGCGGGTTCCTCATCCCGCGCGGGTTCGCGGCGTCGAACACCGTCAGCGGGTCCCTGGTCCCTGCCCTGTGGACGTTCATCGGCGTCTACGTGGTGATGGCCGTCGTCGCCTGGGCCGTGTACCTGCGCAAGGGCTCGGCGCTCGCGTCGGCCCGGATCTGAGCAGGCCACCCATGGCACCCGCCCGCACGCACTGCCCGTACTGCGCCCTCCAGTGCGGCATGTCCCTCGCGCCCGTGCCCGCCGCCACCTCCACGGGCGGGGTGGAGACCACCCCGCCCGTGGAGGTGGCGCCGCGCGAGTTCCCGACGAACAAGGGCGGGCTGTGCCAGAAGGGGTGGACCAGCGCGAGCGTGCTGCGCGCGACCGACCGTCTGACGACGCCGCTCCTGCGCGGTGACGACGGCGAGCTGCACCCCGCGTCGTGGGACGCGGCGCTCGACGTCGTCGCCGGCGGGATCGAGCGCGTCCAGGAGGCGCACGGCAGGGACGCGGTCGCGATCTTCGGCGGGGGCGGGCTGACCAACGAGAAGGCGTACGCGCTCGGGAAGTTCGCCCGCACGGTGCTGCGCACCGCGAACATCGACTACAACGGGCGGTTCTGCATGGCGTCCGCGGCGGCGGCGTCGAACCGGGCGTTCGGCATGGACCGCGGGCTGCCGTTCCCGCTCGCGGACCTCGCAGGCGCGGACGCGGTCCTGCTGCTCGGGTCCAACCTCGCCGAGACCATGCCGCCGTCGGTGCAGCACCTCGCGGGCGTGCGCTCGCGCGGCGGGCTCGTCGTCGTGGACCCGCGCCGCAGCGCGACGGTCGTGCTCACGGGCGACGCCGAGGCCCGCGAGGGCGTCCCGACGGCTGTCGGCCCCGTCGGCGACCAGGGCCTGCACCTGCAGCCCGTGCCCGGGACCGACCTCGTGGTGCTGCTCGCCCTCCTGCACGTCGTCGTGACCGAGGGGCTCGTGGACGAGGAGTACGTCGCGGAGCGGACCACCGGGTTCGACGACGTGCGGCGGTCCGTCATGGCCTGGTGGCCCGAGCGCGCCGAGACGGTGTGCGGGGTACCGGCGGAGCGGCTGAGGCACGTGGCGCGGATGCTCGCCGCGGCGTCGCCGACGCGCGGCGGTGCCGGCGCCTACCTGCTGACCGGGCGCGGCGTCGAGCAGTCGACGCAGGGCACCGCGACCGTCACGGCCACCATCAACCTCGCGCTCGCACTCGGGCTGCCCGGTCGCGTGGGGTCGGGATACGGCGCGATCACGGGACAGGGCAACGGGCAGGGCGGTCGTGAGCACGGGCAGAAGGCCGACCAGCTCCCCGGCTACCGCAAGATCGACGACCCGGCGGCGCGCGCGCACGTCGCCGAGGTCTGGGGCGTGGACCCGCAGACCATCCCCGGGCCGGGCATGCCGGCGGTGCAGCTCCTGCGCTCGCTCGGCGGTCCGGACGTGGACGACGCCGGGCGCGTGCGGCCCCGCGTCCTGCTCGTGCACGGCTCGAACGTCGTCGTCAGCGCCCCGAACGCGGACCGCGTCACGGCAGGGCTGCGCGCGCTGGACCTGCTCGTCGTGTGCGACGTCGTGCCGTCCGAGACGGCGCTGCTGGCGGACGTCGTGCTCCCCGTGACGCAGTGGGCGGAGGAGGAGGGGACCATGACGTCGCTCGAGGGCCGTGTGATCCGCCGCCGCCGCGCGGTCGCCGCGCCGGGCGAGGTGCGGTCCGAGCTGTGGATCCTCGCGGAGCTCGCGCGCCGGCTCGGGTCGACGGTCGGCTTCCCGACCGATCCCGCCGTCGTGTTCGACGAGCTCGCGCGTGCGTCGGCAGGTGGCATCGCCGACTACTCGGGACTGAGCCACGCCCGCCTCGACGCGGACGAGGACACGGACGGGCCGGGACTGTTCTGGCCCGTCCCCGCGGACCACCCGGGGACGCCGCGCACCTTCCTCGACAGCTTCCCGACGCCGGACGGCCGCGCCCGCACGATCGTGGTCGACCATGTCGGCCCGAGCGACGACGTGCGCCCCGGCGCACCGATCTACCTCGTCACCGGCCGCGTGCTTCAGCACTACCAGTCCGGCGCGCAGACGCACCGCGTGCCCGAGCTCGAGCGGATCGTCGGGGTGCCGTTCGTCGAGATGCACCCGGTCCTCGGGTTCCGCCTCGGCGTGTCCGACGGCGACCGTGTACGCCTCACGTCGAGCCGCGGTCACGTCGAGGCCGTCACGCGCTGGAGCGACCGCATCCGCCCCGACACGGTCTTCATGCCGTTCCACTGGAGCGGCATCGGGAGCGTCAACCGCGTCACGACCGACGCGACCGACCCGGTCTCCGGGATGCCCGAGTTCAAGGTCTGCGCGGTCGACGTCCGCGCGGCCCGCAGCACGGACGCGCTGTCAGCGCCCGGCCGGTCCTGGGACCGGCGCGGTGCTGACAGCGCGCTGGAGGTGAGCGCATGAGCCGCGTCGTGGTGATCGGCAACGGGATGGTGGGGGCGCGGTTCGCGCAGGACCTCGTGGCGCGCGCGAACGCCGCGGGCGCGGAGTGCGACGTGACCGTGCTGGGCGCCGAGGAGTACGAGCCGTACAACCGGGTCCTGCTCAGCGAGGTCGTCGCGGGCAAGGTCGACGTCGCGGCCATCGGGCTCCCGGGGCCCGACGACGCGCGCGTCGTCGTCCGCCGCGGGACCGAGGTCATCGCGATCGACCGCACCGCGCGCCAGGTCGTGACGGGCGAGGGCACCTACCCGTACGACGTCGTCGTGCTCGCGACCGGCGCGGCGGCCCGCATCCCGCAGACTCCCGGGCTCACGGACCGTCCCGGCGGGCTGCCGGGCGGCGCGCACGCGCTGCGCACGCTCGACGACGCGCGCGAGATCGTCGCCGCGTCGGTGAACGCCCGCCACGCGGTCGTCGTCGGGGCGGGCGTGCTCGGGCTCGAGGTGGCGTGCGGGCTCGCGCGGCGCGGCGTCCCGGTGAGCATCGTGCACCCGGGGGCGAGCCTCATGGACCGCCAGCTCGACACCGCGGCGGGGCGCGTCGTCGAGCGCAGCCTCGCCGGGCTGGGCGTGCGCACGTGGACGCACGCCCGGACCGATCAGGTCCGCGTCGGTCCGAGCGGTCGGGTCTCGGGGCTGAGCCTGCGGGTGCCCGACGACGGGGACGAGCGGGTCGTCGACTTCGACGCCGACCTGCTCGTGCTCGCGTGCGGGACGGTTCCCGAGGCCGGGCTCGCGCGCACGGCGGGCTTGACGGTCGACCGGGGCGTCGTCGTCGGAGCCGACCTCGCGAGCCCGGACGACCCGCGCGTCTTCGCGATCGGGGACTGCGCGCAGCCTCCCGAGGGCGGGAGCGGGCTCATCGCGCAGGGCTGGGACCAGTCGCGCCGGCTCGCGCAGGCGCTCGCGGACCAGTTCGCCGGGGACCGTGGCGCTGCCCCGGAACCGGTGGACGACGACGTCGAGCACGACCACCCGCACGTCCGGTTCGGCGAGCAGGACCGGCCGAGCATGGCGCTGCGCCTCGCGATGAGCGTCGTCACGCGACCCGTCGCCGACCTGTCAGCGTCCCAGGGGTCCAGGGACCCGCAGCGCGCTGACAGCTCGGCACCCGGAAAGCTGTCAGCGTCCCAGGGGTCCGGGGGACGGCAGGGCGCTGACAGGTCGAGCGGGACCGACGTCGTGCGCGTCAAGGCCGCGGGCCTCGAGATCGTCACGATGGGCGTGTGCGGCACGCGCCGGGCGCCCGACCCCGCGCACCGCACCGTCGCGCTGAGCGACCCCGTGTCGGGCCGCCACGTCGAGGTGGTCGTCGCGGACGGTCAGCTCGTCGGTGCCACGTGCGTCGGTGCGCCGGACGTCGGCGCCGACCTCACCGCGACCTACACCCGGCGCACACCCGTCCCGGCCGACCCGGCCCACCTCCTGCTGCGACCGGTCGCACAGGCTCCCGCACCGGCGTCGACCCCCACGCACATGCCCGACCGGACCACGGTCTGCACGTGCAACGGCGTGACGAAGGGCGACATCGTCGCGTGCTGGCACGACGACGGCGCGCGCACCGTCGCCGACGTCGCGCGGGCGACCCGCGCGACGACGGGGTGCGGCGGTTGCAAGGACGTCGTCTGCGGGCTCGTCGACTGGTTGGGCAAGGCGGACCCCGAGCAGCCGACGAGCGATCAGTCGCCGGTCAGCGGCGAGAGGGGGGTGCCGTCGGCGGTGTAGCCCACGACGACGACGGGCGGGACGTCGGTCGGCTCGACCTGTCCGACGTCCGCACCCTCGCGCACCCATCCGGCCGGGTCGGGCCGGGCCCACGCGACGGCCGAGCCGTCGACGTGCGCGGGACCGGACCCGGCGAGGATGTCGATCGCCGCGACCTCGGGAGGCCCGACGACGACGAGCTCGGGCAGCCGCGCCTCGTCGCCGCCGGTCCCGCGGTACCAGCGTGCGGCGATCGGGGGGACGGGCAGGGCGAGGCTCGACGCCCGTCCGGCCGTTCCGCTGCCGAGGCTGACGGTGTCGAACGTGCTGGACCAGTCGCCCGGATCCCGGACCTCCTGCTGGTCGTCGTCGCGCTCGAACGCCGCGCTGACCTCCCACGACCGGTCGTCGCCACCCTGGGGGAAGCTGGCCAGCGCCACGACGGTGGGGCTGCTCCCGTCGGAGAGCGTCGGGGCGTCCCACAGCTCGACCAGGGGGCTCTCGCGCTGGTCGCGCCCACGCTCGTCGGACGCGGCGTAGGCGTCGCGGAGGGCCGTCCACGTGGCGGGGGCGGTGCCGGGTTCGGTGAGCCGCGCCCACAGCGTGTCGACGTCGTCCGACTCGACCGCTCCGCCGGTCGTGAGGACCAGCCCCGGTGTGTCCTCGGGCTCCGGGACGGCGCGCACCGACTCGTGCCGCATCGCCCCGTCGCCCGGGTTGACCAGCAGGCCGTCGACGACGGGCACGTCGACGACCACGGGCGTGGGGTCGTCCCCGCGGCCGTAGGGGAACGCGGCCTCGACCGACGTGGGCCCGTCGTCCGTCTGCGGGCGTCCGTCGGGGTCCGCGAGGAGGCTCAGCTGGTCCGCGAGCGGGATCACGGCGACGCACTCGAGGCAGGTCCCGTCCGAGTCGGCCTCGATGCGGAAGGAGTCGCCCCGCTGCCCGTCGGCGTCGAGGGGTGCGCGGAACGTCGCCACGTGGTCGTCGGACCGGAGCACGACGATCCGGCGGCCTCCGGGAGCGTCGTCGTCGGGCTGCAGCCCGTAGGTGGTCGCGCCGGCCAGGGTGTCGTCGGAGAGATCGCCGGCCCACAGGACCTCGATGCGCTCACCGGGGTCGGGGGGCTCCTCGGCGCCGCCCACGTCCTCGCTGCGCCACGCGTCCGCCGCGACGTCCACCTCCTCCTGGAGGTCGCCCAGCCCGGCGAGGCTGCCGCGCAGCGAGTAGCCCTCGAGCGTCGATGCCGTCACGGGCTCGTCCACCGGGGCCGGGTCGCGCCGGTCGACGACGACCACCACCGCGATCACCGCGGCGATCACCAGCGTCGCCAGCACGGCGAGCAGCGGGAGGTGCCTGCGCCACCACGGTGCCGTCGTCGTGCTCATCGATCTCCTCCGTCGTGGGTCGGGCTCGGGACCGACCCGGCCCACCGTAGCGAGCGTGGCCCGGTCCGTCCCGGGGTGTCGATGGGCAGACCTCCCCGGGAGGGCGCTTCTCACACGGCCGCGCACCGGCGGGTGAGCAGACCGTTACGGGCGGGCAACGGCCGGGGCACGGTCGCGAAACCCTCGCTCCGTAGCGTCGGTCGTACCTTCTCGCCCCGGAGTCCCCCCAGGAGCCACCGTGACCGGACCTCAGCACGAACCCACCTCGCAGGGTGGCCCCGCCGGCCCGCGGCACCTCGTCGTCGTCGGCGGCGGCATGGTCGCCCAGCGTCTCGTCGAGGCGCTGCGCGCCCGGGACGACGCGGGCACCTGGCGCATCTCGGTGTTCGCGGAGGAGCCGCGCAAGCCCTACGACCGCGTCGCGCTGACCAGCTACTTCTCGGCCCGCGACGCGGACGAGCTCACGCTCGGCGACCCGGCGCTGTGGGACGACGAGCTCGTCACGCTGCACCGCGACTGCGCCGTCACCGCGATCGACCGCGACGCCCGCACCGTCACCGACCGGCTCGGTCGCGTCCACGCCTACGACGAGCTCGTCCTCGCGACCGGCTCGTCCGCCGCGATGCCGCCCATCCCGGGCAACGACCTGCCCGGCGTCTTCGTCTACCGCACGATCGACGACGTCGCCGCGCTGCGCGGGTGGGTCGAGCAGAAGCGCGCGTCGGGCGAGGTCGCGCTCCGCGAGGGCGGGACGTTCGAGCGGCCCGTGCGCGGAGCCGTGATCGGCGGCGGTCTGCTGGGTCTGGAAGCGGCCGGCGCGCTCAAGGCGCTCGGCGCCCAGGCGACCGTCATCCAGTTCGGCACGCACCTGATGGACGCGCAGATCGACCTCGGCGGCGGTCAGGCGCTCAAGCGCCTCATCAACGACATGGGTGTCGCCGTGCGCTGCAGCTCGGCGACCAAGGAGATGAAGGTCTCGCGCAGGACCGGGCACGTCGGCCGGCTGGACTTCGGGGACGGGGGCCGCCTCGACGTGGACGTCGTCGTGGTCGCGACCGGTGTGCGGCCGCGTGACGAGCTGGCCCGGGCGGCGGGGCTGGAGATCGGGGAACGTGGCGGCGCCGTCGTCGACCTCGCGTGCCGCACGCAGGACGAGCACGTCTGGGCGGTCGGTGAGGTCGCGTGCATCGAGGGACGCTGCATCGGGCTCGTCGCACCGGGCTACGCGATGGCCGAGGTCGTCGCGGACCGCCTGCTGGGTGGCGAAGCGACGTTCCCCGGCGCCGACACGGCGACCAAGCTCAAGCTCCAGGGTGTCGACGTCGCGAGCTTCGGCGACGCGTTCGCCCGCACCGAGGGCGCGATGGAGCTCGTCTACGCCGACCCGGTCGCCGGCGTCTACAAGAAGCTCGTCCTGTCCGACGACGCGCGCACCCTCCTCGGCGGCGTGTTCGTCGGGGACGCGACGCCGTACGCGTCCCTGCGGCCCATGGTCGGTGCGGAGCTGCCGGGCGACCCCGGTGCGTTCCTCCTGCCGGAGGGCGGCGGGGGCGGGGCTCCCGCCCTCGAGCTGCCCGACGACGCGACCGTCTGCTCCTGCAACAACGTCAGCGCCGGGACCATCCGCGGCGCGGTCACCGAGCACGAGTGCACCGATCTGGCGGGCGTGAAGGCGTGCACCAAGGCCGGGACGAGCTGCGGGTCGTGCCTCCCGCTCGTCAAGAAGATCACGACGACCGAGCTCACCCGGGCCGGCGTCGAGGTCTCGAACGCGCTGTGCGAGCACTTCGAGCTCTCGCGAGCGCAGCTGTTCGACGCCGTGCGTGTTGCGGAGCTGCACACGTTCAGCGAGATCATCGGCAGGTTCGGTCGGGTTCCCGAGCCCGTGACCGACACGGAGGGCGCGGTCCTCGTCCGGGACGCCGGTCGCGGCTGTGACATCTGCAAGCCCGTCGTCGCCTCGGTCCTGGCCTCGCTCGGCAACGGTCACATCCTCGACGGCGAGCAGGCGACGCTGCAGGACACCAACGACCACGTCATGGCGAACATGCAGAAGGACGGCACGTACTCCGTCGTCCCGCGCATCCCGGGTGGGGAGATCACGCCCGACGGGCTGCTCGTCATCGGCCAGGTCGCGAAGGACTTCGGCCTGTACACGAAGATCACGGGCGGCCAGCGCATCGACATGTTCGGCGCCCGCATCGAGCAGCTCCCGCACATCTGGCGCCGGCTCGTCGAGCACGGGTTCGAGTCCGGCCACGCCTACGGCAAGTCCCTGCGCACCGTGAAGTCGTGCGTCGGGTCGACGTGGTGCCGGTTCGGCGTCCAGGACTCGGTCGGGATGGCCGTCGAGCTGGAGCTGCGCTACCGCGGCCTGCGCTCGCCGCACAAGCTCAAGCTCGGCGTCTCGGGCTGTGCGCGCGAGTGCGCGGAGGCGCGCGGCAAGGACGTCGGCGTGATCGCGACGGACAAGGGCTGGAACGTCTACGTCGGTGGGAACGGCGGGTTCACGCCGCGGCACGCGCAGCTCCTCGCCGAGGACCTGGACGACGAGGCGCTCATCCGGACGATCGACCGGTTCCTCATGTACTACATCCGCACCGCCGACCGGTTGCAGCGCACCGCGGCGTGGGTCGAGGACTACGAGGGTGGTCTCGACGCGATCCGCGAGGTGATCGTCGAGGACTCGCTCGGGATCGGTACCGACCTCGACGGCGCGATGGCCCGGCACGTCGGCACGTACGAGGACGAGTGGCGGGCGGTCCTCGAGGACCCGGAGAAGCTGCGCCGGTTCGGCTCGTTCGTCAACGCGCCGGCCGAGCCCGACCCGGACCTCGTCTACGTCACCGAGCGCGGTCAGATCCGACCGGCCACGGCCGCCGAGCGTGCCGCCACGCTCGAGCGTGTCGTGGCGGAGCGTGCGGCCGCCGAGCGCGACGCCGCAGCGAGCGCGAACGATCCGACCGGTCCCGTCGTGGTCGCCGGTCCCGTCCTGGAGGTGCGTCGATGAGCGCCGTGTCCGCAGCACAGGTTCCCCCGACCGAGTTGTCAGCACCCCGTGAGCCCCTGGGTTCGTCTCAGGCTGACGACCCGCAGGTGTGGGAGCGCGTCTGCCTCCTGCGCGACCTGCTCGTCGAGCGAGGTGTCGCAGCGCTCGTCGGCGGGGCGCAGGTGGCGATCTTCCGCCTCCCCGACGACACGGTCCGCGCCGTCCAGCAGCGCGACCCGTACTCCGGTGCGAACGTCATGTCCCGCGGGATCGTCGGCACGCGCGGCGGTGTGCCGACGGTCGCCGGACCGATGTACAAGCAGGTCTTCGACCTCGCGACCGGTCGCTGCCTCGAGGCCGTGGGCTACACGCCCGTCGACGGCCTCGCCCCGGACCTGGTGACGTGGCCCGTCGAGGTCAGGGACGGCGTCGTGCACGTGGGGACGCCGGGGACACGGCCGTGACCACCCTCCTGGGGCTGGACCTCGCGGGCCGGAGCGTCCTCGTCGCCGGCGGCGGGCCCGTCGCCGCGCGGCGTGCCCGCGCGATGCTCGACGACGGCGCGCACGTCCGTGTCGTCGCCCCGCAGCTCTGCGAGGACCTGCGCGAGCTCGTCGTCGCCGGGTTCTCCGCCGACGACCTGCGGTCCGACCGGCCCGGTGCCGGCAGCGTGACGTGGGTCCCGCGCGAGGTGCGCGAGAACGACCTCGACACGGCGTGGCTCGTCCTCGCCGCGACCGACGACTCCGGAGTGAACCGGGCGGTCGCGGCGTGGGCGGACGCGCGCCGCACCTGGTGCGTGAACGCCGGCGCCGCGCACGAGGGCACGGCCCGCACCCCCGCGACGACGCGCAGCGGCGACGTCCTCGTCGGCGTCGTCACCGCGGCGACCACCGCCCCCGAGCTGTCAGCGCTCCAGGGGTCCAGGGACCCGCGGGACGCTGACAGGTCGCCGCGGCCGGCCGATCCTCGCCGCGTCCGTGCGGTCCGCGACTCGATCGCGGAGCACCTGCGGGCCGGGGGCGCCGACCAGCGCCGGCACCGGTCGGTCCCCGGCGCCCTCGGCCGGGTGACCCTCGTGGGCGGCGGCCCTGGTGCCGTCGACCTCCTCACCGTCCGCGGGCGCCGCGCGCTCGCCGAGGCGGACGTGGTCGTCGCGGACCGGCTCGGACCCGTCGACGTGCTCGACGAGCTCGCCCCCGGCGTCGAGGTGATCGACGTCGGCAAGACACCCGGCAACCACCCCGTGCCGCAGCACGAGATCAACGCGATCCTCGTCGAGCAGGCGCGTCGCGGCCGGACCGTGGTCCGCCTCAAGGGCGGCGACCCGTTCGTCTACGGGCGCGGTGGCGAGGAGGTGCTGGCGTGCCGCGAGGCCGGCGTCCCCGTCGACGTCGTGCCCGGGGTCTCCAGCGCCCTCAGCGTGCCGGCGCTCGCCGGCATCCCGCTGACCCACCGGGGCACGGTCGCCGCGTTCCACGTCATCAGCGGTCACGACGGTCTCGACGACGCCGCGCTCACGTGCGTACGCGATCGCGCGGCTACGCTGGTGGTCCTCATGGGTGTCTCTCAGCTCTCCCGCATCACGACCCAGGCTCTCGACGCCGGGGCCGACCCGACCATGCCTGTCGCGATCGTCGAGAACGGCTCGACGCCGGGCCAGCGGGTGACGCGCTCGACCCTCGGCGACGTCGTCGGCCGCGCGGCGCAGGTCGGGGTGCGCGCGCCCGCGATCATCGTGGTGGGGGACGTCGCTGCCGAGGGTCGGCTCGACCCGGCGGCGGTCGCGTGAACGACTCGTCCGACGAGCGCTCCGCGCTCGGCCAGGTCATGGCAGGCTGCACGGTCCTCGTCACCGCTGACCGGCGCAAGAGCGAGCTCGCCGCGGCGCTCCAGCGGCGCGGCGCCGAGGTCCGGCACGCGCCCGCGCTGAGCATGGTCCCGCACGCCGACGACACCCAGCTCCTCGCCGGGACACGCGACCTCGTCGAGCGTCCGCCGGACGTCGTCGTCGTGACGACGGGGATCGGGTTCCGGTCCTGGATCGAGGCCGCCGACGCGCACGGCCTCGCCGACCGTCTCCTCGAGGTGCTGGCCGACGCGCGGATCGTCGCCCGCGGACCCAAGGCCCGGGGCGCGATCCAGGCCGCCGGGCTCACCGCCGACTGGGTCGCCGAGTCCGAGACGTCCGGCGAGATCGCCGACGTGCTGCTCGGCGAGGGGGTCGCCGGGCTGCGCATCGCCGTGCAGCACCACGGCGCCGGCGCGGACGGGCTGGACGTCGTGTTCGCCGAGGCGGGGGCCGAGGTCGCGAGCCTCGTCGTGTACCGGTGGGGACCGCCGCCGGACCCGGAGGCGGTCCGCGGCTCGGTCGAGGCCGCCGCGGTCGGAGAGATCGACGCCGTCGTGTTCACGTCCGCGCCGGGTGCCGAGGCCTGGCTGTCCGCGGCCGAGGAGCACGGGGTCGGGCGGCTCGTCGTGAGCCGGTTCCGCGACGGGTCGATGGTCGCGGCCGCCGTCGGACCGGTCACGGCCAAGCCGCTCGAGCACCGGGGGATCACCCCGCTCCAGCCCGAGCGGGGTCGGCTCGGGGCGCTCGTGCGCGCGCTCGTCGGACACTACGAGCACGCCGAGACCGTCGCGCTCACGACCGTCGCGGGCGTCCTGCAGATCCGCTCGCGCGTCGCCGTCCTCGACGGCGTGGTGCTGCCCCTGTCGCCCAGCTCGCTCGAGGTGCTGCGCCTGCTGGCGTCACGCCGCGGGGACGTCGTGACCCGCGACGACGTGCTCGACGTCCTGCCCGGCGACTCGCGCGACCCGCACGCGGCCGAGGTCGCCGTCGCGCGGCTGCGTGAGGCGACAGGCCGCCGCGACCTCGTGCGGACCGTCGTCAAGCGCGGATACCGATTGGAGCTCGCATGAGCACGGAGATCCTGGCCTTCCCGTCCGGTGCGTCGTCGGAGCGTTCAGCGCCCGCGGGAGCCGGCGGGGCGTCGTCGGAGGCCCGGACACCTGTGCTGATCGGCTGCTCGCACGGCACGAGCGACCTCACCGGCCGTGCGGTGGTCCGCGCGCTGCTCGACGACGTGCGCGCGGCCCGGCCCGACCTCGACGTGCGCGAGGCGTTCGTGGACGTGCAGCAGCCCGAGGTCGGGGACGTCGTGACGTCGGTCGTCGCGCCGGACGCCGAGCTCCCGCGTGACGCGGTGGTCGTCCCGCTCCTGCTCTCGGGCGGGTTCCACGTGGGCGTCGACGTCGCGGAGTCCGTCGCGGACCGCGGCCCGGGTACCGGTCGAGCCGCGGCGGGGACGCCGCTCGGCCCGGACCCGAGGCTCGTGGACCTGCTCGCCGACCGCCTCGCCGAGGCAGGCGTGCGACCGGACGACGCCGTGGTGATCGCCGCGGCGGGATCGAGCCGCCCCGGTGCGGCGCGGGACGTCGAGCAGCTCGCCGCCGGTCTGCGCGAACGTGTCTCCGGCCCCGTGACCGTGGGCTACGGCGCCATGGCGCAGCCCTCCGTGCCCGACGCCGTCGCCGCGGCCCGCGCCGGGCTGACCGCGGGCGGAGGGCCGGGCGAGGGGACGTCGTCGGGCACGGCCGCGGAGCCCGCGGCGCGCGTCGTCGTCGCGGCCTACCTGCTCGCGCCGGGGTACTTCTACGACCGGGTCCTGGAGGCCGGCGGGGACGTCGTCACCGCGCCGCTCGCGCCGGACCCGCGACTCACGGAGATCGTCCTCGACCGGTACGCCGAGGCCGCCGTCCGGTTACCGGCGTAGCCCGGCCGAGGTAGAACCGGAGGTTCTATCTCGGGGCCGCCTGCGTGCGCGGGGAGACGACGAACGCCGTGACGGCGACCGCCGCCGTGATGCCGAAGCACACGACGTAGGCGCCGAGCCCCATGGCGTCACGCAGGGCCCAGAGCATCGAGCCCGTGACGGCGAGCGCCACCGCGGCCGCCAGGGCGTTCGCGACCTGGAGCGCCGAGCTGTTGGCGCCCTGCCGGTCCACCGCGGACAGCTCGAGGGTGAGGACCGAGATCGTCGGGTTGACGAGCCCCATCCCCGTGCCCGCGACGGTCCAGGCGAGCATGCCGACGACCGTCGGGACGGCGGGCAGGGCGAGCAGCATCACGCCGCCGATGCCGGTGGCGATGAGCGCCGTCCCCAGGCGCACGTACGCGACGTGCGGCCAGGCCCGGCGGGCGCGTCCGCGCACCCACGCGGCGCCCGACCAGCCGACGGCCCCGAACGTCAGGACCGCGCCGGCGGCGGAGGGGGAGAGCCCGCGCTCGTGCGACAGCAGGAGCGGCAGCAGGACCTCGGTCCCCGTGAACGCGGCACCGACGAGGGCGCCGATCGCGACGACCGACGGCAGCCCGCGCGCGGCGCGCACCGTCCCACGAGGCAGCAGGCGGGGAACGGTCGTCGCGATCATGCCGAGCGCGACGACGAGCAGCAGGTACAGCAACGGCCCGTCCTGCTGGCCCGCGACGTGCAGCAGACCCACCCCGACCGCCGCCACGACCGCCCACCACAGCGCGGCACGGCGCGACGTCGGACGACCCGCCGAGGGGCGCGGCGCGTGGGACGCGGGTACCGCCCGCAGGCCCGGCCACAGGAGGGCGAGCGCCGGTACCGCGAGGATCGGTACCGCGAGGAAGACCCAGCGCCACCCCGCGTGCTCCACGACGAGCCCCGCGATCGCCGGGCCGACGATCGACGGCACCATCCACGCGGCGGCGAACGCGGCGAAGACGCGGGGCCGCCGGTCCTCGGGGTAGACGCGGGCGACCAGCACGTAGAGCGCCACGAGGTAGATCCCGGACCCGAGCCCCTGGAGCACGCGCCCGGCGACGAAGACCTCCATGCCACGGGCGAGCCCGGCGACGAGCACGCCGACGAGGAACAGGCCGACGCCGGTGAGGAGCGGTGCGGAGGGTCCGGACCGGTCGCCCCAGCGACCGCCGGCCACCATCCCGACGACGCTGGCCGCGATCGTGCCCGCGAACGCGAGGGCGTAGAGCGAGAGGCCGTCGAGCGCAGCCGCGACGGTCGGCATGGCCGTCGCGACGGCGAGCGCCTCGAACGCCCCGAGCAGGACGAGCGCGAACATCCCGAGCATCACGGTGCGCTGGGCGGTGGGTGCCAGGGCCGAGGCGTCCGGTCGGCCGTCCGGCTCGTGCAGGTCGCGGGCGAGCGTGGGCACGCGGCCCGTGGGGCGCCTCATACGAGGACAACCTTCCCGGTCGTCGCGCGCTCCTCGAGCTCGCGGTGGGCGCGCGCGGCCTGCGCGAGGGGCACCTGGTGCGTCACGACGCGCCACGTCCCGTCCGCGGCGAGCGCGAGCGCGCGCTCCTGGAGGTCGAACAGGTCTCCCCAGGAGCGTGCCTGGGGGCCGACGGCCCACCGGACCTCGGGTCCGGCGCCGTCGACGTGCTCCGCTGCGCGGTTCGGCGCGCCCGACGACCACCCGAAGAGCACGAGGCGTCCGTCGGGGCGGACGAGCGTCGCGGCGTCGGTGCCGAGGTCGCCGCCGACGCCGTCGAGCAGGAGGGTCGCACCGCGCGGGTCGTCGGGGCCGGGTCCGACCGCGTCGCGCGCCTCGCCGAGCCACCCGTCGGCACGGTAGTCGACCACCGCGAGGCGCACGTCGTCGGAGAGCGCGCGGACGAGCGCGACCTTCTCCGCCCCGCCCGCGAGCCCGACCACCCGCGCCCCGGCGGCGAGCGCGCTCTGGACGAGGAGGGTGCCGAGCCCCCCGGCGGCGGCGGTGACCACGACCGTGTCGGCCGCGGTGACCTCCGCGAGGTCGCCGATCCCGACGGCGGTGCGCCCGGTCCCGATCATCGCGACCGCGTCGGGCGCGGTGACGTGGTCGGGGATGCGGTGCAGCGCCGCGGTGGGCACGACGGCGAGCCGCGCGTACCCACCTCCGTCGGGCGTCGCACCGAGGTGCGCGGCGACGCGACGGCCGCGCCACGCGGCGTCGACGCCCGGGCCGACCGAGTCGACGACGCCGGCGACCTCCCGCCCGGGGATCGTCGGCAGCGCGGGCAGCGGGAGCGGTCCGCCGGTGACCTCGCCGCGGCGCAGCGTCGTGTCGAGCAGGTGCACGCCGTGCGCGCGCACGGCGACACGGACCTGGCCCGGTCCGGCGACGGGGTCCGGCACCTGGTCGAGGACGAGGTTCTCGGGCGGTCCGAACGTGTGCAGGCGGATGGCGTCCACGGGTGCTCCTGAGGCGTCGGGGCGGTGGGGTCGGGCGACCCGACTGCTAGTCTCGAACCTCAACTAATCTTGAGGTCAAGCCCTCTGACCGAGCCGGAGGTATCCGTGCCCGACGACGTCCCCGAACCTGGCGACGAGCTGACCGTCGGCCAGCTCGCCGCCCGCAGCGGGGTGGCGGTCTCCGCGCTGCACTTCTACGAGCGCGAGGGCCTCATCTCCAGCCGCCGCACTCCCGGCAACCAACGCCGGTACGCGCGCGAGGCCCTGCGCCGGGTCGCGTTCATCCGCGCGTCCCAGCGCGTCGGCATCCCCCTGGCGCGTATCCGGGACGCGCTCTCGACGCTCCCCGGTGACCGGACGCCGACGGCGAAGGACTGGCACCGGCTCTCCGCGGCGTGGCACGCCGACCTCGACGCCCGCATCGAGCAGCTCACGCGCCTGCGCGACCACCTCACCGACTGCATCGGGTGCGGCTGCCTGTCGCTGCGCAAGTGCGTGCTGGTGAACCCGCACGACGCTCTGGGCGAGGAGGGCCCGGGCCCGCGCACCCTGCTCGTCGACGGTCTCGACGACTGAGCGCCGGGGTCGTCACCAGTTCTTGGTGCTGCCCCCGCCGTCCTCGGACCCGCCCCCGCCGCCGGACTCGTCCCCGTAGAGGTCGCGGTACTCCTGCTCGAGCTGGTCCTGCTCGTCGCGGGCCGCCGAGTCCTGCTCCTCGAGCTCCTGCTGACGCTGCTCCTCCTCGAGCTCCGCCTGGCTCTTGCCCTCGGACTCGTCGCCCCCCTCGGTCTCGTCCTCGCTGCCGTCGGAGCCCTCCGAGCCCTCGCCCTCGTCGGACTCATCCTCGGACCCCTCGGAACCGCCCTCCTCCGACTGCGAGTCCTCCGCCGCCTGCTGCTTGTCCTGCAGGCGCTGGACCGCGGCCTCGGACTGCTCCTGCTGCTCGGGCGTCTGCTCCGAGTCCTCGCAGTCAGGCCAGCCGCGCACCTGCTCGGCCGTCGCGTAGTCCCGCTGCGCGTACTGGTAGTAGCTGTTCATCGTGTCGCGCAGCTCGTCCACGTCGACGTCCGTGCCGTCGCCGTCCGGGTCGAGCACGAGCTCGTCGTAGTCCTCCCCGGCGTCCCGGGCCGCGACGGCCTCCTCCACCGCCTCCAGCTCGAGCGCCTGGGCGTCCGCGTAGCTCGCGCTGTCGTCACCGCTGAGCTCGTACGCGACCGACAGGTTCGTCTGGATCTGGCAGCGCACCTCGGGCGACTCGCCGTTCGCGAGGTCGTACGCGGTGCTCAGGGACGAGATCGCGTCGTAGAGCTCCCAGGCGTCCTCGGTCTGCGCGCCGGCCGTGCCCGCGTTGTAGTGCGCCTTCCACGGGTCCACGAGGTTGAGGATCTTCTGCGCGTCGTAGGTGGTGCGCGCGCCGACGGCGTCACCCGCGTCGTAGTCGTCGCGGGCCCCCGCCGCGGTCGGCGCGAGGAACGTCAGTCGCAGGCCGACGACGACGAGCGCGAGGACCAGGGGCGCCGTGCCCAGCAGCCACCAGGTCCGACGGCGCAACCGGGCCCGGCGGATCGCGGCGGTCCCGTAGCGGGCCGGGGGTCCGGGCGTGACGGGCGGTTGCGTCCAGCTCATCGTCGTACCTCCGTCCGGCCCGTCCGCCCCGTCCGCACGACCGTCCGGCTCGCCGACCGCCCCCAGAACCAGGCCTCGACGCCGAGCAGCGCGGCGAGCGCCAGCGCGAGCGGCCAGACCACGGGCCGGTACGACGACACGTCACGACGACCGTCCGCCGCGACCTGTTCGGGGTCGATCCCCGCGACGAGGGAGGCGGTCTCGGTGGGCTCGGTGAGGTGCTCGTACGGGACGCCGAGCTGGTCCGCGAGCGCGGTCAGCGTGTCCTCGTCGATCATCGACAGCGCGTCGGGCGCGACCCCGTCCGCGCCGGTCTGCGACGGGTCGACGATGTACTCGGCGTCCGCGTCGTCGACGTCCGGGTCGTGCTCCTTCATGCGGCCTCCCTCGCTCGTCCCGTAGCCGAGGACTGCGCCACCGTCGATCAGCGGTGCGAGGTCCGCGAAGGACCTCGGCTCCCCGTCGGCGGTCTGCTCCCCGTCGGACAGGAAGAACACGAGACGCACGTTCTCGGGGTTCTGCTCGGCCGCCCCGTTCAGCGCGGTCGTGAGCTCGTCGAGCGGCCGGTCGGTGAGCGACCCCTGCGAGTACAGGGTGATCTCGCGGTCGAACGTCTGCGCCCAGGACTCGATGGCGCGCGCGTCGGTGGTCAGCGGGAGCTGGCGGGAGGCCTGCGAGTCGAACGAGATGATCGAGTACCGCGCGCCCGGGATCGACTCGGTGAGGCTCACGATGTCGGCGCGGACACCGTCGAGGCGCTGCTGGTCACCGTCGACGCCGTAGTCCTCCGCCGCCATGGACCCGGTGCGATCGACCACGAAGAACATGTCGACGTTCGTCACCGTGTCGTCCTTCGAGGTCGAGACGACGGACGGGCCGAGACCGACGAGACCGAGCAGCAGGACGACGACGCCGCGCCGCACCCAGGCCAGGCGTGGCGCGCCGGGTCGAGGGTCGCCGTCGGGCCCGGGACGTCCGGCGACGACCGCCTGCCACACCGTCAGCGCGAGCAGCGGCACGAGCGTCACGACGAGCACCCACACGGGCACCAGGGGCTGGAGGGTCATGTCACTCCCTCACCTTCCACGCCCCGACGAGCAGGATTCCCACACCCAGGACCGCGACGAGGAACCATCCTGCGGGCCGGTCGGTGACGAGCACCTCGGGGCTCGCGTCGAGCTCGACCGCCTGCTGCGCGACGACGTCGTCGACCATGCCCTGGACCGCGTCGGGGTCGTCGGCGAAGAAGTACAGCCCGCCGCCGTCCTCCACGACCTCGCGGTACTCGGTCTCCTCGGGGGTGTCCTCGTAGTAGGACGTGCCCCCGAAGATGCCGTGCAGCGTGATGTCGCGCGACGCGACGAGGTCCGCCGCCTGCTCGAGCGTGTAGATCGGCTCGCCGGAGACGAAGTTGTCGGTCGCGAGGATGATCGACCGCGACCGTTCGGTGTCCTCCTCGTCGAACTCCAGGGCGCAGTTCGCGAGCCCGTCGCCGATGAGGCTCGCCGCCGAGAGGTTCGCTGTGGTGCCGGCCGTGAACTGCGCGAACTCGAGGATCTCGTCGTCGTCCGCCCCGTCCCACTCGAACGTCGACGGGTCCTTGTCCAGGGCGTCGACCCCCGCCTGCAGCTGTTCCTGCACGAGCGCGTAGTCGTCGGTGAGGGGGAAGACCGTGCGCGACGTCGAGTTGAAGATCGACAGCGCGATCCGTTCGCCCTCGAAGCTGTCGACCATCTCCTGGTAGACCTTCAGCACCGCCCCGTCGTAGGGGATCATCGAGCCGGACACGTCGAGGCACAGCACGATGTCGCGCGTCCCGAGCCGCTGCGTGACGACGTCCGTCTCGGCCGGGCGTGCCGCGACGGCGCCCGCACCGACGATCCCGACGAGCAGGCCCACCGCGACCACGCCCTGCAGCAGGCGGTAGCGCCGGACCCACGCCGTGAACGCCGGGATCCGGGCGAGGTACGCCGAGTTCGCGACCCACACCACGTCGTCGCCGGACCGGGCCCGGTGCCGGCGCGCGAGCCACCACGCCACCCCGGCCACGGCGAGGACGGCCAGCACGACGCCCGCCCAGACCCACGGCCACAGGATCGTCGTGGTCTGCTGCCCGCTCACCAGCTCCTCACCACCGTCTGCGCCCGCGACACGGAGGTCGACGCGTCGGTGCGGCGTGCCGCGGGGTCGTCGTCGTCGGCGAAGGACGGCCGGTAGTAGCTCGCGATGAGCTGGGTCAGGTGGCCGGCGCCCGCGAGCTGCTGGATCTCCGACAGCGTCATCGACGAGGTGTCCTGTCCGAGCCGGGCGCTCGCGAACGCACGCACCTCCGCCGACAGGGCGAGGTGGAGCCCGCGCTCGTCGAGCTCGCCGTCGCGGAACCGGTGCGCGATCGCCTCGATCCGCTCCGCGTACTCGTTGCGCAGGCTCGCCCACGGGTCACCGGGCGCGTAGCCGGGCGTGCGGGTGGCGGTCTGCGCGGCCTTCTCCTGCGCGCGGGCGCGCGTGAACCACAGCACGAGCCCCACCACGGCCACCGCGGCGAGCAGCAGCCCGATCCCCAGGGCGGTCCACCACCCCGAGTAGCCCACGGGGTCGACGAGCTCATCGACGGGCACGCTTCTGCCTCCCCAACAGCTCGACGAAGCGCGGCACCACGTCCTGCGTACCGGTCACGACGACGCCCTGCACCTGCAGTCGGCGCAGACGGTCGGCCACCTCGGCCCGGCGCGCACCCGACGCGTCGACCGACGCCTCGGCGAGCGCGGCACGACCGCGCAGGAAGGGTGGCAGGTCGAGCGTCCCGTCGACGTCCGCGACCGTGGTCCCGTGCGCCGCCAGGGGTGACAGGTCCGCGACGTGCACGACCATCACCTCGTGGCGCACCCGGATCGAGCGCAGGAGCTGCTCGTGCTCGGCGCCGGGCCGCGCCTCGTCGGTGACCACGACGACCAGGGAGCGGCGCCGGAACGCGTCGGACGCGCGGGCCAGCGGCCGGGCCAGGTCGCTCGCGGGTGCGTCCGGGCGCCACTGGCGCTCCACCGTGCGGAGCAGGACCTCGAGGTCTTGCGTGCTCGCGCGCGGCGGGAGCTGCACGAGCCGTTCCGCGTCGCCCGCGACGAGCGCCACCCGGTCGCCGCGGTCGCGCGCGAGGTACGCGACCAGCGCGCAGCAGAAGCTCGCGACCTCTGCCTTGGACTCACCGCTCGGGGCGGTCGCGCCCATGGTGCGGCCCGTGTCGACGACGAGCACCAGGTTGAGGTTCGACTCGCGCACGAACCGCCGGATGATCGGGATACCGGCCCGTGCCGACGACTTCCAGTCGATGTCGCCGACGTCCTCGCCCGGCGCGTACAGGTGCAGGTCGTCGAAGTCCTGACCGTGACCCTTCAGCACCGAACGGTGCCGTCCCTCGAGCAGGCCCGACGCCCGGCGCGCGACCGGGAGGTCGAGCCGGGCCCGGACCTGGGCGAGACGGGAGATGTCGGGCACGTGGGCGCTCGCGCTCAGGGAGTGGGCACGGCGTCGAACACCGCGTCCACGAGCTGCTCCGGCGGGACGTCGTTCGCGAGCGCGTCGAAGGTGCGCACCAGGCGGTGGCGCAGCACCGCGTAGCGCACGGCCTTGATGTCGTCCGGGATGACGAACGAGCGACCCGCGATCACGGCGAGCGCCTGCCCGACGCGCATGAGGGCGATCCCGCCGCGCGGCGACGCACCGACGCGCACGTGCCGCTGCAGGTCGGGGACCGGGCGGGGACCCGAGAAGCGGGTGGTGTTGATGAGGTCGACGATGTACCGCTTGATCGAGTCGTCCACGTACACGTCGTCGACCAGCGCACGCAGGAACCGCACGTCGTCGAGCGAGATCGGCTGCGCCGTCGTCGGGGCGCTCATCTGCCCCGACGCGACGCGCTGGAGGATCTCCAGCTCCTGCTGCGGCGCCGGGTACGTCAGGACCTCCTTCATGAGGAAGCGGTCCATCTGCGCCTCGGGCAGGACGTACGTGCCCTCCTCCTCGATGGGGTTCTGCGTCGCCAGCACCATGAACGGGTCCGGCAGCGGGAAGTTCTCGCCGCCGATCGACGTCTGCTTCTCCTGCATCGCCTCGAGCATCGCGGACTGCGTCTTCGCCGACGACCGGTTGATCTCGTCGAGCAGCACGACGTTCGCGTGCACCGGGCCGAGCTGCGTCGAGAACTCGCCCGACGCGTAGTTGAAGATCTGCGTCCCGACGATGTCGTTCGGCATGAGGTCCGGGGTGCACTGGATGCGGTGGAAGCTGCCCTCGATCGCGGACGCGAGCGTCTGCGCCGCCGTCGTCTTCGCGAGGCCCGGCACCGACTCCAGGAGGATGTGGCCGCCCGCGAGGAGCGTGCTCACCAGGGCTGTGCGCAGCGCGTCCTGCCCGACGACGCGCTGGTCGAACACCTGCCCCACGCGCTTGAGGAGGTGGCTCGCGCGGTCGAGGTCCTGGGTGGCGATGCTGCCGTGCCCTGCGGCCATGGGACGTCCTTCGCGTGGGTTCGGTATGCGGGTCGGAACGGCACCCCTGGTGCCCGTGCGTGGCCGGGAGGTGCGGCGCAGCCCCCCGGCGAACCCGGCCCAGTATGCCAGCGGGACCTGGCCGGGAACCGCTCTCGTCCACAGGGGGGAGTGGGGAGAAGTCCCCTGGCAGGTCCGTCCGCTCGCTACCCTGGTCCCGTGACCTCGACCGCCGTGCGCAGTGGCGCGACCGACGCCGGCCCCGCGACCAACCCGTGGTGGCTCGTCGCCGCCGGGCCGTTCGCCGTCGTCGTCGCGATCGTGGCGGTGCTCTCGGCCGGTGCGTTCTCCGCCGCGTTCTCCGTCGCGCCCGGGTTCCCCGACGCCGGTGTGCTCGCGCGGCTCGGCACGCCCGTCGTGACCGTCCTCACCGAGCTCTCCGTCGCGCTGACCCTCGGCTCGCTCGTCCTCGCGGCCTGCGTCCTGCCTGCCGGTGAGCCCGTCCGTCGCGCGCTCGGGGTCGCGGGCGCGGCGTCGGGCACGTGGGCGGTGCTGACGGTCGTGCAGGTCGTCCTGCGGTACTCCTCGATCTCCACGACGCCGATCAGCGGGCCGACGTTCGGCGACCAGCTGGGCCTGTTCGTCTCGCAGGTCGGGCTGGGTCGCAACTACGTCTTCATCATCGTCGTGGCCGCCGTGACGTCGGCGCTCGCCCTGGCCGTGCGCACGCCCACCGGGGCGCTGTGGACCGCTGGCCTCGCGCTCGTCGCGCTCGGTGCCCAGGCGAACACGGGTCACGCCGCGGGCGCGGCGAGCCACGAGCTCGCCGTGTCGTCGATGTTCCTGCACCTCGCCGGCGCGGCGCTGTGGGTCGGCGGGCTGGGGGCGCTCGCCGTCGTCCGCGTGCGCGGCGGGCTGGACCGCGACGGCTTCGCGGCGGTCGTCGGGCGGTACTCCGCGATCGCGCTCTGGTGCTACGTCGCCGTCGGCGTCTCCGGGATCGTGAACGGGAGCATCCGCGTCGACTCGTTCGACGAGCTGGTCACCGACTACGGGATCCTGCTGCTCACCAAGCTCGTGCTGCTCCTCGTCCTCGGGGCGATCGGGTTCGCGCACCGCGAGCTGGTGGTGCGGAGGCTGGGGACCGGTACGGGACGAGGCACCGGGCAGGGGCCTGCGGAGGGCGCCGGGACGGCTGCCGCCGAGGGGACCCGCTGGCTGTTCTGGCGCCTGGTCACGGTCGAGCTCGCGATCATGGGCGCGGTCTCCGGCGTCGCGGTCGCGCTCGGCTCCACCGCCCCGCCCGTGCCGGACGACGAGATCCTCGACACCACGGCCGCGGAGATCGTCACGGGGCACCCGCTCCCGCCCGAGCCGACGCTCGAGCGCTGGTTCACGCAGTGGCAGTGGGACGTGCTGCCGGCGTTCGCGTGCGTGGCGGCGCTCGTCGTGTACCTGAGCTGGGTGCGGCGGCTCGCGCGTCGCGGCGACCGCTGGCCGGTCGGCCGCACGGTGTCGTGGTGCCTCGGGGTCGTGATCATGTTCTGGGTGACCTCCGGCGGGCCGGCGGCCTACGGTCACGTGCTGTTCAGCGCCCACATGGTGCAGCACATGGTCCTGGCGATGGTCGTGCCGATCTTCTTGGTCCTCGCGGCGCCCGTGACCCTCCTCGTGCGGGCCGTGCCGCCGCGCAAGGACGGGTCCCGCGGGCCGCGGGAGTGGGTGCTCGCGGTCGTGACGTCGCGCGTCGGGCAGTTCTTCGCCAACCCGGTCGTGGCTGCCGTGAACTTCGCGGGGTCGATGGTCGTCTTCTACTACACGCCCGCGTTCGAGCTCGCCCTCACGACGTACGCCGGGCACCTCGCGATGATCGCGCACTTCACGCTCGCCGGGTACCTGTTCGCGAACGCGCTGATCGGCATCGACCCCGGTCCGCACCGGCCGCCGTTCGCGCAGCGCCTGATCCTGCTGTTCGCGACCATGGCGTTCCACGCCTTCTTCGGGGTGGCCCTCACGACGGGCGAGATCCTGCTCGTCCCGGAGTGGTTCGGTCTGCTGGGTCGCGACTGGGGGCCGAGCGCGATCGCCGACCAGCAGCGTGGCGGTGCCGTCGCCTGGGGGATCGGCGAGCTCCCGACACTGATCCTCGCGATCGTCGTCGCGGTCATGTGGTCGCGCTCGGACGAGCGCGAGGCCCGGCGTCAGGACCGCCAGGCCGATCGCGACGGTGACGCCGAGCTCAACGAGTACAACGAGATGCTCGCGAAGATGGCGGAGCGGGACGACCGCCGCCCCTGATCCGCCGAACACGACCTGAAGGTCGTTCTGGGCCTCATTCCGTCCTCCAAGTCGTGCCCGACGGCGCGTGGTGGCGTGTTCGCGCCAGGTGGCGGCGGACGTCCACGACGAGCCTGCCTGGTCGGGACGCCCCGGGCACCGTGACGTCCCGGCCGGTGAATCGCAGCAGGTCGACCGCCCCGCACGCGACGAGGTCGTTCTGCCGTGCGCGATCGCGCAGCAGCGCCTCGGGCTCGGAGTGCACGTCCGTCCCGTCGAGCTCGGCGATCAGCCAGCGATGGTCCGGCAGCCGCCACCCGACGTCGCCGCGGCCCAGCAGGCGACCGACGTCGTGCACCTCGACCTGGAGCTCGTCGGGGGCGATGCCGGCGTCGACACAATCGAGCCGCGCGAACGTCTCGAGCGGTGACTCCGCCCGGGCGTCCGACTCTCCCCACCACGAGTGCGTGCGCGCCACGCCACGTCGTCCTCGCGCCAGGTCGTGCGCTCGTTCGAGACCCGTCGTGGAGAGCAGGCCGAGGCGACGTGCGCTGTCCATCGCCGCGACCGCCCGCCGCCGTCCCATCTCAGGCACGGCCTGAGCGAGCGCCCAGTCCGGTGTCGCGACCCACCGCCCGCCGACGCGCGTCAGCGTCATGCCGTCGTCGAACTGCCGGAGGTGGATACCGTCGCGCGAGCGTGCGGCCCGTGCGCCAGGGAGCGTCGCCTCAGGGGTCGGATCTGTCCGCACTCCCTGGACGCCGAGGAGCACGAGCGCGCACGACCCGACGGCCACCGCCTCCGGCCCGTAGGCCAGGAGCGCGAGCCAGGCGGCGCGACGTCTGCGGTGGTCGTGGTCACGCGTGCCGGTCCGCTGCGGGACGGGCGTCACGACCGTGTCGTACACCGTGTGCGTGACCGTGCGCCATCGTCGCTGGTCGACGAGTCGCGCTCGACGGTGCGAGCCGAGGCCGTGCTCGTCGCACTGGTGCGCCGAGACGAGCCCCTCCTGGGATCCGGCGACGGCGAGCAGCTCGGCGGGGACGGCGGTCAGCGTGCGCATGGGACGGATCGGAGCAGATGGCGCGGCCGGTCCGCCACGGACGGACGCCCGCCTGTGGAGGGGCCTGCTCGAATCCGGTCCTGTGGACACCCAGGGCGGACGCACGCCACCCGATCCGCCCGGCCCGCCCGGCCTTCCCGGCCCGCCCGGCCCGTCCGGGCCGCCCGGCCTTCCCGGCCCGACCGACCCGACCGACCCGACCGACCCGACCACCCCCCGTCGCCGCCGAGAACCCCACCCCGCGCCGTCGAGAAGGCCACCACGCGCCGTCGAACACGACCTGAAGGTCGGGTAGCGCCTCGGAACGACCTTCAGGTCGTGTTCGGCGGGGGCGGTCGGCCGGTGCGTGATAGGACGTACGGGTGAGTAACGACGCCGCCCCGTCCGGCACCACCTCCACCTCCCGCACCACCGCCCCGTCCGGCACCACCGCCACCTCCGGCACCACCTCCACGTCCGGCACCGACGCCTCTTCCGGCACCGCGGGGCCGGACCCGCAGACCCCGTTCCACGACCTCGACGCGTACGTCGCGATCCCGCGCACGAGCGGGCTCGCGCTGTCCGTCGACGGCACGCGGCTCGTCACGACCGTCCAGACGCTCGACACGGCGCGCACGGGGTACCGGAGCGCGCTGTGGGAGGTCGACCCGACGGGTCACTCGCCCGCCCGGCGCCTCACGCGCAGCGCGAAGGGGGAGTCGAGCGCGACGTTCACCGCGGCGGGCGACGTGCTCTTCACCTCCGCGCGCCCCGACCCGGACGCCGCCGACGACTCCGACCCGAAGCCCGCCCTGTGGCTGCTCCCGGCCGGCGGGGGCGAGGCGCGCGTCGTCGCGACGGCGGCCGCGGGAATCGGCGGCCCGCTCGCGGCGAGGGAGGCGCCCGTCGTGTCGGTCGCGGCCGAGCTCCTGCCGAGCGCGCGCGACCTCGCGCACGACACCGAGCTCCGCGGCGCGCGCAAGGACGCGAAGGTCGCGGCGATCCTGCACGACGCGTACCCGGTGCGGCACTGGGACCACGACCTCGGTCCGGGACAGCCGCACCGGCTGGTCGGTGACCTCACCGCGCTGGTCGACGAGCCGGCCCGCCCGCTCCCGTCTCCTGGCGCGGACGAGCACGACGACACCCCGGACCCCCGGCTGCTGGACCTGCGGGACGTGAGCCGCGGCGTCGGGCAGGGGTCGGCCACGGGCCAGGCGGGGCCGGGCCGCGCGCTGCAGGAGCACTCCGCGGACCTGTCCGCGGACGGGACGACGCTGGTCACGACGTGGGAGGTCCCCGGACCGGGTCCGTCGGTGCGCAGCACGCTCGTCGCGATCGACACGGCGACGGGGGAGCGCCGGACCCTCGTCGACGAGCCGGGCGCCGAGGCGCGCGGTCCGCGCATCTCGCCGGACGGCGCGTACGTCGCGTTCGTGCGCGAGACCCTCACGACCCCGCAGCAGGCTCCCGAGGAGACGCTCGCCGTCGTGCCCCTGCACGCGCCTGCCCGCCCGGCGGGGTCGGCTGACGCGGACGGTGCGTCGGACGACGCCCCCACCACGCGCGCGGAGAACCATGCGACCCCGCGCACGCTCGTGCCGCACTGGGACCGCTGGCCGACGTCGGTGCGCTGGCTCCCGGACGGCTCGGGGCTGCTCGTCACCGCCGACGACGACGGCCGCGGCCCGGTCTTCCTCGTGGCCTTCTCGCCGGACTCGCACGGGGAGCACCCCAGTGCGGAGAGGATCACGAGCGACGACGCGGTCTTCACCGACGTCGCCGTCTCGCCGGACGGCCGCACGGTGTTCGCGCTGCGCACGAGCTATGTCGAGCCGTCGTACCCGGTGCGGATCGACCTGGGCGCGTTCCTCGGCTCCGGGGCCGCGGGCGAGCGCACCCCGGTCCCGGCGACGCCGCTCCGGGGCCCGGTCGCGAACCCGGACCTCCCGGGCACGCTCGTCGAGGTCGAGACCGCGGCGTCGGACGACGTCCGGGTGCGGGCGTGGCTCGCGCTGCCGCACGGGGTGAGCGCGGAGGCACCCGCCCCGCTGCTGCTGTGGATCCACGGTGGGCCGCTCGGGTCGTGGAACGCGTGGAGCTGGCGCTGGAACCCGTGGTTGATGGTCGCGCGCGGGTACGCGGTCCTGCTCCCGGACCCGGCGCTGTCGACGGGGTACGGGCAGGACTTCGTGCAGCGCGGCTGGGGCGCCTGGGGCGCGGCGCCGTACACGGACCTGATGGCGGTCACGGACCACGTCGAGACCCTGCCGGAGGTCGACGAGACGCGGGTCGCGGCGATGGGCGGGTCGTTCGGCGGGTACATGGCCAACTGGGTCGCGGGGCACACGGATCGTTTCGCGGCGATCGTCACGCACGCGAGCCTGTGGGCGCTCGACCAGTTCGGCCCGACGACGGACCACTCCTACTACTGGCAGCGCGAGATGACGCCGGAGATGGCGCTCGAGAACAGCCCGCACCGGTTCGTCGGGGACATCGTCACCCCGATGCTCGTGGTGCACGGCGACAAGGACTACCGCGTGCCGATCGGCGAGGGCCTGCGGCTCTGGTACGAGCTGCTCGCGGCCTCGGGCCTGCCGGCCGACGCGGACGGGGGGACCGTGCACCGGTTCCTCTACTTCCCGGACGAGAACCACTGGATCCTCAGCCCGCAGCACGCGAAAGTCTGGTACCAGGTGGTGCTCGCGTTCCTCGCGGAGCACGTGCTGGGCCAGGCGCCGGGCGAGGGGGACGCGACGCTCCCGACGACGCTCGGCTGACCCCACCGGAAGCGGGTCGCGGCAGGGGGGTGCGATCGGCGCGGGGCGGGGGTAGTGTCGCGCTGTCACTGACGGGTCAGTAACACGATGGAGTGAACATGCGACCCTTGCGGCTTTCCCCTTCCCTCGACCGTGAGAGCGCTCCCGCACGGGCGCGCCGACGACTCACCGCCGCCGCCACGGCCGGTGCGCTCGCGCTGGCGACGGCCCTGCCGGCCGGCGTCGTGCTCGCGACCGGTGCTGCCGCCGCGCCCGACGATCCCGGCCTGGGCGACCTCGCGCGCGACGCCGTCGTGACGGCGAGCGCGTCGCAGGACGACCAGGACGGCGCGTTCCCGCCCGGGCTCGCGACGGACGGCGACCCGGCGACGCGCTGGGCGAGCGGCAACGGCCCGGACGAGGACGTCGAGTGGCCGCAGTGGTACCAGCTCGACCTGGGCGAGGTGTCCGACCTCGACTCGCTCCGTCTGGCCTGGGAGGCGGCCTACGCGACCGACTTCACGGTCGCCGTCGCGGACGCCGACCCGGCCGACGAGGCGTCGTGGGAGGTCGTGCACACCGAGACCGACGGCCCCGGGGGCACGGAGGTCGTCGACCTCCCCGACGGGACGGACGCCCGTTACGTCCGCCTCGACATGACCGGCAGGGCCGCCGCGACGTGGGAGGCCCCGACGCTCCACTGGTACGGCTACTCGCTGTTCTCCGTCGAGGTGTGGGGGACCGCCCCCACGCCGACCGTCGGGTTCGCGGGCAGCGCGACGGCGGTGGACGCCGGTGAGCCGGTGAGCGTCCCCGTCCGGCTCGGTCAGCCGCGCGACGTCGACACCACCGTGCACGTCACCTCCACGGACGGCAGCGCCACCGCGGGCGAGGACTACGCGGCGGTCGACGCCGACGTCGTGGTCCCGGCGGGCGAGACGACCGCGACCGTCGAGACGACCACCACGGACAACGGTCCCCTCGCCGGCGACCGCACCTTCACGCTCGAGATCGCCGACGCCCCGGACGGCACGCGCCTCGGCGCCCGCGCGGAGCACACCGTCACCGTCCGCGCGCACGGCGACCTGCCGAACGACGGCGCGCGCATCCCGCTCGACGACTTCGAGTCCGAGACGCTCCCCGTGTTCGCCTGGGGCGCCGACGCCGGGGCGACGCCCGTGCTCACGCGCGTCGAGGCGACGCGCGAGGGCGTCCCCGCAGGCAGCCACGCGCTGAGCGCGCAGGTCGCCGCGATCGGCGCGGGCGGGTGGGGCGGGTTCTCGCACGACTTCGCGACCGTCCAGGACTGGTCAGGTGCGGGTGGGTTCTCGTTCTGGTTCCTCGGCACGGGGTCGGGCGACGACCTGCGCTACGAGCTCAAGTCCGGCGGCGGCAGCGCGGGCGCGGCGACGCTCTTCGAGGAGTCGGTGGTCGACGACAGCGAGGGCTGGCGCGAGGTCGAGGTGACCTTCGCCGAGCTGCGGGTCAAGGGCGACCCGTCCAGCGCCACCAGGTTCGACCCGGCCGTGGCCTGGGGCTACGCGGTGACGCTGAGCGACCTCGGCACGGGCACGTGGCTGTTCGACGACGTCTCCCTCGTCGAGAACGCCGCGACCATCATGGACTTCGAGGGCGACGTCCCGCTGAGCACGGACACGAACCCCGTCGGGGTCTTCGCGTGGGGCCAGAGCGAGGCGACCAAGCCCACGCTCGAGGTCACGCAGGACGACCGGGACGGCCAGGCGGCCTCGGACAACCACGTGCTGTCCGGGACGTACCAGGTGCCGTCGGGCGCGTGGGGCGGCTTCAGCCACAACCTCGCGACCCCCCAGGACTGGTCCGGCTACGGCGGCCTGCGGTTCTGGTGGTACGCCTCGCAGGACTCGCGGCCCGCGTCGCCGACGGCGGGCGCGGACATCCGCGTCGAGCTGAAGGACGACGGCCCCGACGGCGAGCACTCCGAGCTGTACTGGACGACGTTCAAGGACAACTGGTCCGAGGACGGGAGCCGCTGGAAGCTCGTCGAGCTGCCGTTCTCGCAGTTCGCCAAGCGCGGCGACTACCAGCCCGGCCCGGCCGAGATCCAGGACGGCGTCCTGTCGCTCGAGCGAGCCTGGGGCTACGCGCTGACCATGCCGACGGACACCGCACCCACCGGCTACAAGGTCGACCACTTCCAGGTCTACGGCTCGCCCGCGCCGGCGGTCGTCGCGACCGTCGCTCCGACGCCGTCCGTGGTCCTCGTCGAGCCCGGCGAGACGGCGGCGGTCGACGTCACCCTCACCACGTCCGACGGCGGCCCGCTCGCCGAGGACGTCACCGTGACCTACGGCCCGGGCGAGGGCGGGACCGCCGTCGCCGGCGAGGACTACGAGGACTTCGGCGGGACGCTCACGTTCGCGGCCGGAGCCGAGTCCGGGGCCGTGCAGAGCGCCGAGGTCGTCACGCTCGACGACGGCGAACCGGGCGAGGCGGTGACCGTCCCGGTCGCGCTCGACGCGACCGGTGCCGCGGTGACCGGGGACGCGCGCGTCGTGCTCAACGCGTCCGGGCTCCCGTACCTCGACGAGTCCCTGCCCGCCGACGAGCGCGTGGCCGACCTCGTCGGCCGGATGACCCTCGAGGAGAAGGTCGGGCAGATGGCCCAGGCCGAGCGGCTGGGGCTCGCGTCGCCGGACGACATCTCGTCGCTCGGGCTCGGGTCGCTGCTCTCGGGCGGCGGGTCGGTCCCGACGGACAACACGCCGTCGGGCTGGGCGGACATGGTCGACGGCTACCAGCGCGAGGCGCTGACCACGCGCTGGCAGATCCCGATGATCTACGGCGTCGACGCCGTGCACGGCCACAACAACGTGGTCGGGGCGACGCTCTTCCCGCACAACATCGGCCTCGGCGCCTCACGCGACCCCGCACTGGTGCAGGAGGCCGCCGAGGTCACGGCGACCGAGGTCCGGGCGACCGGCATCCCGTGGACGTTCGCGTCCTGCCTGTGCGTGACGCGCGACGAGCGCTGGGGGCGGTCGTACGAGTCCTTCGGCGAGGACCCGGCGCTCGTGAAGGCGTTCGCCGCGGCGACCGTCGTCGGGCTCCAGGGCGACGACCCCACGGACATGAGCGGGCCGAGCACCGTGCTGTCCACCCCCAAGCACTGGGTGGGTGACGGCGGCACGACCTACGACGAGTCCGTCACGGGCAGCGGCTACCCGATCGACCAGGGGATCACCGAGGTGGCCTCCGAGGACGAGCTGCGGCGGTTGCACATCGACCCGTACGTGCCCGCGATCGAGGCGGGCGCGGGGTCGGTCATGCCGTCGTACTCGGCGGTGTCGGTCGACGGCGGCGCGCCGGTGCGCATGCACGAGAACGCGCACCTCAACAACGACGTCCTCAAGGGTGAGCTCGGGTTCGACGGGTTCATGGTCAGCGACTGGGAGGGCATCGACAAGCTTCCCGGTGGCACGTACCCCGAGAAGGCGGTGCGCGCGGTGAACGCGGGCGTCGACATGGCGATGGCGCCGTACAACTACGACGACTTCATCGCCGCGATCGAGGCCGCGGTCGACGCGGGCACGGTCAGCGAGGAGCGGGTCGACGACGCGGTGACGCGCATCCTGCGGCAGAAGTTCGCCGTCGGGCTGTTCGAGCAGCCGTTCGCGGACCGGACGAACGTGGACGAGGTCGGGTCGGACGCGCACCGCGGGGTGGCGCGACGGGCCGCGGCCGAGTCGCAGGTCCTGTTGAAGAACGACGGCGTGCTGCCGCTCGCGGGCGACGCGAACGTCTACGTCGCCGGGTCGACGGCGGACGACCTGGGTCGCCAGCTCGGCGGCTGGTCGATCTCGTGGCAGGGCTCGTCCGGGGCGATCACCGACGGCACGACGATCGGCGACGCGGTCGCCGCGGCGTCGACCGGGGACGTGACGGTCAGCCCGGACGCGTCGGCGCCCATGGACGGGGCCGACGTCGGGGTCGTCGTGGTCGGCGAGAAGCCGTACGCCGAGGGCGTCGGCGACGTCCGGTACGGGGCGGGGAGCCAGTTCTCGCTGTCGCTGACCGCGCAGGACCAGGCGACGATCGACACCGTGTGCGGCGCGATGGACTGCGTCGTGCTCGTCGTGTCCGGCCGGCCGCAGCTCGTGGCCGACCAGCTCGACGACATGGACGCGCTCGTCGCGTCGTGGCTGCCGGGGACCGAGGGGTCGGGTGTCGCGGACGTGCTGTTCGGGGCCGCACCGTTCACCGGCCGCCTGCCCGTGACGTGGCCCGTGGACGACGACCACACCCCGGAGAACGTCGGAGACGCGGACTACGACCCGCAGTTCGCGTACGGCTGGGGCCTGCGGACCGACACCCCGCGGGACAGGCTCGCCGGGGTGGTCGGCGATCTCGACGGCGCCGCGGCGTCGACCGTGCAGGCCGTGCTCGACGCCGACGTCTGGACCGACGACGGCGCGATCGACCCGGGCGCCGCGCCCGAGGCGATGGCGCTGCTCCAGGCCGCGGGAGCCGAGCTTCGCGAGGCCGAGCCGGGTACGGACGCGTGGACCGCGGCGGACGCCGTCGTCTCCGTGGCGCGCGACGTCGCGCAGGGCGCGGTGGTCGACGGGACGGCGGCCGAGGGGCACGCGGTCCTGACGAGCGACGCGGAGAACGCGCTGCTGTCCGGCGAACCGGGCACCGCCGTGCGGCTGCTCGCGGCCGTCGTCGGCGTCGAGCTGCCCGAGTCCGGCGACCTGCCGGGCGAGGACGGCCCGGCGGTGAGCGTCGAGGTCTCGCCGCGCTGCCTGGCCGGCAAGGCGTACGTCGCGGTGCGGGTGGTCAACGACGACGACGTCCCGGTCGCGGTGCGGATCGAGACCCCGTTCGGCTCGAAGGAGTTCGCGGCGGTCCAGCCCGGCAAGAACGCCTACCAGTCGTTCGCGTCGCGTGGGACTGTGATCGTCGCCGGGAGCGTCGACGTGACGGCCACGGCGGGCGACGACGCCACGGACGTCACGACGCCCTACGCGGCCCTCGCCTGCGGCTGACCCCACCGCCGGGCACGGGTCGGTGCTGTCGTCCGCGCGACGACGGCACCCACCCGCGCTCGGCGGGAGGGGCGGTCAGGCGACGGGGACCGGCGTCAGGTCGGCGTCGTACCAGCGACGCACGAGCTGACGGTCGGCTGCGCCGCGCGCGGCCTCCCACGCGCAGCGCTGCGTCGCCTCGCGGTGCTCGAGAAGGGCGACGCGGTCGTGCTCGAGCGCCCAGAGCAGCGCGGCGCGGACCTCGTGGCGAGGGGGAGCGGAAGGCAGTGTGTGGTGCATGATCCGTCTCGTCGTCGTGAACGTCGGGCGACCTGTCGGCCACTCTCACCGAACAAGACGGAGAAGTCGGTCATCTGTGACGTGACTTCGGTGAAAACTTCTTCACGACTTCTGACGGGCCGCTCCCACGATCGCGTCGGCGAGCTCGCGCGGGCGGGAGAACATGGGCCAGTGCCCGGTCGGGACGTCGACGTACGTGAGGTCCGTGAGCTCGCCCAGCTCGGTGTGCAGCGGCGGGCCCGGGTTCGCCAGCTCGGCCAGGACCGTCGACGGGATCGAGGAGCAGATCGCCGTCGTGGGGACGGCCAGGCGGGCGGGGTCCGACACCCGGACAGGCCCGCGCGCGACAGGCCCGGGCGTCGGCACGGCACGCTCGCGGAACCGGGCCAGCGCCGCGTCGTCGAGCCCGTCGAGGCTCGACCCCTGCTCCGTGAGCTCGTCCCACGTCGGCAGCCCCAGCTCGGTCACGTCCGCCGGCAGGTCCGGGCTCAGCGCCGCCCCGTCGACGAGCGGACCTGCGTCCACGTACACGACGCGCCGCACGCGCCCCGGGTCACGGTCGGCGACCTCCTGGACCACCGGGCCGCCGCCGCTGTGCCCGACGAGCACGACGTCGCCGTCCAGGCCCGCGACGAGCGCGGCGACAGCGGCGACCTGGTCGTCGCGCGTCGTCGCGGCACGCACCTCGGGTGTGTCTTGCGGCGACATCCCCGGGAGCGTCATCGCGTGGGGGACGACGCCCGCCGCGGCGAGGTGGGGGACGACGTCGTCCCACGCCCAGCCACCCAGCCAGAAGCCGGGGACGAGGACGACGTGGACGGGGTCTGTCGAGGGGCCGTCTGAACGATGGGCTGCGGTGAATCGCTGTTCGGTGGTCATGAGACCACCTTCGCAGGCCTCTGGTGACACCGGTCTGTCACCGAAGTCCGGCCCTGGTCCTTGTCATCGGCGCCGTGCGGGGACCCCCGACACGAGATGTGGCAGGACGTGGACGGCGTAGCCGTCCGCCACACGGGCGACGACGTCCGCGACGGGTGCGTCCCAGACGTCCTGGTGGAAGATCTCCGTCTCGACGTCGCCCGTGTAGCTGGCCTCGGCGACCCACCGGGTGATCGTGGGGAAGTCGACGTACCCGTCGCCGACGTACCCGCGCGAGAGCAGCGGGTCCGCGGCGAGCGGCAGGATCCAGTCGCACACCTGATAGCCCGCGATGCGACCCTCCGCGCCGGCGCGCGCGATGCCCGCCCGCAGCTCGGGGTCCCACCACACGTGGTAGGTGTCGACGACGACACCCACGGTGGAGGGGTGGAACGGTGCGGCGAGGTCGAGCGCCTGGCCGAGCGTCGACACCACGGCGCGGTCGGCCGCGAAGATCGGGTGCAGTGCCTCGAGCACGATCCGGACGCCGTGGTCGGCGGCGAACGGGACGAGGTCGGCGATCCGGTCGGCGACCCTCGCCCGCGCCGCGACGACGTCGCGGTCGCCGGGTCCGGCGTCAGGCCGCGGGCCCTGTCCTGGCGTGCCGTTGGCGGGCAGCCCGCCGACGACGAACACGAGCTCGTGCGTGCCGACGGTCGCCGCCTCCTCGATCGCGCGGCGGTTGTCGTCGAGCGCGGCGGCGATCCCGTCGGGGTCGGCGGTGGTGAGGAAGCCGCCGCGGCACAGGGAGGACACGCGCAGCCCCGCCTCGGCGACGACCTGGGCGGCGCGGTGCACACCGATCTCCTGGACGCGGTCGCGCCACAGCCCGACGGCGCCGTACCCCGCCTCCGCGGCGGCCGCGACGGCCTCCTCGAGGGTGGCGTGCTTGACCGTCGCCGTGTTGAGCGAGCAGCGGGAGAGGTCGGGCATGTCGGTGTCCCTTGCCATGGTCTCGGTCGTCGGTGTCGTCATCGGGCTGCCCCGTTCGTCTCGAGGAACACGCGGGTGCGGCGGGCCGCGAGGTCGGGGTCGAGGAGCAGCCCGGACCGGTCCGCGAGGCGGACCAGCGTGACGAGGTGCGCGACCGACCGGCCGGCGTGCAGGCCGCCGACCATCTGGAAGCCGGGCTGCGCCCCGTTGAGCCACGCGAGGAACGCGATGCCGGCCTTGTAGGAGGAGGTCGGGGCAGTGAAGACGTGCCGGCTCAGCGCCTCCGTCGCGGAGAGGATCGCGTGCGCGCGGTCGGGGCGGCCCGCGTCCAGCGCCTGGAGGGCTGTCGACGCAGCCGGGTAGATGGCCGCGAAGATGCCGAGCAGCGCGTCCGAGTGCGCCTTCCCGTCACCCACGACGAGCTCCGGATAGTTGTAGTCGTCCCCGGTGTAGTGGCGAACCACGCCGGGTGCGCCGGGGCCGGTGCCGGGGTCGAGCGCCGCGAGGCGCGCCCGCAGCCCTTTCTCCCGGGCGGCGTCGAGCAACGAGACCTTCACCCCGTCGACCCGCGCCTGGTGGGTGCGGACCAGGTCGACGAACACGTCCGTGGCGGCGGCGGCGTCGTCGCCGGTGCCCCAGTAGCCGGCCAGGGCCGGGTCGAACATCGTCCCGAGCCAGTGGAGGATCACGGGAGCGTCGGCCTCGGCGAGCACGGCGTCGTACACGTGGGCGTAGTCCTCGGGGGAGCGGGCCACCCGGGCGAGAGCGCGCGACGCCATGACGACGACCTGTGCACCGGCGTCCTGCACGACGTGGACCTGCTCGCGGTAGGCGTCGACCACGGCGGCGAGCGCAGCCGGGTCGCCGGGGGTCCAGCCGGCGACGACCGTCGGGTCGAGCTGGTCGGTGCCGGCGCCGCACGCGATGCGGCCGCCCACGGAGCGAGCCTCTGCCGCGGACCGACGGACGAGCTCCTGCGTCGGCGCCCAGTCGAGTCCCGCGCCGCGCTGCGCAGTGTCCATCGCGTCGGCGACGCCGAGCCCGTGCGCCCAGATGCGGTGACGGTAGCCGAGCGTCGCGTCCCAGTCGACGGTCGCGGGCGCGCCGGGCACGTTGGGTGCGCCGGGCTGCGGCACGACGTGCACGGCGGCGAACGCGACGCGGGACGTCGACGCGGTCGACGGGGCTGTCCATGGCCCGGGCACGAGCAGCTCGCGCACCTCGGTGCCCGCGACGCGACCGTCGTCGGTGAACCGTGGCAGGCGCACGACCGCACCGGACCCCTCCCGGTCGCGCAGCTCGCACGCGCCCGGGAAGGAGACCGGCATGGTCGTCGCGCTCACAGCGTGATCTCGGGGACGTCGAGCCTTCGGCCCTCGGCGGACGAGCGCAGCCCGAGCTCGGCGAGCTGCACGCCGCGCGCCGCGGAGAGCAGGTCGAAGCGGTGCGGACGGCCGGCGTGGACGTCGCGCAGGAACTCCTCCCACTGGAGCTTGAAGCCGTTGTCCAGGTCGGCGTTCGCCGGGACCTCGAGCCACTGGTCGCGGAAGGGCTCGGTGACGGGCAGGTCCGGGTTCCACACCGGCTTGGGGGTGTGGGCGCGCTGCTGCGCCACGCACTTGCGCAGGCCCGCGACCGCGGAGCCGTGCGTGCCGTCGATCTGGAACTCGACGAGCTCGTCGCGGTAGACACGCACGGCCCAGGACGAGTTGATCTGTGCGACGACGGGATCCCCGCCGGGGGTCTCGATCTCGAAGATGCCGTACGCGGCGTCGTCGGCGGTCGCGGCGTACTCCTGGCCCTGCTCGTCCCAGCGGGTGGGGATGTGGGTCGTGGTCTGCGCGGTGACGGTCCGGACGGAGCCGAGGATGCCCTCGAGCACGTAGTTCCAGTGGCAGAACATGTCGGTGGTCATGCCGCCGCCGTCCTGGGCGCGGTAGTTCCACGACGGGCGCTGCGCGGCCTGGTGGTCGCCCTCGAACACCCAGTAGCCGAACTCGCCGCGCAGCGACAGGATGCGGCCGAAGAAGCCCTCGTCGACGAGTCGGCGCAGCTTGACGAGGCCGGGCAGGTAGAGCTTGTCGTGCACGACGCCGGCCGTCACGCCGGTCTCCTCGCGCAGCCGCGCGAGGTCGACGGCCTCGGCGAGGGTCTCCGCCGTCGGCTTCTCGGTGTACACGTGCTTGCCGGCCTGCATCGCCTTGGTGAGCGTCTTCGCGCGCAGCGCGGTCATGGAGGCGTCGAAGACGACGTCGACCGTCGGGTCCGCGATCGCGCCGTCGAGGTCGGTGGTCCAGTGCTGGACGTCGTGCTGGGCGGCGAGCTCGCGGATCTTCGACTCGTTGCGGCCGATGAGGATCGGCTCGACCTGGAGGCGGGTCCCGTCGGCGAGCTCGACGCCACCCTGGTCACGGATGGGGAGGATCGAGCGGACGAGGTGCTGGCGGTAACCCATGCGGCCGGTCACGCCGTTCATGGCGATCCGCAGGGTGCGGGTGGTGGTCATGGTGCGACTCCGTCGTCGGTCTGGTGCGCGGTGCGGGTGGGCGCGGAATGCGCTTTCCCACAGCATATGGACGACCGGTTCCGCACGTCAAGGTCCTGAGGGGGTGTGCCGCCGTCGGCGGGTCACCGGGCGCCCGGAAGCGGCGGGGTCGACGCCCGGAGGACGACCGATCCCCGCACCTCGACGCGGCCCGGCGCGCTCGGCTCGGCAGGGTCGGCAGGATCCGTCGGCCGGGCCGGGCCGGACAGTGCGTCGTCGGCCCCGGTCGGGAGGTCGAGCGCGAGGGCGAGCGCGCGGGCGCCGACCTCCACGAGCGGGATCCTGACGGTGGTCAGGCCCGGGTCGACGTCGCGCAGGGTGACGATATCGTCGAACCCCGCGACGGCGACGTCGTCGGGCACGTGGAGCCCGGCGTCCCGGACGGCAGCCATCGCCCCGACGGCCATGACGTCGCTCACGGCGAAGACGACGCGCGGCCCGTCCGGCCCGGACCCGCCCACCCCGTGCAGGAGGTCCCGCATCGCGCCGTACCCGCCGTCGCGCGTGAACGGGCTCGCGACCACGGCGTCCGGCTCCAGGGCGCAGCCGAGCTCGCGCAGCGCGTCGGCGAAGCCGCGCGCCCGGTCCACGGCGGTACGGTGCTCCGGCGGTCCCGCGAGCACGCCGAACGAGCGGTACCCGAGGCCGTGCAGCGCGCGCGCGAGGTCCGCCGCACCCGCGGCGTTGGCGATCTCCACGGCAGGCAGCCCCTCGAGCGGCTGGCCGACGAGCGCGACCCTGCCGCCGTCGGCCCGGTACTCGGCGAGCGTCCTGCGCAGGACCTCCTCGGCGTCCCCGCTCGCGATCCGGCTCCCGCCCAGCACGAGCGCACGCGACTTCTGGCGGCGCATGAGCTCGACGAACGCGAGCTCGCGCTCCGGGCTGAGCTGCGTGCTCGCGAGCGTGACGAGGAGTCCCGACCGCTCGGCCGCCTCGGTCACGCCGGCGGCGAGGGAGGAGAAGTAGGGGTCGGAGATGTCGTGCACGACGAGGCCGACCGTCGCGGAGCGTCCGCGCGCCATCGCCTGGGCGATCGGGTCGGCGACGTAGCCGAGGCGGCGCGCGGCGTCGAGCACGCGGTCGCGCAGGTCGGGGCGGACGGTCCGGTTCGCGCTCCCGTTGATGGCACGCGAGGCCGTCGCGAGCGACACCCCGGCGTCGCGCGCGACCTGCTGGAGCGTGACGGCGTTCAGCATGCGTGACAGCCTAGCGAGACCTCCGACCGAGGAGACCCCATGAACAGGACCGAGCGGCTCTACGCCGTCGCGGAAGAGCTGCGGCGTGCAGGCCGGACGGGCACCACCGGCCCGCGGCTCGCCGCGGCGCTCGAGGTGAGCGAGCGCACCATCAAGCGCGACGTCGCCGCGCTGCAGCAGGCCGGGCTGACGATCTGGGCGCAGGCCGGGCCGGGCGGCGGCTACGTGCTGGACCCGAGCGCGACCCTGCCGCCCGTGAACTTCACCCCCGGGCAGGCCGTCGCGGTCGCGGTCGCGCTCGCCTCGCTCCCGCCCGGCAGCCCGTTCGCCGTCGACGCCTCCTCCGCGCGCGGCAAGGTCTGGGACGCGCTCGCCGACGGGGACCGCGCACGCGCGCAGGAGCTCGCGGCGCGCGTGTGGGTGCGCCGTGCGGACGCGACCGCCCGCCCCGACGTGGACCGTGCACCCGGTGGCGTGCCGGGGGACGGCGGGGGCGTCGTCGCGCAGGCCCGGACGCACCTGGGCGTCCTGCGTGCGGTGGAGCAGTCGCTCGCGTCGTCGCGCGTGCTCGCCATCCGCTACCGGGACGGTCGCGGCGAGGAGACGACGCGGCGGGTCGAGCCAGTGATCCTCGCGCACACCGACGGCCGCTGGTACCTCGTCGCGTGGTGCCGGCTGCGCGAGGGCGTGCGCTGGTTCCGGCTGTCGCGCGTCGTGCGCGCGGACGTCACCGCGGAGCCGTACGTGCCGCTCCCGGTCGAGGACGTGGGCGAGCCTCCCGACGACGCGGCGGCGGTCTACGCGCCCGACACCGGAGCCCCGTCGCGAGCCTGACCGCAATCCCGCCGTCCCGGCGTGCCGCGCGCGGTCGATGTGGGCGGGAGCCACCAGACTCG
Organism: Cellulosimicrobium terreum; assembly: GCA_014803435.1. GTDB lineage: Bacteria > Actinomycetota > Actinomycetes > Actinomycetales > Cellulomonadaceae > Cellulosimicrobium > Cellulosimicrobium terreum. The sequence continues at coordinate 296,595 of JACYFD010000002.1, forward strand.
GCGCATGGACCAGCAGGAGGCACGGGAGATCAAGTCGCAGCTCGCGGACTACGCGCGCGAGCTCGCGGAGCGCAGCGGCGTGTCGGGGATCGAGGCGAGCGGGGTGCCCGACGACGCGGCGCAGCTCGTCCGTGCACCGAGCCTCGCGCTCGGCCTGGCCCCGAGAGGCGACGGGCGGTACGCCATCGCGGTCCGGTACCGGCTCGGCCTCCCGGCCGCGCGCAGCATCGCGCGCAAGGTCGCGTCCGAGGCCGGGGAGACGGTCGACGTCCGGCGGACGGGGCGGATCCGTGCGCACGGTCCGTCCTCGGGCGAGCGCGGTCGGCCCGGCCTGCGACCGCCCGTGGCCACGGCGCAGGCCGCCGGGGAGACCGGTCGGGCGCGGCCCCTGCGGCCCGGGGTGTCCGTCGCGCACGTCGACGTGACCGCCGGGACGCTCGGCGCGTTCGTCCGCGCGGCCACGGACGGCACGGCCGAGCAGGTCCATCTGCTGTCCAACTGGCACGTGCTGGTCGGTTCGCCCTCCGCACGGCTGGGCGACGTCGTCCTGCAGCCCGGTCCTGCCGACGGCGGGAGGGCGCCCGCGGACCGCGTGGGCACGCTCGCCGCGCTCGTCCCTCTGGTGGCGGGCGAGACGCAGACCGTCGACGCGGCGCTCGCGCTGCTCGACGACCCGGAGGTGGACGCGACCTACCCGGTCGGGCAGGTCACGCAGACCGCGCGGGCGATCGGCGACGAGGCCGTGGGCAAGGTCGGCCGGACCACGGGCGTGACCGCCGGCCGGGTGACCGCGATCGAGCTCGACGACGTGGTCGTCGGCTACGGCGACGAGCTCGGGGCGCTGCGGTTCGACGACCAGGTCGAGGTCGAGTCCACCGGCACCGGCCCGTTCTCGCGCGGCGGCGACTCCGGCTCGCTCGTGTACCGCGAGGACGGCGTGGCGCTCGGGCTCCTGTTCGCCGGGTCGGAGACCGGCGGGTCGAACGGCTCCGGGCTGACGTACTGCAACCCGATCGACACGGTGCTCGAGAAGCTGGGCGCGACGCTGCTCGCGTGACGCACCGGCGCCTGCGTGTCGCGACGGGCGCCGCGTCGCTGTCGCGCGCCCACGATCAGGCGCACAATGAGAGCAGGGAGGTGGTCGACCGTGGCGAGCCTCGATCGAGCGCGTGAGGCCAAGGCGCTCCTGCGCGAGGAGATCGGCGGGACGCAGGGCGTGAACGGCGTCGGGCTGACCCGTGCCGGCCGTGCGGACGCCGTCGACGACTGGGTCCTCCGTGTCAACGTCGCGTCGGCGGACGTCTCCGTCCCCGCGCGGGTCGACGGTGTCGAGGTCGAGGTCCGCGTCGTCGGTCCCGTGGTCGCCGCGCGCTCCTCGTCCTAGCGTCCCGACCCCGACGGGGTGGAGTGGGCACCCGTCGGACCGGGGAGAATGGCGCCATGCGACCAGCCCGGCTCCCGCGTGTCCGTGCCTCCGAGCTCGTCGGACGGGGCTGGCTCAACACCGGCGGCAAGCCCCTGAACCTCGCGGACCTGCGCGGGAAAGTCCTCATCGTCGACTTCTGGACCTTCTGCTGCGTGAACTGCCTGCACGTCCTCGACGAGCTGCGCGAGCTCGAGGAGTCGCGGCGCGACGAGCTCGTGATCATCGGCGTGCACTCGCCGAAGTTCGAGCACGAGGCCGACCCCGCCGCGCTCGCCGCTGCCGTCGAGCGCTACGACGTGCGCCACCCCGTGCTCGACGACCCCGAGCTCGTCACCTGGTCCGCCTACACCGCGCGCGCCTGGCCGACGCTCGTCGTCATCGACCCCGAGGGGTACGTCGTCGCGCAGATGGCGGGCGAGGGGCACGCCTCCGCGCTCGCGGCGCTCGTCGACGAGCTGGTGGCCGAGCACGACGCCAAGGGCACCCTCCACCGGGGGCAGGGGCCCTACGTGGCTCCGCCCGCGACGTCGGGCACGCTGCGGTTCCCCGCGAAGGCGATCACGCTGCCGGGCGGGAACCTGCTCGTCGCGGACGCCGGCCACCACTCGCTCGCCGAGCTCACGCCCGACGCCGAGACGCTCGTCCGGCGCATCGGCACCGGCGAGCGCGGGCTCGTCGACGGCCCGCCCGACGTCGCCCGGTTCAGCGAGCCGGGCGGGCTGTGCCTGGTCCCGGAGGAGCTGCGGCCGTTCGTGGGGTACGACGTGCTCGTCGCCGACACCGTGAACCACGCCCTGCGCGGCGTGCGGCTGGCCGACGGTCACGTGACGACCGTCGCGGGGAACGGGCAGCAGTACATGGTGGGGGCGGTGGACAACCTGCTGCCTATGCCTGTGCCTGTTCGGGTGGCCGGGGAGGTCGTGGGGGGTGGCGGCGACGGGTCTACCATCCGGTCGCTCGTTCCTCGCGACCTCCCGCCAGACCCGCCACGACCCGCCGCCACCACCCCCCACGACCTCGAGCCTGGGTTCGCCACTTCCGGGAGCAGCGCGTTCGAGTCCAGCCTCTCCTTCGGAGAGGACGTCGCGGTGCCGGCCGAGGTGGTCTCGGCGGCGCGGCGGCAGAAGCTGTCGTCGCCGTGGGACGTCGTGTGGTCCGCCGAGCTGGCGGCGTTCGTCGTGGCGATGGCGGGGAACCACACGCTGTGGGCGTTCGACGACGAGCAAGGGTCGATCGGGCTGCTCGCCGGGACGATGAACGAGGGGCTGGAGGACGGGCCGGGGGAGTCGGCGTGGTTCGCGCAGCCCTCGGGTCTCGCGGTCGGGGCGGACGGCGCGATCTGGGTCGCGGACTCCGAGACGTCGGCGCTGCGGCACGTGGCCCCGGTGGACGGCATGGGGGTGGAGGTGCGGTCCGTCGTCGGGCAGGGCCTCTTCGACTTCGGTCACCGGGACGGGCCTGCGGACCAGGCGCTGATGCAGCACGCGCTCGGCGTCGCGGTGCTCCCGGACGGCAGCGTCGTCGTGGCGGACACGTACAACGGCGCGATCCGCCGCGTCACCCTTGACAGCTCGGGCGGGGGCGAGGTCACGACCCTCGCCACGGGTCTCGCGGAGCCGAGCGGGATCGTGGTGGAGGTGGTCGACGGCGAGGACGGAGCGCCGGCGGGCGTGCACCTGCTCGTCGTGGAGTCCGCGGCACACCGGATCACGCGGATCGCGCTCCCGTCGACGCTCGCCGGGGACGTGCTCGACGGCGGGGCCCACCGCACGCAGCGGCCGGTCACCGAGGTCGGGGCGGGGCCGCTGCGGCTCGAGGTGCCGTTCGTCCCGGCGCCGGGGCAGAAGCTCGACGACCGGTTCGGACCGTCGACCGAGCTGCGGGTGAGCGCGACCCCGCCGGAGCTCCTGCTGTCCGGGGCGGGGACGGGCGTCGACCTGTCACGCGACCTCGTCGTGAACCCCGAGGTGCACGACGGCGTGCTGCACGTGACCGCGCGGGCGGCGTCGTGCGACGTCGTGCCGCTGCGGGCCGACGGGACCCCGGACCCCGACGTCTACCCCGCGTGCCACCTGGCGCAGCAGGACTGGGGGGTGCCCGTCCGGGTCCTCGTCGGCGACGGCGCGTCGACGCCCGTCCCGGAGCTCGTGCTCCCGCTGCGCGGCTGACGCCGAACCCCGGGTTGTGTGCCGATCCGGTCGGCGAACGGCGCGCAACCCGGGGCTCGGCACGCTGGCGGGGGTCACGCCCAGGTCAGCAGCTCCTCGCCGCGGGCCGCCCAGGCGCCGGTCTCGGCGAGCGCGGTCACGGCGTCGGGCGCGGCCTCGAGCGCGACGACGGGGCACACCGCGGACCGGCCGCCCGCGCGCACTGCCGCCGGGTCCCACGACACGAGGACGGTGCCGCGCTCGACGTGGTCGCCCTGCGCGACGTGCGTCGTGAACCCCTCGCCGCCGAGCTTGACCGTGTCGATGCCGAGGTGCACCAGCACCGCGCGGCCGTCGTCGTGCTGCACGACGAACGCGTGCGGGTGCAGCTTGACCACGGTCCCGGTGATCGGCGCGACGGCCTCGCCGCCCAGCGCGTCGTCGGGCTCGACGGCGAGCCCCGGGCCGACGAGACCGGCGGAGAACACCGGGTCGTCGACGTCCTCGACCCCCACGACCGTGCCGGTCACGGGGACGAGCACGGTGAGCGGGGCCGCCATCAGCGCAGGTCCTCGATGTCGGTGGCGATGTTGTCCGCGTCGGGGCCGACGATGACCTGGATCGCGGCGCCCGAGCGGACGACGGCGATCGCGCCCGCGGCGGTGAGGGTCGCGTCGTCGACGAGCGACGGGTCCTCGACCTCGACGCGCAGGCGCGTGATGCACGCCTCGAGGTCGAGGACGTTGCCGTCGCCGCCGAGTCCGCGGAGGATCTGCTCTGCCTTGCTCACGGGATGCTCCTCGTGGTGGTGGGTGCTCGTGGAGATGGATGGGTGGTGCGGGCTACATCAGGTCGGCGAGGTCGGACGCGATCGTGTCCACCTGCGGTCCGACCACGACCTGCACGACGCGGCCGTTGACCATGACGCCGAAGGCCCCGGCGCGGCGCAGGGCGGCCGCGTCGACGAGCGAGGGGTCCTTGACGAGAGATCGCAGCCGGGTGGTGCACGGGTCGATCTCGTCGATGTTCTCCACGCCGCCGAGGCCGGCGAGGATCGCGGCGGCGCGCTCGGCGTCCGTCGATGTCATCGGTCCTTCCCTTCAGTCGACCGTGTCGTCACGGGCTGGTACGCGGTGGACGTGCTGGTGCCGGCCGGTGCGGTGGCGGCGTCGACGGGGACGTCGTCGGCCGGCGGGGGTTCGGCGCGGGAGCGCGGGACGAGCGTGGGCCGGGCCTCGCGCAGCGGCACGAACACGCTGTAGCGGTCGCCGCGGTACGCGGACCGGGAGTACATGAGCGGGCCCTCGTCGGAGAACGTGCGGCGCACGGTGCGCATGACGGCTCGCGAGCCGCGCATCTCGAGCAGCTTCTGCTCCTGGGTCGTAGCGTCCGACGCGGTGATGGTGTCCTCGCCCCACGTCGGTGCGAGGCCGCGTCGGCGCAGCTCGCCGTACAGGCTCTCCGGGACGCCGTCGTCCAGCAGGTCGGGTGCGAGGTCGAGCGGGATCCACGCCTCCTCGACGCTCATGGGTCGGCCGTCGGCGGAGCGGAGCCGGACCACGTGGTGCATCGCGGACCCGTCGTCGCGGTCCAGCGCCTCGGCGACGGACGACGGCGCAGGCGCGACCTCGGTCTCCAGGACCTCGCTGCCCGGCTCCATCCCGCGGCGCCGAGCCTCCTCGCCGAACGTGGTGAGGCGCATCTCGAAGTCGGTGCGGGGCGGTGCGACGAACGTCCCGCGACCCTGCGAGCGCTCGAGCACGCCCTCGTTGACGAGGGCGTCGATCGCCTGCCGGACGGTCATCCGGGAGACGCCGAACTTCTCGGTCAGAGAGCGCTCGGAGGGGACGGCGTCGCCCACCTCGAGCTCGCCCGCGACGAGGTCGGCCAGGTAGGCGCGCACGGCGAGGTACTTGTGCTCGCCGCCCTGTCCTCGAGACCTGCCCATCGTCGTGCCACGTCCTCGTCCGGTCGTCGGTTCCTGCTCCTGGTGCACGCCTGCATTCTCGCCGGGGCGGCGCGGGTGCGCCGACCCGTCCCGAGGGCTGCCGGTGTGTCCCGGGTCACCCCGGGGGTTGACACATCATGAGGTCTAGACCACTCTTCCTGCAAGTGGTCCAGACAACCTGGGCCTGGCTACCCGGCCGGCGGCTCCTCCACGTCCCGTCGAGCCTCGGGAGCCGGCAACGACGCCCCAACCCGTCACGCCAACGCCGCCGTACGACGCCCCGCTCGGTCCGCTCGGGCCGCACACCAGGAGGAGTTCCACATGACCACGGTCGCCGAACCGACCAGGACGAAGAGAGGGATCCCCGGCATGGCGCAGCTCCAGCGCGTCGGACGCTCCCTCATGCTTCCCATCGCCTCCCTCCCCGCCGCCGCGCTGCTCCTGAGGCTCGGCCAGGCGGACATGCTCGGGGCCGATGGCGTCGCGGGCACCTGGCCCTGGATGCAGTACGTCGCCGACGTGTTCGCCTCCGCCGGCAACGCCCTGTTCGCCAACCTCGCGCTGCTGTTCGCGGTCGGTGTCGCGGTCGGGTACGCCAAGAAGGCCGACGGCTCGACGGCGCTCGCCGCCGTCATCGGCTACCTCGTGTTCAAGGGTGTGAGCGACGCGCTGTCGCCCGCCGTCCTCGGCAAGCCGTCGCCGCTCACAGCGGAGGGCATCCTGGAGACCGCCGACCCCGGTGCGGTGGACGCCGCCCGCGGCGGAGACTTCACGGGCCTCCTCACGCACGCCATCACCGTCGGCGGGGACGCCCCGGCACAGGCACTCATCAACTACGGGGTGCTCGGCGGCATCGTCATCGGCCTCACCGCGGCGCTGCTCTTCCAGAAGTACTACCGGATCAAGCTGCCCACGTACCTCGCGTTCTTCGGCGGCCGCCGCTTCGTCCCGATCGTCACCGCCGGTGCATCCGTCCTCATCGCCGTGATCGGTGCACTCATCTACCCCGCGTTCAACTCCGGGTTCACCGCCGTCGGCGACTGGGTCACGGGCTCCACGATCTTCGGCGCGTTCGTCTACGGCACGCTCAACCGCCTGCTCGTCCCCATCGGCCTGCACCACCTGCTCAACTCGCTGCCGTGGTTCCAGTTCGGTGACTACACCGACGCGAACGGCGACGTGTGGCACGGCGACATCGCGCGCTTCCTGCACGGCGACCCCACGGCAGGCACGTTCATGACCGGCTTCTTCCCGATCTTCATGTTCGCCCTCCCGGCCGCCGCGCTCGCGATCGTCCACACGTCGAAGGCGAAGAACCGCAAGACCGTCGCCGGCATCATGGGCTCCGCCGCGCTCGTCGCGTTCGTCACGGGGGTCACCGAGCCGCTGGAGTTCGCCTTCGTCTACGTCGCCTACCCGCTCTACGCCATCCACGCGGTCCTCACCGGCACGTCGCTCGCCCTGGTCAACGCCCTGGGGATCCGGGACGGGTTCGGGTTCTCCGCGGGAGCGATCGACTACCTGCTGAACTTCCGCATCGCGGAGATGCCGCTGCTCCTCATCCTGATCGGGCTCGGCTACGCGGTCGTCTACTACTTCCTCTTCCGGTTCGTCATCACGCGCTGGAACCTGCGGACGCCGGGTCGCGAGGACGACGACCCCGGCTCCGAGGACGCCGCACCCGTGCCCGTGACGGCGACCGCACCTGCGGCCGGGACCTCCGCCACGGCGTCGGGCGCTGCGCCATCGGGCACCGCGACCCGGACGGAGACGACCCGCACGACCGACAGCGCGACCGCCGGCGCGGACGACGGCCCGGCCCCGACCGGCGGGACGCCGTGACCCTGGCGGACGCGGCACCCCCGGTCGTCCTCGCGGGTGTGCCGGTCAGCCCGGGGAAGGGGGCCGGCGTCGTCGTGACGATGCCGGCCTCCGTGCCCGAGCCCGACACCGCACCCCTGCCCGCGGACACGTCCGACGCGGACCTCGACCTCGCGGTCACACAGGTCCTCGCCGCGGTCACCGCGGTGCAGGAGGACCTGACGGCCCGCTCCGCGCGGGCCGAGGGGACGGCGGCCGAGGTGCTCGGCGTCACCGCCGCGATGGCGGCGGACCCGGCCCTGGCCAGGGACGCCGTCGGGCGGGTGCGCGAGCGCCGCACGACGCCGGCCCGTGCGGTGTGGGAGGCCGGGTCGGACGTCGCGGTCCGGCTCGACGCCCTCGGCGGCCTCATGGCGGAGCGCGCCCGGGACGTGCGGGACGTGCGCGACCGGATCGTCGCGACCCTCCTCGGGCTGCCGGCGCCGGGCGTGCCCGACCCGGGGCACGCGTTCGTGCTCGTCGCGGACGACCTCGCGCCGGCCGACACCGCCCAGCTCGACCCCGACCGGGTGCTCGCCGTCGTCACGAGGGGCGGCGGGCCGACGTCGCACACGGCGATCCTCGCCCGTTCGCTCGGCATCCCCGCGGTCGTCGCGCTGGAGGACGCGGGCACGCTGGTCGACGGGGAGACGGTGCTCGTGGACGGCTCGCTCGGCACGGTCGTGCGCGACCCGTCGCCCGACGACGTCGCCGCGGCCGGGTCGGGGCGGCGCGAGCGCCGCACGTTCGACGGGACCGGTCGCACGGCCGACGGTCGCCGCGTCGAGCTGCTCGCCAACGTCGCGTCCGGGGCGGACGCGCGGGCGGCGGCCGCTGCCGGGGCGGAGGGGGTCGGGCTGTTCCGCACCGAGTTCTGCTTCCTCGGCCGGACCGTCGAACCGACGATCGACGAGCAGGTCGCGGCCTACCGTGACGTGCTCGCGGCGTTCTCCGGGCGCAAGGTGGTCGTGCGCACGCTCGACGCCGGGGCGGACAAGCCCCTGCCGTTCGTCACGCCCGACGCCGAGCCCAACCCGGCACTGGGGATCCGCGGGCTGCGGACCGCCCGGCGCCACCCCGGCGTGCTCGACCGCCAGCTCACCGCGATCGCGCGTGCCGCGGAGGCGGAGGACGCCGAGGCGTGGGTCATGGCGCCGATGATCGCGACGCCGGACGAGGCGGACGCGTTCGTGGCACTGTGCGCCGAGCACGGGATCGAGCGGTCCGGCGTGATGATCGAGGTGCCGTCCGCGGCGCTCGGCGCGCGCTGGGCGCTGGCACGCGCGACGTTCGCGAGCATCGGCACCAACGACCTCACGCAGTACACGATGGCGGCCGACCGCGAGGTGTCCGACCTCGCGCGGCTCGCGACGGCGTGGCAGCCGACGGTGCTCGCGCTCGTCGGGGCGGCGTGCTCGGGCGCGGCGCTCAACGGTCGCCCGATCGGCGTGTGCGGCGAGGCCGCGGCGGACCCGGTGCTCGCGCCGGTCCTCGTGGGGCTGGGCGTGACGTCGTTGTCGATGTCGCCGGCGGCGCTCGCGGACGTCGCGGCGGTCCTGGCGGCGACCACGTCGACGCAGTGCGAGGAGCTCGCGTTCCTCGCGCTCGCCGAGCCGACGGCGGACGCCGCGCGCGCCGTGGTCCGGGCGAACCTGCCGGTCCTGGAGGAGCTGGGCCTGTAGGCCCGAGCCGGGTCGGACCGGACCGGGACCGCCGAACCCCGGGTCGCGCCCCGTTCAGACCGCTGAACGAGGTGCGACCCGGGGTTCGGCGCGGGACGGCCAGGTGGCGACCGTCAGGCGACCTCGGTCTGCTCCAGGAACGCGACGAGAGCGTCGAGCGACGTGGTCGCCGCGTCGTCGTCCGTCGCGGTCGCGAGGACGACCTCGTCGCCGACCCCGATGCCGAGCGTCATGACGCCCAGGATGCTCGCGGCCTCGACCGCGTCGCCGGGTTCCCCGCCTGGTCGGCCGATGGTCACGGGCGTCGGCTGGGCGGACGCCTCCTTGACGAAGAGCGCGGCTGGGCGTGCGTGCAGGCCTTCGGCCAGTGCGACGACGACGGTACGGTCCATGGGTTCTCTCCAAGCGGACAAGTGGTCTGGACCAGTACATCGTAGGGGTCGCGGCGCCCGGGCGGAAGCCCTCGCTGGGTGTGGCGTCCGGCTCCCGGGGCTAGGGTGTCCCGCATGTCAGACGCGACGCCGACCCGGCCGCCCTCCGGTCCCGGAGAGCCCAGGATCCACGTCACGCTCTCCACCGCGAGCGTCTACCCGCGCCGGGCCGCCTACGCGTTCGAGACCGCGGCAGACCTCGGCTACGACGGCATGGAGGTCATGGTCTGGTCCGACGAGACCAGCCAGGACGCCGCCGCGCTCAACCGGCTCGCGGCCGACCACGACATGCCTATCCGCAGCATCCACGCCCCGACCCTGCTCGTCAGCCAGCGGGTGTGGGGGCGATCGCCGGGACCCAAGCTCCGCCGCAGCGTCGAGCTCGCGCAGGAGGTCGGGGCCGAGACGGTCGTCGTGCACCCGCCCTTCCGCTGGCAGTACCGGTACGCCCGAGAGTTCGCCGACCTCGTCGCCGAGCTCGGCGACGGTTCCGGCGTCACGGTGGCCGTCGAGAACATGTACCCCTGGCGCGGCCGCAAGCGCGAGATGCAGGCGTACCTGCCCGGCTGGGACCCGGCCGACCACGGCTACGAGCACGTGACGCTCGACCTGTCGCACGCCGCCGTCGCACGCCAGGACGCGCTCGGGCTGCTCGACGTGTTCGACGGCCGCCTCGCGCACGTGCACCTCGCCGACGGGTCGGAGTCGTACAAGGACGAGCACCTCGTGCCGGGCCGCGGCGACCAGCCGTGCGACAAGGTGCTGACCGAGCTCGTGCGTCGCGGCTGGTCGGGGGACGTCGTCGTCGAGATCACGACCCGGCGCGCGCGGACCGCCGCCGAGCGGCGCGAGGACCTCGCCGCGTCGCTGTTCTTCGCGCGCACCTACCTGACGCCCGGCCGGCACCCGGACTACGTCCCGCCACCGGGCCACCCGCACCGGCACGCCGACGCGTGGGGCGAGGACGGGGCGGTCGTCGGGGTGGACACGGACGGCGCGGACAGCGCGGGGACGGACTGACGCCGGCCTGACGTAGGCTCGGCAACCGTGGCCCGAGTCAACGGTCTTCTCGCCGACACGACGCCGCTGCGCATCTCACCGCCGTTCCGCCGCCTCTGGTGGGGTCTGGGCGTCTCCAACCTCGGCTCGCAGCTCACCGTCGTCGCGGTGGGCCTGCAGGTGTACGCGCTCACCGGCTCGTCGCTCGCGGTCGGAGTCCTCGGGATCTGCGCGCTCGTGCCGCTCGTCGTGCTCGGGCTCTACGGCGGGGCTCTCGTCGACGCGTACGACCGTCGCAAGGTGGCCCTCGCGGCGTCGGGCGCGCTGTGGGTCGTGACAGCACTGATCGCGCTCCAGGCGTGGTTCCACGTCGACTCGGTCGAGGTGCTCTACGGGCTCGTCGCGCTGCAGTCCGCGGCGTTCGCCATCAACAACCCGGCACGTACGGCGATCGTCCCGCGTCTCGTCGAGCCGCGGCTGCTCCCCGCCGCGAACGCGCTCCAGACGCTGTCGTGGAACGTCGCGCTGACCGTCGGGCCGCTGGGCGGGGCGTTCCTCGTCGCCCTGTGGGGCTACCAGATCGCCTACACGATCGACGCGGTGCTGTTCACCGCCGCGCTGTGGGCGGTGTGGCGGCTCCCGGACATCCCGCCCGTCCGGTCGGTCCCGTCCGCGCAGGACGCGCCGGACGGGCCGGACGGGCCGGACGTGGTCGATCCGGGCACCGGTGCCCGACGGCGGCGCCGCGGACGCGTCGTCGGGTGGCGGTCGGTGCTCGACGGGCTTCGGTACCTCGGGACGCAGCCCAACATCCGCACGACGTTCCTCGCCGACCTCGCCGCGATGGTGCTTGCGTCGCCGCGCGTGCTGCTGCCCGCCGCGGGCGTCGTCTGGCTCGGCGGGGGAGAGGCGACGACGGGCGTGCTCGCTGCCGCGTTCGCCGTCGGCGCCGTGCTCGCCAGCGCGTTCTCGGGGGGCCTGACGCGTGTGCGGTGGCAGGGCCGCGTCATCGTGTGGGCGATCACCGCGTACGGGGTGTCGATCGTGGCGTTCGGGCTGGTGCTGGTCACCGTCGGCGCGACGTCCCCGACGACCGTCCTCGTCGGCGGCGTGGTCGCGGCGTGCGTCGCGCTCGCGCTCGCGGGTGCGTCCGACGCCGTGAGCTCGGTCTTCCGCCAGACGATCCTGCAGACCGCCGCCCCGGACGACATGCGCGGACGCCTGCAGGGCGTGTTCATCGTCGTCGTCGCGGGCGGGCCACGGCTCGGCGAGCTCGTGCTGGGCGCGCAGGCCACGTGGGTCGGCGAGGCGTGGGCCGCGGTGGCGGGCGGGATCGCGTGCGTCGTGGTGCTGTGGCTCGTCGTGCGGGCGCAGCGGAGGTTCTGGCGCTACGACGCCCACCACCCCGAGCCCTGACGCCCGCCTTCCCCAGGGCTCGCGGATGGTCCCGTGTCGGGCGGCGTCGTCGACCAGGTGACCAGTCCTGCGTCGGAGCCCACCCTCACGCGCTCGGCGACATGCTGGACCTCCCGGTGGGGATCACCACGGTCTGCTTCTTCGGCTATCTGCTGTCCTACCGTGTCGCCATGGGCCCAGTCCTACCGTCGGCCCCTGAGGTCGGCAGCAGGTGGTCCCGGCTAGTCTCGGCTGGGTGGACATGGTGCGAGTACCCGGCGGTCGCTTCCGGATGGGCGACGCGCGTCACTACGCCGAGGAGCAGCCCGTCCACGAGCGCGAGGTCGCCACGTTCGACATCGCGGCCGCTCCCGTGACCGTCGCCCAGTTCGCGGAGTTCGTCGCGCAGACCGGCTACCGGACGATCGCGGAGCGCGAGCTCGACCCTCGCGACTTCCCCGGTGCCGACCCGGCCGACCTCGTCCCGGGTGCCATGGTCTTCACGCCGACCTCCGGCCCCGTCGACCTGAGGGACTGGCGGGCATGGTGGTCGTGGGCGCCGGGAGCGCGCTGGGACGAGCCGTCCGGACCGGGCTCGGGCACCGACGACCGCCTCGAGCACCCGGTGACCCAGGTGGCCTATCCCGACGCGCTCGCCTACGCCGGGTGGGCCGGGAAGCGGCTACCCAGCGAGGCGGAGTGGGAGTACGCCGCACGTGGCGGGCTGGACGGCGCCGAGTTCGCCTGGGGGGACGAGACGAGACCGGGCGGGATGCTCATGGCCAACACGTGGCAGGGCAGCTTTCCCTACCGCAACGACGGCGCGGCGGGCTGGCGCGGCACCTCACCGGTGGGGACGTTCCCTGCGAACGGGTACGGGCTGCACGACATGATCGGCAACGTCTGGGAGTGGACCACCGACGCCTACGCGCCCTTCCACGTCCCTCCCGGCGCGGCACCCCCGGCGCCCGGCCGGCGCCCGCAGCTGCTCGGGGCCCAGGCCTCCGGTCCTCCCCAGCGGGTGCTCAAGGGCGGCTCGCACCTGTGCTCGCCCGACTACTGCCTCCGCTACCGCCCCGCGGCGCGTTCGCCGCAGACGGACGACACCGCGACGACGCACATCGGCTTCCGTCTCGCGGCGGACGTCGGGTAGCTCGCGGGAGCGTTCACGCCGCGCCCGAGGCGCCGAGCCGCTCGATGCGGCCCTGCCCCCAGTCGCCGAGCGACTCGAGCGCGGTGTTGAGCGCGCTGCCGTGCTCCGTGAGCGAGTACTCGACCCGCGGCGGGACCTCGGGGAACACCTCGCGCCGGAGCAGACCGTCCGCCTCCATCTCGCGCAGCTGCTGCGTGAGCACCTTGTCGCTCACGCCCGGCAGTCCGCGCTTGAGCACCGCGAACCGCCGCACCCCGTGGTCCTCGAGCTCCCAGAGGATCAGCGCCTTCCACTTGCCGCTCACGACGTCCATCGCCGCGTCGAGCCCGCACACGTAGGGCCCCCGGCGGTGGGTGCCGGTGGGTGGGACGGTCGTCGTCATCGCTCGCTCCTTCGTCGCAGTCCTGCGGTGCGCTGACCTGCACGCTCACCTGGAGGTGAGAACCCCACGTGCACGTGCGTTCTTCCCGAGCGGTGCTCCGTCGGTGAGGGTGAGGACATGCCAGACACCTCACCAGTCCCCCTGACCGTCCTCGGCCTCGGCGCGATGGGCAGCGCGCTCGCCGCCGCCACCGTCGCCGCGGGCCACCCGACCGCCGTGTGGAACCGCACTCCTGGGCGCGGTGACGCGCTCGTCGCCGCCGGCGCCCACGAGGCGACGTCGGTGCGGGTCGCCGTCACCGCGTCGCCGCTCGTCGTCGCCGTCCTGCTCGACCACGCGTCGGTGCACCAGATCCTCGACCCCGTCGCCGATACCCTCACGGGCCGGACGTTCGTCAACCTCGTCACGACGACGCCCGAGGAGTCGCGCGAGCTCGCCGCCTGGGCGGCGTCCCACGGCATCGACTACCTCGACGGCGGGATCATGGCCGTCCCGGCGATGATCGGCGGTCCGGGCTCCGAGGTCCTGTACAGCGGGTCGCGCGCCGCGTTCGACGCCGCGCGGCCGGTGCTCGACACGTGGGGCGAGAGCACGTGGTTCGGCGAGGACCCGGGGCTCGCCCCGCTCTACGACCTCGCGCTCCTCGCGGGCATGTACGCGATGTTCGCGGGTTTCTTCCACGGCGTCGCGATGGTCGGGACGGCTGGTGTGAGCGGGACGGACTTCGCGCGTCGCTCGGCTCCGTTCCTCGCTGCGATGACGTCGAGCCTCACGGACTACGCGGACGTCGTCGACCGCCGCGACTACGGCGGCCCCGGTCAGCAGAGCCTCGAGTTCTCGGACCCCTCCGACATGGTCCGGGCGAGCGAGGAGGCAGGGCTCGCGACCGACGTCGTCGCGGCCCTCCAGGTGCTCGTCCGCCGCCAGATCGACGCCGGCCACGGCGCGGACGGGTTCGCCCGCGTCGTCGAGAGCATCCGGCCCACCCACCCCGTCACCGCAGGAGGAACCCCGTGAGCACCCCCACCCCCGTCACCCTGATCGGGCTCGGCCCGATGGGCCACGCCATGGTCCGCACCCTGCTCGCCGCAGGCCACCCGGTCACCCTGTGGAACCGGACGCCGTCGCGCGCGGACGACCTCGTGACCGAGAATGCGACCCTCGCCGCGTCGCCGGCCGAGGCCGTGGCGGCGAGCGACGTCGTCGTGCTGAGCCTCACGGACTACGCCGCGATGTACGACGTCCTCGGCCCGGCGACCGCGGCCCTGCGCGGCCGGACCGTCGTCAACCTCAGCTCGGACACCCCGGAGGCGACGCGCGTCGCAGCCGGGTGGGCCGCCGACCACGGTGCGACGCTCGTGACCGGCGGCGTCATGGCGCCGCCGCCGATGGTCGGGACCGACGACGCGTACGTCTACTACAGCGGCCCCGAGGCTGCGTTCCAGGAGCACGAGAGCACGCTCGCGCTCCTCGGGGCGCCCCGCTACCTCGGCGCGGACCCGGGTCTCGCGCAGCTCATGTACCAGGCCCAGCTCGATGTGTTCCTCACGGCGCTGTCCGGCGTCGCGCACGCGGCGGCCCTCGCGCAGGCCGCGGGGATCCAGCCCACGCAGTTCGTCCCCGAGGCGCTGCAGACGCTCGCCGACACGCCCGCGATGCTCGGTGACGACGTCCCGGCGGGCACCGAGTTCGAGACGGGCGTCCACCCCGGGCACCTGAGCACGGCGACGATGATGGGCGCGACCGCCGCGCACGTCCTCGGTGCGAGCGAGGAGCTGGGCGTCGACACCGTGCTGCCGCGCGCGGTGCTCTCGCACTACGAGCGCGCGCTCGCGGCGGGGCACGGTCACGACAGCTGGTCGGCGATCTTCGAAGTGATCAAGGCGGACCCGTCCCGCACGCGGTCCGACTCCGCCGCGGTCGCGATAGCGTCGCGACGTGCACCTTCGTGACTACCAGCCCGCCGACGCCGGGGCCACGCTCGACGTCTTCGTCCGCGCGATCCGGGTCACCGCGAGCGGGGACTACACGCCTGAGCAGATCGCCGCCTGGGCGCCGGACGTCGTGGACCTCGAGAGCTGGGCTGCCCGACGCGCGGCCCTGCGCACGTGCGTCGCGTGCGCGGAGGACCGGGTGGTCGGCTTCACCGACGTCGACGCGGCGGGCTACGTCGACATGATGTTCGTCGATCCCGACGCCGCCCGGCGGGGAGTCGCGTCGGCGCTCCTCGCGTGGGCGGTCCGGACCGCGACGGACGACGGCGCCGTCGAGCTCACGACGCACGCGAGCCGCACGGCCCGCCCGTTCTTCGAGCGGCACGGGTTCGTCGTCGTGCGGGAGCAGCACCCGGTGCTGCGCGGCGTGGAGATGGTGAACTTCGCGATGCGCCGCCCGCTCGTCGACGACTAGGGCGCGTCTCCTAACTGCAGAGATGGCACGATCGGCGCGTGGCTGTGCTCAGGCTTTCGGACGAGTGGTGGAGTCGTGATGGCTCGGGGCCACCTGCGGATGACAACTTCGCCGCGGTGCTCCGCGAGATCGTGTTGGAGTTGAGTCCCGATCACGAGTTGGCCGGACAGATCGAGCGCGTCGAAGCGCGGTTCTGGCCCTCGGACGACGTCGTCGTCAGTTTGGTCGACGGCACGTTTGCGCTGGTTCATCCGACGTGGACGAGCCATGTCGAGCGGCCCCCGTGGCCGGAATCGACCCGTCTCGGTGATGCGGCGGCAGCCTCCGAGGCGATCGCGAAGTGGGAAAAGTGGCGTTGAGTCCGCTCGAAGGGCTCAACTCCGCAGCCAGGTGATGATCGCGGCCAAGACGGCGCCTGCACGGTAGACGACGGCGTGCTTGTCGTAGCGGGTGGCCAGGCCGCGCCACTGCTTGAGCAGGTTGAAGGACCGCTCGACGACGTTGCGCCGCTTGTAGGTCTCGCGGTCGAGCTTCGGTGGGCGCCCACCCCTCGCACCGCGCCGCTTCCGGTTGGCCTGCTGGTCGGACGGCTCGGGAATCACGACCCGGATCCCGCGTCGGCGCAGCATCGCCCGGTTGCCGCGCGAGGAGTACGCCTTGTCGCCGAGCACGGCGTCCGGGGTTGTCCTCGGTCGGCCTGCGCCGAGTCGTGGCACCCAGATGTCTGCGAGCACGACCTCCAACGCTCGCCCGTCGTGCGACTGCCCCGGAGTCACCACAACGGCGAGCGGGCGGCCGCGCCCGTCGACCGCGTGGTGGATCTTGCTCGTCAGCCCGCCACGAGACCGGCCGATGCCGTGACCTGCAGGTTCACTGTTGACGATCCGTGTCCCGCGGTTCTTGTGATTCGACGTCGCCCCCTGTGTCCTGCTCGGGACGCGTCGTGTTCGTCGCGTGCTGATGGGCGCGGTTGATCGTGGAGTCCACCGACACGGTCCAGTCGATCTGACCGGCCGCGTCGGCCTCGGCCAGCAGCTGGACAAGGATCCGGTCCCAGGTGCCGTCGTCGGCGAACTTCTTGTGTCGCTTCCACACGGTCTGCCACGGACCGAACGCTTCACGAGGCAGGTCGCGCCAAGGGATCCCGGTCCGATACCGGTACGCGATGCCCTCGACCACGGTGCGGTGATCACCGAACGGGCGACCGACCTTGCCCGCCTTCGACGGCAGCAACGGCTCGATCCGCTCCCACTGCTCGTCCGTCAGCACCTGGAAACGACTCACGCCCGCGAGTCTGCCGCCAACCCACCTCAGAGTTGGGAGACACGCCCTAGGCGGCGTGCGCCCCGACGAGGGCGCGACCGGCGTCGGGCGTCCTGCTCTCGGACGCCTCGGCCAGCGCCGCGGCGCTCGCGGCGCCACGGTTCTTGAAGTGGCCCAGGACGGAGAGCAGCAGACCCAGCACGGCCCAGCCGGCGAGGACCAGCCACAGCTGCGCCATGTCGGTGCGAGGGAAGTAGGACAGGTCGCGCAGGAGCGTGGACGACGCGCCCGGCGGGAACAACTGCCCGACGGCGCCCCACGGGCTCGCGAGGAACTCGACGGGCAGTGCCGCGGCGGAGATCGGGTTCGCCACGAGCAGGAACAGCACCGGCCCGACGGCGATGCCTGCGCGCCCGACGACGGCGACGCACCCGACGATCACGCCGCCGATGCCGAGGATCGTGAGGGCGACGGCAGCGGCTGCGGGCAGGAAGTCGCCCTGCAGGCCGCCGAGCGCGTGCAGCACGCCGGCGATCGCGGCACCGCCGGTCACGGAGTAGATGCCGAGGGCGGTGACGCGGCGCCAGACCCCGACGACGCCCATCGAGATCGCGATGCCGCCGAGCATGCCTCCGAGCACGAGGGGGAACGACGCGGCGGCGAGGGTGGAGCCGCGCGGGTCGTCGGCGGACAGGGGCGCGACGTCGGTGAGGGCGACGCTCACCTGCGCATCGGCCGGCGCGCCCTGGGCGGCGAGCGCCGCATCCGTCTGGGCCTGGAGCGCGGGCTGGAGCCCGGCGAGCATCTGCGCGACTGCCGGGCTGGCTGCGGAGGACGTGAGCACCTCCGGCTGCTGCCCGAGGACGACGGCCCCGTAGGCCTCGCGCGTCTCGATCAGGTCGACGGCCGCCGCACGGTCCTCGACCGCGGTGACGTCGAACACGCCCGGCGCGTTCTGCTCGATCCCGGCCTCGACCTGCGCCACCTGGGCGGCGTCACCGGCGACGGCGAGCGGCAGGTCCTTCGCGTCGGCCGTGACCGACGGCCAGAGGAACGCGAGCACGACGACGCTCACGACGGCCACGAGACCGACGCTGACGGCGACGACGCGGGACCAGTGGGTGTGGGGTGCGGGTGTGGGCACCGACATGGCTCTCCTCGATAAAAACGAATGTTCGTTCTCTATAGTCGCCCCGTCGGGACGACCTGTCAAGAACGATCGTTCGGTTTAGGATGGCGAGATGCCCAGAGTGACCGAGGAGTACCGCGAGGCTCGCCGCGCGGAGATCGCGGACGCGGCACTGCGTGCCGTCCGCCGCAAGGGCTTCCAGGCGGCGTCGATGGCCGACATCATCGCGGAGTCGGGGATGTCTGCCGGAGCGATCTACGGCTATTTCCGGAGCAAGGAGGAGATCGTCCTCGAGGTCTCGAGCCGTGTCCTCGGCGGCCGCCTCGACGACGTCGCTCGACTTGCCGAGCAGGACCCGATGCCGCCGCCATCGACGATGATGCGGGTCCTCACGCGTGGCATGCTCGAGGAGATCGGCGACACCGCGATCCTCATCCAGATGTGGGGCGAGGCCGTCACGGAGCCCGCGTTGCGCCGCCTCGCCGCGGGCGTCCTCGCCCAGCTGCGAACCGGCTACGAGGACTACATCACGCTGTGGCACCAGCGTGAGCACGGGGCCGACGAGGCTGCGGCGCGCGCGCTCGCCGTCGAGCAGGCGCCCCTGTTCCTCAGCGTGAACCAGGGCTTCGTCGTCCAGAGCGCGCTCCTCGCGGACTTCGACGCCGACGCCTACCTGGACAACGCCGCCAGGCACCTGCCCCGCTGAGGGCGCCGGGCCGGGACCGTGCCGGGTCCAGGATCGGGCGGGTCAGGCCAGGCCGACGTCGCGCGCGACGATCGCCGCCTGCATGCGTGACGCGACACCGAGCTTGCCCAGCACACGCGACACGTGGGTCTTCGCCGTCGCCTCCGTGATGACGAGCTCGGCGGCGATGCCTTGGTTGGAGAACCCGCGTCCCAGTGCCGCGAGGACGTCGACCTCGCGCGGGGTGAGGTCCGCGAGCCGCGGGTCACGACCGGGCTCGCCGGCCGCCCCGTGGGGGGTCGCACCGGGGATGCCCGATGTCGGTCCCGCGCCGCCCATGCCCGGGTGCGGACGGTCGGTGGCGCGGTCGCCGTGCCCGGACCCGTGGGCGAACGTCGCGAGCAGCCGCCGCGTGACCTCCGGGGCGAGCACGCCGTCGCCGTCGGCCACGCGGCGCACAGCGTCGAGCAGTGCCGCCGGCTCTGCCGTCTTGAGCAGGAACCCCGCGGCCCCCGCGCGCAGCGCGCCGTCGACGTAGTCGTCGAGGTCGAACGTCGTGAGCACGAGCACGTCCGCGAGACCCTCCGCCGTGATGACGCGCGTCGCCTCGATGCCGTCGACCCCCGGCATGCGCAGGTCCATCAGCACGACGTCCGGTCGCAGCGCCCGAGCGTTCGTGATCGCCGCGGTGCCGTCCGCGGCTTCGCCGACGACCTCGATGTCGTCCGCGGCGTCGAGCAGGAGTCGCAGCCCCGCGCGGATCGCCGCATGGTCGTCGGCGAGGAGCACGCGCACGGGCGGGAGGGTCATCGCGCGGTCCTCCGGGCGACGGGAGCGGCTGGCGCGGACCCCGTCGACACTGACGACACTGACGACACTGACGACGCGACGGTGGCAGGGACCGACGCGCGGACCGTCCACCCGCCGTCGGGCGTCGGCCCGGCGTCGAACGCGCCGTCGAGACCTTCGGCGCGCTCGCGCATCGTCAGCAGGCCCGTGCCCGCGCTGAGCGCGGGGTCGGGGAGAGGCCTGCTCTCGGGTGCGCCGTCGTCGTGGACGGTGAGCACGACGACGTCCCCCGCGCGGTCCAGCCGTACCGAGACCGGGGCGCCCGGTGCGTGCTTGAGGGCGTTCGTCAGCGCTTCCTGGGCGATCCGGTACAGCGCCTGGTCGGTGGCCGCAGGGAGGTCCGCGACCGCTGCGGGGTCCTGGGCGACGCTCACCGGGGTGCCGGTCACGCGCGCGGCGTCGAGGAGCGTGCCGAGCTCGGCGAGCCTGCCCGGCGCGACCACGGGCTCGGCGCCTCGGCGCTCGCTGCGCAGGAGCAGGATCATGGACCGCATCTCCTCGAGCGACGTGACGGCGCTCGTGCGCACCTGCTCCAGCACGGCGCGGTCCCGGGCGGCGTCCGGCGGGAGCTGGAGGGCCGCACCCGAGTGGATGGCGATCGCCGACAGGTGTGACGCGATGACGTCGTGGAGGTCGCGGGCCATCGCCGCGCGCTCCGCCCGGACAGCCTCGTGCTGGTCGAGCTCGGCGATCCGTTCGAGGTCCGACGCGCGCTGGCGCTCCAGGTCGGCCGTCCGTGCCGCGGCCTCCGCGAGCTCGCTCTTCGCGCGCACGTTCGTCGCCCACCACATCGGGACGAGGAGGACCGCGCCGAGCTGGAGGCCCATGTACACGAACTCCCGCACGTCCCGGGCCGCCTCGCCCGCGGCGACCGACCCGACCACCACGGCGGCGACGCCGACCCCCCACAGCCAGGCCCGCGCCGTCGGGCGTGACCAGAGGGCCGCCGCGTAGAGGAGGTCCCACAGCACGAGGGTGATCGCGAGGCTCCCGCCCCACGCGAGGTCGACGCACGTGACCACGACGCCCCCGCCGAGCGCGAGCATCGGGTGCTGACGCTTGACGAGGATGAGCAGGCACCCCAGGGCGAGCAGCGCGACCCGCCACCACGGCTCGCCGGGCTCGACGACGAACGGCGCGTCGACCAGACCGACGAGCCCGACCTCCAGCAGCAACCACCCCACGGCGAACGTCACGGCTGCCGAGAACACGTCGTTGCGGCGGTCCTCGATCCGCACCATCTGGCCGACGGCGCCGTCGCGGGACCACCAGCGTGCTGAGCTCACGAACCCATCCCAGCACACAGGTCGCCCGGACGGATCGGCCGAACGGTGTAGGCGGGCCGCCGCCCGGGCACGACGATCGCCCGTCCGGCCGACGACGGGCCTCGCGCCCGCAGGAGAAGGTCCGTCGCATGGACATCCCCCTCGACCTCGGCGGCGCCGACGCGGCCGGTCTCGGCCTCGCTGCGACCGCCGGCCTGCTCGTCGTGCTCGCGCTCGTCGACTCGACGAGCTTCGGCACGCTGCTCGTGCCGGTGTGGCTCCTGCTCGCACCCGGCCGGCTGCGGGCCGGCCGCATCCTCACCTACCTCGGCACGGTCGCGGGCGCGTACCTCGGCATCGGGATCGTGGTGATGCTCGGCGCGGGGGCCTTCCTGGACCGGTTCGGCGACGCGCTCGACACGCGTGCCGCGGCGATCGTCCAGCTCCTCCTGGGGATCGGGCTGTTCGCGCTGAGCTTCCGGTTCGACGGGAAGCGCGCCGCGCGGCGGGCCGAGACCGCGGCGGCCGAGGGCGGCCCGGCCCGACCGGGACGGCTGTCCCGCTGGCGCGAGCGTGCCCTCGGGATCGAGGCAGCCGCGGACCCCGTGACGGGTACGGCGACGGGCGACGGCACCCTGAGGACCCGCGCCTCGGTGCTTCCGCTCGTGGGGCTCGCGCTCGGCGCGGTCGCGATCGAGGTCGCCTCGATGCTGCCCTACCTCGCCGCGATCGGGATCATCACGACGTCCGACGTCGGGCGGCCCGCGTCAGCCGGTGTCCTCGCCGCGTACTGCGTCGTGATGGTCGCGCCGGCGCTCCTGCTGCTCCTGGGCCGGCTCGTCGCGGCGCGTGCCGTCGACCCGCTGCTGCGCCGGCTCGACCGGTGGCTCACGAAGAACGCCGCCGAGATGACCGGCTGGGTCCTCGGGATCCTCGGTGTCCTGCTCGCGCTGAACGCGATCGGACGCCTCGGCTGGACGGGCTGAGGAGCCAGGGTCAGCGGGCCCGACGCCGCAGCGCCAGCGTGACGGTACCGGCCAGCGCCAGCGCGGCCGCGAGCGCGACGGGAACGACCAGAGCGCTCCCCGTCGTCGCGAGCGCGCCACCCGGGGAGGGGCGCTCCGCCGCAGCGGTCGGGGTGACGGCGCCCTGGACAGGCGGGTCCGTCGGGTCCGCCGAGTCCGTTGGCTTGGTGGTGCCGGGGTCCGTCGGGTCGGTGGGGTCGACGGGCGGGTCAGCAGGGTCCGGCGGGTCGATCAGGTCGGACGGTTCCGTCGCGATGTTGGTGAGGGTGAGCTCGAGGGTCGTGGTGTCGCCGACGACGAACGACGCGGTGCCGTCCGCGTCGACGTCGACCCCGTCGCCGGACCAGGACGGCTCGTCCCACGTCACCTCGTCGATCTCGGGAATGGCGACCTCGGACAGCTCGACCGTCGACCCGGTGGGCAGACCGTCCACGACGACCGGTTCGCCGACGCGGAGCGTCAGCGCGTCCCCGACGACGTCGTCGACGCGCTGCTCCACGACGAACGCGGTCCCTGCCGGGACGAGGTCTGCGGCGTCGCCGTCGACGACCTTGGTGACCTCGAAACCTCCCGTGGGCGACTCCTCGCTCGACCCTCCGCACGGGATGGCGCCCGCGAAGAGGAACGCGTGGGCCTCGCCCTCGCCCGCGAGGACGAGGTTGCGCGCGACGACCTGCCCGTCGAGCGGCGAGGCCGAGACCGTGAGGTCGGCGTCCGGCGCGTAGACCGAACCGTCGATCCGGACCGGGCTGGTGAGCGAGACCGACCCGGTCAGGGCCGACAGGTCCCAGAGGATGTACGGCGAGTACGCACCCTGCGGGTCCGTCCGGAAACCCGTGAGATCCGTCGTGCCGGCGGGGACTCGGATCACCAGCGGGTTGGCCGGCCCGGGCTGTGCGCTGCCGTCGGAGAGCTGGAGCAGCCCCGCACCGGCGACGTCGGCGTAGTCGACGACGTTCGGGGTGTCCGCGGCGAGCGGCTCGAGCACGAAGCGCTCACCCCAGGCGCTCGCGACCCCGACCTGGTGGCCGGCGCCCGTGGCAGAACCCAGGTCGGTGAGGCACTGCTGGACCGTCCCGACAGAGGTCGCACCCGCCTCGACGTAGCTCGTGACGTCGTCGCGCTCCGTGCGGACCGTGTCCTTGCCGGCGGGCCAGGCCTGGTTCGTGGCGTCGATCGCGGGGGCGTCGTCCGTCGACGTGCGCCACCGGACCCAGCCGGCGCGCTCGTAGGCGGCGAAGTCGGTGCTGTCCTGCGCGACCTTGAGGTAGCCCGCGAGCGCCGGGTCGCCCCCGGAGCCGGCGTTCTTGATCTCCACGAGCCCGGACTCTGTGGAGTACGAGCCGATCAGGAGCCGGGTGGGGTCGCCGTCGACCGTGGGGATCGTGTAGTCGGCCGTGCCCGTCACGAAGTGGTGGATGGCATAGGTCCCGCCTCCGCTGCGCGTGACGGTGAGCTCGCCTCCGACCGCGATGCTGCCCTCGGTCTCCTGATTGGCGAGGGTCGCGTCCTGGCGCGCGTAGACGCTGAAGCCGCCGGCGAGGTCGAACGGGTTGACGGCCGACGCCGTGCTGGCCGGGCTGGCCGTACTGGCGGTTCCGGCGGCTGCCGATGCCTGCGCGGCGGCGGCCGGGACGAGCGCGAGGGCGCTCGCGACGACGGCTGTCCCGAGACGTCGGGCGGTGCTGGTCCTGCGTCCGCGGTGTGCTCGCGGTGTCGTGGTCACGGGTCGTCCTCCAGGGCGTGAGCCGGGGAGCGACGATGGTCCGGGCGGTGTTCGGTGTGTCGTCCTGGACAACCGTCCAGCAACGCCCAGGGTTCCCGTTCCACGGGACGAGGGACCTGTGGCGTCGAGGTCGGGACCAAGGTCCCGACCTCGACGCCGTCGCACAGCCGTCGCGCAGACGTGGCCCGCCCGGTGAGACCGGACGGGCCACGTCTGCGTGCTCGGTACGAGCTGTCAGGACGAGGAGGAGCCGTTCGTCCTGTCCGCACCGGCCAGGGTGCTGCCCGCGAGCCCCGCGATGAGCTGGTTGATGTCGACACCCGTGAGCTGCTTGATCACGCCCTGGCCCTCGCCGAGGACGGACGCGACGTTCTTGGTGACCGCCGACGCACCGTCGGTGGAGATGACGGTCATGCCCTGGATGTTGCCGATGGGCTCGGCCGCCGCCCGGACGATCTCCGGCAGGCGCTCGATGAGCTCCTGCACGAGGGCTGCCTCGCCGTACTTCTTGAGCGCCTCGGCCTTGGCGTCGGTCGTGATCGCCTCGGCGCGACCCTCGGCCTCGATCGCGAAGGCGCGCGCCTCACCCTCGGCCTTGATACCGGCGGCGTTGGCGACCTGACGGTCGCGCTCGGCCTCACCGGCGCGGCGCACGGCCGCGGCGGACGCCTCGGCGTCCTGGATCGCCGCCGTCTTGTTGGCCTCGGCGATGACGGTGCGCTTGTACGCGTCGGCCTCGGTCGCCGCGTTCGCGGCGTCACGACGTGCGTTCGCCTCCTGGACCTCGGCGTACGCCTTGGCCTCGGCAGGCTTGCGGACCTCGATGTCGAGCCGCTCCTGCGTCACGCGCGCCTGCTCGGCGAGCGCCTCGCGCTCCTGCTGCGCGACGAGCCGGTCCTGCTCGGCGCGGGCCAGCTGGCCGGCCGCGTCCGCCTCGGCGTTGGCGCGGTCGGTGTCCGCCTTGATGACGGCGCGCTTGAGGTCGAGCGCCTTCTGGCGCTCGGCGATCTGCTCGGCCGCCTCGATGACGGCGAACTCGGACGCGCGCTGCGCCTCGGCCTCGGACACCTCGGCGACCTGGCGGGCCCGGGCGTTCTCGGCGCGACCCAGGTTGGCGAGGTAGTCGGAGCCGGGGGTCGAGATGTCGGAGATGTTGAGCAGGTCGACCTGCAGGCCCTGCTCCGAGAGGTCGGCCTTGGTGGACTCGACGACGCGGTCGGACAGGCCCTTGCGGTCGGAGATGATCTGCTCGATCGTCATGTCGCCGACGATGGAGCGCAGCGAGCCCTCGAGGGACTCCTTGATGATCTCGGTGAGGGTGCCCTGCTGGGAGAGGAAGCGCTGGGCGGCACGGCGCACGCCCTCCTCGTCACCGCGGACCTTGAAGTTGATCGACGCCTTGATGGCGATCTTGATGCGGTGCTTGTCCACACCCTCGACCGTGATGCCGATCTGGCGCTGCTCGAGCGAGATCGGGAAGCCCTGCTGCAGGATCGGCCAGACGAACGTGCGTCCGCCCACGATGACCTTCTGGCCGGTGCCGCCGGCCTCCTTGCGGCCCGCGCCGCGACCCACGATGACGAGGGCCTCGTTCGGCGGGACGCGGCGGATGCGCTTGCTGATGAAGACGACCACCGCGAAGAACGCGATGACGAGGGCGACGATCGCGATGGTGGTGATGAGGTTTCTGTCGTCCATGGTGGCGCGCCGGGGCGCGGTTTCCTTCCGGTCGGGCGGGTGTGCAGGTGCCCGGTGCCTCCGGGCGAGGAGCTGGGTGGGGTCAGTCGTTCGCGAAGTGGCGCTGGACGCGCACCTTGCTGCCGGACTGCTCGAGCACGACGACGCGTGCCCCCTCGGGGATCGGCTCGTCGGACCACGCGAGGCGGCGCTCGAGCTCGTGCACGGCGTCGAGCGAGACCTCGCCGCGCGCCGGGTCGATCGCGGTCGTGGCGGTGCCCTGCACGCCGACGAGCGAGGCGGCGACCCCGCTCTCCGACGAGCGCAGGTTCTTGACCAGGACCTGGACGAGCGCGACTACGACGACGGCGACCACGAGCGAGCCCACGTAGGCGATCCAGGTCGGCAGGTCGTTCACCGTGACGATCGCGCCGACGGCGCCGAAGACGACCCCGCCGACACCCAGGGACGTCCCCGACACGGCGCCGTCGCCGATGTCGAGGAACTCGCCGACGAGCAGGGACAGGAGCAGGAGTGCGAGCCCGGCGATGCCGATGACGACGAAGACGATCATGCAGGTTCCTCACTGCCCTCGCGGGCGCGCTCGTGCGGCGTGTGGAGTTGTCGTGACTGTCAGAACACCCTATCGTGACCCGACCTTTCAGCGGCAGCCCCCAGGGGCGCCGGGCATGGGGAGGACTACCCTCCCCGGCGCACCGCTGCCCGTGGGCGAGGCGACAGCCGCGTCGCCTGGCGGCGAGGGAGGACTGATGCTTGGGTCTGACCATGTGGCTCACCATCATCGGCGCGGCGCTCCTCGTCGTCGGTCTCGCGTCCGCCTGGGTGCTGGCCCGGGAACGTCCGGGCGTGCCCGCCGAGGGGTGGTTCCCCGACCCGTCGACGACGGTGGCGCGCCGCCGGTCCTGGGACTCGCGGGCCTGGACCGCACGGCTGGACGACGTCGGCCCCGCCGCTGACCGCGGGCGGCTGTTCCGTGGGCGCTTCTGGGGCGCGTGGGTGTGGTTCGTGCTCGGCGCCGTCCTGGTCCTGGTCGTCATGGGCGTCGTCTACCTCGCGGGCGAGAACGAGCACGTGCTCGGCGCCGGGAGCCTCGTGGCGATGGCCCTCGTCTGCTGGGCGTTCTACCGGTTCGTCGACCGTCAGCTCGGGCTCGGGGACGTGGTCCGGCCGCTGCAGGTCGTGGCCGTCGCGGTCGGCACGGCGGGCGGGACCCTCGCGATCTCGGCGAACGTCACGGGGGTGATCATCGGTGAGGGCGGGATCAGCGCAGGCACCGCGGCCGTCGGGTTCGTCGAGGAGGGCACGAAGCTGCTCGTCCCGCTCCTGCTGCTCGTGTTCGTCGCCGCCTACCGCGACCCTCGCGCGGGGATCGCGATCGGGCTGGCGTCGGGCTTCGGGTTCGCCGTCGCGGAGACCACCGTCTACGCGTACCAGTTCGTCGCAGGGGTGACGCCGGAGTTCTGCGGCGCCGACGGACCGGAGCTGACACCCCTGGCCATCGTGCAGGCGCAGGTAGCCCGGGTGTTCACCGTCTCGCCGGTGCACTGGCTGCTGACCGGGATCGCGACCGCGGTCGCGTGGCGGCTCTGGTACCTCCACGGGCGGCGCGGGACACCCGGAGCGGTCCTCGCGATCCTCGCCGTCATGGTCGTGCACTCCCTCAACGACTCCTCGGCCACGGCGTTCTGCGACCCCGCGGAGGCGTCCTTCGCCGCGCTCGGGCGCTACGCCCTGCTCGTCGTGATGTACCTCGTCTTCAAGGCGTGGGCGCGCAAGAGCACCCCGCCGCAGCTCATCGGCGTCGTCTCGCGAGGCTGGGTGCCGAAGCACCTGCCGAAGCAGGCGGCAGACCGGGGGGGCGCATCGTGATCGAGGTCGAGCACGTCACGAAGACGTACGGCGACAAGGTCGCCGTCGACGACCTCAGCTTCGTGGTGCGCACCGGACGGGTCACGGGGCTCCTCGGTCCGAACGGCGCGGGCAAGTCCACGACCATGCGCATGATCCTCGGGCTCCACCGCCCGACGGGCGGCGTGGTGCGCGTCGACGGCCGGGCGTTCGTCGACGACCCGGCGCCCCTGACCGCGATCGGCGCCATGCTCGACGCGCACGCGGTCCACCCCGGCCGGACGGCGCGCACCTACCTGCGCGCGCTCGCCCTCACGCACCGCCTGCCCGCCCCCCGGGTCGACGAGGTGCTGGAGACGACGGGACTCGCGTCCGTCGCCGACCGGCGCGTCGGCACGTACTCGCTGGGGATGGGCCAGAGGCTGGGCATCGCCGCGGCGCTCCTCGGCCGGCCCCGCACGCTGGTGCTCGACGAGCCCGTCAACGGTCTCGACCCGGACGGCGTCCACTGGGTGCGCGAGCTCGTCCGGTCGCTCGCTGCGGGCGGCACGACGGTCCTCGTCTCGAGCCACCTCATGAGCGAGATGGCCCAGACCGCGGACGACGTCGTGGTGCTCGGCCGGGGGCGTCTCGTCGCGGCGGGGACGATCGACGAGGTCGTGTCCGCCGCGACCGGCGGCAGCGTCCGGGTCCGGACGTCCGACCCGGCCGAGCCCCTCGTCTCGGCGGTCCGTACGGCGGGCGGGAAGGTCACGGGTGCCGTCGACGGCGCGCTCGACGTGACGGGCCTGACGAGCGAGCAGGTGGGGAGGCTGGCGATCGAGACGGGAACGGCGCTCGCCGAGCTCGTCCCGCAGCACGCGTCCCTGGAGGACGCGTTCTTCGAGCTCACCAAGGACGCCGTGGAGTACACGACCGGAGAGGGGACCCCGTGACCAGCACCGCTGCGACCCAGGACCGTGCCGCTACGCGCGTGTCGTTCCGGGGGCTGCTCGCCTCCGAGTCCCTGAAGGCGCGCGGCCTGCGGTCGTCGTGGTGGCTGCTCTCCGTCGCCGTGCTCCTGCCGATCGTCATCGCCCTGGCCACGGCCCTGACCGATGCGGACACCGGTGACGGCGCGACGTCGTCCGCGCTCGCGGCGGTCACCGGCACGAACTACCTGCCGCACCTGCTCCTCGTCCTGCTCGGGACGCTCGTCGCGACCACGGAGTACGAGCGCGGGGCGGTGGAGGTCACCTTCGCGGTCGTGCCGCGCCGGGTCCCCGTCGTCCTCGCGAAGGTCGTCCTTGTCGCCGTGGTCGCCCTGGTCGCGTCGCTCGTGTCGAGCGTCCTCGGGTACCTCACGGCGGCCGCCGTCCTCGGCGGTGACTCCCTGTCCGGGCTCGGAGACCCGGGAGTCCTCCGCGTGATCGTGGGCACCGCGTACTTCCAGGCCGCGTCCGCGGTGATCGCCGTCGCGGTCGGTCTCATGATCCGGTCGAGCATCGGGGCCGTCGCCGCGACCCTCGGCTTCCTCTACGCCGTCCCCGCGCTCCTGCAGGCGATCCCGGTCGCCGCTGTCACGGAGTTCGCGCGCACGTTCCCGGGACCGGAGTCGAGCATCCTGGAGCTGCCCGGCACGTCCGGCGACGGCTCGGACCTGGCGTGGAGCGTCGTCTGGGTCCTCGCCTGGACGGTCGTGGTGGTCGTGCTGGGGTGTGTCGTGGTCCGTCGCCGCGACGTCTGACGCTGCCCGGGCGGGGCGGCCCGGGCGGCCCGGCCCGGGGCAGGCGGGGTGTCAGGGCCGCGGCACGTTGCGCAGGTTGGCCCGTGCCATGGACACGACCTCGCCCATGCCGCCGCCGAGGATCTCCTTGCTCATCGCGGCGGCGAAGCCGCGGACCTGGCCCGCGGTGATGTTCGGCGGGATGGACAGCGCGCGGGGATCGGTGACGACGTCGACGAGCGCCGGGCCGGGGCGCCGGAACGCGTCCTCGAGCGCGCTGCGCACGTCCTTCGGCTTCTCGACCCGCACCGCGTGGATGCCGATCGCCGCCGCGACGGCCGCGTAGTCGACCTTCGGGGACTCGGTGCCGAACATGGGCAGCCCGTCGACGAGCATCTCGAGGCGCACCATGCCGAGGCTCGCGTTGTCGAACAGCACGACCTTGACCGGCAGGTCGTAGTGCTTGAGCGTGACGAGCTCGCCCAGGAGCATCGACAGGCCGCCGTCGCCCGACATGGCGACGACCTGACGGGAGGGGTCGGCGGCCGCGGCGCCGATCGCGTGCGGCAGCGCGTTCGCCATGGACCCGTGCAGGAACGAGCCGATGACACGTCGCCTCCCGTTGGGCGTGATGTACCGCGAGGCCCAGACGTTGCACATGCCGGTGTCGACGGTGAAGACGGCGTCGTCCGCAGCCACCTGGTCGAGGACGTCGGCGACGTACTCCGGGTGGATCGGCGTCGTGCGCTCGACCTTCTTCGTGTACGCCCCGACGACGCCGTTCATCGCCTTCTCGTGCTTGGCCACCATCTTGTCGAGGAAGGTGCGCGAGCGTGCCTTCTTCACCAGCGGGAGCAGCGCGCGCACGGTCTCGCCCGCGTCGCCGACGACCGCGAGGTCCAGCCGGGTGCGGCGGCCGAGGCGTGCGGGCTCGACGTCGATCTGCGCGGTGCGCACGGAGGAGGGCAGGAACTGGTCGTACGGGAAGTCGGTGCCGAGCAGGATCAGGAGGTCGCAGTCGTGCATGGCGTCGAAGCAGGCGCCGTAGCCGAGCAGTCCGGACATGCCGACGTCGAACGGGTTGTCGTACTGGATCCACTCCTTGCCGCGCAGCGAGTGGCCGACGGGAGCCGCGATCTTGTCGGCGAGCGCGAGCACGTCGTCGTGCGCGCCCCGGACGCCGACGCCGGCGAAGATCGTGACCTTCTTCGCCGCGTCGATCGCGTCGGCGAGCTGCTGGACCGCGGTGGTGTCCGGCACGACGCGGGGCTTCGCGGGCCGGCACGCGACGTCCGGCACCGCCGCGGGGGCGTCGAGGTCCGCGACGTCTCCGGGCAGCGTGAGCACCGAGACGCCCGGTCCGCCGAACGCGTGGTGGATCGCCGAGTTGATGACGCGCGGCGCCTGCTCCGCGGAGGAGATCATCTCCGAGTAGACGGAGCACTCGACGAACAGCCGGTCCGGGTGCGTCTCCTGGAAGAACCCGGTGCCGATCTGCGGGCTCGGGATGTGGCTCGCGATGGCGAGGACCGGGACGCGCGAGCGGTTCGCGTCGTACAGGCCGTTGATGAGGTGCAGGTTGCCGGGCCCGCAGGACCCTGCGCACACCGCGAGCTCGCCCGTGACCTCCGCCTCGGCCGCCGCCGCGAACGCGGCGGCCTCCTCGTGCCGGACGTGCACCCACTCGATGCCCTTGCCGGCGTTCTCGCCCGTGTTGGAGCGGTGCACGGCGTCGACGACCGGGTTGAGGCTGTCGCCGACGATCCCGTAGATGCGCCGCACCCCCGCCTCGATGAGCTGGGCGACCAGCAGGTCCGCGACCGTGCGGTCGCGCTTGTCCTGGGGCGGGCGGCCGATTCCGAACGGCATGACGTACCTCCACGGGCGGGGACGGTTCGCCCTCCATCCTGCGTCGGGCCGTCGTCGGGCGCAGAGCGAGCGCCACGCAGGCGACGTCTCGTGCGTCACGTCCCGCGGGGGCCGCATGGTGCCGACCCCCGGGTTGCCGCCCGATCAAGGAGTCGATCGGACGGCAACCCGGGGCTCGGCAGGTCAGCCGAGACCGTGCGCGCGACCGCCCGCGACGAGCGCGGCCACCTCGGCCTCGGCGCGGGCGGAGAACGGCGACCGCCGGTGCTCGACGGCGCGCGCGGCGTCCTGCGCCACGAGCTCGGCGTTGATCGTTGCGCCCGCCATGACGCCCGCGGCGGCAGACGCCCCGACCATCGCGGAGAGGTCGCTCGTGTTGCCCGCCGCCCAGACGCCGGGCAGCGCGGTCGCGCCGCGTGGGTCGGCAGGGACGAACCGGCCACCCATCGGGTGCTCCTCGAGCGTGCCGCCCAGCTGCTCGAACAGCTCGCCGCGCGCGACGAAGCGCGGCGCCACGGCGACCGCGTCGACGGGGAACGAGGTGCCGTCGGCGAGGACGACGGCGCGCAGCCCGCCGTCCGGGCCGTCGGCGTCGAGACGCGCGACCGTTCCCTCGACCACGCGCACGCCGAGTGCCGCGAGCTGCTCCCACGTGGCGTCGTCGGGCTCGGGCGCGGTGTGGAGGAAGAGCGTGACGTCGTCGCTGAGCTGGCGGAACAGCAGCACCTGGTGGACCGCGGCGGGCCCGGTGCCGAGAATGCCGATGCGCCGACCGCGGACCTCGTAGCCGTGGCAGTACGGGCAGTGGATGACGTCGTGGCCCCAGAGCTCGCGCACCCCCGGGACGTCGGGGAGCTCGTCGACGAGGCCGGCGGCGAGCAGGACCCGGCGCGCGCGGACGGTCGTCGGCCCCTGGGCGGGGGACGCGCCCGGGGCGAGCGGTTCGACGTCGAGGACGAAGCCGTCACCCTCGCGACGCACCCGGGACACCCGGCCGGGGCGGACCTCGGCCCCGTAGGACTCGGCCTCGTGCCGGCCGGCAGCGAGCAGGTCGCGCGGCGCGATGCCCTCGCGCCCGAGCAGGTTGTGCGCGCCGGCCGCGGGCGCGTTGCGGGGCTCGCCCGCGTCGACCACGACGACGGAGCGCAGCGAGCGCCCGAGCGTCACGGCCGCGGACAGGCCCGCGGGGCCACCGCCGACGATCGCGACGTCACAGGTGGTGGTGGTCATGGGTGTCTCCTCGGGAAAGGTGGTCGTGCTCAACGGGCAGGGACGGCGGCCGACGGGCGGCGGGCCGCCCAGAGGATGCGGCCGCTCCGCGCGCGCGGGCCGTCGTCCTCGCCCGTGGTCGTCGGGCCCGACGCCGTCACGCGGGGTCGGTCGAGGAAGGCGGCGATCGTGGCGGCGTCGTCGGGCGCGAGGTGGGGCGCCAGGTGGTCGCGTACGCGCTCGAGGGTCGTGCGGACCCAGAGGTCCGCGCCCGGGCCCGTCGCGGGCGGCGACTCGAGCTCGACGCGCTCGACGAGCTCGAGACCGGCGCGCTCGAGGTACGGGGTCCAGTCGGGGTACTGGTTCCACCCGGCGTGGCTCATCGCCTCGGCGAGGCGCTCCGTGAGGCCGGGCCGACCGGCCGACTGCGGCAGGACCGGCGTCGTGCCCGTCATCTCGACCACGGCGACGAGGCCGCCCGGGGCGAGGGACGCGAAGGCGTCGCGCAGGACGCGGCCCGGGTCGGTGACGTGGTGCATCGACGCGGAGGCCCACACGACGTCGACCTCGGCGAGGTCCGGCCAGCCCGCGTCGAGGTCGGCCTCGACGGTGCGGACCCGGGCGCCGATCCCCGCCTTCTCGGCGGCGGTGCGCAGCCGGCCGAGCATCGTGGACGAGGAGTCGACGGCGACGACCTGAGCGTCGGGGAATGCCCGCGCGAGCGCGGCGGTCCCGGTCCCGGTGCCCGCGCCGAGGTCGACGACGGTCCGGACGGTCGGGGGCGCGAGGGCTGCGACGCGACCGACGACGTCGGCGAGGAGGTCGGCGAAGACCGTCGCGTCGAGGTCGAGGATCTCGGCGCAGGCGTCGTCGTCGGGGTGTGCGCCGCCGTGGTCGCTCCCGTGGGAGTGGCCGTGGGCGTGACCAGCGGAATGGTGGGGTGCGTGGCTGGAGGAGTGGCCGTGGGCGTGCGAGGTCATGTGTCCACGGTAGACGCTGCATGCGTCGCAGGCATAGAGTCTTGCGTATGACGCAAGAACCGGACTTGGACGCGGTCGTCCGCCAACGCATCCGCGGGCTGCGCCTCGCGCGCGGCTGGACCCTCGACTCGCTCGCCGCGCGGTGCTTCCTCAGCCCCTCGACCCTGAGCCGCATCGAGACCGGCGGGCGCCGCATCGCGCTCGACCAGCTCGTGCCCATCGCTCGCGCGCTCGGCACGACGCTCGACCTGCTCGTCGAGCCCGTCGACGACGAGGACGTCGTCATCCGCCCCGAGCCGAGCCGGCAGGAGGGCGTGACGATGTGGCTGCTCTCGCGCGAGCGCGCCGGGACCACCGTCGCCAAGATGCGCATCACCCCGGAGCGTCCGGTCGGCCCCAACCACCAGCGGGTCCACCCCGGGCACGAGTGGTTCACCGTGCTCTCGGGGACCGCGTGCCTCTACCTGGGGGAGCGTCGCATCCTCGTCGAGGCCGGGCAGGCCGCAGAGTTCTCGACGATGGTGCCGCACTCGATCGGCTCGCACGGCGGGCCGGTGGAGCTCCTCACGATCTTCGACCACGACGGCGAGCGCGCCCACCTGGCCGGGCACGCGGCGTCGGGCACCTGACGGACAACGGTCAGGCCGCGGGGAGGTCCTCACGGGCGGCGCCACGGCGCAGCGTGCGCATCGCCGCGAGCACGAGGACGACGGCGAGCAGGCCCGACGCCACGACGACCTCGAAGCCGGCGTGCGCGCCCTCGGTGTCGATGCGGGACCCGGCGACCGACGACCCGACCGACACCCCGATCCCGAGCGCGGTGCCCACCCACGCCAGACCCTCCGTGAGCTGGTGCGGCGCGACGAGGTTCTGCACCAGCGCGTTGCCGTTGATCAGGGTCGGCGCGATCGCGAACCCGGTGACGAACATGACGGCCGCGAGCGCCGGCAACGACGTCACGACGAGGAACAAGGTCGTGCCGATCGCGAGCGCCACGATCCCGACGACGAACCGCCGCCACAGCGGCGACACCCAGTTCCTGGCCCCGTACAGCAGGCCCGCGACGAGCGAGCCCGCGGCGAAGATCCCGAGCACGAGCCCTGCCGCACCCTTCGAGCCGTGCTCCTCGGCGAACGCGATCGTCGAGACGTCGCTCGCCCCCAGCGCGGCCCCCATCGCGACGAACACGATGACGAGCACCACCATGCCGCTCGACCGCATCGCCGAACGGGTGCGCACACCCGGTTCGGTGGGTCGCGCGGGCGGCTCGGTCGCGCGCTGCGACAGGAACCACGTCCCGCCGACGAGCACCGCGACGAGCGGGACCACGAGGCCGGCCGCCGGTGCGACCCCCGTCGCGAGCAACGTCGCGAGCACCGGCCCGACGACGAACACCAGCTCGTCGAAGGCCGACTCGAGCGAGAACGCGGTGTGCAGCCGTCGCGGGTCGCCGAGGGCGTGGTTCCAGCGCGCGCGGGACATCGAGCCGTAGGACCCCTGGGACGCACCGGCGAGGGCCGCGAACGCGTACAGCGTCCACTCCGGCCAGCGCATCACCGCGGCCAGCACGAGCCCGCACAGGCCGAGCCCGGTCACGGCGAGCAGGGGCAGCATGACGCGACGCTGTCCGACGCGGTCGACGAACCGGGCGATCTGGGGCGAGCAGATCGCCTGCACCACGATCAGCACCGCCGCGACCCGGCCCGCGAGGGCGTACTCGCCGTAGATGCCCTGGATCATGAGGATGGTGCCGATGCCCATCATCGACATGGGCAGCCGGGCGACGAGCGCGGCGAGCGAGAACGTCAGCGCCCCGGGGACGGCCAGGATGGCGCGGTACGGGTTGCGCGACGGCCGGGGTGACGTCCCTGAGCCTGTCGTCCCGACCACGGCGCCATCCTCCCACCCGGAGGTGGGTCGCGCGCCCGGCACCCCGCCGGGCTTGTCGCGAGGGCCGGGTCACGTCACGATGGCGCGATGGACGACGCGACGCGCAGCACGGCTGCCGACACCACGCGAGCCGACACCACGGTCGAGGTCGTCGACGCCGGGGACCGGTTCGAGGCCCGGACCCCGGACGGCGGGGTCGCGGGGTTCGCGGCGTACGTGCGACAGCCCGGCACGGTGGTCTTCACGCACACGGAGGTCGACCCCGCGTACGAGGGCCAGGGTGTCGGGTCGGCGCTCGTCGCCGGTGCACTGGACCAGGTCCGGGCGGCGGGCGAGGTGATCGTCCCGCTCTGCCCGTTCGTCAAGGCGTGGGTGGGGCGGCACCCGGACTACCAGGACCTGGTCCGCGCCCCCTGACCTCGCGTGCGGGCTACTCGATGGTGCCCGTGCCCTCGCCCTCGACGCGCTCGTCGTGCAGGAGCTCGCCCTCGGCGTCGACCGGGGTGTAGACGCCCTCGACGGTGAACGGGGAACCGGCCTGGTAGGCGAAGTTGGTTCCCACCGAGTACGACTCGCCGGTGCCGAGCGTGTAGACGCCGTCCTCGTTGAACGCGTCGATGTCCAGCGCCTCGGGGTTGACGTCCATCTCCGCGTACTGGTCGTCGTCCGTGGTCGCGTCCATGCCCTGCATGTAGGGCCAGTCGTCGTAGCGCAGCGACACGTCGACGAACGACGAGCCGAGGTCGATCGGGTCGCCCTCGTTGGTGACGACGTAGTTGACGTACACGATCTCGTCGCCCTCGGCGATGATCGGCTCGTTCGTCTCCGGGTCGACGAAGAAGCCGGTCTCCGTCGCCTTGGCCGTGCCGACCTGGAAGACGTCCACGCGCACGTCGCCGATCGTGAACGTCGCGACCTTCTCGCCGGGCGTCGTGACCGGGCGCGCCCACGGGGCCGCGCCGTCGGCGGAGGCCTCGTCCGCCGTGTCCTCGGGGGTCTCTTCCTCGGCAGGCTCGGTCTCCTCCTCGACGGGAGCCGACTCCTCCTCCGCGGGCGCGGACGACTCGGTGGCCGGGGTCTCCTCGGGGGTGGTGTCGTCGCCGGACGAGCAGGCGGCGAGACCGAGAGCGAGGACCGACGCGGTGGCGACGGCGGTGAGGGTGCGGGCGGGACGCATGGTTGTGCTCCGGTTCGTCTCAGGTGTCGGGGTCCGTGGGGACGCTAACCGATCTGCCGACACGTGCGCGATGGGGACCTGTCCCCTGAGACGGGACCTTCGGCTGTTGCGGCCGGGCCACCGGGCCGTCAGGCTTCCGGTGTGACCAACCTCATCGTGACCGACGTCGCCCGGCCGGGTCCCGGCCGCCACGCCACCCCGGTCCGCGCGTGAGCACGCTGCGGGTCGAGCACGCCGACGTCGTCGTGGTCGGGGGCGGTGCCGCCGGGCTGAGCGCGGCGCTCGCGGTCGCGGAGGCGGCCGGTGATGGCGGTGCGCGCGCGCCGGTCGTGGCGCTCGTGTCCAAGGTCTACCCCATGCGCTCCCACACGGTGGCCGCCGAGGGCGGGGCCGCGGGCGTCGTCGGCGACGACGACTCGCTGGACCAGCACGTGGCCGACACGGTCGCCGGTGGCGCGGGGCTGTGCGAGGAGGACGCGGTGCGGTTCGTCGTCGAGCGCGCCGCGGGAGAGCTCTGGCGCCTCGAGCGCTGGGGCATGCCGTGGAGCCGCACGGACGACGGGGACGTGGCGGTCCGCCGGTTCGGCGGCATGAGCCGGGCGCGGACGTGGTTCGCCGCGGACAAGACGGGCTTCCACCTGCTGCACTCGCTGTTCCAGACGTCGCTGCGGTACTCCGGTCAGGGTGGGTCGATCCGCCGCTACGACGAGCACCACGTGCTCGACCTCGTGGTCGACGGCGGCCCGCCCGGCGAGGCGGGCGCGTCCGGCGGGAGGGTGCGGGGCGTCGTCGTGCACGACCAGCACCGGGGCGAGCCGCTGCTGATCGAGGCGCCCTCGGTCGTGCTCGCGACCGGCGGTGCCGCGCGCGCCTGGGGGACGAGCACCAACGCGGGGATCGTCACGGGCGACGGCACCGCGATGGCGATGCGTGCCGGTGCCGCGCTGCGCGACCCCGAGTTCCTGCAGTTCCACCCGACCGGCCTGCCCGGGTCCGGGATCCTGCTCACCGAGGCGGCGCGCGGTGAGGGTGGCGTGCTGCTCGACGCCGAGGGGCGGCGCTACCTCGCCGACTACGGCCTCGGGCCCGAGACGCGCGTCGGGGAGCCGGTGCCCCGCCGCATGGAGCTCGGCCCGCGGGACAAGCTGTCCCAGGCGTTCTGGCACGCGGACCGGGACGGCCGCACCATCCCCACGCCCGACGGCGGCGTCGTCCTCCTCGACCTGCGCCACCTCGGGCGCGAGCGGATCGGCGAGCGGCTGCCGCTCGTCGCGGGCCTCGCGAAGCGCTTCGCGGGCGTCGACCCGGCGCTCGAGCCCGTCCCGGTCCGCCCGACCGCGCACTACACGATGGGCGGCATCCGGACCGACGCCCGGGGCACCACGGCGCTGCCCGGGCTGTTCGCGGCGGGGGAGTGCGCCTCGACCGGCCTGCACGGGGCGAACCGGCTCGGCTCGAACTCGCTGGTGGAGACCCTCGTCGTCGGGCGCGCGGCCGGGGAGGCGGCGCTCGCGTGGGCGCACGACGCCGACCCGGGCGCCGCACCCGGGGACGTGGCCGACCGCGCCGCCGAGGTCGCCGACCGCTACCTCGCGATGCGCGGTCGCGGGACGGAGCCGCCCGCGGCGATCCGGGACGAGCTGGGCGGTGCGCTCGACGCCGACGCCGGGATCTACCGCGACGCCGACGGCCTCGGTCGGGCGCTCACGACGATCGAGGGGCTGCGCGAGCGGTACGCGGACGTGCGCGTCGCGGACACGAGCGTCGTGCTCAACACGGACTGGGCGACGACGGTCGAGCTGGGCGCGACGCTCCTGGTCGCGCACGCCGCGGTCGCGGCGGCGCTCGCGCGCCAGGAGTCGCGAGGCGCGCACCAGCGGCTGGACCACCCGGGCACGGACGAGGTACCGCAGCACTCGCTCGTGACGCTCGGCCCCGACGGCGGGGTGCGGCTCGCCCACGAACCGGTGGGCTCACGGAAGGAGGGGTCGGCATGAGCGACGCGACCGTGCGGCTCGAGGTGCTGCGGTCCGGGTCGGGCGAGGTGGACGACGGCGGCTCGCGGCGCGACGTGTTCGACGTGCCCTACGACGACCGCACGTCCGTCCTCGACGCGCTGCAGTGGGTCAAGGACCACGCCGACCCGACGCTCACGTTCCGGTGGTCGTGCAAGATGGCGGTCTGCGGCTCCTGCGGTGTCATGGTCAACGGCCGGCCCGTCCTCGGGTGCGAGACGTTCGTGCGGGGCTACCGCACGACGGGCCTCGTCGTCGAGCCGCTCGCGCACGCCGAGGTGCTGCGCGACCTCGTCGTCGACACGGACACGTTCCTCGGCAAGCTCGCCGAGGTGCAGCCCTGGCTCGTGCCCGACGCCGCGACGTCCCTCCCGCTCGCGGGCGCGGCCCCGACGTCGGGCCACCGGCAGACGCCGGGCGAGCTCGCCGCCTACCGCGACTTCGCCGAGTGCATCGACTGCATGCTCTGCTACTCCGCGTGCCCGCAGCTCGACGCGGCGCCGGACTTCCTCGGGCCGGCGGTCGTCGCGACGGCGCGCCGCTGGGACACCGACTCCCGCGACACCGGCGAGCTCGCGCGCGCCGACGTGCTCGACACCGAGTTCGGCGCCTGGCCGTGCATCCAGGTCGGCGCGTGCACGCAGGTCTGCCCCAAGGGCGTCGACCCGGCCCGCGCGCTGCGCGACGCGCAGCGCGTCGCGACCGAGACCTGGGGCGAGCGGGAGCGACGCCGGACACCATGAGGAACCCGGCAGTCAGGGCGTCATGACCGCTCGCGGGGCGCCGGGCCCCCGGGACGCGTGCCGTCACCGCGACGGCGCAGGCCCGCGACCCCGGCCCGGGCGAAAAAGGCGGCGGCGATGATCGTGCCGACCGAGAACGCCCACGCCAGCAGCGCGGGGCGGTCCGGCTGCTCCAGCACGGTCCCGGAGCCCGTGTCCCGGTAGGCGGTCGCCGAGTCGCCCACGGCGAGGTCGTCCGTCCTCATGGTCGTCTCCGACCCGTCGGGCAGGGTGACGGTGACGACGCGCACGTCCTTCGTCTGCCAGTTCGCCCGCCGACCCAAGGACACGGGTTCCGTACCCTCGGCCGTCGCTGTCACCTGCACCTGCTCGTACACGGTCGTGGCCGAGCGGACGCTGTCGACCAGGACCATCGCACCAGGCACGCCCAGCAGGAGCGCCGCGAGCAGGGCGAGGACAGCGGCGCGGGTGGCAGAACGGGGCCGCGCGCGGGCGAACAGGGAGTCGGCGGGTCGCTCCACGTCGCCCCTCCGATCCGCCCCGGTGCCGCTAGCTGCCGAGCGCCGCTGAGACGACGTCCTTGGCCTCGGCCTGGACCTGGGCCAGGTGCTCGGCGGAGACGAACGACTCGGCGTAGATCTTGTACACGTTCTCCGTGCCCGACGGACGGGCGGCGAACCACGCGTTCTCGGTGGTCACCTTGAGCCCGCCGATCGCCGCGTCGTTGCCCGGTGCGCTCGTGAGCCTCGCGGTGATCTCCTCGCCGGCGAGCTCGGTGGCCGTGACCTGCTCGGGCGAGAGCTTGCCGAGGGTGGCCTTCTCCTCGAGCGTGGCGGGTGCGTCGACGCGTGCGTACCAGGACTCGCCGTGCTGCTCGACGAGCGCGCGGTGATGCTCCGAGGGCGACCTCCCCGTGGTGGCGATGATCTCCGACGCGAGCAGCGCGAGCAGCAGCCCGTCCTTGTCGGTGGACCAGACGCGCCCGTCGGTGCGCAGGAACGACGCGCCCGCGGACTCCTCGCCGCCGAACCCGACGGACCCGTCGAGCAGCCCGGGCACGAACCACTTGAACCCGACCGGCACCTCGATCAGGCGGCGGCCGAGGCCGCCCGCGACCCGGTCGATCAGCGCGGAGGACACGAGCGTCTTGCCGATCGCGGCACCCTCGCCCCAGCCCGGGCGCGCGCCGCCGTAGAGGTACTGGATCGCCACGGCGAGGTAGTGGTTGGGGTTCATCAGCCCGGCGTCCGGCGTGACGATGCCGTGGCGGTCGGAGTCGGCATCGTTGCCGGTCGCGACGTCGAACGGCGCGGACCCGCCCGACGCGTCGCCCGTCATGCGGGAGACGAGCGACGCCATCGCGTACGGCGACGAGCAGTCCATGCGGATCTTGCCGTCCCAGTCGAGCGTCATGAACGACCACCGCGGGTCGACCTGCGGGTTCACGACCGTGAGGTCCAGCCCGTGGCGCTCGCCGATCTCGCCCCAGTACTCGACGGCCGCGCCGCCGAGCGGGTCGGCGCCGATGCGCACGCCGGCGTCGCGGATCGCGTCGAGGTCGAGGACGTTCACCAGGTCGTCGACGTACGTCGTCAGGAAGTCGTGCTTGTGCACGTGCTCCGACTCGAGCGCGTCGGCGAGCTGGACGCGGCGGACGGCCCCGACGCCGGTGCGCAGGATCTCGTTCGCGCGGTCCGCGATCCAGCCGGTCGCCTCCGACCCGGCCGGCCCGCCGTGCGGCGGGTTGTACTTGAAGCCGCCGTCGCGCGGCGGGTTGTGCGACGGCGTCACGACGATCCCGTCCGCGAGCCCGGGGCCGGTCGTGCGCACGCCCTGCGTCGTCGTCGCCTCGTTGTGCAGCAGGATCGACTGCGAGACGGCGGGCGTCGGGGTGTAGGAGTCGCGGGCGTCGACGTGCACGTCCACGCCCGCCGCGACCAGCACCTCGAGCGCGGTCTGCCACGCGGGCAGGGACAGCGCGTGGGTGTCGCGTCCGATGAACAGCGGGCCGTCGGTCCCCTGCGAGCGCCGGTACTCGACGATGGCCACGGTGATCGCGATGATGTGCGCCTCGTTGAACGCGTGGTCGAGGCTGGACCCGCGGTGGCCGGACGTGCCGAACACGACCTTCTGCGCGGGGTCGTCGACGTCGGGGGCGAGATCGTAGTAGGCGCTGACGACGGCGTCGACGTCGATGAGGTCGCTGGGCTGTGCGGGGGTGCCGGCGCGGGGGTCCATGTGTCGATCCTGCCAGGGGTCGGGCCCGTACGTCAGCCGGTAGCCGAGTTCTGGTTCGCGCGGTCGATGGCCGCCTCGACGGCGTCGAGCAGGCGGTCGAGGCTGGCGTCGAAGGGGCCTTGCGGCGCGTCGAACCCGCCGGCGACGTAGACCCGGGTCATGACGGGGTAACGCTCGACGTCGAACCAGTCCTCCCAGAAGCTGCCGAGGGTCGTCCAGTACTCGTCGCTGCCCATCCCGGTCGCGTCCTGCTCGGCCGACTCGGCGATGGTCGCGCGCGCGAGCCCCTGGACGTAGTTGTCGACGAGCGCGAGCGTCTCGACCACCTGCACCTCGGTGAGCCCGGTGTCGACGACGGTGCGCAGCCCGGCTTCCTGGGCGTCGAGCACGTGCGGTGCGAGGGGTGCCCGCCACATGTTGGTCTGCAGGATCCAGGGGTGGCGCAGGTACAGGTCCCACATCTGGTGGGCGTACCGGGCGAGCGCGGCGCGCCAGGGCGTGCCGGCGGCGGGCAGGTCGAGCTCGGCGTACGCGCGGTCGACCATGAGGTCGACGAGCTCGGTGCGCCCGGGGACGTAGGTGTACAGGGACATGGCCCCGACGCCGAGCTCGGTCGCGACCCGCCGCATCGAGAGCGCGTCGAGGCCGCCGTCCTGCGCGACGGCGATCCCGGCGCCGACCACGTCGTCGAGCGTGAGCCGGGGCTTGCGGCCCCGGGTGGCTGGCGTCGGCGGGTCCCACAGGAGCGCGAGGCGTCGCGTGACCTCGGGCGTGCGGACGACCTCGCCCTCGGAGTGCCGTGCGTGCTCGGCCGCGGCGACCGCGCTCGGGTGGCCGGCCTCGGCGGCCGCGACCATCCCGCGCGGCAGGGCGCCTTCGGGCTGGGTGGTGCGGTCGTCCTGGGTCACGCCATCCATCCTCCCCGATCCGTGCGGCAGCGAGCGCGCGGGGGAGTGTCAGACCCTCGCGCTACCTTTTCCGTACAGCGTATGCTAGCGTCATCTCTTCATTATCGTACGGCGTACGAGAGGGTGTCTACGGTGATTCGAGCC
This sequence comes from Cellulosimicrobium terreum, assembly GCA_014803435.1. Classification (GTDB taxonomy): domain Bacteria; phylum Actinomycetota; class Actinomycetes; order Actinomycetales; family Cellulomonadaceae; genus Cellulosimicrobium; species Cellulosimicrobium terreum. The sequence goes on from JACYFD010000002.1 coordinate 338,793, forward strand.
AGAGGTCTGACCAAGACCTTCCACCGCAAGAAGGAGACCGTCGAAGCCGTCAAGGGCATCGACTTCGACGTCCGCGAGGGCGAGCTCGTCGCCTTCCTCGGCCCCAACGGGGCCGGCAAGTCCACGACCCTGAGGATGCTGACGAGCCTCCTCGAACCGACGTCCGGCACCGCCGAGGTCGCCGGGTACGACGTCGCGCGCCACCCCTCGCAGGTGCGCTCGCGGATCGGGTTCATCGGCCAGGGCAACGGGGGAGGGTTCTCCTACCGTGTGCTCGACGAGCTGCACAACCAGGGCCGCTTCTACGGTCAGCCGGCGGCCGACTACTCACGCCGCGCGGCCGAGCTCCTCGAGGCCCTCGACCTGGGTGGGCTCGAGAAGCGCACCGTGCAGTCGCTGTCCGGCGGCCAGCGACGGCGACTCGACGTCGCGCTCGGACTGATGAACCACCCGCCCCTGCTCTTCCTCGACGAGCCGACGACGGGCCTCGACCCGCACGCGCGCGCCAACCTGTGGGAGCACATCGCGGCGATGCGCGAGCGGTACGGCATGACGATCGTCCTGACCACCCACTACCTCGACGAGGCCGACGACATGGCGGAGCGCGTCGTCGTCATCGACCACGGCGAGATCATTGCGGACGCCACCCCGGTCGAGCTCAAGCGCGACCACTCCGACGACCTGATCACGCTGGTGGTGGCGCCGGGCGCCGCGGGCGGCGGGACGTCGTCGGGCCGGGACCCGGTGCCCGACGACGCAGCCCGCCTCCGCGCGGCGCTGACCCCGGACCTGGGGCAGGTCACGTCCGACGACGCGGCCGGGGCCGACGGAGCCCGCACCGTGCGGATCACCACGACCCATGGCGCCGACCGGCTCCCCGAGGCGATCGAGGCGCTGCGCGTCGGCGGGTTCGCGGTGCGCTCGGCGCAGCTCGAGCAGGCGAGCCTCGACGACGTGTTCCTCAACCTCACCGGACGCTCCCTGCGAGAGGAGGCGGCGTGATGACCACGCAGACCGAGGTGAACCAGACCAGGGCGGCGGGGACGGGCGGGGTCTCCGACAGCCGGGTGGGCAAGTTCTTCACCGACACCTGGGCCGTGTTCACGCGCGAGATCCTGCTCGTGCTGCGCGACCCGTTCACGCTCATCTTCTCGCTCCTGCAGCCGCTGATCTTCCTGGGGCTGTTCGGGCCGCTGCTCACGGGTGCGGTCGGCGGGTTCGGGGGCGGGGCGCCCGGCGGTGGCGGGAGCACGGCCGACACGCTGCAGTGGTTCGTGCCCGGCGTGATCGTCATGATCTCGCTGTTCGGCACGTCCATGAGCGGGTCCAACCTGCTCTACGAGATGATGACCGGCTCCTACGAGCGCGTCCTCGCGACACCGCTCGACCGGTCCGCGATCCTCGTGGGGCGGGCGCTCAAGGAGTTCGCGCCGCTCGTCGTGCAAGGGCTGCTCATCGCGCTCGTGTGCGTGCCGTTCGGGTTCACGCTGTACCCGCTGCACCTGCTCGTGGGCCTCGTGCTGCTCGGCATCTTCGGGATCGGCGTCGGCGCGCTGTCGATCGCGCTGGCGCTCGCCGCGAAGAACCGCGAGTGGCTGTTCTGGGGCGTCCAGCAGTCGCTGCTGTTCCCGCTGCTCATCCTGTCCGGCATGATGCTGCCGCTCGAGGCGGGCCCTGCGTGGATGCGCACGGCCGCGCTGTTCAACCCGCTGACGTACGTCGTCGACGCGGAACGGGCGCTCCTCGCCGGCTCGTTCGTGGACGCGGACGTGCTGTGGGGCTTCGTCGCGGCGGCGCTGACGTGCGCGGTCGGGCTGTGGGTCGGGATCCGGCGGACGCGCCGCACGGTCTGACCCGACCCCGCTCCCGCCGAACCCCGCTCCCGCCGAGCACGACCTGGGGGTAGTTATCCACCGGATAACGACCCCCAGATCGTGCTCGACGGCGGGCGCCGTCGTGCTCGGGCGCTCGGTCTCAGTACAGCCTGGCCTGAATACAGGATGCGCTGTACTGTCGAGGGATGGTCGAGACCGTCACCCTCACGCACACCGCCGCGCTCGCGCGGCTCGGGCACGCCCTGTCCGACGAGACGCGCACGCGGATCCTGCTGACGCTGCGCGAGGCGCCGGCCTACCCGTCCGACCTCGCGGACGCGCTCGGCGTCTCGCGCCAGGTCATGTCGAACCAGCTCGCGTGCCTGCGCGGGTGCGGGCTGGTCGAGGCGATCCCCGACGGGCGGCGCACCTGGTACCGGCTCGCCGACGCGCACCTGTCCCCGGCGCTCGACGACCTGCTGCGGCTCGTCGTCACCGTCGACCCGACGTGCTGCGGGCCTGAGGGGTGCACCTGCTCATGACCTCCCTGCCGATCGGGCTCCGCCCGCGTCCACGACCCCTGACCGCCGCCCGACGTACCGTGCTCGAGCGCCGCGTCCGGTGGGTCGTCGGCGCGACCATCACCTACAACGTGGTTGAGGCGGTCGTCGCGATCACGGCCGGGCGGATCGCCTCGTCGGCCGCGCTCGTCGGGTTCGGCCTCGACTCCGTCGTCGAGGTCCTGTCCGCCGCGGCGGTCGCGTGGCAGTTCGCGGCGCCCGACCCGCACCGTCGCGAGCGCACCGCGCTGCGGCTCATCGCCGTCTCGTTCTTCGGCCTCGCGGTGTTCGTCACCGTCGACGCCGTCCGCGCGCTGCTCGGCGCGGCCGAGCCGGAGCATTCCACCGTCGGGATCGTGCTCGCGGCCGTGAGCCTCGCGGTGATGCCGTTCCTGTCGTGGTTCGAGCGTCGCACGGGCCGCGAGCTCGGCTCCGCGTCCGCCGTCGCGGACTCCCGGCAGACCCTGCTGTGCACGTACCTGTCCGCGGTGCTGCTCGTCGGCCTGGTGCTCAACTCCACGGTCGGCTGGACGTGGGCTGACCCGGTCGCAGCTCTCGTCATCGCAGCCGTCGCCGTCAAGGAGGGCGTCGAGGCCTGGCGCGGTGACGCGTGCTGCGCACCGGTCGGTGCGCTGCTGGCCTCGGACGGCGAGGTCGTGGACCGCGAGGCCCCGGACGGCGGCGCCGCGGGGTGCGACGACGGCTGCTGCGTCCCGGGCTCGACGGGCCCCGGCTCGAGCTAGTCGGAGCCCAGGTGGCTGATCAGCCGGCGGGTCACGCGGTCGAGGTCGGCGCGGTCGGTGGCGGTGAGTGCCGAGACGATCTCCCGCTGGCCGGCGCCGTGCCGGGTGACGGCGCCGTCCACCTGGCGCTTGCCCTCCGCGGTCAGCTCGACGTCGAGGCTGCGCCGGTCCTGCGTGCTGGGGACGCGCACGATCAGGCCGCGCTTCTCCAGCCGGTCCAGTCGACCGGTCATCGTGCCGGTGGTCATGAGCAGCGCGCGCGCCAGGCTCGTGGGTGAGAGCCGGTAGGGGTCGCCCGACCGGCGCAGGGCGAACAGCACGTCGCCGTCGCCGCGGTTGAGGCCGTAGTCGGCAGCGAGCGCCTGCGTGCGCGCGTCCACGAGCTCCGCGGCGCGGCCCAGCCGGGCGAGCAGCGCCATGGCGTCGAGATCGAGGTCGGGACGCTCGTCGGCCCACTGCCCGACGAGCGCGTCGATGCGGTCGTTGTCGTCCATGTCGCCACATTACCTTGCGCACGAGTTACTCCTACGCTAACTTCCTCTCAAGCAACTCGCACACAAGTTACTTGAAGAGGAGCAATCATGACGACGCTGACGCTCAACGGCTCGGAGACCCTGGTGGTGCAGGAGAGCACCGCCGACCGCTTCCAGGTGGAGGCGACGTACGAGCCCCGCGGATCGCGCCCGCCGAAGCACGTGCACCCCCACCACGACGAGTCGTTCACGGTCCTCGCCGGCACGCTCCGCGTCGGGTACGGGACCGGGTCGGATGCCGTCGAGCGGGACTACTCCGCCGGCGACGCGTTCGACATCGTGCGCGGCACCGTGCACCACATGTGGAACCCCGGTGACCAGCCCGCCACGGTGCGCTGGCTCAGCACGCCTGCCGGGCGCGTCGAGCCGTTCTTCACCGCCATGGACCGGCTGCACCGCGACGGGCGGGCCGGGCTGGTCGGCCTCGCGGGCGTCCTGAACGAGTACCGCGACGTGATGCGGCCGGCGTCGGCCCTCACCCGCGCCGTCGTGCGCGTGCTCGGTCCGCTCTCGCGCCCGGCCGGGCGCTGACCCCCTGACGGCCGTCCAGACCACCATCACCATGAGAAGGAGCGCGCTCTTGTTCCGCAAGCACCTGGCATCCACGCTGACCGTCCTGCTCGCGGTCGGGATCGGCTACGTCGGCTTCAGCTACCTGTTCGCCCCGGTCGCGACGGCACCGTCGTTCGGCCTGCCCGACTGGCCGGAGGGAGATGCGGCGGACTTCCTCGCGACCAAGGGCATCCGCGACCTGGTCTCCGGGCTCATCCCGCTCACGCTGCTCCTCACCGGCCAGCGCCGCGCGCTCGGTTGGGTGCTCGCCGTCGAGACGATCGTCCCCGCGACGGACATGCTCCTCGTCCTGACGAGCGGGGGGTCCGTCGTCACCGCGCTCGCCGTGCACGGACTGACCGCCGTGGCCGTCCTTGCCACCGGAGTCCTTCTCCTGACCGAGCCGCGGGTGGCCACAGGGGACGTCCGGGGCATCGGCCGCTGACGTCGAGGTGGTCCGCTGATCCCGTCAGCCGGGGCGCGTCCCGGCGGGCGGCAGCGCCTCGGCGTCCGTCCACACCTCGGTCATCTTGACGACGAGCCCGTCGCGCAGCGTGATGAAGGTGGCCACCTCGAAGTGCTGGAGGCCCTCGCCCGACCGGCCGGTGACGTGCGCCCGACCGGCCGCGCGATCTCCGGAACCGATGCAGTCCTCGAGCACGAGCCGGTCGAATCCGGGGTACTCGGCGTTGAGCCGCACCCAGGCGTCGCGATCGAACGTCTCGCCGGTGTGCACGTAGCGGCACTCGAAGTCGTCGTGCAGGAGATCCGGCAGCACGTGCCAGTCGTGAGCGTCGATGACCTCGGCGAGCCGGGACATCATCGCGGTGGCATCCATGCGGCACAGCGTGCCACCGACGACCGACACGCGATGGTTCACTGGTCGGGTGCCCGACGACGCGCCGCTCACCCTCGCCGACCTCTCCGACCGTGTCGAGGCGATCTCCGCGCTGTACGCACGCACGTTCGGCATCGACCGTGACGCGGACTGGTTCGCGCTCAAGCTCACCGAGGAGGTGGGCGAGCTCATGCAGGCGTTCCTCGCCGCGACCGGCCGCACACGCCCACGCGAGGAACCCGTGCCCGACGGCGCGGGGCCGGCCCTCGCGGACGAGGTGGCCGATGTCCTCGCTCACCTCCTGCTCCTCGCCCGCTCGCAGGGCGTCGACGTCGACGCGGCCGTTCGTCGCAAGTGGCTCTCGTGGGAGCCGAAAACCGTGGTCGAGCATCCGCCGAGCGCCTAGGGTGGCGCGGTGACCGACCAGCGCACCGACCCGCCCGCCACCGCCGACGAGATCACGACCCTGCGCGGGTACCTCGACTACCACCGCGACACGCTGCGCTGGAAGACGTCGGGGCTCGACGCTGCGGAGCTGGCGCAGACGCTGCCGCCGTCGACGATGTCGCTCGGCGGGCTGCTCAAGCACGTCGCGCTGGTCGAGTCGCACTGGTTCTCGGAGATCTTCCTCGACAAGCCGCTCATCGCCCCGTTCGACACCGCCGACTGGGACGCCGACGAGGACTGGGACTGGCACAGCGCGACGCAGGACAGCCCGGAGGATCTGCGCGTGCTGCTGGACCGCTCGATCGCCGCGTCCGACGAGATCCTCGAGGCGGCGATGGCGGACGGTGGTCTCGACCGCGTGTCGACGGTGACGAGCCGTCGTACGGGCGAGCCGTGGAACCTGCGCTGGATCGTCGTGCACATGATCGAGGAGTACGCGCGGCACAACGGGCACGCGGACCTCATCCGGGAGTCGATCGACGGTACGGTCGGCGAGTGACGCAGCCCTTCCCACGACGTCCGCGCTCCTCGCGACGGGCCGCCACGAACGTCGCGCTGGCCGTGGCCAGTGCCCTCGGGGTCGCCCTCCTCGTCACCGCGGCGTGGATCGCGAGCCGTCCGGCGTCGTACGGCTGGTTCGCGTACGCGCCGCTGTCGGACACGACGTTCACGCCCTCGGGCGCGTATCCGCCCGGGCAGTCCGCGCTCCTGGCAGCAGGCGGCGCACTGCTGCTCGGCCTCGTCGGCGGGTTCGTCCTGGGTCGCCGTGCACGCCCGACCCCGCCCACCCCGGGCGAGGGGCGGGGTGGCGACGCGGCGTCGGGCACGGCGTGAGCGCCCCGCGGCTGGTCCTGCTGGACCTGGACGGCACGCTCGCGGACTCCGCGCGTGGGATCGTCGCGTGCATCCGGCACGCCTTCGGTGCGCTCGGGCTCCCCGCGCCCGACGACGCGGTGCTGCGCCGGCACATCGGCCCGCCGCTCGCCGAGGCCTTCGTCGTGCACGGCGTCCCCGCGGACCGGGTCGATGCGGCGGTCGCCGCCTACCGCGAGATGTACACGACAGGCGGTATGTACGACGTCGACGTCTTCCCGGGGATCCCGCAGTGCCTGGCGGACCTGCGTGCCACCGGGTCTCGTCTGGCGCTCGCGACGTCCAAGCCGGACGCCTACGCGCCGCAGATCGTCGCGCACCTCGGCCTGGACCGGTACCTCGACCGCGGGCTCGACGACGTGTTCGGCGCGAGCCTCGACGCGACCCGCGGATCCAAGGCCGCGGTGATCGGGCACGCGCTCACCGAGCTGGGAGCCGACGACCCGGCGCTCGCGGACCTGCCCGTGGACCAGGTCGTGATGGTCGGCGACCGGGAGCACGACGTGCACGGGGCGGCCGAGCACGGGATCTCGTGCGTGGGCGTCGCGTGGGGCAACGCCGAGCCGGGGGAGCTCGAGCGGGCCGGCGCGGTCGCCGTCGTCGACGATCCCGCCGGGCTCACCAGGTTCCTGCTCGCCTGACCGGACCCTGCCGTGCCCCCGAGTCGATCACACCTGGCCGGACCGTGGCCTCACGCCCGAGCCAGGACGAGCACCGGGGCGAGGACCCCGCCCCGGGTCGCGGCGAGGTTGTTGGCGATGCGCTCCGCGAACTGTGGCCCGAACACCACGACCAGTCCCTCCTGACGCGGGTCACCCGACTCCGCGAGCGCCCGACGGCGGTCCTCGACGCTCAGCACCTCGAACCCCGCCGCCTCCAGGCCGTCGGTGTACGCCGCCACGGGCTCGACGAACGACGTGTGCGCGTCGACCGCCCACGGCAGCGGGAACGGCAGGTCGCCCGGGCCGATCCGCATCTGGTCGTACACCCCGAACAGCCCGCCCGGCCGCAGTGCGCGACGCACCTCGGCGAACAGCGCGGACTTGTCCTCGACGTTCATCCCGACGTGGACGAGCATGGCCCGGTCCTGCGAGTCGTCGTCGCACGGCAGGTGCCCGGACTCGCCGACGGCGAACGCGAGCAGGTCCGACAGCCCGGCGCGCTCGGCCAGGGTGCGGGCGGCGTCGACGAAGTCGGGGCTGAGGTCCACGCCGGTCACCGGGCAGCCGTGCCGGGAGGCGGCCAGCCGGGCGGGCCCGCCGAACCCGCAGCCGACGTCCAGCAACGCCGTCCCGGGGCCGAGGTCGAGCTGGTCGAGGAGGTGGACGGTCGCGGCCGACCCTCCGGCGTGCAGCTGGTCGTACGGCGCGAGCGCCTCGACGGACACCGCCTCCCCGTCCACCGCCGCGACCTGGCGCAGGATGCGGTCCGCGAGGTCCGCCTCGGAGTAGTGCTCTCGGATCAGGTCGGTCGTGGCCATGAGGGCCTCCGGAAGTGGGTGCGCACCTGAAGATGCGCGTCCTCACCGACGGTACGCCGCCCGGGTCGACGAGAGCAGTCATTTTCCGGGTCTCCGGTCGACGGCGTCTGCTTCCGCCGAACACGACCTGAGGGTCGTCACGCGGTCCTTTGCGACCTTCAGGACGTTCTCGAGAGCGCGTGGTGTCATGGTCGACGACGCCACCTCGCTCGCCAGCGATCGTCCCCTCGGGCCGAGCACTTGACCTTGACGTAGCGTCAACTTTTAGCGTGGTGGACGCACCGCACGGGTGCACCGCTCGAAAGGAGACGTCGTGCCGGAGCTGAGGGACTGGTCCGTCCAGGACGTCGCACGCCTGGCCGGGACGACGAGCCGCACGTTGCGTCACTACGACGCGGTCGGGCTGCTCCCGCCCACCAGGGTCGCGCCGAACGGCTACCGCCACTACGACGCAGCCGCCCTGGTCCGCCTCCAACGGATCCTCCTGCTGCGCGACCTCGGCCTGGGCCTGCCCCAGATCAAGGCGGCGCTGGACGACGGGAGCGAGGGGACGGCGTCGGGCGCGGGACCGCAGGTGCACGCCCTGCGCACCCACCTCGAGTGGTTGCGCGCGGAACGGGCGCGGCTGGCGCGGCAGATCGGGTCGGTCGAGCGGACGATCACGACGATGGAAGGAGGTGGCGAGCTCATGGCGGACGACATGTTCGACGGGTTCGACCACACGCAGTACAAGGACGAGGTCGAGGACCGCTGGGGCAAGGACGCGTTCCGGCGCGGGGACGCCTGGTGGCGCGGCATGTCCGACGACGAGCGGTCGGCCTGGAAGGAGCGGACCGAGCGGCTGAACGACGACTGGACCGCTGCGGCGCAGGCCGGCACGGACCCGGCGTCGGACGAGGCGCAGGAGCTCGCGCGCCGTCACGTCTCGTGGCTGCAGAGCGTCCCGGCGAACCCCGCGCACGAGGTGGGGGAGCTCCGGAACTACCTGCTGGGCCTCGGGGAGATGTACGTGGCCGACCCGCGGTTCGCGCTCAACTACGGCGGCGTCCAGGGTGCGACGTTCGTGCGCGACGCGCTGCGCGTGTACGTGGATCGCGCCCTGTGACGGCCCGCCGTCGCTGGTCGACGCGACGTGGCCTGCTCGGGGCGGTCGCCCTGGGCGGGCTCGTCGCGCTGACCGGCTGCGGCACGTCGTCGGCGGCGGACCGGCACCGCCTGCCGCCGACGACCGGAACGTTCGACTACCAGCTCGGCGCGGCGTACGACGTGCCGGGCGGCCTCGACGTCGTCGTGCGCGACGCGACGGCCGAGCCCGCTCCGGGCGCCTACTCGCTCTGCTACGTCAACGGCTTCCAGACGCAGCCCGGCGAGGCGGACGTGTGGCTCGGCGAGCGCGAGGACCTCCTGCTGCACGACGCCGCGGGCGACCTCGTCGTCGACCCGGACTGGCCGGACGAGCACGTCCTCGACCCGTCGACCGCGGCGCAGCGCGAGGGGATCCTCGAGGTCCTCGGACCGGTCGTCACCGGGTGCGCCGACGCCGGGTTCGACGCGGTCGAGGTCGACAACCTCGACACGTGGACCCGCTTCGACGACGCGGAGACCGGCCGCATCGACGAGGACGGCGCGCTGGCGCTCGCCGCCGCGTACGTCGACCTCGCGCACGGCGCCGGTCTCGCCGTCGCGCAGAAGAACGCCGCCGAGATCGCAGCGCTCGCTCACGACGAGCTCGGGTTCGACCTCGCCGTCACCGAGGAGTGCGCGGCCTTCGACGAGTGCGCCGCCTACACCGACGTGTACGGCGACCACGTGCTGCAGGTCGAGTACACCGACGCCCTGCCCGACCCGTTCGCGGACGTGTGCGCCCGGCTCGACCGCGCGCCGCTCACGGTCCTGCGGGACCGCGACCTCGTGGGTCCCGACGACGCGGGCCACGTGCGCGAGCAGTGCTGACGCCCGGGACGCTGCACCACGCGTGACGCCGCCGGGGTCGTCGGGGGAGGATGGCGGGGTGGGACAGCTCTCGGCGCGTCGTCGCGTCACCCGGTACACGCTCGGCCCCGGGGTCGCGCGCGCCTCGCTGCGCGACGACCAGCTCACCGTCGAGGAGCCGTTGGAGGTGCGCGTCGACGGGCGCGTCCTCACGGTCACGATGCGCACCCCCGGGCACGACCTCGAGCTCGCCCTCGGGCTCCTCGTCTCGGAGGGGATCGTCCACGGCCCGCACGACGTGCGGACCGCGCGCCTGTGCACGACGGCCGAGAACACGGTCGAGGTCACGCTCGCGGACGCCGCCCGGCCGCGCGCCGTCGGGCACGGCCGGGTCCTGCCCGTCACGAGCGCGTGCGGGCTGTGCGGCGCGGACAGCATCGACGCGGTGCGGACCCGTTCGGCGCACCCCCTGCCCGACGACGGCCCGGACCTCGACCCGGCCTGGCTCCTCGCGCTCCCCGACCGGATGCGCGCCGCGCAGGTCGTGTTCGCGCGGACGGGTTCGCTGCACGCGGCGGCGCTCGTCGACGTCGAGCGCGACGAGCTGCTCGTGGTCCGCGAGGACGTGGGGCGGCACAACGCCGTGGACAAGGTGATCGGCTGGGCCGTGCAGCAGGGGCGGCTGCCCCTGCCCGGCACCGTGCTCGTGGTCTCCGGTCGGGCCGGGTTCGAGCTCGTGCAGAAGGCGTCGATGGCCGGGATCCCGGCGATGGTGGCGGTGTCCGCGCCGTCGTCGCTCGCCGTGGACCTCGCGGTCGAGTCGGGCCTGACGCTCGTCGGGTTCGCGCGAGGAGACTCGATGGTCGTCTACGCGGGCGACCACCGCGTCGTCGCGGGCGCACGCGACGAGGACCGCGCCCCGGGCCCGACGGCTGTCCCCGCATGAGCGAGCCGACGATCCACCCGCCCAAGGACAACGCCGCCGGGCCGGAGGCCGTGGTGCGCACGCTCGCCGCGTCGGTGCGCGGGATGGGCCCGGTGCGCGCGGCGCGGCTGCTGACCGCGGTGAACCAGCCCGACGGGTTCGACTGCATGAGCTGCGCGTGGCCCGACCCGTCGCACCGCAGCCGCGCGGAGTTCTGCGAGAACGGCGCGAAGGCGATCACGTGGGAGGCGACGCCGCTCACGGTGCCGCGGTCGTTCTGGGCGGAGAACTCGCTCGCGGACCTCGCCGGGCGGGACGAGTACTGGCTGGGGCAGCAGGGGCGGCTCACGGAACCGGTGCACAAGCCGGCCGGGTCCGACCGCTACGAGCCGGTGACGTGGGAGCAGGCGTTCGAGATCGTCGGTGACCGGCTGCGGGGGCTCGCGTCGCCGGACGAGGCCGCGTTCTACACGAGCGGGCGCGCGTCCAACGAGGCGGCGTTCGTCTACCAGCTGTTCGTGCGCGCGGTCGGGACCAACAACCTGCCCGACTGCTCCAACATGTGCCACGAGTCCACGGGCACCGCGATGCTCGAGACCATCGGGATCGGGAAGTCGACGGTCTCCTACGACGACTTCGCGCGAGCCGACCTCGTGATCGTCATGGGGCAGAACCCGGGCACCAACCACCCGCGCATGCTCACCGCGCTCGAGGGGACCAAGCGCGCCGGCGGGTCCGTGGTGTCGGTCAACCCGCTGCCCGAGGCCGGGCTCGTGCGGTACCGCAACCCGCAGACCGTGCGCGGGCTCGCGGGGCGAGGCACCGAGATCGCCGACCGGCTCTACCAGATCCGCCCCGGCGGGGACATGGCGTTGCTCCAGGCGGTGTCCAAGCGGGTGCTCGACGCCGAGGCCGCGGCACCCGGGACGGTGCTGGACCACCGGTTCCTGCGGGCGCACACGCGGGGGCTGGACGCGCTGCGGGCGCACCTCGCGGACCTGGACGAGGCGGAGGTGCTCCGCGCCACGGGGCTGACCGTCGATGAGGTCGACGACCTCGCCGCGCGCTACCTCGCCGCCGACCGCGTCATCGTCACCTGGGCCATGGGCCTGACCCAGCAGCGCAAGGGCGTGGACACGATCAAGGAGATCGTCAACCTCCTCCTGCTGCGCGGGAACATCGGCAGGCCCGGCGCCGGGGCGTCGCCCATCCGCGGGCACTCCAACGTGCAGGGCGACCGCACGATGGGCATCTGGGAGAAGATGCCGGACGCGTTCCTCGACGCGCTCGGGCGCGAGTTCGGGTTCGACCCGCCGCGGGCCCACGGCGCCGACTCCGTCGAGACGCTGCGCCGGATGCGCGACGGGCGGATCCGCGCGTTCGTCGCGCTCGGCGGGAACTTCGTCGGCGCGATCTCCGACACCGCCGCGGCCGAGGCCGCGGTGCGCGGCACCGACCTGACCGTGCAGATCTCGACCAAGCTCAACCGCTCGCACGTCGTGACCGGGCGCGAGGCCCTGATCCTCCCCACGCTCGGGCGGACGGAGATCGACCTCCAGGCGTCGGGGCCGCAGCTCGTGTCCGTCGAGGACTCGGTGTGCGCGGTGCACGCGTCGCGCGGGAAGGTCGACCCCGTCGCGCCCGGCCTGCGCAGCGAGGTGGCGATCGTCGTCGGGATGGCGGAGGCGACGCTGGGTGGCGGTGGCGGAGGCGGGCGCCCGGCCCCGGCGATCGACTGGGCCGCGATGCGCGACGACTACGACGTCGTGCGCGACCACATCAGCAGGGTCGTGCCCGGGTTCGAACGGTTCAACGCGCGGGTGCGCCGACCCGAGGGCTTCGTCCTGCCGCACGGGCCGCGCGACACCCGGACGTTCTCGACGCCGAGCGGTCGGGCGGAGCTCACCGTGAACGTGCTCGAACCGGTCGACCGCCCGCCCGGCCGCCTGATCCTGCAGACGCTGCGCTCCCACGACCAGTTCAACACCACGATCTACGGGCTCTCGGACCGCTACCGCGGCGTGCGCGGCGGGCGGGACGTCGTGTTCGTCAACCCGGCCGACCTCGCCGAGCTGGGGATCGCCGACGGCGACCGGGTGGACGTGCACTCCGAGTGGCCCGGCGAGCCCGACCGCGTGCTCGCCGACCAGCGCGTCGTCAGCTACCCGACGGCGCGCGGCTCGGCCGCCGCGTACTACCCCGAGGCGAACGTCCTCGTCCCGCTCGACAGCACCGCGATCGGCAGCAACACCCCCGTGTCGAAGGCCGTGGTCGTGCGGCTCGTGCCGCGCCGCGGGTGAGTCGGACCGTGACCCGGGCGAGATCGGCGGCACGTCGCTAGCCTGAGGGCGGGGCGGACCTCCGTCCGCCCCGAGGCAGCCGAAGGGGGCAGCCATGGGCACGTCGACGTCGCCCGGTCCGGGGCCGCGCGCGGTGCGCAACGTCGCCCTCGTGGGGCACAGCGGGTCCGGCAAGACCACGCTCGCCGAGGCGTTCCTGCACCGCGCGGGAGCGATCGTGCGGCCCGGGTCCGTCGCCGAGGGCACCACCGTCTGCGACCACGAGCCCGAGGAGGTCGCGCGCGGGATCTCCGTCGCGCTCGGGGTCGCGCACCTCGACTGGAAGTCCCCCGACGGCGGCGAGTCGTACCGCGTCACGCTCCTCGACACCCCGGGGTCCCCGGACTTCCTGGGCGCCGTCGACGCGGCGCTCGCCGTCGCGGACCTCGCGGTCGTGGTGGTGAGCGCCGTCGACGGCGTCCGGTCCGGGACGCAGGAGGCGTGGCGGATGTGCGACGAGGCGGGGATCCCGCGCCTCGTCGTGGTCTCCCAGGAGGACCGGGCGCGCGCCGACTTCCGCACCGTGCTCGACGGCCTGCGGGCTGCCTTCACCACGTCGTTCGTCCCGCTCGAGCTACCGCTGGGCGAGGAGCAGTCGCTGCACGGCGTGGCCGACGTCCTGACCGAGCGCGCCCACGAGTACGACCGCGACGGGCGTCTCGACTGGCACGGCCACGACGAGGCCGTGCCGGACGACCTGCGCGACGAGGAGCACACGCTGCACGACGAGGTGGTCGAGGAGATCGTCACGCACGACGACGAGCAGCTCGAGGCGTACCTGGCCGGCGACGAGCCGGGCGTGGCCGACCTCGGCCGCACCCTCGCGCAGGAGGTCCGCGACGGCGAGGCCGTGCCGGTGCTCCTCGCGTCCGCGCTCACCGGGGTCGGCGTGGACCGCGTGCTCGACCTCGTGTGCGAGCTCGGCCCCTCGCCCGTCGACCGTCCGGCCGTCGTCCTCCTGCCCGACGCCGCGACGTCCCAGGTCGCGGCGAACCCCGCCGGGGACGTGCTCGTGCACGTGTTCCGCACGGTCCTGGACCCGTTCGTCGGGCAGGTGTCGGTGTTCAAGGTGCTGTCGGGGCAGGTCGGGAGCGGGGACAAGCTGGTCGACGTCGCGAGCGGCGCCGAGGACCGCGTGCACGGGCTCTTCCGGCTGCACGGGCGCGAGCACCGCGCCGTGGAACGCGTGAGCGCGGGCGAGGTGGCGGCCGCGGCGAAGCTGACGGCCGCAGCCACGGGCGGGCTGCTCGCAGCGCGCCGCTCGCCGGTGACCGCGCGACCCTCGCCCGCCCGCCCGCCCGTCTTCGCGCACGCGCTGCAGCCCGTGTCCCAGTCGGACGACGACAAGCTGTCCGCCGCGCTCGCCCGCCTCGCCGCCGAGGACCCGACGCTGCACGCCGACCTCACCGGCAGCCAGGCCGTGCTCGGCGGTCTCGGCGACACCCACCTGGCCGTCGCGCTCGAACGGCTGGAGCGCACCTTCGGTGTGCACGTGACGACGGAGCCCGTGCAGGTCGCGTACCGCGAGACGATCGCGCGCACGGTCGACGCGGAGGGCCGGCTCAAGAAGCAGTCGGGCGGGCACGGCCAGTTCGCCGTCGTGCAGCTGCGGGTCGCGCCGCTGCCGCGCGGCGCGGGGCTGGAGTTCGTCAGCGCCGTCGTCGGCGGGTCGGTCCCGCGGCAGTACCTCCCGGCGGTCGAGCGGGGCGTCGCCGAGGCGATGGCGGCAGGCGGCCCGCGGGGCTACCCGGTCGTGGACCTGCGCGTCGAGGTGCACGACGGCAAGGCCCACTCCGTCGACTCCTCCGACATGGCGTTCCGCAGCGCCGGTGCGACCGGGCTGCGCGAGGCGCTCGCCGCGGCGGGGACCGTCCTGCTCGAACCCGTCTCAGCCGTCACGGTGACCGTCCCTGCCGACGCGCAGGGCGACGTGCTCGGCGACCTGTCCGCACGGCGCGGCCACATCACCGGCACCGGCACGCTCGACGACGGCCGCGTCGTCGTGGACGCGCTCGTCCCCGAGGCCGAGCTCACGCGCTACGTCCTCGACCTGCGCTCCCTCACCGGCGGTCGCGGGTCGTTCACCGCCCGCCCGGACCGCTACGAGATGCTCCCGGGCGGCGCCGGCGCCCCCGCCCCCGCGAGGTAGTACCCCGGTCCTCGGGCGTCCATCAGTCAGTGCCGCGAGATGGCAGAAGTTGCTGCTCCGACGACTCGCGCGACGACTCCTTCTCCCATCTCGTCGGCGTGATGTAGGTGCGGCCTACGACGTGACGGTCAGGTCGTCGTTCTGGCCGGAGATCTCGACGCGGCGCGGCAGCGGGCTCGTGACGGTCACGAGCCGCCCGTCCGAGCCACTCACGCGCCACAGTCCCTGCGCCCCGGCGACGACGTGCTGGCCGGTGTCGGCCTCGTCGAGCAGCGTCCACGGGTGGACGTAGGCGAGGTATTGCGTCCCGGGGACGGGATCGAGCGCGGGCGCAGCGTTGATCCAGCGGCCGCCGTCCTGCCGGATCTCGATGACGTCGTCGACCGAGATCGGCCCTGTTCCTGACCCGACGACCCTGACCTGCGTCACTACGAACGCGGAGCTGCCGATCCTCTCGGTGCGCTGCTCGCCCGTCGGCTCGACCAGCACGAGGTCGCTCGCCACGTCCTCGAGCTCCGCGAGAGTCCGGTACTCGGTCATGAGGTCCAGCTCCGGGTCGGGCGGCCGGGCATCCGTCGTCACGACCGCCACCAGCGCCCAGGAGAGCCCCAGCGCGACGACGACCACCACGAGCACTTTCCCGATCCGACCGAACCGCCGTGCCACCGTGCACCACCTCCTCGCCGCCCGCCGTGCCGGAGCCTAGCCGACCCCGGTACTACCTCGCGGGACTGGGGTACTACCTCGCGTACCGGGGTTCTATCTCGGCGGGGTCAGCGGCGCGGCAGGACGATCGGGGCGCCGCCGCCCGGGTGCTCGACGACCTCGACGGGGTAGTCGTACACCTCGCTGAGCAGCGCGGCCGTCAGGACGTCGCGGGGCGCGCCGTCGGCGACGACGCGCCCGCCCGAGAGCAGCGTGACCTGGTCCGCGTAGGCGGCGGCGAGCGAGAGGTCGTGCACGACGACGACGACCGCCCCGCCCGCGGCGGCGTGCGCCCGTGCGAGCTGGAGCACGAGCTCCTGGTGCTTGAGGTCGAGGGCCGCGGTGGGCTCGTCGAGCATGAGCAGGGTGGTGCGCTGCGCGAGCACGCGCGAGAGCGCGACGCGCGCCTTCTCGCCCCCCGACAGCGACGTGAAGTGCCGCTCGGCGAGGTGCTCGACGTCCGTCGCGGCGAGCGCCTCGGCGACCGCCGCGTCGTCGTCGTCCTCGAACGGGGTGCCGCGCCAGGGTGAGCGGCCCATGCGCACGACGTCCACGGCGGTGAACGGGAAGCTCAGTGACACCTGCTGCAGCAGCACGGCGCGCCGCATCGCGAGCTCGGTCGGGGTCCATCCGCCGAGCGGTCGCCCGTGCACGACGACGTCCCCGGCGTCGGTCGTCAGGTCGCCCGTGAGGACGGCGAGCAGGGACGACTTGCCGGCGCCGTTGGGCCCGAGCAGCGCGCGGACCTCGCCCGCGCGCACGTCGACCGACACGTCGCGCAGGATCGGCGCGCCGCCGAGGGTGAGCGCGACGTCGTGCGCGGCCGTCACCACCTCCCCGGGCGGGACGGGGCTGGGAGGGCGGGACCGGCGTCGGGCACCGGTGACCGCGGTTCGCAGGGAACCCAGGAACGACGAGCCCTCGTGGCGCAGGTCGGTCATGCCCAGCCTCCCTGGCGCGAGCGCGTGCGGCGCAGGAGGTAGAAGAAGAACGGCCCGCCGACGAGCGACGTGATCATGCCGAGCGGCAGCTCGACGTTCGCGACGGTGTTGCGGGCGAGCAGGTCCGCGGCGAGCAGCACGACCGCGCCGCCCAGGACCGACGCGGGGATCAGGGTGCGGTGGCTCGGCCCGCACACCATGCGCACGAGGTGCGGCACGACGAGCCCGACGAACGCCACGATCCCCGTGAACGCGGTCCCGGCGGACACGAGCAGCGCGACGAGGACGATGACGACCTGGCGCAGGTGCTCGACGTCGACCCCGAGATGGTGCGCCGCCCGCTCGCCCAGCGCGAGGAGGTCCATCCGGCGGCGCACGAGCATCGCGCCCGTGACGCCGACGACGGCGATGGGTAGCACGACCGCGACGGAGCTCCACGTCGATCCGCCGAGCGACCCGAGCTGCCAGAACACGATCTGCTCGCGCGCGGCCGGGTCGGCGACGAACGTGAAGAACGCGAGCAGCCCGCCCGCGAACGCGTTCACCGCGATGCCGGTCAGGACGAGCGTCACGACCTCCGTCCGCCCGCCGGCGCGCGCGAGCGCGTAGACGACGAACGTCGTGACCAGGCCACCCAGGAACGCCGCCCCGGCGACCCACGTCCCCGGCACGAGCGCGCCCGCGGTGACGATGACCGCGCACGCACCCACGGCCGCACCGGCCGAGACCCCGATGACGCCCGGCTCGGCGAGCGGGTTCCCGAACACGCCCTGCATGAGCGCGCCCGAGCACGCTAGCGCCGCCCCGACCACGATCGCCATGACGACGCGCGGGAACCGCACGACCCACAGCGCGTTCTCACCCTGCGGGTGCGCCGGCATCGGGCCCCAGTCGAGGCCAACGTGGTGCGCGAGCGACCCCAGCACCTCCGCTGGGGAGACCGGCACCTGGCCCGTCATCCCCGACACGACGGTGAGCACGACGAGCGCGACGCCCAGCCCGACCATGAGCCAGCGCGCGGCCCGGCGCCGCTGCTGCCCGACGGCGGGTGGCGCGGGTGCGACCTCGCGGTCCGCGACGGTGCCGGTCGGGGTCTGCACGGTCACGACGCGGGGAGCTCGGGCGCGGGCACGCCGTAGAACGCCTCGACGAGCGACGCGATCGTGGCGCCGGTGCGCGGCCCGAACGTCAGCAGGCGCGAGCCGTCCATGTCGACGACGCGCTGGTCCTCGCCCGCGGGCGTCTGCGCGAGGCCCGGGATCGCCATCATCGCGTCGAGGCCGCCCATCGACTCCAGCCCGTCGGTCATGACGAGGTAGGCGTCGGGCGCGGCGGCGATGACGGCCTCGCTCGTCACCGGCGCGTACTCGCGGTCCAGGCCGATCGCGGTGCCCGCGTCCTCGCCACCGATCTCGTGGATGAGGTCGTCCGCGCCGGAGCCGGGCCCGAACAGCATCTTGATGTTCGACCCGCGCAGGTAGAGGAACGCGACGCGCGGGTCACCCGTGTCGTCGGGGACGGCGCCGAGCGCCGCGCAGATCTGCCGGTCCGTGCGGTCGACGAGCGCCTCGCCCTCGTCCGGGACGCCCAGCGTGGTCGCGACGGCACGGATGCGGTCGTCGACGCCGTCGAGCGTGCGGGACTCGTCGAAGTACACGACCGGGACACCGGAGTCCTCGAGCTGGGACCGGACGTCGTCCGTGAGGATCGTCGAGTCGGTGAGGATCACGGACGGGTCCAGGCCGAGGATCGCCTCGACGTCGAGCGCGTGCCCGGCGCCCGTGACGACGGGGACGTCCGCGGCCTCGGGGAAGCCGGTCGGCAGGTCGCGGCCGACGACGTTGTCGCCCAGCCCCAGGCTGTAGACGATCTCCCCGAGCGTGCCGTAGAGGTCGACCGGGATGATGCGGCTCACGTCCGTGACCTCGACGGTGTCCCCGCCGACGGACTCGACCGTGACCGGGAGCGCCGGCGTAGGGGAGTCCGCGATCGGGTGGATCGCGTCGTCGGCGAACGTCGCCGACGTCGGACCGGTCGGGAACGACGCCGGGTCCGCGTCGGCGCCGCCGCCTGCGGCCCGCGACTCCTCGAGCGTCGTGCAGGCGGGCTCGGCCGCCGGCTCCGCGGCCGGTTCCTCGCTCTCCGTGGGCGCTGCCGCAGCGGGTTCGGGCGCCTCGGTCGCGGCCGCCGGCGTCGCGGGCGGCTCGTAGGGGAGCGGCGCGCACGCCGCGACGAGCCCCAGCAGGGCGAGGGTGCTCAGCGCGCGCAGGCGCGGCACGGCACGGGCGGGGTGACGCATGGGAAGTCTCCAAGAACGGTGCGCGGGGCGGCGCGGCCTGGTGGAGCCGTCGCCTGGTCCCAGATAAGACAAGGCTAACCTGACTTTGAGTGTGGTTCGTGCGACGAGTCCGCTCCGCCGACGCCTGCGCGGGGGTGGGGCGGGTCTTCCGTCCGCCGCTCGTTCCTCGCGGCTCCCGCCAGACCCGCCACGACCCGCCCCACCCCCGCTCCGGCGTCGGCTTCAGCGGCCGCGGTGCTTCCGCGGTGCCTACGCGGAGCTTCCGCGGTGCTACCGCGGCGCCAGCAGCGCCGGCGTGGTCAGCAGTGGATCGCGCCGAGCTCGGCGAACAGGGCGCTGTTGAGGCGGAAGGCGAGCTTGGCCTCGGCGACCGTCTCGTCGACCTGGGCGGGGGTGAGCGTGAGCGCGTCGAGGCGCTCGCGGTACACGTCCTTGAACGGCTTCGACTTGGGGATCTCGACGAACGTGTAGAACGCCAGGCCGTCGACGGACAGCCCGTAGTGCCGCTCGAGCATGCGCTTGATGATCTGGCCGCCGGACAGGTCGCCGAGGTAGCGCGTGTACGCGTGCGCCGCGTACGCGGGCAACGACGTCCCGACCTCGAGCAGGCGCGCGACGTACCGCTCGGTCGCGGGGCGGATGGTGACCTGCTGCGCCCAGTCGGCGCCGACGAGGAACGCGAGGTCCTTCTCGATCTCGGGAGTGCGCGTCAGCTCGTCGAACACGAGCGTCCCGCCCTGCGTGTCGGTGCGGATCTCGGCACTGGCCCGCTCGAGCGCGCCGTAGATCGCCCACTGCTGCGCGGCGAGGTCGGCGTACGCGACGACGTCGAGCTGGCCGGACATGAGCTTCTCGACGAAGCCGGATCCCTCGGCCTGCTCGTGCTCCGGCCGCGTGCCCTCGCGCAGGCGCAGGGAGAGCGGGGTCGGGAGGTCGGTCGGGGCGAGGTCGTGCGTGAGAGCAGTCACGGGAGCTCCTGCGGTGCGTCGGGTCCGTCGGGGTCACATCCGCGCGGTCCTGACAGCCCGTCATGACAGCGCGTCAGGAACTGTACAACAGTGAGGTGAGGTTACCTATGTTCCTCGTGGATCTCGCCGACGTCCTCCGGGTTCGGCAGCCCCGCGATGAACCGGAACCCCACCAGACCGGCGACGACGGCGAGCCCGCCGCCGACGACGAGGGGCGTCGTCAGGTCGACGCGCGCCAGGAGCCCGCCGAGGAACGCCCCGAGCGGCATGACGCCCCACAGCAGAGTGCGCCAGGTCCCGTGGACGCGACCGAGGAGCCGGCCGGGGATGACGGCCTGTCGCAGCGACATGACGAGGACGTTCCACACGGTCGTGCCACCGAACGACAGGGCGAGGCACGCCGCGGCGACGGGCACGGAGGGCACGAGCCCCATGGCGACGAGCGTCAGGGGCGTCAGGAGGTTGGCCACGGCCATGACGGGTCCCGAGCCGAACCGTTCCTTGAGGGGGTTCGCGACGGCGGCGGCGAGCAGCGCACCGAGCGCACCGACGAGCATGAACGTGCCGTACCAGCCCTCGGGTACCCCGAGCAGGTCCAGGACGTAGAGCACGAGCGTCGCCGTGGCGGCGGAGAAGCACAGACCGACGAACGTCGACAGGATCCACAGCGGGCGCAGCATCGGGTGCGCCCAGATGAACCGGAACCCGTCGGCGACCTGCCGGTGCCAGCGCACGGGCGGGTCGCCGGTCGGGTGCGTCCGGTGCTCCCCGGCCGCGGCGGCGGGGAGGAAGAACGCGAGCACGAATGCGACCGCGTACGTGAGCGCGCCCACGCCCAGCGGGATCACGACGGCGACAGCGAACAACGCGGACGTCAGCGGCGCGGAGAGGAAGTTCTGGACGGTGATCTCGCCCGCCTCGATGCGTGAGTTCGCGCGAGGCAGGTCCGCCGGGCGGACGATCGACGGCAGGACGGCGCGGATCGCGCCGTCGTACACGGTCTCGAACGCGCCGTAGAGGAACACGACGACGTACAGCCACCAGATCGTCAGCGCTCCGGTCGCGGCGAGCACCAGCAGCGTGACGGCGAGCACCGTGCGCACGCCGTTGGCGAGCGCGAGCGCGTGGCGGCGGTCGATCCGGTCCAGCAGGATGCCCGCCGGGATCGCGAAGAACAGCCACGGCAGGAGGGCGACCGCGGCGATTCCCGAGACGAGCAGCGGGTCGTCGGTGAGGCGGACCGCGAGCAGCGGGGCCGCGACGCGGGCGACGCCGTCGCCGAGGCTGGAGCTGAGGTTGGCCGTGAAGACGTTGGAGAACGCCGGACCGAGCCGGGGGCGGCGCGGGCGCGAGCGGTCACGGCGGAGGATCACCCATCGAGGGTACGGTCGCCGTCCCACGTGCCCGCGCAGCGGCGGAGGACCGTCAGAAGTCGGGCCGGTCCGCCTGCAGGCTCCACACGGCGACGACGACGGCGAGCACGGCTCCGGCCACGGCCGCCCACCACGCCCATCGCGGTCGGCTCCGGACCGCGACCAGCACGAGCCACACGAGCTCCATGACGGTCAGCGCGCCCGCGACCCACGTCGCGGTGACCGCGGGACCGAACACCGCGGTGTGCCGGGTGGCCTCGCCGTCCGGTGACGGCAGGTAGTACGCGACCGTGGTCTCCGACGCCGCGGCCAGCGTCGCGAGGGTGGCGACGAGGAGCAGGGCGCACGCGAGGACGACGCGCAGGGTGCGGCTCATGGCGGACATGATGCCCGGTGGTGCGCGACGAGCGGGATGGGGAGCGGTCCCCCCGGCGCCCGCGGTCGGCGGGCTGGGGGCGGGGGCCTAACGGGAGCCGACGGCCGTCTGGACGTCGGCGCCGACCGCGCGCAGCACGAACGCCTCCGTCGCCTCGACCGCCTGGGCGCGCGCGACGGCGTCGTCCGGGACGAACCGGCCCGAGAGGCACGCGTTGACCAGCTGCACGGTCGTGTCGATGTCCTGCGGCGGGAACTCGCCGATCTCGATCCCGGAACGCACGATCCGGCGCAGGATCGCCTCGACGAGCTCGGCGTGCTCGCGCAGCCGCTGCCGCGTGGTCCGGGACAGGACGGTGCGCAGGTCGGGTCCGGGAGCGAGGTGGAAGATCCGCTTGAGCTGCGCCTGCTGGCGGATGTAGGTGCGCAGCTGCTGGACCGGGTCGTCGACGTCGGCGAGCGCCCGCTCGAGGGTCCCCACGTACTGCTCCGTCTCGTGCGTGATGAACCCGAGGAGGAGCGCCTCCTTGTCGGGGAAGTGGTTGTAGACGGCGGTCCGGCCGACGTCGGCCGCGGAGGCGATGTCGGCGAGGGAGATCGCGTCGAAGCCCCGGTCCATCATGAGGGTGGAGAGCGCCGCGAACAGCTTCTGTCGGGTCTGCGCGCGGTGCTCGTGGAGGGACCCTCCGATGATCTTGGGCATGCTGACACGATAGGCATGCGATGTCAGAACGCAAAGTCGTCCCCTACGCACGCACGTCTGGCACACTGCGGCGCATGGAGCCGACAGCGCCGATCCCGCCCGACACCAAGGACTGGACGTGGGTACTGGACCGCCCGTGCCCCGAGTGCGGCTTCGCCGCGGCCGAGGTCGAGCCGGACGCCGTCGGACCCGCGGTCCGCGCCACGATCCCGCGCTGGGTCCGCGTGCTCGGCCGCGACGACGTGCGCACGCGGCCCGGCCCCACGACGTGGTCGCCGCTCGAGTACGCCGCGCACGTCCGTGACGTCTTCACCGTCTTCGACGTCCGGCTGCGGTCCATGTTCGAGGATGACGACCCGGAGTTCGCGAACTGGGACCAGGACTCCGCGGCGGTCGCGGGGGACTACGCGCACCAGGACCCCGCCGTCGTCGTGCGCGAGCTCGAGGTCGCGGGCGACCGGGTCGCGGGCCGGTTCGAGGCCCTCGCGCCCGACTCGTGGGAGCGCCCGGGGCGGCGGTCCAACGGCTCCGTCTTCACCGTCCGCACGCTCGGCCGGTACTTCCTGCACGACGTCGTGCACCACCTGCACGACGTCCGGGCCGGCTGAGGGGCGGCCTGCGCCGTCCGCTCGGGGCCCGGTGACCGTCGCGTGACCGTGACACGTCCGTAACATCAGCGCATTCCGGACGATCTACGCTCCGGGTATGGACGCCACCGTGGCCGGTCTCGTGCCTGCGGCGCACGCCGGAGCTCACCTCCTCGCGCTGCCGCGCAGCCGCGGGTCGGCGCGCGCTCCGTTCGACTCGCTCGCGCGCGCCTGGTTCGCCGACGCGGCATGGGTGTCGCCTCCCGGCGGTGGGAACGCCGCCCGGCCGATGGTCGGGGCGCGCTTCCGGGGCGTCGTGCCCGATTCCGTCGTGCAGCCGGGCGAGCTGCGGCTCGCGGAGGGTGCCCGTGCCGTCGGACCGTTCCCGCTGACCGCACCGCAGACCCAGGCGCTCGACCTCCCCGCGGGCGCCGCGGAGGTGTTCGCGCTGCACCTGGACGACCTCGCCGAGCGCGGCGCCGCCGCAGGCGTGGCCGACGACCGGGACGGTCTCGTCCGCGCGTTCCCGGGCGGCCTCCCGCAGGGTGTCGAGCTGCAGGTCCTCGGGTGGGCGCTGGCCGCGGCGCGGCGCACCGGGGGCGCCGTGGTCGCCGACGGCCGCACGGTGCTCACGCCGGACCCCGGCTCCGGCGTCGACCTCACCCTGTACAGCGCGCAGGTCCTCACCCCCGACGACGCGCTGCGCGTGCTGTGCACGGTGGTCCCGACCGCGCGGGTCGTCGCGGTCGAGCCGCGCGACGGTGCGCCGTCGGACGTCGTGCTGGCGGGGGAGACGGCGTACGACGGCGCCGTGCGGCTCACGCTGCGACGGGTCCCGGAGGTGCCCGTGGCGCTCGCCGAGCTCGACTGGCGGGACTACGGGCCGTACGCGTACGGGCTGTCCTGGGTCCCGTTGGACCCGTACGAGCTCGACGTCGAACGGCCCTCAGGCCTGCACGTGATCGCCCGGGGACGGGTCCGCGCGCTCGTCGCGCGGATCGCGGCGATGCTCCAGGGTCGGCTGGCGGGGACGGTGGTCGACGATGGCGGGTTCGTCGTGCACGACCTCGACCTCGACCAGCGGCTCGCGACCTCCTCCTCGGTGCGGAGCAGGCAGGCGGCACGCTCGGGGTGATCGGTCCTGACGGCCGGATGACGACCGCCTGAACCGGGCGTGTCGCGCCGGTGGCTTGTCCACAGAATTTGTCCACAGGGTTGTGGGTAACGTGGGGGTCCTGCGGCCCTGCCTGTGGGCGATCCTGTGGACGGACGGCCCTTGCGAATTACACCGGTGTCAGGCCTTGTCTCGGCCCCCCGAGCGGGACTAGAAACGTGCCTATCGGCCCGGACGGGCGCACCGCGACCACGGTGATCGGCAACGAGGCGACGAACGACGGTCCCCGCCGGTGCCTGGCGCACGGAGCGCACGCGAGGGCACGGTCGACGGAGAACGGCTGGGGCTCCGTGGTCACGACTGGCCGCGGACTGCGTGCGACGACGCAGGTCTCGACCGGAACCGGAAGACCGACCGCGACCGGTGACGTCGAGGAGAACGGGACGGGGGACCACCTCGGGATCCGCGACGCCGTCGGGCCGTCCAGTCGCGGACGGCGCCCCGGCGGACCACCTGGTCCGACCGCCCCGGGACTGCGCGGCGGACGGCGAGGCCCCTCGGAATCCTGCTCCGAGGGGCCTCGTCCCTATCGTCTCGCGTCTACGCTCGACTCATGAGCAACCTCGAGTCCCGCCCCGCCGAGCGGGTGTGCACCGCCGCGCCCCCGGACGGGACCGGGCGGGTCGAGATCCTCGAGCACCGCGACGTGCCCCTCGGCGGGACGCGCGCGATGCGTGTGCGACGCACCATCCCGCAGCGCGCGCGCTCGCTCGTCGGTGCGTGGTGCTTCCTCGACCACTACGGCCCGGACCCGCTGCCGGCGATCGGCGACGGCACGGACGGCATGCAGGTCCCGCCGCATCCGCACACCGGCCTGCAGACCGTGTCGTGGCTGTTCGCGGGCGAGATCACGCACCGCGACTCCGTCGGGTCGCTGCAGACCGTGCGCCCCGGCGAGCTCAACCTCATGACGGCCGGCCGCGGCATCTCGCACTCCGAGGAGACGCCGCGGGGCGAGCGCCCGCCCGTGCTGCACGGCGTCCAGCTGTGGGTCGCGCTGCCCGGGGACCGGCTCGCCGACCCGCCCGCCTTCGAGCACCACGCCGACCTGCCGGTCGGGGGTGTCGACGGTGCGCGCGTCCAGGTCTTCCTCGGTGCGCTGGGTGTCGCCGGCGTCGAGCTGCGTTCGCCCGCGACCACGTACTCGCCGATCGTCGGGGCGCAGCTGGACCTGGAGCCCGGTGCGCGCGCGTCGCTCGACGTGGACACCTCGTTCGAGCACGCGCTGCTGGTGGACGACGGCGCGGTCAGGTTCGAGGGGACCGACGTCCCGGTGTCGTCCCTCGCGTACGTCGCGCCGGGGCGGGCGACGCTCACCGTCGAGGCCGGAGGGGACGCACCGGCGCGGGTCGTCCTCGTCGGGGGCGAGCCGTTCGCCGAGGACATCGTCATGTGGTGGAACTTCGTCGGTCGCTCGCACGACGACGTCGTGCAGGCCCGCGCCGACTGGCAGGCCCAGCTCGTGGTCGCCGACGCCGGCCCCGACGAGGATCCGAGCCACGCGCCGGGCGCCGGTTCGGTCAGCAGGCCGAGCACCGGGCCGAGGCAGGGCGGGACGCGCTACGCCGACGGCGCGGCGTCGGGCCGGTACGGGCAGGTCGTGGGCTACGACGGCGGCCCGTTGCCCGCCCCGGTCCTCCCCGACGTCCGCCTGCGCCCCCGCACCCGCCCCGCGAGGTAGTACCGCAGGCAGCCGACGTAGTACCCCGGTACCACTGGGGGGACTCAGGTACTACCTCGGCGTGTCAGTAGACTGCCGGGCATGGCCAAGAACTCCACGCCCGACTTCGTGCTGCGCCCGTTCGAAGGGCTGCCCGGCGAGACCGACTGGGTCGCGATGCGCGAGGTCGTCCCCTCGGCGTCCGCGACGGCCCGCACGACCGCCGAGCACGGTGCGCGCGACGTCCTCGTCGTGACCGTCCTGCCCGCCGGCTGGGCGTCGCTGCACCGCCAGGACGGCACGATCCTGCTCGCCGTCCAGACCCTCGCCGGGTCGGGCGACACGAGCCGCGACCTCGCCGCCGCGCTGCTCGAGGCGATCGACGCCGAGCCGGGCACCTCGATCGAGACCAGCGCGCTGCCCGGCGACGGGCCGCGGCTGCAGGACGTGCTCGACCTCGACGTCGCGTTCGACGTCACGGTCCACGAGGACTTCGCCTACTGGCTCGACCCGGAGACCGAGATCACGCCGGACGTGCGGGCCTCCCTCGACGAGGCGGCCGAGTCGATGGTCCCCACGGTCAAGCTCGACGCCGCCCCCTCCGCCTACTGGTGCCGCATGTCGCGCGAGTTCCTGCGCTGGGCGCGACCGGAGCCCGAGGACGCGCTCATCGATGCGATCTCGCGCCTGCACGCCCGGCGCGAGTCGGGGCTCGCGGGCGGGAAGTTCGTCGGGGCCTTCCGCTCGTCCGGGCTGCTGGTGCCCGTGTGGGAGCTCCCGCGCGGCACGGAGGCCGAGGAGCTCGAGGGTCCGATCGCCGAGCTCGACGCCCTGCTCTCCGACGCGCTCGCCGTCTCCGAGCCGCTCGACGCGAACGAGCGCCGGGCACGTGCCGGGATCGTCTCCCGCCAGGTGACGCTGCGCTGATCCGAGCGTCTGGGACGGTTCGGGTGCGCCGCTCGTGGGGAGTTCCGGGACACGACGCGGAAAGTTTCTGGCGTCGTCTGCGGTGAACTCTTTGCCCTACTAGGCTGGGCGGCGTGAACGGCGACCAAACGGCGACTGACAGCGGGACCCGCCCTGGGTCTTCCACGGCACGGGGAAAGCCGTCGACACCGGCGGCGGTTCCCTCCACCTTCCTCACCGCCTCCGGGACGCGGGCGCGGACCCCGCGCCCGCAGGTCGGCGAGAACCGTACAGGGCGTGCCGTCCGGCAACGGGTGGCCGTCATCATCCCCGCCAAGGACGAGTCGCGGCGCATCGCCGCGACGGTCCGGGCCGCGAAGGCGATCCCGCACGTCGACCTCGTGCTCGTCGTCGACGACGGCAGCGAGGACGACACGCAGCACGTCGCGCGGGAGGCGGGCGCCGTCGTCGTCCGTCACTCCCACAACCGCGGCAAGGCGGCGGCGATGGAGACGGGCGCCGCGGTCGTCGCGATGCGCGACGCTCCGGACCGCGCCCCGCGGCTCCTGCTGTTCATCGACGGCGACCTCGGGGAGACGGCGGTCAACACGTCGCCGCTCGTCGCCCCCGTGCTCGACGGGCACGCCGACGTCGCGATCGCGCTCCTGCCGCCGCAGCCCGGTGCCGGGGGGCGCGGCATCGTGGTCGGTGCGGCCCGTCGTGCGATCCAGTCCATGACGGGGTGGACGCCCACGCAGCCGCTGTCGGGCATGCGGTGCCTGACGCGCGAGGCGTTCGAGGCCGCGACCCCGCTGGCCCGCGGGTGGGGGGTCGAGACCGGCATGACGATCGACCTGCTGCGCAAGGGCTACGTCGCGATCGAGATCCCGTGCGACCTGCGCCACCGCGCGTCGACCAACGACCTCAAGGGGCAGCTGCACCGCGCCGCGCAGTACCGCGACGTGCTCGTCGCGGTCAACGCGCGGCGGGTGCGTTCCGTGGTCGAGAGGGTTCGTCCGGACTGATCTCGTCGGGGTCGTCGTCCGCGGCGGCCTCGACCTGGTCGTCGCCGTCGTCCTCGCCGTCGTCCTCGCCGTCGTCCGACCCGGTGCCCGGCAGCGCCGCGTCCAGCGCGGCGACGGTCAGCAGCGGTACGGCCGGGATGAGGGCGATCAGCGCGATGCGCACCCCGAAGTCGTTCACGAGCGACCCTGCGACGCACACGATCCACAGCGCGAGGACGGCGGGTCGCACGAGCGGCCACCGGTCCTCGGTCCGGGCGAACCAGCGCGGTGTCAGACGCCGTGACGCGAAGAGCACGAGCGCCGCGAGCACGAGCACGAGCAGGGTGAGCCAGACGGGGACCCCACCGAGGACGGACCGCAGCGCGTACCCGGCCTTGCGCAGGAGCGTCTCGAACGCCGACCCGTCCACGACCTGCTCGACGAACCGGCCGAGGTGCGACCGCTCGTCGGCGGGCCGCAGGTAGTCCAGGAGTCCCACGGCGGCCACCGCGGCCACTCCGGCGGCGCCGACCGCGAGCAGGCGCAACCAGGTGACGCGGGCGCCGGACGCGACGATCCCGACGACGGCGAACGCGGGCACGAGGACCAGGCCACCGCCGAGGTCCGCGCCGAGCGTCGGCCACACGTCGACGATCATCGTCACGACGCCGATCGCGGCGACGACCAGCACGGCGGTCCAGCGTCGCCCGCGGACGACGAGCCACTGCGCGAGCGCGGCGGCGAGGACGAGTGCCGCGACCGCGTACACGGAGAACGTCGGGTTGCCGAACCCGTAGAACCGGGCACCGAACGTGGGCGCGGACCCGAGCGGGCTCGCCCGGTTGAGCGGGGTGCCCATGAGTGCGTCGAGCGTCAGCACGCCGAAGGTGATGCCCGCGACGATGCCCGGTCCGGCCCACACGGGGCGCCGGGGTGCGAGCGCGCCGAGACCGGCGACAGCAGCGGTCGCGAGCACCGTGGAGACGACGATCGCGAGCATCTGCCCCGAGAACCGCCACCAGCCGGTCGCGGAGACGATGAAGGCGGCTGCGGGGAGCGACGCGACGACGAGCGCCGATCCACGGGCCCACGTGCGTGCGCGGTCCCACCGGCGGCGTGCCCTCTCGCCCGTCGCGCGGGCCGCGCGCGGGCCCAGCAGCAGGCACAGCCCGGCGACGGCAAGGCCGGCGTAGAACGGCGCGTCGACGAACCACGAGTACACCGTGCGCCGCACGTGGTCGCGGGTCGTGAGGTCGGCGAGGGCGTCGGCGGTCGACGCGGCGTCCGCGGGCCGGGGGGAGCCCCAGGCCAGCGGCGTGTCCTGCACGGTGGGCGGCCCCGGTACGGCGGCGGCGCCGAGCACGGTGGCGGGGACGTCGAGCACCCGCGCGACGCCGTCCGTGCGGGTCGCCGCGCTCGTCAGGTAGCGCGCCTGGTCGGGTCCGTCGAACGACGGCCGCGCGAGGGCGACCCCCAGGACGGGGCGTGCGCCGGGCGTGCCCGCGAGGTCGGCGACGAGGACCGTCGTGCCGGCGGGGACGGCCTCGAGCACGGACGCGACCCTCGCGTCGACCTCGGCGAGCCGCGCGACCCGCGCGGACTCGCGGGCCTCCCGCGCCGCGTCCGGGTCGTCGGCAGCCAGGCTCGCGTCGAACGGGGGCGCGGTCGCGTCGCCGGCGTCCACGAGGGTGAGCGGGCAGGCGAAGGCGTCGGCCCCGGGGAGGGCCGCGTCGTCGAGCTCGCGGTAGCGCGCGACCTCGCCGTCCGAGTCGGCGAGCGCGATCGCCGCACCCGGGCCGACCGCCGTCGCGCACGTGCCCGACGCCGCTCCGGCGAGCGCGTCCCCGAGCGCTCCCGGCCGGGCCTGGTAGCCGGACCCGACCTGCAGCGCCTCGAGCTGGTCCCACCCGTCGACGCGCGCGCCGGTGGCGGTCCCGTCGTCCGGCGCGGTGACCTGCAGGTCGGGGCAGACCCAGGTGCCGTCGTCGGCCCGGTCCGTCGCGACCTCGGCGAGCTGACCGGCGGACAGGGCTACCCAGCCGCCGACGGTGCAGCGGCTCGCGGCGCCGGTCGGCTGCGAGAGCCCGGCCGCCCCGGCGCCGTCGGTGAGCAGGGTGGTGAGCGCGGGGGTCTGGCCCTGGGACACGTCGGACCAGGACACCCCGGTGGTTCCGACGACGACGAGCGGCCGGTCGATCGCGATCGCGTCGGACGGCGCGGCGTCGGTCTCGCCGCCCGCCTGCGCCGCAGTGGTCGCCGACCGGCCGGGACCGCTCGAGACGACGCTCGTGGCCAGGAGCGCGACGACGAACAGCCCGCCACCGACGGCGACGACCATCGTGGGGACGCGCTGGAGGCCGCGGCCGTGGACCGCGGCCCCGGGCACCCGCCCGGTCGGCGCGGTGAAGCCCGGGACGATCATCGCGGTCGCGACGACGACGACCATGACCCCGATGATCACGCCCGAGTCGTTGAGGACGGACCCGACGGCGGCGACCACGACGAGGGCGACCACGAGCGGCCGCAGGAGCGGCCAGCGGTCGTAGGCCCGCGCCACCTCCGGGAGCCGGAATCTCGCCGGCTCCAGCACGGCGACGGCGACCAGCGCGAGCAGCACCAGGGCCACGGCCCCGGCGGGGTTCGCGACGGTGGTCCAGGCGCCCGCGGCCTTGCGCCCGACGACGTCCAGCGCGGCGCCGTCGACGAGGGACTGCACGAACCCGCCGAGGTGGGAGCTCCCGCCCGGGGCGAGCCAGTCGATCACGGCGACGACGGCGACGACGGCGACCGTCGCGGTCGCGACAGCCAGGACCCGCAGCCAGGTGATCCGCACCCGGGCCACGAGGAGCGCGAGCATCGCGAACGCCGGCACGAGCGCGAGGATCCCGCCGAAGTCCGCCCCGAACGCGGGCCAGCCGTCGATGACGACGGTCGCGGCGCCGACCGCCACCACGAGCCACGGCGCGAGCCGGGCACGTCCGCGGGCGACGGCCGCCGACGCGACCCCCGCCGCGAGCACGAGCCCCGCGACGGCGTACACCGCGAACGTGACGTTGTTGAAGCCGTAGAACCGGGTGAACCCCACCACGGCGGACGTGCCGAGGAGGGACGCCTGCTGCAGGGTCGTGCCGGTCGCGCCGTCGACGGTCAGGACGAGCCAGGTCACCCCGGCGAGCGCGGTAGGCAGCGCCCACGGGCGACGAGGCAGGAGCCGTGAGACGCCCCACGCCACGAGCGCGACGACGACCGCGCTCACGGACAGCGCGAGCGTGAGCGCCGCGGCGGGCGCGCTCCAGACCCACCAGCGGGCCAGGCTCGCGAGCGACGCCGCCACGGGGGCCGCGGCGACGAGCGTCGTCACGGCGGTCACGACCCGCAGTCCGCGAGGTCCGGGCCGCGGCGTGAGCCCGCGCCGTGCAGCCGACCGGCGGACCCACAGAGCGAGACCGAGGGTCACGACGAGCGTCGCGACGAGCAGACCCACGAGGATCGGGTACATCGTGGGGATGGTGCTCGTCAGGACGTTGAGGTACTGGCGGTTCTCGACCGTGCGGGACACGTCCATCCGGCGGTCCTCGCCCAGGACCAGCGGCGCGCCGTCCAGGCCTTCGGTGTCCCCGCCGGCATCGGCGACGACCGTGGCTGCGACGTCGACGAGCTGGACGATCCCGTCCTTCTGCGTGCTCGGCGAGTGCAGCCACCGGGTGCTCGTCGTGCCCGGGCGCCAGTCCACGACGACCTGGAGCCCTGGTTCCCCGACCGGGTTCGCGGAGACCCCGGCCACGATGACCCGCGCGTCCCGCGGTGCCTCGTCGACGACGCGGCGCAGCGCCTCGTCGAGCTCGTCGAGGCTCGTCGACCGTCCGGCTGCGGCGTCGAGCAGCTCACCCTGGTCGATCACGGTCACGCCGCACGTCGCGAGCTCGCCCTCGGCGAGGGAGGTGAGGTCCGGCTCGTACCGCTCGACCGCACCGGAGGCGTCGGCGAGCATCACGGCCGCGCCCGGCCCGACGGCGGTCGTGCACTCGCCCGTCCCGGCGAGGCGTTCGCCGACCGTCCCCGGCGGCAGGTGGCTCGCGGTGGTCGACGTGGCGTCGGGCGGTGTCGAGAGCTCGGCCCACCCGGGCACGGTCGCGCTCGCGGGCTGCCCGGCCGCGGCGTCCGTCGTGGGCTCGGGCAGCGGTGGGCACTCGACCGCGGCGACCTCCGGGTCCTCGGCGGGCTCGTCCGTGGCCGGCGTGGCCGCCGCCGTCGAGACCATCTGCCCGGCCGAGAGCGTGAGCCACGCGTCCGTCTGGCAGCTCGTGCGCCCGACGCTCAACGACGCGACCGATCCCGTGCTGATCATCGACCAGAGGGTCGGCGTGGACGACGGGGACACGTCGTTCCAGTACAGCCCCGCGACCGCCACGAGGATCACGGGATCCTCTGCAGCAGGGGTGTCGGCGGTGGTGCCGGTCCCGCCGGTCGTCCCCGTGTCGTCGGTCGTGTCGGCCGCGAGGCCCGTCGCCGACGCGGGACCCGCGCCCAGCAGCCCGCCCAGCGCCAGCAGCCCGAGGGCCAGGAGCCCGACGACGGCACGACCGCCGCGCCCGAGGGTGCCGGTCGCGGCGGTGCGGGAGCGGGGGAGGGCTGTCACCGGTCCAGGGTACGGGTGGAGGCCCCGCGTCCGGCCGGCGGGGGCGCGCGGCGACGAGGTGCTCACGCCGCGCATACGTGCTGCTCACGGCGTGCGCACGAGGCGGTCACCCGGTGCGGACGACCAGTGCGCCCGGGTCGACCCGGGACTCGAGCTCGACGGCGCGACCCAGCGGGTCGCCGTCGACCTGCGCCTGCTCGCCGCCCTCGACCCGGACCCGCACGCGCCGCGCCCGCGTGTGGTCGATGCGGCCGATCTTGGCGGGCAGGTCGTTGCGCAGCCCGATCCCCTGCATGACGACCTCGCCGAAGAGCTGCGCCCAGCCCACGATCCCGCCGCGGGTGTCGATGGCCGCGAGGTCGAGCACGCCGTCGTCGATCACCGCGTCCGGCAGGAGCGTGATGCCCCCCGGCAGCCGCCCGCAGTTGCCGATGAGCAGGGTGCGCAGTCGGGCCTCGACGGGCGGGGCGTCGTCGACCTGGAGGCGCGCGCGCATGCGACGTCCGTGCAGGTGGCGCATGCCGGAGACGAAGTAGGCCATCCAACCGACCTTGGCCTTGAGCTGGTCGTCGGTGTCGGCGACCATCGCGGCGTCGAACCCGAGGCCGGCGATCACGAGGAAGATGTGCTCGACGTCGGTCCGCGCGGTCGGGTGCTCGTCTGACGCCTGGGTGGGGCTCTCGGCAGCCTGCTCGCCGTACTCCAGCACGCGCACCCAGCCGACGTCGATCGGCCGGTCGGACCCGGCGATCACGATGCGCAGCGCCGCGGCCGGGTCCGCGACGGGCAGGTCCAGGTTGCGGGCGAGCAGGTTCCCCGTCCCCAGCGGGACCAGCGCCATCGGTCGCCCGGACCCCACCATGACCTCCGCGACGGCACGCACGGTGCCGTCGCCGCCGACGGCCACGACGACGTCGGCGCCGGCCACGAGCGCGGCACGGGCCTGGCCCACGCCCGGGTCCGCGACCGTCGTCTCGAACCACAGCGGGTCCGGCAGGTGGGCGTCGGCGAAGGCCGCGCGCACGACCTGCTCGAGCCCGGCGACGACGGGCTTCGACGGGTTGGCGACGAACGCCACGAGCTCGCGGTGGTCCTCCTCCTGCTCCGAGTCGATCGCCGCGACGAGGTGCGCCTCGTCGGCGCGACGCAGCCGCGCCGTCTGCGCGCGCAGGCCCAGCGCGACGACCAGCGCCGCCACCGCGACCACGAGCGCGGCGACCCCGATCCAGAGCTCCCACATCATGCCGCTCACGGTAGCGGGGTCGGACGCCGGGCGGTTCGTTAGGCTGGCGGGCGTGATCGACCTCCGCCTCCTGCGCGACAACCCCGACCTCGTCCGTGCCAGCCAGGTCACCCGTGGCGACGACCCGGCGCTCGTGGACTCCGCCCTCGACGCCGACGCACGTCACCGTGCGGCCCTGTCCGAGTTCGAGCACCTGCGTGCCGAGCAGAAGTCTCTCGGCAAGCAGGTCGCCCAGGCGCAGGGGGAGGAGAAGGCGGCGCTGCTGACCCGCACCAAGCAGCTCTCCGCGGACGTCAAGGCGCGCCAGACCGACGCGTCGGACGCGGAGGCAGAGCTCAAGGGCCTGCTGTACCGGATCTCGAACGTCGTCGCGGGCGCCCCTGCGGGCGGCGAGGACGACTTCGTCGTGCTCCGCACCGAGGGCACGATCCGTGACTTCGCGGCCGAGGGCTTCGCGCCGCGCGACCACCTCGAGCTCGGCGAGGGCCTGCGCGCCATCGACACCGAGCGCGGGGCCAAGGTGTCCGGCGCGCGGTTCTACTACCTCACGGGTGTGGGCGCTCGGCTCGAGCTCGCGCTGCTCAACGCCGCGATGGACACGGCGCTCGCCGCCGGGTTCACGCCCGTCATCACGCCCACGCTGGTGCGCCCCGAGATCATGCAGGGCACCGGGTTCCTCGGTGCGCACGCCGACGAGATCTACCGGCTCGAGAAGGACGACCTGTACCTCGTCGGGACCAGCGAGGTGGCGCTCGCGGGGTACCACTCGAACGAGATCGTGGACCTGTCGGACGGTCCGCTGCGCTACGCCGGGTGGAGCGCGTGCTACCGCCGCGAGGCCGGATCGCACGGCAAGGACGTGCGCGGCATCATCCGCGTGCACCAGTTCCATAAGGTCGAGATGTTCAGCTGGTGCGACCCGGCCGACGCCGAGGCGGAGCACCAGCGCCTCCTCGGCTGGGAGGAGCAGATGCTGCGCCTCGTCGACCTGCCGTACCGCGTCATCGACACGGCCGCGGGCGACCTCGGTTCGAGCGCGGCGCGCAAGTTCGACTGCGAGGCGTGGCTGCCCACGCAGGAGCGCTACCTCGAGCTCACGTCGACGTCGAACTGCACGACCTTCCAGGCACGCCGCCTCAACGTGCGCGAGCGGGTCGAGCGTGACGGGAAGAGCGAGACGCGCACCGTCGCCACGCTCAACGGCACGCTCGGGACCACGCGCTGGATCGTCGCGATCCTCGAGAACCACCAGCAGCCGGACGGCTCGGTCCGCGTCCCGGAAGGGCTGCGGCCCTACCTCGGTGGGCTCGAGGTCCTCGAGCCGGTGCGCGCGTGACGGACGCGGTCCGGGCCGACGGGCCGCTGCTCGTCGCGCTCGACATCGACGGCACGCTCATGTCCTACGACGGGGAGCTGTCGGAGGGCGTCCGCGACGCCGTGGGCGCGCTGCGCGACGCGGGCCACCACGTGGTGCTGGCGTCCGGCCGCTCCCTCGTCGCGATGACGTCCGTCGCGCAGGCCCTCGGGATCGAGCGCGGGTGGCTCGTCGCGTCGAACGGCGCGGTGACGGTGCGGCTCGACCCGGACGAGCCCGGGGGGTACGTCGTCGAGGACGTCGTCACGTTCGACCCCGGACCGGCGCTGCGGCTGCTGCGCGAGCACCTGCCGGGCGCGCGCTACGCCGTCGAGGACGTGGGCGTCGGGTTCCGCCTGAACGAGCTCTTCCCCGACGGCGAGCTCGACGGCGTGCACCGGGTCGTGGAGTTCGACGAGCTGTGGTCGGGCGAGGTGACGCGCGTCGTCGTGCGGGCACCCGAGTCGACGAGCGGGGACTTCCACGCGCTCGTGGAGCACCTGGGGCTCGACGACGTCACCTACGCCGTCGGGTGGACGGCCTGGATGGACCTCGCACCGCTGGGGGTCACCAAGGCGACCGCGCTCGAGCAGGTGCGGCGCACGCTGCACGTCCAGCCGCACCGCACGGTCGCGCTGGGCGACGGCCGCAACGACGTCGAGATGCTGCAGTGGGCGGCCCGCGGCGTCGCGATGGGCCACGCGGACGACGTCGTGCGCGGCGCGGCCGACGAGGTCACGGGTCCCATCGCCGACGACGGCGCGGTGCCCGTCCTGCGCAGCCTCCTCCCCGCGGGGTAGGAACCACGGTTCTCTCTCGGCGAACCAGGGTTCTCTCTCGGCAGGCGGGGGGCCGAGTAGTGTCGGTCGCCGTGACAGCACCGTCGGCATCGGCATCGGCATCGGCATCGGCATCGGCATCGGGGACGGCGCCGACATCTGCGGACGTCCGGGTCCGGTGCGCCCTGGCGGACGACGCCGGGGCGGTGTGGCCGCTGGTCCAGGAGCTCGCGACGTCGTACGTCCCCGAGCGCGCGGCGTTCGACGCGTCGTTCCCGTCGCTCCTCGCCGCCGCGGACGCGCTGGTGGTCGTCGCGGAGGTGGGAGACGAGGTCGTCGGGTACCTCGTGGCGCACCACCACGGGACGCTCTACGCCAACGCGCCGGTGGTGTGGGTCGGCGAGGTCGTGGTCGACGCACGTGCCCGACGCCGCGGGGTCGGCCGGCTCCTGCTCGGTGCGGCCGAGGGATGGGCGGGGGAGGTCGGGGCCGCGTACGTGTCGCTGGCGACGCGCCGGGCCGCCGACTTCTACGTCGCGCTCGGCTACGAGGGGTCGGCGACGTTCTTCCGGAAGCCTCTCGGGGAACCCGTCGACGATCCCTCCCCGGAGCATGTCGAGAACCGCGACCCGGCTCCGTCCCAGGGGTACGGGTGCCGAGAGACGGCACACGAGACCGAGGAGACATCATGACCAGGTTCCTGCTCGTCACCGACTTCCAGTCCGGCCCCGACACGACCCCGATGGACGAGTGGAAGCCGGAGGAGATCACGGCTCACCTCGACTACTACCGGGTGCTGACTGCGGAGCTGACCCGCAGCGGCGAGCTCGTCGGCGGCGAGATCCTCACCGGGCCGGACCTCGCCAAGGTGGTGCGGTCCGACGGCGCCGCGACCGTCGTGACCGACGGCCCGTTCCAGGAGTTCAAGGAGTGGGTGGCGGGCTACCAGATCGTCGACGTGGAGTCCGAGGAGCGCGCGCTCGAGATCGCGGCGCTCGTCTCGGCCGTCCCCGGGCGCGACGGCGTCCCCACCCAGCAGCCCATCCAGGTGCGGCAGATCATGGTCGACTCGCCGATCGACGACGTCGAGATGCTCGGCTACCTGGAGAACGCCCGGGGCGAGCGCTGAACGTCCCCGACGCCGTCGAGGACCTGCTGCGTGACCTCGCGCCGCAGGTCCTCGGCGTGCTGACCCGCCGGACCGGTGACTTCGCCGCCGCGGAGGACGCCGTCCAGGAGGCGCTCCTCGCGGCCGCGCAGCACTGGCCGGCCGACGGCGTCCCGGACCACCCGCAGGCCTGGCTCGTCCGGACGGCGGACCGCCGGCTCGTCGACCGGTGGCGCAGCGACGCGGCGCGGCGCGAGCGTGAGACGGTCGCCGTGACGAGCGAGCCGGCGGGGGTGCAGGTGAGCGACGCCGACGACACGCTCCTCGTGCTGTTCCTGTGCTGCCACCCCGTGCTCACTCCCGCGTCGGCGATCACGCTCACGCTGCGCGCCGTCGGCGGGCTGACGACGGCAGAGATCGCGGCGGCGTTCCTCGTCCCCGAGGCCACCATGGCGCAACGGATCTCGCGGGCGAAAGCCAGGATCGCGGCGTCGGGCACGGGTTTCGACCTGCCGACGCCCGACGAGCGCGACGCCCGGCTCCGCAGCGTGCTGCGCGTGCTGTACCTGATGTTCAACGAGGGGTATGCGGCGACGTCGGGCGACGTGCCGCAGCGGGCGGAGCTGACGGGCGAGGCGATCCGCCTGGGCCGGATGCTGCACCTCGAGGTGCCCGACGACCCGGAGGTCGCCGGCCTGCTCGCCCTGCTCCTCCTGCTCGACGCGCGCAGTCCGGCCCGCACGGCAGCCGACGGCGCGCCCGTCCCGCTCGCCGAGCAGGACCGGACGCGCTGGGACCGCGGGCTCGTCGCCGAGGGCACGCGGCTGCTCGACGCCTCGATCGGCACCGGGGCGGTCGGGGAGTACCAGCTCCAGGCCGCGATCGCGGCGGTCCACGACCGCGCCCCGAGCGCCGCGGACACCGACTGGCCCCAGATCCTCGCGCTCTACGGGCTGCTCGAGACCATGACGGGCAACCCCGTCGTCACGGTCAACCGCGCGCTCGCCACGGCCATGGTCGACGGACCGCAGGCCGGGCTCGCGGTGCTGGACGCGGCCGCGGACCGGCTGCCCGACACCCACCGTGTCGACGCCGTCCGCGCCCACCTGCTGGAGATGGCCGGGGACGTGCCGGGCGCCGTCGGGCACTACCGCGCTGCGGCCCGGCGCGCGACGAACCTGGCCGAGCAGCGCGAGCTCGTGGCGCGCGCCGCACGCCTCACCTCCAGGGTCAGTCGCGCGGCTCGCGCGCGGTGAGGACGACCGGGCCGTCGGGGGTGATCGCGATCGTGTGCTCGGAGTGCGCGCCGCGGGAGCCGTCGACGGACTTCAGGGTCCAGCCGTCGGGGTCGGTGAAGATCTCGTCGGTGGTCTCGAGGAACCACGGCTCGATCGCGATGACGAGACCCGGCTTGAGCGGGAACCCGCGCTTGCGGCGGCCGTCGTTCGGGATGTGCGGCTCGCCGTGCATGGTCCGCCCGACCCCGTGCCCGCCGAAGTCGGTGTTGATCACGTACCCGGCGGCGTGCCCGACGTCGGCGATCGCCGCCGAGATGTCACCGACCTTCTTGCCGACCTGGGCCGCGGCGATACCCGCCTCGAGCGCCCGTTCCGACGTCTCGATGAGCTTGCGGTCCGCCTCGCCGAGCGCGCCCTCGCGCTGCTTGCCGACGACGAACGACACCGCCGAGTCGGCCACCCACCCGTCGACCGACGCGGCGAAGTCGATGCTCAGCAGGTCGCCGTCGCGCAGCGCGTAGTCGAACGGGAGTCCGTGCAGCACGGCGTCGTTGACCGAGGTGCAGATGACCTTGCCGAACGGCATCGCCCCGAACGAGGGGTGGTAGTCGATGTAGCACGACTCCGCGCCGCGCTCACGGATCATGCGGTGCGCGACCTCGTCGAGCTCGAGCAGGTTCGTGCCGACCTTGGCGGCCGCGCGCACCGTCGTCAGGACGTCCGCGACGAAGCGCCCTGCCGGTCGCATCTGGTCGATCTCGCGGGGGGTCCTCAGCTCGATCATCGGTGTCCTTCCAGGGGGGCGGGGGGTGGTCGCTGGACCACGATATCCGCCGTCGCCCCGCAGCCGCGCCGGGAGAGCGATCTCCGACCATGCCGTCCGAGGCGCGACGGCGTCTCGCGGACGGCGGGGGATCGGGGCAGAATCACCCAGCGTGGCTGGCATCGACGACGTGGCGATGGCTGCCGGGGTGTCGACGGCAACCGTCTCGCGTGCCCTGCGCGGCCTGCCGAACGTGTCCGAGGCCACCCGGCTGCGCGTCCTCGCGGAGGCTGCGAGGCTCGGCTACGTCCCGACGCCGTCGGCCGCGTCGCTGGCCACCGGCCGGACGCGGACCATCGGGCTGCTCACGCCGTGGGTGAACCGGTGGTTCTTCGCCAATGTCATCGAGGGCGCCGAGCGCGCCCTGCGCGACCTGGGGTACGACGTCCTGCTCTACACGTTCGACGTGCGCAGCGCCGGGGACCGGCGCCGGGTCGACCCGAGCGTCCTGCGCCACCGCGTGGACGGCACGCTCGTCGTCGGGCTCCCGCTGGACGACTCGGAGGTGCGTTCCCTCGTGGACCTCGGCCGCCCGCTCGCGTTCGTCGGTTCCGGGCCCGCGGACCAGGTGACCGTGCGGCTCGACGACGTCGCGACCGGCCGGACCGCCACGCGCCACCTGCTGGACCTGGGGCACCGCGTCGTCGGGCACGTCGCCGGGGTACCGGACCTGGTCTCGTCCTGGTCGCCGCCGGTGGGCCGGTCCGAGGGGTACGCGCAGGCGCTCGCCGAGGCGGGCCTCGACTACGACCCGGCGCTCGAGGTGAACGGCGACTTCGACGTCGAGGGTGGCCGGAGGTCGACGGCCGCGCTCCTGGACGCCCGCCCCGACGTGACCGCAGTGTTCGCGTCGTCCGACGAGATGGCGATGGGGGCGATCCTCGCGGCGCGCGACCGCGGCCTGCGGGTCCCGGAGGACCTGTCGGTCGTGGGCGTGGACGGTCACGACCTGGGCGAGCTGGTCGGGCTGACGACGATCGCGCAGGACGCCTACCAGCAGGGGGCGGACGCTGCGCTCCTGCTGATGGAGATGATCGGCGGCGCGCCGGTGCCGGCCAGCCTGACGTACCCGACCGAGCTCGTGCGTCGTGCGTCGACCGCACCGCCCGGGCGCGGGCGGACCCCCCCGGCGTAGCCGTCACCCCGGCGGGTACCCGTGGTGCCGTGACGGAATCGTTATCCGATGGGTGCCGTCCTGTGGTTGCAGAACGTCGATGTAAACGCTTGCATGGTCATCGGGCGAGGGTGAACCCGCGCTCGCGACGTCGCGAACCGCCAGGCCGGACCGGCCGCCGTCCGCAGCGTCCGCGCACACGACGAGGTGGAGGGTTTGAGATGACCAGGAGCACGATCACGAGGACCCGGTCGAGGCGCCGGGCGCTCGCCGTCGCAGCGAGCGGCGCGAGCCTCGCACTGGTCCTCGCCGCGTGCGGCGGCGGGGACGACGGTGGCGACGGTGAGAGTGACGCCGCGGCCGCGGATGTCGACTGTGCTCCCTACGAGGAGTTCGGCGACATCGACGGGACCGAGGTGCACGTCTACACCTCGATCGTCGACCCGGAGGGCGCGACGATGCAGGCGTCGTTCGAGCCCTTCACCGAGTGCACGGGCGTCACGATCGACTACGAGGCGTCGCGCGAGTTCGAGGCCCAGCTCCTCGTGCGCATCCAGGCAGGCAACCTGCCCGACGTCGCCTTCCTGCCGCAGCCTGGTCTGCTGCGCACGATCGTCGAGGACACCGGCACGATCGTGCCCGCGCCCGACGCGACCGCGGCGAACGTCGACGAGTTCTTCGACCCCGCCCTGAAGGAGTACGGGACGGTCGACGGCACGTTCTACGCGGCGCCCATGGACGCCAACGTGAAGTCCTACGTCTGGTACTCGCCGTCGGCGTTCGCCGACGCCGGGTACGAGGTGCCCGAGACCTGGACCGACCTCATGGACCTCACCGAGCAGATGGCGAGCGACATCGGCGGGCCGCCGTGGTGCGCGGGCGTCGAGTCCGGTGACGCGACCGGCTGGCCCGGTACCGACTGGGTCGAGGACATGATGCTCCGTACTGCCGGTCCCGAGGTCTACGACCAGTGGGTCTCCCACGAGATCCCGTTCAACGACCCGCAGGTCGTCACGGCGTTCGACGCCGCCGGCGACGTCCTGAAGAACCCGGACTACGTGAACGCAGGCCTCGGAGGCGTCGACTCGATCGCCACCACACCGTGGACCGACGCCGGCTTCGGCCTCCTGGACGGCAGCTGCTACCTGCACCGCGCCGCGAACTTCTACCAGACGCAGTTCCCCGAGGGCACGGACGTGTCCGAGGAGGGCGACGTCTTCGCGTTCTACCTCCCCACGGACCAGACCGACATCAAGCCCGTGGAGATCGGCGGCACGTTCGCGGCGGCGTTCGACGACCGTCCTGAGGTCCAGGCGTTCCAGACCTACATCTCGAGCGCGGACTGGGCGAACGCCAAGGCGCTGGCCACGCCGAACGGCGGCTGGGTCAACGCGAACAAGCAGCTCGACCCCGAGAACCTCGCGACCGACTTCGACAAGCTCTCGGCCGAGATCCTCGGCGACCCGGATTCCGTGACGCGCTTCGACGCGTCCGACCTCATGCCCGGTGAGGTCGGGTCCGGGACGTTCTGGACCGCGATCGTCAACTGGCTCACGGGCTCCAGCACGCAGGAGGTGGTCGACCAGGTCGAGGACTCCTGGCCGGCCTCATGACACTGACGCGGTAGATCCGCAGGACACGCGAGCCGGGGCCGCCAGACGGCGGCCCCGGCTCAGCGCGTCCCGACCCGCACCGCCCGCGCACCGCCCGCGCGCCTCCGTCGTCGGGCAGAACGGAGCCTTCGCATGGACTTCCTGACCGACCCCTCGACTCCCGCCGAGAAGCTGGGTCTCATGCTGGTCGCCATCCTCGCCTTCGTCCTGGTGATGGGCGCGATCCTCTTCGCCGTCGACCGGCCCAAGCGGATCCCCCGCTGGGCCGTCGCGCTCGGCTTCCTCGGCCCGGCGGTGCTGCTGGTCCTCTTCGGCCTGGTCTACCCCGGCATCCGGACCATCTTCTCGTCGTTCTTCAACCGGAACGGCTCGGAGTTCGTCGGCTTCGACAACTACGTCACCGCGTTCACCACCGACCAGTTCCAGGTCGTGCTCCGCAACACCGCGATCTGGGTGATCACGGTCCCCCTCGTCGCGACCCTCATCGGGCTCGTCTACGCCGTTCTCGTGGACCGCACGCGGTTCGAGAAGCTCGCGAAGACGCTGGTCTTCCTGCCCATGGCGATCTCGATGGTGGGCGCGTCGATCATCTGGAAGTTCGTCTACGAGTTCCGCCCGGACCAGGCCAACATCCAGCAGACCGGTCTGCTCAACCAGGTGCTCGTCTGGCTCGGCATCCCACCCCAGCAGTTCCTCATCGGGGAACCGTGGAACACGTTCTTCCTCATCGTCGTGATGATCTGGATCCAGACGGGCTTCGCGATGACGGTGCTGTCCGCGGCGATCAAGGCCATCCCGGACGACATCGTCGAGGCCGCTCGTCTCGACGGGCTGCACGGGGTCGGCATGTTCCGGTACATCACGGTGCCGAGCATCCGACCGGCGCTCGTCGTCGTGGTGACGACGATCGCGATGGGCACCCTCAAGGTCTTCGACATCGTCCGCACGATGACGGGCGGGCAGTTCGGCACCTCGGTCGTCGCGAACGAGTTCTACACGCAGAGCTTCCGGCAGAACAACATCGGGCTGGGAGCGGCGCTCGCCGTGATCCTGTTCGTCCTCGTCATCCCGATCGTCGCCTACAACGTCCGCCAGCTCCGCCTCTCGGAGGATGTCCGATGACCGCCCCGATCCCCTCGACCGATCTCATCGACCCGGACGAGACGACGGGCACGGGACGCCGTCCCGTCGGCCGCATCTCGCGTGCGGAGAAGCGCGCGATCGCGGTCAAGGGCAGGCTCGCGTCTCCCTGGGGATCCGCGCTGGCCATCGTCGTCGCGCTCCTGTGGACGATCCCGTCGATCGGCCTCCTCGTCACGTCCTTCCGCCCCCCGCTCGACATCCGGCGCTCAGGCTGGTGGACGACGTTCAGCGACCCGCAGTTCACGTTGGACAACTACGACGAGGTCCTGTTCGGCGGCACCTCCGGCCTGTCGTCGTTCTTCGTCAACTCGATCGTCATCACCCTGCCCGCGGTCGTCATCCCGATCTCCGTCGCGCTCCTGGCGGCCTACGCGTTCGCGTGGATCGACTTCAAGGGCCGCAACCTGCTGTTCGTGGCGGTCTTCGCGCTGCAGATCGTCCCCATCCAGATCACGCTCATCCCGCTGCTCACGCAGTACGTGGACTGGGGGATCAACGGCACCTTCTGGACGGTGTGGCTCTCGCACTCGATGTTCGCCCTGCCGCTGGCGATCTTCCTGCTCCACAACTTCATGAAGGACATCCCGCGATCGCTCGTCGAGGCCGCCCGGGTGGACGGTGCTGGGCACGTGAAGATCTTCTTCCGGGTGCTGCTGCCGCTGCTCGTCCCGGCGATCGCGTCGTTCGCGATCTTCCAGTTCCTCTGGGTGTGGAACGACCTCCTCGTCGGCCTGACCTTCGCCGACCAGGACTCGCGTCCCCTGACCGTCGCCGTGGCCGACCTCGCCGGCACGCGCGGCAACGCCTGGCACCTGCTCACGGCGGGAGCCTTCGTCTCGATGGTCGTGCCGCTCGTGGTGTTCCTGCTCCTCCAGCGCTACTTCGTCCGCGGACTCCTCGCAGGGTCCGTCAAGGGCTGAGCGAGCCCGCACGGTTCCGCCGTCGGGCGCCCTGACCGGGTGCCCGACGGCGCGACCTGCGTAGGGTCGTCCGGTGACCGTTCGTCCCGCTGCCGCGCTCGAGAGGGTGCCCGTCCCGGCGCTGTTCGTCGTCTCCGGGCTGACGCAGTACCTCGGGGCGGCGATCGCAGTCGGTCTGTTCGCCGTCGCCGGCGCCGTCGAGGTGGGGTGGCTGCGGGTCGCGGCGTCGGCCCTCCTGCTCCTGGTGTGGCGGCGTCCGTGGCGGTCTCGGTGGACGAGGCGGGACCTGGCATGGGTCGCCGTGTTCGGTGTCGCGCTCGCGACCATGAACGTGGCGTTCTACGTCGCGATCGACCACCTCCCGCTCGGCACGGCCGTCGCCCTCGAGTTCTGCGGCCCCGTCGCCGTCGCCGCCGTGACCGGACGCGGCGGACGAGAACGCGGTGCGATCGCGGTCGCCGCCGTCGGGGTCGTGCTGCTCGCCGGTGTCACCCTGGAGTCGGACCTGCCGCCCCACGACGCCCTCGTCGGGCTGGTCGCGATCGGCGTCGCCGCCGCGTGCTGGGCCGTGTACATCGTGCTGGGACGCAGGGTCGCGGTCGCGGGATCCGGGGTGACGTCGCTGTCCGTCGGCATGACCGTGGGCGCGGTCGTGCTCGCCCCGTTCCTCGCGCCCGCCGCGATCCCCGTGCTCGCCGACTGGCGGGTCGCCGTCGCCGTCCTCGCCATCGCGGCGTTCTCGTCCGTCGTGCCCTACGCGCTCGAGCAGGTGGTCCTGCGCCGTGTCAGCGCCGCGACGTTCTCGGTCCTGCTCGCCCTGCTGCCCGCCACCGCGGCCGTGATCGGCGCCGTCGTGCTCCAGCAGGTGCCGAGCCTGCCCGAGCTCGCCGGGCTCGTGCTGGTGTCCGGCGCCATCGCGATGACCGCGGGCCGGTCGGGTTCACCGCCGGCAGCAGGCTAGAGGTACTGGCCGGGGGAGGGGCGCCCGTCGGGCTCGGTCGCGCCGTGCTGCCCCGGCTGGCCGGGCATCCCACCGGGAGCACCCGGACCTGCGGGGAACGAGCC
Organism: Cellulosimicrobium terreum; assembly: GCA_014803435.1. Taxonomy (GTDB): domain Bacteria; phylum Actinomycetota; class Actinomycetes; order Actinomycetales; family Cellulomonadaceae; genus Cellulosimicrobium; species Cellulosimicrobium terreum. Next base: position 383,712 of record JACYFD010000002.1, read on the forward strand.
GGGCGGGAGCGCGCGGCGCATCTGGGAGAGCTGGGACTGCGCCGCCATCTGCTGGGCGACCAGCGCCGTCTGGATCCCGTGGAAGAGGCCCTCGAGCCAGCCGACGAGCTGCGCCTGCGCCACGCGGAGCTCGGCGTCCGTCGGGACCGTGTCGTCCGTGAAGGGCAGGGTGATGCGGTGCAGCTCCTCGACGAGGTCCGGCGAGAGCCCGTCCTCGAGCTCGGCCAGGGAGCGCTCGTGGATCTCCGCCAGGCGCGACCGGGCCGCCTCGTCCAGCGGCGCGTCGCGCACCTCCTCCAGGAGCTTCTTGATCATGCCGCCGATCCGCATGACCTTCGCCGGCTCCTCGATGACCGTCGTGGGGCCACGGTCCGGACCGGTCGGGTCGTCGCTCTCGACGACGCTCACGCCGACCCCGTCCGGCGTGACGACGGTGACGCGCTCCGGCCGGGCTGCGCGCCCGGCGTCGTCGTGCTCGTCGGGTCCGGGTGCGCGCGTCTCGTCGGCCATGAGGACAGTCTTGCGCGCACCGCCCACGCGCGCACGGGTCGCGCCACGATCGCGTCAGGGGACGAGGAGGACCTTGCCGAACACCTCTCCGGAGTCGAGGAGCTCGTGGGCCCGCGCGGCCTCGTCCAGGCGCAGCCGCTCGTGGACCACCGGTCGGACACGACCGTCCTCGAGCATCGGCCACACGTGCGTGAGCACGTCGCGCACGATGCGCGCCTTCTCGTGCGCGGGACGCGAGCGCAGGGTGGTCCCCGCGACGGTGGCGCGGCGCGCGAGGAGGACCCCGAGGTCGAGCTCGGCCCGCCGTCCCTTCTGCATCCCGATCACGACGAGGCGCCCGCCCGTCGCGAGCACGTCCAGGTTGCGACCCAGGTAGGCCGCCCCGACGACGTCCAGCACCACGTCCGCACCGTGACCGGACGACGCCTCGCGCACGGCGGCGACGAAGTCCTCCGCGCGATGGTCGACGGCGCGCACCGCTCCCAGGTCGAGGCAGCGGTCGGCGCGGTCCCGGCCGCCCGCCGTCGCGACCACGTGGGCGCCCAGCGCCGCACCCAGCTGCACGGCCATCGTCCCGACGCCGCCCGACCCGCCGTGGACGACGACCCACTCCCCGGGGGCCAGCCGCCCGACGTCGACCAGGTTGTCCCACGCGGTGCACACCGCCTCCGGCAGGGCGGCGGCGTCGACGAGACCCACACCGAGCGGGACGGGCAGCACCTGCGTCGCGCGGACCCGTGCCTGCTCCGCGTACCCGCCGCCGTCGAGCAGGGCCACGACGCGGTCACCGGTCGACCAGCCGACCACCTCGTCGCCGACGGCGGCCACCGTGCCGGAGATCTCGAGGCCGGGCCATTCCGGTGCGCCGGGCGGAGGCGGGTACCCCCCGGCGCGTTGGAGCAGGTCAGCGCGGTTCACGCCCGCGGCGGCCACCTGGACGACGAGCTCGTCCGGACCGGGGGTCTGGTCAGGGAGCTCGGAAACCGCTAGTTTCTCAGGGCCACCTGGGGCCGATATCGTGACGCCTCGCACACCGACGAGACTACGCGTGCGGTCCGAGGTCGCGGCGGAGGCGACGGTGCAGCACCGCGAACCCGGCCGCGACCGGGCCGGGGACATGGATTAGGTGTCCGGGAGAAGTGCACCGATAGTTAGTACGCACGACCGGCGAATCACGTGGCGCGGCGCTGTGCCGAGACGGTGGACCGGGTAGATCAGGGCGATGGAGGCAGGTTCGTATGCTCCGCAGGTTGAGCGTTCGCGGGAAGATCCTTGCGGCTCTCGCCGTGCCCGTCCTCGTCCTCTTCGCCGCCGCAGCGATCATCTCCGGGCAGGCGATCTCGTCGGCACGAGCGTCGAGCCAGACGAGCGCGCTCGTCGCCGCGCTGGCGGCCCAGGACTCGGCCGGCACGGAGATCGCCGCCGAGCGGACGCTCGCCATCCTCGACGCGAACCGCGTCGACGGCGCGCACGAGATGATGCTCGAGCAGCGCGAGAAGACCGACAAGGCGCTCGACCGGCGTGACGCCCAGTACGAGGCGCTGAGCACGAGCGCGCTCGACGATCGGGTCCAGAAGTCCATCTCGGACACGATCGCGGACCGCGAGGTGCTCGAGAACACCCGGACCGGCATCGACCAGTCGGTCCTCCGAGAGCTGCAGCGCACCTCGTACTACACCAACCTGATCGACAGCGCGCTGGACGTCCCGCGCACGCTCGCCGACACGACCCAGGACCGTGAGCTGGCCCAGTACCTCGACGCGTACGTGCAGCTCGACGAGCTGCTCGCCCAGCAGGCCCTCGAGCTCCCGGTCGGTGGCGGTGTCCTCGCCGCCGCGCAGGTGGGGCAGAGCAACATCTCCGACAACCAGCGGGCAGCGACGCTCATGACCGCGGGCGACTCGATGGTCCAGGAGACCAGTGCCGCCGTCCGCAACCTGCCCGGCGACGCGATCCTCACGCCCGCCGGCGCGACGTATGTCCAGATGCGCGCCAACATCGCGGGCGCGCGCCCCGAGTCGGTGCCGGCGTCCCTCGCGGCGGAGTGGGAGCGGTTGTCCACGGAGGACCGTGAGAACACGCTCCCCGTCCGTGACCAGGTCCGGAACCAGACCGAGACCGAGGCTGCCGCGATCGCGACGGCGGCGACGACCCGGGCGGTCGTCACGATCGCCCTGACCCTCGCCGCGGTCGTCGTCTCGATCCTCGTCGCCGGCCTCATCGCCCGCGCGATCGTGAACCCGCTGCGCCGCCTGACCGACGCGGCCGAGGACGTCCGGGACCAGCTCCCGAAGCTGGTCCAGCAGGTCGCCGTGCCGGGCCAGGGGCCGGGCATCGACATCAGCCCCATCGTCGTCGAGTCCACCGACGAGGTCGGACAGCTCGCGACCGCGTTCAACGACGTGAACTCCACGACCATCACGGTCGCGCGCGAGCAGGCCGCGCTACGCGGGTCCATCGCCGAGATGTTCGTCAACGTGGCGCGTCGTGACCAGGTGCTCCTCAACCGTCAGCTCGCCTTCCTCGACGACCTCGAGCGGTCCGAGGAGGACCCCGGGACGCTGTCGAACCTGTTCCGCCTGGACCACCTCGCGACGCGTATGCGCCGCAACGCGGAGTCCCTGCTCGTCCTCGCCGGCATCGACTCCGGTCGGCGGGTGCGGCAGCCGATGCCCGCGTCCGACGTCATCCGTACGGCGTCCTCCGAGATCGAGCTCTACGACCGGGTGCGGCTCAACCTCGTCGTCGACCCGCTCATGCTCGGGCACAACGCGCTCAACGCCGCGCACCTCCTCGCGGAGCTCCTCGAGAACGCGACCATGTTCTCGGAGCCCCACAGTCCCGTCGAGGTCACGACCGGTCGGGACGACCGGTTCGTGACGGTGACGGTCCGCGACCACGGACTCGGCATGACTGCCGAGGAAACCTCGGAGGCGAACCGCAAGGTTGCGACGAGCGCCGCGTCCGACGTCGTCGGTGCGCAGCGCCTCGGCCTCTTCGTCGTCGGCCGCCTCGCGGACCGCCTCGGCGCCCAGGTCCGCTTCACGACCGTCGGCGAAGGAGCGGGGACCGAGGTCGTCGTCTCCTTCCCCGCCGTGCTGTTCGTCCCCGACTCGAACGTGCCCCTCCCGCAGCCGACCGACCCGCTGGAGGTCGCGACGCAGGAGGCCGCGCTCCAGATCGGGAGCGGGGCGGCCGACCCTGTCCAGACGCCGAGCGGGGTCGTCCCCGTCACGCAGCCCGGAGCGGTCGTGCGGCCCGCACCCGCGACGGCCGACACCCCGGTCACGCCCGAGCCCCCGCTGGCGGTCCCCGTGGACCTCGACGCGCTGACCGACGGCACGACCGAGACCGGGATGCCCCGGCGGCGCCCGCGCACCGTCGACCCGGCCGCGTCCGCGCCGAGCGCCTCGCTGGCGTCCCGGCCGGAGACCGGAGCGATCGTCCTGCCCCCGCTCGCGACGCCCGCGCTGCCGGTCGACCTCCCCGCGGGCGACGACTCCTGGAGCCCGCCCGCGGACGTCGCCGCGCCCGGTGGCGCGCTGCCCAGCCGGTCTCGCCCTGCCCCCGCGGCGCAGTCGACCGACTCGGCCGAGATCCCGGTCCTCGACGTGAGCACCCGGAGCGCGCTGTTCTCGAGCTTCCGTCCCATGGGCGACCAGACGGCGTCGGAGAACCCTGTGGACCTCGGCGTCGCGCCCGACGTCACGGCCACCGACCTCCCCGCGGTCGGTGACGACCACGCGCTGACCGAGTCGGTCCCTGCCGAGGTGTGGGCACCGGAGCAGCCCGCCGAGGCGGAGTGGGCGCCCCAGGCGGCAGATCCGGCCGCGGCACAGTCCTGGCAGCCGGAGCAGCCTGCGGCGCAGGCGTGGGAGCCGGAGCAGCCCGCGGCCCAGGCGTGGGAGCGGGAGCAGCCCGCGGCCCAGGCGTGGGAGCCGGCGACGTCCGCGTTCGACGACGCTACCCGGGTCGTGCCGCAGGTCGAGGACCCGCCGGTGCCGGTTGCCGCGCCGCACGCCGACGTCCCGGTGGTCGGCGACGAGCCCGTGGCCCCCGGTCGCACGGACGAGCAGGCCGTCCCGGCCGAGCTCACCTTCGAGGCGCTGCCGCGCTTCGAGGAGCTCATGGCAGACCTTCCGACGCGCCGTTCGCTGCGGGAGAGCCAGACGCGCAAGCGCGGGCTCTTCGGTCGCCGCCCGCGCCCGACCTCTGACCGGCCCGTGACCTCGGTCGTGTACGCGGTCGACCCGCAGACGAGCGCCCCCGTCGACCGGCCCGCCCCGGAGCCGACCCGTCCGGTGACCCAGGCCGAGGCTCCGGCCGCTGCGCCCGCGCTGCCGAACCGGGCGTCCGCGTTCGGTCAGCGTCCGACCGACCGACCCGCGGCGGTCTCGCCCGAGCCGGTGACCGACGCGTCGCCCTTCGCGCCGCAGTCGGCGTCCGGCACCCCGTTCACCGTGGCGCCGGTCGTCCGGGAGCCGGTGGCGCCTCCGGTGCGGGTCGCGCCCCCCGTCCAGGCCGCACCCGTGCAGGCGCCCGCGCAGGCGGCGCCCGCTCCTGCCGCGCCCGTCGGTCCGGCCGCGGCGTCCTCGCCGGGCTACGGTCCTCCTGCCCCCCTCGTGCGCCGCCGCGCCCAGGAGCCGCTGGAGCCCCTGGAGCCGGGCTACATCAGCGACTCCGTCGAGGCGCGCTCGGACTGGATGGCGTCGGCCGTCCTGTACGAGGAGATGTCCACCCTGCTGCAGGGCAGCAACGATTTCCAGGAAGCGACCTTGGCGGACCCGAACGACGGCACGTACCAGCCCCTCACGGTCGAGTCGACCCCGAACGGTCTCACCCGCCGCTCGCGCGCCGGCGACCGAGAAGGCTACGTGGACCGGTTCACGGCTCGCATCGACCGCGACCCGGAGCAGCTGCGTGCTCGTCTCTCGGCCTTCCAGTCGGCCACTGCACGTGGCAGGGTCGAGGTCCAGGACGACACGAGTTCGACGTGGACACCCCAGTCCGTGGATTATGTCCCTGATTCAGCAGCGCCCCAGGCGCGGTGACCGGCTGCCCCACGGCAGCTGACGAGGAGGAAGAGTGAACGCGCTCAGCACCGAGGCCACGAATTTCGGGTGGCTGCTCGACAACTTCGTGCGTACGGTCCCGGGCAGCCGGCACACGCTCGTGGTGTCGGCGGACGGACTGCTCATGGCGATGTCCGACCAGCTCGACCGCACGAGCGGTGACCAGCTCGCCGCGATCGTGTCCGGGATGTCGAGCCTGACGCGCGGTGCAGCGCGCCAGCTCAACGGCGGCAACGTCCGGCAGGCCATCATCGAGATGGACAACGGGTTCCTGTTCCTGATGAACGTGTCCAACGGCTCCGTGCTCGGGGTCGTCGCCGAGGCGAACTGCGACATCGGGCTCATCGGTTACGAGATGGCCCTCCTCGTCTCGCGCACGGAGGCTACGCTGACCCCGCAGCTGATCTCCGAGATGCGGGGGAGCCTCCCCGTTGATGGTGCGACCCGAACCCCGGTGGGATGAGGTTATTGATCGATGACGAACGTACCTTTTGGCAGCATGGGAACCCGTGACATCGACGGCTACGAGGCGGCGACCGTCCGCCCCTACGCCGTCACGGGCGGGCGTGTCCGCTCGGCGACGTCCGACCTCCCGCTCGAGGCGCTCGTCGAGGTCATGCCCGGCGCGGTCAACAGCTATGGCCTCCCGCCGGAGAAGCGCTCGATCCTCCAGCACGCCGCGCACACCTACGTCTCCATCGCCGAGCTCTCCGCACTGCTGCGGATGCCTCTCGGCGTGACCAAGGTGCTCGTCGCGGACCTGCAGGAGGACCGGTACATCACCGTCCACACGTCGACCCCGCTCAACGTCCACACGGGTCACGGCAGCAACCACTCGGGACTTTCCCTGAGCGTCTTGGAGAGTGTTCTCAATGGCATTTCCACCCTCTGAGGGCGGTCGCACCGCTCCGCAGACCGGGCCGCCCGGGGTGATCGGGGGCGTGCCGAGCGGTCTCGGCGCGGGCGCACCGGCCACGCCGCAGACCGGCCACGGCTGGGCGCCGACGTCGCAGCAGGCTCCCACCGCCGCGGCGCAGCCGCCAGCCGGGCACCCGACAGGGGGCCAGTCACCGCGCCCGGATGCCGGTCAGTCGTCTCAGACCGCTCCCGCACGGCCCACCGTGTCGCCGGCCCCGCAGGGTCAGCCCGTCGCGGCTCCTGGTCACACCGCGGTGGCCACGCAGGCCCGCACGGCGCCTCAGCCCGCGGCCCCCGGCCAGGGGCAGGGCACGGAGCGCCGGGCCGCTCCCACCGTCGTCAAGATCGTCGTCGCCGGTGGCTTCGCCGTCGGCAAGACGACGTTCATCGGCTCCATCTCCGACGTCGAGCCACTGAACACCGAGGCTGCGATGACGGAGCACTCGGTGGGTGTGGACGACGCCGGCGGTGTCTCCGACCGCAAGACGACCACGACGGTCGCCATGGACTTCGGGCGCGTGTCGCTCCCGGGCAACCTGTGGCTCTACCTGTTCGGCACGCCGGGTCAGGACCGCTTCCTCTTCATGTGGGACGACCTGGTGCGAGGTGCGATCGGCGCGGTCGTCCTCGTCGACACCGACCGCCTCGAGCAGTGCTTCCCGGCGATCGACTACTTCGAGTCGCGCAACATCCCGTTCGTGGTGGGCGTGAACTGCTTCGACGGTGTGGCCAAGCACAAGCTCGAGGACGTGCGCGAGGCCTTGCAGATCCCGGCCCACGTGCCGATGCTCTACACGGACGCCCGGTCGCGTGCAGCCACGAAGCAGACGCTCATCGCGCTCGTCCAGCTCGCGATGCGCCAGCTCCGCGGCGCTTCCTGAGCGCTCGCGCCGCGCCAGCCCGACCACGACGGCGGGTCACCCCACGCCGGGGTGGCCCGCCGTCGTCGTGCACCGGCGGACGTGCCAGAATGGCACGCTGAGCCGTGAGGCTCGAGGAGGGCTGACAGAGCGGCCTAATGTGACGGTCTTGAAAACCGTTGTGCGGCAACGCACCGGGGGTTCGAATCCCTCGCCCTCCGCCTTCTCACCGCGGCCGTTGCTGGTGAGCCGCCCGGTCCCGGGCGGCTCGCGCGGCTCGCGGTTTGGTCGTGCGAGAACCCGCCGGTAGCCTAGGCTCCGCGGGCCAGGTACCACGCTCGCGAGGAGACGTCGCATAGTCCGGTCTAGTGCGCCACCCTGCTAAGGTGGTAACGGAGCAATCCGTTCGAGGGTTCAAATCCCTCCGTCTCCGCCAGGAAGGTCCCGGCTGCCTTGAGCCCGGGGCCTTTTCTGTTGCCCGCGCACAGCCCTCCCAGGGGTTGTCAGCGCCTCGTGGGCCCCGGGGTTCACCCTGCGCTGACTCAAGCTCAGGCCGTGCCCGACGTCGCGAGCGCGGACCGCACGACGAATCGTGAGGCTCCGGCCCCCGCCAGGACGAGGCCCGAGGCCGCGACCACGCACAGCAGGAACTGCACGACGACGGCGGCGTTCGCGAACGCGCTGAAGCCGACGACCGGGACCATGAACATGAGCGCCCCGACGGTCGAGATGCCGACGCTCACGGCGAGCGGCACCAGGGTCTCGCGGAAGCGAGCCTGGTCGAGCGTGCGCAGGTCGGTGCCGGCGAGGACGAGCGTGCGGTACTCGCTGCGCTGGTCGATGACCCGTCCTGCCTGCATGACCCCCGTGGAGACCGCGGCGAGCACGCCGGCGATCGCGAGCGTGAGGAAGCCACCGGTCTTGAGGTCGGTGGTGAACAGCATCTCCTCGGGGGTGGAGTCCGCGTCCACGCCGAGCAGGGCGAAGATGCTCGTGAGGCCGGCGATGAACGTGGCCAGGGCGACGCCTCCCACCGAGCGCCATGCCGTCCGCGGGCTGTCGAGGATGCGCCGGCCGGCGAGCAGCGTCGGCACGCCGCGCGCAGCCCGTGCGGTGGCCTTGCCCGCGAGCCAGATCACGAACGGTCCGACGAGGTTGAGTGCCGCGAACCCGATCAGGAGGATGGACGTGAGGACCGCGACGAGCACGGCGAGCGAGCCGAACTGGAGCCGGGTCACGACGACGAGCGCGATGAACGCCGCGCCGAACGCCACCAGGCGGATCGCGCGGAGCCCGGGAGGTGTGACGCGCGCGGCGACCCCGAGCGGCGTGACGACGACGCGGCGCAGGCTCGCGAGCGCGGAGACGAGCGCGATCACGACGACGAGCAGGACCGCGCCGAGCAGCACCGGTACCCCGACCCACAGCTCGCCGAGGTCGAACGTGCGCCCCTGGAACCGCAGCTGCGCGACGAGCGGCAGGAGCGCCCCGTAGCCGACGATCCCGAGGAGAGCGCCGGTCACGGCCTGTGCGACGGCGTCGAGCGCGGTGAGGGCGGTGACCTGGCCGGTCGTGGCACCGGCGAGGCGGAGCGCGGCGAGGCGGGCGTCACGACGCGCGACGGCGAGCCGGGCGGCCGCACCACCGAGCGTGACCAGCGGGACCAGGAGCAGGAGCGCCGCGATGCCGGCGAGGATCGGGTACTGCGCCGCGAAGGGGGTCGGACCCTCCAGGCCGGCGCGGACACCGTCGACCCCGCCCGCACGGGTGAGGAACGCCATGGAGCCACCGACGACGACGAGCAGGATCGCCGTCGTGACCGCGAACGCGATGACGGCGAGGACGCTGGTCAGACCCTGAGGGTCGCGGTCGTCCGCGCTGCGGCGTCGCAGGAGCCACCAGAGGCCTGTCGTCGTCATCGGGTGACCGCCGGTCCGGTCGCGGCGGTCGCGTGGGCTGAGCCGGCGTGGAACTCGCCGGAGATGCGGCCGTCGCGCATGGTGACGGTGCGGGAGCAGTGGCGTGCGACGCCCGCGTCGTGCGTCACGATCACGAGCGCGGCCCCGGAGGCGTGCGTCGCCTGCGTCAGGACGTCGAGGACCTCGGCGCCGGTCGACTGGTCGAGCGCACCGGTCGGCTCGTCCGCGAAGACGACGCCGGGCGAGCCCACGAGCGCGCGGGCGATCGCGACGCGCTGCGCCTGGCCACCGGACAGCTCGCCCGGGCGGCGGGCCTCCATGCCGGCGAGGCCGAGGTGGGCGAGCCAGCGAGCGGCGATCGCCGTCGCCTCGGTGCGGGAGGTGCCCGCGAGCATGAGCGGGAGCGCCGCGTTCTCGACGGCGGGCAGCTCGGGCAGCAGCTGGCCGGACTGGAACACGAACCCGAAGTCCTTGCGGCGCAGGACGGTGCGACGGGACTCGGAGAGCGCCGCGACGTCCTCGCCGCGCCACGCGACCGAGCCGGACGTGGGGGTGAGGATCCCGGCGAGGCAGTGCAGCAGCGTGGTCTTCCCGGAGCCGGACGGGCCCATGATCGCGAGCGACTCACCGGGGTGGACGGTCAGGCTCACCCCGGCCAGGGCATGCGTCGTGGCCTGGGCGGTCCCGTAGACCTTGGTGAGCGCGCTCGCGACGAGAGGTGAGCCGCCAGGCGCGGGCGGGGAGGCAGGAGGTGTCATGGTGACGATCCTGTGCCGAGGGTCGACCCCGCCGCGTCTGACCCGGGGTGGGACGTCGTCGGGCCGACGTCAGACCACGGGTGGACGGCCCGTGGTCCGGGCGGGGGACCCACGCGGCGGCGCGAGGGCATGTGGTGGCGTCGGTCACGATAGGGGTGAAGCGGCGCCGCCGGTTTGGGAACGGCGCGGGGACACGGTAATGTTCTGGTCGGCCCGCTGAGCGTTTCAGCGGCCGATCAGCAGGACATGCGCCCGTAGCTCAACGGATAGAGCATCTGACTACGGATCAGAAGGTTGGGGGTTCGAATCCCTTCGGGCGCACAGCAGAAGCCCCGGAACCGTCACGGTTCCGGGGCTTCGTCGTTCCCGGGCGCGGTCCCGTGCCACCCCTAGACTGTCGCGATGCTGCCGTCCGAGCGTGACGTCCGGGTGTGCTTCGTCGGCGACTCCTACGTCGCCGGGATCGGCGACGAGACGGCGCTGGGGTGGGTCGGCCGGGTGGTCGCCGCCTCGGCGGCCCGCGGACGGCCGCTGACGGCCTACAACCTGGGTGTGCGCCGAGACACGACGGCGCTCGTCGCCGACCGGGTGGCCCGGGAGGTCCCGCCCCGTCTGGTCGGCGCGGCCGAACCGCGCGTCGTCGTCTCGTCCGGCGTGAACGACACCGTGCTCGAGGACGGGGCACCACGGCTGGACACCGCGGGATCGGTCGCCGCGCTGCGCCGGCTGGGCGAGGGGCTCACGACGACACCGCTCCTCGTGGTCGGGCCGGTCGCCGTCGCCGATCCTGAGCACGACCGTCGGGTCGCTCGGCTCGACGTCGCGCTGCGTGCGGAGGCGACGCGGCTCGGCGCCCGTTACGTCGCGCTCCACGAGCGGACGGGGGACGACGACGCGTGGCGGCGCGAGGTGCGTGCAGGTGACGGTTTCCACCCCGGCGCGGCCGGCTACGAGATGCTGGCGGACCTTCTCGCCGGTCCCGTCCTCGACTGGCTCGGCTGAGGCACTGGTCCCGCGGGGGCTGCGGCGTCATCTCATCAGAGGAGACACCACACGGTGGTGTGATCAAATCGTGACCCTGGGGTCCGGATCCGCAGTCTGATGCGGCAGATCCCTGGTCGTCAGCGCCCAGATTCGCCATGTGAGCGCCATGCGATGGTGTAGAAGTGGCCCACTTGTGCCTAGGGTCGGTGACGGTATGGACCCGACGACGAACGCCGCGCCCTCCGTCCCTTCGACCCCGAGCACCACGGGCGACCTGTCCGGTCGCCTCACGGTCCGACGACCGTCCGCCTCCGACGGCGCCGCCATGTGGCGCGTCGCGCGGGACTCCGGGGAGCTGGACCTCAACTCCTCGTACGCCTACCTGCTGCTCGCGCAGCACTTCGCGGACACGTGCCGGGTGGCGCTCGACGGCGACCTGGTCGTGGGCTTCGTCTCCGGCTACCGGCTCCCGGAGGACGCTGCCCACCTGTTCGTGTGGCAGGTCGCGGTGGACGAGTCCGCGCGCGGGCTCGGCATCGCCGGGCGGATGCTGGACGACCTCGTCGACGAGACCTCCGGTGTCACGACCCTGGAGACGACCGTGGCCGAGGACAACGTTGCCTCACGACGTCTGTTCGCCCGGTGGGCCGCCCGACGCGGCGCCGCGATCACCTCGCGGCCGCTCTTCACCGCCTCACAGTTTCCCGACTCGCACGTGGACGAGCCCTTGCTCGTCATCGCCGGCCTGACTCCACGCTGACGCGTGTCGACGCAGGCTGCGCCGGTCCGGCGCTCGGGTGACGCCGCAGCCTCTTCTCACCGAAACCGCACCCGTGCGCACCAGCACAAGGAGAGCTCCTTCGTGACAACCCCGACCGTCCCGACCATCGACGCGCACGTCGCCGACGACCCGACGGGCTTCACCGCGTTGGAATCGGGTGTGCGCAGCTACTCGCGCGCCTGGCCCGTCGTGTTCGACCGCGCCCGCGGCGCCTCGATCTTTGCCGAGGACGGGACCGAGTACCTCGACTTCTTCGCCGGGGCGGGTTCGCTCAACTACGGGCACAACGAGCCGCGCCTCAAGAAGGTGCTGATCGACTACCTCGCCGACGACCGCATGGTGCACTCGCTCGACATGCTGACGTCCGCGCGCCGCGAGTTTCTCGAGACGTTCGAGCAGACGATCCTGCGTCCACGTGGACTGGACCACAAGGTCGTCTTTCCGGGCCCCGGCGGCGCCAACGCCGTCGAGGCGGCGCTCAAGCTCGCCCGCAAGGTGACCGGCCGCGAGTCGGTCATCAACTTCACGAACGCGTTCCACGGCATGACGCTCGGCGCGCTGTCCGTGACCGGCAACTCGATGAAGCGCGGGGGAGCGGGCGTCCCGCTCGTGCACGCGACGCCCATGCCGTACGACGACTACTTCGACGGGGACATCCCGGACTTCGTCTACCTCGAGCGGCTCCTCGGCGACGGCGGGAGCGGGCTCAACGAGCCCGCCGCCGTGATCGTGGAGACGGTCCAGGGCGAGGGCGGGATCAACGCGGCGCGCGCCGAGTGGCTGCGCGGCCTCGCGGACCTGTGCAAGCGCCACGGCATCCTGCTGATCGTCGACGACATCCAGATGGGCTGCGGGCGCACCGGCGGGTTCTTCAGCTTCGAGGAGGCGGGGATCGTCCCGGACATCATCTGCCTCTCGAAGTCGATCTCGGGCTACGGCCTGCCGATGGCACTCACCCTCGTCCGCCCCGACCTGGACATCTGGGAGCCTGGCGAGCACAACGGCACGTTCCGCGGGTTCGCCCCGGCGTTCGCCACCGCGGCCGAGGCGATCCGCACGTACTGGTCGGACGACGCGCTCGAGCGTTCCACGCTCGCGAAGGGCGCCCTGATCGAGTCGCACTTCAACGCGCTCGTCGCGCGGTACGAGGGCCTCGGGCTCCTGTCGAAGGGCCGTGGGCTCGCGCGCGGGCTGCAGATGCCCGACGGCGCCCTGGCGGGCCGGGTCTGCGCGGAGGCGTTCACGCGGGGGCTGCTCATGGAGACCTCCGGTCCTCAGGGCGAGGTCGTCAAGCTGCTCCCGCCGCTCACGATCACCGACGCCGAGCTGCGTCGTGGCCTCGCGATCATCGACGAGTCGCTCGTCGCCGCCCTGGCCTGAGACCGGCTCGACACCCTTTCCACACCAGCACCGGAGGTACCCATGCTCGTACGCACGCTCGACGAGATCACCGACACCGACGCCGACGTCCGGAGCGAGAACTGGCGCAGCAAGCGCATCGTCCTCGCGAAGGAGGGCGTCGGGTTCTCCGTCCACGAGACCACGCTCTACGCCGGCACCGAGAGCTTCTTCTGGTACGCCCACCACATCGAGGCGGTCTTCATCACGTCGGGCGAGGGCGAGATCGAGGACCTGGCGACCGGTGAGGTGCACCAGCTCGCACCTGGCTCGCTCTACCTGCTGAACGACCACGACAAGCACAAGGTCCGCCCGCGCACCGACATCACGTGCGTGTGCGTGTTCAACCCGCCGGTCACGGGCCGCGAGGTGCACGACGAGAACGGCGTGTACCCGCTCGTCACGGAGGAGCCCGCGCCGGTCTGACCGGCCCGTCCGTCCCCGACTCCTGCCGAACCCCGGGTTGCACGCCGATCAGCCGCCTGATCGGTCCGCAACCCGGGTTCGGCGCGTGGGTTGCGCGCGTAGACCGGGGTTCGGCGCGTGCGATGGGGGCGTCACGCAGGTGATCGGCCGCGAGCGGGGTCTCGCCAGAAGTGAACGGTCGTGCTAATCTCGCGCTCGTGAGCAAGGGTGACGAGACGCGGCAGGTGATCCTGCACCGGGGGGTGGAGGCCGCCTACCGCGTCGGCCTGTCCGGGCTCACGATCGGCGAGCTCGCCCGCGCGACCGGGCTGTCCAAGAGCGGCCTGTACGCCCACTTCCAGTCGAAGGAGTCGCTGCAGCTCGCCGTCCTCGAGCAGGCGCGCTCGGAGTTCATCGACTCCGTCGTCGCACCCGCGCTGCGCACGTCGCGCGGCGAGCCCCGCCTGCGCGAGCTGTTCGAGCGCTGGCTGCTGTGCGACCTGCACCAGCAGCCCGGCGGCTGCCTGTTCGTCAAGGCCGCGACGGAGCTCAGCGCCCGGACCGGTCCGGTGCGCGACCAGCTGGTGCGCGACCATCAGGACCTGTACGACGCCGTCGCCCAGGTGTACCGCACCTGCGTCGCGACCGGCGGCTTCCGCGACGACGTGGAGCCCGAGCAGCTCGCCTCCGACCTCTACGGCGTGATGCTCGCGCTCAACCATGCGCACGTCCTCATGGGCGACCCGCGCGCCGAGGAGCGGGCGCGACGCTCGTTCGAGGCGCTGCTCGACGCCGCCCGCACACCTGCCGCTCCGGCCCCCGCCCGCTGACCGACGCTGGCGCCACCGACCCGCCGGCGACCGACCCACCACCGAGAGGAACGTCCCATGATCTCCTCAGGAGCAAAAAATAGCACGATCGTTCGTGCGGAAGAGCGCCGCCGGGCAGCTCGTCGGCGCCGTGCCGCCCGGCAGCTCGCCGTCGTGCGCGCGCGGCTCGCCGTGCTCCAGCGCCTTGCCCCGCGTCGCGCCGCGCGCCTGGCCCTCGACCTGTGGTGCACCCCGCCGAGCGGCGGTGGTCGACGCCACGACAACCGGACGAGCGCCGGCGCCCTCTCGACCATGACGACCGACGCCGGCGCGGTGCTCACCGTCGAGACCTGGTCGCCCGACCTGTCGAGGCTCGGCGACGGGGCCCAGGAGGCCGGTGTCGTCTACCTCGTGCACGGCTGGGGAGGGTGGCGCGGCCAGCTCGGCGCGTTCGCCGAGCCGCTGCGCGCCGCGGGGTACCGCGTCGTGGCGTTCGACGCCCCGAGCCACGGGGAGTCCGGGCCCGGGGCGTTTGGTCCGGGCCGCAGCACCATGCCTGAGATGGCCGACGCGCTGTCCGCCGTCGTCCACGCGCACGGCGACGCAGCCGCCGTCGTCGCGCACTCGCTCGCCACCGCGACCACGGTGCTCGCGATCCGCGACGGCCTGCCCACCGCCCGCCTGCTGCTCGTCGCGGCGATCGACGACGCGCTCGGCGAGATCGACGGGTTCGGCGACATGCTGGGGCTCCGGCGGCCGACCCGTGAGCGGCTGAACGAGCTCGTCACCGAGGTCGCCGGTCGGCCGTTGAGCGACCTCGACGTCCGCGACACGCTGGCCACGCACCCGGTGCCGCCGGCGCTCGTCGTGCACGACCGCGACGACAAGGAGCTGCGCTACGCCGTCGGCGCCGCGCTGGCTGCGGACTGGCCCGAGGGCGAGCTCCTGACCACCGAGGGCCTCGGGCACCACCGGATCCTGCGTGACCCGGCGGTCGTGCAGGCGGTCGTCGACTACGTGTCGCCCGTCCGGACAGGCGGGCCGGCGCAGCCGTAGGGTCTTCATCATGGCCCCCGACGCCCCGCCGAAGGTCGACCTGAAGGTGCTGCACCGCGAGCTGTACGCCCCGCCTCGCGGCCGGTTCGTCGAGGTCGACGTCCCTCCGCTGACGTACCTGGCGGTCGACGGCGAGGGCGACCCCAACACGTCGGCGTCGTACACCGAGGCGGTCGAGGCGCTGTTCGGCCTGTCGTACGCCGTGAAGTTCGCGAGCAAGCGCGGGCTGGGACGGGACTACGTCGTCGGGCCGCTCGAGGGTCTGTGGACCGCGGACGACCCTCGCGCGTTCGTGCGCCGTGACAAGGACGTGTGGCGGTGGACCATGCTGGTCCTCCAGCCGGACTGGGTCGACGCCGCCCTCGTGGACGACGTCGCGGCGTCCGTCCGCGCGACCAAGGACCTCCCGGCGCTCGACCTCGTCGAGCGGCGCACGCTCACCGAGGGGCGGTCCGTGCAGCGGTTGCACGTCGGGTCGTACGACGACGAGGCGCCGGTCCTCGCGGAGCTGCACGACGTGTACCTGCCCGAGCACGGGCTGACGTTCGCGGGGCCGCACCACGAGGTCTACCTGAGCGACCCCCGCCGTGCCGAGCCGTCGAGGCTGCGCACCGTCCTGCGGCAGCCGGTACGCGCGGCAGGGTAGCGTCGGCGTCCGGTCGGGTCCTGCCGGGAGCACCCCACCCGACGAGAGGAGATGCCCGCGATGAGCCGCACGGCGACAGCAGCCGGTCCGTGGGACCCGTGGCACCTCCCGCGCCAGGACGGACGGGTCGTCGCCGTGACCGGGGCGAGCTCGGGCATCGGGTTCTGGGCCGCGGAGCAGCTCGCCGGTGCGGGTGCCCGTGTGCTGCTCCTGTGCCGCGACCGTGGCCGGGCCGACCGCGCGCTCGCCGCGCTGCGGGACCGCGTCCCGGGGGCCGACGTCGATGCCCCGCTCCTCGTCGACGTGGCGGACCTCGACGCCGTCCGGACCGCCGCAGCGGGGCTCGCCGAGCCGGGCCGCCTCGACGCGCTCGTCAGCAACGCAGGTCTCGTCGACGTCGCGGGCCGCAGCTCCCCGGGGCCGGACGGGCGGGACCGGGCGATCGCCACGAACGTGCTCGGGCCGTTCCTGCTCACCCGGCTCCTGCTGCCGCTGCTCACGCGGTCGGGCTCACCGGATCGCCCGTCGCGCGTGGCCGCCATGGGGTCGATGTCCGCACGGCTCGTCCGGGTGCGTCGCGACGACCTCGGGCTCGCGCACGGGGCGTCGGCGTGGCACGCCTACGGCCAGTCGAAGGCGCTCGTGCAGACGCTGGGCTTCGAGCTGCAGCGCCGCCTCGACGCGGCGGGGGAGGTGCGCGTCCTGTCGACCGTCGCGCACCCCGGATACGCGATCAACGCGACGGACCCGCCCGTCCCGGGGATCGTCCCGGAGGGGCGGACTCTCGTGAACCGGGCCGAGGCGCTGTTCGCGCAGTCCAAGGAGCAGGGCGCGTGGCCCCTCGTCTGCGCGGTCACGGACGGCGACGCGCGCGGCGGCGAGTTCTACGGCCCCCGCAGCCCGATGCGCGGGGGCCCGACGCCGCACGGTGGCCTCGGCCGGTCGGCCCGCGGTCTGTCGAGCCCCGCGGCTCAGACCCTCGATCCCGCGCTGGGACGGCTCGCGTGGGACTGGGCGAGCGAGGCCGTCGGGCTCGACCCGGAGCGCCTCGCCTGACGCGCCCGCCGCAGTGCCCTCACGAAGCCGCGCCGAACCCCGGGTCGCGCCCCGATCCGGTGTCGGAACGGGGCGCAACCCGGGGTTCGGCGGGTAGGTCAGCCGCAGGTCTGTCAGCCGCAGGTGGGCTGGCCGTGCTCCGGAGAGGCGACGGTCTCGCGGTCGTCGGCCGTGTCGGACGGGCGTGCGGTGACGGTGGCGGCGCCCGCGGGGGCGTCGGCCGCACGCACGGCGAACGACTGGTAGGCGTTCTTCCCCGGCGCGACGTCGGCGAACGTCCGCGACCCGAACGGCGTGGAGACCTCGACGTCGAGCGCGACGGCGTCGTCGTTCGTGACCCGCACGGCCACGTACGGCTTGCCGGCCAGGCAGCGCACGTCCGCCGTCGCCGTGACGAGCAGGTCCGCGGGCAGGCCCGGGTCCGCAGCGCCCGGGGCGAGCACGCGCAGGGCCGCGAGCCCGGGGCCGCCGTCGGACCACGACGTGCTCAGCGCGACGTACCGCGCGGTCCGGTCCACCGCCAGCACCCCGCGCTGCGAGCCGCCGGCGACCGTGCCCACGTCGGTGAACGTCAGACCGTCGTCGCTGACCGACACCACGGCGTCGGGAGCACCAGCACCGTCCCACGCCGTCACGACGTCGCCGACCTCGGCCGGGGCGCCGAGGTCCGTCACCATCCGGCCGTCCGGACCCGGCACCCACGACGTCGCGGGGTCGCCGTCCACCGCCAGCGCGGGGGACGTCATGCCCTCCGGCAGGACCGATGCGGGGAACGTGAGCGTGCTCAGTGCATGGTCCGCGACGGGGTACGGCGTCGCGTCCGCGAACCGCACCGTCGTGCCCGACGCCGTCACCGCGGCCGTGCGGGTCTCGTCCGTCTCGGAGTTGCGGACCTCGACCGTGGTCGGCTCCGTCCCCGCGAGGCGGACCGTGCGGGCGTCGTCCACGGACACGGTCACGCCGACCGGGGTGACGCCGTCGTCGGTCGCGACGGTCGCGCGCGGGGCGAGGACCACTGCGTCGCCCGCAGGGACGGTCACCTCGACCGTCGACGCGTCCGGACCGACCGACTGCGTGCCGGCGAAGACCGGGACCGCGCCGCCGTCGTGCGGGACGGTGACGGTCGTGGTGATCTCCGCACCGGTGAGGTTGAACGCGCTCAGGTACCCGTCGAGCGTGCTGACCAGCACACCGTCGGCGTCCGCCGTCGGCGCGGCCCGGTCCGCCTGTGCGGCGGTGGCCGCGGCGTCACCGGGGACCATCTCGACCAGGCGTGCGCCCGTGTACCCGTCGGCGAGCCGCACGACGTGCCGCTGCTCGGTCGCCTTGGAGACCGAGATCGCGCCGTGCTCGGCGGGAGTGCCGCCCGCGCCGCGGACCACGAACCCGGCCTCGTCCTCGACGTTCAGCCAGTCGGCGTCCTCGTCGCGCAGGACCTCGTCGCCCGTGTAGCGGAACGACGCGGAGTCGGTCCAGGTCTGGCCGTCGAGCGAGGTCTGGACCCGGTACTCCTGGCCTGCCGCGGACTCCCAGCCGAGCTGCACCTGGGAGACGTCCACGGCGCTGCCGAGGTCGACCTGGACCCACGAGTCGGCGCGCGTCCGGTCGTCGCGCGAGACCGACCAGCGGGTCGTGGCCTTCCCGTCCGTCACGGCGGCGGCCGGGTTGGCGCCGTCGGCGCTCGACGCCACGGCCGGCCGGCCGGCGGCGACGTCGGTCCCGTCGGGGGCGAACGCACGCAGGTGGTACAGCGAGTAGCCGTACTCGGGGTTGCCGCGCACGCCCTGCATGCGGACGTAGCGCGTGGAGACCGGCGCGGGGGCGTCGGCACCGGCGGGGGTGAGGTCGACCGTGTCGAGGCGGGAGACGTTCACGTCGGCCGGCGCCTTGCCGTAGGCGGACGCGGTGGTCCACGTCTCGCCGTCGGTCGACGTCTGGACGAGGTAGCGAGCGCCCGCGCTCGCCTCCCACGCGAGCCGCACGCCGCCGACCGTCGTCTGCTCGCCGAGGTCCACCTGAACCCACGAGTCCGCGCGCTTGCGGTCCGCGACGGACACCGCCCAGCGCGACGACGCGTTGCCGTCCGTCACCTTGGCGGCACCGCGGCCACCCGCCGAGTCCTCGCTCGACGCCGTGGCGGGGCGGCCGGCCGCGAGGTCGGGGCCGGAGCCGCCGTCGTCGCCGTACGCGTGGAAGGCGAACATCGAGTAGCCGTACTGGGCGTTGCCCTGCTGCCCCTGCATGCGCACGTAGCGCGCCTCGACCGGCGCGAACGACAGGTCGTCGACGCGGGCCGCCTTGGCGTCCGCCGGGTCGGCCGGACGCGTGACGGGCAGGGTCGCGGTCGTCTCGCCCGCGGCCGTGGTGTACGTGCGCGACCCGTCGAGACCGGAGTAGCCGTCCATGTCGAGGTTGCGCACGGACAGGCTCGCGTCGTCGCCGCCCGCGCCGCTCGACGCGTACAGGGCGGAGCCTGTCGGCAGCGTGACCTGGCCGGCGTACCCGTCACCGATGCCGAACACCGACGACGTCCCCTCGAACCCGTCGCGCGGCGTCGTGTACGTCGAGACGTTGCGCTCGGCGACCGTCGCGCCGGGGCTGGGGTACAGGTACGGCGTCGAGCCCGAGACGTGGAACAGCCACGAGTCGTGCCCGGGGACCCAGGGGAACTTCACGAAGCCCTTCTTGCTGGCCGCCGCGGCCCAGGCGTCCGTCGACTGCTGCACGGTCAGGCCGGGGCCGTCGCCGAAGTCGCGGACTCCCGCCAGGCCGGCGAAGAACTCGTCGTCCGGCGTGGCCTCGACCGGCCCCTGCTCGGACTCCGCAGCCTCGACGTGCAGCAGGTAGGAGATCGCGATCTCCGCGCGCGCCTCGGGCTCGTACTTCGGCTCGCCCGAGAACTTCGTGAGCCGGTACTCGGGGGCGTAGCCCTGGTAGTCCTCGAGCGCCGCGGCGAGCCCCGCCTCCGCGCGGACGGCGTCGGGCTCGCGCAGGACCTGCCCGAGGTACGCCATGGGCAGCACGTCGCGGCCGTAGAGGAACTCGCGGTCGTTCACCATGGGCATGAACGGCTCGCCCTGGCCGGACATGACGAGCTTGATGGACTCCCACAGCTCGGCGGAGTTCGGCTGCTGCGTGAGGATCGACGGCACGGGCTGGTCGTTGAGGATGAACTGGATCGCGTTGCGACCGCCAGAGCGCCAGATGTCCGACTGGTAGTGCGGGCCGAACGACCCGTGGTTCTCCACCAGGTAGGTGTCGTAGATCGTCTGCATCGTGTTGCTCGACACCGGCTTGCCCGCGACGACGGCGGGGTTGTTGCGGTCGGCCGTGGGCTGCCCGGCCGCGTTGCGCGCCCAGTCGCCGAGCTGGTCGGCCCAGCGGGCGGCGTCCGGGTCGTCCGGCGCCCACGCGAGCCCGGGGGAGAGCGCCTGGGTGTAGACGCCGGCCTCTTCCTGCGCCGTGTCACCCTCGTGCTTGCCGGTCGGCCAGTCGGCCGTCCAGCTCCCGGACATCGGGTCCTTGCCGAAGTCGAGATCGGCCGTGTACTGCGACTGGCCGGTCGCGATGGTCGTGAGGTTCTCCTGCGTGGTCGCGTCGAGCTCGTCCCACATCAGGCGGCCGGCGTCGAGGAAGTACGACTGGAAGGTCGAGTCCCAGAAGAGCCGCTTGCCCCACGTCCCGGCAGGGTCCACGAACCGGTTGGTCGCGGCGTAGTGCGTGATCGTGGAGATCGTCTGCTCGCGCAGGACGTCCTCGGACACGCCGGCGATCTCGGCGTCGTACTCGCCGTGGGTCAGCAGCACGGCGTTCCCCAGCACCACCGCGAAGTTCATGTCCTTGGACTGGTAGACGCCCGCGCCCTCGTCCCAGATCGTCTCGACCCAGTTGGTGTGGCGCAGCAGGGCCTCGTAGTAGTCGGCGGCGATCGGGTCGGGGGCGCCGTGCTCGGCGGTCGTCGTCCCGGTGCCCGACGGCGCGGGGTCGGCCTGCGCCGCCGTGCTCGGTGCCAGCAGCGCCACGGAGGCGGCGAGGGCTGCGGCCGTCGCGAGCGCGGTTCCGCGTCGTGGGGTGCGGAGGTTCGGAGTCGGCATCGACATCCCTTTCGTGGAGCCACCGGCGGTGGTGGCGGTCGTCCTGCTGACGACGGCGGGGTCGTCATCTGACAGCGTTGTCTATTAGAACAGAGGAACGCGGGCCGGGGCCAGCCAGGTCGTGGACCTCAGCCGTGCTGCGGCCGAACCCCGGGTTACGCACCGATCCGACGTCGGAAAGGTGCGCAACCCGGGGTTCGGGCCGGTCAGGCGCAGTCGATCGCCGGGACCTCGACGGACAGCTCGGCGTGGAGGTCCTCACCGCCGAGGGCGCCCGTCGCGACCACGGTCGCGGTCGACGCCTGGACGGCGACCTGCCTCGTCGCGAACGACTGGTAGCCCGATGCCCCGGGGACGACGTCGGCCACCGTGCGGTCGCCGAACTGCGTGCGCAGGGCGAGTGCCAGGTCGACCGGTACGTCCTCGGCGTTCGTCGCACGCACGGCGACGAACGCCTTGCCCGCGAGGCACCGAGGCTGGACCTCGACCGTCACCGCGACCGCCTCGTCGGTGGGCGAGACCAGCACGCCACGCGACGGGGACAGCTCGACGTGGTCGACGTTGACGTTCCCGGTGTCCGCGGCCTCGAACCGCAGACCCACGGTTCCCGACCCGTCGCCGAACGTGACGCGTGCCGGGGCGGTGAGACCCCAGCGGCGCCACCGCTCCGCGTCCTGACCGAGGTTGGGGAACGCGAGCGGTCGCACGGCCTCCCCGTCGACCGTCAGCGAGAGCTGTCGGTCGAGCGGGGCGACGACCATCCCGTTGGCATACCGGAACGACACGTCGTAGGCCGTGCCGGCGACCGTGTCGACGTCGACCTCGAACGCCGCGCCGAGTGCCGACAGCGTGCGGGCGAAGCCGGTCCCCGTGTACCCCGGGTGCTCCTTCGACGTGGCTGCGCCACCCGACAGCGTGCCGGTCTCGGCCTCCAGGAGCAGCGGGGTCCGCTGTGCCGCGACCGTCTCGGACAGCACGGTCGCAGAGTCGCCGGCCGCGTCGTCGAGCAGCTCGGCCGTGCGGCTGAGCCCGCGGTCCACGGCGTCGTCGTCCCCGCGCACCGCGGCGCGCAGGGCGGCGGTCAGGGCGTCACGGGCGGCCGCGGCCACCGTGGCGTCGAGGTCTCCCGACGCCTCGGCGTCTCGGAGCGCGACCAGGAGGGCCGGGAGGCCGACCCGCTCGCCGAGCCAGGGCGACACCGCCGAGTCGAGCGCGTCGAGCGTCTCGGCCCCCACCTCGTCGGCGTCGCGTGACACCACGGCAGAGCGGACGGACTGGGCCGCCTGCTCGACGCCCGCGAGGTCGCCGGCGGACGCCGCGTCGGTCATCGACGCGACCCGCGTGCGGAGGACGCGCGCGGCGCTCGGAGCGAGGTCGCCGCTCGCGCTCGCCGTGTCCAGGACGGCGTCGAGCGCCGCTGCGTCGGGGAACGGCACGAGCTCGACGTCGTCGGCCGTGCCGCCTCCGTCCGACCCGGTCTCGATCGCGACGGTGTGGGTCGGCGCGTACGCGATCGCGTCCGCGTCGACGCCGAAGGTCAGCTCGCGCGTCTGCCCGCCGCCGATGCGCGCAGACGGTGCGTCGACGGGCTCGCCGTCGACCAGGACCCGGGCCGAGGTGACCGACGTGCCGTCGTTCCGTGCGACGAGCGAGACCTCGACCTGGTGGGTCTGCGGGTCGTACGACGTCGTGGGGGCACCGGTCGCCTCCACGCGCGGCCGCTCGTACGCGCGGAGCTCCGCGACGTCGGACGCGGTCGCGGGACGCAGCCGGACCGCCTGCCCGCCCGCGCCGACGAGCGACGCGCTGAGCACGTCGTCCGATGTCACGAGCGAACGTGTGACCTCGACCGCGGTCGGGTTGCCCTTCCAGCTCGCGTCCTGCGCGTCGGCCCAGACCTCCGCGACGTAGGTGACGTCGTCGTCCAGCATGTCGAGCGGCACGTCGAGCGTGCGGTCGTTCTCGTCCGTGACGACGCCGACGTACCAGGTGTCGCCGCTGCGGCGCGCGGTCGTGACGTGGTCGCCGATCTCGGCGTCCACGTGCGACTCGTCCCACGTGGCCGGCATGCCGCGCAGGTACTCGAACGCCTCCGGGTGCTTGCCGTAGTTCTCCGGGGTGTCCGCGAGCATCTGCAGCGGGCTGTAGAACGTGGTGTACAGCGCGAGCTGCGTCGTGGTCGTCGTCTGCACGCGGGTCTTCAGGTTGGCCGGGTCCCACAGCACGTCGAGGACGCCCGGCGTGTAGTCCGCGGGGCCGCCGATCCAGCGCGTGAAGGGCAGGATCGTCGCCTGTGCCGGCGGGTTGCCGTTCGAGCCCATGTAGTTCTGCTGCTCCATGCCCGCGACGCCCTCGCCCGTCATCATGTTCGGGTAGGTGCGCTCCTTGCCGGTGGGCTTGATCGCCTCGTGCGCGTTCACCGAGATCTTGTGCCGCGCCGCCGCATCGACCACGCGCTGGTAGTGCTTCACGGCCTCCTGGTCGTAGTGGCTGCGGTTCACCCCGCCGAGCTCGAACCGGGTCGCGTAGCCCGTCTTGATCGCGTGGACGCCCCACTCCTCGTACTGGCTGAAGATGTCCTCCATGTGGGCGTCGTAGTAGTCGACGTAGCCACGCGTCTCGTTGTGCGCCACGAATCCGACGCCCTTGCTCTCGGCGTAGGCCAGGACCTCGTCGATGTCGACGTCGGCCTGCGGCGTGACGAAGTCCTGGTTGGTCCAGGAGCCGCCGGAGTTCGTGTTCCAGCCCTCGGCGAGGACGTACTTCGCGCCCGCGTCGGCGGCGAGGTCGACGTAGTCCTTGATGCGCTGCGTGGTCGCCCCGTGCTTCGGGCCCGCGTTCCACGTCGTGTCGCGCCGCTGCAGCTCCCACCACACGCCGGTGTAGGTGGCCGGCTCGATCCAGTCCGTCGTGTCGTCGACGCCGTCGCCGTCCGAGTCGACGTCGCAGAAGGCGCACGGGTCGTTGAGGTTCTGGACCAGGTGCGACTCGGCGAGGTCGCCCGCCGCGCGCCCGACCTGGACGGTGCGCCACGGCGTGACGACGTCCTGCTCGGTCGCGTCCAGGACGGCCTTGGTGCCGTCGGGCAGGGCGATGAGGTCGCTCACGAGCGTCCCGGGCTCACCGTCCACGCGCTTGAGCGTCATGCTCGCGTAGTCCGTCAGGTCGGCCTCGTGCACGGCGAGGAACAGGTCGTCGGCGCGCGAGAACGTGATGGGGGTCTGCGCCGTCGCGACGTCCCCGACCGGCACCGTCATGTAGTGCTTCTCGTCCGCGTTCCAGTCCTTGCCGGCCTTGATGTAGTAGGCGGTCAGGTCCGCGGGGAGCGCGAACTCCGTCGACTCGGACGTGACGACGAACGGGCCGTCGAGCGCGGGCTGCTGCGGCAAGACGTAGCGGAAGCCGACGCCGTCGTCGAAGACCCGCGCGACGACGTCGATCTCCAGGCCTGACGTGTGACGCGCGTGGACCGTGAGCTCGTTCGCACGGTTGCGCACCGAGGACTGGGTGCCCCACGCGGGCGTCCATGTCTCGTCGATCTCGTCGCGCTCCACCGACTCGATCGTCATGCCGGACGTCAGGTCGACGTCGGGGTCGCGCAGGGCGAGGCCCAGGCCGGACGCGCCGACGACGGTCGTCGTGCCGTCCCGGACGACGTCGTAGGTGAGCCGGCCGTCGACGACCCCGAGCGTGAGGTCGAGGCTCCCGTCGGGCGACGTGACCTCCTCACCGGAGATCTGCGCCACGGGGGGCGCGTCCGCCGCGCCGGTCGGGGACGTCGCCGCGAGAGCCGGCACGCCGGCACCGACGGGCGCGAGGAGGGCGAGCGCCAGCCCGATGCCGGTCGCGCGGCGGCGGGCGGTGCGCCCGGTGCCGGGTGGGAGGGGTGGTGCGGGGAGGTCGTGCGTGCGCGGTCGCATGCCGTGCGGCTCCTTGACGTCGTCGTCGGGTAGGGGTGGGACAGCTCGGCGGGCGCCGAGACAGACAGCGTTGTCAGATGAAAACGATGGGCCGGACCGGAAGGGAGGAGCCCGGTCGGGGCGAGGTAGAGGCCTGGTCGCGGACCAGGCCTCTACCTCGGCGTCAGCCCTTGACCGAGCCGGACATCAGGCCACCGACGAAGTACTTGCCGAGGATGATGTACACGATCAGGGTCGGCAGGGACGCGAAGAGCGCACCCGCCATGGACACGCCGTAGTTCTGCAGCAGCGCGCCGTTGGCCAGGTTGTTCAGGGCGACGGTGACCGGGCCGTTGCCGCTCGAGGAGAAGAACACGGCGAACAGGAAGTCGTTCCACGCGTTCGTGAACTGCCAGATGAGCACGACCACGAAGCTCGGGATCGAGATCGGCAGGACGACCGACCAGTACGTGCGCAGCAGCCCCGCACCGTCGACGCGCGCGGCCTCGATGAGCTCGTTCGGGATGGTCAGGTAGTAGTTGCGGAAGATCAGCGTCGTGATCGGGATGCCGTAGACGACGTGCAGCAGGATCAGCGTCGGGATGCCGCTGGGGACGCCCATGTCGAGGACCAGCTTGGTCAGCGGGATCATCACGGCCTGGTACGGGATGAACATCCCGAAGAGGATGAGCGTGAACACGAGGTTCGCGCCCTTGAACGTCCAGCGTGCGAGGACGAACCCGTTGAGCGAGCCCAGCATCGCCGAGATGATCGATGCCGGGATCACCATCTCCAGCGTGCGCAGGATCGCGGGGGAGAGCGTGGTCCACGCCGTCTGCCAGTTGTCGGTCGTCCAGAGCTCGGGGAGCGACCACGCGCGGGACGGTGCGGCGTCGCCGGGTCCCTTGAAGCTCGTCACGATCAGGACGTAGACCGGGATGAGCACGATCACGACGAAGAACAGCAGCAGCGCGTAACGGAGCGTGCGGGACAGCCCGAACCGCTCCTTGCCGCCGTCGGGCCGCAGGTCGAGGGGACGGCCGTCGGTGCCGGTGGGTGCTCCGGTCGCGGGCTCGGTGGTGGTGGTCATCGCTTCGCCCCCCTGTTGGTGCGGACCAGGTAGGGCACGATGACGAGCGCCACGATGATCAGCAGGATCGAGCCGACCGCGGCGGCGTTCGCGTAGTCGAAGCTCGACTTGTACACGTACATGTCCACGGCCGGAACCTTGGTCTGGTAGTTGGCCGGCTTGGAGATCGACATGATGAGGTCGAACGACTTGAGCGACATGTGGCCGATGATGATGAGCGCCGACAGCGCGATGGGCGACAGCTGCGGGAACAGCACGTGGCGGTAGAGCTTCCACTCGCTCGCGCCGTCCATCCGCGCCGCCTCGCGCAGCTCCTCGGGGATGCCGCGGAAGCCGGCGAGGAACAGCGCCATCACGTACCCGGAGAGCTGCCAGATCGCGGGGATCGCGATGGCGATGATCCCGAACGTGACGTTGTTCCACCAGTTGTTCTGGAGGGCGTCGAGACCGACGATCTGGAACAGCCGGTTGAGCCCGCTCGCGGCCTCGCCCTGGTTCGAGTTGAGCAGCCAGCGCCACACGACACCCGAGGCCACGAACGACACGGCCATGGGGAACAGGTAGATCGACCGGAAGATCCCCTCGCCCTTGATCGGCTTGTCCAGCATCCAGGCCCAGCAGAACCCCATGATCAGCGTGCCGACGAGGAAGACGACGGTGTAGAGCACGAGGTTCATCAGGGAGTGCTGGAACGCCTCGCTGCCGAGCAGGTCGAGGTAGTTCTGGAACCACACGACGACGGACGGCTCACGGCCCGTGGCCTGCGCCGCGGTGTGGTTGTCGGTGATCGAGGTCTGGAAGTTGGCCGCGATGAGCCCGTAGACGAAGACGCCGACGAGGATCAGCGAGGGAGCGAGCATGAGCAGCGGTGGCCCGGCGCGTCGCAGTGACTTGAGCATGGTGAAGGTTCTTCCCGGTCGGGAGGTCGCGATCGCGCGACGCAGGTGGTGGGACCCGGTCGCCGGACCGGCCGCGCGCCGTCGGGGGTTCCGGCGGCGCACGGGCGGGTGACGCGCGCGGATGAGGCCAGGACGGCCGCGGCCCCCTCC
>JACYFD010000002.1:411025-728517 GCA_014803435.1 Cellulosimicrobium terreum
GGGGGGGGGGGGGGGGGGGGGGGGGGGGGGGGGGGGGGGGGGCGGGGGGGGGGGGGGGGGGGGGGGGGGGGGGGGGCCCCCCCCCCCCCACGGCCGGTTCCGGCGCGCGGATCAGCCCTGGACGGCCGCGGCCAGCTCGGACTGGTAGGTCGCGACGTCGGACGCGCCGGTCGTGAACTTGCTCGTGGCGTCGGAGATCGCGTTGAGCGTCGCCACCGGGGCGGCCGCGCCGTGCGCCAGCGACGAGACGATCGTGTCGCTGGTGAACGACTCCATCGCGCCCTGCTGGTACTCGGAGAAGTCACCGGGCTCGGCGTCCGTGCGGGCCGGGATGGAACCCTTGGCCTTGTTGAACGCGACCTGGCCCTCGAGGGAGCCGACGGTCTCGAGCCACGCCTTGGCGCCGTCGGGGTGCGGGGCACCCACGGGGAGGGTGAACGAGTCGGCGAGGAAGTCGAACACGCCGTCGTTGCCCGGGACCGGGAACGCGACGAAGTCGTCGCCGAGCGCCTTGTCCTGCTCCTCGAACGCCGCCACGGCCCAGTCGCCCATGACGTTGTAGCCGGCGGTGCCGTCGATGACCATCTGCGTCGCCTCGGGCCAGTCGAGCCCGTCGCGGTCGGTGTTGGTGTAGCTCATGAGCTTCTCGAAGTCCTCGAGAGCCGCGGTCACCTCGGGGCTGCTCCAGTCGGTGGAGCCGTCCCACAGGCCGCTGTAGCCCTCCGCGCCGAGGTCGGCGATGAGGACGGTCTCGAGCAGGTTCACCTGGGTCCAGGTGGTGGCGACGGACAGCGGCGTCACCCCGGCGTCCTTGAGCGTGTCGAGGTCGGTCATCCACGCGTCGAGGTCGGCGTACTCCGCGTCCGGGTCGATCCCGTTGTCCTCGAGCACCTGGGTGTTGCCCCACACGACGTTCGCGCGGTGGATGTTCGACGGGATCGAGTAGATCGCGCCGTCCTCGGACGTGAGGCGGTCCATGAGGTCGGCGGGGAAGGCGTCCGTGAGGCCGAACTCGTCGTAGAGGTCGGAGACGTCCTCGATCTGGGCGGCGTCGATGTAGTCCTGGAGCTCGGCACCGGCGTGCGCCTGGAACGTGTCCGGCGGGTCCTGGGCCTGCAGCCGCGTCTGGAGGAGGTCCTTCGCCGCGGAGCCCGCGCCACCGGCGACCGCGCCGTTCACGAACTCGGTGTCGGGGTGCTGCTCGTTGAACACGCCCACGAGCGCGTCCAGACCGGCCTTCTCGGATCCTGCGGCCCACCAGGTGAAGACCTCCACCTCGTCGGCCCCGCCCCCGCTCCCGCCGTTGTCGTCATCGGAGCCGCCGCCGGAGCATGCGGCAAGTGCGAGGCCCACGAGGGCGGCACCCGCCACCGTCGCGCTCGTCCTGCGAGTGAGTCGCATCGTGATTCCCTACGTCCTTCGTCGGTCGTCGGGGGACCGGGCGGACGGCGAACCGTGCCCGGCCGGGCGCGTCGGTGCGCCCTCGAACCCGCCACCCATCACAGCCCCACCGGGGCCTTGATGTCAAGAAATGAACGCAAGCGTCGCTCAACCGTGATGATCGCGTCAGTTCATGGACTCAAGGATCGACGCGCTCCACCCTGCGCGGAAGGTGACACCGCTGTCGGACGTGCGGGCGTGAACCGTCCCGTCCGCGGCCGGGTTCGCACCCCGCTATTCTGACCGCTGTGCGCGCTGACCGGGTGACCCCGGGCTCGCAGACTTCACTGCGTGAGGCCAACCGAGCCCGGATCGTGAGCGCCGTCCAGCAGCGTGGCTCCCTCACGCAGATCGAGCTGGCCGGCGTCACGGGGCTGTCCCCGGCCACGGTCTCCAACATCGTCAAGGAGCTCAGCTCTGCCGGCGTGCTCCACACCTCGCCGTCCACACGCAGCGGCCGTCGCGCGCTCCTCGTCACGCTCGCCCGCAACCTCGGGCTCGTCGCCGGCGTCCACTTCGGCACCCGGTCGTTGCGCGTCGCGCTCGCCGACGCCTCGATGCGGGTCATCGCCGACCAGCGGATGCCGCTGGCCCCCGACCACCGCGCGGACACCGGGCTCCAGCGTGCCGCGTTGCTCGTCGAGGAGCTGATCGCCTCGGTCGACGCCCAGCCGGGGGAGCTCCTGGCCGTCGGGGTCGGTGTCCCCGCGCCCGTCGACGTCCGCACCGGCCGCATCGCGACCGTCGGGATGCTGCGCGGGTGGGACGGCGTCGTCGTCCCCGAGATGCTCGAGGCGGAGCTCGGCGCGCCCGTGACGGTCGACAACGACGCCAACCTCGGTGCACTTGCCGAGACGAGGTTCGGCGCGGCCGCGGGTCACGAGGCGGTCGCCTACCTGCGGGTCTCGCACGGGGTCGGCGGCGGGCTGGTCCTCGGTGGCCGGCTGGTGCACGGTCGGGCCGGCGTCGCGGGCGAGATCGGGCACGTCACGATCGACGAGAACGGCCCGATCTGCCGGTGCGGCAACCGGGGGTGCCTCGAGATGTTCGTCGGGGCCGGGGTGCTCCTCGGCATGCTCTCCGAGAGCCGTGGGCACCTGACCCTGCGCGACGTCATCGCCCGGGCGCAGGCGGGCGACCCGGGCTGCCGGCGCGTCCTCTTCGACGCGGGCCAGCACCTCGGCGTCGCCGCCGCCAACCTGTGCAACCTCGTCGACCCGGAGATCGTCGTGGTCGGCGGACAGCTCGCGGAGGCGGGCGAGGCGCTCCTCGGCCCGCTCCGCACCGTGCTCCAGCAGCGGACGATCCCGAGCGTCGCCGGACCCGTCGAGGTGGTCGCCTCGGCCCTCGGGTCCGCGGCCGAGGTCCGGGGTGCGCTCGCCGTCGCCCTCGACACGGCGCGCGTCGGCGGCGCCCTGGGGGTGGGCGCATGACGAGGAGTCGCGTGCTCGCCGGTCGCCGTCGGTTCGTGGCGGTCCTGGCCGTCGTGCTCGCCCTCGCGGGCTGCGCCGGCGGGACCGACGGCAGCGGCGAGCCCACCGGGCCGTCCGAGGGGACGATCGGCCTGCTCCTGCCGGAGGCGAAGTCCGCGCGCTACGAGACGACCGACCGGCCGACGTTCGTCGGCGTCGTCGAGCGGCGATGCCCCACGTGCGAGGTGCTGTACGCCAACGCAGGGCAGGACGCCGCGGACCAGCAGCTCCAGGCCGAGTCCATGCTCGCGCGCGGCGCCGACGTGCTCGTGCTCGACGCGGTCGACGCGGTGTCCGCGACGAGCATCGTGGCAGAGGCGCAGCGCCTCGGGGTGCCGGTCGTGGCCTACGACCGGTTCGTCGAGGGCGCCGACTACTACGTGTCGTTCGACAACGAGCTGATCGGCTATCTCATGGGGGAGTCGCTGGTCGGCGCGGTCCTCGAGCACGAGCAGCAGCACCCCCGGGCCGACGGGCGCAGACCCGGCATCCTGCTCGTGAACGGCTCGCCGACCGACCCCAACGCCGCGGAGTACGCCGCCGGCGCCCACCGCGCCCTCGACGGAGAGGAGATCGACGTGCTCGCCGAGTACTGGACCCCCGACTGGAGCCCGGACAAGGCGACCGACTGGGTGGAAGGGCAGCTCACCCAGTACTCCGGTCGCGTCGACGGCGTGTTCGCCGCGAACGACGGCATCGCCGGAGGCGCCATCGCCGCGATGAAGGCGGCCGGGCTCGACCCGGTCCCGCCGACCACCGGTCAGGACGGGGAGCTGGCAGCCGTCCAGCGCGTCATCTCCGGCGACCAGTACATGACCGTCTACAAGGCCACGGCGGAGCAGGCGCGGACTGCCGCCGAGCTCGCCGTGCGGATCCTGCGCGGGGAGGACCCCCGTGCGACCGCGACCATCCGCGGCGTCCCGACGCTCCTGCTCGCGCCGCGCGCCGTCGGCGTCGACGACGTGCAGCGCGTGATCGTCGACGGCGGCGTCTACACGACGGAGGAGATCTGCACCCGCTACTACGTCGACGCGTGCGTCGACGCCGGACTCCTGGAGGAG
The DNA here is from genome assembly GCA_014803435.1 of Cellulosimicrobium terreum. Taxonomy (GTDB): domain Bacteria; phylum Actinomycetota; class Actinomycetes; order Actinomycetales; family Cellulomonadaceae; genus Cellulosimicrobium; species Cellulosimicrobium terreum. The sequence continues at coordinate 414,999 of JACYFD010000002.1, forward strand.
GCGCCATGACGGGTTCCACCGGACCGACGCCCACCGAGCAGCCCGTGCTGTCCCTGCGCGGCGTGTCGAAGAGCTTCGGCGGGGTGCGCGCGCTCGTCGACGTCGACCTCGACGTGCACGAGCGCGAGGTGCTCGCGGTCGTCGGCGACAACGGCGCCGGCAAGTCGACGCTGGCCGGCATGCTCTCCGGCGCGTACCGGCCCGACACCGGGCAGGTCCTTCTCGACGGCGAGCCCGTCGTCCTCGGGTCGCCCGCGGTCGCGCGGGCGCGGGGGATCGCGGCGGTCTTCCAGCAGCTCGCGCTCGTGGACGACCTCGACGTCGTCGAGAACATCTTCCTCGCCCGCGAGCCGCGCCGCGGCCCGTTCCTGGACGAGGTGCGGATGGAGCGCGAGACCTGGGGGCTGCTGGACCAGCTCGCCGCCACCGTCCCGTCCGTCCGGCAGCCGGTGCGGACGCTGTCCGGCGGGCAGCGCCAGGTGGTGGCCGTCGCGCGCGCCCTGCTGGGATCGCCGCGGGTGCTCGTGCTCGACGAGCCGACGTCGTCCCTCGCGATGCGGCAGACGGCGGAGGTCCTCAACCTCATCGAGGCGCTGCGTGGCCGCGGCCACGCGGTCGTGCTCGTCAGCCACCAGGCGGGCGAGCTGCAGGCCGTCGCGGACCGGATCGTCGTCCTGCGCCTCGGCCGGGTGCACGGGACGTTCGCCGGCGACACCTCGTACGAGGACCTGCTGGCGGCCATGACGGGCGCGGTCCGACCGGACCGCGGGGCCGGCGAGAACCGCGGGGGCGCGGGGACCGGCGGCTCGCGTGCCGACGAGGGGCTGCGGCGATGAGCGTCCCCGGCCCCGCGGTCCGGCCCACGGGGCTGCCCGCGTCCTCCTTCTCCGGCGCCATGGTCGCCCGGGTCCGCGGTGCGCACCTCGGCATGCTGCCGATCGTGATCGCGCTCCTGCTGATCTGGGCCGTCTTCGGCGCCGTCAACCCGGCGTTCCTGTCGGCGGAGAACCTCGTCAACCTGACGCTGCAGAGCGTCCCCACGGGCATCATCGCGCTCGGGGTGGTCCTGGTCCTGCTCGTGGGGCAGATCGACCTGTCCGTCGGGTCCGTGAGCGGCCTCGCGGCGGCGGTGCTCGCGGTCGGCACCTTCACGCTCGACTGGCCCGTCGGGCTGGCGATCGTCGCGGTGCTCGCCATCGGCGCCCTGGTCGGGCTCGCCTACGGCATGCTGTCGACCAGGCTCGGCCTGCCGTCGTTCGTCTTCACGCTCGCCGGCCTCCTGATCCTCGCCGGTGTCCAGCTGCGCGTGCTGGGACCGGACGGCTCGATCAACCTGCCTTTCGAGTCGTGGCTGGTGCGGACGGTCCAGCAGGGATTCCTCGCGCCCGGGACGGCCTGGACCCTCGTCGCCGTCGCGGTCGTCGGGTACGCGGTCGTCCAGGTGACCGACCACCTGCGCCGGGTCCGGGCGGAGCTGCCGGCTGCGAGCCTGCCCCGCATCGCGGTGCGGACCGCCGTCCTCGCGGTCGTCCTCGCGGTGACCGTGGCCTACCTCGGGACCGCGCGCGGCGTCGGGTACACGGTCGTGCTGTTCGTCGTCCTCGTCGTGGTGGTGGACGTCCTGCTGCGCCGCACCCGGTGGGGCCGCTCGGTCCGCGCCGTCGGCGGCAACCGCCGTTCCGCGCTGCTGGCCGGCGTCGCCGTACGCCGCGTCGTCGTCTCCTGCTTCGTCGCGTGCTCGACGTTCGCGGCGCTCGGCGGCGTCCTCGCGGCCGGTCGCCTCGCCGCGGCCAACCAAGGTACCGGAGGTGCGGACACGTACCTCCTGGCGATCGCGGCCGCCGTCATCGGCGGGACGAGCCTGTTCGGTGGGCGGGGCAGCGCCTGGTCCGCGCTCGTGGGCGTCCTCGTCATCCAGTCGATCGCGAACGGGCTGACGCTGCTCAACCTCGATCTCGCGACGCGATACATGGTCACCGGTGCGGTGCTCCTTGTCGCTATCGTCGTCGACATGCTCATTCGTGGTCGTCGGGAGGTCTGAGATGGTGGAGCAGGGGGTAGCCCCCGTGGCTGCAGAGGGTGCGAGCGACACGGTGCCCCGGGCAGCAGGGGACGGCGGCTCACGCCGAGGAGGGCGACGCCCGACCCTCGCGGCGGTCGCCGAGGTCGCCGGGGTGAGCCTGAAGACGGCGTCCCGCGTGCTCAACGACGAGCCGAACGTCGCCGCCGCGACGCGCGAGCGGGTCCAGGAGGCCGCGCGGGGGCTCGGGTTCCGCCGCAACGCCGTCGCTGCCGACCTCGCCCGTGGCGGCTCGTCGCGGCTCGTCGGGTTCGTCACGGGCGACCTCGCGAACCCGTTCTACTCCGCGCTCGCCAGCGGGATCGAGCGGGAGCTGCGCCGGCACGGCCTGCAGCTCATCACGACGAGCTCCGACGAGGAGCCCGACCGCGAGCACTCGCTCACCGAGGCCCTCATCGAGCGACGGGTCGGCGCGCTCGTCGTGACGCCGACGTCGACCGACCACTCGTCGCTCCGTCCGGAGCTCGACGGCGGGCTGCCGGTCGTCTTCATCGACCGGCCCGCGCAGGGCGTCGAGGCGGACACGGTCGTCATCGACAACCGTGGTGGCGTGCGCGACGCCGTCACGCACCTGCTCGCGCACGGCCACCGGCGCATCGCCCTGGTGGGCGACGTCTCGCGGCTCTGGACGTTCCAGGAGCGGCGCGACGAGTTCCTGGCGACGCTGCGTGGCGCAGGGATCGACGACCCGGGCCGGTACGTCCGGGACGGTGCGCACGACGCCGAGCTCGCCCACGCGTTCGTCGGCGAGCTGCTGGGCCTCGCGGAACCGCCGACGGCGATCGTCACCGCGAACAACAAGATCACCGTCGGTGCGCTGCACGCGCTGCGTGACCGCGCCGCCGCGGACGAGGGCGCACCCGCCGTGGCCCTGGTCGGGTTCGACGACTTCGCGCTCGCGGACCTGCTGGACGTGACGGTCGTCGGGTACGACGCGCTCGAGATGGGTCGGCAGGCTGCGGCGCTCGCCGTCTCGCGCGCCGAGAACCCAGGGTTGTCGCCGCGTCTGGTGGTCGTGCCCACCCGCCTCGTGGTCCGCGGGACCGGGGAGGTACCCGGACCCGGGGCCGCGTGACCCGTTCCGGCCCGGGGCTCCCGGGCCGGACGCCCGTCCTCACCCGCTGCGGCTGTTGACAGCGCCGGGACCCGGACGTAAGTTCACCCCAGCCGCTGACAGCGCTTACCTCCGCTGTCGGTGCGTCCGTCGCAACCTGACGGCGCTGTCGAGACCGATCGAAGGAGATCGCCCCGCGATGACCCACAACGACGTCCACGAGGGACGTGATCCCCGCACAGCGGGGGCCGCGTCGCCCACGGCTCCACCCCCGGCGCGCACCGCGCGCCATCGCGCCCGCCCTGTCGGTGCCGTCCTCGCGCTCGCGCTCGCGGCCCCGCTCGGCGGCATCGCCGTCGCCGGCCCGGCCGCAGCCGCCGAGCCCGGCGACTTCTCGTCCTCCTTCGAGTCCGGCGACGCCGCCCCGCTCGAGTCCACGGTCGCCCAGCGTGACGGCGCCCCGTGGCAGGACAACATCGGCGCCGGCCAGGCCGGCCTGCCGGGCAGCGTGCTCGGCGGGCTCTCCGCCGTCACGGCGAGTGCGCAGAACCTGCCGAACGAGGGCGCGGCGAACCTCGCCGACGGCTCCGCCGGGACCAAGTGGCTGGCCTTCGCCACGACCGGCTGGGTGCGTTACCAGTTCGCCGAGCCCGTCGCGATCACCGCGTACGCCATGACCTCCGGCGGCGACGCCGCGGGTCGCGACCCCAAGACCTGGACCGTGGAGGGCTCGAACGACGGGTCCACCTGGGCACCCGTGGACCAGCGCACGGACGAGGACTTCGCAGGCCGCGGCCAGCAGAACGTCTACGAGCTCGACGGCGAGTCCGAGGCCTACACCTACTACCGGCTGAACATCACGGCGAACTCGGGTGACAGCATCGTCCAGCTCGCCGACTGGGACCTGTCCGCCGACCTCGACGCGCAGCCCGAGGCCGCGCCGATGCACACCGCGGTCGGGTCCGGCCCGGCGGTCAACTTCACCAACAAGGCGGGCGTCGGCTTCACCGGGACGCACTCGCTGCGCTACGACGGTTCCCACCTCGGTGAGGGCGCCGCGAACGCGACGAACGTCCTGTACGACGACGTGGACGTCGTCGTGGGCGAGGACTCCCGCCTGAGCTACACGATCTTCCCCGAGCTCCTCGACGACCTGCAGTACCCGTCGACCTACTCGGCCGTGGACCTCGAGTTCACGGACGGCACGTTCCTGTCCGACCTGGACGCGTCCGACGCGCACGGCACCGGCGCGTCCGCGCAGGAGCAGGGCGACGGCAAGATCCTCTACGCGGACCAGTGGAACTCGGTGCGCGTGGACCTCGGCGACGTCGCCGCGGGCAAGACCATCGACAAGGTCCTGATCGGGTACGACAACGCGGGCGGCGACGCCGGCACGCAGTTCGCGGGCTGGCTCGACGACGTCGCGATCCAGGCGCAGCCGGAGACGATCGACGGCTCCAGCCTGGTCAACTACGTGGAGCCGCGCCGCGGGACGCTGTCCAGCGGCAGCTTCTCGCGCGGGAACAACATCCCCGCCGCGGCCGTGCCGAACGGGTTCAACTTCTGGGTGCCGATGACGAACGCGGCCTCCCAGAGCTGGCACTACGAGTACCAGAAGGCGAACAACGCCAACAACAAGCCCGTCCTGCAGGGCCTCGGGATCTCGCACGAGCCGAGCCCGTGGATGGGCGACCGCAACCAGCTCACGTTCCTGCCCTCCATCAGTGCGGGCGTCCCGAACGCGACGCTGTCCACGCGCGGCCTCGAGTTCGACCACGCGGACGAGACCTCGCGCCCCGACTACTACGGGGTCGAGTTCACCAACGGCAGCGAGATCGAGGTGACGCCCACGGACCACGCCGCGGTGCTGCGCATGTCGTACCCCGGGAACGTGGGCCACGTCCTCGTCGACAAGGTGGACGGGTCGTCCAAGCTGACGCTCGACCAGGCCACCGGAACACTCTCCGGCTGGGTCGAGAACGGCAGCGGGCTCTCCGCCGGCCGTACCCGCATGTTCGTCTCCGGCACCTTCGACCGTAGTCCGACGGCGGTCGGGACTGCCGCGGGCAACCGCGCGGACGCGCGCTACGCCACGTTCGACACGTCGTCGGACAAGACGGTGGAGCTGCGCGTCGCGACGTCGTTCATCAGCCTCGCGCAGGCGAAGAAGAACCTCGACCTCGAGGTCACAGGGCGCTCGTTCGACGACGTCCAGGCGTCCGCCGAGCAGCAGTGGAACGACCGGCTCGGCGTCGTGGAGGTCGAGGGGGCGAGCGAGGACGAGCTCGTCACGATGTACTCGAACCTCTACCGCCTCAACCTGTACCCGAACTCGCAGTTCGAGAACACGGGCACCGCAGACGCGCCGGCCTACAAGTACGCGAGCCCGGTCTCCGCGACCACCGGCTCGGCGACCGACACCACGACGAACGCGAAGATCGTCGACGGCAAGATCTACGTGAACAACGGGTTCTGGGACACGTACCGCACGGCGTGGCCGGCGTACTCGCTCCTCTACCCGGAGCTCGCGGACGAGCTGATCGACGGGTTCGTGCAGCAGTACCGCGACGGTGGCTGGATCGCCCGCTGGTCCTCCCCGGGCTACGCCGACCTCATGACCGGCACCAGCTCGGACGTCGCGTTCGCCGACGCCTACCTCAAGGGTTCGCTCGACACGGAGTCGGCGCTCGACGCGTACGACGCCGCGCTGCGCAACGCGACCGTCGCGCCGCCGAACAACGCGGTGGGTCGCAAGGGCCTGCAGACGTCGCCGTTCCTCGGGTTCACCCCGGAGTCCACGCACGAGTCCGTGTCGTGGGGCCTGGAGGGCCTGATCAACGACTTCGGCATCGGCAACATGGCCGCAGCCCTCGCGGAGGACCCGGCCACGCCGGACGAGCGTCGCGAGACGCTGCGCGAGGACTCGACCTACTTCCTCGAGCGTGCGACGCACTACGTCGAGCTGTTCGACCCCGAGGTCGACTTCTTCGTCCCGCGGCACGAGGACGGTTCGTGGGCCGTCGACCCGGAGACGTACGACCCCGAGGCCTGGGGCGGCGGCTACACCGAGACGAGCGGCTGGAACTTCGCGTTCCACGCGCCGCAGGACCCGCAGGGCCTCGCCAACCTCTACGGGGGCAAGGACGGGCTCGAGGACAAGCTGGACGAGTTCTTCTCCACCCCGGAGCAGGGCGCGGGCAGCGGCGGCATCCACGAGCAGCGTGAGGCGCGCGACGTCCGCATGGGCATGTGGGGCATGAGCAACCAGGTGTCCCACCACATCCCGTGGCTGTACGACGCCGCGGGTGCGCCGTCCAAGACGCAGGAGAAGGTCCGCGAGGTCACGCGCCGGCTGTTCGTCGGCTCCGAGATCGGCCAGGGCTACCCGGGCGACGAGGACAACGGCGAGATGTCGTCGTGGTGGATCTTCGCCTCGCTCGGCTTCTACCCGCTGCAGGTCGGTTCCGACCAGTACGCGGTCGGTTCGCCGCTGTTCGACAAGGCGACCGTGCACCTGCCGGACGGCGACCTGGTCGTCAACGCCGAGAACAACTCGGTCGACAACGTCTACGTGCAGTCGCTGACGGTGGACGGCGAGGCGCACTCGTCGACGTCCCTGTCGCAGGCGGACCTGTCCGGCGGCGCGACGCTCGACTTCGTCATGGGCGACGAGCCGTCCGACTGGGGCACCGGCGAGGACGACGCTCCGCCGTCGCTCACCGAGGGCGACGAGGCTCCGGAGCCCGTCCAGGACGCGACGACGGCGGGCCTCGGCACGACGACCGTCGCGGACGGTGACGCGTCGACGAGCGCGTCCGCGCTGGTGGACAACACGTCGGGCTCGCGCACGACGTTCGCCACCGCCACCCCGACCATCTCGTGGGAGGGCAACGGCATCCGCCCGACCGTGGGGTCGTACACCCTGACCTCCGGGGCGAGCGGGACGGCGTCGCCGACCGCGTGGACCCTCGAGGGCTCGGACGACGGCGAGACGTGGACGACGCTCGACGAGCGGTCCGGCGAGCAGTTCCGCTGGGCGCTGCAGACTCGGCCCTTCACGGTCGCCGAGCCGGGCGCGTACGCGCACTACCGGGTCGCGGTGAGCGCGTCCGCCGGAGCGGGTGCGCTGTCGCTCGCCGAGGTGGAGCTCCTCGCGGACCCGTCCGAGTCGGGTGCGGACGAGCTCACGCTCAGCCCCGCGGCCGACCGTGACGCCGTCACGGGCCGTGAGGTCTCGGGGACGTTCGCCACGCTCACGGGAGTGGACTCCGCGGACGGCCTCGACGTGCAGGTCGCGTTCGGCGACGGGTCCGACCCGGTCGACGCGACGCTCACCGAGGGCTCCTTCGGGTCGTGGGCCGTGCGTGCCTCCCACACGTGGGACGCGCCCGGGGCGTACCCGGTCACCGTGACGGCCACGCCCGAGGGCGGGGACCCCGTCTCGGTCACCTCGACCGTCACCGTCTCGCTGGTGCGTGAGGGCTCGATCCTCGGTGCGTACGACAACGTGTGCATCGGCGACCTCGGTACGACCATGGGCTCGTGCGACGGCCAGGGCGTGTTCTTCGACCGGGCGCAGCTCGAGGCGAAGGGCTTCGTCCAGGGCGAGCGCGGCGACGTGCCGGGCACCGACCTGCAGTTCGACGTCCCCGCCATCCCCGCGGGCGAGCCGGACAACGCGACGGGCGACGGCCAGACCATCGGGCTCGACGTCCCCGCGGACGCCGCGCAGCTCTCGGTGATCGGCACCGGGACGGAGAAGAACCAGGCGGCCAAGGGCACGCTGACGTTCGACGACGACTCGACGCAGGAGATCGACCTGAGCTTCGGCGACTGGTCGGGCTCGGCACGCAACCCCGTGTACGGCAACATCCCCGTCGCGGTGACGGACAACCGCCTGCGCGGCGGCAGCCCGCAGACCGGCACCCCGGCGGCAGTGTTCGCCACGGCGCCGATCGACCTGCCGACCGGCAAGCGGCCCGTGAGCATCACGCTCCCGGACCAGCCGGGCTCGCTCTCGAGCGACGGACGCATCCACGTGTTCGCCGTCGCTCACGACGGGACGTTCGCGGCCGAGGCCCCGCTCGAGGTCACCGCGGCGGAGGGCGTCAGCCTGGTCGCCGGGCAGGACTCCGAGGCCGTGCTCGCCCAGGTGACCGGTGGCCGCGAGGGCGCCGACCTCCGGGCGGCGATCACGTGGGGTGACGGTTCCGACGTCGCCGACGGTGTCGTGACGGACGGTGCCGTCTCCGGGTCGCACGGCTACGCGGAGGCCGGTACGTACACGGCGACCGTCGTGGTCGACGACGGGTGGACCAGCAACCTGGTCGAGGTGCCCGTGACGGTGACGGAGGGCGGCGCCGACCTCGCGGTCGACGTCGAGGCCTCCACCCGCTGCATGGCGGGCAAGGTCTACGTCTCCGTCCGTGCGACGAACGGCGAGGACGTGCCGCTCACCATCCGGCTCGTCACCCCGTTCGGTGCCAAGGAGTTCACCGACGTCGCACCGGGCAAGAACGCCTACCAGTCGTTCGCGACCCGGGCGGCCGAGGTCGATGCCGGCACCGTGACGGTCGAGGCCGTGCGCGGCAGCGGCGCGGAGGAGGTGTCGTCGTCGATCGAGGCAGAGTACGCCGCGAAGAGCTGCGGCTGACAGAATCGCTCCTCATGAGGTCCCGGCCGACCGGGACCTGAGCGAGCTCGCACCACAGGCGGTGCCCCGGGATGATCGTTCCCGGGGCACCGCTCCGTACCGGAGGGCTCCGGCCGGGGCTCACGCCCCAGGCCCTCCGCACACCAGAAGGACATCATGACCACCGACCAGCCCGTTCCTGCCACCGACCTCGCCCTCTGGCGTCGCGACCAGCTCGCCGACCTCCTGCGCTTCGGCGCGGCGTCGCTGCGGGCCGACGGCGCCGCGCAGTGGCTCGACGACGACGACGTCCCTGACGTCGCGCGGCCGGTGCACACCTGGATCACGGCGCGCATGGCGCACGTCTACGCCTTCTCGTCGCTGCTCGGGGTTCCCGGTGCGGGCGAGCTCGCGGACAAGGCGCTGCAGGGCCTGCGGGCCGTGCTCGTCGACGCGGAGTACGGCGGTTGGGTGTCCTCTCGCGGGCCGGGCGCTCGTCCAGGCGACCTCTCCGCGACGGAGGACGGGTCGATCGACGGCACCAAGAGCGCGTACGCGCACGCGTTCGTCGTGCTCGCGGCGTCGTCGGGCACCATCGCGGGTCGCGAGGGTGCCCGGGAGCTCCTCGACGCGGCGCTCGCCGTGCTCGACGAGCGGTTCTGGGAGCCGGAGCAGCGGCTGCACGTGGACGAGTGGTCGCGTGACTGGTCGACGCTCGACGAGTACCGCGGGGTGAACGCGAACATGCACTCCGTCGAGGCGCTGCTCGCGGCGCACGACGCGACGGGCGACGCCCGGTGGCTCGAGCGCGCCGCCGCGATCGCGGACCGTGTGATCGGCTGGGCCACCGCGAACGAGTGGCGCATCCCCGAGCACTTCGACGTCGCGTGGAACCCGCTGCCCGAGTTCAACGCCGACCGTCCGCGCGACCCGTTCAAGCCCTATGGCTCGACGCCGGGGCACGGGCTCGAGTGGGCGCGCCTGATCCTCCAGGTCGATGTCGCGTCCGGCACGCCCGGTGCGCGCACCGAGGCCGCGGTCGCGCTGTTCGACCGTGCCGTCGCCGACGGCTGGGACGGCGAGCACGGCGGCGGGTTCGTGTACACCGTGGACTGGTCCGGCGTGCCCGTCGAGCCGCGCCGCTACCACTGGGTCGCGGCCGAGGCCGTCGCCGCGGCGGACGTGCTGGGTCGCGTGACCGGGGACCCGCGGTTCGCCGAGGCCGCCGCGAGCTGGTGGGCGTGGATCGACAGGTTCCTCGTGGACCCCGAGCGCGGCTCGTGGCACCACGAGCTCGACACGGACAACACGCCCGACGGCGTCACCTGGGTCGGCAAGCCCGACGTCTACCACGCCGCGCAGGCCGTGATCCTGCCGGACCTGCCGCTCACGGGCTCGCTCGCGGCGTCCGCCAAGGCCGCGGGCCGCATCCTGGACTGAGCCCGCTGCCGGCTGGTCCGTCGTCGGGCCGGGTCCGCTGCCGGCTGGTCCGTCGTCGGGCCGGGTCCGCTGCCGAACCCCGGGTCACCTCCCGATCAGCACGCTGATCGGGGCGCAACCCGGGGTTCGCCATAGGGTGGACGACCGTGAGCGCCCACGAACCGTCCTCGGCAACCCCCTCGAACTCCGTCTCGAACCCTGTCTCGAACCCCGTCGTGCTCGTCGATCTCGGCGCCGACGACCCACGCTGGTCCGCGACCCTGCCCGTCCTGCAGGAGCTGCGCCCGCACCTCACGGCCGACCTGCTCGCGCAGGTTCTCGCGGACACCGCACAGGGTCCCCGGTTCCTCGCGGCGTTCGACGCGTCGTCCGAGCAGGTGCCCGACCCGGTGCCCGACGGCGGCGCCTCGGTCCCGGCCTGCCTCGGGGTCGCGGGATGGCGGGTGATCGCGAACACGAGCGCGGTGCGCAAGCTGTACGTCGACGACCTCGTGACGTCGTCCGCGGCGCGCTCCCGCGGGGTCGGTGCAACCCTGCTCGCCGAGCTCGAGCGCCGGGCACGCGCGGCGGGGTGCACCGTGCTCGACCTCGACTCCGGCGTGCAGCGGTTCGACGCCCACCGCTTCTACCTGCGCGAGCGCATGAACATCGTCGCGCACCACTTCGCCACGACGCTCTGACCGGCACCCCGCGCTGGAGCACGCACCGGGTGTCAGCGGGCGTGCACGCGGACCTCGGCGGCCTTGACCACGAACCAGACGCGTTCGCCCGGCGCGACGCGGAGCTCGGCGACCGCGCGTGGGGTCAGGTCGGCGGCGAGGCGAGGTGCGTCGTCGTGCCTGCCGTCGGCACCGGGACGCGCACCCACGACGCCGCCCCAGACGCGCACCAGCGGTCCGTGCGGCTCCACGCTCGTGACCTCGACGACGAAGACGTTGCGTGGGCTCCCCTCGGGTGTCGCGCGGTGGACCGCGACCGTGCGGGGCTCGAAGACGGCGACGGCCGTCGCGCCGGGCTCGAGCTCCGAGTCCGCGGTGCCGAGCACCTTCACGTCGGCACCGCTCACGGCGAGGGTCGCCTCGTACCCGGTTGCGTCGTCGGGGAACGCGTCGTCGGTGTCGCTCGTGGTCGCCGAGGCGGTGGTCACCGGGTCCGGCACGGCCACGTGCGACACGACGCCGGCGAGCAGGTTGACCCCCGCGAGCCGTGCGGCGAACCGGGAGCGGGGCCGGGTGAGGACCACGGCGGCGGGCCCGTCCTCGACGACGCGGCCGTTCTCGAGCACGACGGCGCGGTCCGCCAGCAGCAGCACGTCCAGCAGGTCGTGGGTGACGAGGAGAGTGGTGCGGGGTCGGGCACGCTGGGTGTCGTGCAGGACGGACCGGACGTGCTGCGCGACGGCGACGTCGAGCGATGCCACGGGCTCGTCGAGCAGCAGGACGCCCGGGTCGGTCGCGAGCGCGCGGGCGACGGAGACGCGCTGCGCCTGCCCCCCCGACAGGTCGCTGGCCGACCGGCCCGCGAGCGTGCCGACGCCGACCCGTCCGAGCGCGTCCTGCGCCGTCGCCCGTGCGGCATCGCGTGACGCGCCGCGCGCCCGTGGCCCGAACGCCGCGTTCCCCTCGACCGTGAGGTGCTCGAACAGCAGCGGGCGCTGGCTCACCCACGCGACGTGCCGGTCACGCGCCGGTGCTCGGGTGACGTCGGTGCCGTCGAGCACGACGCGTGACCCCCTGGACGTGTGATCGTCGAGCAGGCCGGCGACGACCTGGACGAGCGTCGATTTTCCGGCACCGTTGTCGCCCAGGATCGCGACGACCTCGCCCGGCGCGACGTCGAGCTCGATGTCCACGCCCCGCTCCGGCACGACCGCACGCACGTGCAGCGCGACCGGGTCCCGTGCGCCGACCGTGCCGTGGCCGCCGTCGACGTCGTCCCTCCCGCTGGCGACGAACCCGTCGCTGTCGGGTCCGCGGTTCGCGTCACGACCCCGCCCGCCGTCGTCGGGCCGCGGACGACGGCGCGACGCCCGGGCCGCCGTCGGGCCGCCGAGGAGGCCGGGGCCGTGGACGGTCGCCGTGATGAGGACCGCGACGACGACGAGGACGAGCGACAGCGCGACCGCGGCGTCCGGGTCCGCGCTGCGCTGGAGGTAGATCTCCAGGGGGAGGGTCTGCGTGACGCCCTGGAGCGCGCCGGCGAACGTGATGGTCGCGCCGAACTCGCCGAGCGCGCGTGCGAACGCGAGGACGGCGCCGGACAGCAGCGCGGGCAGGACGCGGGGGAGGGTGACGCGGCGCAGGACGGTCGTCGGGCGGGCACCGAGGGTCGCGGCGACGTCCTCGAGACGCGTGTCCTGCGTGCGCAGCGCGCCCTCGAGGCTGAGGACGAGGAACGGGAGCGCGACGAACGTCTGGGCCAGGACGACCGCCGTCGTGGTGAACGCGATCTCGATGCCCAGGACCTGGAGGTGCTGCCCGACCAGCCCGCGCCGACCGAACGTGTACAGCAACGCGATGCCGCCCACGACGGGCGGCAGCACGAGGGGGAGCAGCACGAGGGCGCGGGCGACGCGCTGCCCCGGGAACGTCGTGCGCGCGAGGACGAGCGCCATCGGCGCGCCCAGGACGACGCAGCACGCCGTGGCGGTGAGCGACGTGCGCAGCGACAGGCCGAGCGCGTCCAGCGCCGTCGGCGACGTGACGAGGACCCAGAACCCGCCGGTCCCGTCCGGCCCGGGCGCGACGTCGACGCGGGCGATCATCGCGACGAGCGGGACGACGACGAACAGCGTGCCGAGCACCGCCGGGAGGAGCACCCACCGGGGTAGCCCGCGCATCACGCCCCCGCGCCTACGCGCCGGCGGCGGCGTCACGGCGCGCCGAAGCCCGCCGCGCTCAGCGCCGACCGGCCGTCGGGGCCGGTGACGAGGTCGATCCACGCCTGCGCGAGCTCGGCCTGCTCCGGTCCCGCCTCGGCTGCCGCCGCGACGACCGCGATCGGGTAGGTGTTGAGGGCCGCGTCGGTCTCGGGCACGTCCACGACGTCGACGTCGTCGCCCGCGAGGGTCGCGTCGGTGACGTAGACGAGGCCGGCGTCGGCCTCGCCCGCGGTGACCTTGCCGAGCACGTCGGTCACGTTCGCCTCCTCGCTGACGCGGTGGATCGTCACGCCGGCAGCGTCCTCGACGGTGTCGGTGGCGCCGCCGCACGGGACCTCGGGCGCGCACACGACGACCTTGACGTCGTCGCGCGCGAGGTCCGCGAACGACTCGACGCCGGCCGGGTTGCCGGCGGGGGTGACGACGGTCAGCGTGTTCGTCGCGAACGCGACGGGGTCGCTCGCGTCGCCGTTCTCGACCACGCGGTCCATGTTCCGCTCGTCCGCGGACGCGAAGACGTCGGCCGGGGCGCCCGCGAGGATCTGGTCGCCCAGGTCGGAGGACCCCGCGAACGACAGCGAGACCGTCACGCCCTCGTTCTCGGCCTCGAAGTCCTCGGCGAGGTCGGTGAACACGTCGCGCAGCGACGCCGCCGCGAGGACGGTGAGCGTCCGCTCCTCGGTCGCGCTCCCGGACTCGCTGCCCGACGGCGCGGCGTCGTCCCCGGTGTCCGACCCTCCGCACGCGGCGAGGCCGGCGAGGAGCGTTGCAGCCCCGAGCACCACGAGGGTGTGACGGACGGGTCGAGTGCGGGCGGTCGTGCTCACGCGGTTCCTCCGGGGGTCTCGACGATGACGGTGGTGGCCTTGACGACCGCGACGGCCAGGCTGCCGGGCTCGAGGCGCAGCTCGCGCACGGCCTCGGTGCTCATGAGGGACACGACGCGCTGCCCGCCGCAGAGCATCTCCACCTGCGACATGACCTGGTCGCTCACGACGTCCGTGACGATCCCGACGAACCGGTTGCGCGCCGAGCGTGCGACGCCCGACGGGTCGGGTGTCGGGTGCGACTGCGCGACGGCGAACCGGGCCAGCTCCGCGCCGTCGACGACCTTGCGCCCGACGTCGTCGGCGCTCGCGGCGAGGTCGCCCGCGTCGACCCAGCGACGGACGGTGTCGTCGCTCACGCCGAGGAGGCTCGCGGCTTGGCTGATCCGAAAATGCGGCATGACGTGGACCTTAGACCCGTATCTGCGGGAATGCATCTCTCTCCTCGCGCGACGTGAGTCTGTGAGGAGGTCGTCACGCGCACGACACGGAACCCGGTCGTCGCGTGTGGCACCCTCGACCTGTGACCGAGACGACCATCCACGACCACGTCGACGTGCAGGTCGCCGTCGAGGCTCCGTTCGCCGCCGACGTCCTCGACCTGCTGCGTGAGCACCTCGACGAGATGCACGCGACGTCGCCGCCCGAGAGCGTGCACGCGCTCGACGTCGGGCGCCTGCGTGACCCGGCGATCACGTTCGTCACGGCCCGGGCGCCCGACGGCACGCTGCTCGGGTGCGGCGCGCTGAAGCAGCACGACGCGTCGCTCGGCGAGCTCAAGTCCATGCGTACGACGGCGGCCGCGCGGGGCAGGGGTGTTGCCGCGGCGGTCCTGGCCTTCCTCCTCGAGGAGGCCCGCGCCCGCGGGCTGGACCGCGCGAGCCTGGAGACCGGCGTCGAGGACTACTTCGTGCCGGCCCGCCGCCTGTACGCGCGACACGGCTTCACGACGTGCCCGCCGTTCGCGGACTACACGAACGACCCGAACAGCGTCTTCATGTCCCTCGACCTGACTGCCGAGAAGTGAGTATCCGCCCCTGCTTCGCGTGAAACAGGGGCGGATGCTCACTTCTCGGCGGGCGGGGGCGCCGCGATCAGCAGGTCACGGCGTCGTACTCCGCCTCGACCGTGGACTCGCGGTCGTCCGAGGCGTCGGACGGACGCACCGTGACGGTCGCCGTGCCGGCCTCCAGCTCGCCGCGCACCTTGAAGCTCTGGTACGCGGACGCGCCCGGGGCCACGTCCTCGAACGTGCGCGACCCCGCGACCGTCGTGAGCGTGACGTCCACCGGCTGGTCCTCGCCGTTGAGCGCACGCACCGCGACGTACGGCGCGGACGCCAGGCAACGACCCGCCGCCGTGACCGTCACGTCGAGCGGGTCGGTGGTGCCGCCGTCGTACAGGTCCGCGACCTCGTCGGCCGTCAGGGCGCGGTCGAACGCCTGGACCTCGTCGATGTCGCCGCTCCACCAGTCACCGGGCTGGTGGTTGTAGGCGCCGCGGCCGATCGAGAACGACCCGGTGCTCTTCACCGGCTCGGCGGCCGCCGCCTCGGAGACCTGCTCGCCGTCGACGAACAGGCGGACCGTGCCGGCCTCGGCGTCGTGGACGCCGACCAGGTGGTACCAGCGGCCGAGCTCCGGCGTCGTGCGGAGGGTCGCCCGCTTGCCGCCCGGGGTGCTGAACGCGAACGCGCCCTGCCCGTACTGCAGGTAGAACGGGTTCTCGGTGCTCGGCCCGTCCTGGCTCACCGCGGTGGCGTAGTTGCCGGGCAGCGCGTCGAGCGTCACCCACGCCGAGATCGAGTAGTCGCCGGTGGTGTCGACGACGGCCCCGGCGGTGTCGGCCGAGGCGCCGTCCCCGTCGAACCGCAGGGCCGAGCCCTGCACGCCGTCGGTCCAGCTCGCGCCCCCGGCGAGGGTCAGCGGGCTGGTCCCCGACTCGTCGCCGGCCGTGGTCCCGTCGCCCTCGTCGAGCGTCCAGTGCCCGCTGCCGGGCGCCTCGGGAGCCGGGGTGCCTGCGCCGGCACCGGCCGCGATGACGCGCGCGTTGATCTCGCGCACCGGTGCCGGGTCGACCTTGAGGACCTTGCGGTCGTAGGTCCAGAACCCGTTGATCTCGTTCTCCAGGTCGGTGACCTGCGTGTACACCGAGCCGGACAGGTCCGTCCCGGCCCGGCCGAGGTAGAACTGCCGGGTGTTGTCCACGTACCGCTGGGTGAACGCCGCGTTGTCCGGCACGCCGCTGTAGATCGCGGCCGGCGCACCGGGCCACAGGTGCCCGGGCGTGGGGAGCGTGAACCCGCCGTGCTCGCCGTCCATCGCGGCCCGGGTGTCGGGGAACGCCGGTTCGTCGTTCAGGTAGTCGTGGTGGTCGATGATGTCGCCCGTCCCCGAGTCACCCTTCGAGCTGCAGCAGTTGACGCCGCTGTGCGTGTTGACGACGCGCGACGGGTCGGCCGCCTTCACCTCGTCGGCGAAGGCGCCGGTGGCCTCCCGGTTCCACTCGCCGAAGCCCTCGTTGAACAGGATCCAGCCGATGACCGACGGCGAGTCGTGCAGCTCGCGCATCGTCTCGAAGCCCTCGTCCATGAACTCCTGCTGACCCTCGGCGCCCGTGTAGTCCCCGGGCACGAAGTCCTGCCAGACGAGCATCCCGAGCTGGTCCGCGTGGTAGTACCAGCGCGCCGGCTCGACCTTGATGTGCTTGCGGATCGCGTTGAACCCGAGGTCCTTCTGGGCCTCGATGTCGAACTTCAGCGCGTCGTCGCTCGGCGCGGTGTACAGGCCGTCGGGCCAGAACCCCTGGTCGAGCATCGCGAGCGAGAACACGGGCTCGCCGTTGAGCACGAGCTTCTGCACGCCGCCGACGTCCTCGATCCCGACGGACCGCATGCCGAAGTAGCTCGCCACGTGATCGCTGGCCGTACCGGGGGCCGTGCCGGGGGTCGTGCCGGACGTGGCGCCGTCGGACAGCGTCACGTCCAGGTCGTAGAGGTACGGGTCGTCCGGGGACCACAGGTGCGGGTCGGCGACCGGGAGGGTCAGGTCGTCGCCGACCGGCCCGGTGACGCGCCCGACCTCGACGCCGTCGGTGTCCTTCGCGACGGCGGTGACGGTCGCGTCCTCGCCCGCGCCGGCGGACTCGACGCGCACGGCGAGAGCCTCGCCCTCGACGTCGGGCGTCGTGACGACGTCGTCGATCGCGGCCTGGGGCACCGGCTCCATCCACACCGTCTGCCAGATGCCCGACGACGCGGTGTAGAAGATCCCGCCCGGGTTCGGCGTCTGCTTGCCGCGAGTCTGGTCCATCCCGGTGGTGTCGGTGACGGCGACGACGATCTCCTGCTCCCCGTCACCGTCCAGCGCGTCGGTGATGTCCGCGCTGAACGCGTCGTAGCCGCCGGTGTGCTCGGCCACCTGCGTGCCGTTGACCCATACCGTCGCCTCGTTGTCGACGGCGCCGAAGTTGAGCACCAGGCGCTCGCCGTCGCCGACCGACCAGTCCGCCGGGACGTCCACGAGGGTCCGGTAGAACATGTGGTCCTCGTGCCGCTCCAGCCCGGAGAGCTGGGACTCCACCGGGAACGGCACGACGATGCGCTCGTCGAGCGTCTCGCCGAACACCGGCTCCTCGCCCTCGGCTGCACCGGCGAACTCCCACTCGCCGTTGAGGTTCTGCCACTCGTCGCGCACGAGCTGCGGGCGCGGGTACTCCGGCAGGGGGTTCGTGGGGTCGAGGTCCTCGCCCCACTGCGTCATGAGCCGGTGCTCGGAGCGGTTCGTCGCGGTCCGGATGACCTGCGGGACCGCCTCGCCGCCGACGGTGAGGGAGCCCTCGCCGTCGTAGGAGATCTGGACCTTGGCGGTCTTCTGGACGGGCTCGTCGAGGTCCACGAGGACGACGGCGGGGTCGTCCGCCGAGGGCGTCACGGTCCCGACGGGCATCGCGATGGTGTCGGACTCCACCGCGAGGTGCTCCGCCAGGTCGTCGGTGCCTGCGACGTCGTCGGTGAACGTCAGGCGCACGTGCTCGCCGTCGGCCGTGACGGACGACGCCATCGGGAAGACCTCGTAGTCCGCCGGCGGCGTGTACGCCGACTCGGGGACGATCTGTCGGGACAGGGTGTCGCTGGACCAGCGCAGGTACATGCTCGCCCCGCCGCCGTCCTGGAAGTACTCGAGCGTGAGGTCGTGCTCCTCGCCGCCGGTGAGGTGGACCGGCTCGCTGGTCTGCTCCTTGTCCCAGTCCGGCAGCCAGTGGTCGATGACGAGCTCGCCGTCGATGGACAGGCGGAACCCGTTGTCGCCCGTCGCGTAGAACGTGTAGTCGCCGTCCTCGGGCGGGGTGATCTGGCCGGTCCAGCGCACGGTGACGTTGTCGGTCTGGCCGGTGAGCCGCTCGAAGTTGGACACGAGGCCGGACCCGTTGATCTCCGGGTCGAGCGTCGTGCCGCCGAGGTCGACGAAGTCACGCGCGCCCGGCTCGGACATCCGGAAGTACTCGCCCTTGAGCCCGTGGGGCTGGGCGTTCGGGTCGTCGGCGGGTGCGTCGTCGGCCACCGCGACCTGCGCGCCGGACGTGATGCCCGACGGCGGTGGTGCGGCCGTCGCCGGAAGGGCAGCGCCGATCGGGAGGGCCAGCGCTCCCGCGAGGAGCGCGGTCAGGGGCAGGAGCGCGCGGCGCTCAGGGTGGTGTATCGACATCGATCCTCGCAGCGTTGGGAGTTCGCGTTCCCGTGCGGTCGGTGCGGGTGCACCGTTTCCGGGGGCAACGATGTTCGATACTGTAACTTTCTGTGCATCCATGGGCAAGGGTGTTGGAGTGTGTCGTTGTCTCTCGCTGTCATCCGCCCCCCGGGATTGCCCGTCCACACGCGGCCACGAACAGCACGAGGCCCCGGTCGGCGTGCTGCCGACCGGGGTCTCGCGTCGTGGCTCAGGACTCGTCGTCGAGCGTCATCCGGGCGCCGAGCGCGACGGCGGCGACCACCGCTGCCCCGGTGACGAGCACGACGTCCTTCAGGACGTACTGACCCATGAGGGTCACGCCGTCGCCGAACAGCTCGCCGGAGAACAGCACGATCGGGGACAGGATCCCGACCATCGCGACGGCCAGGGCGAGCAGCCCGACCTTGAGGAGCCGTCCGCTGAGGAGCGTGAGGCCGATGAAGGTCTCCAGCACCGCCGTGAAGATCACCGCGGCCGTGCCACCCACCACGCCGAACGTCAGGGTCTCCACCGTGCGCGCCGCGATCGACTCCGCCGGGCTGCCGCCCGGCAGGAACTTGAGGGCTCCGAAGCCGAGGAACACGAGGCCGAGGGCGACGCGCAGAGCGGGCACCGACCACCGCGTGAGGAACGCCGCGATGGCCGCGACGGCGGTGTCGACGGTACCGAGCAGGCGGCCGAGCGGCACCGCGCGTCCAGGGCGCGCGGGCGTCGTCGTGGGCGGGGCGGCAGGGGCGGGGAGCGAAGCGTGGTGGGCGGTGGACATGGTCGTTCTTCTTCCAGGTGGTGGAGTGCGGTCCGGTCGGCCGCTCCTGGAACGAGGCGCGTGCAGGGCGTGCGGATGCGTCCCGCCGCGGATCTCACCCGCTCATCACCCGGCTCTCACCGGCGGCGTGGAGGGGACGACGTCGGGTCCCAGCCCGGCCGGGGCTCGCGCGACGACACCGACGCGTCGCGCGACCGGTACACGATGTACGGGCGGAAGAGGTAGGGCACCGGCGCGGAGAACGCGTGGACCAGCCGCGTGAACGGCCACACCGCGAAGAGCAGCATCGCGGCGACGATGTGGACCTGGAACGCCGCGGGGACTCCGGCCATGAGCAGCGGCTCGGGCTGGAGATACCAGAGGGAGCGGAACCACGGCGAGATGGTCTCCCGGTAGTCGTACCCGTGCCCGCCCGCCAGGATCTGCGTCTGCACGGTCGCCCACGCCCCGGACAGCAGCGACGCAGCGAGGAACACGTACATCAGCTTGTCCGTGCGGGTCGTGGCGAGGAACACCGGCCCGGTCGTGCGCCGCCGATAGATGAGGATCAGGAGCCCGGCGACGGCGACGACGGCCGCGAGCGAACCCATCGACGTCGCGATGAAGTGGTAGAACGTCTCGCTGATCCCGACGGTCTCGGTCCACGACTTCGGGATCACGAGCCCGAGGACGTGCCCGAGCACGACGAACAGCAACCCGAAGTGGAACAGCGGCGACCCGAGTCTCAGGAGCCGCTTCTCGTAGAGCTCGCTCGACCGCGTGGTCCAGCCGAACTTGTCGTACCGGTACCGCCAGATCGACCCCACGACGAGGACGGCGAACGTCACGTACGGCAGCACGACCCACAGCAGGATCCCGTCCACGCTCGAGCCGCTCATCGCCGACCACCCCGCTCGTCCGCGTCCGTCGGCCCGAACGGTGCCAGGCCGTCCATCCCCTCGAGCCCGACCATCTCGGTCGGCGGCCCGGCCGTCACGAGCGCCTCGTAGCGGCGCGCCGTGGCCTCGTCGAGCGGCGGGAGCGTGAGGCACACGGCCTCGACGACGCCCGTCCACGGCGCGCCGGTGTCTGCGAGCGCGGAGCGCAGCACCTCGATCCCGTCGCGGTGCGAGCCGAGCAGACCGGCCGCGATGGTCGCGTCGTCGCCGGTCGTGCGGGCCGAGAACTCGAGCACCATCGGCAGGTAGTCGGGCAGCTCCGGCCCGCCCGCCGTGGTCCGCGCGGCGAGCTCCCACCCCGCGGCCCGGTACGCCTCGACGAACCGGACGAGCGCGAGCCCGCGCCGCCGCGTGTCCCCGGCCGCGTAGTACGACAGGTACATCGAGCACTTGCGCTTGAGGTCGAACGTCGCGACGTACCGCGCCTGCAGCTCTCGCAGCTCGCGCGTTCCCGGGCCGCCCGGGCCGCCCGAGCCGTCCGAGCCGCTTCCCGACGCCGCGTGGTCCAGCACGTCGCAGAACGCGCCGAGCCGCTCGGCGACGGGTTCCGGCAGCCCCGCCAGCGCGGGCCGCACGGCCGCGGCGGCGGCGAGCGTGTCGTCGTCGGGGTAGGCGAGCAGGAGCGAGGCCGCCATGTGCGCGGTCCGGCGCTGGGCGGGCGTCGTGGCCACCGGCGCGAGAACCGCGGGGTCGTCACCCGACCCGGCAGGTCCGGAGCTGCGCCGTCGGGCACCGAGACGCAGCCGGGGCAGCCCCAGGAGCGACGTCATGAGGTCTCACCCGGCCCGGTCGTGCCGCCGGTGTCGTCCGGCGGGGGCGGTTCGTGCCGTGCGTCCTGCCGACCGCCGGGCAGCGAGCCCGGCCCGCCCGCGGGAGTGCCCCCGCCCTGCCCGACGCCGGCCGCACGGCCCGTGCCGTCCTGCGGCGGGAACAGTCCGGCCGGGGCGCCGTTGCCGTCCCAGTTGAGGAGGTTCACGCGACCGGGCGTCGTGGGGCCGTATGGCGAGTCGGCGGTCTGCCGTGCCTGGAGGACGTGGAAGTTCTCCACCGCGACGGGGACCGGCTGCCCCGACGAGGACCCGAACGGCCCGCCGCCGCTCATGTTCTCGCCGGCCCCGCCCATGCCGGGCCCGCCGTCGACGTCGAGCGAGCACGCCATCTCGTCGAGCTCGCGCGCGATCTCGGTGTGCGCGGTGGGGATGACGTAGCGCTCCTCGTACTTCGCGATCGCGAGGAGCCGGTACATCTCCTGCACCTGGCGGCCGGTCATCCCGACGGCGGTCGCGTTCGCCTCGGGGAACTCGTTGCCGAGGTTGACCTCGCGCATGGACGAGCGCATCGCGGCGAGACGCCGCAGCACCTTCTCGACCGGCGCGGTGTCGCCCGCGGTGAACAGCCCCGCGAGGTACTCGAGCGGGATGCGCA
Organism: Cellulosimicrobium terreum; assembly: GCA_014803435.1. GTDB lineage: Bacteria > Actinomycetota > Actinomycetes > Actinomycetales > Cellulomonadaceae > Cellulosimicrobium > Cellulosimicrobium terreum. Next base: position 436,772 of record JACYFD010000002.1, read on the forward strand.
TCTGCGAGATGGCGGCGAACAGCGTGCGCCCGTCCTCGCCGTCGTTGCCCGACGCGGTGACGGTGTCCACGACGGGGGACAGCGGCGGGATGTACCAGACCATCGGCAGCGTGCGGTACTCGGGGTGCAGGGGCAGCGCGACCTCGTAGTCGTGGATGAGCTTCCAGATCGGCGAGGCCTGCGCGGCGGTGATCCAGTCGTCGGGGATGCCCTCGCGGCGGGCGGCGGCGACGACCTCGGGGTCGTGGGGGTCGAGGAGGATGGAGCGCTGCGCGGCGTACAGGTCGTGCTCGTCCTCGGTGGCGGCCGCGGTGGAGACCTTGTCGGCGTCGTACAGGACGAGACCGAGGTAGCGCAGGCGCCCGACGCACGTCTCGGAGCACACCGTGGGCAGCCCGACCTCGAGCCGCGGGTAGCACAGCGTGCACTTCTCGGCCTTGCCGGTCTTGTGGTTGAAGTAGACCTTCTTGTACGGGCACCCGGTCACGCACATGCGCCAGCCGCGGCACTGGTCCTGGTCGACGAGCACGATGCCGTCCTCGGCCCGCTTGTACATCGCGCCCGACGGGCACGACGCGACGCACGCCGGGTTGAGGCAGTGCTCGCAGATGCGCGGCAGGTAGAACATGAACGTCTTCTCGAGCTCTTCGGCGACGTGCTCGGACATGTGCTGGAGCACGGGGTCCTGCTGCATCGTCGCGGTGGAGCCGGCGAGGTCGTCGTCCCAGTTGGCCGACCAGCTGATCGCCATGTCCTCGCCCGTGATCAGGGACTTGGGCCGGGCGACCGGCGTGTGCTTCCCCTGCGGCGCGGACAGCAGCATGTCGTACTCGTACGTCCACGGCTCGTAGTAGTCGTGGATGGACGGGAGCTTGGGGTTCGAGAAGATCGTCGCGAGCTTCTTGAGCCGCCCGCCCGCGCGGAGCTTGAGCTTGCCCCGCTTGGTGCGGACCCAGCCGCCCTCCCACGTCTCCTGGTCCTGATAGGTGCGCGGGTAGCCCAGGCCGGGACGCGTCTCGACGTTGTTGAACCAGACGTACTCCACGCCGGTGCGGTTGGTCCACGCCTGCTTGCACGTCACCGAGCACGTGTGGCACCCGATGCACTTGTCGAGGTTCATGACCATCGACATCTGCGCCATGACCTTCATCGGTCGACCCCCTCGACGTCCCGCGGACCGATCACGAGTACCGCACCTCCTGGCTGCGTCGCCGGATCACCGTCATCTCGTCCCGCTGGTTGCCCGTCGGGCCGAGGTAGTTGAACGCGTACGACAGCTGCGCGTACCCGCCGGCGAGGTGCGTCGGCTTGAGCAGGATGCGCGTGAGCGAGTTGTGGATGCCGCCGCGCAGCCCCGACGTCTCGGCGAGCGGCACGTCGATCGTCCGGTCCGTCGCGTGGTGCATGTAGACCGTGCCCTCCGGCATGCGGTGGCTCACGACCGCGCGCGCCACGACGACGCCGTTGCGGTTGTACGCCTCGATCCACTCGTTGTCCGTGACGCCGATCTTGTCGGCGTCCGCCGGGCTCATCCACACGTTCGGCCCGCCGCGCGAGAGCGAGAGCATGAACAGGTTGTCCTGGTACTCCGAGTGGATGGACCACTTGTTGTGCGGGGTCAGGTACCGGACCGCCACCTCCGCGTGGCCCTCGGAGGCCGGGTAGCCCGACGGCGACGTGTCGCCCACCACCGGCGAGTCGCCGAACAGCCGGTGCATGTCGAGCGGTGGGCGGAACACGGGCATGTGCTCGCCGAGCTCGAGCATCCAGTCGTGGTCGAGGTAGAAGTGCTGGCGTCCCGTCAGGGTGTGCCACGGCTTGAGCCGCTCCACGTTGACGACGAACGCCGAGTACCGCCGCCCGCCGTGCTCGGAGCCGGACCACTCGGGAGAGGTGATGACCGGCGTCGGGCGCGACTGCACGTCCGGGAACGTGACGCGCACGCCCTCCTCGTCCCGGGCCAGGTCCGCGAGCGGGGTCCCCGTGCGCTTCTCCAGGTTCTCGAAGCCCTGGACGGCGAGGCGCCCGTTCGTCGTCCCGGACAGGGCCAGGATCATCTCGCACGCGTGGGTGTCCTTGTCGAGGCGTGGCCGCCCGGCGGTCGGCCCGTCCTGCACGACGCCGTTGCGCCGGCCCAGGTTCTCGACCTCCTGGTCCGGCATGAACGGCACGCCCTTGGTCGCCATGCCCGCCGTGTCCGTGAGCGGGCCGAGCGCCGCCATGCGGGCCGCGAACGCCGGGTAGTCGCGCTCGACGACGACGAGCTTGGGCATGGTCTTCCCGGGCACCAGGTCGCGCTCGGTCATCGGCAGGCCGGAATCGGTGAGGGTGCCGCCCGGGACGGCCAGCTCGTCCGGCGTGTCGTGCTGGAGCGGGACGGCCACGATGTCCTCGCGCACCCCCAGGTGCTCGACGGACATCGCGGAGATCTTCGCGGCGAGCGTGTGGAACATCGCGAAGTCCGTCCGCGTCTGCCACGGCGGGTCGATCGCGGGGTTGAACGAGTGCACGAACGGGTGCATGTCCGTGCTCGACAGGTCGTGCTTCTCGTACCAGGTCGCCGCCGGGAGCACGACGTCGGAGAACAGCGTCGTCGACGTCATCCGGAAGTCCATCGTGACGAGCAGGTCGAGCTTTCCCTGGGGTGCGTCGTCACGCCACGTCATGGACTGCGGGCGCCGGTCCGGTCGCGACTCCGCCGCGTTCACCGCCGCGTCCGTGCCCAGGAGGTGCTTGAGGAAGTACTCGTTGCCCTTGCCGGACGACCCGAGGATGTTCGCCCGCCACACCGTCACCACGCGCGGGAAGTTCTCCGGGGCGTCCGGGTCCTCGCACGCGAACTTCAGCGTGCCCGCCTTCAGCGCGTCCACGACGTGCTGTGCCGGGTCGGCCCCGGCTGCACGCGCCTCGTCGACGAGGTCGAGCGGGTTGCGGTCGAACGTCGGGTAGCTCGGCATCCAGCCGCGCTGCGCCGACTCGACGAGCGTGTCCGCCGTCGTGCGGCCCGCGAACTGGCCCTGCGCGAGCGGCGAGGCGAGGGCGTCCGCGGGCAGACCGTCGTACCGCCACTGGTCCGTCGCGAGGTACCAGAACGCCGTCCCGATCATCTGCCGCGGCGGCCGCACCCAGTCCAGGCCGCCCGCGTACTGGGCCCAGCCCGTGACCGGGCGGCACTTCTCCTGCCCGACGTAGTGCGCCCACCCGCCGCCGTTCACGCCCTGGCAGCCCGTGAGCGTCGTCAGCGCGAGCATCGCGCGGTAGATCGTGTCCGAGTGGAACCAGTGGTTGGTCCCCGCGCCCATGATGATCATCGAGCGCCCGCCCGAGTCCAGCGCGTTCTGCGCGAACTCCCGGCCGATCCGCTCCGCTGCTGCCGCCGGCACACCCGTGAACCGCTCCTGCCACGCCGGCGTCGCCGGGGTCGAGTCGTCGTCGTAGCCCGACGGCCACTCACCCGGCAGCCCCAGCTCCGGGCGGTTCACGCTGTACTGCGCGAGCAGCAGGTCCAGCACGGACGTGACCAGGTGCTCCCCGACCTGGCGCACCGGGACTCCACGCACGACGACGCCCGCGCCGCCCGTGTGGGCGGTCGCCTCGTCCCCGGGCGTCGGGTCGATGTCGAACCGCGGCAGCGCGACCCGGACGGTCTCGTACGCCGAGGTAGCACCGGTGTCGGCGGTGGGGCGCCCGGAGGTGCTCGGGCTCCCATCCGGAGCCCTCGTTCCTCGGGCTCCTCCCGCCAGGCCCTCCACGCCCTTCGCATCCTCCGGCCGCCCCACCGCCTCGGTCCGTCCGGCGTCCGCCGTCGGCGAGGCGGCGCCGAGGAAGGCGCCGTGGGGGTCGGCGACGGATAGGAGGGGGTCGATGTCGCCCAGGTCGAGGTTCCAGCGGCCCGCGTCGGCCTCGCCGTAGCGGTGGCCGAGGGAGCCGTTCGGGATCCGGGGGATGCCGTCGGCGTCGAGGACGACGGTCTTGAAGGCCGCGTTCGCCGGGGCGGCGCCGTCCTGCCCGACGCCGCGTGCACCGTCGGGCAGGTCGGCCGCGGTGAGGAACTTGGTCGGGACGTACGACCCGTCCTCGCGCTGTTCGAGCCGCACGAGGTGCGGGAGGTCCGTGAACCGGGCGGCGTACTGCGCGAACTGCGGGGTGCGGCGTCGGGCGTAGTGCTCGGTGAGGATGACGTGGCCCATCGCCTGGGCGAGAGCGCCGTCGGTCCCGGGCTGGGGTGCGAGCCACTCGTCGGCGAACTTCGTGTTGTCGGCGAAGTCGGGCGAGACGACGACGACCTTCTGCCCGCGGTAGCGCGCCTCCGTCATGAAGTGGGCGTCCGGGGTACGGGTCACGGGGACGTTGGAGCCCCACATGATGCAGTAGGTCGAGTTCCACCAGTCGGCGGACTCGGGGACGTCGGTCTGGTCGCCGAAGACCTGCGGGGACGCGACGGGCAGGTCGGCGTACCAGTCGTAGAACGAGAGCATCGTGCCGCCGAGCATCTGCACGAACCGGGCGCCCACGCCGTGCGACACCATCGACATCGCCGGGATCGGGGAGAACCCCGCGACCCGGTCCGGCCCCCAGCGCTTGATCGTGTGCACGTGCGCCGCCGCGACGATCTCCGCCGCCTCGTCCCAGGTCGCGCGCACCAGCCCGCCCTTGCCGCGCGCCGACTTGTACGCCCGCGCCGCGTCCGGGTCCGACGTCAGGAGCTCCCACGCGAGCACCGGGTCGCCGCCTACCGTGGCCTTCGCGCGCCTGTACAGGTCGAGCAGGACGCCTCGTACATAGGGGTACCGGACCCGCGTCGGGGAGTAGGTGTACCAGGAGAACGCGGCACCGCGCGGGCATCCGCGCGGCTCGTACTCCGGCGAGTCCGGACCCACCGACGGGTAGTCCGTCTGCTGCGTCTCCCACGTGATGATGCCGTCCTTGACGTACACCTTCCACGAGCACGAGCCGGTGCAGTTCACTCCGTGCGTCGAGCGCACCACCTTGTCGTGCGACCACCGGTCCCGGTAGAAGACGTCGCCCTCGCGTCCGCCGCGAAGGAACACCTGGCGCAGGTCCGGCGAGACCTCCCCGCGGCGCAGGTGCTTCCCGAACCGGAGCAGTGCGTCCTCGACAGGACCCGCGGGAACGGTCCCCCCGGCCTGCCCTGCGCTGGGCACGGTCGACTGCGACATGCGGCCTCCTGGGCGAGCAGGGTCGGCGTGACGGTCCCTGCCACTATGCCCACGAACGTGACGGACCGCGCGGCGAGCCGCGGACCGGCCGCTACGCCTTCGCTACGGTTCCCTCATGAGCACCGAGACCCCGTCGCCCGTCGCTCGGTCCGCCGAGGTCACCGTCGCCGTCGTGACCGTGTCCGACCGCTGCTCGCGCGGCGAGGCCGAGGACCGGTCGGGGCCGCTCCTGGTCTCCCTGCTCGCCGCCGCGGGGTATGCGCGGGTCGAGGCGCGGGTCGTGCCCGACGGCGTCGAGTCCGTGCGCGACGCCCTCGACGCGGCCCTGGCCGACGGCGCGGCCGTCGTCCTCACGACCGGCGGCACGGGTCTCGCACCACGGGACCTCACGCCCGAGGGCACGCGCCTGGTCCTCGACCGGGAGATCCCGGGTCTTGCCGAGGAGATCCGACGCCGTGGCGTCGAGCACGTCCCGACCGCCGTGCTGTCACGCGGCCTCGCCGGGACCGTCGGTGCGCTCGGTGGACAGGCGCTGGTGGTCAACCTTCCGGGTTCCACCGGCGGTGTGCGCGACGGCTGGGCCGTGCTCGAGCCGCTGCTCCCGCACGTCCTCGCCCAGCTCGCCGGCGGCGACCACTGACGCGCGTCGAGGTGTCAGCCGCCGGCGAAGGGCGGCAGGACGTCGACCGTCTCGTCGTCGCCCACCACCGTGGCGCTTGACGACGCACGGACGCCGCCGACCAGCAGCGAGCAGCGCGGCAGCACGTCGGCGAGCGCCGGGTGCCGGGCGACGAGCTCGGCGTGCAGCGCGCCGACGGTCGTCGCGGCCACGGACTCCGTCTCGGTCCCCGCTGCCTCGCGGGCGCCGGCGAAGTAGCGCACGGTCGCCACGGTCAGCCCTCGGTCCGACCGGTGCTCGGTGGCTCCGGCAGCGCGGGCTCTTCCGTCCAGGCCAGCGCGAGCTCGGTCGCGCGCGCCATGACGTCCTCGATCGGGTGGTCGGCGCCCTCGCCGGCGGCCATGCCGGCGACGTAGCCGGCGACGAAGGTCGTCAGCGGTGCGGCGGGCCGCTCGACGCCGTGCGCGGCGTCGCGAGCGAGATCGAGGACGGCTCCCATGTCGACGACCCCGGGGTCGAGGTCGAACTCGTCGACCAGGGCGTCCACCCAGCGTTCGAGGTTGGTCATCGCGGTCTCCTGTCCTGTTCGTGCGCATCCTGCCACGTGTCCACGTCGTCCGTGAGCCCGTCGGGGTCCTCGACGAGCAACGCGTGCAGGGGCTCCAGCAGCCGGTGCACCGGCGCGCCGTCGACCCCGCTCGTCGCGCGCAGCCGTGCGATCGCGGCGTCGAGCGCGCGTCGTCGGTAGAGGCCGACGAGCCACTGGTCGCGCCCGTCCCGCACGGCCCGCACCGCCTGCACGTCTGCGTGCCCGGCGCGCTCCGCGGCCGCCGCGAGGAGCAGCGGCACGGCCTCGGCGGCGCGCGGCACGTCGCACGCGAGCACGAGGACCCAGGGTGCGGGGCCGTCGTCGGGCTGGTCGGACGGGTCGTGCGCAGGGGGCAGCGCGGCGAGGCCCGCCGCGATCCCCGCGGCAGGGCCGCCGAACGGCGGGTCCTCGCGCGTCAGCACGTACCGTGCCGGATCGGCGAGCTCGTCCGGCCCGACGACGACCGTGCCGCCCGACCCGGCCGTGGCGGCGAGCACGTGGTCGAGCAGCGGACGCCCCGCGACGACGAGCCCCGGCTTGGGCGTGCCCAGGCGTGACGCCCGCCCGCCCGCGAGGACGACGGCGTCGAACGCGACGTGGGCACCGGCGTCGGGCACCACCGGGTCCGCGGTCATGCCGGCTGGTCGTCCCGGTGCCAGTCGCCGGACTTGCCGCCCGTCTTCGCGACGAGCCGCACGTCGGTGAGCTCGACCGACTTGTCGAGGCCCTTGACCATGTCCACCACGGCGAGGCCCGCGACCGCGACGGCGGTCAGCGCCTCCATCTCGACGCCCGTGCGGTCGGCGGTGCGGACGGTCGCGGTGACGTCGACGCCGTGGTCGCCCACCTCGAGGTCGACGACCGCGCCGTGCACCCCGATCACGTGCGCGAGCGGCAGCAGCTCCGCGGTGCGCTTGGCGCCCGTGATCCCGGCGATGCGCGCGACGGCGAGCACGTCGCCCTTGGGGACGGTGCCGTCGCGCAGCGCCCGGACGATCTCGGCCGAGCACCGCACGACGCCCGTGGCCGTCGCGGACCGGACCGTCGGCTGCTTCTGGGTGACGTCCACCATGCGTGCGTGGCCGTGCTCGTCGAGGTGCGTGAAGCTCATGCGCCCACTCTTCCACGTGCGGGACGTCCGACAGGTGCCCACCCGTTGCCGGGTGGGCGCTCCTGCACCAGGATCGGTCGCATGCGCAGCTCACTCCTCGACCACGCCGAGCGTTCCGTCGAACCCGGCAGCTTCCAGCTCCAGAACGACCGGATGCTCAAGGTGGACCTCTCCGGGACCGGAGGCTTCTTCTTCGCCAAGCAGGGGTCGATGGTCGCGTACCAGGGCGACGTCGACTTCGCCTACGAGGGTTCCGGCGGCCTCGGCAAGATGTTCAAGAAGGCGTTCACCGGTGAGGGCATGTCCCTCATGAAGGTGTCCGGGAGCGGCGACGTGTTCCTCGCCCAGGACGCCGACCAGGTCTTCGTCCTCCACCTCGAGGACGAGGGCGTCACGGTGAATGGCGCCAACGTGCTCGCGTTCGAGAGCTCCCTGACCTGGGACATCAACCGCGTCGAGGGTGCGTCGATGATGAGCGGCGGCCTGTTCAACACGACGTTCACCGGGACCGGGTCGATCGCCGTCACCGCGTACGGCACGCCCGTCGTGCTGAGCGTGGACGTGCCGACCTTCGTCGACATGCAGGCCGCGGTGCTCTGGTCCACGTCGCTGCGGTCCTCGATCCGCAAGACGGCGAAGCTCTCCGCGGCCGTCGGGCGCGGCTCGGGCGAGGCCTACCAGATCGCGCTGGAGGGCCAGGGGATCGTCGTCGTGCAGGCGTCGGAGGGGCACCCGCTGCCCAACCAGAAGTAGCGCCCTCCCGCGGACGCGACCGGGCGGTCAGGCCTGGTCGAGCAGGAGGACCCGCACCTCGTCGCCGGCCTGGACCGTCGTGACGTCGGCGGGAACCACGACGAGGGCGTCGGCGAGCGCGAGCGCCGAGAGCCGGTGCGACCCCGAGCCCTGACCCACCCCGGTCCCGGGCGCACGGGTCGCCGGGACGACGCGGACGTCGTCGGGCCGGACGTGGCGCACGAGGACGAGCTGCTCGCGGCCCGCGGGCGACGCCCAGCCCTCGCCCGCGACGCGCGGCACCGACGGGCGCCCCGGCCCGCGCACGCCCCGCAGCCGGTCGACGACGGGCCGGACGAACAGCTCGGACGACACGAACGCGCTCACCGGGTTGCCCGGCAGCGCGACCCACGGCACGCCCCGCCACCGCGCGAGGCCCTGGGGCTTGCCGGGCTGCATCGCGACCGCGACGAGACGCTCGTCGGACACCGCGCCGGCCCACGGGGTGCCGGTGCGGGTCGCCGGGTCGAGGAGCTCGCGCACGACGTCGAACGCCCCCGCGCTCACGCCCCCGGTGGTGACGACGACGTCGGGGGGCGCGATCGTGCCGTCGGGCCACGTGGTGGCGAGCGTCGCGTCGAGCGCGTCGGCGAGCGTCCGGGCCGTGTCCCCGACCCCGCCGTGCCGGACGACGTGGGCGCCCAGCGAGCGGACCGCCGCCGCGAGCAGCACCGAGTTCGAGTCCGGCAGCATGCCCGGCCCCGGGACCGTCCCCGCGGCGACGAGCTCGCTGCCCGTCGAGAGCACGGCCACGCGCGGCGCGCGGTGCACCGGGAGGGTCGCGTACCCGGCCGACGCGGCGACGGACACGTGCCGGGCGGTGAGCGTCGTCCCGGCGTCGAGCACGACGTCGCCCCGCCGGAGGTCCTCGCCGCGTCGGCGGACGTGCCTGCGGGCGGGCCCGCCGCGAGCGGGGCCGACCGGGAGCGTGACCGTGTGCGCGCCGGTGTCCGCCGACCCCGGGACGAAGCGCCCCGTCGAGGTCTCCTCGACGGGGACCACCGTGTCGGCGCCGTCGGGGACGATGGCGCCCGTCATGATGCGTGCGGCCTCACCGGGGCCGACGTGCGGCACCTCGGCCGGTGCGGCGCCTGCCCGCACGTCGCCGACGACGTGCAGCGTGACCGGATCGACCGTCGTGCCTGCCGCCGCTGCGGGGAGGTCGGCGGCGCGGACGGCGTACCCGTCCATCGCGGACGCGTCGAACGCGGGCGAGTCGAGCAGGGACACCAGGTGGACGGCGAGGACCCGGCCCGCGGAGCCGTCCAGGGAACGTTCCTCCACGGGCAGCGGGTGCACGAGTCCCAGCACGTCGTCGAGGTGCTCGGCGATCGTCCGCCGAGGGCCTCGTCCGGCATCGGGGTGAGCGTGCCGCCCGCGTTCGGTCATGGCGGAACGGTACCGAAGCAGGGTGCCGTCCCGCCCCGGGTGAGATAGGTTGAGGGGTCGGAGTCAGGAAGCGGCCCGCCCACCCCATGTTCTGGGAGGTCCCATGCCCTCGAGCTCCACCAGCCCCCTGCCTGACCGCACCGTCAGCGGTGCGCCCGTGCGTCCCGCGATGCTCGCCGAGGCCCTCGCGGTCGGCACGCACCTCGTGGTCGGCCAGTACCGCGTCGAGCTCGGCACGGGAACGTGGTGGTGGTCGGACGAGGTGTACGCGATGCACGGCTGGGCGCCGGGGGACGTCGAGCCCGGGCTGGACGCGATGCGCTCGCGCAAGCACCCGGACGACAGGTCGCGGGTCGTCAAGGCGGCCACCGACGCCTTGCGCTCCGGCCGCCCGTTCTCGTCCTCGCACCGCATCGTCGACGGCCACGGGCGCACCCGCTCGGTCGTCGTGACCGGGCAGGGGCGCAAGGACGCCCGCGGTCGCGTCGTCGAGATCGCCGGCTACGTCGTCGACATCACACCGGTCCAGCGCGAGGTGCTCGACCGTGAGGCGAACCGTGCGGTGTCGCGGGCGTTCGTGAGCGCGGCCGCCGTCGAGCAGGCCAAGGGCGTGCTCATGGCCGTGCACGGGGTCGGGGACGTCGCCGCCGCGCAGCTGCTGACGGACGGCGCCGCGAAGGCGGGCGTCCCCCTGCAGGAGACCGCGGCCCAGGTGATGGCTGCCCTCGCCCGAGCCGGCGGCGTCGGGCCGACGGCGGAGGCGACCATCGAGGGAGCCTTCGCTGCCGTGAAGCCGTCGGCGCGCCCGCGCGCCCACGACGCGCAGCTCGCCCGGCGCCGAGAGCCCGCCCGGTCCTGAGGCGCGACACCGCCGGGTCCGTGGGTGCGTACCCTGGGAGGAGCATCAGAGGAGGGGTTGTCCATGACCCAAGACGTGCAATCCGCGATCCCCGCCGGCCCCGAGGCGACGAGCCCGCCGCGCATCCCTGCGCCGTCGGTGGCGCCGCCCGGGATCGCCGGCGGTGCGGTCGCGGAGCCGGGCATCGTCGACCTGGCCGACCTCGTAGCCGACGCCGCGCGCACCCTCGCGGACGAGCCGACGCTGCAGCAGACGCTCGACCGCGTGGTCGAGCTGGCGGTGACGATGGTCGACGGGTGCGAGTCCGCCGGGATCTCCCTCGTGACCAAGGGGCAGATCGAGAGCCCCGCGGTGTCGGACGCGCTCGTCGCCCGGGGGGACGCGCTGCAGTACGAGCTCGGCGAGGGTCCGTGCCTCGACGCGGTGCACGACCACGCGCTCGTGGAGTCGCCCGACGTCAGCTCGGACAGCCGGTGGCAGCGCTGGGGCCCGCAGGTGAGCGGCGAGCTCGGTGTGCGGTCCATGCTGTGCGTCCAGCTGTACACGTCCCAGACCGCGCACGGCGCGCTGAACCTCTACTCGTCGGTCCCGGACCGGTTCGACCACGACGACCAGCAGCTCGCGACGACGTTCGCTGCGGTCGCGGCCGCGGCGATCTCGGCGGCGCGGATCGAGGACCAGCTGCAGTCCGCGGTCCAGACGCGCACGCTCATCGGTCAGGCGCAGGGCATCGTCATGGAGCGGTACTCGTTGACGCCCGCTCGCGCGTTCGCCGTCCTCAGCCGGGTGTCGCAAGGTGCCAACGTGAAGCTGGTCGAGATCGCCCGGGAGGTCGTGGAGACCCGACGCATCCCCGGGGTGCAGGCGGAGTGAACGAACGCCCGCGGCGACGCCGTCGCGGGCGGACGTTCACGGTGCCGCGTCCTCCTCGGACGCCGCGACCGTGAGCGCGTCGACGCGCGCGCGAGCCGCCTCGATGACGTCACCGACGGTGCCGAGCCCGCCGAGCAGCCGGCGCGCGAGCTCGCGGACCGGGACGTTGGAGTGGTTGGACCGCACGCGCAACAGCTCGAAGGCCTCGTCGGCGTCCACGCCGAACGCGATCATGAGGACACCCTTGGCCTGCTCGATGGTCGACCGGGATGCGTCCGCCGCCCGGATCGACCGGTTGGCGGCCTCGCGCGCGCTCGCCTCGGACGGCTCCGTGACGTCGGTGAAGTAGCCGACGACCTGGACGACGTCGCCGGTGCGGGGGTCGACCTGCGCCTCGCCGGTCACCGCGAGCGTGCGGGCACGTCCCGCAGCGTCCACGATCCGGTGCATGGAGGCGAACGGTTCTCCGGCGCGCACGCTGTGCAGCACGGTGCGGACGGCGCGCTGCCGGTCCTCCGGGTGCTTGTGCGAGAGCACGAGCCCGGTCGTGGGCACGATCTCGCCCGGCTCGAAACCGTGCATGCGGAACACCTCGTCGGACCACCACCAGCGGTCGTGGGCGACGTCGTACCGGAACCGGCCGGCCGGCAGCGACGTGCGGGTGACGAGCGCGTCCAGCGCGGTGCTCAGACGGGCCGGGGACCCGGGGTCCAGGCCTGGCGCGCGCTCGGGATCGCCGGGCACGGGGGAGGAGAGGGCGTCCATGGGTGGGGTGTCCTCGAAGGATGAACAGGACGGAGCCGATTCCTGACCCCACGAGGTGGAACACTAGCCCAGCCGACCCACAGCCGGCACCAGTCCGTCGCCCGTACCGTCGCGCCCGCCCTGGACCAGGAGGTACCCATGCCCGACCAGCCTGACTGGGCCGACCAGCCCGACCCTGTACCGGCCGGCACCCGCAACGAGACCGCGGACGAGCGCTCGGACCGGAACTGGGTCGAGCTCCTGCAGGAGCTGCGCGTCATGCAGATGGGTGTGCAGATCCTCACCGGGTTCCTGCTGACGCTGCCGTTCCAGTCCCGCTTCTCCGAGCTCGACACGTTCCAGACCATCACCTACCTCGCTCTCGTGGCCCTCGCGGTCCTGTCGACGGGGCTGTTCATCACCCCGGTGAGCCTGCACCGGGCCCTGTTCCGACGGCACCTCAAGACGTCGCTCGTCACGATCAGCGACCGGTTCGCACGGATCGGCGTCCTCGTGCTCGCGTTCGTGGTGGCGGGTACCGTCCTGCTGGTGGTCGACGTCGTCGTCGGGCGCGGTGCCGCGGTCACGAGCGCGGCCATCACGCTCGTCGCTCTCCTCGGGCTCTGGTTCGTCCTGCCGCGCGTGGTCCTGCGTCGGGGCTGAGCTCTCGCCGGCAGCGTCGGGGTCGCTAGGAACGGGCGCGGACGCCGCGGCGGACCGGGCCCAGCGTGAACAGGAGCGTCGCGAGGCCGGTGAGCGAGAGCAGCGCGAAGCCGAGCCCGTACGAGCCGTTCGCCTGGTAGACGGCACCCATGAGCAGCGGCGGGATGAACCCGCCGAGACCGCCGGCGGCGCCCACCAGGCCCGTGACGGCACCGACCTTGTCCGGCGGCGCAGCCTGGGAGACGAGCGCGAACGTGGCTCCTGACGACGCGCCGAGGGCTGCGGCCAGGCCGAGGAAGGCGATCGTCCCCACCGGGACGAGGGACGGCTGGAACGCGACGACCGCGGCGAACGCCGTCACGACGGCGAAGCACACGATCGACACCGGGATGGCGCCGATCCGGTCGGACAGGGTGCCGCCGATGGGGCGGCAGATGACGGCCAGCACGACGAAGCCCGCGGTCCGGGTCGCGGCGTCGGAGGCGGACAGGTCGTAGGCGTTCGCGAGGAACGTCGGCAGGTACACGCTGAACGCGACGAACCCGCCGAACCCGACCGCGTACAGCCACGAGAGCTGGAGGGTGACGGGCAGGCGGAACGTCGACCACGTGCGTGCCCAGAACCCGCCCGCCGCGCCCTGCCCGGAGGCCTTCGCGTCACGCATCAGGAGCCACGAGACGACGGCGAAGACGGCGAGCAGCGCGGACACGAGGAGGAACGGCGCGCCGTCGCCCCACGCGTCGCGGATCTGCACGGTGGTGAACGCGGAGATCGCCGTCCCGCCCATGCCCATGCCGAAGATGCCGATCGCCGTCCCGCGCCGCGCGGGCGGGTACCAGGCGTTGACGAACGGCACGCCGATCGCGAAGGTCGTGCCACCGAGGCCGAGGAAGAACCCGCCGACGAGGAGTGCCGCGAACGAGTCCGCGACGAACCCGACGAAGAGCACGGGCAGGATGGTCAGGAGGCTCACGAGCGGGAACATCGTGCGGCCGCCGAACCGGTCCGTGAGCGCCCCGACGGGGATCCGTCCCAGCGACCCCACGATGACCGGGACGGCGACGAGCACCGAGACCTGCACGTCCGTGAGGTCGTACTGCTGGCCGTACGCGGCGCCGAGCGGGCTGATGAGCGCCCACGCCCAGAAGTTCACCGCGAACCCGAAGGTCGCGAGGGCGAGCATGAGGGTCGGTGAGCCCGACCTCGTCGTCGTCGCCCCCGCACGCCCTGGTTCGTCGTGCTGCGCCATGTCCGCTCCTCGGTGCGAGGTGCCCCCGTCGGGCACGTGAGGTGGTCGGTCGAGCCCTCACCACGGTAGCGACGAGGGCGCGGGACCGCGCCCCGAGACGCGGTGCGTGCCGCCCGGCGCGGCTGGACGACCCGTAGGATGCCGCGCGTGAGCCCTCGTCCCGTACCCGCCGCGCGTGCCGCGCGGGTGCGGGTGCCCGTGGGCGTGCGGCGGGCACTCCTGGGTGTCGCGGTCGGCGTCGTCGGGCTCGTCGTGGGCACGGCGCTCGCCGGCGGGCTCGACCGGCACGAGGCCGCGACCGGTGCCCCGACGACCGCCGCGGCGGGCCAGGGTGTCGCGACGGGCGCCTTCGAGCTCACGGTGACGTCGTGGGGGATCGACCGCGTCCTCGAGCCGGACCGCCTCACGGATCTCGGGGCGGACGCCTGGCTCGTCGTCGACGTGGACGTGCTCGACACGGACCGCGTGACGCGGACCCTGGACGCCACCGCGGTGACCCTCCCCGACCCGCTGCCAGGTGGGCTCGAGCTCGTCGGCGACCCGCCGCCGACGCGACCCGAGACGACGCTCCTCGTCCGGGACGGCAGCGCCTACCCGATGTTCCAGCCGGGTCTGCCCGAGCAGGTCCTCGTCATGTGGCCCGTGCGCGGCGAGCTCGACGGCCGGCCGGACCTCGACCTCACGCTGCCGACGTTCGTCTACCGCGACATGTTCGTCGGTGGCGGCCGACGGTGGGCCGAGACCGGGGAGAGCGTCCTCGTCCCCGCTCCCTACGGACCGGTCCCCGAGGTCGAGGACCCCTCCGCGGATGCCGACGAGCTCTGGGACGACACGCTCGACGAGGAGGCCGGCACATGACCGCCGAGACCGCCGGGCCCGCCGAGACCGCCGAGACCGCCGAGACCTCACGACCCGCGGCCGGTCGCGGGCGCGTCACCGCCGTCACGGTGGTGCTCCTCGTCGTCGCGGTCGCCGTGGGTGCCGCGGTCGCACGCGTGGACACGTGGTGGCCGACGCTCACGGCGACCGTCTCCCAGGGTGCGCAGGGAGAGGTCGTCACGGCGGGACCCGTGCGTGTGCGGGTGGACGGGACCCGCACCGGTACGGTCCTCGCCGGGTCGTACGACGAGCTCACGACGGGAGGCGTCTGGGTGGGTGTGGACATGGCGGTCTCCGGGGTGCACGACGACGCCGGGCCGGCCGTGCTGCAGCTGCGCGACGCGACCGGGAGGGACTTCACGGCATCGACCCGGGCGGAGAACTACCTCGTCGCCACCGCGCGAGCGCCGGACGTGCCGGAGCAGGGGACCGCCGTGTTCGAGGTGCCCCTCGAGGTGCTCGACGGGGACCTCGTCCTGCGCGTGCTCACGGAGACCGCGGATGCCGACGACGACCGGCCGCAGGCGATCGCCGAGATCGCGCTCGGCCGGGTCGAGGCGCCGGAGGCCGATGCGCTGCTCGAGCCCGTCGAGATCGGGCTCGTCCCCGGGGGGTGGGGCGGGTGAGCGCCGGCTGGTGGCGGACCAACCGCTGGTGGCTGCCGGCGCTCGTCGTCGCGCTGGCGGTGCTCGGCGTCGTGACGTGGCGCTCGGACGCCGTGCAGGGCTGGTGGACGTCGCAGCCGCACCGAGCCCAGGTGGCCGACGCCGAGGGCTGGGCCCAGGTGGACGACGTGCGGTTCCGGCTCGCCGGCCTCGAGGAGGTCGACTGGCTCGACGACGGGTTCGACGGCCGGGTCGAGGCACCCGAGGGCTACACGCTCTGGGCCGCCGACCTCTCGGCGCGTTCCGACGCACCGGCACCCGCCGGGGCGGAGGTCGAGCCGACCTACTCGTGCACGAGCGAGCTGCGGGACACCGCGGGGCGTGTGTACGACGAGGGCGCGTCGGCCCTGCCGGGCATGCCGTACCCGGACGCGCTCGTGTGCGTCGGCCCCGTGTCCCAGCGGCTCACGCGGTACTTCCTCACGCCGGACGACGCGGTCCCCGCCGAGGTGCGCGTCGTCGAGACGTCGCTGCTGCCGGCCTACTGGTCGCTACCGGTCGCAGCCCCGACGGACTGACGGCGGCGCCGCACGCGCAGCGCGGTGGGGAGGCCGAGGTTGGCGAGCAGCGAGTCTGCGGCTGCGGCGAGCAGCGCGGTCGTGAGGACCTGCACGGCAAGGCGGGCCGCGGTGTCCAGCGGACCCACGACCGCGCGCCACACCACGATGCCCGGCTGGCCGACGATCGCGCCCGCCACGGCGAGGACCGCCTGCTCGACGAGCGTGACCAGCGTGAACGCGACGCAGAACATGAGCACCGCGCCCCAGCGGCTGCGCCACAGCATCCCGACCGCGCCGACGAGCCCGCCGAACCGGCGCCCCGGGTCGAGCATGAACCGCCACGCCGTCCGCGCGTTGCGGTCCCCGAGCGTCCGGTTGAAGCGGTCGACGGCGCGTGCGGTGCGGCCCGCCGAGCCCTCGGCGCTCGTGGCGTGCTCCGGGTCGACGACGTCGATCGCCTCCACCCCGTACACGATCGTCCCGAGGGTGAGCCACGCGAGCGGGACGACGAGCCCGGTCACGATCCCCGCGAGCAGCAGCGACGTCGCGGGCTCGATCGCGGCGGTCAGGACGCGCAGCGCGTCCACCTGGACGATCACGTCCTGCCACCACTCCTGCACGGTCACGACGACGGTCCGCGCGGACCACCAGTCGCGCACCGCTCCGACCAGCGCGGCGACGGTGAACGCACCGATGACGATCCACACGACCTCGCAGTAGCCCGCGAGGATGCGCCACAGGGCCGCGCTCGTGCGAGGGCCGTCACCTGCGTCGGCACCGGCGGCGTGGCGCGACTCCGCGCGACGGGCGAGCCGCTCGAGCACCGTGCGGAGCACCAGCGCGCCCCCGACGGTCGCGAGGACGAGGAGCCCGAAGCCCTCCGGGATCGGGTCCGACCCCGCGACGCCGTCGGCGGTGGCGAAGGCGTGGTCCAGCGCGGCCTGGTCGATGTACGTCTGCCAGTCGTCGGACAGCCCGCCGTAGAACTCGTAGATGACGAGGTACGGGACGAGGACCGACGCGATCGACCGGACCAGGGTGCGCACGTGGAGGCGACCCTCGCCCTCGCGCCGCATCACGTGCAGCATGACGACGACGCCGACCACCGACGCGAGCGGCGCCAGGCACAGCACGAGCAGCCCCAGCACGCCCGACGTCGGCGCGACCACGAGCGCCGCACGCAGCGCGAGCTCGTGCACGACCTCGGCGAGCACCACGACCGTCACGAGGGCCGGCCAGAACCGCGCGAGGAGGCGCGCGGCGTCGGTGGCGACGCGTAGGCCGGGGCGCACGAGCGACCCGCCTCCGAGGCCTGGACCGTTGACGCTCCTGCGGGGCGGGGTGCCTTCCGTCGGAGCCGTCACGCGCGCAAGGCTAGCCGCGGCCGAGCCTGCGCGCGACGATCTGCTTCGCTCCGCGTCCCGCGTACCGGCGGGCCAGCACCGAGACGCCGGCGGCGACGGCGGCGAAGGAGACCGCGGAGACGATGCTGACCTCCTCGTCGTCGAGGTCCTCCGGGGCGTCGTGGCCCGTGGCCTTGGCCCACACGAAGGAGACGAGCTTCTGTGCCAGCCAGCCCGCGGCCAGGGTCAGCGCGACGGTGCCGACCTTCACGGCCATGGTCTGGTCCTCGTTGTCTGCCACGGATGGTCCTCCAGCGGTGCGTCGGGGGGCGGAAGTGTGCCGATCACCACCGTAGTGGCCACAGGTCGGCGGCGTCGTGCGGTGTAGGCTCGCCGGGAACGACAGGGGAGCTCCGGGAGCGGTCGACGACCACGCCGACGGCCCGAGAGCTGAGAGTGCGGACCACCGCAGACCCTCGAACCTGATCCGGTTAGCACCGGTGGAGGAAGTCGGAGTGATGACACGTATGACCATGCTCTCTCGCGGCACCCGGACCCGTCCGGCCGTCGCCGTCGCAACCGTGACCTGCGCCGTGCTCGCGCTCGCCGCCTGCTCGGGTGGGGACGGTGACAGCGGGGCCGAGGGCTCGGCGTCGGGCACCGTCACCCTCGTCACGCACGACTCGTTCGCCGTGAGCGACGACGTCCTCGCCGCGTTCGAGGACGAGTCCGGACTGACCGTGGAGCAGGTCGCCCCGGGCGACGGCGGCGCGCTCGTCAACCAGCTGATCCTGACGAAGGACGCGCCGCTCGGCGACGTCGTGTTCGGGATCGACAACACGTTCGCGTCCCGGGCGATCGACGAGGGCGTGCTCGACCCGTACACCCCGGCGGACCTCAGCGAGTCGGCCGCCGGGTACGCGGTGGGCGACGGCGGCGAGCTCACCCCGGTCGACGTCGGCGACGTGTGCATCAACGTCGACCACACGTGGTTCTCCGAAGCCGGCGTCCCGGAGCCGGTCACGCTCGAGGACCTGACGAAGCCCGAGTACGCGGACCTGCTCGTCGTGACCAACCCCGCGACGTCGTCCCCGGGGCTCGCGTTCCTGCTCGCCACGGTCGACGCGTTCGGCGAGGACGGGTACGAGGACTACTGGGCCGCGCTGCGCGACAACGGTCTCAAGGTCGCCGACGGCTGGTCCGACGCCTACTACGTCGACTTCTCCGGCTCCGAGGGGGCGGGGCCGCGCCCGCTCGTGCTGTCCTACTCGACGTCGCCGGCGTTCACGCCCACCGAGGACGGGACGGCGTCGACCACCGGCGCGCTGCTCGGCACGTGCTTCCGCCAGGTCGAGTACGCAGGCGTCCTCGCGGGTGCCGAGAACCCCGAGGGCGCGCAGCAGCTCGTCGACTTCCTCGTGGGCGAGACGTTCCAGGCGGACGTGCCCGAGCAGATGTACGTGTACCCGGCCGACGACTCCGTCGAGCTCCCCGAGGGCTGGGCCGAGCTCGCCCCGCTCGCCGACGACCCCTGGGACGTCGCCCCCGAGGACATCTCGGCGCACCGTGACGAGTGGATCCAGGCATGGACGGCCGCGGTCGTCGACTGACGGCCGGGGTGGTGTCGCGGGGCCGGCTCGGTCGCGGCGTCCTGTGGGGCGTCGCCGCGGGCGTGCCGCTGCTGTTCCTCGGGCTCTTCTTCGCCTGGCCCGTCGTCGCGCTCGTCGCGCGCGGGTTCGTGGGGCCCGACGGCGGCCTCGACCTGTCCGGGTTCGCGGAGGTCTTCTCGCGGCCGCGCACGTGGCGGATCGTCGGGCTGACGCTGACGCAGGCCGTGCTCGGCACGGTGTTCTCCGTGCTCCTCGGCGTGCCCGGCGCGTACGTGCTGTACCGCTGCCGGTTCCGCGGCCGGCGCGCGGTGCGCGCCCTGGTGACCGTCCCGTTCGTGCTGCCGACCGTCGTGGTCGGCGTCGCGTTCCGGTCGCTGCTGGTCGAGGGCGGGCCGCTCGGGTTCCTGCACCTCGACGAGACGTTCGCCGCGATCGTCGTCGCGCTCGTGTTCTTCAACTACTCGGTCGTCGTGCGGACCGTCGGCGGGCTGTGGGAGCACCTCGATCCGCGCGCGGAACAGGCTGCCCGTGCGCTCGGCGCGACCCCGTGGCGCGCGTTCCGCACCGTGACGCTGCCCGCGCTCACACCTGCGATCGCGAGCGCCGCGTCGATCGTGTTCCTGTTCTGCTCGACGGCGTTCGGCATCGTCCTCGTCCTCGGCGGGATCCGGTACGGGACCATCGAGACGGAGATCTGGATCCAGACGACGCAGTTCCTCGACCTGCAGGCCGCCGCCGTGCTGTCCGTCGTGCAGCTCGTCGTCGTGGTGGCGGCGCTGAGCGTCGCCAACCGGACCCGTGCTCGGCGCGAGCGGGCGCTGAACCTGTCGTCGGCGTCGTCGTCGGTGCACCCGCTGCGGCTGTGGCGGCACAGCTCGGTCGGCGGGTCGGTCCCCGGCCGCCCGGGAGGCGACCTCGTGCCCGCCGCGCTGACCGCCGTCGTGATCGTCGTGCTCGTCGCGCTCCCTCTCGGCACGCTCGCGGTGCGGTCCTTCCGCGTCCCCGGCGGCGGCTGGGGGCTCGACAACTACGCGAACCTCGGCACGACGGGCGGGCGCAACGCGCTGTCCGTCACCGTGTGGGAGGCCGCGGGCAACTCGCTGCGCATCGCCGCGGTCGCGACCCTGCTCGCCGTCGTGATCGGCGGGCTCGTCGCGCTCGTCGTGTCCCGGCGCCCGCGCTCGCGGACCGGTCGACGCGCGATCAGCCTGCTCGACTCGGTGTTCATGCTGCCGCTCGGGGTCTCGGCCGTGACGGTCGGGTTCGGTTTCCTCATCACCCTCGACCGGCCGCTCGGCATCGACGTCGACCTGCGCACCTCGGGGATGCTGGTGCCGATCGCGCAGGCGGTCGTCGCGATCCCGCTCGTCGTGCGCACCGTCCTGCCGACGCTACGGGCCATCGACCCGCGCCTGCGTGAGGCCGCCGCGACCCTCGAGGCGACGCCCGGTCGCGTGTTCCGGTCCGTCGACGGCCCCATCGCCGCGCGCTCGCTCGGCCTCGCCGTCGGGTTCGCGTTCGCCGTGTCCCTCGGGGAGTTCGGCGCGACGTCGTTCCTCGCCCGCCCTGACACAGCGACCCTGCCCGTCGTGATCTACCGGCTCATCGGCCGCCCGGGCGCGGAGAACTACGGCATGGCGCTCGCGGCGAGCGTCGTGCTGGCCCTGCTGACGGCGACGGTCATCCTGCTCGCCGAGCGGTTGCGCGGCGACCGTCCCGGAGGAGAGTTCTGATGGTGGTGCCGGCCGGCCTGGAGGTGCGCGGCGTCGTCGTGCGCTACGGCGGGGCGACCCGCCACGACCCGGGCACGACGGCGGTCGCCGGCGTCTCGCTGGACGTGGCGCCTGGCGAGGTGCTGGCCCTGCTCGGCCCGAGCGGGTGCGGCAAGTCGAGCCTGCTGCGCGCTGTGGCGGGGCTGGAGCCGGTCGCTGCGGGGACGGTCGCGTTCGGCGGGGACGACCTCGCGGGGGTGCCGGTGCACCGGCGCGGGTTCGGCCTCATGTTCCAGGAGGGGCAGCTCTTCCCGCACCGTGACGTCGCGGGGAACGTCGCGTACGGGATCTCGGGGCTGCCCCGCGGCGAACGGGACGAGCGCGTGCGCGAGCTGCTCGACGTCGTCGGGCTCGCCGGGTACGAGCCGCGCGCGGTCGCGACGCTCAGCGGGGGCGAGCGGCAGCGCGTCGCCCTCGCGCGGTCGCTGGCGCCGAGGCCCCGGCTGCTGCTGCTCGACGAGCCGTTGTCGGCGCTCGACCGCGGGCTGCGCGAGCGGCTCGCGCTCGACCTGCGAGCGGCGCTGCGCGCGACGGGGACGACCGCGGTGTTCGTCACGCACGACCACGACGAGGCGTTCACCGTCGCGGACCGCGTGGCCGTGATGGACGGGGGCGAGTTGCTCCAGGTCGCGGCGCCAGAGGAGCTGTGGCGCGCGCCGGCGTCGAGACGCGTCGCGCAGTTCCTGGGCTACCAGGCGTTCGTCCCCCTCCACGAGTTGTCAGCGTTCCAGGGGTCCGAGGACCGGTGGGGTGCTGACGGCTCGGCGAGCGTGCTGGCGATCGGGCCGCGGGGGTTGCGGGTCGCGCCGCCCGGGGAGTTGTCAGCGTTCCAGGGGCCCGGGGACCGGTCGGGTGCTGACAGGTGGCGGGGGACCGTCGTCGGGAGCGTGTTCCGGCGGGGTGCCACCGAGGTCACCCTCGACGTGCCTCTCCGGCCCGACGGCGCACCCGACCGCCTCGTCGCGCTCGCCCGGGGCGAGGGGAGGGCCTGGGCGCCCGGTGACGAGGTGAGCGTCGTGCTCGCGCCGGACGGGTGCGCCGTCGTGCACGGATGACCGCGTTCGGCGCGCGACCACGCCCGCCCCGGCCTAGCGTCGGACCATGAGCGAGCAGAGCAGCGGTGGACGCACGGAGGAGAAGGGCGGCACGGCCGCGAAGATCCTGTACCGGCCGTTCGGGCTGGTGAGCTCGATCGTCGGCGGCATCGTCGCAGGTCAGGTCTTCAAGCAGGTGTACAAGCGCGTCGCGCCCGGGCACCCCGACGACGCCCCGACGCCGTTGCAGTCGGAGTACCGGATGCGCGAGATCCTGCTCGCGTCCCTCCTGCAGGGCGCGATCTTCTCGGTCGTCAAGGCCGCCATCGACCGCGGCGGGGCACGGGTGTTCCAGAGGTGGACCGGGGAGTGGCCGGGCGACTGAGCGCTCAGCGCCGGTCGGCACCGGCCTGGTGCACGACGAGCGCCACCTGGGTCCGGTTGTCCGCGCCCAGCTTGAGCAGCACGCTCGACACGTGCGCCTTGACGGTCGGCACGCTCAGGTAGAGGCGCGCCCCGATCTCCGCGTTGCTCGCGCCGCGCCCGATCTCGACGGCGACGTCCCGCTCGCGCGTCGTCAGGCTGTCCAGGGCGGCGAGCGCCCGCTCACGGGCACCGCCCGCGGACGCGGCGGACGCCATGAGCCGCCGAGCGATCGCGGGCGAGAGCACCGGCTCGCCCGCGGCGGCCGCGAGCACCGCGGCGACGATCCGCTCGGGCGGCATGTCCTTGAGCAGGTAGCCCGCCGCGCCGGCGTGCAGCGCGCCGGTCACCTCGGCGTCGGAGTCGAACGTCGTGAGCACGACGACGGCCGGCGGGTCGGTCCGCGCCCGCACCCGGCGCGTGGCCTCGATCCCGTCGACGCCGGGCATGCGCAGGTCCATGAGCACGACGTCTGTGGGGTGCGCGTCGAGGACCGCCGCGACGGCGCCACCGTCGGCAGCCTCGCCGACGACCTCGATGCCGCGCGCGCCGTCGAGCATGAGCCGCAGCCCGGACCGGACGAGCGCGTCGTCGTCGACGATCACGAGGCGGATTCGGTCGGTCACACGACCCACGGTATCCGTACATCGAGGACAAAGCCCCGGTCGTGCTCCCCGGCCGCGACCTGCCCGCCGAGCAGCCCGACGCGCTCGCGCAGCCCGACGAGCCCCGTCCCGGTCCCGGCCGTGAACCCCGGGCTGCCGGCGGGGACGAGGGACGCGCCGGCGTCGGACACGACGACGCGCACCTCGCCGGGCGTCACGAGGAGCCGGACGCGGACCGGGCTCCCGGGCGCGTGGCGGCGCGCGTTGGTCAGGCCCTCCTGCACCGCGCGGTAGGCCGCGACGGCGACCGCGGCGGGTGGCTCGGCGTCGCGGGAGGTCACGAACGTCACCTCGCCGCCGGCACCGCGCGCCTCGTCGACGAGCCGGGTCACGTCGTCGAGCCCGGGCTGCGGGGCCAGCGTCGTCGGGTCCGCCTCCTCGTCCGGTGCGCGCAGCACCCGCACGACGTCGCGCAGCTCGTCGAGCGCGCCGCTGACGCCCTCGCGGACCAGCGCCGCGGCAGACGCGACACGCTCCGGCGGCGCGTCCGGGCGGTACTCGAGCGCGCCCGCGGTCGCGGCGATCAGGGAGAGCCGGTGGGCCAGGGTGTCGTGCATCTCGCGGGCGATCCGCGTGCGCTCGGCGACCCTCGCCGCGGCGACCGACCGGTCCCGCTCGGCCTCGGCACGACGCGCCCGGTCCCGCAGGTTCGCGAGGAGCTGGTCGCGGGCCCGCCCGTACGCGCCCCAGCCGAGCAGCGCGGCGTGCACGGCGGCGTCGCACAGGAGCCACCAGCCGAGTGGGAGCGCCACCGGGCGCCACAGTGCCTGCACCGCGTGGCCCGCGAACCCGGCGATCGCGACCGGCAGCGCCGTGCGGAACGAGTACCAGCGCGCGACGTGCCACGTCGCGACCGTCGAGGCGGGCGTGGCCGCCCCCGAGAGCGCGGCGAGCGCGGCGAGCGCCAGCGCGACCGGCACGGGCCGGCGCGTCCACAGCAACGGGAACAGGGCCAGCGCCGCGACCCCGGCCGCGACGTCGACCGCGGCGCCCGGGAACCGTCCCGGACCGTCGACGAGCGGGACGAGCGAGAGGAGCGTGAGGACCGTGATGCCCGCCCAGGCCGCGGCGAACCACGACCACGGCATCACCCGTGCGGTGGGGTCGTGCCGGACGGAGCCGGTCGCGAGGACCGGCGACCCGGCGAGGGGTGCGCAGTCGAGGTCGGCGGGACGGGGCGAGGTGCTCATGCCGGTGACGCTAGGCCGCGGTACGCCGAGCGACCACCGACCAAGGTCGGGGGTGCCGGGCGACAG
The DNA here is from genome assembly GCA_014803435.1 of Cellulosimicrobium terreum. Taxonomy (GTDB): domain Bacteria; phylum Actinomycetota; class Actinomycetes; order Actinomycetales; family Cellulomonadaceae; genus Cellulosimicrobium; species Cellulosimicrobium terreum. The sequence continues at coordinate 460,987 of JACYFD010000002.1, forward strand.
GTCGGGGGGTGGCGCGCGACGTCGGGATGGGCCGGGCCAGCCGTCGGACGGGCGCGGTGCTGGTCGTCGGGGAGAGAGCGTGTGGATCACCGGCACGGAGCCGGGCGCGGCGCTCGCCGCGAGACGAAGGAGATCGACATGACCACGCCGCAGAACCTCTCCGGTCGCCCCGCCCCGACCGCACCGCAGGGCACACCCGTCGACGGCATGCGGCAGGCCGGCGTCGGCCGACGTCCGCTGCCGCACTGGGCCGTGCCGGTCGTCGCGGCCGTCGTCGGCGTCGTCGCCTGGCTCTGCGGGACGGCGGCGGGCGCCGACCTCGTCGTGCAGGCCGGCGGCGCTACCCAGGAGGTCGGGATCGTGGCCGTCGTCCTCACCGCACTGGTCGTGGGGTATGCGGGCTGGGGCGTGCGCTCCCTGCTCCGCCTCCTGCCGTCGGGCGGCGAGCGCGCCTGGCTGGTGACGTGCGCCGTCGTCCTGCTGGTCTCGCTCCTGGGCCCGATCGGAGCGGCGAGCCTCGGGACGGTCGGCGTGCTGATCGCCATGCACGTCGGGGTCGGGGCGGCTCTCGCGCTCGGCCTGCGCCGCTGACGGTGCTCCCGCCGAACACGCCATGGGCGTCGTCATCCCTCGGATGACGACGCCCATGTCGTGCTCGACAGCGAGCGGGGACGTGGTCGGCCGCCCGGCAGAGCTGCGCGGGGTCAGAAGCCCGAGTTGCCGCTCCCACGGTTCAGCACGTAGCCGCGGTCGTTGAGGAGCCCGCCGCTCCCGGACCCGGAGACCTGGGTGTTCGCGAACGACGCGCTCCCCGTCGCGTGGATCTCGATGCCGTAGCTGCCCGAGCCGGTGACCTTCACCCGGTCGAAGCTGACCTGCTGGATCGACTTCTCCCACGACAGGAGGATCCCCGCGTGCGTGCTGTCGACGATCTCCATGTCCCGCACGACGATCGGCGCGTCGATCGCGTGCACGTCCGCGTAGATCCACAGGGCGCCGAGGTCGGTGTCCCAGTTGGGCTCGCGGCTCCCGGTGCGGGTCAGCGTGTTGCGCTGCACGGTCGTGGTCCCGCTGAACGGCACCCCGAACCGCGTGCTGATCGCGATGCCCGCGGCGGCGTTGACCGTGTCCGCGACGAGGTTGTCCTCGACCCGGTTGCCGGTCCCGCCGTAGACGGCGAGGCCGTTCGCGAGCGCCGGCGCCTGCACGGTGTTGAACGCGAACACGCTGTTCGTCACGGGTCCGCCGTCGGACCACATGGCCAGGGCGTCGTCCCCGGTGTTGCGGAACGTCGACTGGACGACCCGGGAGTTGGCGACGTTGGTGCGGAAGTTCACGCCGTCCGCGTAGGTGTCGCGCACGCGCAGCCCGACGGCGAGCACGTCCCGCGACCCCGGGCGCACCCACAGCGCGACCTTGGTGTGCTGGACCCACACGTTCTGGAGCAGCGTGTCGCCCGCGAAGTCGCCCTCGATCGCGGCCTGGGAGTTCGCGTCGTCCCGCACGGTCGCGTCCCCGAAGATCGCGACGTCCGCGATGGTGACGCCGCCGCCGGTCCCGTAGAAGCCGCCCTTGGAGCCCGTGCCCTGGAGCACGGAGTGCCACGGGCCGGCACCGAGGACGGTGACCCCCGAGACCTGGACCGCGTCGTTCAGCTGGAACGTCCCGGCGGGGATCCACACGGGCACGCCCGCGCTCTTCGCCGCGGCGACCGCGGCCCGGACCGCTGCCGTGTCGTCGCCACCGCCCGACGTCGCGCCGTGCGACGTGATCGAGACCGCGCCCGACGGGGCGGTGAGCGCCGCCGGGACGGCCTCCGCCTCGACGAGGTCGACGTCGATGTACGCCACCGCCGCCGAGTCCTTGCGCAGCATGATGACCGTGCCCGCGGGCCGGTCGCCGATCGGGACCCGCAGCTCGTCGTAGTAGCGGTGCGGGCTGCCCAGCGACGGGGCGTCGTGGAACGGGTAGTCGCCGTACACCCACGCGTGCTTCGAGGTGAGCGTCGCGTCGGTCACCTTGGCGCCGTTCGCGTACACGCCGAGGGGCGAGGTGAGCCCGCCGCCCGCCGCCGCGTCGGGGATCGAGTAGCGCAGCACGAGCCCGCTCGCGGGCTTCGTCAGCGTGATGCTGACCTGCTCGCCCGTCGCGTCGAGGCGCACCGCGCGGCGCCCGCTCGACTCGGCCTGGACCGTGCCGTACGTGCGCGACGCCGCGAGGACGCTGCCGTTCGTGGTCCCGGCCTCGGCCTCGTACTGCGTGTACGGGGTGGTGGCGCCGCGCGCCGCGAGCGCGGACTCGCCGGTCGCGACGAGGCTGTCGACGGCGACGTCGGACCCGGAGGTCGTGGCCCGCAGGGCGACGGTGTTGACGCCCGCACGCAGCGGGACCTGCGCGGTCGCTGTCCGCCAGCCGGTGCCGGAGGACAGCGCGACGGAACCCGCTGCCCGACCGTTGACCACGACGCCCAGGGTCCGCGACGAGCCGGACGTGTTCGCGAACCGCACGGTGAGCGTCTGGTTGCCCGACGACGTCGCGGCCAGCGTCCGCACGACGCGCGCCCCGGCCGTGGTGAAGCCGGCGGCGTACCCGGTCCCGGCGTGGCCGGTGATCGAGCTCGACGTCGTGGCGCCGCCCGCGAGGTAGGCGGCCTCGGCCTCGCCCGCGGTGCCCGCCGGCGGTTCCGGGTCGCCGGGGTCACCGGGGTCGCCCGGTGCGGCGGTCACGGTGAGGCTGTCGAGGTTCGCGTTGCCGTTGTCCGCCGTGCCGTAGGAGTAGGCGACGGTGTGGTTCCCCGCCGCGAGCGTGACGCGCGTCGTGACCGTGGCCCAGGTCGCCCAGCCCGACGTCGCCGGGAGCGTGACCTGCTGGGTCGACCCGCCGTCGACCCGGAGCGAGAACGTGCGGGCGCTGCCCGTGCCGTTGGCGTAGCGCAGCGCCAGGTCGTAGGACCCGGCCGTGGCGGTCGCGACGGCGAAGGACACGGCCGCCGCCCCGCGGTTCGCGTCGGTGAACCCGCCGACGAACCCCGAGCCGGTGTGCCCGCCGTGCTCGTTCGAGACGGTTGCGCCGCCCGTGAGCGTCGCGGACTCGGCCTCGAACAGCGGACCGGAACCCGGACCGGAGCCGGGGGAGGGCGGAGTCACGTCGAGGTGGTCGAGGTTGACGTTCCCGGAGTCTCCCGTGCCGAACCGGTACGCCACGGTGTGGCTGCCGGCGCTCAGCTGGACGCTCGTCGACACGGTGCCCCAGGCGTCCCAGCCTGCCGTGGCGGGGAGGGTCACCTGGCGTGCGGCACCGTCGACGAGGAGGCTCAGCGTCTTCGGGGCGGTCGTGCCGTTGGCGTAGCGCAGCGCGAGCGTGTGGCTGCCCGCGGTGCTCGCGGCGACGGTGAACGTCGTCGTCGCGCTGCCCCTGTTGGCGTCGGTGTAGCCGCCGACGAAGCCCGTGCCGGTGTAGCCGGTGTGGTCGGTCGCGACGACGGCGCCGCCGGTGCGGGCGGCCGACTCGGCCTCGTAGCGCGTGGGGGCGGCGCTCGCGGGCCCGGCGACGGCGCCGAGCAGCGTGACGACGAGCGCGCCCGTCGTGAGGGCGGCGAGCGCCCGGGCCAGGCGTCGAGGTCGACGGCGTCGTCGTCCGGGGGCGCCGGGTGGTGCGGTGCGGGTGGTGCCGGTGTTCCGTGGCGCGTGCTCGGTGGTGAGGCGCACTGGTGTCCGCTTCCTGTCGGGAGCCACCTCCGTTGGTGGCTCGGGAGCGCCGCGAGGCCCGGGACGAGGTCCGCACCGACCCGTCCACTCAGCGAGGTATAACGCTAAACCTGCGACAGGACTCGAACCTATCACCCCACTCGTGACCGTGACCAGACCCTCCCCGCCGCACCGAGCACGTGCGGCGGGGTCAGGTCACCAGGCGGCGTCGAGGAGCCCCCGGTGCTCGGCGCTCAGGTCCAGACGCACGCCGGCGAGGGCGGAGTCGAGCTGCTCGGCCGTGCTCACGCCGACGATCGGCGTGACCGACGGCGCCCCGCCCGTCAGCCACGCGAGGACCACCTGGGACCGGGGTACGCCCAGGTCGTGCGCGACGTCGGTCAGCGCGGCCAGACGGCGCGTGGTGCCCGGGTGGTCGTAGGCGTCGGGCAGGGCGCGGTCGTCACGGTCGTACGCGCCCGAGATCTGCGGCGTGTACGCCCACAGGTCGGAGCCCGGCGTGCCCTGTGCCCAGTCGAGCGACTCGTCGGTGAGCCAGCCGAAGCGGTGGAGGTGCTCGTGACCCCGCACGAACGGTCGTGGCTGGGCGTAGGAGTAGCGGAGCTGGAGGGCGCTCACGCCGGTCAGCCCCGCGTGTGCGGCAGCGACGTTCCAGCGCTCGACCCGCCACAGCGCGTGGTTCGACGCGCCGACCCGGGCGACCAGGCCGTCGTCGACCAGACGCCCGAACCCCTCGGCCGTCTCGTCGAACGACGTCGCGCGGTCCTCCATGTGCGCCCAGAACAGGTCGAGGCGGTCCGTGCGCAGGCGGGTCAGGCTCTGCTTCGCGACGGACTCCACGGTCTGCCGGGCGAGACCCTCGATCTCGTCGGGGAAGCTCCCGGGGCGCACCGGCTCGGCGCCGACCTTGGACGAGAGCAGCACGCGGTCGCGCACGCCCGGGCGCGCGTCCAGCCAGCGGCCGAGCACCTCTTCGCTCTGCCCGCCGTGCCCGTCCGGGGAGTCCCAGAACGCGTAGCAGTCGGCGGTGTCGATCCAGACGCCGCCGGCATCGACGTAGCGGTCGAGCAGGTCGAACGCGGTGCGCTCGTCGACGCGCGTGCCGAACGTCATGGCGCCGAGCACGACGCGCGGGGCGGGGGTGGCCGGCGACGCGGTCGCCGCGAAGTTCTCCTGGTCGGTCATGCGGACGATGCTCGACGTTCGAGCGCACTCGAGGTCAAGCGTCGTGCCCTGCCGAACCCCGGGTTGTGCGTTGATCAGCGTCGTGAACGGTGCGCAACCCGGGGTTCGGCAGGATGGTGCACGACCGATGAGTCCGGCAGGGTGGTGCCGTCCATCACCCGACAACCCTCGGCCGCACCGGCACCAGGCCGCGCACGGCACCGCATGACGATCCGGAGGACTCCATGGCGACGCTCGTCTCCACCCTGTTCATCTCGCTCGACGGCGTCGTCGAGATCGACCCGGCCTGGCACTTCCCGTACTTCGACGAGAACATGGGCGGCGCCGTCGGGGAGGACTACGAGGACGTCGACGCGCTCCTGCTGGGGCGCGAGACCTACGACAGCTTCGCGGGCGCGTGGCCCGGTCGTGAGGCCGAGGGCGGCGAGGACGCGCCGTACGCGAAGCAGCTCGGGGACACGCGCAAGATCGTGGTCACGAGCGGGGACCAGGAGCTCGGCTGGCGCAACGCCGAGCGGCTCGACGGCGACCTCGTCGAGGCCGTGCGTGCGCTGAAGGAGACGCCGGGGCTGGGCAAGGTGCTCGTCCCCGGGTCGATCTCGGTGGTGCGCCAGCTCCTCGCGGCGGGCCTGCTCGACGAGCTGCGCCTGCTGGTCCACCCGGTCGCCGCGCGCAAGGGTGAGCGGCTGTTCGACGAGGGTGACCAGGTGTACCCGCTCACGCTCCTGCGCTCCGAGGTGTACCCGACCGGTGTCCTGCGGCTGGTCTACGGCGTCGACGAGGCGCCGGCGGACGCGACGTACGACGACGCCAAGGACAAGCTCCCCGCCACGAACTGACGTCACCACCGGCGGGCGGGCACGAGAACGCACCTACCCACCCGCGAGAACGACCTGGGGGTCGTCATCCAGCGGATGACGACCCCCAGGACATGTTCGGCGGGGACGGGTCAGCCGCGCAGCTCGCGGTAGCGCGCGATGAGCGCCGCCGTCGACGGGTCCTGAGCGGCGAGCACGTCCTCGTCGCCCGCGACGGCCGGCGCGATCTCGAGCGCGAGCTTCTTGCCGAGCTCGACGCCCCACTGGTCGAAGCTGTCGATGCCCCACACGACACCCTGGACGAACGTGATGTGCTCGTACAGCGCGATGAGCTGGCCGAGGACCGACGGCGTCAGCGCGGGTGCGAGGAGGGACGTCGTCGGGCGGTTGCCGGGGAAGGTCCGGGCGGACACGAGGGCCTCGTCCGTCCCCTCGGCGCGGACCTCGTCGGCGGTCTTGCCGAACGCGAGCGCCTTGGTCTGGGCGAAGAAGTTCGCGAGGAACAGCCCGTGCACGTCCGCGCCGGGCTGGACGGCGCCGCCGTCACCCACGGCGTCGGCGAGGGGGTGCGCCGGGTTCGCCACGGCGATGAAGTCCGCGGGGATGAGGCGCGTGCCCTGGTGGATCAGCTGGTAGAACGCGTGCTGGCCGTTGGTGCCGGGCTCGCCCCAGAAGATCTCGCCGGTGTCCGTGGTGACGGGCGAGCCGTCCCAGCGCACGCGCTTGCCGTTGGACTCCATGGTGAGCTGCTGCAGGTACGCCGGGAAGCGGTGCAGGTACTGGGCGTACGGCAGGACGGCGTGCGTGTGCGCGTCGAGGAAGTTCACGTACCAGACGTTGAGCAGGCCCATGAGGACCGGCACGTTGCGCGCGAACGGCGTGGTGCGCACGTGCTCGTCGATCGCGTGGAAGCCGGCGAGCAGCTCGGCGAACCGGGCCGGACCGAACGCGATCGCGAGCGACGTGCCGATCGCCGAGTCGACGGAGTAGCGCCCGCCGACCCAGTCCCAGAACCCGAACGCGTTCGCCGGGTCGATGCCGAACGCCGCGACCTTGTCGAGCGCGGTCGACACGGCGACGAAGTGCTTCGCGACGGCGTCCTGCCGCGCCTCGTCCGTGTCGTCCAGCGCCCCGAGCTCGGCGAGCTCCGTCCACAGCCAGTCGCGCGCGAGCCGCGCGTTCGTGAGCGTCTCGAGGGTCCCGAACGTCTTGGACGCGACGATGACCAGCGTGCTGCGCGGGTCGAGACCGGCCAGGGTCTCCGCGACGTCCGTCGGATCGATGTTCGAGACGAACCGGACCTCGATCTCCTCGTGCTTGTACGGCAGCAGCGCCTCGTACGCCATGACCGGGCCCAGGTCCGACCCACCGATCCCGATGTTCACGACCGTGCGCACGCGCTCTCCCGTCACGCCCGTCCACTCGCCCGAGCGCACCGTGTCCGCGAACGCGTAGACCTTGGCCAGCTCGGTGTGCACGTCGGCGTCGATGTCCTGCCCGTCGACGACCAGGTGCTCGGCCCCGGCGGCCGGCGCCGGGCGACGCAGCGCCGTGTGCAGGACGGCACGGTCCTCGGTGACGTTGATGTGGTCGCCGCGGAACATCGCCTCCAGCCGGTCGCCGAGCCCGACCTCGTCCGCGAGGCGCACGAGCAGCTCGATCGTCTCGTCGGTCACGAGGTTCTTCGAGAGGTCGACGGTCAGGTCGCCCGCCTGGTGCGTCAGACGACCGGCTCGCGCGGGGTCCACCGCGAACCAGGCGCGCAGGTCGGGGACGAGGTCGTCGCGGTGGGCGGTGAGGGCGTCCCAGGACGCGGTCGTCGTGGCGTCGACGGGAGGAGGTGTGCTCATACGACCCACGCTACTGACCACCGGTGCCGCACGCCCAGCCCGCCCGCCCGTCGGGCGGTGCGCCGGTCGCCTCACAAGGGGCCCGACGACGTCCCCGGCGGCGCGTGTGGGCGGGGCGGTCCAGCATGGGGGAGACGGTGCGACGCGCCGAGAGAGGCGGACGACATGGCCGAGGTGCTGCTGTTCCACCATGCCCGGGGGCTGACGTACGGCGTCCAGGACGTCGCGCAGGCGATGCGCGACGCCGGTCACGCCGTGCACGTCCCCGACCTGTTCGAGGGGCGCACGTTCGACTCCGTGGACGAAGGGGTCGCGCACGTCCAGGAGGTCGGGTTCGACACGCTCGTGACCCGTGCCCAGGCCGTCGCCGACGGTCTCGACCCGGGTCTCGTCTACGCGGGGATCTCGATGGGGGTGGTCGCCGCGCAGGCGCTGGCCCAGACGCGCACGGGAGCCAAGGGCGCGGTGCTGCTCGAGGCGTGCGTCCCCGTGTCGGAGTTCGGCGAGGCCTGGCCCGAGGGCGTGCCCGTCCAGGTGCACGGCATGGAGGACGACCCCGAGTTCGCGGGGGCGGGCGACCTCGACGCAGCGCGCGAGCTGGTCGGCTCGAGCCCGGACGCCGAGCTGTTCCTCTATCCCGGCCGGCGCCACCTGTTCACCGACCCGTCGCTCACGTCCTTCGACCCGGCGGCGGGCACGCTCGTCCTCGAGCGCGTCATCCGGTTCCTCGACGGCATCCGCTGACCGGCTCGGGGACGGTCAGCCCTCGTCGAGCCGGAGCTGCCACTCGGCGTCGACGCTCGCGGGCGCGAACCCGAGCGCGACGTTGATCGCCAGCATGTGCTCGTTCTCCTGGGCGTTCCAGGTGTGGACCCGCCGAGACGTGGGGCGGGCGCGCGCGATCTCGTCCAGCACCGCGACCTTGACGAGCATCCCCAGGCTGCGGCCGCGGTGCTCGCGCAGCACGAGGGTGTCCTCCTGGATGACGACCTCGGGCCGGTCGTGCGGGTAGGCGACCATCGAGAACGCGGCCAGCGCGCCCGACGCCGCGTGCTCGGCCGCCGCGATGACGTACCCCTGCCCGCGGTCGTGGAACTCCTGGGAGGCCGTGCGCACGCGCGCCGCGTCCCACGGGTCCTCCTCGATGTCGAGGCCGCCGTTGGGCGCGTCGGTGCTCATGCGGGTCTCGAGCGTGGCGAACTGGTCGATCCAGACGTCCGGGACCTCGTCCGTCCACACGTGCACGCGGTAGTCCGCCGCTCGCTCGGCGGGTGCCGCACGCAGCGGGTCGAGCCGGTCCGCGGGGACCGGGAGGTCGAGCACCGAGTGCCGCATGACCTGCTCGAGCGTGAAACCGCGGGACAGCGCGAAGGTCGTCGCGTCGTCGTTCCGGGGGACCCGCCCGCTGCCCGTCGGTGCCTCGAGGGCGTCCGGCCCGGGGGAGGGCTCGGGTGCGAACGACGAGTCCGACATGACGACGCGGCGCCCGGACGCGCGCACGAGGGCGAGGGCGTCCTCCCACAGCGCGGTCCCGATGCCGCGACGCCGGTGGTCGGGGTGCACGCCCACGTAGACGACCGCCAGGTGCGTGTTGCCCTGCTGCGGGAAGGCGATCATCGATCGCCCGACGACGTCCTCGGCGCGCGGCGCGGGTCCCCCTGCCGGCGCTGGTCCCTCGGTGTCCGCCAGCACGGCCACCCGGCGCTCCACGTGCCGGTACTCGCGGTTCGCCATCGTCGTGACGATCGTCGCGACGTCGGGCGCGAGGTCCGTGTGACCGTGGATCTCCAGGTCGACGGCGTCCCCGACGAAGACCGTGCCGTGCGCCGCCCACGCCTCGGGCGCGTCGAGGCCCGGTGGGACCGTGACCGGAAGCACCCGCACGACCTTCATCGTGGTGGTGGCTCCGTCCAGCGTGCCGGTCATGCGGTCTCCCTCGTCGTCTCGTCCGCGGTCGTGGTCTCGTCCGTCGGTGCGTTGCCGACCCGCTTCTGCCAGGCCGCCCACCCGCCGGCCGGCCGGAAGCCGAGGGCGACGTTGATGGCGAGCATGTGGTCGTTCTCCTCGGCGTTGCCGGTGTGGATGCGCAGGGTCGCGGGTCGCCCGAGCGCGAGCGCCTCCAGGTTCGCGACCTTGACGAGCATGCCGAGCCGGTGCCCACGGTGCTCGCGCAGGACGAGAGTGTCCTCCTGGTTCGCGACCTCGGGTCGGTCGAGCGGGTACTCGAACAGCGTGAACGCCGCGAGGACGCCGCTCGGCACGTGCTCGGCGACGGTCATGAGGAACCCGTGACCCTTGCCGAGCTGCTGGTCCACCCACGTCCGCACGCGTTGCGCGTCCCACGGGTCCTCGTCGTACTCGACACCCCCGCTCGGCGCGTCGGTGCTCATGCGGGTGAACAGGACCCCGACCTGCTCGGCCCAGGCGTCCGGGACCTCGTCGGTCCAGGTCTGCAGCCGGAAGTCGGGGCCCGCGGCGGCGCGCGCGTCGGCGCCGTGCTGGGCAAGCAAGCCGTCCGCGACGGGCAGCTCGAGCAACGAGTGTCGCTCCACCTGCTCGAGCGTGTAGCCGTGGGCCACGGCGAACCGGCTGCCCGGTGCCGCGGCGTCGACCCGCCCGGCGCCCGTCGTCGCGGCGATCGTCCCCGGGCCCTCGGGCGGCTCGGCGCCCTGGATCGTGTAGGAGAGGAGCGTGGTGCGCCCGGCGTCGGCCGCGACGCGCTCGCCCACCGCGAGGAGCGCGGCGCCGATGCCCTGACCTCGCGCCGTCGGGCGCACGAACGGGTAGATCTCACCCAGGTGCTCGTTGCTCGTGGTCGGGCAGGAGACGAAGAGGTGCCCGACGACGTCGCTCACGGCCGGCGGGTCGCCCCCGGCCAGGGCCTCGGCGCGCACCACCACGAACCGTCGCTTGTCCGCGTACTCCTGGTGCTGCATCCCGGACAGCACGTCACGCGCCTCGAGCGCCATGTCCGCGTTGCCGAGCATGGCGCGCTCGATCTCCTGGTCGATGTCCGCGGCGGCGAGGTACGCCCACGCGGACACCGAACCCAGGTCCTCGACGTGCGGCGCCTCGACCAGGACGAGCCCGGGAGGCAGCGCGACGCCCTCACAGAGGTCGGCGACGGTGCTCATGCCTCCCGGCGTCGCGCCGTCGTCCGCAGGTGTCCACGGAATACCCGTCCACGACGACGGCCCGGCCCCCGTGAACGGGGACCGGGCCGGTACGTGGAGCAGGTGTCAGGACTTCTTGCGGCTCGTGAACCACGACCAGACGAACACCACGATGAGAGATCCGACGAGGGCGAAGCCCCACGTGCCGAGATCGAAGAACTCCTCGTTCACATCCGTGCCGAAGACTGCAGAGGCGATGAATCCTCCCAGGAGCGCTCCGACGATGCCCAGGAGCAGCGTGACGATCCAGCCGCCCTTCTGCGCACCCGGGACGATCGCACGTGCGATGGCTCCCATGATGAGACCGATCAGGATCCAGCCGATGATTCCCACAGCGCGTCTCTCTTTCTTCGAAGGACAAAATGACCAGACGGGGCACATACCCCCGTCTGGCCGGTGCTCACCCTCCCACCGGCTCCTGACCCACGCACGTCGAGACGTCAGGTGAGGCCGTCGTAGGCTCGGGTCCATGCCCACGAGCGCCCGCGTCGACAGCTGGTTGTGGGCCGTCCGCGAGTACAAGAGCCGCTCGCAGGCTACTGCGGGCGTCAAGGCCGGTCACGTCCGCGTCAACGGGGAGCGCGCCAAGCCGGCGACGAACGTCACGGTGGGGGACCGCGTCGTCGTGCGCGGTGGTCTGACGGAGCGCGTGCTCGTCGTGCAGCAGGTCCTCGTGAAGCGGGTCTCCGCGGCGCTCGCGGCCGAGGCCGTGCTGGACCAGAGCCCCCCGCCACCGCCGCGCGAGCTCTCGGTGCCGCTGGCACTGCGCGACCGGGGCGCAGGACGCCCGACGAAGCGGGAGCGCCGCGACATCGACAGGCTCCGCGGGCGCGGTTGAGCGAGGCAGATCGGACCGGTGCCGCACCGAGGGCCGGGCGACGCACGTCCTCGTGCGTCGCCCGGCCGCTGGTCAGCAGGCGCCGAGGTCCTTCCAGGCGCCCCACTGGCCGCTCTGCCCGGGGTTCTCGCCCGTCGTCCACCACTTGGCCTCGTACGTGTGGCCGCCCTGGGAGACGCGGGCGCCACCCAGGTAGACGCCGCCCGCGCTCCAGGCCGCCGCCGTGCAGTCACCCGGCTCGGGGTCGGTCGGGTCCGTGGGGTCGGGGTCCGGGTCGCCCGGGTCGGTCCCGCCGGCGCCGACCTTGATGTCGACGCAGTTGTAGAACGCCATCGCGGTGTTGGAGACGTTCCAGCGCGCGAGGATCGTGTGGTTGCCCTCGGGCAGGTTCGTCAGGGTGTGGGAGATGTTGCTCGGCGGCTGCGCACCGCCCTGGTCGTACGTGCGGAACAGCACGCCGTCGACGAAGTACTCCCACGTGCTCGTGTTGTGCGCCGCGGTGAGCTTCCACTGGAACGTGACCGTGGAGCCGGTCTGGGTCCGGGGCCACGGCTTGCTGCTGTCGTCGAGGATGTTGAAGCCGCTCCCGCCCGAGCACTGCTTCGAGCCCTTGGGCGCCTCGACGCTCTGCGGCTCGTAGGTGATCGGGCCGCAGTCGAACGACGTGGCGCCCTTGGCGCAGTTGTCCTGGCGGCTCGGCGGCGACGTGATCCAGCCGTGCGCCGACGCGCTCGGTGCGACCGCGACGGGCGCGATGATGGCCAGCGCCCCGAGCGCGGCCGCCAGCAGGGCCGCTCTGAGCTTTCTCATGATGTCTCGCTCTCCATCCGGTGGTGAGTGGTCGCTCCCGACGCTATGAAAAGGGAGGATCACGGACAATCCGGTGAAGCACGTAGGGGGATACGCGTATCCACGGCTCGGCGGACGGACCTGCACGCCGGAGCCGGGGGAGGCACCGGCGCGCTGCCGGGAGACCGGGCGGTGGGCCGCGATCGTGTGGAGAACCCGTAGGGCCCTCAGGCAGGCAGGTCCTCCTCGCGCAGGCGGGGCTCGGTGCGCAGCTGCGGGTGCAGGCCCGACTTGTCGGCGTAGAACGCGCGCACGACGTCCATGTCGGCGCGCACGTCGCCCGTGAGGTCGATCGACGGACCGAGCCCCGTGGTCATCGTCGTCCGGTCGACGTACCCGAGCGTCACGGGCAGTCCAGCCTCGCGCGCGATGCGGTAGAAGCCGGACTTCCAGTACGTCCCCGCGCCGCGCGTCCCCTCCGGCGTCACCACGAGGGAGAAGACCTCGCCCGCGGCCAGGCGCGCCACCACGTCGTCGACGACGCGGCTCGGGTCGCTCCGGTCGACCGGGATCCCGCCCAGCGCGCGCATCACCGGCCCCGCGGGTCCGGCGAACAGCGTGTGCTTGCCGAGCCAGCGCACGTGGATCCCGGTGCTCCAGGAGATGGCGAGCATGAGGACGAAGTCCCAGTTGGACGTGTGCGGGGCGCCGACCAGGAGGGAGGGTCGGGTCGTGTCGTAGGGATCGCTGCGCAACGTCCAGCGGCTCACCCTCCAGAACGTGCGGGCGAGCGCTCGGCGGATCATCCGGACACGGTACCGCCGAGCCGGTCGCCGGCGCCGGTCGCATCGACAGGGCGCGCAGCGGTGACTACCCTCACGACGAGGTAGGACACCTCTCGTCCTACCGGTCGGGCGGGGGCAGCGGCCGCCGCACGACGTCGTGCACGCTCCACGGAGGCCCGATGGACACGCTGCTCGCCGGATCACCCGCGCTCCTGCGCACCCTGAACCTCCGTGCCGTCCTCGGCGCCCTCGGGTCCGGCCAGGCGCTCGCCCGGCCAGACGTCGTGGCGGCGACAGGGCTGTCGAAGACGACCGTCGCGCAGACGCTGCGGGTCCTCGTCGAGACCGGTGTCGTCGTGGAGGCAGGGCTCGACCACGACCGCCGCGGTCCCGCCGCGACGCTGTACCGCGTCGATCCCGACCACGCGTTCGGGCTGGGTGTCGACGTGGCGCGCGACCGCGTGCGGGTCGCCCTGGTCGACGTCACGGGCACGGTACGCGCCCGCGCGGAGCGCCGCGACGTCGCGGCGACGGAGGCGTCCCGGGCGCGTGCTGCGGCCGAGCTCGCCCGGGCGTGCACCAGCGACGTCGAGGCGCGCCTCGGGACGGGTGCGACGGTCGAGGTGTCGCGCGCGGTCGTCGCCGTCCCCGCCGTCGTCGGCGCGGACCACGCCACGATCCGGCGCATCCCCGGCTACGAGAAGGGCGGCACGACGCTGCACGACGCCCTCGTGGACGCGCTCGGCTGCCCGGTGCAGCTCGAGAACGACCTCAACCTCGCCGCAGTCGCCGAGCAGCACGACGGCGTGGCGACCGGGGCCCGGTCCTTCGTCGTCCTCGGGCTCGGCGAAGGGTTCGGTGCCGGGCTCGTGCTGGACGGCCAGCTCCACCGGGGCGCGGCCGGAGGCGCCGGCGAGGTGTCGTTCCTGCCGCACCCCGAGCGACCGCTCGGGACGGAGGCGCTCGGGTCGTCCGCGGTCGCCGTGATCGCCCGCGACCACGGCCTGCCCGAGGACATGACCGTGGCGGACCTCGTGGACCGCACCGAGCGGGGTGACACGGTCGCGGGCGCGGCGCTCGACGACGTCGCGGGCCGGCTGGCCGTGGTCGCCGGGTCGGTCATGCTCGTCGTCGAGCCCGACCTGTTCGTCCTCACCAACCAGGCGGCGCGGCCCGTGCTCGCCGAACGCGTCTCCGGGTACCTCGCGGAGCAGCTCGCCGTCCTGCCGATCCGCGTCGTGCCGTCCGCGTTCGACGGTGACGCCGTCGTCGTCGGGGCCGCCCGCGCAGCGAGCGGGGCGCTGCGCGAGGAGGTCTTCCGCGCCGCCGCGGTGGCGCTGCCCGCCGCCGCCTCCGTCGAGACGCCCGACGGCGTCCCGGCCGAGCCGCAGCCGTCGTGAGCACCGCGGACGCGCCGTCGGGCCTCGTCACCCGGCTCGGGCTGGAGCCGGGGGCGCGCGCGATCATCCTCAACGCCGACGACTTCGGCATGTGCCGGGCCGCCAACCGCGCGATCGTCGACCTCCTCCTCGCCGGTCTGGTCGACTCCGCGACGGTCATGGTGCCGTGTCCCTGGGCGCCCGACGCGCTGGCGTTCGCCGCGGCCCACCCGCAGGCCGACGTCGGGGTCCACCTCGTCCTCACGAGCGAGTGGACGCGGTACCGCTGGCGTCCCCTCACCGGGACCGGCACGACCCTGGTCGACGCCGCCGGTTACTTCCCGGCCGACGTCGCGACGGTCGAGCGGCAGGCGAGCGACGCGGACGTCGCCGCCGAGCTCGCTGCCCAGCTCGACGCGGCGCTCGCGGCGGGCGTGGACGTCTCGCACCTCGACAACCACATGGGATCGGTCTACGGGCTGGAGACCGGGCGCAGCTTCCTGCCGCAGGTGTTCGACCTCGCGGCGCGGCACGGTCTGCCGTTCCGGCTGCCGCGCACCACGGACGGCATGGACCTGCCCGACGGCCTGCAGCCCGTGCTCGACGCCGCGACCGCCGCGGCCGACGCGCTCGGCGTCGTGCTGCCGGACCGGCTGTGGACGCACCCGTTCGCACTCGCGGGCGAGGGCACGGTCGCCGAGGAGGACTACGAGGACGTCAAGGCGGGGTTCTGCGACCTGCTGCGTCGTGTCCGCGCCGGCGTCACCGAGATCTACCTGCACCCCATGCTCGACGACGACGAGCTCGCCGACGTCGCCGACTACTCTGCCGCGAAGCGCGGGTTCGAGCGGCGCCTGCTCGCCGACCCGGACGTCGCCGCGGTGATCGAGTCCGAAGGCCTCGTGCGCGTGGGCTGGCGCGACCTGCGCGCGGTGCAGCGGGGCGAGCGGTGAGCGGTTCGCGCCCGGGACTGCTCGAACGGGTCCGCGACCGGCGGCTCGTCGGCGCGCCGACCCGAGCGCAGACCGTGGCCTTCGGCGCGTCGGCGTTCCCCGCGAACCTGCTGCTGCAGACCTTCTCCGCCTTCGTCGTCTTCTTCTACGTCGACCACCTCGGCGTACCGGCGGGCTGGGTCGCGGGCGCGATGATCGCGCACGGGATCCTCAACGCCGTCCTCAACCCGCTCGTGGGGGCGGTGTCCGACCGGCGGCGCACGGCGTGGGGCCGGCGCGTGCCGTGGATCGGCCTGGGGATCGTGCCGCTCGTCGTGGCGTTCGTGCTCGTGTGGACGCCGCCCGACGTCAGTCCGACCGCCCTCGTGGTCTGGTTCCTGCTCGTGGTCGCCGTGTACGACGTCGCGTACGTCGTCGTCGTGCTCAACATCTCCGCGCTGTTCCCGGAGATCTTCCGCACGACGGCGGAGCGGGCGCGCGGCAACGCGCCGCGCCAGGTCTTCGGGCTGGTCGGGATGATCCTCGGGACGGCGGGCGCGCCGCTGCTGTACGGGACCGTCGGGTGGGCGTGGATGGCGGTGGCGCTCGCCGTCGTGAGCCTCGGGTTCTTCGCGTGGTCGCTCGCGGGGATGGTCGAGCGGCCCGTCGACGAGGCTGCCGTCCGCGCGCGCGAGGCTGCCGTGGGACTGCGCGACCAGCTCCGGTACACGTTCGCGAACCGTGCGTTCGTCACCTACGTCCTCGGGTCGTTGCTCCTGCAGAGCGTCACCGCGATCGTCCTCGCGTCGGTGCCGTTCTACGTCCGCTACGCCCTCGGCGGTCAGGACACGGACGCGACCCTCCTGCTCGCGCCGATCTTCGTGGCCGCGATCCCGTCGATCCTCGGGTGGTCCTGGGTCGTGCGGCGCGTCGGGCCGCGCACGACGATGCTCGGGGTCGTCGCCGTCTTCGGCCTCTCGACGTGCCTCTACCTGGTCCCGACGACGGTGGTGGGCGCAGCGGTGGTCGGCCTGGCCGTGGGTGTCGGCGTCGCCGGCCTGATGCAGGTGCTCGAGGTGGCGCTGGCCCAGGTGATCGACGACGACGAGCTGCGTACCGGGCTGCGCCGCGAGGGCATGTACTTCGGGGCGAACGGGTTCGTCGTGCGCGGGTCGGTGATCGTGCAGGCCGTCGCCGTGGCGGGCGTGCTCGCCGCGTCGGGATACGTGGAAGGCGCGGCGATGCAGGTTCCGGAGGTCGCGACGGGGGTCCGGCTGCTGCTCGGCGTCGTGCCCGTGACGCTCGCGGCGCTCGCGTTCGTCTCGTTCTGGTTCTACCCCCTGCGCGGGCGCGGCGACGGCGACGGCGAGGTCCCGGTCGACGAGGCGGTCGCCGACGCCGCGGCGTCGGCGACCGTCGCGGACCCCTTCCCGCGCTGACGCCGAGGGTCGCCGTCCCGCGCGCACGTCCGCAGGTGTCGTGCCACTGTGGTGAGCGTCGATGTCGTGTGACGTGGGCCACAGGGTTGTGGCCCGACGGTCCCGCCGGGGGTGGAGATGCCGGGGACACCAGAGAGCGCCGCGCAGGTCGGTGCCCGCCCGGCGAGCCGTGCGCATGGGTGGGTGAGCGCGACGACGGCCCTCGCCCTCGCGTGCGGGACCGTGCTCCTGGGACTGTCCGTGCCGGCGACCGCCGCCGCCAGTTCCTCGTCGCGCGCTGCCCCCACCGACGTCGTGGACGCCGCGCGACCCGCGGGTCTACCCGCCGTGGGGCCGCTCGCGGCCGCACCGGGCAACCCCGGGGTGCCGAGCGACCCGGAGGTACTGTTCACGGAGGACTTCGAGAGCTCGCCGGACGGCTCGAACGTCCTGCTGACCGGGTACACGGGCGCGGGCGGGCAGACCTACGCAGCAGCCGCGTTCTGGTCCAACCGGCCCAACTGCAACGGCTTCATCGTCGACTGGACCAGCCCGCGGAACGCGAACGACTGCACGGGCGTGCCCACCGCGGTGGCCGTCTACAACGCGATGCTCGCGATCCCGCACGCGCTCGGTCAGCTCCGCGGGGTGCCGCCGACGACCAACGGTGCGGCGGCGTCGTACACGGCGGCCGGTGCGAACGGCGCCCAGATCCAGTTCCAGACGGCGACGCCGATCACGCTCCCCGTCGCCAACCGGTTCGTGACGTTCTCCGTCGACGCGGGGGCGATGAACTGCAACGTCTCGGCGCCGCTCCTGCGGTTCTACCTCCTCGACGAGGCCGGTACCGAGATCCCTGTGTCGAGCACGCCCATCAACGTATGCACCGATCCGCGCGGACAGGCGTTCACCGGGGTACCGACGCCGAGCGGGGCCGCGCAGACGGTGCGTGCCGGGTCGTTCGCGGCGAATGGCTCCACCCTCGTGACGGGCTCGACGCTCGGCGTGCGCATGCGCAACCAGAACAGCGCGGCCAACGGCAACGACGGCGCGTACGACAACATCGAGGTCCTCGACGTATCGCCCCAGCTCGACAAGTCGTTCTCTCCGGTCTCGACCGTCGTCGGCGGGTCGTCGCGGCTCACGTTCACGGTGACGAACACGTCCGAGCTGGCGTCCAAGGCGGGCTGGGCGTTCACCGACAACCTGCCCGCCGGGCTGGTCGTCGCGAGCTCGCCGGACGTCACGAACGACTGCGGCGCCACGGTGAGCGCCGCCGCGGGAGCGGCGCAGCTCACGGTGACCGGGGGGACGCTGACGGCGGGCGAGGTGTCGTGCACCGTCGCCGTGGACGTCACGTCGCGGACCATCGGGACGTACACGAACGGGCCGGACAGCTTCTTCCCCACGACGGGTGTGAACCTGCCAGGAGAGGCCACGGTGACGTTCACCCCGCTCGTCGGAGCGGAGGCGTGCCCCACCCCGGCTTTCCTCTTCCAGGGCAGCCCGAGCGCGTCGCCGGTCGAGATCGACCTCGTGACCGGCGCGCAGACCACTCGGCCGGCGCTCGCGAACCTGGCGTTCAACGGCGTGGGCTACAGCGAGCTCGCCGACGGCTTCTTCGGCTTCGACAACCCCACCGACGAGCTGTACTTCGTCTCGCCCGACTACTCGACGGTCGAGAACCTCGGGTCACCGGACTACTCGAACGTGTCGTTCACCTACGCGCAGCTCTTCCCGAGCGGCATCCCCATCGGCGATGTCAGCCCGGACGGCGTCATGTACGTCTCGTCCGGCGGTGGGGCGGGGACGCAGCGGCCGTGGATGGCGATCGACGTCGACCAGGACTCGCCGACGTTCCTCCAGGTTCTCGACGGCGGCATGGTCCCGGCCCCGGGCAACCCGACCAACCAGGGGCTGGACTGGGTGTTCAACCCGGTGGACGGCAAGCTCTACTCGTTCGGGATCAACACCGGCAACAAGAACGTGTCTCTCTACGCGTTCGACCCGGCGGACGCGAGCGCGGGCTACGTGCAGGTGGGGAGCTTCGGCGCGCTGACCGCTCCGAACGGCGTCCCGGCGGTGGGCAACCAGGCGACCAGCTCCCCGTTCGGCGCGACGTACTCCAGCCCGGGGTACCTGTACGGGGCGAACAACCAGACGGGGCAGATCTGGCGCGTCGCGGTCGACGACCCGACGACGGCGACGTTCTTCGCCTACGGTCCCGGCCCGTCGAGCAACAACGACGGCGCGCGCTGCGCGAGCGCGCCGATCTGGGTGGACCTCGGCGACGCACCCGACTCGTACGGCACGTCGCTGTCCGAGGACGGTGCGAGACACACCCTGGTCGACTACGACGACACGACACACACCGCCCCGCTCATGCTCGGAGACTCGAACACCGTCGACGCGGAGGACGACGGCGTCCCCTCGCCCGGCGCGGACGGCGACGACCTCGCGGGGGTGGACGACGAGGGCGCGGTGGACAGCCCGATCGTCCTCACTCCGGCGTCCACCACCCCGGTGACCGTCACCGCGACGAACGAGACGGACCAGCCGGCGACCCTTGTCGGCTGGTTCGACGTCGACGGCGACGGGACGTTCGAGACGGGTGAGCGGTCGGTCGTGCCTGTCCCCGCGTCGAGCGGGAGCGCGGACTACGAGCTGATCGCGCCGGCCGGCGTCGTGCCGGACGCGTTCGCGCGATTCCGGCTGTACGCAGGGGACGTGGCGGACCCGCAGCCCACGGGGGCGGTCTCGGGCGGCGAGGTCGAGGACTACCCGACCACGGCCGGCCCGCCGCAGTGCCCGGTCGACGCGTTCCTGGCGCAGAACACGCCCACCGACCTGCGTGGTGTCGACCTGGTGACGGGTGAGGTATCGAACCTCGGTGACGACATCTCGGGCGCGAACCTCAACGCGTTGGGCTTCAACCCGCTCGACGGGTACCTGTACGCGATCAACGGGAACTCGACCGGGCTGAACCGCATCACGACGGACGGGGTGGTCACGGGGCTCGGGTCCATCGGCCTGAACCAGGCGGCGCAGTGGCAGACCGGAGACGTCGACGAGGAGGGTCACTTCTGGATCGCCCAGGGCACGCAGCAGCAGTCGGTGCTGCGCTGGGCGGAGGTCGACCTGGAACCGGGGTCGCCGACGTACGCGCAGGTCCTCGCCACGGGGACGACGCCCCGGGACAGCCTCGGTCTGTTCGCCGTGTCGGACTGGGCGTACAGCCTCGCGGACGGCGGTCTGTACACGATCACGAACCGCACGGGCACGGACGACTTCGTCGTGGTCCGGTTCGACACGACGTCGCACGACCTGACGGTCGTCGCCGACCTGGGCGTGCTCCAGGCACCTGGGCAGCCGGCCCTCGGCGCGAACACGCCGTTCGGTGCGATCTACGCGGACTCGTCCGGCAACCTCTATGGCTCGCACAACGCGACCGGGCAGATCTGGCGGGTGAACCCCACCACGCTGGAGGCGACGTACTTCGCGCCCGGCCCGACGTCGTCGGGCAACGATGGTGCGCGCTGCGTGTTCGCGCCGGTCGCCGTCGACCTGGGCGACGCCCCGGACTCCTACGGCACCACCCTCGCGGCGGACGGCGCGCGGCACGGGCTGGAGAGCACGTCCGGGACGACGTCGCTCATGCTGGGCGCGTCGGTCGACGCCGAGGACGACGGCGTCCCCGGCCCGGGCGCGGACGGCGACGACTCCACGGGGTCGGACGACGAGGACGGTGTGGCGGGCCCGATCGGACTCGTCCCGTCGGTCGCGACGACGGTCACGGTCGCCGCGACCAACGACACCGGTGAGGACGCGACGCTCTCCGGCTGGATCGACATCGACGGAGACGGGACGTTCGACGACGACGAGCGTGCGTTCGTCACGGTCCCGGCCGGGTCGGGGACGGCGGACTACGACCTCCTGTTCCCGGCGGCGACCGTCACGACGGACACGTACGCGCGGTTCCGCCTGTTTCCCGGCACGGTCGCCGACCCTGCCCCGACCGGTGCGGCGGGGGACGGCGAGGTCGAGGACTACCTCGTGGAGGTCGCGGAGCCGGAGCTGACGATCGCGAAGTCGGTGGAGACCGACGTCCCGGCCGAGGCGGTGCCCGGCGGCACGGTCACCTACACGGTGACGGTCGCGAACACCGGGGTCGTGCCGTACCCGGTGGGTTCACCGGCGTCGGTCACCGACGACCTCGGGGGCGTGCTCGACGACGCGACGCTCGACGCGGACTCGCTCGCCGCGACCTCCGACGGCGCGAGCACGCCGGAGCCGCCGACGGTGGACGGCGAGACGCTGTCGTGGTCCGGTGCGCTCGAACCGGGAGAGACCGTGACCCTGACGTACGCGGTGACGGTGGACGACCCGCCCGCCGGTGACGGGCTGCTCGAGAACGCGGTGACCGGCCCGCCGGAGTCGAGCTGTGCGGACGGCACGGAGCCGGGGTGCAGCACCGACACCCCGGTGCGGTCGCTGGAGGTCGTCAAGAGCGTGGACGTGACGGAGGTCGTGCCCGGCGGCACCGCGACGTACACCGTGACGGTGGAGAACACCGGCCAGGTGGACTACACGGCGGACGCGCCGGCGTCGCTCGAGGACGACCTGGCGGAGGTTCTCGACGACGCGACGTGGGCCGACGACGTGACGGCGGACGTGGGCGACGTGGACTTCACGGAACCGATGCTGTCGTGGTCCGGCGCGCTGCCGGTGGGTGAGACGGCGACGATCACGTACTCCGTCACCGTGGACGACCCGGTCTCCGGCGACGGTGACCTGGTCAACGCCGTGACGGGGCCACCGGAGTCGGGCTGCGACGACGGGACCGAGGACGGCTGCTCGACGTCGACACCGGTCCGCGCGCTGATGATCGCGAAGACCGCGGACGCGACCGAGGTCGTCCCCGGCGCCACGGTCACCTACACCGTGACGGTGGAGAACACCGGGCAGGTGGACTACACCGACGACGTGCCCGCCACGTTCTCCGACGACCTCTCGGAGGTCCTCGACGACGCGACGTTCTCCCTGGACGACGCGGACGCCGACGTCGGCGCGGTGACGTACTCCGCACCGAACCTCGCGTGGACCGGGCCGCTCGCGGTGGGCGACGTCGCGACGGTCACGTACGCGGTGACGGTGAACGACCCGGCGACCGGCGACGGGCTCATGGACAACGCGGTCACGGGCCCGCCGGAGTCGAACTGCGACACGGGGGACGAGGACGGCTGCACGACCGACACCCCGGTCCGCGCGCTGACGGTTGCCAAGTCGGTCGACCCTGCCGGGCCGGTGCCTCTCGGGGCGACGGTCGCCTACACGGTCACGGTGCAGAACACGGGCCAGGTGGACTACGCGGCGGACGCCCCGGCGTCGGTCACCGACGACCTGACCGCGGTGCTCGACGACACGACGCTGGACGAGGACTCGCTCGTGGCGTCGAGCGACGGCCCGACGCCGCCCCCCACCCCGGTCGTCGACGGCAACGCGGTGACGTGGTCCGGCCCGCTGGCGGTCGGGGAGACCGTCACGGTCACCTACACGGTGACCGTGCACGACGCCCTGACCGGCGACGGCTCGCTGGACAACGCCGTGACGGGTCCGCCGGAGTCGGGCTGCGACGACGGCACGGAGGACGGCTGCTCGACGTCCACCCCGGTGCGCGCCCTGTCGATCGCCAAGATCGCGGACGTGGGCGAGGTGCTGCCGGGCGGCACCGTGACCTACACCGTGACGGTGGAGAACACGGGCCAGGGTGACTACACGGCGGACGAGCCGGCGTCGTTCGACGACGACCTGTCCGAGGTGCTCGACGACGCGGCCTGGGAGGGCACGCAGTCCGCGGACGTCGGCGAGGCCGAGTTCGCGGACCCGACGCTGTCGTGGTCCGGCCCGCTCCCGGCGGGCGAGACGGCCACGATCACGTACTCGGTGACGGTGAACGACCCTCTGACCGGCGACGGGTCGCTCGTCAACGCCGTGACGGGTCCGCCGGAGTCGGGCTGCGACGACGGCACGGAGGACGGCTGCACGACCGACACCCCGGTCCGTGCGCTCGCGATCACCAAGTCTGCGGAGCCCGAGGACCCGGTCGCCCCGGGCGGGACGGTCACGTACACGGTGACGGTGGAGAACACCGGGCAGGTGGACTACACCGGCGACGGCCCGGCGATGTTCACCGACGACCTGACCGGGGTGCTGGACGACGCGACGTTCTCCCTGGAGGACGCGGACGCCGACGTCGGGGAGGTGACGTACTCCGCGCCGGACCTCGCGTGGTCGGGCCCGTTGCCGGCCGGGGAGACGGCGACGATCACCTACACGGTGACGGTGGACGACCCGGCGACGGGCGACGGGACCCTGGACAACCTCGTGACGGGGCCGCCGGAGTCCGGGTGCGACGTCGGGACCGAGGACGGCTGCTCGACGTCGACCCCGGTCCGCGAGCTGGCGATCGCGAAGAGCGCGGACGTGACCGAGGTCGTGCCCGGCGGCTCGGTGACCTACACGGTGACGGTGGAGAACACGGGCCAGGCGGACTACACCGATGACGCCCCCGCCGCGATCTCCGACGACCTGGCCGGGGTGCTCGACGACGCGAGCGTGGACGAGGGCTCGCTCACCGCGACGAGCGACGGCCCGACGCCGCCGCCCGCGCCCCAGCTCGCCGGCGACGTGCTGACCTGGTCCGGGCCCCTCGCGGTCGGGGAGACCGTCACGGTCACGTACGTGGTGACCGTGGCCGACCCGGCCACGGGCGACGGGCTGCTGGACAACGCGGTGACCGGTCCGCCGGAGTCGGGCTGCGACGACGGGACGGAGGACGGCTGCTCCACGGACACCCCGGTCCGGGCACTCACGATCGCCAAGTCCGCCGACGTCGCGTCGGTCGGTCCCGGCGGCACGGTGACCTACACCGTGACGGTGGAGAACACGGGCCAGGTGGCCTACGAGTCCGGAGCCCCGGCGTCGTTCACGGACGACCTGGCCGGCGTGGTCGACGACGCGACGGTCGACGAGACGTCGCTGGCGGCGTCGAGCGACGGTCCGGCGCCTCCCCCGGCCCCGGTGCTCGACGGCGACGCGCTGACCTGGGCCGGGCCGCTCGCGGTCGGGGAGACCGTGACGGTCACCTACGCCGTGACGGTCAACGACCCGCTGACCGGCGACGGGTCGCTCGCGAACGCGGTGACCGGCCCGCCGGAGTCCGGGTGTGACGACGGGACCGAGGACGGCTGCTCCACGGACACGCCGGTCCGCGCGCTCGCGCTCGCGAAGGAGGCGACGACCGACCTCCCGGACGAGGTGCTCCCCGGCGGCACGGTCACGTACACGGTGATGGTCACCAACACCGGGCAGGTCGCCTACACGGACGACGCCCCGGCGTCGTTCACCGACGACCTCTCCGCCGTGCTCGACGACGCCGCGTACGGCGGGGACGCCCACGCCGACAGCGGCACGGTGACCTATGCCGACCCGGTGCTCACGTGGACGGGCCCGCTCGCCGTCGGCGCGTCCGTGACCGTCACCTACACCGTGACGGTGAACGACCCGCTCACGGGGGACGGGACGCTGCGCAACGCGGTCACCGGCCCGCCGGAGGCCGAGTGCGTCGAGACGTGCTCCACCGGGGTGCCCGTCCGGGCGCTCTCGGTCGTGAAGTCGGTCGCGACCGACGACCCCGGCGCAGCCGTCCCCGGCGGTGTCGTCACGTACACCGTGACGGTCACCAACACCGGCCAGGTTGCCTACACCGAGGGCGCCCCCGCATCGTTCACCGACGACCTGACCGACGTGCTCGACGACGCGACGTGGGACGACACGGCGACGGCCGACGTCGGGACGGTGGCGTACGCGGAGCCCGAGCTGGCCTGGTCCGGGCCGCTCGCGGTGGGCGGGACCGCGACGGTCACCTACACCGTGACCGTCGGTGACCCGGACCCGGGCGACGGTGTGCTGGTCAACGCGGTCGTCGGGCCGCCCGGCTCGACGTGCGACGAGGACTCGACCGCCGAGCAGCTCGCCGACTGCACCACGAGCGTGGGCGTGCGGGCGCTCGAGATCGTCAAGTCCGCGGACCAGCCCGACGCCGTGGACGCGGGCGGGGTGCTCACGTACACGGTGATCGTGACGAACACGGGCACGGTCGCGTACGACGCCGCGACCCCCGCGACGTTCGACGACGACCTGACCGACGTGCTCGACGACGCGACGTACGGCGACGACGCGAGCGCGGACGTCGGGGCGGTGGCGTACGCGGAGCCCGTGCTGAGCTGGTCCGGTCCGCTCGACGTCGGCGGGACGGCGACCGTGACGTACTCCGTGGCCGTGACGAGCCCGCCGAGCGGCGACCTGACGCTCGCGAACGTCGTCACCGGGCCGCCCGAGTCGACGTGCCCGGTCCCGATGGACGCCGCACTCGCGGCCCTCGCGGCCGACCCGTTCGCGCTCGGCCCGTTCGCGGCCGCGGAGCCGTTCGCCGTCGAGGCGGCGCCGGTGATGCCGGAGGGCTGCCAGGTACGCACTCCCGTGCGGGCGTTCGCACTGGCCAAGTCGGTCGACGTCGCGGTGGCGGAGCCGGGCGACGCGGTCGCGTACGAGATCACCGTGACCAGCACGGGCGCGGCTCCGTACACGGCGGACCACCCGGCGTCGTTCACCGACGACCTGTCCGACGTGCTCGACGACGCGACCTGGGCCGGCGAGGCGTCCGCGGACGCCGGGACGGTGGACTACGCCGAGCCGCTGCTGTCCTGGTCCGGTCCGCTCGACGTGGGCGGCGTCGCCACGGTGACCTACACGATGACGGTGGACGACGACGCGGGCGGCGACACCGCTGCGGGGAGCCTGGTGAACGTCGTCGGCCCGGCCGGGGGCGGCGGGACCTGCGAGGACGACGCGTCGTGCACCACGACGACGACCGTCACCCCGCCGGCACCCGGCCCGACGCCGGACCCCGACGTCGCCCCGCCTGCGGCCGGCCCCGACCTCCCGCGCACGGGCGCGGCCCTGGTCGCCGTCCTGGCCTGGGCGCTGGCGTTCCTGACGGGCGGTCTGCTGCTCACCCGCGCGGCCACCCGCCACCCCGAGAGGCCGTAGCCGGGCGCGGCACGACGCTCGTCGCCGCGCGGGAAGGGGAGAGGGCGGTCCGGTGTTGCGGCAGGTGGCTGTCCGAGCGCCGCCCGGCGCTCGGCACTCATCCTGGATCGAGGTCCCGCCCCCCATGCCCGACTACGGACACGAGCTCCGCTTCGGCTCGTTCATCACCCCCACCGCCGCGTCGCCGCGCGACGTCGTCGACCTCGCGGTCGCGTCCGAGCAGGCGGGCCTCGACCTCGTGACGTTCCAGGACCACCCGTACCAGGCGGGTTTCCTGGACACCTGGACCCTGCTCTCCTGGGTCGCGGCGCGCACCGAGCGGGTGCGCCTCGCCGGCAACGTCCTCAACCTGCCGCTGCGCCCGGCGGGCGTCCTCGCCCGGTCCGTCGCGAGCCTGGACCGGCTGTCCGGTGGGCGCGTGGAGCTCGGGCTCGGCGCGGGCGGGTTCTGGGACCCGATCGTCGCGATGGGCGGCGAGCGCCTGACGCCGGGGGAGAGCGTCGATGCGCTGGGCGAGGCGATCGACGTGATCCGCGGGCTGTGGGACACCTCGACGCGGGACCGGCTCGTCGCGGGCGGCGAGCACCACCACGTCGACGGCGCCAAGCGGGGCCCCGCTCCGGCGCACGACGTCGAGATCTGGGTGGGCGCCCTCAAGCCGCGGATGCTGCGGCTCGTGGGGACGAAGGCGGACGGCTGGCTGCCGTCGCTGGCCTACCTGAAGAGCTTCGAGGCGCTCGGGCGCGGCAACGCCACGATCGACGACGCCGCGCGTGACGCGGGTCGCGACCCCGCCGCGGTCCGGCGCCTGCTCAACGTCGGCGGGCGCTTCACCGCACAGGGCGGTGACGGGTTCCTCCAGGGGCCGCCGCGACAGTGGGCCGAGCAGCTCGCGGCGGTGACGCTCGAGCACGGCGTGTCCACCTACGTGGTGATGGGCGACGACCCGACGACGCTCGCCGTCGTCGGGCAGGACGTCGCGCCCGCGGCCCGGGAGCTCGTCGCGGCCGAGCGCGGGACCCTCACGCAGGGCGAGGGAGCATGACCGACTACGGCCACCCGCTCCGGTTCGGCACGTTCGTCACCCCGCTGGCCGACGACCCCGCGGCCACCGTCGCGCGCGCACGACTCGCCGAGGACGTCGGCCTCGACCTCGTCACGTTCCAGGACCACCCGTACCAGCCGCGGTTCCTCGACACGTGGACCCTGCTGTCGTACGTGGCGTCCTCGACCGAGCGGATCCACGTCGCGCCGAACGTCGCCAACGTGCCGATGCGACAGCCCGCGGTGCTCGCGCGGGCGGCGGTCAGCCTCGACCTGCTGTCCGGAGGCCGTGTCGACCTCGCGCTCGGCGCCGGCGCGTTCTGGGACGCCATGGAGGCGATGGGCGTCGCGCGCCTCACGGCCGGGGGGAGCGTCGACGCGCTCGCCGAGGCCGTCGACGTGATCCGCGGGATCTGGGGCGAGGGGACGCCCGCCGGCGTGCGCGGCGGCGTCGAGCTGGCGGGCTCCCACCACCGCCTCGCCGGGGCCGACCCCGGTCCGGCCACGGCCCGTCGCATCCCGGTCTGGCTCGGCGCGCTCGGTCCGCGCATGCTCCGCCTCACGGGCACCGTCGCGGACGGGTGGCTCCCGTCGCTCGGCCGGGTCGGGCTCGACGGGCTGCGCGCGGGCAACGCCGCGATCGACGCCGCGGCGACCGCGACCGGGCGTGATCCCCGCGAGATCACGCGCCTGCTCAACGTCTCCGGGACGTTCGACGGCGACAGCCCGACGTCGCGGGGGATGGGCGACCCCGATCTCGTCGGTCCGCCCGCGGCCTGGGTCGAGCGGCTCGTGCCGCTCGTGCTCCAGGACGGCGTCTCGACGCTGATCCTCGCGTCGGACGACGAGTCGACCACGCGCCGCTTCGCCGCGGAGGTCGTGCCCGCGGTGCGCGACGCCGTCGAGCGCGAGCGCGCGACCCGCGGCACCGAGACGGGACGGGTCGTGCCCCACGCGGTGCGGGCTCGGCGTCGGGCAGGTATCGCGTACGACGACGTCCCCGCGGCGCTCGCCGAGCGCGCCGTCGAGCCGGGGGACCCCGCGCACGCGGCCGTGCGCTCGACCTACATGCGCGGCGGCTCGCCCGGTCTGGTGCTGCGCCCGCGCGACGTGGGCGAGGTCGTCGAGGCGCTCGCGTTCGCCCGCGCGCAGGAGGTGACCCGGACCGTGCCGCTCTCGGTGCGATCGGGCGGGCACGGGATCAGCGGCAGGTCGACGAACGACGGCGGCATCGTGCTCGACGTCGGCGCGCTCGACACGATCGAGGTGCTCGACGAGGGCTCCCGCCTCGTGCGCCTCGGGCCGGGTGCGCGCTGGGGCGACGTCGCGGCGGAGCTGGCCCCGCGCGGGTGGGCGATCTCGTCGGGCGACTACGGGGGTGTTGGGGTCGGCGGCCTCGCGACGGCAGGTGGCATCGGGTTCCTCGGGCGCGCGCACGGCTTGACGATCGACCACGTGCGCGCTGCCGAGGTGGTGCTCGCGGACGGGGCCGTGGTGCGCGCGAGCGCGGACGAGAACCCGGACCTGTTCTGGGCGGTCCGGGGCGCCGGTGCGCAGGTCGGGATCGTGACGTCGTTCGAGCTGGTCGCGGACGAGGTCGGGGCGGTGGGATTCGCCCAGCTCGTGCACGACGCGTCGGACACCGCGGGTTTCCTCGAGGCCTGGGGCGCGACGGTCGAGGCGTCGCCGCGCGACACGACGAGCTTCCTGCTGATGGGCCGGCCACGGCCGGGCGAACCGGTCGTCGCGCAGTCCATGACGATGGTCGACTCCGACGACCCGGACACGGTGATCGACCGGCTCCAGCCGTTCGCGTCGATCGCGCCGCTGCTCGGGCAGGCCGTGCAGATCCTGCCGTACGACGCGGTCGTCTCGGCGCCCGCGCCCGGCCCGCACGGCGGGGCGGGGGAACCGGTCGCACGCACCGGCATGGCGGAGCACCTGACGCCGGAGCTGGCTCGCCGGCTCGCGGACCTCGTCGCGAGCCGGGTGACGTTCTTCTTCCAGATCCGCTCGACGGGTGGCGCCGCGACGGACGTGCCTGCCGACGCGACGGCCTACGCGCACCGGTCCGCGAACTTCGCCGTCAGCGCGATCGGGGCGAGCAGGGCGCGCCTCGACGCACGCTGGGACGCGCTCGCGGCCCTGCTCGACGGCGCGTACTCGAGCTTCGAGACCGACCAGCGTCCCGAGCGGGTGGCGGACGCGTTCCCGTCCCCGACGCTCGAGCGGCTGCGCGAGATCAAGCGCCGTGTCGACCCGCAGAACGTGTTCCGCGACAACCTGCCCGTCCTCGGCCCGGTCCCGCTCGACCCCGCCGATCTCTCCGCGAGGTAGACCATGGCTCTATCTCGGCGGTGAGGGTGCCGCCCGACGGCGCGTGCCCAGCACCGCGTGCACGGCCAGCCCGGCGAGGACCGCCCAGAACGCGGCGCCGATCCCGACGACGACCACCCCGCTCGCCGCGACGAGGAACGTGACGACGGCCGCCTCGCGACCCCGCGGCTCGGCGACCGCCGCGACCAGCGCGCCGCCGAGCGTCCCCACGAGGGCGAGGCCCGCCGCCGCCTCGACGAGGCCGTCCGGCGCGGCGGCCACGAGGGACGCGAGCCCGGCGGACGCGACGGCCAGCACGAGGTAGGCCCACCCGGCGGTGTGCGCGGCCACCCAGCGGCGCCGGGGGTCGGGGTGGGCGTCCGGCCCGGCGGCGAGCGCGGCGCTGATCGCGGCGAGGTTGATCGCGTGCCCGCCCGCGGGCGCCCCGACGAGCGTGGCCAGGCCGGTGACCGTCATCGTCTCGCGCCACGGCACGCGGTACCCGAACGACGCCATCACGGCGACGCCGGGGACGTTCTGCGACGCCATCGTCACGACGTACAGCGGGACGGCGAGGCCGACGACCGCCTGCCAGGACAGGGTGGGGGCGGTGAGGTCGACGCGCGGGACGGCGTCGGACCAGGCGAGCGTCCCGCCCGCCGCGGCCTCGACGGCGACGATCACGAGCGTCACGGCGAGCGCCGCGGGCGCGGCCCACCGCGGTGCGAGGCGCAGCAGCACGAGCCAGACGACCACGACGGGAGCGACGAGGAGCGGCAGGAGCACGAGCTCGCGCACCGGAGCGAGGCACAGCGTGAGCAGGACGCCGGCGAGCATGGCCTGGGCGATCGGCGTCGGGATGGAGCCGACGAGCGCGCCCAGGCGCGGCCACAGCGCGGTCAGGAGCACGAGCCCGCCGACGACGCAGAACGCCCCGACGGCGGCGGGCCACCCACCGGCGACCGCTCCTGTCGACACGAGGAGCGCGGCGCCCGGCGTCGACCAGGCGAGCGTGAGCGGGATGCGGTGGCGCCAGGTGAGCCACAGGATCCCGACGCCCTGCGTGACGCACAGCGCGAGCAGCCCGGACGCGGCCTGTGCGGGCGTCGCGCCGACGGCGCGGAGGCCGGCGAGGACGACGGCGAACGAGCTCGTGAACCCGACGAGCGCGGTGACGAGCCCCGCGAGCACGGGCTGGGTGCGGTCGGTGGTCACGGGTCGGGTGCCTCTACCAGCCGGTCGACGATCCCGGGTGCGGGGCGCCGGGGATCATGGCGTCGCTCGGCCCGGGGGACTGTGGGACGCGTGCGAGGAACGCGCGGCGCGCGACGTCCATGAGGTGGAGGAGCGCCTGGCGCCGGGCCTCGACCTCTCCGGGTCCCGTGGCGCCGCGGGCCACGCGGTCGTGCAGGAGCGCGAGCTCGGTGGCGGCCTGCTGGTAGTCCCGCATGGCCCGCGCGGCGCCCGCCCCGCCCGACCGCTGCGCCCAGGCGCGCGCCTGGCCCCGCGCCTTGAGGGTCGACAGCATCGTGAGGTCGGCGGGGGTCACGAGCCCGGTCGGCAGGTAGCGGCCGAGCTGATGGGAGATCGTGGCGACGGTCCGACGACGGTCGCGGACCAGGAGCACGATGATCGTCGCGAGGACGCCCATCCCGACGAGGTAGGCGAACCCGAGCGCGAGGTACCCGAACCCGGTGGACCCGTTCCACAGGGCGTGCAGCGCCATGGCGCCGAGGAGTCCGCCGAGCGGTGCGAGGACGCGGCGGGCGGACCCGCGGGGGCTGATCGCCGCGGCGGCGACGCCGATCCCCGTGAGCGCGGTGCACAGCGGGTGCAGGAGCGGCGTGACGAGCGCGCGGAGCACGAAGGTGCCGGCCAGCGTGCCCGTGAGCCCGGCGGTGACGAAGTACGTGACGTTCTCGACCGCGGCGAAGCCGAGCGCGACCATCGCGGCGTAGATCACGCCGTCGGTCCAGCCGTTGATCTCGTGGCGGCGGAACCACAGCATCCCGAACAGCACGGCGCCCTTGAGCAGCTCCTCGACGACGGGGGCGCCGAAGCTGGCCACGACGTACCACCCGACCTCCTCGCCGAACGCGGGCGCGGCCACGTACCGCAGCCCGGCCGTGTTGAGGAGCATGGCGAACAGGGTCGCGATGCCCGCGCCCCACAGGAACGCGACGACGAGCGAGACGGGCGGCTCCGGCTCGAGGCGGTCCAGCCACAGGACGACCGGGATCCAGACCCCCAGCGGGAGGAGGGCGAGCAGCAGGCCGACGCCGAAGGGCGCGATCCCGGCCGCGGCCGTGATGGCCAGGGCCGCGATGAGGCACAGGCTCGCGACGACGATCGTGACGATCACGCCGACGGGCGCGCGTCCCGGCGGTCGTCCGTCCAGGATCGCTCGCGGGTCGAGCGGTGCGGTCGGCGACGGCACGTGCGCGGTGCGCGGGTCGGGGAAGGTCACCGTGCGGATCGTACGCACTCCGGCCCGCGCGGGACCAGACCATCCACGGTCGGCGTGCGGGTCGCTCCGGGCGCGGTCGGCTCAGGCGGCGACGTCGTACGCGGTGCGGTTCGGTCCCCGGCGGCGCACGGTCGCGTCGGCGGGGACGATCGCGTCGGCCGGGACGCGCGCCCCGGGCTCGACCCGCACGCGCGGGCCGACGCGGGCGCCGCTGCCGACGCGGGCGCGGTCGCCCACAGCCGTCTCGGGGCCGAGGTGGACGTTGTCGCCCACGTGCACGTCGCGGCCGAGGGCGACGTCGTGGTCCAGCCAGCTGCCCGTGCCGACGCGCGAGCCGCTGCCGATGCGGGCGCCGGCCTCGACGTAGGAGCCCGCCCCGACGGGCACGGACTCGGGGACGTGGGCGTGCGGCGACACGAGCCCGTCACCGGTGTGACGGACGTAGTGGTCGATCTGTCCGAGGTCGTTCTCGACCTGGACGCGGCGTGCGAGGCGCACCATGGGCCTCCTCGAGGTGGGAGAGTGCCGGGACGTGCCGGCCCGTTCGCGTGACATAACGACGAGTGGGCGTGAGAGATTCCCGACGCGACGCGACGCGCGGGCCGTGGTCGGCTCAGACCCGGCGCGTGCTGCCCCGCACGACGAGCTCGGTCGGCAGGCGCAGGTGCGGGTCCCGCACCCGCCCTTCCACGAGGTCGACGACCAGGCGCAGCGCCTCCGCGCCCATCTGGTGGATCGGCTGGCTCACGGTGGTCAGGGAGGGTTCGGTGAGCGCGGACTCGGGCACGTTGTCGAACCCGACGACCGAGACGTCGTCGGGCACGCGCAGGCCGAGCTCGCGCGCGACCTCCATCGTCCGGATCGCCGAGAGGTCGTTGGCGGCGAAGACGGCGGTGGGCCGGTCGGCGAGGGAGAGGAGCTCGTGCGCGGGGGAGTCGGCGAGGTCCGGGCGGTACCCGCCGACGCGCAGGAGGGCCGGGTCGACCGTGATCCCGGCGGCCGCGAGCGCCTCGCGGTACCCCTGCTCGCGCAGCCGCGCGGACTCGAGGTCCGGGCGTCCGCCGAGGAAGGCGATGCGGCGGTGCCCGAGCCCGACGAGGTGCTCGGTCGCGGCGCGTGCGCCCGCGAGGTTGTCGGAGTCCACGGTCGGGGCGCCCGAGAGCCCGCGGTGCGGGTCGACGGCGACCACGGGGATCGAGTCGTTGGGCGCGACGACGGTCGGTGTCACGATGATGGCGCCGTCGATGAGCGTGCCCGCGAGCCGGGAGAGGTACCGCTTCTCCCAGCCGACGCGGTCGTCGCGGCGCAGGCCGCCCGAGTAGGCCATCAGCTCGTAGCCCGTCTCCTCGACCGCCTCGGAGATGCCCTTGAGGAGCTCGGTGGAGAACGGCTCGAACTCGGCGACGAGGATGCCGATGACGTTGGTGCGGCGGCTGCGCAGGCTGCGCGCCACGATCGAGGACTCGTAGCCGAGCTCGGCGATGACCTCGTTCACGTGCGCCGACGTCTGGGGTGCGACGCCGTACCGCTCGTTGATCACCTTGGAGACGGTGGCCACGGAGACGCCGGCGGAGCGCGCGACGTCGCCGATGGTCACTCTCCCGGACGGTCGCATGGGACGACCCTAGCGCCTGCCGTCCGCTGTCGGACGCGGGAGCGCCGCGGCGTGGCGCTTGTTTCGAAAACGTTATCGACAACGATTGACACGCGCCCGTCGAACCTGCCAGTGTCAGGACATCCGCTGCCGACGACGCGCAGTGGCCGGATCCCCGGCGGTGCAGGTCACCCTGCCGCCTACTCGACGAAGAGGACGGACCATGAAGGCACGGAAGCTCCTGGCGGCCACTGCCGCCACGATCATCGGCGGGCTCGCGCTGAGCGCCTGCAGCGGTGGTGACGAGGGCGGGTCGGACGACGGCTCCGCCTCGATGACGTTCTGGCACAACTCCACGACCGGCCCCGGCAAGGCGTACTGGGAGGACACGGTCGCCGCGTTCGAGGATGCCAACCCCGGCGTCACGATCGAGATCCAGGCCATCCAGAACGAGGACATGGACGGCAAGCTCCAGACCGCCCTCAACTCCGGCGACGCACCCGACATCTTCATGGCGCGCGGCGGCGGCAAGCTCGCCGACGTCGTCGAGGCCGGGCAGGTCAAGGACCTGACGGACCTCGTCGACCCCGACGTCGAGTCGGCCGTCGGCGGTGCGCTGAGCGCCATGACCGTGGACGACAAGGTCTACGGCGTGCCGGTCTCGATCCTCCCGGGCGGCCTCTTCTACGGCGCGGACCTGTTCGAGCAGGCCGGCGTCACGGGCACCCCCGAGACCGTCGCGGACCTCGAGTCGGTGAACGACCAGCTCAAGGCCGCCGACGTGGCACCGATCGCGCTCGGCGCGAAGGACGCGTGGCCCGCCGCGCACTGGTACTACTTCTTCGCCCTGCGGTACTGCTCGCAGGACACCATGAACGAGGCCGCCGAGACCCGCACGTTCGACGCGCCGTGCTGGACCGAGGCGGGCGAGGCGCTCGCCGACTTCGCCGCGACCGAGCCGTTCAACGACGGCTTCCTCACCACGTCGGCCCAGCAGGGCGCCGGCTCGTCGGCCGGCCTGGTCGCCAACCACCAGGCGGCGATGGAGCTCATGGGCGCGTGGGACCCCGGTGTCATCGCCTCGCTCACGCCCGACGAGCAGCCGCTGCCCGACCTGCAGTGGTTCCCCTTCCCCGCCGTCGAGGGCGGCGAGGGCGAGCCCGGCGCGATGATGGGCGGCGTCGACGGGTACTCCTGCTCGGTCGACGCGCCGGACGCGTGCGCCGACTTCCTCAACTTCGCGCTGTCGAAGGAGTCGCAGGAGGCGTACGCCGACGCGTTCCAGACGCTCCCGGCCAGCACCGAGGCGCAGTCCGTCGTGACCGACCCGGCGCTCGTGTCGATCCTCGAGGCGTACAACGAGGCGCCGTACGTGTCCGTCTGGCTCGACACGCTGTACGGGCAGAACATCGGCAACGCGCTCAACACGGCCGTGGTCAACCTGCTCGCCGGTCAGGGCACCGCCGCGGACATCGTCTCGGCCGTGAACGACGCGGCCGCCAAGGAGTAGCCGGCGCCATGACCGTGTCCCACGGCGTGCCCCACGGTACGTCCCAGGAGGCAGCCGCGCCGACCGCGACGACGCCCGTGGACCTGGCAGGGCCCGGGGGTGGTGCGGACGCACCGCCCCCGGCCCTGACCGGGCGGCCCCGGCGCCGCCGGCACGGGCGCTGGGGGAAGCGCGCCGAGATCGCGGTCCTCGCGGGCCCGGCCCTCGTCGTCTTCCTCGCGTTCGTCATCATCCCCGTGCTGATGGCCGCGTACTACGGCTTCTTCAAGTGGAAGGGCTTCGGCCCGCCCACCGAGTTCGTCGGGCTGCAGAACTACGTCGTCATCTTCCAGGACCCCGAGTTCATGGCGGCGCTGGGGCACAACGCGTTCATCGTCGTCATGTCGCTCGTCCTGCAGGGCCCGGTCGCGATCACCGTCGCGCTCATGCTCAACCGGCGCATCCGGGGTCGCTCGCTCATCCGGGTGCTCGTGTTCGTGCCGTACGTGGTGTCCGAGGTGATCGTCGGGACGGGCTTCAGCCTCATGCTCGCGACCAACGGCGCGGTGAACGACCTGCTCGCCAAGATCGGGCTGGACGCGCTCGCGGTGGACTGGCTCGCGGACCCGTCGTGGGCGATCTGGACGCTGATGTTCATCATCACGTGGAAGTACATCGGCTTCGCCGTGATCCTGTTCCTCGCCGGGCTGCAGGGCATCCCGGACGAGCTGTCGGAGGCCTCCGCGATCGACGGCGCCTCGTACTGGCAGACCCAGCGCCACATCACGCTCCCGCTGCTCGGCCCGACGCTGCGCATCTGGGCGTTCCTGTCGATCATCGGGTCGCTGCAGCTGTTCGACCTCGTCTACATCATCTGGGGCCAGTACGTGGCCTCGACGGCGGGCACCTCGACGATGGCGACCTACATGGTCGCGAACGGGCGCAACGCGGGGAACTTCGGGTTCGGCAGCGCCGTCGCGGTCGTGCTGTTCCTCATCTCGCTCGTCATCGCCCTGGTCTACCAGCGGTTCGTCCTGCGCCGAGACACCGAGGGCGCGCTCACCGAAGGGAAGAAGTGATGGCCACCGTCACCGCCGCACCGGTCCCCGGCCGTGCCCCCGGGACCCGGGCGACCCCGGAGGGCCGGCGGCGGCAGGGCTCCGGGATCGGCCGGGGCGGACCGCTCACCTACGTCGTGGCGTACCTGCTCGTCGGCGTGTGCCTCGCGCCCATCGCATACATCGTGACCGGCGGGTTCCGCACCAACGCGCAGATCACCTCCGACCCGTCGGGCCTGCCCTCGCCCTGGCAGCTGGAGAACTACGGGGACGTCCTCGCGAGCTCCATCTTCTGGCGACAGCTCGGCAACTCGGTCGTCGCGGGCCTGCTCACGACGATCGGCGTGGTGGTCCTCGGCCTCATGGCGAGCTACGTGCTCGCGCGCTACTCGTTCTTCGGGCGGGGCGCCATGTACTCGCTGTTCGCGGCGGGGCTGATGTTCCCCATCACGGTCGCGATCACGCCGCTGTACATCATGATCCGCACGCTCGGGCTCATGAACAGCGTCGGCGGTCTCGTGCTGCCGCAGATCGCGTTCGCCCTCCCGACCACGGTGATCATCCTCGTGCCGTTCCTGCGCGCGATCCCGCGCGAGCTCGAGGAGGCCGCGTCGATCGACGGCGCCGGACGCCTCGGGTTCTTCTTCCGCATGGTGGTCCCGCTGTCCCTGCCAGGCGTCATCACGGTCGGCATCCTCGCGTTCGTCGCGAGCTGGAACAGCTACCTGCTGCCCCTGTTCATCCTCAACGACGAGACGTCGTACACCCTGCCGCTCGGGGTCCAGTCGTTCGCGTCCCAGTACTCCGTGGACACCGCCAAGGTGCTCGCCTTCACGTCCCTCTCCATGATCCCCGCGCTCGTCTTCTTCTCGTTGTTCGAGCGACGCATCGTCGGCGGCCTCTCAGGCGCCGTCAAGGGCTGACCCGCACCATCGAAGGAGGTCGGCCAGTGACCGACGTCGTCCCTGCCGTCCCGGCAGCACCCGCCTCGCCCGCGCAGCCCACGGTCTCGCAGCACGTGCGCGCGCTGCACGCCCGCATGACGCTCGAGGAGAAGCTCGCCCAGCTCGTCGGCTACTGGATCGACCAGAACGGCACGGTCGCCCCGATGCAGTCGGAGATGACCGCGGGGCAGCAGCCCTCGGGTGCGCTCGCGGAGATCACGCGGCACGGCATCGGCCACTACACCCGCGTGTACGGGACGCGCCCGGTGGATCCCGTCGAGCGCGCCGCGTGGCTGTGGGCCGAGCAGCGTCGTCTCGTGCGCGAGACGCGCCTGGGGATCCCCGCGATCGTCCACGAGGAGGCGCTCACCGGCCTCGCCGCGTGGCAGGCCGCGACGTACCCGACGCCGCTCGCGTGGGGTGCGTCGTTCGACCCCGCGCTCGTCGAGGAGATGGCGCGGCAGGTGGGGGAGTCCATGCGTGCGCTCGGCGCGCACCAGGCGCTCGCCCCCGTGCTCGACGTCGTGCGCGACCCCCGGTGGGGACGCGTCGACGAGTGCATCGGCGAGGACCCGTACCTCGTGGGCGCGGTCGGCACCGCGTACGTGCGGGGCCTGCAGGGCGCGGGCGTGCACGCGACGCTCAAGCACTTCGCCGGCTACTCGGCGTCGCGCGGCGGGCGCAACCACGCGCCGGTGAGCGTCGGGCCGCGCGAGCTGGCGGACGTCTTCCTGCCACCCTTCGAGATGGCCGTGCGCGACGGCGGCGCCCGGTCGGTCATGAACTCCTACGCGGAGGTGGACGGCGTCCCCGTCGCGGCGAACCCCGAGCTGCTGACCGACGTCCTGCGCGGGCGCTGGGGGTTCGACGGCGTCGTCGTCGCCGACTACTTCGCCGTCGCGTTCCTCGAGGTCATGCACCGCGTCGCGGCGGACCGCGGCGAGGCCGCGGCGCTCGCGCTCGAGGCGGGGATCGACGTCGAGCTGCCGTCGGGCGACGCGTACCTGGAGCCGCTCGCCGCCAGGGTGCGTGCGGGGCTCCTCGACGAGGCGCTCGTGGACCGGGCCGTGCTGCGCGTGCTCGCCCAGAAGGAGGAGCTCGGTCTGCTCGACCCCGACGCGTTCGCGGACGGCCCGCCGTCCGCCGTCGACCTCGACCCGCCCGCGCACCGCGCCACCGCGCGCCGGCTCGCGCAGGAGTCGCTGGTCCTGCTCGCGAACGACGGCGTGCTCCCGCTCGCCGCAGACCCTGCCCGTGTCGCCGTCGTCGGGCCCAACGCGGACCGGGCCGAGGCGCTCCTGGGCTGCTACTCGTTCGTCAACCACGTGCTCGCGCACCACCCGGGGACCCCGCGCGGGATCGAGCTGCCGACGGTCGCCGAGGCGCTGCGCGCGGCGCTCCCGGGTTCGCAGGTCGTGCACGAGCCCGGCTGCGCCGTCGACGGCGACGACACCTCGGGCTTCGCCGCCGCGGTCGACGCCGTGCGCGGCGCGGACGTCGCGGTCGTCGTCGTCGGTGACGACGCCGGCCTGTTCGGGCGCGGGACGGTCGGGGAGGGCAACGACGTCGAGTCGCTCGAGCTCCCGGGCGTGCAGCGCGCGCTCGTCACCGAGCTCGTCGCGACCGGCACGCCCGTGGTCCTCGTGCTGCTCACCGGACGCCCCTACGCGATCGGGTGGGCGCTGGACGACGTCGCCGACCTGACGGGCGGCGCCCGGCCAGCCGCCGTCGTGCAGGGCTTCTTCCCCGGGGAGGAGGGCGGGCACGCCGTCGCCGACGTGCTGACCGGAGCGGTGAACCCCTCGGGGCGGCTCCCGGTCTCGCTCCCGCGCGCCGCCGGTGCGCAGCCCTACTCCTACCTGCACCCCGTGCTCGGCGGGCCCTCCGACGTGACGTCGACCGACCCGACGCCCGTGCGCCCCTTCGGGTTCGGGCTGTCGTACACGACGTTCGCCTACGCGGACCTGCAGGTCGACGCGTCGACGTCCACGAGCGGGGCGTTCGACGCGGCGGTGACCGTGACGAACACGGGCGCTGTCGCGGGCACCGAGGTGGTCCAGCTCTACGCGCGCGACCTGCTCGGGTCGCTCCCGCGCCCCGTCGTGCAGCTGCTCGGGTTCGCCCGGGTCGACCTCGCGCCGGGCGAGTCGCGACGCGTCCGGTTCCGCGTCCCGACGTCGCGGCTCGCGTTCTCCGACCGCCGCCTCGTGCGCGTGGTCGAGCCCGGCGACGTCGAGGTGTGGGTCGCCGCGCACGCGGGCGTCTCGCCCGCCGCGCCGATCGGCGACCTGACGGGCGGCGCGATCGTCGCGCGCGGGCCGTCCGCGCGCCGCCCCCTCCCCGGGGCCGCGACGGCGCGGGCCGTCGTGACCCTGACGGGCGCGGTGCACGAGGTGACGGCCGCAGACGGCCGTCTCGTCGAGGTCGACGTCGCGGACGTGCCTATCGGCCGGCCGCGGTGACGACGATCTCGGCGACCTCGGCCGGGTGGGCGAGGTGCGGGAAGTGGCCGCTGCCAGGCAGCACGGTGGTGCGGGCCCCGGGAAGCGCTGACTCCAGCCACCGCCGGTAGGGCGGCGGCGGCTCGGTGCCGGTCACGTAGTCGTACGCGACCCCGCGTCGATGCAGGTCGACCACGTCCCGGTCGCGGCGTGCCGCCAGGGCGTCGTCCTCGTCCGCCAGCAGCTCGGCCCAGTAGCCGAGGAGAAGATCGGCACGAGGCGTCGTGGCCGTGCGGACGAGCTCCTGGGCGTCGGCCGGCAGGAGCTCGACGTGCATGCCGTCGAGCTGGCGCTGCCACACCTCCAGGAAGGCGGGGCCGCGCAGGGTGGCTTCGGCCTGCCGGACGATCGCGCCGAAAGGGCCGGGCAGCAGGGGCTGGTCGATGTTCACCACTGCTCGGGCCGCATAGCGGGCGGCGTAGAGCGTGGCCAGCAGCCCTCCGATCGAGTGCCCGACGACGACCGGCGCGTCGAGGCCGACCTCGACCGTCGTGGCGTGCACGGCCGCGACGACCGCGTCGAGGTCGTAGTCCGGCCATCGGGGTGAGCCGCCGTGCCCGGGAAGGTCGACCGCGAGCACGCGTCGTCGCGGGGAGATCGTGGCGAGCTCGCGCAGGAGCGGCTGCCACTGGTGTCGGTCGAAGGTGAGGCCGTGCAGGAGGACCAGGGGCGCGAGAGCCTCGTCCGAGCCCTGGAGGTCGTAGGAGTGCAGCGGGGGGACTGTGGAACCGGTCATCATGGCTCGCTCCAGGTCAGGTCGTCTCGTGACGTGATGTGCCGTGGGAGGGTGACGGAGCGCCGGGCGCCCGGTCAGTCGGCGTCGGGCAGGCTCGACCACGTGCCGGAGGCGACCGCGGCCGCACCCTCGGCGTCCCGTGCCGCGCACCGGCGGATGAGCTCGTCGTGCCGCTCGAGCGACCCCTGCGCGTCGGGGTCGGCGAAGCGCAGGCGTTCGGCGCGCCGGAGCACGGGCGTGTACTGCTCGAGCACCGCGGCGACGGCACGGTTGTCGGAGACCGCGACGGGGATGCCGTGGAGGTCGTCGTCGGCGGCGATCGCGGCCTCGACGTCACCGGCCTCGACCGCGGCCGCGAACCGGCGGGCGGCGTCGCGCATCGCGTCGAGATCGGTGTCGGTGAGGTGCGGCACCGCGTCGTGCACGGCGAGGCGGTGCATCGCCGCGACGACGTCGCGGGCCTCGCGCAGGGTGCGGAGATCGAGCGAGCTCACGACGGTCGAGCGTCCCGGATGGGCGACCACGAGGCCACCGCGCGCCAGTCGGAGGAGAGCCTCGCGCACGGGGGTGCGGCTCACCCCGAGCCAGGTGGCGAGCTCTCCGTCGCGCAGCTGCTCGCCGGGCTCGAACGTCCCGTCGATGATGGCGTCGCGCAGGCGGCCGTAGACGTCGTCGCGCAGGAGCGTGCGGTCGACGGCGGGGACGTTGGTGGGGATGGGCACGCACCTATTCTGCCTCTCCGGATCTTGACGGGTCCTAACTGGTATGCAATATATTGCATGTTGCAAGTGTTGACCAGACATGCCGGGGACACCGGCCACCACGAAGGGAAGTACCGACATGACCACCACCGCAGCGACGAAGCAGACCATCGTCCTCGTGCACGGCGCGTTCGCCGACTCCTCGAGCTGGAACGGCTCGGTCCTCGACCTCCAGGCCGCCGGGCACCGCGTCCTCGCGGTCGCCAACCCGCTGCGCGGGCTGGACCACGACGCCGCGTACCTGCGCAGCGTCCTCGCCGGCATCGACGGTCCCGTCGTGCTCGCCGGACACTCCTACGGCGGGTCGGTCATGACGGTCGCCGCCGACGGCAACCCGGACGTCACGGCGCTCGTGTACGTCGCGAGCTTCCTGCCCGAGATCGGCGAGAGCACGGGCGAGCTCGCCGCGAAGTTCCCCGGCGCCCAGCTCGGCGCGGCCCTCGAGCCGATCTCGGCCCCCGCTCCCGACGGCGGCACGGGGGACGACCTCTACATCCGCCAGGAGGAGTTCCGCGCCGTGTTCGCCGCCGACGTCCCCGACGAGACCGCCGCGCTCATGGCGGCGACGCAGCGGCCGATCATCGGGCAGGCGCTCGCCGACCCGCTGAGCGCGGCGGCCTGGCGATCGATCCCGTCGTGGAGCCTCGCCGCGCGGCAGGACCTCGCGATCCCGCTCGAGTCGCAGCAGTTCATGGCCGAGCGGGCCGGCGCGACGATCGTCGAGATCGACGCGTCGCACGCCGTCACCGTGTCGCAGCCCGGCGCGGTGACCGACATGATCCTCGACGCCGCCCGCAGCACGGCGAGCTGACCGTGTCGCCGACCGCGATGTCCACCACCTTCGGCATCCCGCTGTGGGCGGAGCTCGTCGCGGTCGGCCTCGGCGCACTGCAGGGCGGGCTCTTCGCCGGGATGGTCCGCGACCGGCGCATCGACCTTCTCGGCGTCGTGCTGATCGGCATCGGCGTGGCCCTGGGTGGGAGCCTGCTGCGCGACATCCTGCTCGGGGTCGCACCCGTCGTCGTCCGCGGCGAGTGGTACGTGCTCACGGCGGCGGCCCTCGCGCTCGTCGGGATGCTGCTGCCGCGGCTGTTCGCGCGGCTCGATCCCGTCATCCTCGTGCTTGACGCCGTGACCATCGGCCTGTTCGGCGCCATCGGCGCGTCGAAGGCGCTCGCCCTCGGTGTGCCGCCGGTCCCGGCCGTCTTCGTCGGGGCCGCCGCCGCGGTCGGCGGATCGGTCGTGCGGGACGTGACGCTCGGCCAGCCGGTCGCGCTCCTGCACGTCGGTTCGCTCTATGCGATCGCGGCGGCGGCGGGCGCGGCGGTCCTCGTCGGGCTCGCCGCCATCGGGGTCGACCCGCTCGTCGCCGCGCTCGCCGGTGTGGTCGTGACGACGGTGCTCCGCCTGCTCGCGGTCGCCCTCGGCTGGACCTTCCCCGAGCAGCGGCCGCTGAACACTCAGATCGCACGGCACACAGAGAACGCACAGAACAGGAGAGTCGCATGACCGGCACGAGACTTCCCACGATCGTCCAGCGCTACTTCGAGCTGGCCCCGACGACCGACCACGAGGCCCTCGTCGCGCTGTTCGGCGACGAAGCCGTGGTGGAGGACGAGGGTTCGACCTGCGCCGGCGTCGACGCCGTGCGCGCCTGGCGTGCCGGCAGCGTCCCCGTCGAGTACGAGATCACGGACGTCACCGAGCGTGCCGGCGGGGTCGTCGTGACCGCCACCATCACCGGCGACTTCCCCGGCAGCCCCGTTCCCGGGCTCCGGTTCGAGTTCGGGGACCTCACCGGAGGCCGCATCAACACCCTGTCCATCGGGCTCTAGTCGAGCCAGACCGTGGCGAGCCACGTCGCGGCCACGGCGAGCACGACGAGCACGACGTTGAGCCCGATCAGCTTCCGCTCGCCGCGCGAGAGGTGCAGCGCGGCCGCGGCCACCTGGAGCACGACGAACCCGGCCGCGGCGACGAGCGCGAGCCACGGCGCGATGCCGGTGAGCGGGGGGAGCAGGAGGCCGACGGCGCCGAGGACCTCGATCGCGCCGACGGCTCGGACCGCCGGCATGGGCACGGCGTCGACCCAGCCCATCATCGGCTGGAGCTGCTCCGTGCTCTGCAGGAGCTTCTTGCCCCCTGCGTAGCCGTAGAAGACCGCGAGCAGCGCGGCGACGATCCAGTAGGCGACGGTCATGGGTCGATCCCTCTCATGGTTACGAGTTGTGCGTAGCCGCATCATGCGTGACCACGGCGACGCCTACACAAGGCACACCGGTGTTCGTGACGCACAGAGGACGGTCATGTCGCAGTACGAGGACACGTGCACGATCCGCGGCGACCAGTGGCAGGCGATCCGCGGCGTGCTCGACCGGGTGGC
The DNA here is from genome assembly GCA_014803435.1 of Cellulosimicrobium terreum. GTDB lineage: Bacteria > Actinomycetota > Actinomycetes > Actinomycetales > Cellulomonadaceae > Cellulosimicrobium > Cellulosimicrobium terreum. The sequence continues at coordinate 504,265 of JACYFD010000002.1, forward strand.
GGACAAGTGGACGCTGCTCGTCGTCGTGACGCTCGACGGCGGGCTGCTGCGCTTCACCGAGCTCCAGCGCCGGATCCCCGGCATCTCCCAGCGCATGCTGTCGCTGACTCTCCGGCACCTCGAGCGCGACGGGCTCGTCTCCCGCACCGCCTATGCCGAGGTGCCGCCCCGGGTCGAGTACGAGCTGACCGAGGTCGGGAGGACGCTCATCCCGCCGGCGCTCGCGCTCGCGGACTGGGCGATCGCGAACAACCCGGGGATCGAGGCGAACCGGGAGAGCTTCGACTCCCGCAGGAGTCGCGCGTAGGGCCTCGCCCGCCGGCCCGGTCGTCGTCGAGCCGCAGGGACTGTCAGCCGGTGGCCAGCGCCTCTCCCAGCGGCGTGCGGACGTGCATGACCCGGTTCCCCTCGCGTCGTGAGTCGACGAGCCGTGCTCTGCGCAGGATCGACAGGTGGTGCGAGGCGGTCGAGATCGCGAGAGCGCCGTCCGCGGCGACCTCGCTCGTGGACATCGGCTCGCGCAGTGCGAGGAGCACGCGTGCGCGACCGTCGCCGAGGAGCGCGCCGAGAGCGTCGGAGACGTCCGCGCCGGCCGTGGTCCAGGTCTCGCTGACCCCGAGCGCGGGGTAGAAGAGGGTGGGTTGCGCCGGACGTTCCGTGAGCGCTGCGCAGCCGGCGGACATCACCGACGGGACGAGGACGAGTCCGCTGCCCGCGCAGTCCAGCACCTCTTCGTGCCGCTCCATGCGGACGCGGACGGCGTCCGAGCCCCACGTGACGGCCTCGTTGAGGGTCGCGACCATCGCACCGAGGCCGTGCGTCGACACCCGTCGCGAACGGGCCGCGACGTCGGCGCGCAGCAGGCGGTCGACCTGCGTCCAGTGCGGCGCGAGCGCGGCCGCCCAGAAGTCCTCCCACGCCTCGGCGACGATCGACCTCGTCCGCGCGGGGTCCGCCGCCATCGCCTGCAGCGCCTGCTGGTCGCGCCCGGTCGTGCGCACGACCCGCTTGCCGAGGTCGACGCGCATGGGCCCGACGTCGGCCCGCCGGAGGCGCTCGAGCTCCTCGTCCGGGGTGAGGTCCCAGTCGGGTGCCGACGTGAGGAAGTCGGGCAGGTAGCCCTCCTCGCCCACGACGAGCCGCAGGAGGTCGAAGGCCCCGACAGGGACGCGGTGACGCGTGCTGCGCAGCCAGCCCCACTGCAGCGGATGGTGCTGGGGCCGGGCCAGCACGCGGACCGCGTGGGCGAGCTCGTGGCCCGGGGACAGCCCGAAGCGGATCGCCGACACGTCGTCGGGGGCGAGGCGGAACTCGACCATCTTTCGACTCACGTCGAAACTGTAGTCGCCGGGCGTCGGGTGGGACAGGGTGGTCCCACACCGACCGGAGGAGGTCACCATGGCAGCCGTCGTCCTCGCCGAGGACATCCGCATCGCCGGGTCCCGCACCTTGCGCTTCGAAGGTGCGGACCACGGGTCCGGCATCTCGTTCTTCCTCGTCACCAACGACCCGGGACAGGGTCCGGGCCTGCACCGGCACCCGTACTCCGAGACGTGGACCGTGCTCGAGGGCGAGGCGACGATCGTGATCGGCGACGAGCAGGTCGTCGCCCGCGGGGGTGGCACCGCCGTCGTCGCCCCGCACGTCTGGCACGGCTTCACTAACACCGGCACCACCACGCTGCGCATGATGTGCGTCCACGCGTCCCCCACGATGATCCAGGAGAACCGCTGATGTCCTTCCAGGCCTACCTCGACGCCGTCGAGACCAAGACCGGCATGACCCCGCGCGAGCTCGTCGAGCGCGCGCACGAGCGGGGCTTCGGCCCCGGCACCAAGGCGACTCCCGTCGTCGAGTGGCTCGCCGCCGACTACGGGCTCGGCCGTGGTCACGCGATGGCGATGGTCCACGTCATCACCAAGGGCGACCGCATCAGCACGAAGCACGTGGGGACGGACGGTACGCACCGGGACGAGAGCGACCGGCTGTGGCTCGACGGCAAGGCGTCGCGGCCCGAGGACTGGTGAGCCGTCTTCCGGCAGGGGTCAGCGCGAGCGCAGGAGCGTGATGAGCTCGTCCGCCCAGTCGAGCTTGCGGGCGAGCTCGGCGCGGCGCTCCTGCGCCGCGACGACGTAGGCGTCGAGCCGGGCGCGGAGGTCGACGTCGACATCTCCGCGGTCGGTCGGGAGGAGCCGGTCGGTGACGTCCAGCAGGTCGGCCATCTCCTCGAGGGAGAAGCCGAGCGGCTTCATGCGCCGGACGAGCAGGAGGCGCTCGACGTCCGCGTCGGTGTAGAGGCGGAAGCCGCCCTCCGACCGCGCCGAGGGCGGGACGAGCCCCACCTCGTCGTAGTGGCGCAAGGTCCGCAGCGACAGCCCGGTGCGCTCCGCGACGGCACCGATGTGGGACGTGGGCGCGGTCGTGGTCGAGGCGCTGACGGGGTCGCTCATGGGGGACAGTCTTCCTGATCGGTGGGAGTGGAACTCTACCCTCACGTAAGGGTAGAGTTCCGCGGGCCCGCGCCGCGCGACGTCGGGCACCACCCCCACCGAAGGAACGCCCGTGCCGAACGACGCCCCCGCACCCCTGCCCCAGACCGCCCCGCCGGTCGTGGCCGTCGTGCCCGAGGCCGACCAGTCCTGGTCCGTGCGGTCCGCGCTGCGCTCGCCGCGCCGGCTGCGGATCGAGGTGCTCGGCGGGCTCGTCGTCGCCCTCGCCCTGATCCCCGAGGCGATCGCGTTCTCGATCATCGCGGGCGTCGACCCGCGGCTCGGGCTCTTCGCCGCGTTCACGATGGCGGTGACGATCTCGTTCGTCGGCGGGCGGCCGGCGATGATCTCCGCGGCGACCGGGGCCGTGGCGCTCGTCGTCGCACCCGTCGTCGCCGAGCACGGCGTCGACTACCTCGTCGCGACCGTCATCCTCGGGGGCGTGATCCAGGTCCTGCTGGGCGTCGCGGGGATCGCGCGGCTCATGCGCTTCATCCCGCGCTCCGTCATGGTCGGGTTCGTCGACGCGCTCGCGATCCTCATCTTCCTGTCCCAGCTCCCGCACCTGATCGACGTGCCGTGGCAGGTGTACCCGCTGGTCGCCGTCGGGATCGCGATCATCGTGCTGCTGCCGCGCTGGACCACGGTCGTGCCGGCACCGCTCGTGGCGATCGTGCTGCTCACCGCGGCCGTCGTCGTCGCGGCGATCGACGTTCCCACGGTCGGGGACGAGGGCGCGCTGCCCGAGTCGCTGCCGTCGCTGCTGGTCCCGAACGTGCCGTTCACGTTCGAGACGCTGCAGATCATCGCGCCGTACGCGCTCGGCATGGCGCTCGTCGGCATCCTCGAGTCGCTCATGACCGCGAAGCTCGTCGACGACATCACCGACACGCACTCGAACAAGACGCGCGAGGCGTGGGGCCAGGGCGTCGCGAACATCGTCACCGGGTTCTTCGGCGGCATGGGCGGCTGCGCCATGATCGGCCAGACCATGATCAACGTGAAGGCGTCCGGGGCCCGCACCCGCATCTCCACGTTCCTCGCCGGGGTGTTCCTGCTGGGGCTCGTCGTCGGGCTGGGCGACGTCGTCGCGATCATGCCCATGGCCGCGCTCGTGGCCGTCATGATCATGGTCGCCGTCGGCACGTTCGACTGGCACTCGATCACGCCCTCGACCCTGCGGCGCATGCCCCGGTCCGAGACGGTCGTGACCCTCGCGACCGTCGTCGTGACCGTCGCGACGAGCAACCTCGCGTACGGGGTGATCGTCGGTGTGCTCACCGCGACGGTGCTGTTCGCCCGTCGCGTCGCTCACCTGACGACCGTCACGCGCCTCGACCCCACCGGCGAGGCGGACGGCGTGGTCGGGACGGACGTGCCCGACGCCGGCTCCCGCACCTACGTGGTCGACGGCGAGCTGTTCTTCGCCTCGTCCAACGACCTCGTCTACCAGTTCGACTACGCGGGCGACCCCGCGCACGTCGTCGTCGACCTGTCGAACGCGCACGTGTGGGACGCCTCCACGGTCGCCGCGCTCGACGCGATCCGCACGAAGTACGCGGCCAAGGGCAAGCACCTCGAGGTCGTCGGTCTGAACGAGGACAGCGCCGAGCGGTACGAGCTCCTCGCGGGCAACCTCGGCGCGGGTCACTGACCTCGAGTTGTGAACGGCCCCGTACGGCCTACCGTCAGGAGGAGCCGAGAACCCTCGGCGGCGACCGATCCCGACGGGGGCCGACAATGGCCGAGACCGACCGCACCGACAGCACCGAGGCTGCGCCCAGGCGCTCGACGCTCGACGTCGTCAAAGCCACGTTCGCCCGGTTCTCCCGGGACCAGTGCACGGACCTCGCGGCAGCGCTGACCTACTACGCGGTGCTGGCGTCGGCGCCCGCACTGCTGGCGCTCGTGTCGTTGCTCGGTCTGGTGGGTGACCCGGAGACCATCGTCGACCGGGTGATGACGACCGTCGAGGACTTCATCCCCGCGGGCATGACCGACCAGGTCGAGCCGCTGGTGGAGAACGCGGTGGACAACAGCGGCGGCGCTGCGCTCGCGCTGATCCTCGGTGTCGCACTGGCCCTGTGGTCCGCGTCCGGGTTCATCGGGGCGTTCGGGCGGGCCATGAACCGCGTGTACGAGGTCGAGGAAGGGCGCCCGATCTGGAAGCTGCGCCCGGTGATGCTCCTCGTCACGGCGGTGACCGTCGTGATCGCCGCGCTCGTCATCGGTGCGCTGGTCCTCTCGGGCCCCTTCGCTCGCACCATCGGCGAGCTCATCGGTCTGGGACCGACGGCCGTGACGGTGTGGGGCGTGCTCAAGTGGCCGGTCGTGCTCGCGCTGGTCGTCATCCTGGTCGCGATCCTCTACCACGTGACACCGAACGTGAAGAAGCCGAAGTTCCGGCTGTTCAGCACCGGGGCGCTCGTCGCGATCGGCGTGTGGGTGCTCGCGTCGGCCGCGTTCGCGTTCTACATCGGCTCCGGCTTCGCGAGCTACGGCGCCACGTACGGCACCCTCGCCGGCGTCATCGTGTTCCTGCTGTGGCTGTGGATCACCAACCTCGCGATGCTGTTCGGCGCCGAGCTCGACGCCGAGCTCGAGCGCAGCCGCGAGCTGCACGAGGGCCTGCCCGCCGAGAACTCGCTCCAGCTCGAGCCCAAGGACACCCGGGCGAGCGACAAGAAGGAGGCCAAGCGGCAGGAGGACGTCGACAAGGCACACGACGTCCGGGTCGCCGCGCGTGCGGGGGACCAGTCGGAGGCCCGGGCCGAGGACGAGTCCCGGAGCACCGACCAGACGACGGGTGCAGGCACCGACGAGGGCGCCCCCTCCCGCTAGGTGGCGTCCGTCTCGGACGGCCACGGCGGGGCATGCTCACCCCCGCAGGATGCAGAACTCGTTCCCCTCCGGGTCGGCGAGCACCACCCAGCCGCTCCCGGGGCCGTAGAGGCCCCGCCGGTCCGCCACCTCCGTCGCGCCGTGCGCGAGGAGTCGCGCGAGCTCCTCGTCGCGCGTACCGCTGACCGGGGCGAGGTCGAGGTGCAGCCGGTTCTTCACCGACTTGGGTTCCGGCACCTCGATGAACAGCAGCCGGTGCGTGCCGTCCCGGCTGAGGATCAGGCACTCCTCGTGCCCGGGCTCGTTCGGGTCGTCGGCGAGGTCGACGTAGTCGAGCACACCCTTCCACCACTCGGAGAGCGTCCAGGCATCCCGGCAGTCGACGGTCGTGTGTGCCACGCGTGAAGTCATCCGGCCAGCGTGCCACCCCGGTCCGACACCGGTCCGTCGTCCGGTCCATCATGGAGGCCTGGAACCGGCACGGAAGGACGCGGACGGGCCGGTACAGTTCCGCCAGCGCCCACGTGCGCGACACGGGACGAGAAGACGGCAGGTGGGACACGGTGGGTCGGGCACGACTGCTGAACGGGCTGGTAGGCGTCGGGATCGCGGGCGCCGTCGTGCTCGTCGGACCGGCAGCGGCGGCGGAGGACGGACTCGACGAGACGGCGCGGAGCCGCTTCGTGCTCGAGGGCGACGGCTCGCCGGTCGAGGCGTCGGTGACGGTGACGATCCGGAACGATCAGCCCGACCGGGGCGGCTACTTCTACTACTGGGACCAGTACGGCATCCCGGTTCCCGCCGGGGCCGAGGACGTACGCGCGACGAGCGGCGGGTCGGACCTGACCGTCACGTTCGAGGACACCGAGGACCCGGGCACGACGGTCGCGACGGCGTCGTTCTCCCCGCTCAACTACGGCAGGTCGCGCACCATCGAGTGGACCTACAGCGTGCCCGGAGACCCGGTGCGTTCCGAGGGGTACACGCGCGTCGGCGACGGGTACGCGACGTTCGCGGTGCAGGGCGTGGGCGAGCCGGGTCAGGTGTCCGTCGAGGTCGAGCTGCCGTCGTCGATGGTCTTCGACAGCACGACGGACGCCTTCACGCCGAGCGAGGACGGCGCGACCGTCACGTGGACGGCCGACGAGAACACCGAGGACCAGGGCATCTGGGCCGTCGTGTCGGCGCGCGACCCGGAGGCCTCCGACGCGCGCGAGCTCGAGGTCGGGGACGACACCCTGACGCTCGAGGGCTTCCCCGGGGACGACGAGTGGCTCGACTTCGTCGAGGCGCAGGTCACCGAGGGCATGCCCGTGCTGGAGGAGACCGTCGGGCACCCGTGGCCCGGCGGGCTCGACGTCATCCGCGAGGACGTCTCGCCGCAGGTCCTCGGCTACGCGTGGTTCGACCCGGACACCAACGAGATCATCGTCCCGGAGGACCTCGACGAGGGACTGCTGTTCCACGAGCTCACGCACGCCTGGCTCGACCCGCAGCACATCCGGGAACGCTGGCTGTACGAGGGGCTGACCGAGGTCGTCGCCGAGCACGTGGTCGACCGGACGGGCGGGTCGTTCGACGCCCGCGAAACGCCCGACCGCGACTCCGACGCCGCCGTCCCGCTCAGCCGGTGGACGGAGCCCACGGAGCGCGCCGGCGAGGTCGACGAGTACGGCTACGCGGCGTCGTACGCGGTCCTGACCCGGCTGCTCGGCGACCTGGACGACGAGACGTTCACCGAGATCGTCTCCGCCGCGTACACGGGGGAGAGCGCCTACGAGGAGCCCGGGGCGTCCGAGAAGAACGGCGGACGCACCGACTGGAAGAGGTTCCTCGACCTCGTCGAGGTCCGCGGCGGCGTCGACGACGCGACGGACGTCTTCCGCGCCTGGGTGCTCGACGACGCGGACGACGCCCTCCTGGACACGCGGTCCGCCGCGCTCGCGACCTATACCGCGCTCGACGAGACCGACGCCGCGTGGCAGACCCCGTTCGGCCTGCGCTCCGCGATGACCCACTGGCTGTACACCGAGGCCGACGAGACCGTCGCGGCTCTGGGCGACGCCCCGGCCGACGCCGCCGCGGTGCAGAGCGCGGCGGCCGCCGCGGGGCTGCCCGTCCCGGCCGCCGTCCAGGCCGCGTACGAGTCGGCCGACGAGGACGAGGACTACGCCGCGGTCGCAGTGCTCCTCCCGCAGGCGGTCGACGTCGTGGGGCGGGTCGGCGAGGCGTCGGACGCCGCCGCGGCCCCCCGTGACCCCGTGTCCGGCCTGGGAGCCGGCGTGCTCGGCGTCGACGGCGCAGCGGCGGACGCGCGCGCCGCGCTCGCCGCGGGCGAGCTCGACGACGCCGCGGCGCTCGCGGACGGCGCGTCGCAGCGTGCCGGGCTGGCGACCTGGGTCGGCGCTGGCTCGATCGTCCTCGTCGTCCTGCTCCTCGCCGGCGCCGGCCTCGGTGTGCGGGCCCTCGTCCGGCGCCGCCGTCGTGCCGGTGACGCCCAGAACCCGGACAGCCCGGCAGACCCGGACAGCCCGGCCGCGGACCACGACCCCGTCCCGGTCCCCGACCGGACGGCGCGGGCGCTGCCGCCCACGCCGTCCTGAGCCGGCGCTGCCGGCCTGCTCGTCAGCTCACGGTCGTCGGGCCGTAGACCATGACCTGGAGGGATCCGCCGACGGCGACGTCCACACGGGCGCACGGGGCGGACTCGTCCGTCACGCTCGTCGTCGGGAACTCGTCGTCGATCGACGTCAGCGCCTCGTCGACGACGGCGCGCGCCTCGTCGAGCGTGATGCACTGTCAGCACCGCGGCGAGGCCGATGGCGACGGCCCCGCGGCGCCCGAACCGCTTGGCGTGTCGTCGCGGTCCGGAGGCGGCTGGGGCCGGACCGACGCCCGGGACCTCGGGAGCATCCGCGAGGATGGACCTGTGCAGCGCGGTGAACGTGGTGGCGTCCACCGCGTCGAGGTCGGACCTACGGGCGGGGTCCGCGGCCTGCAGTCGCTTCATGACGTCGGTCATCACGACTCCGTGGCGGACGTGCGCGGGCTCGCCCACGCGGGTGCGGTCTGGTCACGGTGCTGGGTGGTCGACGGCGTCGGAGGCGCGGCGGTGAGGGGTGGTCGCTCGTCTCGCCGAGCTGCGAGGGCGAGCTCCACGTCGCTGGCTCCTTCCTCCCGCGGCGCGACGACCTCGACGACCTCGGCGCGCAGGCGGTCGGCGAGCGCCAGGCGCCGCTGGTCCCCGCGGCGGGTGTTCGCGAGGACGCGTCGCGCCACGCCGAACATCCACGGTCGGCCGCGTCGGCCGGGCTCGCGACGCGGCGGACCGCGTAGGCGAGCAGGGGGACGACAGTGCCATGTCCGGTCCCGGCCGGAGCGTTGCCCGGTCCGGTCGCGGACCGGCCGACGTCGACCACTTCCTAGGCTGTACGCATGACCGACGACACCACGGCCCACCCCGGCACCAGGTCCATGCGCGAGCGGATGCTCGCGGGCGACGACTACCTGGCCGACGACCCCGAGATCCTGGCGGACGTCACCCGCCGCGAGGACCTCCAGCACCGCATCAACGCGCTCCACCCCGCGCAGGCCGACGAACGCCGCGCCCTGTTCACCGAGCTGCTCGGTGCGTTCGGCGAGGGCGCCGACATCCGGCCGCCGTTCTACTGCGACCTCGGCTACCAGACCCGCATCGGTGCGCGGACGTTCGTCAACTACGGCATGCAGTGTCTCGACGTCGGGGCGGTCACCATCGGCGACGACGTGCTCATCGGCCCCGGCGTGCAGCTCCTCACACCGACCCACCCGATCGACCCGGAGCCGCGCCGAGCCAAGTGGGAGGGCGGCCAGCCCATCACGATCGAGGACAGCGTGTGGCTCGGCGGCGGCGTGATCGTCTGCCCGGGCGTGACGATCGGGGCGAACACCGTCGTCGGGGCGGGGTCCGTCGTCGTGCGCGACCTGCCCCCGAACGTCGTCGCGGTCGGCAACCCGGCACGCGTGGTGCGCACGCTCGACTGACGACCCGGCCGGGACGCGACCTGTCAGCCCCGAGCGGGCTCTCCACGGTAGGAGCCGAAGGACCACAGGTTGCCCTCCGGGTCGGCGCACGCGAAGGTCCGGCCGCCGTAGTCGGGGTTGCTCAGCGGCTGGATGATCCGGGCTCCCGCGGCGACGACCCGGTCGTGGACCTCGTCCACCCGCTCGGTCACCACGTAGGCCCCACCGGTTCCGGGCTGCTGCGTCCACGGGGTGCCGGGCCGGTCGCTGCCGAGCATGACCCCGCCGCCCTCCGGCCAGGTCAGCTCGGCGTGCCGGACGACGTCCCCGTCGGCGTGCACCGACGTGGAGGCGAAGCCGAGCACCGTGGTGAGGAACTCGATCAGGGCGTGGGCGTCCCGGGCGCGGAGCGTCGGCCAGACGTTCGGTGCGGGGGCTTCGTGTGCTGTGCTCATGGCACCACCGTGCCGCACGGGCCGCCGCGGGGGATTGGACGTTTCGGCGAGGCTCAGCCCGTGGTGGGTTGCTCGCGGTACCCCTCGGCGGAGAGGGCGCCCAGCTCCTCGGCCAGCCAGCGGGCCGGGCTGGTGCCCACGAGCGAGCCGAAGTCGCGGGTCATGTGGCCCTGGTCGGCGTACCCGCACCGGGACGCGACGTCGGCGAGCGCGACGTCGCGACCCCGAGCGACACGACCCCCGATCAGCTGCTTCGCCCGCTGGAGACGCAGGAGACGGTTGAACCGCTTCGGCCCGACGCCGAGCTCCGCGGTGAAGACGGCGTTCAGCTGGCGGGGGCTGAGCAGCACGTGGTCCGCGAGGTCCGAGACCCGGCCGGTGCCGCGGCGTCGGACGAGCCAGTCCCAGGCCTCGGCGACGTCGGGGCGCAGAGGCGTCCGGTCGGCCGCACGGTCGACGCGGTCCCGCAGGAACTCCCGCACCAGGGCGAAGCGTTCTGGCCAGTCTCCGACGTCGATCAGCCGCGCGCGGAGCCGGCTGATCTCCGGGCCGACGACGTCGCTGCCCTCGAACGTCCGGTGGCACAGCTCCGCGGCGGGCACACCGAGGACCGCCCGCGCAGCCGTCGGGTGCAGCGCGACCTGGATGCCCGACTGCGCCGGCGGCTGCCAGATGTACGCCGGTCGCGTGTGCAGCCCGGCGGCGACGACGTCGACTCGCGTGGCCGCCGGCCCGGACGCCTCCTCGGCGGACCAGCCGGTGACCACGGGCTCGTCGAGGGTGACGACGACGGTGAGGTGGGGTGACGGCAGGCCGCGGTGGATCGACCGGTCGATCCCTCGGGCGTCGTACCCGACGACGGAGTCGACCACCCCGGGCACCAGGCCGTCCGCGCGACGGAACTCCCACTCGGGAACCTCGGCTTCGCGGGCCATGCTCCATCCTGGCACGCCGGCCGGGACAGGGCCCTCGGTCGTGGGGACCGGGGACCGGCCCGGCGGAGGAGGCTAGGGTGCGCGCATGAGCAACCTCAGCACGGTCGGTGACCGGGACTCGTGGCGCTGCTGGCTGTGCGACGAGCCGGTGGATCCTGACGCCTCGGTGAACTCCGACCTCGGGCCCAGCGTCGACCTCGGCGCCACGAGGTCGAAGAAGCCCGCTCCCGGCACCGAGCGGCTCGCCCACCGTGCCTGCAACACCCGCAAGGGAGCGGTCGCGCCGGTGGTGCCGTGGTCGCCGGACCTCTTCGTCGTCGATCCCGCGCCGATCGTGCCGACCGTGGAGCGCCTCGGGCGCAAGGGAGGGCGCGAGGTCGTGGCGCGCTGCCCCAGCCGTGCGGACGCCGATCAGGCCGCCACCTGGCTCGTGGACCGGCTGTCGCGCCTGGCTCCGGGTCTGGCCGTCACGACGCAGGTAGAGCCGGGCGGCGGGCAGTTCCTGCTGGTGCTGCGCGCCGGCTGAGCTCCGACACCCTCACCACTGCGAGGGGGCGTAGTCCTTGAGGAAGCACCCGAAGAGGTCCTCGCCCTCCTCGCCGCGGACGATCGGGTCGTAGACCCGCGCGGCGCCGTCGACCAGGTCGAGCGGTGCGTGGAACCCCTCCTGCGCGAGACGCACCTTGGTGGTGTGGGGCCGCTCGTCCGTGATCCACCCGGTGTCCACGGCCGTCATGAGGATGCCGTCGGCCAGCATCTCGGACGCGCTGGTGCGCGTCAGCATGTTGAGCGCCGCCTTGCTCATGTTCGTGTGCGGGTGACCGGGACCCTTGTAGCCGCGGGAGAACACCCCCTCCATCGCGGAGACGTTCACGATGTAGGTCCGCCTGGCCGGTGACGCGGCGAGGGCGTCCCGGAGCCGGCTGATCAGGATGAACGGCGCGGTCTGGTTGCACAGCTGGACCTCGAGCAGCTCCATCGGGTCGACCTGGTCGACCGTCGCGACCCAGCTGTTCGTCGTGGTCACGTCAGGGATCAGCCCCCCGGCGTCGATCGAGGTGCCCGCCACGAGCCGCTCGAGGCTCGCTGCCTCCGCGGTCAGCGACTGCGCGACGAGCTCGTCGGCGGTGCGGGTCGCGCGCTCGATGGCCAGCGCGGGGCTCGACAGCTCGGAGACCGAGCCGGCGAGGGCTCGGGGGTGCGCGTCGCTCGTGTGGCCGAAGGTCGTGATCAGGCGCTCGGCCTCGGCCGCCAGAGGCGCCTGCTCCGCGTCGGCGATCCGCGTGTACGCCCCGGGGGAGCGGCGCACGGTCTGGGCGGCGTTGTTGATCAGCACGTCCAGCGGGCCCTGGGAGGCGACGTGGTCTGCCAGCGACACCACCTGCGCCGGGTCGCGCAGGTCGATCCCGACGACGTGCAACCGGTGGAGCCAGTCCCCGGAGTCCTCCATGGCGCTGAACCGGCGGACGGCGTCGCGGGGGAACCGCGTCGTGATCGTCAGGTCCGCGCCGTCGCGCAGCAGGCGCAGCGCGATGTACATGCCGATCTTGGCACGACCTCCCGTCAGCAGGGCGCGCCGACCGTTCAGGTCGGTGCGCGCACCCCGCTTGGCGTGGTGGATCGTCGCGCAGGCCGGGCAGAGCTGGTGGTAGAAGGCGTCGACGATCGTGTAGTCCTGCTTGCAGACGTAGCAGGGCTGCGCGCGCCGCAGGGTGCCGGCGACGGCCCCGGTCGTCGCCGAGGTCAGCGGGATCCCGTTCGTCTCGTCGTCGATCCGTCCCGGGCTGCCTGTCGCGGTCGCGGCGATGACGGCCGTGTCGGCCGCGCTCTGGACCTGACGCCGCTCGGTACGACGGTGCTTCTTGGCGGCCTTGAACAGGCCGGACGACGCGCGGCGGGCCGCCGCGTGCTGCGGGTGCGTCTGCGGCAGCACGGCGACCTGGTCGGCGACACGCAAGAACGTCGCGAAGTCGGCAGGGTCGATGCCGTGCGGCTCGGGAGCCGTGTCGTCGGGGTGGTCCACCGACGTGGTCGTGTGCGCGCTCATGCGCCGTCCGTCCTACAGGGGAAGGGCTGTCGCGGGTCCCGCGTGCCCCGTCAATCGTACGTGGGGGGACACTAGGTGACAGCAATGTCTGCCGAGAGTAGGAGTTCTAGGTGCCCCAGGGAACTGTCCGATGGTTCGACGCCGAGCGAGGGTTCGGCTTCATCGACCTCGGGAACGAGTCGGAGGACCTGTTCGTGCACGCGTCCGCGATCGTCGGTGACGACGGACCGAAGCAGCTCCGTGAGGGGCAGGTCGTCGAGTTCGAGATGGGCGAGGGCGCCCGTGGCCCGCAGGCGCGCGACGTCCGTGTGACCGGCGACCGTGCTGCCGACGCGCCCGTGGGCGTGCTCGGCACCGTCACCTGGTACGAGCCGGCCAAGGGCTACGGCTTCGTCACGCCCGACGACGGTCGCGCCGAGGTCTTCGTGCACAGCTCGGCCATCGTCGGGGGCGGTGTGATCTCTGAGGGTCAGCGGGTGGCGTTCCTCGTCGTCGACGGGGAGAAGGGGCCGCAGGCCGACCACCTGCTGCCGCTCGGGGCGGAGGCTGCCAAGGCGGCCTCGGACGGAGCGGACGGCACGGTGTCCTGGTACGAGGACGCGAAGGGCTTCGGGTTCATCGCTCCCGACTCGGGTGGCGCGGACGTCTTCGTCCACGTCAAGGCGCTCGGCGGAGGGCTGACCGAGCTCTCCGAGGGCGCGCGCGTGACGTACGACGTCGTCGACGGCGACAAGGGGCCGAACGCCCGCAACGTGCAGCTCGTGCGCGGCTCCGGGAGCGCGCGCGGGGCCACGGACCGCGGTCGGTCGAGCCGTCCCGCGGCATCCGGCGGGCCGGTGCGCGGCGGTGAGGGCACCGTCGCGCGCTACGACGCGGAGCGCGGATTCGGCTTCATCACACCCGACGCCGGGGGTGCGGACCTGTTCGTGCACGTGTCGGTCGTGCGCGGCACCGTGGTCCTGGAGGAGGGCGACCGCGTCCGGTTCAAGATCCGTCAGAGCGACAAGGGGCCGCAGGCCGACAGCGTCGAACCGGTGTGAGCGAGGCTCGTCATGAAGCTGCTGCTCACCTCCGGCGGAGTCACCAACGCGAGCATCCGCGACGCGCTGGTCGACCTGCTGGGCAAGCCGATCGAGGAGTCCAGCGCCCTGTTCGTCCCGACGGCGCAGTGGGGCCAGCCGGCGTGCACGCCGACGTCGGTGTGGCGGTCGACCGTCGACCAGCGTCCAGGTGGGCCGACCCTCTGCGGGCTGGGGTGGGGGTCGGTCGGCGTCCTCGAGCTCACTGCGCTGCCGAGCATCGCCGAGGACCGCTGGGTTCCCTGGGTCCGCGACGCGGACGTCCTGCTGGTCGACGGCGGCGAGGCGGTCTACCTCGCGCACTGGATGCGGGAGTCCGGGCTTGCTGACCTGCTCCCGTCGTTGCGCAGCACCGTGTGGGTCGGGGTGAGCGCGGGCAGCATGGTGATGACGCCTCGTGTCGGTCGCGAGTTCCTCGACTGGGACCCGGACGGCACCGACGAGACGCTGGGCGTCGTCGACTTCTCGATCTTTCCGCACCTGGACTACCCGGGCTGGTCCGGCAACACGACCGACAGCGCGCGCCGATGGGCGACGAGCATCCCCGGGCCGGCGTACGCGATCGACGACCAGACGGCGATCTCGGTCGTCGACGGCGCCGCCCGGGTCATCTCCGAAGGGCGCTGGGAGCTCCTCGATCGTCCGTAGGTGACCATCGACGACGAGTAGTTCATGCCCGCGGTCGTGGTGTGGGTAGAGCGGTCGGCTGGATGCCGGGAGCGAGCCGGTCCAACATCCGCAGGAGCGCAGAGGCCTGAACGACGGGCTGCTCGGCGAGCGCGCGCAGGGCGTCGTGCACCGGGGGGCCGCGCGGAACCGAGAGAGGTACGCCCCCCGCGGCGGTCGGAGGACCGCGGAGCCGTCAGGTCTGGCGGCTGGGAGGAATAGTTCGCCCTGTGCGGAGGTTGAGCGAGATGGACTCAAGTTCAGACCTCGGAATTTGCGCGAGCAGGTATCGGGTGCCTACCTTGAGTGAAGCAGACTCAACCCGGACCGCCCGGCGTGTCACATCGCCGTCGGGCATCCACACCACAACGGAGGCAGCACACATGGCACGAGCAGTCGGGATCGACCTCGGAACCACGAACTCGGTCGTCACCGTCCTCGAGGGCGGCGAGCCCACGGTCATCGCGAACGCCGAGGGGTCGCGCACGACCCCGTCGGTCGTCGCGTTCTCCAAGACCGGCGAGGTCCTCGTCGGCGAGGTCGCCAAGCGTCAGGCCGTCACGAACGTCGACCGCACCATCTCCTCGGTCAAGCGCCACATGGGCACGGACTGGCACGTCGAGATCGACGACAAGAAGTACAGCGCGCAGGAGATCTCCGCACGCGTCCTCGGCAAGCTCAAGCGCGACGCCGAGGAGTACCTGGGCGAGGCCGTCACGGACGCCGTCATCACCGTCCCGGCGTACTTCAACGACGCCGAGCGCCAGGCGACCAAGGACGCCGGCCAGATCGCCGGCCTCAACGTCACCCGCATCGTCAACGAGCCCACCGCCGCCGCGCTCGCCTACGGTCTGGAGAAGGGCAAGGAGGACGAGCTCATCCTGGTCTTCGACCTCGGTGGCGGCACGTTCGACGTCTCGCTCCTCGAGGTCGGCAAGGACGACGACGGCTTCTCCACGATCCAGGTCCGCGCGACGTCGGGCGACAACCGCCTCGGCGGCGACGACTGGGACCAGCGCGTCGTCGAGCACCTCATCAAGCAGGTGAAGAACAGCTCGGGCGTCGACCTGTCGAAGGACAAGATCGCGCTGCAGCGTCTGCGTGAGGCCGCGGAGCAGGCGAAGAAGGAGCTCTCGTCCGCGACGAGCACCAACATCTCGATGCAGTACCTCTCGATGAGCGAGAACGGCCCCATCCACCTGGACGAGAAGCTCACGCGGGCCCAGTTCCAGCAGATGACGCAGGACCTCCTGGACCGGACCAAGGCGCCGTTCCACAAGGTCATCTCCGACGCCGGCGTCTCCGTCTCCGAGATCGACCACGTCGTGCTCGTCGGTGGCTCGACCCGCATGCCGGCCGTGACGGACGTCGTCAAGGAGCTCACCGGTGGCCGCGAGCCCAACAAGGGCGTGAACCCGGACGAGGTCGTCGCCGTCGGCGCGGCCCTGCAGGCCGGCGTCATCTCGGGCGACCGCAAGGACGTCCTGCTCATCGACGTGACCCCGCTGTCCCTCGGCATCGAGACCAAGGGTGGCGTGATGACCAAGCTCATCGAGCGCAACACGGCCATCCCGACCAAGCGCAGCGAGATCTTCTCGACGGCCGAGGACAACCAGCCGTCGGTGCTCATCCAGGTGTTCCAGGGCGAGCGCGAGTTCGCGCGCGACAACAAGCCGCTCGGCACGTTCGAGCTCACCGGCATCGCGCCGGCCCCGCGCGGCGTGCCGCAGATCGAGGTCACCTTCGACATCGACGCGAACGGCATCGTCCACGTCGGCGCCAAGGACCGCGGCACCGGCAAGGAGCAGAAGATGACCATCACGGGCGGCTCGGCGCTGCCCAAGGAGGACATCGACCGCATGGTCAAGGAGGCGGAGGAGCACGCCGCCGAGGACAAGAAGCGTCGCGAGGAGGCGGAGACCCGCAACCAGGCCGAGTCCTTCGCGTACTCGATGGAGAAGCAGGTCGCGGACAACCGCGACAAGCTCCCCGCCGACGTCGTCACCGAGGTCGAGGCGGACATCGCCGCCGTGAAGTCCGCGCTCGAGGGCGAGGACGCCGAGGCGCTCAAGTCCGCGCACGAGAAGCTCGGCGCGTCCTCGCAGAAGATCGGCCAGGCGCTCTACGCCGCGGCCGAGCAGGAGCAGGCCGCCGGCAGCCCGACCGAGGACGCCCCGGTGGAGGACGCTCCGGTGGACGAGGACGTCGTCGACGCCGAGATCGTGGACGACGAGGACGACAAGAAGTGACGGCCGGCGAGCAGCAGGGCCCCGAGGAGCAGCGCTCCGAGGACAAGCCCTTCCAGTTCACGGACAAGCGCAAGGTCGACCCGGAGACCGCCCAGCCGCGCGAGAGCGCGGCGGGCTCGGAGTCGGACCCCCTCGCGGGGCTCGACTTCGAGCCCTCCGGTGAGGCCGGGGACGACGCGGAGACTCTCGCCGCGAAGGCCGAGGCCGCCCAGCACCTCGAGTCGCTCCAGCGCGAGCGGGCCAGCTTCACGAACTACCGCAACCGCGCGGTTCGTGACCAGGAGGCCGCGCGCGCCAAGGGCGTCGAGGACGTGCTGAGCGCGCTCCTGCCCGTGCTCGACGACGTCGACCGGGCCCGCCAGCACGGCGAGCTCACCGGTCCGTTCGTCGCGATCGCGGACAAGATCGACGCCGCGCTGGGCCGGTTCGGCGTGGAGCGCTACGGGGCGGTCGGCGACGCGTTCGACCCGAACGTCCACGAGGCGCTCATGCACCAGGCAGACCCCGAGGCGACAGCAGCGACGGTCAACCTGGTCATCGAGCCCGGCTACCGGATCGGGGAGCGCGTCGTGCGCGCGGCCCGGGTGTCCGTCGTCGGCCCGGAGTAGTCCCGCGCCACGTGCCCGACGCCGTGTCGTGCCTTCCGTGAGAAGGTGCGCCACGGCGTCGGGCACGCCACGATCGGACCCGTACCGCACCGGAAGGACGAGGATCACGCACACCACCAGGAGGGAGACGCCGTGACCGGGCAGGACTGGATCGAGAAGGACTTCTACGCCGCGCTCGGCGTCCCCAAGGACGCCGACGACGCCGCGATCAAGAAGGCGTACCGCAAGCTCGCGCGGCAGTACCACCCGGACCACAACCCGGGTGACGAGGCGGCCGAGGACAGGTTCAAGGCGATCGGCGAGGCGTACGCGGTGCTCTCCGACGCGAAGGAGCGCGAGCAGTACGACGCGATCCGCGCGATGGCCGGTGGCGGCGCGCGGTTCTCTGCCGGTCCCGGCGGAGCCGGTGGCGCGGGCTTCGAGGACATGTTCGGCGGCATGTTCGGCAGTGGTGGTGGCGCACCGGGTGGCGGTCGCGTCCGCTACTCGACGGGCGGCCAGGGCGGTGCGGGCTTCGAGGACATCCTCGGCTCGATGTTCGGCGGCGGCGCGGGTGGTGGCCAGCGCTACCCGGCCGGGTTCGGTGGCCCGCAGGCGGGCTCCGACGTCGCGGCCGCGACCACGCTCGGTTTCCGCCAGGCGGTCGAGGGCTCGACCCTCACGTTCACCGTCGACGGCCGTCAGGTCACGACGCGGATCCCGCCGGGTGTGCGCGACGGTCAGAAGATCCGCCTGCGCGGCAAGGGTCGCCCGGGCACCTCGGGCGGTCGCCCCGGCGACCTGGTCATCACGGTGCGCGTGACCCCCCACCCGGTCTTCTCCCTCGACGGCACCAACCTGCGCGCCACCGTCCCGGTGACGTTCGCCGAGGCCGCGCTCGGCGCGACCATCGCCGTCCCCACGCTCGACGGCGCGAACGTCAAGGTCAAGGTGCCCGCGGGGACGCCGTCGGGCCGGACGCTCCGCGTCAAGGGTCGCGGCGTGAAGACCGCGAAGGGTACCGGTGACCTGCTCGTCTCCGTGCAGGTCGTGGTCCCGCAGAAGCTCTCGAAGGCCGCACGGGCGGCCGTCGAGTCGTTCGCCGCCGAGACCGACGGCGAGGACGTGCGCGCCGACCTCGCGCGCCAGGCGGCTGAGTGAGGAGGCGGTCCGCATGACCGTGGACCCGGGTGGGCGTCGGGCGGTCGACGTCGACGAGGACGCTCCCGTCCTCGTGATCTCGCAGGCCGCGACGCTCGCGGGGATGCACCCGCAGACGCTGCGCCAGTACGACCGGCTCGGGCTCGTGGTGCCGCGCCGCGCGGCGGGTCGCGGCCGCCGCTACTCCCTGCGCGACGTCGCGAAGCTCCGTGAGGTGCAGCGCCTCAGTCACGAGGAGGGCATCAACCTCGCCGGGATCCAGCGCATCCTCGCCCTCGAGGCGCGCGTCGAACGTCTCGAGAAGCGCCTCGAGGTGCTGTCCGCGCGCGTCGAGCCCGGCGGTCGGGTCTTCGCCGCGGCGGCGAGCGGGGACGTCGTCGTCGTGCCGCGCGGGCGGGGCGTGCGGCGCGGGGTCGAGGAGGCGCTGCGCGAGTCCTACTCCGACCGGACCCGCGCGCTCGTCATCTGGCGACCGGCCGACCCGGAGCGCTGAACCCCTCCCGCGCGAGCGGGCGCCTAGCCAGGCAATTTCGAAACAATATCGTGCGCTAAATGAATTGTCGGCGCGCATTTGTTAGTGAGGCCTTGCTTGCTATACAGGGTGCAATTCCGGGAATACCTTTGTCGTGGAAGCCCGGTCACGCGGGTCGTCGTACGCGAGGAGAGATCGATGAGCAGCCTCATGGAGATGCCCCAGGTCGTCGAGTGCTCGATCGACGGCTGCGGTTACAACCACGACCACGGGTGCCACGCCGGCGCCGTCACCATCGCCGGTCACACCGGTGACGCGGAGTGCGCCACGTTCATCCCGCTCAGCACCAAGGGCGGGCTCGAGAAGGTCCTCGCCCACGTCGGCGCCTGCCAGCGCACCGAGTGCGTGCACAACGAGGCGCTCGAGTGCGGGGCGTCCTCGATCCGCGTCGGGGCCGGAGCCTCCGGCGACGACCGCGCCGACTGCCTCACCTTCCAGGCCCGCTGACCCCCACCGCGACCAGACCCCGAGAGCCCCGGACCGTGCACACGGTCCGGGGCTCTCGGCGTCCTCTGCTGCGTGCCGTCGAACGTCAGCAATGCACGGCGGTCGAGCCTCAGCGCTGCAGGTGGTCGAGCAGCGCCACCGCGCCCAGGTGCGACGTGGGGAGCGGCTCGAGCCAGATCCGCGGCGGCCGGCGCAGGATCGCAGAGACGCCGAGCGAGATGCCGGTGCGCTCGATCCGTAGCCGGAGCTCCGCGTCGATCTGCGCGCTGTCCGCCGAGCGCTCCGCGAGGACGGCGAACATGCCGTTGCGCAACGACGCCATCGGGTGCCCGTCGCCGAACGTCTGCGTGAGCGCCCGCCCCATCGCCGCGGAACGTGCGAAGCGTTGCCATCCCGCGAGGTCGTCCACCGCGACGTCGACGACGACGAGGCCGTGCGACGTCGACACGCACTCTCCCGACCGGAGCGCCGCGCCGTAGGTCTCGCGCAGCCGGTGCACGAGGTAGGGGATCGTGGCCAGTCCCGACTCCGGGTCGACGACGTCCGGAGCGACGGCCTGCGCGTCGTACGCCTCTGCCCAGCCGATCGCCGCCCCGCGCAGGGCTGCGTGGTCCGGGACGCGCCCGTGCGCGGCGTAGAGGCAGGCGACGTCGTCGATCGTCTCGCCGATCCCGACCCCCGACTCGCCGCGCGCCAACCCCAGGCGTTCCGCCGCGGGTGCGGCGTCCCGCTGCTCGACCACGGCCTCGACGAGGGCGTCGACGGCAGGGTGGTACCAGTCGCCCGGGCGCAACCAGACGCTCTCGGCGCTGCTGGCGCGCCAGAGGTCACGCAGATCGCCGGGCGGCAGCACGACGAGGTCATGGAGGTGGTCCATGGTGATGAGACGGTGCTGCACCACGGACATGACGCGGGTTCGGGAGAATCTTTTTCGCGGGTTGTGCGGTGCGCTCCACCCTTCTCCGACAAAACACCCAGGACGGGCGGGTGAACCCTGAGTCGTGACCGTACTGTGCCTGAGAACCGCTGTTTCCTGCGGCACACGGGGTCTACCATTGCCACCGTGCCGCTCGCTCGAGCGGGTGTCTTCGTCGAAGCGGTGACATGACAGACCTGCAGCTCACCCCCTGGAGCCCGGCGTCGAGCGACGCCGAGCTGATCAGTGCTGTCCGGGCCGGGGACACGACCGCCTACGGTGCGCTGTACGAGCGCCATGCCTCTGCTGCGCTGACCGTGGCACGGCAGTACGTGCGGTCCTCGGCGGACGCGGACGACGTCGTCGCCGACGCTTTCGCACGCACGCTCGGCGTGCTGCAGAAGGGGGGTGGCCCTGACGTCACCTTCCGCGCCTACGTCTTCACCGTCGTCCGCCGCCTCTCCTACGACCTGGTCAACGGCGCCCGGCGGACGCAGCCCACGGACGACGAGCGCACGTTCGAGAACGCGTTCGGGCCCTTGGCCTCCACGGAGGACCCGGCCCTGGAGGGCTTCGAGCGCTCGATCGTGTCGCGCGCCTACCAGACGCTGCCCGAGCGGTGGCGCGCCGTGCTCTGGTACACCGAGGTGGAGAACCTCCCGCCGGCCGACATCGCCCCCATCCTCGGTCTCACGGCCAACGGCGTCGCCGCCCTCTCGTACCGTGCGCGCGAGGGGCTGCGACAGGCGTACCTCCAGCAGCACCTGAACGGGCAGCCCGCGGAGGAGTGTCGCGGCGTCAACGGGCTCCTCGGCTCCTACGTGCGCGGTGGCCTCGCCAAGCGCGAGACCGCCCGGGTGGAGTCGCACCTCGACGAGTGCATGGACTGCCGCGGCCTCGTGCTCGAGCTCGGCGACGTCTCGCACGGCATGCGGTCCGTCATCGCACCCCTCGTCCTGGGCGTCGGCGCGCTCGGCCTCGTCGGCACCGCGCTGCCGGTTGCCGGGGGCTCAGCCGTTGCCGGTGCCGGTGCGGGGAGCGCCGGCGGAACGGGCGCGGGCGGCGGGGCGGCGGGTGGCACCGGTGGCTCGGCCGGCGGTGCCGCTGGTGGCGGTGCTGCGACAGGCAGCGCGGCGACGGGCACCGCCGGAGCGACAGGTGCGACGGCGAGCGGTGCAGCGGGCGGCACGACGGCGGGCGGTGCGACTGCCGGGGCAGGAGTCGGCGGCGCGTCGGCGGGCGCGGGCGGTGCAGCAACCGCGGCCGGAGCGGGCGCGACCGCTGTGGCCGGTGCCGGTGCTGCGTCAGGCGGCGGGCTCGCGGTCGCCGCAGGCGGCGGCCTCGTGGCGCTCGTGTCCGCGGCGCCGGTGGCCAGCGCCGCGGTCGCCCTCGGCGTCCTCGCCGTGACAGGGCTCGGTGTGGCGGGCGCGCTCGGCGCGTTCACCCCGGGCGACACGCCGCCACCGGCGGCCGTCGCGCCCACGCCGACGCCCACCGACGGGGCCACCACGGCACCGGTCGACCCGACGGCTCAGCCGACGGAGCCCTCCGAGGACCCCACGTCCCCCACGAACATCCCGCCCGACCCGTCCACGGACCCGGCGACGGGTGGTGGGACGGTGGTCGACCAGGCGCCGACCACGCCTGCTCCGGGGACGGGGACGGGTGCCCTCCCGCCGACGACGGACCCGCTCGTCCCGACGGACCCGTTGACGCCGATCAGCCCGGTCACGCCGACTCCCGCGCCGACCGACCCGACGACGCCGACGCCGACGCCGACCGACCCGCCCGCGCCTCCCGAGCCCGCGCCCGCGGCGCTCGACCTCACGCTCGGCACGGTGGAGCTCGAGGCGCGTGTAGCCTCGGCGCTGCCCGTGACGGCCTCCAACACCGGAGGGCGGCCGGCCGACGACGTGGTCGTCGACATCACCCTCCCGCCGGGTGTGTCCACCGAGGAGCCGGCGCAGGCCCGCGGCGCCGCCGTCGTGCCGGTGCTGACCGCCGAGTCCATCCCCTGCGGTACGGCGACGCCCGGCACGGACGGGACGAGCGTCGTGCAGTGCGCGATCGGGACGCTCGCCGCCGGTGCGACCGAGGACGTCGTCGTGAAGGTGTGGGCCGAGGACGGCGGGGACTACGAGTTCTCCGGACGGGTCAGCGCGCTGGGCCTCGAGCCGGTCAGCAAGAAGTTCAAGCCGAGGTCCGTCAGCTACTTCGGCCCGCAGGTGCGGGTGATGGCGAGCGGCATTCCCGTCTCGGTCGCCAACCCGGGCGTGACGACCGTCGATCTCGTCGTGCGCAACAACGGGGACCGAGGGGCGGTCGACCCGGCGGTCTCCCTGGTCGTGCCGTCCGGGCTGTCGCTCGTCACGGGAGCCGGTGGCACGCAGGACGTCGCGGGCTGGACCTGCGCCGTGGCCGACGGGCCGGACGTCACGTGCAGCTCGCCGTCGGGCACGACGCTCGCGGCGAAGTCGACGGTGACGCTCCCGGTGCGCGTGCTCGCCGACGACGCGGGCGCGCACGACGCGGGCCAGCGCACCGTCAAGGCCCGGGGGACGGCCTTCGACGGTACGGGCAAGCCGGCCAAGGAAGGCGGGACCCGCGACGTGCAGGTCGACGTCGGCGGCTACTGGGCGGGTGCCGAGGAGGGCCTCGCCGAGCCGGTGGAACCGCAGTGCACGGCGGCGGGCAACGCCGACACGGCATCGCTCGTGGTGGAGGAGTTCACCAACCTCACCGCCTACGACGACCTCGACGTCACGCTGACGGCGGTCGGCTCCTCGGCGACGCGGTCCCTCGGCGCGGGGGAAGCGGCCGAGCTCGCCATCGACGACGGGGTGCGCTTCCCCGCCGGAGCCGCCACGATCGATCTGTCGACGACGATCGCGGGCACCACGTTCACGCACCAGGTCGAGGCCGGGTCGTTCGCCGCGACGGACTGCTGGTCCGTCCCGCCGTGGCTCACCTCGGCAGACGTGACGACGGAGAACGTCGACGGGACCGTGCGGTACACCGCCCGGGTCCGCAACGTGACCGGCAAGCCCATGGACGTCCGCCTGCTCGCGCCGGACCGCGGTGCGTGGGACGACGTCGCGGACTCGGCCGCGGTCGCGCCGCTGCGGTCCGACACGGACGCTGACCTGGTGCTCGACACCGGTCGCGCGAGCATGCCGGCGGGTACCGCGACGTTGCGCCAGTACCGCTTCCACTCCGACACCGACGGCGACGGCAAGGGCTACCAGTCCCTGCTGGACGTCGAGCTCCCCGCCGAGACCATCGCCCCGGCGGCCCCGGAGCCGACCGTCGGGGCGTGCGTCTTCGACCCGAGCGACGACACGTCGAGCGCGACGGTCACGCTGCTGCTGGACAACACGGCGTCGACGCTCCCCGTGACGTTCGCGGTACCGGGTGTCCAGGAGCCTGTCCAGGTCGCGAGCGGCGCCACGCGCACCGTCACGACGACTGTCGGCGCCGACGCGGCCGAGCTCGAGGTGCGCGCGGACGGCAGCGTCCTCGAGACCTACACGGTGCCGGGCGTCGACTGCTTCGACTGGAGCGAGATCACCGGCGCGGCGTCGGCCACGGCCGCGTGGGTCGTCGGGAAGGGCGGGTCGACGGGGTCGACCGTCCTGACCGGGACGTTCCGTAACGACTACGCGGCGACGACGTTGCGCGTGTCGATGAGCGCGGGTGACCACGGCGCCACCGACGCCGTCGACGTCGGCCCGGGCGACGAGGAGACGTTCACTCTCGACGTCCGTGCGCGCGACGTCGCGGCGGGCACCGCGACCTTCACCGCCGAGCGGTCCACGTCGGCGGGTGCGGAGTCGCGGACCACGGAGGCGTCGTACGACGCGTCGACCTACGTGCCGCAGTGGGCGACGTCCGCGACGGTCGATGCGGTGTGGCAGGACGGGTCGGTCAAGCTCGTCGGGACGTTCACGAACGACTCGCCGGAGACGGTCGACGCGCGGATGCTCGGCGGTACGTTCGGCGACGCGGCTCCGGTGCAGAAGATCGCGCCGGGGAAGAGTGCGACGTTCACGATCGACACGAGGTCGCTCGACGTGAAGGCCGGCAGCGTCTCGTTCCGCCAGTACCGGTGGGTGCTCGACAAGGGCTTCGCCGACGCCGCGCTGCGCGCCAGCCACGACGGCGCCGCCTACGTGCCGCAGTGGGCGACGTCCGCGACGGTCGATGCGGTGTGGCAGGACGGGTCGGTCAAGCTCGTCGGGACGTTCACGAACGACTCGCCGGAGACGGTCGACGCGCGGATGCTCGGCGGCACGTACGGCGACGCGGCTCCGGTGCAGAAGATCGCGCCGGGTGCGAGCGCGACGTTCACGATCGACACGAGGTCGCTCGACGTGAAGGCCGGCAGCGTCTCCTTCCGCCAGTACCGCTCGGTCCTCGGCAAGGGGTTCGCGGACACGGCGCTGCGCGCTACCCACCGCGGCGCCGCCTACGTCCCGGACTGGAGCGCGACCGCCACCGCGGAGGCTACCTGCACCGGAGACCTTGCTGACGCGGTCACCCTCACCACCACGCTCCGCAACGACTCGGCCGAGCCGATGCGCGCCGTCGTGAGCTCGCCTCTCGGGACGAAGGATCTCGGGGTCGTCGCGCCGGGGGAGACCGGGACGTTCGCGGTCGGTTCCGGGAAGATCGCGCTCGACGCCGGCTCCGCGACGTTCACGCTCTCGCGCGAGGTCCTGGGCCGGACGTTCACGCACGAGGTCACGGCGGGCTACGCCGCGCTCGACTGCACACGGCTCGCTCCCGCCGCGGACGTCGTGCTCGGCGACGCGTACTACGACGACGCGCGGGACCACTCCTACCGAGCCGTCTCCGTCGTCCTGGACAACACCGGGTCGAACGTGCCCGTGACGTTCTCCGTCGCCGGGGCGTCGAAGGGCTCGTGGAAGCTCGCCGCCGGCGAGAGCCGGACGGAGTCGCTCGGGGAGGCGTCATGGTCCGGCGCGTCGTACACGGTGACGGCCGGTGGCTGGTCACGCACCCTGGGGGTCGACGGTTTCACCGCCGCCCCGCAGTGCTACGACGCCTGGCAGCACAGCACCTGGTACGACCACAGCGACTCGGTGTCGTACAAGGGCTGGAACTACGCGGCCCGCAACAGCGGCTTCCTGGTCCGGCCCGACGGAGTGCTCGGCCGTCTGTTCTGGCAGGTCGAGTCGCGCTGCGGCGAGGGCTGAGGCTCAGGCTGCGTCGTCGGCTCCCGCGACCACCACGGGTGTCTGCGGGTCGAACCGGTAGCCCACGCCCCGCACGGTCGTGATGACGTGCTGGAGCTCGAGCTTCTCGCGCAGGCGACGGACGTGGACGTCGATGGTGCGGCTGCCAGCCGGGACCGTGTGGTCCCCCCACACCGTCTCGAGGAGCTCTGCCCTGGTGACGACCCGCTGGGAGGCGCCCGCCAGGTAGGCCAGGAGCTCGATCTCGCGGTGCGTCAGCCGCGTGCGCCGGCCCTCGACCGCGACCGTGCGGTCCGCATGGTCGATGACGACGCGGGGCACCGGCGACAGCGTCGCGAGCCGCTCGCGGAACGCAGCGATGTCCTGGACGGGCGAGCGACCCGTGGCCGGGTCAGGGGTGGTGGGCTCGGCGAGCGCGAGCGCCGTGTACGTCTCGGCGCGGGGCAGCCAGTCACGGGCGAGCTCGCCCAGGGCGTCCGCGAGCTCGACGAGCTCGGAGTCGGGGGTCTCGCCCGGGGCTGCGTCGACGCCCACGTAGAGGACGAACCCGGGGGTACGACGCCCCGGGGCCGTGTCACGCGGCACGACCGGCGAGACGGGTGCGACGACAGGGTGCGCGCGGTGGCGACGGGTGGCGCGGGGTGCGGTGAGCGTGGTCATGAAGGACTCCGGGTGCGTCGGGCCGACGTCGTCACCGGGATCCGGCGGGTCGGCTGGGTCGAGATCTGAACCGTGCGTGGGGTGGGGTTCAGGCCTGACAACAGACGCACATGACCGCGCCCGATCGCACGCCGGACGGCGTGCTGACGGGACGGGTCGAGGTGCTCACGAGAGGGAGCATGACAGTGCGGGAGCGGGCACGCCAAGCGATAGCAGGAAAGATCTCACGATCCGGATGCTGGTCGTCTCGAAGAACGGCGCTCCGCGGGGGAACGGGCAGTCGTCAGACGACGCCGTACAGGCGGTCGCCGGCGTCGCCGAGGCCCGGGACGATGTACGCCTTCTCGTTGAGCCGCTCGTCGACGGCCGCGACCACGACGTGCACGTCGAGGCGCTCACCGACGGCCTCCTGCAGGACCTGGAGGCCTTCCGGCGCGGCGAGGAGGCACACCGCGGTGACGTCGCGCGCGCCCCGGGCGAAGACGTAGTCGATCGCCGCGACCAGCGTCCCGCCGGTCGCGAGCATCGGGTCGAGGAGGAACACGTGCCGACCCGTGAGGTCGTCCGGCAACCGGTTGGCGTACGTGATCGCCTCGAGGGTCTCCTCGTCGCGCTGCATCCCGAGGAACCCGACCTCCGCCGTCGGGAGGAGACGTGTCATGCCCTCGAGCATCCCGAGCCCCGCGCGCAGGATGGGCACGACCAGCGGGCGCGGCTCGGCGAGACGCACCCCGGTCGTCGTGGTCACGGGCGTCGTGACCTCGTGGGGCTCGACGCGGACGTCGCGCGTCGCCTCGTACGCGAGGAGGGTGACGAGCTCGTCGACGAGGAGGCGGAACGTCGGCGACGCCGTCCTCTCGTCCCGCAGGACGGTGAGCTTGTGGGCGACGAGCGGATGGTCGGCGACGTGGAGGCGCATGGCGACAACGGTACTGGACCGCGACCCGGCTCGTACCGGTGGGTAACCTCCGCCACCGCGCGAGTTGTCAGCACCCCGGGGGTCTATAGGCTCGTGAGCGGCTGACAGCTCGCGCGCGACCGGAGCTGTCAGCACCGCACGGGTCCCCAGGCCTGTCCGCGGCTGACAACTTCGGGAGGAACGGTGCCCGACGACGCACCCCACGCTGGTCCCGCGCCGCGCGGGCTCTCGTTGCCCTGGGCGGACGGAACGTTCCCGCCCGGCACGGTCGCCGCGCGGCGCCAGGTGTGGGACGCCCTCATGGGTCTCGCTCTCCACGAGGCCACCCATGCGCTCGCGAGCGCCGACGTCCCGGTGGGGGCGCTCGTCGTCGGGCCGGACGGGCGGCTCCTCGGCGTGGGACGCAACCGGCGCGAGGAGACGGGGGACCCGACGGCGCACGCCGAGGTGCTCGCGCTGCGCCAGGCCGCCGCGACGCTGGGGGAATGGCGTCTCGAGGGCTGCACGCTCGTGGTCACCCTGGAGCCGTGCGCCATGTGTGCGGGGGCGCTGCTGCTCGCCCGTGTGGAGCGGCTCGTGCTGGGCGCGTGGGATCCCAAGGCCGGAGCGACGGGCTCGGTGTGGGACCTCGTGCGCGACGAGCGCGCCAACCACGCCGTCGAGGTGATCGGCGGTGTGCGGGAGGGCGAGTGCGGTCAGCTCCTCCGCGACTTCTTCGCACCCCAGCGAGAACGCCACCACCCGCCGTCGAACACGATCTGACGGTCGCCAGACGCCGGAGAACGACCCTCAGATCGTGTTCGGCGACCGGGGGAGGAGGGACTCCACGAGTGCCACGAGCGTCTCTGTCGTGCCGGCCTCGACCTTGAGCGTCGCGAGCGGGTCGCCGCGCGTCGCGCCGCGGTTGACGATCACGACCGGCTTGCCGTCCTTCGCCGCCTGCCGCACGAACCGCAGCCCGCTCAGCACCGTCAACGACGACCCGGCGACGAGCAGCGCGTCGCCCTCGTCGACCAGTGCGTACGCGCGCTCCACCCGCTCGCGCGGCACGTTCTCGCCGAAGTACACGATCTCCGGCTTGAGCACCCCGCCGCAGAACTCGCACGGCGCGGGCCGAAAGTGCGAGGTCTTCTCGATGACCGCGTCCGCGTCTGGGGCGATCTCGACGTCGCCCACCTCGGTCACGCTCTCGAGGAACCCCGGGTTCAGCTCGGTCAGCCGCTCCGCGAGGTGCTCGCGCGACACCACCCGCCCGCACTGCAGGCAGATGACCCGGTCGTAGCGCCCGTGCAGGTCGATGACGTTGCGGCTGCCCGCGTCCTCGTGCAGCAGGTCGACGTTCTGGGTGATCAGCCCGACGACGACGCCTGCCTCCTCGAGCCGGGCGAGCGCGCGGTGCCCCGCGTTCGGGTGCGTCCGGTGCACGTGCTGCCAGCCCACGTGGTTGCGCGCCCAGTAGTGGCGGCGGAACGCCTCGTCCCCGACGAACTGCTGGTACGTCATCGGGTTGCGCGGCGGGGAGTCGGGGCCGCGGTAGTCGGGGATGCCCGAGTCCGTCGACACCCCCGCCCCGGTGAGCGCCGTGACGCGCAGCCCGCGCAGCAGCTCGGCGGCGTCCGCGACCGTCCCCGTGCGGGGCGGGGGGCCCGTGCCTGACGGCGGCTGGCTCGGCCGCCACGCCAGGCGCGCCGACAGCGTGGGGACGGCGGACGGGCTCGCGGGTGCAGGGGAGGCGTCGGTCGGGTCGGGCAGCACCCTCCCACGGTACGACGATCACCTCGGCTGGCGCTGGTACTACCTCGACCACTACCTCGGCACGGACGAGCCGGACCACTCGCCGGCGGTGACGTCGGTGGACGCGCCACCCACGGTGACCGTGTACGACTCGCCGCTCGCCACGTCGGCGGAGGAGAAGACGACGTTCGCCGTGTCCTTCGTGACCGTGGACGATGCGACCTCGTTCCCGTCGGCGTCCGTGACGGTGACCGTGTCGCCGGCGCTCGCGGACACGTTCGTCGCGAGCCAGCCCTGTGCGGAGTCGGTCGACGGCGTGACGACCATGCCGGAGCTGCCTGCCGCGAGCAGCGTGCCGCCCGAGATCTCGAACGTCCCGTTGGCATCGAGCGCACCGTTGCCGTCGTTCGTCGGTCCCTGCACCGTGGTGGTGCCGCCGGTGATCGTCAGCGTGCCGTTGGAGTCGAGGCCGTCGCCCTCCGCGTCGACCGTGACGGTCCCACCCGAGATGGTCAGGCTGGAGCCGTCGTCGCCCATCTCACCGCCGCCCATCCCGCCTCCGCCACCGGGGCCGCCGCCGTGCGGCATCTCGCCGTCCGCCGGCATCTTGGGGCGCTCGCCGTCGGCGGGGCGTTCCGGCATCTGACCGTCAGCCGGCATCTGGGGGCGCTCGCCGTCGGCGCCGGTAGCTGCGTCGGTCGTGGAGCCGACCGTGGCGTTGAGGCCGTCGTCGCTCGACGTGATGTCGACGGTCCCTCCGGCGACCGTGATGTCGGCGCCCTCGAGCCCCTCGACCGACGTGGAGACGGTGAGGTCGCCGTCGGTGACGGACAGGTCGCCGTCGGCGTGCACGCCGTCGTCACCGCTCGCCAGCTCGATCGTGGCGCCGCTCACGGACACGGAGCCGTTCGAGTGCAGCCCGTCGTCCGCGGCGTCGACCGCCACCTGCGCGACGTCGCCGACCACGACGCCGACGTCGCCCTTGAGCCCCTTCGCGGAGGCGTCGTCGGCGAGGGTCTCGCCCGCGCCACCGGCGGTCGTGACGTCGAGCGTCCCGCCGGACACGATGACGTCGGTGACGGCCTGCACGCCGTCGCCACCGGACGTGACGGTGACGTCTCCGCCGCGAACGTCGACGAAGCCGAGCGTCTCGTCACCGTCCTCGGTGGACTTGAGGCCGTCGGACGCCACGGTCACGTCGAGCGTGCCGTCGGTGACGACGAGGTAGTCCTTGCCGCGGATGCCGTCGTCACCGGCGTCGACGGTGAGGTCGCCGCCAGCGATGACGAGGCCGTCCTTGGAGACGATGCCGTCGTTCGCGGCAGAGGTCACGGCGAGAGCCCCGGAGCCGCCGACCACGAGATCGCTCGTGGAGAACAGCGCGCCGTCGGGCTCGGAGTCCTCGTCCTGGCCGGAGTAGGTCTCGGCGTCGGTGAGGCTGTTGGTCGACCCGTCGGCGAGGACCACCGCGACCTTCTCGGCGTCCTGCACGTTCAGCGCGGCGTTGGCGGTCCCGGTGATGTCGGCGCCGTCGAGCACGACCTGGAGCAGGCCGTCGTCGGCCGTGTCCACGACGACCTGGCCCGAGAGCGTGCCGCTCAGCACGTACGTCCCCGGGGCGGTGATGGTGACGGTCGAGCCGTCGACGGTCACGCCGTCGCCGTCGGCCGCTGCCGTGTCTCCGTCGAGGCTGACGGCGACGGCGGAGCTCGCCTCATAGGTCACGTCGGAGTCGTCGATCGTGACGTCGGCGTTGTCCGCGCGCGCCTCGTCGGGGGTGAGACCGGCGACGGCGGTCGACGCGACGGTCGTGGCCGTCGTGGTGCCGTCCGCGGTCGTCGTCTCGTCGTCGGACGTGGCGCCGAGCACGGAGCAGCCGGCGAGCACGGCTGCCGCGGCGCCGGCGGTGAGGTAGGTCAGGGGTCGGCGGATGCGCATCAGATGCTCCTGTCGTGGGAAGGGTCGGTGAGGTGGCGGCGGATGACGCGGCGCCACGGGCCGTCGGGAAGGTCCGGGCGCAGCAGCGCCATGCCGGTGCCGTACTTGGAGATCCGCTCGGGTCGGTGGCCGTGGCGCCACAGGATCCGGTCGAGGGACGACGGCGTGGAGCCGCCCTTCGTCTCGACGATCACCAGGTGGGGGACGGCCCGCATCACGGGACGACCCACGGGGCCGTGCCCGAGCTCCCACGTGAGGCCGGTGTCGAGCGTGGCTCGCGCCCCGCCGTCGGGCCCGGGGAGGTGGATCGTCGTGCGCCGGTAGCGCGAGACGAGACCCGCCTCGAGGTGCATCCGGTCGGCCGCCCGCACGCCCTCCGTCGTGAGGGTCGTCGCGACGAACGCGCACCCGTCGCCGAGCACGGCGGGGTCGTCCAGGTGCGGTTCGCGCTGCTTGAGCGTGGTGCCGCGCGCCGCGCGGGTCTTGACCTCGAGGAAGCTGTCGCCCGAGTCGAGGTAGGTCCGGGTGCGTACCTTGAAGCGGCGCCGGCGCCGGGTCGCGGTGAGGCGGAACGACGCGAGGTCCGAGGTGTCGAAGTAGACCGACTCGTAGCCGAACTGCCGGTTGCCGTCCATCTCGAGCACCCGCGCCCCACCCTGCTCGGCGAGGGCGCCGAGCACGGTGACGGCGTCGTCCACGGTGAGGACGTACTTGCGGTCGACCCGGGTGAGGAGCGCGGCGGAAGTCACGAGCTCGTCGAGGCCGATCGCGTCGAGCGGGCGCAGCGCGTCCCGGACGTCGTCGTGCGCGCGGGCGGCGGTGACGACGGCGGTCATGCCGGCACCCCGACCCGCGCGGGCGACTCCTGCGGCGCCTGGTAGCGCACGTCGACCCACGTGGTGTCGTTGACGAGGTCGACGCGCTGCACGTTCGCGCCACGGACGCGCGCGCCGAGCAGCTGCTCGAGGTGCGCGACGAGCTCCGCCTCGTCGATGATCGCCCGGTCGAGGACGATCGTCTGGGTGCGCGACCGGCTCAGCACGCGCGGGTGGTCGACGACCGCGATGACGACGAGCACGAGCGCGATCCCCGCGAGGGAGAGCCATCCTGTGGTGGCGCCGAGGCCGCCGAGGCCGCCGAGCAGGCCGAGCGCGAGCGCCGCGAAGTAGTACGCGACCTCGGTCTGGGAGAGCTCGGTGGAGCGGAGGCGGATGATCGACAGCACGCCGAACAGGCCGAGCCCCAGTCCCGCACCCACGCTGCTCGACGCGAGCGTGGCCGCGACCGCCAGGACGCCGACGTTCACGCCGAGGTAGGCGACGACGAGGTCGCGCCGCCGGTGGCGTGGGTAGTAGAGGGCGAACGCGAGGATCGTCACCGCGACGAGGTCGACGACGTAGAGGAGAGGCTGGGACACGGGGAGGCTCCAGGGCCGGGGCGCGGGGCGCCGTGGACGATGACTCATCCATTGGGCGTCCCGACGCTGTGCGCCTGCTGTGCGGGGCACAGGGTGCGCGTATGAGTGCGGGGCGGTGTGACCGGAGTCATGACAGCGGAGGCAGGAGGTGATGTTAGGTTTGCCTAAGACGAACCAGCCATCGACGGCCACGATTCGAGAGGTAGGCATGTCGACCACCACCACGCAGGCACCTCGCCGCGCCCGCCCGCAGATCGTCCTCGAGGTCCTCGAGACCTCGTGGCTCGCACCCCACATGGTGCGGATCGTCGCCGGAGGCCCCGGCTTCGCCGATTTCACCGGCAACGAGTCCACCGACAAGTACGTCAAGATCTTCTTCGCCCGGCCCGAGCTCGGGCTCGAGCCCCCGTACGACGTCGCCGCGCTGCGCGAGACCCTCGCCCCGCAGGACCTGCCCGTGACCCGCACCTACACCGTCCGCTGGGTCGACGAGGAGGCGCAGCGCCTCGCCATCGACTTCGTCGTGCACGGCGACGAGGGCCTCGCCGGCCCGTGGGCCGCGACCGCGCAGCCCGGGGACCGTCTCGTCCTCACCGGGCCCGGCGGGATGTACGCCCCCGACCCCGCCACCGACTGGCACCTCCTCGCCGGCGACGACGCGGCGATCCCCGCGATCGCCGCCGCGCTCGAGGCCATGGGGCCCGACGCCGTCGGGCTGGCCTTCGTCGAGGTCGGGACCGAGGCGGACGTGCAGCCGCTCGCCGCGCCGCCCGGCATCGACGTCACCTGGCTCTTCCGCGGCGACGCACCCGCCGGAACGACGACGCTGCTTCCCGACGCCGTGCACGCCGCCCGCTGGCCCGAGGGCCGCGTGCAGGTCTTCGCGCACGGCGAGCGCGAGGCGATGAAGGCGTTGCGACGCGTCTTCACCGAGCGTGAGGTGCCCCGCACCGACCTGTCCCTGTCCGGCTACTGGGCGTACGGACGCGCCGAGGACCGGTTCCAGGCGGAGAAGCGTGAACCCATCGGACAGATCTTCGAGGACTGAGGAAACATGAACGCACGTACCCGCGCGGCCCGCACCGGCCGCGTCGCACGCACCGCCCTCGCGGGCGCCACCGCCGTCGCGCTGATGGCGCTCGCCGCCTGCTCCGGCTCGGGCGACGACGCCGACGCGGCCGACCCGTCGCCGTCCGGCAGCGAGGACGCCGACGCGGCGGTCGACGAGTTCCCCGTGACCGTCACCACCGCCTTCGGCGACGTCGAGATCCCCGAGGAGCCGACGCGTGTCGTCGCGCTCGGCTGGGGCGACGCCGAGACGGCGCTCGCGCTCGGCGTCGAGCCCGTCGGGGCGAGCGACTGGCTCGCGTTCGGCGGCGACGGCGTCGGCCCGTGGCTCGACGGCGCGTACACCGAGTCGCCCGAGATCGTCGACACGCTCGAGCCGTCGTACGAGCAGGTCGCGCTCCTCGAGCCCGACGTCATCCTCGACGTGAAGTCGTCCGGCGACCCGGAGCGCTACGAGCGCCTCTCCGAGATCGCGCCCACCGTCGCCGTGCCCGAGGGCGGCGAGGCGTACCTCGCGTCCATGGACGACCAGGTCGGCATGATCGCCTCCGCGCTGGGACGCAGCGAGGCCGGCGACGAGCTCCTCGCCGAGGTCGACGACGCGTACGCCGCCGCGCGTGACGAGCACCCCGACTTCGACGGCAAGACCGCCGTCATCGGCTCCTACTGGTCCGAGGGCTTCGGCGCGTACGTGTCGTCGTCCAGCCGCGGCGAGTTCATGCAGGCGCTCGGGTTCGTCACCAAGCCCGAGATCGACGAGGCCGCGGGCGACGAGTTCTCCGTGAACCTCGGGACCGAGAACCTCGACATGCTCGACGCCGACCTCACCGTCATCCAGCCCATCGGGTTCACCGCCGCCGAGGTCGAGGAGCAGCCGCTCTTCCAGGCCGTCCCGTCCGTCGCCGACGGGCGCTACGTCGTGTTCGACGACAAGGACCTGTCGAACGCCTTCTCGCTCGGCACCCCGACCGCCGTGATCTTCGCGGTCGACAACGTCGTCCCGCTGTTCGCCGAGGCTCTCGGCGGCGCGTGATCCCGCGGCCCCGCCTGGCGTTCACACGACGGGCGGGGGCCGATTCGGTGTCCGGGGGTCGGAGCGGGTATCCTTCCTGGGCCGGGTTCCCCGGCATAGGTAGCGTGTCCGAGCGGCCTAAGGAGCACGCCTCGAAAGCGTGTGTGGGTGAAAGTCCACCGTGAGTTCGAATCTCACCGCTACCGCCACCCGAAGGGCCCCACCCGCAGAATCATGCGGATGTGGGGCCCTTCGTCATGCGGTTCTCCCACTCGCGCAGTCCCTGCGCAGCAGCACGAAGTCCTCGAGCCCGAGCGTGCGGACCTCGGTCCGGCGCGGCTTGCGCACGGTCACCGCGTCGCGGACCGGGTTGAACGGCGCCGCCCCGCAACGGACGCACAACACCATGGCCTGCGACATGACGTTGCGCGCTTGTCGCGCGGTGTCGAATCCTCTGCGCCGAGCCCAGCGCCATGAGCACGCGGTTGATCGCGACGGACGTGACCTCCGGACCCCACCGTTGAGCAACCTTGGTGTACGGGGGCGCGCGTTGTCACCCGGCGGCTCGACTCGACTACGCAACCCTATGCCAGTTACTAGATGCTTCCTGATAACTAGCATAGTCTTCGAACGTGTGGCGAGAGGTGCTTGCGGACGCGGGCGTCACGGTGGAGACCGCTGACGCGTATCGGGTGCGCCTGCGTGACGAGGCCGGCGAGCACGTTCTGGCACTCAGGCGTTCGACCAGGGTGCTCTCACCGTCCCAGATCCCTCCGGCACCGGCAGAGCCAGCCCTGCTCGTGGTACCCCGGGCGACGCCCCGCGCCCTGGCGGCGGCGCTGGTGAAGGGCTGGAACGTCGTCAGCGATGCGGGACAGCTCTCGTTGCGGCTTCGCGGCCGCGAGTATGCGGGCACTGCCTCAGAACCTGCGTCGACGGCAGAACGCACGGCACCGCGTGGGCCCAAGCCGTGGACGACGTTAATGCTCGCGCGGCGCCTGCTCGCTGGCCCGCCTGCGACCCAGGTCGTGCTGGCCGAGAGGGTCCAGGCATCGCAGTCGCGGGTCTCGCGAGCGTTGTCGCGCCTGGCCGACCTCGACCTGGTCGAGCGTGGGGCGTCGGGGTGGGAACCTGTTGGCTGGGACTCGTTGTGCGACTGGTGGATGGAGATCTATCCAGGTCCGGGCGGGATCCAGAGCTACTGGTACTCGCTGGAATCGCCGCGCGACCAGGTTCGCAAGGCGCTCGCCCTGCTCGGGAACGACGCGGTCGTGTCCGGTGACGTGGCGGCCGATGCGATCGCGCCCTGGCGCCGACCTGCCGGCGCGGTGATCTATGTGCGTGCAGGCGTCTCGCTCGAGGCCGCGGGTCTGGTCCCTGTCGCCTCGGCGGCCGAGGCGACGCTCACGGTCAGCGCACCCGAGGACACCAGCGTCTGGCTGCCGCGCGCCTGGCGGGGTGTCGACGTACCGGTCGCGGACCCGCTGCAGATCGTCTACGACGTCGCCCGTGGCAGCGGCACCGACCGGGACGAGGCCGCCCATCACCTGCGCGAGGCACTCCGGACCACTCTGCGCCCGACGTGGCAAGAAGCGATCACAGGGAGACCCGATGCCTGACCTGACACTCGCATCGATCTCCCGCGCCGAGGACGCCGGCTACCTCGCCCTCGTCGACATCGCCGACGTGGCTCGGCGCCTGGCGGTCGACTACCGGCTCGTGGGCGGGCACATGGTCTCCCTGCTCATGGCTCGCCACCAGGTCGCCGACGTACCCAGCCGTGAGACGGCCGACGCCGACCTTGGCGCCGAGTTCTCCGTGGTCGGGGACCAACGTCTCGTCGACGCGCTGACCGAGCTCGGCTACACGCGACCGCTCTCCTCCAACAGATTCGTCCGCGCCCTGGACGGCGGGCTCGAGGCGGTGATCGACGTCCTCGCCCCCTCGTACACCGGCAAGCACCGGCCGAACCAGAGGCACGGTGTGCTCGTCGTCGACGAGATCCCCGGGCTTGGCTACGCCCTCTCGGCGCAACCGACGGTGCTCGACCTCGCCGTCGTCCTCACGAGCGGCGCCGGGCTCAGCACGACCGTCCGACTCCCGGGACCGCTTCCGGCGCTCTTCCTGAAGCTCCTGGCGTACGACTCGCGGCATGCGCCCAAGGACGCCGAGGACATCTGGCGCATGCTCGCGGTCTGCCACGCTGCCGGTGTTGGGCCGGGTGACTGGAAGAACACGGCGACGCATCGTGACGCCGCGACGATCCTGACTCGGCTCTCCGCGATCAACAGCACGGCGCTACGGCAGATCACCACCGACCGTGCGGTCCATGCACGCATCCGCGCCCTGGTGTTGGCCATCGGCCCTCAGTGACTGCCTCAGAAGACCGTCCTCGGGGTCAAGGGCGGCTCACGTCGGGCTGATGGGATCGACAACTCGTCAGGTGCCGCCGCGCAGGCGGACCCACAGCGGGTCGCGTTCGCCGATCCCGGAGACGAGGCGCATGACCCCGCCGAGCTGGCCGCAGCCGCACAGGAGCGAGAGCAGCCCGGCGGCGACGAAGGCCGACGCGAGACCGGGCATCTCCCAGATCCCGGTCGGGGCGAACGCTGCGGAGGTGCCGAGCACCCCGACGAGGAACGCGAGCGCGGACGTGGTGATGCGGGCGAACACGGGCGGGTCGAAGTTGACGCTGCGGGCTTCCCACCAGCCCGACGCACGACGTGTCCGGCCTGCGGCGCGGTAGGGCAGGCGGAGCCACCACGCTGCTGCGCGGGCGAGGGCGTGTCCGGTGCGCCAGAGCCGGAAGAGCAGGACACCGCAGACGGACAGGAGGCCGAGGCCGACCAGGACCAGCGCACCGCCGACGATGAGCACGACGGGATCCGGGGCCAGCGCCCGGATCATCTCGACAGCCAGCCCGCTCAGGAGGGTGCCCACGACCGCGCCCGTCCAGGCTCCTGTCCCGCACCACCACCGGCTCCACCGCTCGTAGTCGCGACGGAGCTCGGCCGCGGCGGCGTCGGCTCGTGCCGGTGACCCCTGCCCGGCGTCGGCCTCGTCGATCAGCGGCCGCGACGAGGGGCGGACGAGGGACAACGGCATGCTCCGAGGCTACCCACCGGAGGCCCCGGACCGGGTCGCGGGGCCCTCCTCGGTCGGCGCCGGGCGGCGCGTGCCCGGGTGGTCGCCGCTCCGACGTCCAGGCTGCGCCTCCGGGAGATGACCGACGACGACCTGGACGTGTATCGACGGAAGCCGGCGGAACGACGCGCGTCACCCTGTCCGTCGTGGTGTCGAGGAACAGGGCGAGGGGCCCTGGATCCTCGGATCCATGGCCCCTCGTCGTGTCGCAGGCCCTCCAGCGGGCTGCCGTGCTCCGGCGCTCGCTCCTGCCTCACGCGTCCCGCCGGGAGAGGGCCACGACGGCCGACCCGACCGCGACGACGACCCAGGCGAGGAACACCGTCCCGCCGACAGCGGGGCTCAGGCCGTCGGCGGTCTGGCCGATGCTGGTCATCGCGGCGCCGGCGGTGGACGGGAGGTAGTGACCGAGGTCGGCCCAGCCGGCGGGCAGGGCGAGGCTGGCGACCATGGGGAGCACGAGGAACGCGCCGATGGTGGTGGCCACCGCCCCAGCGGAGCTGCGCAGGAGGAGCCCGATGGCCAGGCCGATCACGGCGGTGCCCGCGAGGTAGGCGACGTACGCGGCGAGGATCTCGAGCGTGGCCAGGTCGGTCAGTGCGACGGCCGCACCGCCACCCGCGGTGACGCCTCCGCCGACCACGGCCGCGCCGACGACGCCGAGGGCGGCGAAGGGGATCACGACGACGAGCAGCGCGATCACCTTGGCGCCGACGAGGGTTCTCCTGCGAGGCACCGCGGCGAGCGACGTGCGGGCGAGCCCGGTCCCGAACTCGCGAGCACCGGCGACCGCCCCGAACGCACCGAGGAGGACCGCGACGAAGGTGCTTCCAGCGAGCGCGACGGTCAGCGTGCTGGTGCCGCCACCGCTGCCGGAGGTCATCGCGCTGATGCCGGTCATGACCGCCACGGCGGCGACGCCCGTGAACCACGTGGAGCGGGAGGAGGTGAGCTTGAGCAGCTCGGCCCGGATCGCTCGCGGCATGGTGAGCCGGAGCGAGGAACGGTCGAGCGTGCCCGTCGTGCGGCGTGCCGCGGTGGGGAGTGCGGTGGTGCTCATCGTGCGATTCCTTCCAGGAGAGTCGAGGCCGGGACGGTGCCGCGGTAGCCGACGGTGTCGTGGGTCAGATCCATGTAGGCCTCTTCCAGGGAGGCGGAGACGGTGTGCAGGGAGTGGATCCGCAGGCCGTGGAGGGCCGCGACGTCGCCGATGGTGGCGGCGCGGACTCCCGTGACGTCGAGCCGCTCGGCTGCCGCCCACGTGGCCTGGATGCCGGTGCCGCCGGGGAGCACCCGCAGGAGCTCCGCCGCGTCGGGCGACTCGACCTCCACGTGGGTGCGGGACGACGCGTCGAGAAGCTGCATCATCGGTACGTCGGCGAGGATCCTGCCGCCACCGATCACGACCAGGTGGTCCGCCGTGAGCTCCATCTCGCTCATCAGGTGGGACGAGACGAAGACCGTGCGCCCCTCCGCCGCGAGGCTGCGGATGAGCTCCCGCAACCAGAGGATCCCTTCCGGGTCCAGCCCGTTGCTGGGCTCGTCCAGCAGGATCGTCTCCGGGTCGGCAAGGAGCGCGAGGGCGAGCCCGAGGCGCTGTCCCATCCCCAGGGAGAACCCGGTGGCCGACTTGCCGGCGACCGTCGTGAGGCCGACCATCTCGAGCACCTCGTCCACGCGCCGGCGTCCGATGCCGATGGTCGCTCCGACGGTGAGGAGGTGCGTGCGGGCGGAGCGACCCTTGTCGAGCGCCTTGGCGTCGAGCAGCGCACCGACGGAGGCGAGCGGGGCGCGCAGGTCCCGGTAGAGCTTCCCGTCGACGAGCACCCTCCCTGACGTCGGACGGTCCAGCCCGAGCATGGCCCGCATGGTGGTGGACTTCCCGGCGCCGTTGGGGCCGAGGAAGCCCGTCACGAGGCCGGGCCGGACGGTGAACGACGCGTGGTCGACGGCGACGGTGCTGCCGTAGGCCTTGGTGAGGTCCTGGACCTCGATCATGATGTCCTCCTGATGACGTGTCCTTCTGATACGTCCAGAGTTCTCCAGGAGGGTCGTGCTCCGCGTCGTCCGGATGCAGGCACCTGCGCCTGCTGCGGACGCAGTACGTCAGGCGCCGCGCGCGAGACCCGAGTGGTACGCGAGCACGACGAGCTGGGCGCGGTCCCGCGCACCGACCTTCGTCATGGCGCGGTTGACGTGGGTCTTCACGGTGAGGGGGGAGAGGTACAGCTGCGCGGCGATGTCCTCGTTGCTCAGACCCTGCGCCACGAGCGTGACCATCTCCCGCTCCCGCTCGGTGAGCGCGGCGAACGTCGTGCTGTCCACGTGGGGCTGCGTGGTCGGCGCGACGACCCGGGCGATGAGGCTCCGCGTGGCGACGGGCGAGAGCAGCGCGTCCCCGGCCGCGACGGTCCGGATGCCGTCCAGGAGCGTGTGGGGGCGAGACCCCTTGCCAAGGAACCCTGCAGCGCCCGCGCGCAGCGCCGCGACCACGTACTCGTCCATCTCGAAGGTCGTGAGCACGAGCACCTGCACGTCGGCGAGCAGCGGGTCGGCCGCGATCTGCTCCGTCGCGCCGATCCCGTCCAGGCCGGGCATGCGGATGTCCATGACGACGACGTCGGGACGGAGCGCGGTCGCGGCGGCCACCGCCTCGAAGCCGTCACGGGCCTCGCCGACGACCTCCATCCCGTCCTCGGAGTCGATGAGGGCGCTGAAGCCGGCGCGGATGAGGTCCTGGTCGTCGGCGACGAGCACGCGGATCGTCATACGTCCTCCTCCGCGAGCGGGGCCTTCGAGGCCACCGGACCTGCGCCGGCCGGCACGGGGATCTGCGCGCGCAGTACGAACGCACCGCGCTCGACACCGTAGGTCAGCGTCCCGCCGAGCGCGATCGCGCGCTCGCGGAGCCCGACCAGCCCGAACCCGCGCGGACCGCTCGCCCCGGCAGGCCGGTCGGCTGTCGGGGCGACCGCGTTCGTCGTCGTGACCCGCACCTCTTCGTCGCCGCGTTCCACCGAGACGACGGCACGACCGTCCCCGTGCTTGCGTGCGTTGGTGAGGGACTCCTGGACCACCCGGTAGACCGCGAGACCGACCATCGGCGGCAGGTCGTGCCGCGATCCGCTGACGGTGACGGTGACATCGAGACCTGCGGCGCGCGCCTCGTCCACCAGGGCGGGCAGGTCGCGCTCGCTGCGGACCGGTTCGGTGGGCGGGGCGTCCGATCCGTCACGGAACACGCGCACGAGCGTGCCCAGCTCGGCGAGCACGTCCTCGCTGCTGCTCTGCACGCGCTCGAGAGCCTCGCGGGCCGACTCGGGGCGCGAGGTGAGGAACCGCTCCGCGAGCCCCGCCTGCACGCTGATCACGGCGAGCCGGTGGCCGATGACGTCGTGCAGCTCGCGGGCGATCCGCACCCGCTCGTCGGCGACCCGTCGGCGCGCCTCGAGCTCTCGCGTCGCCTCGGCCCGGTCAGCCCGGTCGCGCGCGGCCTCGACCACGGCGCGGCGGGACGCCACAGCGACCCCTGAGGCCACCGCGATCCCGAACAGTCCGATCCCGACGGCGAGCACCGTCACGGCGTCGGCCGCGGACCGCACGAGGGCGACGCCGACGAACAGCACGAGCTCGAACCCGGCGACGACGAACCCGGCAGTCCGCGCACCCCAGACCACGGCGGAGTAGACCGCGACGAGCGCGGGCACGATGGTGCTGAGCGAGGGCTCGCCGACGACGCTCGGGACGACCAGCGCCGCAGCGGTCGCCGAGAGCGGCAGCACGGGCTGGACGCGCCGCCGGACGAGGGTGGCCGCTGCCAGGGCGGAGCAGACCGTCTCGAGCACGGGAGGTCCGGGCGTGGCCAGCACACCTTCGAGCACGACGGCGAGCGTCAGGAGCGCGGCAAGGGCCCAGTCGCCGGGGTGTGGACCGTGCATGGTGAGACCTCTCGCGTGCTCGCCCGTGGTGGTCGCCATGCTGCCCGGGCTCGTCGAGGCTGTCCATCGCGACGGAGGCGACGTCACGGCGACGTCACGGCGACGTCGGGCGACGACGCCGTGACCCGCCGCACCGTCGGACCGGTGTGGGGCTAGGCGCGAGCACCGACCGCCGGGGACTCCTGCTGTGAGGCCGCTCGGACGTCGCGACGCAGGTAGTTCCACGCGAGCACACAGCACACGATGCCGTTGACGAGGCCCATGAGCACGTCGGTCAGGCTGTGCATGCCGCGGTAGAGGCGTGCCGTCCCGACAGCGACGGGCACCAGCACGGCAAGGACGGTGAGCACGACGCGGAGCGCGGGGTTGCTGACGCGCTGAGCCATGAGCGCGAGGGTCAGGTAGAACGCGGTGGACGCGCCGGTGTGCCCGCTGGGGAAGCTGGAGGTCGGCGGTGCGTCGTCCAGGTGCTCGACGTCCGGACGCTCGCGGCCCACGACGAGCGACGACGTGAGGAAGATCAGCGCCTGCAGCGCGACGGCGAGCCCGGGCACGAGCGCGTACCACCACTGCTTGGTGCGCCACCACACGAGGGCGATGGTGAGCACGCAGCCGCCGATGATGAACTCGGTCGTCCCGATCGCGGAGAGCCACTCGGTCGCCGTGTCGAGGAACGGCGTGCGGCCCGACTCGAGCGCCTCGTTGACGGCCGCTTCCTGCCGGAGCCCGTCGAGGGGCCCGGTGATGAGGAACCCGATCCCGACGATCACGAGCCACAGCACCGCGCCGGGTACGAAGGCCCGCAGCGCGACGTCGCGCCAGAACTCTCGGCCGGTGGGACGGGAGGTGTCGAGCTCGTAGCGGTGGACGAAGGCGTTCACTCAGGATCTCCGTTCGGTGGGGGTGCGGCGCGTCAGCGTACGGCGGTTCGCGGGCCGTCGCACCGCCAGCGCCGCAGGGTCCCGGCGCAGGTGGCGTGCACGGCGACGCCGAGCGCCACCCCGGCGACGACGTCGCTCGGCCGGTGGGCGCCCACGGCGACGCGGTCGATCCCGGTGACGACGACGACGGCGGCGAGCGCCGCGTCCAGGCCGCGGCGTACCGGCCGAGGGAGCGCTGCCCGCCGCGCGGCGTCGTGCAGGACGAGCGCGACGGTCGTCACGTTCGCGACGTGCCCCGACGGTGTGCTCGTACCGGGCGTGCGGACGAGCGGGACGACGTCGGGCCGGGGGCGCCGCACCATGCCCTTCGCGAGGGACTGCGCCGCCCAGCCGACCAGCACGGTCGCGCCGTCGCCGTAGGCGGCGTCGCCGGTACGGCCTCGTCGCCACAGCGCCCCGGCCACGAGCAGCGGAACGGCGAGCCCGTCGACGCGGCGCGCGGCGAGCGCCGCGTCCCACCCCACGGCAGCTCGGCTCAGCGCGGGGTGCTCACGTGTGTGCCCGACGGCGGCTCGCACGGCGCTCTCGTCCCACTCGCCGAGCGCGGCGAGGAGCAGGCGGGCGGGCGACATCCCGGGACCGTACGCGCAGGTCCGGCCCCACGCACGTTCCCGGAACGCCGGCCGGCTGTCTCGCGGATGGCACAGCAGGGCCGTAACCAGGTCGATACACGATGTTTTCGTTCGGACCCTGGCCTAAACCTTCCGACGTCGATAGTGTGCAGGAGACCGAACAAATCCCAGCTCCGGCCGGGCGAAGAGCAACGAGGCCTTCATGTCGCATCGATCAACCCCACCAGCATCCCGAGGACGTGCTCCCGTGAACCCTGCACCTGCCCGGTCCACCCGATCCCGCACCGCCCCCGTCGCCCTCGTGGCCGCGACCGCACTCGCCCTCGGCGGCCTGGCCGCCCCCGCCTCAGCCGTACCGGCCGCGAAGCCCGCGGCCGTCGACGGCCCTGCCGACATCAACGGCTTCCGCAGCGTCGGCTACGTCATGTCCGACTCCCGCGTCACCCGTGACTTCCAGGTGGCGGACCTCGTGCGCACCGGCGCGATCGAGGACCTCACCCACATCAACTACGCGTTCGGCAACGTCACCACGGACCTCGTGTGCGACATCGCCGACGTCCCGGGCGAGGGCGACCCCGAGAACGACTTCGTCGCGAAGGT
The DNA here is from genome assembly GCA_014803435.1 of Cellulosimicrobium terreum. Lineage (GTDB taxonomy): Bacteria > Actinomycetota > Actinomycetes > Actinomycetales > Cellulomonadaceae > Cellulosimicrobium > Cellulosimicrobium terreum. The sequence continues at coordinate 547,830 of JACYFD010000002.1, forward strand.
CTCGGCGAAGGACTCGGTCGACGGCAAGGCCGACAAGGCGAAGCAGAAGCTCGCGGGCAACTTCAACCAGCTGAAGAAGCTCAAGGCCGTCAGCCCCGAGACCAAGATCCTCATCTCGCTCGGCGGCTGGACCTGGTCGGACAACTTCTCCGAGGCGGCGTCGACGCCCGAGGGCCGTTCCGCCCTCGTCGACTCGTGCATCGACCTGTACATCACGGGCAACCTGCCCGAGATCGACGGCCGCGGCGGCGACGGTGCCGCGGCGGGCATCTTCGACGGCATCGACATCGACTGGGAGTGGCCGGTCACCGGTGGCGAGACCGCGAACGCCCGCCCCGAGGACAAGGAGAACTTCCTGCTCCTCATGGAGGAGTTCCGGGCCGAGCTCGACGTGCGCGGCGAGGCGGACGGCGAGGACTACCTCCTCACCGCGTTCGCGCCCGCGGGCGGCTGGAACGCCGGCCAGGGCGGCTGGCTGGACCCGCGCCTGTTCGACGTCGTGGACTTCCTCAACGTCCAGGGCTACGACTTCCACGGTGGCTGGGTCCCGAACCAGACCGGTCACCAGGGCAACCTGCACCCCGACGGGACGCAGAACTGGGGCCTCGGTCTCGACGGTGCGCTCGGCATGTACGTGAACGCGGGTGCCGACCCGAGCCAGGTCAACGCCGGTCTCGCCGCCTACGGACACGGCTGGTACGGCGTCGAGGACGGCTCGAAGGCGTGGCAGCCGGCCGAGGGCTATGTCGGGACCAAGACGTACGCCCAGCTCCGCGCGTTCGACGGGGAGAGCTACTTCGACCCCGAGATCGGTGCGAGCTGGCTGTACGACGGCGACGAGTGGTGGAGCTACGACGACCCGGCGTCGGTCACGGCCAAGGCCGAGTTCGTCGCGACCCAGGGTTACGGCGGCGCGATGTGGTGGGACCTGTCGGGCGACTACCGCAACGAGCTGGGCGACGCTCTCGGCTCGACGCTGCGCGCGGCCACCCCGGGCCCGGGTGTCGCGGCCGAGTGCGCCGTGCCCTGGTACGGCACGGGCGTGTACACGGGCGGCGAGGTCGTGTCGCACGAGGGCGCGGAGTACACGGCCCGGTGGTGGACCCGCAACCAGGAGCCCGGTGCGAGCAGCGCCTGGAAGAAGATCGGCCCCTGTGGCACCGGCCCCGACGTCGAGGTCGCGGAGTGCGCTCCCGAGTGGTCGCGCGAGACCGTCTACACCGGCGGGCAGTCCGTCTCCCGGGCGGGCGTGAACTACCGCGCGCAGTGGTGGACCCGGGGTGAGCTGCCCGGCTCGGCCACCTGGGGCTCGTGGGACCCGGTGGGTCTGTGCGCCTGACCTGACCCGTGAACCCTTGAGACCTGAGGATCCGCCCCGGAGCTGCCGAGCCCCGGGGCGGATCCTCACGTCGTGGCAGGGAGCGCCGCGACCGCCTCGATCTCGACCAGGGCGCCCTCGCGCGCGATCCCGACACGCAGCACCGTGACGGCGGCCGGGTGCGGCCCCCACACCTCGCCGACGGCCGCGAACCCTTCCATGAGATCGGCTTCGGGGTCGAGGTAGATCGCGAGCCGGGCCACGTCTGCCGGGCCGGCGCCCGCGGCGTCGAGCACGGCCAGGACGTTGCGCAGGGCCTGCGCGGACTGCGCCGCGATCCCGCCCTCGACGATCGCGCCGTCGGCATCCGTGCCGTTCTGCCCGCCGACGTAGAGGGTGCGGCCGGTCTCCGTGATGGTGCCCTGGGAGAACGCCGGGTTGGTGTGGAGCCCGGGCGGGTTCAGGTGCGTGACTGTCGGGGTGCTCATGATGGTCCCTCCTGCTGCCGTTGCTCGGATGTCGTGGACGGACGACGCTACGCTGCACCCCCGACATGCCCGTCCCCAAGCGTCGCGATGAGTTCGAGCGGAGCGGGCGGTCCGTGCTGCGCGACCGCCGGCCAGCTGTCGCAGCCCGACCCGACAGACGGAGAGACCGTATGAGTGACCGCGTGGCGATCTGGGATGCCGTGCACGACGAGCGGCGGCGGCTCGTCCGCGACCTCGAGAAGATCTCCGACGAGCAGTGGCAGGTCTCCTCCCTGTGCCCGGGGTGGTCCGTGCACGACGTCCTGGCGCACCTCGTCGACAGCGCGACGACGACCCGGTGGGGTTTCGTCCGTCAGATGGTGGCCGCCCGCTTCGACTTCGACCGCGCGAACGACCATGGGGTGGAGCGGCACCGGCGGGCAGATCCGCGGCAGACGCTGGAGGCCTTCCGTGCGGCCACGGACCGCACCGACGCGCCGCCCGGGCCGTTGGCGACCCGGCTGGTGGAGGCCTACGTCCATGGCGAGGACGTCCGACGACCGCTCGGTATCGACGCCTCCTACCCTCCGGACCAGGTGGTGAGGGCGCTGGAGTACATGACGCGTACCGGGGCGGGGTTCGGGGGAGGCAAGGAACGCGTGGAGGGTGTCTGCCTCGACCCGGTGGACGCCGACCAGCGGATCGGCGAGGGGGCGCCGGTCCGGGGCAGCGCCGTCGCGCTGCTGCTCGCGACGTCCGGACGACCCGTGGGTCCGGGCGAGCTCACCGGCCCTGGTGCGGCGATCCTCGGCGGGCGCGCGTAGGCGCCGACGGGCCGTTCCGGCGCGGGCTGTGTAGGAAGGGGGGATGAAGCAGTCAGCGGGACTCGTGCTCCACCGCGTCGTCGACGGCACCCTCGAGGTGCTGCTCGGGCACATGGGCGGCCCGCTGTGGGCGCGCAAGGACGCCGGCGCCTGGACGATCCCGAAGGGGGAGCTCGACCCGGGTGAGGAGCCGCACGCGGCGGCGCTGCGGGAGTTCGCGGAGGAGCTCGGCGTGCCGGCCCCGACCGGCGACGGGGAGGACCTCGACCTCGGGGCGGTACGGCAGCGCGCGGGCAAGGTCGTCATGGCGTGGGCGCGGCGGGCGGACCTCGACGTCTCGGTGATCGTGAGCAACGCCTTCGTCATCGAGTGGCCCCCGCGATCGGGCCGGATGCAGGAGTTCCCCGAGCTCGACCGGGCGGGCTGGTTCCCGCTCGCGACGGCGCGGGGCCTCGTGGTCGCCGGCCAGGTCGAGCTGCTCGACCGGCTCGCCGCCGCGCTCGCTGAGCCGGGTCAGCCCAGCAGGTAGGGAGCGGCGACGAACCCGGCCAGCAGGCCGACGACGACGACAGCCGCTGCGGACAGGTGCGAACGCCGCGCGCGGCGCGCGGTGTGGGTCAGTGCGTCGGTCATGGTGGTCATGACGTTCCTCTCGTCGTGGACGGTTCCAGGAGGAGAGACTGCGCCCGGCGCGTTTCATGACGCGATTCCGGTGACGGACTGACGCGATACACGTCACATCCGGACGTCGAAACGCGCCGCCCCTGGTTCATCATGGTGCACCGGGGACGGCGCGTTCGCACGGGCAATCGAGTCAACGGGTCACACGGCGTGCAGGATCAGCGCGTCCCCCTGGCCGCCGCCACCGCACAGCGCGGCCGCACCGACCCCGCCGCCCCGCCGCCGCAGCGCCAGAGCGAGGTGCAGCGCGAGTCGCGCGCCGGACGCACCGACGGGATGTCCCAGGGCGATCGCACCGCCGTCGGTGTTGACGACGTCCGCGTCGATGCCGAGGTCCGCGACCGACTGGAGCGCCACGGCCGCGAACGCCTCGTTGATCTCGACGAGGTCGAGGTCCGACGCCGCGAGCCCCTCGCGCTTCAGCGCCGCCTCGATCGCGCGCGCGGGCTGGGAGTGCAGCGAGCTGTCCGGCCCGGCGACCTGCCCGGCCGCGCCGATCTCCGCGAGCCACGTCAAGCCGTTGCGCTTGGCGAAGGCGCGGCTCGCGACGACGACGGCCGCCGCGCCGTCGGACAGCGGGGAGCTGGACCCGGCGGTGATGGTGCCGTCCTCGACGAACGCCGGGCGCAGCCGCTCGAGCGCCTCGAGGGTCGTGTCCGCCCGGACGCCATCGTCGTGCTCGACGACGACCGGCTCGCCCCGCCGCCGGGGCACCTCGACCGGGGCGATCTCGTCGGCCAGGCGCCCCTCGTCGCGAGCCGCAGCGGCGCGCTGGTGCGAGCGCAGCGCGAACGCGTCCTGCTCCGGGCGCTCGATGCCGCGCGTCGCGCACCCGCGGTCCGTCAGCTCGCCCATGACCTCGCCGGAGAACGGGTCGTTCAGCCCGTCGTAGGTGAGCGAGTCGGCCATGGTGACATCGCCGAACGCGTGGCCCGCGCGCGAGCCGAGCAGCAGGTGCGGGGCGTTGGTCATGGACTCCTGGCCGCCCGCCACGACGACGTCTGCCTCGCCCGTGCGGACCAGGCGCGCGGCGTCGACGATCGCCGTGAGCCCGGACAGGCAGAGCTTGTTGATCGTGACCGTCGGGACGTCCCAGCCGATCCCGGCGTTGATCGACGCCTGACGCGCCGGGCCCTGCTTGCCGCCCGCCTGGACGACCTGGCCCATGATCACGGTGTCGACCTGCTCGGGTGCGACCCCGGCCGCCGCGAGCGCGCCCCGGATCGCGTGCGCGCCGAGGTCGGCGGCGGACAGGGATGCGAGCGCGCCGCGGAACCGTGCGAACGGCGTGCGCGCACCGTGCAGGAGGACGGGCGTGACCTCGTCCTCGGGGGTGATCTCGGTCTGGGGGCTCATCGTCGTGCTCCGAATCGTCGTCGGTCGGGGTGCTGGGGGGCCGCGCGGGTCAGGCGAACGCGGAGACGCCGGTGATGTCGCGACCCACGATGAGCGCCTGGACGGACTCGGTGCCCTCGTAGGTGTGCAGTGCCTCGACGTCGGCGAAGTGTCGTGCGACGCGGTTGCGCAGCAGGATGCCGTTGCCGCCGAGCAGGTCGCGTGCGCTCGCGGCGATCTCACGGGCCCCGCGGGTGCACGTGTACTTCGCGAGCGACGCCTGGGGGCCGGTGAGCGCGCCGGCCTCGTCGAGGCGCGTCATCTGCGCGACGAGGAGCTGCAGCTGCGTGAGCGTCGAGAGCATCCGCGTGAGGCGCTCCTGGATCATCTGGTTCGCGGCGAGCGGGCGGCCGAACTGCACGCGCTGCTTCGCGTAGGCCACCGCGGTCTCGTAGCACGCGATCGCGTGCCCGACGGCGGCCCAGGCGACCCCGAGGCGCGTCGCGAACAGCACGCGCGAGGTGTCCTTGAACGACCGCGCGCCGGGGAGCGCGGCGTCGGCGGGGACGAACACGTCGTCGAGCACGACGTGCGCCTGCCAGATCGCGCGGAGCGAGACCTTGCCCGTGATGGTCGTGCCCGTGTAGCCGGGGGTGTCCTGCGGGACGACGAACCCGTGGACCTGGTTGTCGGCACCGTCAGCACCGTCGTTGCCTACCAGTCGCGCCCAGACCACCGTGATGTCGCCGGACGACCCGTTGCCGATCCACTTCTTCTCGCCGTTCAGCACGTACCCCTCGACCCCGTCGCGGGTCTCCTTGCGGGCGGTCGTCTCCAGCGAGACCGAGTCGGAGCCGTGCGTGGGCTCGGTGAGCGCGAACGCGCCGATGACCTCGCCGCGCGCCATGGGCTCGGCGTAGCGGGCGCGCTGGGCGTCCGAGCCGAGCATCTGGATCGACCGGAGCGCGAGGCCGCCCTGCACGCCGCAGATCGTCGCGACCGAGCCGTCGCCGCGCGACATCTCCATGGCGGCGAGCCCGGCGCCCATGAGGCTGATGCGCTCGCGGCCGTCGACGTCCACGCCGTCGCGCAGGAAGTCGAGCTCACCCATGCGCTTGACGAGGTCGAGCGGCACCTCGGCGCGCTCCCAGTAGTCGTCGATGACCGGCAGGACGTCGTCCTGGACGAACTGGCGGACGCGCTGCTGGTGGGCGCGGTCCGCTTCGGTCGCGTCGGCGAACGCGCCGGCGTAGTCGACGTCGAGGGCCGTCGTGAGGTCGTAGGCGGGCTCGGTGACACCGGGCATGATCGGGGTGGTGGGCATCGGTGCTCCCAGGCGAGAGGTTGCGCGGCCTGTCGTGCGCGGCCGGTGGTCCTTTCCATAGTCCAGCGATACCACGTCTCGGTCAAATGAGACGGGGTATCGCGCGTACGTGTGTCCTCGGCGGGGACCGGCGGCAGGGGGTGCGCGATGATGAGGCCATGACACTCACCGAGTTCCTGCTCGCCCGGATCGCCGAGGACGAGGCAGCGGTGGGTTCGCTCGACGCCGCGCCCGAGCCCTGGTCGCGGGAGCGGCTCCTCGCCGAGTGCACCGCGAGGCGGCGCATCGTCGCCCTCGCCTACGAGGCCACGGGGTACGACATGACCGTCGACCTCGAGCGCGAGTCCGACGAGCGCAGGGACAGCGGTGTCGCGTATGTCGGGGATCGCATCCTGCGGGCGCTCGCGGTGCCCTACGCCTCGCACCCGGACTACGACCTGGGACAGGTGACGACGTGGTGACCTGGGACGACGACGCGTCGGCAGGCGGGTGGATCGCGGACCGCCTCGGACAGTTCGGGCCGCGCGTCGAGGGCACGGTCCCGCGCGGCTACGCGGCGTACGCGTGCGTCCCGCACCCCGGAGACGACGTCGACGAGACGCCGGACGTCGCCGAGGACGCGTCGGCGGGCAGCATGGTCGCGCAGGCGGAGGCCCTCGCCGCGGCGCTCGCGCCGTCCACCGGTGACCAGCCGATCCACCTCGCGCTGTGGACCGGCCACGCCTTCCTCTACGACGCCGGGACGGACCCGCGCACGACGTCGGGCATCGGGGTGTTCGTCGCGTGGGACGAGGACGAGCCGCGGCCGAGCGAGGAGGAGATCGCGCGGGCGCGGGCGGAGGCCTGGGACTCGCTCGCCCAGACTCTCGTCGAACGTCCGACCGCGCCGATGCTCCTCCTCCCGAACCGGGAGTACCACCTGTGGACGGGGACGCTCTCGGACGTCGGGGTCTTCCGCGAACACGGCCAGCCCCCGAACCTGTGGTGGCCGCACGACCGGTCGTGGTTCGTCGGGACGGAGATCGACGCCGCCGCGACCTACGTCGGCGGGAGCGAGGAGCTGGTCGACGCCCTGTGTGCCGACCGGACCGCGGCCCGCGCGCTCGGCGCGTACCGGGTCACGCCGTCGGACCTCATGGTGTTCGACGACTGACGCCGGCGTCGACGGGCCGCTCCCTCAGGCCGACGTGCCGACCGCGATCTCCGCGGCGGTGGCCCGCCGCCGGATGCGCCACCACACGAAGAACCCGACGAGCGTGAACGCCCCGTAGAACACGTACATGAACGCGGATGCGTAGTACCCGGCGTCGAGCAGGAGCGGCACGCCCACGACGTCGACGGCGACCCAGATCAGCCAGAACTCGACCCAGCCCTTCGCCATGCCGTACGTCGCGAGGAGCGAGCCCATGAAGATCCAGGCGTCGGCCCAGACGGGCTCGTACGACTCGAGCGCGCGGAAGATCGGCGTGAGGATCGCGGTCCCGGCGACGAGCGCGACGACCAGGAAGATCCGTTGGCGCCACGTCGCCCACTGCGGCACGACGGCGACGCCGTGGCTGTCCGCGTCCGCGTCGCCCAGCTTCACCTGGGTCCGGCGCCACTGCACCCACCCGTAGACGGACACGATCACGAACATGACCTGACGGCCCGCCTGGCCGAGGAGGTTCACGGGGTTCGGGGTCGCGAAGACCGCACCGAGGAACACCGTGAGCAGCAGCAGGTTGCCGACGATGCCCACCGGCCACGCCCACACCTTGCGTCGCATGCCGCCCAGCGCCGACGCCAGGCCGAACCCGTTGCCCACGATCTCGCGCCACAGCAGGTGCTGGTCGCCGATCGTCAGCTGCGCGTCGAACAACGCGTGGATGGGGTCCATCGGTGCTCCTCGTCCTCCCGGCACGACGGTTCCGGGGGCGTGAGGACGGCACGACTGCCCGCCCGTCGGCGATCGACGGGCGCGTCCGTGCCGCACGTGCTTCTCCCATCCGGACTTTCACCGTCGGTCCCGGAGTTCCACCAGGTCAACCGCGCGTAGGGCGCGGGTCGCGGACTGTCACCGCCGGCTCGGAATTGCACCGACCCCGGAGCACGTTCGTGCGTACTGCGTTCTGCAACTGCCGATGCTACCCGGCCATTCCCCGCTCAGGACAGGGCGTCGCGGACGGCGCGCGCGACGGCGTCGGCGACGTCCTGCGGGGCCGAGCCCGGGTCGACCACGGTCACGACGACGCGTGGCGAGCCCCCCGGCCCGGCCGCGGGGCCGTCGTCGGGCCGGCCCGAGGTGACGGGCGCGGAACGGCGCGCGCCCGACGCCGCAGCACGACGCAGGTCGGCGAACGCCTCCTCGAGCGTGGGGCGCAGGTCCTGCGCGGGGTCGCGCAGCCAGCGACGCAGGAGCGCGTTGTGCACCGCGACGACGGACGCGGCGAACGCGATGGAGGCCGTCGAGCGGCGCTGGTCCGCCGGCAGCGCGTCGCGCAGGTACGCGGTGAACGCACGCTCGTAGCGGTGGGTGGTCACGAGCTCGCGGTCGCGCAGCGCGGGGACCTGCTGCAGCAATGTGTGCCGCGCGATCGACGTCTCGCGCTGCCCCACGTGGTGGTCGAACACGAGACGCGCCGCGCGGCACACCTCGAGGTACGGGTCGACGGCGGGGTCGGGGACGAGGTTCCCCGCGGCATCGGGCGACGGCCGGGTGCGCGCGAGCATGACCACCACCTCGTCGAGGAGGAGCTCGTGGTCGGCGAAGACCACGTCCTCCTTCGAGCGGAAGCGCCGGAAGAACGTGGCGCGGCTGACCTGCGCGGCGTCGGCGATCTCCTCGACGGTCGTCTGCTCGTAGCCCTTGCGGGTGAAGAGCTCGATCGCTGCGTCGACCGCCTGGGCATGGGTGCGGCTGCGGACGTCGGTCATGCTCGGGACGGTACACCGGTCGCCGTGACACGCTGGTGCGATGAGCGACCTGCCCCGTGTGCACTCCCTCCACGTCGCGAAGGCACGGCGGCTCCCGACCCGCACCGTCCCCGCGGTCGAGGCCGAGGAGGGGCGTGGGCTCGTCGGCGACCGGTACCACGGCTCGAAGCACCGGCACGTGACGGTCCAGACCCTCGCGGACCTCGCAGCGGCGTCCGCGGAGCTCGGGCAGGAGATCGACCCGGGCCTCACCCGCCGCAACCTGACGCTCTCGCACGGGGAGCTGCCCACGAAGCCCGGGTCGTTCCTCACGATCGGTGACGTCGAGCTGCAGGTCCTGCGCATCGCCGCGCCCTGCCGTCTGCTCGACGACTGGATCGCGCCCGGTGCGATGCACTCGATGCACCGGCGCGGCGGCGTGGTGTGCCGGCTGCTGTCGTCGGGGACCATCCACGTCGGCGACGTGGCGCTCTGGGAGGCGCAGCGGGCTCCGTGACCCGATGATCGGTCCATGACGCAGCGGACCACACCCTCAGGCAGCACGGCGCCCTCCGCACGGTGGCGCGTCCGTCCGACCGTGCCGGCGGCTGCGGTGGTGTTTCTCGTCTACTGCGTGATCGTCATCAGCCTCATGTGGACCTCCGGCGTCGGGTACGAGCACTTCTTCGACACCGCCGAGCACACGTTGCGCGCCGCCGTCCTGCCGCTCGCGGCGGGTGCGGTGTGGCTCGTCGCCTTTCTCACGTGGGCCCGCTGGGACCATGTCTTCCGCGACGCACGACGCCTGCCGTTGCACTGGGGGTACTGGCTGCTGCCGGCGCTCATGGTCCTCGTCGCGCTGCTGCACCTCCTGGGCGTCGACTGGGGGGCTTTCGCACCGGAGCACCTGCTGGCCGTGCTGGCGGCGAGCGTGCTCGTCGGGTTCGCCGAGGAGACGCTGTTCCGGGGGATCGTGCTGCGGTCGCTGCGGCAGGGCGACCGGTCCGAGGGGACGGCCGCCCTGTGGACGACCCTCTGGTTCGGCGCCTTCCACCTCACGAACCTCCTCCTCGGCGAGCCCGGTGCGGTCCTGCAGGTCGTGTTCGCCGCGCTCTCCGGGTTCGCGTTCTATCTGCTCCGGCGGGGCACCGGGGTGCTGGTCGCGGCGATGGCGCTGCACGGGCTCTGGGACTTCTCCACGTTCCTGTCCGGTGTGCATGCCGCCGACGGTGCTGCCACCACCGCAGCGAACCTCCTCACGTTCGTCGTCTACGGCGTCGCGCTCGTCACGGTCGTCGTGCTCGTGGTCCGCGAACGACGGCGCCCGGCGTCCGAGGCGATCACCACGCCGGGGGTCGCCGTCCCGGGGACCGGTCAGAGCACGAGCCGGTAGAACCGGAAGAACGCGAAGTCGTCGACCGGCAGCACCTCGACACCCGAGAACCCTGCCTCGAGCGCGTACCGCCGCAGCGTCGCGGGCCGCATGACGGTCCCCGTCCCCGCGGACGGCTGCGACGAGAGGCCGTCGGGCAGGCACACGAACAGGCTGTAGCCGTACATGATCCGGTCGACCTCGTCCGCCGGGGCGGCGAACTCGTCGCCCACCGCCTCGTCCATGACGACGACGGCCCCGTCGTCGCGCACCGCACGCCGCACGGCGTCGAGCACCTCCACCGGACGCGGTAGGTCGTGCACGCACTCGAACGCGAACGCCGCGTCGTACGGGTCGTCCGACGAGCGGGCGAGCTCCGCGGCGTCCGCGAGACGGAACGTCACGCGTCCGTCGAGTCCCGCCGCGGCCGCGGCCGCGCGGGCCGCCTCGACCGACGGCCGGTCCACGTCGATCCCGTGCACGACGGCGCCCGGGTACGCCCGCGCGATCGCGAGCGTCGACCACCCGAACCCGCACCCCACGTCGACGACGCGCGCACCCGGCCGGGACAGGACCGCGTCGACCCCGGGCAGCCGCCCGAGGGCGGGACCGAGCTCACGCTCGAACCACGGCCGGTTGACGTCCGCCTGGGCCTCGCGCGCGTCGTCGCCCAGCTGGTCCCACGACACACCGCCGCCCGAGCGGTACGCGTCGAGCAGGTGCGGGAGCTGCGGACCGACAGCGCCGAGGAACCGGGCGAGCGGAGCGGTGTACGCGAGCGACGTCGTGTCCGTGAGGACCTCGGCGTGCGCCGCGGGCAGGGAGTAGAGGCGCTCGCGGGCGACGTCCTGCGGGTCGGCGCCGAGCGCGGGTGCGGCTCCCGGGTCCTCGGCGGCGAGGATCCCCGTCGCGGCCTGCTGCTCCAGCCACTCCAGCGCATACCGCTCGTCGGTACCCGTGGCCTCGGCGAGGGCGGTCGACGTGAGCGGCCCCGAGTCGACGAGCGCGCGGTACCAACCGAGCCGGTCACCGACGTGCACGGACAGCACGTCGATCGCACCGAGCGTCGCGGTGAACAGCCTCTCGGCGAACTCGTCGACCGGCGAAGCACCCGGTCCGGGCGGGTCGTCGTGCTGCCCGCCGATCTGTCCGTCGGTCGACATGCCGCTCGTCATGGCGACCCCGTCCCACGTTGGCCGGGCGTGCCGTGGAGGGCGACGCCCGTCCCACGACGGTAAGCCCGTGAGGGCCTCCGCGTCGATGGTTTCGGGGGGTGGAGATCTCGGGAATGTGCGTGCCGGACGCAACCGTCGATGGGAGCATGGCGCCCATGCTCGTGACCCTCACCGCGACGTCGACGCCTGGTGCCGGCCCTGACGCCGGTCTCGACGACGCGACCGACCTCGGCTACCTCCTGCACAAGCACCCGGGCAGGGCGCAGACCTTCGACCTCGCGGTGGGTCGGGCGCACGTCTTCTACCCCGAGGCGACGCCCGAGCGCTGCACCGTGGCGCTGCTCCTCGAGGTGGACCCGGTGGGGATCGTGCGCGACAAGCGCTTCGGCGGCGCCGCGGGCGGCGGCTCGGGCGGGTTCGCGCTGTCGCAGTACGTCAACGACCGCCCGTACGCGGCGTCGTCCATGGTGGCGGTCGCGCTGGGCAAGGTGTTCTCGACCGCGACCGCCGGGCGGTGCGACGCCCGCCCCGAGCTCGTCGGTCGTGCCATCCCGCTCGAGGTGCACGTGCCGTCGCTGCCGTGCCGGGGTGGGTCGGGCCTCGCGCGGCGCCTGTTCGAGCCGCTCGGCTGGTCCGTCGAGGCGGTCGCGGAGCCGCTCGACCCGACCGTCCCCGCCTGGGGCGACTCGCGGTACGTCGACCTGCGCCTGCGCGGGACGGTGCGTCTCGCGGACGCGCTGACCCAGCTCTACGTGCTGCTGCCCGTGCTCGACGACGCGAAGCACTACTGGGTCTCGACCGACGAGGTCGACAAGCTGGTGCGCGCCGGCGAGGGCTGGCTCGCCGACCATCCCGAGCGGGCGCAGATCGCGCGTCGCTACCTCGCGCACCAGCGTCGCTACGTCGACGACGCCGTCGCACGCCTCAGCGCGCTCGACGACTCAGCCGCGCTCGACGACTCAGCCGCGCTGAGCGACGACGCCGAACCCCGGGTTGTCCCCCGATCAGGCCCCGGATCGGGGGACAACCCGGGGCTCGGCGAGGCGCCGGTGCCCGACGCCGCGCCACCGCTCGCCCGGCAGCGCGCGGACGCCGTGCTGGCCGCGCTGCACGACGCCGGTGCGCGGACCGTCGTCGACCTCGGCTGCGGCGAGGGTGCGCTGCTGCGCCGCCTGGCGGCGGACCGGGCGTTCACCCGGGTCCTCGGGACCGACGTCTCGGCGCGCGAGCTCGAGCGCGCCGCGACGCGCCTACGGCTGCACGACGCGAGCGACTCCGAGCGCGAGCGCGTGCGGCTCGTGCAGTCGTCCCTCACGTACGCCGACGACCGCCTCGCCGGGTTCGACGCCGCGGTGCTCATGGAGGTCGTGGAGCACGTCGACCCGTCACGCCTCGACGCCCTGGAGCGTGCGGTGCTCGGCCACGCGCGGCCGCGGACGGTCGTCGTGACCACGCCGAACGCCGAGTACAACGTGCACTACCCGGACCTCCTGCCCGGCCCGGGCGGCGGCGCGCACGCCGGGATGCGGCACCCCGACCACCGGTTCGAGTGGACGCGCGCGCAGTTCCGCGCGTGGGCGCAGGCTGCGGCGGACCGGTTCGGGTACGCGGTGGCGTACCGCGACGTCGGGCCGGTGGACGGCACGGTGGACGGCACGATGGACGACGCGGGCGGGGTCCCGGGGGTCGGCGCACCCACGCAGATGGCCCTCTTCACCGAGCTGTCACCACCCCACGGGTCCCCGGTGCCCTCACGTGCTGACAACTCAGAAGGTGGTGCGCGATGAGCGAGCTCAGGGTGCCGGCGTCGAGCCTCGTCGTGCTGGTCGGGGTGTCGGGTTCGGGCAAGTCGACGTTCGCGCGCGAGCGGTTCGGCCCGTACGAGACCGTGTCCTCGGACGTCTGCCGCGGGCTCGTGTCCAACGACGAGAACGACCAGTCGGCCACGAAGGCCGCGTTCGAGCTGCTCGAGACGATCGTCGCGAAGCGCCTCGAGGCGAACCTCCTCACCGTCGTCGACGCGACGAACGTGCAGCGCGAGGCACGCAAGGGGCTCGTGGCGCTCGCGCGCGCCCACGACGTCCTGCCCGTCGCGATCGTGCTCGACGTCCCCGAGCAGGTCGCGATCGAGCGCAACGCCGCGCGCGCCGACCGCGACTTCGGCGCGCACGTCGTGAAGCGGCAGCGCGCGGCCCTGCGGTCGTCGCTCAAGAGCCTGTCCCGCGAGGGGTTCCGCACGGTCCACGTGCTGCGCGGCACGGAGGAGATCGAGGCCGCGAGCATCGTCCGCACGCCCCTGCTCACCGACCGCCGCGACGAGACCGGCCCGTTCGACGCGATCGGCGACGTGCACGGGTGCCTGGACGAGCTGGTCACGCTCCTGGACCGCCTCGGGTACGCGATCACGCGCGACGACGCCGGCCGTGCGGTCGACGCCGCGCACCCCGCGGGTCGTCGCGCGATCTTCCTCGGCGACCTCGTGGACCGCGGCCCCGACTCGCCGGGCGTGCTGCGCCTCGCGATGGGCATGGTCCGCGCGGGCCATGCGCTCGCGGTGCCGGGCAACCACGAGCACAAGCTGGTCCGGGCGCTCGGGGGCCGGGACGTGACGATCTCCCACGGCCTCGAGACGACGCTCGCGCAGCTCGGCGAGGAGACGGAGGAGTTCCGGCGCGACGTCGAGACGTTCTGCCGCGACCTCGTCTCGCACCTCGTGCTCGACGGCGGCGCGCTCGTCGTCGCGCACGCCGGGCTCAAGGAGTCCTACCAGGGCCGCGCGTCGGGGCGCGTGCGCAGCTTCGCGCTCTACGGCGACACCACGGGGGAGACCGACGAGTTCGGCCTGCCCGTGCGCTACCCGTGGGCCGAGGACTACCGCGGCCGGGCGACGGTCCTCTACGGCCACACCCCGACGCCCGAGGCCGAGTGGGTCAACAACACGATGTGCCTCGACACGGGCTGCGTGTTCGGTGGGACGCTCTCGGCGCTGCGCTACCCCGAGAAGGAGCTGGTCCAGGTCCCGGCGGCGCAGGAGTACTACGCGCCGGCGCGGCCCTTCCTCCCGGGGTCCGTGCCGGAGTCGGCGCCGGGTCGCGAGCCCGACCTGCTCGACGTCACCGACGTGCTCGGCCGCCGCGGGGTCCAGACGGCGCACCACGGCCGCGTGACGATCGCCGAGGAGGACGCTGCGGGCGCGCTCGAGGTCATGAGCCGGTTCGCCGTCGACCCGCGCCTGCTGGCCTACCTGCCGCCGACCATGAGCCCGGTCGCGACGTCGACCCTGCCCGGGCTGCTGGAGCACCCCGACGGCGCGTTCGCCGCGTACGCGCGGGACGGTGTCGGGCAGGTCGTGTGCGAGGAGAAGCACATGGGCTCGCGCGCGGTCCTGCTCGTGGCGCGCGACTCGGGTGACGGCACCTCGCGAGTGGTCGCGGAGCGGTTCGGGATCGAGGCGCCCGGCGCGGTGCACACCCGCACGGGCCGGTCGTTCCTCGACGAGCCGACGACGGCGCTGCTCGTCGCGCGCGTCGCCGCCGCCCTCGACCTGGCCGGGACGTGGGACGCGCTCGGCGCGGACTGGGTGCTGCTCGACGCCGAGATCCTCCCGTGGTCGCTCAAGGCGGACCAGCTCCTGCGCGACCAGTACGCGAGCGTCGGCGCCGCGGCGCGCGCGGTCATGCCCGCGGCGCTCGACGCGCTCGCGGCGGCGGAGGCTCGCGGGGTCGAGGTGGGCGAGCTGCGGCGTCGGACCGTCGAGCGTGCGGCCGACGCCGAGCTGTTCGTCGAGGCGTACCGGCGCTACCGCTGGGACACGGGGAGCGGCGGACCTGCCGAAGCCCTGCGCGGCGTGCAGGTCGCGCCGTTCCAGGTGCTCGCGAGCGGGACCGCCGGGCGTCCCGGCGCACCGGGGTCGACCGGCGCGACGTACGCCGACCGCGACCACCTGTGGCACCTGGGCGTCGTGGACGGACTGGTCGCGGCGGACCCCGAGCTGTTCCGCGCGACCCGGCGCGTCGTCGTCGACCTCGCGGACGACGCGTCGCGCGCCGAGGGGACCGCGTGGTGGGAGGAGCTGACCGCGGCCGGGGGAGAGGGGATGGTCGTCAAGCCGCTCGACAACCTCGTGCGGACGACGCGACGCGGCCAGGCCGGCGAGGGGCAGCGGGGCGGGCTGGTCCAGCCCGGGCTGAAGGTCCGCGGTCGCGAGTACCTGCGCATCATCTACGGCCCCGAGTACACGCAGGAGCGGAACCTGGAGCGGCTCCGCGAGCGGTCGCTCGGCCGCAAGCGGTCGCTCGCGCTGCGCGAGTACGCGCTGGGGCTCGAGGCGCTCGACCGCGTCGCGCGCGGCGAGCCCCTGTGGCGGGTCCACGAGGCCGTGTTCGCCGTGCTCGCTCTGGAGTCGGAGCCGGTCGACCCGCGGCTGTGACCCGCGGTCCTCCGGTCGCCCGGCACCCGACGGTCTCGTCACCGGGCTTAGGTTCGCCTATCCTGTGCTGCGTGACCCGGGACGAGACGCTGACCGGCGCGTCGGTGGACGTGCCGACGCTCGCCGTGCGCGGCGTGAGCGTCCGGTACCACGCGCACGACGCGGCCGGACGGTCCGCGCCGACCCCGCACGACGTGACGTTCGACGTCCGTGGCGGCGAGGCGGTGCTGCTCCTCGGGCCCTCGGGCTGCGGCAAGTCGACGCTCGCCCTCGCGACGAACGGGCTCGTGCCGCACGTCGTGGGCGCGGACCTGGAGGGGGCCGTCCACGTGCGTGGTCGGTCGACCGCCGAGCACACGCCGCCCGAGCTCTCGCGCGACGTCGCGATGGTCTTCCAGGACCCCGACGCCCAGGTCGTGACCGGGTCCGTGCTCGACGAGGTGTGCTTCGGCCCCGAGAACCTGCTGCTGCCCGTCGCGGACCTGCTGGCGCGCGCCGAGGACGCGCTGCGCCGCGTCGGGCTGTGGGAGCGACGCGCGGACGACCCGGCCGTGCTCTCGGGCGGGGGTCGTCAGCGCCTCGCGATCGCGTGCGCGCTGGCGCTCGGCTCACCGCTGCTGGTCCTCGACGAGCCGACCGCGAACCTCGACCCCGCCGGGACGGAGGAGGTCTACGCGGTGCTGGCGGACGTCGTGCGGCGCGGCGACCGGGCCGTGCTGCTCGTCGAGCACGACCTCGACGCGGCGGTCTCCCTCGTGGACCGGGTCGTCGTGCTCGACGCCGCGGGCCGGGTCGCGTTCGACGGTCCCACCCGTGACGTCCTCGCCGGGCACGCGGACGCGCTCGTCGAGCTGGGCGTCTGGCTGCCCACGCCGACCCTCGCGGCACTGCGGCTGCGCGCCGCAGGCGTCCTGCCGGCCGCCGGCGCTCCGGGCGACCCGGACGGACTGCCGCTCACCCCCGCCGAGCTCGCCGTGCTCCTCGACACGGCCCTCGACACCGCACTCCTCGACTCCGTCCTTCTCGACACCGTCCCGCCCGCCCTGCTCGACACCGCGCGGCCCGGGTTCGGCGGCGAGGAACCACGCGACGAGCACGCGGGCTCGTCCGGCCCGGCCCTCGTCGTCGAGCACCTGACGTTCCGGCGCGGGCGCGGCCGGTCCGCGACCACCGTCCTGGACGACGTCTCCCTCACGGTCGCACCCGGCGAGCTCGTCGCTCTGGTCGGCGCGAACGGCGCCGGCAAGACGACGCTCGCCCAGCTCGCCGCCGGGGTGCTGCGCGCACCGCGCGGCACGCTCGACGGGACGGTGCGCGTCGCCGGGCACGACCCGACGCGCACCGACCCGCGCGACCTCGCCGGACAGGTCGGGTTCGTGTTCCAGAACCCCGAGCACCAGCTCGTCACCGGGCGCGTCGACGACGAGCTCGCGCTCGGCCTGCGCGTCCGCGGCGTGCCGGAGGACGAGGTCGCGGCGCGCGTCGAGGAGGTCCTCGTCCGCTTCGGCCTCGCCGCCCTGCGCGACCAGCACCCCTCCCTGCTGTCCGGCGGGCAGAAGCGGCGCCTGTCCGTGGGCACGGCGATCATCTGCCGCCCGGGCGTGCTCGTCCTCGACGAACCCACGTACGGCCAGGACCGCGAACGGGCGACCGAGCTGCTCGACCTGCTCACCTCGCTGCACCGCGACGGCACGACCGTCCTCGTCGTGAGCCACGACATGCAGCTCGTCGCCGAGCACGCGACCCGCGTCGTCGCGCTCGCGGACGGCCGCGTCCTCGCCGACGGCAGCCCGTCGACCGTGCTCGGCGACGACGACGTGCTGCGCGCCGCCGGGCTGCGCACGCCCCCGCTCGCGCAGGCGACCCGCGCGCTCACGCGCCACCCCGCGTGGCGCTCGGTGACGCGCCTCGCGGACCTGCCGGACGCCGTCGTGCCCGTCGCGCCCGTCGGGGTGGCGACGTGAGCGCGGCGACGACCACGGCCTCGGCTCCGGCCGCGACCGGGGCTGTGGTGCCGGGGAGGTTCGACGGCCCCGCGTGGGACCTGCGCACCTACGACCCGCTGGTCACGACGCTCGGCCCGCTGCCCGTCGTCGTGTTCGTGTTCACGACCCGTGACCTCCTCACGCCCGCGCTCGTCGCCGTCGCGGCGCTCGTCGTGATCCTCGCGCTGATCCGTCCGCCCGGCCGTGTCGTCGCCGCGCTCGGGCTCGGCCTGCCCGTCCTCGCGGCGTGCATGACGCTGTCGTTCGGCGTCCTGACCGACCCGCGCGCCGTCGACGGCACGACGCTCGTCGCCACCGTCGGGCCGTTCGAGCTGTGGTCCGGTGCGCTCGCCACCGGGCTCGCGACGAGCCTGCGCACCGTCGCGCTGCTGCTGCTCGTGCTGATCGGGGGCCTGTCCACGACCGGCCAGGACGTCGTGCGGGCGATGGTCCAGCAGCTGCGCGTGCCGTACCGGATCGGGTACGCGGCGCTCGCGGCCCTACGGTTCGTGCCGCGGTTCGGGCACGAGCTCGAGGTGATCCGCAGCGCGCACCGGGTGCGCGGCGTCGACCACGGGCGCGGCCCCCTGGCCGCCGGTCGCCGCAACCTCGGCTACGCCGTCCCGCTGCTCGCGGGCGGGATCCGCCACGGCGAGCGGGTGGCGCTCGCGATGGAGGCACGTGGGTTCGGCGCGCACGTGACCCGCACGGAGCGCGTCGTCGTGCCGTTCCGTGCGCGCGACGTCGGCTTCCTCGTCGCGACGTGGGGCGTCGCTGCGACGATCGCGCTCGTCGTCGTCCCTGCGCTGACCACCTGACCCGCACGTCGTCGTCCGCCTGACCCGCACCCGAACCGCATCCCTGCACAGACCGGAGCCCACATGCCTGCCGCACCGACCCGCCAGCGGTCCCTCACCACGCGCTACCTCATGACGTGCGCCGCGATCGGTGCGGCCACGGGCGTGCTCCTCGTCCCGGCGAACTTCGTCGCGGCGGCGCTCGCCCCGACCGTCCCGCTCCTGTACGCGGCGATGCTCGGGCTGTGGATCGTCGGCCCGGTCCTCGCGCTCGCGCTCGTGCGACGCCCCGGGGCCGCGGTCCTCACGATGCTGGTCGCGGGCGTCATCAGCTCGGCGTCGCCGCTCGGTGCGTCGTCGATCCTCACGTGCCTCATGGTCGGCGCGGCGCTCGAGCTCGCCTTCCTCGTCACGGCCTACCGCGTGTGGTCGTCGTGGCTGTTCTACCTCGCGACGTTCGTGTTCGCGGCCCTGTACACCTGGTCGGCGTTCGTCGCGTTCGACGCCGCGTCCATGGCGCCGGTCGTCCAGGTGCTGCTCGTCGCGCTCATGATGGCGAGCGCGCTCGTCGGGACGTGGGCAGGGCTGGTGCTCGCGCGCCGGCTCGGGCTGACGGGCGTGGCCCGGGGGCTCACCCCGGCACGACGTCAGGACGCGGTCGCCTGACGGCTCAGCTGCCGAGGAACGCGTTCATTGCCAGAACGGAGAAGAGCACGCCGCCCGCGAGGACGGCGATCGCGACGAGCCAGCCGTTGGCGCGCTCGACCGGAGGCACGGTCGGGCGCGTGGTGGTGGTGCGGCGGCGGGCCTGCCGCGCCGAGCGCGGGCCGCGCCCGGGGGCGCGAGCAGGCGGGGTCTGCGAGCGGGCAGGGAGCTGGCTCGGCACGATGTCCTCCGGAGGTCCCGGCGCCGCTGCCCGACGCCGTACCCCGAGTCTTCGCGATCCGGGCCCGCCGCGCGTCGCCCGTCCGGTGGATCCTCGGGTACGCCCGTGTGCGACCTACGGATGACACCACGTCAGCGCGATGACACCGCGTCAGCGCGGGGCGTTCTCCTGGTACCGCGGCCGGTGGTCGTCGCCCCGTCCGTTGCGGGAGACGCGCTGCAGGTAGCGGACCTCGCGCAGCGCGACCGCCGCGGCGAGCACCAGCGGGACCCACGCCCACACCCGTCCTCGCAGCACGAGCACCAAGCACACCAGGGCCACGACGATGCCGCCGAGCACCGTCGCGATGCTCGACCACCGTGTCCCCGTGCGCACGTCGTCGGCGCGCTGCCACCAGCGGCGCACCCGGTCTCCGAGCCCGCCACCGCTCGGCCCGCCCGGGGCGGGGTCCGGCGCGCTCCTGCCCGTGGGTGCTGACATGGGACCACCCTAACGAGGACCCGGTGAGTTCGAGCAGTCAGAGCGCGGCGACCTGCCGCGCCCCCTCGACCGCGATGCGCTCGAAGACCGACGGGTCGGCGGCGAACTCCGTGCCGGGGATCGGCCGGTGCACGACGATCTCCGTGATCCCGAGCTCCGCGTAGGCGGCGGCGGTCTCGACGAACGCGTCGACGGACTCCAGCACCGGGTCGGGGGTGAAGCCGGTCAGCAGGATCCGCTCGACGGTCGACGGGTCACGGCCGGCGTCGACGCACGCCGCCTCGAGCCGCTCGACCTGGGCTCGCACCGCCGCCCGGGACTGCGCCGGCGTCGCGTCGTCGCCGAGGTCGTCGTCGCCCGTCGTGACCCAGGCCTGCCCGAGCCGTGCCGTGAGCCGCAGCCCGCGCGGCCCCGTCGCGGCGATCGCGAACGGCACGCGCGGCGACTGCACCGGTCCGGGGATCGTGCGGGCCTCGTGGGCGCGGTAGTGGCCCTCGTGGTGCGTGACGGACGGCTCCGTGAGCAGGCGGTCGAGGAGCACGGTGAAGTCGGCGAGGCGCTCGGCGCGCTCGCGCGGCTGCCACGGGTCGCCGCCGAGGACCGTCGCGTCGAACCCGGTGGTCCCCGAGCCGAGCCCCACCGTGATCCGCCCGCCCGAGAGGTCGTCGAGCGTCATGACGTCCTTGGCGAACGTCACCGGCTCGCGGAAGTTGGGCGACGACACGAGCGTCCCGAGGCGCACCCGCTCCGTCGCGGCGGCCGCAGCGGCGAGGGTCGGTACGGTGCCGAACCACGGGCCGTCGCGGAACGTGCGCCACGACAGGTGGTCGTAGGTGTACGCGGCATGGAACCCGGCGTCGTCGGCCTCGCGCCAGACCTCCTTGCCCACACGCCACGGGTAGATCGGCAGGATGACGGTGCTCACGCGCATGCCCCGACCCTACGGCGCGCGCGCACCTAGAGTGGTGGCGTGATCCAGCACACCGTCGCCTTCCGCCTCGTCCACGCCGCCGACAGCCCCGAGGAGGCCGAGTTCCTCGTGACGGGACGGCGCATCCTCACCGCGATCCCCGGTGTCCAGGACTTCACCGTCTCGCGCCAGACCAGCGCCAAGAGCCCGTTCACCTTCCAGTTCTCCATGGTCTTCGCCGACGCCGCCGCCTACGCCGCGTACGACGCCCACCCGGACCACCAGGGCTTCGTCGTCGGTCGTTGGGTGCCGGAGGTCGCGGAGTTCGCCGAGCTCGATCTCGTGCCGCTCGGCGACTGAGGTCCCGGTGACCGCCGAGCACCACCACGTCGCGATCGTCGGCGGCGGGCACAACGCTCTCGTCGCGGCGGCGCTGCTGGCGCGCGAGGGCCTGGACGTCGTGGTCCTCGAACGGCTGCCGCACGTCGGCGGGGCCGCGGTGAGCGAACGGCCGTGGCCGGGCGTCGACGCACGGCTGTCGCGCTACGCCTACCTGGTGAGCCTCTTCCCCGAGGCGCTCGCCGCCGACCTCGGGCTCGACCTCGAGCTCCGCTCGCGCGCGACGGCGTCGTTCACCCCGTACGACGGCCCCCACGGCCCTGCCGGGCTGCTCGTCGAGACGGACCCCGGCGACGTGACGCGGGCGTCCTTCCGCGCGCTCACCGGTAGCGACGACGAGTACGGCGCGTGGCAGGAGCTGTACACCGAGCTCGACGGCCTCGCCCGCGTCGTCGCGCCGACGCTGCTCGACCCGCTCCCGCGCGAGGGGGACGTGCGCGAGAACGTGCGGGCCGCCGTCGGGCAGCAGGTGTGGACGGACGTGGTGGAGCGTCCCCTCGGGGAGGCGATCGAGCGGCGCCTCGCCCACGACGTCGTGCGCGGGGTGGTCGCGACGGACGCGCTCATCGGGACGTTCACGTCGCTGTTCGACCCCGCGCGCCTGGCGAACCGGTGCTTCCTCTACCACGTCGTCGGGAACGGGACGGGGGAGTGGCGCGTGCCCGTGGGCGGCATGGGCGCGGTGACGGCGGCGCTCGAGCGTGCGGCCAGGTCTGCGGGCGCCGCCGTGCGCACCGGCCACGAGGTCACGCACGTGGGGCCCGACGCCGCGGGCGTGAGCATCGAGGGTCGGCTCGCCTCGGGCGAGGGGTTCGCCGTCCGGGCCGACCACGTGCTGTGCGGCGCGGCGCCCGCCGTCCTCGCGCGGCTGCTCGGCGAGGAGCCGCTCGGACCCGCGCCGCACGGCGCGCAGCTCAAGATCAACCTCCTCGTGTCGCGGCTGCCGCGGCTGCGTTCCGGCGTCGACCCGCGCGTCGCGTTCGCCGGGACCGTCCACGTGGGCGAGCCGATGTCGCGGCTCGAGGCGCTGCACGCCGACCCGACGGCCGGGCTCGGGAGCGCGGGCGAGCTGTACTGCCACACGCTCACCGACCGCTCGATCCTCGGACCCGACCTCGCGGCGTCGGACGCCCAGACGCTCACCTGGTTCGGCCTCCACACCCCGGACGACGCGCTGCGGGCCCCGGGCGCCGAGGACGCCGCCTTCCGCACGGCCGTCGCGGCCCTCGACGCGCACCTCGCCGAGCCGCTCGCCGACGTGCTCCTGCACGCGGAGGTCCGCACGCCCGCCGAGATCGAGACCGACCTCGCCATGCCGGGCGGCCACATCTTCCACGGCGACCTCGCGTGGCCCTGGCTGCCCGACGACGCGCTCGCCCACACCCCCGCCGCCCGCTGGGGCGTGGCGACCGGGCACGACCGCGTGCTCCTGTGCGGCAGCGGCTCCCGCCGCGGCGGTGCCGTGAGCGGCCTCGGCGGCCACAGTGCCGCCCGCGCGCTCCTGGAGACCCTCGCGACCAGGAGCTCAACCGCGCGTGTGACAGGGTGACGCCATGACCGAGATCGACCTGCGCATCTTCACCGAGCCCCAACAGGGCGCCACGTACGACGACATCCTGGCCGTCGCGAAGGCCACGGAGGACCTCGGCTTCGACGCCTTCTTCCGCTCCGACCACTACCTCGTCATGGGCGACGGCGACGGGCTCCCCGGCCCGACAGACGCCTGGACGACGCTCGCCGGCCTCGCCCGCGAGACCAGCCGCATCCGCCTCGGCACGCTCGTGTCGTCCGCGACGTTCCGCCACCCCGGCGTGCTGGCGATCCAGGTCGCGCAGGTCGACCAGATGTCCGGCGGGCGCGTCGAGCTCGGCCTCGGCGCGGGCTGGTTCGCCCGCGAGCACGAGGCGTACGGCATCCCGTTCCCCCAGAAGCGCTTCGGGATCCTCGAGGAGCAGCTCGCCGTGATCACGGGGCTGTGGGAGACGCCGGCCGACGAGACGTTCAGCTTCGCGGGCGAGCACTACACGCTCACCGACTCGCCCGCCCTGCCCAAGCCCGCCCAGGACCGGGTCCCGGTCATCGTCGGCGGCAACGGACCCCGACGCACACCGGCGCTCGCGGCCCGTTACGGGAGCGAGTTCAACGCGGCGTTCCCCGACCCCGACGTCCTGGCCGACCGCTTCGAGAACGTGCGCGCCGCGTGCCTCGACGCGGACCGCGACCCCGACTCGCTCGTCTACTCGGCCGCGTTCGTCGTGGCGGTGGGGAAGGACGAGGCCGAGTTCCGGCGTCGGGCGCAGGCGATCGGCCGCGACCCGGAGGAGCTCCGCCGCAACGGCCTCGCCGGGACCGTGGCAGAGGTCGCGGACAAGATCGCCGGCTTCGCCGAGCAGGGCGCGACGCGGTTCTACCTCCAGGCCCTCGACCTGCACGACCTCGACCACCTGGACCTGATCTCCCGCGAGGTCGTACCGCAGCTCCCGTGACCCGGTGAGCGTCCACGCCTCGGGACGCGAGGGCGGTCCAGGGGCGCGGCGGCCGTGAATTCTTCGTTTCCGGCGGTGAACGGGCCGTTTCCGGCTCGTGCACGACGCCGGACGGTCCCCCGCGGACGGGCCGGGCCGTCCGACGTCGGGCAGGGGTGTCCAGCCCTGTGATCCGGCCGATCCGGACCGTGGGGCGACGGTCGCCGACACCGGCCGCGAACCTTCACACGTGCCGGGTGCGCGGAACCGGACCGCGACACGACGACGCTCTTCACCCGTGACACCACCGCCGACCCCGGTTACGTTCGGCGCAGACGACGAGGTGGCCCGCTCCCGAGCGGGCCACCTCGACCCGTCTCCGGGCGAGAGCCCGGGCAGTGCGCTCCACCTTCCACGACGCAGGACATCCCGACGCCGACGACGTCGCCGCACACCGCGGGCGCCACGAACCGGTACCCGTGACTCGAGCCCACCGAGACCCGAGGACACGCGATGGCCGTCTCCGAGTTCGACCGTCTGGTCGTCACTCCCCGCCGCACGCAGTACGTGCGGCCCGCGCCGTTCGGCCCCCGAGCCGAGCCCGAACGCCCCACCGGCCCGCCCCGCGACGAGAACTCCGCGGCGCGCTCGCCGTCGCTCGTCATGATCATGCTGCTCGCGACGCTCGGCGTCGTCGCGTACGCCGTCTTCCTGCTCAACCCCGCCAACCGCGGGGACGCGCTCCCGTACGTCATGGTCATCACGGCCGAGACCGTGCTCGTGACCCAGGCGCTGCTCGCCATGTGGACCGTGCTCTCCAGCGGCCACGACCCCCGCGGCTTCTCGTTCCACCACGCCAAGGACCGGCTGTTCGACGTCCCCGAGATCATCCGCGACGGCGCCGAGGACGACTCGACCCGCTGGAACCTCTACCTGCACGACAAGCCCGTCACGGTCGACGTCCTCATCACCACCTACGGCGAGGACCTCGACACGATCGCCCGCACCGTCCGCGCCGCCGTCGCGATCCGCGGCACCCACCGCACGTGGGTGCTCGACGACGGCCGGTCCGACGACGTGCGCGACCTCGCCGCCCAGCTCGGCGCGCGCTACGTGCGCCGCCTGTCGAGCAACGGCGCGAAGGCGGGCAACGTCAACCACGCGCTCGCCATCGCGAAGGGCGACCTGTTCGTCATCCTGGACGCCGACTTCGTGGCGCGGCCCGAGTTCCTCGTCGAGACCGTGCCGTTCTTCGTCAAGGACGACGTCGCGTTCGTCCAGACGCCGCAGACCTACGGCAACCTCGACAACCTCATCTCCCGCGGCGCCGGCTACATGCAGGCCGTGTTCTACCGGTTCGTCCAGCCCGGCCGGAACCGGTTCAACGCCGCCTTCTGCGTCGGCACCAACGTGATCTTCCGCCGCACCGCGATCGACGACATCGGCGGCATGCACACGGACTCGAAGTCCGAGGACGTCTGGACGTCGCTCATGCTGCACGAGCGCGGGTGGAAGACCGTCTACATCCCCACGACCCTCGCCGTGGGCGACACCCCCGAGACCGTGGAGGCCTACACCAAGCAGCAGCTGCGCTGGGCGACCGGCGGGTTCGAGATCCTCTTCCAGCACAACCCCCTCAGCCCGAGGCGCAACCTCACGCTCGACCAGCGGCTGCAGTACACCGTCACGGCCACGCACTACCTCGCCGGGATCGCGCCGCTCGTGCTGCTGCTCGTCCCGCCGCTGCAGATCTACCTGGACCTGACCCCCATGAACCTCACCATCTCGTGGGGCACGTGGTTGCTGTACTACGCCGGCTTCTACGTGCTGCAGATCGCCATCGCGTTCTTCACGCTCGGGTCGTTCCGCTGGGAGGTGCTCATGCTCGCGTCCGTGTCGTTCCCGATCTACACCAAGGCGCTGTGGAACGCGCTCACCGGCAAGGAGCAGGCCTGGCACGTCACCGGCTCCAAGGGAAAGGCCTCGTCGCCGTTCAACTACATGCTCCCGCAGGTCCTGTTCTTCGCGTTCCTGCTCATCACGTCGGCCGTGGCCGTGTGGAAGGAGTGGGGCGACCCCATGCCGAGCCTCGCGCTCGCATGGAACATCACCAACACGTTCATCCTCGGGGCGTTCGTCGTCACCGCGCTGCGCGAGTCGTCGGCTGCGAAGCGTGCGGCGCGTGCTGGGGACCGGCGGGTGCGGCGGCGGTCCGGGAGGACGGCGTCGGGTCTTCCATCCGGACCCTCGTCCCTCGGGTCCTCCCGCCAGACCCGCCACGACCCGACGCCGACCTCCCTTCCCGCCGCCTCGTCCGTGACCGCGGCGGCAGACGCTGCCGACACGCGGACCGCGCGGCGTCGGGCCGCTACGTCACCCGTCGCTCGTCCTGCCGGAGGTGTCGCATGACCTGGTCCAACCGTGTCCGGCTGCTGGCCGGACTGCTCGCGGTGCTGCTGGTGTGCGCTGCGCTGACGCTCGTCATGAACCGGAGGCTCGGGCAGGCGACGAGCGAGACGGCGACCATCCGGGCCGAGTCGCTCGGCATCGGCACGGACTACGCGGGGACCGTCACCGAGTCGTTCGTCGACGAGGGGGACGAGGTCGCCGAGGGCGACCCGCTCTTCGCCGTCAGCTCGCTGACGCTGCAGCACGACCTGTCGCTCGGTCTCGTGAGCGCCGACACGAAGGCCTACCAGGTGAGCGACGACGGGACCATCACCCTCGTCGCCCCCTACGCCGCCGTCGTGACGGACGTGGCGGCCCGCGAGGGCGGGTTCGTCGAGGCCGGGTCGACGGTCGCGACGCTCGACCGGGCCGGGTCCTTGTTCGTCGACGCCGAGGTGTCGCTCGAGCCGAGCGACTACGCGCGTGTTCGGCAGGGTGCGCCCGTGACGATCGTCCTGCCCGACCAGAGCGAGATCGACGGGATGGTCGCGTCGATCTCCGTGGCCAACGCGGACAACACGGCCGAGACGACCGTCGAGGTGACGAGCGACGCGCTCGTCGACGGTGCACAGGACGGGCTCGTCGCCCCCGGCACCCCGGTCACGGCGAGCATCGAGCTCCACGACGACGGGCCGCTCGCGGGCGTCGACGAGAGCTTCGGCCAGTTCCTGCGGAAGGTCGGGCTGTGAGGGCCGGCCGCGGCCCGGTGCGAACTCCCGGGCTCGTCGCGCTCGGCGTCGGAGCCGTCGCGCTCGCGCTCGGTGGCTGCTCGCTCTTCACCTCGGACGCGTCGACCGGCACCTCGTCCTCGGGGGCGGCCGGCGCCGTCGGGCACCGGGCCGCCGACATCGAGGGGGTGGCACCCGACGTGGACCCGAGCATCCTGCCGCAGGAGTCCGTGAAGGCGGCGCCCCCGGCACGGCTCGCGGACGGGCTGGTCCCGCCGACGAACCGGTGGTTCTCCGGTCTGGTGTTCGGCGCCGAGCCGCTGCCCGTCTTCCCGATGCCGCTGGCGTTCGGGGTGACGGACGGCGGGTTCGGCGTCGGGCTGCCCGACGTCCAGGTCACCGAGACGTCCGTCCTCGGACCGTTCGTGCCGCAGGTCGGCGTGGACGTCGGTGCGACGTCGACCCGGGTGTCCGCCTACGACACCGCGTCGGTGACGCTCGACCTGCTCGGCGACGGCGGGACCGGGGCGCTCGGGCACGTCACCCTCGTCGAGGGCTCGCCCGTACTCCGGTACACGGCCGCGACGGACCAGACGGCGGGCCTCACGCAGTCGTTCGCCGCGGACGAGGGCCTCGTGACGGCCGACGTCGACGGCAGGACCTGGCTGCTCGTCGGACCCTCCGGCCCGTCGGACGACTCGGTGCTCGGCGACGACGGGCGCTCGCTGAACCTTGCGGCGGGCGACTCCGTCGCGTTCCTCCCGGAGCCGGACGACCTGCCCACCGACGGCACGCTCGCGACGCTCGCCGCGGCGGCCGCCGCTCCCGTCACGGGGACCACGCTCGCCTACGGCGTGGCCGACGACGCGGTGACCACCGCGATCACCTATGCGACGGACATGTCGGGGGAGCCCGCTGCGGACGGCGACGGCGGGACCGTCGTCGTGCGCATGCCCCACCAGCGCGACGGCGACGGCACGACGTGCGACCTCGGCACGTACGCGACCGTGCACGGGACCGTCGACGTGTGCACCGCGAGCACGCTCGCATGGTCGAGCCCCGCGGTACGGCCGGCCGGGACGCTCGACGTGTCGGGGCTGACCGCGGACGAGAAGACCGAGCTGACCGAGCAGGTCGGTGCCGACTGGGCGGCGCACGAGCCGCTGCCGTCGGACACGTACTTCGGCGGCAAGTCCCTCGCACGCGACGCCAACCTGCTCTCGCTCGCGGAGCAGCTCGGCGTCGACGAGGTCGCGACCCCGCTGCGGGAGGAGCTCACCGCGGCCCTGCGCGAGTGGGCCGAGCCGGACGGCTGCGCGGAACGCGACGCACGCTGCTTCGTCTACGACCCCCAGGTGCGCGGCGTCGTCGGGAAGACGCCGTCGTTCGGGTCGGACGAGTTCAACGACCACCACTTCCACTACGGCTACTTCCTGTACGCCGCAGGCGTCGTGGCGGCCGAGGACGCGGAGCTCGCCGCGGACCTCGCGCCGGTCCTGGACCTGCTCGCGGCCGACGTCGCGGCCGGGGCGGGCAGTGACGACTTCCCGGCGCTGCGCGTGTTCGACGCCTACGCGGGGCACTCCTGGGCGTCGGGGTACTCGCCGTTCGGGGACGGGAACAACCAGGAGTCGGCGTCGGAGGCGGTGTCCGCGTGGAACGGGCTCGCGCTGTGGGCCGCGGCCTCCGGAGACTCCGCGCTGGAGACGCAGGCCCGCTGGTTGCTCGGCGCCGAGGCGGCGTCCGCACGGGCGTACTGGACCGACTTCGACCGCGACGACCCGGCGCTCGACGGGTTCACGCCGAGCGTCACGTCCCTCGTGTGGGGAGGTAAGCGCGACTACGCGACGTGGTTCAGCGCGGAGCCGGGCGCCATGCTCGGGATCCTCGTGCTGCCCTCTCAGCCTGTCGCGGACTACCTCGCCGGCGACCCGGACCGCATCCGGGCCAACCTCGACGCCGAGCTCGCGGGCCCGCGCGAGGACGCGGCGTCGTGGGACGTCATGTTCGGCGACCAGCTGCTCATGTACGCGTCGCTCGCGGGTCCCGACGACGCGGCGTCGGCCCTCGACGTGGCGCGCTCGCTGCCGGACGACCGCGTCGACGACGGCAACACCCGCTCGTACCTGCTCGCGTTCCTCATGACGCGCGCGTCGGGCTGAGCCTCCTGCCGAACCCCGGGTTGCGCGCCGTTCGTCGGCCGGATCGGCGCGCAACCCGGGGCTCGGCAGGGCACTACCCTGCTCCGGGGGTCACCGCACGAGCGACACGGACAGGAGCGACATGAGCGCCATCGGCTGGCGGCTGCACGGGAACGGGAAGACGATCGCGCCGGGGGACGTGGTCGACCCCGACGAACGGCTGACGTGGCCGCGGACCGTCGGGATCGGGATGCAGCACGTCGTCGCCATGTTCGGCGCGACGTTCCTCGTCCCGCTCCTCACCGGCTTCTCGCCCGCGACGACGCTGTTCTTCTCAGCGATCGGGACGGTCGGGTTCCTCCTCATCACGAGGAACCGCCTGCCCAGCTACCTCGGGTCGAGCTTCGCGTTCATCGCGCCCATCGGCGCTGCGACCGCGTCGCAGGGGCAGTCCGTCGCGGTGGGCGGGATCCTCGTCACGGGGCTGGTGCTGGCGGCCGTCGGGCTGCTCGTGCACCTCGCCGGCGCGCACTGGATCGACGTCGTCATGCCGCCGATCGTCACCGGCACCATCGTCGCGCTCATCGGGTTCAACCTCGCCCCCGCCGCCTGGGCGAACGTCCAGCAGGCGCCCGTGACGGCGGTGATCACCCTCGCGTCGATCATCCTCGTGAGCGTCCTGTTCACGGGCATCCTCGGCCGACTGTCGATCCTCGTCGGCGTCGTGATCGGGTACGTGGCCGCCGTGATCCAGGGCGAGGTGGACTTCACGGCCGTGCGGAAGGCCGGCTGGCTGGGCCTGCCCGAGTTCGTCACGCCGACGTTCGACCTCGCGGTGCTCGGCCTGTTCGTGCCCGTCGTGCTCGTGCTCATCGCCGAGAACGTCGGACACGTGAAGTCGGTCGCCGCGATGACGGGCAAGAACCTCGACGACCTCACGGGTCGCGCGCTCTTCGCGGACGGTCTCGCGACGACGTTCGCCGGCATCGGCGGCGGCTCCGGCACGACGACGTACGCCGAGAACATCGGCGTCATGGCCGCCACGCGGGTGTACTCGACCGCTGCCTACTGGGTCGCCGCGGCGACCGCGCTCGTGCTCTCGCTCTCGCCCAAGTTCGGCGCGCTCATCGCGACCATCCCCGAGGGCGTGCTGGGCGGTGCGGCCACGATGCTCTACGGCATGATCGGCGTCCTCGGTGCGCGGATCTGGGTCCAGAACAAGGTCGACTTCTCCGACCCCGTGAACCTCACGACGGCAGCCGTGCCGCTCGTCGTCGGCATCGCGAACTTCACCTGGGTGCTGGGCGACCTGGCGTTCGAGGGCATCGCGCTCGGCACCGCCGCGGCGCTCGTGATCTACCACCTCATGCGGACCATCGCGCGGTGGCGGGGCACGAGCCAGGAGCCCGCCAGCCCGGCGTCGGCCCCCGGCGGCGACGAGCCCGCGGTGCACGACGCCCCCTGACGCCGCCGAGCCCTGGGTTACCACCCTATGGGCGCCCCGAACAGGCGCCAACCCGGGGTTCGGCGGGGGACCTCGCCGAGCCCCGGGTTGAAGCCCGATCAGTGGTGTGAACGGGCAGTAGAGCGGGGTTCGGCGTGGGGGAACGGTCGGCAACCCGGGGTTCGGTGCACGGCGAGCTATGCTGCCCGACGCCGGCCGGTGGTCTTGAGGGCGCGACGGACCGTGCGGTGGGTGGTACCCGGACTGCGCACGTCCTTCGACGTGAAACGGAGCACGGCAGCGACGTCCGCCGTCACGAGATCGTTGTGCCGCTCCCGATCCGTGTAGACAGCCTCGGGCGCGTCGTGGAACTCGGCTCCGTCGACCTCGCCGACGAGCCAGCGACCGTCGTCGAGCTGCCAGCCGAGGTCGCCCCGACGCTGGGCACCGCTCGACCCGGTCAACGGGACCTGGAGCGCGTCCGGCGGGACGCCGCCGTCGATGCAGTCGAGACGTGCCCAGGTCTCGAGCGGCGACTCCGCACGGCTGTCGGCCAGCTCCCACCACGCGTGGGTAGCAGCGACGCCTCGCCGCCCGCGGGCATGGTCGTGAGCACGTTCCAGCGTGGCGGGGGTGATCAGGTCCCGACGGAGCGCGGAGTCCATCACCGACACCGCGTACCCGCGCTCGAGCTCGGGCACCGCCTGGGCCAGCGCCCACGCCGGGCTCGCGACGTACCGGTCCTCGTACCGGACGACCGTCATGCCGTCGTCGAACATGCGCAGACGGATGCCGTCGCGCGTCTCGAGCGCCCGACCACCCGGCAGCGCCGCCTGCGGGACGACCCTCGACGGCAGCCCCGTCACCCCGAGCAGGGCGAGAGCGCACGGTCCCACGGCGACCGCCGACGGACCGTAGGTGAGCATCGCCGCCCAGGCCGCGCGCTTGCGCCGATGATCGACGGGGCGCAGGGCGACGGGCCTCGCGTCGGTGTCGAAGACGCCACGGGTGATGCGCGACCACTCGCCCGTCCGGACGAGGCGCTCGACGACCTTCTGGCTCGTCCCCGCCTCGCGGCACTGCGCCGTCGTGATCAGACCTTCCTGGCGCGTGGCGCGGGAGGCGACGTCTTCGGGTATCGGCTGGCGCGGCGTGGGCACGGTGGCATCACACCGGATCGCGGATGTTCCCACCGTCGTCGACGACGGACCTGTGGAAGCGGCCCCGCCGGAACGTCCTGTGGACGGCCAGAACTCGCCGTTCGCCGTCGGGCAGCCGCGCCGCAGCCCGCCCCGGCTCACCGAACCCCGGCTTGCTCACCGATGAGCTCGCTGACGGGGCGTCAACCCGGGGTTCGGCAGGGGAACGGGCCCAACCCCGGGTTACCACCCCATGGGCGTCCCGAACAGGCGTCAACCCGGGGTTCGGCAGCCACCGGGCCGTCTCGCAAGGGTCCGGCGTCGGTCAGAGACGCAGGCCGAGGGTCAGCCCGCCCTCGCTGCCCGACAGCTCGGTGAAGCCCAGGTGGCGGTAGAACCCGACCGCGCTCTCGTTGTCGCGCGCCACGCCGAGGTGGACGCCCGGGACGCCCGCGACTCGCAGGGCGTCGAACAGCGTGCCCAGGAGCCTGCGGCCGTTGCCACCGCCCTGCGCGGTCGGCAGCAGGTCGACGTGCAGGTGCGCCGGGTGCTCCGCCACCACCGTCGGGTCGGTCGTGTACGGCGCGTGGACCTGTCGGACCAGCGCCTCGTCGCGCGAGCCCGGGGGGAAGGAGCCGAGCGGGTAGCGCTCCCGCAGGGCCGGCCACCACTCGCGCTCGCAGGTTGCCTCGAACGCCGCGGTGTCGCGCGCACCGAGCACGTACCCGGCCGCGCGGCCGGCGTCGTCGAGCACGAACGCGAGGTCCGGCTCCAGCGCCAGGTAGGCGCCCAGGTACACCTCGCCGAGCAGTCGCGGGTCGTCGTAGAGGTCCGTCGCGTCCAGGCCGGACTCACCGGTCCGCAGGCAGATGTCGTAGAGCCGGTCGACCTCGGCAGGGTCGTCGACCCGCGCCGGCCGGATCGGCAGTGCGGCCACGCCTACTCGTCCGCGGACGCGTCGTCGCCCTCCGCGGGGGGCGTCGGGGACGGCGTGGGGGTGACCTCGTCGAGGGGGACGCAGCCCTCGGGGTTCTCGAGCGGGACGTCCGGATCGAGGCCGACGAGCTCGGGGTCGACGAGGTTCACGTAGTCCTCACCGATGTACAGGTCGACCGACGCGCCCTCACGGTCGTCGAGCACCAGGCCCGGGTTCGGGTAGTGCGCGGCGAGCGTGTACGCGGCCGCGATCCCGTCCACCCCGAAGTGGATCTGTGTGCGCGACACCGCGTCCGGCCCCTCGACGTCGTCGAGGTCCGGTGCGTTGCCGATCGAGTCCACGGTGAAGCTGCGCTCCACGAGGAGCGACTGGTTGGTGCTCGCGAGCGGGGCGCTCGACCCCGACGCGTTGAGGATGTTGACGTGGACCTTGCGCGCGGCCACCGGGAGCGTGTCCTCGGCCAGGCACGGCACCTTGACGTCGGCGAGCGGGTCGGCCTCGACCTCGGGCGTCGACAGCGCGCGGTCGAACGGCGCGTCGATGGCGCCGGTGTAGACGGCGAGCGCCCCGAGGCCGAGGACCGCGAGGATCGCGATGAGCAGCCCGAAGACCACCGCCTGACGCTCGTGCATCCGCCTGCGGCGCACGGATCGGGCGTGCTCGGTGCCGTTGCTCACGCCAGAAACTTACCGGACGGTGCGCTCATCGCACGGTCAGCACGCGGGCATGGAGGATGGCGCGCTGCTGGAGTGCCGCCCGGACGGCGCGGTGCAGGCCGTCCTCGAGGTAGAGGACGCCCTTGAACTCGACCACGTGGGCGAAGAGGTCGCCGTAGAACGTGGAGTCCTCTGCGAGCAGCGCGTCGAGGTCGAGGGTGCGCTTGGTCGTGACCAGCTCGTCGAGCCGCACCTGCCGGGGCGGCACGTCTGCCCAGTCCTTGGTGCTGACCCTGCCGTGGTCCGGGTAGGGGCGCCCGTCTCCGACGGCCTTGAAGATCATGGGGGCCATCCTAGGTGCACGACGCCGCGTTCCACCTGCCTGGCTCGGGTGGCGGTCACGAGGTCGTCACGATCTCCCCACGAGTTGAGTAGACGGTGCCTGACGTGTGCCCACGTTCTCGGCCTCCGGCCACGCCGGGCGCTACCGGTCAGGGACTCGTCAGGGATCCGTTCCACGGCGTCAGGGTTCCGTCAGGACGCCGCCCGGCGGCGTCGGGGCGGACGTAGAACTGCGGTGTGCGCCAGATCGCGCACCGGCCGACCCGGTACGGGACCGGCCGCCCGACATTCGAGAAGGTGTCCCGCCCATGGCCGACCTGGCCTACGTCCTCCTCACCGTGGCGTTCTTCGCCGCCGTCGCGCTCGTCGCGCGCTCGCACGGTTCCTCGGGGGGCACCCGATGACGCCTCTCGACTGGATCGCGCTCGGCGCGATCGTCGGCACGCTCGGCTACCTCTTCGTCGCGCTGCTCCGCAGCGACCGGGCTCGGTGACCCCCGCGATGACGACGGGCACCGATCCCGCCACCGTGTGGGTCGCCGTCGGGCAGGTCGCCCTGCTCGTCGCGGCGCTCGCCGCGGTGCACGCGCCGCTCGGCGCGTACATGGCCCGCGTCTACACGTCGCCGAAGCATCTGCGGGTCGAGGCCGCGGGCTACCGGGCTGCGCGCGTCGACCCCGACGCCGAGCAGACGTGGAGCACGTACCTCCTCTCGCTGCTCGGCTTCTCGCTCGTCTCCGTCCTGGCCCTGTACGGGCTCGGGCGGCTGCAGGAGCACCTGCCGCTCGACCTCGGGTTCACCGGCCTCGACCCGGCGGGCGCGTGGAACTCCGCCGTCTCGTTCGTCACGAACACGAACTGGCAGTGGTACTCCGGCGAGGCCGCGGCCGGTCACCTGCTGCAGATGGCGGGATTCGCGGTCCAGAACTTCGTCTCCGCGGCGGTCGGCATGTCCGTCGCGATCGCGCTCGTGCGCGGGTTCGCCCGTGCCGGCACCGATGCGCGGGTGGGCAACTTCTGGTCCGACCTCACCCGGTCGGTCGTCCGGATCCTCCTGCCGATGGCCTTCGTCGCAGCCGTGGTCCTCGTCGCGAACGGCGTGATCCAGAACCTGGACCCGCACACCGCGGTCGAGACGCTCGCGGGCGGCTCGCAGCACGTGCTCGGCGGTCCGGTCGCGTCGCAGGAGGCGATCAAGGAGCTCGGCACCAACGGCGGCGGGTTCTTCAACGCGAACTCGGCGCACCCGTTCGAGAACCCGAACCCGTTCACCAACCTGTTCGAGATCTTCCTGCTGCTCGTCATCCCGTTCACGCTGCCGCGCACGTTCGGCCTCATGGTCGGTGACCGCCGGCAGGGCTGGGCGATCCTCGGCGCCATGGCCGGGCTCTTCACGGTCGCCCTGACCCTCGTGACCTGGTCCGAGCTCGCCGGGCCGGGCGCGGCACCCGAGGCGGCCGGCGCCGCCATGGAGGGCAAGGAGACCCGGTTCGGTCTCGCCGCCAGCGCGCTGTTCGCGACGGCGACGACCGGGACCTCGACCGGTGCCGTCAACGCGATGCACGACTCGCTCACCGCACCCGGCGGGGGAGTCGTGCTGCTCAACATGCTGCTCGGCGAGATCGCGCCGGGCGGGGTCGGTGCCGGCCTCTACGGCATGCTCGTCCTCGCGATCGTCGCCGTGTTCATCGCCGGCCTCATGGTCGGGCGCACGCCCGAGTACCTCGGCAAGAAGATCGGCCGGCAGGAGATCACGCTCGTCGCGCTGTACGTGCTCGTGACGCCCGCGGTCGTGCTCGTCGGCACCGCGCTGTCGGTCGTGCTGCCCGCCGGGCTCGCCGGTCAGCAGGAGACCGGGCCGCACGGCCTCTCGGAGGTCCTCTACGCCTTCGCGTCCGCCGGGAACAACAACGGGTCCGCGTTCGCGGGGCTGTCCGTCGGCACGCCCTTCTACAACACCCTGCTCGGCCTGGCGATGCTCGTCGGCCGGTTCGTCCCCATCGCACTCGTCCTCGCCCTCGCAGGCCGGCTCGCGTCCCAGAAGGCCGTCCCGGCGTCGGCCGGCACGCTCCCGACCCACCAGCCGCTGTTCGTCGGCCTGCTCGCCACCGTCGCGCTCGTCGTCGTCGGCCTCACGTTCATCCCCGTCCTGTCCCTCGGTCCCGTCGTGGAGTCCTTGTCATGACAACGTCCCCTTCGTCCGTACCCCTCGCGTGGACCGCCACCGCGTCCGCCTCCCCGGGAGGGGCGGCGGGTCTACCCGGCGACCTCGTCCCTCGGCCGCCCGCCAGACCCGCCACGACCCGCCACCCCTCCCGGTCCGGCGGACGCTCGGACACCGTCGCCAGGTCCGACGGTGAGCTGCCCGACGGCGGTGGGCGGCCAGGCGGTTCGCTGCCCGACGGCGGGGGGCCGGGCCGGGCGCTGACGGTCGCGCAGGTGCGGGGCGCGCTGCCGTCGGCGCTGCGCAAGCTCGACCCGCGCGAGCTGTACCGGTCGCCGGTGCTGTTCGTCGTCGAGCTGGGAGCGCTCGCGACGACGGCGCTCGCCGTCGTCGAGCCCACGGCGTTCGCGTGGTGGATCACCGCGTGGCTGTGGGCGACCGTCCTGTTCGCGACGCTCGCCGAGTCGATCGCGGAGGCGCGCGGCAAGGCCCAGGCCTCCAGCCTGCGCGCGACGCAGCAGAGCACGACCGCGCGCAAGGTCGACGCACCCACGGACACGCTCGCGACCGGCACCGGGCTGCACCTGCTCCCGTGCGTCGAGGTCGCGTCGTCGACGCTCCGGGTCGGGGACGTCGTCGTGGTCGAGGCCGGCGAGACGATCCCGGGCGACGGGGACGTGATCGAGGGCGTCGCGTCGGTCGACGAGTCGGCGATCACGGGCGAGTCCGCCCCGGTGATCCGTGAGTCCGGCGGGGACCGGTCCGCCGTGACGGGTGGGACGGTCGTGCTGTCGGACCGGGTCGTCGTGCGGATCACGGCGCCGGCGGGGCACACGTTCGTCGACCGCATGATCGCGCTGGTCGAGGGGAGCGAGCGGCAGCGCACGCCCAACGAGATCGCGCTGAACGTCCTGCTCACGTCCCTGACGATCGTGTTCGTCCTCGCCGTGGCGACGCTCCAGCCGTTCGCGGTGTACTCGGGGGCGAAGCAGTCGATGGTCGTGCTCGTCGCGCTCCTCGTGTGCCTCATCCCGACGACGATCGGCGCGCTCCTGTCCGCGATCGGCATCGCGGGCATGGACCGGCTCGTGCGTCGCAACGTCCTCGCGATGTCCGGGCGCGCGGTCGAGGCCGCGGGCGACGTCGACGTGCTGCTCCTCGACAAGACGGGCACCATCACGTACGGCAACCGGTTCGCGACCGAGGTCCTGCCGGTCGGCCACGTCGGCGCGGCCGAGCTCGCGGACGCCGCCCGCCTGGCGTCCCTCGCGGACGAGACCCCCGAGGGTCGCAGCATCGTCGACCTCGTGAACAGCACGGACGGCCGCACCCGCGACGACCTCGAGCAGGAGATGAGCGGCGCGCAGCTCGTCCCGTTCATGGCCCAGACGCGCATGTCCGGGGTAGACCTCCCGCTCGCGGGCGGCGGCGTGCGCCACCTGCGCAAGGGGGCCGGGTCCGCGATCCAGCGCTGGGTGCACTCGACGGGCGGGTCCGTGACCGGGCCGGAGCACGACGAGCTCGCCGCGCACCTCGAGGCCGTGAGCGCGCAGGGCGGGACGCCGCTCGTCGTCGCGGAGCAGGTCGGCGACGGCCCGGCCAGGGTGCTCGGCGTCGTCCGGCTCAAGGACGTCGTCAAGGCCGGGCTGCGCGAACGGTTCGACCAGCTCCGGGCGATGGGCATCCGGTCCGTCATGGTCACCGGGGACAACGCGGTGACCGCGCGGGCGATCGCCGCCGAGGCGGGCGTGGACGAGGTCCTCGCCGAGGCGACCCCGGAGGACAAGCTCGCGCTCATCCGGCGCGAGCAGGAGGGCGGGCGCCTCGTCGCGATGGCCGGCGACGGCACCAACGACGCCCCCGCGCTCGCCCAGTCCGACGTCGGCGTCGCGATGAACACGGGGACCACCGCCGCGAAGGAGGCGGGGAACATGGTGGACCTCGACTCGGACCCGACGAAGCTCCTCGAG
Source organism: Cellulosimicrobium terreum (assembly GCA_014803435.1). Lineage (GTDB taxonomy): Bacteria > Actinomycetota > Actinomycetes > Actinomycetales > Cellulomonadaceae > Cellulosimicrobium > Cellulosimicrobium terreum. Next base: position 585,477 of record JACYFD010000002.1, read on the forward strand.
ATCGTCGAGATCGGCAAGCAGCTGCTCATCACGCGCGGCGCGCTCACGACGTTCTCCGTGGCGAACGACGTCGCCAAGTACTTCGCGATCCTGCCCGCCATGTTCATGGGCGTCTTCCCGGCGCTCGGCGTGCTCAACGTCATGCGCCTGTCGAGCCCGGAGTCAGCGATCCTCTCCGCGGTGATCTTCAACGCGCTGATCATCGTCGCGCTCGTCCCGCTGGCGCTGCGCGGCGTGCGCTACCGACCCGCGTCCGCCTCAGCGCTCCTGCGGCGCAACCTCCTCGTCTACGGCGTCGGGGGACTGGTCGCACCGTTCGTCGGGATCAAGCTCGTCGACCTGCTCGTCTCGCTCCTGCCCGGCTTCTGACCGCCCGCAGCATCTCGAAGGACTCCTCATGCCCAGCAGCACCTCCGGCACCAGCCGCGCCGCGGCCCCACGCACCTCCGTCGGCGGCGGTGTCGTGTCCCTCACCCGCCAGTCGTTCGCCGGCCTGCGTGTCCTCGTCCTCCTGACCGCCCTCCTGGGCGCCGTCTACCCGCTCGCCGTGCTCGGCGTCGGCCAGGTCGCCTTCGGGTGGCAGGCCGGGGGCTCGCTCGTGCGGGCCGACGGCAGCCGGGCGTCCTCGGTCGACGACACCGGGCCCGACGGCGCACCCGTCGTCGGGTCCGCGACCGTCGGTCAGTCGTTCGGCGAGCCCGGTGACGCGCCGCAGTGGTTCCACGGTCGCCCCTCGGCCGCGGGCGACGGGTACGACACCCTCGCCTCCGGGGGTTCCAACCTCGGTCCCGCCAGCCCCGAGCTCGTCCGCGCGATCGAAGAGCGCCGTGCGGCGGTCGCCGCCGCGGACGGGGTCGACCCCGCCGACGTGCCGCCCGACGCGCTGACCGCCTCGGCCTCCGGGATCGACCCGCACGTCTCCCCGGCGTACGCGGTGCAGCAGGTCGAGCGGGTCGCGACCGCCCGGGAGCTCGACCCCGCGGTGGTGCGCGCTCTCGTCGACGAGCAGACGGCAGGCCGCGTGCTGGGCGTGCTCGGCGATCCGCGCGTGAACGTGCTCGCCCTGAACCTCGCGCTCCAGCGGCTCGACGCCGCAGGCGCTCCGTGAACCCTGTGGACCCTGTGGACCTCGTGAACCTCGTGAACCCCGTGAACCCTGTGGGCCGCGGTCCCGTCGCGCTCGTGGTGGACTGCACGCATGGACGCTGAACCGACGGGCGGTACGGCTCGCGGCCGGCTCACCGTCTACCTGGGTGCCGCGCCGGGCGTCGGCAAGACCTACGCGATGCTCGACGAGGCCGCGCGCCGGAGCGCCCGGGGCACGGACGTCGTCGTCGGCCTCGTCGAGACCCACGGGCGAGCCGCGACGGCCGCCAAGATCGGCGACCTCGAGGTGGTGCCACGGCTCGTCGTCGGGCACCGGGGCGTGGAGCTCTCCGAGCTCGATGTCGGAGCGGTGCTCGACCGGCGACCCGACGTCGCGCTCGTCGACGAGCTCGCCCACACCAACGCCCCGGGCTCCCGGCACGCCAAGCGCTGGCAGGACGTACGAGACCTGCTGGGTGCGGGCATCGACGTCGTCACGACGGTGAACGTGCAGCACCTCGAGTCGCTCACCGGGGACGTCGAGGCGATCACGGGCGTGCGGCAGCGCGAGACGGTGCCGGACCACGTCGTGCGCGAGGCCGACCAGATCCAGCTCGTCGACCTCTCGCCGCAGGCCCTGCGCCGCCGCCTCGCGCACGGCAGCGTGTACCGGGCCGAGCAGGTCGACGCGTCCCTGTCCTCCTACTTCCGCGAGGGCAACCTCACGGCGCTGCGCGAGCTCGCGCTGCTGTGGCTCGCCGACCGGGTCGACGACGCGCTCACCCGCTACCGCGCGGACCACGCGATCTCCGGCACCTGGCCGGCGCGGGAACGGGTCGTCGTCGCGCTCACGGGTGGACCGGAGAGCGCGACGCTGCTGCGCCGCGGCGCCCGGATCGCGGAGCGCGCCGCCGGGTCCGAGCTGCTCGCCGTCCACGTCCTCGCGACCGACGGGCTGCCCGCGGCGTCGCCGGCGGCGCTCGCGACCGACCGCGAGCTCGTGGAGGCGCTCGGGGGGGCGTTCCACACGGTCGTGGGCGAGGACGTGCCCTCGGCGGTCGTCGACTTCGCCCACGGGGTCAACGCGACCATGGTCGTCGTCGGCGTGTCGCGGCACTCGCGGTGGCGGGAGGCGCTGCTCGGCTCGACGAGCGCGGAGATCGCCCGACTCGCGGGTTCGCTCGACGTGCACCTCGTGACGCACGAGCGGGCGCGGTCGGGGCGGGTGTCGCGCCGGGCCCTGAGCCCGCTGTCGGTCCGGCGTCGTGTGGTGGGCTGGGTCCTCGCGCCGACCGCGCCGGCGCTGCTCACGGCGCTGTTCGTGGGCACGGGGGAGCTCGTCGGACTGCCTACGCAGATGCTCGTGTTCCTCGCGCTCACCGTCGCGGTGGCGCTGGTGGGCGGCATGTGGCCGGCCCTGGCGTGCGCCGTCGTGTCGTTCCTGTGCATCAACTGGTTCTTCACGGACCCCACCGGACTCCTCACGGTGGCCGACCCGGAGAACCTCCTCGCGCTGCTGCTGTTCGTGCTCGTCGCGGTCGCCGTCGCCTCGGTCGTGGACCTGTCGGCGCGCCGGTCCGTCCAGGCGTCGCGGGCCCGGGCGGAGGCCTCGACGCTGGCCGAGCTCTCGCGCTCCGTCCTGTCGGGCGAGGACACCGCCACAGCGGTCGTGTCGCGCCTGGCGGAGACGTTCGCGCTGCGCCGGGTGCGGCTCGAGGAGCGCGGGACCGGGGCTGCCGGGACAGGATCGACGACCGCTCCTGGACCGGGCTGGGTCACGCTCGCCGAGGCGGCGCGTGCGACGGACGGCGCCACCCCGGGCGCTCGCCACGACGACGTCCGCACCCTCGTCCGGGTCGACGACGACCGCCGCCTGGTGCTCGAGGGCCGTCCGCTGCCGGCCGGGGACCGCCAGGTCCTCGACGCCTTCGGGGCGCAGGCGGGGATCGTCCTGGAGTACCGGCGGCTGCGCGAGCAGGCCGCCCGGGCCGCGGTGCTCGCCGAGGCGGACGCGACCCGCACCGCGCTGCTCGCCGCCGTGTCGCACGACCTGCGGACCCCGCTCGCCGCGATCCGCACGGCGGTCGACGGGCTGCGCTCGCCCGACGTCGCGCTCGCTCCCGACGACGAGGACGCGCTCGTCGAGACCGTGGCGACCGCGACGGGACGCCTCGAACGGCTCATCGACAACCTGCTCGACCTGTCGCGCCTGCAGACCGGCGCTGTCGTCCCGATGCCGCGCGCGGTCTCGCTCGACGAGATCGTGCCCGTCGCCGTCGAGCCCGTGGCGGACCGGGTGGTCCTCGACGTCCCGGACGACCTCCCGCTCGTGCGGACCGACCCCGGCCTCCTCGAACGCGTCGTCGCGAACCTCGTCGCGAACGCGGTCGGGTTCTCCACCGGCGAGGTCCGCGTCAGTGCGTCCGCGGCGCGCGACGGCGTGGAGCTGCGGGTCGTCGATCGGGGCCCAGGGCTCGACGACGGCGCGAAGGAGCACATGTTCGAGCCGTTCCAGCGGCTCGGGGCGGCGACCGGCACGGGCGTCGGCCTGGGCCTCGCGGTCGCGCAGGGCTTCGCCCGTGCGGTCGGTGCGACGATCGTCCCCGACGACACCCCGGGAGGTGGGCTGACGATGGTCGTGACGGTCCCGCGGGCGACGCAGCAGGAGGAGCGATGAGCGTGGAGGGGCAGGTGTCCGGCAACCGCGTGCTCGTGGTCGACGACGACCCCGGCCTGCTGCGCGCGATGGCGATCACGCTGCGCGTGCACGGCTGGGACGTGACGACGGCCGCGTCGGGGCGTGCGGGGATCGACGCGGCGGCGACCACGCACCCCGACGTCGTCCTCCTGGACCTCGGGCTCCCCGACGTCTCCGGGCTCGACGTCATCACGGCGGTGCGAGGCTGGAGCCGCGTCCCGATCATCGTCCTCTCGGCGCGCCAGCTCGGCGACGACAAGGTGGACGCGCTGGACGCCGGCGCGGACGACTACGTGACCAAGCCGTTCGCCATGCCCGAGCTCATGGCGCGGTTGCGAGCGGCGGTGCGTCGCACGGCGCAGGAGCCCGGCCCGGACGAGCCGGTGGTGGAGGCGGGCGACCTGCGCGTCGACCTCGCTCGGCGGGAGGTCACGCGCGACGGCGACGCGGTACGGCTCACGCCCACGGAGTGGGCGCTGCTCGAGCTCCTCGTCCGGAACCGGGGGCGCGTCGTCGGGCGCCAGCAGCTGCTGCGCGAGGTCTGGGGCCCGGCCGCGACACGGGACACGCACTACCTGCGCGTCTACGTCGCGCAGCTGCGGCGCAAGCTCGAGGACGACCCCGCGGCGCCCCGCCACCTCCTCACCTCGCCGGGCATGGGCTACCGGTTCGAGACCTGACGGGGACGGTCCACCGGGCGCGGTCGCAGCTCAGCCGATGACCGCGGTGCTCTCCGGCCGCCGGTACAGGCGTGGGCGGGCACGCAGGGCGAGCGCGGTGCCGAGCGTGATCGGCCCGAGCCGGCCGAGGAACATGAGCAGGACGAGCACGAGCTGGTGCGGCCAGGCGAGGTCCGCGGTGATCCCCGTGGACAGGCCCGTCGTCGAGAACGCGGAGACGACCTCGAACAGCACGCGGTCGAGCCCGTGCGGCGAGGTGGCCGTGACGACGAGCGTCGGGACGAGCACCACGGCGACCCCGAGGAGCGCGACGCTGACCGCCTGCCGCTGCGTGGCGGGGGAGACGCGGCGGTCGAACGCGGTGACGTCCGGGTCGCCGCGCAGCTCGGACCAGATGACGAACGCGAGGATCGCGAACGTCCCGACCTTGATCCCTCCCGCGGTCCCGGCGCTGCCGCCGCCGACGAACATCAGCACGTCCGTGCCGAGCCACGTCCCGCTGTGCATCGCCGACGTGTCGAGCGAGTTGAACCCGGCGGTGCGCGCCATGACGGACTGGGTCAGTGCCGCGAGGAGCCGGTCGCCGACCCCGAGCGCGCCGAGCGTGCGCGGGTTGGTCCACTCCGACGCGAGAAAGAACAGGGTTCCGCCGCCGACCAGCACGCCGGTCGCGAGGACCGTGATCTTGGTGTGCAGGCTCCAGCGCGACGGCCGCGCGCGACGCTGCCGGTAGAGCTCGAACAGGACGGGGAACCCGATCCCGCCGATCACGACGGCGGCGCACAGCGGCAGGCACACCCACGGGTCGCCGACGAACCCGATGAGCGAGTCGGGGTACAGCGCGAACCCGGCGTTGTTGAACGCCGAGACCGCGTGGAAGAGCCCGCCCCACGCGGCCTCGCCCGGCGAGGCGTCGTACGCCACGAGCAGTCGCAGCCCGACGGCGAGCGCGACCACGCCCTCCACGAGGACGGTCACGCGCAGCACCCCGACGAGCACGGACCGCAGGTCACCGAGCCCGACGTGGCGCGTGGAGGCGGCAGCCACCATGCGGGTCCGGACGTCGAGCCGCCGCGAGATGAGCAGCCCGAGCATCGACGCGACCGTCATGACGCCGAACCCGCCGAGCTGGATGAGCACGAGGATCACGACCTGGCCGAACGGGCTCCAGAAGGTCGCCGTGTCCACCACGGCCAGTCCGGTGACGCACACGGCGGACGTCGCGGTGAACAGCGCCTCGACCGGTGTCGCGGCGCGGCCGGCCGCGGAGACGGGCAGCACGAGGAGGAGGGCGCCGACGGCGACGGCTGCCGCGAAGCCGGCGGCGACGAGGCGTCCGGGCCGGGCGCCCGACGACGTCCGTGGGGAGCGGCGGACCGGCGCGGTCCGCGGCGGCAGGAGGTGGTGCACCCGCCCGGTCTACCTCACCGCGGGCTCCTGGGAGCCCGCCTTGACGGGATCATGACGGCCCGGTTCGTCGTCAGCGCCCCGTCAGCTCGGCGCGCTGCCACCATGCGGTCGTGGCGACCCACCCGGCAGCCGCCAGGAGCGGGACGGTCGCGAGCTGCCATCCGGACACGGGCACGTCGGCCCCGCCCATGCCCAGCCAGAGCCCCGGGACAGCCCACGGGAACCAGCCGCCGGCGCCCAGGACGGTGACGACCTGGGTGACGACGACGGCGCCCAGCACACCCCCGACACCGGCGAGCGGGTCCTTGCCCCAGGTCGCGAGGAGCCCGAACGGCAGGGCGGTGAGCGCGGCGAGCATGCCACCGACGGTGGCCCGGGCGGCCCCGGGCCACGGCGTTCCTGTCCCCGCACCTGACGCGAACCCGGACCCGAGCCCGAGGACGACGGTGACCACCACCGCGGCCGCGACGCAGGCGACTGCCCAGACGGTCACGGCGAGCAGCTTCGACGACGCGGTCTCGCCCCGCGAGGGGTAGCCCATGAGCAGCGGCTCGACCGTGCCCTCGGCCGGCTCGCGGCCGAACGTCCAGCTCACGACGAACCCGGTCGCGAGCAGCACGGCGACGGTGAGCACCTGTCCGGTCGTCCCGGTCACGGCGTCCCACCCGGCACCGGGGACCATCGGCCGGAGCTTGAGCGCGATCGTGCTCTCCCCGCCGCCCTCGGCCGCGGCCGCGAGCCCGACGGCGAGCAGCGGCACGGCGAGCACCACGACGGCCGTCGCGATGCGGACGAGGCTCGACCGCGCGAGCTTGCGGAGCTCCACGGACACGGCCGCGCTCATCGCTCGGCCCGCTCTGCCCGCTCGCCTCGTCCGGTGCCGGCGGCGCTCGCCGCGTGCACGACCTGGAAGAGCTGTCGCTCGAGGTCGACCCCGTCGGGCGGCAGGGTGCCGACGACCTGGCCGTCGTGCACGACGCTGATCGTCGAGGCCATCCGGGCCATCTCGTCGAGGTGGTGGCTGGAGACGAGCACGGCGGCGCCCTGCGCGGCGCGGCGGGCGACGGTCTCGCGCACCTCGAGCACGCCGGCGGGGTCGAGCGCGCTCGTCGGCTCGTCGAGCACGAGGAGGTCGGGGTCGTGGACGAGCGCGGACGCGAGCGCGAGCCGTTGTCGGTTGCCGTCGGAGAGGGTGCGCGCCGGCCGCGACGCCCAGCGGCCGATCACGAACGTCTCGATCATCTCGTCGGCCCGCCTCCCCGCCGCGGCCCGGTCGAACCCGTGCAACCGCGCGGCGGACCGCAGGTTCTCGCGCACGGTCAGCTCTCCGTAGGGCCGTCCGGTGCCGACGTGCCCGATCCGGGCGCGCACGGCCCGGGGTGCGTGCCACGCGGTGGCGCCCCAGAGCGTGGCCGTGCCGCCGTCGGGTCGCAGGAGGCCGACCAGCAGCCGCATGAGCGTCGACTTGCCGGCGCCGTTCAGCCCGACGAGGGCGTGCACCTCACCGGACCGGACGGTGAGGTCGATCCCGCGGACGGCCGTCGCGCCGCGGAACGAGCGGGTGAGTCCGACCGCGCGCACGGGGACCGGGGTGTCAGTCATCGCTTCCGCCCGGGTCGAGCACGGCGAGCGCGCGGCCGATCGTCCCGGACAGCTCCTGCACGTCCGCGTCCTCGTCGCGGTCCGCCCAGTGCAGGAGCGCCGCGGTGAGCGCGGCGAGCGTCGCGCCGACGGCGGCGTCCGCCTCGAGCGGGTCGGTGCCGTCGGCCACGAGCCGCGCGACGACCGCCTCCTGCGTCCGCGCGTTGGTGTTCCCGACGGCGCCGCGCAGGGCCGGCGTCCGGGCGACGACCCGGGTGCGTCGTCGCACGACGTCGACGGCGTCGGCGGGGACGTCTCGCCAGGCGGCTCCCAGCCCGCGGACGGTGCGCGCGAGCGGGCCGAGGTCGCGGGGCTGCACGGCGACTGCCGCGACGAGCAGGGGGTCGTAGGGGTCGTCGAGCAGCACGCGTTCCTTCGCGCCGAAGTGGCGGAAGAACGTCATCTCGGTGACGCCCGACGCGGCGGCGATCTGGGCGACGGTCGTGGCGTCGTAGCCCTGGCCCTCGAAGAGGTCGAGCGCGGCGGAGACGAGGCGGTCGCGGGTGCGTTCGCGCTGCGGGCGAGGTGCTGTCACGTGAGGGTCCACGGCACGATCCTACCTCTGGATGTTAGTGGCTAACATATAGATGACACCACTGTGGCAACGAATGGCGCCAAACCTCTTGCGATGACACCACAAGTGGTGTCATAGTGGCGTCATGGACCTGACGAGATATGTCGACGACCTGCAGCACCAGCTCGCCACCGCGGCCGCCGCGGGCGGGGAGGAGGCACGCCTGCTCGCCGACCGGCTGACCGCTCCGCTCGACTCCGCAGTCCGGCTCGTGCTCCTCGAGGCGCTCTCCGACGCGGCCGGCGAGATCTCGGCCGACCTGGCCCCCGGCTCTGTCGACGTGCGGCTGCGTGGCGGTTCCCCGGAGTTCGTCGTGACGGCGTCCGCCGCGTCCGCCACACCGACCACGGCCGCCACGCCGACCGCAGCCACGACGCCCACCGGGCCCCCGGCGCCGGTCGTGGACGACGGCGGTGCCACCACCCGCACCACCCTGCGCCTGCCGGACCACCTCAAGACCCAGGTGGAGACCGCCGCCGCGCGTGACGGCGTCTCGGTCAACACGTGGCTGGTGCGCGCCGTGGCCGGCGCGCTCGAGCAGTCCACCGGACGGCCCGCCGCGCAGTCCCGACCCGAGCAGCGCGGCGGCGGCCGCGTCACCGGCTGGGTGCGCTGACACCCCGCCGACCTCATCGCCCTCGACCCCCTCACCGACCTCACCCCTCACGACCTCACCGACTGGAGCCTTGCCATGCCCACCTTCCCCGCCCCGCAGCCCGTCTCCGTCCTCGTCGACGTCCCGTTCGCCAACCTGCACGTCGTCGCCGGCGACCGTGACGACGTCGTCGTCACGGTGCTCCCCACCGACCCCGGGAAGTCCGGCAGCGTACGAGCGGCCGCCGACGTCCGGGTCGAGCACGACGGCGACGCGATCACGATCGTCTACCCCGGCTCGTGGAAGCAGTTCGTCCGGCCCTTCGCGGCCGGCACGGCCGACGTCACCGTCGAGCTCCCCACGGGCTCCGCGCTGACCGGCAAGACCGGCTCGGTCTACGCCGAGGGTGTGCTCGGCGCCGTCGACATGACGCTGTCGGCCGGCGAGGCCAGGCTCGACGACGTCGAGCGGCTCGACCTCAAGGTCTCGGCCGGCTCGGTCGTCGTCGGCCGGGTCGAGAGCGCCGCAGACGTCAAGGTGAGCGCCGGTTCCCTGCGCATCGGCGAGATCGCCGGCGACGGGACGGTCCGGGCGACCAACGGCACCATCACCGTCGCCTCCGTCCTCGGCACGCTCGACGTGCACGGGGCGAACGGCGACATCGCGGTGGGCCGGGTGCGAGGCACCGTGACGGCGAAGTCCGCCCACGCCGGCATCCGGGTCGGCGCGGTCGAGTCCGGCAGCGTCACGCTCACCACCTCCTTCGGCTCGATCGAGGTGGGCGTGCCCGAGGGCACCGCCGCCTACCTCGACGTCGCAGCCGACCACGGCTCCGTCCGCAACCTGCTCACCCCCACGGAGGGCCCCGTCGAGGACGAGGCCACCGCGGAGATCCACGCCAGCACGGGCTTCGGCGACGTCGTCGTCCGTCGCCCCTGAGAGCTCACCGACCGATGAACGGAGTACCGGACATGACCACCGAACAGACCCCTGCCCTCGCCATCCGGGTGCGCGGCATCGAGAAGTCGTACAAGGACCTGCACGTGCTGCGCGCCGTCGACCTCGACGTGGCAGCGGGAAGCATCCACGCGCTGCTCGGCTCCAACGGCGCCGGCAAGACCACCCTGGTGCGGATCCTGTCGACGCTGCTGACCGCCGACGCGGGCACCGCGACGGTCCACGGGTTCGACGTCGCCGAGAGCCCGGGCGAGGTGCGCGAGTCGATCAGCCTGACCGGGCAGTTCGCCGCTGTCGACGAGATCCTCACCGGGCGGGAGAACCTCGTGCTCGTCGCCCGGCTGCGCCACCTGCGGAACCCGGGCGCGATCGCCGACGACCTGCTCGCCCGCTTCTCGCTCACCGACGCGGGAGGGCGCAGGGCGTCGACCTACTCGGGCGGCATGCGGCGCCGGCTGGACATCGCGATGAGCCTGATCGGCGACCCGCCGGTCATCTTCCTCGACGAGCCCACCACCGGCCTCGACCCGCAGGCCCGGATCGACGTGTGGCAGACCGTGAAGCAGCTCGCCCACGGCGGCACGACCGTGCTCCTGACCACCCAGTACCTCGACGAGGCCGAGCAGCTCGCGGACCGCATCGCGATCCTGCACGAGGGCACGATCATCCAGAACGGCACGCTCGCCGAGCTCAAGCAGCTCATGCCGCCCGCGGAGGTGGAGTACGTCGAGAAGCAGCCCTCCCTCGAGGACGTCTTCCTCGCACTCGTCGGCAGCACCGGCGCGACCGACACCCCCGACAGCTCCGGCTCAGCACGAGAGGAATCCCGATGACCACCCACGTCGTCACCGACACCCGCGTCCTCACCGGTCGTTCGCTGCGCCACATCCTGCGCAGCCCCGACACGATCATCACCACCGCGATCACCCCGATCGCCCTGATGCTGCTGTTCGTGTATGTCCTCGGCGGTGCGATCAGCACCGGCAGCGACGACGCCTACATCGACTACATGCTCCCGGGCATCCTGCTCATCACGATCGCGTCGGGCGTCGCCTACACCTCCTACCGGTTGTTCCTGGACCTGCAGGGCGGCATCTACGAGCGCTTCCAGTCCATGCCGATCGCGAGATCGAGCGTGCTGTGGGCCCACGTGCTCACGTCGCTGGTGGCGAACCTGATCTCCGTGGCGATCGTCGTGGGCGTCGCGTTCCTGCTGGGGTTCCGCACCGGGGCCTCCGTGGGCGGCTGGCTCGCGGTGGCGGGCATCCTGGTCCTGTTCACGCTCGCGCTGACCTGGCTCGCCGTCATCGCCGGGCTGTCCGCGAAGACCGTCGACGGCGCGAGCGCGTTCAGCTACCCGCTGATCTTCCTGCCGTTCATCAGCTCGGCGTTCGTGCCCACCGAGTCCATGCCTGGCCCGGTCGCCTGGTTCGCCGAGAACCAGCCCGTGACGGCGGTCGTGGACACTGTCCGAGCACTGTTCGCCCAGGAGCCCGTCGGCAACGACATCTGGGTCGCCCTCGCCTGGCTCGTCGGCATCCTCGCCGTCGGCTACGGCGTCGCGATCGCCGTCTACCGTCGGCGGATCGGCTGAACCCACCGTCCGTGGACGCAGCGAGGTCGTGCCGGGCCACCGCCCGGCACGACGTCGTTGTGTCAGGAGGAGGTGCTGTCTCAGGAGGAGGTGCTGTCAGGAGGAGCGGATGTCGCGGCGGCGGAAGCCGACGAACCCGAGGGCGAGGAGGGCGAGGGCGACGAGCGTGAGGAGCCCGAGGCTGCCCGCGTCGACGTCGGCACCCGGCAGCTGTGGGATGTGCCAGTACGGGGAGACCCCCTTCGCGGCGTCGGGCACGTCCTCCAGGAGCGACCCGAAGATGCCGACGACGAGCGCCCACACGAGAACCACCCAGGCCAGGCCCGCGAGGCCCGGCCGCCAGCCGAGGCAGACCCACACCACGCCGACGAGCGCGAGCACCGCCGGCAGGTACACCACCGAGGCGACGACGTACTCGCCGAGCGACGGCGTCGTCACCCCCGCGGTCAGGGCACCGAGCCCGAGCGTGAGGCCGGAGACGACCAGCAGGATCGCCGAGCCCAGGACGGTCACGGCGAGCTGGGCGCCGAGCCACCGCGTGCGGCCCGTCGCGGTCGCGAGCACGGGCTCGACCCGCCCGCTCGTCTCCTCGGTGCGTGCCCGTAGCGCCGACGCGGTCGCGAAGCCGCCCACGGCGAGCGCCATGAACACGCTCAGCAGCGCGACGAAGCCGTTCACCATGTCGTCCTCGCCGAACAGGGCGGCCATCTCGGGGCTCGTGATGCTGAGCTCGTCGACCATGTCGCCGACGGAGTCGACGAACGTGCCCGACGCGTACGCCATGACGCCGATCCCCGCTCCCCACGCGACGACGGAGCCGACCTGCTGGCGCCAGGCGAGCGCGAACGGGGAGCGCAGGCGGGGGGCGGCGTTGGCCGGTCCTGCGCGGGGCGGGAGCAGCCCGGCGTCGACGTCGCGCCGGCTCGCGAGGAACGCGGCGAGGGCCAGCAGCAGCACGACCAGGGCGAGTGACAGCGCCAGCGGCCACCAGCGCAGGTCGACGAACGCACGGATCTGCTGGGCCCAGCCGATGGGCGACAGCCACGAGACCCAGCTGCCGTGGGTCTCCTGCACGTCGCCGATCGCCCGGAGCAGGAAGGCGGCGCCGAGCGCGGCGAGACCCATGCCGGACGCCGTGCGCGCGTGCTCCGTGAGCTGGCTCGTCACGAGCCCGACCGCGGCGAAGACCAGACCCGTCACGCCGACGGCGGACGCGAGCGCGAACGAGTCCACGGCCTCGAGCCCGGCCGCGGCGAGCACGGCGCCGCTGAGGACCGTGACGAGCGCGTTCGCGACCAGCGCGAGCAGGAAGGTGGCGGTGGCCGGGGCGTGGCGGCCCACGACGCCGGCCCGCACGAGCTCCGAGCGGCCGGTCTCCTCCTCGGCCCGGGTGTGCCGCACGACGAGCAGGACGTTCATGATCGCGACGGCGATCATGGCCCAGAGGGCGAACTCGTTCGCGACCAGCGCGCCGAGGGTGTAGTCGTCGAGCCCGTACCCGGGACCGGACATCATGACCGCCGCCGGGCTCGACACGAGCTCGGCGCGGACCTGCCGGTCTGCCGCGGTGGGGTAGACCGCGTCGAGCGCGGTCACCGCGTAGAGGAACAGGAGCGCGATCGAGAGCCCCCACACGGGCGTGCGCACCCGGTCACGGCGCAGTGCGAAGCGCAGCAGCGTGCCCGTCCCGGTGAGCGCGGAGCCGCCCCGGCGCTCGGAGCGGCGTGCCGGCGCGGTGCGCGGGGCGGTGGCGGTGGCGCTCACAGCGCACCTGCCGTGTCGAGGCGCTCGAGCTCGTCGCCGTAGTGGCGCATGAACAGCTCCTCGAGCGACGGCGGCGCGACGTGCAGGGACCGCACACCGTACGGGCCCAGGGTCGTCACGAGTCCGGCCATGTGGTCGTTGTCGACGTCGAACCTGGCGCGCGGGCCGTCGTCGGTGGGCTCGACGACGAGGTCGTGCACGCCCGGGAGCGTCCCGAGGTCCGTCGCGTCGCGCTCCGTCACGACGGTGACGGCCGAGCGGGTGAGGTGGCGCAGCTCCTCCAGCGTCCCCGACTGCACGACCTTGCCGGCGCGGATGATGGTCACGGTGTCGCACAGCTTCTCGACCTCGGCCAGGATGTGGCTCGACAGCAGCACCGACCGGCCCTCCGCCACGATCTCCCGCACGCACTCGGTGAACACGGCCTCCATGAGCGGGTCGAGGCCGGACGTCGGCTCGTCGAGGACGAGGAGCTCGACGTCGGACGCGAGCGCCGCGACGAGCGCGACCTTCTGCCGGTTCCCCTTGGAGTAGGTGCGGGCCTTCTTGGTCGGGTCGAGCTCGAACCGTTCGAGGAGGAGCTTCCGGCGGGCCGGGTCGACGCCGCCGCGCAGACGCGTCAGGAGGTCGATCGCCTCGCCCCCGGTGAGGTTGGGCCACAGGTTCACGTCGCCGGGTACGTAGGCGAGGCGGCGGTGCAGCGCGACGGCGTCGGCCCACGGGTCGCCGCCCAGGAGGCTGACGGAGCCCGAGTCGGCGCGCAGCAGGCCGAGCAGCACCCGGATCGTCGTGGACTTGCCGGCGCCGTTGGGGCCGAGGAAGCCGGCGACCTGGCCCTGGCGGACGGTGAGGTCGAGGCCGTCCAGCGCGGTGACGGACCCGAAGGTCTTGTGCAGGTCGTGGATCTCGACGGCGGGCGTACCGGGGCCCGCCGTGCTCGTGCTGGTCGTCGTTGTCGTGGAGGTCATGGCGGTTCCTCGTCTCGGTGGGAGCTGGGCGGGCGGGGGACGACGGCGCGGCGCGGGTCAGGCCGACGCGGCGTCGTCCTCCTCGGGCGGGTCGCCGACGTAGAGGAGGTACTCGTCGAGCATGCGACGGTTCGTGAGGAAGCCCTCGGTGTAGAGCTCGAGCGAAGGGAGCGCGACGGAGTCCCAGTAGCGCCTGGTGGCCGTCGCGAGGTCGGACTCGTCCTGCGGGGGGTCGAGCGTGAGCGACAGCAGGAGCGAGCCCAGCGCACCGAGGACGAGGAACCGTGCGCGGGCCCCCTCGTCACGGCTGGGCGTGGTGGTCCCTGCGGCGACGGACTCGCGGAGGTAGGCGACCGTGTCCTCGACGATGTGGTCGACGAACGTCCGGGCGAGGTCCCCGCCGGCCTGCAGGCTACGGAGGGTGTACCCGAGGGCGGGCGCATATGTCTCGATCCCGGCGAACCATGCGGCCATGGGGGCTGCGGCGGCGACGTCCGCCATCACGTGGCTCTTGGTGTCACGGATGGTCGCGAGGACGTAGGCGTCGCACGCCTCGCGCAGCCCGTCCTTGGAACCGAAGTGGTGCAGGACGAGCGCGGCGCTCACACCGGCGTCCTCGGCGATCGCGCGCAGCGGCGCACGGAAGCCGTCCCGTGCGAACCGCAGGATCGCGGCATCCCGGATACGGGCGCGGGTACTGAGGTCGTCAGATGCGCTGCCGGCTGAGGGTGAACGCATGTTCAGCATCTTAAACAGACATTCAGCGAGGCGTCCACCCTCTTCGCTGCGGCCGGGCGGGTCGGACGACCGCATCACGCCGCGGTCTCGGTTCACCGCTACCGCATGACGGAGTGGAGGTCCTGTGGCAGTGTCGTGACGACGGCGGGAGCACGACGACGTGCCCCCGGTCTGTGCGGTGAGCGGAGGTCTGGGCATGGGGGAACGGCTGGGGACGACGAGCACGACCCGTGGGGAACGTGCGCGCCGGGAGCGCCGCGGGCGGCGTACCCGCAGGGTGTGGAGCGTCCTGGGTGTCCTGACGCTGGGCCTCGCCGGGGCGGTCGTGCCTGCGACCTCGGCGTCCGCGGCGTCGTGGGGGATCTCGAAGGTCGAGACCAGCACCGGACCGTACGAGCCGGGCCAGACGGTGACCTGGGTCGTGACGGTCTCCTGCTCGGACCCCAACCAGGACCCGTGCGTCCCGACCACGATGACGGACCCGTTGCCCGACTACGTCGAGCTCGTCAGCGCGTCGATCCAGAGCCCGGGGGCGGGGACGGTCAACCCGGCCATCGACGCCGACACCGACACCGACACGGTGACGTACACGGCCGACAGCGTGAACAACGGGCAGCAGTCGCAGATCCTCGTCACGGCGGTGATCGCGGACGACATCCCGTACAGCATGAACGGGCAGACGATCACCAACACCGCGACCGTGGACTCGGACAACTCGGACCCCAACACGGCGTCGGACGGCATCGAACCCGTGATCCCGCTCCTCCTCGACTCCGAGACCACCAAGTCCATCGAACCCCCTGGGGCCATCGCGAGCCCCGGAACGCCCGCGACCGTGACGATCGGCGGCACGAACACGTCGAACGACCCGGTGGACTCGCTCGTGATCGTCGAGCCGGGGGACCCGGCGCCCGACCCGAACCCGTTCACCTACCTCGCCTTCACCGGGTGGGGCACGGTCGTCTGGCCCGCCGGGGCGACATCGGCGGACGTCACGTTCACCTGCGCGGACGGGTCGACGCCGAGCGACACCAGCACGACGCCGAACACCCTGCCCGACCCGCCCGACACCTGCGTGGTCGAGGGCTTCACGGTCTCGTTCGACGGTGACATCCCGATCGACGCCTCTGCGTCCATCCCGTTCACCACCGAGCAGACGGACGCGGTCACGACGATCACGGACACGACCACCGTCACGAACACCACGCAGTCCAACGTCGTCCACGGGGACGACGAGTCCGACCCCACGGACGCCAGCGACACCTACGTCATCACCCCGCCGAACAACAGCGTGACGCCCACCAAGACCTTCGACCCGGACGTCGTGAGCGCGGGCGACCCGACGACGGTGACCCTCGGCGCGACCAACGACGGTGACCCGACGACGGAGATGACGATCACGGAGCCGTCGCCAGGGACGGACAGCCCGTTCGAGGGGGACGACCCCCTGACGTTCACGGGGTGGGGGACGGACGGCGCCGGTGCGGGGATCGTGTGGCCGAACGACGCCGACGCGGCCAGCGTCACGTTCACCTGCGCCGGTGGGACGACGACCGACCCGATCCCTGCCGAGGCGGAGGACACGCTGCCCGACCCGCCCGCCGGGTGCGACGTCGTCGGGTTCTCCATCGAGTACACGGGCAACATCGTCACCGGGGCCGAGGCGACGATTCCGTTCACCGCGGACACCGACCCGGACCAGGAGGAGGACAACGTCCTCCACCCCAACGAGATCACGGCCGAGATCCCCAACGACTCCGAGACCGCGGAAGACACGCTCGAGACCCTGACGGACCGGCTCGCGACCGACACGACGAAGTCGATCTCGCCGTCGACCATCCCGGCCCTGCCGGGACAGACGGTCGTCGTGGGGCTCCCGACGCAGCTCCTGCCGTTCGGTGAGGACGGGTCCACGACGAACGCCGACCAGATCGTGGTCCAGGACCCGACGGACACGGGTGCCCCGGGCGAGTTCTGGGACAACTTCACCGCGACGTCGGTGCGCTCCACGGAGGTGCCCGCCGGCACCACGCTGACGGTCAACTACTGGAACGGGACCGCGTGGGTGGAGGCTCCGGGCTGCGGCCCCACCGACGGCGCTGCAACCGTCAACTGCGACCTGCCGGACGACGCGCAGGGCGTCCAGTTCGTCTACGACGACAACACGGGCGAGGGCATCCCGCCGGGCACGAGCGTCTCCCCGAACTTCGTCGCCGCGTACACCGGGCCGGAGGACGCCGACGACCCGATCGAGAACTGCGGCGCGTCCAGCGCGTCGAGCGGCGCGGTCGCTCCCACCGACCCGGCCGAGGGCTGCGACACCGTCGACCCGTTCCCGGTGCCGGTCGGTCCGGGCGACCTCGACTTCATCGCCAAGGACTTCCTGGCCCCCGAGGGGCAGACCGGGACGCCGTACACGCTGCGTGCGCGCACGCAGGACGGCATCACCGCCCAGATCACCTGGTCGACCAACGGGTTCGAGAACGTGGACCCGATGGTGATCAGCGACATCGCCGACCCGGTCGCCGCGGACGACCCGGCGATCTCAGGGTCGTTCTACGACGCGTTCGACCTGGTGCGGGTCGAGGCGATCGACCCGTCGGTGGACCCGCTCATGGTCTACGACGCCGTCACCGGGGTCGAGCTGTTCATCGATGGTGCCTGGGTCGACGCGACGAACGACCCGTGCAGCGTGGCCGCCCCCTGCAACACCTCGTTCCCGGGATACACGCTCACGGCCGACGAGCAGGAGGACGCGACATCGGTGCGGCTCACCTACACCGAGTCACCGACTCGCGCCGCGTTCCCCGCCGACCCGACGCAGCCCGCCGCGGGCTCGGGCGTGGCACGTTCGACGCAGGTGGACGGGCGCCATCTCGACCTCACGTTCCAGCTCCGCGACGACCGTCGGAGCGGCGGACCGGCGCTCGGGCGGGACCAGGGCGAGATCTACAACAACCCCGACGACCCGGGTCTGGTCACCGACACCGCGCGCGGCACGGCGACGTTCAACCCGCCCGACGGCGGTGACCCCGTCGAGCGCACGGACACCGACGCCGACGACGTGCTCATCATCGACGAGCCGATCAACGTCGGGATCGACAAGGAGTGGACCGGCGGTCCGCTCTCCGTGCCCCCGGAGGGCACGCCGTACGAGGACTTCCCGACGACGGTCGTGACCATCACGGGGTCCAACAACTCAGTGGCCCGGGTGGACGAGCTGCGCCTCGCCGAGCCGTCGTACGCGAACGACGACAACGTCGTCGAGCCCTTGGTCGACCCGGGCACCAGCCCGTTCGACGCGTTCACCCTGACGGGCATCATCGACGTCGCGCCCCCGGACGGTACGGAGACGACCACGGTCACGCTGACCACGCTGGGCGGGGCGACCACCGACTACACCGAAGCCGAGGCCGAAGCACTCAGCGAGGCGGAGCTCGCGGACGTCGTCGGCGTCGAGGTCGCGTTCGACGGGCGCATCGCGTCGACGGAGTCGGGCGACAACGAGGGCGCCCTGGAGATGCAGCTCAAGCTGCGCGAGCTCGACCGGTACACCGGAGACCGCGTCACGGTGGACCACGACCCCAACCCGGTGCCCAACAGCGCCGGCGCCGAGGTCTCCGACCCGGGCGGCACGACGAGCGACGAGCCGGTGGCGTGGGACACCGCCGACATGGAGCTCCGCGACGCGGAGATCACCATGGAGGAGACCAAGTCGTTCGACCCGGCCACGGTCGTGGAGCCCGGGACGGACGCCGAGGAGAACCCGACCTCGACGCTCACGATCACCGGGCAGCCGACCGGACCGTCCCGCGCGGTCGAGATGACGCTCACGGACGTGGACGGCAGCTTCTGGAACCAGTACGACCTCGTCGACTTCGACGCCTCCACGCTGACGGGGCCGATCGACCAGGTGCAGGTCGACGCCTACACGGGCGGCACCTACGACGAGGCGAGCGACACCTTCTCCGGTGCCACGCTGACGACCGGCACGCCCTCGGCGACGTTCGCGCTCCCGCCCGGCGTGGACGCCGGCGACGTGACCGGCCTGGTCTTCACGTTCACCAAGGCAGACGGGACGATCTGGGAGAACCCGGCCAACCCCGTCCAGGCGGTCAACATGGTGGTCCAGGTGCGCGACACGCTGCGCTCCGACCCGAGCACCCCGGTCCCGAGCGACCTCGAGCTGAACGACCCGGCCCCCGGCGAGGACGCACCCGGCGTCGCGACCAACGACGTGACCGCCACGGTCACCGGCGCCGACCTGGTCTTCAACCCGGACGACCCCGAGAACCCGATCCCGGTGACCGCCGACGCGGACGCGTCGGGGACGATCATCTACCAGCACACCGAGAACGGCGTGCAGATCGTCAAGGACTTCAACTCGGACATCCAGGACGGTACCGAACCCCCCGGCACACCGTTCCCGATGAACATCACGGTGACGAACGTCGGTAACCGGCCGATCTATGACCCGGTGATCATCGACGACCCGATGCCGAGCGACGCGGACGGGCCGCAGCTCCGGCTCGCTGACGTCGCGGAGCCGTACAGCTACACGCTCACCGAGCCCACGACGCCGCCCCCGGGCCAGCCGAACGGTCCGCAGCTGCCCACGGACCCGGACGACGTGACGGTCGACCGCACCGGGAACATCGCCGGCCTGACCTTCACGTTCCCCGAGGGGACGGCCTTCGAGGTCGGGCAGGTCTACACCATCACCGTGATGGTCGAGTTCCGGACCACGCTCGCCGCCAACACCCTGGTGGAGAACACGGCCGGGGTGACGGGCGACCGCCCCTGGGACGTGTGCGAGGCACAGTCCGGTGAGACGGGCGATCCCATCCCGGGGCGGATCAACGAGGACACGGGCGCGTGCGAGGCGGACGCCGACGTGACCCCGATCCCGTCCGGCGTGCTCGCCGAGTCGAAGTACGTCAAGGCGACCGACGACCAGTACCCCCTCGGTTTCATCGTGGACCCGGGCCAGGACCCGCCCGGCGGCGTCGGTGCCGAGGACTGCGAGCCGGTCGAACCGGCGGGCGACCCAGAGTTCTACGCCTATCCCTGCACGCCGGTCATCCCGCCGGGGCACGACGAGACGTGGCGCATCCGGGTGGACAACGTCGGCAACCTGCCGATGGACAAGGTGGTCGTCTACGACCGCCTCCCCGCGCCGGGCGACACGGCGTCCGACCCCACCAGCAGCTCGGGGCGTGGGTCGCAGTGGTCCCCGCTCCTCAACAAGAACTTCCCGCCCGAGGTGGTCGACGCCCCCGTGGGCAGCACGACGACCTTCTACTACACGCTGGTCGACGACTACTGCGGCGACGACCTCGAGTTCCCGACGACCGAGCCCACCTGCTCGGACGACCCGGCCACAGGCGGCTGGGCCGAGCTCACCCCCGACGTCCCGGAATCGACGTACCGGCAGATCACCGCGTTCAAGGCCGTGATCACCATGGCGGAGGGCAACCTCTTCCGCCCGGGCAGCTCTCTCGCGCTCGAGGGCACGACCACGACCCCGCCCGAGGTCCCCGACGCGGGCGACCGCTCCATCGCGTTCAACTCGGCGGCGGCGTCAGCGGCCGTCGTGACCCAGGGCGGCGCCAGGCTCGACTCGCTGTCCGCCGAGGGCACCAAGGTGGGCGTCGCCACGGCGTCCGGGGCGCTCCAGGTCGACAAGCTGGTGACGGGCGACGGTGCGGCGAACGCGCCCGACTCGTTCGACCTGACCGTGCAGTGCACGTCTGCCGTCGGCACCTGGGTGGAGACCGAGCTGGATCCCATCCCGATCACCGTGACGCCAGGGACGCCCGTGGTCGTACCCGACCTCCCGTACGGCGCGGAGTGCACGATCGAGGAGGACGAGAGCGCGGGTCAGACGCGGCTGGTCCTCACCCCAGAGACGGTGACGATCGACAGCGAGGACCCGGACGCGCCGACGACCATCCTCGCGACCAACGTCTACGACCTGTCGAGCATCGTCATCGACAAGGAGGTCGTCAGCGACGCCGTCGACCAGGACGGCGAGCCGATCGTGTTCGGCCCGTTCGACGGGACGGTGGACTGCACGTTCCTCGGCGAGGAGGTCTACGCGGAGGGTTACGGGCCCGACGACCCGATGACGTTCGAGCTGGAGGACGGGGACTCCGTCGAGTTCGACGGGCTGCCGGTCGGGGCGGAGTGCACCGTGACCGAGACGGGCGCCGGGAACGCGTCGTCCACGACCGTCACCGTCCAGCAGGGTGCGCTGGGCGAGCCGGTGGTCACGGACGGCACGTCGGCCGACCTGACCCTCGCGGGCGACATCGTCGGGCAGCCGCGCAACGCGGTGACCTTGACGAACACCTACGACGTCGGCGTGATCGACCTGCAGAAGGTCGTCGACGGCGAGGGCGCGGAGCAGTACGGCGCGGGCCCGTTCGACATCGCCGTCGTCTGCACGTTCGACGACGGCGACGGCAGCGGTCCGCAGACGGTCTACGACAGCACCGTCGTCCTGGGCGGGGCCGGGCCGCTCGACGCGGAGATCTCGAACCTCCCCGCCGGGGCGGAGTGCACCATCGCCGAGACGGACGACGCCGGTGCGACCGGTGCGGTCGTCGTGCCGGACACGGTGACCGTGGACGCGGACGAGCCTGCGCAGGTGGTCATCACCAACACGTTCGACGTCGGTGAGATCGAGGTCGACAAGGAGCTCGCCGGGCTCGGCGCGCTCTACGGCCCCGGGCCGTTCGAGGTCGAGCTCGCGTGCACCTACGAGGACGTCGACCTGACGATCCCCGGTGGTGCGACGCGCGAGCTCGTGCCGGGCACGCCCGTCGTCTACGACGGCCTGCCTGTCGGGTCGGTGTGCTCCCTGGAGGAGACGAACGACTTCGGGGCGTCGTCGACCACCATCACGGTGGACGACGGCGAGCCGGTCGACGGCACGACGGCCGACGGCATCGTGGTCCCGCCCGCAGACGACGGCGACCCGACGACCGTGACCGTGGGCATCACGAACACGTTCGACACCGCCCCGCTCGTGGTGCAGAAGGTCGTGGACGGCGACGGCGCGGCGTTCGCCCCGGCGATGCCGGACCTGCCGCCGTTCCCGGAGATCCCCGACGGGCCGATCGATCCCGAGGACCTCCCGGGGCTCATCCAGGAGCTGCAGGAATACCTGGCGACCGTACCGTTCGACGAGTTCCCGTACGCGGTCTCGCTGGAGTGCACCACCGTCGGGGGCGAACCTGTGGAGACCATCCCGGGTGGCCCGGACCGGGCGTTCGGCCCCGGGTTCCCGGCCCTCTACTTCGGTCTTCAGGACGGCGACACGTGCACGATCACGGAGACGGAGGACGGCGGCGCGACGTCGTCGACCGTCGACCCGGACCCGGTGACGATCGACGGGACGGCGACGCCCCAGGATCCGATCGCGGCCATGGTGACCAACACCTACGACGTCGGTGCGCTCGAGGTCGACAAGATGGTGGACGGCGGCGCGGCGCAGTTCGGCGTCGGACCGTTCGAGGTGAGCGCCGAGTGCACCTTCGAGGGTGAGCCGATCGACGTGCCGGACGGCGCGACCCGGACGGTCACTCCCGACGAGCCGGCCGTCTACGACGGTCTGCCGATCGGCGCGGAGTGCGTGATCACCGAGACCGAGGACGGTGGCGCGACGACGACCGAGATCTCGACGGAGGTCGAGGGCGGCGAGCCCGGGCAGGTCGTGGTCCCGGAGGCCGACGCCGACCCGGCTGTGGTCACGGTGACGAACACGTTCGACGCCGGGTCGGTCGAGGTGACCAAGATGGTGACGGGTGACGGCGCCGAGGCCTTCGGCGCCGGGCGGTTCACCGTGCACCTCGACTGCACCTTCGAGGGCGCGGACATCGAGGTGCCGGGCGGCGCGGACCGCGAGCTCGTGGCCGACGAGGTGGCCGTCTACGACGGTCTGCCGATCGGCGCCGAGTGCGTCGTCACGGAGACCGCCGCGGGCGGGGCGACGTCGACCGTCGTGTCGTCGGTCGAGGACGGCGCCCCCGGGGTGGTTCCCGTCGGCGGGCCGGGGTCGAACGAGATCGTCGTGACGAACACGTTCGACGTGGGCCAGGTCGTCGTGACCAAGGAGCTCGCTGGCTCCGGCGCGGGCGAGCACCGGGACGACGAGTTCACGGTCACCCTGGCGTGCGTGCAGGACGTCGACGGCGAAGAGACGGACGTCGAGATCCCCGGTGGTGCCGACCGGACGCTCTCGGCGGACGACGACTGGACCGCCGTCTACGAGCTGGTCCCGCAGGGGGCCACGTGCACGGTCGCCGAGACGGACGCGGGCGACGCCGAGAGCGTGCTGGTCGTCGTCGACGACTCACGCGTCACGGCGGATCCCGCGGACGAGGAGCCGACGTCGGGAACCTTCGGGATCCCGATCGCCGCCGACCCGGCCGACGCCGTGGAGGTCGAGGCGACGGTCACGAACTCGTTCACGAGCACCGGTGAGGGAGACCTTCCCGCGACCGGAGCGCGGATCGGCGCGATCGCCGTCCTCATGGTCCTCCTCTTCGGGATCGGGGCCATGCTGACGACGGCGCACCGCCGCCGGGAGGTGTGATCGAGGTCTCATCCAGGGCCCGGGTGAGAACAGAACCGTCCAGACCCCTGCCGTAGCGGCCCGTTGGGCCGTAGGGTGTTCGATAGCCGTCGGCGGCACCGCCGGCGCTCACGTCCCGGCGCGTCGGACCGTCGGGACGTCGGGAGGCCCGTCGCACTCGTGCGACGGGCCTCTCCGTATCCGGCCCCAGGTGGCCAAAGACGACACAGCCCCCCGGGACGTCGTCCCGGGGGGCTGTGCGATCGTGCGGAGGATGGGGGATTCGAACCCCCGAGGGCTTTTAACCCAACACGCTTTCCAAGCGTGCGCCATAGGCCACTAGGCGAATCCTCCTGGAACAGCCCGACGGCTGCGGAACGAGGATACCGGACGAGGAGGCGCCCAGCCGAATCGGGGCCCGGCTCTGTGGGGGTGGCCCGGTTTCGGCGTCGGGCAGGTCCTGGGCTAGGGTTGGACCAGACCCCTCGTGCGGCATCATCTCGCCGAACTCCCCCAGGGCCGGAAGGCAGCAAGGGTAGGTGAGCTCTGGTGGGTGCACGGGGGGTCCTCTCATGCCCGCGTCCAGCGGGCGGGTATCCGAGATGTGATCCGCGCGACGTCCGCATCCTGGACTTTCGCCCGCCGGAACTGGCGCCGCCGCGGACAGCGCGCCCATGATGGACGGCATGACCCGGAACCTCTTCGCCACCACGGCCCCGAGCGCTGCGTCCCGCGCCGAGGCGTCGTGCTGTCGCGGCGGGGTCGCCGGACGAATGTGCGACCGCTGACGCGACGTCGCACCCCGCGGGCCACGCCTGCACCCGAGCTGCCTCCTGGCGCTCGCACCTCACCACCACGCTCGCCGCGAGGCTGATGGCCCGCCGGAAGCACCTGCCCCACCCGCCGCAGCCACCCTGCACCCCGGCCGCGCCGCCGTCCCACGAGCCGCGCGCCCGCCATCGGAAGGAACCACCATGGCCTCGACCACCCGCAAGCGCCTGACCTGGGCGGCCATCGCCGCGACCGCCGCGCTCACCCTCACCGCGTGCGGCGGGGGCGACGACGCCGGCACCTCGAGCGGCGAGGGTGGCGACCCGGTCCGCATCGGCGTGGTCGGTGCCGCGGACGACAAGTGGACCGTGTTCTCCGACCTCGCCGAGGACGCGGGCATCGAGATCGAGCTCGTCGACCTGCAGGACTACACCCAGGCCAACCCGTCGCTCTCCCAGGGCGAGCTGGACCTCAACCAGTTCCAGCACCTGCAGTTCCTCGCCGGGTACAACGTCGACGCGGACGACGACCTCCAGCCGATCGGCGCGACCGCCGTCTACCCCCTCGGCCTCTACTCGACGAAGCACGCCTCGCTCGAGGAGATCCCGGACGGCGGCCAGGTCGCCGTCCCGAACGACCCGACGAACCTCGCGCGCGCCCTCCTCGTGCTGCAGGAGGCCGGGCTCATCGAGCTGAAGGACGGCGGCAACGCGCTGTCCACGGAGGCCGACGTGCTGCCGAGCTCCAAGGTCACGGTCACTCCCGTCGCCGCCGAGCAGACGCCGATCCAGCTCCAGTCCGTCGACGCGTCGATCATCAACAACGACTACCTGCAGGACGCGGGCCTGAGCGCCGACGACGTGCTGTTCCAGGACGACCCCGACTCCGACGCGGCCGCGCCCTACATCAACGTGTGGGTCGCACGGGCGGAGGACAAGGACGACGAGACCCTCCTCGAGCTGGCCGCGCTGTCCCAGAGCCCGGAGATGATCGACGCCGAGGCTGCGTCGTCCGACGGCACCGCGGTGACGAAGGACAACTCGGCGGCCGAGCTCCAGGAGATCCTCGCCGGGCTCGAGGACGACATCCGCGCCGGTTCCTGACCCAGCGACGTCGGACGGGCACGCGCCGTCGTGCCCGTCCGACGCGCCGTCGTGCCCTACGCCCGGCACCATGACCAGGAGGGAAACCCTCCGACGAGAGGACGCGCACCGTGAGCGACGGCTCGAGACCTGACGACGCGAGGCCCGACGGCGCGAAGCTGGACGACTCCGTGATCGAGCTGCGCCACGTCACCAAGACGTTCGGGCACGGCGAAAGCGCCGTCCGCGCGGTCGACGACGTCTCGCTGAGCGTCCGCCGCGGCGAGATCTTCGGCGTCATCGGCTACTCGGGCGCGGGCAAGTCCACCCTCGTCCGGCTGATCAACGCGCTCGAGAACGTCACGGACGGGGACGTGGTCGTGGACGGGCAGGTCATCACGGGACTGCCGGAGCGCCGGGTCCGGGAGGTCCGGTCGCGGATCGGCATGGTGTTCCAGCAGTTCAACCTGCTCACCTCGCGCAGCGTGTCCGGCAACGTCGCGTACCCGCTCAAGGTCGCCGGGTGGTCGCGCGAGAGGCGTGCGGCGCGGGTCGCGGAGCTGCTCGCGTTCGTCGGCCTGTCCGACAAGGCGCGGGCGTACCCGCGCCAGCTCTCGGGCGGGCAGAAGCAGCGCGTCGGCATCGCGCGGGCCCTGGCCGCGTCGCCGACGATCCTGCTCGCGGACGAGGCGACGTCCGCGCTCGACCCGGAGACGACGCGCGAGGTGCTCGCGCTCCTGCGCCGGGTCAACACCGAGCTGGGCGTCACCATCGTCGTCATCACGCACGAGATGGAGGTGGTGCGTCAGGCGTGCCACCGCGTCGCGGTCATGGAGCACGGCCGGGTCGTCGAGGTCGGGGACGTGTACGACGTGTTCTCGTCCCCGAGCGCCGACGCCGCGCAACGGTTCGTCGGCACGGCGCTGCACGACCGGCCGTCGCGCGACACCCTCGCCCGGCTGCGCGAGCGCCACCCCGGCCGGCTGGTCACGGTGGGCGTCCGCGAGGGCGCGAGCACGGGCACCGACCTCTTCCGGCTCCTGCGGGAGCACGACGTCGACGGGTCCGTCGTCTTCGGGGGGATCTCCGAGGTGGGGGAGCGGCCCTTCGGGTCGCTCACCGTCGAGCTCGACGCACCCGAGGACCGCGTCGCCCCGTTCCTGGTGGCGCTCGCCGAGCGGGCGGACGTCGTCGACCTCGGGACGGCCGAGCACCCGCTCGAGGACCCGCGCATCGCCCGGCTGCGGGTCGGGTCCGAGGACGCCGCCGTCGATCCGGGTGACGACCCGGGCGACCCGTACGGGCTCGCCCGCGAGACCCTGTTCCGGCACGGCAACCTCGGAGGCCGCTGATGAACCGCGACTGGTCCACCCTGTGGCCGATCCTCTGGGAGGCGTTCGGCCAGACGCTGCAGATGGTCACCGTGGCGCTGCTGACCGGCGGTCTCGCGGGCCTCGCCCTCGGTCTCGCGCTGTACGTGACCCGGCCCGGCAACCTCCTGGCGAACCGCGCCGTGTTCGGCATCCTCAACGTGCTCGTCAACGTCGTGCGGCCGATCCCGTTCATCATCTTCGTCACCCTGCTCGGGCCGGTGACCTTGCAGGTCGTCGGCACGACGCTGGGGACCGCGGCGTTCATCTTCCCGCTGTCGGTCATGACGGCGTTCGGCACGTCCCGCATCGTCGAGCAGAACCTCGTGGGGATCGACCCGGGCGTCGTGGAGGCCGCCCGTGCCATGGGCGCCTCGCCGTGGCGCATCATCACGACCGTCCTGGTCCCCGAGGCGCTGGCCCCGCTGATCCTGGGCTACACGTTCCTGTTCATCGCGGTGCTCGACATGTCCGCCGTCGCCGGCCTCATCGGCGGTGGCGGTCTGGGTGACTTCGCGCTGAGGTACGGGTACCAGCGCTACAACTGGGGCGTCGTCATCGTCACCGTGCTCGTGATCATCGGGATCGTGCAGGTCGCGCAGCTGCTCGGCAACTGGCTGGCCCGCAAGGCGCTGCACCGCTGAGCGTCGTCCCGCTCGGCGCCGTGCCGGTGCGGCCCTGTGCGCGACCTCGTGCGTGTGGGTCCCGACGTCTAGAGTGACCGGGGTGAGCACCGCCCTGTACCGCCGCTACCGGCCCGAGACCTTCGCCGAGGTGATCGGCCAGGAGCACGTGACCGCGCCGCTCATGCAGGCGCTGCGCAGCGGCCGGGTGAACCACGCCTACCTCTTCTCCGGGCCGCGCGGCTGCGGCAAGACGACGAGCGCGCGCATCCTCGCACGCACGCTCAACTGCGTGCAGAACACGCCCGAGAACCCGATCGACACCCCGTGCGGGCAGTGCGAGTCGTGCGTCGAGCTCGCGCGTGGTGGCCCCGGCAGCCTCGACGTCGTGGAGATCGACGCCGCGTCGCACAACGGCGTGGACGACGCGCGCGAGCTGCGCGAGCGCGCCGCGTTCGCCCCGGCTCGCGACCGGTACAAGATCTTCATCCTCGACGAGGCGCACATGGTGACGCCGCAGGGCTTCAACGCCCTGCTCAAGCTCGTCGAGGAGCCGCCGGAGCACGTGAAGTTCGTGTTCGCGACGACCGAGCCGGACAAGGTCATCGGCACCATCCGCTCGCGCACCCACCACTACCCCTTCCGCCTCGTCCCGCCGGACGTCCTCGGTCCGTACCTCGAGGAGCTGTGCGCCGCCGAGGGCGTGAGCGTCGGCTCCGGCGTGTTCCCGCTCGTCACGCGCGCGGGCGGCGGGTCGGTGCGCGACTCGCTCTCCGTCATGGACCAGCTCATCGCGGGCGCGGAGAACGGGACGGTGGAGTACGAGCGGGCCGTCGCCCTGCTGGGCTTCACGCACGCGACCCTGCTCGACGACGTCACCGACGCCCTCGCCGCGCGCGACGGCGCGAGCATCTTCCGCGTCGTCGACCAGGTGATCGCGACGGGCCACGAGCCCCGGCGCTTCGTCGAGGACGTGCTCGAGCGGCTCCGCGACCTCATCGTGATCGCCGTCTCGGGCGACGAGGCCGCGGCCGTGCTGCGCGACCAGCCGTCCGACCAGCTCGCCCGCATGCGCGTGCAGGCGCAGAACCTCGGCGTCGCGGAGCTGTCGCGCGCCGCAGACCTCGCCAACGCGGCGCTCACCGAGATGTCGGGCGCCACGTCGCCGCGTCTCCACCTCGAGCTCCTCGTCGCACGTCTCCTCCTCCCAGGGGCCGACGACGGCGCCGCGGGATTCGCCGCCCGCCTCGACCGGCTCGAGCGCGGCGGGCTCGGCGCTACCGCAGGTGCGCAGGCCGTCGTGGAGCCGGCCGCCGTGCGGCCCGGAGCGGCCGGTCCGGTGGCGACAGTCCGCCCGGTGGCGACCGCCCGCCCCGTGCCCGACGCCGCGGGGTCCCCGTCCGTCCCCGCGCAGTCCGGCGCGGGTTCGCTCACCGGCGCCGCCGCCGTCCGCGCGGCGCTGCGGCCAGCGCGCCCCGAACCCGTCCCCGCGGCCGCGTCGACCGTCGCTGCCGAGCCGGCGGACGAGGCGTCGGCACCGTCCGGACCCGTGGCGCCTGAGGCCCCTGTGCCTGCGTCAGCCGATCTGACCGAGCCGACAGAGCCGACAGAGCCGGAGGAGTCGACAGGGCCGCGAGGGCCGGTCGAGCCGGCGGCGGAGGCGCCGGCGCAGGCAGACGAGCCCGGACCGGCGGAGCAGCCGCAGGCGACGGAGCAGCAGCCCGTCGCTGCCGCGCCGCTCGCGACGATCTCTGCCCCCACCGGGGCGACGCCGGCCGTCACGACCGAGGAGCTTCGGCGTCGCTGGCCCGAGGTCCTCGAGACCCTGCGGGGGAGCCGGTCGACGTGGTCGCTCGTCAGCACGAACGCCCAGGTCGCCGAGCTCGCGGCGGACGTCGTCTACCTCGCCTTCCCCTCGCCGGGACTCGCGCGCACGTTCGCGTCGTCGCGGCACACGGGTGCCGTGCAGGACGCCGTCTACCAGACCCTGGGCCTGCAGGTCCGCGTGGAGCCGCGCCTCGCGGAGGACGTCCCGGGGACCGGGACCGCCGCGTCGGCGCCGGCCCCTCCATCGGCCGAGAATCTTCGTGCTGACACCCCACCGCCCGGTCCCTCACCGTCCGACCCGTCACCGTTCGACAGGGCCTGGCCGACGGACGAGGGCCGGCCGACGGACGAGGCCGTGCCTGCGCCGTCGGGCACGTCGTCCGGAGGTGCGCGCGAGAGCGAACCGCACCCCCCGGTCGGTGGTGCGCCGCGCTCCGCCAGCGGTCGCGCACAGGTCGTGGGCGCTGTCGGGATGCCGGAACCGGCCCGTGGCGGGGTCGCGCTCCAGGAGCGCCCGTCGCAGCACCCGGCGTCGTCCACGGTCGAGGCATCCGCGGCCGCACCTGAGGAGGCGCCCGACGAGGTCGCGACCGACGACGGCGCGGACCAGGCGTGGCTCGCCGGGGAACCGTCGCGGAACCTGCCGTCGGCGACCGACGAGGCGTGGCTCGCCGGTGCGGTGCTGCCCGGACCGCCGCCCGTGGAGGACGACGAGCTCGCGCCCGCGCAGGCCCAGGACACGGCATCGGCATCGGCACCGACCGCGGGCCCGGGGCCGGCGATCCGTGAGACGCCGCGTCAGGCTGCGGAGCGCCGCGAGGCGGAGCGTCGTGCGGCCGTGCGGCCCACCGTCAGCGCACCGGACCCGATCGACGACTACCCGTCGGACGACGACCCGGACATCGTGTCCACCGGGCTCGTGGGCGTCCAGCTGGTCACCAAGCTGCTGAACGGCAAGGTCATCGACGAGATCGTGGACCAGGGCCTCTGACCGAGGTGGCGCCGCGAGGTTCCGTCCACCACCTGGAGCTCTGGGTCCCCGACCTGGCGCGGGCAGCGCCTGCGTGGGGCTGGCTGCTCGGCGAGCTCGGGTACACGCCGTTCCAGCGCTGGGAGCACGGTCGCAGCTGGCGCCTGGACGCCGCGTACGTCGTGGTCGAGCAGAGCTCCGCTCTGACGTCGGGCGAGCACGACCGCACCCGGCCCGGCCTCAACCACGTCGCGCTGCACGGCGGCACTCGCGACGAGGTCGACGCGCTCGTCCGCGACGCCACGACGCACGGGTGGACCCTGCTCTTCCCCGACCGCCATCCGCACGCCGGCGGCGTCGAGCACTACGCGGCCTACCTTGAGGATGCGGGCGGGTTCGAGGTCGAGCTCGTCGCATCGATCCCCCGCGGGGAGAGCCCTCCCTGACGAGATGCGAGAAGGTGTCGTGCGAGGAGCCTCGGAGACCGCATCTTCTCCCATCTCGTCGGACGGCCCGCGCCGGTCTTGGCCGGGCGGCCACGTGCGCGTGGCGTGCGGGCCGTGGGCCGTAGGCTGGGGGCGTGTATGAAGGCGCGGTCCAGGACCTGATCGACGAGCTCGGACGCCTCCCCGGCGTCGGGCCCAAGAGCGCGCAGCGCATCGCGTTCCACCTGCTCGCCGCGGACACGGTCGAGGTGCGTCGCCTCGTCGACGCGCTCACCGAGGTCAAGGCCCGCGTGCGGTTCTGCGACACGTGCGGCAACGTCGCCGAGTCCGAGCAGTGCCGCATCTGCGCGGACCCGCGGCGCTCGCCGGAGGTGATCTGCGTCGTCGAGGAGCCCAAGGACGTCGTCGCCGTCGAGCGCACGCGCGAGTTCCGGGGGCGGTACCACGTGCTCGGCGGGGCCATCAACCCGATCGAGAACGTCGGGCCCGGCGACCTGCGGATCGCCGAGCTCATGACGCGGCTCGCGGACGGGCAGGTCACCGAGGTCATCCTCGCCATGGACCCGAACGTCGAGGGCGAGGCCACCGCCACCTATCTCGCGCGCATGCTCGGGCCGATGGGGCTGCGCGTGACCCGCCTCGCGTCCGGGCTTCCGGTCGGGGGAGACTTGGAGTACGCCGACGAGGTGACCCTCGGTCGGGCGTTCGAGGGCCGACGACTCGTCGGCGGCTGACGGAAGGGTGCGCACCATGGGGGAGATCGAGAACGACCCGGACCTGCGAGAGATCGCCGAGGGCATGGCCGACCAGGCCCGCGCCTTCCTCACGACGACGGCCCAGGTCGCCGCGGGTGCCGTTCCCGGCGCCGCCCTCCCGCTCCTCCTGCTCGCCCTGTCGGACGTGCTCGCCGCCGGTGCGCGGCTCGGCGCCGTCGCCGACGTCGTGCCTGCCGAGCGGTTCGAGCCCGACCCGGGACCCGACACCGACCTCGACCCGCTGCGCACCGCCCTGGTCCACCTGTTCGACGGGTTCGACGACTACGCGGAGGTCGCCGACCCGCTCGTCGGCCCCGAGATCGCCGGCGCGTCGCTCTCGGGCGACCTCGCGTGCGTCGCCGAGTGCCTCGCCAAGGGCCTGCAGCACTACGAGTCGGGCCACGAGCTCGAGGGCCTGTGGTGGTGGCAGTTCTCCTACGTCTCGCTGTGGGGCGAGCGGGCGGCGAGCGGCCTCCGCGTCCTGCAGAGCGCGCTCGCGCACCTGCGCCTCGACGTCGAGGACGACGTCGCGGCGGAGGCGGAGTACGACGCGCTGCAGTCCTGACTGCGGTACCACCTCGCGCGACTGCGGTACTACGTCGTGAGACCGGGATACTGAAGGGGTGCTGCCCACCCTTGCCCTCCCGTCCACCGGAGGGCTCGAGATCGACGGGCTGACCGTCGTCCTGCTTGTCCTCGCCGCGCTCACCGCCGGCTGGATCGACGCAGTCGTCGGCGGCGGCGGGCTCGTGCAGCTCCCCGCGCTCCTCCTCGTGCCCGGCATCAGCCCGGTTCAGGCGCTCGCGACGAACAAGCTCGCGAGCATCATGGGCACCTCGGTGAGCGCGGCGACCTACTACCGACGGGTCGGGCCCGACC
The DNA here is from genome assembly GCA_014803435.1 of Cellulosimicrobium terreum. Classification (GTDB taxonomy): domain Bacteria; phylum Actinomycetota; class Actinomycetes; order Actinomycetales; family Cellulomonadaceae; genus Cellulosimicrobium; species Cellulosimicrobium terreum. Next base: position 617,483 of record JACYFD010000002.1, read on the forward strand.
TGCGCACCGCGGGGCCGATGGCGCTCGCGGCGCTCGTCGGTGCGTTCGGGGGAGCGGCGCTCGCGTCGCGCATCCCGGCCGACCTGTTCGAGCCGATCATCCTCGTCGTGCTCCTGGGCGTCGCCGTGTACACGGTCGCGAAGCCGAAGCTCGGGCACGCGACGAACCTGCGCTGGGAGGGCAACGGGCACCGGTGGGCCGCCGCCGGCATCGGCCTCGTCATCGGCACCTACGACGGGCTGCTCGGCCCGGGGACGGGGACGTTCTTCGTCATTGCGCTCGTCAGCGTCCTCGGGTACGCGTTCCTCCCGGCCTCGGCGCTCGCGAAGATCGCGAACCTCGCGACGAACGCCGGGGCGCTCATCTTCTTCGTGCCGTACGGGGCGGTGCTGTGGGGCCTCGGGCTGCTCATGGGCGTGGCGAACCTGGTCGGCGCCTACATCGGGGCGCGCATGGCGGTGGCCAAGGGGAGCGCTTTCGTGCGCGTCGTCTTCGTCGTGGTCGTCGGGGCGCTGATCCTCAAGCTCGGTTCCGACGTCGTGCGCGACCTGGCGGACGGCTGACAGCACGGCGGTCCCGGCACGGTGAGCGTCCGCGCCGTGCGAGCCGGGGGCGCGACTCGCACGGGGTGGCTCTCCGTGCCGGGACCGTTCTGTGGTGAGGGCGCTCGGCCGCTCACCGGTCCGGGATGCTTCGGGTCCTTCTCCTTGCTAGGAGGAGCGTTCCGGCGTGCCTGCGCCGAGCGCCTCGTCCTTGCTGACGGTGGCGTGGTCGGCCTCGTCGACGGTGCCGATGCCCCCCGCGTGCCCCGGGGCGCCGGGGACGTCGACCGGCACGGCGCCGGGCGGAGGTGGTGCGACGGTATGACCGACGAGGTCGGGCCGGTCGCTCACCGTCGTGATGCCGCTCGAGACCTTGTAGCCCTTCTTGCGCATCGCGCGTGCACGCTCGCCCGCCGAGCGCAGGCGCGGGTTGACGTACTCGTCGATGCCGAAGTTGATCAGCGAGAGTGCGACGCCGAGCAGTGCGATGCACAGGCCGGCGGGGACGTACCACCACCAGAAGTCGGGGAACGCGCCGTTCTGCTGCGCCCAGAAGAGGATGGTGCCCCAGTTGAGGTTGGTGATGGGGATGACACCGATGAAGGCGAGCGTCGTCAGACCGAGCACCGCCGCGGTCACCGTGCCGACGAAGCTCGACGCGATGATCGCCGTGAGGTTCGGCAGCATCTCCACCGCGATGATGCGGTAGAGGGGCTCGCCGTTGGCGCGCGCCGCCTGGACGAAGTCGCGGTTGCGCAGCGACATCGTCTGGGCCCTCAGGACGCGTGCGCCCCAGGCCCACCCGGTGATCGCCAGCACGGTCGAGATGAGCAGCAGGCTCGGGTTGTCGTACTGCGACGCGATGATGATCATCAGGGGCAGGCCCGGCAGGACGAGGAAGACGTTCGTCACGGCCGAGAGGGACTCGCTGCGCCAGCCCGCGACGTAGCCGGCGCAGACGCCGATGATCACGGCGACGAGCGTCGCGATGATGCCCGACACGAAGCCGACGACGAGGACTCCGCGCGTCCCGTACACGATCTGGCTGAAGACGTCCTCACCCATGTGCGTCGTGCCCAGCCAGTGCTCCGCCGACGGCGGCTGCTTGAGCGCGGAGTAGTCCTTGTCGAGCGGGCCGTACGGGGCGATGAGGTCGCTGAAGACCGCGAGCACGGTGAAGAAGCCGAGGATGATCAGGCCGGTGAGGGACTTGCCGTTGCGGAACATCGCGAACGACTGGCCGAACCGGGAGCCGGACCTGCGGCGGGCGGGGGTCGCGGGGCCCGTCGCCGGGTCCGGTGCGACGGTCTCCGCGGTGGCGGTCGTGGTCGTGGACGTCATGGCTCAGGCCTCCGTCATGCGGGTGCGCGGGTCGAGGGCGGCGTACGCGACGTCCGCCAGGATGTTCGCCACGAGGACGGAGAGCGTGATGACGAGGAAGAGCCCCTGCATCAGCGGGTAGTCCTTGGCGTTGGTGGCGTCGAGGAGGAGCTTGCCGACCCCGGGGTAGGAGAAGACGAGCTCCATGACGAGCGTGCCGCCGACGATGAAGCCGAGGGACAGGGCGAAGCTCGACAGCTGCGGGAGCACCGCGTTGCGGGACGCGTAGTGGGTCAGGACCTTGCGCGGGCTCAACCCCTTCGCCTGGGCGACCGTGACGTAGTCCTCGTCGAGCACGGTGATCATCATGTTGCGCATCCCGAGGACCCAGCCCCCGAGCGAGGCGACCACGATGGTCAGCGCCGGGAGCGTGCCGTGCTGGATGACGTCCCAGACGAAGTCCCACGACCACTCGGGGTATGCGCCCTTGCTGTACGCGTGGGACGCGGGGAACCAGCCGAGCGTGCTCGAGAAGATGGCGATCGCGATGAGTCCCATCCAGAAGTACGGGACGGTGGAGAAGAAGGTCGTGATCGGGACGATGGCGTCGGCCTTGCTGCCTCGCCGCCACCCGATGATCGCACCGAGCGAGCTGCCGAGGAAGAAGCTGAGGATCGTCGCGAGGCCGACGAGCCCCAAGGTCCAGGGGAGCGCGACCGCGATGACGTCACCGACGGGCGCGAGGCCCTTGGAGAACGAGCGGCCGAGGTCGCCGCGGAGCATCAGGCCCCAGTAGTCGATGTACTGCTGGAACAGCGACCTCTGGTCGTCGAGACCGAAGAGCGTCCGCAGCGACGCGGCGGCCTCCGGGCTGATCTTTCCCTGGTTCTTCGCCATGTAGGCGGAGACCGGGTCGCCCTTCATCATCCGGGGCAGGAAGAAGTTGATCGTGATGGCCGCCCAGGCCGTGAAGGCGTAGAAGGCGGCGCGACGAAGGAAGAATCTCACGGGGGTCAGCTCCTCGACTGTGCGGTGGCAGGGCCGGAACCGGAGAAGTGGACCTCCGGGTTGGGCGATGCGTCGCGCAGCGCGCGGGTGTAGGGGTGCTGGGGATCGAGGATCACGTCGTCGGCGGGGCCCTGCTCGACGACCGTGCCGTGGTGGAGCACCATGATCTCGTCGCTGAAGTGGCGGGCCGTGGCCAGGTCGTGCGTGATGTACAGGACGCCGAGGTTGGACTCGCGCTGCAGCTCCGCGAGGAGGTTGAGCACGCCGAGGCGGATCGACACGTCGAGCATGGAGACGGGCTCGTCGGCGATGAGCAGACCGGGGCGCGACGCGAGCGCACGGGCGATGGCGACGCGCTGACGCTGGCCGCCGGAGAGCTCGTGCGGCCGACGGTCGACGACGGCCTGGTCGAGGCGTACGCGGTCGAGGAGGCGGTGCACCTCCGCGTCCACCTCGTCCTTGGGGACGACCTTGTCGAGGCGCAGCGGCCGCTCGATGTGGTGCCGGATCGTGTGGTACGGATTCAGGGACGCGAACGGGTCCTGGAACACCATGCGCACCTGCTGGCGGTAGTGCCGCAGCGCGCGCCCGCGGTGGGGGATGGGCTCGCCGTCGAGCAGGATGTCGCCCGACGTGGCCCGCTCGAGCTGGGTGAGGATCTTGGCGATCGTCGACTTGCCGCTGCCGGACTGCCCGACGAGGGCGATCGTGCGGCCGGACGTGAGCGTGAAGCTCACGTCGTCGAGCGCGAGCATGTCGCCGGACCCGCGGATCCGGTACCTCTTGCTCACGTGGGAGAACTCGAGCGTGGTCATCGGGCTGCGCCTCCTGCGGTGCCGGCCGTGCCCGCGGGCACCGCGTCGTCGGTCCGCCCGCGCACGAACCCGCCGCGCTCACCCGTGAGGCTCGGGAAGGAGCCGAGGAGCTTGCGCGTGTACTCGTGCTGGGCGCCGTGGTAGATGTTCTCGGCCGTGTCCAGCTCGACGATCCGTCCCTGGAGCATGACCGCGATGCGGTCGGAGATCTCGAGCAGGAGCGGCAGGTCGTGCGTGATGAAGATGACCGAGAATCCGAACTCCTTGCGCAGGTCCGAGATCTGCTGGAGGATCTCGCGCTGCACGAGGACGTCGAGCGCCGTCGTGGGCTCGTCCATGATCATCAGCTGCGGCTTGAGCGCGAGCGCCATGGCGATCATGACGCGTTGGCGCATGCCGCCCGAGAGCTCGTGGGGGTAGGACTTGAGGCGGTCGCGGCCGACGCCGACGAGGTCGAGCAGCTGCGCGCACTCCTCGGTCCGCTCTGCCTTGCTCATGCGCGGGCGGTGCGTGGTGAAGACGTCGCCGAGCTGCTTGCCGATGTTCACGACCGGGTTCAGCGAGTTCATCGCACCCTGGAACACCATCGAGGCCTTGTCCCAGCGGAACCGGCGCATCTCGACCTCGCTGAGCGCGTTGAGGTCGACGTCGGCGCCCGACTCGTCGTGGAAGATCGCGGTGCCGGACGGGATGACCGCCGGCGGCTTGAGCAGACGCTGGATGCCGTAGGCGAGCGAGGTCTTCCCGCAGCCCGACTCGCCGGCGAGACCGAGGATCTCCCCGCGGTGCAGCGTGAGGGAGACGTCGCTGACGGCCTCGACCGGGGGGTCGACGTCGTAGACCACGCTGAAGTTCGAGACCGTCAGCAGGGGTTCGGTGTTCACTCGTCCTACCTTGTTTCTGTGCTGTGAGCGGGGCCGTGCAGGATGGGTGCGCCTCGGGCCTGCGCCCTCGGCGCACCCATCCTGCACGTGTGGTGTCACACGAGCCTCAGGGCATCAGCCGGCGGGCTTGAGCTCCGTGAGGATGAGCACCGAGCTCGGCTGCGTCGGGTCCGCATTGATGTACGGGTCCTCGTCGCTGGGCCAGCCGACGTAGTTGCGCGAGTTGAACTCCGTGATGAACGGTCGCGTCCCGATCGGCATCGCCGGGACCTCCTCGACGAAGATCTTCTGCGCCGTGGCGATGGCCTCGGCACGCGCCTCGTCGTCGGTCGCGGCGATGTAGGAGTCGAGCGCGGCGGTCGCCTCGGGGCTGTCGAAGCGCCCGAAGTTGAAGTCCGCGGGCTCGCCGATCGGCTTGAGCCAGCGGCCGTCCATCGTGTCGCTGTACAGGTCCCAGGGCGTGGCGCCCGTGTCGGTCCAGTTCAGGACGGCGTCGAAGTCGCCGTTCTGGCGGGCGGCCCACCAGGAGTCCTGGTCCGGCGTGTCCACAGCGGCCTCGACACCGATCGCCTTGACGGAGTCGGAGATCAGGCTGATGCCCGTGACGTAGTCGTTCCAGCCCTGCGGGACGCTGAGCGTGAACGTGACCGGGTCACCCTCGGGGTCGATCAGCTTGTCGCCCTCGTAGGTGTAGCCGGCGTCGGTGAGGACCTGCTTGGCGCCGTCGACGTCGACCGTGAAGTCCTTGCCGACGTACTCCTCGGAGATGTACGCGTCGCCGGCAGGCGTCGGCAGGCCGGTGACCGACGTCAGCACGGGGACGCCGCCCTCGCGGGCGATCTCCTGGTGCTGGGTGCGGTCGATGACCATGTTGACCGCCTTGCGGAAGGCGACGTCGTCGAACGGCTTCTTCGTGGTGTTGACGAACATCATGTCCGTACCGAGACCGGCCGGAGCCCAGTAGATGTTGTGCTCAGGGTCCTTGTCGACGTAGGCGGACTGCACGTTGGGCAGGAACGCCTGGGCCCAGTCGGCGTCGCCGTTGGCGAGAGCCGTCGTCAGGGCGTTGTTGTCGTTGTACGACACGTAGTACAGGGTCGGGACCGCGAGCTCGCCGCCCCAGTAGTCGTCGCGCGCGGTGAGCTCGACGCTCTCCGTGCTGAAGTTGGACAGCGTGTACGGGCCGGTGCCGATGGGCTCGGGGTTGGTCTCCGTCGTCGGGTCCGCGATGCCCTCCCAGACGGCCTTCGGCACGACGAACCGGTGCAGCGCCTTGTCCTGCTTGGCGAACATCGGGGTGTTGAACGTGACCGTGACGACGTCGCCCTCGGTCTCGACGCTCTTGACGCCGATCGCGGCGGTGTCGAGCGCGGGGGTGTCGACGAGGATCTGGTACGAGTACGCGATGTCCTCGGCCGTCATGTCGCTGCCGTCGTTGAACTTCACGCCCTCGCGTGCCGTGAGCGCGACCGACGTGTAGTCGTCGGACCAGGCGATCTCGGAGGCGAGCCACGGGCGGACCTCGTCCGACGGGTTCACCAGGTTGACGATGCCGACGGGCTCGTAGATCGCGTTGACGTAGCCGAGCTTGAGCGCGGACGAGTCGCCGATCCACGGGTTGTTCGACTCGGTCGCGATCGCACCGTCGGGCTTCGCGATGGTCAGTGCTGCGGTGCCCTGACCCTCGCTGGCGGCGCCGGTGCTCTCCGGCTCGTCACCGCCGGACGACGAGCAGCCTGCCAGCACGAGCGTTGTCGCGATGCCGAGGGCGATCGCAGAGGCCTTGAACCTCATGTGACTCTCTCCTTCGAGGTATGTCCGCCCGGCGGGCGCCGGTCGGTGGAGCAGTGGGTGGATCTGGTCGGGTGGAAGGGTGGCCGCGGTCCGGTCACTCCGTGGGGGTCGTGGCGTCCTGCACCCGGACTGCGGTGTCCAGGCGTAGGTCGCGGACGGAACGTCCCGCCCTGATCCGGTAGTCACCGGAAGGCAGGTGCCAGCGTGCACTGCGGGGGTCCCACACCTCGAGCCGACGGCGCGGGACGGTCACGGTGACGTGCACGGTCTCACCGGCGGCGGCGTCGACGGAGGCGAAGCCGCCGAGCCAGCGCACCGGCCGGTCGCGGTACGCGTCCGGCGCCGAGCTCGGCGCGGCGGGGGCCTCGAGGTACACCTGGACGGTCTCGTGACCGTCCCGGCCCCCGGTGTTGGTCAGGTCGACGCGGACGACGACGTCGCCGTCGGGCGTCAGGGTCGCGGGACCCAGCCCGTCGTAGGACCAGGTGGTCCAGCCGAGGCCGTGGCCGAAAGCCGCGGCGGGGACCGTCCCGTCGCGTTCCCAGGCGCGGTAGCCGACGTGCACGCCGTCGTCGTACGCGACGGTCCCGCGGTCCGGGACGGCGTGCGGCACGGGGACGTCCGCCTCGTCCGCGGGCAGGGTCCAGGGGAGCCGGCCGGCAGCCTCGACGGCTCCCGCCAGGACGTCCGCGAGAGAGTGGCCGGCCTCCTGGCCGGGGAACCAGACCCACAGGACGGTGCGTGCGCGGTCGAGCCAGGGCAGCAGCACCGGGGCGCCGGCGTTGACGACCACGACGGCGTCGGGGTCCGCCGCGAGGACACGCTCGACGAGCTCGTCCTGGCGGCCCGGGAGGGCGAGGGAGGTGCGGTCCCAGCCCTCGGACTCGACCTCCTCGTTGGTCCCGACGACCACGACGGTCAGGTCGGCGGCGCCCGCGGCCTCGACCGCCGCGACGATCTCCTCCTCCGCCGACGGGCCGGGGACGCGGTGGCGCAGCTCGGCGCGCACCAGGTTCCCGTAGCCCTGGGCGCGGGTGACGAGCAGGCTGACGGTGATCCGGACTCGACGGGCCTCGTCCACGTGGACCGTCGTCGGGACGCCGCGGGGGTTGTTGATCGACGAGTCGAGGATGACCTCGACACCGGACCGGGTCGGGTCCTGCGCGACGACGGTGCCGTCGATCTCGACCGTGTGCCCGGGGACCGTGCCGACCTCGATCACGTGGTCGCCCTCCTCGTGGAGCAGGACGTCCGCCTCGAGGACGACGGTGTCGACCTCGGGAGGCAGCTCGCGCAGGAACCCGTCCCACCGGGGCAGCGCCTCCGTGCGCAGCACGGCGCCGGCGGCGTCGCGCCACGTGACGGTGACCGCCTCGCCGCGCAGAGAGCGTCCCTCCAGGTCGAGGCGGGGGGCGAGCTCGCGCGGGTCGCCGCCGCGGGCCACCGTCAGCTGCGCGTCCGGGTAGCGTGCGGCGAGACCCTCGGCCGGCATGACGACGTGCTCCGGGAGCACGGTCGAGCTGCCGCCGCCGAGGACGTGGGGGAGCACGGCGTTCGGCCCGACGAGGGCGATCGAGCGCGGTGCGGGCCGGTCCCAGACCGGGTTCTGCGCGTCGGAGCGCAGGACGACCGTCGAGCGGGCCGCGGTGCGACGCACGAGGGCGCGCAGATCGCCGTCGTGCGTGACGGGCCGTGCTGGCCCGCCCGCCGGCCCCTCGACCGCGCCGACGCGGCGGGCGAGCAGCAGGATGCGCGCGACCTTGTCGTCGATCTCGGCCTCGGGCACGAGCCCGTCCTCGACCGCGCGGACCAGCCGATCCTCCCAGGGGCCGCCCGGACCGGGCATCACGAGGTCGAGACCGCCGTTCGCGGACTGCTCGGTCGTGCGGGTGGCGACCCAGTCGGAGACGACCACGCCGTCGAAGCCGAGCTCGTCCTTGAGGACGTCGGTGAGCAGGTGGCGGTGCGCGGTCATGGGGCCCTGCTCGGTGCCGTCGTCCACCTGGTTGTACGCGGCCATCACGGTCCACGTGCCGGCCTCGACGGCTGCCTCGAACGGCGCGAGGTAGACCTCGCGCAGCGAGCGCTCGTCGACGTGGGACGTGTACGTGGTGCGGTCGGTCTCGGAGTCGTTCGCGACGTAGTGCTTGACGCTCGCGGCGACGCCCTGGTCCTGGAGGCCGCGCACGACCCCGGTGCCGACCTCGGCGGTCAGGTACGGGTCCTCCGAGTAGCACTCGAAGTGCCGGCCGCCCGCCGGCGTGCGCTGGATGTTGACCTGGGGAGCGAGCACGACGTCGACCCCGTGGTCGCGTGCCTCCCGGCCGAACGCCTGACCGGTCTCGAACGCGACGTCGCGGTCCCAGGTCGCGCCGATCGCGCTCGGGCAGGGGAACAGGACCGAGGTCTCGCCCTCGACCTCACCGGTCCCACGCACACCCACCGGGCCGTCCGACATGACGACCGGCCGCAGCCCGAGCTCGTCCAGGGCGTGGGTGCGCCACATGGACGAGCCGGTCAGGAGCAGCACCTTCGTCCGCAGCGGGAGATCCTGCGCGGTCTGGCGCAGGGTCTCGAGCTCCGCTGCGGCGGCTGCTCCTGGGGGGGACTGCAGTGTCACGTCGTGGCTCCCTCGTCGTCGAGCGGCTTGTAGGCCGTGAACTTACCGTCAAGTTAGTAAGTTAGCAAGAACCTGTGTTTGCCCAGGTCACAGCGATACCGAACTGTGATGTTTGCGGATCTCGGCAGCGAAGCGCTTCCAGACGTGCGTAGGATCTGCCCCGACAGCAGCGGCGCCGACCGACCGGCGGGCGACGTAGCGAGACGGGATGTGACCACGGCATGAGCTCGACGAGGCGCCCACCACGTGTCCGGCAGGAGACGCTCAAGCGGCGGGAGGAGATCCTCAAGGCGGCGATGACGACCTTCGGGAGCAAGGGCTATCACAACGGCCCCCTCACGGAGATCGCGGAGCAGGTCGACATGACCCACGCCGGGATCCTCCACCACTTCGGGTCCAAGGACCATCTCCTCACCGAGGTGCTGCGCTACCGCGACGAGACCGATGTCGCCGGGCTCGACGGCCGGCACATCCCCGGTGGCGTGGACATGTTCCGGCACCTGGTGCGCACGGCGTTCCTCAACGCCCAGCGCGCGGGGCTCGTGCAGACGTACGCCGTGCTCTCCGCGGAGTCGGTCACCGACGACCACCCGGCGCGGGAGTTCTTCCAGGTGCGGTACCGGACCCTGCGCAACGAGGCCGTCGAGGCGTTCGAGGGGATGTGCACGGAGCGCGGGGTGGACGCGCCGGCCTCGGTCCGCCACGCCGCGGCGGCGATCCTCGCCGTGATGGACGGACTCCAGATCCAGTGGCTCCTCGACCCGACCCGGGTCGACCTCGGGGAGGCGAGCTCCTTCGCGATCGACGCCATCGTCTCGTCGGTGCTCGACCCCCAGGGCTCACCGCTGGGTTCGTCGCCGGGCTCGTCGTCGAGCACGGTCCCGGGTGCCGGGTCGGACGCGGAGCTCACCGGCGCCTGACCGGCAGCCACCCGGGACGGCTTGGCATCCGGGCACCCGGCGTGCGTATCATCGAGCGACCCACAAGCACCCGGCGGGCCGTTGAGAGAGACGGAGGCCGGCGACAGATGGAGCAAGCACGTGGCACTTGTCGTGCAGAAGTACGGCGGTTCGTCGGTCTCGGACGCCGAGAGCATCAAGCGGGTGGCCAAGCGCATCGCCGAGGCGAAGCGGGCAGGTAACGACGTGGTCGTCGTCGTGTCGGCCATGGGAGACACGACGGACGAGCTCATCGGCCTCGCCCAGCAGATCACCCCCCTCCCTCCCCAGCGCGAGATGGACATCCTCCTCACCGCCGGCGAACGCATCTCGATGTCGCTGCTCGCGATGGCGATCACCAACCTCGGTGTGCGAGCCAAGTCCTTCACCGGCCAGCAGGCGGGCGTCATCACCGACGCCGTGCACGGCAAGGCCCGCATCGTGGACGTCGTGCCGCACCGCATCCGCGAGACGATCGAGCGGGGCCAGGTCGCGATCGTCGCCGGGTTCCAAGGTGTCACGGAGTCGACGAACGACGTCACGACGCTCGGCCGCGGCGGCTCCGACACGACGGCCGTCGCGCTCGCCGCCGGTCTCGACGCCGACGTCTGCGAGATCTACACCGACGTCGACGGCGTGTTCACCGCCGACCCGCGCATCGTCTCCGCCGCGCGCAAGATCGACCGCATCACGTACGAGGAGATGCTCGAGATGGCGGCGAGCGGCGCGAAGGTCCTCGCGCTGCGCTGCGTCGAGTACGGGCGCCGGTACGGCGTGCCGATCCACGTCCGCTCGTCGTTCAGCGGCAAGCAGGGCACGTTCGTGAGTGCGGACGCCTACGCCCCCGACCCCAGCCCGCAGTCCCCCGAGGAGTCAGTCATGGAAGCCCCGATCATCTCCGGCGTCGCGCACGACCGCAGCGAGGCGAAGATCACGGTCGTCGGCGTTCCCGACGTGCCGGGCACCGCGGCGCGCATCTTCGAGGTGATCGCCGGTTCCGGCGTGAACATCGACATGATCGTGCAGAACGTGTCCGCCGCACGGACGGGCCTCACGGACATCTCGTTCAGCCTCCCGGAGGCCGACGGCAGCGCCGCGATGTCGGCGCTCAGCGCGCTCCAGGCCGAGATCGGGTTCGACTCGCTGCAGTTCGACGACCAGATCGGCAAGCTCTCGCTCGTCGGCGCAGGCATGAAGTCGCACCCCGGCGTGTCCGCGAAGCTGTTCGGCGCCCTGCGCGACGCGGGCATCAACATCGAGATGATCTCTACCTCGGAGATCCGCATCTCGGTCGTCACCCGCGAGGACTCGCTCGACGACGCCGTGCGCGCCGTCCACACGGCGTTCGAGCTCGACACCGCTGGTGGCGAGGCCGTCGTCTACGCCGGCACCGGCCGCTGACCCGACTGCACGAGAGGAACAGACCATGAGCACCCAGACCAGCCAGGGCCTGAACGTCGCCGTCGTCGGCGCGACGGGCCAGGTCGGCGCCGTCATGCGCCGCCTGCTCGTCGAGCGGGACCTGCCCGTCGCGAGCATCCGCTACTTCGCCTCCGCACGGTCCGCCGGGTCGACGCTGCCGTGGCGCGGGGCCGACGTGGTCGTCGAGGACGTCGCCGCGACCTCGACCGACGACCTGCGCGGGATCGACGTCGCGCTGTTCTCCGCGGGCGGTGCCACCTCCAAGGCCCATGCCGAGCGCTTCGCCGCGGCGGGCGCCGTCGTGATCGACAACTCGTCCGCGTGGCGCATGGACCCCGACGTCCCGCTGGTGGTGTCCGAGGTCAACCCGGGCGCGCTGCGCGCGGCGCGCAAGGGCATCGTCGCGAACCCGAACTGCACGACCATGGCCGCGATGCCCGTGCTCAAGCCGCTCGCGGACGAGGCCGGGCTCGAGCGCCTGGTCGTCGCGACGTACCAGGCCGTGTCCGGTGCCGGGCTCGCCGGGGCCGAGGAGCTGCGCGCGCAGGCCGTCGCGGGCGCGGCGGCGGAGGGCGCCGTGGCCGAGGGAGGGGCCGGGCTCGTCGGGCTCGTGCACGACGGCGGTGCCGTGGACTTCCCGGCGCCGTCCGCCTTCCCGCGCAACGTCGCGTTCAACGTCGTGCCGCTCGCCGGCTCGATCGTCGACGACGGGTTCGACGAGACCGACGAGGAGAAGAAGCTCCGCAACGAGTCGCGCAAGATCCTCGACCTGCCGGAGCTGGCCGTGGCCGGGACGTGCGTGCGCGTGCCCGTGTTCACCGGGCACTCGCTCGCGATCCACGCGGAGTTCGGTGCGCCGCTCTCGCCCGCACGGGCGCGCGAGATCCTCGGTTCGGCGCCCGGCGTCGAGCTCGCCGACGTGCCGAACCCGCTCGAGGCCGCAGGCAAGGACCCGTCGTTCGTCGGGCGGATCCGCCAGGACCAGTCGGTCCCGGGCGGGCGCGGGCTCGTGCTGTTCGTGTCGAACGACAACCTCCGCAAGGGCGCCGCGCTCAACGCGGTGCAGCTCGCCGAGCTCGTCGCGACGGACCTGGACGCCGTGCGCGCCGCGTTCGCCCCCGCCCTCGCGACGTAGGACCGGTCAGCCGTCGCCGAACAGGCCGCGGACGTCGTCGGCGGTGAGTCCCTGGGAGAAGACGTCCTCGTCGTCGCCCAGCACGGCCCCGACCACCCGGGCCTTGCGCTCCTTGAGCTCCATGACCTTCTCCTCGATCGTGCCCGCGGCGACGAGGCGGAACACCATGACGTTGCGGGTCTGGCCGATCCTGTGGGTGCGGTCGACGGCCTGCGCCTCGGTCGCAGGGTTCCACCAGGGGTCGAGGATGTAGACGTAGTCGGCCTCGGTGAGGTTCAGCCCGAACCCGCCGGCCTTGAGGCTGATCAGGAAGAGGGGTGCGGTGCCCTCGCGGAAGCCTTGCACGACGTCCGACCGCCGTCGGGTCGAGCCGTCGAGCGACGCGAACTCGATGCCCGCCGCCCGGCACCGGTCCGCGACGAGCGCCAGGTAGCTGGTGAACTGCGAGAACACGAGCGCGCGGTGCCCCTCCGCGATCACCTCGACGAGCTGCTCGAACAGCACGTCCAGCTTGCTCGACGGCACGCCTGCGTGCGCGCCGTCCTCGATGAGGCTGGCGTCGAGCGCCATGCGGCGCATGACCGACAGGGACCGGAAGATCGCGATGCGGTTGCTGTCGTAGTCGTCCAGCAGCCCGAGGACCCGGCGGCGTTCGCGCTGGAGCCGTGCGTCGTAGGCGCGGCGGTGCCTCGGCGCGAGCTCGACGGTCAGGACCTGTTCCTGGCGGTCGGGCAGCTCGGGCGCCACCTGCTCCTTGGTGCGGCGCAGCAGCAGCGGGCGGACCCGGCGGCGCAGCCGGGCGACGCGTTCGCGCGCGAGGGTGCGGGCGTCCTCGTCAGCGTTCGGCCGTGACGCCGCCTCCACGGGCTTGGCGTAGTCCTCGCGGAACCGTTGCAGCGACGGGTACAGGCCGGGCGCGACGACGGCGAGCAGCGCCCACAGCTCGGTGACGTCGTTCTCCATCGGCGTGCCCGTGATGGCGAGCTTGAACGGTGCGCGCAGCGCACGGGCGCACGCGTTGCCGCGGCTCGCGTGGTTCTTCACGAACTGCGCCTCGTCGAGCACCAGGCCCGCCCACTCGAGCGCCGCGAAGTCCGCGTGGTCCAGGCGGAAGATCGCGTAGGACGTCAGGACGACGTCCGCGTCGGCCGCGTCCTGGGCCAGCGGCGTCGAGGCGCGCGCGCCCGTCGTCGCGCGGACCGCCACCCGCAGCGCGGGGGCGAACCTCGCCGCCTCCGCCGCCCAGTTCCCCACGACCGACGCGGGCGCGACGACGAGGAACGGCGCGGACGCGCCCGTCCCCTCCCGTGCGTGCGCGAACAGCGCGAGCGCCTGCAGCGTCTTGCCGAGGCCCATGTCGTCGGCCAGGATGCCGCCCAGCCCGTGCTCGTAGCAGAAGGCGAGCCATTCGAAGCCCTGCTGCTGGTAGGGGCGCAGCTCGGCCTTGAGGCCCGGCGGCGGCGGGAGCTGCTCCGGGCGCGTCGCGCCGTCCCCGGTGGTCAGCGCGAGGAGGCCACCGACCGACTGCCGCCACCGCGCGGACTGCTCGACGACGTCGGACACCTCCTCCAGCTCGCCCCACAGGCTCGCCTGGTGGCGGCTGATCCGGGTCCTGCCGGGCTGGTCGCTGAGCCGGGCGGCCTCCTCCAGGAGCGCGCGGAGCCGGTCGAGGGCCGGGTGGTCGAGCCGCAGCCACGACCCGTCGACGAGCAGCAGGCGGCCGTCCCCGCGGGCCAGTGCCTGGAGCAGGGTGGGCAGCGGGATCTGCTGCCCGTCCACGACGACGGCGACCCCGAGGTCGAACCAGTCGTTCTGGTCGGTCTCTGTGGCGGCGAGCCGCACGACGGGCGCCGAGGCCAGCTCGGTGTACCCGGGGACCGGTCCGGCGTCGACCCGCACGCCCTCGAGGGCGTCGAGCGCGGGGAGCAGCACCTCGGCGGCGTCCAGCGCGTCGGTCCCGGTGAGGACGTCGTGGTCGCGCAGGCGCAGCCCGGGCAGGACATCCAGCCCACGGAGGGCCCGCTCCACCTCATCCCGCACGCGCTCCTCCGCGGCGACGTCGCGCAGGTCGGCGTCGAGGGCGGTCACCAGCAGCGGCCGACGCACCGCGCCCGACGGCGTCGCGTACTCCCAGGACCACGCGAGCCGCAGGTGCGTGGGTGACTCGAAGTTCGCGACGACGACGAGCGTGGGCAGCGCCGGCGCGGGCAGTCTCACGCTGCCGTCGGTGCTGGTCATGGTGACGTGGCGGGCCAGACGCGGGTGGTACTCGGCCCAGTACTGGTCGGTCTCCGTGGCGGGGATCGCGATCGGCTCGGCATCGAGGAGGTCGATCGTCGTCGCGGAGAGCGCTGCCGGGGTGGGTCCGAGACGCAGCACGCGGGACTTCCCGCGCTCCTCGATCACGAACAGGCCGTGCTCGCCGACCGCGCCGCGCGACGTCGCAGGGCTGGGCTCGCCGTCGAGCTCGAGGCGCGGGGCGAGCAGCAGCCCGTCCCCGGTCGCGCCGACGTCGAGCACCACCCGGGCCTCGGCCGCGACCTGGACGACGTCCTTCTTGGTGGTCCCGACCATCGGGATCCCCAGCTCGACCCCTCGTGCCAGGTGCGGCCACAGCAGGCGGGGGACGAACGATCCCAGGTTCTCCCAGCTGTTCGCGCCGTAGCGGAACGCTGCCGGGCCGCGCATCGCGCCGAGCTCGAGCAGCCACTGGCGGGTCTGCGGGTCCCAGCGGATCCCGTGGTACTGGTTCCCGATCGACTCCCAGGAGACCTGGTATCCGCTGCTCCACCCGCCGTTCGGCCCCTGCGTCCCCGGCCGCACCGACAGCGAGAGCGGGCCCGAGGCCTTGCGCCCCAGCCCGTCCACGCGCACCTGCAGCCCGGCCGGCGTCACCTGTGCAGGGACCGGCTCGACGGCGACGAGCGGCAGCCGGTCGAGCGTCCGCCTCCACAGCGGAACGAGCCCACCCGCCGAGCGACCTGGAGACCCGGAGGCAGGTGCAGCACCCGCGAGGGCGTCCCCGGCGGCCAGCTCTGCCGCCTCGATCAGCAGCGCCGCGGCGTGCTTGCAGTCGATCGAGACGGGGCACGAGCACTCGGCGGTCTCGAGCTCGAGACGCTGCCCGGCGCGGACGAGGTAGACCGTGCACGAGTAGGTGTTCCGACCCTGGCCCCGCACCCGGCCGGTCAGCGAGAGATCGCGTCCGTCCCAGCCGACCTCGAGAACCCGACCCTCGGCCTGGTAGGCCGCGCCCCGTCGGTACGCCGCCGCGCCGACCAGCGCCGCGACGCTGGAGTCGTCCGGGGCGACGAAGAGGACTGCCACGCCGTCGATGATGACACGGCCGTGAGACGGCCTCGCCCGTGGTCCGTGCCTGCTGCTCGGCGCGCGAGGGTTGCGGAGACGCGTGCCTCTATGGTTCATTAGTCAAGTAATGAACCAGAGAACACGAGAACCGCGAGAGGATGGGCGCCATGTTCGACGGACCTGAACCCATCTACCTCCAGATCGCCCAGATGGTCCGGGCGCAGGTGCTCGCAGGCCAGACGGCGGAGGAGGAGCAGGTCATGTCGACCACGGAGTTCGCCACGACGTTCCGCATCAACCCGGCGACCGCGGCCAAGGCGTTCGCCCTGCTCGTCGACGAGGGCGTGCTGTACAAGCGGCGGGGCCTCGGCATGTTCGTCGCACCGGGCGCTCGCGAGCGTCTTCTCGCCGAGCACCGCGAGCGCTTCTTCGCCGAGGTCCTCGACCCGGCGCTGGCCCAGGCCGACGTCCTCGACATCCCGTCCGCGGCGATCGTCGAGCACGTCCTGGGACGAGCGCACCCCGACCTCCCCACCGACGACCGACACCCCGAGGTGAACCCGTGACCACCGCCGCACCGCCGCCCTTCGGCGTCGAGGTCCGTGACGTCGTCGTGCGCTACGGACGCCACGACGAACGGCCCGCGCTCGACGCCGCGACCCTGACCGTCCGCCCCGGGACCATCACCGGTCTGCTCGGGCGCAACGGCGCCGGGAAGACGACGCTCGCCGCGCTGCTCGCTGGCTTCCGCCGGCCGACGAGCGGGTCGGTCGCCGTCGGCGCCGAGGGCGGGCTCGAGGACCCGTTCGAGAACGTCTGGACCGCCGCGCACACCCAGCTGGTCCGCGAGAGCGGCGACGTGTGGAACGACAGCAAGGCGAAGGACACCCTCGACTACTACGCCGCGCTGCGCCCCCACTGGGACGCGGACCTCGCCGCCCGCCTGCTCGACGAGTTCGAGATCTCGCCGCGCAAGAAGCTGAACACGTTGTCGCGGGGCAAGCGCTCGGCGTTCGGCGCGGTCCTCGGGCTCGCGTCGCGGGCACCGTTGACGATCTTCGACGAGGTGTACCTCGGCATGGACGCCCCGAGCCGGTACGCGTTCTACGACGCGATGGTCGCGGACTACACCGAGCACCCCCGCACGATCGTGCTGTCCAGCCACCTGATCGCCGAGGTCGAGCGGCTCTTCGAGGACGTCGTGATCGTCGACCGCGGGCGGGTCCTGCTCGCGGAGCCCGCCGACGACGTCCGCGCACGCGGCGTGAGCCTCACCGGCGCGTCGGACGTCGTCGAGCGGTTCGTCGCGGGCCGCGAGGTCCTCGCCCGCCAGCGACTGGGTTCGACGGCGCAGGTCACGCTCTTCGGCCTGTTCGACAGCGACGAGCGGGCCGCCGCGGCCACGGCCGGCCTCGACGTGGGCAGCGTGCCCGTCCAGGACCTGTTCGTCCACCTGACCCGACAGTCCGGGTCCGTCCCTGAGGAGGCCCGATGAGCACGCAGCACGACGCACCCGGCGCCCTCGGCGCCGACGTCTCCGCTCGGCGTCCCGCGGAGCGTGCCGCGTTCGAGACCGCCGCCCACCGCCGCGGGGTGCGGGCGACGGCCGAGTACGCCGTCTTCGCCACCTGGTACATCGGCGTGTGGTTCTGGGTGGTCGCCCTCGCGATCGGCGGGATCATCCTGTTCGTCATGCAGCGCACCGGCGACGTCGACCTCACCGCGGTCAGCGGCCCCTCCGAGTCCGCGCGGTTCTTCCTGTTCGTCATGGGGATCGTGCTGCCGCTGTCGATGGTCGCCCTGCACGTCGCCGCGGGGGGGACGCGGCGGTCGTTCGCGCAGGGGATGTGGGTGAGCGGCCTGGTCGTGGGCCTGACGTTCGGGCTCGTGTCCGCGGCCGTCGCGTGGATCGAGTGGTGGGGCTTCGACCGGGCGGGCTGGCCGGTCGACCGCGTCCAGAACCAGCTCTACCAGGACGGTTCGCAGTTCGGGCTCGTCCTGCTCGTCCAGTCGGTCTCGTGCGCCGTGTACTTCCTCGTCGGGATCGCCATCGCGCTCGGGTACTACCGCGCCGGGTTCTGGCGCGGCACCGGGATCATGCTCGTCGCGCTCGTCCCTCTCGCGGTCGCCGAGGTCTCGCTCCAGTCCGGCTGGTTCGGCCAGGCGTTCGCCGGATCGGTCGGCGTGCCCGCGGCGACGGTCTGGGGCGCCGCGCTGGGCGGCCTCGTCGCCGTCGCGCTCGCCGCGCTCCTCGTCAGCCGCATCATGGCGGACGTCGCCGTCCGCCCGGTCGACTTCGGCTCGAGCGTCACCATGGGCTGACCACCGCACTCGCACGCGAGCTCGCACCACACCACCACCAAGAGAACGTCCGCACGGACGGCGACCCCGCCGCCCGGCGGTCCCGCACACCCTGAAGGAGGTCGCCATGACCGCCGCACCACACCCCGTCACCGCCCCGACCACCGCACCGCCCGACGTCGGGTTCGACGCCGCCGCACCCGTCGTCGAGGTCCGGCACCTGCGCAAGACCTATGCCGGACCGAAGGGATCGACGGCACGCAAGGTCGCCGTCGAGGACGTGAGCTTCTCCGTCGCGCCCGGCGAGATCTTCGGCATCCTGGGCCCCAACGGCGCCGGGAAGACCACGACCGTGGAGTGCCTCGCCGGTCTGCGGGAGACCGACGGCGGATCCGTCCGGATCCTCGGCGTCGACCCGCAGGACCACCCCGAGCGTGTCCGCGACGTCCTCGGGGTCCAGCTCCAGGAGTCGGCGCTCAACGAGAAGATCACCGTCGACGAGGCGATGCGCCTGTACGCGTCGTTCTACGAGACGCCCGCCGACATCGAGGAGCTGCTCGACCTGCTCGAGCTCGCCGAGCACCGCGGTGTCGCGTACGCGAAGCTGTCCGGCGGGCAGAAGCAACGCCTGTCGATCGCGCTCGCGCTCGTCGGGAACCCGCGCGTCGCGATCCTCGACGAGCTCACCACGGGCCTCGACCCGCAGGCCCGCAGGAACACCTGGGACCTGGTCGAACGGGTGCGCGACCGCGGCGTCTCCGTCCTGCTCGTCACGCACTTCATGGACGAGGCCGAGCGCCTGTGCGACCGGCTCGTCGTCATCGACCACGGCCGCGTCGTGGCCGAGGGGAGCCCGGCCGGGCTGATCGACGCGCTCGACGACGAGCGGACCATGCGGCTGCGCGTGCCCGCCGCGGACCACGACATGGCCATGCACACGCTCGCCGGTCTCGTCGACGTCGAGCGCATCGAGGTGATCGACGCCGTGCGGCCGTCCGACCGCGAGATCGAGGTGCGCGGGTCGCGACGGGTGCTGCCCGCCGTCGTGCTCGCGCTCGCCGAGCGGGACGTCGTGCCCGACGACGTCCGCACCGTCTCCCGGTCCCTCGAGGACGTGTTCGTGGCCGTGACCGGCCGCACGTACGACCCCACCGCCGCATCCCGAGAAGGAGCATCCCGATGACCGCCGCGACCCTCTCCCCGTCGCTGCCGACCACCCCCACCTCCGGGTGGCGCGGCTTCGGCACCCTCCTGACGACCGAGGCGCGGCTGTGGCTGCGCGACCCGGGGAGCGTGTTCTTCGCCCTCGCGTTCCCGACCGTCCTGCTGGTGGGCGTGAGCTTCGCGATCCCCGGCATGCGCGAGCCGATCGAGGGGATGGGTGCGCCGTGGGACGGCCTCACGGCGGTCGCCACGTACGTCCCGGTGGTGCTCGCCGCGGCGGTCGCGACCCCGGCCCTCACGACGATGCCGGTCTACTTCGCGACCTTCCGTGAGAAGGGGCTGCTACGGCGGCTGTCCACGACACCGATGCGTCCGCAGGGCATCGTCGTCGCGCACCTCGTCATCAACCTCGTCGCGATCTTCGTGGCGGCCGCGCTCTCGCTCGTGGTGTGCCAGCTCGTGTTCGGCCTCGCCGAGCCCCGCCACCTCGGGACCGTCCTGCTGGCCTTCCTGCTGACGGTCCTGTCGATGCTCTCGCTCGGGACGCTCGTGGCGGCACGAGCGCCGAAGGCGAGCACCGCCTCGGCGGTCGGCACGCTGATCTACTTCCCGATGCTGTTCCTGTCGGGGATGTGGACGCCGGGCCCGATCATGCCCGAGGCCGTGCGCGAGATCGGGCAGTACACACCTCTCGGTGCGGCGTCCCAGGCGCTCGCAGCGGGCTGGTTCGAGGACGGGTTCCCCACGCTGCAGATTCTCGTCATGGCAGTGTGGGCCGTCGTCCTGCTCCCGCTCGCGATCAAGCTCTTCCGCTGGACCTGATCGACCGGCAGCACCACCCGCTCCGTGTCAGGCGGGCACGGCCGGCGGGGGTGCGCCGACGGGCGAACGCTCGACGGCGCGCCTAGCCTGACCGGCATGAGGCCCTACCTGCTGCTGGCCTCGCGCGCCGAGGACGTCGCGGCGGACGGCGAGCACGACGCCATGCTGCGGTTCTCCGGGTTGCGCGCGGACCAGCTCCACCGGGTCCGCATGGAGGCCGGGCCGCTGCCGGCCATCGACCTGGACGACTACTCCGGGGTGATCGTCGGTGGCAGCCCGTTCGACTCGTCGCGGCCGGACGCCGAGAAGTCCGACGTCCAGCGCCGCGTCGAGCGCGAGCTGGCCCCGCTGCTCGACGAGATCGTGGAGCGGGACCTCCCGTTCCTCGGGGCCTGCTACGGCGTCGGGACGCTCGGGCTGCACGAGGGCGCCGTGCTCGACGACACGTTCGCCGAGCCGATCGGACCCGTCACGATCCGGCTCACGCCCGAGGGGCGCGCCGACCCGCTGCTCGCCGACGTCCCGGACGAATTCGAGGCGTACGTCGGGCACAAGGAGGCGGTCCGCGAGCTCCCGGCGCACGCGGTGCTGCTCGCGTCGTCGGACACGTGCCCGGTGCAGATGTTCCGCGTGCGGGAGAATCTCTACGCGACGCAGTTCCACCCCGAGCTGGACCTGGACGGCATCGTCACGCGGATCGGCGTGTACCAGGGGTACGGGTACTTCCCACCGGAGACCGCGGACGACGTCGAGGCGAGGGTCCGGCGGGGCGACGTGCGGTTCCCGCGGCGCATCCTCGAGACGTTCGTCCGGCGCTACGCCCGAGACTGACGTCGAGCAGGCGGTTCAGCGGGACGCGGGCTCCGGCGACGCGGTCTCGGCCGGCTCGAGGGTGGCCGTCGTGGGGACGTCCGCGTCGAGGGCGCGGGCGGCGCGGTGCTCCTTGACCGACCACGCGACCGCGGCAGCCCACAGCAGCGCGATCGCGCCGAGGACGATCCCCTGGACGGCACCGCTCGCGTCGACCCAGTCGGAGCGCAGGAGGGTGCGCACGTTCGTCAGGACGATGACGCCACCGACGGCAGAGCCGAGGATCCGGGGCGGCAGGTGCCGGACGAGCCACGCGGCGATCGGCGCGGCGATGAGCCCGCCGACGAGGAGCGCGCCGACCCAGGCGAGGTCGAGGCCCTGCGTGCCGAGCGAGACGAGGAAGCCGAGCGAGGCGGCGATCGCGACGAGGAACTCGCTCGTGTCGATGGACCCGATGACCTTGCGAGGCTCGATCCGGCCGGACGCGAGGAGCGCGGGCGTGCCGACAGGTCCCCAGCCGCCGCCACCGGTCGCGTCGACGAATCCGGCGACGAGCCCGAGCGGGCCGAGGAACCGCTTGCGGAGCGGGAGCCCGAGGCGCCCCGTGGGCAGCCCGACGAACGTGAACCGCGTGAGCACGTAGACCCCGAGCGCGAGCAGGAGGAGCGACATCACGGGCGCGGCGACGTCGGTCGCGAGGTTCGAGAGGAACGTGGCGCCGGCGAAGGCGCCGATCGCGCCCGGGACCCCGATCCGCAGCACGACCTTCCAGTCGACGTTGCCGAACTTCCAGTGCGCGGCCCCGGACGCCAGGGTCGTGCCGATCTCCGCGAGGTGCACGGTGGCCGACGCCGCGGCGGGGTTGGTCCCGATCGCGAGGAGCAGCGTCGTCGACGTGACGCCGTACGCCATCCCGAGGCTCCCGTCGACGAGCTGGGCGCCGAGGCCGACGAGGGCCAGCAGGAGGAGGGTGCGCACGAGTTCTCCTAGGTCGCAGTGTCCGGGCCGGTACCGGTCGGGCACGGGCGTGCGCGACGGTCACGGGCAAGTACGGACAAGGTTGACCGAGGAGGTCGACTTTGTGAACCCCCTGCCCACATCGTGGGAACGTGTTAACGGATCAGGGGTTGACCCACGCGTCGGCGCGCGCAGCCAGCGCATGGACCTCGGCCGGCAGCTCGCGAGCGACCACCTGTGCGACGGTCACGCGGTCCAGCACGTCCCGCACGCTCGCGCGCAGCGCGACCCACACCTCGAGCAGCCCGGCGGCGGACCCCGCGTACTCGAGGCTGGGCGGGCGCTCGTCGCGCACGGTGACGAGCGGGCCGTCGACGGCCCGGAACACGTCGGCGAGGGTGATCTCCTCCGCGGGGCGGGCGAGGCGGTGCCCGCCGGAGCGTCCGCGGACGCTCGCCACGATCCCCGCGCGCCGCAGGTCCGCGAGGATCCGCTCGAGGAAGCTGACGGGCAGGCCCTGGCCCGCTGCCAGGTCCTCCGCCCGCACCGGGTCGCCGTGCGGCGACGCCGCGAGCTCGGCGCACGCCCGCACCGCATAGTCTGCCTTCGCCGAGACACGCATGTCCCCATTGTGCCCGGCGTACCGCCGGGGCCGGCCATCGCCACGGCCTCGTGGCGGGGAGCTCGTCCGACAAATCACCCGGCACGGCGCCGGGCCACGACATCTCGACCCTCTACGCTGTGTCGCGTGGACGTGCTCCGACGGAACAACGTGCAGGTCGTGAGCGGTGGTGGTGCGCCCTCCGGCCGTACCGTCGTGCTCGCGCACGGCTTCGGGTGCGACCAGGCGATGTGGCGGTTCGTCGCGCCGCGCCTCGCATCCGACCACCGTGTCGTCCTGTTCGACCATTCCGGCTGCGGCGCGGCGGACCCGTCCTCGTACGACCCCGAGCGGCACGCGAACCTCGACGGGTACGCGAAGGACCTGATCGAGATCGTGGAGGCTGTCGCGGACGGTCCCGTGATCGTCGTCGGCCACTCTGTTAGCGCAATCATCTCCGTGCTCGCCGCGGTCGCACGCCCCGACCTGTTCGACCGTCTGGTGCTCGTCGGGCCGAGCCCGCGCTACGTCGACGACGGCGACTACCACGGCGGCTTCACCGCCGAGGAGATCGACGAGCTCCTCGAGACCATGGACTCCAACTACCTGGGCTGGTCCCGGGTGATGGCCCCCGTGATCACGGGCAACCCCGACCGCCCGCACCTCGGCGAAGAGCTCTCCGACTCGTTCTGCCGGATGGACCCCGACGTCGCGCGCCGCTTCGCGCGCGCGACGTTCCTCGGGGACAACCGCGAGGACCTCGCCCGGGTCCGCACCCCGACCCTCGTCGTGCAGTCGCGCGTCGACGTGATCGCCCCGCCCGAGGTGGGGAGGTACGTGCAGGAGCACCTCCCCGACAGCGAGCTCGTCACCATCGACACCGTCGGGCACTGCCCCAACCTGTCGCACCCCGACGCCCTCGTCGACGTGGTCCAGGACTGGCTGCGGGCGAGCTGATGCCCACGTCGCGCGCGGAACGCTGGAACCTGGTCCCGGTCGCCCTGCTCATGCTCGACGGTGACGCCCACGTCCTCGACGCGAACGAGGAGCTCGTGCGCCTCGTCGGCGCCACGGACGTCGAGGAGGTCCTCGGGCGACGGCTCGGCGAGCTGCTCACCGTCGGGGGACGGATCTTCTGGGAGACCCACCTCGCGCCGCTGCTGCACGTCGAGGGCAGGGTGGACGAGGTGGCGGTCGAGCTGCGCACCCCCACCGGCCGCGAGCCGGTCCTCCTGACCGCGGTGGAGCGCTCCTGCGAGTCGCACCGGGTCATCGAGGCCGCCATGTTCCGGGCGCGCGAGCGGACCCGGTTCGAGCACGAGCTCGTCGACGCGCGGCGCGTCGCCGAGACGGCCGAGCGCAGGGTCCGCACGCTGCACGGCAACGCCGCGGACCTCGCGAGCGTCGCCGGCCGCGACGGGGTCGCGTGGGCCATGCTGCGGAACGCGGTCACCGCGCTCGGTGCCGGGGACGCCGCGCTGTGGGTGACCGACGAGGGCGGACTGACGTACTGGGGCGGCGCCGTCGAGATTCCCGCCCCCACCGTCGACGAGCTGCACGCGACCACCGTCCGCCCCGACGGGGACGTCGTCGTGCCGCTGCGCACCGCCGACCAGCTGCTCGGCGTCCTCGTCCTGCAACCGCGGCGTTCGGCCTCGGCCGACCCGCTGGAACCGGAGCTGCTCGCCGCGGCAGGACAGCAGGCGGCGCTCGCGCTCGCCCGCGCCGGTCTGCACGAGCAGAGCGTGTCCGTCGCCGCCGAGCTCCAGCGAGCGATGCTCGCCGGAGCCCTGAGCGCGGACGAGCACGTCGAGATCGCCGCCGAGTACCGGCCGGGCGTGCACGAGCTGCAGGTCGGGGGCGACTGGTACGACACCTACCGCACCACGCCGGACACGCTCGCGCTGTCCGTGGGGGACGTCGTCGGGCGCGGGCTCGGCGCCGCGACCGCGATGGGACAGCTGCGCACCGCGAGCCGCGCCGTGGCAGACCCCGCCGCCGGCCCCGAGCAGGTGCTGGACCGCCTCGACCGCTTCGTCGCCGGCACCGGCACCGGGTTCATGGCGAGCCTCGTCTACGCGCAGCTCGACCTCGCGACCGGTGCCCTGCGCTACGCGTGCGCGGGCCACCTCCCGCCGCTGCACCTGCGCGCCGACGGCGACACCTCGTTCCTGTGGCACGCGCGCTCGACCCCGCTCGGTGTCCGCGGGTCGTCCGCCCGGACCGCGGACACCGTCCTGCTCGACCCCGGCGACGTCCTCGTCCTCTACACGGACGGGATCGTCGAACGTCGTGACCGGGCGCTGTCGACCGAGCTGGACGCGCTCGCCGACACCGCGCGGACGGCGCTCGCCCTCCACGGGTCGGTCGACCTGCTGGCGCTCGGCCTCGTCGAGGACGCGCCAGAGCACGACGACGCATGCGTCCTCGCCATCCGCTGGCTCGGTCCCTCAGCGGACGAAGAAGGGGCCCACTGACGGGTCCGAGACCCGCTCCAGCGCATGCCCGACCCGCTCCGTGGAGGACGGTGCGACGTCGTCCGGAAAGGCGTCGGGCGCGAACCACCCGACGGCGAGGGACTCGTCGTCCGCGACGTGCGCGGCCGACGCCGCGGCAGCCGAGACCGGGCGGCACAGGAACGCCAGGTCGAGGTACTGGGAGCGGTCGCCGTTCGGGTACTCGACCGGCTCGGTGACGGTCACGGCGACCAGCGACTCGACCGTGACCGCGACCCCGGTCTCCTCGAGGACCTCCCGCGCGAGGCCCACGGCCGGGTCCTCGCCCGGCTCCAGGATGCCGCTGATCACGGCCCACCGTCCGGTGTCCGCGCGCTGCCCGAGAAGGATGCGGCCGGCGTCGTCCACGACCACGCCCGAGACCCCGGGCATCCACAGCAGCCCCGTCCCGACGTGGGAACGCAGAGCGGCGACGAAGTCGGGGATCGGCATGCGCCGAGCGTAGCCGGACGCGGACCCTGGTCGCCCCGGGCAGCGTGCTATCGTCCTGGCGTGACTTCTCAGTGGTATTGGCGCTTTACGCAGGCTCCCGGTGGGGCCGTGCGGGCGTTCGCCTGACCACAGACAACCACCCGGAGCCAGCACAGGGCCTTGGACGCGGACCGCGTCCGGGCCCTTCGTCGTGCAGACGGCCGCTCCGGACCACGAGGCGGTAGCCGACCTCCGGAAGTCACCCCGGGAGCCGCCGTCTGGGCGACCTGCGCCGCACCCGCCCAGCCAGCACGACCCCAGGAGCCTCCCGTGAACAGCACGACCGCCCGTTCCCTCGCCGCGAGCGCCGACCAGGAACCCGCTACCGTCGACCGTGTGGACAGCCCCGAGCTGCAGGCCCGCACGAGCGACCTGCGCGTGCGTGCCCTCGACGCGCTCCCCGCACCGCACACCGTCCTCGCCGACCTCCCGCTCGGCGCGACGCGCAGCGACCTCGTCACGACGTCGCGCCGCGAGGTCCGCGACGTGCTCGCAGGCGACGACGACCGTCTCCTCGTGATCGTCGGCCCGTGCTCGGTGCACGACCCGGCGGCCGCGCTCGACTACGCGACCAGGCTCGCCGGCGTCGCGCACGAGCTCGCCGACGACCTCGCCATCGTCATGCGCGTCTACTTCGAGAAGCCGCGGACGACCGTCGGGTGGAAGGGCCTCATCAACGACCCGCACCTCGACGGCTCCCACGACGTGCAGCACGGTCTGCGCCTGGCGCGCGAGGTCCTGCTCGGCGTGCTCGACGCCGGTGTCCCCGCCGCGTGCGAGTTCCTCGAGCCGACGAGCCCGCAGTACATCGCGGACGCGGTCTCCTGGGGTGCGATCGGGGCGCGCAACGCGGAGTCGCAGGTGCACCGCCAGCTCGCGTCCGGCCTGTCGATGCCCGTCGGGTTCAAGAACGCGACGGACGGGGACGTGCAGATCGCCGTCGACGGCTGCGTGACCGCCGCGAGCGAGCACACGTTCTTCGGCATGGACTCGCTCGGGCGCGCCGCCGCGGTCGAGACCGCGGGCAACCCGGACTGCCACGTCATCCTGCGCGGTGCGCGCACGGGGCCCAACTACGCGCCCGACGACGTCGCCGCGGCGCTCGCGGTCGCGCGCACCTCGGGTCTGGGCGGGCTCACGGAGCACGGGCTCGTCGTCGACGCGTCGCACGGGAACTCGGGCAAGAGCCACGTGCGCCAGGCGGAGGTCGTGCGCGAGCTCGCGGGTCGTCTGGCCGCGGGGGAGCAGGGGATCACGGGGCTCATGATGGAGAGCTTCCTCGTCGCGGGGGCGCAGAAGCCCGCGCCGTCGGGTCTGGTGTACGGGCAGTCCGTCACCGACGCGTGCATCGACTGGGACACCACCGCGGACCTGCTGCGCGAGCTCGCCGGCGCCGTGCGGGAGCGTCGCCAGGGCTGAGCTCTCTTGGCGGGTCGGGGCTGGGTCCGGCGGGGTGGTTCCGAGACGGCGGGGCGGGTCTTCCATCCGCGCCGCTCGTTCATCGCGGCGCTCCGCCAGACCCGCCACGACCCGCCCCGCCGTCTCTCCACCGCCCCGCCTCGCCGTCGTCTCGCCGTCCTCTCGACTGTCCGTAGCTCGACTGGGGCCTTGCGGACAGCGCTGTCGGCGGGCAGGGTGGTGGGGACGTCCGGCAGCGTCGCCGACAGGTCCGCGGAACGACACGACGAGGTGAATCCCGTGAACGACGCGTCACGTACGACGATGCGCATGCCCCGAATCTCCCGTACCCGTACCCGTGGACGACGGCGGCGGATCCCTGCTGCGTTCGCCGCACTCGGTGTGGTGCTGACGTCCGGGGTGGTGGGTGTGGCGGGCGCCGCGCCGGCCGCCGCCGCGACGGTCTGCAACATCCACTGCGACGCGCGCGACCCCGCGCTCGCGACGGGGGACCGCACGCCCGTGAGCGCCACGGCCTCCGGGCGGACCGTCGTCCTGCACCTGGCCGACTCCGACCCGATGGGCTGGGCGTCGATCGAGGGCGGTCGGGGCGGCGACGAGGTGTGGCTCGACCGGTCGTTCGACGGCGGCACGACCTGGGACGACGACGGCCGGCTCGGTCTGACGAGCGTCCCGGCCGGCGGGTCCGGATGGCGCACGCAGATGTACAACAACGACGACTGGGCGAACCTCGGCGTCGGGGCGCTGCGGGCCTGCGGGCGCGCCACGGACACGGGGGCGATCGCGTGCACGTCGTGGGCGCGGACCACGTGGAACGCGGGCGACCGCACCACGGCGGCGGCCACCGCGATGATGGCGACGTACGACCGCGACACCGGGCTGTTCAACGGCAACGACTGGTGGACGTCGGCGCCCGCGCTCTCGGCCGTGATCGAGAACGCGCGCGTCACCGGGATGGGCAGCTACCGGTACGCGCTGGGCCGGACCTACGACCGCAACGTGAACCGCCAGGACGGGCAGAACGAGGGCCAGTTCCGCAACGAGTACATCGACGACACGGGCTGGTGGGCCATGGTGTGGCTCGACGCCTACGACCTCACGGGCGAGCAGCGCTACCTCGACACCGCCAGGGCCGCGGCCGACCACATGCACGCGTACTGGGACGGCGCGTGCGGTGGCGGCGTCTACTGGAAGACCGACCGGGCCAACAAGGCGTCGATCGCCAACGTCCTCTACCTGCAGGTCAACGCCTCGCTGCACAACCGTCTCCCCGGCGACTCCACGTACCTCGCGCGGGCGCAGGCCGAGTGGGACTGGTTCCGCGGGAGCGGCCTGATCCGTTCCGACGGGCTCGTCGTCGACGGGCTCGCCTCGTCCGGCTGCGCCCCGGGCGGCACGACGTTCACGTACAACCAGGGCGTCCTGGTGTCGGGGCTGGTCGAGCTGCACGAGGCCACGGGCGACGGGTCGCTGCTCGACCAGGCCCGGCGCACCGCGGACGCCATGACCCGACCGGGCGGTGGGCTGACGACGTCCGCCGGCGTGCTGCGCGACCCGGCCGAGGGCTGGGACACGTGCGCCGACGACGGCGCGTCGTTCAAGGCCGGTGCGATCCGTGGTCTCGCCGAGCTCGACCGCGCGCTCCCGGACCGGCCGTACGAGGCCTACCTCGACCGGCAGGCGAGCACGGCCCACGCGAACGCGCGCAACGCGCTCGACCAGTACGGGTTCGTGTGGTCCGGGCCGGCGCCGGGGGACACGGGGACCGGGTGCCAGAGCAGCGCGCTCGCGGCGATGAACGCGGCGCACTGACCCGGCCGGCACGTCCGACCCATCCGACCGGGCGTCGGCGTCGAACCTCTCTCGTCCCGGACCGTCCGGGACGTGGACGAGAGGTCGTTCCTGTCGAGCTCGAGGTCGGCGCGTGCCGCTGCGAGCGGACGGGCCCGTGCGGCAGACTGTCCGGGTGCCACCACCCGTGACGACGAACCCGTCGGGTGCCGTCGATGCCGCCCTGGCTGCGTGCGCCGACGGCGACCCCGCCTCGTTCACGCCCGTGTACGACGCGCTCGCGCCCGTCGCGTACGGCACCTGCCTCGGTGTCCTGCGCGACGCGGACCACGCGGCCGAGGTGATGCAGGAGGTGATGGTCGAGGTGTGGCAGACGGCAGCACGTTTCGACGCCGCGCGCGGGTCCGCGCGCACCTACGTCGCGACCCTCGCGCGCCGTCGCGCCGTCGACCGGGTGCGGGCGGAGCAGGCACGCCGCAACCGGGACCAGCGCGACCTCGACACGAGCCTGGCGACCGCGCCGCGCGACGTCGTCGCCGACGACGTCGAGCGCATGCTCGAGGGCGCGGCCGTGCGCCGCTGCCTCGGGTCGCTGACCGACACGCAGCGCGAGGCGGTCGTCGAGGCGTACTACGGGGGCTACACCTACCGCGAGGTGGCGGACCGGCTCGATGCCGCGCTGCCGACCGTCAAGTCGCGGATCCGCGACGGCCTGATCCGGCTGCGCGACTGCCTGGGGGTGAACCGTGGCTGACGACGACATCCGCTCCGACGTCCACGACCTGCTGCCGGCGTACGCGCTCGACGCCGTCGACGACCTGGAGCGTCGCGCCGTCGAGCGCCTGCTGGCGTCTGACCCTGACGCGCGCCGCGAGCTGGACGAGTACCGCGACGTGGTCTCGGCGTTCGCCGTGGATCACGAGCCGCCGGCGTCGGTGCGCGACGCCGTCCTCGCCCGCGTGGCCGACACCCCGCAGCTCGGTGCGCAGTCGACGTCGCGTGCGACGGCCGGCCGGTCGGCCGGTGAACCCGTGCACGCGGCGTCCGCACGGGCGCGGGTGCGGTGGGGGCTCGTCGCCGCCGCCGCGGCCGTCGTGCTGGCGATCGGTGTGCCGACGACCGTCGCCGTGCGCGCGACGCAGGAGCAGTCGCGCCTCCAGGCGCAGGCGGACACGGTGAGCCGGATGCTCGCCGACCCGTCGGCGACGATCGTGCGGGGCGACGTCACGGGCGGTGGCGAGGCGTCCGTGCTGGTCGCGGGCGACGACTTCCTCTTCCGGGCGACGGACCTGCCGGACGCGGGCGACGACCAGGACTACCAGCTCTGGGTCGTCGACGCCGAGGGCGCCGCGACGTCGGCCGGGGTCCTGTCCGCGGAGGGCGGGACCGCCGAACAGCTCGTCGAGGACGTCCCGGGCGCCGCCGTCGCGGTGACCGTGGAGCCCGAGGGCGGGTCGGAGCAGCCGACGACCGACCCGATCGTCGTCCTGGGCGCCTGACGCCGCTGCAGTCGACCCGGCCCGGCGAGCGGGCCCGCGATCGACAGGAGCTACGCCGACCGGTTCGGGATGACCGTGGTCTCGGCCCGCGTCATGCATCTCGCCGAGCGACCGGTCGCACGGTTCGACCTCGGGGCGTGGCGCTCCGTCGCCGTCGCCGTCCGTCTCGTCGAGGCGGTACTCACGACGTCCGCCACCGGGCACCACGTCGTGTGGGGCGTGTCGCGCAACACGCGCCGCGACGTCGACCTCGGTCCCGGCGAGGCGATCGGGTACCACCTCGTCGACGACGCCGAGTCCTGGGTTCACGCGCTCCGGGACCTGCCGGCGCCGTCGTCCCCGCACGTGCTCGGAGGGGACTTCACCGAGCCGGGCCACCCGATCGGGGTGGACTGGCGCACCCTCGGTCTCTGAGCACGGCCCGGGAAGACGCGCGACGACGACGGCCGGTCCCGACCCCCCCGGGAGGGGAAGGGACCGGCCGTCGGCCGTCCACGGGCAGGATCGTCACATGCTCGGCATGAGCACCGAGTCGACGAGGTAGACGGTCGCGTTCTGCGTCATGACGCCGCCACAGATCACCTTGGCGTCGTTCACCATGAGGTCGTCGCCGGAGCCGGTGACCTCGACGGTGCCGCCCTCGACGGTCGTCTGCTCGCCGACCACCTGGTCGGGCGTGAGCTGCCCGGGCACCACGTGGTAGGTGAGGATCTTCGTGAGCGTGTCGGTGTCGGTCTTGAGCGAGTCGATCGTCTCGGGGTCGATCGCCGCGAACGCGTCGTCGACGGGTGCGAAGACGGTGAACTCGTCACCGTTGAGCGTGTCGACGAGGTCGACGTCCGGGTTGATCCCGCCGCTCACCGCGGCGGTGAGCTGGGTGAGGATCGGGTTGTTCGAGGCCGCGACCGCGACCGGGTCGGTCGACATGCCGGTGATGGAGCCGGCGCCGTCGGGCACCTGCTCCGCGTAGGCCTCGCAGCCGGCCCCGACCAGGTTGGCGGCGGGGTCCATCGCCATGTCCTCGGACCCCTCCGACTCCTGCGCCATGTCGTCGTCGGTCATCGAGTCGTCGGCCATGTCGTCGGTGGACTCCTGGGACTCGGTCGTCGAGTCCGCTCCGGAGTCGGTGTCGGAGCTGCAGGCGGACAGGCCGAGGACGGCCAGGGTGGCGATGCCGGCCACCGCGTACGAGGTGCGGGTTCGAGCGTTCATCGGTCTCTCCTCGAAGGTCGTCGCCCCACCGGTCTGCGAGGCGTCTCGGGCAGGGTTCGGAGAGCTCGACGAGACGGATGGGTGCTGATCGGGACACGTTCCGACCGGGGTCGCCACCCATCCGGGGCGGGCGTCGCGTCGAACCGTGCCCATGGAGACGCTCATCCTGATCGGACTGCTCGGTGGCCTCATCACCGGGATCTCGCCGTGCATCCTCCCGATGCTCCCCGTCATCTTCTTCGCGGGGGGCGTGCAGGGTGCCCGCAGCGCGCCCGACGCCGCCCGGAAGGGTCCCGCGCCCGACGCCGAGCCCGCCCGCGAGGGGAGCGTCTCGCCCTCGCTGTTCGCCGGGCTCCCGCAGGCGGTCGGTGCCGGCGGTCGCTCGCGCACCGTGTCGGCTCGTCCCTCGCGTGGCGGGACCGTCGCGATCGACCTGTCCGCGGACGACGACGCGGCGGACGCGCCGTCGTCGGTCTCGACGCCGCCCACCACGACGGGAACCACCCGGTCGCAGCGGCGCCAGGGTCGGCGCTCCCTGCGGCCCTACCTCGTGATCGCCGGCCTCGTCCTGAGCTTCAGCGTCTTCACCCTCCTCGGCTCGCTCCTGCTGACGGCGCTCGGGCTGCCGCAGGACCTGCTGCGCTGGTCGGGGATCGTGCTCCTGGTCCTCATCGGTGTCGGCATGATCGTCCCGAGGTTCGAGGAGGTGCTGGAGCGGCCGTTCCAGCGCATCGCGGCGCTGGGCGCACGCAAGGGCGCAGCCCGGCAGGACCGTGGCGCGTTCGTCCTCGGCCTGGGCCTCGGCGTCCTGTACGTCCCGTGCGCCGGCCCGGTGCTCGCCGCGATCACGGTCGCGGGCGCGACGGGGAACATCGGGCCCGGGACCGTCGCGCTCACCGTCTCCTTCGCCGTCGGTGCCGCGATCCCGTTGCTCGTCTTCGCGCTCGCCGGCCGCCGGGTCGCCGAGCGGGTCAAGGGCTTCCAGAAGCACACGCGCGGGATCCGGATCACGGGCGGGATCGTCATGATCGCGCTCGCCGGCGCGCTCGCGCTGAACCTTCCGGCCGCGCTCCAGCGCGCGCTGCCCGACTACACCGGCGCCCTGCAGCAGCAGGTCGACGAGAACGACACCGTCCGTGAGGCGCTCGACCTCGGCGGCCTCGTCACCGACGAGAACCGCGAGCTGTCCAACTGCTCCAACGGCGCCTCCGAGCTCGAGGACTGCGGCACCGCGCCCGCGATCCGCGGCATCGACACCTGGCTCAACACGCCCGACGGCGCCGCGCTCGACCTCGAGGGGCTGCGCGGGAAGGTCGTGCTCGTCGACTTCTGGACCTACTCGTGCATCAACTGCCAGCGGGCCATCCCGCACGTCAACGCCTGGTACGAGCAGTACCAGGACGTCGGTGAGGGCTTCGAGGTGATCGGCGTGCACACCCCCGAGTTCGCGTTCGAGCGCGAGACGCGCAACGTGGTCGCCGGCGCCGAGGACCTCGGCGTCACGTACCCGGTGGCCCAGGACAACTCCTACGCGACGTGGACGGCGTACCGGAACCGGTACTGGCCCGCGCAGTACCTGATCGACGCGGACGGGACCGTGCGGCACATCCGGTTCGGCGAGGGCGGCTACGCGGACACCGAGAACCTCGTGCGCGAGCTGCTCGCGGACGCGAACCCGGGAGTCGAGCTGCCCGAGCCGACCTCCGTCGGCGACGCGACCCCCGCGGGCGAGACGACCCCCGAGACGTACTTCTCCATCAAGCGCGTCGTGAACTACTCCGGGGAGCCGACGTACGCCGCGGGAGAGCAGGAGTTCACGCTCACCGACGACCAGCCGCAGGACACGTTCTCGCTCGGTGGCGGGTGGGACGTGGACTTCCAGGGCGCGACGGCGGTGTCCGACGACGCGCAGGTCCGCCTCGCGTACCGGTCCACCGACGTGTTCGCCGTCCTGGGCGGCGAGGGCACCGTGACGGCGCGCGTGACGGCCGACGGCCGCACGACCGAGCAGGAGATCGACGTCTCGGGCAACCCGACGCTCTATCCGGTGCTCGAGGGCGACGGCCCCACGCAGGGGACCGTCGAGCTCGACGTCCCGGCAGGGGTCCAGGTGTTCACCGCGACCTTCGGATGAGCGTGGGGTCCGGGCGCCCGGACAGGTGTCGGTCCGTGTGAGTTCAGAGGTGTACATTCCGGTCACCTGCTGCGAGGACACCGGACGTGTGCTGTTCCTGCGTCGTCGCCGCCGGCCTCGCCGGACGAGGGCGAGGGACGACGACGTGCCCGGGAACAGGAGCGGTACACATGGGTGGACGTTGGTTGCGGCGGATGGCAGCTGTCGTCGCCGGAGCGGTGATGGTGGCGAGCGGGGCGCTCGCCGGCGCGGCCGTGGCGACGGTGCCCGCCGACGGACCCCGAGCGATGTCGGCCGAGGTGCAGGATGTCGTCCGCGTCGAGGGCCTCGACTCGCCGCGGACGGTGATCCGCTCGGCGGACCCGCGGTCCTCCGCCGGTGACGAGTTCAGCGGGTCGCGCACGATCGGTGCCTGCCCACGGGGTCCCTTGTGCGCGCTGCGGGGCGAGGCACGAGCCGCGTGGGACTTCTCCGCAGGGCTCGAGGAAGCCGGCGTCGAGTCGCGGGACGTGCTCCGTGCGACGCTGCAGGCAACGGTGACGCCGGCACCGGCGTGCACGTCGACCTCGCTCAGGGCGTTCCTCGTGGGCCCGGTGACCGGGTCGAGCAGCTGGTCCACGCACCGGACGACCTGGACCGGGTCCGGGGCGACCGGGAAGTCGGACGCCGCCTGTGCCAGGCAGGGCGAGATCTCGTGGGAGCTGACCGACTCCGTTCGTGATGCTCTCGCCGAGGGTCGTCCGGTGGCACTGGGGGTCGCGCTCACCCGCGCCGGGCTCGTGCGGATCGGTGCGGACGTGTCGCTGAGCGTGGAGCTCGGTGCGGCCGCACCGAGCGCGGTCGGAGCGGGGACCAGCGACCCGCAGTCCGCGTGCGTCGTGGGCAAGGACCGCCCTGCTGTCCGGTCCGCCACCCCGATGCTCCGGGCGGACCTCAGGGGGGACGGCAGCATCGGCGCCCGGTTCGCGGTGTTCGATCTGGAGGACGGGACGGAGCTCTGGTCGGAAGAGACGACACCGCGCAGCGGCGGGACGCAGGCTACGGTGCGCGTCGCAGCCGACGTGATGGTTGACGGCCGCGCCTACGCGTGGGAGGTGCGTGCGGCCACCCCCGACGGGGGCTGGAGCGCACCGAGCTCGTGCGAGCTCGTGGTGGACCTCACGAGCCCCGAGCGCGAGCCCGGGGTCACCCCGGTCGAGGGAGAGCCCGCTGTCTACCGCGAGGGTGTCCTCTCCGGTGGCGTGGGCATCCCCGGAGCCTTCGTGCTCTCGTCCGACGAGGCCGACGTCATGATCGCGTACTCCTTCCGAAGCTCCGACGCCCTCATCGACACGGTGTCTCCGGGGACCCGAGTCGAGTTCGTCCCGACGTCCTCTGGTCCTTACACGCTCTTCGTGCGCGCCGTGGACAGGTCCGGCCGGTCGGGCCCGCTGGGCAGCTACGACATCAGGGTCGCGTCTGCGTCGCCGCAGCGCTGGTCCTTCTCGGAGGGGTCGGGTCTCCAGACGCAGGCCGACTCGAGCACCGCCACCCTGCACCTGTCCGACGACGCGCTGTGGGGGGACGGCCTGTGGGCCGAGTTCGGCTGGGACCCGAGCGACCGAGGTCTCGTCCTGCCAGGTGACGGCTCGGCCGCGTGGTCCGAGACGCCGCTGGTGGCGACGGGCGGGTCGTACACGGTAGGCGTGACCGTCCGTGCCGACGATGCCGGTCGCACCCGGG
Source organism: Cellulosimicrobium terreum (assembly GCA_014803435.1). Lineage (GTDB taxonomy): Bacteria > Actinomycetota > Actinomycetes > Actinomycetales > Cellulomonadaceae > Cellulosimicrobium > Cellulosimicrobium terreum. The sequence continues at coordinate 652,689 of JACYFD010000002.1, forward strand.
TGGCAGTGAGCCAGGCAGGTGAACGGTCCAGCGCCTTCGCGCTCGGTCAGCGCAAGGACGCCGCTTGTGGCACCGCGTCGGGGTCGTGCTGGGCGTTCTGGACCTGGGGGGCGGACGCCTCCGACGCCACACCGACCGTCGCGCTCTCGGGCATGGACGTGCACGCCGGGCACTGGGTTCGCCTGACCGCTGTGCGCGACTCGTCAGGAGGCGAGAACCGCTTGTACGTGTGCGAGCTCGGGACGGCCGCGGAGCCTCTGTCCGCGGACGTGGTTCTGGCCGCGACCGCCCCGGCCCCTGCACCCGGCTGGGCTTCGTCGGGCGGGTTCCAGATCGGGCGACGCGGTGTCGACGGCAGCTGGAGCTCCCCGTGGGCGGGGTCGATCGATCGTCTGAGCATCACCGAGGGCATGCTCTCGAGCACCTCGATCTTCCGCGAGTGCAGCAGCTGAGACCCGCGCCCCGTCGGGCCGGGTCCACTGGCCCGGCGGGTGACGGCTACGGTTCGCCGGGCTCGACCCAGGGTGCCCACGGTGTGACGGTGGCGGTCGCGCCGTCGAGCAGGTCGAGACCGCCCTGCGCCCCGGGGACGTCCGCGAAGGGCACGACGCTCTCGGCGGAACCGGGGACCGGCGCGACGAGCAGGCTCGTCACGAGCGCCGGACCGTCTGCGGTCGGCCCTCCACGCCACGAGAGGGTCGACTGCGCGCGGTCCCCCGGGGCGAGCGTGACTGGTGACCCGACGGCGACCGTGTCCGGCTCGACGAGCACCTCCTGCTCGTTCCCGTCGGACGCGACGAAGCGCAGGTCGGGGCTGCCCGCGAGGACGCACGGGGTGTCGTCGCGGTTCGATGCCGTGATGGTGAGGAAGCGACGCCCCGACGCCGCGTCGAACCAGGCGGCGCCGAGCGTGAGGAGGTCCGCCTCGCAGGTCGTCGCCCCGGCCGCGGCGGACCGGGGCTTCGTCCCCGCGACGTAGCCGGAGCGCACGGCCGCCGGGTCGTCGTCGGTGGCGCCGTGCACCTGGAACGGCAGGGGCTCGCCGTCGTGGGTGACGTCCTCCAGCCAGTCGGCGACGGCGTCGGGCCCGTCCTCGGTCCGTACCGTCAGCAGGGGCGTCGAGGGCAGCGTGCTCCGGGTCGCCTCGTACGCGACCTGGACGACGCCGGACCGTTCGGCGGCCGCGGCGAGCAGCGCTACGACGTCACGCGGTGGGACCTGGCTCATGTCGCCCGCAAAGTAGCCGACCGCGTACCCGTCCACCGTGAGGTCGCTCAGCCCCCGGTCGAGGTCGGTCGCGAGGTCGACGACCGGGACGAGGTCGGCGTTCGTGGCGACCAGGGCCGAGGCCCACCCGCCCTCGATCACGACCGACAGGACCCGAGGGTCGTCGGCGAGGGCGACGGCGTCGCCGACCGGGTCGGTGCCGAGGTCGGCGACCTCGCCGGCCTCGCCCGTGACCGGACCGGGGAGCGCGACGCGCAGCGTCGCGCCGTCCGAGGCAGTCCCGGAGACGGTGAGCGTCCAGCCGTCCCGGGGGTACGCAGCCGCGACCAGGTCTCGAGCGGTGTCCGCCGCGAGCTGCGCGTCGGCCGGAGCGGGGAGCGGCTGGTCGAGCGTGACCGTGACCTGGCCGAGCGACGCGGTGGTCGCCGGGACGGTGACGTCGGCGACGCCGTCGAGCGCCCGCAACGCGTCGGCGAGACCTTCGTGCCCGGACCTCGGCACGCTGGCGGGCGGCGACGAGCGAGGCACCTGCCCGACGGCGTCGGGCAGGACGCGCGGTCCGACGACCGCGGCGCCCACGGCGAGCACCACGCCCGCGGCCACGCCGAGGGCGATCTTCCAGCGGGGCCGTGCGTCGTCGTCCACGGGCGTGACGCTACCGAGAGGTACCCCGGAGCGGGCGCGTGCGCGCAGGACGTGCACCTGGCCTCCACGGGTGGCGACCGACGATCGTTCAGGACATCGAGGGATGACCTGGACATCGTCACGAAGTGGTGGACTACCAGGATTCCCCGCGTGCAGCAACATCTGGCATGATCCGGCCATGACCCTGAAGTCGGCAGCGGAGCTCGCTGCTGTCGACGACCCCGCGTGGCCGACGCTCGCGCGCATGCTCGGACGGGCCGGGGTCGAGATCGTCCCTGCACCCGCGTGGTCGCTCGACGTCCTCTTCCGGCTCCAGGTCACGGTGCGCTCGACCTTGGGAGCGCTTGCACTGCACACCGGCGGCGTCCTCGTCGACGGTGGCTGGCTCCGCCTGCTCGGCGGGGGTGGCGACGGGCTCCCGGACCTCGCGTCGGTGAACGGGCTGGGTGACCCCGACGAGCGTGCGGTCGTGCCGTCGGTCCTCGTCGTGGCGTACGACGTCCTCGGCGGGACGTTCGCGATCAATGGCGGGGGACTGGCCGGCCCGCTCGGCAACGTCCACTACTTCGACCCGGTGTCGCTCGACTGGCTGGACCTCGGGTTCGGGCAGGGCGCGTTCCTCGAGTGGGCCGCGAGCGGCGGGTCGGCCGCGTTCTACGCCCCCGTGCGCTGGCCGGGCTGGCACGCCGAGGTCGGCACCGTCCGGCTGGACGAGGGCCTGAACGTCTACCCGCCGCTGTGGTCCGAGGAGGGGCGCGACGTCGCGCGGGCGTCGCGGACCGTCGTGCCGCTCGCCGAGCTGGTCGACTGGCACTTCGAGATGGCCGAGCGCATGGCGCCTGTCGACGACGAGGACTGGCGGCCCGGCGACCTGGACCCCCTGGGCCCCTGAGCGGACCGTGCCCGCCGTCGTGCGGCTCGTTAACCCCCCGCTCCGGACACCTGTATACAAGTGCGCAGGAGCGTGCCACGATGGGACCGTGACGACGACGCCGGACCTGCGCCCCGCAGCCGGGTACCTCGGTCTGCCGGAGGGCCCCGACCCTGCGCTCGCACGACGCCAGTCCGGCGCGCGCGCCGTGTACGAGCTGCTGCGCGGTCACATCATCGACGGGACGCTCGAGCCGGGCGAACGCCTCACCGAGCCGGTCCTCGCTGGCCGGCTGGGGGTGTCGCGCACACCGGTGCGCGAGGCGCTGCGGCTGCTGCAGGCGGAGGCTCTCGTCGTCGAGCTCCCCACGGGCGGCGTGCGCGTCGCACCGCTCGACGTCGCGGACGCGCGCCGCGTCTACGAGGTCCGCGCCCGGCTCGAGGGCCTGCTCGCCCGGGACGCGTGCGAGCGTGCGACGCCGGACGACGTCGCGAGGCTCGTCCGCCTCGTCACCCTCATGGGCGCCGTGCGCGACCACGAGGACGAGGTCCTGCGCGTCGGCGCCCAGTTCCACGGCGAGATCGAGGCTCTCGCCGACAACCGCTGGTGCTCGGCGCTGCTGCGCCAGATCCGCGGCCACGTCGACCGGTACCGCGCGCTCGCCGCCCGCGGCCGCGTCGGGACGACCGACCACGTGGACGAGCACCGGGCCGTCGCCGACGCCTTCGCGCGCGGCGACGCGACCGCCGCCGAGGCCGCGATGGTCGCCCACATCGACCGCAGCGCAGCGCTCGCCGACCAGGCCCTGCGTGCTGCTGACCACCCCACGACCACCGACCCTGCCCGGAACGACGAGAGCTGAGCCACCGATGCCGTACACCCACCACCTGCGTGTCTACCCGAGCGCGGAACCGCTCGCCCGCACGGACCAGCTCGCGTGGAAGCTCGCCGAGCTCGCGACGGACCCCGTCGAGGTCACCGCCGAGGTCGCGGACATGGTGATCAACCGCGTCATCGACAACGCCGCGGTCGCCGCCGCGAGCCTCACCCGGGGCCCGGCCGTCGCAGCGCGCGGGCAGGCGCTCGCCCACCCGTACACGCCCGGCGCCACGGTCTTCGGGTGCGGGCTCGCGACGCGCACGAGCCCCGAGTGGGCCGCGTGGGCGAACGGCGTCGCCGTGCGCGAGCTGGACTTCCACGACACGTTCCTCGCTGCCGAGTACTCCCACCCGGGCGACAACATCCCGCCGATCCTCGCGGTCGCGCAGCACGCCGGGGCCGACGGGGCGGCGCTGGTCCGCGCTGTCGCGACCGGGTACGAGATCCAGGTCGACCTCGTCCGGGCCATCTCGTTGCACCGGCACAAGATCGACCACGTCGCGCACCTCGGGCCGTCGGCCGCGGCGGGGATCGGGACGCTGCTCGGCCTCGACACGGAGACGGTGTTCCAGGCGATCGGCCAGGCCCTGCACACGACGACGGCCACCCGCCAGTCCCGCAAGGGGCAGATCTCGACCTGGAAGGCGCACGCGCCCGCGTTCGCGGGAAAGGTCGCGGTCGAGGCCGTGGACCGCGCGATGCGCGGCCAGACCTCGCCCGAGCCGATCTACGAGGGTGAGGACGGCGTGGTCGCGTGGATGCTCGACGGGCCCGACGCCGCGTACGACGTCGTGCTCCCGGGCCCGGGGGAGGCGAAGACCGCGATCCTCGACACGTACACCAAGGAGCACTCCGCGGAGTACCAGTCGCAGGCGCTCATCGACCTCGCGCGGGCACTGCACGACGAGCACCCGTGGCTCGCGGACCCAGAGAACGTGACGTCGGTCGTGATCCACACGAGCCACCACACGCACTTCGTCATCGGCTCCGGCGCGAACGACCCGCAGAAGTACGACCCGACGGCGTCGCGCGAGACCCTCGACCACTCGATCCCGTACATCTTCGCGGTCGCGCTGCAGGACGGCGGGTGGCACCACGTCGACTCCTACGCGCCCGAGCGGGCGGCCCGCCCGGACACGGTCGAGCTGTGGGGCAGGGTCACCACCGCCGAGGACCCGGAGTGGACGCGGCGGTACCACGCCACCGATCCGGCCGAGAAGGCGTTCGGGGGCCGGGTGGAGATCGAGCTCGCCGACGGCGGAAGGATCGTCCAGGAGATCGCCGTCGCCGACGCGCACCCGCTCGGAGCCCGCCCGTTCGGCCGCGAGCAGTACGTGCGCAAGTTCCGCACGCTCGCCGCGGGCGTCCTGGAGGACGCGGAGATCGAGCGGTTCCTCGAGCTCGCGCAGCGGCTCCCGGCGCTCACGCCCGCCGAGGTCCGCGAGCTGACGATCGTCGGACGCCCGGGCCTGCTCGACTCCGTGCCCACGCCGACCGGTCTCTTCGAGCTCGGTCGCGACACCGTCGACGTCGACGGCGAGGGGTTCACCATGCACGACCCGGCCGAGGGGGAGGGGGCCTGATGCTGTACAGCCAGGTGACGCCGTCGGACAAGCGACGGACGTTCCGCGACGCGCTCGCGACCGCGCGGAGCACCGGTGAGCCCCTGCGGCTTCCCGGGGCGTTCAACCCGCTCTCCGCCCGGCTGATCCAGGACAAGGGCTTCGAGGGTGTGTACGTGTCCGGGGCGGTGCTGTCGGCGGACCTGGGCCTGCCGGACATCGGGCTCACCACGCTCACGGAGGTCGCGGGGCGCTCGCAGCAGATCGCGCGCGTCACCGACCTGCCCGCGCTCGTCGACGCCGACACGGGGTTCGGCGAGCCGATGAACGTGGCGCGCACCATCCAGACGCTCGAGGACGCCGGGGTCGCCGGGGCGCACATCGAGGACCAGGTGAACCCCAAGCGCTGCGGGCACCTCGACGGCAAGGAGGTCGTCGGCCTCGACGAGGCCGCGAAGCGCATCCGGGCCGCCGCCGACGCGCGCCGCGACCCCGGCTTCCTCGTCATGGCGCGCACCGACGTGCGCGGGACGGTCCCGGGCCCGGACGGGCTGCGGGTCGCGATCGACCGGGCCAAGGCGCTCGTCGACGCCGGGGCGGACGCGATCTTCCCCGAGGCGATGAAGGACCTGGCGGAGTTCGAGGCCGTCGCGTCGGCGGTCGACGTCCCGGTGCTCGCCAACATGACGGAGTTCGGCAAGTCCGAGCTCTTCACCCGGCGCCAGCTCGGCGACGCCGGCGTCGCGCTCATCATCTACCCGGTGACACTGCTGCGGATCGCCATGGGCGCGGCCGAGCGCGCGCTCGAGGAGATCGCCGGGACCGGGACACAGGCCGGGCAGGTCGAGGGCATGCAGACACGCGCCCGCCTGTACGAGCTCCTCGACTACGCCGCGTACAACCAGTTCGACGAGGGCATCTTCACCTACCGTCCCTGAGGAACCACGAGTTGTCAGCATCCCAGGGGACACCGGACCGGTGGGTGCTGACAACTCGTATCAGACACGAAGGAGCGAGCACATGAGCAGCACGTCCGCACCGAGCGCTGACCAGCAGCCCGAGATCCGCAAGGGGCTCGCCGGGGTCGTCGTCGACGTCACCGCGGTCTCGAAGGTCAACCCCGAGACCAACTCGCTCCTCTACCGCGGGTACCCCGTCCAGGACCTCGCCGCGCGGCGGTCGTTCGAGGAGGTCGCCTACCTGCTGTGGCACGGCGACCTCCCGACGCCCGAGCAGCTCGCCGAGCAGACCGCGACCGAGCGGGCGAACCGCGCGCTCCCGGGCAACGTCCGCAACGCGATCCTGGAGCTCCCGACGACGTGCCACCCCATGGACGTGTGCCGCACCGCCGTCTCCCAGCTCGGTGCGCACGACCCCGACGCCGAGGACTCCTCGCCGGAGGCCGAGCAGGCGAAGGCGCTGCGGCTCTGGGCCGTGCTGCCGGCCGCCGTCGCCCTCGACCAGCGCCGCCGACGGGGGCAGCAGATCGTCGAGCCGCGCGACGACCTCACCTACGCCGAGAACTTCCTGTGGATGACGTTCGGCGAGGACCCCGACCCCGCGGTGGTGCGCGCGTTCGAGGTGTCGATGGTGCTGTACGCCGAGCACTCGTTCAACGCCTCCACGTTCACTGCGCGCGTCATCACCTCGACCCTCTCCGACCTGCACTCCGCCGTCACGGGCGCGATCGGCGCGCTCAAGGGACCGTTGCACGGCGGGGCGAACGAGGCCGTGATGGCGACGTTCGCCGAGATCGGGACCGCCGACCGCGCCGAGGCGTGGCTCGACGACGCGCTCGCGAGCAAGCGCAAGATCATGGGGTTCGGCCACCGCGTGTACAAGCACGGCGACTCGCGCGTCCCCACCATGCGCGCGACGCTCGACGGCCTGGTCGAGCACTACGACCGCCAGGACCTCCTCGACCTGTACACGGCGCTCGAGGCCGCCATGACCGAGCGCAAGAACATCCTGCCGAACCTCGACTACCCGGCAGGTCCCGCGTACCACCTCATGGGGTTCGACACGCAGATCTTCACGCCGCTCTTCGTGGCGTCCCGCGTCGTCGGGTGGACCGCGCACGTCATGGAGCAGCGCGCCGCGAACTCCCTCATCCGGCCCCTCAGCGAGTACGTCGGCGAGCCGCAGCGCGACGTGCCCTGATCGCGACGCCTCGGCGCTACGGTGACCCGCGTGCTGAGCATGAACGAGGTGGTCGCGCGGCGCGAGGCGTCCCGCAGGAGACGTCGCGTCGCGACATGGGTGGGGAGCGTCCTGGTGGTCCTCGCGCTCGTGGCCGTCGTCGGATGGCAGGTCGTCGCGCGGACGGCCCGCATCGAGCAGGGCGCGGTGAGCTGGTGGGACGGACCGGCGGTCGAGGCGTGCGGCGTCCGCGACGACCTGCCGTCGGCGTACGTCGTCGGGTCGCAGGACCCGGACCGCAGCGTCGTCTACTCCGTCAGGAACCCGAACGCCGTGACCGTGCGGCTCACCTCCACCTACGGCCCGGTGCGCTTCCAGCAGGACCTGTTCGACCCGACCGCGGACTTCGAGGGCGAACCGTCGGACGACCTCGTCGACAGCGTCGTCGTCCCGCCCGGCGAGGAGGCCTTCCTGCAGTTCGAGGCCGACGGCGGAGAAGGGAGCTGGTCCTCCGGGAGCCAGACCGCGCTGCCCGTGACGCTCGAGGCGCTGGGGATCGAGCAGGCCGCGAGCCTGCCGATCGACCCGGTCGTGGTCTTCGTGAACGGGTCCAGCGCGGACGCGGACCTCGTCGCCGCAGCCGTGCGCGACACGTGCGGAGAGTAGACCGCGGGCGCCGCGCTAGCCGACGAACGCCTCCAGCTCGTGGCGCTCCACGGGACCGTCGCGCTGGATCAGCGCCTTGACGTCGTCGATGCGGTCCCAGACGTTGACGGCCATGCCGGCCTCGACGCGGCCCCCCTTCATCCAGAAGGCGACCAGCTCGCGGTCGACGATCGACCCGCTCACCACGACCTCGTCGTACGCGTCCGGGCCGGCGACGAACCCGAGGTACTCCATCCCGACGTCGTACTGGTCGGAGAAGAAGTACGGCAGCTCGGGGTACGGGTCGGTCGCGCCGAGCATGGCGCGCGCGGCGTGCGGCCCCTGGTTCAGCGCGGTCGCCCAGTGCTCCACGCGGACGGGCCGACCGTACCGGGCGCTCGGCACGCTCGCGACGTCGCCCGCGACGAACACGTCCGGGTCCGTGGTCTGCAAGGTCGCCGACGCGACGATCCCACCCGTCGTCGAGTCCAGCGCAAGACCCGCAGCCTCGGCCAGACCGACGTTCGGGGACGCGCCGACGGCCACGAGCACGACGTCGGCGTCCACGTGCGTACCGTCCGCCAGCGCGACGCCCGTGACGCGTCCTTCGCTGCCCGTGATCGCGCTCGCGTGCGCCCGCCGGTGCAGGTGGACCCCGTGCTCGGCATGGACCTGCCCGTAGAGCTCGCCCATCTCTGGCCCGAGGACGCGCTCGAGCGGGTGCGCCCCGAGCCCGACGACGCTCACGTCCAGCCCCATGGTCCGCGCCGACGCAGCGACCTCCAGCCCGATCCACCCGTCCCCGACGATCGCGAGCCTGCCGGCGCCCTCGCGCGCCGACGCCGCGAACGTCGCAGCGAGCCGCTCGCTGTCCTCGAGGGTGCGCAGCTGGTGGACCCCGTCGAGGTCGATGCCAGGGACGGGCAGCGGGCGCGGGTCGGAGCCCGTCGCGAGGAGCAGCGTGCCGTAGGTCAGGGTCCGCCCGTCCGCGAGCGTCACGACGTGCCCGGCGAGATCGAGGCCCGACGCCGCGGTGCCCGTCCGCAGCTCGACGTCGTGCGCGGGGTACCAGTCCTCGTCGAGCGGGAACACCGAGTCCCGCTCGGCCTCACCGCGCAGATAGTCCTTGGACAGGGGTGGGCGCTCGTAGGGCCGGTGCGGCTCGCGCGCGACGACGGTCAGCTCGCCGTCGTAACCCTCCTCGCGCAGCGTCTCGGCAGCCTTCGCGGCGGCGAGGCCGCCCCCGACGACGACGATCGGTCCGGTGGTCATGGCTCCAGTCTCGCGCCGACGACCGCCGCCCGCTCGTCGTCTGCAGACGACGAGAGGCCCTCCGCTCAGCGTTTCCGCTGATCAGAGGGCCTCTCGACTGGTCGGGGTGACAGGATTTGAACCTGCGACCTCCTCGTCCCGAACGAGGCGCGCTACCAAGCTGCGCCACACCCCGATTGCCCGCCGCACGTCGTCGGGCACCGTGAAAGATGCCGTTCTCCGTGGGAAGCCTGCCCAGAATAGCCCACGGGTGGCCCTGCGACGAAACTGGGTCCACGTGACGTCGGTGACGTCCAAGCAGGTGGTGTCAGCGGGCCGTGAGCGTGAGGAGCGTCGCCTCCGGGCGGCACGCGAACCGGAACGGTGCGTAGGGCGACGTGCCCGCACCGGCGGAGACGTGCAGCCACGTCGAGCTCTCACCCCCGGCCTCGTCCGGGCGCGGCCCGGGCCAGCCGTGCAGGCCCTTCGCACGCCGCCGGTCGAGGTCGCAGTTGGTGACGAGCGCGCCGAACCCGGGCACGCACAGCTGGCCCCCGTGGGTGTGGCCGGCGATCACGGCGTCGGCACCGTCGGCGTGCATCGCGTCGAGCACCCGCACGTACGGGGCGTGCGTCACGCCGAGGCGCAGGTCCGCGCCCTCGCTGAGAGGTGCGGGTGCGGGGTAGACGTCGAGGTCCAGGTGCGGGTCGTCGACACCGACCAGGTCGATCCGCACGCCGCCGACGTCGATCGCGTCCCTGCGGTTGGTCAGGTCGAGCCAGCCTGCCCCGCGGAACGCCTCGGCGAGCTCCGCCGCGGGGAGGGTGGGCGGCTGCTCGGTGAGGGGCAGACGCGCGTCCGGCAGCAGGTAGCGCGCCGGGTTCTTCGGCCGGGGCGCGTAGTAGTCGTTGGAGCCCATGACGAAGACGCCCGGCACGCTCTCCAGGAGCGGTCCCAGGGCGTGCAGCAACGGGTCCAGGGAGTCCACGTGGGCGAAGTTGTCACCGGTGTCGATCACGAGGTCCGGCTCGAGCTCGGCGAGCGAGCGGACCCACGCGATCTTGCGCTGCTGCGACGGCACGAGGTGCAGGTCCGAGACGTGCAGCACGCGCAGGTCGCGGGCACCCGCCGGCAGGACCGGCAGGGTGACCTCACGGGTGGTGAAGAGCTTCGTCTCCACGTGCGCGTACGCCAGTGCACCGACGCCCGCAGCGGCGAGCCCGACGAACGCCGACCGTGCGCGGCGCGCCCCGTCGGGGCTCAGTCGTTCCCCCCGACGAGACCGTCGAGTAAGCCGCTCAGGTCGCCGGCGTCACGTCCGGCGTCGTTCGACCGGTCCCCGCGGTCGCCGCCGCGGTCCTCGTCGCCACCGCCACCGCCGTTGTCGTCGCCGCCACCGCCGCCACCGCCGTTGTCGTCGCCACCGCCGTTGTCGCCGCCACCGCCGCCGTCGTCGCCGCCACCGCCGTTGTCGTCGCCGCCGGAGTCCGGCTTCGGCGGGGGAGCAGGTGCGTTGACCTTGCCCCAGTCGGGCGAGTCGAACGACTTCTCCGACTGGCCCTTGAGGGCGGTGTCCATGTAGGCCTTCCACGTGGGCGCCGCCAGGGTCGAGCCGAACCACCAGCGCTGGAACTCGCCGTTGATCGTGAAGTCACGCATCTCGACGTCGTTCTCGGCGTTGCCGATCCAGACGGCGGTCGCGAGCTGCGGGGTGAAGCCGATGAACCACGTGTGCCGGTTGAGCTGCGAGGTGCCCGTCTTCCCGGCCGAGACGCGGCCGTCGAGCTGTGCCGCCCTGCCCGACCCCTGCGTCATGACCTGCTGCAGCGCATAGGTGACCGTCGCCGCGATCTTCGGGTCGAGCGCGTCCTTGTCGCACTTCGACGTCGGAACGTCGAGCTCCTTGCCACCCGCCCCGACGACCTTCGTGATCGCGAGCGGCTCGCAGAAGGTGCCGCCGCTCGCGAACGTCGCGTAGGCGGCCGCCATCTGGAGCGGCGACGAGTTCTGCGTCCCGATGATCATCGACGGGTTGATGTTGATGTCACCCTCGTCGCTGAGCAGCGACGGGCGGAAGCCGATGCTCTTCGCGGTGCTCCCGACGTTGCACAGGTCGAGCTGGCTCGCCATCGTCGTGTACCCCGTGTTGACGGAGTTGTACGTGGCCTTGAGCACGGACATGGAACCGCTGCCGGGACCGTCCGAGTTCGACGGGGTCCACGGGTCGCTGCCGAGGATCGCGCAGCTCGCGTGGAAGTCGCGGCTCCCGATCCACGTGCGCTTGTTCGCGTTGACCGTCTCGTACAGCGAGTGACCGGACTTGAGCCACTCGGCCAGCACGAAGGGCTTCCACGTCGAGCCGGGGGAGAACCCGTTCGACGAGCCGTGCGCCTGGTCGACGCTGTAGTTGACCGCCGTGGTGTTCGGCTCCGGGTCCTCCGTCGCGTCGTAGTCGCGGTTCTGGGCCATCGCGAGGATCTTGCCCGTCCCGGGCTCGATGGACACGATCGCGTCCTCGATCTTGCTCGGGTCGTCCGGCGGGACCGCCTTCTTGGCCTGCTTCTCGGCGGCCTTCTGCATCGCAGGGTCGAGCGTCGTGTAGATGTCGAGGCCACCCCGGTACAGCAGGGAGGTGCGGTCGTTCGCCGTCTCGCCGAACGCCGGGTCGGAGATGATCACCTTGGTGACGTAGTCGCAGAAGAACGCGGCGCCACCGGCGGACTGGCAGCCCACCTCGACCGGCTTCTCCTTCAGCGTGTCCGCGATCGGCAGGGCACGGCTCTCGTCGTACTCCTCCTTGGTGATGAAGTTCTGCACGTACATCTGGTTGAGCACGGTGTTGCGGCGCCGCTGCGCCTCCTCGGGGTGGCGGATCGGGTCGTACGACGACGGCGCCTTCGTCACGCCGGCGATCGTCGCTGCCTCGACCACGCTGAGGTCCTTCGAGCTCTTGCTGAAGTAGTGCTGCGCCGCCGTCTCGACGCCGTACACCGACGTCCCGAACTGCGCGATGTTGAGGTACCCCTGGAGGATCTCGTCCTTGGTCATCCGCTTCTCGAGCGAGATGGCGAGCTTCGCCTCGCGGGCCTTGCGGCTGAGGCTGTCCTCCTTCGCCTCCCACACGCCGAGGTCGTCGTCGTTGCGGACCGCCTGCTCGATGAGCACGTTCTTCACGTACTGCTGCGTCAGCGTCGATGCGCCCTGCGTGGGGCGCTTGAGGACGTTGTTCACCGCGGCGCGCGGGATGCCCTCGAGGTCGACGCCGCCGTGCTCGTAGAAGCGCTTGTCCTCGATCGCGATGACGGCGTGCTTCATGTTGTCCGACACGTTGTCGAGAGGCACCACGATGCGGTTCTCGGTGTAGAACGTCGCGAGCTCCGTCTTGCCGTCGTTCGCGTACACGCGAGACAGCTCCGCGAGCGGGCCGGGCTCGAGGTCCTCGGGCAGCTCGTCGAACACCTCGAGGGCGCTGTCCGTCGCGGTGTTCGCGCCGGCGGCGAGGGGGATGAAGAGTCCGGCCGCGAGCACGCCGCCCACGCCGGCCACGAGGACGAACGCCAGCAGCAGGGCGATCAGCTGGTAGGCGTTGATCCTCCGGCCGCGAGCACGCACAGGGGTAGGCATGGTCCCACCCTAAGGGAGCGTCCGTATCGAGCCCTGGGATAGTGATGATCGCCGGTGTGCGGGTTGTGTGAGCATCCCGCGCAGCGGGCCGGGCCGCTACGCTCGCCCCATGGCAACGACCTGGGAGTACGCGACCATCCCCCTCATCATCCACAACACCAAGGCAGTCCTCGACCAGTGGGGCTCTGACGGCTGGGAGCTCGTCCAGGTCGTCACCGGGCCCGACGGCAACGGGCTCGTCGCCTACCTCAAGCGCCCCACCGGGGAGAAGTAGTGTCCGGCGGCACGGCCGCCGCGTCGCCGGGCACGATCGCCGCCCGCCTCGCGGAGCTCGGCATCGCCCTGCCCGACGTCGCGGCGCCCGTCGCCGCCTACGTGCCCGCCGTCCGCACGGGCCGGTACGTCTGCACCTCCGGCCAGCTCCCGTTCGTCGACGGCGCCCTGCCTGCGACCGGCAAGGTGGGCGACGGCGAGGGCCTCGTCCCTCCCGAGGACGCCGCTCACCTCGCGCGGGTGTGCGTGCTCAACGCGCTCGCCGCGGTGCACGACGTCGTGGGCAACCTCGACGTCGTCGTCCGCGTCGTCAAGGTCGTCGGCTTCGTCGCGAGCGACCCGTCCTTCACGGGCCAGCCGGGCGTCGTCAATGGCGCGAGCACCGTCCTCGGCGAGATCTTCGGCGACGCCGGCGTCCACGCCCGCAGCGCCGTCGGCGTCGCCGTCCTCCCGTTGGACTCCCCGGTCGAGGTGGAGCTCGTGGTGGAGCTCGCCGAGTAGTTCTCGCGGTTCGCGGGTGGTGGGTCCGCGGGGGTGCCCGGTGGTGGCGGCGGGTCTTCCATCCGGACCCTCGTTCCTCGGGTCCTCCCGCCAGGCCCGCCACGACCCGCCGCCACCACCGGGCACCCCCGCTCCTCCCGTCGCGACGCGCGATCCCAGCCGGGCGTGCTCCGCCCCTCGCAGGCTGCTGGGTTTCGTCGCGCGCTGCCGTCTCGGCACGGCTCAGGCTTGGCCCGCACCCCTCGTGGGCTTCGTCGCGCGCCGCCGAACCGCCGATGTCGTCGCGCGGTCGCGCCGTCGCGCCGGAAGGCGGCGACGTGACAGATCGGCAAGGGCTGGAACGGCCGATGACCAGGAGGGTGGCGGAGGGGGCGCCGCGTCGTGGCGGGCCTGGCGGGAGCGCGGCGAGGAACGAGCGGCGCGGATGGAGACGCGGCGCACCCTCCGCGACCCTCCACCCAGCCCGGCCGAGCAGCCAGTAGCAGAGAATCAGCGCGCGCGGCGCTCCAGGCGGTCGAGGTCGAGCAGGACGACGGCGCGACCCTCGCGGCGGACCCAGCCGCGCGTCGCGAAGTCGGCGAGCGCCTTGTTGACGGTCTCGCGCGACGCGCCGACGAGCTGTGCGAGCTCCTCCTGCGTGAGGTCGTGCGCGACGCGGATGCCTTCGTCGGTCTCCTCGCCGAACCGGGTCGACAGGTCGAGCAGGGCCTTGGCCACGCGTCCGGGGACGTCGGAGAACACGAGGTCGGCGAGCGTCTCGTTGGTGCGGCGCAGGCGCCGGGCGAGCGCGCCCAGGAGGTGCTTGGCGACGCTCGGGTGCTTCTCGATCCACTCGACGAGCTGGTCGTGGCCGAGCTCGTAGATCACGGAGTCGGCGACCGAGCTGGCGGTCGCGGTGCGGGGGCCCGGGTCGAACAGCGAGAGCTCGCCGAACATCTCGCCGGGTCCGAGGATCGACAGGAGGTTCTCGCGACCGTCGGTGGATCGGCGACCGAGCTTGATCTTGCCGCTCGCGATCACGTAGAGCCGGTCGCCCGGTTCTCCCTCGCGGAACAGCACGTCGCCTCGGGTGAGCTCGACCTGCTGCATCGACTCGAACAGGGTGCGCGTCTCGTCCTCGTCCATCGTCGCGAACATGGGTGCGGAGAGCACAACGTCGTCGTCCACGCGGGAATCCTTCGTCTCGACCGGCAGTCTTCCAGGACAAGTCTGCCCTACCACCGCAACTCGGCCTGCCTCGGTGCGCCCGCGGTCTGTCGGCGGACCCCGCTACCGTGGTCGTCGTGAGCCCGACAGCCGCACGCACCCCGGACCGCAGCACGCCCCCCGAGTCCCGCCTCGCACTGGTCCGGCGCGCGCGCCGGACCAACCGTGAGCTCGCCGTCACGTACCCGGACGCGCACTGCGAGCTCGACTTCACGACGCCTCTCGAGCTGCTGGTCGCGACGGTGCTCTCCGCGCAGACCACGGACAAGCGCGTCAACCTCACGACCCCGGAGCTCTTCGCGCGCTATCCGGACGCGGCGGCGTACGCCGGGGCGGATCGCGAGGAGCTCGAGGAGATCCTGCGTCCCACCGGTTTCTTCCGCGCGAAGGCGCGGTCGGTCGTCGGGATCGGGCAAGCGCTGGTCGAGCGGTTCGACGGCGAGGTCCCGCCGCGCCTGAAAGATCTCGTCACGCTGCCCGGGGTGGGTCGCAAGACGGCGAACGTGGTGCTCGGCAACGCGTTCGGGGTGCCGGGGCTGACGGTGGACACGCACTTCGGTCGCCTGGTCCGCCGGCTGGGCTGGACGGAGGAGGAGGACCCGGTCAAGGTCGAGCAGGTGGTCGGCGAGCTGGTCGAGAAGTCCGAGTGGACCATGCTGTCCCACCGGCTGATCTTCCACGGACGGCGGGTGTGCTTCGCGCGTCGACCCGCGGGCGGCGCGTGCAGCATCGCGCAGTGGTGCCCGTCCCAGGGCATCGGGGAGACGGACCCGGTCCGGGCGGCGAAGCTCGTCAAGACGGGCTGACCTGCTGCGGGCGCGGCGCGGGAGGCGGTCCCGGTCAGCTGCTCCCGTGCGTGCGCGGCAGCCAGTCCAGCAGGAGGCCCGTGACGTCGTCGGGCGCCTCCTCGGGCAGGTAGTGCCCGGCGTCGGGCAGGACCTCGAACCGGAAGTCGCGCGCGAGCGCGGCCCCGTCCGCGTCCGCGAGCTCGCGGCGCAGGAGACCGTCGCGGCCGCCGTGCACCTGCAGCGCGGGCACGCCCACCGGGCGGCGCAGCGCGTTCAGGAACCGGCGTCCGTCGGGTCGCGGCGTCGAGCGCACGGCCCAGCGCAAGGACTCCATCGCGGTGTGCGCGGCGAACGGGATGCGCATGACGGTGCGGTACGTGGCGACGACGTCTTCGGCGAACGGCGCGGCCGCGCCGTCGGCCAGAACCTGGCCCACCATGTCGCCGGACGTGAGTGAGCGTTCGGGGAGGGTGGGCACCTGGAAGAACGCCAGGTGCTTGCGCGCGACGGGCGTGAGCAGGCGCCGCGCCGGGGCGTGCATGCGTGCGGGGTGGGGCGCCGACAGGGCGGCGACGCCCGCCGTCACCGCCGGCTGCAGCGCCGCCATCGCCCACGCGAGGCTGCCCCCGGTGCCGTGGCCGACGACGACCGCGCGGCTGGCGCCGAGTCCGCGGACCACACCGGCGATGTCGCGCGTGCGGGTGGGCGCGTCGTACCCGAGCGGCGGCTTGTCCGACGCGCCGACGCCGCGCAGGTCCATCGCCGCGACCCGGTAGCCCGCGGCGGCGAGGGGTTCCATCTGGTGTCGCCACGCCCACCAGAACTCCGGGAAGGAGTGGAGGAGCACGACGAGCGGCGGGCCCGGGTCGCGGACGCCGCGGTCCGACGGCCCGGCGACCGCCACGTGGAATCGTGCCCCGTTCGCGGGGACGAACTCGTGGCGCCAGGGCCCGTCGGGCAGCGCAGAGGTGAAGTCGCTGGTGTCGGCCGTCACCCGGAGGAACTTACCGAGGCACCCGTGCTGCCGTCACCGGCCGCGCCCGACGAGGTCGTCTCGTCCTGGCGGGCCTGTGCGCCCGACCCGCCGTCGTCGGACGCCTGGCGGCGGTCCTTCGGCGGGTCGAACCGGTAGCCGACGTTGCGGACGGTGCCGATGAGCTGCTCGTGCTCCGGACCGAGCTTCGCGCGCAGGCGCCGGACGTGGACGTCGACGGTGCGCGTGCCCCCGTAGTAGTCGTAGCCCCAGACCTCCTGCAGGAGCTGCGCGCGCGTGAAGACGCGGCCCGGGTGCTGGACGAGGTACTTCAGGAGCTCGAACTCCTTGTACGTCAGGTCGATGGGCCGCCCGCGCAGCCGCGCCGTGTACCCGCTCGCGTCGATCGCCAGCTCGCCCGCGGAGATCTCCTGCGGGACGTCGTCCGCCGGGCCCGCCGCGGAGCGCTCGACGACGAGGCGCAGGCGTGCCTCGACCTCCGCCGGACCGGCGCTCTCGAGCAGGAGGTCGTCGGCACCCCACTCGGCGGTGACGACGGTGAGCCCACCCTCCGTGAGCACGAGGACCAGGGGGACGTCGAGACCGGTCGCGTGCAGCAGCCGGCACGTGGTGCGGGCAGCGACCAGGTCGCGGCGCGCGTCGAGCAGGACCACGTCGGAGTCGGGTGCGTCGACGAGCGCGGAGGGCTCCATCGGCAGCACGCGGATCCGGTGCGAGAGCAGACCCAGCGCGGGCAGTACCTCGACGGAGCCCCCGGTCGCGGGGGTGAGGATCAGCAGGTCGGCCATCCGGCACCTCCTTATTCCGGGTCGGGCGTCGGGCCGGGCTGCCCCGACCACCCGCCCCGATCATGCCGGTACCGCGGTGCCGCGGCCCGTCCGTGGTGGTTACCGTATCGCGTGGTGGACGCGGCGAAGGCGGCGTCTCACGGGCGGCGGTGGCCCATCTGCGAGACTCTTACGCGTGCAGCACGACCCGAAGCCCTCCTCATGCCCCCGAGCGGGGTGCTGACCGCCAGTGGACCTCTCCTCCCGCGCCGTCCTCACGGCGTGCCTCTCGGCCGGTGTCGCCGTCGCCGCCTTCTTCGGACCTCTCCCGCTCGCTGCGGCCGCCGCGGTCCTGGCGCTGGTCGTCGCGATCGGCTGGCCCCGGCTGCTCGACGTCCCCGTCCACGGCGGCACCCGGGTCGTCGTGGCGCTGGCCGGTCTCGGTGCCGTCGGCGCGACGGCCGCCACCCAGGGTGAGCCCGCGCTCCGGCACCTGCCCGTCGTGCTCGCCCTCGCCGTCGTCCTCGCGTTCGTCGCCGAGCTGCTGCGCCGCGACGGCCGCCCCCGCCTCGTCGAGTCCCTCAGCGGGACCGTGAGCGGCATCGTGGTCGCGACCTCGTGCGCGGGGTGGATCGCGACCGGGCGGACCGACGCCGGGGCGTCGCTCGTCGTCACGTGCGCCGTCGCCCTCGCGGTCGCGTCCGCGGTCTCCGCGCTGCCGCTCGGCCCGTGGGTGGGGGCGGCCGCGACGCTCGGGCTCGCCGTCGTCGCAGGCGGCGCGGTCGGGTTCGTGATGCCGGACCTGGACATGATCAGCGGCGCCTGGTCGGGCGTCGTCGCCGGTCTGCTCGTCGCGTCGCTGCACGCCCTGTTCGACCAGCTCCCGGAGCTGCGCGGTCGCCTCGGGGCGCTCTCGGCCAGCGCGCTCCCGGTCGCGGTCGGAGGGACGCTGATCTTCGTCGTGGGCAGGGTGATCGTGGGATGACGCCGCAGCCCGGGACCGCTGTGGTCCTGCTCGTCGTCACGCTGACCGCGACCCTCCTGCTCGGGGTGGTGTGGCGCCGCCGTCAGGGCGTCGTGCGCGCCGGGCCCGCACGAACCCCGCGCGTCGCCTCCGCCGGCGGTGTGGTCCCGACCGTCGACTGGGCCGGTCACGGCGTCGAGCTGGGCGCCCGCCGGACCTTCGTCCAGCTCTCCGCGGAGCTGTGCGCACCGTGCCGCGCCACGGCACGCGTCCTCGGCGAGGTCGCCGCGGCGCACGACGACGTGACGCATCGTGAGATGGACGTCGACGACCACCTCGACCTGGTGCGGGCGTTCGGCATACTGCGCACACCGACCGTCCTCGTCCTCGACGCCGAGGGGCGGGAGGTGGCGCGTGCCAGCGGTGCCATGAACCGCAGGCAGGCGCTCGCAGCGCTCGACGCCGGGACCGACCTGTCGAGGCCGCGACCGGCCTGATCGCGTCGAACCGACGGAGGAGGACGCATGAGCGAGCAGCACGGTCGGGACGACGCACGCAGGCCCGCGCCGACGGACGGGATCGACCCCCGGGGACCCCGCGCGGGGGCGGGCATGACGGCACTCCTCCTCGCCGCGGTGATCCTGCTGTGGACGTCGCCCGCGGCGCTCGCCCTGCTCGCCGTGGTCGCCGGGAGCTTTCTCCTCGGTGCTGTCCGGGGGGCGCAGGGCACGTGGCAGGCCTGGGTCTACCGGGCGCTGATCCTGCCGCGCATCGGCCCGACGGAAGAGACCGAGGACCCGCGGCCGCCGCGCTTCGCGCAGACGGTCGGGCTCGTCGTCACCGGGTCCGGCGTCGTGCTGGGGCTCCTCGGGGTGGCGGGCGCGGTCCCGGTCGCCGCGGCGCTCGCGCTCGTCGCGGCCGTGCTGAACGCCGCGTTCGGGCTCTGCCTCGGTTGCGAGCTGTACCTGCTGGTCCGTCGGGTGGCGCCGGCACGCTGACGCATGAGCGGTCCCGGGCGGCCGGTAGGATCGTGCGCATGAGTCCGCACACTCTCGAGCTGATCTTCCTCGGCCTCCTGATCGCTGCGACGATCACCATCACGTGGTTCGCGGGATACGTCGTCTACAAGCTCTACCGGGGCCAGCGCTGACGAGCGCTCCGGCGCGTCGGTCCCCGGCGCGCACGTCCGTGCCACGAGACCCGTCTGCGAGAGGTTCGCGCTGATGCCGTTCGAGTTCCCCGAAGGCCTCGCTCCCGAGGTCTACCCGCTCGCCTGGATCGTCGGGAGCTGGCGCGGCGAGGGAGTCATCGCGTACCCGGGGCTCGAGGAGACGCCGTTCGTCCAGGACGTCGTCTTCGACCACGACGGCGGGCCCTACCTGCGCTACGAGTCGACCCTGCGGCTCCTCGAGGCGCAGGTCCCCGAGACGGTCCCGGACGAGGGCGCGTGGCCGGACCGCGACCCGCGTGAGCTCGACGCCGCCGCCGGGACCGCGCCGGTGTGGTCCACCGAGACCGGCTACTGGCGCGTGTCGACGGACCGGCCCGACGGGCTCGAGGAGGATCGGCACCCGCTCGAGGTGCTGCTCGCCGACCCGGCCGGCCGCGTCTCGGTCTACCTGGGTGCGGTGGGCAACGGCCGGGTCGACCTCGCGAGCGACCTGATCGCCCGCACCGCCACCGCGTCGGAGGTGACCGCCTCCAAGCGGCTGTTCGGCCTCGTCGAGGGCCGGCTCATGTGGGTGTGGGAGCTCGCCGCCTTCGGCCACCCCCTGCAGTCGTACGCGTCGGCACAGCTCGAGCGGCGACAGACGACCTGAGCCGGCGAGCGGCTCCCTAGGAGGACATCGTGACCACCGGACACACCAGCCCGCTCCTCGCGCGGCACGGCGCCGTCGAGGCGTCGGGACCCGACGCGGGGGTCGCGTGGCACTACGGCGACCCCACCGGGGAGCAGCGGGCCCTGCAGACCGGCGGCGCCGTCGTCGACCAGTCGCACCTGGGCGTGGTGCGGGTGACGGGTCCGGACCGGCTGAGCTGGCTGCACTCCATCACCTCCCAGGACCTCACGGGCCTCGCGCCCCGCACGTCCACCGAGCTCCTCGTCCTCTCCCCGCAGGGCCACGTGGAGCACTCCGCCGCGGTCGTCGACGACGGCACCTCGACCTGGCTCGTGACCGAGCCGTCGCACGCACCCGACCTGGCGGCGTGGCTCGACCGCATGAAGTTCATGCTCCGCGTCGAGATCGCCGACGTCACCGACGAGTACGCCGCCCTGGGCGAGCCCGTCGACTCCGAGGGCGCCGACGGCGAGCCCGTCACGTGGCGCGACCCGTGGCCGCACGTCGCGCCCGGCGGGACGCGGTACGGCCTGCCGGAGGAGGAGCACCCGGGCTCGGACCGGCCGTGGCGCCTCGTGCTCGTCCCGCGGGCCGAGCTGCCCGACGCCGTGGCCGCGCGCGAGGCCGCAGGCTGGCGGCTGGTCGGGACCTGGGCGAGCGAGGCCCTGCGTGTCGAGGCGTGGCGTCCCCGCCTGGCGACCGAGGTCGACCACCGCTCGATCCCGCACGAGACGGACTGGCTGCGCACGGCCGTGCACCTGCACAAGGGCTGCTACCGCGGCCAGGAGACCGTCGCGCGCGTGCACAACCTGGGACGTCCGCCGCGTCGGCTCGTCATGCTCCACCTCGACGGGTCGGGCCACCTGCTGCCGGTCGCGGGCGCCGAGGTGTCGCTCGACGGGCGTGCGGTCGGGACGGTGACGTCGGTCGCGCGCCACCACGAGCTGGGCCCCGTCGCGCTGGCGGTGCTCAAGCGCAGCGTGCCCACGGACGCGGAGCTGCTCGTCGCGTGCGACGGCGGTGCGGTCAGCGCGGCGCAGGAGGTCGTCGTGCCGGGGGACGGCGTGTCGGCAGACCGGCCCGCCCCGCGCGGCGAGGTCGCGCGCGGCTTGACCCCGCGTGGCGAGGGCGCCCCGACGAGCATGTTGTGACCGCAGGGCCTGGCGTCGCGCGGACCGCATGGCGTCGGCTGCTCCTGCGGGCCCGGATGCGCCAGGGCGCGTCGCGCGTCCGCGCGTCGCTCTGGCCGATCCTGCAGGCGGCGGCCGCGGCGGGGCTCGCGTTCGGGATCGCGCGTTACGGGCTCGGTCACGTGGCCCCGTTCTTCGCGCCTGTGTCGGCATGGATCTGTCTCGGGTTCAGCCAGGACCGCCAGCTGCGCCGCGTGCTCGAGCTCGCCGTGGGCGTGGCGATCGGCGTCGGGCTGGGCGACCTCGTGGTCCACGCGATCGGCACGGGATGGTGGCAGGTCGCCGTCGTGCTCGCGGTCTCCGCGCTCGCTGCGCGGTTCATCGACCGGGGGGCGATGCTGACGACCCAGGCCGGGGTGCAGGCGATCGTCATCGTCGGTCTGCCCGCGGCACAGGCCGGGGGGCCGCTCGGCCGGTGGACCGACGCGCTCGTGGGTGGCGCGGTCGCCCTCGCCGTCGCCGCGCTGACGCCCGGTGACCCGCGCCGTCGTCCGCGGACGCTCGGGGCGGAGGCGACGTCCGAGCTCGCTGTCGTGCTCGAGACGCTCGCACGCGGCCTGCGCTCGCGGGACCGTGCGGACCTCGAGGCCGCGCTCGTGCAGGGCCGCGCGTCCGAGGGCGCGCTCGAGGAGTGGCAGTCGGCAGCGACGTCGGCACGCGAGCTCGCCCGGGTCACCGCGGCCGGCCGGCCCCGGCGCGACGAGCTCGGCGAGCTCGAACGACAGGCCGTGCTCGTCGACCGTGCGATGCGCAGCGCCCGCGTGCTCGCGCGTCGTGCCCTGCCGGTCGCGGCGGGAGCGTCCGCCGACGGGGAGGTGCACGACCTCGAGGGGGTCGCCGACCTCGTCGCCCGGTTCGCCGCAGGGACGCGCGTGCTCGCCGAGGCGATCGGGGCGGGGCGGGACCCTGCCGTCGCCCGCGAGGTGCTCGTGGAGGTCGCCCGTGGCGCCGACCCGCACGTCGTCGGCGAGGGTGACTGGCAGGTCCAGTCCCTCGTGATGATCCTGCGCTCACCGGTCGTGGACGTGCTCGAAGCCGCCTCGGCGACCCCGGAGCAGGCGCGCGGCGCGCTGCCCGAGCTCTGAGGTGACCGGCGGTGCGATCCGGTGCAGGTTCACCCTGCACGCGGGGCTGCCGCACCGGTACGGTCGGGGGATGGACGTCGCCGTCAGCGCCTTTCGGGCCGAGCTGAAGTCGTGGATCGAGCGGGCCAGGGCGGGGGAGGAGATCGTCGTGACAGAGCGCGGCGTCCCGGTGGCGCGGCTCACCGGCGTCGCGACGGCGGACCTCGTCACCGAGCTGGTGCGGGACGGGCTGCTCACACCGCCGTCGACGGGACGCCCCGCCGCCGTCGGCAACCCGACAGGCGACGTGCAGCAGGTCGCCCGCCCGGCCGTCGCGGCGGCCGGGTCCAGGTCTCCGCGGTCCTCCGGTGTCGCCGCGCTCGTGCGGCGCATCCGTCGCTGAGGGCCAGCAGGTGGCCCTCGTCTACTTCGACGCGAGCGCACTCGTGAAGCTCTGCGTCCCCGAGGCAGGTTCCGAGCTGGCTCGCCGGCTGTGGGACCGCGCGGACGTCGTCGTGACGAGCCGGCTCACGGACACCGAGCTGCGCGCCGTCCTCGCGACCGGGCTGCGGGTCGGGGTCATCGGCCCGGCCGAGCACGACGACGCGCTGGGCACCTGGACGGCGCTGTGGCCCGCGATGCACGTCGTCGAGGTGACGGGCGACGTCGCGGTCCGTGCGTCGCAGCTCGTGGGCGGCGGCGGGGCGTTGCGCACCGACGATGCCGTCCACGTGGCGAGCGCCCTCGCGGTCGCGCACGACGACACCCTCGTCGCCGCGTGGGACCCGTCCGTGGCGGGCGCGGCCCGGGCGCAGGGGCTGCGCGTCCTGCCGTAGGCTCGACGACGTGTCCGGAATCGTCGGGTCCCTCCAGTGGATCATCTACCTGCTGCTCACCCTCGTGGTGTTCATCACCCAGCTCGTCGCGCTGGTCGACGCCGCGCGCCGACCGGCGAGCGCGTTCACCGCGGAGGGGAAGCTGACGAAGCCGATCTGGCTCGCGATCCTCGGAGTGGCGGCCGCCCTGGGGTTCCTGTCGCTGCCGCTCGGCGGGCCGAACCTCGGTTTCATCGGACTCATCGCCGTCGTCGCGGCGATCGTCTACCTCGTCGACGTGCGTCCGCGTCTGCAGCCGTACGGCAACGGCAAGGGACGCGGCTCGGGCGGCGGACGTCCGAGCGGTTGGTGAGCACCGTGGGGACGCCGGCGACCCCGGCCGCGGGCGCCGTCGCCGCCGTGGCGCGTCACGCCGTCCCGCTCGCGGACGTCGTGCGCGCGGACCTCGTCGAGTCCGTGCACCTCGGGCACCTGGTGATCCTGGCTGGTCCGACCACGGGGTCGGGCGATGCCGAGGTCGACCCTCGCACCGAGCTCGTGCTCGGCGAGGCGGACGCGGTGATCTGGCCTCGCTCGAGCGTCAAGCCGTTCCAGGCCGTCGCCATGGTGCGCCACGGGCTGGACCTGCCGCCGCGACTCCTCGCGCTCGCGGCGGCGAGCCACAACGGCGAGCCGGAGCACCTGGCGGGTGTGCGCGAGATCCTCGCGGGCGCGGGCCTCGACGAGTCGGCCCTGCGCAACACGCCGGACCTGCCGCTGTACCCGCCGGCCGCCCTCGCGTGGCAGCGCGACGGCCAAGGTCCGTCGTCGATCACGCAGAACTGCTCGGGCAAGCACGCCGCCATGCTCGCGACCTGCGTCGCGGCAGGCTGGGACACCGCCACGTACCTGGAGCCGGACCACCCCCTGCAGGTCGCCGTGCGCGAGACCGTCGCCGAGCTCACGGGCGTGCCCGTGGAGCACGCGACCGTCGACGGGTGCGGAGCGCCGCTCTTCACGACGACGGTGCGCGGCCTCGCCCGCGGGTTCGGTCTCCTCGCCTCGGCGCCCGTGCACGCGTCGGGCTCGCCCGAGGCCCAGGTCGCGGCCGCGATGTCCGCGTTCCCCGAGATGGTGGGCGGCCAGGGCCGCGACGCGACGATCGCGATGCGGGCGGTCCCGGGACTCGTCGCCAAGGACGGTGCGGACGGCGTCTACGGCGCCGGGCTGCCGGACGGCGGGGCCCTCGCCTTCAAGGTGCTCGACGGCGCGTCGCGCCCGCGGCCCGCAGTCCTCGCGGCGGCGCTGCTGCGGCTGACGGACTCCGGGGCAGTCGACGTCGACGTCGCCGCGCTGGAGGGCCTCGGCGAGGTCCCCGTGCTCGGTGGTGGAGGGCCGGTCGGCTCGGTCCGGGTGGCCGAGGAGCTGCGAGCGGCACCGGGCGGCGCAGGGACCGGCGCGTGAGGGCGGTCGTCCAGCGCGTGTCGAGCGCGAGCGTGAGCGTCGTGGCGGAGGACGGCTCGACGCAGCGCGTCGGGGCGATCGACCGGCCCGGCCTGCTGGCGCTCGTCGGCGTCACGCACGACGACGGCGACGTCCAGGTCGAGACCATCGCGCGCAAGATCGCCGAGCTGAGGATCCTCGCGGGCGAGCGGTCGGTGCTGGACGAGGGCGCGCCCGTGCTCGTCGTCAGCCAGTTCACGCTCTACGCCGACACGAAGAAGGGCCGTCGGCCGTCGTGGAACGGGGCCGCACCGGGGCCGGTCGCCGAGCCCCTGGTCGACGCGGTCGTCGAGCAGCTGCGCGTGCGCGGGGTCGAGGTCGCGACCGGCCGGTTCGGTGCGCACATGTCCGTCGAGCTCGTCAACGACGGTCCGGTCACCCTGATCCTCGAAGCCTGAGCGCGCGCCGGTCGCACGCGATCGGTAACGAATCGGAAACGGCGTCGGTCCGCGCGGTTTACGGAGGGTTGTTAACATTTCACCCAGTCGTCGGGCAACGATGCCCCCGGACGAGAGGGTGCGCCATGTCGAACATCCCGCAGGACTTCGTCGTGCCCGGTCCGGCGCGCTGCGGGGACGCCCGTGCGGCGCGGCGCCTCGAGCGGCTGTCGTCGCGCACGCAGGAGATCGACCTCGCGCTGGGTGCCGTCGCGGAGGGACGCGGGGCCTTCGTGTGGACCGCCGAGACAGGCATGGGTGCCAGCGCCACGCTCGAGCTCGTGTGCCAGGCCGTGGCCACGGGCGCGTTCCCGCACCCGCCGGTCGTCCTGCGCTGCCGGCCTCCCGTGGCGGGCGCCCCGGCCGGCACGACCGTCGCCGCGCTCGTCTCCCAGGTAGCCCAGGGCTGCGGGCGGGCGCTGCCCCAGGACCTCGCGCGGGCGCTCGACGTCACCGCCCCGGGGTACGCACAGCTGCCCGAGGTCGCCGCTGTCGCGCTCGCCGAGCTCCTCGTCGAGACGTTCGACGGTGCGACCGTCGTCCTCGTGATCGACGACGTCCACCTCGTCGATGCCGTCAGCCGTGACGTCGTGGTCGGGCTCGTCGCGCAGCGGCGCGCTCCGGTGGTGCTCCTCGCGTCGGCGGCGGAGCGCACGATGGGGGACGTGGGCAGCCCGTTGGAGGTGCGCAGCGTGCCGCCGCTCGCGCCCGCCGACGCGCTGCACCTGCTGCTCGTGGACCGGCGTCTCGCGGTCGCGCCCCACGTGGCCGCGCACCTTGCGCGCCGGCTGCGCGGAAACGCGGCCGCGATCACGCAGACCGCGGACCTGCTGACGGCCGAGCAGCTCGCGGGCGGCTCGATCCTGCCCGACCCGCTGCCTGCGGTGGCCGCCGTCCGGGCGCTCCTCGGGGAGCGGCTCGCGGCCCTGTCCGACGCCGAGCGCCAGGCCCTGCTCGTCGCCTCCGTCGCCGTCGTCGACCGGACGGAGCTGCTGCTGAGCGCGACAGGCCAGGAGATGGAGGGGGTGCTGGACGGCCCGCTCGCGGAGCACCTCGCACTCGTCGGCGGGAGGTTCGCGTTCGTGGACCCGCGGATGCGCTCGCTCGTGCACACGGACGCGCGGCTCGCCGAGCGCACCGTCGCGCACGTCGCGCTCGCAGGCGCGCACCGGCGGGCGGGCGAGGAGGACGCGGCGGTGTGGCACACGGCGCTCGCGACCCTCGCGGGCGATCCCGGGCTGGTGCCGGGGCTCCTGCGCACGGCACGACGACACCTCGATCGGGGCGACGTCGTCTGGGCCCACGAGGTGGCTCGCGAGGCGGCGAGCCAGGCCGCGGGGGCCGACCGCGCGGAGGCGTTCGGCGTCGCGGGCGTCGCGGCGCTGCGCAGCGGCCACGTGCAGGACGCCGCGGACTGGCTGCGCAAGGCGTCGCGCAGCGGGGACGACGCGGTGCGGGCCCAGACCCTGGGTCCGCTCGTCGCCGCGCTCACGCTCGCCGAGGGCCAGGTGCCCGACGACGTGCTCGCCCCGTTCCTGCGCCCGACGTCCGGCGCAGGCCCGGCTCCCGGCGCCCGGCGCGGCATCGCCGTCGGGGTGCTCACCGCCGCGCGGCTGCACGCCGAGCGGGGCGACGGGGTGAGCGTGTCGGAGCTGCTCGACGTCGCGGCCCGGCTCGGCGCGGGCGACGGTCCGGGCACCGACCCGGCAACCGTGGTGGAGCTCGACCTCGCCCGTACGTGGGCGGCGGTCTTCGGGGTGGGGGACCGCCCCGCCGTCGTGCGCGAGGACGGGCTGCGGCCCGATCACGAGGCCGGCTTCCAGGTGTGCCGGGCGCTCGCGCTCGCCGCCGACGACGAGCTCGACATGGCGGCACAGACCCTCGCCAGCACGGTCGCCGCGCTGGCGCCCGTGCAGGACGGCGGGCGCTGGTTCGACGGCCCGTCGGGAGCCATGACCCCGCTCGCCGAGGCGCACGTCCGCCTCGCCCAGGGGTTGGTGCACGTGTGGCGCGGGAACCTGACCCGCGCGGCCGACGAGCTGGCGGAGTCCGCGTTCCGGCTGCCCATCGGGCTGCCGTTCGCCGGGCTCGGCGTGGCAGCCGCGCGCCGCGTCGACATGATGACGACGGGCACGGTGGGCACGGTCGCGACGGCGCTCGAGGAGACCTGCGGGAGTCCGACCTCGCGGCCGGTGCGGCTCGGGCTGCTCGTGGACCGGGCGATGGGGGCAGCCTTCGCGCACCACGTCACGCAGGCGGCGACCCTGCTCGAGCTCGCGGCGGAGCGCGAGCGTCCCGACAGCGCCCGCATGCTGCCGCTGCCCGGTCTCGACGACGTCGAGGCGTGGGTGGTCGCCGGCCGGCAGGACGCCGCACGACGAGCGTTCGTCCGCCGGCGCGTGGACGCCAAGGACCTGCCCGCCGCCCTGCGCGCCTCGACCCTGGTCCGCGCGGAGCTCGCGCTCGCGGCACCGGACGAGCTCGGGGGGCCGATCGAGCGCGCGGCGCGTGTCAACCGGTCGACGCACTCCCCGTACGAGCACGCGCGGATCGACCTGTGCGCGGCGCGAGCGCTCGTGAGGGCGGGGGAGCTCGAGCGCGCGCACGGGCTGTTCCTGTCCGCCATCGAGCTGTTCTCGGAATCGGGGGCGGAGGCGTGGGCGCTCGTGGCCCGCGACGAGCTCGCGGCCCTGGCGCGACCGCTCGACCGGGGCGATCCTGGCGCGCCTGCACAGGGCGGCACCGTGACGCCGTCGGGCGTTCCCGACCCCGCCCCTGCGGCGCTGCCGATGCCCGCGGCGACCGGCGTCCCGGTCCCTGTCCAGGTCCCCGTGCCGGTCCACGTGCCCTTCCCCACCGCGTTGCACGGGGCACCGGAGCCCGACGCCCGCAGGCTCGCGGTGCGGGAGAGCGACGTCTCGGACGAGGCGCTCGCCGGGCTGCGCGCGCGCTGGTCCGACGAGCTGACCGAGCGGGAGCTCGACGTCGCGCTGCTGGTGGTGCAGGGCGCGTCGAACCGGGAGGCGGCCGACCAGCTCTTCCTGTCGGTCCGGACGGTGGAGGTCCACCTCGGACGGGTGTTCCGCAAGCTCGGCGTGCGTTCACGCGTGGAGCTGACCGTCCAGGCGCACCGCGTCCACAGGTGACGGGGCGGACGACCGGGACGGTCCGGGGTACGTGTTTCCCCCTATCGTCCGAGTAAGTTTGCAAACCGAACAATGTGGGAAGCGCGGATTACGCGGCGGTGGACGCCTGGCTACGTTCAGGAACGAACCTGGGCGACGGCACCCGCGATGCGGGCTCGGCGTCGTCCACCGCACCAGTGAGGCAGGACCCATGGACGTGTTCACCAGGAGGCGGCGCAGCCCGCGGCACGCTCGCCGCACCTTCGCGCTCGCCACGACAGCAGCACTGCTCGCCGGACTCGTCGCCGGGACAGGTGCCGCCCAGGCGGCACCCGCACCCACCGCGGCGACCGTCGCGAACCCCGGAGACAGCGACGTCAACGGCTACCGCAACGTCGGCTACTTCACGCAGTGGGGCGTGTACGGCCGCGACTTCAAGCTCAAGAAGGTCCAGGACTCGGGCGCGGCCCAGGACCTGACGCACATCAACTACTCGTTCGGCAACATCAACCACCAGTCGCTGACGTGCTTCATCGCCAACAAGGCGCAGGGGACAGGGCCGAACGGTTCCGACGGCGCGGGCGACGCGTGGGCCGACTTCGGCATGGGCTACACCGCCGCGAACTCGGTCGGGGGCGTCGCCGACGCCTGGGACCAGCCGCTCGCCGGCTCGTTCAACCAGCTCAAGCAGCTCAAGGCGAAGAACCCGCACCTGCGCCCGATGATCTCCCTGGGCGGCTGGACCTGGTCCAAGAACTTCTCCAAGGCCGCGGCGACCGACGCTTCGCGCAAGAAGCTCGTGTCGTCGTGCCTCGACATCTACATCAAGGGCAACCTCCCCGTGATCGACGGCCGTGGGGGCCCTGGAGCCGCTGCCGGCGTGTTCGACGGCATCGACATCGACTGGGAGTGGCCCGGCTCGAACAACGGGCTCGAGGGCAACCACGTCGACACCGTCAACGACGCCCGCAACTTCACGCTCCTGCTGAAGGAGTTCCGCACCCAGCTCGACGCCTACGGCGCCCAGACCGGCAAGCACTACCTGCTCTCCGCGTTCCTCCCCGCCAACCCGGACGACATCGCCGCCGGTGGCTGGAACCGCCCGGAGAACTTCGAGTACCTCGACTTCGGGAACGTCCAGGGCTACGACCTGCACGGTGCGTGGGACCCGGCGCTCGCCGGGCACCAGGGCAACCTGTACGACGACCCGGCCGACCCGCGTGCCGCAAACCGGCAGTTCAGCGTCGAGAAGGCCGTGAACGAGTACCTGCGCACCGGCATCGACCCCGCGCAGCTCGGCGTGGGCCTGGCGATGTACGGACGCGGCTGGAAGGGCGTCACGTCGTCCGAGCCCTGGTCCGCGGCGACCGGTGCCGGCCCCGGGACCTGGGAGGCGGGCAACGAGGACTACGACAAGCTCCGCACGCGTGGGAACGACTTCTACGACCCCGAGACCGTGTCCGCGTGGCGCTACGACGGCGACCAGTGGTGGAGCTACGACAACCCGCGCTCGGTCGCGGCGAAGGCGCAGTACATCGCCGACAAGAAGCTCGGCGGCGGGATGTGGTGGGACCTGTCCGGCAACCACGACGGGTCGCTCCTCGGCGGGTTCTCGGACGTGCTCCGTGCCGCCCCGGCCGGTCCGGTCGACGGGACCGACGGGCCGACCGACCCGACGGACCCGACGGATCCCACCGACCCGACGGATCCCACCGACCCGACGGACCCCACGGACCCGACGGATCCGACCGACCCGGGCGACTGCCTGGCGGCCTGGTCGGCCGGCACCGTCTACAACGGCGGCGCGACGGCGTCGTACGAGGGCGCGAACTACCGGGCGAAGTGGTGGACGCAGGGGGAGAAGCCCTCGGCCGGCGGGCCGTGGGAGAAGACCGGCGCGTGCGGCGGTGCGACGGACCCGACCGATCCGACGGACCCGACCGATCCGACCGATCCGACGGACCCGACTGACCCGGGTGACTGCGAGGCGGCCTGGTCGGCGGGCTCTGTCTACAACGGCGGCGCGAAGGCGTCGTACCAGGGTCACAACTACCGCGCGAAGTGGTGGACGCAGAACAACGTCCCCGGTGCCGAGCAGTACGGCCCCTGGGAGGAGATCGGCGCCTGCTGATCCCGCACGCCTGCCCGGACCGTCCCCTCGCCCCGGGGGCGGTCCGGGCCGGGCGTCGCACGACCCTGATCCGGCCGGGACCGGTCCGACCGTGACCTGCCGCCCCCCAGCACGAACGAGGTACACCACATGGCACTCTCCCTGTCCTTCGGGGCCCGACGGCGTCGCCGCGGGATCCCGGCACGCGTCCTCGCCGGCCTGACCGCGACGACCCTTCTCGCCGCAGGTCTGACCGCCGCGCTCGGCGGTCCGGCCGCGACCGCCGCGACCGCGTGCGCCGACCCCTGGTCGACGTCCGTCGTCTACACGGGCGGCACCATGGCGTCCTACGACGGCGCGAACTACCGCGCGAAGTGGTGGACCCAGGGCCAGACGCCCGGCACGGCGAGCGCCCCGTGGGAGCAGGTCGGCGCCTGCGGCGACGAGCCCACCGAGGAGCCCACCGAGGAGCCCACGGAGGAGCCGACCGAGGAGCCCACGGAGGAGCCGACCGAGGAGCCCACGACGGACCCGTCGGCCAACCCGGACGAGAGGTGCCGGCCTGACGGCATGGCGCAGACCCCGGGCGTCGACACCCCGTACTGCGACGTCTACGACGAGGCCGGACGGGAGAAGCTTCCCAACGGGCTGGACCGCCGCGTCATCGGCTACTTCACGAGCTGGCGCACGGGCGCGAACGAGCAGCCCCGCTACCTCGCGAGCGACATCCCGTGGACCAAGCTGTCGCACATCAACTACGCGTTCGCCCACGTGGACGGGAACGACGAGGTCTCCGTCAACGCGGGCGCCGCGGGCAACGCCGCGACGGACATGACGTGGCCGGGGGTCGCGGGCGCGGAGATGGATCCGACGCTCGACTACACGGGCCACTTCAACCTGCTCGCGAAGTACAAGAAGGCCAACCCGGGCGTGAAGGTCATCCCCGCGGTCGGCGGCTGGGCCGAGACCGGCGGCTACTTCGACGCCGACGGCAAGCGCGTCGCGTCCGGCGGCTTCTACACGATGACCGGGTCGCAGGCCCGGATCGACACCTTCGCCGACTCCGTCGTGGACTTCGTGCGCGAGTACGGGTTCGACGGCATCGACATCGACTACGAGTACCCGACGTCGAACGCCCAGGCGGGGAACCCGGACGACTTCGGCTTCTCCGACGCGCGGCGCGGGCAGCTCTTCGAGGGCTACGTGAACCTCATGCGGACGCTCCGCGAGAAGCTGGACGTGGCGGGCGCCCAGGACGGCGAGTACTACATGCTCACCACGGCGACGCCGTCGTCCGGCTGGCTGCTGCGCGGCATGGAGGTCTACCAGGTCACGCAGTACACCGACTACGTGAACATGATGACGTACGACCTGCACGGTGCCTGGAACGAGTACGTGGGCGGCAACGGTGCGCTGTTCGACGACGGCAAGGACGCCGAGCTCGCGGCGGGTGGCGTCTACACGGCGTACAAGGGGATCGGGTACCTCAACGGCGACTGGGCGTCGCACTACTTCCGCGGCGCGATGCAGGGCGGGCGCATCAACCTCGGCGTGCCGTTCTACACGCGGGGCTTCCAGAGCGTGCAAGGGGGGACGTACGGCATGGGCGGGCGAGCACCTGCTCCAGCCGGCTTCGCCTGCCCCGCGGGCACGAACAACAGGTGCGGCTACGGCGCCGAGGGCATCGACAACCTGTGGTTCGACACGGACCCGCAGGGCAACGCGGTCCCGGCAGGCGTCAACCCGATCTGGCACGCACTCAACCTGGAGAAGGGCGTGACGGGCGACTACGTCGCGTCGTACGGGGTGACGGACCCGCTCCAGGGCACGTACGAGCGGCACTTCGACCCCGTGACCAAGAACGAGTGGTGGTGGAACGCGCAGACGAGGACGTTCCTGTCCGGGGACTCGACCGAGGCGATCACCGCCAAGGCCGACTACGTCGTCGACAGCGGACTCGGCGGGATCATGATCTGGGAGCTCGCGGGCGACTTCGACTACGACGCCGCGAAGGGGCAGTACGGGATCGGGGACTCGCTCGTCGACGTCATGCACACGACGTTCTCGTCCGCGACGCCGTACGGCGCGTCGAAGGCGAACGCGGACCGCCCGATGCCGACGACGGCGCTCGACGTCGACCTCGAGTACACCGAGTTCGCGCTGGGCGACAACAACTACCCGATCTCGCCCAAGGTCGTGTTCCGCAACGACGGCACCCGGGACATCCCGGCGGGCTCGACGATCTCGTTCCAGTACGGCACCACCGACACGGGCGAGATGACCGACTGGAGCGGGTTCGGCACCACGGTGATCGCGAAGGGACACGCGGGCGACAACGTCGGCGGTCTGGACGGGGACTTCCACACCGTGCGGTTCACCGTCCCGACCGGCGGGATCCCCGCCGGCGGGTCGATCACGAACCAGCTGAAGTGGGCGATGCCCGCGGCCCAGTTCTCCAACGTGGTCGTCACGGTCGACGGCGTCGCCTACGCCACGACGTACGACCACCCGCGCGGGGCGACCGTCGTCGACCTCCCCGGACCGGTCAGCGGCGGCGGTGACGGCGGCGACGGCGACGGCGGCGGGACGGGCTCGTGCTCGCCGCCGGCATGGGCGGGCGGGACGGTGTACACCGGCGGGACGGTGGTCAGCCACGCGGGTCACGTGTGGACGGCCCGCTACTGGACGCAGAACGACGCGCCGGGCGCGTCGCAGTGGGGCCCGTGGACCGACGGCGGTGCGTGCTGATGGCGCCGGCACGACGGGTGGCGGGGGTGGCCGCGATCGCGCTCGCGGCCGCCCTCGTGGCAGGGTGCACCGGGTCGTCGGGCAGCGGCACGGCGGGCCCGACGGGCACGGACGGCACGCCGGGCACAGAGGGCACAGCGGGCACGGCCGGCACGGCAGAAGAAGGGTCCGGTCCGGACGCGGCGGACGAGCACGGCGGCCACGACGACCACGTGGACAGCGGTCGGACGGCCGTCGGGCCGCTCGCGCTCCCCGTGGCCGAGTACTGGTCCGTCCTGCAGCCCTCCGACGGTCTGACCGCCGTCATGGCCGGGGGCTGCCCGCAGGACACGCCCTGCCCGGGGTTCGAGATCCGCACCGGTGTCGCGCTCGACGACGTGGACCCGGCGGCAGCGTTCGTGCCCGACGACGCGACGTGCCCGGGCACCGACGCGCTGCGAGCCACCGTCGTCGGGGACGGCGCGCCGGCGGAGGCCGAGGTGGCCGGCACGGACGCGACGCTGACCCGGTGGACGCTGTCGTGCGTCGACGACGCGGGCGAGGAGGTCCGCACGGTCGAGCAGCTGCAGTGGTACGTGGCCGACGCGCCCGAGGGCCCTGTCCTGGTCGTGGACCGGTGGGCGTTCGAAGGGCTCGGGTCCCGTCTCGCCGCAGGGGAGTGGTCCGTGGCCTGAGGGACCGGGTTCAGGAACTGTCGTAGCGCGCGGCGAGGCAGGCGGCGCGGTCCAGCAGGGCGGCACGCAACGCGTCGGGGGCGAGGGCCTCGGCGTCGGTGTCGAGCTGCCAGATCGCCCAGGTCGCGTGCCGGACGTCCTCGAAGGTCA
Organism: Cellulosimicrobium terreum; assembly: GCA_014803435.1. GTDB lineage: Bacteria > Actinomycetota > Actinomycetes > Actinomycetales > Cellulomonadaceae > Cellulosimicrobium > Cellulosimicrobium terreum. The sequence goes on from JACYFD010000002.1 coordinate 686,682, forward strand.
CGTCCAGCCGGACCCAGCCGTCTGCCTCGGGCACCTCCGCGCGGACCGCGCGTGCGGTGCCCAGCAGCTCCTCGCGTCGTGAGGGCCTGATCCGGACCGACACCCGGACGTGGTCCTCCGCGAGGAACTGCGCGCCGCGTTCGGCCCAGATCCGGTCGAGGTCGACCTGGGCCGGGCGTGCGGCGGGTTCGGGGAGCTGTTCGGCTGCCAGCGTGCGCGAGAGCCGGTAGGTGCGATCGTCACCGTGCTTGGTGGCGAGCAGATAGCTTCGGCCACGGACGGTGACCAGGCCGATCGGATCGACGGTGTGCCAGCGGGGTTCGTGGTCGGGAGCGGCGTAGTGCAGGCGGAGCCTGTGCCCGCTGAGCACCGCACCGCGGACCCCGCGCATCACGTCGGCGGGCACGTCCTCGGTCGGTTGCCGCCGCGAGAGCAGGTCCGTCGCGGGCTCGACGAGGAACCGTCGGGCGGCGTCGTCCAGGCCCGCCCGGTGCCCCTCGGGCAGTGCGTCGACGACCTTGCGCATGGCAGAGGCGAGCGAGGAGCTGAGGCCGAAGACCTGTTCACCGCGCCCCGACCCAGCGGTCAGCAGCGCGAGGGCCTCGTCGTGGTTCAGGCCGGTGAGCTCGGTGCGGAAGCCGGGCAGCAGCGAGAACCCGCCGTGCCGACCGCGGTCGGCGTAGACCGGGACGCCTGCCGTGGACAGAGCCTCGACGTCGCGCAGCACGGTGCGGGTGGACACCTCCAGCGCCTCGGCGAGCTCGCCCGCGGTCATCCGACCTCGCCGGCGCAGCAGCAGCACCAGCGAGACCAACCGATCTGCACGCACGGCTCCATTGGTATCAGAAAACATGACACAAGGTGTCGTCATTGCTGGTCAGGCTGGTTCCGCGGCGTCGAGGACGGCGGCTACCGAGCCGCTGGGCGCACGCCTTCGCAACGATCGGAGTGTCGATGGAACGCACAGCAGTCAACCCGGTGACGTGGTCGCTGGAGATGGGTTTCAACCAGGGCGAGGTCGTCTCCGGGCAGTCCCGGACCCTGTACGTCTCGGGACAGACCGCGATGAGCGCGGCCGGCCGGCCCGAGCACGACGGGGACGTCGCGGCGCAGCTCGCGCTCGCCGTGGACAACCTCGAGGCCGTGCTCACCGAGGCCGGCATGTCGTTGGCGGACCTCGTCCGCCTCAACGTCTACACCACGGACGTCGACGCGCTGTTCCCGCACTACGGCGTGCTCGCCGGACGCCTGGGCGCGGCGGGCGTCGCCCCGACGACCACGATGCTCGGGGTGACCCGGCTCGCGGTCCCGGGCCAGCTGGTCGAGCTCGACGGTGTCGCCGTCGCGTAGCGCGACCTGGACGACGACGGCCCCGCACCCTCCTCGGAGGGTGCGGGGCCGTCGTCGGGCGGTTCGCTCAGCTCTTGCGTGTGCGGCGCGTCAGCATGACGATCGCGGCGCCGACGGCGGCCAGGCCGGCAGCGATCGCGGCGTAGAGGCCGACGGTCGCACCGGTCGCCGCGAGGCTCGGGTTGTCGGGCGTCGCGGACGTGCCCGGGTTCGACACCTCGGACGCGGGCGGCGGCGGGTTCTCCTCACCGGGAGGGTTCGTCGCGCAGTCCGGCGACGAGGGCGGGTAGTCGACCGAGACCGTGGTCTCCGGGTTCACCTGGAACAGCACGTCGACCGACGGGCGCACCCAGTCGAACTCGTCGCCCTCGACCCAGGTGCCGTCCACCAGGCTCCAGCCCGGCCAGTCCGCACCGCGGCCGTCCGGACCGACGACCGCACCGGGCCACAGGACGCGACCCGACAGCGGCAGGCCCGACTGCACGACGCTGGCACCACCGGGGTTCTGCCACGTGATGGTCACGGTGTTGTTCTCCGTCCCCGTGACGTCGACGGCGTACTGGAGGTACGGGACGTCGCCGTCGCAGATCGGGGAGAGCACGGTCAGCTCGATGGTGGGCTCCGGCGGGACGTACGAGTCGTCGTCCCCCTCCGCAGCGTTCGCGGGCCCGCTCAACATCGCAGCCGTACCCACGGCAGCGGTGACGGCGAGCGCTCGCAGCGTTGTACGGCGGCTTCTCGACGTGCTCATGACTGCGTCACCCGTCTCGGTCGTGTTCGATGCATTCCTGCGGGGAGGGAGCCCGCGGAGCGGGACCCTGATACGTGCGGTCCGCCGCGCGCTGACGGCGGCGAGACAGTGATCACAGTAGTGTTCAGCGCTTGCGAACTGGACTCTTGTCCAGGGTGAAAAAAGGCCAGAACCGCAATCGTGACTCCGTCGTTACCGGAATTCACCCGGCAACGCGCTGGCGACGGCCGGACGCCTCAGCCGCAGGTCGCGACGTCGACCGTCTGCAGCCCGCCCGCGGTGACCGTCGGCGTGCTCCAGACGTCGATCCGGTCCGCCGGTGCACCCACCGGGAGCGTCTCGTGGGTGGGGGTCACGGTCGTGAACGTCAGGGTCGCGGACGCACCGGGATCGAGGTCCTGGAGGACGGACACGGCAGGGCGGTCCGCCACGGTCCCCGGCTGGCCCGGCGCGGGTGCGTCGTCGACACGCACGTCCGTCAGCGCGCCACCGCGCGGGGGGTAGAGCACGACGAACGTGCGCGTCACCCCGGGCTCGACCCCCGCGTACCCGTCCCCGGTCACGTAGGCGGGCAGGCTCGTCGCCGCGTCGTCGGGCGCGGTGGACGCGAGGTCGACGGCGAACGTGTCGCGCCGTCCCGTCGCGCTGCACCCGCTGCCCGTGTGCCGGACCGCGGTGTCGAGGTAGTAGCTCATCTTCGCGCCGGTGCCGTCGTTGAAGAACACGCCGACCGTGTCCCGGGCCCGCTCGGCGGTGTCGATGTCGCCCGCGACGACGGTCCCCGCGAGCTCGGCCTGCTCCTCCTCGTGCGCCGACCAGAGCAGGAGGCGGTGCTCGTCGGCCGCGTGCGAGAGCGCACCCGTCGCGATCCCGAGGTCGGCGCCGCCGTCGAGGAACGACTGCAGGACCTGCGTGGAGACCGCGGCGAAGAACGCGTCGGAGGCTTCCCCGCCGCCGTACTGCACGTACGCGTCGGAGAGCAGGGTCTGCACGACGTTCGTCGAGTCGATCGACTGCCCGTCCACCTCGACGGGACCGGTCGCCTCGAGGAGGTAGGACAGCGCGACCGGGTCGATCCCGACGACGCCGTCGACCGTCTCGCCCTGCGCGCCCTCCCACATCGCGGCGGACAGCGCGGCCGCCGTCGGGAAGTCGGGCGTGAGCGTCGTGTCCTGGATAAACCGGCCCACCCGGTCGGTGTAGAGCTGCTCGACACCCGGGTCGAGCGGCAGGACGGGCTCGTCGAGTGGCGGGACGTCGTCCGGCGACGCCTGCCGGTCGAGGGCCACCACGCCGTCGTCGACGGTGACGAGGGCGAGCGCGCCCGCGATGCCCCCGGTCGCGCGCAGCTCGGCGTTGTTCTGGGCGAGCACGAGGTAGCGGCGCGGCCCCTGCTCCCCGAGCATCGCGGGGCCGAGGGTGGTGAGACGGTCGGCCGTGCGGACCGTGGGTCGCAGGGTGTCGGTCGTGGCGACGAGCTGCTCGAACGGCCCGACGACCTCGGCGTGCAGCGCGTCGGGGTCCACGGTCGCCAGCCGCGCGTCGATCTCGTCGAACGTCGTGGCCGCGCGTGCCATGCCCGGTGCCGCCGCGACGAGCGGTGCGAGGTCGACGCCGTCCGGGCCCAGCGTGAGCGCGTCGCCGTTCGCGACGCCCGCGACGTCGGCCAGCTCGGGCAGGACACCGGACGCGAGGTTGTCGGCCGTCGCGGCCGACACGGCGACAGCGTGCACGTCCGCGCCGAAGAGCGGCAGGTGCGCGGCAGCGGTCCACAGGAACCCGTCCGTGCTGTCGCGCGCGGTCGCCGTGTGGTCCTGCACGCTCGCGAGAGCCGCGGTGGCGGCCTCGGTGTCCCCGGCACGCAGCGCCTCCTCGGCGGCCGGGACCTCCTGCATCGCCTGCGTGAGGGCGTCGCGAGCGGTGAGGGCGTCGCGTACCAGCAGCCCCAGGGCGACGAGCACGGCCACGGCAACGACGAGCAGGGTCCACCCCACCCACCGGGCGCGGCGGCGGGCAGGCGTGCGCGCGTGCGCCGTCGTGCTCATGGGCCTCAGGGTAGGCGCTGGACGGGTGGGAGGATCGGCAGGGGTCCGGTCCGGGCGGGTGATTGTGCGGGGCGGGTGCCGATCCGTGCCGGCGCGTCTCCTCCCGGTGCAAGAACCGGGCCCGCCGCGACACAGTGCAGTTGACCGGCAGGGTGACCGCCAGGGTGACCGCCAGGGTGACCGCCAGGGTGACCGCCAGGCTGACCGGCAGGCTGACCAGCAGGTGAGCGCCCGGCCGACCACCACGGTCGCCGGCCCAGGACTCGAGGAGGAGACGCCGTGACGACGCAGGGGACGCCCCGGACGGCCGAGGAACCGGCCCGGGACGAGGCGTGGTTCGCCGCGCTCTTCGCGGCGCACTCGACGGTCCTGTACCGCTACTTCCGGCGCCGGCTGCCTGCCTCGCGGGGAGCGAGCGGGCAGGACGCCGAGGACCTGGTCGCCGAGGTGCTGGTGGTCGCGTGGCGCCGGCGCGACGACGTCCCCGAGGGGGCCGAGCTCCCCTGGCTGTACCGGACGGCGGGCTTCCTGCTGGCGAACCACCGGCGCAAGGCCCGCCCCGTCCCCGTGGCCGACCTGCCCGACGCCGCGGACGACGCGGCCGACGTCGAGCACGTCGTGGTCCAGGACGACCTGGTGCGTCGCGCGCTCGCCGCCCTGTCGGTGCGGGACCGGCGCATCCTGCTCCTGCAGGCGTGGGAGGGCCTGGGCGGGGACGACCTCGCGCTCGTCCTCGGGGTCTCGCGCGGCGGCGCGGACGCGGCTCTGTCGCGTGCCCGGTCGCGGTTGCGCGCGGCCTGGGAGGCGGCGGGGGCGGAGGCCGGGCCGGAGCACGGGGCCGCGGCAGGGGCCGCGGCAGGGTCCGGACCTGCCCGGGCGTCGCAAGACTCGGCGCCCTGACCACACAGACCAGGCAGCGAGACGAACGCAGACGCCGACGCGGCGAGACCACGTCGACGGTGGAGACCGCGGACGGCGGTCCGGCACCAGGAGAGCAAGATGACGACATCCGACCCGAACCGACCGGGGGACCAGCACGACGACGAGGCGTTCGCGCGCCTGAGCGCCGCCGACCCGGCGGCCGGGCAGGTGCCCGACGAGGACGCGATCCGCGCTACGGTCGCCGCGCAGGTGCCGCTCGGGGCCGTGCCTGGCGGCACGGGGGAGGCGGGCGACCCGGTGGGCGGGCCGCGTGACGAGCTCGCCGCGCGTCGGGCCCGACGCCGCCGGGCTCCCCTTCAGGTCGCGGCGGCGGTCGCCGGTGTGCTGGTCGTGGGCGGGGCGGGATATGCGTTCGGCGCGTCCGGCCTCGGCGGGAGCGCGCCGTCGAGCATGTCGGACACCGCGGTGGGCTCGGCCGCCGACGCACCGATCGAGCTGCAGGAGGGCTCCGGGGCAGCGCCGGCGCAGGATGGTGCGGCGGACGGTGCCATGCGCAACGAGTCGGCGGACTCGGCGGGCGCTTCCGTGGACTCGTCGTACGCGGGCGGCTGGTGGGGGCGGACCGTGTTCCACCAGGACGGGCTGCCCACGGACCGCTCGAGCGCGCAGGGCTGGGCGTACGACGCCGCGGCGGTGGTCTCCGCGGACACGGCACGACGGGCGGCCGAGGTCCTGGGCGTCGAGGGCGAGCCGGTCGAGGACCACGGCGGCTGGTTCGTCGGGGCGCCGGACTGGGACGGGCCGGTCGTCTCGCTCCAGGCGGACGGGCTCGCGAGCCTGAGCTTCAACGATCCGACGAAGGACCCGTGGACGTGCCTGGAGTCTCTTGCCGGGGGCGACCCGGTCGACGAGGGTGCCGTCGACGTGTGCACGGAGCCGGAGCACGGGGCGGCACCGGCCGGGGACGAGGCTGAGAGCACCCTGCGCGACGTCCTCGTCGACCTGGGTGTGGACGCCGACGCGTACGAGCTCGCGGTGGACGAGCAGGGGGAGACGGGGATCGAGGAGGGGGACACGGACGACCGCAGCACGTACGTGTCCGCCTACGAGGTCGTCGACGGTCAGCGCACGGGGGCGACGTGGTCCGGGACGTTCTCGGGGGCCGGGCTGTTCCAGCTCTACGGGTCCCTCGCGCCGCGGGTGAGCCTCGGGTCGTACGACGTCGTGAGCGCGGCCGAGGCCGTCGAGCGGCTCGGTGACCCGCGGTTCACGACCGGTGGCCCGGTCGCGTACGGCGACGGCGCCGCCGAGAGCCGTGCCGTGGAGCCCGAGGAGATCCCCACGGTCCCGTCGACGGTCACCCCGGGGAGCCCGATCGCCTGGCCGGTGGCCGACGTGACGATCACCGACGCACGCCTCGGTCTCGCCGTGCAGTACCAGTCCGACGGCGCGGCGGTGCTGGTCCCGGCGTACGAGCTGACGGACGCGCGGGGGACCTCGTGGTCGGTCGTCGCGGTGGTCGACGAGCAGCTCGACTTCTCCGTGCCGTCGACGCCGTAGCGTCGGGGCGCGACCGGGCGCCCGTCGAGACGCTCAGGGGCGTACGCTTTTGCATGACGGGTCGGCCCAGTTCGCGCTAAGGCGAACCTCTTTTGATTGACCATCGACAAAAGCGTGGCTAGGGTCACCCCAGGCCCGATGCCCCGGGCACCGAGAGCACTCCTGCGCTCCCGGCGGGGTCCGGGTCGGCGGTGGCGCCGATGCCACCGTCGCAGCACGACGCGACGCCAGGTGCGCCGCCGACGGACACCGGGAGCAACGATGCACCACCTCGCCTCAGGACGGACCGGGCTGTGGCTCGTCGGGGCCCGCGGATCGGTCGCCACGACCGCGACGCTCGGCCTCGCCGCCATCGCCGAGGGCCACGCCGACGCCGTCGGGTGCGTGACCGACCGCGAACCCTTCACCTCCGCCGCCCTCCCGTCGTTCGGCGACCTCGTCGTCGGCGGGCACGACGTGAGCGACGTGTCGATGCTCAAGCACGCCGAGGTCCTGGTCGACGCCGGCATGATCCCGCCGCGCCTCCTCGCCGCCGCCCACCCCGCGCTCGAGCGGGCGGACGCCGAGGTGCGCCGCGGCTACGACACCCGGCCCGGCGCCACGGGCCAGGGCGAGAACGGTGAGTCCCAGCAGGCCGCCGCCGAGCGGCTCGCCGCGGACATCACCGACTTCCGCGAGCGCCACGACCTCGCGCGTGTCGTCGTGGTCGACCTCGCCTCCACCGAGCCGCTCCCCGAGCCGATCCCGGAGTTCTCGGACCGCGAGCTCCTCCTCGCCGCGCTCGCGGACCCGGCCCGCGCGGTCCTGCCGCCCAGCTCCGTCGTCGCCTACGCTGCGCTGCTCGCCGGCGCGCCGTACGCGGGCTTCACGCCGTCGGCGAGCATGAACCTGCCGGTGCTCGTCGAGCTCGCGAAGGAGCGCGGCGTGCCCGTCGCGGGCCAGGACGGCAAGACGGGCCAGACGTGGCTGCGCACGATCCTCGCCCCGGCGTTCGCCGCGCGCGGGCTGCGCGTGCTGTCGTGGGCGGGCGCCAACCTGCTCGGCGGCGGTGACGGCGCGACGCTCGCCGACCCCCAGGCGGTGCAGAGCAAGCTCGTGTCCAAGTCGCGCGGCCTGCAGGACCTCACCGGGACGCGTGTGACCCCGCTCCACATCGACAACGTGCCCGACCTGGGCGACATCAAGGTCGCGTGGGACCACGTGCACGTCGAGGGCTTCCTCGGTTCGCGCCTCACGCTCCAGACCACGTGGTCCGCGTACGACTCGATGCTCGCCGCGCCGCTCGTGCTCGACCTCGCGCGCCTGCTCGCGCTCGCGGACGCCGCGGGATACGCCGGCCCGGTGCCCGAGCTCGGCTTCTTCTTCAAGGACCCCTGGGGCAGCGACGTGCACGACTTCGCCGCGCAGACCGTCGCGCTCGCGCGGTGGGTCGAGGAGGCGGACACCCGGCTGGCCGCGGCCCGTCCATGAGTACGAGGAGCTCCTCGCGCGCCTCGTTGCACGACCATCTCGAGCTCGTCCGGGCGCCTGCCGTCCTGTCGGTCCTCGGGGACACCCTGGCGGGGGCCGCGGCCGCAGGTCACCGGATCACGCCGCGTCGTGCGCTCCTCCCGCTCGCGTCCGCGTGCCTCTACGCGGGCGGGATGGCGCTCAACGACTACGCCGACCGCCACCTGGACGCGCTCGAGCGGCCCGAGCGGCCCATCCCGTCGGGCCGCGTCTCGCCGCGTCGTGCGCTGCAGGTCGCGACCGGCCTCGGGGCGGCAGGCCTCGGCCTCGCCGCGGCGGGCGGCGGACGACGCGCGCTCGCCGTCGCCGTCCCGCTGGCCGCGAGCGTGTGGGCGTACGACGCCGTCGCCAAGGAGAGCCCCGCAGGCCCAGCGGTCATGGCCGCGTGCCGTGGCCTCGACGTCCTGCTCGGCGCGGGCGTCGGACACCTGCGCGCGGCGCTGCCCGCAGCGACGGCGCTGGCCGCGCACACCGCGGGCGTGACCGTCCTGTCGCGCGGCGAGGTCCACGGCACGACGACGCCCGTGGCGGCCGCCGTCGCGAGCGGCACCCTCACGGTCGCCGGGTCGGTCGTCGCCGGCGCGCTGCGCGGTCGCGGCGCCGAGCAGCCCGACGGCGGCACGCCGGCCGGCCGGGTCGCCACCGCCTCGCGCGTCGCGGCCGTCGTCGCCGCGGGCGCGTACGTCGCGACGTGCCTGCCCCCGCAGCTCGACGCCGCGCGCGAGCCGTCCGCCGAGAACGCGTTCACCGCGACGAAGTCCGGCATCCGCTCGATGCTGCCCCTGCAGGCGGCCCTGGCCGCGCGGGGCGGGAACCTCGGCTCGGTGGGGGTCCTTGCGGTCGTCGAGGTCGCGGGCCGCGTGCTCCGGCGTGCCGGCCACCGCAGGAGCCGCCTCGGCGGTCCGGCCGAGATGAGCGAGTCGTGAGCGCGCGGCGCGAGCCCGGCGCCGGCGTCGGGCCCGACCAGCTCCCGTTCACGCTCGGCTACGGCACCAACGGGTTCACCGACCACCCGCTCGACGACGTGCTCGACGTGCTCGACCACGAGGGCTACACCGCGGTCGCGCTCACGCTGGGCTTCCCGCACCTCGACCCGTTCGCGCCCGGCTGGGGCGAGCGCGTCGACGCGCTGCGGTCCCGCCTCGCAGGGCTGCGCGGCGGTCAGGGCATGCGGGTCGTCGTCGAGACGGGCACGCGGTTCCTCCTCGACCCGTACCGCAAGCACCGCCCGACGCTCGTCGACGCCGAGGCGGACGTCCGCATGGACTTCCTCGAGCGCGCGATCGAGATCGCGGCCGGGCTCGACGCCGAGTGCGTCTCGTTCTTCTCCGGCGTCCTGCCCGACGGCGCGTCCCCGGCCGACGGGTGGGCGCGGCTGCGGGACCGGCTCCCGGTACTCGTCGAGCACGCGCGCACCCACGGGGTGCGGATCTCGCTCGAGCCCGAGCCCGGGATGCTCGTCGAGACCGTCGCGGACGCGCTGCGGCTCTTCTCGGAGATCGGCTGGTCGACCGGCGTCGGCGCGGTGCCTCCGGAGCTGGGCGTCACCGTCGACGTGGGGCACTGCCTCGTCGTCGAGCCCGAGGGGGTCGTCGGCGCGCTGCACGCGGCGGCACCGTACCTCGCGAACGTCCAGCTCGACGACATGCCGTCCACCCACCACGAGCACCGGCCGTTCGGCGAGGGCGAGATCGACCTGCCGCTCGTCCTGGCGACCCTTGCCGACGTCGGGTACACCGGGGTCGCGGCCGTCGAGCTGCCGCGTCACTCCTACGACGCGCCAGGGCTCGCGCACCGCAGCATGACAGCGCTGTGCGACGCCTGGGCGGCCCGACCGACGGGCGTCTCCCCGGAGCACGACCCGCACGAGACCGCCGACCAGGGCGGCCCGCGTGAACCTCGCGACACCCAGGAGGTGCCATGACCTGGCCCGAGACCCCCGCGCCGACCGGCGCACCCACCGACGGCGAGAGCTGGCTCGCGCAGGCCCGCGCCGACGTCGCCCGCGACCCCGGGACCGTGACACGGGCGTTCGCGCTCGCCGGGCGCAAGATCGGCCGGACGTCGCTGCACCCGGACACCGACCCGGTGGGCGTCCTGCACGGCACGGTCGACGACGCCGCGCGCGCGTCCCTCGTCGTGGCGCTCGCCGACGCGACGGGCGACGCGGCGGCGTTCGCGGCTGCCCTCGCCGACCTGTACCAGCTCGGTGACACGGCCGAGCGGCGCGGGGTCCTGCGGGGCCTCGACGCGCTCGTCGAGCGCGGTGAGCTCCCGGCCGAGGTCGTCGGCGTGGGCACCGATCTCGCGGCGGACGCCCTGCGGACCAACGACCAGAGCCTCGTCGCCACGGCCGTCGGACCCTTCGCCGCCGCGCACCTCGACCAGCACGCGTGGCGCCACGCCGTCCTCAAGCTCGTGTTCATGGGCGTGAGTCTCGACGCAGTCGCGGGGCTCGGCGACCGCTCCGACGACGAGCTCGCACGCATGGCCCGCGACTTCGCGGCCGAGCGTCGTGCGGCCGGTCGTGCCGTGCCCGACGACGTCGCCCGGCTCGCCCCGGACGTTCTCCTGACCAGCACCGAGAGGGACGCCTGATGCGCATCTTCGACCCCCACATCCACATGACGAGCCGCACCACGGACGACTACGAGGCGATGTACGCCGCGGGCGTGCGCGCGATCGTCGAGCCCGCGTTCTGGCTCGGCCAGCCGCGCACGAGCGTCGGGTCGTTCCTCGACTACTTCGACGCCCTGCTGGGCTGGGAGAGGTTCCGGGCGGCGCAGTTCGGGATCCGGCACCACGCGACGATCGCGCTCAACCCCAAGGAGGCCAACGACGCCCGCTGCCGCGAGGTGCTGGACGAGATCCCGCGCTACCTGCTCAAGGACGGTGTGGTCGCGGTCGGCGAGGTCGGCTACGACTCGATGACGCCCGAGGAGGACGACGTGTTCGCGCGTCAGCTCCAGATGGCGCGCGACGCCGGGCTCCCCGTGCTCGTGCACACGCCGCACCGGGACAAGCTCGCGGGCACCGGCCGCACGCTCGACGTCGTCAGCGAGTCGGAGATCGCACCCGAGCACGTGCTCGTCGACCACCTCAACGAGACCAACGTCGCGCTCGTGCTCGACGCCGGGGCGTGGGCAGGGTTCTCGATCTACCCGGACACGAAGATGGACGAGGACCGCATGGTCGCGATCCTCCAGGAGCACGGGACGGAGCGGATGATCGTCAACTCCGCCGCGGACTGGGGGCGCTCCGACCCCCTCAAGACGCTCAAGACGGGGCGCGCGATGCTCGCGGCCGGGTTCTCCGACGACGACGTCGACCGCGTGCTGTGGCGCAACCCCGTGGAGTTCTACGGGCAGTCGGGCAACCTCGTGCTCGACCCCGTGCCGGGCTTCGTCGACGGCGGCCTCCCGACGCCGGGCGTCGAGTTCGAGGGCTCGTCCGTCCTGCGCGGCGTCCGGGCCTGACCGGGGATCGGAGCTGCTCACGTGCTTCTCTCGTACTGCACCAACGTCCACCCCGCGGAGGACCTCGACGGCGTGCTCGACCAGCTCGCGCGCTACGCCGCCCCCGTGCGCGAGGCCGCGGGACTCGACGTGCTCGGCGTCGGGCTGTGGATGCCGGCGGTGCTCGCGCACCGGCTCGCGGGCTCGCCGGACGACCGGGACCGGCTGCGCACGGCGCTCGCCGAGCACCGCCTCCAGGTGCACACGCTCAACGCCTTCCCGTACGGCGGCTTCCACGCGGACGTCGTGAAGCTCGACGTCTACACGCCCACCTGGGCCGACCCCGAGCGGCTCGCCTACACGCTCGAGTGCGCGCAGGTGCTGGCGGACCTCCTGCCCGACGGTGCGGACGGGTCGATCTCGACGCTGCCGCTGGCGTGGCGCGAGCCGTGGACCGACGCCGACGACGAGTCCGCGACGCGTGCGTTCGCCGAGCTCTCGGCCGGGCTGCGGGACCTGCGCGAGCGCACGGGCAGGACCGTGCGCGTCGCGGTCGAGCCCGAGCCCGGGTGCGTCCTCGACACGGTCGAGGACGTCGTGACCTGGCTCGCCGCACGCACCGACCGGGGGATCGACCCCGAGCACGTGGGCGTCTGCCTCGACACGTGCCATCTCGCGGTGTCGTTCGCGGACCCGGCCGGGGCGGTACGCCGCATCACCGACGCCGGGCTGCGCGTGGTCAAGGTGCAGGCGTCCGCGGCGCTGCACATCGCCGACCCCGCCGAGGACGCGGCACGCGGCGCCGTCGCCGGCTTCGTCGAGAAGCGCTACATCCACCAGGTCCGTGAGCTGGCCGCCGACGGCACGGTCCTCGCCGCGGACGACCTGCCCGACGCGCTGGGCGACGGTCCCGGGCAGGGCCTGCCCGCGCAGGGGCCGTGGCGCGTGCACTTCCACGTCCCGCTGCACCACGAGCCCGCCGCGCCCCTGGCGGCGACGACGGACGTGCTGCGCACCGCGGTCGAGGCCGTCCGCTCCGCGGCGCACGGCGAGGACGCCCACCTCGACGTCGAGACGTACACCTGGGCCGTGCTGCCCGAGGGCGCGGCGACCGACTCGCTCGTCGCCGGCATCGCGGCCGAGCTCCGCTGGGCCACCACCCACCTCGCCGCCGAGGACGAGGGACGCACCACCACCAGGAGGACCGCATGAAGCCCGTGCTGCTGCTCGACGTCGTCGGGCTCACCGCGAAGACCCTCGCCCACATGCCGCGGCTGCGTGCGCTCGCCGACAACGGTTGGCAGTCCGAGCTCGCGACGATCCTGCCCGCCGTGACCTGCTCCGTGCAGTCCACGATGCTCACCGGCCTCAGCCCGGCCGAGCACGGGATCGTCGGCAACGGGTGGTACTTCCGCGAGCTGGGCGACGTGTACCTGTGGCGTCAGCACAACCGGCTGGTCGAGGGCGAGAAGCTGTGGGAGGCGGCCCGGCGCGCGCGCACCGGGTACGAGGCCGCGAACGTGTGCTGGTGGTACGCGATGGGCATGACGACCGACGTCACGGTCACCCCGCGTCCCGTCTACCACGCGGACGGCCGCAAGTCGCCCGACGCGTACGTCCGCCCGCCCGCGCTGCACGACGACCTCGTCGGCCGGTTCGGCGAGTTCCCGCTCTTCACCTACTGGGGACCGACGGCGTCCATCGCGTCCTCGCGCTGGATCGTCGACGCGACCCGCCACGTCCTGCGCACGCAGGCTCCCGACCTCACCATGGCGTACGTCCCGCACCTCGACTACGACCTGCAGCGGTTCGGGCCCGACGCCCCGCAGGCGGACGCCGCCGCGGCCGAGCTCGACCAGGTGCTCGCACCCCTGCTCGACGACGCCGCGAACCAGGGTGTGACCGTGGTCGCCGTGTCCGAGTACGGCATCGCGGGTGCCGACCGTCCCGTGCACCTCAACCGCATCCTGCGACGCGAGGGCCTGCTCGAGGTGTACGTGCAGGACGGCAAGGAGCAGCTCGACCCGTGGACGTCGCGCGCGTTCGCCGTCGCCGACCACCAGGTCGCGCACGTCTACCTGGGCGACCAGCAGGACACCTCCCTGCGGCGCCGGGTCGCCGACCTGCTGCGGACCGTGCCCGGCGTGGACGAGGTGCTCGACCGCGAGGCGCAGGCCCGGTACGGGCTCGACCACGAGCGGTCGGGCGACCTCGTCGTCGTCGCGGAGCCCGGCGCGTGGTTCACGTACTACTTCTGGCTCGACGACGACCGCGCGCCCGACTACGCGCGCGGCGTCGACATCCACCGCAAGCCCGGCTACGACCCGGCCGAGCTGTTCTTCGACCCCGCCGACCCGCTCGCGAAGGCGAAGGCGGGGATGAACCTGGTGAAGAAGAAGCTCGGCCTGCGGTACGCGATGAGCACCGTCCCGCTCGACGCGTCGTACGTCCAGGGCTCGCACGGCCGGCTCCCGGACTCGTCCGCGGACACGCCGCTCGTGCTGTGCTCCGACCCGGACGTGCCGGCGTCCGTCGCCGGGCTCGTCGCGTCCGACGACGGTCAGGTGCCGGCGGCCGCGATCAAGGGCCTCGTGCTGGAGCTCCAGGGCCTCGGCGCACGCGTCTGACCGGGCGGTCAGGTCGGGCGGTCAGGTCGGTCGGTCAGGTCCGTCGGTCAGGTCGGCGAGGTCAGTCCTCGTCGTCGTCCTCGTCGTCCGGGACGGCGACGAGGAGATCGATGTGCACGCCCAGGACCGTGCCGTCCGCGGCGACCGTCCGCACGAGCGGGTAGAAGCCGTCGCCCCAGCCCGAGTGGGCGAGCACGACGTTCTCGCCTGCTGTCGCACCGGGCAGCCCGATGTTCGCGACACCCTCGAACAGGTGCTCCTCGGAGTCCATGAGCGAGAACCAGCTCGTGTCCTCGCCGGTGTCGAAGAGGGAGTCGTACCAGTCGTCGTCCGGCATGAGGGCGGCGATCGCGTCGGCGTCGGCGAACGCCACCGAGCCCGTGTCGACCGGGACCGTCCAGGCGCTGCCCTCGGGAGGCGTCTCGAGCCTGGCGGGGACGACCGGCTCGACCCGTGCGACCTCGCCCTCCGCCAGCACGACGCTGAGGTAGGCCTCCCGTGGGTGCGAGCCGTCCTGCTCGTCCGAGACGTCCGCGACGGTGACGCGCACGGGGTGCCGGCCGGGCGGGACCTCCACGACGAGGCCCTCGCCGAGCGTCACGAACGGATCGGACGCCTCGAGCCGACCGCTCGTGACGACGAGCTCGCCGAGGTCGTGCACCGTCAGCGCGTAGTCGGGGCCGTCGGCGGCGCCCGTACCCGGCGCTCGGCCGGGCCGCAGGGCGAAGAACCTGTCGGGGGTCGGGAAGTCGCTCACGAGGGCCACGGTAACGGAACCGTGGACGCGGCGAGGGCCGCCACCCGGACGGGTGGCGGCCCTCGCCTGTCGGTCCTGCCGTCGGTCCCCGACGCGCTCCTCGACGTCGTTGATGTCCTGGGGCCGTGACTACGGGCAGGTCAGCGCCGCGTAGTCGGCGTCGTAGGACGTCGTGACCTCGGTCCCGTCGATGTCGGCCGTGGCCTCGACCGTCACGCTCCCGGCCTCGACGGACGCGGCCCGGACGGCGAACGACTGGTAGGCGTTCTTGCCGGCCGCGACGTCCGTGAACGTCTTGGAGCCGAACGGCGTGGTCACGACGATGTCCGCCGTCGCCCCGGACTCGTTCAGAGCCCGCACGGCGACGTAGGCCTTGCCGGCCATGCACCGCGAGTCCGCAGTGACCGTCACGTCGACCGCGACGTCCGACGTGGTGGCGTCGACCGTCTGCCACCGCTTGGCGGCCGTCGCGTTGTGCAGGTGCAGCAGCAGGAGCTTGCTGGTGCCCGCCTCGGCCGCGGCCGGGGAGCGGTGCACCGTGATCGGCGCGTCGTCCGCACCGACGAACAGGAGCTGGTCGCCCCCGTCGAACCAGTAGTCCGGCGTGTACGGGTCGCCCGTGAACGTCGACGTGGCGTCCACGAGCTGGTCGGACGACGAGGAGTACGGCGAGTACGTGAGCACCTGGAACGTCGGCACGTCGCCGGGCTCGATGCCGAGCGAGCCGATGCCCACCGGGATCACGACGACGTTGCTGTCGAAGACCGACGTGTCGACGTTCCCCCAGACCGAGTTCACCGGCTGCAGGTCGACGTTGTCCCCGGCCTCGTACGGCGTGCCGTCCGGGGCCGTCCAGTCCTTCAGGGTGAACGTCGCCGCGAGCGTCAGGTCGGTCTCGGCGTCGTACTTGATCGCCGCGACCTCGAAGTCCGCTGAGCCGTCCGAGTCGACGTCGACCTCGACGGCCGGGATGGACACCGAGCCGAGGCTCGCCCAGTCGCCGTCCACCGCGATCCCGACGCCGATGACGCCGTCGGCCGGGTCGCCGCCCAGGGCCTCGATCTGCGGTGCGGTCGAGGTGAACCCGACGGCGCGCACGTCGGCCGCGGCGATCGCGGTCGCGGAGGCTCCCTCGGACGCGTCGGCCTCGAGCCGCGGGCTGGTCGCCTTGAGCTCGAACGGCGCGACGATCGACGTCCAGCCGCCCTGGTCCACTGCGCGGCCCGTCAGGTCGAGCGTCGCGGACGTGGCCTGCGCGCCCGGGAACGCCACGGCGGAGCCCTTGAGGTCGCTCACGAGCTTCGGGGAGGCCTGCACCGGGACGCGCAGCGCGGCGCCGCTCTCCGGGGTGAGGACGACCCGGCCGCTGAGCGAGGAGACGAAGTCGCGCGGGACGCCGACACCCGAGTCGGCGGACGACGTCGGGTCGAGCTGCTTGGCGAGGGTCGCCGGGTCCGCCGTGAGCGTCACGGTCACCAGCGTGCTCTGCCCGGCGGGGACCGTGACGCTCGCGGGGGCTACGGTCACGGCCGCACCGCCCGCGGTGCTCGACTGCGCGAAGCTCGTCGCGTAGGTCTGCGGCACGTCGCCGGTGTTGCGGACGGTCACGGCCTTGCGGACCGTCACCGGGACCGCGCCCACCGGTACGACGCCGAACGCGACCGACACCTGCTCGGAGTCCTGTGCCGCGTAGGCGAGGGTCGTGTTGCCGACCGCGTCGACCGCGTCGACGCGCCCGGAGCCGACGCGCTCCGGCCCGAAGGCCAGGCCGCCGCCGTCGGGCTCGGTGAACACGTCGTGCGTGGCCGTGTTCATGACGTCGGCCTTGACCTCCTGCGGGCTCCAGCCCGGGTTCGCCTGCTTGACGAGGGCCGCGATGCCCGCGACGTGCGGGGTCGCCATCGACGTGCCGGACTTGATGCTGCCGCCGTCGAGACGACCGGACGCGGCGGACGCGATGCCGGTGCCCGGCGCCGCGACGTCGGGCTTGGCCACCCCGAGGGAGCCGTGCACACCGCGCGACGAGCTCACGTTGAGGGTGTCCGCGATCCCGGGGATCTCCACGAACTCGCTCATCGCGTAGGACGGTCCGACCGTCGCGACGAGCTCGCGCGCCTCGATCGCCGGGTACAGGGCGTCGTGGCTCGGGCCGGTGAGCTGGGCGCCCGGGATGCCCGCGTTGCCGGCGATGCCGGCCGCGAACGACTCGAGCTCCGAGGACAGCAGCACGCCGACCGCGCCCGCGGCCTCCGCGTTGTTGAACCGTGCAGCGCTGCCGCACTCGCGCGTGGCGTCGGCGTCCTCCCAGTAGAGGTAGGCGATCTTGCCGTCGACGGCCTCGGCCTGCTCGGGCGTGAACGCGGTGCAGCCGGAGAAGTCCTCCGCGACGAACGCGACAGGAGCCGTGACGTCCTCGGAACCGGCGTAGGCCACAGAGTTCTGCGCGGGGTACGACCCGGCGAGCTCCTCGGGCTCCGTGACCTCGATCGCGTCGAACGTCTGGGTGTTGCCGACCGAGTTCGCGACGGTGAGCGCGGTGCGCGCGTTGCCCGGCGAGCCGCCGACGTCGGTCACGTCGCCGGCGTTGCCGGACGCGATGACGGACAGCGTGCCGAGGCGCGAGAGCTGGTCGATGAAGAGGTTCTCCGGGTCGTCGGCGGGGCTGCCGTCCGAGCCGAGGGAGAGGTTGACGATGTCCAGGCGGTCGGACAGGTCGCCGTCCTGGTTCGGGTCGGCCGCCCACTCCAGCGCGTCCACGACGACGCTCGTGGACCCGCCGAGGTCGCCGAACACCTTGAGCGAGTACAGGCCTGCCTCGGGGGCGGAGCCCGGTCCGACCTGCCAGTCGGCGATGTCGGTCAGCGTCGAGTAGTCGCCGTCGAACGTCGTGCCGTCGGCCGTGACGCCGTAGCCGGCGGTCGTGCCGGCGACGTGCGTGCCGTGCCCGGAACCGATCGAGTCGAGCGAGTCGATCGGGTTCTCGTCCGGGGTCGGGACGAGCGTGGTGCCCTCGACCGTCCCGGACGCGTCGTAGGCGTGGCCCGCGAAGTCGTGCCCGCCGAGGAACTTCGCGTCGTCGAACGTGCCGTCGGGGACCGGCCCGCTGCCGTCCTCGCCGTACGCCTCGTCGAACGCCTCCTGCGTGCCGGGTCCGCCGAAGTCGGCGTGGGTGTAGTCGAGGCCCGTGTCGATGATGCCGACCCGCACGCCCTCGCCCGTGAGGCCGGTGCTCTGCCACGTCTCGAGCGCGCGCGTGAACACGTCGGTGCCCTTGTTCGACGGCTTCTTCGGGACGATCCGGTACACCTGCACGACCGAGGCGTCGCGCGCCAGGTCGCGGACACGGTCCGCGTCGCCCGTCACGACGACGCCCGAGACGAGCGTGCTCGTCACGGAGAGCTGCTGGGGGCTGCGGGCGCCGGCGCTGCGGGCCGTGGCCTGCTGCGGGACGACGTCGTCCGCGAGCGCCGTCACGTCGGCCGCGTTCCCCTCCACCTCTGCGGGCGTCGCGCCCTGGGCGGCGAGGTCCACGCCCGACGGCGCGTCGAGCTCGACGAACGCCGTGACCTGTCCGGCCGCGGCCGCGAGGGACGGCGCGACCTTGTCGGTCGGGGAACCGGCCGGGGAGAGGGACGAGGACGTCGCGACGGCGAGGTCGCCCGGGTCGGGCGGCGCCGCACCGGCGGGTGCTGCGGCGGCTGCGACCACCGCGACGGCTGCTGCTGCCGCCGTCAGGGACACGGGCAGAGGACGGTGCTTCATCGACACTCATTTCCCCGGGCTGGCCGGTACTGGCGAAGGGATGCGGTGGGATCCTTCCCTGGGCCGCTCCCGTGATGCGGTACCGGCCTGTCAGCACCGTAACCAATGTCACCCGCCGGCGCCTACCCGCGGCTGCTCTCCGGCTCCCGCCCGCCGCCCCGTTGGCGCTGCGGATCCGCTTCCTTATGATCAGCGCGGGGGCACGGGACGCGGACGTCCCGTGGTGAGCCCTCCTCGTCAGGTCCACGCGGTCACCGGGCCCGGGGACGTGGCCAACGCGAAGGAGAGACCATGAACCGACGTCCTGCCCGTACTCTCGCGGCCCTCGCGGTCGCGCTCCTCGGGGTGGCGGGAGCTCCGGCCCTCGTCGGGTCCGCCGCGGCCGACGAGCCCGACCTCGGTGTCGTGACCTGGGACGACCCGCTCGCCGGCGTGGGCGACCCGACCGCACCCGCGGACACCGGTCCGGCCTGCGCGAGCCAGGGGCTGCCCCTCGACGAGGACGGCGACCCGACCACGCTGCCGGTGTCCTCGCGCGTGTGCTTCGACTCGCTGGCCGAGGCCCTCGCGTTCGCGTCGGGCGAGCCCGTGCCGGTGTCCATCCTCGCCGGTGCGGACCGGGCCGACGTCGCGCGCGTCGTCACGGACCTCAACGTCGGGGCCGGCACCGCCGCCCCCACCGCCGGGGTCCCGGCCCGGGCCGGGGCCACGACCGCGGCTGCGCAGTCGATGATCCTCGGACTGACCTGGCGCGACAAGAGCTACAAGGGACAGACCGAGGTCTTCTGGGGCAAGGGCGGGAACGGCTGCTTCACGGGCTCCACGTACGGGTTCTCGAACCTCTCCTCCGTGCTGCAGAACAACGTGATCAGCTCCGCCGACTCGTTCGCCGGGTGCTGGTCGACGTTCTACGACGCCTACTCCTACTCCGGCTCCAAGCGGAACTGCACGCCGGCGTGCTCGACGATGGGCACCCTGGACAACAAGGCGTCGTCGATCGTCTACCGGCCGAGGGGCACGCTCGGCTGACGCGCGGACCGGGCGCGACGTCGGACTGGTGCCGCGCTACCGTCGGACGTGCCGGGCGTCGCGCCCGGCTCCCCGACGCCGAAGGAGATCACGCATGCCCACTCGCATCGCACGCACAGCCTGGAACGGTGGCCTGCAGGACGGTCAGGGCCAGGTCGAGCTGTCCAGCTCGAAGGTCGGCACGTACGACGTCTCGTTCCCGCGTCGTGCGGCCGACGACGCGGGCGGCGTCACGAGCCCGGAGGAGCTGATCGCCGCGGCGCACTCGTCGTGCTTCGCGATGCAGCTCTCGGCCGTGCTCGGCGAGGCCGGCGCGACGCCGGTCGCGCTCGAGGTCACGGTCGAGGTGACGCTCGGCCCGGACCCGGACGGCGGGTTCAAGATCCCGTCGATCGCCGTCACCGTCCGCGGTGAGGTCGAGGGCATCGACGAGGCCGGCTTCCAGCAGGCGGCCGAGACCGCCAAGGCGACGTGCCCCGTCTCGAAGGCGCTCGCGGGCGTCGAGAGCATCACGCTGGACGCCTCGCTCGAGGGCTGAGCCGACCGCCGGCCGAACCCCGGGTCGTCCCCCGATCGATGTCGTGATCGGGGGAGGACCCGGGGTTCGGCGCGTCACGGGCGCGTGCTCAGCGCGGCACGAGGGGCGGCGACGACGTCCCCGCGCCGGAGCGGATCCCCTCGACGAGCTCGGCGAGCGTGTCCTTCGCGTCGTGGACCGGTGCCCAGCGCAGGAGCTCGCGCGCGAGGCTCGTGTCGAGCACGGGCGCGCGCATCGCCATGTCGAGCCAGCCCTCGCCCACGGGGACCAGCCGCGCGCGCCACGCCGCGGCGACCGCCGTCCGTGCGGTGCCGAACGGGACGGTCCGCAGCGCCCCGTCCGCGACGACGTCGGCGATGTCCTGCCCGGTCAGGATCGTGGGGTGGGCGACGTTGAACGGCCCGGGGTGGCGCCCGACGACGACGCGCGCGTAGGCGTCGGCGAGGTCGTCGGCGTGCACGACCTGCAGACGCAGCCCGTCCGGCAGCGGCACGGCCGGGAGGGGGCCGCGGCGCAGCACGCGCGTGCCGACCGGGCCGAGGAAGTAGCGGGCGATCTCGGAGCCGGCGTCGCGCTGGAACACGAGCGCGGACCGCACGCGCGAGACGACCGGGCCGTGGGGATCGTCGTGGACGTCGTCGAGGAGGGCCTCGACCGCGGCCTTGTCCTGCGCGTACGACGAGCCCGGAATCCCGTCGACCGGCCACGACTCCGCGACGGGCGCGTCGCGTGCGGCGCCGGCGTACGCCGCGGGGGAGTAGGCGCCCACGGACGACGCGACGACGAGGTGGCCGACCCCGGCGCGGCGCGCCGCCTCGACCACGCGCCGCGTGCCCTCGACGTTGACCCGCCGCAGCCGCTTGCGGTCGTGGCTCGGCTGGATCGCCCACGCGAGGTGCACGACGACGTCGGCCTGGGCGAACGCCGCGTCGAGCCGTCCGGCCGCGTCGGGGGCGGCGACGTCGGCGTAGCGCCAGGTCGCGGTGTCCAGCGGGAAGCGCACGGTGCTCGACCCGTCGGCGCGCGGCACCCGCCGTGCGACGGCGACGACGGACGTGACCACGGGTTCCACCGCGAGACGGCGCAGGACGGCCGTCCCGACGTTCCCGCTCGCCCCGACGACGACGACTCGCATGTGTGCCTCCCGGCTCGACCTGCCCGACCGTGCGCCAGGCCCACGTTCGACGCTATCGGCCCGCGGGCGAGTTCGCGCGGGCGATGGCGAGCACGGCGGTCCGCGCGGGCTCGGGAAGCTCGGGCACGAGCACGACGGAGCTCGCGAGCACGAGCGTCTCGATCTCGGCGCGGGTCAGGTCGCCGCCCCCGAGCCACGCGGCCGTGACGTTCTCGACGAGCGCGACCCAGCCCCCGGCGAGCAGGCGCAGACGCGGTGTCGTCAGGGGTTCACCGGCGGTGGTGGCCGAGACCGTGGACGTCATGCGCACGACGAGCCCGTCCCGGACCGCGGCGAGCGCGGCCTGGGTCTCGTCGTCGTCGGCGAGCGCGCCCCGCCACAGGTCCTGCCAGACGCGGCGTCGGACCTCGACCGTGTCGAGGAACGCGGCGACGGCACGCGCGGGGCGTTCGCCGAGGGGCCGGTCGTCGGGGGCCACGGTGGCGTGCTCGAGCTCGGCGACGGCCTCGAGCGCGACCGCGCGCCGCAGCCCCGAGGTGGAGCCGAAGTAGTGGAACACGAGCGCCTTGGACGCACCCGTGCGGGCGGCGACGGTCGCCGGTGTGAGCGCGTCCAGACCGTGCTCGTCGGCCGTGCGGGCGGCGGTGTCGAGCAGCTCCCGACGCCGGTCGGCGGGTTCGCGCCGCGTGCGCGCGGGTGGGGACGCGGTGGAGCGGGTCATGCCTCGGTTCTACCCTCTTGTTGACCGTCAGTCAATACGGGCGTAGCGTTGTTGATCGTTAGTCAACAGATCGTCGCGCCGGTCCGGCGCAGGAGGGAACCACGGTGCAGATCACCCTGAGCGGCGTCCGGGTCGACGGGCGTCGCGAGCCCGCGCTCGACACGATCGACCTCTCCTGGTCGACCGGGGAGTGCGTCCTCGTCGCCGCCGAGCCCGGTCACGGGCACACCGCGCTCGCCCTCGTCGCGACCGGACGGTTCGTCCCGAGCGCGGGCACGGTCCGCCTCGACCCGGCGGCACCCGCCCGCGCGGGCGGCCGGGTGCGGCACCGGACCACCGCTGCCGCCGCTGCCACGCTGCGCGAGGTCAGCGCCGTCGTCGACGTCCCCGGGGTCAACGAGCCCGACGACGCGCTCACCGTCGCCGACGTCGTCGCCGAGGGGCTCGCGCTCGCCGGGCGCCGTGCCCTGCCGCCCGACGTCACGCGCTGGCTCGCCGACCACTCGCTCGTCGCCGACCGCGGCCGACGGATCGACCAGGTGCCCGGCGTCGTGCGCACCGCCCTCCTCGCGGCGCTCGCGGCCGAGCGCGAGGGCGTGGGGTTTCTCGTCCTCACCCTGCCCGACCGGCACGGCGGCGAGCCCGACGGCTGGTGGGAGGTCGCCCGGACCGTCGCGGGGTCCGGGCTCGGCGTGCTCGTGCAGTGCTCGCGTGCTTCCGCACGCGGGCTCGGTGTCGACCTCCCGCCCGCCCTCGGCTCGCTGCACACCCCGCCCGTCGTCGCGCTGCGCGTGCGTCCCGAGCCCGCACCGGCACCCGTACCAGCACCCGAGGAGACCCGATGACCGCGATCCGACTCGGGCTGTCCGAGCTGCGCCGGCTCGCCTCCGGGACCATGCCCCGCCTCGCCATCCTCGCGATGGCGCTCATCCCCACGCTCTACGCGGGCCTGTACCTCTTCGCCAACCACGACCCGTACGGCAGGCTCGACGAGGTCCCCGCGGCCGTCGTCGTGCATGACGAGGGCACGACGACGACGGACGCGCAGACCGGCGACGAGACCGAACGCCGCTTCGGGCGCGACGTCGCGGACCAGCTCCTCGACGACGGCGGGTTCGGCTGGGTCGAGACGAGCCAGGCGGACGCGGAGTACGGCGTGCGGTCCGGACGCTACGACGCGGCGCTCGTCATCGGCCCGACGTTCTCGGCGGACCTCGCGTCCGCGGGCGAGTTCGAGCCGCAGCAGGCGAGCCTCACGCTCATCACCAACGACGCGAACAACTATCTCGCGCGCACGATCGCGGACCAGATCGTCGGCCAGGTGCGGGACTCGATCGCGGAGCAGGTCGGCACCGAGGCGGCGGACACGTTCCTGCGCGGCTTCGCCTCGATCCACACCAACCTTGCCGACGCCGTCGACGGCGCGGACCAGCTCCTCGACGGCGCCACGAGCCTGCAGGACGGGATCGTCTCCGCCGACGACGGCGCGCACACCCTCGCAGACGGCGCGTCCCGGGCAGCGGACGGCGCGGCGGAGCTCGACACGAAGACCGGCGACCTCGCCGACGCCGTCGGACGACTCGACGACGGCGCCGGCGAGCTGTCGTCCGGTCTCGGCACGCTGCGCGACGGCACCGCGTCCCTGCCGGACCAGACGCGCGAGCTCGCCGACGGCGCGGCGCAGGTCGCGGACGGGAACGAGCAGGTCGCGCGGTACGGCAGCGACGTGGCCGCCGCCGCGGGCGACGTCGTGCCCGCGCTCGACGCCGCGCGCGACGACGCGGCCGCCACCCTCGACGCCGCGCGCGCCGACCTCGAGGACCAGCTCGAGGCGGCCGGCGTCCCGCAGGAGACCATCGACGACATCCTCGCCCGGTTCGACACCGCACGGACCGACGTCGGTACGGCGCTCGACGGGCAGCGCGACCAGGTCCAGGACGCCGTCGACCAGGTCGAGGGTGCGTCAGGACAGCTCGACGACCTCGCTGCGGGGGCGCGCCAGATCGCCGACGGCGCCGACACCCTCGCCGACGCGACACCTCGGCTCGCCGACGGCATCGCGAGCGCGGCGGACGGGGCGTCGACCCTCGCCGACGGCACGGGGCAGCTCGCGGCCGCGACGCCGCAGCTCGTCGCCGGGGTCGGGCAGCTCGCGGACGGGACCGCGCAGGTCGCCGACGGCGCGGGGGACCTCGCGGACGGCACGGCGCAGCTGCGCGACGGCTCCGGAGAGCTCGTCGACGGGACGAAGGAGCTGCGCGACGGCCTGCAGGACGGGCTCGGGCAGGTCCCGGACCTCGACGACCAGACGCGCGACGACACCGCGCAGACCATCGGCAACCCGGTCACGGTCCAGAACCAGGCGCTCGCCTCGGCGGGCACCTACGGCGGCGGGCTCGCCCCGTTCTTCCTGTCGCTCGCGACGTGGATCGGCGCGTACGTGCTGTTCCTGCTCGTGCGGCCGCTGTCGACGCGCGCGCTCGCCGCCGGACGGTCGGGCCTCGCGGCGGCGCTGGGCGGGTGGCTGACGCCCGCGGCGATCGGCGTCGTCCAGGTGGCGGCGATGTTCGCCGTGACGAAGTTCGCGCTCGACATCGACCCCGTGCACGGCGTCGGGACGGCCCTGTTCCTCGTCCTGGTCTCGGCGACGTTCGTCGCGATCCTCCAGGCGCTCAACGTGTGGCTCGGCGCGGCGGGGCAGTTCCTCGGGCTGATCCTCATGCTCGTCCAGCTCGTCACCGCGGGCGGCACGTTCCCCTGGCAGACCATCCCGCAGCCGCTCCAGGGCATGCACCGGTTCCTGCCCATGACCTACGCGGTCGAGGGCCTGCGCCAGCTCCTCTACGGCGGCAACCTCGCGACCGTCGCGCGCGACGTCACCGTGCTCGCCGTCGTCCTCGGCGGCGCGCTCGCCCTGACGACCCTCGCCGCCCGCCGCCAGCGCGTGTGGACCCTCACCAAGCTCCAGCCCGAGCTCGTCCTGTGACCGCGAGATGGAACCCCCTTCCCGCGAGGTAGTACCCCGGTCCGGGACCACGGTTCTATCTCGCCGACCGGCGTACTACCTCGGCGGACGACGGACAGTGCGAGAATCGCGGACGTGTCCGCTGAGATCGACGCCACCCCGACAGCCGCCCCGAGCGCAGCGACCCCGACGACCGAGGTCGACCACGCCGCTGCCGTGAGCGAGGCCCGGCGGGCCGCCGACGACGCCCGGACGGCGCTCGCGGGCGCCCTGCGCACGGTCGTGCGCGGGTCGGTGGACGCCACCACGCGGCGTCGGGCCGAGTACTCGACGGACGCGTCCAACTACCGCGTGGTCCCCGAGGTGGTCGTGCTCCCGCAGGACGTGGACGACGCGGTCGCCGCGCTCGACGTCGCGCGCGAGCTCGAGGTCCCGATCACGGCGCGGGGCGCGGGGACGTCGGTCGCGGGCAACTCGGTCGGTCCGGGCGTCGTCCTGGACTTCTCGAGGCACGTGCACGGCATCCTCGACGTCGACCCGCAGGCGCGGACGGCGCGGGTCGAGCCGGGCGTGGTGATGTCCGCGCTGCAGCAGGCCGCGGCACCGCACGGGTTGCGGTTCGGCCCGGACCCCTCGACGCAGAACCGCGCGACGCTCGGCGGGATGATCGGCAACAACGCGTGCGGGCCGCACGCCGTCGCGTACGGCCGCACGGCGGACAACGTGATCGAGCTCGACGTCGTCGACGGGACCGGCCGGCGCTTCACGGCGGGCACGGGCGACCCGACGTTCGCCGCGGTCCCCGGCCTCGCCGAGCTGGTCCGCGAGAACCTCGCGCTGATCCGCACCGAGTTCGGGCGGTTCGGCCGTCAGGTGTCGGGGTACTCGCTCGAGCACCTGCTGCCGGAGAACGGCTCCGACCTCGCGAAGGCGCTCGTCGGAACCGAGGGCACGCTCGTGACGATCCTCGAGGCCACGGTCCGGCTCGTCCCGGTGCCGTCCGCGCCGACGCTCGTCGTCCTGGGCTACCCGGACATGCCGTCGGCCGCCGACGACGTCCCCACCTTCCTGGACCTGCACCCTCTCGCGGTGGAGGGCCTGGACGCCCGGCTGGTCGACGTCGTGCGCCGCGCCAAGGGCGAC
Organism: Cellulosimicrobium terreum; assembly: GCA_014803435.1. Classification (GTDB taxonomy): domain Bacteria; phylum Actinomycetota; class Actinomycetes; order Actinomycetales; family Cellulomonadaceae; genus Cellulosimicrobium; species Cellulosimicrobium terreum. The sequence continues at coordinate 712,911 of JACYFD010000002.1, forward strand.
GCGTCGGTCCCGCCGCTCCCGCCCGGCGCTGGGTGGCTCATGGTCGAGGTCGGCGGCGCGACGCCCGAGGAGGCACGGGAGAACGCGGAGCTGATCGTCGGGGCGTCGGGCAGCGAGGCCACGATGATCCTCCCGGCGGGACCGGACGCGACGAAGATGTGGCAGATCCGGGCCGACGGCGCGGGCCTGGCCGGGCGCACGCCGTCCGGGGAGCAGGCGTGGCCGGGCTGGGAGGACTCCGCGGTCCCGCCGGAGAAGCTGGGCGACTACCTGCGCGACCTCGACGCGCTCATGGCGCGCTACGGGGTCGACGGCCTGCCGTACGGGCACTTCGGCGACGGGTGCGTGCACCTGCGCATCGACCTCCCGCTCGAGGCGTCCGGCTCGGTGCTGCGCACCTTCATGCTCGAGGCCGCGGAGCTCGTCGCGAAGTACGGCGGCTCGCTCTCGGGCGAGCACGGGGACGGGCGCGCACGCTCCGAGCTGCTGCCGCTCATGTACAGCCCCGAGGCGATCGCGCTGCTCGAACGGTTCAAGGCGCTGTTCGACCCGTCCGACGTCATGAACCCGGGCGTCGTGGTGCGCCCGCGCGCGATCGACGACGACCTGCGCCGCCCGCAGGCGCACCCCGTGCTGTCGTCGGTCGGCGCGTCGGGCGGCCCGGGGGTCGAGACCGTCAAGGTCTCGAAGATCTCCCGCCGTGCGGGATACCAGGGGTTCTCGTTCGCGCACGACCACGGCGACCTGACGCAGGCCGTGCACCGCTGCGTGGGCGTCGGCAAGTGCCGCGCCGACTCGAGCGCCGCGGGCGGCTTCATGTGCCCGTCGTACCAGGCGACGAAGGACGAGAAGGACGTCACGCGCGGTCGTTCCCGCGTCCTGCAGGAAGCCGTGAACGGCACCCTGGTGGGCGGCCTCGCGGCGCCCGAGGTGCGCGAGTCGCTCGACCTGTGCCTGTCCTGCAAGGCGTGCTCGAGCGACTGCCCGGCGGGCGTCGACATGGCCCAGTACAAGTCCGAGGTGCTGTACCGGAACTACCGCGGCAAGCTGCGCCCCGTCGACCACTACTCGCTCGGCTGGCTGCCGGTGTGGGCGCGGCTCGCGACCGGCATGCCGCGGTTCGTCAACAAGCTCCTCGGCATCCGGCCGATCGCGAAGACCGTGCTCTGGGCGGGCGGCATGGACACGCGCCGTGCGATGACGACGTTCGCCGAGGTCCCCTTCCGCACGTGGTGGAGGCGCGGCGGCGCGAGCCGGGGCGTGCCGGGGCTGCGCATCGGCCAGACGCCGGGACGGCCCGTGCGCGACGAGCGGCCCAAGGTCGTCCTGTGGACCGACTCGTTCAGCGACAACATGTCGCCGGGCGTGCCGCAGGCCGCGGTCAAGGTCCTCACCGCCGCCGGGTACGACGTCGTCGTGCCGGACGAGCAGGCGTGCTGCGGCCTCACGTGGATCAGCACTGGGCAGCTGGACGGCGCGCGCAAGCGGCTCGAGCACCTGCTGTCCGTCCTCGGCCCGTACGCGGTGAACGGGATCCCGATCATGGGTCTCGAGCCGTCGTGCACCGCGGTGCTGCGCTCCGACCTGGTGGACCTGTTCCCGGACGACCCGCGGGCACAGGCCGTCTCGCGAGCGACGCGCACGCTCGCCGAGCTGCTCACGTCGGTCGACACGGCGCCCGGCCGCGAGACCGGCTGGCGCGTGCCCGACCTGTCCGACGTGACGGCCGTCGTGCAGCCGCACTGCCACCAGCACTCCGTGATGGGCTTCGCGGCGGACGAGCGCCTCCTGCGCGACGCGGGCGCGAACGTCACGGTCCTGGCGGGCTGCTGCGGTCTCGCGGGCAACTTCGGCATGCAGAAGGGCCACTACGAGACGTCGGTCGCGGTCGCGGAGAACGCGCTGCTGCCCGCCCTGCGCGACGCCGAGCCCCGGGACGTCTACCTCGCCGACGGGTTCTCGTGCCGCACGCAGGCGGACGACCTTGCCGGGGTCCAGGGCAAGGCGCTGGTCGAGCTGCTCGCGGAGCGGCTCTAACCGACGCGCACGACCATCTTGCCGATGTTGCCGCCGCGCATCATGTCGAGGAACGCGTCCACCGCGTGGTCGATGCCGTCGACGACGGTCTCGTCGTAGGCGACCTTTCCCTCGGCGAACCAGCCGGTCATGAGCCGGCCGAACTCCGGTGCGTGGTCGAGGTACCCGCCGAGGGTGAACCCGCGCAGCGTCAGGCCCCGCGTGATGAGGTTGGCCATGTTGGCGGGACCGGGGGTGCGCTCGGTCGCGTTGTAGCCCGCGATGGCCCCGCACAGCGCGACCCGGCCGCCGTCGTTCATGACCCCGAGTGCCGCCTCCAGGTGGTCGCCACCCACGTTGTCGAAGAACACGTCGACCCCGTCGGGGACCAGCCCCCGCAGCTGCTTGCGCACGGGGGCGTCCTTGTAGTTCAGCGCGGCGTCGTACCCGTACTTCTCGGTGAGGAGCTCCACCTTCTCGGCGGTCCCGGCCGAGCCGACCACGCGCGCTGCCCCGAGGAGCCTGGCGATCTGGCCGGCCGCGGTCCCGACGGCGCCGGCCGCACCCGAGACGAACACCGTGTCGCCGGGCCGCATCCCGGCGATCTCCGTGAGGCCGACGTACGCGGTCAGGCCCGTCAGCCCGAGGATGCCGAGGTGCACCGACGACGGGTGCCCGGCGATCTCGGGGACCACCCGGAACGCGGACCCGTCCTCCTGCACGACGTCGCGCCAGCCGTGCTGGTGGAGCACGAGCGCCCCGACGGGCAGGGTGTCGACCGTCGTCTCGACGACACGACCGACGGCGCCCCCGGTCATGGTCTCGCCGAGCGCGAAGGGCGGCGTGTAGCTCTTCACGTCGTTCATGCGTCCGCGCATGTACGGGTCGACGGACACGAACTCGTTGACCACGCGGACCTCGCCCGGAGCGAGGTCGCCGTACTCGACGGTGACGGTGCGGAAGTCGTCTTGCGTGGGCCAGCCCTCGGGGCGTGCGGCGAGCTGGACCTGGGTGCTGCGGGCGGACGACATGCGGGAGATACCTCCGGTGGATCGGCTGGTGCGGGGGACGTTCGGGAGCGGGCAGGTCAGGTCGTGAGACCGACCACGACGGCCAGGACCGCGAGGAGGGGGAGAGCACCCTGCCTGATCGCGGCCTGGCGGTGCGCGCGGGAGGAGAGGAGCAGGACGAGGGCCGCGGCGAGCATGGAACCGGTGCCGGTGAGCACGAGCGTGCTGCCGAAGACGGCGCGGGCTCGGGGACCGGTCCAGGCGACCGACTCGAGCACGAAGATCATGACGTGCAGGAGCGCGGCCAGCCCCGCCAGCACGAGACCACGGCGATCATCATCTCGACCTCGTTCCCCGGCGCTGCCGGTCGTGGTGGACTTCTCGGACAAGCCTCCACCATGCCTGACGGACCGAGTGCGGCGCTCGCCGAGGCGAGTCGTCACCTGCGCGACACCTGCGGTTCGTCCGGGCCGGGTACGGTGCCCGCGTGACCACACCTCCCGCCACCGCACGCTGGTTCGGCGTGCGCTGCGTCTTTCGCCACCGCGGCCTCGAGGACGACACCGACCGCGTGTACGAGGAGCGCGTGACGGTGTGGTGCGCGGAGCGCTTCGCGGACGCGATCGAGCGCGCCGAGGACGAGGCGCGGGAGTACGCCAGGACCGCGGGGGCGAAGTACCTCGGTCTCGCGCAGGCGTACCGGTGCGACGACGTCCCGGGAGACGGCTCCGAGGTGTTCTCCCTCGTCCGGACCAGCCGGCTCAAGCCGACGCGGTACCTCGACGCGTTCTTCGACACGGGCGCCGAGCGCCAGGGCGCACTGCGCGCGCACGAGGGCCTGTCCGAGGGCGCGCGGTAGCCCTCGGACGGCGGCGCGGACGCGTCACGCTGCGGCGCGGACCGCCTCGGCCAGCCGGCGGACGGCCTCGTCCGCGCGGGCGTCCGCAAGGTTGCCGTAGCCGAGGACGAGGGTCGTGGAGCGGTCGACCGGGCCGACCCGGTAGCGCCGCACGTCCGTCACCGTGACGCACCGGGCCGCGGCCTCGCGGACGACGTGCGCGGCGTCGGGCACCGTCTCGTCCCGCGTGCCGGAGAGGTCGAGCAGCGCGTGCATCCCGGCGGCGAGGCCGCTGACCCGTGCCTGCGGGAGCTCGCGGGCCAGGGCGGCGACGACGTCGTCGCGCCGGCGGCGGAAGCGTGTGCGCGCGGCCCGCAGGTGCCGGTCGTACGCGCCGGACTCGACGAACCGGGCGAACGTGAGCTGGTCGAGCGTCGAGGGTGCCGCACCGGGTCCGCGAGCCCGCGTCACCGCGTCGCGCCAGCGCGGCGGCACGACCATCCAGCCGAGCCCGAAGGCCGGCGACATCGTCTTGCTCACCGAGCCGAGCAGGACGACGTGGTCGGGATCGAGGCCCTGGAGGGCGGCGACGGGCCGCCGGTCATAGCGGAACTCGGCGTCGTAGTCGTCCTCGACCACGATCCCGCCGACGTCGCGGGCCCACGCGACGACGGCCTCGCGCCGCTCGGGCGCGAGCGCCGTGCCCGTGGGGAACTGGTGCGCGGGCGTGAGCAGGGCCGCCCGCGCGCCGGTACGCCGGGAGGCGGCGACGAGCGCGTCGACGTCGACCCCGCCGGTGTCGACCGGGACGGGCACGGGCCGCAGCCCCGCCCGGGCCGCGAAGTCGCGCAGCACGGCCCAGCTCGGGTCCTCGACGAGCAGGTGCGTGTGCCCGGCCTCGACGAGCGCGGACGCGAGGTGCGCGATCGCGTCGGTCGCGCCGTGCGTGACGACGACGGCGTCGTCGGGGCCGGTGGTGGTGCGGGCGCGGCGCAGGTGCCCGGCGACGGCCGCGCGAGCGCGGGGATGGCCCGCGGGCGCGGGCGCGCCGAGGTCGTCGTTGGTCGCTGCCGCGAGCGCCTCGCGCGCCGCACGCAGCCAGGCGTCGCGTGGCACGTGACGCAGGTCGGGGACGCCGGGCGCGAGGTCGTACCGGGCCCGCGGCGCCGGCCGGGGCAGGATCCCGCCCGACGCCGTGCCGCCCGTACCACCGGCGCGTGCCGCGGCGCCGACGCGGGTCGCGGAGCCCGTCCGGGCCTCGAGGAACCCCTCGGCGACGAGCTGGCCGTAGGCCTGGGTCACGACCCAGCGCGACACACCGATCCGGTCCGCGAGCAGCCGGCTCGCGGGCAGCGCCGCGCCGACGGGGACGCGTCCCGTCCGCACGGCGGCGCGGATCGCTCCCTCGAGCCGCTCCACGCGGGAACCCGGCCCCGGTCCGAGGTCCAGCAGCGCCTCCCAGGCGAGCTCCGCCGTCGGGCCGCCGTGGTCCCCCCGGGTTGGTGAAGTGGTCTGGTCGAAGGCCATGAGATCGGACCGTACACCCGTGCCGTTCGCTGCCTAGCGTGGAGCCACGACCTTCCGCACCACCCGCACACCGCTACCGGCAGGAGATCCACCATGCGCTACCGCACCATCGGCGACGGCCGTACCTCGTTCGAGGTCTCGACGCTGTGCCTCGGCACGATGTACATGGGCACGCGGGTCGACGAGGAGACCTCGTTCGCGATCCTCGACCGCTACGTCGAGGCGGGCGGGACGTTCCTCGACACGGCGAACAACTACAACTTCTGGGGTCTGGGCCACGGCCGCGACAGCGAGGACGTGCTCGGCCGCTGGCTCGCGAGCCGCGGTGCCCGCGACCAGGTCCGGCTCGCCACGAAGCTCGGCGCCTCGAAGAAGGACCCCGCGCTGCCGTTGTCGAGCACCGAGCCGACCAACTTCCAGGGGCTCGGCGCGGACGTCGTCGCGCGCGAGGCGTACGAGAGCCTGCGCCACCTGGGCGTGGACCACCTCGACGTGCTGTACGGGCACGTGGACGACCACGACACCCCGCTCGCGGAGACGGTCGGCGCGTTCGGCACGCTCCAGGCGGAGGGGGTCGTGGGGATCACCGGGATCTCGAACGTCGCGCTGTGGCGCGTGGTCGAGGCGCGCGAGGAGGCGCTGCGGCAGGGGATCTCCCCCTATGGCCTGGTCCAGCAGAACTTCACCTACGCCTACCCGACGCCCGAGCCCGGCCGGCACAACTGGGCGTCGTACGAGCTGCTCGACTACGCGGCCTCCACCGGTTCCGACGGACGGCCGCCGCTGGCCGTCGTCGCCTACTCGCCGATCCTGCAGGGCGCCTACGTGCGTCGCGACAAGCCGCTGTGGGACGGGTTCGACCACCCCACGACGCGCGAGCGCATCCGCACGCTGCACGACGTCGCCGGGCAGGTCGGCGCCACGCCGAACCAGGTCGTCCTCGCCTGGCTCCTCGGCGGCGAGCACCCCGTCGTCCCCGTCGTCGGGCCCAGCACCGTCGAGCAGCTCGACGAGCTCCTCGGCGCGGCCGAGCTCGACCTCGACGTGGAGACACGGGTACGGCTCGACGTGGCCTGACCCCGGCCCTCGCGGGACGGTGCCATCCTTGGCGTGGTGAGGTTCGAGTACACGAGCGCGGTGCCCGACGACGAGCCGGGCGCCGACGCCGACGCCGAGGACGACGAGGTCGAGCCCCTGCGTCCACTCGATGCCGCCGGCGCACGGGCGCTCGCCGGGCGATATCTCCTGCACAGCGAGCAGGCGTCCGGCACCCGTGCCGAACGCCTCGAGGACGAGATGTCGGCCTTCGTCTGGGACGAGATCACCGACCGCGTGCTCTACGAGCCGGACCCGTTCCCGATGCTCGACGCGCTGGTCGAGCTCGGGTACGAGCGCGTCCCCGTCGACGACCACGCGTTCCTCGCGCTCGTGGCCGCGGGCCCGGTCGAGAACGCGGTCGTCGAGCGGCCCGACCTCCGCGATGCCATCGCGGAACGGTGCCGTCGGGACCCCGGGTGGCACCTGACCGCGCAGGGCGTCTGGGTCGACGCCGATCTCGCTGCGACGTTCCCCGAGCCTCTGGACGGGCTGGTCACGCTCCTGGGCACGCCGGGTGGGTCGCGCCCCCCGGCGCGTGCGGGACGGCGTGCGTCGAAGCATCAGGACCACCGCGGGCGTGGTCGGCACCGCTGAGCGCGTGCCACGATCGGGGGATGGAGTTCCAGGACGTCGTGCGCCGACGCCGCATGGTCCGGCGGTTCCGACCCGACCCGGTGGATTCCGCCGCGGTGGAGCGCGTGCTGAGCAACGCGGTGCGCGCGCCGAGCGCGGGTTTCGCGCAGGGGTGGTCGTTCGTCGTGCTGACCGAGCCCGACGACCTCGCGCGCTTCTGGGCGGCGTCGACCCCGGCGGACTCCGAGCGGGACATGAGCGCGTGGCTCGACGGGATGCGCACCGCCCCCGTGATCGTGCTCGTCCTGACCTCGAAGAACGCGTACCTGCGGCGGTACGCCGAGGACGACAAGGGCTGGGCCGACCGCGACGAGAACCGCTGGGCGGTGCCGTACTGGCACGTCGACGCGGGCATGGCGTCCCTCCTCATGCTCCAGACCGCGGTCGACGAGGGGCTTGGCGCGTGCTTCTTCGGCGTGCAGCCGGCGGAGCTGCCGCGGCTGCGCGCGGCCTTCGGCATCCCGGAGGAGTACGCGCCGACCGGCGTGGTCGCGCTCGGCCACCCGGGTGACGCGGGGCCGAGCGGGTCGCCGCGCCGTCGGGCCCGCAAGCCCCTGGACGCCGTCGTGCACCGGGGCCGCTGGCACGCCTGACGCGAACGAGCATCGTCCCGCACCTGACCGGCCGCGCCTCGGTGCGCGACCCGGTGGCCAGGGTCACGCAGGTCGCGAGGTCCTCGCGCCCAGCGCCGGGACGTGCACCCCGACGGCGGCGCGGACGTCGTCGGGCAGCTCGGCCCAGTCGTCGACCGTGTCGAGGTCCGTCGCCGTCCCCGGACGCTGCACGACGGCGGCCCGGAGGTCGAGCCGCTCGGCTTCCGCCAGGTGGGCGGCGAGACTGTCGGCGCCGAACCGCGTCCGGAACGCCTCCGCGGTCGGGTCGAGCACGAGCAGGTTCGTGCCCGAGCGGTGCCGGTCGGCCGCGACGACGACGGGCGCGTCCTCGGCGAGCAGCGCCGCGACGTCGTCGGGCGCGAGGGCGGGCAGGTCCGCGTGCGCGACGAGCACGCGCACCGGTCCGTCCTCGGTCGCGACCTCACGCCCGACCTCGGCCGCCTCGTTCAGGCCCGGTCGGTCCGCGGGCTGCAGCACGATGCGCAGGCGCTCGGCGTCGTCGGTGAGCAGCGGCAGCCCGTCCGCCGTCGCGTCCGCGCGCCCGGCGTCGGCGACCACGTCCCGCAGCGCGCGCCACGCGAACCGCGGCTCCGCGGTCACGACGACGACCAGCCCCACCCCGTCGCTCGCGAGCAGCGTCGTCACGACGTGCCGTGCGAGCACCGCGACCAGGCGGCTGCGTCCCGCCGGGTCGAGCACGTGCGCGAGCCGCGACTTGCCCGACGAGCCGTCGCGCAGCGGGACGACGGCGACCACGCGACCCGGGCCTGCGCCGTCGGGCACGGTGGACGGTTCAGCCACGGACCGCCCCCAGGATCTCGCGGGCGAGGCGCTCGCGGCCCGCGGCCCCGCCCATCACGGTGTCGGTGACGAGGACGCGCATGCCCAGCGCGGCGACGTCCTCCGCGAGGCGGGCGTCGTGGGAGTCGATCACCATGTGGTCGACGAGTCCCCGGTAGAGGCGGGCGACCCCGAGGGCCGACACCTCGTGCCCGAGCGACGCGAGCAGGTGCGCCGCGGGGCCCTTGATGGCGCGACCGCCGACGATCGGGCTCACCGCGACCCGGTGCGCGCGCGACCCGAGGAGCGCCTCGCGCACCCCGGGCACGCCGAGCACGGGCGCGACGGACAGGAACGGGTTCGACGGCGCGACGACGACGACGTCCGCGTCACGCACCGCCTCGACCACCCCGGGAGCCGGGCGCGCGGCCTCGATGCCGTCGTAGACCAGCCCGACGACGTCGTCCGCGTGCCGGCGCCCGACGAAGTACTCCTGGAAGCCGAGCCGCCCGGCGGGGGTGTCGACGAGGGTCGCGACGCCGTCGTCGGTCACGGGAAGGACGCCCGGACGGACGCCGAGCGCGGCGGCGAGCTGCGCCGTCACGACCGAGAGCGGCGCGCCGGCGCGCAGGCGTGCGGTCCGCACGACGTGCGTCGCGAGGTCCTTGTCGCCGAGCGTGAACCACGTGTCCTCGCCGAGCCGGGCCATCGCCCCGAGCGTCGCGTACGTCTCTCCCACGACACCCCAGCCGCGCTCCTCGTCCGCGAGGCCCGCGAGCGTGTAGGTCACGGTGTCGAGGTCGGGCGAGATCGCGAGCCCGTGCAGCTCGACGTCGTCGGCGACGTTCACGACGACCGTGAGGTCGGCCCCGGCGAGGTCGAGGCCGTGCGCGAGGCGCGCACCACCCACGCCCCCGGCGAGCACGGTCACGAGTTCTGCGGTCACGCGCCGAGCCTACGTCCGTCGTCGCCCGGTCCGGGCGGGTCCGTGCCACGATGGCCCCATGGCCGTCTTCGCGTTCTCCGTCGCCCCGCTCGGCGCGGGCGAGTCCGTCGCGGACTCCGTCGCCGACGCCGTCCGCATCGTCCGCGAGTCCGGGCTGCCGAACCGCACCACGGCGATGTTCACCGAGATCGAGGGCGACTGGGACGAGGTCATGCCCGTGATCCAGCGCGCGACCGAGGCGGTCGGTGCGGCCGGGCACCGGGTCTCGCTGGTCCTCAAGGCCGACATCCGCCCAGGTCGCACGGGTGAGCTGACCGGCAAGGTCGAGCGCGTCGAGGAGCGCCTGGTGAGCGAGTCCGAGGAGACCGGGCACGCCTGAGCCGTGACCTCGCGCGGGGCGTCCCGCCGTTGTCCGGTACGAGAAGTTCTCGCCGTTCGAGGGACTTGACCCGCGACGTAGGCTAAGGCGCAAACGCGCCGCCCCGGATGCGTTCCGCGATGCCGCAGGAGATCTCCCGATGCCCCTCTTCGAGGTGGACGCCGAGCGTCCGGTACTCGTCCAGCAGTCCCAGCCCACCGGTGCGTTCGGCACCGACGCGCACCGGGTGGTCGACAGCAACCTCGACGGTCTCCTCGGCGAGCAGATCTTCCCCGTCGCGCACGGGACGTCCGACGCCGAGCCGCACCTGCTCGCGCTCGACGCCGCGGGGCTGCCCGTCGTCATCGAGGTGACCGCCGAGCTCACCGAGGCCTCGCTGGCCGCGGCGCTGAACCACGCCGGCAGCGCCGGGCGGCTGACGCGCGCGGAGCTCGCCGCCCGCTACACCGGCGGCGCAGCACGTTTCCAGCAGGACGTCGCCGCCTTCTACGACAACGTCCCCCTGACCCGCTCGCAGGCGACGGCCCGGACCACGGGCGCCCGGCTCGTCGTCATCTGCTCGAGCGCGGCTCCGGGGATCCACGACGCGCTCGACTTCCTGCGCCAGCCGGGATCGCCCGTCGCGGTCCTCCGCCTCGGGGTGCTGCACGGCGACGACGGCCGCCGCTACGTGGACGTCTCCCCGCTCGCCGTCACGCCACCCCAGGACAACCCCGCGCCTACCCCGGTGCCGGAGCCGATCCGTGTCCGGGCGGCCGCGCCCGGCTCGGACTTCGCGGACGGCGTCGCCGTGGGCCGTGCCCTGACCGGCAAGTTTCCCGTGGTGACGCGGCGTGCTGAGCAGGCCGAGCAGGAGCAGCGCGCGGTCGTGTCCCGCTCGGAGCGCCGCCGCGCCGCGGCGCTCGCGCCGGCGTCCGGCGCCGGACCGGACCCGCTCTCCGCCTGGATCGTGCCCGAGCCCTCGACACCGGAGTGGGCGGACCGCCGGCCTGCGGAGAGCGGCGACGAGGTGCGTGTCCCGCGCACCTCGCTCCTGACGCGCGAGTCCGTGCGCACCCGCGAGTCGGTCCGCACGCGGGAGTCGATCATGACGCACGAGTACGGGCAGCAGCACACGCCGTCGTCCGAGCCGGCCTACGAGCCGCTGAGCTACCGCGCGTCGGCCGACGTGCCGACCGTCGGTCGTGACGTCGTGCCGAGCCCGCCCGCCGCCGCGCCCCTGCCCGTCGGGCCGGACGACGACCCCGACCTCGTGGCGCTCGCACGCGAGCTCGGCACCCCGCGCTCCCTCGTGTGGGCCCGACCGCGCCGCGGGCAGCGGTTCGAGGCCGTGCTCCAGCCCGACGGGTACATCGAGCTGTCCGACGGCGCCCGCTTCCGCCACCCGGACCACGCCGCGGTGGCGGCGTCGGGCACGACGACCGCCGACGGGTGGAGCGTGTGGCGCCTGGGCGACGACGGCCCCACGCTCACCGACGCCTTCCGCGCGCACCACGCCTGACCCACCAGCACCCCTGACGCGCCCACCCCGGTGATCGGCTTCCTCCACACCGCGGACGTCCACGCCCGGACCTTCGGCGACCTCGTCGACGCCACCGCGCCCGACCTCGATCACGTCCACCGTGTCGACGTCCCGCTGCTCGACCACGCCCGCGCCGGGGAGCCGGTCTCCCGACGGGTCGTGCGCCACCTCGTCGCGCTGCGGGACGCGGGGGCCGACGTCGTGGTGTGCACCTGCTCGACCGTCGGCCCGGTCGCCGAGCGGCTCGGGGCGGACGCCGGGCTGACGGTCCTGCGGGTCGACCTGCCGATGGCGCAGGAGGCGGTGCGCGACGGCGGTCGGATCATGGTGGTGGTGGCCCTCGGGTCGACGCTGGGACCGACGACGGACCTGCTCCGTGCGGCCGCGGCGCAGGCTGGTACCGAGGTCGAGCTCGTACCCGTCGTGTGCGCCACCGCGTGGGCGTCCTTCGAGGCGGGCGACCTCACCGGCTACCACCGCGCGCTCGCCGCCGCCGTGCGCTCGGCGCTCGGTGACGTCGCGCCCGACGTCGTCGTCCTGGCGCAGGCGAGCATGGCACCCGCCGCGGCGTCGTTGACGGACGTGCCCACCCGTGTGCTCACGAGTCCGGGCAGCGCCGTGGCCCGGGCCGTGGAGCTGGCCCGGGCCGGGTGACACGACCTCGACGGGGCGGTCCTCAGTCCGTGGACGTGATCATCGCGCGGATCCCGACGACGAGCCCGACGGCCGCCGTCACGGCGGCGGCGACCCACCCCCACGCGACGGCGCTCGCGGTGAGGTCGCCGGCGAACAGCGCCCGCTCGGCGTCGACGACGTACTTCAGCGGGTTGACCGAGGCGGCGACCTGCATCCAGCGCGGCCCCGTCTCGAGGGGGAGCAGCATGCCCGACAGCAGCATGAGCGGGAAGAGCACGGTCTGCTGGACCATCCAGAACATCCAGTCCTGCTTGCGGACGGCGAGCGCGAGCGCGTAGGACAGCGCACCGATCCCGACCCCGAGCAGGGCGAGGAGCGCGAGCCCCAGCACCGCACCGGCCGCGTGCAGCTCGAAGCCGAACGGCAGCATCACGAGCACCACGACCACGGACTGCGCGACGATCGGCACCATCTCCTTGAGCGCGCGGCCCACGAGCAGCGACGACCGGGACAGCGGCGCGACGAGCATGCGCTCGTGCGCACCGGTCTGGAGCTCGAACAACAGGTTGGAACCCGTCGCGCTCGTGCCGAACAGGGTCGTCATGACGAGGATCGACGGGACGAACCACTGCCACACGCTCCCTCCGAGGACCTGTGCGCCGCCGTCGGTGCCGCCGAGCGAGCCGACCAGCAGCGGGCCGAACAGCACGAGGAAGACGAGCGGCTGGACGAGCCCGAAGACGACGGAGAACGGGTCGCGCACCACGGGGCGCAGCTCGCGTGCGAGGACGATCCCGGTGTCGCGCACGAGGCGCCGTCGGGGCGCCGGGCGCGAGGGTGCCGACGCCGGTGCGGGTCCGGTCGTGCGGGTGTCGACGGTGCTCATGCTGCGGTCCTCTCGGTGGGCCGGCTCGTGGTGGCGGCGGTGGTCTCGGCGGTCGGTGCGGTGGTGCCCGTCTCGCGCAGGCTGCGGCCGGTGAGGGCGAGGAAGACGTCGTCGAGCGTCGGCCGGTGCACGTGCGCGGCCGTGACGACGATCCCGGCACCGTCCGCCGCGCGCAGGAACCGCGGCAGGTAGGCGTCGCCGCGCTCGGCGCGGACGGTCACCGTGCCGGGGCCCTGGGCGAGCACCTCGCGGTACCCGTCGACCCGGGCCGCGACCGCGGCGAGGTGCGCCGCATCGTCGGTCGCCCCCGGCCCGGAGGCGTCGAGCGTGACGACGACCCGGTCGCCCGCGAGGTCGGCCTTGAGGTTCGCGGCCGTGTCGTCGGCGATGACCTGTCCGTCGTCGACGACGACCACGCGCTCGGCCATCGTGTCCGCCTCGTCGAGGTAGTGGGTCGTGAGGACGACGGTCATGGGTGCACCGGTCGTGGAGACGGCGTCCGAGCGCATGCGGCCGACGTGCTCCCACAGGTTGGCCCGGTTGTGCGGGTCGAGCCCCGTCGTCGGTTCGTCGAGGAAGAGCAGGGCGGGGGAGTGCACGAGCCCCATCGCGACGTCCAGGCGACGGCGCTGACCGCCGGACAGCTCGGAGACCTTGCGGGTGCGCTGCGCGGTGAGCTCGAGCACGTCGAGCAGCTCGTCGGCCCGGCGACGTGCGGCTCGACGGTCGAGGCCGTGGATGCGGGCCTGGCTCACGAGCTCGTCCGCAGCCCTCTGGCCGTGCCCTGCGGCGTTCCCCTGGCCGACGTAGCCGATGGCATGACGCACGGCGTCCGGCTGGTCGACGACGTCGAGCCCGGCGACCTGCGCCGTGCCGGACGTGGGGCGGATCAGCGTCGTGAGCATGCGCAGGGTGGTCGTCTTGCCGGCGCCGTTGGGGCCGAGGACGGCGACGAGCTCGCCCGGCGCGACGTCGAGGTCGATCCCGCGCACGGCGTGCACGGTCGTGCTCGGGTCGCGCCCGACGGGGAAGTCCTTCGTCAGTGCTCGGGTACGGATCACGGTGACCTCCGGGTCGTCTGGGGTGCGTTCGAGATCCACTCTGTCCGGTGAAGAGGTCAGGCTCTGTCCTGTACCTCGTGCGAACCTGGGCGCATGCTCGAGACGTCCGGACGGCTGCTGAAGCTCTTGTCCCTGCTCCAGGCGCGCCGGGACTGGCCGGGCCCGGCGCTCGCCGACCGCCTCGCGGTGAGCCCGCGGACGGTGCGGCGGGACGTGGACCGGCTCCGGGAGCTCGGCTACCCGGTGCGCGCGACCAAGGGACCCGACGGCGGCTATCGCCTCGACGCGGGCGTCGACCTGCCGCCGCTGCTGTTCGACGACGACCAGGCGGTCGCGGTCGCGCTCGCGCTGCGCACGGCGCCGCTCCCGGGTGTCGAGGACGCGGCGGCACGCGCGCTGGCGACCATCCGGCAGGTCATGCCGGCACGGCTGCGCGCGCGCATCGACGCGCTCGAGGTGACTGCCGTGCCCCGCGGCCGCGAGGCCGAGCGCCCCGCGATCCGGACGGACGTCCTCCTCGCCGTCGGTGCTGCGGCCCGGGAGCACCGCGTGCTGCGCTTCGACTACGACGGCGGGTCGGGGCAGGTCCTGCGCAACCCGACCGATCCGGGGGCCCCGGGCTTCCGACCCCCGCGCCGTGCGGAGCCGCACCACCTCGTCACGTGGGGCGGCCGGTGGTACCTGGTGGCGTGGGACCTCGAGCGCGACGACTGGCGCACCTTCCGGGTGGACCGGATGCGCCCCCGGACGGGCGAGGGGCCGCGCTTCGCACCCCGGTCGCTCCCGGCCCCCGACGTCGCGACGTACGTCGCGCGCTCGTTCGCCCGCCCACCCCTGCCGGCGCGGGGGACCGCAGAGCTGGCCGCCGGCGCAGAACAGGTGGCGCCCTGGGTGGGAGACGCGGGCGTGGTGGAGGCGCTGGGGCCCGACCGCTGCCGGGTGACCGCGGGCTCGTGGTCCTGGGCCGGGTTGGCGGCGTGGTTCGCGATGTTCGACGTGCCCCTCACGCTGGTGGGCCCGCAGGAGCTGCACGACGCCGCGGGTGACGTCGCGGCGCGTCTCCTGCCCCGACCAGGCGGCGGGGCCGGGCAGGAGCCCGGCCCACCCGGGAGCGCGTGAGCGGGGTCACCGCGGGCCGAGTTGACCAAGGGTGCGGAGACCCGTAATGTTCTCGAAGTCGCCCGGCAGGGAGGAACAGACACCACTGCGAAGCTCTTCGGAGCAGACGCGAAGTGGCTGGTCCCCCGGGTAACCACCCCACACCAGATCGTCGGAGCACAGTGCTGCGCCTGCGTTAAGGTTCGGGGGCCAGAACACGAGAATCTGAACGAACAATCGGTTTCGACCGGTTCGGGAAAGAGAATCGGGTCTGGTAGGCTGAAGAACGAAGAAAGCCCCGCGCAAAGACCTCGCAAGAGGTCGGAGGCGGTGTGTGTCGGTTGTTTGAGAACTCAACAGTGTGCTTGATAGTCAATGCCAATTATTTGTTTCTGGTGTGGCTGGGTGGTTGCCTTTTCGGGTGGCGTCTGGTTGCGCTGGGGATGTTTTTGGTTGATTTCGGAAGATGATGTCAGCATCATGTTTCGTTTGGCCAGTTTTGTGAACCTGTTGAGGGTTCGCTTCGTATGGATTGTCTGCTGCCGGGTCTTTTTGGGTCTGGT
>JACYFD010000003.1:0-386148 GCA_014803435.1 Cellulosimicrobium terreum
ACCAGACCCAAAAAGACCCGGCAGCAGACAATCCATACGAAGCGAACCCTCAACAGGTTCACAAAACTGGCCAAACGAAACATGATGCTGACATCATCTTCCGAAATCAACCAAAAACATCCCCAGCACAACCAGACGCCACCCGAAAAGGCAACCACCCAGCCACACCAGAAACAAACAATTGGCATTGACTATCAAGCACACTGTTGAGTTCTCAAACAACCGACACACACCAACTCAGCACCACCCGACCGGGCAGAACCTCACTTGGGGCAACTTCTCTACCTTACCAGAACCATCCCCCGCTCTCCAACCTGCTCACGCAGACCAGAGAAGCAGTCGAACGATCCCACCCCGCGACGCGGCAGGCGCACCAAAGCGCCTGCTCGATCTGAGGATGCTCTCCCGGGGGACCAGCCACCTCGGTCGGCTCCGAGGAGCCACGACTCGAGCGTGTCCGTTCCTCCCTGCCGGGCGAACAACCAGAACGTTACGCGTCCCGGCGCGCGACGGTCAAGCCGCCCTCGTGTGACGACGGGCACTGACCCTGGGCGCGCACCCTCAGGCGCACCTGGTCGCCCGGTCGCAGCTGGGCCGCGCGGTCCGCCGACTCCTCGGTGAGGACGCCGACGACGGGGTACCCACCCGTCACGGGGTGGTCCGCCAGGAACACCACCGGACCGCCGTCGGGCGGGACCTGCACGGCTCCTCGGACCAGCCCCTCCGGTACCGACTCCCCCGCCCGCCGCGCCACGGGCGGGCCCTCGAGCCGCAGCGCGACCCGATCGCTGTCGGCCGAGACCGTGCGGACCGCGCCGCCGAGGGTGCGCAGCACCGCCGGCGGGAACCACCCGGACCGAGGGCCGCCCTGGACCTCGAGCACCACGACGCCGCGCTCCTGCGGCCTCGCCACGCCGACCGTCGTGCGGGCGGGAGCAGCCTCGACGACCGGTGCCGAACCGGGGCGCGGGCCGGTCCTGAGCACATCGCCCGGCTGGAGTGCGAGCGGCCCGAGCCCGGAGAGCACGTCGGACGCTCGCGACCCGAGGACGGGCGGCACGTCCACGCCGCCGCGGACGGCGACGTACGTCCGCAGTCCCCGTACCGGGGTGCCGAGGCGCAGCTCCTGCCCGGCCCGCACCTGCAACACGGCGTCGTACCCGACCGGCACGCCCGCCACGGTCGCGGGCGCGACCGCGCCGGTCAGGGCGATCTGGACGTCCCGCACCGCGCGCACCACCAGACCGCCGAGCGTCACCTCCAGGGTGGCGGCGTCGTCGGGGTTGGCCACCAGCCGGTTCGCGAGCGCGTGCGACGCCCGGTCGGCCGCGCCGGAACGTCCCACCCCCACGTGCGCGAGGCCTTCGCGGCCGCGGTCCTGCACGAGCGTGCGCGGGCCGGTGGCCACGACCTCGAGCGCGGGGGCGCCATACGTACCGACGGCCGGGACCGGTCTCGCCTCGGGCGCCGCGACCGACGGCGCCGGAGGCGTCACGACCGGCGAGGACGAGGCCCGCACGGCGGCCGCCACCCGCGCACGGGTCGGGACGAACCGCACGCGCGCTCCCGGCGGCACGAGCGCGGGCGGCTCTCGACCGGCGTCGAACACGCGCACGTCCGTCGTCCCCAGGAGGCGCCACCCTCCCGGGGAGCTCGCGGGATAGACCGCCGTCAGGTCGCCCGCGAGCGCGACCGCACCCGCCGGCACGCGCGTACGCGGGGTCTCGAGCCGAGGTGCGGCGATCGCCGGGTCGACCCCCACGAGATACGTGAAGCCGGGCGCGAACCCGCCGAACGCCGCGTTGTAGGTCCGGCCCGCGTGCCGGGCGACGACCTCGTCGACGTCGAGCCCGGCCCAGGCCGCGACGTCGGGAAGGTCCGCGCCGTCGTACACGACCGGGAGCTCGACCAGGGGCCCGGGCGGGACCTCGCCCACCGCCCCGACGTCGGCCACCGCGGCGCGGAGCCACGCACCCGCAGCCGCGGCCGCTCGCGGCCCGCCGAGCAGCACGAGCACCGAGCGGGCCGCCGGGACGAGGTCGACGACGCCTACGGGGGTCTCGCGAGCCAGACGCGCGTGCACGGCTCGCACCTCGGCGAGGTCCGCGCAGGCGACGAGGAACGCCGACTCCCCGTACGCGTGCACCTGCGGCGCCACCGCTGCGGGCACCGTCAGCCTTCCGCGGCGAACGACCGCAGGGTCACGCCGCGCTCCGCGAGCGCCGCACGCACCGCGCGGAGCAGCGCGGGCGCCCCGGGGGTGTCGGAGTGGACGCAGACGGAGTCGGCGTCGACCGCGACGGACGACCCGTCGACGGCCACGACCCTGCCCGTGGTCACGAGGTCGGCGACGCGCGCCGCGACCTGCGCGGCATCGTGCACGACGGCGCCCGGTCGCCCTCGCGGGACCAGCTCGCCCGACGGGAGGTACCCACGGTCCGCGAAAGCCTCACGCACCACGGGCAGCCCCGCGCGCTCCGCGTACCGCAGCACGGCCGAGCCGGGGAGCCCGACGACGGGGAGCGTCGCGTCGTAGTCGCGCACGGCGTCCACGACGGCGCGCGCCTGCTCCTCGTGGTGCACGATCGCGTTGTACAGCGCGCCGTGCGGCTTGACGTAGCGCACTCGATCGCCGGCGATCCGTGCGAAGCCGTCGAGCGCGGCCAGCTGGTACACGACGTCGCCCGCGAGCTCGGCGGGAGCGACGTCGAGGAACCGGCGGCCGAAGCCGGCGAGGTCGCGGTACGCGACGTGCGCCCCGACGGGCACCTCCCGTTCCACGGCACCACGGGTGACGGCGCGCATGGTGCCCGGGTCACCGGCATGGAATCCGCACGCGACGTTCGCGCTGGTCACCAGGCCGAGGAGGACCTCGTCGTCAGCGAGGCTCCACCGGCCGAATCCCTCGCCGAGGTCGGCGTTGAGGTCGATGCTCGTCACCCACCTATCATGCCGCGCGAACGCCCCCTCAGGTCCCGCAGCGCCCGACGCGTGTCGACCGACCGTCGCCGGAGGTAGATTCCGGACGTGACCGATCCCCACCGCACCACGACGCCGGTGCGCGTCGCGTCACGCGAGGACGCTCCGTCGCTCGCGGAGCTCGCGGCGCTGACCTTCCCGCTCGCGTGCCCGCCCGGCACGTCGCCCGAGGCGATCGCGGCGCACGTCGCGACCCACCTCGGCCCCGCGAGCTTCCGCGCCTGGGCGACGAGCCCCGAGCACGTGCTGCTGCTCGCGGAGACGACGCCCGCGCTGCCCGACGGCGTCCCCGCGGTGCTCGGCTACGCCCTCCTCGTCCGTGGGGCCCCCGACGACACCGACGTCGCGCGCGCCGTCGGGCACCACGTGTCGGTGGAGCTGTCGAAGATCTACGTGCACCCGGACGCGCTCGGCACGGGTGTGGCGGGCACGCTCATGGACGCGGTGCTCGACGCGGCGGCGACGCTCGGTCCGGGAACCGCGCTCTGGCTCGGGACCAACGGACGCAACGAACGTGCCCAGGCGTTCTACCGCAAGCACGGCTTCGAGACCGCGGGGTCGCGCACCTACGTCGTGGGCGGCGAGGAGCACTCCGACGTCGTGATGGTGCACCGCGCCGGCTGACTCCGGAGCGGGGCGTCAGTGGTCGTGGGCGTCCTGCGACCCGTCGGTGCCCAGGCCCCCGTCGAGCGAGTCCTCGGGGTGCACCGGGAGGAACAGGTGGACGTGTCCCTGACCCGCACCTGTCGACCGCAGGTCGAGCTGCACCGCGGCCAGCGCCCACGTGTCGACCGCTCGCGTGCGCAGGTCGCCTGCGAGCGCGGAGAGCCGCGCTGCCTGCTCCGACTCGGCCGGACCCGCGGTCCGGGCGAGGTCGACGGTGTCGACGGTGTCGGTGAGCAGCTGCAGGGAGATCAGGAGCCCGTTGCGGACGATGTTGTGCTCGGACGATCCCGACGCGAGCGCCTCGGTCTCCTCCGTCAGCCGGACGAGGGTCTCGCGCCACGAGGCGACCTCCGCACCCGTGGGCTCGCGCGGGGTCGAGCCGTCGACGGGGAGCACCTCGTGCAGGTCGTGCAGGACGGGGACGAGCTCGGTCTGCACGCGCGTCGCGTGGTCGACGGACGCCACGAGGTTCTCCGCGTCGTGCTGCTCCTCGGCGGCCTCGAGCTCCGCGACCCGGGCGGGGTCGACGGCGAGCCCACCGGGCGTCGTCGTGGCCGGTCGCGCGGCGGCGCTCACGAGCACGACCACGAGAACGACGAGCGCGCCCACGAGCAGGAGCGCGACGAGTGCGAGCCCGATGCGCTGCCAGGGGGTCCGACCCTGCAACCACCGGCGCGCCGTACGGCGCGCCGGTGGCGCGGGCGCGGGGCGGCCGGCACCGCCCCGGTCGGAACGTGCGCCGGGACGCGGACGGGTCGTCGAGGTCCGGGGCACGTCATGTCCTTCGGTCGGTCCGGCACGAGCCGGACGGTCGGTACCCGGGATGTCCGGGCGGGTGGTGCAGGTGAGGGGTTCGGTGGGCCGGTGGTGGTCGCCTCGAGGCGACCACCACCGGCTCACCGCCGGCCCGCTACCGGTTCACGTCAGCCGCAGCTCACGGCCTCGTACGGCACCTCGATCTCCGAGGTGACGTCACCGAGCGTCGCCGTGACCGTCGCCGCGCCCGCCTCGACGGACCCGGCGCGCGACGCGAACGACTGGTAGGCGTTCTTGCCCACCTCGACCCCGTCGAACTCCTTCGAGCCGAGCGGCGTGGTGAGGGTGACGTCGATCGGCGCGGTGTCCGCGTTCGTCGCGCGAACCGCGACGTACGCCTTGCCGGCCATGCACCTGGTCGTCGCCGTCGCCTCGACCGCGACCTCGGGTTCCGGCTCTGCACCGGAGGTGAGGTGGAACCAGTCGAACGCCACCGTGACCGGCGACTCCTGCTCCGGGCCGATCGCCATCACGCCGATCGACGTGAGCGGCACGTCGTTGGTCACCGGCTGCCCCAGGGACTGCCAGTTCACCCCGCCGTCGCTCACCCAGCCCTGGTACGTGTCCCCGACCTTCTCGAGACGCAGGTACCAGTAGCCGGACTCCGTGGAGTCGGCGATGTTCAGCGCACGGTTGCCACCGTTGCCGAACTGCGCGCCCTTCTCCGACACGAGCTCCGCCCCCAGGTTGAGGGCCCCGCCGGGCTGGTTGTTCGCCACCACGTCGAGCTTGACGTAGTTGTCGTCGTCGGCGTAGCCGATCAGACCGGCGAGCTGCCAGCGGTGCGCGAGGGGCGCCTTGAGCCGGGTCTCGGCCACCCAGTCGCCCTCCGGTGCCTCCTGGAGGATGAAGTTGCGCGGGTCCCCGTTCGCGGCGGCGTTGATGTCGCCGGGCTGGGTGGTGATGCGCAGCTCACCCCCCGCGACGACAGCCGTGGAGCTGTCGTAGCGGACGACGGAGTTCCAGCGGCACCCGTCGAGGGCGTCGCCCTCGAACTCGTCGCTCGGCTCACGCACGCCGTCGTCGGGCTCGGTGCCGGTGACGTGCACGTAGTCGACCTTCGCGACCGTGTCGGCCGCCGCCGTGTCTCCCCCGGCCATGACACCGAACGTCGCACCGGTCTTGACGGGGGCCGCCCCGTCCATGTCCGTCCACGCCTCACCGTCGGCCGAGTACGCCGCGGTGATCTCCTCGCCGTCGGACACGAGCCGCAGGTGGATCGTCGTCGGGAAGTCCGCGGCGACGTTCTCCTGGCCGTGCCACGTCCGGCTGCCGCCGGTCTCGGTCTGGAACTCGAGGAAACGGTTGCCGTTCTGGTTCTTCGTGAACGCGAGCTTGGTGTACTCGTCGTCGCTCACGTGGACGAGGAGACCCGCGTGCTGCCAGTGCCGCGCGAGCGGCACGTCGAGCTTGGTCTCCAGCGTCCAGGCACCCGCGGGAGCGGGCTGACCCAGGTAGCTGATCGGGCCGGGCACCGCCTCGTTGATGTCGCCCTGGACCACGGGGAGCACGGCGTGGCCGTCCACGACCGAGATCGCCGAGCCTTCGGCCTGGCGGACGACCGTCCACCGGGAGTCGAGCTCGTCGCCGTCGAACTCGTCCGACGCGTGCGCGAGGCACATCGGCGGGACGGGGTCGACCGGCGGCTCCGGGGCGACCGGGTCGTCGTCGAACACGAAGTCCTGGAACTCCACGGCGCTCGTCGCGGTGGTGCTGTGCGCCGTGACGAACATCCCGACGTCCTGGACAGACGCCGCACCCGGGAGGGCCTGCGGCTCCCCGATCTGCGTGAAGTTCTCGCCGTCCTTGCTCCAGAACGCCGTGTACAGGTCGCCGTCACGCACGAGGCGCACCCACGCGGGGTAGCTCGTCGAGCTGGCGGCCGTCGACGTCGCGAGCTGGCCGCTCGCGTTGCCGCGCAGCCACTCGAACCCGTTTGCCGGCCGCATGCCCAGCGCGGCGTAGCCCGGCGAGCTGCCCGTCTGCGTGACGTCGTTGCGGACGATGATGCCCGCCTTGGCGCCGCCGTTGGAGTTGCCCTGGCTGTTGACCTTCACCGTCGCCGACCAGTTCTCGTCGGCGTCCTGCTCGCGGTAGATGGTCGAGTACTCGTTGGTGCCCTGCCACATGTTCGCGCCGCCCGAGGTGATGAGGTACTTGCCCTCGGAGAGCTGCTCGAACGTGCCGTTCGCGTTGCTGAAGGTCTTCATCCCGGCGAACAGGTCACCGACCTGCGCGACGACGATGCGCGACCGCGTGTAGAGGCCCATGTCGTTGGTGGCGACCGCGGTCAGCTCGTAGTTGTTGTCCGTGGTCACCTCCCACGTCGCCTCGTACGGGGCCTCCGTGTCGACGCCGATCGACTCGCCGTCGACGAAGAACTCGACCTGGGTCACCGTGTTCTCGGTGTCCTCGGCCTCGGCCGCCACCGCGATCTCACCCTGCTCGAGCTGCACGCCCGCCTCGGGCGCGGTGATGCGCACCTTGGGACGCGTCGTGTCCGACACGGCCTTGCCGTCCGCCTCGATGAAGTTGAGGCGACGTTCGCCCGCACCGGGGAAGACCACGAAGAGCGTGAACGGCTCCATGGGGTCCGTCGTCTCGACGCGCACGTCGGTGAACGTGCCGAGCCCGGTCTCCGGGATCTCGGCGGTGCCGAGCAGCTCCCCGTCGACCGCGTCGCGACGCAGCTCGATCGTGCCCTCGGCCGCCGAGGCGACCCGCAGGTTCAGCGCCTCGACGCCGTACAGGCTCACCGGGTCGTACGACGCCCAGGCACCGTCGGCGCCGGCGATGACGGAACCGCCACCTTCGACGTCGCGGCTCGGGATCGTCGTCGTGCCCTCGCTCGCGGCGGTGAACTCGGCCTCACGCTTCTTCGGGAAGATGAGCGTCGTGTCCGAGCCCGTCAGCGCGGGCACGTCGCCCTCGCCACCGTTGTCCGTGTACCGCGCGTCGATCACGTAGAAGACGTTCATGTCCTCGCTGTGACCGCCGCCCAGGCTCGTCTGCACCGTGCCGGTGCGCCCGTGCAGCGGCTCCGCCGGGTGCGCGTGCGCGTCGTGGCCGAGAGCGGGCTGGATGATGACCTGCTCGTCGTCGATCTCGTCGCCCTCGGGCGAGTCCTCCGCGTCCGTCACGTCGACGTCCCACGTGATCGCGTCGCCGAAGTTGAAGAATGCCCCCGTGGGCGGCAGGCCGAAGTCGACCTCGGGCCGCGTGTTCCCCACCGTGATCGGCACGGTCGCCGTACCCGTCTTGCCCGCGGGGTCCGTCACCGTGAGGCGGGCGTCGTAGACGCCGTTCTCGGTGTAGGTGAACGACGGCGCGACGTCCGTCGCGTCCGTGCTGCCGTCACCGTCGAAGTCCCACGCGTACGTGAGGTCCTCGTTCTCGGGGTCGGTGCTGCCCGAGCCGTCGAAGGTGACCTCGAGCGGCGCGTGGCCGGAGTCCGGGGACGCCGTCGGCTTCGCCGCCGGGGAACGCGAACCGGACACGTAGTCGATGCGGTGCAGGCCCGAGCTCGGGTTGTCGCGACCGTAGCCGCCGCCCCAGTCGAGCAGGTACATCGCACCGTCGGGACCGAACTTCGAGTCGATCGGCGCGAGGAACTCCTCCTGCGGGAGGAAGGGGTTGACCTTCTCGACGTCGGAGACGCCGGCCGCCGCCTCAGGATCCTTGAGGTCGATCGAGTACATCGTGTTGCGCGCCCAGTCGTAGAAGAAGGGCTTGCCGTCGTAGTACTCGGGGAACTTGGTGTCGGACTCGAGCTCGGTGTCGAACTGGTAGAACGGTCCGCCCATGGGTGCGAGCCCGCCGCCGGCGTTGATCACGCCGGGCGCCGACGTCCGCTGGTACCCGTAGAACATGTCCGCCGGCTGGGCCGGGGGCAGCTCGGTCAGACCCGTGTTCTTCACGGAGTCGTTGACCGGGGCGTCGCAGTCGAAGAAGTCGCCGACCGTGACCGGGCTGGTCCGGTAGTCGACGTCACGGAACGGCTCGTTGTTCCCCATGCACAGGGGCCAGCCGAAGAAGCCGGGCTCCTTGATGAGGTTCCACTCGGCGATACCGGCCGGACCACGGTTCGCGAGGTTGTCCGACCCGTTGTCCGGCGAGTAGTCGGCGACGCCGAGGTTGCCGGTCTCCGCGTCGATGGTGAACCGGAACGGGTTCCGGAAGCCCATCGCGTAGATCTCGGGCAGGGTCTTGTCGTCCGCGTCAGCGGCCTCGTCGAAGAGGTTGCCCTCGGGGATCGAGTAGGTCCCGTCCGCCTCGGGGTGGATGCGCAGGACCTTGCCGCGCAGGTCGTTCGAGTTGGCCGACGTCGCACGCGCGTCGTGCCACGTGCCGTCACGCTCGGACAGCGGGGCGTAGCCGCCCGACGGCTCCGAGTGCGGGTTCACGTCGTCACCGACACCGATGTACAGGTCGCCCGTCTCGTGGTCGACGATCAGGCCACCACCGGTGTGACCCGGCTCGTCGGGCAGACGGCCGGCCGGGATCTCCATGAGCACGACCTCGGACTCGGGGTCGATGACCGTCGATCCGGGGCCGGCCGTCGTCACGGTGAACCGTGAGACGCGGCTGAAGAAGTTCGCCGGGTCGGAGTCGTTCGTGCTCGCGCGCGAGTAGTACTGGTACAGGTACCCGTTGTCCGCGAAGTCCTTGTCGAGCGCGATGCCGAGCAGACCGTCCTCGCCGCCCGAGTACACCGGGAGGGTGATGGCGGTCGTGGTGTTCTGGGTCTCCGGGTCGTAGACGCGGATCTGGCCACGCACGAGCTCGGTAAAGAAGACCCGGCCGTCGGGCGCGACGTCCATCGCGTACGGCGCGCTCGTGTTCGTGTCGAGGGCGACCTTCTCGTACTGGCCCCAGTCCGTGCCGCCGCAGTCGCCGTCCACCAGGCCGGCGGCCCACTGCACGCCACCGACGATGTGCTGGACGAGCTCGGGCTCCTCCGTGTAGTGCGCCCCGAAGTGGCCCATGCCGGTCATCCAGGCACGACCGCCGTCGTACGGCTTGCACCACGAGATCGGGTGGTCGGCACCCATCGCGTTGCCGCCCGGGTCGTACGTCGACTCGTCCATGGTGGCGAGGACGTGCGCGGTGCCGCGGACGTTGGCGGAGTAGTTGTACCACTCGTCGGCGCGGTCCCAGCGCTGCGGGAGGTGCGCGGTCGACGGGTGGGTGCGGTCCTCGACGCGCACCGTGCCGGGCAGGCCGGGGCTGCTGCCCGTCGCGGCGTGACCGGGCATGAGCGCCCCGATCATCGTGTCCCACCACTCGTAGTTCCCGCGCATGTCGGTGGCGTTGTGGATGGCGACGATGCCACCGCCCGCCTCCTGGTAGCGCTCGAGCGCCGCCTTCTCGTCGGCGTTCCACGGGTCACCCGACGCCTGGAACATGACGAGCGCGTCGTACTGGGCGAGGTCCGCGTCGTTGAAGACGCTCGAGTCCTCGGTGTGGTCCGACGCGATCCCGGCGTCGGCGAACGCCGCCTCGAGCACCGGGGTGCCCTGGACGATCGCCTCCTCGTGCCGGAACTGGGTCGTCTTGGTGAAGATGAGCACCTTGGGCTCATCTGCCGCCGGGGCGGGGTCGTCCGCGGCCGAGGCCATCGTGACGGGCGCGAGCGTGAATGCCAGCGCCCCGATGGTCAGGGCCGCGAGGGACCTCCCCCTGCGGGGGCGTCGTGCGGTCATCGTTGTGCCTCCAGGGGCATGACGTGCGGAAACCCGGACAGCTCTGTCCGGAGTAGGTGGTCGTCATCCCGCGGCGTGCCGGCGCCTGCGGTCGTGGTGCGACTACGGGCTCACGTGGGGTCCGGCGAGGGCATCAGTCCTCTCAGGAAGGCGAGGCCATCGACGGCGATGGCGTCCTGGGTCGGCGCCAGCGGTCGCCAGATCGAGGCGGCCGTGGCGATCGTCGCGTTCTGCGCGGTGAAGGACTCGATGACGAGCGGGCCGTCGTAGCCCGCCGCGTCGAGCGCGGCGAGGAGGGCGGGCCAGTCGATGTGATCGTTCCCAGGGGCGCCGCGGTCGTTGCCGCACACCTGCACGTGCGCGATGCGCTCACCCGCACGGGCGATCGCCGCCGGCAGGTCCGTCTCCTCGATGTTCATGTGGTAGACGTCGAGCATCAGGCCGATGCCATCGCCGGGCAGCCGGCCGACCACCTCGAGCCCCTGGTCCACCGTGTTGACCAGGCTCGTCTCGTAGCGGTTGAGCGGTTCGAGCCCCACGACGACGCCGGCGGAGATCGCGTGGTCCACGACCGGTGCGAGGTGGGTGGCGAGCTCGTCGTACGCGGCCTCCCGCTCGGCCGGGGTCAGCCGCCAGGTCCGGCCGACGGACGCGTACGCGGGACCGCCGATCACGGGTGCACCCACCGTCCGCGCGATGTCGACGACTCGGCGCAGGTAGTCCTGCGTCGAGCGCACGGTCGCGGCGTCCGTGGCGACGAGCTCTCGCCCGTCGCCCATCACGAGGGACACGCTCGCCCCCAGCCCGTGGTCGGCGAGGATCCGCGCCGCCAGCGCGGGGTCCCAGTCGTCCGGGTGCTCCACCGGGAGCTCGACGACGTCGAAGCCCCACATGGCGACGCGCGGCGCGATCTCGCGCAGGGAGTCGTCGGTGAGCGGGGAGGTCCACACCCAGGTGTTGACGCCCAGACTCCGGGGTCGCAGGGACACAGCGGGGGAAGGAGCCACGTCGCTCTCTCTGTTCGCAGGGGACCCGCCGTGCCCGACGACGTCCGGTCACCTCACAGGTGAGGTGGACGTCCGTCGTCGGGCAGCGGGCGGACCGGCCGGTCGGCCTCCGGCCGGTCCGTGCCCCGGGCCGTCGAGGCCCGGGGCGGCGTGGGACGGGTCAGCGATCCGTCCACGCGTCGGGGAAGCCGGGCAGGTCCTCGCCACCGAACTTCGCGTAGTGCAGCGACGGCATGTCGGCGTTCGCCTCGAGGTACGCGTCGAGCTCGTCTGCTGCGATCGGGTCCTGGGGCAGGACCCACTCGGAGGGGACCTCCTCGCCGGCCCAGATCATCTGCGCCGCGAGGATCGGGGTGCGCCACTGGAAGTTCG
This sequence comes from Cellulosimicrobium terreum, assembly GCA_014803435.1. Classification (GTDB taxonomy): domain Bacteria; phylum Actinomycetota; class Actinomycetes; order Actinomycetales; family Cellulomonadaceae; genus Cellulosimicrobium; species Cellulosimicrobium terreum. Next base: position 11,543 of record JACYFD010000003.1, read on the forward strand.
AGTACACGGCGCCCAGGGCGTTCATGTCCGTGTCCTTCCACTTGCGCAGGAAGCTCATCTCGTCCTCACCCATGAAGACCGGGTACGGCTTGCCCGCGTCCTCGAACGCCTCGACGGCCGCGACGGCGCCGTCCCCGGCGTCCATCCAGATGCCGTCGACGTCACCGCGCTGCAGGTACTGGGTGACGATGTCCTTGATCTGTGCGGCGTCACCGCCCGTGAACTCCTGCCCGACGACCTCGAGGCCCGACTCGGCGAAGATCTTGTCGGCCGCGGCCCAGCGGTTCTCGAGCACGTCGACGCCCGGGAGGATGCGCAGTGCCAGGACCGTGGAGCCCTCGTCCAGGTTGTCGACCAGGAACTCGGCCCCGTCGGCCCCGTACGCGTAGCCACCGATCGGGTGGATGAAGGTCGTCATGCAGTCGCTGTTGACCCCGCGGTCGAACACGATGACCGGCTTGCCGGACTCGCACGCGGCCTCGACGGCGGGCGTGAGGGTCGCGGTCGTCGACGGCGAGACGACGATCGCGTCGCAGTCGCCGGCCTCGACGAAGGCCTGGATGTCGGAGATCTGCTTGTTGTCGTCGTCCGCGGCGTCGGAGACCCGGAACTCGCCGATGACACCCTCTTCCTGGAGGACCTCGACCTGCTGCTGCATCGTGATCCACCCCGTCACGCGCCACGGGTTGGAGACCGACGCGTTGGAGAAGCAGAGCGTCTTGTCCCCGCCCTCGCTCGCGAGGTCGGCGGTGTCCACGTACTCGGGCTCGATCGCCTGGAGCCACGGCTGGTCGGCCGGACCCTCGGGCTCGACGTCGCGCTGCGCGAGCTGCCGGTCGTAGTCGGCCTGGACGAACCACTCGGAGTCGGCGCCGCCGGTCTCCTCGCTGTCCTCGGTCTCCTCGGCCGAGGCCTCTCCCCCCTCGGGCGCATCCGTCGGGGCGTCGGTCGTGCAGGCGGCCGTGAGGAACAGTGTCGCCACTGCCGCGCCGGCCAGGAGTGCTCGTGTTCGTCGCATGTCCTTCTCTCTCCATGGTGAGACGTCGTCGTCCCGCGGGGTGCGGGGGAAGGTTCGTGCTGGGCAGCGCGGGAGTGTCCGCCGCTGCGGGGGTGCTGCCGCCCTGGTCGTGGCGGACGAGGTGTCAGGTGCTGGTCGGGGCGGGCTCCTTCGGTTCGACGGACGTCTCCGCCCCTGTCGGGGTCTGACCCGCGGTCGGGCGACGACGGGCACGGCGGGGCATCGCCGCGTACGCGACGGCGGCGATGATGATGACGCCCTGGACCGCGGGCCGGATCGTGGACGGCAGGCTGAGCTGGTTGAACAACGTGAACAGCGCCTCGAGCGTGAGCGCTCCAGCCATGGCCGCGACGACCGTCCCCCGGCCTCCGCCGAGCACCACGCCGCCGAGCACGACGGCCGTGATGGCCATGAACTCCAGTCCTTCGCCGACCTGGGCCGAGACACCGGCATAGCCACCGATGAGGATCGCGGCGATCGTCGCCATGAGGCCGGACAGGAGGAACGCGCGCGTGCGCACCCACCACACGGACGAGCCGGAGTATGCCGCGGCCACGTCGTTGTCGCCCGTCGCGACGAGCGTGCGGCCGAACGGTCTGCGCATGAGCAGTGCGGCGAGCACGCCCAGCACCACCACGATCATCAGCGCCCACGGCACCTGGAACTGGCCCGGGTTGTCGGGGATGCCACCCCGACCCCACTGCCGGAACCCGTCGGTCAGCGCACCCGTCGGTGCGCCGCCGGTCCACAGGCGGATGGCGCCGTACAGCACGAGCATCATGCCGAGCGTCGTGATGAACGACGGCACCTTGAGCAGCGTCGTCACGAGACCGTTGACGAGGCCGACGGCGAGGCCGAAGACCACCATGAGCGCCATGACCGGCCACGTCATCGAGTCCTCGCCGTCCATGAGCTTGGCAGCGATGACGACCTGTGCGCCGACGAGCGAACCGACCGAGAGGTCGAACTCGCCGGACACGATGACGAAGTACTGGCCGATCGCGAGGATCACGAGCGGCGCGGCCTTCTTGACGAACGCCATGAGAGACATGGGCTCACCGAACGACGGGTTGATCACGAGGATCACGGCGAAGACGAGCACGAGCAGGGCGAAGACCGTCCAGCTCCCGCCCGCGGTGAGCCTCTCGACGAGGCTGGTCCGGGGCGCGTGCTCGGGGATCGTGCGGCGCGGGGCGACGGTGGTCATGCGGACGCACCTCCTGCGGTCGTCGTCGGGGAGTCGGGCCGGGTCGGCTCGGGGACCGGTGGTGACCCGCGGCCGCCCGAGCGGAACCGCGCCCGGCTGCTCGCCGGGTCGATCTGACGCCGGGCGTAGAGGGCGACGGCGGCGATGATGATGACGCCGCGCAGCACGTCCTTGAAGAAGGGGTCGACGTCGAGGACGTTGAACACCGTGTCGAGCACCGCGAGGATGAGCACGCCCCCGACGGTCCCGACGACCGAGCCGCGCCCGCCCAGGAGGAGCGTGCCTCCGAGGACGACGGCGGCGATCGAGTCGAGGTCGAGCCCGTAGGAGTAGACGAGCGCGTTGCCCGTGCCGAACCGAGCGGCGATCAGCAGACCGGCGACGCCGGCGCACACCGAGCAGAGCACGTGCGCCAGGACGATCGTCCGGTCGGTCCGGATCCCGGAGAGGCGTGCGACGTCCACGTTCCCCCCGACGGCGAACATGTGGTAGCCGGAGCGGGTCCGCGCCAGCAGGACCACGCCGACCGCCGCGACGAGGAGCATGACGACCGTGGACACCGGCACCGGGCCGATCCGCGTGTAGCCGAACATCTGGAACGTGCCCGGGACATCACCCGCGGGTCCCTTGAACTGCGTGTCGAGATAGCCCTTGACGATCAGCCCGACGCCGAGGGTCGCGATGAACGGGTTGACGCGCAGCTTCGTGATCACGAGACCGTTGACCAGCCCGACGACAGCTGCGACGGCCAGCGCCGCGAGGACGCCGATCCACACGCGCGACGGGTCGCCCGCCATGGTCGTGGCGCCGACGATCGAGCAGAGCGCGACGACGTACCCGACGGACAGGTCGAGGGACCGGCACAGGATGACGAACGTCTGCCCGATCGCGACGAATCCGAGCAGGCTCGTCTGGGTGAGCATGTACGCGGTGTTCGCCGTGCTGAACAGGTTGCCCCCGCCGAGGGCGACGAGCACGCCGGCGACGACGAGGATGCCCACGAGGGCGAGATAGACGATCTCCGTCGACCCGATCCGGTGCCGGCGCCGCGAGGCGGGGCGTGCGGTGGGTGCGGCGGTCGCGACCGCGGTGCTCATCGGTCCTCCTGGGTACCGTCGGGGCCGGTCGGGGTGCCGGGGCGGGGGTCGGACCGGGTGTCGTGCCCGGGAAGGCCCTCGGTGTGCGCGACCGCGTCGAGGTCGACCGCGGGGTGCTCGGCCGAGGTCTCGCCCGCTCCGGTGGCGAGGGCCATGACGGTCTCCTCGTCGCTGCCGTGGGGTAGCTCTCCGGCGAGGCGCCCGTCGCGCATGACGAGGATCCGGTCCGCCATCGCGACGACCTCGGGCAGCTCGGACGAGATGACGAGGACGGCCACCCCGCGCGCGGTGAGGTCGCGCATCAGGTCGTACACCGCGCGCTTCGCGCCGACGTCGATGCCGCGCGTCGGCTCGTCGAGCACGATGACCTGCGGATCCGTCACGAGCCACTTCGCCAGGACGACCTTCTGCTGGTTGCCGCCGGACAGGTACTGGACCTCGGCCTCCTGCGAGCTCGCGACGAGCTCGAGCGACGACAGGATGTCCGGGATGCGTCGGGCCCGACGGTCAGCGGAACCCGGCAGCACGGAGTCGAGGACGAGGCGCGCGTTGGCGAGGATCGACTGGCCGAGTGCGAGCCCCTCCGCCTTCCGGTCCTCGGTGACGAGCGCGAGCCCGGCCCGCACGGCCTGGCGCGGCGAACGCACGTCCACCGGCCTGCCGCCGACCAGCACCCGGCCCCGCGTGAACCCGGCGATGCCGAAGATCCCGTGGGCGATCTCGGTGCGCCCGGATCCCTGAAGACCCGCGAGCGCGACGATCTCGCCGGCGCGGACCTCGAGCGTGACGTCGTCGACCTGGGTGTTCCCGACGCCCTCGAGCGCGAGGCGCACGTCCCCGGGCGGCGTCGCCGGGTCAACCATGACCTTGTCCGGGAAGTACCCGGCGAACTCACGGCCGACCATGGTCCGGACCAGGCGGTCGGGGTCGATGTCGGCGGTGGGGGTCGTCAGCACGTGGTTGCCGTCCTTGAGGACGGTGATCGTGTCGCAGAGGTCGAAGATCTCCTTGAGCCGGTGGGAGACGTAGAGGATCGCGACGCCGCGCTCGCGCAACCGGTGCACGAGCTCGTAGAGCAGTTCGACCTCCTGGTCGGCGAGCGCCGCCGTCGGCTCGTCCATCGAGATGATGCGGGCGTCGTAGGAGACGGCCTTGACGATCTCGACGATCTGCTGCTGCGCCACGGACAGCGAGCCGACGCGCGTGTGCGACGTGATGCTCGACAGACCGAGGTCCGCGAGGAGCGTGTCCGTGTCGGCGTGCATCCGGCGGCGGTCGACGAGACCGGCGCGCCGCGGCTCGCGCCCGAGGTAGACGTTCTCGGCGACCGAGCGCTCGGGCAGGAGGTTGAACTCCTGGAAGACCGTCGAGACGCCGGCGTGCTGCGCGGCGAGCGGCGAGGCGAACGTGGTGAGGGTGCCGTCGAGCTCGATCACACCACCGTCCGGCTGGTGCACGCCGGCGATGATCTTCATCAGCGTCGACTTGCCCGCGCCGTTCTCCCCCACGAGGGCGTGCACGTCACCGGCGTACACCTCGAGGTCGATGTCGCGCAGCACCGAGTTGCCGAAGAAGTCCTTGCCGACCCCGCGCAGCCGCAGCACCGGTTCCCGCTCGCCGCCCGCGGCGGGCACGCGCGGCTCGCTCGTCGTCGTCGCCGTCACGGGGAGACCTCCACCCAGGACCGGGTGCGCACCGACTCGACGACGGCGGCGGCCAGCCGTGCGGCACGCAGGCCGTCGTCGAACGTCGGCAGACCGTCCGGACGGTGACCCTCGATCGCGGCGGCCGTGTCCCCCACGAGCGCGTCGAAGCACTCCTGGTAGCCCTGCGCGTGCCCGGCGGGGAGCCGGGAGTAGCGGGCCGCGGCGGGCGTCAGCGTCTCGGGGTCGCGGACCAGCGTGCGGGACACGCCGCGCCGCCCTTCCCACAGCGACTCGGGCTGCTCCTGGTCGAACGCGAGCGTCGCCTCCGAGCCGGACACCTCGAGGTAGAGGCGGTTCTTCCGACCGGCGGAGACCTGGGAGATCAGGGCGGTGCCGAGCGCACCGGCGTCGGTCTCGTACTGGAGCGTCACGACGTCCTCCGTCGTGACCGCGTGCGAGCGCCCGCCCGGGCCGTGGCGCGTGGGGTTCACGGTGGAGGACCTGGCGACGAGGGAGGCGATCCGCTGACCGGTCGTGAACTCGAGCAGGTCGCAGAAGTGCGAGCCGATGTCGGCGAACGCCCGGCTCGCGCCACCCAGCTCCGGGTCGACCCGCCAGTTGTCGTCCGTCTCGTTGAGGAGCCAGTCCTGCAGGTACGAGCCGTGGACGAGGTGCACGGTGCCGATGCGTCCCTGGCGCACGCGCTCGCGCGCCTCCCGGACCATCGGGTGGAAGCGGTAGGCGAACGGCACCACGGCGACGCGTCCGTCGGCGGCCCGGGCCTCGGCGGCGAGGCCGGCGAGCTCGGTGGCGCCCTCGACGTCGGTCGCGAGCGGCTTCTCGCAGACGACGTGCTTGCCCGCCTCGAGCGCGGCGCGGGCCAGCGCGACGTGGGTGGAGTTGGGGGTGCAGACGTGGACCACGTCGACGTCGGGGTCGGCGATGAGCTCCGCGGCCGAGGAGGCCGCCCCGAGGGCGCCGAGGGCGTTCGCGCCGTCCCGTGCCGCGGCCTGGTCGGCGCCGGCGACGAGGGTGACGGTGCCGCCGGCGGTGCGCACCGCGCGGGCGTGCACACCACCCATGAATCCCAGGCCGATGATGCCCGCGCGATACCCGGCGGCGGGCAGCCGGCTCGGTGGGGACGTGTGGTCGGTGTCGGTCGCTCCCGCGGCCTGGGCACCCGGTTCCAGCACCGGGTACAGCAGGTCCTGCGCGACGTCGTCGGCTCGCATGGTGATCAACGTAGGGGGGCTTCTGCCGAAGGTCAAGCAAAAGCCGAAAGATTCGCATCCCGGTTATATAGGTGCATCCGTAAAACTATTTGGCCTGAGCGCAGACACGCCACCGCCCCCGACCGTCGGACGGTCGGGGGCGGTGGCGCATCGGACTGTTCCTCGAGCCCAGACCGGGCAGGCACGCCCGGCTGGGACGTGTGCTACCTCGTCGAGAACGCGGCGTCGAACGCGGCGTCCGGGGCGTCGAACGCGAACTTCTTGACGAACTCGAGCGCCTCGGGCGCGCCGACGAGGCGGTCCATGCCCGCGTCCTCCCACTCGACGGAGATCGGGCCGTCGTAGCCGATCGTGTTGAGCATGCGGAACGCGTCCTCCCACGGCACGTCACCGTGGCCCGTGGAGATGAAGTCCCAGCCACGACGCGCGTCCGCCCACGCGAGGTGCGACCCCATGCGTCCGTTGCGGCCGTTGTGCATCCGCTTCTTCGTGTCCTTGCAGTCCACGTGGTAGATGCGGTCCTTGAAGTCCCACAGGAAGCTCACGGAATCGATGTCCTGCCAGACCATGTGGCTCGGGTCCCAGTTGAGGCCGAACGCCTCGCGGTGCCCGATCGCCTCCAGCGTCCGTACGGTCGTCCAGTAGTCGTACGCGATCTCGCTCGGGTGCACCTCGTGGGCGAACCGCACGCCGACCTCGTCGAAGACGTCGAGGATCGGGTTCCAGCGGTCCGCGAAGTCCTGGTAGCCCGCGTCGACGGCCTCCTGGGAGACCGGCGGGAACATCGCGACGTACTTCCAGATCGCGGAGCCCGTGAAGCCCACGACCGTCTTCACCCCGAGCTTCGCGGCGAGCCGGGCAGTGTGCTTCATCTCCTCCGCGGCGCGCTGGCGGACGCCCTCCGGGTCGCCGTCGCCCCACACCACGTCGGGAAGGATGTCCCGGTGGCGCTGGTCGATCGGGTCGTCGCAGACCGCCTGGCCCTTGAGGTGGTTCGAGATCGCGTAGACCTTGAGGTCGTACTTCGCGAGGAGGTCGAGCTTGCCCTGGACGTACTCGTCGTCGTCCCAGCGCCACGGGTCGAGGTGGTCGCCCCAGCAGGCGATCTCGAGCCCGTCGTAGCCCCAGCCCGACGCGAGGCGGGCCACCTCCTCGAACGGCAGGTCGGCCCACTGCCCGGTGAAGAGGGTGATCGGTCGTGCCATGGTGTGTCTCCTTCGCTCGTTCTGGGTCGGTCGTACGGAGTCGGTCGGCGCGCGGTCAGCGACCGGACGGGGTCGGGCCGGCGCGACGGCGGCGCGCGACGACCCCGCCGACGGCGATCGCGGCGACGAGCACGATCCCGCCGGCGATCCAGGGCATCGCCCCGGGGCCGTCGTCCGTGCCCGCCGCGGACGCTTCGGCGTCGCCGCCGTCCGCGGCGGAGGCGTCCGGGTCGCCCGTCTCGGACCCGTCCTCGGCCGCGGCGTCGTCCGCGCCCTCGTCCGCTGGGTCCGGCTCGGGGACCACCAGCGGGACGACGTCGACCTCGGCGGTGGCCTTCGCCTCGGAGGGCTCGGTCATGGTCGCCGTCAGCACCCAGTGGCCCTCGCTCAGGACCTCCGGCTCCGAGACGTACCAGCCGACGCCCTCGGACGCCGACCGGAGCGTGAGCGGCCCGACCTCCTCACCGTCGTCCGACGTCGCCGTCACCGAGACGTCGGCGGACTCCTCGACCGGGTGCCCGTCGTTCTTGTACGAGAGGTTCGCCGAGATCCCGCCCTGGCCGTCGGTACCGAGCGAGATGACGACGTCACCGCCGTGCGCCGTCGCGGGACCTGCGAGGCCGACGATGGCGACGAGCGCGGCTCCGAGCACGGCGAGGAACGCTTCCGCCCGGTACCGGGCGGAAGGTCGCCGTCGGACGGGTCGCCCCGGCGATGGGGTCCTCGTGGAACGGGAAGCGTGCATCGATCGTCACCTCGTCGTACGGGTCGGTCATCGGTCGTGGGAGGTGCCCCGACGCCCGGGTCGGAGCGCCCGTGCCCGGGCGCCGGGGCCGGATCACCGCGAACGGCGACCCGTGAGCTCGTCGGTCGGACCCGACCCGACCGGCCCGGCCGATGGGCCGATCGGGTCGCGGTGCGTCCGCACGTCGAGCGTCGTGCCCGGCGGGCCGGTGCCACAACTGTCGGGCACCGGTCCGCCGAGTACTGTCAGGAAGAGCTGTCAGGCACAGCTCTTCGCGGCGTGCTCCGCCGTCTCGGAGAACTCCCTCCCGTCAGCGTCCGTCGCCGTCACCGTCACGGAACCGGCGGCCAGCTCGACCGCTCGCGACGCGAACGACTGGTAGGCCGAGGCACCCGGGGCGACGTCGGCGAACGACTTCGACCCGAAGGCGGTCTCGAGGGTCACCGCGAGCGGAACCTCGTCACCGTTCGCTGCCCGCACCGCGACGAACGCCTTGCCCGCCATGCAGCGGGTCTCGACCGTCACGGTGACGTCCAGCGGCTCCGGCTCGGGGTCGTCCCCGACAACCCGGAAGTGGTCGAACGACGCCGTCGCCGTCGTCGTCGCCGACGCACCGAGCGCGAACAGGCCGACGCGGGCGTCGCCCAACGCCGCGTTCGTGACCGACTGCTGGAACGTCGTCCAGGTCTCGCCGTCCGCGCTGTACGCGCCGGTGAACGAGTCACCGGAGCGCGACAGACGCAGGTGCCAGACGTCGCCGGTCAGGTTCCCCGCCTGCGGCTGGGGGTCCTGCACGACGGCGCCGACCTCGCTGCGCAGCTCGATCCGCAGGGACTCGGCCGATCCGGCCGCGTTGTCCGCCACGAAGTCGAGCTTCACGTAGTTGTCGTCGTCGCCGTACACGATCAGACCGCCCTGCTGGTACTGACGGTCGAACGACGAACCGTCGACCACGGTCTCGACCGTCCACTCGTCACCCTCGGGCTGGTCCTGCAGCACGATGTTCGGCACGTCCGTGTTGGCGTCCCCGTAGATGTCCGTCGGGGTCGTGTCGATCTGCAGGGCGCCGTCGGCCACGCGGTAGCCGGACGTGTCCTCACGGACGACGTCCCAGCGGCACGCGTCCAGCGAGTCGCCGTCGAACTCGTCGTCCGGCCCGGGGGCCTCCGCCGTGTCGTCGGGCGTGATCGTGAACCAGTCGAACCGGGCGTCGAGCACGGGGGAAGCCGTGCCGTTGCCCTTCAGCGCGACCAGGCCGACCTTAGCGTCCTCGAGATCGGCGATGGACTTGGTCTGCGGCATCGTCGTGAAGTCGGTGCCGTCGGCCGAGTACGCGGCCTGCAGGGACTCCCCGTCGCTGACGAACCGGACGTAGACCGTGTCCGGGTAGTCGGCACCGAGGCTCGCCGTGTTGGAGTCGCCGACCTCGTTGGGCACGGCGGCTTCCTCACGGATGAACTGGAAGATGCGGGTCGCTGGGTCGGCCGCGGCCGAGCGTCCCTGGATCACCATCTTCGCGTAGTTGTCCTGGTCCTCCCAGATCACCAGACCGGCCTGCTGGTACTGCTGGCGGGCCGGCAGCGTCACCTTCGCGGTGGCGGTGAACGGACCGTCGGGCAGGTCCTGCAGCACCAGGTTGGGAACCGTGGTGTTGTCGGTGCCGTAGAAGTCCGTCGCCGTCGTCGGGATCACGAGCTCGCCGTCGGACACGACGAGGTTCTGGTCCCGGTTCTGGACGGTCCACCGCGACTCGTCGAGCTCGGCGCCCGTGAAGTCGTCGGAACGACCCGAGAAGCACTGCGTCGGCTCCGTGTCCGGGGACTCGACGGTCACCGTCTCGTAGTCGTCCGCGTACGCCCCGCGCTCGTCGGTCGCACGGACCTGGAGACGGTACGTGCCCGGCTGGTCGTACGTGACCGTGAACGTGTCCGTCCCGTCCTCGAAGCCGTCACCGAGACCGGCGTCCCAGGAGTACGTGACCTCCTCGTCCTCCGGGTCCGTGGCAGAGATCGTCGCGGTGACCTCGAGGGGGGCGGTGCCGTCCGTCGGCGTCACCTCGAACGTGTCGATGGTCGGGCGCTCGTTGTCCGTGACACCTCGACCGTCGAACTCCAACCAGTTGACGTTCGACTGACCCGCGGTCTGCACGAAGTACAGCGTCCCCGAGCCTGCCGGGACGTCGTGCAGCTCGGCGGTGACGTCGGTGTAGACCTGCCAGTCACCCGTGGCCGGCACGTCGACGCTGCCGATCTCCGGCCCGTCCGGCGCGTCCCAGCGGATCGAGATCGGGCCCCCGCCGTCCGGCGACGCCGCACGGAGCGTGATCGTGTCGATCATGTAGAGCGAGATCGGGTCGTACGCCCACCAGTCGTCGGCCTCGATGTAGCCGATGTTCTGGCCGCCCCCGGCGGTGTCCGCCGTGGTCTCGCGCTGGACGCCGGGGTCACCGGCGCTCGTCGAGCCCTCGAGGCGCCCCGTCGACGTGAAGAACTCCGCCTGCAGGAGCTTGGGCTGCAGCACCTGGAGGTCGTTGGCGGACAGCGGGGAACCGACCTCGCCGCCGTCGTCCGTGTACGACGCCTCGATCACCCAGAAGATGTTCGACTCGATGCCGTGGCCCTCGTCGCGCAGCGTCTGGAACGACCCCTCGCAGCCCTCGAGCACGTCCATCGGGTGCGCGTGGGAGTCGTGCCCGAGCGACGTGGAGAGCTCGACCTGCGAGCAGTCGATCTCACCGTCCGGGTCGTCCACCTCGATCTCGTACCGGACCTGGTCGCCCCACTGGAAGAAGCCGCCGTTGTCCGGGAACGTGATGGAGATCGTCGGCGCCTCGTTGCCGACGACGATCGGGACGTTCGCCACGCCGACCTGGCCCGCGGCGTCGGTCGCCGTGAGCTGAGCCGTGTAGGCGCCGTTCTCGGTGTACACGTGCACCGGGTTCGCCTCGGTCGACGGGGCGGACCCGTCGCCGAACGTCCACTGCAGGGACATCTCCTCACCCGAGGGGTGACGCGTTCCCTCGGACGAGAACTGCACGGTCAGCGGGGCGTGACCGCTCGTCACGTCCGCGCTCGCGCGGGCGATCGGGGTCGGGTCGCCCTGCACGTAGCCGACCTTGTAGATGCCGCTCGTGTCGTTGTCGCCACCGAAGCCCTGGCCCCAGTCGACGACGTACATCGCGCCGTCCGGACCGAAGTCGAAGTCCATGGCCCGGTAGAAGCCGTTGCTCGGGTCGAAGATCCCCGGCAGGACCCGGTTGATGTCGACGATGTCGTCGCGGTTCTCGCCCGTGAGGTCGAGCGAGTACAGCCTGCCCTGGTTCCACTCCCCCAGGAACGCCTTGCCGTCCCAGTACTCGGGCCACTTCACGTCGGAGTCGAGCTCCGGGTCGTACTGGTAGACAGGCCCGCCCATGGGCGCCCCGCCGCCACCGATCTCCGGGAAGTCCGGGTTGCCGGCGTAGTTGTACCAGACCTCGGCCTCGATGGCGGGCGGCAGCTGCGACATGCCGGTGTTGTTCGGCGAGTCGTTGACCTGGCCGGCACCGCAGTCGTACGCCGAGCCCGACTGGCCCGTGGCGAAGTTGTAGTCGATGTAGTTGGTGTTGGCGCCCGTGCAGTACGGCCAGCCGTAGAAGCCCGGCTCGCTCACCACGTTCCACTCGACCGTGTTGCCCGGGCCGCGCGACGGGCTCGACGACCCGGCGTCAGGACCGTAGTCACCCACGAGGACGTTCCCCGAGTACGGGTCGATCCCGACCCGGAACGGGTTGCGGAAACCCATCGCGTAGATCTCGGGACGGGTCTCGTCGGCCGCGTCGGCCGCCTCGTCGAAGAGGTTGCCCTCGGGGACGGTGTAGGTCCCGTCGTCCTCCGGGTGGATACGCAGCACCTTGCCGCGCAGGTCGTTGGTGTTGGCCGACGACCGCTGGGCGTCGTAGTCCTGGCGTCCCGCGCGCTCGTCGATCGGCGCGTAGCCGCTCGACTCGAACGGGTTCGTGTTGTCACCCGTGACGAGAACCAGGTTGCCCTCCTCGTCGAAGACCATGTCGCCGCCCGCGTGGCAGCACGTGTTGCGCTGCGTCGTGACCGTGAGGATCTTCTGCTCGGTGGCCTGGTCGATGGTGCCCGCGTCGGCGTCGAAGACGTACCGGGAGATCCGGTTGTGCGGACCGTCGGTGCCGGTCGCGGACGGAGCCCAGTACGCGTAGACCCAGCCGTTCTCCCCGAAGTCCGGGTCGAGGACGAGGCCGAGGAGTCCGTCCTCGTTCGCGGTCGTCACCGGGAGCGTCGTGGCCGTGTGCGTCGTGCTCGTCTCCGGGTCGATGACGCGGATCCGGCCGTCACGCTCGGCGTAGAAGACCGCGCCGTCGGGCGCCACGTCGAGCATCATCGGGTTCTGCGTGTCGGTGTCGAGCGGGATCTGCTCGTAGCTCGAGGTCTGCGACGCGGTGCAGTCGGAGTCGACGACGCCCGCGGCGGTCTGGATCCCGCCGAGCAGGTGCTGCAGGAAGTCCGGCTCCGCGAACGACTCGTCGGTGTGCCCGCCACCGGTGTACCAGGACCGGCCGCCGTCGTACACCTGGCACCAGGCCGTCGGGTGGTCGGCACCCATCGCGCCGCTGCCCGCGTCGTACGAGGTCTCGTCGAGGCTCGCGAGCACGTGCACGGTGTCGCGCGGGTTGGTCCGGAAGTTGTACCACTCGTCGAAGCGGTCCCAGCGGGCCGGCAGGTGCGCCGTCGACTCGTGCACGTGGTCCTCGACCTTGACGGTCGCGTCCTGGTTCTGCGGGTGGGCGCTGAAGTACGCGCCGACGAGCTCGCCGTACCAGGGCCAGTCGTACTCGGTGTCGGACGCCGCGTGGATGCCCGCGTACCCTCCGCCGCCCTGGACGTACCGCTCGAACGCGGCCTGCTGGTCCTCTCCGAGCACGTCGCCCGTCGTGGACAGGAACACCACGGCCTCGTACTGGCCCAGGTTCTCGTCGGTGAAGGCGCCACCGTCCTCGGTGGCGGTCACCGTGAAGCCGTTGTCCTCACCGAGCTGCTCGATCGCCGAGATGCCTGCGGGGATCGAGCCGTGGCGGAAGCCGGCGGTCTTGCTGAACACGAGCACGTCGAACGGCTCCGTGTCGGCTGCGGCGACATCGGCCGCGGGAAGTGGTGCTGCGGGGGCGGGGGCCGCTGAGGCCGATACCGCCGTCCCCAGGGTCAGTGGGAGAGCAACCGCTGCAGCGGCTGCCGCCGCTACCGAGCGCCGGACGGCGCGCGGTGCTCTCGAGAGCACGTTTCTCACAAGGTCTCCTCGTCGAGATGGGAACTGTGCTGCGCTCCGCCGGGTGCGACGTCGTCGGCCTTCCGTGCCGTCCCGGACGTGTCGGCGGGTCATGACCCACCGGTACCGCGGCCCGCTCGTCACGGCGGGCTCGTTCGTCCTCCTCCTTCCTGCTTCCTTGGTGCTTCGTCGCCGCGTCGGCGCGCGGCCCTCGCGTCGCTGCGAGGACCGCGCACCGGCTACGGCTCGACCCAGCCGGCGCCCGACGCGGAGCTGCGCTCCACGGCGTCGAGCACACGCTGGACGGCGAGGCCGTCTGCGAAGGTCGGTGCGGGCTGCGTGCCAGCGGCGATCGCCTCCACGAGGTCCACCGCCTGGTGGGTGAAGGCGTGCTCGTACCCCAGCCCGTGGCCCGCCGGCCACCAGTGAGCGATGTAGGCGTGCTCCGGCTCGGTGACGACGATCCGGCGGAAGCCGCCGAGTACGGCGTCCTCCTCGGCGTCGAAGAAGTGCAGGACGTTCATGTCCTCGAAGTCGAACGCGAGCGAGCCCTTCGACCCGTTGATCTCGATGCGGATCGCGTTCTTGCGCCCGTACGCGAACCGGGTCGCCTCGAACGTGCCGATGCCGCCGCCGGACATGCGCGCGAGGAACACCGCGGCGTCGTCCACCGTGACCGGGCCGCGCTCGGCGCCGCCCTGACCGGACAGCCCGGCGAAGTCCGTGGCGACCGGTCGCTCCGTCACGAACGTCTCGAGGTGGCCGGCGACGCTCGTGACCCGCTCGCCCGTGATGAACTGCGCGAGGTCGATGACGTGCGCGCCGATGTCGCCCAGCGCGCCGCTCCCGGCCTTCGACTTGTCGAGCCGCCACGAGAGCGGGGCGTTCTCGTCGGCGATCCAGTCCTGGAGGTACTGGGCGCGGACGTGACGCACGGTCCCGATGCGACCGTCGGCGACGAGCTTGTGGGCGAGCTGGATGGCCGGCACGCGACGGTAGGTGAAGCCCACCATCGCGACCTGCCCGCGCGCCGCCGCGGCCTGCGCCGCCGCGACCATCTTCTCCGCCTCGGCGACCGTGTTGGCGAGCGGCTTCTCGCACAGGACGTGCTTGCCCGCCTCGAGCGCGGCGATCGCGATCTCGGCGTGGGTGTCGCCCGGGGTGCACACGTCGACGAGGTCGACGTCGTCGCGCGCGACGAGCGCCTCCCAGCTGGTCTCGGTCGACTCCCAGCCGAGCCGGTGCGCCGCGGCCTCGACCGCGTCCTTCCTCCGGCCACCCAGGACCCGCATCCGCGGCTCGAGGGGAAGGTCGAAGAACCGGGGTGCGGTCCGCCATGCCTGGGAGTGCGCCGCCCCCATGAACGAGTACCCGACCATACCGACGCCGAGCTGAGCGCCGTTGCTACCTGACATGACGTTCCTTCCGTGCTCGTCACGGGCACGCGCCCACGGTCCGACCGGGCTCTCACCCGGGCGGACCGTGGGCGCGGTCCGCGTGCTGCTGTCCGCCTAGACGCTCAGGACTGGAACGCGGTGGGCAGGTACTGCTCGACGTTGTCCGCGGTGACGACCGGGGCGAAGAGCTGGACGGTACGCGGCACGCCGGACGAGGCGAGGTCGCTCATGTTCTTCTCGTGCGCGACGAGACGGGCGAGCTTGATGCCGTCCGCGGCCTGGGTCGACGGGTAGACGACCGTCGCCTGGAGGACCGAGTCCCCGGCCTGGATGTGCTCCATGACCTGCTGCGAGCCGGCGCCGCCGACCATGAAGAACTCGTCGCGGCCCGCGTTCTCGATCGCGGAGAGCACGCCGACGCCCTGGTCGTCGTCGTGGTTCCAGATGGCGTCGATCTGCGGCGCGGCCTGGAGCAGGTTGGCCGTGGCGGACTCGCCACCCTGGACCGTGAAGTCCGCCGCGACGCGGTTGTCGACGTCGAGACCGCAGTCGCCGAGCGCGTCCTCGAAGCCCTGGCTGCGGTCCTGCGTGAGCGGGAGGGAGTCGATGCCGGCGATCTCCGCGACGACCGCGTCGGGGTTGTCCCCGAGCTGCTCGCAGATGTACTGCCCGGCGCTGACGCCCATGCCGTAGTTGTCGCCGAGGACCGTGGTGCGCGCGGCGAACGGGCTCGAGAACTCGCGGTCGACGTTGATGACCGGGATCCCGGCCTCCATCGCCTTGGTCGCGACCTCGGTGAGCGCGGCACCGTCGAACGGCAGGAGCACGATCGCGTCGACGCCGTCGTTGATGAAGCCCTCGATCTGGCTGATCTGGACGTTGACGTCGTTCGTGCCGTCGGCGACGCGGAGCTCGACGTCCTCGTACTCCGCGGCCTCGGCCTCCGCGGCGGTCGTGATGGCGCCCATCCAGCCGTGGTCGGCCGCCGGTGCCGAGAAGCCGATGACGAGGTCGTCGCCCGGCGCGTCGTTGTCGGAGACGGCCTGGTTGGTGCCGCCGCCACCGTCGCCTTCCGCGGTGTCCTCGTCGGCCGGGGTGTTCGAGGTACATGCCGTGGCGATCAGGGCGATCGACGCGGCGGACACCGTCGCGAGGGTGATGCGGCGGCGGAGGGTGGTGCGTGCGGACATGAGATCTCCTTCGAAGCTGTCCGTGGAGGTGGAACCTCAGGGGAACTGTGAGTGGTGCGGTACTGCGGGTGGTGCGGGTGGGGCGGGTGGTGCGTGACCGTGCGGCGCGCTAGGTCGTGCGCCGGGAGAGGCGCTGCTGGAGCAGCACCGCGCCGACGATGATCGCGCCCTTGGCGATCTGCTGGACCGAGCTGTCGATGTTGTTGATGATGAAGACGTTGGTGAGCGTCGTGAAGATGAGGACGCCCAGGACCGTGCCGACGATCGTGCCCCGGCCTCCCGCGAGGAGCGTGCCGCCGACGACCACAGCGGCGATGGTGTCGAGCTCGAGGAGCAGGCCGTTGGTCGAGGAGCCCGCGCTCGTGCGGGCGAGGATCATGACGCCGGCGATGCCCGCGGTCAGCCCCGAGAGGGCGTAGACGTACACGAGATGACGCTTGACCTTGATGCCCGCGAGGCGTGCAGCCTCGGCGTTGCCGCCGACGGCGACCGTTCGACGGCCGAACGTCGTGCGGTTGAACAGGAACCAGCCGAGCACGGCGACGAGCGCGAAGATCCACACGATCTTCGGCATCCCGAGGAGGTTGCCCCGGAAGACGTCGTTGAACGCGGCGACGTCGACGATCTGCGTGCGCTTCTGCGCGATGAGCTCGGCGAGGCCGCGTGCCGCGACGAGCATCGCGAGCGTCGCGATGAACGCGACGACCCGTCCGTAGGCGATGATCAGGCCGTTCAGGAACCCGGCGGCGATGCCGACGACGAGCGCGCAGATGACCATGACGACCCACCCGTACGACTGGGTCGCGAGCGTCGTCGCCCACACGGAGGACAGTCCGAGCACGGAGCCGACCGACAGGTCGATGCCGCCCGTCGTGATGACGAACGTCATCCCGATGGCCACGACGCCCGTGACCGACCCGAGGCTGAGGATCGTCATGAGGTTGCTGACGCTCAGGAACCGCTCGCCGCCCGTGGCGAAGCCCACGACGCACAGGAGCAGCAGGGCGACGACGAGGCCGATGTTGCGACCCGCCGCCCCCGACATGAACCCGGCCTTCCGGCGATCGCTCCCGGTCTTCTCGACCCTGGCCGACTCATCGGCGTCCGGCTTGTCCGTCGGCACCGATGCCGACACCTGCTGCTCGCTCACGCGACACTTCCTTCCATGACCATGTCGAGCACCTGGTGCTCGTCGATGGAGCTCGTGGGCCCCTCGTGCACGATGCGGCCCTCGGAGACGACGAGGACGCGGTCGGCGAGGCCGAGGACTTCGGGGATCTCGCTGGAGACGACGACGACGGCGGCGCCCTCGTCGGCCAGCCTGCGGATGAGGGCGTAGATCTCTGCGCGCGCGCCGACGTCCACGCCGCGCGTGGGCTCGTCGAGGAGCAGGACGCGGCAGCCGTGGACGAGCCAGCGGGCAAGCATCGCCTTCTGCTGGTTGCCTCCGGACAGGGTTCGGATGGCGCGGTCGACGCCGGCGGGGCGCAGCTCGAGCGAGTCGGCCTGCTCCTTGGCCGCCTTCCGCTCGGCGCTCTCGTCGAGGAGGCCGCCACGGGCGAACCGGGCGAACGTCGAGAGGGTGATGTTGCGGTAGACCGGCTCGTCGAGGAGCAGGCCCTGGCTCTTGCGCTCCTCGGGAGCGAGTCCGATCCCGGCATCCACCGCCGAGGCCACGGACCCGGCGCGCAGCCTCTTCGCATCGACGGTGACGGTGCCCGCCGTCGCGCGACGCGCCCCGTAGATCGTCTCGATGATCTCCGAGCGTCCGGCCCCGACGAGGCCCGCGAGCCCGACGATCTCTCCCGCCCGTACCTGGAGGTTCACGTCCGTGAACGTGCCGCGCAGGCTGAGCCCCGCGACGTCGAGCACGACGGACGCGTCGTCGGCGAGCTCGGACGAGTCGGGGAAGACGTATTCGACGGAGCGTCCCGTCATGAGGGTGATGAGCTTCTGCGTCGGAGTCTCGGAGACGGGAAGGTTCTGCGCGACGGTGCGGCCGTCCTTGAGGACGGTGATGCGGTCCCCGATCTCTCGGATCTCGTCGAGCCGGTGCGAGATGTAGACGACCGCGACACCCGCCTTCGTCAGCTCCTTGACGACGCGGAAGAGGTTCGCGACCTCCTCGGAGTCGAGCACCGCGGACGGCTCGTCCATGACGATGACGCGCGCGTCGTGAGACAGCGCCCGCGCCATCGAGACGATCTGCTTCCCGGCCGCCGACAGGTTCCCGACCTCCTGGTTGGGCGAGACCTCCGAGTGGCCGAGCCGCTTGAGGATGTCCCGCGTGCTGCGCACCGCCTCGCGGCGCTGCGAGAACCCGAGAGTCGCGAGCTCGTGACCGAGGTAGACGTTCTCCGCGACGGTGAGCCCGTCCACGACGTCGAGCTCCTGGTACATCGTCGCGACACCGTGCCGCAGCGCGGCGACGGGGTCGGAGATGCTGATGGGCTCGCCGTCGAGGAGGATCTCGCCCTCGGTCGGCTGGTGGGCGCCGGCGAGCACCTTGATGAGCGTGGACTTGCCGGCGCCGTTCTGTCCGAGGAGGCAGTGGACCTCGCCGGGAAGGATCTCGAGGTCCACCCCGTCGAGCGCTCGCGCTCCGGGGAAGACCTTGACGATGCCCTGCATCTGCAGGAACGGCTGGGGGGGGTCTGCAATGACCATGCCGCCGAACCTAGCCTGGCTTTTGACGGCCGTCAATCAGAAGATCGCTTGCTTTTGCTTCGTTACCTCTTCGTGACAGTCAAAAGTAACGAGTGAGGCGGCAGGCTCAGACACCTGCGCGGCGGGAGGGAGCACCCGGCGCGACGGGGAGGCCAGCGCCGTCCGGCCACGTCCCGTCCTCTTCGACGAGCTCTCCGGACTTTCGACGGCGCAGGGGTCGCCTTCTCGACAAAAGTTAGGGTATCTTTTGGCGACCGTCAAGCAAAAGACGCCGGTCCGCTCGTGGGAGCGGGACCGTTGACGAGAGGCTTCGTGATTCACTGTGCCCATGGAGGAACTGCTGAAGTTCGCGCCCCGACCCACGGGTGCCGGCGACATGTTCCAGCTGCTCCGTGACGGTCAGCCACGGACCCGCGCAGACCTCGCGTCGATCACCGGGCAGGCGCGCTCCACGATCGCCGCCCGGATCGACCTGCTCATGAGCGCAGGACTGATCGCGCCGGCCGGCGAGGCGAGCTCGACCGGTGGACGACCCCCCGTCACCTTCGCGTTCAACCCCGGCGCGCGCATCGTCCTCGCCGTCGACCTCGGCGCGACCCACGCGCGCCTCGCGGTCACGGACCTGGCCTCGAACGTGCTCGCCGAGACCGACGCCCTGCTGTCGATCGCCGAGGGCCCGGACGTCGTGCTCGCCTGGGTGGCGGAGACCGGCGAGAAGCTCATCGCCACCGCCGGGCGGACCACGGACGAGCTGGTGAGCGTCGGGGTCGGCCTCCCGGGTCCCGTCGAGCACTCGACCGGACGGCCGATCAACCCGCCGATCATGCCCGCGTGGGACGACGTCGACGTCCCCGGGATCCTGGCCAAGCACTTCGACGCCGCCGTCCTCGTCGACAACGACGTGAACATCATGGCCCTCGGTGAGCACCGCGCGGCCTGGCCCGACGTCACCGACATGCTGTTCGTCAAGGTCGCCACGGGGATCGGGTCCGGGATCATCGCGGACGGCGACCTGCGCCGCGGTGCCCAGGGCGCAGCCGGCGACATCGGGCACGTCGCCGTGCCCAGCGCGGAGGACATCCCCTGCCGCTGCGGGAACGTCGGCTGCCTCGAGGCCGTCGCGAGCGGGCAGGCCGTCGCCGCGGTGCTCGCCGCACGTGGCCTCGACGCCTCGAGCAGCGGCGACGTCGTGGCGCTCGTCCGGGCGGGCGACCTCCAGGCCAGCCAGACGGTCCGGCAGGCGGGGCGCGACATCGGTTCGGTGCTCGCGGCGTGCGTCAGCATGCTCAACCCGTCGCTCATCGTCATCGGCGGGATCGTCGCCGAGGCCGGGGAGCACCTCATCGCCGGGATCCGCGAGGTCGTCTACCAGCGTTCCCTCCCGCTCTCCACGCAGCACCTGCGCATCGTCACGTCCCAGACCCGCGGTCAGGCCGGCGTCCTCGGTGCGAGCGCCATGGCGATCGATCACGTACTCTCACCCGCAGCGATCGACGCCCTCATCGCATGAGGACCTGCGCCCGGGGCGCGGGTCGTGTCGGTGTGACGGAGCTCAAGGAGGACTCATGACCGAGCGGGACCGACGAGCACTCGTGGTCCGCGGAGGCTGGCCCGGGCACGCGCCCGAGGAGGCCGCGGAGCTGTTCGTCCCGTTCCTGGAGGCGTCCGGGTTCGACGTGACCCTCGACGGGTCGCTCGAGTCCTACGCGGACGCCGAGTTCATGGCCGGCATCGACCTCGTCGTCCAGTGCTGGACCATGGGCGAGATCCTGCCCGACGAGATGCGAGGGTTGCGGACAGCCGTGGAGAGCGGCACCGGGTTCGCCGGCTGGCACGGCGGCATCGTCGACTCGTTCCGCCTCGCGACCGACTACCTGCAGATGGTCGGGGGCCAGTTCGCCGCGCACGCGCACGACCTCCTCGACCACACGGTCGACATCCTCCCCGAGCGGGCCGACCACCCGATCGTGGCCGGGATCGAGCAGATCGAGCTGCGCTCCGAGCAGTACTGGGTCCTCGCCGACTCGTACAACGACGTGCTCGCGACGACGACGATCCAGCCGCGCGACGGGGACCCCTGGCGCGATCCCGTCGTCTCGCCGGCGGTGTGGACGCGGCAGTGGGGCGAGGGCCGGATCTTCGTGTGCGCGGCAGGCCACCAGCTCGCCGACCTCGAGAACCCGTCCATCCGCACGATCGTGGAGCGCGGCCTCCTCTGGGCCAGCCGCTGACGCCCGTCCCGTTCCACCACGGGTCTTACGCGCACCGCCCGACCGTCCCTACACTCGGCGCGTGACCCTCTTCCGCGGTCTGATCGCGTACCCCATCACGCCCCTCACCCCCGACGACGTCCCCGACCTCGACGCCGTCGCGAACCTCGTGCGCGGGGCGGCACGGGCGGGGGTCGACGGCGTGGCGGTGCTCGCGTCGTCGGGGGCGGGGGTGACGTTCGACGCGGCCGAGCGCGCCGCGGTCGTGGGGGCAGCCGTCGACGCGGCCCGGGCCGCCTCGGGCGGGGACCTGCCGGTCCACGTCGCCGTGAGCGGAACGTCGACGCGAGAGATTCTCGCGCGCGCCCGCGCAGCGCGCGACGGTGGGGCGAGCGGTCTCGTGCTCGCGCCGTTCTCCTACGTCCCGCTCGTCGACGGCGAGGTCGCGGCCCTGTTCGGGGCGGTGGCCGACGCCGTCGACCTGCCGGTGTGCTTCTACAACAAGCCCGTGCAGACGGGCTACGACGTGTCGCCGGGCATGCTCGCGCGGCTCGCCCGGACGACGACGGTGTCCGCCGTGAAGGACCCTGTCCCGCTGCCCGACCGACCGGCAGGACGAGTCACCGCGCTGCGCGACGCCGTGACCGGGCTCGACGTCGGCGTCGGGCTCAGCGGCGACCGCGCGCTCCTCGGCTCGGCCGAGCCCGCTGACGCGTGGCACAGCGGCCTCGCCGCGCTCGTACCCGCGGAGTACGTGGTGGTGCGTCGCGCGCGGGTGGACGGCACCGCGCCCGACCCGGACACCGACGCGTGGCTGCGGGCGCTGGTCGACGTCCTCGCCGGGCTGCGCCCGGTGAGCGGGTTCCACGCCCTGGCCGACCTGCTCGGGGTACCGACCGCTCCCCCGCGCGGCCCGTCCCTCCCGGTGGACGACGCCGGTCGAGCCCGCCTCGCCGCTGTCGTCGCGCGCCGGCCCGCCGCGGCGTGATCCGGGCCGCTCAGCCGTCCTCGGAGTCAGTCGTGTCGGCCAGGTCGGTCGTGTCGGCCGAGTCGGCCGTCGCGCCGCCCACGAGGTGCGCGACTGCGTCCGGGCCGCCCTCCAGCAGTGCGACGAAGCCCGCCTCGTCGAGGATCGGCAGCCCGAGGTCGCGCGCCTTGGTCTCCTTCGAGCCCGCGTTCTCCCCCACGACGACGTAGTCCGTCTTCTTCGAGACCGAGCCGGCGGACTTGCCGCCGCGCTCGACCACCGCCTCCTTGGCGCCGTCGCGGGAGAACCCCTCGAGGCCACCGGTCACGACGACCGTGAGCCCGTCGAGGGGACCCGACGGCGCCTCGGCCTTCCCGGGACCAGGGTGTCCCGGGATCTCGAACCGGACGCCGTCGCGCTCCCAGGTCTCGACGATCTCGGTGTGCCAGTCGACGTCGAACCACGCGAGCACCTCGTCGGCGATGACGGGGCCGACGCCCTCGACCGCGGCCAGCTCCTCGCGCGAGGCCGCCCGGATCGCGGCGAGCGAACCGAACCAGTCCGCGAGCGCCCGGGCCGCGACCGGGCCGACGTGGCGGATGTTGAGGCTCACGAGGATGCGCCACAGCTCCTTGGTCTTCGCGAGCCGCAGCTCGGCGACGAGCGTCTCCGCGGTGGTGGACGGCCCGTACACGGGGAAGTCCTTGCGGACGCCGGCTGCGCGGCGCTCGGCGGGCGACGCGTCCTCGAAACCGGGCGGGTAGGTGCGGCTCGTGACCTTCTGGAACGGCCGGACCACCTTCGCGCTCAGCACCGACCCGTCCGACATGGTGACCTCGGCGGACTCGCCCCTGCCGTCGCTCGGGCGCGGGAGCCCGGTCTCCGGGTCCCGGACGACGACGCGGATCGGGGCGAGCTGGGCGACGGTGAGGCCGAACAGGTCCTTCTCCGTGCGCAGCGGGGGCTCGGCCGGCTCGAACGGCTGCGTGAGCGCGGCCGCGGTGACCTCGCCGAGCACCTCGATGTCGAGGCCGCCGCGCGAGCCGACGTGCTCGACGCGGCCGCGCACCTGGGCCGGGCACGACTCGGCGTTGGGGCAGCGCAGGTCGACGTCGCCCTCCTTCATGGAGCGCAGCGGCGTGCCGCACTCCGGGCAGTCGGCCGGCATGACGAAGTCCTCGCGCGGGTACCCGTCGTCGACGAGCGCGGCGACCGGTCCGAGGATCTCGGGGATGACGTCACCGGCCTTGCGGAGCACGACGACGTCCCCGATCCGCACGCCCTTGGCACGCACGACGTCCTGGTTGTGCAGCGTCGCCTGGCGCACGGTCGACCCGGCGACCTTGACGGGCTCCATCACCGCGTACGGCGTGGCTCGCCCGGTGCGCCCGACACCGACCTGGATCGCGAGGAGGCGCGTGTTGACCTCCTCGGGCGGGTACTTGTATGCGATGGCCCAGCGCGGGGCCCGGCTCGTCGCGCCGAGGCGACGCTGGAGGGCGAGCTCGTCCACCTTGACGACGATGCCGTCCAGCTCGTGCTCGATGTCGTGCCGGTGCTCGCCGAAGTAGGCGATCCGCTCCATGACCTCGTCGAGCCCTGCCACCACGCGGTTGTGCGGGGAGACCGGGACACCCCACTGCTCGAACAGCGCGTACGCGGCCGACTGCCGCTCGAGCTCTGCGTGCTCGCCCTCCTCCCACTGCAGCGCACCGACGCCGTGCGCGTACATGCGCAGGTTGCGGCTCGCGGTGACGGCGGGGTCCTTCTGCCGCAGCGAGCCGGCGGCCGTGTTGCGGGGGTTGGCGTACGGCGCCTGGCCGGCCGCCACGAGCCCGGCGTTGAGGGCGGCGAAGTCCGTGACACCCATGAACACCTCGCCCCGGATCTCGATGACGTCGGGGTGCGTCGCCGGGTCCCCGGCGAGCCGCTGCGGGATCGACCCGATGGTCCGGACGTTCGCGGTGACGTCCTCGCCGGCACGCCCGTCGCCGCGCGTCGCCGCTCGCACGAGCCGGCCCTTCTCGTAGAGCAGCGCGATCGCGAGACCGTCGATCTTCACCTCGCACAGGTACTCGACACCGGCGTCGGCGGGCACCCCGAGGTCACGGTGCACCCGGGCCGCCCACGCGGCCAGGTCCTCCGCGCTGAACGCGTTGTCGAGGGACAGCATCCGCTCCAGGTGCTCGACCGTCGCGAACCCCGCGGCCGCACGACCTCCGACGCGCTGTGTCGGCGACTCGGGGGTCACGAGGCCGGGATGGGCGGCCTCCAGGGCCTGGAGCTCGTGCATGCGCGCGTCGTACTCGGCGTCGGAGGAGACGGGCTGGTCCTCCTCGTAGTACGCGCGCTGGTCGGCCTCGACCTGGGCGACGACCTCGGCCCAGCGTCGCTGCGCCGACGCCTCGTCGAGCGCGGGGGTCGGGACTGGGGTCGTCTCGGGCGTGGCGGCGTCGTCGGTGCTCTCGGTCACCCGCACATCATCGCGCGAACCGCCGACATGCGCGCCGCTCCTTCACCAGCCTCTCCAGCCTCACCAGCCGTGCGACGCGTCGTCGTGCATCGGGGGGCACGTCCCGCCCGGCTCCGTCGCGGCCTCGAAGTGCCACATCTCGTTCGCGTACGTCTGGCAGAGGCCGTGCTGCGGCCCGTGCTGCTGGAGCCACAGCGCACCCTCGGTCGGGCCGACGTCGATCGCGAGCCCGGCGACGTGCTCCGAGGTCTCGGGCGGGAGCACCCAGCGGTGCGCCTCGTCGGCGGACCCGTAGCGCTCGAGAGCCGCGTCGACGAGCTCCTGCTGCTCGCCGGCGGTCCGCCACCCGGAGGTCACGGTGAGCTCCACCCCCTCCGCTGCGGCTGCTTCCTGCGCCTCCTCGAACCGGCGCTCCAGCTCCGGGTCGAGCTCGTGCGCAGGCGTCGGCCGCACCGGGTCCTGCGCCGTACCCGAGGACGAGCCCGCCGTCGTGGCTCGCGCAGCCGTCACCCCGTCCGGACCGGCCACCAGCTCGACGACGGCGACCGCGGACGCCACCAGACCCACGACGACGAAGCCGCCGTACACGCGCCGGGCGACGCGCCGCCGTCGGGCACCCCGCGACAGGAGGGGCCGCGCGGCGCGGAACGGACCGGGCGCCCCGCCGACGTGCCGGGCCGTCACGCGGGGACCCTCGCGATCGGGCGGGGGCGCACCTCGCGCCGTCGTCCCGGCAGGAGCCGGCGACCGACCGCGAGACCGGTCGGGACGGCCACCGCCGCCGCGGTGAGCGCCCAGGCCGAGTAGTCGAGCCCGAGGAAGGCCCAGATGCTGGTGTGCATGGCCGCCACGGCCACCGCGAACGGGATCCGCGTGACCCGCACCGCGAGCCACAGCGGTGCCGTGAGCTCGAGGAGCAGCGCACCGGTCGCGAGCGCGCGTGTCAGCACCGGCTGGTCGGCGACGAGCCGCGTCAGGCCGTCGCCGAACGGCGAGCTGCCCTGCCGCAGGATCCACGACATGTTCTCGCCGAGCGCCCACGACGGCCCCGTGTGCACGAGCTTCTGCACTCCGGTGAGGAGATACACGCACGCGACGACGGCGAGCGCCGCACGCACCGTCCACCCGGTCCGCGCGGCGTCCTCCCCTCGCGCGGTGCCGCGGGCCGGCGGTGCGGCGAACAGCAGGACGAACCCGACCGTCACGGTCAGGACGTCGTCGTGCATCACCTTCCCCGAGCTCCCCCACAGGGCCGTCAGGACGACGTACGCGGTCCACGCGACCGCGAACCCGACGCGGCTGCGGACGCCCGCGAGCACGAGCGCGACACCGAGGATCCCGGCGACCTGGACGACGAGCAGCGCCGCGACGGGCGCCTCGACGGGGAGCCAGCCCATCGGACCGTCGGTGAGCACGGCGGGACGCTGCGCGACGAGCGTCCAGTCGCGTGTCGCGAGCCGGAGCCCCACGACGAGCGCGACGAGCGTGTGCACCTCGACCAGGCGATACCACGGCACGGGTGCGAGCAGCCTGCGGTCCAGGAGGCGCGGCAGGCCCCCGAGCGTCAGGAGCGCGTTCACGGCTGGACCTCGAGCACGAGCTCGCGCGAGGACTCGGACCACTCGAGGGTCGCGGGGTCGAGCGTGCGACGCACGCGCTCGAGCCGCACGGTCCGGACGTCCGCCGGGTCGATGCCCGCCGTGCCGAGCCAGGCGTCCACCATGAGCCGACGTCGGGCGTCGCCCGCGCCCGCGAGCTCGCCGTAGCGGTGCGTCGTCGTGACGAGCACCGGGTTCGACCGGTCCGGACGCACGGCGGTCTCACCGCTGGCGCCGACGGCGACCAGCTCGAGCCCCGTCCCGGTGTCGGTCCGCGCGCCGCTGAAGAGTCGGAACGACGTGAGCGGCCACGCCTCGAGGCCGGTCGCGGCGGTCACCAGGAGGAGGCCGACGACGCCGTAGGTGACGGTCCGGGCGAGGACCGGCTGAGAGATCGATCGCATGGGACCGAGCGTCCCGTTCCCGCCCGCAGCCCCGCATCGCCCCGGCGGCTGCCCCGACCTCCGCCCTGGGGCGGAGGACGAGAGGGCCCGGTACCGCCCGAGGGCGGTCACCCGCCCGGGGCGCGTCCCGCTACCGTGTTCGGGTGCCGCCCTCCGCCCGCGTGCCCGTCTGGGTGCAGGACCTCCTGACGGCGCTCGTCGTGGGCGCCGCCTGGTTCGCGGTCATCACCGTCATGGAGCGCGGGGACTACTGGTACCCGTCGAGCCCGGCCTCCTACCGCGTCGCGGGCGTCGCGATCGTCCTGACGATCGCGCTACGACGCGTCGTCCCCGGCCCGCTGTTCTGGGTGACCGTGATGCTCTACCCGCTCGTGCTCCCGTGGGCGATCCAGACGCCCTTCGAGCTGCTGCCGCTCATGATCGCCGGGTTCGCCGCGACACGGTCCGGCGCGGTCCCCTGGGTTCTCGCGTCCGTGGCCGGGGCCGTCTCGGCCTTCTCCCTGCTCCTCGTCTGGCGGCCGGCGCTCGCCATCCCCCCACGTGCCTTCTACCGTCAGGACCTCTGGGTCCAGGCCTCGCCCTCGGACGTCCTCGTGGCCCTCGCGCTCGTGCTCGGCGCGGTCGCGGCCGGGGTCTTCTTCCGCCGCCTCGCCGTGACGTCGGAGGACCTGCGCGTGCGCAACACCGAGCTGCAGGAGCTCCAGGCCGAGCTGGCCGAGCGCGCGGTGCTCGCCGAGCGGACGCGCATCGCGCGCGAGCTGCACGACGTCGTCGCCCACCACATGTCCGCGATCGTCGTCCGGGCGCAGGCCGCCGACCGGGTCGCCCCGAACCAGCCCGAGGCGCCGCGCGAGGCCGTGCGGTGGATCAGCGACGAGGGCAAGCAGGCGCTCACGTCCATGCGCTCGGTCGTGCACGTCCTGCGGCGCGAGGACGACGGCGACGGCGGTGCCGCGACGCTCGCCCCCACCCCCACGGCGACGTCCGTCCTCGACGAGCTGCGCGCGGCCGCGCGTCGGACGACCGACGCCGGACGCGACGTCGACCTCACGCTGCCCGAGCCGTGGCCCACGACGAGCACCGAGACCGGGCTCGCCGTCGTCCGCATCACCCAGGAGGCCCTGACCAACGTGCTGCTGCACTCCCTCGCGCCGGACGTCACCGTCGTCGTGACCGTCAACGCCACCCACGTCGGCGTGCGCGTGCACGACCCAGGCCCGCCCCTGCCCGACGACCCTGCCGGCCGCACCGGGTTCGGCCTGTCGTCGATGCGCGAGCGCGCGGCGGCGACCGGTGGACGGCTCGTCGCCGGCCCGGACGGCCACGGTGGCTGGTCCGTCGAGGCGTCGCTCCCCCGGGGTGCACGATGACCGCACCCGGCGCGGACGACCCCGGGACGGACACGCCCGACCCTGGCACGCCGGCACGCGTCGTCGTGGTCGACGACCAGGCGACCATCCGCCTCGGCCTGCGCATGATCCTCGACAACGAGCCGGACGTGACGGTCGTCGGCGAGGCGGGCGACGGCGAGACGGCGGTCGCGATGGCGCGCGCGCTGCGGCCCGACGTCGTGCTCATGGACGTGCGCATGCCGCGCCTCGACGGGATCGCGGCGACCGCGCGCATCGCCGCCGACCCGGACCTCGCGGGAGTGCGCACGCTCGTCCTCACGACGTTCGACGACGACGAGTACGTGTACGGAGCGCTGCGCGCAGGGGCCGCGGGCTTCCTCCTCAAGGACGCGGACCCGCAGGCGCTGGTCGACGCGGTGCACCGCGTGCGGGCGGGCGACTCGCTGCTCGACCCGGCCGTCACCGGCCGGATCATCTCGACGTACGTCGAGCTCGCGGGGAGCACGCCGCTCGCGGCGGGCGACGCACGGCACGACGACGGATCCGCCGGAGGTCCGACGAGCGGGCTGGACGCCGCGACGCCGCGCGAGCACGAGGTCCTCCTCGCCGTCGCGCGCGGCCTCTCGAACCGCGAGGTCGGCGCCGAGCTCCATCTCACGGAGGCCACGGTGAAGAGCCACGTCCGCTCGCTGCTCACCAAGGTCGGCCTGACGAACCGGGTGCAGCTCGTCATCCTCGCGTACGAGGCCGGGCTCGTCCGTCCGGGCGGGCACGGCTGACCCGTCCGCGGGAATCCTCGTGACACCTCGGCCGCACACGACGACGATGACGACATGACGACCAGCGGGACTGACCAGGACGCGTCGCACCGGACCTTCGAGGACCTCGTCGAGGAGGCGAACGCGGTCTCCGTGGCCGGGTGGGACTTCTCCTGGCTCGACGGGCGGGCGACCGAGCAACGACCGAGCTGGGGCTACGCGCGCCTGCTCTCCGAGCGCATGGCGCTCGCGGAGGCCTCGCTCGACGTCCAGACCGGCGGGGGCGAGGTCCTCGCGTCGGTGGACCGGGTCCCGCCGCTCGCCGTCGCGACGGAGTCGTGGCCGCCGAACCTCGCGAAGGCCACCACGCTGCTGCACCCGCGGGGCGTCGTCGTGGTCGCGGACCCGGACGAGCCACCGCTGCCGTTCGCCGCCGGCGCGTTCGACCTCGTCACGAGCCGCCACCCGGTCACGGTGTGGTGGGACGAGATCGCGCGCGTGCTGCGCCCCGGCGGCGCGTACGTCGCGCAGCACGTCGGACCGCACAGCGTCTTCGAGCTCGTCGAGCACTTCCTCGGCCCGCAGCCCGCCGAGGTCCGCGACTCCCGGCACCCCGACCACGACCGTGCCGCCGCAGGCGCCGCGGGGCTCGACGTCGTGGACCTGCGCTACGAGGAGCTGCGCGTCGAGTTCTTCGACGTGGGGGCCGTCGTGTACTTCCTGCGCAAGGTGATCTGGATGGTCCCCGGGTTCACGGTCGAGGAGCACCTGCCCCGGCTGCGCGACCTCGACGAGCAGATCCGGGCCGAGGGGCCGTTCGTGGCCCACTCGACCCGGTTCCTCGTCGAGGCGCACAAGCCGGTCTGACGGCTCGCCCGGTCCTCAGCCGGCGGCGACCGGCTCGCGCGCGGCGAGGCGCTCCGCCCGGACCACTTCGCGGCTGGTGCCGCGGTACGCGGCGGCGAGGATGTCGCGCATGTCCTCCAGCACCGGCATGCGCGGGTTCGCCGGGGCGCACTGGTCCTCGAAGGACCGCAGCGCGAGCTCGTCGAGGCGGCTCATGAACGCCCGCTCGTCGACGCCCTGGTCGGCGAACGTCGACTCGATGCCGACCTTCGCGCGCAGCTCCTCGACGGCCTTCGCGTAGGACTCGACGCCCTCCTCGGGTGTGCTCGCCGGCAGCCCGAGGTGCTGCGCGATCTGCTGGAACCGCTCGGGAGCGACGTACCGCTCGTACTTCGGCCAGCTCGTGAGCTTCGTCGGGACCTGCCCGTTGTAGCGGATCACGTGGGGCAGGAGCACGGCGTTGGTGCGGCCGTGCACGAGGTGGAACGTGGACCCGACGGTGTGCGCCATGGCGTGCACGATGCCGAGCATCGCGGAGCCGAACGCCATGCCGGCGATCGTCGCCGCGTTGTGCATGCGCTCGCGTGCCTTCGGGGCCGCGGCGCCCAGCGTCACCGAGTCCTCGATGCTCTCGAAGACCATCCGGATCGCCTGGAGGCACAGCCCGTCGGTGAAGTCGTTCGCGTAGACCGACACGAAGGCTTCCGTGGCGTGGGTCAGCGCGTCGAAGCCCGAGTCCGCCGCCAGCTTCGCGGGCATCGTCTCGGTGAGGACCGGGTCGACGATCGCGACGGTCGGCGTGAGCGCATAGTCGGCGAGCGGGTACTTGAAGCCCGTCGCCTCGTCGGTGATCACCGCGAACGGCGTGACCTCCGCGCCCGTGCCCGACGACGTCGGGATGCACACGAGCTTCGCGCGGCTCCCGAGGTCCGGGAACTTGTACGCGCGCTTGCGCACGTCGAAGAACTTCTCGCGCATGTCGGAGAACTCGATCTCCGGGTGCTCGTACCGCAGCCACATGACCTTCGCGGCGTCCATGGGCGAGCCACCGCCGATCGCGACGATCGTGTCGGGCTCGAAGTCGCGCATCGACTCCGCCCCGCGGTTCACGGTGCCGACGCTCGGCTCGGGCTCGACGTCGTCGATGACCTGGATCGCGACGCGCTCCTCGCGCCGGGCGAGGACGTCGAGCACGCGGTCCACGACGCCGATGCGGTTCATGACCTTGTCGGTGACGACCGTGACGCGGTGCACGTCGCGCATCTGCGCGAGGTACTGGATCGAGTTCGGCTCGAAGTACGTCTTCGCGGGGACCTTGAACCACTGCATGTTGTTGTTGCGCCGCCCGATCCGCTTGATGTTGAGGAGGTTCACGGCGGAGACGTTGTTCGACACCGAGTTCGCGCCGTAGCTGCCGCAGCCCAGGGTGAGCGACGGCAGGAGCGCGTTGTAGATGTCGCCGATGCCGCCGAGCGACGTCGGGGAGTTCCACAGCACCCGGACGGCCTTGACGCGCGAGCCGAAGCGCTCGACGAGCGCCTCGTCGGCGGTGTGGATCGCGGCCGAGTGCCCGAGCCCGTCGAGCTCGACCATGCGCTCGGCGAGCGTGACGCCGTGCTCGGTGTCCCGCGCACGGAGCACGGCGAGGACCGGCGTGAGCTTCTCCCGGCTCAGCGGCTCGGCGGGCCCGACGTCGTCGATCTCCGCGAGGATGATCGAGGTGTCGTCGGGGACGACGAACCCGGCCTGCTCCGCGATCCACCGGGGTGGCTGCCCGACGACGGCCGGGTTGAGCCGCGCCCCGCCACAGCTCGTGCCGCTCGCCTCGACCCCGAAGATCAGCCGCTCGAGCAGCGCCTTCTCGGCGGGCGTCGCGCGGTAGGCGTGGAGGCGGTCGAGCTCGACCATCGCGTCGTCGTAGATCGCGTCGTCGAGGATGAGCGCTTGCTCCGACGCGCACACCATGCCGTTATCGAACGCCTTCGACAGGACGACGTCGTTCATCGCCCGGCCCAGGTCGGCGCTCTTCTCGACGTACGCGGGGACGTTGCCGGCGCCGACGCCGAGCGCCGGCTTGCCCGCCGAGTACGCGGCGCGGACCATCGCGTTGCCGCCGGTGGCGAGGATGAGGGAGACGCCCGGGTGGTGCATGAGCATGCTCGTCGCCTCGATCGACGGGTGCTCGACCCACTGGATGCAGTCGTCCGGCGCACCGGCGGCCACGGCGGCGTCGCGCACGATGCGCGCGGCCTCCGCCGAGCTGCGCTGCGCGCTCGGGTGGAACGCGAAGACGATCGGGTTGCGGGTCTTGAGCGCGATGAGGGACTTGAAGATCGTGGTCGACGTCGGGTTCGTCACCGGTGTCACGGCGCACACGACCCCGACGGGCTCGGCGATCTCGACGACGCCGGTCAGCGCGTCGCGCCCGACGACCCCGACCGTCTTGAGGTTCGCCATCGAGTTCGGCACGTGCTCGCACGCGAAGATGTTCTTGGTCGCCTTGTCCTCGAAGACGCCGCGACCCGTCTCCGCGACGGCCATCTGGGCCAGGAGGCCGTGCTTGCCCAGCCCTGCGACCGACGCCTTGAGCACGATCCGGTCCACGTCCTCCTGCGTGAGCCCCAGGTACACGTCGAGAGCCTTCCGCGCCCTCTCGACGAGGACGTCGATCTCCTCGGTGGTGCGGGTGCGTACCTCGTCGTGACGGGTCTCGACGGCCTGCCTGCTGGCGACCTTCGCGCTCATGCGTCCCCTCCGGCTCCCGGTGGTCCGGGCGTGCGGGCCGCGGGTGCTGCCGGAGCCGGTCGCCCCGGCTCCTTCGACGGTCTCTCTACTTGTGAATGTTTTCACGAGCGTGGCCGACCGGCAATCCTCCGAGGCTGTCGCGCGCAACACAGGTCTTTGGTCCCGTCCGGCGACGTCGCCGTAGGGTGGGGTCCCATGACTGCCGAGCACGTGACCGACCTCGCGACACCCGCCTCCCACGACACCGATCCCTACCTGTGGCTCGAGGACGTGGAGGGCGACGAGCCCCTGCGCTGGGTGCGGGCCCGCAACGCCGAGGTCGCCGACACCCTCGAGGCCGCGCCGGCGTTCGCCTCGACCGAGGCGGCGATCCGCGAGGTCCTCGACTCCGACGCGAAGATCCCCGAGGTCTCGAAGATCGGCGAGCACTACTACAACTTCTGGCGCGACGCCCGGCACGAGCGCGGGCTGTGGCGGCGCACGACCCTCGACTCCTACCGGACCGGATCCCCCGAGTGGGAGACCGTCCTCGACCTCGACGCCCTCGGGGCGACGGAGGGGCAGAGCTGGGTCTGGCACGGCGCGAGCGTCCTGCGGCCCACACCCGCGCAGGTCGCCGCCGGCGAGCCGTGGCGGCACGCGCTCGTCGAGCTCTCCCCCGGTGGCTCCGACGCGGACGTCACGCGGGAGTTCGACCTGGTCGACAAGCAGTTCGTCGACCCGGCCGACGGTGGCTTCCACCGCGCCGAGGCCAAGGGCTCGCTCGGGTGGATCGACCCGGACACCGTGTACGTCTTCACCGACTTCGGCGCAGGGACGCTGACGCCGTCGGGCTACCCGCGCATCGTCAGGCGCTGGACCCGCGGGACCCCCCTCGCCGACGCGGCCACGGTCTACGAGGGCACCGACGAGGACATGTACATCTCCGCGTGGCGGACGCACACGCCCGGGTTCGAGCGCGACTTCGTCCACCGCTCGAAGGCGTTCTACTCCGACGAGCTCTACCTCGCCGAGCACACCGGGACGCCCGAGCAGCGCCTGGTGAAGATCGACGTGCCCGACTCCGCCGAGGTCGGCGTGCGCCGCGAGTGGATGCTCGTCGAGCTGCGCGACGACTGGACGGTCGGCGGGAGCACGTACCTCGCCGGGTCGCTCCTCGTCGCCCGGTTCGACGACTTCCTCGCCGGCGACCGCGCCTTCACGGTCCTCTTCGAGCCGAGCCCGACGACGTCCCTCGCGGGCGCCACGTGGACGCGGCACCACCTCGTCGTCAACGTCCTCGACGACGTGAAGAACCGCCTGCACGTGCTCACCCCGCCCGACGCCGCCGGGCCGTGGGTACGCGGCGAGATCCCGGGCCTTCCCGCGCTGGGGACGATCGGCGTCGGCGCGGTGGACCCCGTCGAGACGGACGACCTGTGGCTCGTCACGACCGACTACCTCACCCCCACCACGCTGTCGCTGCTGCGCCTCGGCGAGCGCCCGGGTGAGGCCGGCGCGCCCGACGTGCTCAAGTCCAACCCCGCGTTCTTCGACGCGACGGGCATGACGGTGGCGCAGCACTTCACGACGTCCGACGACGGCACCCGGGTCCCGTACTTCGTCGTCGGCCGGGCCGACCTCGTCGCCGGGCAGTCCGGCGTCGGCCGGGCCCCGACGCTCCTGTACGGCTACGGGGGCTTCGAGGTCTCGCTCACCCCCGGGTACTCCGGCACGCTCGGCCGGGCGTGGCTCGCCCAGGGCGGCGTCTACGTCGTCGCGAACATCCGCGGCGGCGGGGAGTACGGACCGGCGTGGCACCAGGCCGCGCTCCGGGCGAACCGCCACCGCGCCTACGAGGACTTCGCCGCGGTCGCACGCGACCTCGTGACGCGCGGCGTCACGACGCACGAGCACCTCGGCATGGAAGGCCGCTCCAACGGCGGCCTGCTGGCGGGCAACATGCTGACCCAGTACCCGGACCTGTTCGCCGCCGTCATCGTCGGTGTCCCGCTGCTCGACATGCAGCGCTACACCAAGCTCCTCGCCGGTGCCTCGTGGGCCGCCGAGTACGGCGACCCCGACGACCCGGACCAGTGGGAGTTCATCCGGACGTTCTCGCCGTACCACCTGTTCGACGCCGAGCGCGCGTACCCGCCGGTGCTGTTCACGACGTCCACCAAGGACGACCGTGTCCACCCCGGTCACGCGCGCAAGCTCGCGGCCCTGATGCTCGCGGCAGGCAAGGACGTGACGTACTACGAGAACATCGAGGGCGGCCACGGCGGCGCCGCGAACAACGCGCAGGCCGCGCACATGGCCGCCGTCCACTACCGGTTCCTCGCCGAGCGCCTCGCCTGACACCTCCGCCGCGCGCCCGGCCCGGCGTGACCGGGTTGGACGGAGGGGACGAGCGTGCGGGAAGACCGCGCGCGCTCGTCCCCTCCGGCCGGTCCGGAACCGGTCAGGAGTGCGGCACCGTCGCGGTGATGAGCGTGCCGTCGGAGCGGCGGTTGCCGGACAGCGCGCGCAGGCTCGGACGGCCGGGGCGGACCGGCCCCTGCCCGTCGAGCGCCACCCGGGTGGGCTCGCCCGGCCGGACGTGGACGAGCTCGTCGCGCACGGTGACGTGGGCGCCGTCCCCGGTCTCGACGTCGATCTCGAGCTCGTCCGTGCGTACCGTGACCCGCATCCGCGACCCGTGCCACGTGACGCGGAACGTCAGCGACTCCCACTCCTGCGGGAGCCTCGGGTCGAACGAGAGCCGGCCGTCGTGGTCCCGCATGCCGCCGAAGCCGAACGCGAGGGCCGTCCAGGTCCCGCCGGCGGAGGCGACGTGGACGCCGTCGGAGGCGTTCGCGTGCAGGTTCGCGATGTCGACGAACAGCGACTGGCGGAAGTAGTCGATCGCGAGCTCGTGGTAGCCGACCTCCGCGGCGATGATGGACTGCACGACGCCGGACAGCGTCGAGTCGCCCGTCGTCAACGGGTCGTAGTACTCGAAGTCGGCGAGCTTCTCCTCGGCCGTGAAGTGCTGCCCCTGGAGGAACAGCGCGAGCACGACGTCCGCCTGCTTGAGCACCTGGTAGCGGTAGATCACGAGCGGGTGGTAGTGCAGCAGGAGCGGCCGCTTGTCGGCGGGCGTGTTGGCGAGGTCCCAGATCTCCCGCTCGAGGAAGTGGGAGTCCTGCGGGTGGATCCCGATGCTCTTGGCGTAGGGGATCTCCATGTGGTCCGCGGCGCGCGTCCAGCCACCCGTCTCCGTCGGGTCGAGAGCGAGCCGCTCCACGAGCCGCGCGTGGTCCTCGGGGAAGTCCTCGCGCATCGTCTCGACCACGAAGGACGCGGCGCGCAGGTTGAACCGCGCCATGACGTTCGTGAACAGGTTGTCGCTCACGACCGTCGTGTACTCGTCGGGTCCGGTGACACCGTGGATGTGGAAGTTCTCGTCGCCGTTCGCGCGCCAGAACCCGAGGTCCGCCCACATGCGCGCCGTCTCGACGAGGATGTCCCCGCCCTCGCGTCGCATGAAGTCGATGTCGCCCGTCGCCCGCGCGTACTGGACGAGCGCATAGCTGACGTCGGCGTCGATGTGGTACTGCGCCGTCCCGGCCGCGTAGTACGCGGACGCCTCCTCGCCGTTGATGGTGCGCCACGGGAACAGCGCGCCCTTCTGCGAGAGCTCCTTCGCGCGACGTCGCGCGGCGTCGAGCATCTGGTAGCGGAAACGTAGGGCGTTGCGCGCGTACCGGGGGCTCGTGTAGGTGAGGAACGGCAGGACGTAGATCTCCGTGTCCCAGAAGTAGTGCCCGCTGTACCCGGACCCCGTCAGGCCCTTGGCCGGCACACCGCTGCCCTCCGCCCGCGCGGTCGCCTGCGCGAGCTGGAACAGGTTCCAGCGCACCGCCTGCTGGGTCTCGGTCTGACCGGGGATCTCGACGTCGGAGCGGGCCCAGAACTCGTCGAGCCACGTGCGCTGCTGCTCGTGCTGGACGTCGGTACCCGTGTCCCGGACCCGGTCGAGCACGCGCCGGCAGCGGTCCACGAGCTCACGGCACGGCACGCCGCGGGACGTGTGATAGGTCACGACCTTGGTGAGGCGGACCGGGCGGCCGGGCTGGGCGTCGACGCGGAACACGTGCTTCGCCAGGTCGTCGTCGACCTGGGTGCGCACGTCCCAGTCGTTCTCCGTCTCCATGCGGTGGTCCGCGGCGACGGCGAGCGTCATCCCGGAGTTGGCGCAGCGGTACGACAGGACGAGACGCTCGTCGTCCCCCCAGTGCGTCTGCGGCTCGAGGACGCGGCCCACGAACGCGTTCGCCTTGCGCGGGTCGAAGCCCTCACCGAGCGACGCTGCGCGCACGTTGTACTCGTCCTGCCCGTCCTGGCGGTTGAGGATCTGCGACGAGATCGCGATGGGCGCGGAGTCGTCGAGCATCGTGACCTCGAACGACATCACCGCGAGGTGCCGCTCGACGAACGAGACCATCCGCTCCGAGCGGACGCGCACGCGCTTGCCCGACGGTGTGCGCCACACGAGCTCACGGCGCAGCACGCCGTCCCGCAGGTCGAGGGCGCGCTCGTAGTCCTCGAGGTCCGCGACCGGCAGGAGCAGGGGCTCGTCGTCGACGTAGAGCCGGATGACCTTGGCGTCCGGCACGTTGACGATCGTCTGGCCGACGCGCGCGAACCCGTACGCCTCCTCGGCGTGCCGGATGGGCCACGTCTCGTGGAACCCGTTGACGAACGTGCCGTGCGTGTGGGACTCGCGTCCCTCCTCGACGTTCCCGCGCATGCCGAGGTACCCGTTCGCGACGGCGAACAGGGTCTCCGTGACACCGAGGTCCTCGGCGGAGAAGCGTGCCTCGACGAGGCGCCACGGGTCCGCGGGGAAGCGGAGCCGGTCGACGGTGTTCCTCTCGTCGGTGGTCTTGCGCATCATGCTCCGCGCTCCTCGCCCGTCCGGCGTGCGTAGAGCAGGGACGCGTCGACCTCGTCGAGGTCGCGCACCACGAGGTCGGCGCCGTGCGCGCGCAGCGCGTCGGCCCCGACGCCGCGGTCGACGCCCAGCACCAGCCCGAAGCTGCCGGCCGCCCCGGCCGCGACGCCCGAGAGGGCGTCCTCGACGACGACCGCCTCGGAGGCGGGCACGCCGAGCAGCTCGGCCGCGCGGAGGTACGTGTCCGGGGCCGGCTTCCCGGCCAGACCCTCCTGAGAGGCCACGTTGCCGTCCACCACCACGGTGAACCGGGGCGCGAGGCCCGACGCGGCGAGGACGGACGGCGTGTTGCGCGACGACGACACCACGGCGACGGCCGCCCCCGCGGCGACCACGTCGTCGAGGAACCTCACCGAGCCCGGGTACGGCGCGATGCCCTCCTCGACGAACATGGCGTTGACGATCTCGTCCTTGCGGTTGCCGAGCGCGCACACCGTCCCGTCACCGGGTCCGTCCGTCACGTCACCGAGGGGCAGCTCGACCCCGCGTGACGCGAGGAACGTCGCGACGCCGTCGTACCGCGGCTTGCCGTCGATGTGGGCGAAGTAGTCGGCCGAGGTGTAGGGCGCGAGGCCACGGGCCTCGCAGAAGGGCGCGAAGAGGCGCTCCCAGGCGCGCATGTGCAGCTCGGCGGTGGGGGTGAGGACACCGTCGAGGTCGAACAGCACGGCTCGCAGCACGGGCATGTGGGTCCTTCGGGGGTGGGTGCGGGGACAGGGATCGAGACAGGTTGCGGGGGCGGTCCAGGCAGTACCGCCGACGGCGGCGCCGTCGTCCGCAAGCCTACGCACCGCGCGACCCCGACGCGACGACCGACGTGCGCCCGGACGACTCCTCGGTGCGGCGGGCCGGGCGCGTTCAGGCCTGCGCGCGCTCGCCCAGGACCTCGGCGACACGCCCGAGGTTTGCCAGGCGGGCACGGTGCTCGTCGGGCGTGCCGCTCACACCGTGCCCCGGGCCGTGCCGGCGGCTCGCCGCGGCGACGAGCGTCACGACGTCGAGTGCCGCCGCCGGCAGGCCGATGCGCCGCCACGGGACCCCGACGAGATCGGCGAGCTCGCCGAGCGCGGGGCCCGCGCACTGCGAGACCTGGGCGGGCGGCAGTGCCGCCCAGAGGTCCACGCCGCGCTCCACCGCCCGCGCGAGCGTCTCCCAGAGCCGCTCGTCCCACGCGCCGAGCGCGAGGCCGACCGCGTCGCCTCCCGCGAGCACGACGGGAGCGACGCCGACCCATGACGCACCCACGTGCACCACCGAGCGCCCGCCCGCCGCCCGCACGGCGTCCAGCACCAGGCGCAGCCCGTCCACGAGGTCCGGGCCGGGCACGGCCCGCAGGCGCGTGTACCCCGAGAACGACGGCAGGACGCCGGCGCCGACCTGCGCGAGCGACGACTCGTCGAGCTGGACGACGACGTCCGCGCCCGGGACCCGGCGACGCACCTGCGCGACGTGCTCCGCCACCCCGTCGGCCAGCGACTGCGCGACGTCGCGGACCGCCGCGGCGTCGGACAGGACACGGTCCCCCCGCGCCAGGTACAGCTCGGACGCGAGCGTCCACGGGCCGAGGAGGCCGACCGTGAGCGGACCGGTGTACCCGGACGCCGCGATCGAGAGCGCCTCGAGGTCGTCGTCGAGCAGCCCGCGCGCGTGCCGCAGGTCCCCGCCCGGCCGGTCGGCCAGCCTCCACCCGTGCGGCCCCAGCTCGGCCGGCGGACCGGGCAGGACGGCAGCCGTGCGCCCGACGGCATCGGCTCCCGCGCCGCGACCCGGGAGCTGGACGAGGAACGGGACACCCGGGACCCCCGTGGGCAGCGCGGCGAGGTCGCCGAGCACGGTCAGCTGCGCCTCGAGGACGCCGTCCCGCCCGTCCCCGGGCCACGGGCCCGTGCCGCTGACGGCGGTCATGCGCGGGCCTGCGCGCGGTCGTGCGGGCCTCGGTCCGGGCAGGCGTCACGAATCACGGCGGTGGAGCCTCTCTCCTGGTGGCACGCGGGGAGCACGTCGGGGGTCCGTGGGGGGACCGACGAGGTGCCGACGACCGACCCGCACTCACGAGGCAGGACGACATGGGAACGATCGAGAACAAGGCGACGGCCGTCGCCGTCCACACGCAGGCGCTGCCGGGCGGGCACGAGCAGGCGCTCGCGAGCCGGCTCGCCCCGCTCTTCGTCGACCACGACGGCGGCGCGTCCGCGGGCGGCGCGGCGGGCTCTGGCGTCGCGCACCTGATCGCCCGGATGCACCTGTTCGGAGACGCGTTCGAGGACCAGTGCGTGCGGGTGCTGCACGCCGTCGCGGAGGGCGACCTGGTGACGCTGCACCTCGAGACGACCGCGCGCCACACCGGGTACTTCCGCGGGGTCGCCCCGACGGGCAAGCGCGTCGTCGTGCAGGAGATGCACGTGCTGCGGTTCGTGGACGGGCGCGAGGCCGAGCACTGGTGCGTGCGCGACGAGGCGGCGCTGCTGCGCGCGATCGGTCAGGAGCCCGTCTCCGTCCTCGGTGCGGCCGCACCCGTCTGAGCCGGGGAGGTGGCGCGCGGCGCCCGCCAGGCACGCTCGACCGTGGCCTGCCCGAGCACGCGCGTGCCGGCGTAGACCACGAGCGACTGGCCGGCGGCGACACCCCGCAGCGGTGTCCCGGTGAGCTCGGCCTCGAGCGCGGCGCCGCCGTGCGGGTCGACCGTCGCCCGGACCCGTGCCGGGACGGGCGCGCCGTGCGCACGGACCTGGACCTCGGCGTCGAACGCCTCACCGAGCCGGGCGAGAGCGTCCGGCCCGTCGACGACGCCGTCGAACCACACCGCTCCCCCGCCCTCGATGCGGTCGACGCTCAGCAGCTCCGCCGGACCGACGACCACGCGGTTCGTCGCCGGCTGCACGTCGAGCACGTACCGCGGCCGACCGTCGTCGGCGGGCCGGTCGATCCCCAGCCCCTTGCGCTGACCCACCGTGTAGGCGTAGGCGCCGTCGTGCTCGCCCAGCACGCGCCCGTCCGCGTCGACGATCTCGCCGCGCCGCGCGCCGAGCCGATCGCGGAGGAAGCCCTGGGTGTCGCCGTCCGCGACGAAGCAGATGTCGTACGAGTCGGGCTTCGCCGACACCGAGAGGCCGCGCCGTGCCGCCTCGGCCCGCACCTCGTCCTTCGTGGCGAAGTCTCCGAGCGGGAACATCGCCCGCGCCAGGCGCTCGGGACCCATCACGGCGAGGACGTACGACTGGTCCTTCGCGTCGTTCGGCGACCGGTGCAGCTCACGGACCGTGACCGGTGCGGAGGAAGGTCCTCCCGGCACGCCGGGGAGCTCCCGTGCGACCACGCGGGCGTAGTGGCCCGTGGCGACCGCGTCGAACCCCAGGGCGCTCGCCTTGTCGAGCAGCGCCTCGAACTTGATGTGCTCGTTGCAGCGCACGCACGGGTTCGGCGTGCGCCCGGCCTCGTACTCGGTGAGGAAGTCGGCGACGACGGTGTCCTCGAAACGCTCCGACAGGTCCCACACGTAGTAGGGGATGCCCAGCACGTCGGCAGCGCGGCGCGCGTCGCCCGCGTCCTCGATGGAGCAGCAGCCGCGCGAGCCGGTCCGGAACTGGTCGCGGTTGCGGGAGAGCGCCATGTGCACGCCCACGACGTCGTGCCCTGCGTCGATCGCGAGCGCCGCCGCGACGGCCGAGTCGACGCCGCCCGACATGGCGGCCAGCACCCTCATGCCGCACCTCCGGCGCGCGCGGGCGACGACGCGAGCCCGGCCGCGCGGGCCCGGTCCACGGCGGCGGGCAGCGCGTCGAGGAGGCGGTCGACGTCGTCGTGCGTGGAGCTGGCGCCGAGAGAGAAGCGCAGCGCACCCCGTGCGTCGGGCTCCGCGACCCCCATGGCCAGCAGGACGTGCGACGGCTGCGGGACACCGGCCTGGCACGCGGAGCCGGTCGACGCCTGGACGCCGGCCGAGTCGAGCAGGTAGAGCAGGGAGTCACCCTCCGCGCCGGGGAACGTGAAGTGCGCGTTGCCGGGCAGGCGACCGGTCCGCTCCTCGGGCCCGGTCGTGACCGGGTCGTCGGCGGGTCCGGCACCGGGCTCGGGGCCGCTGAGCACCGCGTCGGGGACGAGCCGCCGCACGCCCGCGACGAGCTCGTCGCGCAACGACCCGAGGTGCCGCGCGCGCTCGTCGCGCTGCGCGACCGCCTCGGCCACGGCGACGCCGAACGCCCGGATGGCCGGTGCGTCGAGCGTGCCCGAGCGGACGCCGCGCTCCTGGCCCCCGCCGTGGAGCACCGGGGTGAGCGGCGCGTCGCGGCGTGCGACGAGAGCCCCGACCCCGACCGGGCCGCCCAGCTTGTGACCCGAGACGGTCATCGCGTCGAGGCCGCTCGCCGCGAAGTCGACCGGGACCTGGCCGACGGCCTGCACGGCGTCGGAGTGCACGGGGATGCCGAAGGGGCGCGCGAGCTGCACGACCTCGCGCACCGGCTGCAGC
Organism: Cellulosimicrobium terreum; assembly: GCA_014803435.1. Classification (GTDB taxonomy): domain Bacteria; phylum Actinomycetota; class Actinomycetes; order Actinomycetales; family Cellulomonadaceae; genus Cellulosimicrobium; species Cellulosimicrobium terreum. Next base: position 53,020 of record JACYFD010000003.1, read on the forward strand.
GTGCCGACCTCGTTGTTCGCCCACATCACGGAGATCAGCGCGATCTCGTCCGCGTGCTCCGCGAGCTCGGCCCGCAGGGCGTCGAGGTCGAGCCGACCGGTCGCGTCGACCGGGAGGAGGACGATCTCGGCGCCCGCGTGGGCGGCCATCCAGAACGCCGGGTCGAGCACGGCGTGGTGCTCGACGGCGGACACGACGATCCGACGACGCCCGGTGTCGGTGGTGCGCCGGCCCCAGAACAGCCCCTTGATCGCGAGGTTGTCGGCCTCGGTCCCGCCCGCGGTGAAGACCACCTCGCTGGGCCGTGCGCCCAGGGCGGCGGCGATCGCCTCGCGCGCCTCCTCGACCGTGCGACGCGCCGCACGACCGGAGGCGTGCAGGGACGACGGGTTGCCCGTGCGCGAGAGCTCGTCGACGAAGGCCGAGTACGCCGCGGGCGACAGGGGCGTGGTCGCGGCGTGGTCGAGGTAGGCCGGCGGCGCACCGGGAACGTGGGTCACGGTCGTCCAGTCTACGGAGCCGGGCGCCGGGCGGGTTCCACGCTGTGGATCACCCCTGGACTTGCCGGCGCGAACAGCTAGATTGTCAGAGGCCTGCGCTCGTCGACGATGCGTCGTGACCTCGGGCACCAGTCCCCGTGCGGCCCGTCCCCGGGCCGACCGCCGAAAGCCCGCCGACGAGGGAGAGGGCATCGTGCCGTGCCCGACGAGATGACCGACGACACCGCGTCACCGGTCCTGCAGACGACCGACGAGGTCGTGCCGCGCGCGTCCGGCGGACACCGGCTGAGCTGGGACGACCTCCCCGGCATCCTGCGGGACGAGCTCGAGGCGGTCGCGGGCGCGAGGGTCGTCGGCGAGACCACGATCTCGATGGGCTTCAGCCCCGGGCTGGCGTCGGTGCTGACGTTCGACGACGGGACGCAGCTGTTCGTCAAGGCGGCCCGGTCCGCGGACGAGCCCGTGTCCGCCGACCTGCACCGTGCGGAGGGACGCCTCGCCGCCCGGCTCCCGGACGAGATCCCCGCACCGCGGTTCGCCTGGGGGCACGGCGACGGCGACTGGATCGTGCTCGCCTTCGAGGTCGTCGACGGGCACGTGCCCCGCACGCCGTGGGACCGGGACGAGCTCGACCGCGTGCTCGGCACGCTCGAGACGCTCGCCGCCGTGCCGGGCGCTCGGCGTCTGCGGCTCCCACCCACGGGCCCGGACTTCGCGAACATGGCGACCGGGTGGCGGGCCCTGCGCGACGACCCCGACCCGGCGCTCGCGGTTCTCGTCCCGTGGGCGGCCGCGCACCTCGACCAGCTCGTCGAGGCCGAGCGCACCGCGCTGGTCGCGTGCGAGGGCGAGTCGTTCGTGCACGGCGACATGCGGGCCGACAACCTGATCCTCGCACCCGAGAAGGTGTACGTCGTCGACTGGCCTTACGCCTCGCGCGGCGCCGGCTGGCTCGACCTGGCCATGCTCCTGCCGAGCGTCGTCATGCAGGGGGTCGACGGCGTCGTCGAACCCGTCACCGTGGGTGCAGACGGCCCGCGTCGTGCCCACGGCGGGGCATGGGCGGCGTCGACGTTCGCCACGCACCCGCTCGGCCGGGACGTGCACCCGGCGGACGTCCGCTCGGTCGTCGCCGGGATCGCCGGCTACTTCCTGCACTCGGCGCGCAAGCCGGTCCTGCCGACGATCCCGAACCTCCGGCCCTTCCAGCGGGCGCAGGGCGTGGCTGCCGTGGCGTGGCTGGAGCACATCGGACTCTGCGACGGCTGAGCGTCGAGCGGCTGCTCAGTCCTGCCAGACCTGCACGATCGCGGGTCGCGGGCCCGCGAAAGCCCCGACAGGGACCGGCGCCCCGGGCGTCACGTAGTCGGGGAACGCCGACGTCTGGGCAGCGAACGACCCGTTCTCGCCCGGGTGCTGCACGGCGACGTAGACCATCCGGTCCTTCGAGTCGATGACCGGACCGCACGTCTCCGCCTCGCGCGGGACCGACGGGAACTGCTGGACCCTGCCCCGCTCACGACCACTCAGCGGCACCTTGAAGAGCCCGTCGCACTTCTGGATCGTGCTCGGTTGCCCGTCGGTGGAGATCCAGAGGTTGCCCTCGGCGTCGAACGCGAGGTTGTCGGGGCACGAGATCGGCGACACCTTGTCCTTCGGGTAGCCCGCGAAGTACGTCGACGGGTCCGTCGCAGGGTCGCCCGCGACGAGGAGGAGGTTCCACCGGAAGGAGCGCGCCTCGGCGTCGTCCCGGTCCTCGATCATCTCCACGACGTGGCCGTCCCGGTTGGTGTGGCGGGGGTTCGGCTCCGTCGCCGCCTCCGTGCCCGCCGGGCCGCGCGACGTGTTGTTCGTGCACGCCACGTAGACCTGACCCGTCACCGGGTTCGGCTCGACGTCCTCGGGGCGGTCCATCTTCGTCGCCCCGACGCGGTCCGCCGCGACACGTGTGTAGACGAGCACCTCCTCGACCGACATGCCCTCGACCGCGCTGCGCCCGTCGAGCACGAGCGGCAGCCACGTACCGCGGCCGTCGAACACGCCGTCGGACGGCAGGGCGCCCGAGCCGTCGATCTCCGCGGCCGGCGAGTCCCCCGTGAACCGTGCGACGTACAGCGACCCCTCGCTGAGCAGCGTCCTGTTGTGGCGCCTCGCCCAGTCGCTGCCGCCCGACCGCATGCTGCGCGAGGAGACGAACTTGTAGACGTAGTCGAAGCGCTCGTCGTCGCCCATGTACGCCACCGCGCGGCCGCGCCGGGACAGGATGACGTTCGCCCCCTCGTGCTTGAAGCGCCCGAGCGCGGTGTGCTTCACGGGCGCCTCGCCCGGTGCGTACGGGTCGATCTCGACGATCCACCCGAACCGGTTGGGCTCGTTCTCATAGCCGGGGTTGCGCGCGTCGAAGCGCGGCTCGTCGAGCTCCCAGCCGTAGCCGGTCGCGGCGTCACGCAGGCCGTACCGGGCGTCGTGCCCGGTTCCCGCCGTGCGGAAGTAGCCGTGGAAGTTCTCCTCGCCGGAGAGCACCGTCCCCCAGGGGGTCGTGCCGCCCGCGCAGTTGTTCAGCGTGCCGAGGACGCGGGTCCCCGACGGGTCGGCCGTCGTCCTCAGCAGCTCAGAGCCCGCGGCGGGACCGTCGACGCGGAACTCCGTCCCGATGTGGACGCGGCGGTTGGAGCGGCTGTCGGGCACGTGCTCCCACGGCTGTCCCGTGCGACGGCGGCGTACCTCCACCACGGACATGCCGTGCGCGGCCCGCTCGATCGCGCGGCGGGTCGGGGCGTCGTACGAGTCGTCGAACATGATGCCGGGGTTCGTGTACTCGTGGTTGGTCACGAGCAGACCGCGGGTTCCACGTCCGTCGACCTTGCGGCGGTCCCACCACCACAGCCCGCGGTCGCGCTCGTACGGGAGGATGTCGAGGTAGTCGTTGTTGTAGCCGAACTGCAGCGCCTGCTGCTCCGGCGACTGGTTCGCCGGGTCGAACGCGCGGCCGCCGCGCAGGATCGGGTCACCCCAGCGGATGATCGGGCGCCACGCGTAGCCGTCGGGCACGACGAACGCGTCCGTCGCGGCGGCCTGCGGGGCGATCGGTCCGAACGACATGCCCTTGCCCGCGCCGCCCCACCCGCCGTGCGCGGGCACCGCACCCTGTGCGGACGGCGCCGCCGCCGTCTGGGCACCGACGACGACGACCGCGGCGCCGACGGCGAGCCCGCCGAGCAGCGCGCGGCGCGAGAGCGCGTGACCGGCGACGTCGCGGAAGTACTCGTTGTCGCTCGCGTTGGGTACGGCGTGCGAGCACGCGTCGGCACACTTGAGGCGGCACGTCACCGGGCTGCGCTTGCCCTGCGCGAAGGGCGCGAGAGGCAGCGTCGTGCGTCGCCCGGGGGCGGGAGTGATCGTCATCGGGGTCTCCACAGGTCGGGGGCCTCCTCATGACGAGGAGTCGGTCCGACGCTAGGAACAGTCGGTGTCGACCGGTGTGCCGCCGAGTGGCGAGACCGTGAACTCTGGGTGCCTACTGGATCGACTCCCGGTGCTCGCGGATGACCTGCGCAGCCTGGGGCAGCACGTCGGCGAGGTCCCCGACGACGGCGAAGTCGGAGATCTCGAACAGCGGGCACTCGGGGTCGCTGTTCACCGCGACCACGACCTGCGAGGCCTGCATCCCGCCGCGGTGGTGCGGTGCGCCGGAGACGCCCGCCCCGATGTACAGGCGCGGCGCGACCGTGACGCCCGTCTGACCGACGAACTGGTCGAACCAGCCCTCGTAGACCACGTCGCGGGTCGCTCCGACCGCCGCGCCGAGGGCGTCCGCGAGCTCGAGGACCGGACCGAAGTCGCCGTTCGTCCCGCGTCCGCCCGTCACGACGACCGCCGCCTCACCGAGCGCGGGCCGTCCGGCGCCCGCGGTCTCGTGCACCGTCCGCGACACCATCCGCGCCGCCGTCGCCACGGGCGAGAGCTCGACGCGCAGGGCCTCGACCTCGGTCGCGACAGCCGCGTCCGCGGGCTGCGGGACCACGGAGTTGGCCCGGAAGGTGAGCACCGCCGGGTCGGTGAGGATCTCGCTGCGCACGTCCCACGACCCCGCGAAGACGCGCTTGCCGGCCGTCAGGTTCGTGCCGTCGTCGTCCAGCGCCGAGGCGTCGATCACGAGGCCCGCGTCCGCGAGGAACGCGAGCCGGGCCGCGGCCTCCTTGTTCGGGAACGACGAGGTGAGCAGCACCGCGTCGGCGTGCGAGGCACGCGTCGCGGCGGCGAGGATCTCGGCCACGACGGGCGTCAGGTGCGCGTCGTCGCCGGTCACGACCGCTCCGCCGGACGACGGCTCGGCCTGGCGCACGAGCGCGACGCCGTGAGCGCCCAGCTGGGCGAGCACCTCGAGGCTCGGCGCCTCGAGCGCCACGGCCTCCACGCGACCGAGGGAACGGCCCACGGTGATGAGCTCGAGAGCCGAGGAGCGCAGCTCGGAGCCGGCGGTGTCCAGCAGGACGAGAACGGTGCGGTCGCCGGTGGTGTCAGTCATGGTCGCGTCCTCTCAGACCAGCTCGGTGCGGATCAGGTACTCGGCGAGGGCGCGGCCGCCCTCGCCCTTGTCGACGACGATCTCGACCTCCGGTCGCGGCGGTCGCGGCGACGCGTCGACGACGCGCGTCCGCGCACCAGCGTCGCCCACGTCCGCCGGGTCGACGTCCAGGTCTGCGAGGCTCCACGCCTCGACCGGACGCGTGCGCGCGGCCATGATCAGCTTGAAGTTGGGCATCCGCGGGTCGTTCGCGTGGTCCGTCACGGACACGACGGCGGGGAGGGGCGCCTCGAGGACCTCGTCGACGCCGTCGAGCTCGCGCGTGACGCGGGCGCTGCGCGCGCCGGGCTCGCCGGAGACCTCGAGCGCCCCGGCGAGCGTGAGCTGCGGCAGCCCGAGCTCGGCCGAGAGCAGCGTCGGGACCACGGAGCCCAGGCCGTCGAGAGCGGCCATGCCGGTGACGACGAGGTCGACCGGCGACTCGTGCTCGAGCCGGCGCACCGCGGCGGCGAGCACCCGGGCCGTGCCGAAGTAGTCCGAGCCGGCGATCGCCTCGTCGCTCACGCGCACACCTCGGTCGGCACCGAGCTGGAAGGTCTTGCGGACCGCGGAGTCGGCATCGGGACCCGCGACCGTCACGACGACGACCTCGCTCGTCGCACGCTCGTCCTCGGGCAGCGCCTCCTTGACGCGCAGCGCGGCCTCGACGGCGTTCTCGTCGAGCTCGTTCAGCGTGCCCTCGTCGGACCGGCGGACCACCCGCCCGCCCTCGAAGCCCCGGTCGGCATGGATGTCCGGGACGTACTTCACGGCGACGACGATCCGCATCGACTGCTCTCCCTGGTCTGGGCGATCGGGTGGACTGCGGGGCCGGGCGTGGGGCCCGCCCGCACGAGGGAAGCGTACCGGCGGGTGGCCGAGGAGGCCGCTGCGAGCCGCCACAATGGACGGGTGCACGCACCTCCCGCCTCCCCCGGGCCGAAGCCCTCGCCCGGCACGACCACCGACCGGCACGCGCCCGTGCCGGCGCTGGGCGTCCACGTCGTGGACGACGGCGTCGACGTCGCGGTGCTCGCGGCGCACGCCGACGCCGTCGAGCTGTGCCTGATCGACCCCGCGGACCCGGACGGCGCGGGCGGACCGGACCAGGGCGGCGCGCGCGAGCGCCGCGTGCCGCTCGTGGGCCCGGCGTACGGCGTCTGGCGGGCGCACGTGCCCGGGGTCGGGCCCGGCCAGCGCTACGGCTTCCGCGTGCACGGCCCGTGGGACCCCGCGGCCGGGCTGCGGCACAACCCGGCGAAGCTGCTCGTCGACCCGTACGCACGCGGGCTCGTGGGCGACCTCGTCGACGACCCCGCCGTGCGCGGGTACTCCGGCGACGACCCGTACGGCCCGCCGGACGAGCGCGACTCGTCGCCCTTCGTCCCGCACTCCGTCGTCGTCGCACGGCCCGACGGACCGACCGCCCCACGGCCGCAGGTGCCCTGGCGCGACACCGTCGTGTACGAGGCGCACGTGCGCGGGCTGACCGGGCGGCTGGCCGAGCTGCCCGAGGACCTGCGCGGGACCTACGCGGGGCTCGCGCACCCCGTGACGATCGCGCACCTGCGGTCGCTCGGCGTCACGACGCTCGAGCTCCTGCCGGTGCACGCCAGCGCGCCCGAGCCGCACCTGCTCGCGAGCGGGCGCACCAACTACTGGGGCTACTCCACGCTGGGCTTCTTCGCTCCGCACGCGGCGTACGCGACCGCGGCGGCACAGGCGGCGGGCGCCACGGCCGTGCTCGACGAGATCCGTGGCGCCGTGCACCTGCTGCACGAGGCGGGGATCGAGGTCCTGCTCGACGTCGTGCACAACCACACGTGCGAGGGCGGCGCGGACGGCCACCACCTGTCGTGGCGCGGGCTCGACAACACGGGGTACTACCTGCACGACGGCGCGACGCCCGCCCGGCTCGCGGACGTGACGGGGACGGGCAACACGCTCGACTTCCGCCGCCCCGCCGTGGTGCGCGCCGCCCTGGACTCCCTGCGGTACTGGGCCGAGGTCGTGGGGGTCGACGGCTTCCGGTTCGACCTCGCGGTGACGCTCGGTCGCGGGCCCGACGGGTTCGACCCCGACCACCCGTTCCTCGTCGGGCTCCAGACCGACCCGGTGCTGTCGGGGCTCAAGCTCGTCGCGGAGCCGTGGGACGTCGGACCCGGAGGGTGGCGGACCGGGCAGTTCCCGCCGCCGTTCGGCGAGTGGAACGACCGCTTCCGCGACGCGGTGCGCCAGTTCTGGCTCGCGGACGCGCGCGAGGCGTCGCACGGGCGCGCGGGACACGGCGTGCGCGACCTCGCGACGCGCCTCGCCGGGTCCGCCGACCTGTTCGGCCAGAGCGACCCCCCGCTCGCGCGCGGACCGGTCGCGTCGGTCAACTACGTCACGGCTCACGACGGGTTCACGCTCGCCGACCTCGTCGCGTACGACCACAAGCACAACCTCGCCAACGGCGAGGACAACCGTGACGGCACCGACGACAACCGGTCGTGGAACCACGGCCTCGAGGGGCCGGTCGCGTCCCCGGACACCACGGCGGGCGACGTCGGCGGCGCGAGCCCCCTCGCCCCCGGTGTCGAGATCGCCCCGCTGCGTCGACGCTCGATCCGCAACGTCCTCGCCACGCTCGTCCTCGCCGCGGGCACGCCCATGATCACGGCGGGCGACGAGATGGGCCGGACGCAGCGCGGCAACAACAACCCGTACGTGCAGGACGGCGAGGACTTCTGGGTCTCGTGGGACCTCTCGCCGTGGCGCACGGACCTGCTCGCGACCGCGCGCCACCTGCTCGCCCTGCGGCGCGAGCACCCCGCCCTGCGGCCGGACACGTTCTACACCGGACGGCCCGTCCCCGGCACGGACGAGCCCGGCGTCCCAGACCTCGTCTGGTTCGACGCCGCGGGCGAGCTCCTGGACCACGACTCGTGGCACGACCCGCACCTGCGCACGCTCCAGATGCTCCGCACCGCCCGCGAGACCGGCGCGAGGGACGTGCTCGTGGTCCTCGCCGGGTCGCTCGACCCGGTCGAGGTGACCCTGCCCGGCGCGCGGGCCGCCGCGGGCGACCCGGCCGAGCACTGGGAGCTCGTCTGGGACTCCACCTGGGAGCACCCGGACGACCTGGACCGTGCGAACGGCGAGGGGACGGCGGAACCCGGGGACGTCGTCGGGCTCGAACCGTTGAGCCTGCGCGTCTACGTGTCCCGTGGCTAGTCTTCGCGCATGAGTGACACCGTGGTCGTTCCCCCCGTCATCGAGACCCCCGACGTCGTGATCGTCGGGGCCGGGCTCGCCGGCCTCGTCGCCGCCGCAGAGCTGACCGCGGCCGGACGCCGCGTCGTGCTGCTCGACCAGGAGCCGCCCGCGAGCCTCGGCGGGCAGGCGTGGTGGTCGTTCGGCGGCCTGTTCCTCGTCGGCTCGCCCGAGCAGCGCCGCATGGGCGTGACCGACTCCGCGGAGCTCGCGTTCGACGACTGGCTCGGTTCCGCGCAGTTCGCCCCGGGCGCCGACCGTGGCGAAGGGCCCGACCGCCACGGGTACGCGTGGGCTCAGGGGTTCGTCGGGTTCGCCGCGGGCGAGATGCGGTCGTGGCTGCGCGGCCAGGGGGTGACCTGGTTCCCGCTCGTGCAGTGGGCCGAGCGCGGCGGCTACCCCGTCCGCTCGGGCGCCGACGGCACCGCGGCGGGTGCGCACGGCAACTCGGTCCCGCGCTTCCACGTCACGTGGGGCACCGGCCCCGGCGTCCTCGAGCCGTTCGTGCGCGCCGCGCTCGACGCGCGCGCCGCCGGGCTGCTCGACGTCCGGTTCCGGCACCGCGCCACGTCGCTCGTCGTGACCGACGGCGCGGTCACGGGCGTGCGCGCCGAGGTCCTCGCCCCGTCCGACGCCGAGCGCGGCGCGCCGTCGTCCCGGGACGTCGTCGGGCAGGTCGAGATCGCGGCGGGCGCCGTCGTCCTGACGTCCGGGGGGATCGGGGCGAACCACGAGCTCGTCCGGTCGCGGTGGCCGCGCACCGCCGGGAAGCTGCCCGCGCGGATGCTCTCCGGCGTGCCGGACTCGACGGACGGGCTGATGATCGGCGTCGCCGCCGACGCCGGTGCGGCGCTCGTGCACGAGGACCGCATGTGGCACTACCCCGAGGGCATCGCCAACCACTCCCCGGTGTGGACCGACCACGGCATCCGCATCCTGCCCGGCCCGACCTCCCTGTGGCTCGACTCCGACGGCAACCGGCTCCCCGCGCCCCTGTTCCCCGGCTTCGACGCGCTCGGGGCGCTCCAGCACATCACCGAGCGCGGCGACGACCACTCCTGGTTCGTGCTCAACAAGGCGATCATGGAGAGCGAGTTCGCCCTCTCGGGGTCCGAGCAGAACCCCGACCTCACCGGCAAGGACGTGCGGCTGCTCGCGCAGCGCGTGCTGCCGGGCGCCGTCGGGCCGGTCGCGCGGTTCGCCGAGCAGTCGCCCGAGTTCGTGTGGGCGGACACTCCCGAGGAGCTCGCCGGGAAGATGAACGCGCTGGTCGCGGCGACGCCCGGCTCGCAGGGTCACGTCGACGCCGACGCCCTGGCCCGGCTGGTCCACCTGCGCGACGAGCAGGTGCGCACCGGTCTCGGCAAGGACCCGCAGGTCGTCGCGACAGCGATGGCGCGCCGCTACCGCGTCGACCGGCTCATCCGGGTATCTCCCCCGCGCCCGCTCACGACGCCGAAGGACGGCCCGCTGCTCGCGGTCCGGCTGTCCGTGCTGACGCGCAAGACGCTGGGCGGGCTGTGGACGGACACGTCGGCGCGCGTCCTGCGCGAGGACGGCTCCGTGCTGCCCGGGCTGTGGGCGGCGGGCGAGGCGGCCGGCTTCGGCGGTGGCGGGGTGCACGGGCACCGCGCGCTCGAGGGCACGTTCCTCGGCGGGTGCCTGTACTCCGGCCGCGTCGCCGGCCGGGCGCTCGCGGCCGAGCTCGCCTGACCGGCGCGGCCACCCGTCATGACCGTGCCCGACGCCGCGTCCCCGGGTCCCGAGGACGACGTCGCCTCCCTGGACGCCGCGGCCTGCGAGCGCGTGTTCCGGCGCAACGGGCTCCCGCTGCTCGTGGAGGGCCACAGCCTGGACCGGGACGTGTTCGGCCGGTCTGCGCCGTTCCTCGTCGTCGTGCTGCTCGCCGAGCTGTCCGGCGCGCTCCGGTCCGGCTGGCCCGCATGGGCGAACGTGCTCGCGCTGCTCGGCGGCGCGGTGCTCGTCGGTGCGGCCTACGCCGGCCTCAACGTGCTGCGCAGCCGACGGTGGTCGACCCTGCCGCAGTCGGTCGGCGTGCCGGAGCTCGCGTTCTTCGTCCTCGTCCCCGCGCTGCTGCCGCTCGTGTTCGGCGGGCAGTGGGCGGACGCGCTGCTCACGGTCGTGGGGAACCTCGTGCTGCTGGGGGTCGTGCGCGTCGTCGTCGGCTACGGCGTGCTCTCCTCCCTGTGGTGGGGGCTCGCGCGCGTCGTCGACGAGCTCGGGGCGTCGCTGCTGCGGCTCGTGCGGCTGCTCCCGCTGCTGCTCGTGTTCTCGCTCGTGCTGTTCTACAACGCCGAGGTGTGGCAGGTCTTCGACCGCACCCACGGCATCGCGGACCTCGTGCTCGGCGGGTTCTTCGTCGTGCTGATCGTCGGTTTCGTCGCGCTGCGCGTGCCGGGCGAGGCACGCGCCGCGCTGGCCGACGCCGCCGACGAGGTGCCTGGCGGCGAGCGAGCCGCACGGTTCACGCGAGCGCAGACGGGGAACCTCGCCGCCATGATCGCCACGAGCCAGCTGCTCCAGGTCCTCGTGGTGAGCGTCGGCATGGGCGTGTTCTTCATGGCGCTCGGGACCCTGACCATCACTCCCGAGGTGATGGGGCTCTGGGACGTCGACGGCGGGACCTGGGAGCGGACCGTCGCGCTCGCCGGCGGGCCGGTCGGCGCAGGTGCCGAGCTGGTGGTCACGCAGACCCTGCTGCGCGTCTCCGTCGCCATCGCGACGTTCACCGGGCTCTACTACGCCATCTCCGTGCAGGTCGACGCGGCCTACCGCGAGGAGTTCGTGGACGGGATCGGCACCCAGCTGCGCCACGTCCTGCGCACCCGCGCCCGCTATCTCGACCTGCCCGCCCCGACGAGGTAGTACCCCGGTCAGGCCGATCGACGCTCCGCCCCGACCTTCCGGCGAACCCGAGCCAACCGCCGACCGACCTCGACCGGGTCGTCCAGGTCGTCCAGGTCGTCCCACGTGGAGCGCACCACGGTCCCGCCGCGACGAGAGCGCGCACACGCGCCAGCTGAGCGAACCGCACCTGCTCCGGGTCCCCGTACTCACCGCCCGAGCTCTTCACGTCGCCGTCGAACTCGATCGCGAAGCGCAGGTCCACCCACGCCAGGTCGAGGACGTACGGTCCGCGCGCCGTCGGGGCCAGGACCTGGGGCCGGGGTGTCGGCAACCGTGGTGATCGGGACGTCGCCGACGCGGGTGCGGTCGCGTGTACCTCGCGACCCCACGGTGTCAGGCGTTGGCGACCAGGCCCAGCTCGGCGACGCTCGGCAGACCGGCGTGCGTCGGCACGACGCGCACCGTGTAGCCGAACGGCCCCGACGACTCGAGGACGACCTCGCCCGCGAACGCGTACCTGCCCGCCTCGTACGTCTCCGCGAGCGCGAGAGGCTCCGTCGTGAACTCCTCGATGACGTCGTCCTCGGTGACCCGCCCGTGCACGACCTGCACCTCGACGTCCTGCGGCGACAGGTCCCCGAGCGACACGTAGGCCTGCACGGTCAGCCGGTCCCCGACCTGCGGGACCTCGCCGATGCCGCTGGAGTCGACGTGGTCGACGCGCACGCGCGTCCACCCGTCGCGCACGGACCGCTTCCAGTGCGCGAGCTCGCGCGCCGGCTCGAGCCCGTCGCCCGCGAGGGCACGACCGGCCACCGCGGCAGGTGCGTAGAGCCGCGTCACGTACTCGCCGACCATGCGCGTCGCCTGGACCTTGGGCCCGAGCGTCGCGAGCGTGTGCCGCACCATCTCGAGCCAGCGTCCCGGCACGCCGTCGGCGTCGCGGTCGTAGAACCGCGTCGCGACCTGCTGCTCCACGAGGTCGTACAGCGCGGCGGCCTCGAGGTCGTCGCGGCGGTCCGGGTCGTCGACGCCGTCGGCCGTGGGGATGGCCCAGCCGTTCTCGCCGTCGAACCACTCGTCCCACCACCCGTCGAGGATGGACAGGTTGAGGCCGCCGTTGAGCGCCGACTTCATGCCCGACGTCCCCGAGGCCTCCAACGGCCGCAGCGGGTTGTTGAGCCACACGTCGCAGCCCGGGTACAGCGACTGAGCCATGCCGATGTCGTAGTTCGGGAGGAAGACGATGCGGTGGCGCACCTCGGGGTCGTCCGTGAAGCGCACGAGCTGCTGGATCAGGCGCTTGCCCTGGTCGTCGGCCGGGTGCGACTTGCCGGCCACGACGAGCTGGACAGGGCGCTCGGGGTGGAGCAGGAGGGCCTTGAGCCGCTCCGGGTCGCGCAGCATGAGCGTGAGCCGCTTGTACGTGGGCACGCGGCGCGCGAACCCGATGGTCAGCACGTCGGGCGACAGGATGTCGTCGATCCAGCCGGTCTCGGCCGGGCTCGCCCCGCGCTCGCGCCAGGACCGGTGCACGCGGCGTCGGGCCTCGTCGACGAGCCGGCCGCGCATCTCGCGCCGGATCGCCCACAGCTCGCCGTCGCTCACGGCCGGTCCCTCACCCGCGGCGTCGCCGGCGGCCTCGCGCCCGGTCCGCAGCCATCCCGACGACGCGTGGTCCGCCGTGAGCTCGTCGAGCCCGAGCCTGTCGGCCTCGAGGGCGGCGAGCGCCGGGTCGACCCAGGTGGGCGAGTGCACGCCGTTGGTCACGGACGTGATGGGGACCTCGCGCGCGTCGAAGCCCGGCCACAGGCCCTCGAACATGCCGCGCGACACCTGGCCGTGCAGGAGCGAGACGCCGTTGGCCCGGCCGCCGAGCCGCAGACCCATGACGGCCATGTTGAAGACCGTGGGGTCCCCGCCGTCGTAGTCCTCGGCGCCGAGCGCGAGGATCCGGTCGACCGGCAGGCCGTCCACGGCCATGTCCCCGCCGAAGTACTGCGTCACCAGGTCGCGGCCGAAGCGGTCGATGCCGGCCGGGACGGGCGTGTGCGTGGTGAAGACGGTCGCGGCGCGCACGGCCTCGAGCGCCTCGTCGAACGTGAGCCCCTGGTCGACGAGCTCGCGAATCCGCTCGACCCCGAGGAACCCCGCGTGCCCCTCGTTCATGTGGTAGACCTCGGGCTCCGGTGCGCCCGTGAGCCGCGACCACAGCCGCAGGGCCCGCACGCCGCCGGCGCCGAGCAGCAGCTCCTGCTGCAGGCGGTGCTCGCCGCCGCCGCCGTAGAGGCGGTCGGTCACCTTGCGCGCGGCCTCGTCGTTGCCGGGCACGTCGGTGTCGAGGAGCAGCAGCGGGACCCGGCCGACGGCCGCGACCCACACGTGCGCGTGCAGCGCCCGACCACCCGGCAGGTCGAGGGAGACGCGCGCCGGCGTGCCGTCGTCGTCCCGCAGGAGGGTGAGCGGCAGCCCGTCCGGGTCGAGCAGCGGGTAGGTCTCGACCTGCCACCCGTCGCGCGTGAGGGACTGCCGGAAGTACCCGGCGCCGTACAGCAGCCCGACGCCGACGATCGGCACGCCCAGGTCGCTCGCGCTCTTGAGGTGGTCGCCGGCGAGGATGCCGAGGCCGCCCGAGTACTGCGGCAGCACGGACGTGATGCCGAACTCGGGCGAGAAGTACGCGACGGCGGCAGGCAGGTCGCGGTGCGCGGCCTGGTCCTGGTACCAGAGGTCGTCCTCGAGGTAGTGGCGCAGGTCCTCGACCGCGGCCCGGACGCGTTCGACGAACTCCGGGTCGGCCGCGAGCGCGGCGAGCCGGTCCGGCCCGAGCGCGCCGAGCAGCGCGACCGGGTCGCCGTGGACGTCGTCCCACAGCGCGGGGTCGATCCCGGCGAACAGCCGCCGGGACGGCGCGTGCCAGGACCAGCGCAGGTTGTGGGCCAGCTCGTCGAGGTCCCGCAGCTCGGCGGGAAGCAGGGTGCGGACGGTGAAACGTCGGATCGCTCTCACGGGCACGAGACTACGCACACCAGGAGGCTCGGACGGACACGTCACGTTCCGGCTCTGTAACGCTCTCATGAATGTTGCGACACGCGGCACCGCGTGCCCCGCCCCCACGACCGCGGATACGTTGTGCGGGTGACGTCGACCCCATCGGCCCGAGCGCCGCAGCCTCACCCGTCCGCGACCGCACCCCTGTCAGTCCTCCCCGCGCACGCCCCGGCCCCGGCCCCGCGCGCGGCGATCGGCCGTGTCCCGGTCGTCGAGGTCTCCCCCGTCGTCGAGGGTGGCCGCTGGCCGGCGAAGGCCGTGGTGGGCGAGATGGTCCCGGTCGAGGCCACGGTCTTCCGCGAGGGGCACGACGCCGTCGCCGCGACGGCCGTCCTCGTCGCCCCGGACGGGCGCGAGCGCACGGCTCGCATGGTCGACGTCGCGCCCGGGCTCGACCGGTTCCGCGCGACCCTGCACCCCGACGTCGAGGGCGACTGGTCGCTCCGGGTCGAGGCGTGGTCCGACCCGTACGGCACCTGGGAGCACGACGCGACGATCAAGATCGAGGCGGGCGTCGACGTCGACCTCATGCTCGCCGAGGGCAGCCGCCTCCTCGAGCGCATCAGGTCCGACGCCGTCCCCCTGCCCACCGCCGACGGCGCGCCCGGCACGCGCTCGGACACGGACGCCCGGACCCTCGCCGACGCGGCCGCCGCGCTCGCCGACGCGAGCCGGCCCGCCCTGGCCCGGCTCGCCGCGGCGACGTCGCCCGAGGTCCGCGACGCCCTGGACCGGGCGCCCCTGCGGGACCACGTCACGGCGTCGGCCACGTTCCCCCTGCGCGTCGAGCGCCCGCTCGCGCTCGCGGGCGCGTGGTACGAGATGTTCCCCCGTTCGGAGGGCGCGCGGCGGCTCAAGGACGGGCGGTGGCGGTCGGGCACGTTCACGAGCGCGGCGCGACGGCTGCCCGCGATCACCGCGATGGGCTTCGACGTCGTCTACCTGACCCCTGTGCACCCGATCGGCACGACGCACCGCAAGGGCCGCAACAACTCGCTCACCGCGCTGCCGGGGGACCCGGGCAGCCCGTACGCGATCGGCTCGAAGGACGGCGGGCACGACGCGATCCACCCCGAGCTCGGCAGCGACCGCACGTTCCGGGCGTTCGTGAAGGAGGCGCGGCGCAACTCTCTCGAGGTCGCGATCGACCTCGCGCTGCAGTGCTCCCCCGACCACCCGTGGGTCGCGGAGCACCCGGAGTGGTTCACGACGCGCGCGGACGGCTCGATCGCGTACGCGGAGAACCCGCCCAAGAAGTACCAGGACATCTACCCGCTGAACTTCGACAACGACCCCGCGGGGATCTACGCCGAGGTGCTGCGCGTCGTGCGGGTCTGGATCGCGCGCGGCGTGACCGCGTTCCGCGTCGACAACCCGCACACCAAGCCGCTCGACTTCTGGGAGTGGCTGCTGGCCGAGGTGCGGCGCACGAACCCGGAGGTGATCTTCCTGTCGGAGGCGTTCACCAAGCCCGCGATGATGCACACGCTCGCGCGCATCGGGTTCCACCAGTCGTACACGTACTTCACGTGGCGCAACACCCGCGAGGAGCTCGCCGAGTACCTCGAGGAGGTCTCGGGCGAGGGCGGGGCGTACATGCGGCCGAGCTTCTGGCCGACGACGCACGACATCCTCCCGCCGTACCTGCAGCACGGCGGGGTGGCCGGGTTCGCGATCCGTGCGGTGCTCGCCGCGCTCGGGTCGCCGACGTGGGGGGTCTACTCCGGCTACGAGCTGGTGGAGAACGTGCCGCGCCCGGGCGTCGAGGAGCAGATCGACAACGAGAAGTACGAGTACAAGCCCCGCGACTGGGCGGCGGCCGAGGAGATCGGCATCTCGACCCTCCTGGCCCGGCTCAACGAGATCCGGCGCGACCACCCCGCGCTGCGCCAGCTGCGCAACCTCACCGTCCACCCGACGACGAACGACCAGGTGCTCGCGTTCTCCCGCCACCTGCCCGCCGAGCACTCGCCCACGGGCGTGGCCGACACCGTCGTCGTCGTCGTGAACCTCGACCCGCACTCGCCGCAGGAGTCGGACGTCCACCTCGACCCGGTGGCCCTCGGCCTGCCCACGCCGCCGGACGGCCACGACCCGTGGGCGCCGAGCCTCGTCGCGCACGACGAGCTGTCCGGCGAGACCTACGGGTGGGGCCAGAACGTGTACGTCCGGCTCGAGCCGATGCGCCAGGTGGCGCACGTGGTGCACGTGCGGGGGGCCTCGTGAGCACCAGCCGACCCGTCCCCGTGGGTGCCCTCCCGCCGCGACGCCAGCCCACGCCCCCGGCCGACGCCCGGCCGGGCCTCGTCGAGGACCCCGAGTGGTACCGCACTGCGGTCTTCTACGAGGTGCTCGTCCGCGCGTTCTCCGACTCCGACGGGAGCGGGTCCGGCGACCTGCGCGGCCTGATCGCGCGCCTCGACTACCTGCAGTGGCTGGGGATCGACGCGCTGTGGCTGCCCCCGTTCTTCCCGTCCCCCCTGCGCGACGGCGGCTACGACGTCGCGGACTTCACCGCGATCGCCCCCCAGTACGGCACGACGGCGGAGTTCGCCGAGCTGGTCACCGAGGCGCACGCGCGCGGCATCCGGGTCGTCATCGACCTCGTCATGAACCACACCTCCGACCAGCACCCGTGGTTCCAGGCGTCGCGCGCCGATCCCGAGGGCCCGTACGGCGACTTCTACGTGTGGAGCGACGACAGCACGCGGTACGGCGACGCGCGCATCATCTTCGTCGACACGGAGACGTCCAACTGGACGTTCGACCCCGTGCGGCGCCAGTACTTCTGGCACCGGTTCTTCTCCCACCAGCCCGACCTCAACTTCGACAACCCCCGCGTGGCCGACGCGATGATCGACGTCGCGCGGTTCTGGCTGCGCATGGGTGTCGACGGGTTCCGGCTCGACGCCGTGCCCTACCTGTTCGAGGAGGAGGGGACCAACTGCGAGAACCTGCCGCGCACGCACGACTTCCTGCGGCGCGTGCGGGCGATGGTCGACGCCGAGTTCCCGGGCCGCATCCTGCTCGCGGAGGCGAACCAGTGGCCCCGCGAGGTCGTGGACTACTTCGGCACGGAGTCCGAGCCCGAGTGCCACATGTGCTTCCACTTCCCCGTGATGCCCCGCATCTTCTACGGGATCCGCGACCAGCGGGCCACCCAGATCCTCGAGATCCTCGCGGACACGCCCGACATCCCGGCCGGGGCGCAGTGGAGCACGTTCCTGCGCAACCACGACGAGCTCACGCTCGAGATGGTGTCGACCGAGGAGCGCGCGTCGATGTACGGGTGGTACGCGCACGACCCGCGCATGCGCGCCAACGTCGGGATCCGGCGTCGGCTCGCACCCCTGCTCGACAACTCGCGCAAGGAGGTCGAGCTCGCGCACGCCCTGCTGCTGTCGTTGCCGGGCAGCCCGTGCCTGTACTACGGCGACGAGATCGGCATGGGCGACAACATCTGGCTGCCCGACCGCGACGCCGTCCGCACCCCCATGCAGTGGACGCCGGACCGCAACGCGGGCTTCTCGACGGCCGACCCCGGCAAGCTGTACCTCCCGCTCGTCCAGTCGCTCGTGCACCACTACGGGTACGTCAACGTCGAGGCGCAGCTCGAGCAGTCGACGTCGCTCCTGCACTGGGTGCACGGCATGCTCACGGTGCGCCGCCGCCACCCCGCGTTCGGGACGGGCGACTTCGTCGCGCTGGAGTGCGACGACGAGTCGGTCCTCGCGTTCCTCCGGCGGACCCCGCAGGAGACGCTCCTGTGCGTCGCGAACCTGTCCGCGACCGCGCGCTCCGCCACGATCCAGGTGCCCGCGCTCGCGGGCGCGACGCTCACCGACGTGTTCGGCGGCGCGCGCTTCCCGTCGGTGGGAGACGACGGCACGGTCGAGATGACGTGGGGCTCGCGAGACTTCTACTGGCTCGTGGTCGGGGAGGCACCGTGACGGCACGACGGAGCGACCTGCCCTCGGCGGAGCTCCTGGCGCTCCTCGACGACTGGCTGCCGGCGCGGCGCTGGTACCCGGTCAAGGGCGTCGCGGTCCGGCACGTGCCGTGGCTCTCGTTCGAGCTCGACGTCCCGGTGGGCGGGGGGTCGGCCGGAGGCGACGCGACCGGCGGGTGGCCCGGCGCACGCGTCGTCCTGCACCTCGTCCGCCTCGTCGGCGAGGGCGTGGACCTGGTCGTCCAGCTGCCGCTCGTGCTCGTGCCTGTGGACCCGGACACGACCGGTGCACCCGCCCCGTCGAGGATCGGCACGACGACGGCGGACGGGGAGACCTGGGACGTGCACGACGGCGCCGCCCACCCCGCGTGCTGGGCGGCGCTCCTCGCCGCGGCCGAGTGGGAGTCGACGCCGGACGCCTCGACGGTGGACCTGCGCGGCGGTCGCGCGCTGAGCGTCGAGCAGTCGAACAGCTCGATCCTGCTCCCCGCCACGGCCGGCGGGTCGATGCTCAAGGTGCTGCGAGCGATCGCGATCGGACCCAACCCGGACGTCACGATCCCGCGCGGACTGGCCACGGAGGGGTGGGGCGGCGTCCCCCGACCGCTCGCGTGGCTCGAGGTGGGGTGGGACCCGGCGGACGTGCCGGCGGCCGGGGCCGGCGAGCCGCGGACCGCGCACCTGGCGATCCTCGCCGAGTTCGTCGAGGGTGCGCGCGACGGGTTCGACCTCGCGTGCTCCTACGCCGGTCAGGGCGAGCGGTTCGACGACCTCGCGGCCGACCTCGGTCGCGTCCTCGCCGACCTGCACGCAGCGCTGCGGCGCGCGTTCGGGACCGGTGACCCCGTCGACGCGCGGTGGCTCGTCGAGGACCTGCGCCGACGGTCCGACGAGGCGGTCGTCGCGTCGCTCGCGCTGGGCCGCCGGGCCGCATCGATCGAGGCGTTCTGGGACCGGACGCTGCGACAGCTCACCGCGGTCGGCGACGTGCCGGGCGTCCCCGACGCGCTCCCCCGGCTGCAGTCCGTGCACGGCGACCTGCACCTCGGCCAGGCGCTGCACGCCCGCAGGTTCGGCTGGAAGGTCCTCGACTTCGAGGGCGAGCCGCTGCGACCCGTCGCCGAGCGCACGCGGCCCGACCTCGCCCTGCGCGACGTCGCGGGCGTCCTGCGCTCGTTCGACTACGCGGCCGCCGTCGGGCACGCGAGCGACCCGACGTGGGTCGTGCACGCGCGCGCCGCATTTCTCGACGCGTACGACCGCGCCGACTCCGCGGGGGTGGACCGTGCGACGTCCGACGCCCTCGTGCGTGCCCTCACGCTCGACAAGGCGCTCTACGAGGTCGTCTACGAGTCGCGCAACCGCCCCGACTGGGAGCCCATCCCGCTCGGGGCCGTGGACCGTCTGCTCGCGACCGACGGCTGACACCGGCCGAGGTGGTACCCCGGAGGTCCGGGGTACCACCTCGGCGGGTCGTCAGCGGCGCGCGCGACCGGTGACGAGCTGGTTCGTCGACCGCAGGACGCGGGGGCCGACGAGCGCGCACGCCTCGACCGCCGCGAGCGTGGCCTCGGGACCCCTGACGTGGAAGGTCACCGACTCGCCGGGCAGCAGCGTCACGAGCATGTCGTCCACGGCGAGGTCCGGGTGCACCTTGTCGACGAGCATCGTGACGTCGCGCACCAGGTTCTCCGCCGTGACCCGCACCGCCCACCCGTGCGGTTCGCGCGACGCCTCGGTCACCAGGCGGGGCGCGCCCAGGAGCGAGTCGCGCGGCTCGGCGAAGAACCACAACGCACGCTCGTCGCCGAGCGAGGCGACGAGCAGCTCCCCGGTGCCCTCCCCGGGCGCCGCGACGTCCAGCGGGACGGTGACCACGCCGCTCCCCCGGGGGCCGACCTCGACGCCCAGGTGTGCCACGGCGAGCTCGACCCCGTCGAAACCGAGCCGGCGCACGACGACGTCGCCCGCCCACGGCTCGTCCGTGTCGTTCCCCACGACCACGACGAGTCCGTCGCCGTCGTCGCCGGCCGGCACACCGCCGTCGGCGGACCGGGGCTGGACGGTCAGGAGACGGTCGGCGTGCGCGTGCGCGAGCGCGTGCAGCAGGGGCTTGGCGCGCCCGTCGCCGTCGACCGCGGACCACGACGTCACGGGCCAGCAGTCGTTGAGCTGCCACACCACCGAGCCCATCGTGCGCGGCGCCCAGGACCGCAGGTGCTCGACCGCGGTGCGCACGGCCACCGCCTGGTTCCAGGACATGGCCCAGTGCCAGTCGTCCATGTCGTCCGGCAGGGGGACGTGGCGAACGAGGCCGTCGGTGAGCTTGTCGTTGCCCTGCGCGGCCTTCTGGTGCACGAGCATGCCGGGCGACTCGGGAGTGAGCGGGTCGTCGGAGACGGCCCGCGTGAGCGTCGACCAGGTGGGCGGACCCTGCCACCCGAACTCGGCCATGAACCGCGGGACGTCGTCGCGGTAGTGCGACCAGTCCTGCCGGTTCCACAGCTCCCACGAGTGCATGGACCCGTGGTCCGGGTCGTTCGCGGGCACGTCGAGGCTGCCCGACCACGGGCTCGACGGCGTGTAGGGTCGCGTGCCGT
Organism: Cellulosimicrobium terreum; assembly: GCA_014803435.1. GTDB lineage: Bacteria > Actinomycetota > Actinomycetes > Actinomycetales > Cellulomonadaceae > Cellulosimicrobium > Cellulosimicrobium terreum. Next base: position 73,810 of record JACYFD010000003.1, read on the forward strand.
CGAGCTCGGCCACGACCGCGGGCAGCAGCTCGGTGTAGTACCCGAGGCCCCAGGTCTTGCCCTCGAGCCGCACCTTCCAGCCCCACGCGTCGAAGCCCCAGATGTTCTCGTTGCTCCCGTTCCACAGCACGAGGCTCGGGTGGGGGGCGAGACGGGTCACGTTGTCGCGCGCCTCCGCCTCCACCTCGGAACGCAGCGGCTCGTCCTCGGAGTAGGCGGCGCACGCGAACGCGAAGTCCTGCCACGTGAGGATGCCGCGCTCGTCGCACAGGTCGTAGAAGTCGTCGGCCTCGTAGATCCCTCCGCCCCACACGCGGAGCAGGTTCATGCCCGCCTGCTCCGCCTGGTCGAGGCGCGCCGCGTACCGTGCGCGCGTCACCCGGTGCGCGTACACGTCGTCGGGGATCCAGTTCGCGCCCTTGACCCACACGGGCCGGCCGTTGACGACGAACGTGAACGACGTCCCGTGCTCGTCCGGCGTCAGGTCGAGCCGCACGTCCCGGAAGCCGGTCCGCCCGGTCCACGTCCCGAGCCCGGCGCCGTCGGACACGAGGCGCACCGCGACGTCGTACAGCGGCTGCCCGCCGTGCCCGCGCGGCCACCACAGGGCGGCGTCCGGCAGGTCCACGTGCACGACGCCGGAGGTGGCCGCCGACCCGAGCGCCGCGGTCGCGCGGTGCACGACCCGCCCGACGGGACCGCCGGACGGACGTACCTCGACCTCCACCTCGAGCGGGAGCCCGGCCGTCGCGGTGCCGGGCTCGCGCTCGACATCGACGTGGACGGCCAGGCGCACGGCCGCGGTGGTGGGGCCGGGACCCGGCGCTCCGGCGTCGGGCAGGTCGTCCGGCAGCGTCACGTCCGCGAGCGGACGCACGGTCGCGAGCCGCGCGCCGGACCACGACTCGAGCCCGACCGGGCGCCAGATGCCGACCGACGGCGCGTCGATGCCCCAGTCCCAGCCGAACGCGTACGCCGCCTTGCGGATCGCGTTGAACGGGTGCTTGTTGACCTGCGGGCGGTACCCGAGCGCGAGCGACTCGCGGTCCGCGTACCGCACGGGCGACGCGAACGTCACGACGAGCTCGTTGTCGCCCTCCACCAAGAGGTCCGCCACCGCGAACCGGTAGGTGCGGTGCTGGTTGCGCGTGCGCGCCACCTCGGTCCCGTTCAGGGTGATCGTCGCGACCGTGTCGAGACCGTCGAACGCGAGGTCGTGCCGGTCCAGGCCGGGCGTGTCGGCCGCGGACCACGAGAACGTCGTGCGGTACTCCCAGTCGCACCGACCCACCCATGCGACGAGGTTCTCGTGGTCGTCGAGGTACGGGTCGGGGATGAGGCCGGCGGCGAGCAGGTCGGTGTGGATCGCGCCCGGCACGCTCGCCGGCACCGCGACGTCCCTGGCCGCGTCCGTGACCGGGCCGCGGACGGCGCAGGCGGTCCAGCCCTCGTGCAGCTCGCGCCGCACGGTCCCGGACGGCACCTCGGCGGGCGAGGTCGTGGCGGGCGCGACGGCGGTGGCGGCGGTCTGCGTGGTCGTGCTCGTCACTTGGTGGCTCCTGAGACTAGTCCGTTGTAGATGAAGCGCTGCAGCAGCAGGAACGCGATCAGCGTCGGGATGATGACGAGCACCGTCCCGGCCGAGATCACCTCCCACTGGGCCCCGAACGGGCCCTTGAAGCGGAACAGCGACGTCGAGATGACCCCGAGGTCGCGGCTCGGCATGTAGAGCCACGGCAGGTAGAACTCGTTGTAGATCGCGATGCCCTTGATGATCACGACGGTCGCGATCGCCGGCTTGAGCAGCGGGAAGACGATGCGGGCGTAGATCGTCAGGCGGTTCGCGCCGTCGAGCATCGCGGCCTCGTCGAGCGAGCGCGGGATCGACCTCATGAACTGCAGGAAGATGTAGATGGAGATGATGTCCGTCCCCATGAACAGGACGATCGCGGCCCACCGGGTGTTGAAGAGCCCCAGCCCGCTGACGATCTGGAAGGTCGCGACCTGGGTGGTCACGGCGGGGACGAGGGTGGCGAGCAGGAACGCGCCGACGACGAGGCCCCGGCCCCGGAAGTCGAACCGGTCGATCGCGTACGCGGTCATCGTCCCGATGAGGATCGTGCCCGCGAGCGCGACCACGAGGATGATCGTGGTGTTGAGGAAGCCCTGGAGCATCCCGCCGCGCGTGAACGCCGTGACGAAGTTGTCGAGGTTGGTCCAGCTCGACGGCGGGTCGAGGGGACCCGTCTCGCGGAACTCCGTCTGCGTCTTGAAGGACGCCAGGAAGACGGTGACGATCGGGAGGATCGCGACGACGCACGCCGCGACGAGGGACGCGTACTTCAGCGCCTTGCCGAGCGGGCCGAGCAGCGGGCTCGCCCCGCGGGTGGCGGTGAGCGTCGAGCGGCGGACCCGGTCCGTCCAGGTGACCGGGGTCCCGGTCGCGCCGGTCGTGGACGCGGCGTCCGCGGTGCTCGACGGCGTCCGCGAGCCCTCGGGGTCGGCCGCGGGATCGCGCGGCGCGGGGCGCCGGGCGTGGGTCGGTGCGGTGCTCATACGAGCTCACCTCCGTCGTCGGGGAACATGCGGCGCTGGATCCACGAGATGACGAGGACGATGACGAGCAGCACCACCGCCATCGCCGACGCGAGCCCGACCTTGGAGAACGTGAAGGCCGTGTTGATGGTCTGGATGACGAACGTCTCGGACCCGTTGGCACCGCCGGTCATGACGAACGGGATCTCGAACACCGACAGCGCGCCGGCGATCGCGAGGATGACCGAGAGCCCGATGATCCGGTGGATCCCGGGCGCGATGATGAAGCGGAACTTCTGCCACGCGCTCGCGCCGTCGAGGTCGGCGGCCTCGTAGAGCTCGTTCGGGATGGACTGGATGGCGCCGAGGAACAGCACGAAGTTCAGGCCCATGTACCGCCACACGCTCGTCGCGGCGAGCGACACGTTCACGATCGAGGGGTCGCCGAGCCACAGCGGGGGCTCGGCGACGCCGAACGTCGCGAGGAGCGCGTCGAGCGTGCCCCCCGGGCGGAAGAAGTAGAGGAAGACGAGCCCGATCGCGACGCCGTTGATCAGGTAGGGGAAGAAGATGATCCCCTTGAACCAGTTCCGGAACCGGGTGCTGAAGCTGAGGATCGTCGCGAAGTACAGCGCGAGGACGAGCTGCACGAACGCGCCGACGAGGTAGTACATGCTGACGAGGAAGACCCGGAAGATCTCCGGTCGGGTGAAGATCTCGACGTAGTTCTGCCAGCCCACGGGCTCCTTGACCGGGTCGAGCCCGTCCCAGGACGTGAAGCTGTACCACACCATGTTCGCCACCGGCACGTACGTGAACAGCAGCAGCAGGCCGACGGGGACCAGCAGGAACAGCCACGGCGTGATCCGCCAGCCGCCCTTGCCCATACCGCCCGTGCGTCGTCGTGCAGGTCGCCCCCGAGGGCGTGCCGGGGGCGCGGCGAGCGCTCCGGCGGATCCGGTGACCGCGGCCATCGCAGTCGCCTCCTTCGTTCGTCAGGTCCTGGGCATCGTCGCCGTGGCGTCACCGACGCCGGTGACGGCGGCGCCCGGCCCGCCGGTCGGCGGGCCGGGCGCGTCGATCAGCCGACGACCTCGGCCCGGGCGTCCGCCCAGCGGTCGTTGAGGTCGGCGAAGAAGGACTCCTTGTCGCCGTCCGCGGCACCGCGTGCGACGTCGACGTACTGACGGCGGTACTGGTCGCCGTTGAGGTCGATCTCCGCGGTGTTGTAGATGTCCGCGAGCAGGTTCTCCTCGCCCTGCGGCGCCGGGGCGATCTCCACCTGCTCGACCCCGTACGTCTCGAAGTCGGCCAGCGTGTCCGGCACCGGGCCGTCGACCTGCGGCGCGAGACCGCCCTGGCTCGCGGCGAACCCGGACTCGTCGAGGAACCAGTACAACCAGGCCTCAGCGGCCTCCTTGTTCTCCGAGCTCTTGGAGACGGCGATCTTGTAGTCCGAGCCGACCGTGCTGTGGAACGTCCCGTCGGTCTGCCACGGCATGGGCCAGAAGCCGATGTCCTCGCGCGGCATCCCGGCCGCCTCGGCCGCGTCCTGCATCTGCGTCACGGCCCACGAGCCGAGCACCATGGAGCCGACCTGGCCGGAGCCGATGAGGTTCTTGGACTCCTCCCAGTTGGTCGTGGTGGGGTCCTTCTCGCTCAGGCCGGCCTCGACGACGTCGAACAGCAACGAGTCGATCGCGTACTGCTCCTCGCCCTCGGTCCAGGGCGCGTCCTGCTCGGTGCGCATGTTGACCGCCTCCGGGCCGTCGATCGTGCCCTGGTTCGACTGCCACTGCGTGAGGGGCCAGCCGTCGGCGTAGTTCGTGTAGTACGGCGTGGTGTCGGGAGAGCTGTCCTTGATCGCCTGCAGCGCGTCGATGAACGCCTCCGGCGTCGCGGGCGGCTCCGTGATGCCGGCCTTCTCCCACACCGGCTTGTTGAGCACGTAGCCGAGGGCCGTGCCGAAGGTCGGGAGACCGTAGACCTCGCCCTCGAACGCCTTGTCGTGGATGAAGCGGTACTTCTCCCCCAGCTCGTCGACCGTTCCCAGCGGCTCGAAGAAGTTCGAGAGCTGGTCGGCGTCGACCGTGTTGGGGACGAGCAGGACGTCCCCGTAGTCGCCCGAGCTCAGGCGGACCGTCACGTCCCCCTCGTAGTCGGTGATCGCCTCGAACTCGACGTCGACGTCCGGGTAGGTCTTCTGGAACTCGGTCACGTAGTCCGCCAGGACCGTGTCCACGATGTCCGTGCGGTTCGTCAGGACGGTGATGCTGCCGGACGGGCCGTCGCCGTCCCCTTCCCCGCTGCCCCCGTTCGAGCCGTCGGAGCAGGCTCCCAGCAGGAGCGCCACCGCTGCGGCGACGCTCGTCGCCCCGAGGATGTGCCTCTTCGCCATCTCGATCTCTCACTCTCGTCGTCGTTGACTGCGGACCGGCGCTCGCATCGCGCCCGGGCCGTTCTCGCACTGCTCCCTGCACCGCTTAAGCAAGTCGGCCACCGTGCCGGACTTGTATTTTGTTGCGGTTCCGATAAGAGAGAGTGAAGCGCTTAAGTTCACGTAAGTCAACGATTCGACATCACGGTTGGGTCTCGGCGCTCGCCGCTACGCGGCGCTGTGCCGCGCCGTCGTACCGCGCGGTCGCAGGATCGGGGTGGAGTCGAGGAAGCTCCCGCCAGGGGCACCGTCGATGCGGTCGAACAGGCGCCGCGCGACGTGCGCACCGAAGCGGGTCACGTCGTGGCTCAGGGCGGACAGGCGCGGGTAGGTCGCCTCGCACAGCGGCGAGTCGTCCCACGCGATGATGGAGAGGTCGTCGGGCACGCGCACCCCGAGCTCGCTCGCCACGCCGAGGCCGGCGAGCGCCATGACGTCGTTGTCGTAGATCACCGCGGAGGGCCGCTCGACGCCGGTGAGCAGCCCTCGCGTCGCCGTCGCCCCCTGGTCCGCGGTGTAGTCCGTACGGGCGATCTGCCCTTGCACGCCCAGGCGCGCAGCCTCGTCGCGGAAGGCCTCGTCGCGGATGTGGGTGTGGCCGAAGCTCTGCACGCCCGAGACGCGCGCGATCTGCCTGTGGCCCGCCGTCGCGAGGTAGCGCACCGACTCGCGCATCGCCCGGGCGTCGTCGGTCCACACGTTGGTGAGGTCTCCCGCCAGCGCCGGGTCGCCGACGACGACCGCGGGGATCGAGTCCGGTTCCGACAGCCAGGCGACCCGCGGGTCGTCCAGGCGCAGGTCGACCGTGACGACACCGTCGACCCGGCGGGCGGCACGCCACTTGCGGTAGGCGCGCATCTCGGCGTCGAGGTCCGGAACCACCTGGAGCAGCAGCCCGTACGAGCGGGTCGCGAGCTCCGACTCGATCCCCGCGATGAACTGCATGTAGAACGACTCGAAGCCGAGCGTGCTGGGATCGCGCGCGAGCACGAGGCCAACCGTCTCGGTGCGCGCACCGGACAGCGAGCGCGCGGCCGAGCTCGGCGCCCAGCCCAGCTCCGTCGCGACGGCCAGGATGCGCTCGCGGGTCGCGGCCGAGACTCCCGGGCGGTCGTTCAGCGCGTAGGAGACCGCGCCGGTGGAGACTCCTGCGCGACGTGCGATGTCGGCGATCGTGATGCGCGCCATGGCCTCTCCCTTGCTCGTGCCTTGTGCCGGAACGACGCCCGCGACCCGCTGCGGGCTCGCGCACATCCGGAGCACACCGTGCACTGAAGCGCTTCACCTGTCAACCGCGGTGGCGCACGCCTCGGGAACGAGGCCACCGTCGCTGCTAGTCTCGCGCTGTGCAGAAGCCGCCGCAGCGCGCCACCCTGGCGGACGTCGCCCGGCTCGCCGGGGTCAGCGCCAAGACCGTGTCCAGGGTGTACGACGGGAGCACGAACGTCTCGCCCGACACGCGCCAGCGCATCGAGGAGGCCGCCGCACGCCTGCACTTTCGCCCCAACCTCCTCGCCCGGAGCCTGCGGCACGGCGGCGTCTCGACGGCCGTCGGCTTCGTCCTCGGCGACCTGACCAACCCGTTCTACGTCAAGGTCGCCGCCGGGATGGAGCGTGAGCTCTCCCGCAGCGGCCTGACCATGGTGCTCGGTGCGACGGAGGACGACCCCGAGGAGGAGGTCCGCGTCGTCGGGACGTTCCTCGCCCAGCGGGTGCGCGCGCTCGCCCTCGTCCCCATCGCCGACGACCAGTCGTACCTCGAGCGCGAGCGCGGGCTCGGCACGCCCGTGGTCACGGTCGACCGTCCGGCGCGCAACCTCATCGCCGACTCCGTGCTGCTCGACGACCGCGAGGGCACCGCCGAGGCGGTCCGCGCCCTGACGCGGCTGGGGCACCGCCGCATCGCGTTCGTGTGCAACCCGGCAGACCTCTACACGCATGCCGAGCGGGTCGCCGGCTACCGCGAGGCGCTGCGCGAGGTCGGCGTCCAGGACACCAGCGCGTGGGAACGCCTGACGGACCCGCCGGGGCAGGGCACCGAGGCGTCGATCCTGAGCCTCATGGACCTGGCCGACCCACCCACGGCGATCGTGACGGGCGACAACACGGCGAGCGCCGCGCTCGTGCGTGCGCTCGGTCCGATGCGCGAGGACATCGCCTACGTGGGGTTCGACGACTTCGACCTGGCCGACGCCATCGGCTTCAGCGTCGTCGCCTACGACACCGTGGAGATCGGCCGGATGGTGGCCCGCCGGGTGCTGGCCCGGCTCGACGACCCGTCGGGGCCGCCGGTGCACGTGCGCATGCCCACGCACCTCGTCCCGCGCGGCTCGGGCGAGCGCCCGCCGGCGTAGCACCCACTGGCGCAGCACCCACCGGCGTAGCGCCCGCGCTCCGGTATATGTCGGCGTTGACATCGCCCGGGCTCCCGGGAGATCACATCCTGACGTGAACGAGCACACGGACTTGAGCGGTTAAGAGTTTCTCGTATGTCAACGTTGACATACGCCGTTTCGCCGCCGTAGCGTCCGAGGCTCCACCACTCGGACGAAGGAGTCCCGGCATGTCACGACGACGACCGCCGGCCGCGCTCGCGGCCCTGACCCTGCTCGCGGGTGCCGCGCTCACCGCGACACCCGCGTACGGCGTCGGGCAGCCCGACGACGCCGCCCAACCAGGAGCGCCCGTGCGCGTCACCCTCGACGACTTCGGGGGGTACGCCGACGACGCCGCGCTCGCCGGCACCTACACCCGCAACACGAACGGCGGCGCGAACGCCGTCACGCTCGTCGACTCGCCGTTCGAGGATGTCGACGGTGAGGACCTGGGCTCCGCGATGCGACTCGAGTACGGCTTCACGAGCGGCTACTCGGGCCGCTCCCGCGCGGTCGACGGCTACTGGCCCGGCCTGCAGGCCGTGGAGCTGTGGGTGCAGAACGGCACACCCGGACAGGACCTGCTGCTCCAGGTCAGCGACGGCGCGTCGTACGAGGCGCACCTGAACGACGTCGCCGGCTTCGACCCGACGTCGGCCGAGCCTCAGCACGTGCACATCCCGGTCGAGGACTTCCGGCCCAAGTCCGGGACCGGCACGCTGCGATCCAGCGGCATCACGTCGTTCGCGCTCTACATCAACCAGGTCGCCGGTGGTCCCGGCGCGAACGGAGGCACCATCGTGGTCGACGAGATCGACCTGCTCCTCGACGAGGCACCCGAGCCGCCCGCGGTGTCGTTCGACGAGACGACGCTGACCACCGACGGTGCGACCAACCTCGTCGCCCTGCTCGACCAGCGCGCGACCCTGCCCGCCGGGGCCCGCATCGTCCAGGCCACCTGGACCTCGAGCGACCACGCGGTCCTCGCGGACGCCACCCGGCCCGTGCCCAAGGGGGACTTCGACGCGCAGGGCAGTGTCGCCGTCGACCTCCACCAGGTCCGGCTGTTCGTGCCCGCGCCCGTGGGCGGCGTCGGCACCACGTTCACGGTCGACGTCGACACCCGCCTCGACATCACGGTGGACGCCCTGCGCGGACCGGTCGACGTCGTGGACTACCTCGACTCGATCACGGGCACCGGCATGCTGTCGGCGATGCACCACGACGGGTCGTACGCGAGCGCGCAGGACGCGCTGCACCAGCGCGTCGCGAACGAGTTCGGCGTCTACCCCGCGCTGTACAGCGCCGACTTCCTCACCGGCCAGACGGTCCCCTACCGCCAGCAGATGATCGACGAGGTCGCGCGGCAGTGGGACGAGGGCAACCTCGTGCAGATCATGTTCCACGTCTCCCCGCCGCAGTACACCGTCGCCCAGGAGGCGCAGGGCGGCTGGGGCGGCGACCAGGCGCACGAGACGCTGCCGAGCCCCAACCGCATCTTCTCGTTCCTGTACGAGGACCAGTGGGACGAGCTCATGACGGACGGCACGCCGCTCAACGAGAACTGGAAGGCGCGCATGGACGAGTACGCGCGCTACCTCCAGCAGCTCGAGGACCGCGGCGTGACCGTCATGCTCCGCCCGTTCCACGAGATGAACCAGCACGTGTTCTGGTGGGGCGGTCGCCCGGGTTCGGAGGGCAGCCCGGAGCTGTACCGGATGTTCCACGACTACCTGGAGGACGAGAAGGGCCTGTCGAACATCGTGTGGGTCTGGAACGTCCAGGACCTGCCCGACGACTACGGGTTCGCCGACGGCGACGCCAAGTTCGACCGCTACGAGGGCCTCGAGGGTGGCCTCGCGGAGTACGACGCGAACGACTGGTCGAGCTTCAGCCCGGGCGCCGACTACTACGACGTGCTGTCCGTCGACTTCTACGACGTCGGCGGCTACACGCAGCGGTACTACGAGCAGGCGCAGGCCATCGCACAGCGCGACGACAAGCCGATGATCATCGGCGAGACCTTCGTCTTCCCGACGCAGGACGAGATCGCCGCCCAGCCCGACTGGTCGCTGGCGATGCCGTGGGGCGGACGCACCTGGAACTACAACACCCCCGAGGCCATGGAGACGTTCTACGCGCACAGCATCGGCGCGTCCGGGCTCCCCCGGTTCGCGTCGCGCGGCGACGGCGAGAGCAGCAGCCCCCGGGTGGTCGACGCCCGCGTGATCGGGGTCGTGAACCCGCACGGCTACGAGGTGAGCGCGCTCGCCGTGCGGTACGACCGAGCGCTTCCGGCGGGCGAGGTCGACCCGGCCGCCTTCGAGGTCCGGGCGGACCTCGACGGCCCGACGCCGGCGACGTCGTCGGACGGCCCGCGCACCGTGGTCCGGGCGACCACGAGCGACGTGCCCGACGCCGTCCCGGGCGCCGATCCCGTCGCCGGCGAGTGGGTGGTGCTCGAGCTCGACACGACCGACCTCAACGCCGCGGGGACCTACTACACCGACGCGACGCACCTCTACGACCTCGCGGACTCCTACTCGGTGCGCCAGGTCCGCGGTGTGACGATCGGGGACCGCACGGTGGCGGGCGGCGGGGCCGCGGACGCGTCCGCGGTGATCAGCCCGGTGGTGGACGAGTACACGTCCGGGCAGTGGGACGGCGCCGGCGACCCGTTCCGGTACCGGCTCTTCACGCCGGAGGCGGTGCGCACAGGCACCGGCCCGGCTTCCGGTGACCTCTACCCCCTCGTGCTCACCCTGCACGGCACGGGTGAGTCGGGCACGGACAACACGGCCCAGCTCGTGGGGAACCAGCTCTCGGTGGCGTTCGCCGACCCCGCCCGCCAGGCGAGCGACCCGGCGTTCGTGCTCTCCCCGCAGCGCTCCGCCGAGACCGACTGGCTGACGCCGAGCGGTCGGCTGGCGCTCGTCGGGATGGTCGAGGACATGATCGACCGCTACCCGGTCGACCCTGAGCGCGTGTACCTCACGGGTCTGTCGCGCGGTTCGCGCGGGAGCTGGCCGCTGCTCGCCGAGAATCCCGACCTGTTCGCCGGCGCGCTGCTCGTCGCGGGCGGCGAGTCTGCCGATCTCACGGCGCAGATCACGGACCTGCCCGTCTGGGTGCACCACTCGATCGACGACCCGACGGCCCCCTACGCCCTCACGCTCACCGCGCTCGACGGCCTCGAGCGTGCGGGCGCCGTCGTGACTCGCGGCGAGTGGGCGGGCAACCTCCCGCACGACGAGGCCGCCGCGAACGCCCAGGCGCTGTGGGACGACGCCGAGGACGCGGGCAGCGAGGTGCTCCTCACGTCCTACTCCCCCGGCACCACCGGCACCCCGGACCGGCTCGCGTACGCCCACTCGTCGTGGATCCCGACGTACTCCAACCCCGTCGTCCTCGACTGGCTGTTCGCGCAGTCGCGCGACGCCGCACCGTCGGTCGACGTGACCGTCGAGGCGTCCGCGCGGTGCCTGGCGGGGAAGGCGTACGTCGCGGTCCGCGCGACCAGCACGGGCACGGACCCGGTGGACGTGACCCTGCGGACGCCGTACGGCAGCAGGACCTTCGAGGCGGTGGCGCCCGGGAAGAACGCCTACCAGTCCTTCGCCGTCCGGGCGGCGTCCGTGCCCGACGGCACGGCGACCGTCGCCGTGCGGGGCACGACCGGTGGTGAGACGACGATCGACACCGACTACGAGGGCGTGTCCTGCGGGTAGCGTCCGACCTCCCCGCACGCCACCGAGGTAGAGCCCTGGTCCGGTGACCAGGGCTCTACCTGTGCTTGCCGTCGGGAGCGTTCATGGGAACGACCGGCACCCGTGTGCGGTGACGGTCAGTCCGCAGTCTCGGCGGCAAGGATGAACAGCCCCGCGATCGTCTGGTCGTCGCGGAAGGAGATGCGGGCGGTGAGCTCGCCGGCCTCGAACGCGAGCGGCGTGTCGGTGACGGTGACATCGGCGGTCCGCGCCACCTCGGTCGGCCCGCTGTGCTCGTAGGCACCGGCCGAGCCGATGACCTGCGCCCATGCGGCGGCCAGCGCCTCGTCGCTCAGCCCGGTCCGCATCTGCGGGTCGAACCGTGCGGTGACCTCGCCCCAGCGTCCACGGGAGAGCGAGTCGACCACCGCCTCGGCGAGCGTGGCAGCCTCGGGCAACGGCGTCGTGTTCATGGGTTCTCCTGTTCGGGGGTCGGTCGGCTTGCCGAACCGCTGGAAGGCCGCCTGCCGGGAGACGCCGAGCACGTCACCGATGTCCTGCCAGGTGCGACCGGCCGCACGTGCCTGGTCCACGGCGGCGGCGACCAGCTCGGCAGCGCTCGCCTGCAGGGCGATCGAGGCGCGCAGCGGCTCCAGCGCGTTCCCGGAGCTCAGCACGGGCGCGGCGAGGACCTTGCCGACCTGACCGTGAAGCCGGACGGCGGTCTCCGAGAACGCATCAGCCATGCGTCAAGACTAGGTTTACAGATCGCGATGTGTCAAGACCAGGTTTACGTCGTCCATGGTCGGTCTCACCCACGGCCGTGGACACACCCCTGCGACTCGTCGCCTGGGCAGCGCTCAGTGGACGGCCGCGAGGAGCACGCCGACCCCGACGAACAACCCGCCGAAGAGCTTGTCGACCCGGCGTTGCCCCTGCGGGCTGCGGGTCATCCGCCGCAGTCCCCGGGCCGCCGTCGCGAAGAAGAACCACATGACGAGGACGTCGATCACGACGACGGTCGCCCCGAGCACGGCGTACTGGACCACCAACGGCCGGTCCGGCCGGACGAACTGCGGGATGAAGGCGAGGAAGAACACGATCGCCTTCGGGTTGGTGAGGTTGACGAGGAGCCCCCGCCGCACCATGGACCATGGTGACTCGACAGCGCGCACGGGCGCGTCGTCGTCGGGCTCCGGGTCGTGCGGGCGCGAGCGCCACAGCCGGATGCCGAGGTAGACGAGGTAGGCCGCGCCGACGTAACGGATGGCGGCGAAGACGACCGGCGAGCCCGTGACCAGGACGCCGACGCCCGCCGCGACCACGACGATGTGGATGACGAGCGCGAGCTGCTGGCCCAGGATCCCCCAGATGGACCGTGTCCACCCGACGCCGAGCGAGTTGGTCATGGTGTTGACGGCGCCCGCGCCGGGGGTGAACGAGATGACCACCCCGGCCGCGACCAACGTCAACCAGACCGACCACTCCATGCCCCCCAGGCTATGCGCCTGCCGGAGCGCACGACGACGCCCCCGCCCGGTGGACGGGGGCGTCGTCGTGACGGTGGGCTCAGCCGCAGTCGAGGGCCGTGTAGGGCGCCTCCACCTCGGACGCCCCCGCCGTCACCGTCGCGACGCCCGCCGGTACCGAGGTCCCGCGCACCGCGAACGACTGGTACGCGCTCCTCCCCGACGCGACCGCGGCGAACGCCTTGCTCCCGTACGGCGTGGTGAGCGTGATCGCCACGTCACCGCCGGCGGCGGTGCTCGTCGCCCGCACCGCGACGTACGCCTTCCCGGCCAGGCACCGCGACGACGCCTCGACCGTGACCGGCGCCACGTCGCCCGCGACCGCCGTGCGCACGTCGTCGACCACGAGCACGGCCGGACCGCTCCCACCGAGGTAGAACGACAGCTCGGTGACGGACTCCAGGTCCGGGCGACCACCGCCGCCTGCCCACGGCGGCAGCTCGAGGTCGTCGAACGGCACGTGGACCGTCCCCGCGGGGTGCGGGCCGGCGTCGGGCAGGACGGCCTCGAAGGTCTGGCCGCCCGCACCGATCTGCACGGTCACGGTCTGCCCGGCGGACAGGCCGGACCGGTCGAGCCACAGGTCGAGACCCGTGTAGCCCCACCAGGACTGCGGCTCGACGAACACCCGGGTGACGCCGGCATACCCGGACGACGCGAGCGTCGTGCTCAGCCGCATCGCCTGACCGTCCCCCGACCCGGCCTGGCTCTCGACGAGCGTCGAGGTGATCGCGTCGCCGCCCGGGTTCGCGCGGTGAGCGGCGGTGAGCGCGCCGTCGTCGGCGAAGGACTCGTAGTCCTCGACGACGAGCGGCTCGGTGGGCAGCGCGTCCGTCGTGAACGTCCGCGGCCCGCCGGTCATCGCGGTGGTCCCCGCCCCGTTGACCGCCTCGACCCGCCACGTGTACGCGGTGTTCTCGGCCAGCTCGACGTCGGGGGCAAGGCTCGTCCCGCGGACCTCGGCCGCGACCACGGGCGCCTCCGGAGCGTCCGCGGCGGCGAGCGTCACGCGATACGTGGCGGCCTGCGCGGCCGGCTCCCACCTCAGGGTGGGCGTGCCGCGGACGCCGGTGGCGTCCGCGTCCGGCGTGACGGCGGCGAAGGTGCCGGGTGCGGCGAGCGTGGGACCGTCCGCGGTGAACAGCCGCACGCGGCCGAGCTGCTGCGCCCACTCGGGCGTCGCGTCCGCGGGCCAGGCGACGCGCAGCGCGTCGGCACCCGAGGGCGCGGTCCCGGCGTAGTCGTACCGGCCCCACGCTCCGCCGACGGTCCCCGGCGCCCCGGTGACGGCCGGGTCCAGCGCCTGCCACGCGCCGTCGACCCGCGCCTCGAGCGTCAGGTGCGCGGGCTCCGCGTCCGGCCAGTACCAGCCGGTCGCCTCGAACCGCGTGAGCCCGTCGGCCTCCCACGTCAGCGACGCCGCGCCGGGCGCCTCGCGCTTGGCGCGCGAGGCGTCGCCGCCGAACAGCGCCGGGTTGCCGGCGTCGAGGCCGACCGGCCCGTCCGGGGTCGCGTGGGTGAGGTCGTCGAGCGCGTCGTCGACGCTCGGCAGGTCCTCGGCGCCCCGCAGGGTCACGCGCTCCAGCCGCGCCGTCGCGCCGCTCGGCCAGGCGACCCGCAGGTACTGCGCGCCTGCGGGCGCCACGACCATGACCGCGTACGTCCCGTCCGCCCCCGGCCCGGCGGCGGTGCTCGCCGTCGTCCACGACGTCCCGTCCGCGCTGGTGGCCACCTCGAGCGCCGTGGCGGCGTCCGGGCCGTCCGCGCGGACGCGCAGCTCGGCGCCGTGCAGCCCGGCGTGCTCCCAGGTGGCGTGCGCCGCGCCGTCGTCGGCCGGTCCGAGAAGGGCCACCTCCCCGTCGGGCACGACGCGCAGGTTCGACGCGTCGGCGAGCGGGCGCTGCGTCTCCAGCGGGTCGACGAGGACGTCCTCGCCACCGGCCGCGACAACCGGTTCTGAGGCCGGGCCCTCGGTGCCACCCGTCCCGCCCACGCCCACGGGCACCACCCGGTAGGCCGCGTCGTCACCGGTCGCGGTGTCGAGGTACGGCTCGCCGGAGTCGGTCAGGCCGTCGGCGACGACGGTCCACCCACCGGTCGGCGCACCGTCGGCCACGGCGGAACGCTCCAGCCGGTACGTCGCCGCACCGGCCGCGCCGCGCCACGACACCTCGTGGAAGCCGTAGCTGCTCCCGACCTGCGTGACGAGAGGCCGGCCGATGGTGACCGGGACCTCGGCGCCCGCGAGCGCCGCGGAGTACGTGCGGATCGCGTCGACGTTGGTGCGCATGCGCTCGTCCGTGCCGGGGTAGTGCAGCGTGAAGCCGTCGTCGTGCGGGACGAGGCCGGACGCGTCGTCGTGCCCGAACAGCGACCAGAACATCATCCCGCTGACGTCCGGCTCCGCGGCCAGGGGCTCGAGGAGCTCCGGCGTCGCGGCGGTCGAGGCGTACTCCCCCGCGACGTACACCTTGCCGGCGTCGGTGATGCGGGCGGCGTCGGCGCGCACGCTCGCGACGGTCGGCGGGTAGTAGTGCACGTCGACGATGTCGATCAGCGGGGACGCGAGCGTGTCGTCGTCGATGGAGAACCTGCGACCGGCCGCGACGAGCTGGCGCGGCGCGCGCTCGGAGATCTCCGTCGCGACGTGCTCGATCCAGTCGGGGGTCATGCCCTCGAGCTCGTTGCCGAGCTCCCACGCGAGGACCGTCGGGTCGTCCTTGAGCGCGAGGCCCGTGTACGGGTTGACGTGGTCCATGACGTGGTGGACGTAGTCGGTGAAGTCCGCGCGGACCTGCGGGTCGGAGTAGAACTGCGGGCACGGCGTGAACATGTCGATCGGCGTGCAGTAGCCGTGCGGGGCCGCGAAGTCGCGGTGCCCGCCGTGGTAGTACGCCCACTCGTCGGTGAGCGGCAGGATCAGGCGGATGCCCTTGCTCCCCGCGTACGCGACGGCGTAGTCGATGCTCGCGAACGCCTCGGCCGAGTACCCGTCCTCGGGCGACGGCAGGATGGCGAGCTCCGTGCCCGTGGACGCGAGCATGTGCGAGCGCACGACCGTCACGCCGAGGTTTGCGGCCGTGTCGAGGGCGTCCCGGATGCGGAATGCCGTCGGGTAGTCGACGACGCCGGGCGGCACGTTCTCGTCGAGCCCGAGCCAGTAGATGTTCGTCCCGCTGAAGCGGAACGTCTCGCCGTCGAGCACGAGGCGCGAGCCGTCGCGCTCGACGAACGACGTGTTGCGGCTCTCGCCGACGGAGGTCGTGGACACGGCGCTCGGGCTCTCCTGGGTCGGGATGACGGGTGCGGTGCCGACCGTGGCACCGGCCGGTACGACCGTACCGGCGATCGCGACCCCGACGGCGAGCCCGACGGCGGTCGCGACAGTGAGGGCCCGGCGCGCCGGGGTCGGTCGGTGGTCGGGTGGGGTCTCGGGTCGTACGACGCGGCTCCGCGCCGCGCGCAGTCGTCGTGGGGTCATCGTCCGCTCCTTCGCGTCGGTGTCGCGCCGCCGAGCGGCGCACCGCGACCGTAACGGCCCGGCCGTTCGATGTCAACGCTGTCACGCTGGGATCGTTCCCATCGCGAATATCAGATCTCCCAGCGCATTAAGCGGTTCATGACAACGGTAGACACGCCTCCCCTCGTCGGTCTACCGTGGCCGCGTCAGGCACCACTCACGCAACGACGCGGAGGACGCATGCGACACCACACCCCTGCCCCATCGACGGGCACTGGGACCAGCACCCCGGACGCCACCCGGGCCAGCACGGCGGCCGCGACCGGTCGCCCCCGCCACGCCCTGATCGTGGCGCTGGCCGCCGGCCTCGCGGCACTGCTCGTCGCGACGATCGCGCCGGCCACGGCTCCGACCGCCCAGGCCTTTCCCGCCCGGGACAAGCAGGCCGTGATCGACTACCTGCGCTCCATCACCGGGTCCTCGGTCGTCTCCGGGCAGCACAACAAGGAGCCCGCGAACCAGCCCGGCCAGTACACGCAGCAGGTCCACGACATCACCGGTCAGTACCCCGGGCTGTGGGGCGGCGACATGATGTTCCGCGGTACCGACGCCGCGAACCGGCAGCGCGTCGTCGACCAGGCGAAGGCCGAGTGGGCGAACGGCTCGCTCGTCGCGCTCACCTGGCACGCGTGCTCCCCCACCGTCGGGTCCACGTGCGAGTTCGAGGGCGGCGTCAAGACGCAGATCAGCCAGGCCCAGTTCGACCAGGTCGTCACCGGCGGCACCGCGCTCAACCAGACGTGGCGTGCCCGGATGGCCGAGGTCGTGCCGTACCTGCGCCAGCTCAAGGACGCTGGCGTCCCCGTGCTCTGGCGCCCCTTCCACGAGATGAACGAGACGTGGAACTGGTGGGGCGGGCGACCCGGGGCGAACGGCGGGGCGAAGATCTACCAGCAGATGAAGGACTACTTCGACTCCCAGGGGCTCGACAACCTCATCTGGGTCTGGAACGTGCAGGACAACCCGAACGCCAACTGGTCGAGCTACTACCCCGGGAGCTCGTACGTCGACGTCGTCAGCCTCGACGTCTGGTACAAGAACCATCCGAGCCAGGGCGACTACCAGCAGATCCAGTCGATCGCCGGGAGCAAGCCCATCGCCCTCGCCGAGCTGGGCAAGGTCCCGAACGCCTCGCTCCTCGACAGCCAGCCGCGCTGGAGCTACTTCATGGTCTGGTCCGAGCAGCTGCGGGGGAACAACTCGAACACCGAGATCCAGTCTGCGTACTTCCACCCGCGCGTGCTCAACCAGGGCGAGGTGCAGCTCGGCGGTGGCACCCCCACGACCCCGCCGCCCGGGTCGACGACGCGGACCGGTGCGATCACGGGGCTCGTCGGGAAATGTGTCGACGCCGCGGCGTCGGGCACAGCGAACGGGACAGCGGTCCAGCTCTACACGTGCTCCCCCGGCGTCGCCCAGACGTGGGAGGTCCGCACCGACAGAACCATCCGCAACCCCCACGCGAACAAGTGCCTCGACGTGAGCGGCCAGGGCACGGCGAACGGGACCCTGATCCAGCTCTGGGACTGCAACGGGTCCGGGGCCCAGCAGTGGGTGTACTCGTCCGAGGCGCAGTCGCTGCGCAACCCGCAGTCGAACCGGTGCCTCGACGTGACCGGCCAGTCCTCGGCGAACGGCACGCGCCTACAGCTCTGGGACTGCTCCGGCAGCGCCAACCAGCGGTGGACCCTCCCGTCCTGACCCGCCCACCCGCCCGACCGACCGCCGAGAAGTGGGTATCTGCCCCTGATCCGCCCCGATCAGGGGCGGATACCCACTTCTCGGCGGTCGCGTTCCCCTACGTCGCGGGCAGGTCGCCGGGCGAGCCCGTCATGTGCGCGACACGTGGACGTGGAAAGGTTGGGCCATGACCGGCACCTCCGACTCGCCCGCACCGTCGCCCGCCCACCTGCCCGTCACGGTGCCGCCCGAGGCGCTCGCCGCGGCGGCCAGCGGACGCACGTTCGACCCGCACGCCGTGCTCGGCCCGCACCTCGCGCCCGACCCGGCGGACCTGCGCGCCGTCGTGCGCGTCCTGCGACCGCTCGCCGACGAGGTCGTGGTCGTCACGCTCGAGGGCGAGCACCCTGCCGTGCACGAGCAGGACGGTGTGTGGGCGGCCGTCGTCCCCGTCCCGACAGAGGTGGACGGGGAGGGCGGCACCGTCCGCCACGCTCCCGACTACCGGGTGCGGTCACGGTACGGCGACCACGTCACGACGACGGACGACCCGTACCGCTTCCTGCCGACGGTCGGAGACGTGGACCAGCACCTCATCCGCGAGGGTCGCCACGAGCAGCTCTGGACGGCGCTCGGCGCGAACGTGCGCACGTTCCCCAGCGTCCTCGGCGCCACGACCGGCACCGCGTTCGCCGTGTGGGCCCCGAACGCCCGGGCCGTGCGCGTCATCGGCGACTTCAACGGCTGGGGCTCGACGCACCCCCTGCGCTCCCTCGGGTCGACGGGCGTGTGGGAGCTCTTCGTCCCCGGCGTCCAGGGCGGCGAGAGGTACAAGTACGAGATCCTGGGTCCGGACGGGTCGTGGCGGCAGAAGGCCGACCCGCTCGCGAAGTCCGCCGAGATCCCGCCGGCGACAGCGAGCGTCGTCGTCGAGTCGGACTACTCGTGGTCCGACGACGCGTGGCTCGCCCAGCGCGCCGGGCACGACCCGCACACCGGGCCGGTCAGCGTGTACGAGGTGCACCTCGGGTCGTGGCGGAAGGGCCTGTCGTACCGCGAGCTGGCCGACCAGCTCACGCAGTACGTCGTCGAGCAGGGATTCACGCACGTCGAGCTCCTGCCCGTGGCGGAGCACCCGTTCGGCGGGTCCTGGGGGTACCAGGTCACCGGGTACTACGCACCGACCTCGCGGTTCGGGCACCCCGACGACCTCCGGTACCTCATCGACGCGCTGCACGCCGCAGGCGTCGGCGTGATCGTCGACTGGGTGCCCGCCCACTTCCCCCGCGACGAGTGGGCGCTCGCCCGGTTCGACGGCACCCCGCTGTACGAGCACGCCGACCCACTGAGGGGCGAGCAGCCCGACTGGGGCACGTACGTCTTCGACTTCGGTCGCAACGAGGTGCGCAACTTCCTCGTCGCCAACGCGACGTACTGGTTCGAGGAGTTCCACGTCGACGCCCTGCGCGTCGACGCCGTCGCCTCGATGCTCTACCTCGACTACTCGCGCGGCCCCGGCCAGTGGCACCCCAACGTGCACGGCGGGCGCGAGAACCTCGAGGCCATCGCGTTCCTCCAGGAGACCAACGCGACCGCCTACCGCCGTACGCCTGGCGTCATGATGATCGCCGAGGAGTCCACCGCATGGCCGGGCGTCACGCGTCCGACGTCGGCCGGCGGGCTCGGGTTCGGCCTGAAGTGGAACATGGGCTGGATGAACGACTCCCTGCGCTACGTCGCGGAGGAGCCCATCAACCGGCGCTACCACCACCACGAGATCACGTTCTCCATGGTGTACGCCTACTCGGAGCAGTTCGTCCTGCCGATCAGCCACGACGAGGTCGTGCACGGCAAGGGCTCCCTGTACGGCAAGATGCCCGGCGACGACTGGCAGAAGCGCGCGGGCGTGCGTGCGTTCCTCGCCTACCAGTGGTCCCACCCCGGCAAGCAGCTCCTGTTCATGGGCAGCGAGATCGGTCAGCACACCGAGTGGAACGAGGGCCGCTCGCTCGACTGGGACGGCCTCGCCGACGACGGCGGGCGCCAGGGCGTGCAGCGCGCCGTCCGCGACCTCAACGGGCTCTACCGCGACACCCCCGCGCTGTGGGAGCTCGACCACGACCCCGCCGGGTTCGAGTGGCTCGACGCCGACGACGCCGGGCACAACGTCCTCGCCTACGTGCGGCGCGCACGCGACGGGAGCCAGGTGGCCGTCGTCGTGAACTTCGCCGGCACCCCGCACGAGGAGTACCGCCTCCCGCTCCCGACGGGCGGGACCTGGCGCGAGGCGCTCAACACCGACGCCGAGATCTACGGGGGCTCCGGGGTGGGCAACCTCGGCGAGGTGCACGCCGAGGCCGCCCCCTGGAAGGGCCGCGCGCACTCCGTCACGCTGCGGGTCCCGCCGCTCGGAGCGCTCTTCCTCGTCCCGGCCTAGTCACCGGGTCATCTCCCCGGCCGCTCTGGTCGTGCGGTCGGGGGGATGCTGCCCACCCTGGACGTGACGGCGCGCGTCAGTACAGGCTGATCGCGAGGCGCTGCCGCGCCTTGCCGACGCGCGGGTCCGTGGGGCCGACGATCTCGAAGTAGTCGAGGAGCCGGACCCGCAGCTTCTCCTTGTCGTCGGTGTCGGCGCCGGGCAGCAGGTCGAGCAGCCGGCCGAACGCGTCGTCGACCTTGCCGCCGAGCACGTCCGTGTCGGCCACCGCGAGCTGGGCGTCGACGTCGGACGGGGAGTCGGCGGCAGCGGCGCGGACCGCCACGAGGTCCGCGTCGCGCGTGCGCTGCAGGAGCCCCACCTGGGCGCGGCCGGCGACCGCGAGCGCGTCCTTGGGGTCCTGCTTGATCGCCTTCTCGTAGGCCGCCGCGGCGGCGTCGAGGTCGTCGCGCTCGATGGCGTCGAACGCCTCCTGGTGCAACGGCGGCAGCTCGGGCTCAGGCTCGGGAGCGGGCTCCGCGTCGAGCGGCTGCTCCGCGGCGTCCCCCTGCGCGGGAGCGCGACCCGTGACGCCGTTCTGCTCGGCCGCCTCGAGCACCTGGTCGAGCACCTCGCGCGCCTGCTCGACCGGCGCGGCACCCTGGAACAGGGGGACGGGCTGGCCCGCGAGCACGGCCACGACCGTCGGCACACCCTGCACCTGGAACGCGGCCGCGACCTGGGGGTACGCCTGCGCGTCCACCCGTGCCAGGAGGAACCGGCCGGCGTACTCGTCGGCGAGGACACCGAGATCGGTGCCGAGCTGCGCGTTCGCCTGGTCGGTCGGGATCCACAGCAGGACCACGACCGGGTACTGCGTGGAGTCCTGGACCAGCTGGGGGAACGTCTCGTCCGTGACGTCGACGACGTATCCGGTCGCCTCCGGGGCGCCGCCGTCCTCGCCGGGGGGCGGGGCCTGAGGGCGGTTCAGGGCGGACAGGTCGACCGCGCCACGCACGTCGAACGCGGGCTGCTGCATAGGTTCGCTCATGGGGGCAATCCTACGGAGCGTCAGTCGGTGCGCGCCGTCGTCGCGACGTGCGTGTAGCCGAGCAGACGCACGGTCTCCTCCGAGTCGGCCGGCGGGACGTACATCGCGACGACGTCGTCGTAGCGGACCTTGAGGACGTTGGTCGGGTCCGTATCGCCGAACAGCACCTTCTGGGTCTCGGTCGCCGGGCTCACGGTCCCACCCTCCTCGACCCGGAGCGTCTCGAGCGAGGTGAGCGACGCCATGACCAGCGCGCCGCCGTCGGCGGTGCGGACCGCGCGGATCGGCTCGTCCCGCGACTCGAACGTCATGCTGCGCTTGCCGCTGGCGGGCTCGAGGGCCTCACCCTGCCGCTTCGCCTCGCTCGCGAGGAACTTGCGGAAGGGGTCGTCGTCGAACGTGTCGGCGAAGTCCGACTTCGAGGCGAGGTTGAGCACGTCGACGTACTGCGCGACGGCGTCGTCCGGGGTGACGCGCAGGGAGTCGTCGTCGGGTGCGACCGCCTCCGAACCGAGCGCCGGGTCCGCGAAGCTCGGCATGGTCACGCCGGGGAGCAGGACGACCCAGGCCCACAGCTTGTACTGGCCCCGCGCGGAGTCCTGGTCGAGCGCCACCAGACGCGGCGGCTGCAGGCTCTCGGGCTGCTCGCTCACCGCGTACGACGTCCGCGGCCAGGTCTGCGTCGTCGGGACCACGACCTGCTGGACCTCGGTCGGCAGCTCGGTGACGAGGTCGGCCTTCTTGCGCTTTGCGGCGACCTCGAGCTGGCTCGTCCGGATGCGCAGCGCAGGGCCGGTCACCCGGTCCTCGAGCAGCGCCGGGTCGGTCTCGGCGTCGGCGTCCTCGAGGGCCGACCCGACCGCGGTGAGCACCTCGCTCTCCTGCGTCTCGGTCAGGACGGGCGGGGGTGTCGCGGGCGGGTCCTCGGGGGCCGCCACCGGGAGCTCGGCGGCGCAGCCCGTCAGCAGGACCGCGGCCGTGACGACCGCGACGACGCCGCGGACCAGGCCACGGCGCGACCGACCCGTCGTGAGCGCGCCTCGGGAAGTCGTCGTCATCGGGTGCTGTCCTTCGTCTCGTCGTTCGTCCCGTGCTCCGGCTCGGAGCCGGCTTCCGTCATGTCGTTCGAGCTCGTGGCGCTGAAGCCCCACGTCCGTCGCCACGCGTCGGCACGCGTCGTCGTCACGTCCAGGGGCTCGGGCTCCGTCGTCGCCGGGTCGACCACCGGCTGGGCGGCTGTCTTGGGCCGTCGGTTGGACACCACCGGGATCTGCCCCGTGAGCCATGCGCGGCGCGGTCGTTGCGTGCGGGCCTCCTGCTGGGCGAGCCGCTCCGCCTCCTCGCGCTCGCGCAGCTCACGCCGGGTCAGCGGGCGTTCCGCACCGCCGGCCGAGGTGTCCGACGACGCGTCACCGGTTCCGGCCACCGGCGCGGCTCCGGAGCTGCCGACCGTCGGCGTGGGCGCCGTGGTGCCGCGTCGTCCGCTGGTCGTGCGTCGACCGGACCGCAGCGCGGACGCGCCGACGACCAGCCCGACGAGGATGAGGACACCGCCCCCGATCACGGCGGGCCAGAGCCAGGGCGTCGTCACCTCGCGCGGCCAGGAGAGCTCGAGCGTGGGTGCGACCGCGTCCTCGCCCACACCGGCGACGAGCAGCCGCCACCGGCCCTGCTGGTCCGACCAGCGCAGCGTCGCGGAACCCGCGCCCGAGGCCTCGGCGAGCCACATGTCGGAGCCGGCGGGGTCGACCCCGGTGACGGGTGCGTCAGCAGCCGCCCCGTCCGTCGCGTCCTCGGTGGACTCGTCCGTCGCGTCCTCGGTGGACTCGTCCGTCGCACCCTCGGTCGCCTCGTCCGTCGGCGCGTCGGTCGGCTCCGGCGCCGCACCCGCGCCGGTCGCGAGCGTGTCCCACCCGGAGAGCCCGGTGACGACGCCGTGCGGGTCCTGACCGACCCAGCCCTCGACGTCGACGTCCCGGCCGATCGCGAGCGTGACGTCCTGCTCACCGGGGGCCGTGGCGCGGATGGTGACGTCGTCGTCGACGAGGTCGAGCACGCCGGGCTCGGTGACGAGCATCGTCCCGTCGCCCGCGTACGACGTCGTCGCCACGACCGTGTCGCTGTCCCGCCAGACCGTGGCGGACGCGACTCCGAGCGCGACGCCGAC
The DNA here is from genome assembly GCA_014803435.1 of Cellulosimicrobium terreum. Taxonomy (GTDB): domain Bacteria; phylum Actinomycetota; class Actinomycetes; order Actinomycetales; family Cellulomonadaceae; genus Cellulosimicrobium; species Cellulosimicrobium terreum. The sequence continues at coordinate 97,227 of JACYFD010000003.1, forward strand.
GACTCCTGCTACGAGCAGGACGACGGCGATGATTCGTTGCAGCACCAAGCTTTCCCTTCGTCGACCGACTTTCCAGGATAGGTGCGAACGGACCGTCGGACCGACTCCGGCGGTCGGTGCGCAGATCCTCACGAAGCGTTCACGGAACGCACCCGACCTCTGCCAGGAGGCCCTCGGGCGTGTCGCCGCACCTCGCAGACCGCGTCCGCGCGGGCGGTCCCGGCCAGCACCCCAGGGTACGGACCAGGTATTCAGGACAGGACCCGCGCCGTATCCTGGACGCAGCACGCCCGGGGCGGCGTCGGGCCACGGATCACCAGGCACCGACCGCCCCCGGGACCAGCACGCGACCAGCACTGGGAGAGTCCGCGTCCGCGCGGTCACCAGCCACCAACAGCACCGGAGGTCATCGACGTGTCCGACGAGCGCACGCTCTTCCCCATCACGATGCGCGGCTACGACCGTGTCCAGGTCGAGGCGCAGCTCGCCAGGCTCGAGAAGGCCGTGGACGACGCACGGTCGCGGCTCGAGGCGTCGGACTCCCGGTCCATGCAGCTCGAGGCCGAGCTCGCGGACACGCGGCGTCAGCTCCGTGAGACGGACCGCCCCTCGTACTCGGGCCTCGGCTCGCGGATCGAACAGCTCCTGCGGTCCGCGGAGGAGCAGTCCGCGGACGTGCTCACGCAGGCGAACTCCCAGGCGGCCGACGTCATGGCGCGCGCCAAGCTCGCCGCGGGTCAGGTCCGCTCGCGCGCGGAGAACGAGGTCGGTGAGCTGCTCAACAGCGCGCGCTACGAGGCGGAGGAGATCCGCTCGACCAGCGCGAGCGAGGCGGAGAGCACGCTGGTCGGCGCGCAGCGTCGCGCCGAGGAGCTCGTCGGGTCCGCGGAGCGCGAGGCCGCGCGCATCCAGAGCGCCCTGTCCACGGAGGAGAGCGAGCGACGCGCGTCGCTCGAGCGCGAGCTCGGCACCCTGCGCGCCTCGGTCGAGCGGGAGACGACGGAGCTGCGCATCGCCACCGAGCGCGAGGCCGCGGAGCTGCGTGCACGCGTCGCCGCGGAGACCGCCGCGCAGCGCGAGAGCGCCGAGCGCGAGTCCGCGGAGCTGCTGGAGAACGCCCGCCGAGAGTCGCAGCGTCAGGTCGACGAGGCGCAGCGCAAGGCCTCCGAGGCCGCGAACGCCGTCACGTCCGAGCTCGAGGAGCTGCGCGACCAGGCCCGGACCACGCTCGCGGAGGCCGAGCTCGACGTGGTCCGCCGCCGCGAGGAGGCCGAGCGGGAGAACGCCGATCGGCACGAGACCGCGAAGGCGGAGACCGAGAAGCTCGTGTCGGCCGCGGAGGAGCACGCGTCCGAGGCGGAGAAGCGCGTGGCGCTGGCGCTGGAGCAGGCGGAGAAGGTGCGCGCCGAGTCCGACGCATACGTCAAGGAGCTCATGGCCGGCGCGCGGCGCAACGCAGACCGGATCGTGTCCGAGGCCCGCGAGTTCGCGGACCAGACCGTCGGCGACTCGAAGATCGAGGCCGAGCAGCAGCGTGTGCACTCCCAGCGCCAGCTCGAGGACCTGACGCGCCAGCACGACTCCATCAACACCTACCTCGACGAGCTCCGTGGCCTCCTCGGCGACCCGGATGCCAAGAAGTCGTCGCGCGCCTCGGCCGCCGTGCCGTCCGGGACCCCGGCGCAGCAGGCACGCGCCGGGGCGCTCGTCACGGCCGAGCCCACGACGTCGGAGTCGGGCGCGATCCCCGTCGCGACCGTGCCGGCTCCGCCGGCAGCCGCGGACGCTGAGAGCGAGCTTCCCGCGACGACCGCCGAGCCCGAGCTCGCAGAGCCCGGTGCCGAGTCGGAGAAGTCCACCGGGACCGGGTCCGCCCGGTCGAAGTCCGCGAGCTCGGACGCCCGCGCCAGCGCCTGATCCGATGACCGCCGAGCACGAGGACTGGCGGCGGCAGCGCACGGAGGCTGCGGAGCACCAGCAGCGTGAGCTGGACCGACGGCGTGAGCGCGAGTCCGCGGCGGCGCGCGAGCTGATCGCGGGCTTCGTGGCCCGCGCACGCGAGCAGGGGCTGTCGCCGGAGCCGTTGCGCGCGCGGTCGTACGACGGCCGTTCCGTCTTCCGGACCGACGTCGTCGGCTGGTACCTGCGCCGCAACCAGAGCGTCGCGGTCGGCACGGACGGCGAGTTCTACGTGCTCAGCGTCCCCGGCGGGCTCCGGGCCCGGCTGCGGGGAGCGACGCTCGCGCCGTCGGACCCGCCGCTGATCCTGGGCAAGGGCGGGCGCGACGGCGAGTCGATCGACATGGCCGACGCGCTGGCGATCGTCCTCGACCGGGCCTGACCCGATCGTCGCCCGCGCGACCGTGGGTCAGGACGTCGCGCGCGCGTACAGGTCGGCCAGCGCGTCCGCGACGGCGGCAGGGTCTTCGATCGCGCTCAGGTGACCCGCGCCGGCCACCTGGACGAGCTGCGCCTGCGGCGCCGCCGCGGCCATGTGCTCCGCCTCGGAGGCGGGCGTGACCCGGTCCTCCTCGCCGACCACGACGGCGACGGGTCCGTCGAACGCCTGGAGGACGTGCGTGCGGTCGGGGCGTGCGGCCATCGCGCGCTGCGACCACGCGATGCCCGCGGGACGCTGCTCGCGAATCCAGGCCTCGAGCCGGGCCGTGAGGTGAGGACGTGCCGCGTGGCTCGTCTCCCCGAGGAGCACGGCCGGCATGCCGAGCACCGCGTCGACGGTCTGCGAGCTCGTCGCCTCGTCGGCGATCCGCAACCGGTTGGCGCGGGCCTCGTCGGCGTCGGCGGTGGACTTGGTGTCCAGGAGCCCCAGCCCGGCGACCAGCTCGGGACTGCGCTCGGCGAGCGCGAGCGCCACGTACCCGCCCATGGAGAGCCCGGCCACCACCGCGCGCGTGACACCGAGTCGGCTGAGCGCGTCGGCGGTCGCGTCGGCGGACGTCTCGAGGGACGGGTCGTCCGGTCCCGCCGGGCTCGCTCCCATCCCGGGCAGGTCGAGGGTGACGACGGGGAACTCCCCCGGCAGTGCCGGCACGACGTCGGCCCACATGCGGTGGTCGACGGGGAAGGCATGGAGCAGCACGAGGGGTGTGCCGGTTCCCTCGCGCAGCGTGAACGTCTCGAGCCGGTCCTGCATCCGTGCGGTCGTCACGTCGGTCTCCTCGTCAGTCGGCGACGCCGTCGGAACGGCTCGCGTCGTAGCTCGCCTGGTCGCTGTCGGCGGTGTCCTGGTCCGCCGTCGTCGTGCCGTCCGCGCCGGACCACGTGGTGGGCAGCGGCAGCGGGTGGTCGGGCAGGACGTGCCCGACGATCTCGTCGAGCACGCGACGTACCTGGCTCTCCCCCACCCACAGGTGCTTGGCGTCCTCGACCGCGATCACCTCGGCCTGACGCACGCGGGCGAACCTGCGGCGTGCCTCGTCCGGGCGGAGGTAGTCGTCGTGCTCCGGCACGAGCACGACGAGCGGCTTGCCGAACGCGTCCCACCGGTCCAGGTCCTCGTCCGTCGCGCGGTGCAGCGGGGGCGACAGGAGGATCGCGCCCTCGACGGCCGGATCGGCGCCGTGCTTGAGGACGAGCTCGGTCCCGAACGACCAGCCGATAAGCCACGGTCGGGGCAGGTCGTGGAACTCGGCGAACTCGATGGCCGCGGCCACGTCGAAGCGCTCGGCGTCCCCGCCGTCGAACTCGCCCTCGCTCGTCCCGCGTGGTGACGACGTCCCGCGCGTGTTGAACCGCAGGACCGCGAGGTCGGCGAGCGCCGGCAGGCGCCACGCCGCCTTGCGGTAGACGTGGGAGTCCATGTACCCGCCGTGCGTCGGCAGCGGGTGCAGGGTCACCAGCGTCGCCAGCGGGTCGCGCCCCTCGGGGAGCGCGAGCTCCCCGACGAGCGTCAGCCCGTCGGCCGTGTGCAGCTCGATGTCCTCGCGCCGCGCGGGCAGCACGGTGAGGGACCGGACGGGAGTGGGCTCGGGTGAGGTGCTCATCGCGTCCGAGCCTAGTTCTTCCCTACCGGGGACGACGGCGCGCCCGCGAGTCCCAGCACGCCGTGTGCCAGTGCCTGCGCTGGTCGAGCGCGGTCTCGGCGCCGAAGAACGAGTCCTCCTGCCACGCCACGACGTGTCCCGTGCCCGGAGGGATCGTCTGGTTGCAGCCCGGGCACACGTAGGGCTTGTCGCCGCCACGGATCGTGCGGACGGTCCACTCGCCGTCGGGCCCGGACTCCCGTCGCGCGCCGCCGGTGGCGCGGTCGACGTCGAGCGGGACGTGCTCGGCGCTCCAGGGGCGTTTGCGGGAGGGGCGACGGGACGGCATGCCTCCATTCTCGCGCCGTTCTCCCCCGACCGGGCACGCGGGCACCTCGATGGGACTCCCAGCCGAGGTCCAGCCTGGACCGCTAGAGTGGCCGCGCCGGTCCTGCACCCGACGCCGTGCCGAACGTGTCACGCGGGTGCGACCCAGACCCCGACGGCGTCCGCCGTCCCCCCGAACGAAGGACCCATCCTCGTGAAGCACCGCACCCTGCGCGGCGTCGCCGCGCTCACCCTGGGCGCCTCCCTCATCCTCGCCGGCTGCGCCTCGGGCGACGGCGGCTCCGACGACGAGACGTCGCCCAGCCCCACCGCTTCCGACACGGCGACCGCCGCACCTGAGGATCTCGCCGCGCTCGAGGCCGTGAAGGTGACCGGGGACGCAGGAGCCGAGCCGACCCTGGAGTTCGAGTCGCCGTTCACGGTGACGGGGCCGGTCGCGCTGTCCCTGGAGGACGGTGACGGTGACCCGATCGAGCAGGGCAGCCAGATCACGATGGAGTCGGCCACCTACTCCGGCGCGGACGGCACCAAGGGCGTGTCCTCCTGGGAGGACGAGTCCGGCGCCGGCGCCGACAAGCTGGTCCTCGACGACACGCTGCTGCCGCAGCTCCTCGGCGTGCTCGACGGCAAGAACGTCGGCACGCGGTTCCTCTTCGCCAACCCGACGGAGGACGGGACGACGTACGTCACCGTCGCCGAGATCACGGCCACCAAGGACGTCCCGGGCGTGGACGACGTCCCGCAGCGGTCCGAGGGCGAGGCCGTCGAGCCGAAGGACGGGCTGCCCGTCGTGACGCTCGACGACACGGGCAAGCCGAGCGTCGAGATCCCCGAGGGCTACGAGGCCCCGTCGGAGCTGATCGTCCAGCCACTGATCAAGGGCGACGGGCCTGAGGTGACGGCCGACCAGACGGTCATCGCGCACTACACGGGCTGGACCTTCGACGGTAAGTCGTTCGACTCCTCGTGGGACCGTGGCGAGCCCACCTCCTTCCCGCTGAACGGCGTCATCACCGGCTGGACCGAGGGCCTGACCGGTCAGACGGTCGGCAGCCAGGTTCTCCTCGTGATCCCGTCCGACATGGCGTACGGCGAGCAGGGGACGCCCGACGGCTCCATCCCGCCGGACTCCCCGCTGGTCTTCGTGGTCGACATCCTCGGCGCGTACTGACCGACGACGTCCGCGTCGCCGAGGGCCGCACCCCCGTCCGGGGTGCGGCCCTCGTCGCGTCCGGACGTGCCCGTATCCTCGGGGCATGACGGAGTCCTCGACACACCCCACCACTCTCGCTACCGACGTCCCGCCCGAGCGCGAGGTGCTCACGTGGGAGACGTTCGGCGTGGCGGCCCGTGAGCTCGCGGAGCAGGTCGTCGCGAGCGGGTTCCGGCCCGAGGTCGTCGTGGCCGTCGCACGCGGAGGGCTCCTGCCCGGCGGCGCGGTCGCGTACGCGCTCGGCACGAAGGGTGTGGGCACGCTCAACGTCGAGTTCTACACCGACATCGGCCAGACGCTCGACGACCCGCGCGTGCTGCCACCGCTCATGGACACGTCCGACCTCCCGGGCGCGCACGTCCTGGTGGTCGACGACGTCGCCGACTCCGGCCGAACGCTCGCCCTCGTCATGGAGATGCTCAACAGCCACGGCGCGGAGGCGCGCTCCGCGGTGCTCTACACGAAGCCGCGCACGATCATCCAGCCGGACTACTCGTGGAAGGACACCGACCTCTGGATCACGTTCCCGTGGTCGGCCCACCCGCCGGTGGAGGGCGCGCAGCCCCGACCGGCAGACTGAGCGCCACCGACTGGCTCCGGCTGCCGACCCGGCCGTTTCGGCGACCGGCACGATGGACGACGACGGCCGCCACCCCTCGGGGGCGGCGGCCGTTCGCGATGGTGCTGGGTGGGACGGGGTCAGAAGTCCCAGTCGTCGTCCTCGGTGTTCACGGCCTTGCCGATGACGTACGACGAGCCAGACCCGGAGAAGAAGTCGTGGTTCTCGTCGGCGTTGGGCGACAGGGCCGAGAGGATCGCCGGGTTGACGTCGGTCTCGTCCTTGGGGAACAGCGCCTCGTACCCGAGGTTCATGAGCGCCTTGTTGGCGTTGTACCGCAGGAACTTCTTGACGTCCTCGGTGAGACCGACGCCGTCGTAGAGGTCCTCCGTGTACTGCACCTCGTTGTCGTACAGCTCGAAGAGCAGCTCGAACGTGTACGCCTTGAGCTCGTCGCGCTCGGCCGGCGAGAGCTTCTCCAGGCCCTTCTGGTACTTGTATCCGATGTAGTACCCGTGCACGGCCTCGTCGCGGATGATGAGGCGGATGAGGTCGGCCGTGTTCGTCAGCTTGGCGCGGCTCGACCAGTACATCGGCAGGTAGAAGCCCGAGTAGAACAGGAACGACTCGAGGAGCGTGCTCGCGACCTTGCGCTTGAGCGGCGAGTCGCCCTTGTAGTACTCCATGACGATCTCGGCCTTGCGCTGCAGGTTCGGGTTCTCCTCCGACCAGCGGAACGCGTCGTCGATCTCCCGCGTCGAGCACAGCGTCGAGAAGATCGACGAGTAGCTCTTGGCGTGCACCGACTCCATGAACGCGATGTTCGTGTACACCGCCTCCTCGTGCGGCGTGATCGCGTCCGGGATGAGCGACACCGCGCCGACCGTGCCCTGGATCGTGTCCAGCAGCGTGAGGCCCGTGAACACGCGCATCGTGAGCTGCTGCTCCTGCTCGGTGAGCGTGTGCCACGACTGGATGTCGTTGGACACCGGCACCTTCTCGGGGAGCCAGAAGTTCCCGACGAGGCGGTCCCACACCTCGAGGTCCTTCTCGTCCTCGAGACGGTTCCAGTTGATCGCGCTCACGCGATCGATGAGCTTGAGCTTCCCGGTGGGCGACATCTGCTTCTTCTCTCCTGCTGACCCCGGACCGACCGGGGCGTCTCGACTGACCGAACCCTCCGTCGTCGGGCATCGCTGCCCTGACGAAGGCGCCGCACTGTGAGCGGCGGGAGGAGCGAGGGGCGCCAGCCGTGGCGGGCCTGGCGGGAGGCCGCGAGGCACGAGCGGCCGGCTGGAAGACCGGCGCCCCTTGCTCCGGACGACGCGGCAGCGAGGCCGCGACGTCCGTCAACTCACAGCATGCAGCTCACGCAGTTCTCTACCTCGGTCCCCTCCAGCGCCTGCTGGCGGAGACGGATGTAGTAGAGCGTCTTGATGCCCTTGCGCCACGCGTAGATCTGCGCGCGGTTGACGTCGCGCGTCGTGACCGTGTCCTTGAAGAACAGCGTGAGGCTCAGGCCCTGGTCGACGTGCTGCGTCGCGGCGGCGTACGTGTCGATGATCTTCTCGTAGCCGATCTCGTACGCGTCCTCGTAGAACTCGAGGTTGTCGTTCGTCAGGTACGGCGCCGGATAGTAGACGCGTCCGATCTTGCCTTCCTTGCGGATCTCGATCTTCGACGGCACCGGGTGGATGGAGGACGTCGAGTTGTTGATGTAGGAGATCGAGCCGGTCGGCGGGACGGCCTGGAGGTTCTGGTTGTAGATCCCGTGCTCCATGACGGAGGCCTTGAGGGCGCTCCAGTCGTCCTGCGTCGGGATGTGGACGCCGGCGTCGGCGAACAGCGCACGCACGCGCTCCGTCTCCGGCTCCCAGACGCGATCGGTGTACTTGTCGAAGTACTCACCGCTCGCGTACGTGGAGTCCTCGAACCCGCCGAACGCACGCCCGCGCTCGATCGCGAGCCGGTTGGAGGCCGCGATCGCGTGGTAGGCGACCGTGTAGAAGTAGATGTTCGTGAAGTCGACGCCCTCGGTGGACCCGTAGTGGATGCGCTCGCGCGCGAGGTAGCCGTGCAGGTTCATCTGGCCGAGGCCGATGGCGTGCCCGGACTCGTTGGCGCGCTTGATCGACGGCACGGACTCGATGCTCGTCTGGTCCGAGACGGCGGTGAGCGCGCGGATGGCGGTGTCGATGGACTTCGCGAAGTCGGGCGAGTCCATCGCCTTCGCGATGTTCAGCGAGCCGAGGTTGCACGAGATGTCGCGACCGACGTGCTCGTACGAGAGGTCCTCGTTGAACGTCGACGGCGTCGAGACCTGGAGGATCTCCGAGCACAGGTTCGAGTGGGTGATGCGGCCCTTGATCGGGTTCGCCCGGTTCACCGTGTCCTCGAACATGATGTACGGGTAGCCGGACTCGAACTGCAGCTCCGCGATGGTCTGGAAGAAGTCGCGCGCCTTGATCTTCGTCTTGCGGATGCGCGAGTCGTCGACCATCTCGTCGTACTTCTCGGTGATCGAGATGTCGGCGAACGGCTTGCCGTAGACGCGCTCGACGTCGTACGGCGAGAAGAGGTACATGTCCTCGTTCTTCTTCGCGAGCTCGAACGTGATGTCCGGGATCACGACACCGAGCGAGAGCGTCTTGATGCGGATCTTCTCGTCCGCGTTCTCCCGCTTGGTGTCGAGGAACCGCATGATGTCGGGGTGGTGCGCGTGCAGGTACACCGCACCGGCGCCCTGGCGCGCGCCGAGCTGGTTCGCGTAGGAGAACGAGTCCTCGAGGAGCTTCATCACGGGGATGACACCGGACGACTGGTTCTCGATGTGCTTGATGGGCGCGCCGTGCTCGCGGATGTTGCTCAGGAGCAGGGCGACGCCGCCGCCGCGCTTGGAGAGCTGCAGCGCGGAGTTGATGCCGCGCGCGATGGACTCCATGTTGTCCTCGATGCGCAGCAGGAAGCAGGACACGGGCTCGCCGCGCTGCGCCTTGCCGACGTTGAGGAACGTGGGGGTCGCGGGCTGGAAGCGGCCCGAGATGACCTCCTCGACGATGTCGAGAGCCGCCTGCTCGTTCCCGTCCGCGAGCCCGAGCGCCACCATGCACACGCGGTCCTCGAACCGCTCGAGGTAGCGCTTGCCGTCGAACGTCTTGAGCGTGTACGACGTGTAGTACTTGAACGCGCCGAGGAACGTCTCGAACCGGAACTTCTTCGAGTAGGCGAACTCGAAGAGCGACTTCACGAACGCGCGGTCGTACTTCGCCAGCACCGCCGGGTCGTAGTACTTGTTCTCGACGAGGTAGTCGAGCTTCTCCGCGAGGTCGTGGAAGAACACCGTGTTCTGGTTCACGTGCTGCAGGAAGTACTGCCGCGCGGCCTCACGGTCCTTGTCGAACTGGATCTCGCCGTCCGGCCCGTAGAGGTTGAGCATCGCGTTGAGCGCGTGGAAGTCGAGCTGTGCGCTCGCCAGGGGAACCTGCTGCACCGCGGCGGCGGCGCCACCGCCCACCACCGCGCCGTCCGGGATCACGCCGGAATCTGTGACTGTCGTTGCCAAAATCGTCCCAATCCGTCGCGGACGCGCGCGGCGTCCTCGGCTGTCCCCAGGAGTTCGAAGGCGTACAGGTAGGGCACCTGGCACTTCGCGGAGATGATGTCGCCGGCGATGCAGTACGCCTCGCCGAAGTTGGTGTTGCCCGCAGCGATGACGCCGCGGATCAACGACCGGTTGTGCACGTCGTTCAGGAACTTCACGACCTGGCGCGGGACGGCACCGCCCTCGTTGCCGCCGCCGTAGGTCGGGACCACGAGCACGTACGGCTCGTCGACCCGGAGGAACTCGTCGGTGGGTCGCAGCGGGATGCGCTGGACGTCGTGGCCGAGCACGTCGAGCCCGAGCCGCTGGACGAAGCGGTGCGTGTTCTCGCTGACGCTGGAGAAGTACACGAGCGACCCCACGGGGACGCACCTCCCGTCCTGCAGTGACCTGCTGTGACGCTGTGGTTCAGATCAGGTCAGGCCACGACGGGCGCGACCTTCTGTGCGAGTGCGCTGATCTGGTCGGGACGGAACCCCGACCAGTGCTCGTCACCCGCGACGACGACCGGCGCCTGGAGATACCCGAGGCCACGGACCAGCTCGAGCGCCTCGGCGTCCTGGCTGATGTCGACGACCGTGTACTCGACGCCCTTCTTGTCGAGGGCGCGGTACGTCGCGTCACACTGCACACAAGCCGGCTTGCTGTAGACCGTGACGCTCATGGGGAACTCCTCGTCTCTCGCGCTCTCGAGAGGTGTCGTCGGGGAGGGAGGAACACCTCTGACCTCGAAGGACACCCGTGGAACTACGTCTGTGTGATTCACCAGAAGGCCTCCGGCCCCCTGGGTGTGCAACCACTATACCTAGTGGTCGACCCCGCGCCACCGCACTAGATGTCGTGTCTGAACTTTCACCCACGGACATGTGCTAGCGGCTATGGATCCATCGTCCCAGGCACCACTGACACGACTTTTCACACCCCGTCGTCCACCGATCGGCGAGCCCGGGATCGGCGTCGTGACGCGGTCCGGGCGAGGTCGTCCACAGGCTGGGGACGGCCTCCGTCCACACCCTGTGGGCACCGGACAGGACCCCTCGACGGGCGCTGCGGACCCGGTCGAGACCGGTGTTCCGACCATGGCAAATCGTCTGAACCCGGGCGCGGAGCGCGTCGAACTCGTCGGCGTGTCGCGCCGTCGGCGTGTCGTTCGCCATGCCCGGCGAACCGCTCTCCCCGAAGTCACCCGCAGGAGGTGATGCGGTGCCCGGGCGCCAGCCGAAGCATGGGGCGGTCGGAAGTCCACGGCTGCGCCCAGGAGGCGGTCGAGATGAAGCCTGATCACATGTCTTCGCCGAAGAAGACCGGAAGGGGGCGGGCGGCATGACCGCAGCCGACGCGTCGGCCGACGAGCCCACGGCGTCTCGGGCCGCTCGGGCACGGACCACGGTTCCGGCCCGCGCCTACATCTCGTGGATCGCCCTGGCCATGATGACGACGAGCTCCGTCGCGAGCCTCCGCGCGGCACCCACCATGGCGGTCTACGGGCTGGCCTGCGTGTTCCTCTACATCGTGCCGGCCATCGTCTTCCTGCTGCCGACGTCGCTGGTCTCGGCCGAGCTCGCCTCCGGGTGGCGCGGCGGCGTCTACAAGTGGGTCTCCGAGGGCATCTCGAAGCCGATGGGCTTCCTGGCGGTGTGGTGCCAGTTCGCGATGACCATCTTCTACTACCCCAGCCTGCTCGGGTTCGTCGCCAGCACGCTCGCGTACGTGATCAACCCGAGCCTCGCGAGCAGCGGCGTGTGGACCGCGCTCGTCATCGTCGTCGTGTACTGGTCCGGCGTCTGGGTCTCGTCGCGCGGCACCAAGGGCGTCGCCGGGCTCGCCAGCGGCGGCCTGATCATCGGCACCCTGATCCCCGGCGTGCTGCTCGTCACCCTCGGGGCCGTGTTCCTCGGTCAGGGCAACCCGTCGGCCGCCCCCATGGACGCCGACCACCTGCTGCCCGCCTGGGCCGGCCTCGCGAGCCTGGTGCTCATCGTGAACAACTTCCTGTCGTACTCCGGCATGGAGATGAACGCCGTCCACGTCGGCTCGCTCCGGAACCCCGCGAAGGAGTTCCCGCGCTCGATCTTCCTCGCGATGGGCATGGTGCTGCTGATCTTCATCGTCCCCGCCCTCGCGATCAGCTGGATCGTCCCCGCGGAGCAGCTGTCGCTGACCGCGGGCATCATGCAGGCGTTCGACGCCGTGTTCGCGTACTTCGGCTCGCAGTGGCTCACCCCGATCATCGGGATCATGCTCGTGACCGCCTCCCTCGGCGGCATGCTCACCTGGTTGGCCGGCCCCTCCAAGGGCCTCCTGCTCATCTCGCGCCAGGAGGGTTACCTCCCGCCGTTCCTGCAGCGGCTGAACAAGAACGGCGTCCAGCAGAACATCCTCGTCGTGCAGGGCGTCGTCACCACCTTCATCGCCCTCGGCTACGCGCTCATCCCGAGCGTGTCCAGCGCCTACTGGATCTTCTCGGTGATCACGACGCAGGTGTACCTGATCATGTACCTGCTCATGTTCGTGGCCGCAGTCCGGCTGCGCCGCAACGATCCCGACCACCCGCGCGGTTACCGCGCCCCGATCCTGGGCACGCTGTGCGGTGTCGGATTCGTCGCCTCGCTCGCCGCGCTCCTCGTCGGCTTCGTCCCGCCGTCGCAGTTCGCCTCGGGGAGCGGGGGCGCGTACATCCTCATCGTCGCCGGCGGCGCCCTCGGCCTGGGGCTCCTGGTGCCGTTCCTCATCTACAGGTCACGCAAGCCGTCGTGGAAGCAACCGGACCTCGCGGCGGAGGATTCGGAGTCGGAGGCGAACAACTCATGACCGACGTCACCGAGCAGCAGTCGGGCCGTGAACGGCGCACCATCTACATCGTCGCGGGCATCGTCGTCCTGGCCCTCGTCGTCGTCGGCCTGTTCACCCACAGCGCCGCGCAGTCGAGCGAGGCGGCGGACCAGAAGGCGACCCAGCTCATCGCCGCTCTGGCGGCCGCCGGTGCGGCGACCCCGGACAAGGACCAGGTCGTCAGCGTCCTCGGCGACGACGGCGGGGCGACCTGCGAGGACCCGGCCGGAGCCCTGAGCCAGGCCACCCTCCTCGGTCAGCTCATGAACGGCGCGAGCGGGCCGGGGATGCGTCCCGTCATCGCCGACGACAGGGTCGTCAAGGGCCAGCTCCTCATCATCGAGATCTACTGCCCGGACGAGCTGACGAGCTTCCAGGAGTTCGTCGACGGTCTGAACCTCGACGAGACGGTGAACGGCTGAGCGACCGTTCGCCGTCCGTCGACGGCACCGACAGGAGAGCCCGACGCGCTGAACCCGGCCGGCTTCCACGAGGCCGCCCCGAGGCCGTCGCGAACGGGACGACGACGAGCAGCAGCCCGGCCCGCCCGGCATTCCGGGCCGGACCGCGCGGTGTCAGCCGACCTCGTCGACCCCCGGCAGCACCGACGACGTCGCGAGGCGGCGGTACCAGTGCGCCGAGTCCTTCCACGTGCGCTCGAGCGTGTCGTAGTCGACCCGGATGATCCCGAACCGGCGGTCGTACCCGTACCCCCACTCGAAGTTGTCGAGCAGCGACCACGCGAAGTAGCCGCGCACGTCCGCGCCGGCGTCGACGGCCGCACCGACGGCGTCGACGTGGTCGTGCAGGTACGCGACCCGCCGGTCGTCGTGCACACGAGGGGTGCCGTCCGCGCCGACCGTGACCTCGTCGTCGAACGCGGCGCCGTTCTCGGTGACCATGAGCGGCTGGTCGGGGTAGGTGCGCGCCACCGACACCAGGAGCTCGGTCATCCCGGCGGGCTCGATGTTCCAGCCCATCGCGGTGTAGGGGCCGGGCTGCTGGACGAACTCCACGTCGGTCACCCCGATCCACGGGCTGTGGGTCGACGCGCCGTGGCCGTCGTTCTCGGCCCGCTCTCCGCTGCCGTCGTAGTGGCGCACGCGGACGGTCGAGTAGTAGTTGACGCCGAGGATCGACACAGGCTGGCGGATCAGCTCGAGGTCGCCGTCGTGCACGAACGACCAGTCGGTGACGAGCGCGGTGTCGGTGAGCAGGTCGGCCGGGTAGGCGCCGTCGAGGATCGGCCCGAGGAACGCGCGGTTGGCGAGCGCGTCGATCTTCCGGACGGCGTCGAGGTCGCCCGCGGAGTTGGGGTCGTCCGGCCGGATGACGTGCAGGTTGAGCGTGACGGAGACCTTCGCCTGCTCACCCAGCTCGTCGCGGACGGCCGAGGCTGCGAGACCATGCGCGAGGTTGAGGTGGTGCACGGCCGCGAGCGCCGCCGCGGGCTCGGTGCGCCCGGGCGCGTGGACGCCGGAGCCGTAGCCGAGGTAGGCGGAGCACCAGGGCTCGTTGAGCGTGGTCCACGTGTCGATGCGGTCGCCGAGCTCCCGGGCCATGTGGCGGGCGTACTCGGCGAACGCGTACGCGGTGTCCCGGTTGGCCCAGCCGCCGGCGTCCTCGAGCTCCTGCGGGAGGTCCCAGTGGTAGAGCGTGACGACGGGTCGGACGCCCTTCTCGATCAGCGCGTCGACGAGGCGCGAGTAGAACGCGACGCCCTCGGGGTTGAGAGGGCCGGTCCCGCCGGGCTGCACGCGCGACCAGGAGATGGAGAAGCGGTACGCACCGAGGCCGAGGTCGGCGATGTGCTGCACGTCCTCGGCCCAGCGGTGGTAGTGGTCGTCCGCGACGTCGCCGGTGTCGCCGTGGAGGATGCGCCCCGGCGTGCGGGAGTAGGTGTCCCAGATGGACGGCGTGCGCCCGCCCTCGGCGGCCGCGCCCTCGATCTGGTAGGACGCGGTGGCGGAGCCCCAGACGAAGTCCGGGGGAAACTGACGGCCCGACGACGCGGGCTCGGGCTGGGTGCCAGGCGCGGCGGGACGGGTGGGGGTGTCGGTCGTCACGAGATCCTCGCTGATCGGGCGCCGGGGCCGTGGCGGCCCCGGGAGGGGGCGGTGGGGAGACGGCGTGGTAGCGCTTCCACGCCGTCTTTCCCAGGGTACCCCGTCACGGCAGCACGAGCGTCACGGTCCCCGGTCCGCCGCCGGTCGCCGTCGCGCCGTCGGCCTCGACCGCCCAGCGGCCGGGGCGCGTCGCCGGACTCCGCCGTGACGATCTTCCCGGCCCGGCGGACGCGGAACGTCGCCGAACCGCCGCCCGGCCGTGGGACGACCACGTCGCCGTCGTGCCCGTCGGGCAGCGCGAAGACCCGGAGCGTGACGCCGTCGGCCCAGTCGTGCTCGGGGGCGTCGTCGAGCGCCCCGACGGGGACGACGGTCCCGGGCCGCACGAGCACGGGGAGCGAGTCGAAGCCGTGCGTCTCGGTCACCCAGCGCGGCCCGGTCACGGTGGCCGGGAGCGTCCCGGCGGGACCGTCGGGCGCGCCGTCGACGAGCCGGGTCCACGTGCCCGCGGGCACGTAGTACTCCACCAGCCCGTCGGCGCAGAAGACCGGGGCGACGAGGAGGGAGTCGCCGAGCATGTACTGCGTGTCGACGAGGACGTCCGCGAGGGAGTCGACGACTGGGTGGCGACCGGCGCCCAGGTCGAGGCCGCGTACGGCCTGGTCGAGCGCAGCGGCGCGACGTGGGTCGGAGCAGCCGTCATCGTCG
Organism: Cellulosimicrobium terreum; assembly: GCA_014803435.1. Classification (GTDB taxonomy): domain Bacteria; phylum Actinomycetota; class Actinomycetes; order Actinomycetales; family Cellulomonadaceae; genus Cellulosimicrobium; species Cellulosimicrobium terreum. The sequence continues at coordinate 112,537 of JACYFD010000003.1, forward strand.
ACGGCGCGGAGCGGTCCCAGGTGCGACGCAGGGTGAACCTGCGCAGCCTCCTGCACGTCCGTCAGCTGTAGCGGGGCCCGGATGCGCACATCTACGTCGAACGTGGCAGCAGCACCCTAGACGTCCGCTCCGGCGCGCAGGACGTGGAGCGGTCGCAGGTCCGTGTCCGTGACGACGACGTCTGCTCGACGTCCGGCGACGAGCCCGCCCACGTCGTCGAGCCCGAGCACACCCGCCGGGGTCCACGACGCCGCGCGGACGGCGTCGACGAGCCCGACGCCCGCGGATACGGTCTCGCGGACGACGTCCAGCAGATGGAAGGTCCCGCCGGCGATCGAGCCGCCCTCCGTGAGCCGCGCGACGCGGTCCGCGACGGTGACGCGCACGGGGCCGAGCTCGTACGCGCCGTCGGGCATGCCTGCGGCGGCCATCGCGTCGGTGACGAGCGCGACGGCGTCGGGCCCGGTGACGGTACCGTCCGCGGCGACGTGCGCGCCGACGAGCTCGGCGACGCTGCGGACGGTGCCGGGTGCGAGGTGCGTGCCGTCGGCGACGAGCTCGACGACCAGCTCGCCGCGCGCGGCCGCCGCGAGGCATGCCGCGATCGGCCCGGGCTCGCGGTGGTGCAGCGGCCGCATGCCGTTGAACAGGTGCGTCGCGGTGAGCCGCGCGCCGGACCGGCCGGCCGCCGCGAGGGCCGCGACACCGGCCGCGATCGCCGCCTCGGTCTGCTCGGTGCTCGCGTCCGTGTGCCCGATCGAGGGGACCGCGCCCACCTCGACGAGCGTCTCGATCACCCCGCCCGGCCCGACGACGCCCGGGACCTCCGGCGCGACGGTCATCGTGCGCAGGTGGCCGCGCGCCGCGGTGGCGAGGGCGCGGACGAGGTCCGGGTCGCCGGCGAGCATGTCGTGCGGGTTCTGGGCGCCGCAGCGCACCTCGGACAGGAACGGCCCCTCGAGGTGGATGCCGACGATCTCGCCCGCGTCCGCCAGGTCCGCGAGGACGCCGACACGTGCGAGCAGGACGTCGCGCGGCGCCGTGACGAGCGACGCGACGAGGCTCGTCGTGCCGTGCCGCAGGTGCTCGCGCACGGCGACCTGAGCCGCCTCGGCGCTCGTCGCGTCGGGGAAGCTCGCACCGCCGCCGCCGTGGTCGTGCACGTCGACGAGTCCCGGCAGGATCGTCGCCCCGGGGACCTCGGGGACCGCGCCCGCGACGTCGTACCCGGCGTCGGCGGCCCGGTCCCGCTCCCCCACCCAGGCCACGCGGTCACCCGCCACCACGACGACCCCGTCGTGGTGGAGGCCGGTCGGCGTGACCACGCGGCCGGCGAGCACGCGGTACGACGAGGCGGGGAGAGCGGAGGACGCGACGACGGTCATGGCCTCATTCTGGCGCACTTCGTACACCTGGCGTGCAAACTCCACGTCAGGCGGGACGGGTACGCAGCAGCCGTGCCGCTCCGCGCCCGAGGTGGAGGGCGAACAGCCGCTGGAACGTCGGCACGAGGAACGCGAGCGGACGCACCCACCACAGCACGGGACGGCTGAACACGTCGATGGTCCACCACAGGTCACCGGCGTCGTCGCGCTCGACCCCGAAGCACTCCTCGCCCACGAACGCGTGGCCGGGCAGGGTCCCGTAGCCGAACGCCACGCGGTCGACCTCGCGCTGGACCCACACGACCTCGCACGGCTCGTGCAGCCGGAGGCGTCCGACCCCGAGCTTCGTCGTGACGCGGGCGCCGGGCTCGGCGCGCGGCGCGTCGGTGTCGAGCCGCACGTGCGCGGCAGCGTGCACGCGCCACGTGAGGAGCTGCTCGCCGAGCCACGCGAGGTCCTCGCGGGAGTGCGCGCGCCGCGAGAGCCGGTGACGCACGTGCAGGTGCCGGTAACCCGGCGGCAGCGTGTCGGTACGTGTGGCCCCGACCTCGGTGTACGTGAAGCTCATGCCGTCCTCCAGGTGTTGTCGTCGTGCGTCGTCGGTGCCGGTGTCGAGAACGGCGCGGTCCGCCGCGCCCGTCGCGCCCAGCAGGCGGAGACCCAGGACCGTGCAGAGCACGAACCCGAGCGCGTTGGCGACCCCGTGCGTCGCCGCCATCAGGCCGAGGCCCGGGTGGGCGAACCCGAACGCCTCCCCCGCGGCCCACCACAGGGCGAGCAGCATGGCGCACGAGACCGAGACCACCCCGGTCAGGAGCAGCACCCGGGCAGACCTCGCCGCGGTGCCCGGCCGGGCGAGCGAGCGGGCCGTCGCCGCGGCGGTCGCCCACAGGGCCACCGTCAGGACGACGGCGCCCACGAGCTCGGCCACGTCGCCGACGAAGTACCCGACGAGGACCAGCACGGTCCCGAGCGGGACCCCCCACGCCCCCGCGGTCGCGAGGGGGTCCGGCGCTCCTCCGGCCAGCCGTGCGAGGCCGGACACGCTGCCCGCGACGAGCGCGGCGCCGAACCCGGCGTACAGCATGTGCGGCACCGTGAGCGTGAGATAGGTGCCCGAGAACCCGAGGAGGCCCCAGCCCCCTCGCTCCGCGACCAGCGCGCTCGCGCCGACCACGGGGGTGGCCAGCGCGGTGACGGTCGCGGCCACCGTCGCGGCGACGCGGGCGAACCCTGGCCGCCGGACCGAGCGCACGGCGTGGCGGACGCCCGCGAGCAGCAGCACCGCGGTCGCGGTCGCCAGCACGAGCGCGAGGACGACGGCGAGGGGCCCGCGCGGCAGCACGAGGCTCACCGCTCCCGCCACCCCCGCGAGCGGCCACGCCGTGCTGCGGGGTGCGGGGACGACGTCGGGCCCGAGCAGCCGCAAACCCAGGGGCAGGACGACGACGAGCCCGAGCGTGACGAGGAACCAGACCACCGCGAGGCCGGCGGCGCTCACGACGCCGCCCCCGGGGCCTCGACGCGCTCGCCCGGCGTCGGCGTCACGGACCGGACGAGACGCAGCGCCTGGTCGACGACGCCGCGCGCGACCGGGAGCCGAGAGAGCCGGACGACCTGACCGACGAGCGCCGCGCCGCCGTCGACCAGGCGACGCGTGCGGGCGGACCCGGGCGAGGTGTCGTACACCCAGAAGAGCGTGACGCCGAGCTGGGCGAGCCACAGCATTCCGGGGAGGTCGGCCCGCAGTCGCGACGGCACCTGCGGCGACGCACCCGCGACGACCTGCTCGAACAGCTCCTGGGAGAGCGAGCGCGACACGCCGGACGGCTCGGAGAACGGGCTCGCGGGCGAACCGGGCCGGATCGCGACGGACACGAACTCGGCCCCGAAGGCGTGGAACGGCGCGAACGCGTCGATCGCGGCATGCCACACACCTCGCAGCCGATCCTCGAGCGAGCCGCCGGCGGCGAGGCCGGGCGCTGCGAGCGTCGCGTGCTCGTGCTGCACCTCGAGGTACAGCTCCTGCACCAGCGCGTCCTTGGACGGGAAGTGGTAGTACGCGTTGCCCGTGCTCACGCCTGCCTCGGCGGCGATGGCGCGCATGGTGGTGCGCTCGTAGCCGACGTCGCGCAGCATGCGGATCGCGACGTCCCGCAGGTGGGTGCGCGTGCGCTCGGACTTCGGGGTCGAGGCGCTCATCGCCGACTCGCGTCGCGTTTTCTGAACATGTTCAGAACGTAGCACGAGTTTCCGCTCGTCCGACACTCGATGTTGTTATCTGTACGTTTACGTGGGATTCTGTCGCGTGACACCGCAGTCACCACTCGACGACGAGGACCCCATGAGAAGACCACGCTCGCGCGCAGCGCTCGCCCTGACCTGCGGCGCGATCGCACTCGGCCTCACGGCGCCCGCTGCGGCTGTCGCGCCGGAGACCGTTCGCGCAGACACCCGACTCGGCCACGGCGGCGGGCACCGCTGCCCTCGCCCCGGACCCGACGACGCCGCTGGACCGGCCAGAGGTCGGGCCGGGGACGTCGTTCGTCGACCCCGACACGAAGCTCGACGGGTACGCCGACCCGGACTGGTACACCGCCAACGTCCCGATGGTCGACCTGCCCGACGCCGACGCCGAAGCCGTCTACTACTACCGCTGGCGGGTGCTCAAGGAGCACCTGCGCTACACCGAGCCGAGCACCGGCTGGGTCGTCACCGAGTTCCTCGACTGCTGCGGGTACGCCGCGCCCTACCAGGCGATCAACGCCGCGGCGGGCCACCAGCTCGCCGAGGGCCGGTGGCTGCGCGACCAGCGGTACATGGACGACTACGAGGACTACTGGCTCACCGGCCCGGGGCAGATCTCCCCCGCGCAGAACCCCGAGGCCGCGGACTGGGCGCACCAGTACTCGTTCTGGGCGGTGTCGGCGATCGTCGAGCGTGCGAAGGTGACCGGGAATATCGACCGGCTGCGCTCGCTGCAGCCCGAGCTCGAGACGTTCGTCGAGGACTGGGGCAACCAGTACGACACCGAGACCGGCCTCTACTGGCAGACGCCCGAGTACGACGCCAAGGAGAGCTCCCCCGCGTCCTACGCGACCGACAAGGCCTACGCCGGACGCCACACGTTCCGGCCGTCGATCAACGCCTACCTGTACGGGGACATGACCGCGCTCGTCGAGGTCGCCGAGCTGGGCGGCGACGACGCCACCGCGGCCAAGTACCGCGAGCGGGCCGCCGACCTGCGCGCCGCCGTCGACACCTACCTCTGGGACGACGACCGCCAGTTCTTCTACGACGTCGTCGACTGGGAGAACCCCGACCACGAGCCGCTGCGCGACCGCCTCGACGTCGGGTTCGTGCCGTGGAAGTTCGGCCTCGCGTCGCCCGACCAGGCGCCCGCGCTCGACCAGCTGTTCGACCCGCAGGGCTTCGCCGCCCCGTACGGGCCGACCGTCACCGAGCGTCGCAGCCCCGACTTCTGGGCGCACTCCGACGAGGGCTGCTGCACGTGGGACGGCCCGTCCTGGCCCTTCTCGACGTCGCTCACGCTCGACGGCGTCGCGACCGCGCTGCGTGACGGCGTGGCCGGCGACGTGACGCGCGCCGACTACGACGAGCTGTTCGACACGTATGTGCGTACGCAGTTCCGCGACGGCGAGCCGTACGTCGCGGAGGCGCACCACCCCGACGAGAACCGCTGGATCTACGACGGGAACAACCACTCCGAGGACTACCTGCACTCGAGCTACGTGGACCTCGTCCTCCAGGACCTGCTGGGCATCCAGGCGCAGAGCGACGACACGCTCGTCCTCGACCCGCTCGTCCCGGCGGACTGGGACTGGTTCGCGGCCGAGAACGTCCCGTACCACGGGCGGAACGTGACCGTGCTGTTCGACCGCGACGGCACGCATTACGGCCAGGGCGCGGGTCTGCGCGTGTACGTCGACGGCGAGGTCGTGCTCGAGCGCGACGCGTCGGCCCTCGACGAGGACGCCGCCCCGGTCGAGGTCCCCGTCCCCGCGGGCGGTCCGCAGCACCTGCCGCACGCGGTGAACACGTCCGCGAACCCGCTCCAGCACGAGTTCCCGCGCCCGATCGCGTCGTACACGTGGCAGCACGACGACGCGTGGCGGGTGCTCGACGGCAAGGTCTGGTACGACGAGGTGCCGCAGAACACGCGCTGGTCGAACTACTCGTCGCCGAACGCCGAGGACTGGCTCGGGGTCGAGCTCGGCGAGCCGACGCAGATCAGCGACGTGCGCTTCCACGGGTTCGCGGATTCCGACGCCGTCAAGGCCGCCGCGTCGTACGAGCTCGAGTACTGGGACGGCTCCGCGTGGCAGGTCGTGCCCGACCAGACCCGCTACCCGGAGCAGCCGGTCGGCAACGGCCTCAACCGGATCACCTTCCCCCCTCTCACCACGACGCGGTACCGGGTCGTGCTCGAGGCCGCGCCGGGGAAGTCCGTCGGCGTGACCGAGCTCGAGTCCTGGACCGAGGTCTCGCGCGCGGTGTCCGTCCGCGTCTCGGCGGACGAGCCCGCCCTCGGCGCGTCGTCACGGGTCGAGGCGACCGTCTCGGCGCGCGACACTGCCGTGAGCGGCGCCGTCGTCGGACCCGACCTGCCCGAGGGCTGGACAGCAGTCCCCGTGGGCGACGACGGCCCGCTCGACCTCGACCCGTGGGCCCGCGCGACCCGGGCGTGGGACGTCACACCCGGCCCCGACGCCGTGCCCGGCAGCGAGGCCCGGCTCGGCGCCGTCGTGCAGTGGTCCGAGGACGGGGGCGCCGGTCCGGAACCGCAGGAGGCGGCCGGCAGCACGACCGTCCGGCTCGCGTTCGACCCGTCCTGGTACGACGACGTCGTCCTGCACGACGACTACGACACCGACACGACGAGCGACTACACGGCGCTCGAGCCGTCCGGCGAGCCGCTGCCCGCGGTGACCGCGGGCGACGGGACCCTCGCCGCGACCGGCGCAGCCCGGTACTGGGGTCTGTACGGGCACGAGACCGCGCGAGCGACCGCCTCGTCGGTCGTGATCGCCGAGATCGGCGACTTCTCCGGAGCGGGCACCTCCGAGGACTCGCTGTTCCTCGGCCTGGCCGCGACCGACCGCACCTACGCGCTCGGGTGGTTCAACCACACGAACGTCGCCGCCGGGCTCGACTACGTCGGCGGGGAGGGCGGGTCCTCCCCGTGGTTCGGCATCAAGGGCTACGGCCCGGGCGACCGGCTCGCGATGCGGGTCGACGGCGCACGGGTGGACGTGTTCGCCGAGGAGGCCGGCGAGTGGACGTACTACGGCGGCACGACGACGGCCGGCGCGCTCGACACCTCCGACCCGGACGTCCTGGCGGGCCTCCTGCCGACCGTCGGCTTCCGGGCCGACTCCGGGACCGTCAGCATCTCCTCGTTCGAGGTCCGGGCCCGGACCCAGGAAGGGCCGACCGATCCCCCAGCACCCGACGTCGCCGTCACGGCGAGCCCCCGGTGCCTGGCCGGGAAGGCCTACGTCGCGGTCCGGGCGTCGTACACCGGGACCGGCGGGGCCGGGCTCGGCGACCCCGTCGGCATCGCGCTGGTGACGGACCACGGGTCGAGCACCGTGCTCGACGTCGCGCCCGGGGCGAACGCGTACCAGTCGTTCGCGGTCCGGTCCGCCACGGTTCCCGCGGGGACGGCCACGGTCCGCGTGACCGACGCCGCCGGGGCGGTGACGGAGCACAGCGCCCCGTACGGCGGGCTCACCTGCTGACCTGCAGACCGCGCCGAGAGAGCGACACCCCTGCCGACAGGTCGCTACGTCGGGTCAGAAGAGTCGGGAGTCGACGTCGTCGACGCCGCGCATCGCGTCGTAGTCGAGGACGAGGCACCCGATGCCCCGGTCCGTCGCGAGCACCCGCGCCTGGGGCTTGATCTCCTGCGCGGCGAACACGCCACGCACGGGCGCGAGCAACGGGTCACGGTTGAGGAGGTCGAGGTAACGGGTGAGCTGCTCGACACCGTCGATGTCGCCGCGCCGCTTGATCTCCACCGCGACGGTCGCGCCCGTCGAGTCCCTCGCGAGGATGTCCACCGGTCCGATCGCCGTCGGGTACTCGCGGCGCACGAGCGTGTGGCCCGAGCCGAGGAGCTGGATCTGCGCGGCGAGCATCTCCTGCAGGTGCGCCTCGACGCCGTCCTTGACGAGCCCGGGGTCGACGCCGAGCTCGTGCGAGCTGTCGTGCAGCACCTCGTGGAGCTCGATCTCGAGCCGGTCGTCGCTCTTCGCGTGCTGGACGGCCCACACCTCGCTGACACCCCGCCCGCGCGCCTCGGCGGAGGGCTCGCGGGCCGCGAGCGTGCACGGCGGGCTCATCCAGTTGAGCGGCTTGTACGACCCGCCGTCCGAGTGGAGCAGCACGCTGCCGTCGGCCTTGACCAGCAGCACCCGCGTCGCGAGCGGGAGATGAGCAGAGAGACGGCCCGTGTAACGGGCTGAGCACCGGGCGACGACGAGACGCATGGACGCAGGTCCTCCAGGTTCGGGGAGCAGAGCCCGGTCAGGGTCTCACACGAGTCGGGCGAACGATCAGACGACGACGTCGCGCCGGCCGGGGGGCGCGGCCTCGAGCCAGGAGGCGAGGCCCTCATAGGCAGCACGGGCCATGGTCAGCTCGATGTGCTCGCCCTCGTACATGCACCGCACCAGGTACGTCTCGGGCCGCGAGACGCCCGTGTCGAGCGGCTCGCGGCCCAGGATGGTCAGGTTCTGACGCGCCCAGCAGCGCGTCGGACGCGCGGACAGCGACCAGCAGCGCCACCAGTCGATGCGGCCGACGCCGTAGTGCGCCACACCTTGAGTCCACGAGCTCACGGCACCGGCGCGCAGCCCGCACTCGAAGGACCCGACCCGATGCGTGAGCGCACGCAACCGCACGGTGCCCACCCCGACGACGATCAGGGCTACGACGAGCAGTCCGATCGCGGTCCAGGCAAGGGCGGGCACGGTCGAGCTGCTCCCGTCAGTCGGTGGACTCGACGGAGTCCACGACGACGGTGACCTGGTTCGAGTCCACCGAGATGAAGCCGCCGGAGATGCGGACCTCGACCGGTGACCCGTCGGCGGTCTTGATCCGGACCGCGCCCTCGCGCAGCACGGACAGGAGCGGCGAGTGGCCGGCGAGGATACCGACCTCGCCGTCCGCCGCGGGGGCGCTCACCATGTGGGCCTCGCCCGACCAGACCTTGCGGTCCGCCGAGACGAGATCGACGTTCAGCTGTGCCACTGCAACTCCTTCATGTCCGGTCGGTGACCGGGAACAGGTCCGCCGCGCGGACCGTCGTCAGGGAGGAAGCCGGACAGGGACGGGTCGGCGGGCGACGCCCGCCGACCCTCCCCTGGCGAGGGCGACCGGTCAGGCGCCGTACTCCTTCTGGATGCGGGCCCAGTTCTTCTCGAGGTCCTCGAGACCGCCGATGTTGAAGAAGGCCTGCTCGGCCATGTGGTCGAACTCGCCGTCCGCGATCATCTTGAACGCCTCGATGGTCTCGGTGAGCGGAACCGTGGAGCCGACGACGCCCGTGAACTTCTCGGCCATGTAGGTGTTCTGCGAGAGGAACTGCTGGATGCGGCGCGCACGCGCCACGACCGTCTTGTCCTCCTCGGAGAGCTCGTCGACACCGAGGATCGCGATGATGTCCTGGAGCTCCTTGTTGCGCTGCAGGACCGACTTCACCCGGGTCGCGACGTCGTAGTGCCCCTGACCCACGTACCGCGGGTCGAGGATGCGCGACGTCGAGGCGAGCGGGTCGATCGCCGGGTACAGACCACGCGACGCGATCTCGCGCGAGAGCTCGGTCGTCGCGTCGAGGTGCGCGAACGTCGTCGCCGGAGCGGGGTCGGTGTAGTCGTCCGCAGGCACGTAGATCGCCTGGAGCGAGGTGATCGAGTGACCGCGCGTCGAGGTGATGCGCTCCTGGAGGAGACCCATCTCGTCGGCGAGGTTCGGCTGGTAGCCCACCGCGGACGGCATGCGGCCGAGCAGCGTCGACACCTCGGAGCCCGCCTGCGTGAAGCGGAAGATGTTGTCGATGAACAGGAGCACGTCCTGGCCCTTGACGTCGCGGAAGTACTCCGCCATCGTCAGCGCCGACAGGGCGACGCGCAGACGCGTGCCCGGCGGCTCGTCCATCTGGCCGAAGACGAGGGCCGTCTTGTCGAAGACGCCCGCCTCCTCCATCTCGACGATGAGGTCGTTGCCCTCACGCGTGCGCTCGCCGACGCCGGCGAACACCGAGACACCGCCGTGGTCCTGCGCGACACGCTGGATCATCTCCTGGATGAGGACCGTCTTGCCGACGCCTGCACCACCGAACAGACCGATCTTCCCGCCCTGGACGTACGGAGTGAGCAGGTCGATGGACTTGATGCCCGTCTCGAACATCGTGGTCTTCGACTCGAGCTGGTCGAACGCCGGGGGCCTGCGGTGGATGGGCCAGCGCTCGGTGATCTCGATCTTCTCGCCCGGCTCGGCGTTCAGGATCTCGCCGGTGACGTCGAAGACGCGACCCTTCGTCACGTCGCCCACGGGCACGCTGATCGGCGCACCCGTGTCCGTGACGAGGGCACCGCGGACGAGGCCGTCCGTCGGCTTGAGAGCGATCGCACGCACGATCGAGTCGCCGAGGTGCTGGGCGACCTCGAGCTTGAGCGTGAAGGACTTCTCGCCCTCGCCCTGCGACGACAGGTCGATGTCGACCGTCAGCGCGTTGTAGATGTCGGGGATGGCGTCTGCCGGGAACTCGATGTCCACGACGGGGCCGATCACCCGCGCGACACGGCCCACGCCGGGGCCGCTGGAGTGCTCGACCTGGGCTTCCACGGTGGTGGCGGTCATTTCTGGCCTCGCTTCGCAGTGCCGGAGCGATCTCCGGCGGTCTCGATGGAGATGTCGGTCGGGGGGGTGGTGTCGCCGGCTCGGGCGACGGTGCGCGTGGTCATGAGGCCGCCAGGGCGTCGGAACCGGAGACGATCTCGCTGATCTCCTGGGTGATGTCCGCCTGCCGGGCCTGGTTCGCCAGGCGGGTGTAGTTACGGATGAGGTCCTCCGCGTTGTCCGTCGCCGTGTGCATCGCCCGCTGCCGCGCGGCGAGCTCGGACGCCGCGGCCTCGAGGAGGCACGCGAAGATCCGGCTGCGCACGTAGCGCGGGAGAAGGGCGTCGAGCACGGCCTCCGGGGAGGGCTCGAACTCGTACAGCGGGAGCACGTCGTGCTTGCCCGCCGGGGCCACGCCCTCCACGACCTCGAGCGGCAGCATGCGCACCACGCGGGGGCGCTGCGTCACCATGTTCACGAACTGCGTGTAGACGATGTGCAGCTCGCTGACGCCGCCCTCGTCGACGGGCGCCAGGAATGCCTCGAGGAGGGTGTCCGCGATCTCGCCCGCGACGTCCGCGTTCGGCGCGTCCGACCCGTACGACCACGTCCCGGCGAGCTCGCGCCCACGGAACGAGTAGAACGAGACGGCACGGCGACCGGACGCGTAGAGCACGACCTCCTTGCCCTCCGTCGTCAGGCGCTCGACGAGGCGTTCCGTCTCGCGCAGGATCGATGCCGAGTAGGCACCGGCCATGCCGCGGTCGGACGCGACGACGAGGACCGCGACGCGGTTGGTGTCGGAGCGCTCGCTCGTGAGCGGGTGCGACGTCGAGGAGTGCGTCGCGACGGCGGAGACCGCACGGGTGATCGCCCGCGCGTACGGGGTCGACGCCGTGGTCCGCGCCCGCGCCTTGCCGATGCGGGACGCAGCGATGAGCTCCTGGGCGCGGAACATCTTCTTGAGCGACTGCGTCGACTTGATCCGCTGCTTGTAGACGCGCTGGGATCCGGCCATCGTCAGGCCCTCTTCTGCCGGACGATCTGCTCCTGCTCGACGTCCACGTCCTCGGCCTCGGCGTCGTCTCCGCCGACGAGCGGCGTGCCGTCGGCCTTGAGGAAGCCGTTGCGGAACGTGTCGACCGCGTCCGAGAGGCTCGACTCGACGTCGTCCGCGAGCTTGCCCGTCTCCGCGATGGTCGACAGCACGTCGGTGTTGCGGCGCAGGTGGTCCAGCAGCTCGGACTCGAACCGGCGCACGTCCTCGACCGGGACGTCGTCGAGCCTGCCCTTGGTGCCGGCCCAGATCGACGCGACCTGGTCCTCGACGGGGTACGGCGAGTACTGGCCCTGCTTGAGCAGCTCCATGAGCACGGCACCGCGCGCGAGCTGGCCGCGCGAGGCGGCGTCGAGGTCGGACGCGAACATCGCGAACGCCTCGAGCGAGCGGTACTGCGCGAGCTCGAGCTTCAGCGTGCCGGAGACCTGCTTCATCGCCTTGACCTGCGCGGCACCGCCGACGCGGGACACCGAGATACCGACGTCCACGGCAGGACGCTGGTCGGCGTTGAAGAGGTCCGACTGGAGGAAGATCTGGCCGTCGGTGATGGAGATGACGTTCGTCGGGATGTACGCCGACACGTCGTTCGCCTTCGTCTCGATCACGGGCAGGCCCGTCATCGAGCCCGCGCCCAGCTCGTCCGAGAGCTTGGCACAACGCTCGAGCAGGCGGGAGTGGAGGTAGAAGACGTCACCCGGGTAGGCCTCGCGGCCCGGCGGGCGGCGCAGCAGGAGCGACACGGCGCGGTACGCCTCCGCCTGCTTCGACAGATCGTCGAAGACGATGAGGACGTGCTTGCCCTGGTACATCCAGTGCTGGCCGATGGCCGAGCCCGTGTAGGGGGCGAGGTACTTGAAGCCGGCCGGGTCCGAGGCGGGAGCCGCGACGATCGTCGTGTACTCGAGCGCACCGGCCTCCTCGAGGGCGCCACGCACCGAGGCGATGGTCGAGCCCTTCTGGCCGACCGCGACGTAGATGCAGCGGACCTGCTTCTCCGGGTCGCCGGTCTCCCAGTTGGCCTTCTGGTTGATGATCGTGTCGATCGCGATCGCCGTCTTGCCCGTCTGGCGGTCACCGATGATCAGCTGTCGCTGACCACGACCGATCGGAATCATCGAGTCGATCGCCTTGAGGCCGGTCTGCAGGGGCTCGTGGACCGACTTGCGGGCCATGACGCCGGGGGCCTGCAGCTCGAGGGCGCGCCGCTCGTCGGACTCGACGTCGCCGAGACCGTCGATCGGGTTGCCCAGGGGGTCGACGACGCGACCCAGGTAGCCCTCCCCGACGGGGACGGACAGCACCTCACCGGTGCGGCGGACCTCCTGGCCCTCCTCGATCCCCGAGAACTCGCCGAGGACGACGACACCGATCTCACGGACGTCGAGGGTCAGGGCGAGACCCAGGGTGCCGTCCTCGAACCGCAGCAGCTCGTTAGCCATCGCGCCCGGGAGGCCCTGGACCTGCGCGATGCCGTCGGCGGCCAGGGTGACCCGGCCCACCTCCTCGGACACGGCGCCCTCGGGCTCGTAGGACTTCACGAAGCTGTCCAGAGCGGCCCGGATCTCCTCCGGCCGGATCGTCAGCTCAGCCATTGCTCTTCTCCTGTCGTGGCCGCCCCGCGTGGCGGGTGCGGTCGAACGTTTGTCAGTTGTGCGGCCGGTGGCCGACGGGCGGTCATGGGCGGGAGAGGTTCAGCTGACCAGTCGCCGGCGGGCGTCGGCGAGCCGGGACAGCACGGTCGAGTCCACGACGTCGGGACCGACCTGGATCCGCAGTCCACCGAGCACGGCGGTGTCCACCGAGACGTTGAGCTGGACGGCGCGCCCGTAGGCACGCTCGAGCAGCCCGCCGAGACGGTCGAGCTGCGACTGGTCGAGCACGATCGCCGAGGTGACCGACGCGACGAGACGCGTGCGGCGCTCGGCCGCGACCTCGCCGAACCATCCCAGGGTCGGCACGTACCGGCGACCGCGCAGTGCACGGGTCGCGTGCTCGGTGAGGACCGCCGTCACACGATCGACCTTCCCGGCGACGAGCGCACGCACGAACGCCGCGCGCCGCTCGGGGTCGGTCGAGCCGTCGGACAGGACCTGACGCGCGTCGCGCTGCCCCACCAGGGACCGCGAGACGCGGAACAGCTCGTCCTCGACCTTCTCGAGGTCCCCGCGCGACTCGGCCGACGCGAGCACGGCGTCGAGGCCGAGCCGCTCCGTCGCGTCCGCGAGGTCACCGTCGCGCGTCCACCGGGCACGGGCGAGGCCCGAGACCAGGTCGACCACGCGGCCGTCGAAGCCGGACGCGAGCACCGCGGAGACGAGCCCCGCCTTGTCCGCACCGGCTCGCGAGGGGTCCGCGAGGGAACGACGCAACGGTGTCGACGAGTCGAGCGCCGCGGTGACGGCGAAGAGCTGCTCGCCGAGCGTGAGCGCGTCCTCCCCCGCCGACCGCAGGACCGGCTCGAACCGGTCCCGCGCCTGCTCCAGCGAGGTGCCGCTCGTCCCGCGCATCAGCGCTCCTCGGTGGCCGTGCTGCTCGCCGCGCTCGCCGCGGCCGGGCCTGCGGCCTCGAGCTCGTCGAGGAAGCGGTCGACCACGCGGCTCTGCCGTGCCGAGTCCTCGAGCGACTCGCCGACGATCTTCGAGGCCAGCTCGGTGGCGAGCTGACCGACGTCGTTGCGCAGCGAGACCGCAGCCTGCTGACGCTCCGCCTCGATCTGACGGTGCGCCGTCTCGACGATGCGGGTCGCGTCGTCGGACGCCTTGGTTCGCAGGTCGGCCACGATCGCCGAACCCTCGGTGCGCGCCTCGTCACGGATCTTGGCGGCCTCGGCGCGTGCCTCCTGCAGCTGCTGGTGGTACTCCGCCAGCGCCGCCGCCGCCTCCGCCTGGGCGGACTCGGCCTTGGCCAGGCCGCCCTCGATCTTGGCGGTGCGCTCGTCCAGGATGGCCTGGAACTTCGGCAGCACCGCCTTGTAGAAGACGACCGCGATGATCAGCATGATCACCGACGACCACAGGATGTCGTAGCCGGCCGGCAGGAACAGGTCGATCCCCGACGGCTCCTCCGTCTCCGCCGCAGTGGTGATCGCGGCGTTCGCCAGCGCAGTCATCACGCGGTGAACAGGAAGCCGGCGACCAGGCCGAGCAGCGCGAGCACCTCGACGAACGCGACACCGATGAACATGGTGGCGCGGAGCTGGCCGGCGACCTCGGGCTGGCGAGCCATGCCCTCGATCGTCTTGCCGATGAGGATGCCCAGGCCGATGCCGGGGCCGATCGCCGCGAGGCCGTACCCGACGGTCCCGATGTTGCCGGAGACCTCAGCGAGAGTGGTGACGTCCACGATTGCTCGTTCCTTCCGTTGGGCGCCCGGCCGGTTGGTCGGGCGTCGCGTTGGTACTGCGTCTGATGATGTTCAGCTGGTATGTCTGGTGAAGCCGAGCCGGCCTCGGTGCACGACCCAGGGGGTCAGTGCTCCTCCTCGAGCGACATGTTGAGGTACACGGCTGCGAGGAGGGCGAAGATGTAGGCCTGCAGGAAAGCGACCAGGATCTCGAAGAGCGTGATCCCGAATCCGCCGACGAAGGTCAGCGGGCTGAAGACCTTGAGCCAGGCCGTGTCCGACTGGTACAGGAAGAACGACGTGGCCGAGAAGCAGAGCACGAGCATGATGTGCCCGGCGATCATGTTCGCCGCGAGTCGGATCGCCAGCGAGGCGGGCCGGATGATGAGGATCTGCAGGAGCTCGATCGGCGCGACGATCAGGTAGATCGGGCCCGGGACGCCCGGCGGGAAGAGGCTGTTCTTGAGGTAGCCCCCCAGACCGTGCTTCTTGATGCCGACCGCCCAGTAGGCGACGAACACCCACAGGGCGAGGATCAGGGGGATGCCGATGCGCGCAGTCCCTGCGAGGTTGAGGAACGGGATGACGCTCGTGATGTTGAACGCCAGCACGGAGAAGAAGATCGTCGCGATCATCGGCAGGAACCGGCGCGCGTTCTCCTTGCCCATGATCTCCTCGACGATCTGCACGCGCACGAAGTCGATGAGCATCTCGAGGGCGTTCTGGAACCGGCCGGGCACCAGTCGCGCGCGCCGCGCACCGATGACGAAGACCGTCAGGAGCACGATCGTCGCGACGACGCGGATGATCCAGATGCGGTCGATCTGGAAGATCGTGTCCTCGAAGAGGATCGCCGGGGGAAAGAAGTCGGTGATCGACGGCGCGTGGAACTCGCCTTCGCTCCCGGAGGAGGCGAGGAGCACGGGGGTCGCAAGCGTGGACAGGGTGGACTCCCAATGGTCGTGTGGTCCGGGCAGCCGCCACGCGATGGTGGGCACGCCGTCGGACCTGGCCGTCATGGATTCGCCAGTAGCCTAACGTATGGATCGGGTGCTCTCGTCGCCGTCCGCAGGCTTGTGACATTTTGCTCAATCGCCCCGAGCAACGGTCCTACCCCCGCGCCGCCGCGGATCTGGACAGGCTCGGGAGCCGGTCCCGAGACCGCTCGGGGACCGCTCGGGAGCTGCTCAGGGACGAGGTTCGACGTACGGGACGCGGCCGCGGTTCACGGCCCGGTAGTCCAGCACCGCCGAGCCGATGACCCCTACCAGCAGCACCGCCGCGAAGACCCAGCGGTCGTAGAAGTCCATGCCGCGGAGCACCACCAGCACGGCGATCAGCACGATCATCTTCACGAGCCAGGCGCCCATGACCACGGCCGCCGTGGTCGTCGGATTGGAGTCGACCGTGCGCAGCACGGTCCAGACCGTCGTCGCCGAGAACACCAGCGCGATCGCGACCCCGAGGAGCGCACCCCACACACCGGGGAGCCCGGCCACGAGCGCCCCGACGACGACACCGACGACCGTGAGCCCGGCGAGCAGCAGGAGGACGTCCCGCAGCGCCGTGCGCAGCACGGTCCGGACCGCGTCGGACTGCGGCACGGCAGCCGGCGTCCCGTCACTCACGGCAGGGTCGCCGCCGGTACCAGGGTCGGGCGAGGTGGAGGACATGTCAGGCTTCCTTCGGTGGGTCGGCGGGGGCTGCGGGGGGTCGGGGTCCCGACGCGGCGAGCGCGACGTCGTCGTCCAGGAACCGGCCGCGCGTGCGCAACGGCCCGAGGGTCAGCAGGATCGTCACGAGGATCGCGATCCCGAGCCCGACGGCGACCGTCTGCCAGCGCCACCCGACAAGGGCCACGGCGCCGAAGGCGAAGACGGCGGTCCACACGTACAGGATCAGCACGGCCCGGCGGTGGGAGTGGCCCAGGGCGAGCATCCGGTGGTGCAGGTGCATGCGGTCGGGGTGGAACGGCGACTTCCCGGCGAGCACGCGTCGGACCACGGCCAGGCCCATGTCGAGCAGCGGCAGCAGGATCACGGCGAGCGGCAGGAGGATCGGGATGAACGCCGGGAGCTGTGCCCCGCCGGACATCGCCCCGGGGTCGATGCTGCCCGTCACGATGATCGCGGCGCCTGACATGACGAGCCCGAGCACCATCGAGCCCGAGTCGCCCATGAAGATCCGGGCGGGGTGGAAGTTGTGCGGCAGGAAACCGACGCACATCCCGACGAGGCACGCCATCACGAGCGTCGCGAGGCTCGCGTAGTCGTCGGTGCTCGCCTGCCGGGTGAGCACGTAGGAGTAGACGAAGAACGCCGTCCCACCGATCGCGACGAGCCCGGCGGCGAGCCCGTCCAGGCCGTCGACGAAGTTCACCGCGTTCATCGCGACGACGACCACGAGGATCGTCGCGACGAGCTGCAGGCGGGACGACCAGATGAGGGTGCCCCCGACCGGGAGCGTGAACAGCACCACGCCCTGCGCCGCCATGAACCCGGCGGCGAGCACCTGGCCCGCGAGCTTGGTCATCCAGTCGAGGTCCCAGATGTCGTCCGCCATGCCGAGGAGGCAGACGATCGCCGCCGCCCCGACGATGCCCCAGGCGCGCGAGTCGGCGACGAGCTCACCCGCCACGTCACGGACGAAGACGCCTTCGAGGAAGGGCATCCGTGACGCGACGAGCACCGCCACCGCCAGCCCGATCAGCATCGCGAGCCCGCCGAGCCGTGGTGTCGGGACGGTGTGCACGTCGCGCTGGCGGACCGCGGTGATCGCGCCCGTGCGCATCGCCACCCAGCGCGCGAACGGTGTCGTGAGGAACACCACCGCCGCTGCGACGAGCATCACGAGCAGATAGACCCTCACCCGCCGTTCGCCTCTGTGCCGTCCTCGTCGGTGCTGGCCTCGTCGGTGCCGGCCCCGTCGGCGCTGCCTTCGACAGGAGCGCCCAGGGCGGGCACGACCTCGACGAGCCGTTCGAGCGGGATCGCGCCCTCGCGCACGACGCGCAGCTCCGGCGTCGTGGCGTCGACGATCGTCGAGGCCACTCCCCCGGGTGCGACGCCCCCGTCGAGGTAGACGGCGACGGCGTCGCCGAGCTGGGAGCGTGCGTCCTCGGCGTCGAGGGCGGCCGGGCTGCCGGTCACGTTGGCGGACGACACGGCGAGCGGTCCGGTGCGGCGCAGCAGCGCGAGCGCGGCCTCGTGGTCCGGCATGCGCAGCGCGACCGTCCCGTGCGTCTCCCCGAGGTCCCACGCGAGCGAGGGCTGGGCACGCAGGATGATGGTGAACCCACCGGGCCAGAAGGCCTCCACGAGCCGCCGCGCGTCGTCCGGGACGTCGGTCGCGAGACCGTCGAGGGTGCGCACGTCGGGGACGAGCACGGGCGGCGGCATGTGCCGGCCCCTGCCCTTCGCCGCGAGGAGCGCGGCGACGGCGTCGGCGTCGAACGCGTCGGCGCCGATGCCGTAGACGGTGTCGGTGGGCAGGACGAGCAGTCCCCCGCGGGAGACCACGTTGACCGCCTCGTCGATCGAGGGACCCCAGGTCGCGGGGTCGGTGACGGGGTGCACGGAGCTCACGGCAGCAGTCTTTCACGCTCGCCGGGTCCGCCGGCCCGCCGCTCGTCCCGTCCCGCCCGACGGGCGACGACCATGCGGTCGCGACCCGTGAGGTCGGCGTCCGTGCGGACCGCGTCGAACGACCCGGTCGCGGCGACCATGGCGCGCGCGCCCGCCGCCTGCACCTCGGCGTGCTCCATCACGTACAGGCCCCCGGGGCGCAGCAGTCGCGCGGCGGCGCTCGTCACGCCGCGCGGGACCTCGAGGCCGTCGGCACCGAGACCGTAGAGCGCGACCGCGGGGTCGTGGTCGGCGACCTCGGGGTCGCGCGGCACCGCACCCGGCGGCACGTACGGAGGGTTGGAGACGACGACGTCGCACGCGCCGTCGAGCCCTCCGAGGGCGGTCCGGGCGTCCCCGCGCACCAGGTGCACGACGGCGCCACCGGACATCCTCGACACGGACGCGACGTTGCGCTCGGCCCAGGCGTGCGCCGCGACGTCGAGCTCGACGGCGTGGACCTCGGTGCCGGGCACCTCGGTCGCGACCGCGAGCGCGATCGCACCCGATCCCGTGCACAGGTCGACGACCGTCGCCCGGCCGGTCCGGGCCACGACGGCGCGAGCCTCGTCGATCGCCACCTGGGCGACCTGCTCGGTCTCGGGCCGCGGCACGAAGACACCGGGCCCGACGGCGAGCTCGAGGTGCCGGAACGGCGCTGTCCCCACGAGGTGCTGCAACGGCACCCGCTCCGCCCGCCGCCCCACGAGCCCTTCGAACGCGGCAGCGACGTCGTCGGGCAACGGGCGGTCCAGGACCGCGAGGCGTCGTAGCTCGCCTCGATCGGTCCCGAGCGCGTACGCAAGAAGCAGCTCGGCATCCGAGCGAGGCGAGTGCACACCCGCACCGTCGAGGACACCGGTCGCCCACCGCAGCCACGCCGACGGGCGGGGGTCAGACGGCGGCGGCGAAGCCCTCAGGTCGGGCATCCCCTCACGCATCGCCGGCCACCGCGAGACGAGCGGCCTCGTCGGCGTCGATGGCCGAGCGGACGACGGGCTCGAGGTCGCCGTCGAGCACCTGGTCGAGGTTGTACGCCTTGTACCCCGTGCGGTGGTCGGCGATCCGGTTCTCCGGGAAGTTGTAGGTCCGGATGCGCTCGGAGCGGTCGACCGTGCGCACCTGGGAGCGTCGCAGGTCCGCCGCCTCGGCCGCGGCCGCCTCCTGCTGGGCGGCGAGGAGCCGCGCTCGCAGGACGCGCATCGCCTGCTCGCGGTTCTGCAGCTGGGACTTCTCGTTCTGCATGGACACGACGATGCCCGTGGGCAGGTGCGTGATGCGCACGGCCGAGTCCGTGGTGTTGACCGACTGCCCGCCGGGCCCGGACGAGCGGTAGACGTCGATGCGCAGGTCGTTCGCGTCGATCTCCACCTCGCCCGCGTCCTCGACCTCGGGGAACACGAGCACCCCCGCGGCGGACGTGTGGATGCGGCCCTGCGACTCGGTCACCGGGACCCGCTGCACGCGGTGCACGCCGCCCTCGTACTTGAGGTTCGCCCAGACGCCGTCTCCGGGGTCCGACGGCGTCCCCTTCGTCTTCACGGCGACCTGGACGTCCTTGTACCCGCCGAGGTCGGACTCGGTCGCCTCGATGACCTCGGTCTTCCAGCCGCGCCGCTCCGCGAAGCGCAGGTACATCCGCAGGAGGTCGCCGGCGAAGAGCGCCGACTCCTCGCCGCCCTCCCCCGCCTTGATCTCGAGGATGACGTCGCGGCCGTCGTCGGGGTCGCGCGGCACGAGCACGCGGCGCAACCGCTCGGCCGCGGTCTCGGCCGCCTCGCGCAGGTGGGGCAGCTCGGCGGCGAACGACGCGTCCTCCGCGGCGAGCTCGGCCGCGGCCTCCGCGTCGTCCGACGCCTCGCGCCACGCGCGGTACGCGCCGACGACCTGGTTCAGCTCCGCGTACCGCCGCCCGAGGGTGCGGGCCCGGCCTGCGTCCGCGTGGACCCCGGGGTCCGCGAGCTGGGCCTCGATCTCGGCGTGCTCGGTGAGCAGCGGCCGGGCGGCTGCGAAGGGGTCGGTCACGTGGCGCTCCTGGGGACGAGATGACGACGGGTCAGCGGCGGGACGCTGCCGAGAACTGCCCGGACAACGCGACAGCGCCGGTGGTCCGAGCTCGTCGACTGCCCCTGGAGAGGTTGTCGGGCTCGGACCACCGGCGCTGCGGAGGTGCTACTTGTCGGCGTCCTTCTTGCCGTAGCGCGCCTGGAAGCGGGCCACGCGGCCACCGGTGTCGAGGATCTTCTGCTTGCCCGTGTAGAACGGGTGGCACGCGCTGCACACGTCAGAGCTGATCTTGCCCGACGTCTCGGTGCTGCGCGTCACGAAGGTGCTGCCACACGTGCACGTCACCTCGGTGGCGACGTACTCGGGGTGGATACCAGACTTCACGGTTACTCCTTGGGTGTGATGTCTCCGGGTCAGGCCGGGAGGTTCCGTGCCTGTGAACCGCAGACGGGCCCGCGTACCGCGGGCCGACGAACATTGTGCCAGAACGTCCGACCGCCCCGAAATCTTCCCCCGGGGCGGCCGGACCGGACCCGAGCGTTCAGACCGTCCGACCGATGGTGGCGTCGTCCGCGAACCCGCCGGGGGTGGTCTTCTGCACGTGGAGCAGGAACTCCACGTTGGTCTGCGTCTTCTTCAGCTGACCGAGCATGAGCTCGATCGCCTGCTGCTGGTCGAGCGCCCCGAGAACGCGGCGGAGCTTGTAGACGATGGTGAGCTCGTCCTTCGAGAGCAGCACCTCCTCGCGGCGCGTGCCGGACGCGTTGACGTCCACGGCCGGGAAGATCCGCTTGTCCGCGAGGTTGCGCGACAGGCGGAGCTCCATGTTCCCCGTGCCCTTGAACTCCTCGAAGATGACCTCGTCCATCTTGGACCCGGTCTCGACGAGAGCGGACGCGAGGATGGTGAGCGAGCCACCGTTCTCGATGTTGCGGGCCGCTCCGAAGAACCGCTTGGGCGGGTAGAGCGCCGAGGCGTCCACACCACCGGACAGGATGCGGCCCGACGCCGGCGCGGCGAGGTTGTAGGCGCGCGAGAGCCGCGTGAGCGAGTCGAGGAGCACGACGACGTCCTGGCCCAGCTCCACGAGGCGCTTCGCACGCTCGATGGCGAGCTCGGCGACGATCGTGTGGTCGGACGCGGGGCGGTCGAAGGTGGAGGCGATGATCTCGCCGCGCACCGTGCGCTCCATGTCGGTGACCTCTTCGGGCCGCTCGTCGACCAGGACGACCATGAGGTGGACCTCAGGGTTGTTGGTCGTGATGGCGTTCGCGATCTGCTGCATGATGATCGTCTTGCCGGCCTTGGGCGGCGCGACGATGAGGCCGCGCTGGCCCTTGCCGATCGGGGCGACGATGTCGATCACGCGCGGCGTCAGGCGCGTGGCCTCGGTGTTCTCGAGGCGCAGGCGCTCCTGCGGGTACAGCGGCGTGAGCTTGGAGAAGTCGGGGCGCTCGCGCGCCTCGTCCGGAGCCATGCCGTTGACGGAGTCGAGCCGGACGAGCGCGTTGAACTTCTGGCGTGCGGTGTTGCCCAGGTTCTCGCCCTCGCGCGGCTGCCGCACGGCACCCGTGATCGCGTCGCCGCGACGCAGCCCCGACTTCTTGACCTGCCCGAGCGACACGTACACGTCGTTCGAGCCGGGCAGGTAGCCGCTGGTGCGGACGAACGCGTAGTTGTCCAGGATGTCGAGGATCCCGGCGACGGGGAGCAGGACGTCTTCCTCGTTGACCTCGATGTCGTCGATGTCGGCGAGCTCCGGGTTCTGCCGGGTGCCGCGACCGCGCTTGCGATCCCGGCCGCGGTCGCGACCACGGCGCCTGCGTCCGCGCTCGTCGTCGCGGTCAGCGGCCAGGCCGCTCTGACGCTCGCCACGCTGAGCCTGGTCCGCGCCCTGGCGCTGTCCCTGGTCCCCGCCCTGGCGCTGCTGCCCGCGGGACCTGTCGTCCGAGGCCCCGTCCTTGGCACCGTCGACAGCATCGGCGCGGTCGGCGCGGTCGGCGCGGTCGTTGCGATCGTTGCGTCGCGCTCCCCGGTCGCCGCCGGAGACCTGGCCCACCGCCGCGGCGGCGCGGGCTGCGCGGTCGTCGGACGACTCGCCCGAGGACGCGTCGCGCCGTCCACCCTTCTCGCCGAGCGCCTCGGCCACCGCGGCCGCGGCCTCCGAGCGCGCGTCACGCTGGTTGCGTCCCTGCTCGCGACGGCCGTTCTCCGCGCGGCGGTCGCCGTGCGCGTCGTCGGTGCGCGGGCTCTCGGTCCGCGGGCTCTCGGTCCGCGGGCTCTCGGTGCGCGAGCCGTCGGTGCGCGCGTCGTCGCTGCGGACCGGGAGGTCGAGGACCGGCGTCGCGCTGCGCTGCTCGCGGCTCGCCGCGGCGGGCGCGTCCTCCCGCGCCGCCGCCGCGCTGCTCGCGGGCCGGTCGGCACGACGGCTGCGGGTGCGGGCCACGGGCTGCTCCGTGGGCTGCTCCGTGCGCGCGCCGTCGGTGGCCGGGCGCGCGGGGGCGCCCTGCTCGCCCGTCCGTGCACGGATGACGTCCACGAGATCGCTCTTGCGCATCTTGGACGTGCCCTTCACGCCGAGCTGGCCCGCGAGGGCCTGGAGCTCGGGCAGGCGCAGCGTGGAGAGCGCGCCGTTCCGGGCGTTCCCGCCGGTCGCGCCCGTGTCGGCGCTACTCGTGGCGGTGTTGATGGTGTCTGTCACGAAGGACCCTTCCCCCTCGTTTGCGCCCACCTCTCAGAGGGTGGGCCGCGGGTGGTCGACGCCCGGCGCCTGACGGCCGGTGCGCAGATCAGCCGTGCGTCAGTGGTACGACGACGTCAGCTGACGTTGGGCTGGATTGACCTTCTCGCGAATGTTCCTCGTGTCGGATGCGACGAGCAGCAGCGCCGGTTTGACGACGCACTGCCTTGCGCATGCACGCACGGGAACTGGATCGAAGGCCGTTCGCAGTCTATCACCGGCGCTCCGTGCCACCGAACGTCCGGGCCAGCACGCCCCGCGTGTCGATCTCGACCGGACGCACCTCCCAGTCGGGCGTCCCGTCGACGAGGGCGGCGGCCTCCACGCGGACCCGCTCCACGTCCGCGACGTCCGCCAGGACGAGCACGGTCGGCCCCGCACCGGAGACGGTCGCCGCGAGGCCCACCGCACGCAGCGCCTGCACGAGCTCGAACGTCGTCGGCATCACGTCCGCCCGGTACGCCTGGTGGAGCCGGTCCTCGGTGGCCTCCAGGAGCAGCTCGGGCCGGCGCGAGAGCGCCTCGACCAGGAGCGCGGCGCGGCCCGCGTTGAACGCGGCGTCCGCGTGCGGGACCCGCGGGGGCAGGACGCCGCGCGCGTGGCTCGTCGCGAGCCGCGTCGACGGCACCAGCACGGTCGCGCGGACGTCGGGATGGACCTCGATGCGCACCGCGCGCGCGCCGCGGTCGGGCGCGCCGCCCTCCCACGCGACCGTCGCGCCGCCGAGGATCGCGGGCGCCGCGTTGTCAGGGTGCCCCTCGAGGTCGCTCGCGATCCGGAGCGAGGCCGCGTCGTCGAGCACCGACGGGTCCGCCACGAGGGCACGTGCCGCCGTGATCCCGGCGACGACGGCGGCGGCGGACGACCCGAGACCGCGACCGTGCGGGATGCGGTTGACGCACGACAGGTGCAGCCCGGTCTCCGGTGCGCCAGCCGCGTCCAGCGCAGCACGCAGCGCACGCACGACCAGGTGCGACGCGTCGGTGGGCACCTCGCCGGCGCCCTCCCCCGCGACGTCGACCACGACGTCGTCGCTCGCGAGCGCCCGCACCTCGAGCTCGTCGTACAGCGCCAGGGCGAGCCCCAGCGCGTCGAAGCCCGGCCCGAGGTTCGCGCTCGTCGCAGGAACCCGGACGTGGACGTGGTCCGCCCCGAGCTGCATCAGTCGAGCCCGAGCGCGTCCGCGATGGAGACGACGTCCGCGCCGACGCGCAGGGGCTCGACGTCCGTGCCGTCGAGCGTGCGCAAGGCCCACTGCGGGTCCTTGAGACCGTGCCCGGTGACCGTGATCGTGATGCGCGCACCGGCGGGGACGAGCCCGCGCTCCGCGCGAGCCAGGACCCCGGCGACACCGGCGGCGGACGCCGGCTCGACGAAGACCCCGACCTCGCTCGACAGGATGCGGTGCGCGGCGAGGATCTGCTCGTCGGTCACGGCCTCGATGACGCCGCCCGAGTCGTCGCGCGCGGCGATCGCGAGCTCCCAGGAGGCCGGGTTGCCGATGCGGATCGCCGTCGCGATCGTCTCGGGCTCGGTGATGGGGTGACCTGCGACGATGGGGGCGGCGCCGGCCGCCTGGAAGCCCCACATCTGCGGCACACGCGTCGCGACCGCCGCCAGGCCCTCGCCCGGGTGACCCGGTGCGCCCTGCCCGGCGTACTCGCGGAAGCCCTTCCAGTACGCGGTGATGTTCCCCGCGTTGCCCACCGGCAGCGCGTGGATGTCCGGGGCGTCGCCCAGCACGTCGACGATCTCGAACGCGCCGGTCTTCTGCCCCTCGATGCGGTCGGGGTTCACGGAGTTGACGAGCTCGATGGGGTGCGTCTCCGCGAGCTTGCGTGCCGCGACGAGGCAGTCGTCGAAGTTGCCGTCGACCTGCAGCAGGCGCGCGCCGTGCGCGATCGCCTGGCTGAGCTTGCCCATCGCGATCTTGCCGTCCGGCACCAGCACCGCGCAGAGCATGCCCGCGCGCGTCGCGTACGCGGCGGCGGACGCCGACGTGTTGCCGGTGGAGGCGCACACGACGGCCTTCGCGCCGCGACCGGCGGCCGCGGAGATCGCCGTCGTCATGCCGCGGTCCTTGAACGAACCCGTCGGGTTCATCCCCTCGACCTTGACGAAGACCTGCGCACCGGTCCGCTCCGAGAGCGCGGGCGCCTCGACGAGCGGGGTCCCGCCCTCGCCCAGCGTGACGACCCGCTCGCTCACGTGCGCGGGAAGACGGTCGGCGTACTCGGGGACGACGCCCCTCCACTGCTGGGCCTTCTGGCCGGCCATCGTCATGCTCCTTCGACTCTCAGGACGGACGTGATCGTACGGACCGGTTCGAGCCGCGCGACGGCCTCGACCGTCGCCGCCAGCGCGGACTCGGGCGCGGTGTGGGTGGTGATGACGAGCTGGGCGACGCCGTCGGCCGTCGTGGGAGTCCCCTCGGCAGCCTCGGCCTCCGGCGCGCTCGGCTGACGGACGGCCTCGATCGACACGCCGTGCTCGGCGAGGACGCGGGCGACCTGTGCGAGGACGCCCGGGCGGTCGTCCACGTCGAGGCGGACCTGGTACCGCGTCGACGCGGCGCTCGGCGGCAGGATCGTCAGGTCGGCGTATGTGGACTCCTCAGGGCCCTTGCCGCCGAGCACCCGGTGCCGGGCCGCGGACACGACGTCGCCGAGGACTGCGGAAGCCGTCGGTGCGCCGCCCGCGCCCCGGCCGTAGAACATGAGCTCGCCCGCGGACTCGGCCTCCACGAACACGGCGTTGAACGACCCGCGCACGTTCGCGAGCGGGTGCGCCGCCGGGACGAGCGACGGGTGGACCCGCACCGACACCCCGCCGGCGGAGTGCTCGGCCCCCTCGCGCAGCTCGGCGATCGCCAGCAGCTTGATGACGTGCCCGGTCTGCGCCGCCCAGGCGACGTCGTCGGCAGTGACGGACATGATCCCCTCGCGCGCGACGTCGTCGATCGACACGCGGGTGTGGAACGCGAGGCTGGCGAGGATCGCGGCCTTCGCCGCGGCGTCGTACCCCTCGACGTCGGCCGTCGGGTCGGCCTCGGCGAACCCCAGGTCCTGGGCTTCCTGGACCGCCTCCGCAAGACCCAGGCCCGTCGTCGTCATCCGGTCGAGCACGTAGTTCGTCGTGCCGTTGACGATGCCCAGCACGCGCCGCACGTGGTCGCCGGCGAGCGACTCACGGACCGGACGGACGATGGGGATGGCGCCCGCGACGGCGGCCTCGAAGTAGATGTCGACGCCGGCGGAGTCGGCGGCCCTGTAGAGCGTGGGGCCGTCCTCGGCGAGAAGCGCCTTGTTCGCCGTGACGACGGCGGCGCCGGACGCGATCGCGCGGAGCAGGAGCGAGCGGGCCGGCTCGATGCCGCCCATGACCTCGACGACGATGTCCGCACGCTCGACGAGCGACTCGGCGTCCTCCGTGAGCAGCGCCCGGTCGATCGCCGCGTCGCGCGGCGCCGACGCGTCGCGGACCGCGATGCCGACGAGCTCGAGGGGCGAGCCCGCGCGCGACGCGAGGTCCGCGGCGTCGTGCGTCAGGAGGCGCGCCACCTGGGTTCCGACCACCCCGCAGCCGAGCAGCGCGACGCGCAGCGGACGGGTTGCGGGAGGCGTGACGGGCACGGCGGACCTTCCTTGCGTGGGGTGGTGCGGGGTCGTCCCGCGGGTGTCGCCGACGTCCGGGTGCGCAGGCACGACGACGCGGACGACGGTGGGCGGGATCGCAGGGTCAGGATACTGGCCGGGCACGGCGCGACCCGACGGCGCCCAGGGTGTGGGCACGGGCCGCTCGCCCGCGCCCGCTCACCCCTGGTCGAGCGCGAGGAGGTCGTCCTCCGTCTCGCGCCGGACCAGCACGCGGGCGGCGCCGTCCGCGACCGCGACGACGGGGGGTCTCGTCAGGAGGTTGTAGTTCGACGCCATCGAGCGCCCGTACGCGCCCGTCGCCGCGACGGCGAGGAGGTCACCGGCACGGACGTCACCGGGGAGCATCACCTCGTGCACGACGATGTCGCCGCTCTCGCAGTGCTTGCCCACGACGCGCGCGAGCACGGGCTCGGCGGCCGAGGACCGGCCGACGACCTCCGCGTGGTACTGCGCGCCGTACAGCGCGGGGCGGATGTTGTCGCTCATGCCGCCGTCGACCGACACGTACGTACGCACTCGGCCGTCCTCGAGGGTCACGGGCTTGACCGTGCCGACCGTGTAGAGCGTCAGCCCGGCGGGCCCGACGATGGCACGGCCGGGCTCGATCGAGAAGCGCGGCAGCGGTGTGCCGAGGCGGGCCGAGACCGCGTCGACCGCCGCGGCGACGTCCTTCGCGACGCGCTCGGGGTCGAGCGCGACCTCACCGGGCAGGTACGCGATGCCGTAGCCGCCGCCGACGTCGACCTCGTCGACGAGCACGCCCGTGCGGGCCGCGAGGTCGGCCCGGAGCTCGAGCACCGCGCGCGCGGCGACCTCGAAGCCCGTCGGGTCGAGGATCTGGGACCCGATGTGCGAGTGGATCCCGAGCAGGTGCAGCTCGGGGCGGCGGACGACCTCGAGCAGCGCGGTCATGGCCGGGGAGTCCGCGCCGGACCGCGGCGAGACGATCGACAGGCCGAACTTCTGGTCCTCGTGCGCGGTCGAGATGTACTCGTGCCCGCCCGCGTGGACGCCGGTCGTGACCCGCACCATCACCGGGGCGACGACTCCCCGGGCCCGGGCGGCCGCGGCGACGCGCTCCACCTCGACGAGGGAGTCGACGATGATGCGTCCCACGCCGACCTCGAGGGCGCGGTCGATCTCCGCGTCCGACTTGTTGTTCCCGTGCAGCCCGATCTCGGCGCCCGGGACGCCCGCGCGCAGCGCGACCGCGAGCTCGCCGCCGGAGGCGGTGTCGACGCGCAGGCCTTCCTCGCGCGCCCAGCGCGCCACCGCGACGGTGAGGAGGGCCTTGCCCGCGTAGTAGACGTCGACGTCGCTCCCGACGGCGCGGAACGCGGTCTCGAACGCCGTGCGGTAGGCGCGGGCGCGGGTGCGGAAGTCCGCCTCGTCGAGCACGTAGACGGGCGTGCCGACCTGTGCGGCGAGGCCGTGGAGATCGACACCCGCGACCTCGACCACGCCGTCCTCGCGGCGGCGCACGCCGCGCGACCAGGGCTCACCCGGGTACCGGGCGTCCCCGTCGCTCGCGCTCACATGCGCTCCGGCGCGGACACGCCGAGCAGCCCGAGGCCGTTGACGAGGACCTGCCGCACGGCGTCGTTGAGCCACAGGCGCGTCCGGTGGACGTCCTCGACGGACTCGTCGGGGTACGGCAGGACGCGGCGGTCCTTCTGCTGGTACCACGTGTGGTAGTCGCCGGCCAGCGCCTCGAGGTAGCGCGCGACACGGTGCGGCTCGCGCAGCTCCGCGGCCTGGGCGACGATCCGCGGGTACTCCGTCAGGCGACCGATCAGCGCCGCCTCGGTCGGGTGGTCGAGCAGGCCGGGGTCGAACCCGTCGGCGCGGGCGACGCCGCGGTCCGCGGCGTTGCGGTCCACCGCGGACGTGCGCGAGTGCGCGTACTGCACGTAGTACACGGGGTTCTCGTTCGTGGCCCGCGCGAGGAGGTCGAGGTCGAGGTCGATGCTCGAGTCCGCGGAGGAGCGCGCGAGCGAGTAGCGTGCCGCGTCGACGCCGACCGCGCCGACGAGGTCGTCGATCGTCAGGACCGTCCCCGCCCGCTTGGACATGCGCACGGGCGACCCGTCCTTGACGAGGTTGACGAGCTGGCCGATGAGGATCTGCAGGTTCTTGCCCGGCACGTCGCCGAACGCCGCGCACACGGCCATCATCCGCCCGACGTACCCGTGGTGGTCGGCACCGAGCATGATGATGACCTCGTCGAAGCCGCGCTCACGCTTGTCGAGGTAGTACGCGATGTCGCCGGCGATGTAGGCGGCCTCGCCGTCGGACTTGATGACGACACGGTCCTTGTCGTCGCCGTAGTCCGTCGTGCGCAGCCACGTCGCGCCGTCCTTATCGAACACCTGGCCCTCGGCCCGCAGCCGCGCGACGGCGCGCTCCACCGCACCCGACTCGTGCAGCGAGTCCTCGTGGAAGTAGACGTCGAAGTCCACGCCGAAGTCGTGCAGCGACGTCCGGATCTCGGTGAACATCCGCTCGACGCCGCGAGCGCGGAACGCCTCCTGCGCCTGCGCGTCGGGCAGCGTGCGCGGGTCGGGGTCGCCCGCGGCGATCGCGTCGGCGATCACGGCGTCGGCGATCTCGGTGACGTACTCGCCGCCGTACCCGTCCTCCGGCGCGGCCTCGCCGCGCGCACGAGCGAGGAGCGAGCGCGAGAACCGGTCGATCTGCGCGCCGTGGTCGTTGAAGTAGTACTCGCGGGCGACCTCCGCGCCGCTCGCCTCGAGCACCCGGGCGAGCGAGTCGCCCACGGCCGCCCAGCGGACGCCGCCGATGTGGATGGGACCCGTCGGGTTCGCGGAGACGAACTCGAGGTTGACGCGCTTGCCGGCCTCGGACGAGCCCCGGCCGTACGCCGGTCCCGCCTCGACGACCGTGCGCGCGAGCTCGCCCGCGGCCGCGGCGTCGAGCGTGATGTTGAGGAAGCCCGGACCGGCGACCTCCACGGCCCTGACACCCGGTGTCGCGGCGAGACGCGTCGCGAGGTCCTCGGCGAGGGCGCGCGGCGTCGTGCCCGCCTTCTTCGCGAGCTGCAGCGCGACGTTCGTCGCCCAGTCACCGTGCTCCCGCTGACGGGGTCGCTCCACGTGGACGCGCTCGGGGACCGCGGTGGGGTCCAGGGCGAGAGTGCCGTCGGCGACGGCCGCGGCGAGGGCAGCGCTCAGCGCTTCGGAGAGCTCGTCAGGGGTCACCGGGCGATTCTACCGATGCGCCGGAGGGGGTGACCGCACCGCGGCGGAGGGCTCCGACCACGGGCTTCGTGCTGGTAGTCTCGTGCACCGTGCACGGCTCAGAGCCGTGCGCCCGCCCTCGTAGCTCAGTGGATAGAGCGTCTGCCTCCGGAGCAGAAGGTCGTAGGTTCGAATCCTATCGAGGGCACCTGCCTGTCCGACGCCCTCGCGGGCGACGAAGCCCCGCCCACGCGTCGCCGCGATGCCGGCACCGTTGCGCTGGGGGCGGAAACGCGGGCCGTGGGCCTGCTCACCGACCTACCATCCAGCATGGTCACGAACGACTCTCCGTCGGCACACCTCTCCGACGCGCCGGCGCCCTCCACTGCCGGAGGAGCCCCCGCGCCGACGCGGGGAGAACGTGACCCCTTGTGGAGACAGGTGCTCGGCGACCACCTGCGATCGCTCCGCCACGACCGGGGCGAGACGCTGACCCAGACGGCGGACCGCGCCGGGGTCTCACCGCAGTACCTCTCCGAGATGGAGCGCGGTGTCAAGGAGCCGTCCAGCGAGATGATCGCCGCGGTCGCCGGCGCGCTGGATGCCACCCTGATCGATCTCACGCTCGGTGTCGCCGAGAGCCTGCGCTCGTCCCGGGGCGCCGGCGCGCGGGGCGCGACCTGCCAGGTCTCCTACGCCCTGGCGGCGTAGGAGCGGAGCGCGCGCTCATGCGCCTCCGGCACTGCGCTCCTCGATCACGTGGTCGAGGAGACCGTAGTCCCGCGCGGCCGAGGCGGTGAAGACACGGTCACGATCCGTGTCGGCGCGGAGCGTCTCGACCGCCTGACCGGTGTGCCGGGAGAGGATGTCCTCCATGTCCGCGCGGACGCGGACGACCTCGTCGGCCTGCAGGATGAGGTCCGGGACGGTCCCGCGGCCCTGCGCGGCCGGTTGGTGCAGGACGACGCGCGCGTGCGGGAGCGCGGACCGCTTGCCCTCGGCACCGGCCGCCAGCAGGACCGCACCGACCGCGACGGCCTGCCCGACGCAGGTCGTCGCCACCTGCGGCCGGATGTAGCGCACGGTGTCGTAGATCGCGAGCATCGCGCTCGGGTCGCCGCCCTCGCAGTTGATGTAGAGCTGGATCTCTCGGTCCGGGTTGTCCGACTCCAGATGGAGCAGCTGCGCGACGAGCGCGTTCGCCACACCGGCGTCGATGCCGGTCCCGAGGTAGATGATCCGCTCCGTGAGCAGCTGCGAGTAGACGTCCATGACCCGTTCACCGCGAGGGTGCTGCACGATGACGCTCGGGATCGTGTAGGTGCTCATGCCGCGTCCTCCTCGACGCTCACGCCGAGGCCGACCTGGCGGCGTCGGCGTCGGCGTCGAGGCACGATGTCCTCGAAGGTCTGCACGATCGAGTCGACGAAGCCGTAGTCGAGCGCTTCCTGAGCCGTGTACCAGCGGTCGTGCAACGAGTCCTCGTGGATGCGCTCGACGGGTTGTCCCGTGTCCTGCGCGATCAGTCCCAGCACGGTGTCACGGGTGTGTCGGAGGTCGCCCGCCTGCAGCTCGACGTCGACCGCGGTCCCACCGATCCCGGCCGAACCCTGGTGCATGAGCACCCGTGCGTGCGGGAGAGCACGACGCTTGCCACGGGTTCCCGACGAGAGCAGGAACTGGCCCGCGCTGTAGGCGATCCCGAGCACCAGGGTCGAGACGTCGCAGGGGATGATCCGCATGACGTCGCGGATCGCGAGCATCGACGGCACGGATCCGCCCGGGGAGTGGATCCAGAGGGAGACGTCGGACGAGGGATCCTCCGTGGCGAGCGCGATCAGCTGGGTCGCCAGGAGCGTCCCGTTGTCGTCGTCGAGGGGGCCGTCGAGGACGACGACGCGCTGCTCGTGGAGCTCGCGTCGTGCTCGGTCGGTGAACAGCGGTGGCTTCGGGTGCTCGCTCATGACCTCACTGTGGCCCGGCCGGGCCGGCGGCCACGGCCGGATCTGCCCAGGGCAGATCCGCTCTCGGCAGCGACGCAGACCCCACCACCGACAGTCCGACCGCTACCGTGGCAGGCATGACCGACGGCGGGTACGGAGACTTCGAGTTCGAGCGCCGCTTCCTCGTGAGGTCCCTGCCGACGGACCTGCGCGATGCGCCGACCCTCATCGTGCAGAGCTATTACCTCGCGGACGAGGGGTACGCCCTGCGGCTGCGCGCGAAGGCGCCCGAGGTCGACGTGCCCATGAGGCCCGGCACCGACGCGGTCACCGAGCTCGACCGCCATGCGGACACCGTCGACCTGTGCACGCTCACCGCCAAGGGGCCGACGGCGGGCGGGACCCGCTACGAGGCCGAGCGTGAGATCGACCCCGCGGTCGGGCTGCAGATGATCCGGCGCGGCGGGGCGCGCATCGTCAAGACCCGCTACTCGGCCTGGTTGGGCGCCGACGGGTGGGTCGTCGACGTCTTCGGCGGGGCGAACCACCCGCTCGTGGTCGCGGAGTGCGAGCGCACCGGACCGGTCACGGACCTGCAGATCCCGGCCTTCTGCGTCACCGAGCTCACCGACGACCCGCGCTTCTCCAACGACGCGCTCGCGAGCCGTCCGTACGCGTCGTGGTGCGACGAGTTCGAGGTCGAGCTCGCGGCCTCGGGTCCGCGCTTCCTCCAGGACTTCGGGCGCAACGAGCGCCTCTGACCGACCGTCGTCGACCGACCCGGGTGCGGGCGGCCCGGGCAGGATCAGGCGCCGCCCATCTCCTCGACGCCCCGCGTGTACTCGAAGTGCCAGGGCTCGTAGGCGCCGCCGCCGCCGCGCTTGGCCCACGGCGGGTTGGCCCAGCCGTAGACGGAACCGTTCTCGTTCAGCCAGGCGTACACCTCGCGCGAGCCGGTCTCGACCGAGCAGAGGTCGATCGCGAGTCCCCACCCGTGCATCGACGTGCCGGGGCGGGCGGCGAAACCGCCACGCGTGGACTTGAGCGACACCTGGGTGTCGAGCGTGCGGTACGAGGAGACGAGGCACAGGTCGCGCCCGAAGTTCGCGCGGAAGGCCTCGTTCAGCGCGGACAGCGAGACCGCGGCGTCCGGGCGCAGGAAGTCGCCCGCCTGCCACAGCTCGCACAACCCGTGGGGGTCCAGCTGGCCGTTCGAGCCCGACGGCGTCACGTCGGGGTCGCAGCCCGGCAGTGGCTCACGCTCGTAGGAGCGGGAGGCCGAGGCGTCCCGGGTGGCGAGGCGGGGTGCGGCCGCGACGGTCTCGGAGACCGCCGGCACCGTCGACTCCGCCGTCGCCAGGTCCAGCACGCTCGGGCCGACCGGGCCCTCGTCGGGCCGGACCGGGGTCGGGATGCCGCCGTCGACGCCTGCCGCGGAGAGCGGCATCGCGATCGTGGCGGCGGCGAGCGTGCCGAGGACGGCGATCCGCGGGGCCCAGCGGTGCTGGCCGGGGACGAGAGTCGGGGGGCGACGGGTGCGTCGCGGACCGTGCTCGGCCTCGCGGCGCTCGCGCCGGGACTCGTACGCGGAGGCGACGTCGAGCTGTTGCGACCCCATCGCCACCTGCCTCTCGCGCGCTCGTTCCCGTGGCCGTCGGTGCAGTCGTGCGTGCACTGCGACGACGCGGCCGTACGGTCCGGCAATCCGGACCAATCACGGAACAGTAACGAAGCACCCTGACGTTGCCAAGTCCCCTGGTCAGACGACTGGTCGGACGACCGTCGGAGGACCGGTGCGCTCAGCGACGACGCTGGACCGCGTCCCGGACCTCGCCGACGAGCTCCTCGAGGATGTCCTCGAGGAACACGACACCCAGCGCCGTGCCGCCGTCGTCGACCCGCGCGAGGTGCGCGCCGGAGCGCTGCATCGCCCGCAGCACGTCCTCGACCTCGTCGGGACCCTCGGCGGCCGCGAGGGCGCGCACGCGCCACGCGGGGACCGGCTCGTGCCGGGTGGACGCGTCCGCGTACAGCACGTCCTTGACGTGCAGGTAGCCCACGAGCTCGCCCGTGCGGTCCAGGACCGGGAACCGGGAGAATCCGGTCTTCGCGACGAGCCGCTCGACCTCGTCCGGCGTGCAGCCCTCGGTCACCGCGACGAGCGCGCCCACGGCGACCATCACGTCGGCGGCGGAGCGCTCCGAGAACTCGATCGCGCCGGACAGCAGCCCCTGCTCGTCCCGCAGCACCCCTTCGGCCTGCGAGTGCTCGACGATCGACTGGACCTCCTGGGCCGTGAACGCCGAGGCGACCTCGTCCTTCGGCTCCACCCCGGACCACCGCACCACGTGGTTGGCGACCCAGTTGAGCGCGACGATGATCGGGCGCAGGACGCGGCCGAGCCACACGAGCGGCGGACCGAACCAGAGCACGGCCGTCTCCGGGCCGGACACCGCGAGGTTCTTGGGCACCATCTCCCCGAGGACCACGTGCAGGTAGACGACGACCGCGAGCGCGACCACGAACGCGATCGGGTGGGCGAGCGCGGTGCTCACGCCGAGCGCGTGCAACGGCGCCTCGACGAGGTGCGCCAGCGCGGGCTCGGCGACGATCCCCAGACCGGTGGAGCACACGGTGACGCCGAGCTGGGCGCACGCGAGCATGAGGGAGACGTGCTCCATCGCCCACAGGACCGTCCGGGCCCGCCGGTCGCCCTGTTCTGCCAGCGGCTCGATCGCCGACCGCCGGGCCGAGATCACGGCGAACTCCGCACCGACGAAGAACGCGTTGCCCGCGAGCAGGAGCAGGCCGACCAGGAGCGCGGTCGTCGAGCTCATGCGCCGACCTCCCGCACCCGGAGCTGCTCGACGCGGCGGCCGTCCATCACGACGACGCGCAGCTCGACCCGCACCGCCGGGTCCACGCCCACCCGGACGGTGACCTCGTCACCGACCTCGGGCACCCTGCCCAGCTCGGCCATGACGAGACCGCCGAGCGTCTCGTAGGCGCCGTCGTCGGGCACGGTCAGCCCGGTGACCTCCACCAGCTCGTCGGGCCGCATCACGCCGGGCACGAGCCACGCGCCGTCCTCGCGGCGGACGGCGCCCGCACGGCGCGGGTCGTGCTCGTCCGCGACGTCGCCGACGAGCTCCTCGACGACGTCCTCCAGCGTCACGACGCCGGAGGTCCCCCCGTACTCGTCGACGACGACGGCCATCTGCAGCCCCAGCGAG
The DNA here is from genome assembly GCA_014803435.1 of Cellulosimicrobium terreum. Classification (GTDB taxonomy): domain Bacteria; phylum Actinomycetota; class Actinomycetes; order Actinomycetales; family Cellulomonadaceae; genus Cellulosimicrobium; species Cellulosimicrobium terreum. The sequence continues at coordinate 147,588 of JACYFD010000003.1, forward strand.
CGCAGCTCGACGAGGAGCGGTCCGAGCCGCACGGTCTCGGGGACCTGCGGCGCGTCGTCCATGAGCGCCGCCGCGGGGACGTCCGGGCGCCGCTCGTGCGGCACCGCGACCGCACGCTTCAGGTGCACGAGCCCGAGGACGTCGTCGCGGTCCTCGCCGATGACGGGGAAGCGCGAGTGACCCGTCCGGCGTGCGGCGGCCACGACGTCGTCGGCCGTGGCGTCACGCTCGAGGACGACCATGCGCATGCGGTCGGTCATGACGTCGACGGCGCTCAGCTCGTCGAGCTCGATCGAGTTCGTCAGGAGCGTCGCGACCGAGACGTCGAGCGTGCCCTCCTCCGCAGACCGGCGCACGAGCGCCGCCAGCTCCGGCGCCGACCTGGCCCCGGACAGCTCCTCGCGCGGCTCGACGCCCACCCGGCGCAGGATCGCGTTCGCCGAGCCGTTCAGCACGGCGATGACAGGCCGGAACATCTTGGTGAACTGCCGCTGGACCGGGACGACCTGCCGGGCGGTCGCGTAGGGGTCGCTGAGGGCGAAGTTCTTCGGCACGAGCTCGCCGAACAGCATGGAGAAGGCGTTCACGACCACGAGGGCGAGGACCACCTCCAGCACCGCGGAGACCGAGGTGCCGAGGGCCGACCCCGACAACCCCGCGCCGAACAGCGACACGAGGGCCGGCTGCGCCGTGTAGCCGAGCAGGATCGTCGTGATCGTGATGCCGACCTGCGCCGAGGAGAGCTCGGTCGACAGGTGCTTGAGCGCGGCGCGGACGCTGCGCGACCGCCGGTCCCCGGTCCGGCTGTTCTCCCCGGCGCGTGCCCGGTCGTCGCCCGCCCGGTCGTCGCCCCCGGCCGCCACGACCGCAGGGTCGAGGGTAACGAGCGAGAACTCACCCGCCACGAAGACGGCGGTGCCTGCGGTGAGGAGCACCCCGAGGGCGACCATCAACCAGTCGCCTACCACGAGGTGCTCCACCGATATCGGGAGGTGCTCTTCATCGTGCGTCGATGCTAGCGCCGAGCCGCAAATCCAGCCGACCCCGCCCCTCGTGTGCCACGCTGTCCCCATGGCTGCCAGCGCAAACCCTCCCGGCGCGGGTGCCGGTCCGACGGCGGGCTCACGCCCGGCGCCCCCGACCGGCTCCGCCGGTCAGCAGAACGCGACCGTCCTCGTCGTCGAGGACGAGCCCGCGATCGCGACGGCGATCGCCCAACGTCTCAGCGCCGAGGGATGGCGTGTCGAGGTCGCGCGCGACGGGCTGTCAGGTGTCGACGCCGCGAGCCGGCTGCGTCCGGACCTCGTCGTCCTCGACGTCATGCTGCCGGGCATCGACGGGCTCGAGGTGACCCGTCGCATCCAGGCGGAGCACCCGACGCCGATCCTCATGCTCACCGCGCGCGACGACGAGACGGACATGCTCATCGGCCTCGGCGTCGGCGCCGACGACTACATGACCAAGCCCTTCTCGATGCGCGAGCTCGTCGCGCGCATCAAGGCCCTGCTGCGACGGGTGGACCGGGCCGCGCAGGCCGCGAGCTCGACGCCGGCCGACCCGCCGATGGCGGTCGGCGACGTGACCATCGACAAGGCGCAGCGGCGCGTCTTCCGGGCCGGCGAGGAGGTCCACCTCACGCCCACCGAGTTCGAGCTGCTCGTGATGCTCGCCAGCTCGCCGAAGACGGTCCTGACGCGCGAGCGCCTGCTCGCGGAGGTGTGGGACTGGGCCGACGCGAGCGGCACCCGCACCGTGGACTCCCACATCAAGGCGCTGCGCCGCAAGCTCGGCGCGGACCTCATCCGCACCGTCCACGGCGTCGGGTACGCGTTCGAGCCGCCCGCCGGATGACCGGTCAGCCGTCGCACGCGATGCGTGCCCACCTGCCCGACGTCCGGCCGCTCGACTCGTTCCGGTCGCTGAAGATCAAGCTCGGGGTGCTCGTCGCCGCGACGGTCACGCTCGCCGTTTTCATCACGTGGGTCGGCCTCCAGAACCAGCTCGGGCCGTCCCGCACGTTCCCGCTCGCGATCGTCCTGTCCCTCCTGCTCACCCAGGTGCTCGCACGAGGCATGACCTCTCCCCTGCGCGAGATGACCGCGGCGGCCCGCGCGATGGCCGACGGCGACTACAGCCGCCGGGTCCGCGCGACCAGCCACGACGAGGTCGGCCAGCTGGCCGTCGCGTTCAACGTGATGGCGGAGGACCTCGCGACGAGCGACCAGGTCCGCCGCGAGCTCATCGCGAACGTGTCCCACGAGCTGCGGACCCCGGTCGCGGCGCTGCAGGCGCAGCTCGAGAACGTCGTCGACGGCGTGACCCCGCCGACCCCGGCGACGATGGAGATGGCGCTCGCGCAGACCGAGCGGCTCACCCGGCTCGTCGCGTACCTGCTCGACCTGTCCCGCATCGAGGCGGGGGCGGCGGCGCTCAACGTCGCGGAGATCGACGTGGGCGACTTCCTCGAGGAGAACGCCGAGTCCGTGTCGATGGTCGACGCGGCGAAGGGCCTGCGGTACGTCGTCGACGTCACGCCGCCCGACCTGGTGCTCGCGGCCGACCGCGAGCGCCTGCGCCAGGTCGTGATCAACCTGCTGCAGAACGCGATCCGCCACTCGCCGCCGGGCGGGGAGATCCGCCTCGAGGCGTACCCGGTGGACGACGACGTGGTGGTCGAGGTGGGCGACGACGGTCCCGGCATCGCGAAGGAGGACCGGGAGCGCATCTTCGAGCGCTTCGCCCGCGCGAACGCGACGGGGACCCACGCGCCGTCGGGCGGGACGACGGGCGGGACCGGGATCGGGCTGGCGATCGTGCGCTGGGCGGTCGACCTCCACGGTGGGCGCATCGAGGTCGCGGACAGCGCCAAGGGCGCGACGATGCGGGTGACGCTGCCCGCGCACGGACCGGCCGCGCAGGTGCCCCCGGCGGACGGCGAGCCGGGCGCGACGACGGTCGAGGACCGCAGCACCGGAACGTGAGTTCCCTCACACCGACGGTCACCCATACTTCGATATGGGGCAGGATTCCGGGCCCTTGCCCGGAAACGAGGGAGGCGTTGCACCTCGTTTGCCTCGTCCTGACACGGTGTGAAGAACGCGCGGACGGCTCGCGCGGGATGGCCCACCGCGGACCGCCATGTCGGCGCCGAGGGCCTAGGCTGGTCAGGATCCGGCGATCGGACCGGACCTGCCGTGCACGTCGGCGACGGACGGCGAACAAGACGCTATGTTGCATGGAAAGTGGGCGATCCTCGCGTGTCCCCGAAGGCTGAGTCAGAGGCGATCAGCAACCTGCGCTCCGAGTTCGGAGCGAACGAGTGGCTGGTCGACGAGCTCTACGAGCAGTACCGGAAGGACCGGAACGCGGTAGACCCCGCGTGGTGGGACTTCTTCGAGGACTACCGCTCGGACGAGCAGGGCACGGACGGCGCTGACAGCGTTGCCGCCCCGAAGGCCGCGACGTCGACGAACGGCGCGAGCGCCGCACCGTCGTCGGGCAGCGCGCCCGCCCCCGCCACGACGCCCGCAGCCCCTGCCGCACCCGCCCGGCCCACCGCCGTGACCGACGGTTCCGCCGCAGCCGAGTCGGCGCAGCGCGTCAAGTCGCCGAAGCTGCCCGCCGACCCCACCGTCAACGCCGCGGTCGAGGCCGTCCACGCCACCAAGCCGGTCGCGACCGCGCAGCCCGCGACCGCGCCCTACGCCCAGGTGCCGGCCCGCAAGGTCGCCGGCACGACCGACCCGGGCGAGGCCGTGGATGACGTGCAGAAGCTGCGCGGCCCCGCCGCACGCGTCGTCACCAACATGGAGGCCAGCATCCAGGTGCCGACGGCGACGTCGGTGCGCGCGGTGCCGGCCAAGCTGATGGTCGACAACCGCATCGTCATCAACAACCACCTCGCGCGCGGGCGCGGCGGCAAGATCTCGTTCACGCACCTCATCGGGTTCGCCCTCGTCGAGGCGCTGTCCGACATGCCGGTGATGAACGCGAGCTTCGCGGACCTCGACGGCAAGCCCGCGATCAACCAGCCCGCCCACGTCAACTTCGGTCTCGCGATCGACCTCGCCAAGCCGGACGGCTCGCGCCAGCTCCTCGTGCCGAGCATCAAGAAGGCCGAGTCGATGGACTTCGCCCAGTTCTGGGCGGCGTACGAGGACCTCGTGCGGCGCGCGCGGGGCGCCAAGCTCACCGTGGACGACTTCGCGGGCACGACCATCTCGCTGACGAACCCCGGCGGCATCGGCACCGTGCACTCCGTGCCGCGCCTCATGCAGGGCCAGGGCACCATCATCGGCGTCGGCGCGATGGACTACCCGGCCGAGTTCGCCGGGGCCTCGACCGAGCGGCTCGCCCGCCTCGGCATCTCCAAGGTCCTGACGATCACCTCGACCTACGACCACCGCATCATCCAGGGCGCGCAGTCCGGTGAGTTCCTGCGGGTCCTGTCGCAGAAGCTCCTCGGCGAGGACGGCTTCTACGACCGCGTGTTCGCGGCGCTGCGCATCCCGTACGAGCCGGTCCGCTGGGTCCGCGACAACACGACGGACGCGGAGATCGAGGCGGCCAAGCCGGCCAAGATCGCTGAGCTCGTCCACTCCTACCGCTCGCGCGGCCACCTCATGGCGGACACCGACCCCCTCGCCTACCGCCAGCGCAAGCACGGCGACCTCGACATCCAGAACCACGGCCTGACGCTGTGGGACCTGGACCGCACCTTCCCGACCGGCGGGTTCGGCGGCAGCACGCGGTCCTCGCTGCGCGACATCCTCGGGCTGCTGCGCGACTCGTACTGCCGCACGGTGGGCGTCGAGTACATGCACCTCGCCGACCGCAACCAGCGCAAGTGGCTGCAGGAGCGCCTGGAGTCCGGCTACGCCCGCACCCCGCGCGAGGACCAGCTGCGCATCCTGCGCCGCCTCAACTCCGCCGAGGCGTTCGAGACCTTCCTGCAGACGAAGTACGTCGGGCAGAAGCGGTTCTCGCTCGAGGGCGGCGAGTCCGTCATCGCGCTGCTCGACGCCATCCTGTCGAAGGCCGCCGAGAACGGCCTCGACGAGGTCGGCATCGGCCTGGCCCACCGCGGACGTCTCAACGTGCTCGCGAACATCGCGGGCAAGAGCTACTCGCAGATCTTCGCGGAGTTCGAGGGCAACCTGGACCCCAAGAGCGTCCAGGGCTCGGGCGACGTGAAGTACCACCTCGGTACCGAGGGCACGTTCACGGCCGAGTCGGGCGCAACCACCAAGGTGTACCTCGCGGCCAACCCGTCGCACCTCGAGGCGGTCGACCCCGTGCTCGAGGGGATCGTGCGCGCCAAGCAGGACCGGATCGACCTGGGTGGCGACGGCTTCTCGGTGCTGCCCATCCTCATCCACGGCGACGCCGCGTTCGCCGGTCAGGGCGTCGTGCCCGAGGTGCTGAACCTCGCGCAGCTGCGTGGCTACCGCACCGGCGGGACGGTCCACGTCCTCATCAACAACCAGGTCGGCTTCACGACCGGACCGTCGTCGTCCCGCTCGACGACCTACGCGACCGACGTGGCCAAGGGCTACCAGGTGCCGGTCTTCCACGTGAACGGCGACGACCCGGAGGCCTGCGTCCGGGTCGCGGAGCTCGCCTTCGCGTTCCGCGAGCAGTTCGACCGTGACGTCATCATCGACCTCATCTGCTACCGCCGCCGCGGGCACAACGAGGGCGACGACCCGTCGATGACGCAGCCCCTCATGTACAACCTCATCGAGGCGAAGCGCTCGGTGCGCAAGCTCTACACCGAGAACCTCGTCGCGCGTGGCGACATCACGCTCGAGGAGGCCGAGCACGTCCTGCAGGACTACCAGGCCCAGCTCGAGCGCGTCTTCGCGGAGACCAAGGAGGGCGGCTACACGCCGCCCGCCGACCGCGAGCCGGTCGCCGGTCTCGAGCGACCCGAGTCGCAGCTCGAGGACGCGGGCACCATGGTCGGCTGGAAGACGGCGATCGACCGCACGGTGCTCGAGCGCGTCGGCCAGGCGCACGCCGCTCCGCCGGAGGGCTTCACGGTCCACCCGAAGCTGGCTCAGCTCCTCGAGAAGCGCCGGCAGATGTCCGTCGACGGCGGCATCGACTGGGGCTTCGGCGAGCTGGCCGCGTTCGGCTCGCTGCTCATGGAGGGCACCCCGGTGCGTCTCGCGGGCCAGGACTCGCGCCGCGGCACGTTCGTGCAGCGGCACGCGGTCCTGCACGACCGCGAGACCGGCGCCGAGTGGACGCCGCTGCTCTACCTGTCCGCGGACCAGGCCAAGTTCTGGGTCTACGACTCCTCCCTGTCGGAGTACGCCGCCCTCGGGTTCGAGTACGGCTACTCCGTGGAGCGCCCGGACGCGCTCGTGCTCTGGGAGGCCCAGTTCGGCGACTTCGTCAACGGCGCCCAGACGATCATCGACGAGTTCATCTCCTCCGCGGAGCAGAAGTGGGGCCAGTACTCCTCGGTCGTCATGCTGCTCCCCCACGGGTACGAGGGCCAGGGCCCGGACCACTCCTCGGCCCGCATCGAGCGGTTCCTCCAGCTCGCGGCCGAGAACAACATGACGGTCGCGCAGCCGTCGACGCCTGCGTCGTACTTCCACCTCCTGCGCCGCCAGGCGTACGACCGCCCCCGCCGCCCGCTCGTCGTGTTCACGCCGAAGCAGCTCCTGCGCCTCAAGGCGGCAGCCTCCCCCGCGGAGGACTTCACCAGCGGCACGTTCACGCCGGTGATCGGCGACACGGCGGTCGACCCCGCGAGGGTCGAGCGTGTGCTGCTGTGCACGGGCCGTGTCTACTACGACCTCCTCGCCGAGCGCACCAAGCGCAAGGACGACGGCGTCGCGATCGTGCGCCTCGAGCAGCTCTACCCGCTCGACGTCGACGCGATCCGCACCGAGCTCGCCCGGTACGGCGACGCCGAGATCGTGTGGGTCCAGGACGAGCCCGAGAACCAGGGCGCGTGGTCCTTCATCCACATCAACCTGCCCGAGGACCTGCCGCGCGTCGCCGTCGTGTCGCGCCCGGCGTCCGCGTCCACGGCAGCCGGTACGGCGAAGAAGCACCAGGCCCAGCAGGCCGTACTCGTCGAGCAGGCGTTCGCCCGCTGATCTGACGGTTCACCGAGCCCGACCCGACGAGGGCCCCTCCGCACGGAGGGGCCCTCGTCGTTCGTGCCCGTGTCTCCGGATCCCGGGCGGGAGGAGAAGGGCGGCGGCGGGTCGTGGTGGGTCTGGCGGGAGCGGACCGAGGAGCGAGGGCCGCGGATGGAAGATCCGCCGCCGCCCTTCCCTTCCGGGCCTCCCGGCCTCCCTCACCAGCGGTCGTGGATCTTCGCCCGCAGGTGCTCGTCGTAGATCTCGCGGACCCCGGAGGCGAACAGCGGGCCGAGCACCTCGGCGGAGCCTGCGACGGCGTTGGCCCGGGCCTGCTCGACGTTGCGCGCGCCGGGGATGACGGTGGAGACCCCGGACCGCTGCCAGATCCAGGCGATCGCGACCTGGGCCGGTGTGAGGTCCTGCCCGACGATGTCGCGCACGAGCGCGGCGAACTCGTCCGCGGCCTGCAGGCCGGTCTCGTAGTCGACGCCGGAGAACGTCTCGCCGACGTCGAACGCGCTGCCGTCGCGGTTGTAGGACCGGTGGTCGTCGTCGGCGAACGTCGTGGACCGCGTGTACTTCCCGGACAGCAGCCCGGACGCGAGCGGGACGCGGGCGATGATGCCCACCCCCGCCTCGGAGGCAGCCGGCAGGACCGCGTCGAGCGGCTTGTGCCGGAAGGCGTTGAGGATGATCTGGACGGACGCGACGCACGGACGGGCGATGGCCGTGAGGGCCTCCTCGACCGTCTCGACGCTCACGCCGTACGCGGCGACCGCGCCCTCGGCGACGAGCGTGTCCAGCGCGTCGTACACCTCGTCGCGCGAGTACACCGCCGTGGGCGGGCAGTGGAGCTGGACGAGGTCCAGCCGCTCGGTCCGGAGGTTGCGCCGGGATCGGTCGGTCCACTCGCGGAACTTCGCGAGCGTGAAGTTGTCCGCGTCCTGCGCCTCGCGCCGCCCCATCTTGGTCGCCACGGTGATGCCGTGACCGGGGTTGTCGGCCAGGTAGGAGCCGATGACCTGCTCGCTGCGCCCGTCACCGTAGACGTCCGCGGTGTCGAAGAACGTGACGTCGGCCTCCGCGGACGCGTCGAGCACGGCGCGTGCGTCGTCCTCCGAGACGTCTCCCCAGTCCGCGCCGAGCTGCCAGGTTCCCAGTCCGACGACCGAGACGAGCCGTCCCGTGCGTCCGAGCACCCGTCGTTCCATCGTTCCTCCTCGTGCTGCGTCGGGCGCGGCGGTGCACGTGCCCGGTCACCGAGTCTGACTGCCGACGGCCGATCGTGCACCCGCGCGCGCCGAGTACCGTATGTGAACGTGAACACCGAAGCACCCTCCGGCGCACAGCTGCGCATCGTCCACGGCGACCACGTCGCCACGATCACCGAGGTCGGAGCGGCGGTGCGCGAGTACGCCGTCGCCGGCCGACCGGTCTTCGTCCCGTTCGCGCAGGACGAGATCGCACCCGCCTTCAACGGCGCGGTGCTCGTGCCGTGGCCCAACCGGCTGCGCGACGGCGCGTACGAGCTGGACGGCACCTCCTACCAGGTGCCGATCACCGAGCCTGCCCGCGGCACCGCGCTGCACGGTCTGGCGTGCTGGCAGCGCTGGGACGTCGTCGAGCACGACGTCGCGACCGTGACCCTCGAGCTGCGCCTCGTCCCGACGCCGGGCTACCCCTTCTCGATCCTCACCCGCGTGACGTACTCCCTCGGCGACGACGGCCTGCACGTGCGCGTCAGCACCACGAACACCGGTCCCGGGACGGCGCCCTACGGCGTCGGCTTCCACCCGTGGCTCTCCCCCGCCGGCGCGGACCTCGACGACTGCACGCTGCGCCTCGACGCCACCACGCGGGTCACCACGGACGAGCGCCTGCTGCCGACGGGGACCGAGCCCGCGAGCGGCACCTACGACCTGCGCGCGGCCCGTTCGCTCGCCGGCGTCGACCTCGACGACGCGTACGTGGACGTGCTGCGCGACGAGGACGGGCTGTCGTGGATGCACCTGTCCGCACCGGACGGACGGACCGCCGCGGTCTGGATGGACGGCACGATGGACACCTGGCAGGTGTGCACCGGCGACCACGTCGGGGACCCCGCGTTCCGCCGCACCGGCGTCGCCGCCGAGCCGATGAGCTGCATCGCGGACGCGTTCCGCACCGGCGAGCGGCTCGCGCTGCTGACCACCGGCCGCACGCACGAGGTCACGTGGGGCGCCACGCTCCTGTGACCGCTCTCGCGGGTCGGGATGCACGACACGCCGCTGCGGCGTGCCTGGGACACCAGGCACCCGCCGCGTCGGGGACAATGGCCCGTGTGGAGGACGCCGTTCATCGAGAAGTTCGCATCTGCGTCGTCGGCGACGAGCTGTGCGCCGGCGTCGGCGACGCCAAGGCCCTGGGCTGGGCGGGGCGGGTCGTGGCGCGCACGCGCTTCACGGTGCCTGCCTACGTCTTCCCGCTGGCGATCCCCGGCGAGACGACGACCGCGCTGAGCCAGCGCTGGGAGGCGGAGACGGCACGCCGGTTCGCGCCGGACCCGGACGTCGACAACCGGCTCGTCGTCGGCCTCGGGCGGCACGACCTCGACGCCGGGCTCTCCGTGGCACGCTCGCGGCTCAACCTGGCGAACGTCCTGGACGTCGCGGACTCCCAGCGCCTGCAGACGTTCGTCGTGGGCCCGCCGCCCGGTCGCCCGCAGGACGGGGACCGGCTGGCCGAGCTGTCGGGCGCCTTCGCCGACGTCGCGAACCGACGTCGTGTCCCCTACGTGGACACCTTCAGCCCGCTGGTCACGCACGAGCAGTGGCTCGCCGACCTCGCGCAGAGCGGCAACGGGTTCCCCGGCCAGGCCGGGTACGGCCTCATGGCCTGGCTCGTGCTGCACACGGGCTGGCACGCCTGGCTCGGCCTGCCCGACGACGCGGCCTGAGCCGCGTCGTCGGGCGTGCCCTGCACGGTGGTTCGTCAGCCGCGCGAGACCGTGAGGTCGCCGGAGACCGTGCGCGCCGACACGTAGGCGGCGCCGGACCCGGACGGGTCGACGTGGTCCACGCTCGTCGTGCGCTGCGCGGTGCTCTCGAGCTGCTCCCCGTCGAGCACGGCCTTGCCGCGCACGCTGCGTGCCTTGATGTTCACCGGTGCTCCTGCACCGAGACGGACCGCCACGTCGCCGGACACGGTCTTGGCGTCGACCAGGGGCGTGCTCTCGCGCGCGACGACCTCGACCCCGCCCGTCACCGTCGTCACGGACACCCGGCCGAGGGTGCCGACGACATCGACGGACCCGGAACCCGTGCTGACGCGGACGTCCCCGACGTGCTCGAGGAGCTCGACCGGCGACGACGCGGTCTTGACAGACACAGGGCCCGCCGAGCCCTGCACCCGCACCGCGCCCGTCGCCGTCGAGACGGTGAGGGTGCCGCGGGTGCCCGTGACGGTCGCCGCGGCGCGCGCGGTCGAGATCTTCACCGGGACGTCGGCGGGCAACGAGAGCCGCACGACGGCGCGGTCCTTGTCCCGCAGGCCCTTCGCCCGGTCGACGATGCCCTCGACGCCGGCGAAGTCGTAGCCGATGCGGAGCTCGCCGTCGTGCACGCTCACCTGGAGCGGACGCTCGGACACCTCCCCCACCTCGAGGTGGGCGCCGGACCCGCGCGCGGGGTCGGCCAGGACGTCGACGGATCCGTCGGTGAGGGCCACGACGACGCGTCGCACCTCGGCGACGTCGATGGACTGCGGGGCGCTGATCACCCAGGACTCTGTGCTCATGCTCGTCTCTCCTCGCGTAGTGGAACCACTGGTAGTTCAGGTCAGGTCAGGTCAGGCAGGTAGGTAGGTAGGGCAGGGCAGGTCATCGCTCGTCAGGGAAGCGTGGCGCGCACGGCCCGGCGAGCGCTGTCGAGCACGGTGCGCAGGGTGTCGAGCGTGAGGTCGGTGACAGCGCCCGCCGAGTCGGCGCGCCGCAGGTCGGCGCGGACGTCGTCACGGAAACGGCGCAGGAGGGTGTCGGCGTCGGAACGGCGCGTCGCCGACTCCCGGCGCCAGGCGCCGTCGTCCTCGGGTCGCGAGCGCTCGCGCGCGGACTGGGCAGCCGCGGCGAGCTCCGCCCGCAGCCCGGCGAGCGAGCCCTTGACGTCCGCGCGCAACGACTGCGCACGGCGCCGCACGGTCTCGTTGATGTCGCGCTCGAGGGCGAAGACGTCGTCGCGCCGTGCCTCGAACTCCGCACGGCCGGCCGGGGTGAGCTCGTAGGTCGCCTTGCGGCCGTCGTCGCTGCGCCGCACGAGTCCGTCCTCCTCGAGGCGAGCGAGGCGCGGGTAGATCGTGCCGGCGCTCGGCCGGTACGTCCCGTCGAAGCGCTCGGAGAGCTCGGTCATGAGCTCGTACCCGTGCTTGGGACCGGCAGCGAGCAGCGCCAGCAGGTACAGGCGGAGCTGCCCGTGGGCGAAGACGGTGGCCATCAGCCCTCCACCTCCGTGCGGACCGGGCGGTCGGCGGGCTCGTCCGGCTCGTCGACAGGGGCGTCGGAGACGCCCGCGCCCCGCAGGACCGTCACGTCGCCGGAGACGGCGGACACGTGCACCGGGTATCCCGCACCGACACGCGGAGGTCGGGTGAACGAGCCGAAGCTCACGTGCTGCACGACGTCGTCCAGGACGACGCGCCCGCTCAGGCAGCGGAGGGAGTAGTCCATCGCGTCCGGGTCGGGGAGCCGCACGAGCACGTCGGCCGACACGGCGTTGACGCGCACGGCGCGGGGTGTGGTCCGCGTGTCGACGGTCACCGAACCGGACACGGAGTCCAGGGCGAGGTCCTGCAAGGCACCCGTGGCGGTCACCGACCCGGAGACGGACTCCATCTCCAACGGCCCGTCGTGCTCGCTCGTCGAGACGTCGCCGGACACCGTGTCGATGCGGAGCCGACCGCTGGTCCGGCTGGTCACGAGCGAGCCGGAGACGGTGGCGACGGCCGCGCCGTCACGGACGCCCGCGACGAGCCCTTCGCCGTCGACGGTCCGGAGCGTCACGCGGGTGCCCACGGGGACCGCGACGTGCACCTCGACGGCGTCCCGGCCCGCGTAGGACCGGAAGCGCTCGACGAACCCCTTCCATCCGGACACGACGGGGCCGTGGGTCATGCGCAGAGCCGCACCGTCATAGCTGACCCCGAGCTCGCGGCCACGCACCTCGTGCACCTCGATGCGCGCGTCGGTGCGCAGCTCGTCGTCGTGCGCGACGACGTCGATCCGCCCTCCGAGCAACGTCGCGTCGAGAGACGTGACATGCTCGAGGTCGATCACCTGCGGACCGCTGACGGTCCAGGTCTCGTCGTTCATCGATGCTCCGTCCACGGATGCGGTGCGCTGCGCACCGGCGATGACACGCGATATATCGCGTTCTGGCAGACACGATATATCGCGTTGCACGCCGAGGCAAGGCCCGGGGTGTGGGACGATGGAGGGCGGACCGGACACGCTGAGGGCGGCCGTTCCCGCGAAGAGCCCGCCGAGAACGGCAGCACTCCCCGAGATCGTCTAGGAGATCACCATGAGCAAGCGCGGACGCAAGCGTCGCGGACGCAAGGGCAACGCCGCCAACCACGGCAAGCGCCCCAACGCCTGAGACGGCAAGGAGAAGGGCCCGGACCGACGTCGTCGGTCCGGGCCCTTCTGCGTCGCACGAGGTCCCGCGCACACACGCCGCCCTGCGTGCCGGGGCGTGTCAGCGCGTCTGGACGACCGTCACTGTCGTGGTCATGACCGTCAGCTGGGCGTGGATGCGGTCGCGCAGCCCTGCCGGCGCCTGCTCGTGGCACGAGCGGCGCACGAGCTGCTTGACGATCTCCTCGACGCTCAGCTCGGCCAGGCACGGGGAGCAGTGCGCGACGTGCGCGCGCATGCGCAGCTCGTCATCGTCGGTCATCTCCGAGTCGAGGTACTCGTACAGGTGGGTCAGCGCGTGCGCACACTCCGACTCGCCCTGGGTCTGGTGCGGGATGGGCGTGACCGGCTCATCCCGCGGGCTCTGCGACGTGCTCACGACTCACCTCCAGGGGCCTTCGCCCCGACCAGTCCACGCCGCGTGGCGTAGTCGGCCAGCAGCTCTCGCAGCTGGCGCCGGCCACGGTGCAGACGGGACATCACGGTTCCGATCGGTGTCCCCATGATCTCCGCGATCTCCTTGTAGGGGAAGCCCTCGACGTCCGCGTAGTACACGACCATCCGGCGGTCCTCGGGCAGCTCCTGCAGCGCCCGCTTCACGTCCGTGTCCGGGAGCCGGTCCAACGCCTCCGCCTCGGCCGAGCGCAGACCCTGCGACGTGTGCGACGCCGCGCGCGCGATCTGCCAGTCCTCGACGTCGTCCGTCTGCGCCTGCTGCGGCTGACGCTGCTTCTTGCGGTACGTGTTGATGAACGTGTTCGTCAGGATCCGGTACAACCACGCCTTGAGGTTCGTGCCCGGCCGGTACTGGTGGAACGCCGCGAACGCCTTGGCGAACGTCTCCTGCACCAGGTCCTCCGCGTCGGACGGGTTGCGCGTCATGCGCAGCGCCGCCGAGTACAGCTGGTCGAGGTACTGCAGCGCGTCCTGCTCGAACCGGGCGGCGCGCTGGGAGTCGGTCTCGGCCGTGGGCGCGCGGTTCGTGTCCTCGCTCTCGTCCGTCGCGTCCTGGGCGTGCTCGGGCGCCGCCGATGCCGGCACCGTGGCCGGTGTCGTGCCGGGTACCGAGGATGGTCGCTTCGTCATCGTCATCGAGCCTAGCCCCCCGCGGTCGCGCGCGTCCGACAAGGACGCCCGCGACCGCCCGTCGGGCGAGGACGGGGACGACGTCGTCCACGCGGCGGCGAAGGCGGCGTCAGGGGTCGGTGCGGCGGCCGCCGAGGGGGCGGACCGACGTTCGTCGAGCACACAGGTCACGAGGTGTGCAACCGCGACGCCCGCCACCACATTCCCGCCCGGGCGTGGCCGGGGGCCCCGGCAGGTGGCGCCGCGGCGGCGCGCGGGGCAGGCTGAGACCGAGACGTCCCACCGCTAAGGAGTACCGATGCCGATGCTGTTGCGCAACGCCGCGAGGCCCATGCTGGCCTCGTGGTTCGTCTACGACGGGGTCCAGGCCGCGATCCGACCCGCGGAGCACGTGCGTGCCGCACGCAGCGGCGTCGAGCTCGTCGAGCGCCGGGCAGGCGTCGAGAACCCCCTGAGCGACAAGCAGGTCACCGCCCTCGTCCGGGCGCACGGGGCCGCGACGGCGGTCGCGGGCCTCTTCCTGGCGTTCGGCAAGACCCCCCGGAGCGCGGCGCTCGCGCTCGCGGCTCTCACCGTGCCGCTCGCCGTCGTGAACCAGCCCTTCACGTCGGGCGAGGCCACCCGCGCCGAGCGGACCCGCCGGTTCGTCGCGAACGTCGGCGCGATCGGGGCGGCCCTCATCGCCGGTGCCGACTACGAGGGCAGGCCCGGCGTCCAGTGGCGGCTCAACAAGGCCCGTCACGACCTCGAGCTCGCGAGACAGGCCAAGCAGGAGGCCGTCGTCGCCAGCGCGAAGGAGGCCGCGCACGAGACCGGACGTTCCGCGCGCCGCGCCGCGGCCTCGGCACGCAAGGCGGCCGCCCAGGCCGCCGACAGCGTGTCGGGAGCCGTGCACGACGCCGGTGACGCCGTCCGCGCCAAGGTCTCCTGAGGCGGGTGGCGGCACGTCCACCCGCCGGGACCCGCCGACGTCGGGCACCGGCGCTCCACTAACCTGGTGGTCATGACCGACGCGCCCCCCGCAGCCACCGCGCCCGCTCCTGCCGACGGCGACTGGTCCGCGCCCGCGGTCTCCGGGCCGCTCGACGCGACCGTCTCAGTCCCGGGGTCGAAGTCGCTCACCAACCGGCACCTCGTGCTCGCCGCCCTCGCCGACGGTCCGAGCGTCCTGCGCGGCGCGCTGCGCAGCCGCGACGCCGACCTGATGATCGCCGGGCTCCGCACGCTCGGCGTCGACATCGTGGCGGGCGACGACCCCAGCGAGCTGCACGTCACCCCCGGCCGGCTCCACGGCCCGGCAGAGATCGACTGCGGTCTCGCCGGCACGGTCATGCGCTTCCTCCCGTCCGTGGCCGCCCTCGCCGACGGACCCGTCCGGTTCGACGGCGACGAGGGAGCCCGCGTACGCCCGATGGCTCCGGTCCTCACCGCGCTCGGCGCGCTCGACGTGACCATCGTCGGCGACGAGGGAGCCGCCCCCACCACCCTGCCGTTCACGGTCCGGGGCAGGGGACGGGTCCGCGGCGGCTCCGTCGACGTCGACGCGTCCGCGTCGAGCCAGTTCGTGTCGGGGCTGCTGCTCGCGGCGGCACGGTTCGACCAGGGCCTCACCCTGCGGCACGTCGGCCGCACGCTCCCGAGCATGCCGCACATCGACATGACGGTGCAGGTCCTGCGCGAGGCAGGCGTCGTCGTCGACGACTCCCGCGCCGCGATCTGGCGGGTCGAGCCCGGTCCGCTCACCGCGCGGGACGTGCACGTCGAGCCCGACCTGTCCAACGCCGCGCCGTTCCTCTCCGCCGCCCTCGTCGCGGGCGGGACGGTCCGTGTCACGGGGTGGCCCACGACGACCACGCAGCCCGGCGCCATGGTGCCGGAGCTCCTGACCGCCATGGGCGGGACCGCGCAGCTGGCCGACGGCGTGCTGTCCGTCACCGGCACGGGCGAGATCCGCGGCGTCGACGTCGACCTGCACGCCGCGGGCGAGCTCGCCCCCACCATCGCCGCGCTCGCCACGCTCGCCGACTCCCCCTCGCGCCTGCGCGGGATCGCGCACCTGCGGGGTCACGAGACCGACCGGCTGGCGGCGCTCGCCAGCGAGATCACGCGCCTCGGCGGGCAGGCGGAGGAGACCCGGGACGGGCTCGTGATCACGCCCCGGCCGCTGCACGGCGCCACGTTCCGCACGTACCACGACCACCGCATGGCGACGTCGGCCGCACTCGTCGGCCTGCGGGTGCCGGGCGTCGTCGTCGAGGACGTCGACACGACCGCCAAGACCCTCCCCGGGTTCGCCGGGATGTGGGAACGCATGTCCGGGGTGGCCGGTCGCTGATGGCACGACTCCCCGACGAGTCCGACTTCCGGTCGCGCCCGACCAAGCGCGGCAGCAGGCCGCGCACCAAGCAGCGCCCGGAGCACGCGGACGCGGTGACCGGGTTCGTCACGGGAGTCGACCGGGGCCGCTACACGTTGCTCGTCGGGGACGAGGAGCGGACGGTCGTCGCGATGAAGGCGCGCGAGCTCGGCCGCATGCGCGTCGTGTGCGGCGACCGCGTGGACCTCGTGGGCGACGTCAGCGGGGACGACGGCAGCCTCGGGCGCATCGTGCGCATCCAGGAGCGCCGCTCCGTCCTGCGGCGCACGGCCGACGACACCGACCCGTACGAGCGCGTCATCGTCGCGAACGCCGACCAGCTCGTCGTCGTCACGGCCCTCGCCGAGCCGGAGCCGCGCACCCGCATGATCGACCGGTGCGTCGTCGCGGCGTACGACGCCGGCATGGACGTGCTCCTGTGCCTGACCAAGGCCGACCTGGCCGACCCCGCGCCGCTGCGCGCCCTGTACGAGCCGCTGGGCGTCTCCGTCGTCGTGACGCGCCGGATCCCGGACGGGCTCGCCCCGAGCGGGTGGGCGATCGAGCCGCTCGACGCGGTCCGGGACGCGCTCGCCGGTCGCGAGTCCGTGTTCGTCGGGCACTCGGGCGTCGGCAAGTCCACCCTCGTCAACGCGCTCGTGCCCGACGCCCGGCGCGCCACCGGCGTCGTCAACCAGGTGACGGGGCGCGGGCGACAGACGTCGACGTCGGCCGTCGCGCTGCGCCTGCCCGGTGGCGGCTGGGTCATCGACACCCCGGGCGTGCGCTCGTTCGGGCTCGCGCACGTCGAGGTGGACCACCTGCTCCAGGCGTTCGACGACCTGGCCACCGTCGCGCAGGACTGCCCGCGCGGCTGCACCCACCTCGACGACGCGCCCGACTGCGCGATGGACGACTGGATCGCCGCCGCCCCCGAGGACGACGTGCGCGCCGCCCGTGCGGCACGCGTCGAGTCGTTCCGTCGCGTGCTCACGTCCCGCACCGGCGCCGCCTGACCCCGCAGTCGTGAGCGCACCGCTACGGTGTGAGGCATGACGCCCCCACCGACGCGGAGCTACGACGACGACCTGCGCCTCGCCCACGTGATCGCCGACCAGGTCGACGGGCACACGATGTCCCGCTTCAAGGCGCTCGACCTGCACGTCGAGTCCAAGCCGGACTCGACCCCGGTGAGCGACGCGGACCGCGCCGCGGAGGAGATCATCCGCGCGCAGCTCGGCCGCGCGCGCGGACGCGACGCGATCGTCGGCGAGGAGTTCGGCGAGACCGGCCACGGTGCGCGCCGCTGGATCATCGACCCGATCGACGGGACCAAGAACTACGTGCGGGGCGTCCCCGTGTGGGCGACGCTCATCGCGCTCGCGGACGGCGACGAGGTCGTCGTCGGACTCGTGTCCGCCCCCGCTCTGGGTCGCCGCTGGTGGGCGGCCAAGGGGACCGGTGCGTGGACCGGCAAGTCGCTCGCGGCGGCCTCACGGCTGCACGTCTCCGGCGTCGCGCGGTGGCCGGACGCGTCCCTCGCGTACTCGTCCCTCTCGGGCTGGAAGGAGCGCGGTCGGCTCGACGACTTCCTCGGCCTCATGGACGGCGCGTGGCGCACGCGCGGGTACGGCGACTTCTGGTCCTACATGCTCGTCGCCGAGGGCGCCGTCGACGCCGCGGCGGAGCCCGAGCTCGAGCTCTACGACATGGCCGCTCTCGTGCCGATCGTCACGGAGGCCGGGGGGCGGTTCACGTCGCTCGCCGGTGTCGACGGCCCGTGGGGCGGCAACGGCGTGGCGAGCAACGGGCTCCTGCACGACGACGTCCTCGCGCAGATCGGCGACGACCCGACCGCCCGCTCCGGCGAGCCCGCCGGAACCCCCGGCATCGGGGTCGGCGCGGACGCCTGACCGCGGCCCGGGGTCAGGCGCGCGGGACGTCGGACAGCTCGGACCAGTCGTACCAGAGCAGGTCACGCTCGGTGACGCGCTCGATCGCCGCGTCGAGCGCGGCGTCCGCCTCGGGGCCGTCGCCGTCGGCCGACGCGAGCACCGCGGCGATGTCCGGTGCTGCCTCGACCTCGTCCACGTGCACGCACACGATCGGCACGTCGGGCACGGTGCGCACGACCTCGACGGCGCTGGGTGCCGGCTCGTCGTCGGGGTCCCCACCCACCGGTCCGGACGCCGCGACCTGGACCGCGGTGTCGGGCACCTCGAGCGTCACGACCAGCCGCTGCCGCGGCGCACCCGAGCGGTTCGCCACCAGCGCGAGGGAGTCGTCGGCCGCCTCGAGCGCGGCGGCGAACTCCAGTCCCTCGTCGTCCTCCTCGGGGAGGGCGCGGATCAGGGCCGTCGTCACGGCGTGCGCGCCGCGCGGGGTCACCGTCCAGCGCGCGGCGTCCGGTGCGGTGGTGACGCCGTCGAGCTCGTCCAGGGTCGCGGGCACGTAGATGCGCATGGCATCAGTGTGCCGCCTCGAGGCGGTGCGCGGCTCCCCCGGGCACCGGACGCGCGGGCACGGAGTCCCGCAGGTGCTCGGCGACCAGCGCGACGGCCCGGCGCGCGGGACCACCCGGTGAGGCCTCGGCGAGCGTCCGGCCCTCACGCAGCGCCACGTCCGTCGCACGGTCCTCCGGCACGACGAACAGCTCGTCGACGCCGGCGTAGCGCGACAGCGCCTCGCGGACGGCGACCTCGGGACGCGGCCCGACGACGGCCGACCGGACCCGGTTCACGACGACGGTCCGGACGGCGGAGAGCGCCACAGCGCTGTCGGTCAGGTCGTCCAGCCCGCGCACGAGGCGCTGCAGGCTCACGGGGTCCGCCGCTCCCACCACCACGACCGCGTCCGCCGCCGCGAGCGCGCTCAGCGTCGCACCGTTGCGCTGCGGCGCGCGCGTGTCATAGCTGAGGAGCTCGTCGCGTTCCAGGCAGAAGCCGCAGTCGACGACTGTCCAGTCCGCGACCTCACGCGCGACGTCCCACACCACGTCGAGGGACGAGCCGGCAAGCTCCGGCCAGCGGGCGGCGCGCGCGATGCCGGTCAGGACCCGGACCCGCGGCGCGACGACCGGTGCGAGCGCGTCGAGCGTCGCGGGCGTGAGCATCGCCTGCGCGGCGCCCCGCGCGGCCGCCGCGAGACCCGGTGACTCGTCGAGGAGCCCGAGCCGCTGGGCGATCGTCCCGCCGTACGTGTCGGCGTCGACGAGGAGCACCTCGGCCTCCGGGCCCTCGGCGACCTGCGCCGGGAGGTCGACCTCGCTCGGTACCCGGCGGTCCCGACGCGCGCGTCGGGCGGGTACGTGCGGGCCGGACAGCTCCGCGGCCAGGTTGAGCGCGAGGGTGGAACGCCCCGGAGCACCGGCCGGCCCCCACACCGCGACGACCCGACCGGCGCGCGGCATCCACGGCAGGCCGTCCCCCACCACCTGCGCGGTCGGGGGCGCGATCGGCGTGCGTGGCGCGGCGGAGGCGTCCTGTGCCGCCTCCCGCACCACGTCGCGCAGCCCGTCCGCGGCGATGGTGAGGTCCACCACCGTGTCCACGCCGAGCGCGACCAGACGGTCCCGCTCCCACGGCTCCGCCGCGAGCGCGACGACCCGGACCGCGTGCTCGTGCAGGTGCGCGACGGCGTCGCGGTCGAGGGTCGGCAGGTCCGCCGAGACCACCGCGACACGTCCTGCCCCCGCCGCGGCTGCGGCGAGGAGCTCGACGAGGTCGGCGCACCGCCGCGTCACCTGGAGCCCCGACCCGGGCGCGTCCAGGGCGGTGACGACGTCGGCCTCACCGGGCCCTCGGACGGCGCACAGGACGGTGGCGACCGTCGTCGCGCCGGCCATCAGGCGCCGCCCCTCGGGACGACGGCGATGTTCCCGGCACCGGCGACGGCGCCCAGGACGCCGGGCAGGTCGGCGACGGGGACGAGGGTGTGGACCGTCACTGTGCCTCCGACGACGAGGGTGCTGGCGCCCTCGTCCACCTGGGCCACCGTCACGTTCTCGACGAGCTGGACGGGTTCGGCCGGGGTGTCGTCGTCGTCATCACCGCCGCTCCCGTCCACCGGCGGGACGTACCACAGGTCGACCTGCGTCCCCGGCGTGATGCGGTCGGACAGCCCCGTGGTCACGGGCACCGCGACCGACCGGACCTCGAGCTCCTCGGCCGACCCCAGAGCCGCGGTGGGCAGGAGCTCGCCTGCCGCGACCGCCCGGAGCACGACCATCCCGTCGGGGAGATCCGCGTCCGCGCGGAGGTACTTCTCCCCCGCCGCACCGAGCTGCACGTCGACCACGTGCAGGTCGGCCAGGGAGATCGCGTCTCCCGGGAGCGCGACGCTCGTGACCGCGTAGACGGGCGTCGTACGGCCCGCCGCACCGACCGCCCACGAGCCCAGCGCGACCGAGACGGCGACGATCACCACGCCGATCAGCAGGCGGGGGTCACGCCACGTGGGCCTGCGCAGCCGCGCTGCCGTGACGGGGGCCGGTCCCCCGGACGGCGGCCGCAGCAGGGGGTCAGGTCGTGGGGTGCGTAGCGCCGTCGTCATCGTCGTCCCGTCCGTACGGTCGTGGAGCGCGTGTGCGCCCGACGTTCATCATCGTGGCTGCGCGAGAGGCGTGGGAGCGCCTGTGGAAACCCGGTGCGAGCGATGTCACCGTGACAGACTTGGGCCATGCCGCAGCGCTTCCTCACCCTCGCCGACGTCACCGAGCAGCTCAACATCTCGGCCGCCCAGGCGTACGCGCTGGTCCGCTCCGGGGAGCTCCCGGCGATCCAGGTCGGCGGACGCGGCCAGTGGCGCGTCGAGGCGTCCGAGCTGGAGTCCTACATCCAGCGGATGTACGAGCAGACCCGTCAGCGCATCAAGGCCGACGACCTCGAGGCCTGACCCCGTGACCGACCGAACCACTCCCCCTGCGCCCCCCTGCACCCTCGTCACCGAGCTCCCGCACCGCCTGACGCCTCGCTGACGCAGAGCACGGCCGGGAAGGGCACGGTCCGCGCCCCGTGCGCGGCGCCGGGCGTGACCTCGAGGTCGACGTGGTCCTTGCCCACCCGTGTGATCCATCCCGGATGGACACCGGCGGACGTCCGCACCTGCACCGGCTGGCGGTCTCGCATCAGTCCACGCAGCACGTGCCCGAGGCCGAGCCCGGCGCGCGGTCCGGAGACCGGGCGCGCGGTCCGGGCGAGGCCCACCACGGAGGCGAGCGCCTTCGTGGGCACCACGTGCTGGCGGGCGCCCTCGGCGACCAGGAGCCAGCCGTCACCGGTGTCACGCAGCTCCCCCGACAGGCAGGTCCCGTCCTGGAGCTCGAGCTGCACGACCCCGTGGGTGTCGCGGAGCCGTTCGGCGAGATGGATCGTGGCCTGCTCGGCTCGCGTCAGGTCGGCGACGACGCCGTCCCGGTCAGCCCCCTCGGACGCGACGAGCTGTGCCGTCATGTCCTCGAAGAGCGCCTCCCATCGCACGGGGCACACCGTAGCGCCCCTGCCACCCCCGCCCGCCACCGCCGTCCACATCACGAAAAGCCACCTCTGGACACCGCCACCGAACACGGCTTAGATGGGCCTAGCATCACCAAGCGATATCAAACGACATCGGAAACTACTCAGAACCATCAGGACGTGGTTCGACGGTCAGGGGGCATCATGGCGACGCACACGGGGCAGGGACGGCAGGAGCGGCAGGACCTGCTCGCGACGACGGGGCTCCAGGCCACGACGGGCCACGGCACGGGAGCCCGTGCGACGCGCGTGCTCCTGCTCGCGACCACGATGACCGCGGTCGTGGTGGCCCTCGCCTGGCGTGGCCGGCACGTCCTCTCGCAGACGACGCCGCTGCGGGTCGAGACCTGCCTCGAGCTGTTCGCGCTCGTCGTCGGCATCCTCGCCGCCGGGTGGCTCGCGACGACGTCCGGGCTCGCCCTGGTCTGCGTTCTCGCCCGTGCCACCGGGCGCTCCTGGACCCGTGGCGAGAGGCTCGTCGCGCGGCACGCGCCCGCCGTCGTCCGCCGCGCGGCCCGTATCGGCGTGAGCGTGTCCGTCGGCGCGGGCCTCGTCCTCGCCGGGGGCACGGCGCAGGCCGCCGAGCGCGACCTCTCCCAGCCGGAGACGACCGTCGCCGTCGACCTGGGCTGGCGACCGTCGGTCGCCGACCTCGGCGCCAGTACGCCGGACGACAACCAGCCACGCGTTGCGCTCCCGTCCCCCTCCTCCGGCCCCTCGACGGGGCCCTCCACGCCAGGAGAGCTCGCCGTCCCGTCCCTCGACGAACCGACGGCGCACCCGGCAACCGGTGTCGAGCCGACGGGGACCGACGCGGACGGTGCGACGACGGGCACGGACCCTATTCCCACGCGCGTGCGCGACGCCGTGCTGACCGTGGACCGCTCCGTTCCCCCCGTCCGCCCCACCGCCGACGAGGTCGTCGTGGTCCGCGGCGACAGCCTGTGGTCCATCGCGGCCCGCACCCTGCCCGAGGGAGCCCCGGACGCCGAGATCGCCGCGTCCGTCGAGCGCTGGTTCGCCGCGAACACCGGCGTGATCGGCGGGGATCCTGACCTGATCCGTCCCGGCCAGGTGCTCACCCCGCCGGTCTCCTGACCACCCCGTCTGCCCGACCACTCGAGAAGGAGCACGGCCATGACCGCACCGACCGTCACGTCAGGCACCGCCCCCCACGTCCCCGGCCCGCAGGTCCGCGCAGCAGACGTGCCGCGGGCCGAGAGCCCCGCCCGGCTCCTGCGCTGCATCGGCGAGCGTCCGGCACCGGGACTCGACGTCGACGCACCGGTCGCCGTGCGCCACGTCGCGCGCCGCAGACCGCTCGGAGTCCCGACGACCCCGCTCCCGCCCGTCGACCCGCAGGCGCTGTGCTGCGCCGTGGTCCGGGCAGCCGTCGAGGTGATCCGCGGCGATCGGACCGTGCACCAGCTCGCGCGCTGGGTGACCCCGGAGATCTACGACGCGCTCGCCCGTCGTGCCCGCCTGGTCGTCGACGAGCCGACGAAGGCCGTCACCTCCACGCGTCCGGTCGGCATCCGCAGGGTGCGGGTCGTGCGGATCGGGGAGTCGGCGGCCGAGGCGACCGTCGTCGTCGAGGACGGCGAGCGGGTCCGCGCCGCCGCCGCACGGCTCGAGCTGCGCCGTGGTACGTGGCGCGTGGTCGTCCTCGAGATCGGCTGAGCGGACGACGACGGGCCGTCACCTGTGCGGTGACGGCCCGTCGTGCTGGTCGAGCTACTCCTCGTTGCGGCCGTGGCAGACCTTGTACTTCTTGCCCGACCCGCACGGGCACTGCGCGTTGCGCGGCGTCCCGGGGAACGTCCGGCCGTCGCTCTCGACCGCGGAGGCCTCCCCGTGCAGCGCCCGACGCGACCGGCGGCCACCGTCGCCCGAGACGACTGCCTGACCCGTGCCGTCCTCGCTCGGGGCGCTGTAGGACAGCGGGACCTGACGGTCCGGGCCGTCCAGACCCTTGGCGATCAGCGTGCCCGCGCCACCCGACGAGTCGGGGGACGTGGCGACGGGGGCGGCCTCGGCCGCCGCGGCCTGCACGGGCGGCTCCGCGACGGACGACTTCTCCACCGGCTCGTCCTCGATGTCGACCGGCGCGTCCTGCACGTCGTCGACCGGAGCGTCCTCGACCGGAGCCGTCGCCGCGCCCGCGGAGACCCCGAGAACCTGAGCGGACGCCGACCGGGCGGCCTGGGCAGCGCCCGCAGCGTCGATCACCGGCGGCTGACCGGGGGTCCCGGCACCGGGCTCGGCGACCTTGACCTCGAGGTTGAACAGGAAGCCGACCGTCTCCTCCTTGATGGCCTCGGTCATGGCCTGGAAGAGCTGGAACCCCTCGCGCTGGTACTCGACGAGCGGGTCGCGCTGCGCCATCGCACGCAGCCCGATCCCTTCCTTCAGGTAGTCCATCTCGTAGAGGTGCTCGCGCCACTTGCGGTCCAGCACCGAGAGGGTCACGCGGCGCTCGAGCTGGCGCATGTTCGCCTCGCCCAGCTCCAGCGTGCGGTTCTCGTACGCGATCCGCGCGTCCGAGAGGATCTCCTCGAGGACGAGCTCGCTCGTGACCCGGGTCGGGCCGCCGGCCTGCTCGACGACCTCGTCGACCTCGATCGACACGGGGTACGTCGCCTTGAGCGCGGTCCACAGCGCGTCGAGGTCCCACTTCTCCGGGGTGCCCTCGGCCGTCGCCGCGTCGACATAGGCCGTGATCACGTCGGTGAGGAAGTGCTGCACCTGCTCCTGCAGGTCCTCGCCCTCGAGCACACGGCGACGCTCGTCGTAGATGACGGTGCGCTGACGGGAGAGGACGTCGTCGTACTTGAGGACGTTCTTGCGGATCTCGAAGTTGCGCGACTCCACCTGCCCCTGCGCGCTCGCGATACCGCGGGTGACCATCTTCGACTCGAGCGGGACGTCGTCGGGGAAGCCGGCACGGTTCATCATCGACTCGGCGAGACCCGAGTTGAACAGACGCATGAGGTCGTCCTGCATCGACAGGTAGAACCGGGACTCGCCCGGGTCGCCCTGTCGGCCGGAACGACCACGCAGCTGGTTGTCGATGCGTCGCGACTCGTGGCGCTCGGTGCCGAGGACGTACAGGCCGCCGAGCTCGACGACCTCGTCGTGCTCCGCGGCGACCGCGGCCTTGGCCTTCTCGAGCGCGTCCGGCCACGCGGCCTCGTACTCCTCCGCGTTCTCCGCGGCGTCCAGGCCGCGGGACGCGAGGTCCGCGACTGCCATGAACTCGGCGTTGCCGCCGAGCATGATGTCCGTCCCTCGACCGGCCATGTTCGTCGCGACCGTGACGGCGGCCTTGCGACCCGCCTGGGCGACGATGCTCGCCTCGCGCTCGTGCTGCTTGGCGTTGAGGACCTCGTGCGGCACGCCCTGCTTCTTCAGCTTGGCCGACAGCAGCTCGGACTTCTCGACGCTCGTCGTCCCGACGAGCACCGGCTGGCCCTGCGCGTGGCGCTCGACGATGTCGCCGACCACGGCGTCGAACTTGCCGTCCTCGTTCTTGTAGACGAGGTCGCCCTGGTCCACGCGCTGCATCGGCCGGTTCGTCGGGATCGGGACGACGCCGAGCGTGTACGTGCCCTGGAACTCCGCCGCCTCGGTGTCGGCGGTACCGGTCATTCCGGCGAGCTTGTCGTACAGGCGGAAGTAGTTCTGGAGCGTGATCGTGGCGAGCGTCTGGTTCTCCGCCTTGATCTGCACGCCCTCCTTGGCCTCGATCGCCTGGTGCATGCCCTCGTTGTAGCGACGACCGGGCAGGATGCGCCCGGTGTGCTCGTCGACGATCATGACCTCGCCGTTGAGCACGACGTAGTCCTTGTCGCGCTTGAACAGCTCCTTGGCCTTGATCGCGTTGTTGAGGAACCCGATCAGCGGTGTGTTGAGCGACTCGTACAGGTTGTCGATGCCGAGGTAGTCCTCGACCTTCCCGATACCCGGCTCCAGCACGCCGACCGTGCGCTTCTTCTCGTCGACCTCGTAGTCGCTCTCCACGTTCAGGCGGCGCACCACCTTGGCGAACTCGCCGAACCAGCGGTTCGTGTCGCCCGACGCGGGCCCGGAGATGATGAGCGGCGTGCGTGCCTCGTCGATGAGGATCGAGTCGACCTCGTCGACGATGGCGAAGTTGTGGCCGCGCTGGACGAGGTCGTCGGTGGACCAGGCCATGTTGTCGCGCAGGTAGTCGAAGCCGAACTCGTTGTTCGTGCCGTAGGTGATGTCCGCCGCGTACTCCTCGCGGCGCTGCGCCGGGGTCTGGCCGGACAGGATCACGCCGGTCGTCAGGCCGAGGAACCGGAAGACACGACCCATGAGCTCGCTCTGGTACTTGGCGAGGTAGTCGTTGACGGTGACGACGTGCACGCCCTTGCCCTCGAGCGCGTTGAGGTAGGCCGCGGTCGTCGCGACCAGCGTCTTGCCCTCACCGGTCTTCATCTCGGCGATGTTGCCGAGGTGCAGCGCCGCACCGCCCATGAGCTGGACGTCGAAGTGACGCTGGCCGAGGGTGCGCCGGGACGCCTCGCGCACGGCGGCGAACGCCTCGGGCAGCAGCTCGTCGAGCGTCCCACCGTCCTCGAGCCGGGCCTTGAACCGGTCCGTCTCCTCGCGCAGCTCCTCGTCGGTCAGGTCCTCGAAGCTCGGCTCGAGCTTGTTGACCTGGTCGGCGATGCCGGACAGCTTCTTGAGGATCCGGCCCTCGCCGAAGCGCAGGACCTTGTCGAGGATCGAAGGCACGCAGGACTCCCGTATCGATCGCGCTCCCGGGCCGGGTGGTCCGGGAGGATGGCCGGGCCTCCCCGGCGCGAGCACGCGCAGAGGATGACGTCGGCAACGTCACAGACCATCGTAGGCGAGTCCAGGACCGGCAAGCCCCCACCCGTGTTCGCCGACGACGAACCCGTCGGCGCGAGCGCCCGCACCACGGCCGCAGGACCGCTCGTGGCGCAGCCCGGCACCTCACCCGTCACGTCACCCGGCACCTCACCCGGCAGCTCGCACGGAACCGACCGCGGCGGACAGCGCGGGGGCGAGATCGCCCGCGGGCGAGACGTCGACGACGGGCACCCCCAGCCAGGCACCGAGCACGTGCAGCTCCGCCGCGAGACGCTCCGCCGTCGCCGCACCCACCGCCTGCTCGCGGTGCGCGGACAGCACGCGCAGCACCCCCGCCCGACGGTCGGCCTTGAGGTCGACCCGGGCTGTGAGCGCCTCGCCCTCCAGGAAGGGCAGGACGTAGTAGCCGTGCACCCGCTTGTCCGCCGGGACGTAGATCTCGATCCGGTAGTGCACGTCGAACAGGCGCTCGAGGCGCGTCCGTTCGAAGACGAGGGGGTCGAAGGGGTTGAGGAGCGTCGCGGCGGTCGCGCGGCGCGGCAGCACGGCGTCGGCGTGCAGGTACGTCGGCTCGTCCCAGCCGCGCACGGCGACCGGCCGGAGCGTTCCGGCGTCCACGAGCTCGGCGAGGGCGGTGCGCACCGCGGGCCCCGCGAGCCGGAAGTAGTCCTTGAAGCACCGCAGGGTGCCGACGCCGTGCGCCCTGGCCCCGATCTCGAGCAGCGCCCGGACCGCGTCCGCGTCGGAGACGGGGGCCGCGGCGAGGACCGCGGGAGGGAGCACGCGCTCGGTGAGGTCGTAGGAGCGCTCGAACGCACCGTTGCGTCGCGCCGACGTGATCTCGCCCGTGAAGAACAGGAACTCGAGCGCACGCTTGGCCACGCTCCAGTTCCAGCCCCACTGGGACCGGTCGCGCGGGTGCGAGCGCCCGAGCTCCTCCAGGATCTCGTGGACCTCGCTCGCCGTGATCGGACCGCGCTCCGTCACGATGCGACGGACGTCCTCGACCGTCCCCGAGTGGCTCATCTCGACGCCGCTGATGGCGCCCCACGCCTCGGTCCGGTACCGCCGACGCCGCCACTCGAGCAGCGGCCACGTGCTCGGCGGGACGTACGACGCGACGTGCGCCCACGTCTCGACGAGCCGCCGTGGGGCCTTGCCGGCGGCGCGATCGAGGAGCGCCGTGTCGTACGGGCCGAGCCGTGCGTACAGCGGCATGAGGTGCGCCCGGGCCAGCACGTTGACCGAGTCGATCTGCAGCAGGCCGATCCGGTCGATCACGCCCTGGACGTGCCGCATCGTCGGCACGCCGTCCCGTCCTGCCCCACCCGCCCCGCCGAACGGACGTGGACGGTGGAGCCCTTGCGCAGCGAGCGCGACACGGCGGGCCTGGGACAGCGACAACGACTCGACGGTGACCACGCCTCGATCATGCCCGCGACCACCGACAACGCCCCGCCTGTCGGCGGGGCGTTGTCGGGTGGGACAGGTCAGGCGGAGCGTGTCAGGCGGTCTTCTCGACCGGCGCCTGCGCGCAGTCGCACGACGTGTCGAGCGCGATGACGCCGTAGCTCCAGCCCTGGCGCCGGTAGGCGACCGAGGGACGTGAGGTCTCGACGTCGACGAAGAGGAAGAAGTCGTGACCGACCATCTCCATCTCGTAGAGGGCGTCGTCCATCGTCATGGGCTCCGCGGTGTGCAGCTTCTGGCGGACGACGACGGGCGAGTCGCCGAGCATCGTCTCCACCGCCTCGCCGGGCTCGTGGGGGGTCGTCGGGGCCGGCGGGGCTGGCGTCCCGTGCTCGGCGGGGTCGAACGGCCGCACGTCGACGGGCGGGTCGACGGTGTGGTTGCGGTGGTCCTTGCGGCGGTCGCGCGCGCGGCGAAGACGCTCGGCGAGCTTGTCCATCGCCAGGTCGAGGGCTCCGAACCTGTCGTCCGCCGCGGCTTCCGCACGCACCACCGGGCCCTTGGCCCGCACGGTGAGCTCGACACGCTCCCGGACTCCGGAGAGCCTCGGGTTGTTCTCGTGGGTGACCTCCACGTCCACGCGCTGCGCACTGGGCGACAGCTGCTGGACCTTGGCGAGCTTGTCCTCCGCGTGCTGACGGAAGCGGTCGGCCACCTCGGTGTGCCTGCCGACGACGACGATCTCCATGTGATCCTCCACGAGGGTCTAGAAGACGCCCGGTTCCCGAGCGTCTGTCCGGTTCAGGTGGGGCACCCCTGCTGGGCGCCGGTGGGCTACCACCTCCTTGCGGCGCCGTACGGCGTCGCGCGCTCGGTACGATCGCGCGGCAACCGGCGCAGGAGTCCTGCTGAGCCCGGTACCGCGGCGACTGGTCCTCAGCGTAACCCCCGGTACGGGGTGTCGGCAGCACCAACGGAAGGTGAACCGACGCCCTCCCCCGAGCTCCGTCCGGGCGTGGTGCGATCACCGCGGGGAGACGGTGTCGCGACCAGCGTGAAGGCCCCCAGCACCGGGATCGCCCGCCCCGACAGCGCACTCTCGCACGCGGCGATCGTCGCCCCGGTCGTGAGCACGTCGTCGATCAGCACGCACGCCGGGACGCTCCGGACGGGGGTGCCGACCAGGGCTCGTGCCGCCGCGGTACGCGCGAGCCGCACGACCGTCAGGCGCGCGCCGCGTCCGCGCGATCCCAGGCCCACCTGGTCGCGTGAGCGGCGCTCCTGCACCAAGAGGCTCACGACGCGGGCCGCGCAGCCGGCAGAGCGCAGGCCCACGGCGAACGCGTCGGCGAGCACCGCGACCGGCTCTCGACCCCGGGCGCGGCGCGCGGCCCGCGACGTCGGGGCCGCGACCACCAGGAGTCCGCCCGCGGCGACCGGTCCCTGCCCGGCCACCGCGCGCAGGAGCGGGGCGAGTGCCGCGCCCGCAGACCGGACGGCGTCGCTCAGGGGGCGGTCGAGGTCGGCACGCCCGCGGTCCTTCCAGGCGACGACGACGTCGCGCAGCGGCCCCGAGTAGGACGCGAGCGCCCAGGTGGGCAGGGGTGGCACGCCGTCGAGGCGGTCGAGACGGGGTGCACCGTCCTCGACTCGACGCGCAGGGCCGGCGAGCGGGGTCAGGCAGTCCCGGCACCACCGGACGTCCGGGGTGCCGCATCCAGGGCACTCGACGGGGACGGCGAGGCGCACCAGGTCCTGGGCGGCGCGACGGGCGACGGAGCAGCGGTCGGGGTCCACGGCCACATCGTGGGGCCGGGCGGGAGTCCCGCACAGCCCGTGTACGACCGTTGTGGACGGGCCGCCCTCTGGACGCTCCTGTGGACGGCCAGGACCGAGCGGTCAGCCGGGATACGTCGGGAGGAGGACGTCGACGGCGACACGCGTCCACAGCGTCGACGGTCCCGCCGAGTACAGGCTCTGGTCGCTCGTCCCGAGCAGGACGGACGAGACACCGGGACCGGCGGCGACGGTGACCGCACCCTCCAGCGGGGACGACTGCCGGCTCGGGCCACCGACCGGGACGAGCTGCAGCCGGGCCGCGTCGTCGTTCCCCGTCCGGCCGAGGACGCCGAGCAGGGCAGCATCCGTCCACACGACCTGGGTGGCCGCGACGACCGGCTGGCCCACGCGGGTCGGTTCGGACAGCTGTACGGGTAGCCCCGTCTCGTCCCGCACGATCCCCGCGACGAGCACCTGGACGGAGGTCCCCGCACGGGTCAGGACCGCGATGCGGGCGCCGTCGGGCGCGACCCGCAGGCCGACGACGGTACGTCCCTCCAGCCACGGCACCGCGACGGAGGCGTCGAGCGCCCCGTCGAGGCCGACGACCTGGAGCGACCCGGCCTGCACCTGGGGTCCGCTCCAGACGAGCCCGAACCGGTCGATGCTGGGCGCGACGAGGTCGTCGCCCGTCAGCAGGACCAGGGGGTCGGTACCGTCCGTCGGCACCGTCACGAGCCGGGTCCCGCCGTCGCGGACGACGAACTCGGCCTCCGTCGCCGCCCCCCGGAACGCGAGCGCCGTGGGCTCGAGCCCCACGATCGTCGCCGCTCCCTCGACCGGCTCGACCTGCCGTCCGTCCAGGGTCGAGATCCGGTCGCCCGCCAGCACGACCGGGTCGTCCGGCGTCGTCGCGGGCCCCACGTCCTGGGTCTGCGTGGCTCCCAGCGGGGTGCTGCCGACGTAGAGCTGGACGGTGCGGGGGGCCGGATCCCCCAGCGCCGCCTCGAGCTGGGCGACGAGCATCCCGCGGTCGGCCGACGACGTCTCCGTCACAGCGTCCGTGAGCGGCACGACGACAGGCGTGCCGTCCTCGACGGTCACCGACTCGATGCTCAGTGCCGTGCCCTCGGGCACGACGGTGGCCACGGAGCCGCTCAGCCAGTCGACCGGGCCGGCGAGCGTCTCGCGCACCGCGAGCGTCTGCCAGTTGCGGCTGGGGAACCAACGCTCGTCGGGCACGAGGTAGCGGCGGTCGGTCGTCGGGAACCAGAGGTCCGTGGCCCGGTACGTGCGGTCGAAGTTCGTGGCGGTGATCGCCAGCCCGTCGTCCGTCGTCTCGATGCGCCACTGGTCGTCGTCGTCGAGCACCAGGTCGTAGACGAGCTCCGTCGTGGTGCCCGGCGCCTGCTCGGAGTACACACCACGCTCGTCGACGACGCCGACGACCTGGCCGGTCGCGCGCACGGTGACGGTGCCCTCGTCGGCGGCGGAGTCGTCCACGTCGAGCGTGGGCTCGGACTCGAGCACGGCGACCTGGGCGAGCGGGCTCCACGTCGAGGCCGCGCCGGGCGTGAGGAACTCCGTCGCCACGTCGAAGGTGCCCGACGCCCCCCCGGCCTGCGCCGCGAGGAACCCCTGGACGATCTGCTCGGGCGGGGCGTCGGCGCGCGGCAGGTTCGCGCGCAGGTAGACGGGCCCGGGCGCCTCGACGACGGCCCGCCCGTCCATGACGGGACCGGAGGTGGGGATCGCGGCGCAGGCCGCGAGGGCCACGAGCCCGCCGAGCGCGGCGACCGTCGCGACGACGCGGCGGATCATCGGTCCTCCCCCGTCGACGACCGACCCTGGGCGGGGACGATCGGGATGTCCCCGGTCAGGGCGGGGAGGTCGGCCGGGTCGACCGTGCCCTCGAGGTCCTCGGCGAGCGGCGTGGGCTCGCTCCACGTGCTCGGCAGGCCACGACCCGGTGCGGCCTCGGTGACCAGGGGCAACGGCGCGGAGCGCAGCCGGATGCCCGCCCGCCGGGGCAGCGTCAGCCGGAAGCTCGCACCCTGCCCCGGCCTGCCCCAGGCCTCGAGCCACCCGCCGTGCAGGTGCGCGTCCTCGAGGGAGATGGCCAGGCCGAGCCCGGTCCCTCCGGTCGTGCGCGCGCGGGCCGGGTCGGCACGCCAGAAGCGGTCGAAGACGTGCTCGACGTCCTGCTGCGACATGCCGACGCCGTGGTCGCGCACGACGACCGCGACCGCGTGCCCGTCTCCGGCCACGGTGATCTCGACCGGGCCCTCCTCCGCGTGCTCGATCGCGTTCACGAGGAGGTTGCGCACGATCCGCTCGACGCGCCGCGGGTCGACGTCCGCGGTCAGCCGCTCGTCGCCCAGGTGGACGGACAGCCACACGTTCTTGCGCTCGGCGAGCGGTGCCGCGTGCTCCACGGCGGCACCCACGACGTCGCGCACGTCGCGCCGCTCCGCCTCGAGCGCCGCGGCGCCTGCGTCGAACCTGCTGATCTCCAGCAGGTCGGCGAGCAGGTCCTCGAACCGGTCGAGCTGGGTCTGGAGGAGCTCGGTGGAGCGTCGCGACACCGGGTCGAAGTCCTCGCGCGTGGCGTACAGGACCTCCGACGCCATGCGGACCGTGGTGAGGGGCGTGCGCAGCTCGTGCGACACGTCGGAGACGAACCGGCGCTGGAGCATCGACAGCTCCTCCATCCGCCCGATCTGCTCCTGGAGGCTCTGCGCCATCTCGTTGAACGTGCGGGCGAGCGAGGCCATCTCGTCGTGCCCCTTGACGGGCAGCCGCTCGTCCAGGTGCCCGTCCGCGAGACGTTCCGCGACGCGCGCCGCGCCACGCACCGGTTGCACGGCCTGACGCGTGACCAGGGCCGTGATCCCGGCGAGGAGCGCGAGCAGGATGAGGGCACCGACGAGCAGGACGGACTGCAGGAACCGCAGCGTCTCCTGGTCCGCCTGGAGGTCGTACAGGTAGTAGAGCTCGAACGTGCCCGCCACCGGGACGTCGACCGTGGAGCCGACGACGACACCGGGCACGACCGGTGACTGCGGGTCGGAGGGCTGGAGCGGGATCGCGACCGACTGGAGCATCTGGGCTCCGTCCGCCTCGACGACCTGCTCGCGCATCTCGTCCGACACCAGCCCGTCGAGCTCACGGTTGGACGACACGTCGAGCAGCACGGACGGCTCTCCCTTCACGCGCCACAGGAACACCTCGCGCGACGCCGACCCGCTCGACTGCAGCATCGCGTGCAGGTCGTAGAGGAGCGACTGCGCCTCGGACGTGGTCGACGCGGGTGAGGACGCGAGCGTGCGGCGCGCCTGGGCCGTGGACTGCGCGCTCTCGAGGTCGATCTCCTCGAGCCGCCGGTCGAACAGGCCGTCGCGCATCGAGTCCGACAGGTACGCGCCGAGCGCGGCGACGGTCACGATGCCCACGGCGAGCGCCGACGACACGACGCGCAGCTGCATCGAGGAGCGCCACCGCCAGACGGCACGGCGCACGAAGGCGCGCACGCGGCGTCGGGCCCGGCGCAGCGCCGAGCGGGCCGAGTGCCACCGGCCGCCGTCAGCGCTCACGCGCGCGCCGTGCCCGCCTTGTAGCCGACGCCGCGGACGGTCAGGACGATCTCCGGGCTCTCCGGGTCGTGCTCGATCTTGGAACGCAGGCGCTGGACGTGGACGTTCACGAGGCGCGTGTCCGCCGCGTGCCGGTAGCCCCACACCTTCTCGAGCAGGACCTCGCGCGTGAACACCTGCCAGGGCTTGCGCGCGAGCGCGACGAGGAGGTCGAACTCGAGGGGCGTGAGGGCGATCGCCTCGCCGTCCCGGGTGACACGGTGGCCCGTCACGTCGATCTCGACGTCGCCGACGCTCAGGTGCTCGGGCGCGGGCTCGTCGCTGCGGCGCAGGCGCGCACGGATGCGGGCGACGAGCTCCTTGGGCTTGAACGGCTTCGAGATGTAGTCGTCCGCGCCGGACTCGAGCCCGAGGACGACGTCCACGGTGTCGCTCTTCGCGGTGAGCATGATGACGGGCACGCCCGACTCCGCCCGGATGAGCCGGCACACCTCGGTGCCGTCCTTGCCGGGCAGCATGAGGTCGAGCAGCACGAGGTCGGGCTGCGAGCTGCGGAACGTCTCCAGGGCGAGGTCGCCGTCGTCGCAGAAGACCGGATCGAACCCCTCGGATCGCAGGACGATGCCGATCATCTCGGCCAGAGCGGTGTCGTCGTCGACCACGAGCACGCGAACCTTCATGCGGACATGATGCCATCGCGGACGCGCCCGGCCCATGCACCGGCGGCGACGGCGCGGGTGAAGCGTCGCCAGGAACCGCCCTCGCCCGCCCCTCGTCGTACCGCTCTCCCCACCGGCGTCGTACTAGGGTGGCCTCGCCGCCGGGGTCACCCGGCGGGCGCCAGCGACGCGACCTGACCGGGGGACCACGAGCACATGAGCACACCCGACACCTCCGAGACGCCGGACGGCCCCGTCCAGGGCGCACCGGACGCCGCCGGAGCACCGGTGCCGCCGCCCGCGGAACCTGCGGGGGCGAACGGCGGGTGGGGTTCACCGACGTACGGGACGCCCGGCTACGGTCCGGCGACCGGCGACGGCTCGGCACCGGCAGCACCGCCCCAGCCGCGCTACGGGCAGTACGCGCAGCCCGGTCAGCCGCAGCACGGGCAGCAGCAGTACGGGCAGCCGCAGTACGGACAGGGCCAACCCGGTCAGCAGCCGCGGTACGGACAGGGTCAGTACGGACAGCAGCAGTACGGACAGCAGCAGTACGGACAGGGTCAGCCCGGTCAGCAGCCGCAGTACGGGCAAGGTCAGTACGGGCAGCCGCAGTTCGGGCAGCCCCAGTACGGTCCGCCCGCGGGTTTCGCCGGCGCGCCCTACGTCCCGCCCGCGTCGAAGCCGGGCATCATCCCGCTGCGCCCGTTGTCGCTCGGGGAGATCTTCGACGGCGCCTTCGGTGCGGTCCGGCACAACCCCCGCGTGATGCTGGGGATGAGCACGCTCGTCGTCGTGATCGCCACGATCATCGGTGCCCTGCTCGGGTACGCGTTCTCCGGCTACGTCGCCGAGCTCTTCGCCGACATGCCTGCCGAGACCGGCTTCTCCGGGAACGACGTCGCGACGCTCTACTCGACGACCATCGGGACAGCGCTCACCACGGGCATCGCGACACCGATCGTCAGCGGTCTCCTGACGGTGTCGATCGGCCAGTCGGTCATCGGCCGCAAGGCCGCCGTCGGCGAGGTGTGGTCGCAGGTCGGTCGCCGCGCGTGGTTCCTCATCGGGTTCTCGCTGCTGCTCCTCGTCGCGAACACCCTCTTCATCGTGATCCTCGTCCTGCTCGTGGCGGCTGCCGCGACGGCCTCCCCGGGGCTGGCCGTCGTCATGATGCTCGTCGGGCTCGCCGGCTACCTCGTCGTCATCGTCTGGGTCGGCGCCCGCACGGGGCTGGTGACGCCCGCGCTCGCGCTCGAGGGCAAGCCCTTCTGGTCGACGGTCGGCCGGACGTGGCGGCTCACGCGCGGTTCGTTCTGGCGGCTCGTCGGCATCTACGCCCTCACGTACGTCGCCATGTACATCGTGGTGCAGATCCTCGTGACGCCCTTCAGCATCGTCGGTGTGATCCTGATGGGCGCGGGCCAGCTCGTCGCCGGCAACCTCGTCATGACGCTCGGGATCGCGGTCTCGACGATCGTGCTGACGCTGTTCGTCGGCAGCGTCGTCGCCCTGCTCTACATCGACCTGCGGATGCGGCGCGAGGGCCTCGACGTCGAGCTGACCGCGGCGGCGAGCGAGCAGCCGGCCCCGTGATCGTCACGCGGTTCGCGGGAGAGGTCCCGGTCCGGCCGGGGTCCGAGGAGGCGCGGGGCTGGCTCGTCGACGAGCTCGCGAAGCCCGAGTACGCACGGGACCCGTCGCTCCTGCAGCGACTCCTCGACTGGTTCTGGTCGCAGTTCGACGGGGTCCCGGCGCTCGACCTGAGCCGCGCCGCCATCGCGCTCGTCGTGGTCGCGGTCGTGGTCGTCGTCGCGGTGGTCGCCTACCGGGTGGCCGGCCCCGTGCGCCCGTCGCGCAGGTCGACGCCGTCTGCCGTCGTGCTCGACGAGGACGACCGCAGCGCGGCCGAGCTCCGGCGCGCTGCGGACGCCGCCGCCTCTGCCGGGGACTGGGCGACGGCCGTGCTCGAGCGCTTCCGCGCCGTCGTCCGTTCGCTCGAGGAACGAGCGCTCGTCGAGCCGCGGGTGGGCCGCACCGCCCGTGAGGCCGCCGCCGCCGGAGGTGAGCGGCTCCCCGACGTGGCTGCCGGGCTCGACGCCGGTGCCCACCTCTTCGACGACGTCTGCTACGGCAAGCGCACCGTCGGTCCGGACTCCGACGCGATGCTCCGCTCGCTCGACGCGACCGTCGCAGCCGCCCGGCCGGCACGCCGCCCGGAGCTCGTCGCGGCCGGTCCCGCGAGCACGGAGGAGGGTTCGTGACCACGGCACCCCCCGCCCCGACGACCGCGTCCGCACCCACCGCCCGGGCGGTCACGACGGCGCACGTCCCGGTCGTGGGCGACGGCACCACCGCCTCCTCCCGCGCGCGGTCCCGCTGGCACCGCGCGCGCTGGCCCCTCGCCGTCCTCGCCTCGCTGCTCCTGCTCGCGGGGATCACGGCGATCGCCCGGCCGGCGACGTCGGGCACCCCGCTGGCCCCGGACAACCCCGGGCCGGACGGGTCGCGTGCCGTGGCCGAGGTCCTGCGGGACCAGGGCGTCGACGTGACCTACGTGCAGACCGTCGCCGACGCCGTCGCCGCCGCGGACCGGGACGAGCCCACGACGCTCCTCGTCGCGCAGGGCGACTACATGCTGCCCGAGCAGGAGGACGCGCTCGTGGCGACGCAGGCCGACCTGGTGCTCGTCGCGCCCTCGGACTCCATGCTCGACGTCGCGACCGACGGCGCCGTCCGCACAGTCTACGACTGGCCCGACGGCAATGTCGGGCGTCCGGCGGACTGCGCGGACCCGGCTGCCGTCGCGGCCGGGCAGATCCGTTCCGACGGCGTGGGTTTCGAGGCCACGGGTTCGGGTGACGTCACGCTCTGCTTCCCCGCCCCCGACGGTGCCGGCAGCGCCTACCTCGTGCACGAGACGGGCGACCGCTCCGTCCGTGCGATGGACACGCCCACGCTGCTGCGCAACGACTCGATCACCGACGACGGGGCCGGCGCCCTCGTCCTGTGGTCGCTCGGGGCCCACGAGAACCTCGTGTGGCTCGTCGCCGACCCCTTCGACACGTCGCTGGGCGGGGACACCGACGAGCTCCAGGCGGCGAGCCTGCCGCCCTGGGCCGGGGTCGCCGCGCTCCAGCTCCTCGTCGTGGCGCTCGCGCTCGCGCTCTGGCGCGGGCGACGCCTCGGCCCGCTCGTGGTCGAGGACCTGCCCGTCGTGGTCCGCGCGTCCGAGACGACGCGCGGACGCGGACGCCTGTACCGGCGCGCCGGAGCCCGCGGGCACGCCGCCGCCGGCCTGCGGGCCGGGTCCGCCGACCGCCTCGCCGCACGGCTCGGGCTGCCCCGCTCGGCGGAGGCGGCGTCGCTCGTCGACGCCGTCGCCCGTGCGACGGGCCGGCCGGTCGAGCAGGTCACCCATCTTCTGTACGGTCCACCACCCGCCGACGACGCGGCGCTGCTCGAGCTCGCGCGTCACCTTGACCAGATCGAGAGCGAGGTCCACCACTCGTGACGCAGCACCCCGAGGGCCCCACGCCCCAGCCCGACCGCTACGGCCCGCCGCAGGACAGGCCGACGCCGTACGAGACGTCCGTCGCCGGCCGTTCGACCGCGACCGCGGCCGCGGGCGCGCCGCAGCCGGCGCACGCACCCGCTCCTTCGCCGTCGTACGGCCAGCCGCACGACGCCGCGCCACCGTCGCTCGACCTGCGCCAGGCGCTCGCGAACGTGCGCGCAGAGGTCGGCAAGGCGGTCGTCGGGCAGGACGGCGCCGTGACGAGCCTGCTCATCGCGCTGCTGTGCAAGGGGCACGTGCTGCTCGAGGGCGTGCCCGGCGTCGCGAAGACGCTGCTGGTACGCACGCTCGCGGCGTCGCTCGACCTCGACACCAAGCGCGTCCAGTTCACGCCCGACCTCATGCCGGGCGACGTCACGGGATCCCTCGTGTACGACGCCCGGACCGCCGAGTTCTCGTTCCGCGAGGGGCCGGTCTTCACCAACCTCATGCTCGCTGACGAGATCAACCGCACGCCGCCCAAGACGCAGGCGTCCCTGCTCGAGGCGATGGAGGAGCGGCAGGTCTCGGTGGACGGCACGCCGCGCATGCTGCCCGACCCTTTCCTCGTCATCGCGACGCAGAACCCGGTCGAGTACGAGGGCACCTACCCGCTGCCCGAGGCCCAGCTCGACCGGTTCCTGCTCAAGCTCGTGCTCCCCCTGCCCGAGCGCGAGCAGGAGGTCGAGATCCTCGCGCGGCACGCGGCCGGGTTCAACCCGCGCGACCTCGCCGGCGCGGGCGTGCGCCCGGTCGCGGGTCGCGACGTCCTGGACCGCGCCCGGGCCGAGGTCGCCCGCGTGCAGGTCGCCCGCGAGGTGCTCGGCTACGCGGTCGACGTCTGCCGCGCGACCCGCCACTCGCCCTCGCTGTCGCTCGGCGTCTCGCCCCGTGGTGCGACCGCCCTGCTCGCGACCGCGCGCGCCTGGGCGTGGTTGTCCGGACGCTCCTACGTGACGCCCGACGACGTGAAGGCGCTCGCCCACCCGACGCTGCGCCACCGTGTGCAGCTGCGCCCGGAGGCGGAGCTGGAGGGCGTCACCGCCGAGAGCGTGCTCGACACCGTGCTCGCGTCCGTCCCCGTCCCCCGCTGAGGCCCGGGTCGTGGCTCTGACGTGGCGCGCCGTCGTGCTGGTGGCGCTCGGGATCGTGCCGGTCATCCTCGTGCCCGTGACCGGCACGGTGCTCGTGTGGCTGGCGGTCGTGGCGGTGGTGTGCGGGCTCGACGTCGCGCTCGCCGCCTCGCCCCGGCGCGTGGCGATCGAGCGACGGGTCGCCGCGTCGGTGCGCCTGTCCGACCGGACCGTGTCCCGCCTGACGCTGACCAACCTGTCGTCGCGCCGGCTGCGCGCTCTCGTGCGTGACGCGTGGCCGCCGTCGGCGGGTACGCAGGTGAACCGCCACCGGGTCGACCTGCCGCCCGGCGAGGCGACGCGCACGTCGACCGTGCTGGTCCCGACACGCCGCGGCGACCGGCACGCGGACAAGGTCACGATCCGCTCGTTCGGCCCGTTGCGCGTCGCCGCCCGGCAGGTGTCGCTGGCGGTGCCCGGACGCCTGCGGGTGCTGCCCGAGTTCCGCTCCCGGCGCCACCTGCCGAGCCGGCTCGCACGCCTGCGCGAGATGGACGGGCGCGCGGCCGTGCAGGTGCGCGGCGAGGGCACCGAGTTCGACTCCCTGCGCGAGTACGTCATCGGGGACGACGTGCGCTCCATCGACTGGCGTGCGTCGGCCCGCGGACGGGACATGGTCGTGCGCACGTGGCGCCCCGAGCGGGACCGCCGCGTGCTGATCGTCGTCGACACGTCGCGCACGTCCGCGGCCCGCCTCGGCGACGAGCCCCGGCTGGACGCGAGCATCGAGGCGGCGCTGCTGCTCGCGGCGCTGGCCGGGCGGGCGGGCGACCGTGTAGAGCTCATCGCGTTCGACCGCACCGTGCGGGCACGCGTCGCCGGTGCGGCGGGCCCGCGGCTCATGCCGGCGATGGCCGACGCCACCGCGACGCTCGAGCCCGTCCTGCTCGAGACGGACTGGTCGGGCCTGGTCACCGCGGTGCACGAGCGGCTGTCCCAGCGCGCGCTCGTCGTGCTGCTGTCCACCCTCGACGCCGCCGCCGTCGAGACGGGGCTGCTCCCCGTCGTCGGGCAGCTCACGCAGTCCCACCAGGTGGTCCTGGCGGGCGCCGCCGACCCCGAGATCGCCGCGCTGCGGGCCGACCGCTCGGGGACCGCCGAGGTGTACGACGCCGCGGCCGCGTCCCGCGGCGAGATCGAGCGCGCCGCGGTGGCGACGGTCCTGCGCCAGCGCGGCGTCGAGATCGTCGACGCGCTCCCCGACGAGCTCGCCCCGCGCCTCGCGGACACCTACCTCGCGCTCAAGGCCGCCGGCCGGCTCTGACCGGGACGTGGGTGGTCCGGGGTAGGGTCGGTCCCGCACGAGCCCCCCGACCTCCTGGAGATCCTGTGGCCTGGCAGCCGACCAACCAGCGCGACCGCGACCGCGATCGCCGCACGCGCCGAACGGCGATCATCGTCGTCGCGGCGCTGCTCGCGACGTTCGTGATCCCCGTCCTCGCGATCGTCCTGTTCTGACGCGTCCGTGCCCGCGACGTCCCCGCACGGACCGGTGCTCGACGACCGCGCACTCAACCGCGCGCTGCTCGCCCGCCAGCATCTGAGCACCCGGCGTGACGCTCCCCCGCTCGACGAGGTGCGTCACCTGGTCGGGCTCCAGTCCCAGGTGCCCGCGTCGCCCCACCGTGGCCTGTGGTCACGGCTCGAGGCTTTCACCACCGACGCCCTGGACGCCGCGCTGGAGGATCGGAGCGTGGTGCGGCTCGCGACGCTGCGCGGCACGGTCCACCTGGTCGCCGCCGACGACGCGTTCGAGCTCGCGGCCCACGCCCGGCCCGCGCTGGCCACCTACCTGCGCGCACGCAATCAGCACGGCACCGCGCTCGCCGAGGTCGATCTCGACGACCTCTCCATGGAGGCCGAGGACCTGCTCGCCGAGCCCCGGACGTCGGTCGACCTCGGCCAGCTGCTCGGCGCACGCTGGCCCGCCGTCGACCCGAAGCACCTCGCGTACGGCGCGCGCTGCCTCCTGCCGCTCGTCCAGGTCCCGCCGCGCGGGCTGTGGGGAGCGAGCGGTCCGGGGACCACGACGACGTGGACGACGGCGGACGCCTGGCTCGGCCGGTCGCGCCACGACCTGGACCCGGTCGCCCACGCGACGGACCCCGACGCCGTGCTCGCGGCTCGTGCGCGCCTCGTGCGGCGCTACCTCGCCGCGTTCGGACCGGCGACGGTCGCCGACGTCCAGCAGTGGTCGGGCCTCACGCGCCTGCGTGCGGCCGTCGACGTGCTGCGCCCCGAGCTCGTGACGTTCACGGGGCCCGGCGGGGCGGAGCTGTTCGACCTTGCCGACGCTCAACGGCCCAACGCGTCCGAGCCCGTCCCCGTGCTGCTCGTCGCCGACTTCGACAACGTCCTGCTCTCGCACAAGGACCGCACGCGCGTGCTCGGCGACCTGCCCGTCTCGCGCATCGTGACCGTCAACGGTCAGGTGCCGGCGACGGTCCTCGTCGACGGGCGGGTCGCGGGGTCGTGGACCTGGCGCACCACCGGGGACGGCACCGCGCAGCTCGAGGTCGCGCCACTCCGGTCGACCACCACGGGCGACGCGACCCACCCCTCGCCCGCCGACGCGCTGGGTACCGCGGACGTGGTCGACGAGATCGTCGCGCGCGGCGAGGACTGGCTGCGCGTCGCGGCGCCGGGGGCGACGCCGCGCGTGGTCGTGCGGAACTGAGGTCGTGCGGAACTGAGGTCGTGCGGGACCGAGGTCGTGCGGGACCGACCCGGTCGCCCTGGGCGGGTCAGGCGGCGACGGGGGCGACGTCGCCCGCGTGGTCGGCCGTGAGGTCGCCGGTCTCCCCCGCCCGCGCCGCGCGCCGGCCGAGCACGATCGTGTAGACCCAGAAGCCCGCGAGCGCGATCGCGCCGATGACGATCTTGAGCCACCACGGCATCGTCGAGCCGGTGACGAACCCCTCGATCACGCCGGACACGGCGAGCGACAGCGCGAGCCCGATCGCGACGGTGACGAGGGACCGCGCCTCCTGCCCCAGCGCACGACCCCGCGGCAGCGGCCCCGGCGCGACCCACGCCCAGAAGATCCGCAGCCCGGCCGCCCCGGCGACGAACACCGACATGAGCTCGAGCAGGCCGTGCGGCGCGATGAGCGTGAGGAACAGGTCGAGCTCGCCGTGCGCGGCCATCATGCCGCCGGTCGCGCCGACGCCGATCGCGTTCGAGAGCAGCACGTACGCGGGGAAGATGCCGGTGATGCCCAGCCCGATGCACTGCGCGGCGATCCACGCGTTGTTGGTCCAGACGACGGTCGCGAAGTCGATGCCTGGGTCGTAGTAGGACGCGAACGCCTCGTCGACGTAGTGCTCCTGCACGCTCGGGGGCCCCATCGACGCGAGCCCCTCGGGCGTCGTCGCGACCCAGATGCCCGCGACCAGGCCCACCACGACGCACGCGACCGTCACGCCCACGGACCACCACCGGATCCGGTACAGCGCCACAGGCAGCGAGACGACGAGGAACCGCACGACGTCGCGCCACGCCGGCTCGTGCGCGCCGGCGATACGCGTGCGCGCGCGACCCAGCAGGTCGGACAGCCGCGTGATGAGCACCGGGTCGGGTGCGACGGAACGGATCGTCGACAGGTGCGTCGCGACCGCCTGGTAGAGGCGCACGAGCTCGTCAGCCTCCGCGCCGTCGAGCCGGCGCCGCTTCGCCAGGGTCTCGAGGCGGTCCCACTGCGCGCGGTGCACGTCGGTGAAGGCGTCAAGATCCACTGCTGAACACCACCTGGGCGTCCACGGCGGGACGCGGAGGGAAGATGTCGAGGTCCACGACCGAT
This sequence comes from Cellulosimicrobium terreum, assembly GCA_014803435.1. Taxonomy (GTDB): domain Bacteria; phylum Actinomycetota; class Actinomycetes; order Actinomycetales; family Cellulomonadaceae; genus Cellulosimicrobium; species Cellulosimicrobium terreum. The sequence goes on from JACYFD010000003.1 coordinate 190,100, forward strand.
ACCCTGCCACAGGTGGCGTGCATCACCGACTGCGAGGACGGTGCGTGGACGGCCGCCCACCACAGCGAGGGAACGGAGCAGGTGCGTGCGAGACGGGATCCTGATCGGCGAGGGCGTCGTCCTCGATGCGCGGCCGGCGTCGTTCATCACGCGCACGCTCGGCGCGATCATCGACCTCGTGGCGTTGTTCGCGGTCTTCCTCGCCCTGATGTTCGTCATGTTCCAGTCACTGAACTTCCTCGAGCCCGACTTCGGGCCGGCGCTCGTCATCGTGATCATGGCGCTCTTCATGGTCGTCATCCCGACGACCGTCGAGACCTTGTCGCGGGGTCGTTCGCTGGGCAAGCTCGCGCTCGGTATCCGGATCGTGCGGGACGACGGCGGCCCGGCCCGGTTCCGGCACGCGTTCCTGCGCGCCCTCGTCGGCATCGGCGAGCTGTGGCTCACGGCGGGGTCGGTCGCGATGATCGCGTCGCTGTCGAACGACAAGGGCAAGCGGCTCGGCGACCTGGCTGCGGGCACGTACGCGATCCGCGTGCGTGGTGGACGACCCACGCTCGCGCCGCTCGTGATGCCGCCGTATCTCGCCGCGTGGGCGGCGCGCGCGGACATGCGTCGGCTGCCGGACGGCCTCGCGCTCGCCGCGCGCCAGTACCTCGCCCGCGTCGACCGGCTGAGCCCGGCGTCCCGGGTGCGCCTCGGGCAGGACCTCGCCGCGCAGGTCGAGCGGTACGTGGCCCCCGGTGCGCCCCCGGGGACGCACCCCGAGGCGTTCCTCATGGCCGTGCTCACCGAGCGACGGAACCGGGACTGGACGACGGCACGCGCAGCGGGTGACGCGGCCCGGCTGCAGGCGCAGACGCTGCACCGCCTGCCGTACTCCGTCCCCGACCCCTCGCGCTGAGCCCGACCGCGGGCACGGAACGTCGTCGCGGGGACTCGAACCGGCCGACCACGCGCGAGATGCCCAGCAGGACGAGGGCGAACGCGCCGAACCACACCGGCCGGCTCGCCCACCAGTCCGCGCTCCCCGGGTCGGGGAGCCGCTCGCCGAGCCCGACGAGCACCACGGCGACGACGACGATCATCGCCGTGACGTGCCACAGGTAGACCGTCATGGACCGCGCCGCGAGCCCGGCCACGACCTTCCGCCCGCGCCCGTGCGCCCAGCGCGCGAGCAGGTCACGGGAGGCCAGCGCGAACGCGACGAGCGCGACCGCGTGCAGGACGACGGGCGCCGTCGGAGGACCCAGGTTCGACATCGTGTCGCCCGGCATGCCGATGAGGGACGCCGGGTACGGGCCGAGCGCGACCAGCAGCGCCGCGAAGGCCGCCGCCGCGAGCCCGACGCCCACGAGCACGGCGCGTGACGGGAGCACGGCGACGGGGACCACCCGGCCGCGGCGCAGCACGCGGATACCCGAGCGCACGTCGGCGTACAGCAGCCCGATCGCATAGGGCACGGCCCACACCAGCACGACGTCGACGAGCGCGAGCCGTTCGAGCCCGGCGCCGAACCGGAGCGCCTCGACGGCGAGCGGAGCCGCGGTCAGCAGGGCCACGCCCCACCACCCGGCCGCGTGCAGCGCGCGACGCAGGAGCGGTGTCAGGGCGAGGAGCACCAGGTAGATCGCGAGGAACCACAGGAGCTGCGGTGCGAGCGTCGCGAGGGCGCGCACGGCACCACCCGGCAGGCCGCCGACGAGCAGGACGACGATCGCGACCACCCACGCGACGGCGAACACGCCGACAGGCCGCAGCAGTCGCCGCAGACGGTGCAGCACCAGCCGCCACCCGTCCGCGAGGTCGGCACCGACCGCACCCAGCACGCCGCGCCCGAGCACGTCGGAGGGCCCGCCGCGCCGGGCCGCGGGGACGTCGTCGGGCCTGCGGACGAGGCCGTACGCGGCCGACGCGCCCGCCGCGAAGAACAGCAGCGCGAGCACCTGCAGCAACCAGGTGACGGCCCAGCCGGCGCCGTGCACGAGCGCGTTGCCGATCCGGAGCGTCTCGCCGTCCCACGTCGCGTCGGCCATGAGCCAGTGCACGGTGAGTACGCTCAGGGTGGCCAGGGCGCGCACGGCGTCGACGAACGCGTCGCGTTGCGGACGGGAGGCGGGAGCGTCGGTCCCCTGCCCGACGCCGGCCGGCGAGCTTCCGCGTCGGCTCGGCTCGGTGGGGGGTGCGGGCGCACGGGGTGGGTCGAGCAGGGCGGTCACGGGACGCTCCTCGGTCGGCGGCGCCAGGAGGATCCCCGGCACTCACCATCCTCGAAAACTCCCGTTCATCCCGGTATGGGAGTGTCCTCCCCACCGTGTGGGGTTCTCCCCCCGGGGGGTCAGACCTTGAGGTAGCGCAGCACCGCGAGCACGCGCCGGTGGTCGCCGGCGTCCTGCGGGAGCCCGAGCTTGCCGAAGATCGACGTGACGTTCTTCTCCACGGCCCCGTACGACAGGAAGAGCGCCTCGGCGATCGCGGAGTTGGACCGGCCCTGCGCCATGAGCTCGAGCACCTCCGTCTCGCGCGGCGTGAGGCGCGCCAGGCCGTCGTCGGACCGCGAGGCGCCCATGAGCTGGCTCACGACCTCCGGGTCGAGGACCGTCTGGCCCGCGGCGATGCGGGTCAGGGCGTCGACGAACTCGCTCACGTCCGCGACGCGGTCCTTGAGCAGGTACCCGACGCCCTGCGCCCCGCCCGTGAGCAGCTCGCTCGCGAACCGCGTCTCCACGTACTGCGAGAACAGCAGCACGCCGAGCCCCGGGTGCGCGGCGCGCAGCGCCAGGGCGGCCCGCAGGCCCTCGTCCGTGAACGTCGGCGGCATCCGGATGTCGACGACCGCGACGTCGGGCAGCGCGCCGGCCGTCGCGAGCCGTGCGACCTGCGCGACGAGCTCGTCCCCGTCCGCCACGGCAGCGGTCACCTCGTGCCCGCGACGCGTGACGAGCGCGACGAGGCCGTCGCGCAGGATGGCGGAGTCCTCCGCGATGACGATCTGCATGGGCACCATGCTCACACGCGCACGGGCAGGAGGACCGTGACGACGGTCGGCCCGCCGACGGGGCTCGAGAGCTCCAGGGACCCGTCGACGGATCGCACGCGCTCGGCGAGCCCCGCGAGGCCGGACCGCTGCCCGTCCTCCCCCGGTTCCACGACGCGCGCGCCGCCCTGCCCGTCGTCGCGCACGCGCAGCCGCAGCCGCGCCGCGCGGCCGGTCCCCTGCCGCTCGACGAGCACGTAGACGCCCGTCGCACGGGCGTGCTTGACGGTGTTCGTCACGAGCTCGGCCACGCAGAAGTAGGCGATGGACTCGAGCGCCGGCGCGAGCCGCCCCGACGCCTCGACCGCCGGGTCGACGTCGACCGTGACGGGCAGCGGCGTGCGCGCCGCCAGCGTCTCGAGGGCTACCGCGAGGCCGTTGTCGAGCGCCGGAGGGTGGATACCGCGCGCGAGCTCGCGCAGCTCGACGAGCGCCTCCTTGGTCGACGCGTGCGCCTGACCGACCAGCACGCTCGCCTCGACGACCGCGTCGGTCCCGACGGTCGTGCCCCCGATCCCCTGCCCGCCGGCCGTCAGCAGCTCCTTGGCCTCCCCGAGCTGCATCGCGACCGCGACCAGGCGCGCCTGCGTGCCGTCGTGCAGGTCGCGCTCGATGCGCCGCAGCTTCGCGTCGGCGTCCTCGACCGTGCGTCCGCGCGACTCCTCGAGGTCGGCGACGCGCAGGCTCGCGCGGGTCGGCCCGAGCAGCGCGACGGTGAGGAGCCGCCACAGCTGGACGAGCCCCCGCGTGACCTGCGGCCACACCCACAGCAGCAGCACTCCGACGAGTGCGAGGCCGAGCTGACGTGCGGGCGTGTCGATGAACCAGTCGGTGCCGAACGACGCACCCCGGTGCCATGTCCCGTCGCTCGCCTGCTGGAGCGGGAGCCAGCGCGACCAGAACCAGTGCGTCATCAAGCCCAGGCCGACCACCAGGAAGACCGTGCTCACGACGAACGACACGATCATGAGCGGGAACGTCACGAAGAGGAACAGCACCGCCCGCCACCCCGTGCCGTCCCCGAGCCCGACCCACAGCGTCCGCCAGAAGCCCCGTGACCGTGAGGTCCGCTCCCGCGCGGAGTGCGCGGGAGCGGCGACGTCGACCCCGAGCATCGAGCGCGCCATCGACCGGTACATCGAGCCCCACCCGCGGGCGCCGAGCACGATCCAGCCCGCGACGACGATCCCGACGACGGGCACGAACACCAGCGTCGGCGACACCACCGCGAGGATCGAGTACGCGAACCCGAACGGCGCGACCAGCAGGACGAGCCACAGGTACCCGTACTCGCGCCAGGTCCGCCCCGCGAACGGAGCACGCAGGAACGGCACGTGCTCACGGTGGTCGACGTACCGGGGGTCCGGCGGCGCTGCGGCGCGTCCGGTCTCGACCCGTGCGCCCGACGACGGGGGCGCGTCCGGGTGGTCGGTGCGCGGAGGGTCTGTGGTCACGGAGGTCATGCTGCCAGTCTGGCGAGCCGCCGGGCCGCGGACCACGGAGATGTCCGCCGGACCGGGGTAGGGACAACCCCCGGGTCAGTCCGCCTCCGCGGTGGGGAGCTCTGCCGCACCGGCGGCCTCGACACGACCGTCCCGCCCACCCGACCAGACGTGCCACGCGACGACCGCGCCGACCACGACCACGCCGACGACGACGAGCCAGATCCCGTCGGCCCGCAGCGGCCCGAGCAGCCGGTCGTACACCACGCCGGTCGCGTTCTCGGCGACGGCGGGCGGCAGCGCGTCGAGATACTTCCCGCGCCCGAACGCGACGGCGCCGACGAGGAGCAGCCCCGCGGCGGCCCAGGTCCCCCCGACGAGGGCCACCCCGCGGCGTCGGGCCGGAGCGACCCAGACCGCGGCCGCGGCGAGCGCGACGACGACCCACGGCAGCCAGGCCGCCGCGCGCGCGAGCCACTCCACCCCGACCTGGACGACCGTGACCTGCGGGAACGCGCCGAGCGTGAGCTGCGGGTCGAGCTCGGGGATCCGTTCGGCGAAGGAGAAGCCACGGTCCTGGAGCTCGGTGCGGACCTCGTCCACCACGGGCCCCAGGCTCAGCCGCACGACGCCGTCCTCCGAGGCACGCACGACGTCGCCCTCCCCCGTGGCGACGTACACGACCGCCCGGTGACCGGCCCGGTTCACCGACTCCCACACCCGGGAGAAGGCCTCGGAACCCACGACCCGTTCGACGACCTGGTGCGGCGCGACGATCGCGACGTAGCGGTCGGTGTCGAGGAGCGTGCCGTCCGCGTACCGCGCGACCTGGGTGGCGAGCGCGAGCACCCCACCCAGCAGGAGCAGGATCCCGCACGCCGTCCACCGGACCCAGCCCCCGCCCCTGCGCGGTGAGGTGCGGGCGGGGGCCGTGGTCTCGGTGGACGCGTCGCTCATGGTCGGGACAGTACCGGCGCGGTCCTCCGACCGCTCGGCGCCTCCCGGTGCGCGGTCAGTACCGGTAGTGCTCGGGCTTGTACGGCCCCTCGGCCGGCACCCCGAGGTAGTCGGCCTGGCTCGCCGAGAGGGTCGTGAGGCGGACGCCCAGCGCGTCCAGGTGCAGGCGCGCGACCTTCTCGTCCAGGACCTTGGGCAGGCGGAACACCTGGTTGGCGTACTCGCGCGCGTCAGGGTGCTCCACCGCGTCGCGGTAGAGCTCGATCTGGCCGATGACCTGGTTGGAGAACGAGTTGCTCATGACGAACGACGGGTGACCCGTGGCGTTCCCGAGGTTGAGGAGGCGCCCCTCGGACAGCACGATGATCGAGCGCTCGGCGCGCACGACGCCGTCGGCGCCGGTGCCTGCCGGGAACGTCCACTCGTGGACCTGCGGCTTGATCTCCGTGCGGGTCACGCCCGGGAGGTCCGCGAGGCCTGCGATGTCGATCTCGTTGTCGAAGTGCCCGATGTTCCCGACGACGGCCTTGTTCTTCATCGCCGCCATGTGCTCGGCGAGGACGACGTCCTTGTTGCCCGTGGTCGTGATGAAGAAGTCCGCCGAGCCGAGGACGTCCTCGATCCGCGCGACCTGGTAGCCGTCCATCGCGGCCTGCAGCGCGCAGATCGGGTCGACCTCGGACACGATCACGCGTGCGCCCTGGCCGCGGAACGCCTCCGCGGCACCCTTGCCGACGTCGCCGTAGCCCGCGACGAACGCGACCTTGCCGCCCATGAGGACGTCGGTGGCGCGGTTGATGCCGTCGGGCAGCGAGTGGCGGATGCCGTACTTGTTGTCGAACTTCGACTTGGTGACGGAGTCGTTGACGTTGATCGCCGGGAAGAGCAGCTCGCCCGCCTCCGCAAGCTGGTAGAGGCGGTGCACGCCCGTCGTCGTCTCCTCCGTGACGCCGTGGATGCCCTGCGCGATCGTCGTCCAGCGCAGCGGGTCCGCGTCGAGCGCGCGACGCAGCACGGCGCGCACGACGTTCATCTCGTGCGTGTGGTCGGGCTCGCCCGGCAGCGTGTCCGGGGGCACGACGCCGGCCCGCTCGTACTGCAGGCCGAGGTGCACGAGCATGGTGGCGTCGCCGCCGTCGTCGAGGATCATGTTCGGCCCCTCGGAACCGGGCCACACCAGGATCTGCTCGGTGCAGTCCCAGTACTCCTCGAGGCTCTCGCCCTTCCACGCGAAGACTGGCACCCCCTGCGGGTCCTCGGGCGTGCCGTGCGGACCGACGGCGATCGCGGCCGCGGCCTCGTCCTGGGTGGAGAAGATGTTGCAGCTCGCCCAGCGGACCTCGGCGCCGAGAGCCGTGAGCGTCTCGATCAGCACCGCCGTCTGGACGGTCATGTGCAACGACCCGGCGACACGGGCTCCGGCGAGCGGCTGCGCCTCGCCGTACTCGGCCCGCAGCGCCATGAGGCCGGGCATCTCGTGCTCGGCGAGCCGGATCTGGTGGCGGCCGGCCTCGGCGAGCGACAGGTCACGGACCTTGTAGCGCCCGGGGGCCTCGTCGAAGCCGGGTGCGGAACCCGGGCTGGTGGTGGCGGCGGTCGCGGTGGTCGACATGGTTCTCCTGTGCTGTGGGTGCTCACGGTCGAGGTCTGCGCTGGGGGCTCCCGTCCGCGCCGGCGCGCCGACTCGGTCGGCGGGCTTCTCCAGCGTACCGACCCGGACGAGCCGAGAGCGGAGGACGGCTGAGAAGTCGGAGCGCGCGCGCCCGCGCGCGCTAACACTTTCTCTTGACCGAATCAAGATCACGAAAGTATAACAATCAACCATCCGTCGTTATCCGCGCCCTCGCAACGATCCCAGGTCAAGAGAAGCCCTGGAATCGCCCTGAATCCGGGGTGTCACGTTCGATATCTCGCCACGATTGGGGCAGGGTGCAGGTGAACCGATTGACATCGGATCAGCGTGAGGTCCTGTGTGCGCCGCGCCCGTCCCGGGCGCTCCGGCCGGACGAACCCGCCTCGGCGGCGTCCTCGCACCAGGGCCTCGACCCGTGCCTCCGTCGACGTCCCGCTCCCCGCGCGCCCGTCCGGCAGTGCCGCGAAACCGCTGCTCCACGAACGGAAGGTGGCGAACCCACCGTATGACAGCACTCAGCACACCCGTGCCTGCTGACCCCACCGTGCGCGCCGAGGACCTCGACGACGTCACGGCCGAGCGCGAGACCGCGGTCTCCGTCCAGGGCGTCCACAAGGTCTTCGGGCGCAGGCCCCTCGAGGCGGTGCGCCGGCTCGAGCAGGGCGCCTCGCGCGACGACGTCAAGCCGCTCGGCACCGCTGCGGTCATCGACGCGAGCTTCGACGTCAAGAAGGGCGAGATCTTCGTCGTCATGGGCCTGTCCGGGTCCGGCAAGTCGACGCTCATCCGCATGCTCAACGGGCTCTGGAAGCCCACCACCGGCCACGTCCTGCTCGGCGGCACCGACCTCGCGCAGGCCGACGCCAAGCAGATGCGCGCCCTGCGCCGCACCCACGTGAGCATGGTGTTCCAGCACTTCGCCCTGCTGCCGCACCGCACGGTGCTCGACAACGCCGCCTACCCCCTGGAGATCCAGGGCATGGGCAAGTCGGAGCGACGCGAGAAGGCCCAGAAGGCACTCGACCTCGTCGGGCTCGGCGGCTGGGAGAGCTCCCTGCCGTCGCAGCTGTCCGGCGGCATGCGCCAGCGCGTCGGGCTCGCCCGCGCGCTCGCGGCCGACACCGAGGTGCTGCTCATGGACGAGGCGTTCAGCGCGCTCGACCCCCTGATCCGCCGCGAGATGCAGGAGCAGCTCCTCGAGCTCCAGCAGACCCTCGGCAAGACCATCGTCTTCATCACGCACGACCTCAACGAGGCCATGCACCTCGGCGACCGCATCGCGGTCATGCGCGACGGCCGCATCGTCCAGATCGGGACGGCCGAGCAGATCCTGTCCGACCCGGCCAACGACTACGTCGCGCAGTTCGTCGCCGACGTGGACCGCACCCGCGTCCTCACGGCGTCCTCCGTCATGGTGCGACCGGCCGTCGTCGTGCCGATGGGCGGCGGGCCGCGCCAGGCGAGCCGCACCATGCGCGAGGCGCAGGTGTCCGCCGCGTACGTCGTCGACCGCCAGCGCCGGCTGCAGGGCGTCGTGCGCGACGCCGACGCCGTGGCCGCGCTCAAGGCCGGGAAGGAGTCGCTCGACGGCCTCGTGCACGACGGCGTCGCGCCCGTGTCCCCCGACACCCCCCTCGCCGAGATCTTCGCGCCCGCCGCGGAGTCCACGCTCCCCGTCGCCGTGACCGACGACGAGAACCGCCTCGTCGGGGTCGTCCCGCGCGTCACGCTGCTCGAGGCCATGGTCCCCGGCGAGCAGCCGCGCACCGGGGAGATCGACCTGGGCGCCGCACCGGAGCCCGCCGTGCAGGACGAGACCACCACCGAAGGAGGTGCCGCATGAACGACACCTTCGTCCCCCGCCTCCCGTTCGGCGACTGGGTCGAGTCCTTCGTCGAATGGCTCACCGCCGTCTTCAAGCCCGTCTTCGCGATCATCAAGGACGTCCTCGAGAGCATCTTCGACGTGCTCGACACCGTTCTCACGAGCCCGCCCTTCTGGATCGTCGCCCTCGTCCTCGCCGCTCTGGCGTTCCTCGCCAAGGGCTGGAAGCTCGCACTGGGCTCGCTCGTCGGGTTCGTCGTGATCGCCGGCGTCGACCAGTGGGACAACGCGATGGAGACCCTCGCGCTCGTCCTCGTCGCCACCGTGATCGCGCTGCTCATCGCCATCCCGCTCGGCATCTGGGCCGCACGCGACGACCGCGTGTCGCGCGTCGTGCGCCCGGTGCTCGACTTCATGCAGACGATGCCCGGGTTCGTGTACCTCATCCCGACGGTCATCATCTTCCTCACCGGTCCCGTCCCCGGCATCATCGCGACCATCGTCTTCGCCCTCGCCCCCGGCGTCCGGTTCACCGAGCTCGGCATCCGCCAGGTCGACAAGGAGGTCGTCGAGGCCGGACAGGCGTTCGGCTCCACCCCCGGTCGCATCCTGCGCCAGATCCAGATCCCGCTGGCGCTGCCGACCATCATGGCCGGCGTCAACCAGGTCATCATGCTCTCGCTCTCGATGGTCGTCATCGCCGGCCTCGTCGGCGCGGGCGGGCTCGGCGGACAGGTCGTCGAGGGCCTCCAGCGGATCGACATCGCCCTCGGCTTCGAGGCCGGACTCGCCGTCGTCATCCTCGCGATGTTCCTCGACCGCGTCACCTCCGCGCTGAGCGACCGCGCACCCGTCTCCAGGGCTCTCGCCGCCACGCGCGCCTGAGCCCGCGGGCCACGCGCCCGCACCAGCGTCCGACGCCACGCACCGCGCCGTCGGGCACCACCGACCGGGTCCCCACGAGGGGCCCAAGGAAGGAACGCATGAACCCCGCACGCACCTCCACCCGCCGCCGCACGGCGGCCGTCGCCACGGTCGCCGTCCTCGGCCTCGGCCTGTCCGCCTGCGCGTCCGACTCCGGATCCGGTTCCGGCTCTGAGGGCGGCACCGGCGAGGACGAGACCGAGGTCTCGATCGGCATCCCGTCCGGCTGGGACGAGGGCATCGCCGTCTCCTACCTCTGGAAGAACGTCCTCGAGCAGGAGGGCTACGACGTCGAGACGCAGACCGCCGACGTCGGCGTCATCTACACCGGCCTCGCCGGCGGCGACTTCGACCTCACGCTCGACGTGTGGCTGCCCTACACGCACGCCTCCTACCTGGAGGAGTACGGCGACGAGGTCACCGACCTCGGCCACTGGTACGACGACGCCAAGCTCACCGTCGCGGTGAACGAGGACTCCCCCGCGCAGTCCCTCGAGGACCTCGCCGGGATGGCCGACGAGTACGGCAACAAGCTCGTCGGCATCGAGGCCGGTGCCGGGCTCACCAAGATCACCCAGGAAGAGGTCATCCCGACCTACGGCCTCGAGGGCATGGACTACTCCATCTCCTCCACCCCGGCGATGCTCGCCGAGCTCAAGAGCAAGACCGACGCCGGCGAGAACGTCGCCGTCACGCTGTGGCGCCCGCACTGGGCCTACGACGAGTTCCCCGTCCGGGACCTCGAGGACCCCGAGGGCTCGCTCGGCGAGGCCGAGGAGATCCACATGTGGGGCGCACTCGACTTCGAGGACCGCTACCCCACGCTGACGCAGCTCCTCGGGGCGTTCCAGCTGGACGACGAGCAGCTGTTCTCGCTCGAGAACATGATGTTCAACTCCGACGAGTACGGCGACGAGGACGAGGCCGTCGAGGCCTGGCTCGAGGAGAACCCGACCTTCGTCGACGACCTCAAGGAGACGGCGGGCGTCTGACCCGCTGCACGACGACAACCGCACGACGGCGCAGGGCCGGCTCCCGTCCGGGGGCCGGCCCTGCGTCGTCGCACTCGGAGGCGGTCGGTCGCGAACGTCACGTCGAGGCGGTGGCGGTCGCAGGGTCTGCGACGTCTCCTTCGACCTGCGGCCGTCTCGACGGGTCCGACCAGAGGTCAGGAACGTCGCGCGAGTGGTCTGGCGTGAGGTTCCGGGCTGTGCGTGCCGGCCTTGCGGTGCGCGGGCTAGGTGCGACCGCGTCGTTGGTCCAGGACATGACGAGGACGCCAGGACGATGGATGGTTCGCGCGTGCTGCTCCTCGGTGTGACCTTCAAGGCGAACATCGCCTACCAGCGCGAGTCGCCCGCCGTAGCGATCGCCCGTGATCTGCGATCCCACGGCGTCGATCTCGTGTTCCACGACTCGCACGTGGCCGACAGGGTCGTCCTGGTCCGGGACCACAGCGCCTACGATGTCGGCGTGCTGGCAGAGAAGTCGGCGCGCTCCTTCCACACCAAGGGCGCGACGACCCACCCCGACGCCATCCGCCTCTGACCAACGGTCCAATCGACGTCGAAGGAAACTCATGCGCGCGCGAAGCCTCACAGTCCTCGTCGCCATCGCCGTGGCGGCAGTGGCGGGTGTCGTCGCAGCACTGCTCGGCAGAAGCGACATCGCCTTGGCGGTGGTCGTCCTTCTGCTCGGCGGGGTTGCCGTCCTTGCGCTCCAGGCCTTTCGCCGAATCGGCGCCACGGCCGCACGCGTCGGGGCCGCCGACAGTGAGGTTGGACGACTCCGCAAAGAACTTGCCCGCGAGCACAAGGCCGCCGCATCGGCCACCGAGCAGCTCCGTCGGCAGATGGCCCGCACCGATCAGGCCGTCTCCCGCGTGCAGTCCGACCTCGGTGCGACCCTGCACGGCAGTGTCGTCCAGCCGCTCGCCGACGTCTCGACCAAGCTCGACGGCCTGGGGACCGATGTCCGGAATCTCCGAAAGCGCGTCGACGCCGTCCGGAACCTCGTCCATGCCGCTCGGCCCGGGGAGCTCCTCACACAGATTCAGGCTCTCGAACAGCTCCGGGACAAGTTCGACGTCTCTGGACCGCTACCAGACGTCGGGGGGTGGGCCCTCGACCCCACCGCGATCCTGTGGCTCGTCGACGAGATCGAGAGGCGACGTCCGGAGCGCGTCGTCGAGTGCGGGAGCGGCACCTCCACCTTCTGGATCGCCATGGCGCTACGCCAGAACGGCCGAGGCCAGGTCATCGCTCTCGACCATCTGGAAGACTTTGCTCAGCGAACCCGATCGGTGGTGGAACGACACGGACTGTCCGACGTCGCAGAGGTCCGTCTCGCACCACTGACCCCGACACAGACCCCTCGCGGCGAGTTCCAGTGGTACGACGTCGATCCGGCCTCCGTCGGGCCGATCGACCTGCTCGTCGTCGACGGACCTCCCGAGTCGACCGGGCCACTCGCTCGGTATCCCGCGCTTCCCGTGCTGCATGGCGCGCTGACAGCAGAGTCACACATCCTGGTCGACGACGTGCACCGCAGTGACGAGAAGCAGGCGATCGAGCACTGGCTCGAAGAACTGCCGCGCCTTCGCTCCGACTTCACGAACGGTGTCTCCGAGGTCTTGGTCTACGAGTGACCTCTGCCCCCACCCGCACTCTGCACGAATGGCTCCGTAAGACCGTCGACTCACGTGCCGTGCAGGATGACGCCGCGGCGGTCGTCTGACCTTCACGACGAACGCCCAGGCGCACGACGACGCCGGGCCGGCCTCCGTACGGAGACCGGCCCGGCGTCGTCGTGGCGTCGCTGCTCAGCGTCGCGGCAGCCGCGACCGCACGTCGCCCAGGAGCCGCTGCGCGCGCTCGCGCGCAGCCCGCCGCCGCGTCCGGTACTCGTCCGGGTGGTCGAGCGCCTGCTCGATCTCCGCGAGCCCCTTGTCGCGCGGGTGCAGCGGCAGCCGGCCCCGGTACAGGCACCCCCACACCGGCGAGCGCAGCAGCACACGCGGGTCGACGGCGCCCTTGCGTTCCAGCACCGGGACCGGGACGGGCTGCGGGTCCGGGTGCGAGAAGCGCTCGATCACCTCGTCGTACCGGCGCTCGAGCAGCGTCGACGTCGGGTCGAGACCCAGGATGACGACCGTGCCCGTCGGAGACGTGTTCACCGGGATGATGCGCAGGTCCGGGCGGTACTCCCGCAACGCCTCCGCGACCCAGAACACGTCACCCGCCCAGAACTTCGTGTGCCGGTCGCGCGCCGCCTCCGGCACGTCCCGGGGCAGCATGTCGTCGAGCACGACGGCCGTCGACCAGCGCGAGTGCCGCTCGACGTTCATGAAGTCCCGCAGCGCGAACTCGAACAGGTGCATCCCGTCGATGAACGCGAGGTCGATCGGTGCGCCGAGCCACGCCTTCGGGTCGTTCGCGGCGAAGTAGTCGTCGCTCGTCGCCCGCGCCAGGCGGACCGGTGCCTGGAGCTCCGTCACCACCTTGAACGCCGGGTCGACGCCGACGCTGCGCGCCCGCGACAGCGCGAGGCTCGCGCCCGTGTTGACCCCGATCTCGAGATAGGTCCGTGGGCGCAGACGCCTGTGGAGACCGGTGAGCAGCTCGTGACGCGACATCGGTGGCCGCGGGTAGGTCGCTGGCATGACGACATCCTGGCGGAGCCGACTCTCTACGACCAGCATCTGGGGCGACGAGTCGTCGCCCTCCCACGACGAAGGCGCCGATGTACCCCCAGCCGTTGTTCTTGCCGCGCTCGGTTGCCTTCACCGTGTACGAGGACGACGTCGCGCCCGAGATCGTGGAGCCGTTCGCCTTCCACCGGTACGACAACGATGCCTTCGACGCCCACGTACCGGCGGTCGCCGTGAGCTTCTTACCCACCTGGGCGGTCCCAGAGATCGTGGAACCGGGGTGGTCTCCACGTCGAGCGTCTCCTCGTCGCGGACAGCGGTGAGCCGCATGCTCACCAAACGTCTTGCGAGCTCCGGCGTGAGCGCCAGCTCGACGTGCGCGGCGTCGGGGATGTCCGTCCCGTCGACCAGCCACTGCACCGAGACTGTCGGCTGCTCGCCGCCCCTCCTGCGGTTGTCGACCGCACGATCGTTGGCGGTGAGCGGTGGAGCGCTCGGGATCAGCCGTTCCTCGACGCGCGGTAGCCGGCTGCCCGCGCAGCAGACTCGCTGCTGAAGCACTCCTCCGGCTTCGTCCTCTCGTAGTAGCGACCGCCAGGAACGTGGTAGATCCCGCTGTTGGCGTTGCCCTTGATCGGCGCCCACGACGGGCAGTCCCACTCGTTGACCGGCGTGGTGCGGCTCGGCCTCGGAGCGGCCTTCACCGCAGCGGTGGACCCGCTCGTCCGTGACGCCGTGACGTAGGTGGACCGCCTGCCGGTGACGGTCACCGAGATGCGCTTGCCCTTGTCGCCGGAACGGACCGTGTACGTGGACCTGGTCGCGCCGCTGACGGCTCTGCCGTTCACCCTCCACTGGTAGGAGAACGAGGCCTTCGGCGACCATGTCCCGGACGTCGCGCGCAGAGTCTTGCCGACCTGCACCGTTCCCGTGATCCTCGGCGCGACGGTCTTGGCGAACGTCGTGAGGACGATCGCGGTCGACCTGCTCGTCACGCTCCGCGTCGTGTAACCCGTCGCCCGACCGGTGACGGTGACGGTGACGCGCTTGGCGTGGTCCGTCTTCTTCACGGTGTACGTCGACCTCGTCGCGCCCCTGATCGCCGCCCCGTTGACCCGCCACTGGTACGACAGGCTGGCCCTGGGCGACCAGGTTCCGGCGGTCGCCTTGAGCGTCGCGCCCACACGAGCAGAGCCGGTGATCCTCGGCGTCAACGCCGAGAAGGTCCCGTAGGCCACGGCCTTGGTAGCGACGCTGGTGACGCTTCGGGTCGAGTAGCCGGTCGCCCGCCCGGTGACGGTGACGGTGATCTTCTTGCCACGCAGGCTTGCGGGCAGCGTGTACGAGGACGACGTCGCTCCCTTGATCGCCGCACCGTTCGCCCGCCACTGGTACGACGCCGACGCCTTCGGGACCCATGTTCCCGCTGACACCGTGAGCCTCTTCCCTACCTGCGCGGTCCCGGAGATCCTCGGCGCGGGCGCAGTGAACGCCCCTGCCGCGACAGCCTTCGTCGTCGCGCTCGTCGTGGTCCGGGTCGTGTACCCGGTGGCCCTCCCGGTCACCGTGACGGCGATCGTCCTGCCGTAGAGGCTCGCGGGCACCGTGTACGACGACGAGGTCGCACCGGAGATCGCGGCCCCGTTGGCCCGCCACTGGTAGGACAGCGTGGCCGCCGGCGACCACGTCCCGGCCGATGCCGTGAGCCTCTTGCCCACCTGGACCGTCCCGGAAATCGTCGGCGTCGGGGCCGACAGGACTCCTGCGGCCACCCTGACGGTCTTGCTCTGGCGCTCGAGGTCGGGGTGGAAGGGAGCACGTCCGGTGACGACGACGCCGATCGCCGCGTTCAGGTCTGTCGTGGTGGGCACGTAGGTCGACGTGGTCGCTCCGGGGATGGTCGTCCCGTCGCGGGTCCACCGGTAGCTGAGCTGCGCGCTCGTGGTCCACGACCCGGTGACCGCCGTGAGCGCGGAGCCGACGCGTGCCGTGCCCAGGATGGTCGGCTCGTCGCCGAAGAGCACCCCCGTCACGACGGACGTCGCGGCGGACACGTCCGTGCGCGGGAAGTGCCCGTCCGAAACGGTGCTGACGGTCACGGAGAGCGTCGCGCCCAGGTCGGCCGTCGTCGCCACGTAGGCCGAGCTCGTCGCTCCGTCGATCGGGGCTCCGTTACGGCTCCACTGGTAGGACAGGGTGCCGGCCGGCAGCCAGTCCACCGACGCTTGGAGCATCTGGCCGACGAGCGCGGCACCGAGCACGGTCGGCACGGCGCCCTCCACCGCGCACCGCGGCACAGCTGCCGTCGTCACGCTCGACACCGTGACAGGCAGCCCGGCGTCGTCGTCCGGGATCGTTCCGGTGACCTGAGCGGAGAGCACAGCCCCGAGCAGCTCAGGACCGATGCTGAGGTCCTGCGCTTCGGCGCCCTCGAGCCGGACGTCGTCGGCGAACCAGGCGTAGGTCAGCACGGTGTCGTCGGGCTGCCAGATTCCGGGATCGACCGTCAGCGTCTCCCCGACGCACAGGCGTCCGTCAACCTCGAGCGGACCCTGCGGTGCCCCGATCACACGCGCACCCGACGCGTCGTCCCCGACCGGGTCGTCCTGGGCGCCCGACGTCGGCCCCGTCGCCGCCTGCACCGGCACAGCAACCACGGGCGACAGCAGGAGTGCCGTGGCCAGGCTCGTCGCGACGACGCGACGTGCACCGGCGGACCTCGTGCGGGAAGTGCGAACGAACATCTCAGCTCCGTCATCACAGGCCGACCGGAGTGGTCGGCGATCTGACGGTAAGGCACCTCACGTCACGCATGATCCGCCCGCCACGGCGTGAAGGGACCAGGCGCACCGGCACCCCAGCGTTCAGGCCGATCCTCAGGGCCGACCCGCGCCGCTGGACCTGCAAAATTCACCCCCGCCACGTCGTCCAAGGCTCCCCGACGGTGGCTCTCTCCAGGTGACGCCCGGTGGCACGTGCCGACCCGCCGCCGTGACCTCGGTTACCGTCTTTCCAACGTCCCGACACGGGACCTCGCCACCGGAGACCGCAATGACCCGTCCGTCCCGCTCTCGTCCGACCCGAGGCACGTCCCGAGCGGGAGCCGTACTCCTCGCCCTGGCGCTCGGCCTGACCGGTCTCGTCGCGCCGACGGCCACGGCGTCCGTGCCCGCACTGCCCGCAGCGCCCACGACGCCCACGACGCCCGTGACGCCCGTGACGCCGGGACCGGACGTCGTCGTCGACCACGAGCCCTTCCGCTACGACTCACCGCGCTCCGACGTCCGGTCGCCGCTGCGCGCGCTCGCCGACACCGACGTGCACGCGCTCCACGTCGTGCTGCTGGACCCGGCCTGGGCGAGCGGGAGCGGGAAGCCGAGCACCGGCTGGATCACGGACGCGCAGCTCACCGACCTCACGGACGAGGTCTCGCAGTTCTGGGTCGACCAGTCGGACGGGACGGTCCGCACGTCCGTCGCGAGCGTCACCCGCTTCCCCTACGCGGGCGCGGACTGCTCCACCACGGAGGGAATCCTCGACATCTGGAACCGGGCCGGCACGTCCCGGTACGGCTCCGGGTGGATCTCGAGCGAGACCCGCGGCCCCGCCGAGCGCGAGCACTTCGTCGTCCTCGCCCCGTACGCGGGCAGCGACCTCGGCGAGACGACGTGCGACGGGACGCTGGGCCTGGGCACCCTGCCCGCGACGGCGAGCACGGGCAACGGCGGTGTCGTCTTCGGCCTCTACGGCGGCAGGAACGCGGCCCAGCTGTCCGACGGCGCGCACACCCTCGCGCACGAGCTGGGCCACAACCTCGGCCTCGAGCACGCGGGCAGCGTCTGGTGCGACCGCAACGTCCCCGACCCGAACCTGTCGACGTTCCCGGCGGACTGCTTCAACCTCGCCTACGTCGACTCCTACGACGTCATGGGGACCGCGCTCGCACCGAACGTCGGCGTGCCTGCGCTGTCGTCCCCGGGTCGCGCTCGGCTCGGCGTCCACAAGGACCACGTGCTCTCCCCCACGTACGGCACGACCGACGTCAGGCTCTCGCCGCTCGGGTCCGGGACCGGGAAGCAGGCCGTCAGCGTGGTCGACCCCGCGTCGCGCTCCCGGTACTACGTCGAGTTCCGGGACCGGTCCGCCCCCTGGCCCGGGCACGCCGTCGACCTGCGGCCGGGCCTCCCGCTGCGCTTCGGCGACGGCGTCCGGATCGTCCGGCTCGCGCCCACCGACTCGTGGGACGCGTTCAAGAACGAGCAGGTCCTCCTCCCCCAGGGCACGCCGTCGTCGCGCACGTCGACGCTGGCCGCCGGGCGGAGCTTCACGACGGCGACCGGCGCGCTGACCATCACGACGAGGGCGGTCTCCGGCAGCGGGTCGACCCGCGCGGCGGACGTCCGGATCGTGGTGCGGGCTCGTCCGAGCGTCACCCTCACGACGAGCAGGACCTCGCAGACGTACCAGGACCCTGCGGTCGCGCGCGTCACGGCGACGGTCGGCGCGGTCGCGGGCTCGGTTCCGGCCGGGACGATCACCATCAAGTCCGGCGCGGTCCGCCTCGCCTCCGCCGTCGTCCCGACGAGCGGTGGTGCGGCCGGGAAGGTCACGCTCGCGCTGCCGAAGTCGATCAGCGCGCGCAAGCACTCGATCACGGCCGTCTTCTCGCCTGCCGACACCCAGTCCGCCGTCCGGGTGCAGTCCGCCCCCACGACGGTCACGGTGAACAAGGCCCGACCCGGCGTGCGCGTCTCGCTCTCCCCGTCGACCGCCGCCCGCGGGCGGACCGTCACGGCCACGGTGACGATCACGATGACCGGCGTGACCAACGGACCGAGTGGGCACACGAGCATCTACGTGGACGGGGCACGGGTCGCGACGACGTACCTCACGTCGACCGACCGGGGCACGTTCCGCGCCACGCTGCCAAAGACGCTGTCGCGCGGGACGCACACGGTCACCGCGGTCTACGCGGGCAACGACAACATTCTCCGGGTGACGAGCCCCGCGACGCGGGTCACGATCACCTGACCGCCGAGGACGTCAGCTGATCGCGCATCGGCTCGGGCTCAGCCCTTCCCGAACCGGAGCAGCCGACGCGCGCGGGCCGCGAGGCCGCGCCGGACACGGGTGCCCAGCGGGACCGCCTGCGCCGCGGCGACGCGCTTGACCGATGCCTCGACCCGGTCCGCCCGCTTGCGGACGGCGGCAAGCTCCTTCGCGAGGGCGTCGGTCCGGGCGAGCGACTTCTCGAGCGTGGCGACCTGCTTGGTCAGCAGGGAGATCTTGCGGTTCTGCTCGGCGAGACGCTCCTTCGCCCGCGTGTCCGCGTCCTTGAGCCAGGCGATGCGGTACCCGAGCCCGCTGTCCGCGGTCCCGTCCCAGACGCCCGCCGGCCCGGCGTAGGCGACCTCACGACGGCGCTCGTCGAACGCCGCGCCGCGGTCCCCGTCGGGCCCGTACACGGTGTCGAACCCGTGCTTGGCGAGGTACGTCGTCATCCGGTCCAGGCGCTCGGCGTGCCCGGAGACCAGCGGCCCGTAGTCGGCGTCCCGGACGAGCTCGGCGACGTCCGTGCCTGGCTCGACGTCCGTGACCTTCGCGTGCGGGATCTCGAAGTACCGGCTCAGCTCGAGGGTGCGCGAGTCGTGGCACAGCACGAATCCGGGCGTGCCCGCGAGGAGCGCGGCGATGTTGCCGTGGATCCGGGTGCCGAACGAGAGGTCGTACTCCCGCATGGCGTCGATCCACGTCGGGGAGTCCAGGTGGAAGACCGTGCGGCCGTCCCGGAACAGCGGGTGCGTGCGCACGTCCGGCACGTCGTTCACCGCGGCGGCCTGGGCCGACACGTCGCCCCAGTACATGAGGCTGAGGTCGCGCAGCTCCTGCGCGAAGTAGGTGAGGCCCGGATACCGGTCGTAGTTCGACATCACGAGCTCGCCGATGCCGTCCACCCAGTTCGAGATCGAGACCGCGATCCGCGAGCTCGCGTCGAGCTCGGGCGCGGGACGCACGGCGAGCGAGTCCCCGGCGAGGAACATCGACGGGCACCCGATGACCTCGACGTCCGAGAAGCCCAGGTGCCGGACGTACGCCTCGGTGAGCTCCCCGCGCACCCCGACGGACGGCGAACGGTCCAGCACCGCCGAGAGGAACCGTCGGACCGGCTCGTCGAGCTCCGCCATCGCCTCGAGGTCGTAGTCGAGGGACGTCTGCGCGCCGACGCTGAGCACCGTGACGGGGATCGTCAGCTTCTCGATCAGCCCGGTGAGCCGTCGCAGCGCCGGGAGGAAGTCGGGCCGGAACGCGTTCGCGAGCGGGACGACGAAGGCGTCGTACTCCTCGTTGATCCTCTCTGCCTGCGACGGGTGCCCGTTCAGGCTCGGACCGTTGGTCACCACCTCGACGTCCGGGGTCGACAGCATCCGGTACGCGGAGTCACTGAAGAGCAGGTTCCCGGTGTTCGTGGCCACCAGGTTGCGCTGCAGCATCTCCTCGACGCTCGGCGCGTGAAAGGGATCCTTCGCTGCACGGAGCAGGATGCGTCGACCGGTCATGGGAGGACACTACTAGCACGTCTCCTGAACCCTGGAGCCGCCCTGCGGCCGGGGAGATTCTGCTGGGACCGGTGCGTCCCCTGTCCGAACAAGCCCGATCGGTGCAGGATGTCCGGATGTACTCGGTATCGGTGGTCGTCCCCACATACCGATCGGGGGCCGGACTCGACAGGCTCGTCGCCTCGGTCGACGAGCAGGATCTCCAGGTAGAGATCGTCTTCGTCGACGACGGTTCTCCGGACGACACGTTCGAGCGGGTCTGCCGGATTGCCGCCGACCGGGCGAACGTCCGCGCCGAGCAGATCCCGGCGTCGGGATGGCCGAGCCGCCCGCGCAACGTCGGGACCCGCCTCGCGAGAGGCGAGTACGTGCTCTACATGGACCACGACGACTTCCTCATGCCGGGCGGTCTGCGGCCGGCGTACGAGTTCGCGGCCGCCCACGGCCTGGACGCCGTCAACATCAAGGAGGTCCGGACCAACCGGCCCACGTGGGGCCTGACGCGGTACGTCGGCGACGAGGTGTTCGAGCGCGGCGCATACCCCTCGGACGTCCTCACCCCCATGACGCCCCACAAGCTCTACCGCCGCGAGTTCCTCCTCGAGCACGCCGTCGAGTTCCCCGAGGCGCCTCACCACCTGTGGGAGGACAACTTCTTCAACATCGACGTCCTCGGTTCGGCACAGCGCATCGGGGTCTTCTCGACCTCGCCCGTCTACCACTGGCACCGGGCCGGAGGCCAGACCGGCTCGACGGACTACTCGTCCGACGATTCCGAGTACTGGCGGTACGTGCGCAAGGTCCTGGACCGCGTCGTCGGGCAGCTCGCGGACCCTGCCCTGGAAGAGACCCGCAACGGAGTCCTTGCCGAGAAGATCAGCGTGCGCGTCCTCTCCCGAGCCAAGGGTGGCTGGTTGCGACGGCGCGACAAGGCCGTCACCGAGATGTTCACGACGGTCCGCGAGCTCGTCCTCGGGCACTTCCCTCCCGAGCTGGACAGATACCTCGACGCACGCGACCGCCTCCTCGTCCGCATCGTCCGGGAGGACCGGCCCGACCTCGCGCGCGCCCTCGAATCGGAGGTCGAGAAGCTCGACGCGGTGGCGCACCTCCTCACGGGGCGCTGGGACGGCGGTGCGCTCCACCTGTCAGGGAGCGCGACCTTCTCGGGGCCCGACTTCCCGGGCTTCCGCCTGGAGCCGACCTCGGACGGCGCGCTGCGAGCGCTCGCTCCCGAGCTGGTCGAGGTGCTCGGCCCCGAGGCACGCGACTTCTCGCACGCCGTCGCGACGGCCCGGAGCGACCTGGTCGCGCACGACCGGGACCAGCGGACCGGCTGGCCCGTGCCCACGACGTCGACGCCGCGTCTCGTGCCCGAGCCCGACGGCACCAGCCACCTCGCCGTCGACTGGACCGCGACGTTCGAGGTCGCCCGCCTCGCCTGCGGGACCGACGCGCCGGACGCGGTCTGGGACTTCCTCGGGCGGACGCAGGTCGACGACCTCACCATCACGCGTCGCGTCACCGCCGGTCTCGGCCTGCCCCCCGCGCTCGTGCACGGTCGCCCGATCGTGCCCTACGTCAACAACGCCGGGCGGCTGACGATCGACGTGGGCGAGCACCTGAGGACCGTCCTGGCCGACGCGCTGCCGCGTTGGACCCGGTCCACGATCGAGGACGGCGACACCCTCGTCACACCGGTCGATGGCGTGCACGTCGTCGGGTCCACACGGTTGCCCGGAACCCTCGTGCTCCTCCCCCCGCCGGAGTCGGACTCGCGGCTGGACGGGATGGTCGGTGCGGCGAACAAGCTGGTCCAGTCGCGCCTGCGCAAGCGCTACCCCGACGGGGTCGAGGTCCCCGGCTTCCTCGTGGGCGAGGACGGGCGGGCCCACCTCGAGGCGAGGCTCCCCGCGTTCACGGGCATGTTCCCGTTCGCGTGGCGGTTCGGACCCAAGACGATCGCGACGAAGCAGTCGCTCGTGCGCTGGGGCCGTTCCCTGCGCACGGTGTCGTCGCGCTGACGAGGAAGGCGACCGGACAGGCGGACGATGACCTCGGCCCTCCGTTCGCGCGATATCCTCGTCCGCGAAGTCGAGCGAACCGACCGTGCCCTGAAGGCACTCCTTCCTGTCACAGTGTTTGCACTCAACGATCACGACCGGCGCCGAGCCCGTCGCGGGATGAAAGGACGTGCCGGCAGTGGCAGTCGATCTGGTGGTCATCGGGCTGGGATACGTCGGGCTACCCCTCGTTCGCGAGGCGGTCTCGTCGGGTCTGTCCGTCCGCGGCTTCGAGGTCGACAAGGCGATCGTCGACGCTCTGAACGCAGGGGTCTCCCACGTCGACGACGTCGCGGACGCCGACGTCGCGTCGATGGTGGCGTCGGGCTTCCGTGCGACCCTCGACGTGGAGGCGATCGCCGAGGCCGACGCCGTCGTGATCTGCGTCCCCACGCCGCTCGGCGCCGACGGCGGCCCGGACCTCGGCGCGGTCGTCGGCGCCACCCGGACCGTTGCCTCCGTCCTGCGCGAGGGCATGCTCGTCGTGCTGGAGTCGACGACGTACCCGGGCACGACCGAAGAGGTGCTGCGACCGATCCTCGAGGAGACCGGGCTCGTCTGCGGGCGGGACTTCCACCTCGCGTTCTCGCCCGAGCGGATCGACCCGGGCAACCCGGTCTACGGGATGCGCAACACCCCGAAGGTCGTCGGCGGGCTCACTCCTGAGGCCACACGACGGGCCGCAGACCTGTACGGCCGCTTCGTCGACCGCGTCGTGGTCGCCAAGGGCGCCCGCGAGGCCGAGACCGCAAAGCTGCTCGAGAACACCTACCGCCACATCAACATCGCGCTCGTGAACGAGATGGCGCGCTTCTGCCACGAGCTCGACATCGATCTCTGGGACGTCATCAATCTGGCGAAGACCAAGCCCTTCGGCTTCCAGGCGTTCTACCCCGGCCCTGGCGTCGGTGGGCACTGCATCCCGATCGATCCCAACTATCTCAGCCACAGCGTGCGGTCACGGCTCGGGTATCCGTTCCGCTTCGTCGAGCTGGCGCAGGAGATCAACGCGACGATGCCGGCCTACGTCGCGAGGCGAGCACAGGACATCCTCAACGAGGACGCCAAGCCTCTTCGGGGGTCGCAGGTGCTCCTGCTCGGCGTGACCTACAAGCCCGACATCGCCGACCAGCGGGAGTCTCCCGCCGTCCCGCTCGCCCAGGCCCTGCGCGCCCAGGGCGCAGACGTCGTGTTCCACGATCCCTACATCGAGCGCTGGCGCCTCAACGAAGCGATCCTCGATCGTGTCCAGGACCTCGACGAGACGATCGCCTCGGCAGATCTCACGATCCTGGTCCAGAACCATGCCGCCTACGACGTCGACGCCCTCGCCGTCGCCTCTCGTCGCTTCTTCGACACCAAGGGAGCCACGACGTCTCCGGGAGCGCACCGGCTCTAGCGCCACCTGGCCGGCGAACGTCACCACACCAGTGCCTCACCAGAGATGAGCCCCTCATGCAGGCCACCGTCACGTACTCCTCCACGGCGCGGCGCTTCACGATCGACGCCACCCCGGACCTGGACGACGTCCAGGAGCGATGGGCCGGCGGCGAGATCTTCGTCGATCTTCCTGACGGCGTGACGGAGCCACATCCCGACCTCCAGGCGCTCGCGGCGATCCTCGTGCTCTTTCCGTTCGTCCGCACCGGCCTCACCTTGAACGTCCCGATATCCTGGCCGCTCGCCCAGACCTGCGAGTCGGTGCTGCCGTTCGGTGTTGTCAGCACGTCGTCGGACGGGAGCGTCGCCGCCCGAGCTGCCGGCGATCGACCTGGTCTCGCCTTTAGCGGGGGTGTCGACTCGACGGCTGCGCTCGCCCTCATGCCGCTCGACACAGCCGCCGTCTTCCTCGACCGGGTGGCCGGCGAAGGCCAACGCCCCTCACGGCTCTACGTGAAGCAGAGCGCGCACGTCGCGTGCGACATGATCTCGCAGCGCGGTTACGAGACCCTTCGCATCGCGTCGAACCTCGAGCACGTCCGACGACCTGTCGGGTTC
The DNA here is from genome assembly GCA_014803435.1 of Cellulosimicrobium terreum. Classification (GTDB taxonomy): domain Bacteria; phylum Actinomycetota; class Actinomycetes; order Actinomycetales; family Cellulomonadaceae; genus Cellulosimicrobium; species Cellulosimicrobium terreum. The sequence goes on from JACYFD010000003.1 coordinate 214,184, forward strand.
CCGACTGACTGGGCGAACGGCGTCCCGGCCGTCCTGCTCGCGGACGACCTCGGACTTGCGTCCGTCTCCTGGGGCATGGTGGCCGAGTCCGCATACCGTGTCGGACACGACCTCTTCACCCCCCTGGCGAGGCGATCGATCTACACACGCTGGGACGCCCTGCTTCGGTCGGTCGGTCTGGTTCTCGGCGCTCCCGTTGCGGGCATCAGCGAGGTCGGGACCACGATGATCGAGTCGCGATCGAACCTCGCCGGCGTCGGACAGTCGTGCATCCGGGGACCCAAGAACCAGCCGTGCCTGAACTGCGTCAAGTGCCTCCGCAAGACCCTGCTCGACGCTGCGATCCACGAGCGGCCCGTGACCGCGTCGGAGGTGGACGCGCTGCTCCAGGCACGCAGCGCCGAAGCCGTCGTTCTCGGCACTCCCATCAAGCACGAGAACGTGTACCGCTGGCTCGCCTCGCGCCTGATCGTCCACGGCTCGTCCGCGACGTGGGACGCCTTCAAGAAGCGGCTCGACGCGACAGGCACCGTGGTCGACTGGTGTTCTCGCTGGTACGCACCGTCCGACCTGGCGCTTCCCGAGCACTATCGCGCCAGTGCCGTGAAGAGCATCGCGAGCTACCTCGAGCCGCAGACCCAGACCGATCGCGCCGCGTTCGAAGGATGGGACCTCCGAACGGTCCTTGCCGGCCCCGAGGTCGGCGACGCCGTCACCGAGCTGCGTGAGCAGTTGGAGCGGGCAAAGCCGGACCAGCAGGCTCCGGCCTCCGAGCCTCGCGTCCGCGCCGCCACCCCCACCTCGGTCCCGGACGCTGCGCCGACAACCCCGTCGGGGTCACGTCTTGTGCGGCGTGCGCGCGCATTGGTACGTCGCGTCCGCGGGCGTGCACGCTGATGGGGACGTTCGGCTGGAAGGGATCCGTGCCTGCATGAACGCGAGCAACCGAGAATCAGTGTTTGCTCTGGACCCGGAGATCGCGACCGCCGCCGCACGCAGCCTGCAGAGCGCGGGGGGGGCGGAAAAGGCCTTGGCTAGGGCTCTCCGCTCAGCGTTGGCCTTCCAGTCCTCGTCCGTGCGCGAGGTCGTCGCACGCCTGGTGGACCCCCGGTCCGGGGTTCAGGACCTACTGGATCGAGCGCGTCGAACACCGGAAGACCTGGCCTCTCTGACGGACGAGGAGGTCAAGGCCCTCTGCGGTCTCGCCCGGGTCATCGGTCTCCAGCAGTTCGCGTACAGCGACCTCGCTGACTCCATCACCCTCTACACCGCCGCACGCGATCTCCTCCCGGTCGGCGGCTGGTCGTTTCGGGACGCCACGGCGTTCGCCCAGCTGTGCTGGTTCAGCGGTGCTCGGGCTCAGCTGGGCGCAGACGCCGAGCTGCTCGCGCGGGTTCCCCTGAGCGATCGCCGGTTCCTCGAGCTCGACCTCCTCGGGGCGGCACGTGGCGTCGGCTCCCAGGCATGGCTCGACGCCCTCTCCGCGGTACTCGACAGCACCGGTTCGTCACGCGTTCTCCTGGGTGAGGGCGCGACACCGTTCGACCGCCTCGGGTCGGCCCTCGAGGGCGGCACCGCTTCCGGGTCCCTGGTCACCGTGATCGTTCCCGCCTACCGCCCTGGTCCCGAGATCCTCACCGCGGTCAGATCGGTAGCGGAGCAGACGTGGGGAGACGTAGAGATCCTGGTAGTCGACGACGCGTCAGGGCCTGAGTTCTCAGACGTCTTCGGCGAGGTCTCCGACATGGACCCGCGGGTGCGCGTGCTGACCCAGACCACGAACATGGGCACGTACGCTGCACGCAACCGAGCGATGAGCGAGGCGCGCGGGGAGTTCATCACCTTCCAGGATGCCGACGACTGGTCCCATCCCGCCCGCATCCAGCTTCAGGTCGAACCGCTGCTCGAGGACCAGGGACTGCTGAGGACCTTGAGCACCTCGATCCGTTGTTCTAGTGCCCTGGAGTTCCAGTACCTCGGCTTCGCCACCACACGGAGCAACGCTTCGTCGCACCTCTTCCGACAGTCCGTGCTCGACTCCGTAGGCGGGTTCGACTGGGTACGCAAGAGCGCGGACAGCGAGTTCGACCGCCGCCTCGAAGCATGGAAGCCCGGGCGTCGGCTTCAGCTCGACGCGCTTCTTGCCTTCGTCCGTCTCGAGCCCGACTCGCTCTCACGTGGCGACTTCCGGCCCGGCTGGATGCATCCGGCACGCGCCGAGTACCGGGCCTCGATGCTGCACTGGCACGAGAAGATCTCGGCAGGCGCTCCACCGCTTGTGTCCGCCGACAGGACCCAGCGCTCACTGAGCGCGCCCCGCGCGTTCCTCCGCGGACTCGGTGCACCGGAGACGCACCTCGATGTGGTGTACGCGTGTGACTGGACCCAGGACGCAGCGGTGCAGCGCGCCGCAGTCGACGAGATCCGCGCGCTTGTCGCGGGTGGCGCCGGGGTCGGGCTCGCCAGCCTCAGCACGGTGTCCGGCTCTGCCCCTGTGCGTGGCCCCCTGGCACGGGCGGTGCGCCGACTGCTCGCGAGCGGTGAGGTCACCTTTGTCTCGCTCGAGGACTCATTCCACGTCCCGACGCTCGTTGTGAGGCAGCCCGAGGTTCTCGAATGGCCGACGAACCGCCCCGTCTCCCTCACCGTCGATCGCGTCGTGATCGTTGCCGACGACGAGAACCGGGATCCTGAGGCGGGACCTGCCTGGTGCGTCTCCGACTGCGACCACAACGCACGTTCCCTCTTCGGCGTCGCACCGTCCTGGTGGGTGCGCAGCGAATCGGCTCGTGACGCGATCGCCCCTGTGGTCGGGCTGCCCCGCGTCATCGCGACCGACTTCCCCCGCGTCGTCGATGCTGCGCGAGGTCGGGTTCCCCGCGTACGCAAGCGTGGGGAGCGAACGATCGTGGGCTGGGTCTTCGAGGACGCTTCCTCGCTCCCGGACCGCGCGCTACTGACAGAAGCTTTCCCTGAGGACGGCAGCGTCGACGTTCGCCTGCTCGGCCCGAGGGCGCTGGTGAGACAGATGCTGGGTACCGTTCCAGCCGAGTGGCTCGTCTACGAGCCCGGCGAGATCAGCGCGCGCGAGCTCTTCTTCCAGGTCGACGTCGTGGTCGGATTCCCTGCTCGCACCGATTGGGAACCTTCACGTCGCGCCGTCCTGGAGGCGCTGGTCTCCGGACGCGCTGTCGTCCTCGATCCGGCGTTCCGGGACGAGTTCGGCGACGCAGCCGCATACTGCCACCTCGAGGACCTGAACGCGGAACTCATCAGCGTGATTGCTGGCCAGCTCGCTGGACGCACCACGCAGACGAAACTCCCGGTCGCTACCGAGATCGGGCCGGTGCTCGACCTCGTTCTGTCCTGAAGGTCAGGGGCTGGGCGGGTCCTGACGGTCCGCCGCCTCCAGGCGGGCGGCCGAGAGGTCGCCGAGGATTCGGCGGGTCATCGCGTCCGTACGCTCCTCGACACGGTCCGCCTGCACGACCGTGGCGCGGATGACCCTGCGGTTCGACCGGACGATCAGGTCGCTCTGGACGAGCAGCTGCCCGGACTCGCGCTCGAGCCGACGCGCGCTGGCCGCGACCTTCGCGACGTCGGCCGCCATCGCTGACTGTCGACGGCCCAGGTCGCGAGCGACGCTGCGCACGAGGACCGCGGCCAGGGCGATCGCCAGAGCGATCAGGGTGCCGGCGACAGGCGTCGCCGAGACGGCGAACGCGAGAGCCGCACCGAGCGCCAGGAGGACGGTCGTCGCGACGAGGACGTCGGTGAGAGAGGGCCTGCGCACGGTGCTCCTAGGTCTGGTCATCAGGTGAGGCGAGTTCGAACGGCGCACGGAACGGGTAAAGGGTATCGAGCCAGTCGACGAGCCATCCTGCGTCGGCCTCCTCGCCACCGTCGGGCGGAGGGACGTCGTTGAGGCAGATGACGTCGTACGACCGGACACCCGACATGGCATCCATCCGCTCACGCACCTCGGGGTCGCCGATGTTGAAGTATCCGAAGCTCAGGTCTGACCGCACCCCACGTCCTGTGAGCAGCGCGGTGTACAGGTGGAGCCAGGAGCTGATGACGACATCGTCGGCTGACCGGAACCTGTTCGCGACCGTGCGACCGATCTCGTCGGCGTACCGTTCCTCCAGCTCACGGGCGAGGTCGGTCCGCTGCGGCACAGGTACGTGTCCGAACAGGGCGGTGACCCGGCGGCCGTGGTCGCGCTCCAGCAGTGCGGCCGTCCTGCTCCGCGCGAGCTCGAGCGCGCTCTGCTTCTCGTCACCGACGGACGGCCGGAGCGTGCGGGAGAAGCTGATCCTCAGCTGCCCCTGGGGCGTGAAGAAGTCGTACGGCGTGACGGCCTTGTTGATCATCACGTCGTCGTTCATCAGCAGGTAGTGGTCGGAGAGACCGGTGATGCGGTGCACCTGAGCACCGATCGCGTGCGAGTTGTAGCTGGGCAGCACGTCGGGGTCGGCGAAGACCTCGCGGTGGTCGACGATCTGGACGCGGTCGTGCTCGAGGTCGAGCCAGTCGGGCCGCTGGTCGTCGGTCACGAGGTAGATCGTGCGGATCCACGGTGCGTACATCTCCAGCGACCGCAGCGACGCCCTGAGCTCGCCCCGGTCGCGGAACCGGTGGGCGGCGAGCGTCTCGTCGTCCGGTGCGGCCACCGGCGCCAACCCGCCCTCGGCACGCGCGGCGTCGCGCCGTGCACGCCACCGCGGGTCGGAGTCGTCGACCCACAGGTAGACGGCGTCGACCGGGAAGTCGATCTCGTGCACGTCGGGGACGACGGTCGTGGCGAGTCGCGGCTCCGGCGTGCCGTCCCACCGGGGCACGGGGGTCACCTCGAGGGAGTCGCACACGTCGACCTCCTGGACGACGCCGGTGCGCAGCGGAGCCCGCAGCGTGCCCTCCTCGTTCTCGTCCCAGACGTCGACGGAGCATCCCTGCGCCGCCCCGTACAGGCGGCCCGTCGCCGTGCACCGGACGTACCGGAAGAGGGTGAGCCGCCGGAGATCTGCCAGCTCGTCGTCCGCGAAGCCGTCGAGGAGCAGACGTGCACTGTCGATCCCGGGGGACGTCACGTAGTAGCCCTCCGGACCGAGCTCGTCACGCAGCGCTCGAGCCACGTCCTCGAGATCCGCGCGCCGGATCGCCCACTGCGTAGTTCTCGAGTACGACGGCTGCGTCGAGAAGTAGGGTGCTCCGGACGTGTCGAGCGCGCGTGCCACGGCTACCGCCGCCCGCGTCGGCATCCGCCACGGTGTCGCGTCGTCGTCGAGGACGGTGACGACCGGAACGCCCTGGTACTGCGAGAGCTCGAACCCTTCGTGCTCGACGAGCCGACGGACGGCAGCCGTCGGCGTCAGTTCCTGCACCGGGGGGGTCTGCTCGTCGGATCGAGGCGTGCGCCGCAGCGGGCGGACGATCTCTCGCGCGATCTCAGTCAGTCCGGACCACATCGGGTGCTGCACCTTCTCTCGCGTCAGCGTCGGCCTGGTGCTCGCGCTCGCTCGCTCCGGCGCCCGCGGCAGCCGATGACGACGGCGTGCTGCGAGTGGGAGGCGCGGGAGGTGCAGGGCGCGTCGCACCGACGGCCTCGGGCCGGTCGATCTCCGCGATCGCCGTCACCGCGCGGGCGCAGGAGCGGTCGTCCCGCGCAGGGAAGGCGGCTCCCATGCGCGCGAGGTGCTCCGGTGCCGGGACGAAACCCGCGGCCGCGATCTCGGCGATCGCACCGACGGCGTCGTCGAGGGTCTGGACGACGGGACCGAAGCCGTCCTCCTCGTAGGAGAAGTACCCCTGGCGGACCGTGTGCGTGCCGCCGAAGGCCTCGGCCTGGTCGAACTGGTAGTACACGATCGGGCGGCCGACGTACGCGGCGTCGAACACGATGGAGGAGAAGTCTGTGACCACGACCCGCGCGCTCACCAGGACCTCCTGGATGTCGCTGCCTCCGTAGGTCAGCACCTCGACGTGCCCGGGCAGATCGAGCTGGGCCAGGTACGGCTGGACGTTGGGGTGCGGCATGAAGGCGATCGTCGCGTCGTGCTCGCGCGCGAGCTCCGCGAGGCGTGGTGAGGTGAGCAGTCCCGTCCACGCCTTCGCATAGGTCGTGCCGGCGAAGTCGTCCAGGAGCTCTCGCTCGCCCTTCGGGCCGATCGCCCCCAGCAGGTACTCACGCCACGTGGGCAGGACGAGGATGCGACGGCGCTGCTCAGGTCGCGCGGCGGCGTCGAGGCGGAACAGCCTGTCGTGACGGGGCAGACCCGTGAGCGCGACCTCGCGCGTCGTGAAGCGGTACAACGACTGGTCGCCCGCGATGGAGGCGAACTCGTCGGTCGTCGTCGTGACGAACAGGTCGAACTCGCGACGGTTGAGCCAGCGCGACAGGTCGGTCGCGATGACGCCGTGCTGGAGGAACACGAACCTCCAGGACGGGGTTCCGACGGGGCGCAGCACCTCGGGGTTGTACACGTACGGTCCCGCCTGCGACGAGATCACGTGCGAGGCGTTGAGGCACACGAGCTTCCAGCGCAACGACCCGTAGGCGAGCAGGCGATGGTTGCCCTCCGCCTTGAGACGGTCCCAGTCGTGCGAACCGCGCTCGAGCGCGAACCACGAGCGGATACCGCGCTCGTCCCTCTGCAGGTGCTTGAACAGGTGCTCGGCGTTGTCGTGCGCACTGTCCACACGGTCGATGAGGACCCACGAGCCGCCGTAGCGACGGCGCACCGGTCCGAGGCCGGCCACCGTCCGCACGACCCGGTTCGCCCACCAGCGCGGCGAGAGGAGCCGACCGAGCAGGGCGGTGGCAGAGAGGTCGGCGCCCGGCGCCTTCGGCGCGAACGCCTTGGCCAGCGCGGGCGGCTGCCACTGCTTGCGCGACAACGGCGACCGCACCCGGGATATCGCGACAGGGCGTCCGTCGAGACGTACCTGGACCGCTGCGTCGCTGCTGACCCACATGATCCGCTCGCTGACGAGCGTCCGCCCTGAGTACACCTGCCGCCGTGTCTTCGCGTGGTGAGGCGCGGCTGTGACGCCGTCGACGAGGATCTCCTCGTCAGGGGCGGGGCCGGTGAAGCGATAGGAGAGGCGGACGAGCCGACGACGAGCGTCGTGCTTCTCGAGCACGACAGGGTCCTCGTGCCAGGTCTCGCCCCGGTACCCCCGGCGCAGGGCGATCCGACGGTCGAGAGGGAACACCGCCGGGTCGAGCGACTCGAGGACGTCCAGGTCGAGGGCGCCGACGATCTGCTCGACCAGCTCGTGGAACTCGGCCGCGACGTGGTGCATCTCGGCGTTCATCTGACCCGACAGCGTCTCGTCCGCCCGGAAGTAGGTCCCGAGGTCGTCGAGGACGAGGTGCTGCGCCCACCGTGGCACCGCGCCGTGCGCACGCCGTAGGTCGTGCAGCAGCCTCAGGTGCCCACGGCGCAGGACGGTCGTGAACTTCGCCGGGTCCCGGAACGGCGCGCGCTCGCCCGTCGCTGGCAGCAGCCGCCTGCGGAACCGGTACACCGCCGTGCGGGCGAGCCCGATCTTCCGGTCCGGCGCGGCAGCCAGGACGCGCGCGAGCACGTCGTGGTCGCCGAACCCGGCCGCGAGCCCGTCGTCGAAGCGCACGCCCCCGTCGTCGAGCAACCGCAGCCGGACGAACGCGTTCCGCAGCGAGTCCGTCACCGGTTCGGGTCGCACGTCGACGTCGACGACGAGCCCCCGCGCGTCGAACGGCCCTTCACCGGTCCGGGGCGCCTCGACCGAGTCCGTCCCCGGGTCCCAGACGAGGCTACGGGCCAGCACCACCGACGCCCGGGTCGCGACGATCGTCGCGTGGACGCCGCTCAGGAAGCCCTGCTCCCACACGTCCTGGACGTCCGGGAAGGTGACCCACGAGTCGTCCGCACCGTCGAGAGCCGCGAGCGCTGCGTTCCGCGCAGCAGGCACTCCTCCCGCCGACGGGAGGACACGGACGACGTCCCCGCGCCGGGCCGCCCACTCCTGCAGCAGGCCGGGCGAGCCGTCCGAGGACCCGGCGTCGACCGCGACGACCCGCACCAGCGGGCCGTCGCGGAGCTGTGCGTCCACCGCCGCGATGAAGTCGGGGAGGTTCTCGGCCGACTCCTGCGTCACGACGACGACGGCGAGGGTCGGGGCGAAGGTCTCGACCGTCAAGCGACGGCACCCCCCTCGAACATGCAGACTTCCCTTCCGTGCCCTGCGAGCGCCCTGGTCTCCGCGCCCGAGCAATTGTAGAGGTTCCGTGCGGACACCCCGGTTCGGTAGGCCGACTAGACTTGCGCGCCATGCCGACGACGCTCACGGAACTGGCCCCGTACTCGGACGAGCGGGGCAACCGCATCGAGTTCACCGGTGACCACCCCACAGGCGGGCAGACCCGGGTCTCGGTGCTGTTCACCGGCGAGAACAACACTCTCGTGGTCGACGCGACGGCCCGGTTCAAACGGCTCAGCATCCGGTTCGACTGCAGCGACGGGACGATCCGCCTCGGTGGTGGCACCGGCCGGGCGATCGAGGTGAGCATCCGCGTCGGGCAGGACTCGACGGTCACCCTTGGCGAGCGCGTCACGACGACGTCGATACTGCTCGTCTCCGCGGTCGAGGGCGCCACGGTGACGGTCGGCGACGACGTCATGTTCGCCAGCGCCAACCAGCTGCGCTCTGACGACGGACACCCGATCTTCGACGTGCGCACCGGGCTCCGCGTGAACCCCGCCCGCGACATCACGGTCGGCGACCACGTCTGGATGGGTCGCGAGGCCGTCGCGCTCGGTGGTGCGAGCATCGGCAGCGGCAGCGTGATCGGTCTGCGCAGCCTGGTGACCGGCCGCATCCCGAACAACGTCGTCGCCGCAGGGATACCGGCGCGGGTGCTCCGCACGGACGTCGCGTGGGAGCGGCCGCACCTGTCGATCCACCGTCCGTACTACAAGCCGGACGCATCGACGGTGGCGAGGTCGGACTTCTGGGCTCTCACGGACGACGTGGCGATCACGGCGACCACCGGCCGCCCTGGTAGCGGCCCGGGTCGTCCACGGACGTCACCGACCCAGCCAGGACTCCTGACGCGTGCGCGGGCAGCGGCGGGCGCGGCCCGCCGTGCCTGGCGGCGTGCCTGATCAGCTCTCGGGCGGCCGCCCCTGAGCCGCCGCCAGAGCCCGCCGCGCGCCGTCGGCGACCTCGGGAGCGAGCGTCCGGGAGAACGTCGCAGAGAGGTGCCCGTGGTCGAAGTACACGATGGCACCACCCACCACGGTGGAGCAGACGGCCTCGTCGCAGAGCAGATCGTCCACCGACACGGTGGTCACCAGTCCTGACGTGTCCTGCTCGGCCGCGGTGGCCAGCGGGTCGGGCACGACGACCTCCTCGCGTGGCCACGAGCAGCTCGCAGCGTCTCCGCCCGCGGCAGCCAGGCAGTCGGGCACGTCCTCCGGCATCGTCGGAGGGTCCCTCAGCACGAGCACCGGCAGCCCGGCGTCGGTGAAGGTCTCCAGCACCTCGCGATAGCCGGCCGTTGCGGCGGCGTCACGACCGCTCTCGGGCACGCCGTCGATCTGCGCATACGTCCTGTCCGACATGACGACGAGGTCGAAACCTCCGTCCGTGATCGAGTCCACGGCCCAGCGGTTGATCTCGCGGCACCCCTGCGTGGCCTCGGTGTCGTCGAACCGGAGCGGCAGGTCCACGGTGTAGCAGACCGACTGGAGAAAGGTCGTCAGCTGCCACCGCTCGTCCGCGAGCAGCGGGAGGAACGCCGGGACCCAATGACCTGCGTGGGAGTTTCCGACGAGGGCGATCTTGCGTTCCGCGTCGGTCGGGCCGTAGACGCACGTGGTGCGGCTCGCGTAGGGGACGTTGTTCCAGCACTCGTCGGCGTACACCGGAGGCTTGTCCCCTGCGGCGAAGACCGGGTCCGGCACGATCGACGCCGTGAGCTCCGCGCACGCAGGGTCCCGCGCCGTTCCGGCGCCCAGGCACTCGGCCGCGCGCCGCGCCTCCGCCTCCGCCTGCGCGAGGGCGACACGCTCGGCGTGCGAGGCCGCGACGTGCAGACCGCCGGCCGCAGCTGCAGAGACCACCGTGCAGATCCCGAGCAGGACGAACGACCTCCGGAGGCGCCGCAGGTGCCGGCTCCCCCGCACCGGGTCCTCGACGAGACGCTTGCTCGACCACGCGAGCACGACGACAGCGGCGACGAGAACCACCTGATCCACGAGCCCGAGATCGCGGCCGAGTGCGAAGGGAGCGATGACGACGACCGGCCAGTGCCAGAGATAGAGGGAGTACGAGACGTCACCCAGGCGTTGGACAGGTCCGAGGGAGAGGAGCCGGTCCGGACCGCCACGGACGCCGTCGGAAGCCGCGAGGAGCACGAGGGCCGTCGCCAGCGTCGGCAAGGCCGCGGCGTAACCGGGGAACGGCGTCGCGCCGTCGAGCACGAGAGCCGAGGACGCGATGCCCGCGAGCCCGAGCCACGCGAGGCCGGCGCGCACACCCGGCGAGCTCACGACCATGCCGCGCGCGACGAGCACGGCGATCAGCCCGCCGAGCGCGAGCTCCCAGAAGCGTGTCGTCGAGACGAAGTACGCCGCGGCGGGGTTCGTCGCCGTCACGCGCAAGGACCAGACGAAGGAGACCACGACGACCACGACGGTCACAGCCAGTGCGCCGGCACCAGGACGTACCGAGCGCCCCAGCCTCGTGACGAGGAGACCGCAGACGCCGAGCAGCGCGGGCCACACGAGGTAGAACTGCTCCTCCACCGAGAGCGACCAGAAGTGCTGGACGGGTGTGTGGAGCTCGTCGGCGGCGAGATAGTCGGTGGCAGACCCTGCGAGCACCCAGTTCTCGACCGAGAACGCGCTCGCCAGCACCTCGCGCGCGATGCTGTCGAGCGTGGTCCGAGGCATCCACACCGCGCTGGCGACGACGGTCGCGACCAGCACGACCGTGGCGGCCGGCACCAGTCGGCGGACCCTCCGGGCCCAGAAACGGAGGAGGCCTCGAACGTCGGTCACCGGGCTGCGCACCAGGTGCGCCGTGATGAGGAAGCCCGAGATCACGAGGAAGACGTCGACACCGACGTAGCCGCCGGGCAGTCGCCCCGGCCACACGTGGTAGAGCAGTACCGCGCCGACGGCGATCGCGCGCAGGCCCTGGACGTCCCGACGAGGCTGGGCCTCGACGGCTGACCGCCGCAGCGGCGCCGCGCGCCCAGGATCGACGACGGTCGTCGCCTGCGTCACGTCCGACCGTTGCCGACGGCCGCACCAGGCCGTTCGAACGACGAGCGCAGCGGGAAGTAGGCGCGGAGCATGTCCTGCATCATCCGCGACGGCCCCTCGCGCTCGCCCGGCTCAAGGTTCGTGTCGTTGAGGCAGAACACGTCGAAGTCCCGTGCCCGCGAGATGCGGTTGAGGGTCAGGACGGCCTCCTCGCTCGCCAGGTCCAGGTAGTCGTAGGCGATCTGACCCTCGACCGCGCGACCGGTCACGTAGGCGTACCAGTGGTGCAGCGCCGAGGCGACGGAGTGGTCGGCCGGGTCCCGGAACCGTGAGCCGACGAGGTGCTTGAACAGCTCGGGGTAGGCGTCCTCGAGCTCCTCCAGGACCTTGCGTTGCTGCGGGTGCGGCGTGTGCTTGACCTTGTTGGTGACGGTGCGGCCGGAGAGGTTCTCGATCAGCTCGCGGTTGTGCTTGGCCGCCGAGAGCACCGGCAGGTCGCGCACGCTCGGTGGGTCGAGGTCGAGCAGGGCGCGCGAGACGAAGAACCTCGAGAGCCCGTTGCCCTCGAAGAAGAGCTCGGGGGCGACCGGGCGGCCGAAGAACACGTCGTCGTTCAGGTAGAGGTACCGCTCGGAGAGTCCGGGAAGGTGGTGCAGCTGTGACTCGATGGCGTGCGAGTTGAACACCGGCAGCCCTGTTGTGTCGCTGAAGATCTCCCGGTGGTCGACGACAGAGATCCGCGGGTTCGTCGTGTCGAGCCAGGAGGGGACCTGTCCGCAGGTCACGACATGGACGTGACGCACCCAGCTCGCGTACATCTCGACGGACCGCAGCGAGTAGCGCAGCTCGTCATGACCGAGAAACCGTGAGCTGCTCAGGGCGTTGGGGTTGACTGCCCCCGCCGGGAGGCCGGCCTCCGCACGCTCGCGCTCCGCCTGCCAGCTCGGGTCGGTCCCGTCGACCCAGGTGTAGACCAGGTCGATCGGCTCGATGACCTCTTGCAGTCGCGAGGCGGTGACGAGTCGGCGGTCGTCGCGCCGCTGCGCTGCGGCCCACGCTCGGGGGGTGACGTACGAGGTCGTGCCGTTGTACCGCGGGGGGACGAGCGTCCCCGGGACGTGCACCCCACCGTCGGGCCGCGGTCTCTCCTCCTCGTCGACGACCGACCACAGCTCGACCTCGACCGCCTCGGCCTCGCCCCCGAGAAGCGTCCCCTCCGGCGAGGCGAGCGCACGACAGAGCGAGACCGCCTCTGCACGTCCATCACCGGCGAGCCACCTGTCCAACCGCAGCACCCGACGGTCGCCGGCGACCTGGACGCACCACTCGGGGGCCGCGACGTCGGCGAGCGCATCACGGAGGGCGACGGCGTGCGGCTCCGGGACGACGAGCCGCGCCGGGCGCACGTCCAGCAACGCGTACGGGACACCTCGCGCGTCGAGCGCTGCCCGGACGGTCCGCAGCGTGTCGTCCCGCACGGCCCACGAGTCGAAGGACTCGACGACCCGGGCGAGCAGTCGGCCCGTCACGGGCCCGACGAGCAGCAGACCGTCCGGGACACGTCCCGATCGTGCCCGTCGCACCGACCGGACGAGCGAACGCTGCCACGCGAGCTGGCCGTGCGCGAGGCGCGAGACCCGCAGGCGTGCACCTATCGACATGTGTGCCGCGACGGCTGTGCGGACGCTCATCGATACGTTCCTCGGTCGGGGGTGGGCCGGACCGGTGGCGACGACGCCCCCGGTCCCGCAGGCCTCGCAGGTCGTTGGCCGCGAGCGGGACCGTCAAAGTCTAGCCCTCGCGAGACCGCGCACCCCTGAGGCACCGCCGCCTTCAGCCGCGTGAGGTCTTCGCCGTCTCGAGCCGGTACCGCTTGATCTGACGGACGAAGTCCTTGTATGCCTCGCACACGACGTCGGCCGGTCCGTCCATCACGAGCCGGCCCTTGTGGACCCACAGCACCCGCGAGCAGATGCTCTCGATCGTCGCGATCGAGTGGCTCACGAGGAAGACGGTCCCCGCGCCCTGCCGCACCTCGTCGATCCGAGCCTTGCTCTTCTGCCGGAACGTGGCGTCCCCCGTGGCGAGCGCCTCGTCGATCATCAGGATGTCCGGCACTGCCGAGGCAGAGATCGCGAACCGCAGACGCGCGCTCATGCCCGACGAGTAGGCCTTCATCGGCAGGTTGACGAAGTCCCCGATGTCGGCGAAGTCGACGATCTCGTCGTACCGCTCCTGCACCTGCTTGGGCGTGAGACCGAGGGCGAGGCCACCGATCGTGATGTTGCGCTCGCCCGTCAGGTCACCCATGAGGACCGCGTTGACGCCAAGGAGTGCGGGCTCGCCCGCGACGTACACGGAGCCCGACGCCGGCGGGATGAGTCCCGCGATCGCGCGCAGGAGCGTGCTCTTGCCCGAGCCGTTGATCCCGACGATCCCGATCGACTCGCCGTGGTGCGCGACGAAGGAGATGCCGCGGACGGCCCTGACCTCGCGCACCGCGCCCTGGCCCCGCCCCCGGCGAAGTGCTCGGGAGACGAGCGAGCGCTTCGGGCCGTCGGCGGTCGCGTGACCGACCCGCTTGGCCCCGAAGACCCGGTAGGTGATGTGGACGTCGTCGACGAGGAGGGACGGGGTGCCGATCTCGGTGCTGACCGGTGGTCCGCCCTCAAGGTCCTCCGGGTCGATCTCGAAGTCGATCTCTGCGTCGCTCGTGTCAGTCACGGCCGTACCTCTCCTCACCGCGCCAGAAGACCAGGAACCCGACGACGAGGAACAGCACGGCCCAGCCCGCGCCGAACGCCCACATGATCGGGTCGGGCGGATAGGCCGGCTCGTTCAGGATCGACGATCTCGCCAGGTACAGGTAGACCGCCACGGGCTGGTACTCGAGGATCCATCCCCAGGAGTAGCTGCCCACGAAGCGGTCGATGCTGAAGATCACGCCCGAGCCGTACATCGCGAACCGCATGACGAACGGGATGATGTTGTTGAGGTCGGGCGTGATGGCGACCCAGCGGGCGACGAGGAACGCGCAACCCGTGCTGAACAACCACAGGAGCGCCACCGCGGGGACGAGCAGCAACCAGCGCCAGGTGATCGGGACATCACCCTCGAACGGGAGCAGTCCCGACGCCCACGAGATGAGGCACATCACGATGAGTGCCGGGCCCAGCACGGTGAGCTCCGCGAGCACGCCGGCGATCGGCAGGACGGCACGGGGGAAGTGCACCGACCGCACGAGGCTCATGTTGCTGCGGATCGCCTTCGCACCGGCCTGGATCGACGACTCGAAGAAACGGAACATGAAGGTGCCGACCACGATGAACGCGATCGTGTTCTCGATCCCCGCGCGCGCGACCTGAAGGATGAAGCCGAAGATCAGGACGTAGACGGCGGCGTTGAGGACCGGCGTCAGGATGGACCACGCCTGACCCAGGTAGCTGTTCTGGTTGCGCGCGTACGCCTTGGAGGACGCGAGAACGCGGATGAACGACCGACGCCGCCAGAGCTGGCGGACGTAGTCGCCGAGCGGCGGGCGTACGCCCATCGGATCGAGGTCGTTCGCCTCGACGGTCTGGAGCACCCACTGCTGGTCGTACCGGCGGTCGATCGGCGCGGGCGGCTGCGGCTCCTCGAGCGCCTGCCTCCGGTCACCGACCTCGTCGTCGGTCGTCGTGGACGGGGTCGCGGTCACGTACGTCTGCACCCATCTGGGAGGGGATCGGATCGGCGACGTGCCGGTCCGGCCGCGCCTCCGCCACTATATCCGGCAGCACCGAGGCTCCCGGGCCCTGCGACCGTCGCCCACGTAGAGATTCCGTGGACGCGTCACCGCCGTGCAGCCCCGGTGACACGTGCCCCGTACACTCGGCTCCCGAGGCGCTCTGCCGTGTCGTGCTGCCGACGAGCGCCTGCTCCGTCGCGTCGGCTCGACGCCACCGTCTCGATGCTGCACCTACCACCGAGGAGTGTTCGCTTGCCCCGCTTCCGCAAGCTCCGCCGCCTGGCTGCGAGCCGACTGCCGATCGCCACGAAGGACCAGGTGCGCGCGGTCGCCGCTCGCTCGACGCGCTGGTCGGACGCCTACGAGCGTCTGCTCGCCGCCGCCGAGGACCGGCCCGCCCGCAAGCGCGGCCCGCGCGACGTCCCGTCGCCGGACCCCGCCGACAAGCTGCGCAAGGCGGGAAAGCGTCCGACGACGCCGCTCTTCGACGACCTGCGCCGCGGGCAGAGCTTCCCCGCCGCCACGGTCCGCACCGCGCGCACGCTCCTGACCGAGAAGCGGGTCGCCTCGGCACAGTCGTTCGTCGACGCGCTGGTCGCCGACCCGACGACGAGCACGGTCGGCCACCTCGCGGCCGGCGTCGTGGCGCAGAAGCGCGGTTTCGACGCCCTCGCCGTCCACCACTTCGACGAGAGCGGGATCGAGCTCGCGGCAGAGCACGCCTGGTACGAGCTCGTCCGCTCGCTCTTCGCGGTCGAGCCCGACCGTGGCGTCGCGTTCGGCCGCACAGCCCTCGGGGGGGCGGCCGACGCGCTCGAGCCCCGCCAGTGGTTCGAGCTCTACAAGTACCTGTTCGACGCCGACGAGCTGCGGCTCGCCGACCAGGCCTTCGCCCGCCTCGAGGAACGCCAGGACGCGCTCGGCGACGGCGCCTGGCCCACCGGCCGCGCCGAGATCGAGTGGGACCGCAAGTGGGTCGGCGCCGAGCGCAACACCACGGCACCCGCCCCGGAGGCCGGTCGCGTGGTCTTCGGGCTCATCGACTACGTGCAGCCCGGTCGCGCCCGCGCCTCGCAGAACATCGGCGACCAGGTCCAGACCCTCGCGTCCCTCGGGCACGTCGTGCGACACCAGGACCTGCGCTTCCACGGCGACCAGGACGTCGTCACATTCGTCGAGGACATGCAGGAGCGCGTCCGCCCGGAGCTCCGCCTCGACGGCGTCTCCGCCGACGTCGAGCTCATGACGATCGACCGCGACTCGACGACCTACCAGGCGTTCCCCGAGAACACCTGGCTGCTCGAGTTCGGGTGGCACATGCACGCGGTGTTCGGACTCGACCGCTACGACTTCCCGATGCACCCGAACCTCAACCCGATCTTCGTCTCCTTCCACTGCAACAAGCGCGAGCTGCTCACGCCCGAGGGCATCGAGTACCTCAAGGCCCACGGGCCCATCGGCTGCCGGGACTGGACGACGGTCGACCTGCTGCTCTCGCTGGACGTGCCGGCGTTCTTCTCCGGGTGCCTCACGACGACCGTGAACACGGTCTTCCCCGATCTCGAGACCAAGCCCTCCCCCGCGACGGTCTACGTCGACGTCATGCGCAGCCCCGTGCCCAAGGGCCACGAGAACGTGCGCCAGTCGTACCCCGAGGTGAAGAAGCGCACGTTCACCGAGAACATGCGCGACGCCGTCGACCTGCTGGAGCGCTACCGTCGCGAGTACACCGACGTCGTCACCACCCGCCTGCACTGCTACCTGCCGACGCGATCGCTCGGTCTTGCCGTGAACTTCGAGCCCAAGAACAACGCCGACGTGCGGTTCAACGGCTTGTTCCGCCTCTCGCAGCCCGACTTCGACGCGATCCGCACCCGGATGCGCGACCGCCTCCAGCCCGTCCTGACCGCGATCTTCGAGGGCGGTTCACGCGAGGACGTGTACGCGCTGTGGAACGAGCTCGTCGCCGACGAGGTCGCGACCGCGAGGTCGCGGCACGCGCGCACCGAGGAGCTCGAGCCTCACGGCACGGCGGCGCACGACCTCGCGCTGCCGTTCCGTCCGTCGGCACCCGCGGACGCCGAGGGCGCGGTCGACGTCGTCCTGACGCCGACCGCGTCGGAGATCTCGCGTGTCGCGCCGGTACTGCGGTCCGCGGTGGCAGGCACCCAGGCGCCCGTGCGCGCCTGGGTCGTGGCCCGCGCTGCCCGGCCCGCGGGCCTGGAGGTGCACGGTGCGACCGTCACGTGGATCGACACCACCGCGCTGGACCCCGCTCCCCTGGGGCTGTCGGACGGCCGAGCGGTCGACCGCGTGCTGCTGCCCGAGCTGCTCCCGGTGGACCGCGCGGTCCTCCTGCCCGTGGCCGCTGCCGTCGGAGGTGACGTCGCCGAGCTCGCCGCGACCGACCTCGCCGGCACCGCGCTCGCGGCACGTACCGCGTCCGGGGCGTCGGCGAGCGGCTTCGCCGTCCTGTACGGCGCGGCGCGCGCGCTCGACACCGAGCCGGACACCGCGTACGAGTTCTACCGGATGATCCACGCGCGGCACGTGTTCGACTTCGACGCCTTCGACACCGGCGTCATGGTCCTCGACCTGGCACGGCTGCGCGACGAGCGCGTCGCTGACGAGCTCATCCCTGCGATGCGCACGTACCGGCTCGACGACCGCGCAGCGCTCCACCTGTACGCAGGTGCCGGCCGCGCCGTGCTCGACGCCTCCTGGGCGCACGTCCCGGGCCGTGAGCACGTCGACGCACCCCGCCTGTGGCACTGGGCGGACTCCGCCAAGCCGTGGACGGCGGACTTCGTCCCCGGCCGCGACCGCTGGCTCGCCCACCAGGGCTGACCCACCCATCACGAGACACCCGGAGGTACGACGACCGTGTACTCCCTGCTCCTCCTGAACGGGGGTGTGGGCGCCCGTGTCGCGGCCGGTCAGCCGAAGCAGCTGATCAAGGTCAACGGGATCCCCATCCTCGTCTACTCCCTCGTCGCTGCTGACGCAGTGCCCCAGATCGACCAGATCGTCCTCAACTACCCCGAGGGGTGGCGCGAGGACGTGGAGAAGGTCGTCACCGACTACGCGATCAAGACCCCTGTCGTCTACGTCCCCGCCGGGTCGAGCCGCCACGAGTCCGTCGCTCTCCTGCTCGAGCACGTGACGAACGACGACGTCGTCATCCACGAGTCGGCCCGACCGCTCGTCGAGACGGCGGACTTCGCCCGTCTGGTCGCGGCAGAGCACCGCAACGTGTCGCTCATGCTCGAGATCCCCTTCACGGTGGCGCCCGTCGACCCCGGTTCGCACCGCGTCACGGGCTACCTCGAGCGCGCGACGCTGCGCAACGTCCAGCTGCCGCAGAAGTTCTCGCGCGCCGACCTCGAGGACGCGCACGCGTTCGCACGCCGTGAGGACAGGCTCTTCACGGAGGACGCGACCCTGGTCGCCGTCGCCGGGCACGACGTCCGGTTCGTCGACGGCAGCGACCGCAACATCAAGGTGACGACGCCGACCGACGTCCGGTTGGCGACGTACCTCCTGACGGGTGGGGAAGACGACTGGAATGAGTAAGACACTGCTGGTCACCGGCGCCTCGAAGGGCATCGGGCTGGAGACCGTGCGCCGGTTCATGGCGAACGCCGAGGCCGACGTCTCGACGATCATCCTGCTCGCGCGCGATTCCGAGGACTTCACCGCCAACCTCCAGGCGCTCGGCGAGGACAACCCTCGTGGCGTGGAGCTCGTGCCGTACGCGATCGATCTCGCGGACCGCGCGGCGATCATCGAGCTCGTCCGGCGGATCTCCGAGACGCACGGCACGGTCGACGTGCTCGTGAACAACGCCGGCTACACCAAGCCGGTACCGCTGCAGCAGGTCGACTTCGCCGACTTCGAGCGCACCATGGCGGTCAACCTCTACGCGCCGTTCACCCTCGTGCAGGAGCTGCTCCACCACGGCAACCAGTTCGACCTCGTCGTCAACATCGCGTCGACGGCCGGGATGAACGGGCGCTCCGGGTGGCTGACGTACTCCGCCTCGAAGGCCGCCGTGATCAACATGAGCGAGGTCATGCGCGAGGAGCTCGCGATCTACGGCACCCGGGTGGTCTGCATCTCGCCCGGCCGCACCGCGACCGCGCTGCGGCGGGTCCTCGCGCCCGAGGAGGACCCTGCCACGATCATGCAGCCCGAGCACGTCGCTGCCGTCATCGAGATGCTGGCGTCCCCGGTCGGTCGCTACGTGGACTCGAGAAACCTGGTCGTCCGCCAGTAGCAACCGGTCTCGGCCGTCCCGGAGGAAAACGCCCGCATGAACCGTCTCACCGATCGGGTACGCGCGATCTGGCCCACCGTCCGGACCGTCCTCGTCAACGTCGTCGGGGCGGCCGCGCTCGCCGCGGCCGCCGTCGACGCACCGGCGGCGGTCGTCGCCGTGCTCGTGCTCGTCGGGCTGCTCTCGATCACCGTGATCATCCGGCGACGCGTCGTCAGGTCGCCGCTCACCATCCTCGGCACGTACGGTGCCGCACGCATCATGCTCGCCGGGAGCGTGGTGGTGCTCGGCGGGCACTCGGTCGACGAGATGTCCTGGGCCGTCTGGCTCGCCGCTACCGTCGTCGCGCTCACCGTGGCGGTCGAGTCGGTCATGGCCCGCTCCTGGCGGCAGTCGGGCCGGCTGGTCCACGCCCTTCCGGACGGCCCCCCGACGCCCCGACGGACACGGATCGGTGGCCGACAGGTCGTGGCCTCCCTCGTCCTGCTCGCGTTGCTCGCGATCACACCCTGGCTGCCCGGCTGGACGCACGTCGTCCTGCTCGTCGTGGCCGTGTCCCTCGCGGCCGTCGAGGGCGTGGCCGTGATCACCGCACCGGCACTGCGTGCCCGACGCGAGCGGTCGCTGCGCGAAGCTCTCGAGGCGTTCGCTCCCGAGGTGATGGTCTACATCACGGGCCCCGCGGGCACGGAGTACCAGCTCGCCGCCTGGCTGCCGGTGCTCGACACGATCGACTCGAGGATCGTCATCGTCGCGCGCGAGCACGCCCTGGCCGACCAGGTCTCGAGGCTGACGTCGCTCCCGGTCGTCGCGACCCCGTCCCTGGCCGACCTCGACGCGCTCCACGTCCCCAGCCTGCGGGTCGCGCTCTACGTCAACAACGGCGCCAAGAACACGCACAACGTGCGGTACCAGGACGTCACGCACGTCCAGCTCCTCCACGGTGACAGCGACAAGCCGGCGAGCTTCAACCCCGTCACCGCGATGTTCGACAAGATCTTCGTCGCCGGGCAGGCCGGGATCGATCGCTACGCGAACCACGGCATCCATATCCCCGCGGAACGATTCGCGATCGTCGGGCGTCCGCAGGTGGTCGGGATCGAGCGCCCGACGTCGCGTGGCAGCGTGCGCAACGCCCTCTACGCGCCGACGTGGACCGGGTTCCAGGCCGACGCGAACTACGGCTCGCTCCCCGTCGGCCACGAGATCGTCCGTGCCCTGGTAGGGCGCGGGCTGACCGTGACGTTCCGGCCGCACCCCTACTCGTTCAAGGAGCCGACCTCCCGGGCGCAGATCGACGCCATCGAGCAGCTGCTCACGGCGGACGCCGCCGCGACCGGACGCACCCACGTGTTCGGCGTGGAGGCGTCGTCCGCGATGACGCTGCCCGACTGCTTCAACGCGGCCGACCTGCTCGTCACGGACGTGTCGTCCGTCCCGGCGGACTTCCTCTTCTCCGAGAAGCCGTTCGTCATCACGAAGATGCAGCCCGGCACCGTCGACGACTTCGTCGACGAGTTCCCGCTGGCGCGTGCCGCCTACCTCGCCCACGGCGACGATGCAGGCTCGATCGACCGTGCCGTCGAGCGAGCCGCCGCGGTCGACGACGAGCTCGCCGCGACTCGCCGGACGCTCCGCACCTACTACCTCGGAGACCTGCCGTACGCGGGCTACGAGCAGACCTTCCTGGCCGAGGTACGGCGTCTCGTCGAGGAGGGACCGCGCTCGGCGCCCGAGCGGAGCACCGACTCACCGCAGGACCAGGTGGTGGAGGACGACGCCGACCTGCAGGGCAGCGACGGCGCCACGCTCGGCTGATCCGGTCAGAGGCCGGGTCGCCCCGTGATGCTCGCGAAGCACTTCTCCCACGCGCCCAGCACGACGTCGCTCGTGTGCGCGTCCTGGACGCGCTGACGTGCGACGGCGCCCATCCGGCGCGCCAGTTCCGGGTCGTGGAGCAGCTCCACCACCGCGTCGGCCAGCGCGGCGCGGTCACCTTTGGCGACCAGCCTGCCGGTCACGCCGTCCTCGATCAGTGCGGCGGGACCGTACCTGCAGTCGTAGGAGACGACCGGCGTCGCGAGCGCCTCCGACTCCAGGATGGAGAGCGGCATGGCCTCCCAGTTCGAGGTCGACAGCGTGCAGACGCTGCGTGCCATGACCGATGCGGGTTCCTCGGTACGGCCCTTGAGGAGGACGCTGCGGCCCAGGCCGCGCGCCGCGATCAACGCTGCCAGCCGCCCCTTCTCCGGGCCCCGCCCGTAGATCTCGAGCCGGGCGTCGGGGACGCGCTCGAGGACGAGCGCGAACGCCTCGACAGCCTCGTCGAGAGCCTTCTGCGGCGCGAGCCGCGAGACCACGGTGACGAGGCGGTCGTCGGGCGCGACGTCGGGGAGGTCGTGAACCACCGCGGTGTTCGGGACCACGTAGATGCGCTCGGCATGGTCGGCGAGGTCGACGAGGTCGTCCCGCTGCTGCTCGGTGAGGACGACGAGCCCGTCGAGCGAGTCCAACGCCTCGAGGATCGGGACGTGGTCGCCCCGCACCGCGCTGCCGGGCTCGTGCGGAAAGGCGAACTGGTTGTTGTGCAGCATGCCGACCCGGTGGGCGACCTCGCTCGGCAGCTGAGCGACCTTGGGGATCACGCTCGGCGTCTCCGCCACGATCAGCGGCTTCGCGGGCTGACGCCGTGCCAGCTCCTCGAGCCAGGCGACCCCCCAGTCGGGCAGCCCGGAGAACCGGCGCGCCCGCCGTGTCCGCCGGTCGAAGACGTAGACCCCCTGCCCCCTGCCCGTTCCGGGCGACTTCCAGCGCGTCATGAAGCAGTAGCCGTCGGGGGTGAAGTACTGCTCCTGGTTCTCCGTACCGGTCTCACGGTCGTAGGAGACGCGCTTGAACAGCCTGCCCGCCGCGTACTCGTCGTGGGTGGACCGACGGCGCTCGGCGAAGGAGTCGACCGAGGCCACCGCTCCGTCCTTGGTCAGCCGGACCAGCTTGAGGAAGTCGCCGCCGGGGCCGAAGTACCGGACATACGACCCAGCCTTGTCGTGGCCGGGCTCGCTCTGGAGCCGAACCCGGTCGTGCGCCCTGCCCCCGAGCCTGCGCGCACCGGCGAGCAGGGACCCGGCAGGACCGGCGAGCATCGTCTGACGGCGCGAGGCGTCCTCGAAGAGGTTGACGACGTCGACGTCGGGATGGAGCCGCCCGTTGCGGCGCAACTCCTCGATCCGGGGCCGGAGCGCGGTCGACTCGGTGAACGTCGCGATGGTGGTCGGCCGTCCTGAGGCGCGGAACATCGCGGCCTGGTCGAGGACGGCGTTGGTCACCCCGCCGTAGCCGAGCTGGTGGACGGCGATGATCACGGGCTGCGGCAAGGAGCTTGCCCTCTCGGAGCGGGGTCAGGACCTCCCTGATCATAGGCGACCCTGCGCGGGGCCGGTCGTCCCGGGTACATGCGCCTCGTCACCCGGGACGGCCGGCCACGATCACTCCGAGGCGAAGTACTCGTACTCGTTCGTCGAGGCGTCCCGGACCTTCCAGACGTCGCCGACCGACGACTTCAGCGCCGCCTTGCTCGGCTTGGCGGTCAGCGTGAAGCCGATGTAGCCCTCCGCGAGGTCGACGTCGGTCTTCGTCACGGTCGGGGTGCTCCACGCACCCGACGCATCACGGAACGCGAACCGCAGGTCGGAGAACGGCCGTCCGCCGTCAGGGTCGCGGAACGCCCCACCCGGGGCGGTCACGCTGGTGGAGCCGTACGTGGTGTCGAGGATGCCGACGCTCCAGCGGTACAGCCAGGCGCCGCCACCGGCCGGGTACGGGTCCGAGATCGTCGAGTGCACGAAGAGGTACGCCCAGCCGGACGGCGTCGTCTGGCCCGAGCTGTTGCGGGCGACGGCGCGGACCTGCCAGCCGTCCCGGATCGAGACACCCTTGATCGAGATCGACGCGCCGGACTTGCCGGCGAGCGCCCGCCAGGTCGTCTCGCCGAACTCGCGGTACTGCCACGTGTAAGTGAGACCGCTGACCTGCTTGACGGAGAACACCGCGCTCTGGCCCGACGTGATCTGCGTGTGCTTGAGACCCGTGGGCTTGGCGGGGGCGGCCGCTGCCGCGACGACGACGGACGCCGGGACGGGCGCGGCGACGGCGCTCGCCGGGATCGCGGTACCGACGACGATGGCCGCGACTGCTGCGGCGACCGCCGTGCTGACACCGCGACGAAGAACGTTCTGCACAAGACCTCCCTGACCAGGGCAGGACCCCGCAGCGGTGCACGGCGTCCGACCTGCGCCGCCACCGTGGCACGCGCGTGCGCGAAAGGTACACCGACACCGGGCCGTACGGAGAATCGGCGCACGGCGCCGCGGGGGCGTCACGGTCCGGAGCCGGGCCCGCGACCGGCCGCAGGCTAGAGTGCTCCGGTGACGAACGCCTCCCTCCCCCCGACGCGGAGCCGGCTGCGCGGGCTGGACGGCTTGCGTTTCCTGGCTGCAGCCCTCGTCGTGGGCTACCACTTCACCGGGATCCGCACGCCCTACTGGGGCGCGGAACCCAGCACGGTGTTCCCCGGCCTCAACCAGGTGACCCGCTACGGGTTCATCGGGGTGGAGTTCTTCTTCATCATCAGCGGGTTCGTGATCCTCATGACGGCCTACGGCCGCAAGATCGAGGACTTCGCCGCGTCCCGCGTCTCGCGGCTGTTCCCGGCGTACTGGGTCGCCGTCCTCCTCACTCTGACCCTCCAGCTCTTCTGGATCTCGGGCCGCCAGCTGAGCCCGCGCGAGGCGGTCCTCAACCTCACGATGCTGCAGGAGGCGTTCGACGTCCCCAACGCCCAAGGGGCGTTCTGGACCCTCTGGCCGGAGCTGAAGTTCTACCTCCTCATCGGCGTCTTCATCCTCGTCGGGATCACCCGACGACGCGTGATCGCCTTCGCCGTGTTCTGGCCGCTGCTCGCCCAGCTCGCCGACGCGACGGACCAGGGGCTCCTCACGTCGCTCCTCGTCCCGACGTACGCCCCGTACTTCGCGCTCGGCATGATGCTCTTCCTCGTGTACCGCGACGGCGGTGACCTCGTCGTCTGGCTCGGCGTCGCACTCAATCTCACGCTGTGCCTCTTTCATGTCACCGCCTATGCCGGGCGCGCGACCGAGCTCGTCGGCGAGCCCGTGTCGCCCACCGTCACGGCGCTCATCCTGCTCGTGATGGTCCTCGCCGTCTGGGCCGTGAGCTCCGGTCCGCTGGCGCGCGTCGAGTGGCGCTGGCTCACTGTCCTCGGCGCGCTGACCTACCCCCTGTACCTCGTCCACGGACAGTTCGGCTTCTTCGTCATCGACGTCGCATACGACTCGTTGCCCGGGTACGCCGTGCTCGGGATCGCCGTCGCCGTGAGCCTCGCGCTCGCGGCAGCGATCCACTACCTCGTCGAGAAGCCGTTCCACGAGAAGCTGCGAGACGCTGTCCGGCGCGGCCTCACCCGCCCCGCTCGGGTCTCGGCACGCAAGCCCTCCGCCACCGAGGACTCCGGGCAGAGCGCCCCGACACCGACGTCCTCGAACGAACGTGCGCACCTGGACCGCTCCCGCGGCTGACGTCCCCTTGCCGTCGAGCCGGGTTCGGCGCACGCTGGGGGGATGACGGGGGCACGGAGCTCGTTGGTGCGCCGCGGCGGGGCCGCCGCGGCGACGATGGTGCTCGCGATCGCGCTGGTCCTCGCCGGGGCGCCGGCGCAGGCCGCGACAGCAGCCGTCACCGGCACGATCACGGGGCCGACGACGATCGCGACAGGGGGCACCACCGTCGTCCGGGCGACCTACACGAAGGACGGCGTCGCCGTGCCGACGGCGACGGTCCGTCTCCAGAAGGTCGTCTCGGGAACCTGGACCGACGCCGCAGACATCACCGTCACGAACGGCGTCGGGACCCGCACCATCTATCCCAAGGGCACGACGACCTACCGCATCGTGAACTACAACGCGGGTGCAGTCAGCGCGACGTTCAAGGTCACCGTCCGCTCCGTCCCGTCGAGCTTCACGATCAAGGGGTCGGGATTCGGGCACGGCGTCGGCATGCCGCAGTACGGCGCGTACGCGCAGGCGCTCGCGGGCCGCAGCTCGACGACGATCCTGAGCGGCTACTACACGGGCGGGAAGGTCGCCTACCGGACGACACCCGACACCGTCGCGGTGCAGGTCTTCGGGCCCGAACCGTACGGCTACACCCCCGGCCGCTACTCCGACGAGACGACCTCGGCGACGGTCAAGGTCACCGGCGGGAGCTGGCGGCTGCGCTCCGCCGCGGGCGCCACCCTGGCGAGCGGGTCGAGCAGCGTCGCGATCACGCTGCGCACGACGAGCACCCGGGTGACGGCCACGATCGCCGGCAAGAGCTACTCCGACTCGCTGCTGCGCGTCCACTGGAGCGGCACGCGGTACTACTACACGACCGGTCCGAAGGCTGTCGCGACGGTCACCGGCGCGCAGGGCAGCTACCAGAACGGACGCTTCACGGTGCGGCCCCGCTCGGGCAAGGTGAACATCGTCAACGACGTGCTGCTCAACACGGAGTATCTCTACGGCCTCGCCGAGATGCCGTCGTCCTGGGGCACCCAGAGCCTGTCCGCGCTGGCGGCGCAGGCGATCGTCGCGCGGAGCTACGCGTTGACGAAGCCGTGGAAGAGCGCGTGCGCGTGCGACGTCGTCGACGACGTCCGCGACCAGAACTACACCGGTTGGAAGAAGCAGAGCGAGGGCACCGGTCAGCAGTGGGGCAAGATCTGGGTGCGGGGCGTCGATGCGACCGTGAGCAGCCGGACCTCGGCGAAGGTCCTCACCTACGGCGGCGACCCGGTGGCCGCGCACTACTACTCGTCCTCGGGCGGGCGTACCGAGTCGAGCGAGAACGTCTGGTCATCGGTCGTCCCCTACGAGCGCAGCGTCGCCGACCCGTGGAGCGCGAGGGCGCCGGGGAACTCGTACGTGTCGTGGTCGCGCACGCTGAGCCAGACGAGCGCGCGCTCGTTCTTCGGGTTGCCCGACGTCGCGTCGATCACCGTCTCGAAGAAGTACACGGGCGGGACGATGGCCGCGCTGACCGCGACCTCCTCGACGGGCGTGAAGAAGACCGTGACCGGGAAGGCGGACACGCTCCGCGCTCAGCTGGGCGGGGCGACCACCCAGGGCAGCATGCCTGCCGCCTGGGTGTCGTCGATCACGGGCTGACCGCACGCCTCTGCGCGGGCCCCGGCTCCTCCATGGACTCGACCTGCCAGGCGATGGTGGCGTCACACGCCTGGAGGAAGCGGGAGGTGGCGGCGCCGGGGGTCGTGTCCCCCAGGTAGTACTCGACCATCGCCTCGCGCTCGGTCCGTCCTGTGTCGTCCGTGGCCTCGGCGTGCAACAGCTCCGTGGCCCTGTCGACGTCGGCGGGGGAGAGTCGCGGGACGGTCTCGAGCATCCGCGTCGACGCCGTGCGCACCCCCGTGTGACCAGGCTCGGTGACCACGAGGGGGCGGCGGGACGGCAGCCAGTCCATCGCGACGGCCGAGACGTCGGACACCAGGACGTCGGCGGCGTCGAACGCCGTGGTCAGGCTCTCGCCGGTGGAGACCCGGTGACCCGTGGCCGGTTCGTTCTCGGCCGCCTCCGCGACCAGTCCGCGGATCTGGGCGTCGGCCTCGCCGTACGCGGGGAGCCGCACACCGGACAGCGGGTGCGGCCGGTAGACGACACGGAAGCGGTCGTCCCCGAGCAGCGACCGGACGAGAGCCGGCCCGAGGACAGACACCGAACCGTATGCCGCGGACGGCTGAGCGCCCTCCCAGGTCGGGGCGTACAGGACCGTCGTGCGTCCGTCCGCGTCCGGACGCCGACCGACGACCAGCGGCGCCTCGTCGAGCTGCGGACGCCCCACGAGGACGCACCGGGCCGCCGCGTCGAAGTGGTGCAGGTACGTCGACATGCGGTCCACCGCCGCCTGCCCCGCGACGAACGACCGGTCGTAGGCCTTGGCCTGGTTGGAGACGGACACGACCTTGTCCGAGTCGCCGTGCAGCAGCGACACGTGCGCCATCGAACCGAACCGCAGCATCGAGAAGTTGAGCGGGTTGTGGTTGACGTAGAGCGCGAGACGGACCGCGCCCCGGGAGAAGAGGTCGTCGAGCGTCGCGTAGTGCGCGATGGTCACGACCTCGAGGCCCGACTCCGTGCGCACGGCACGGGCCGTGCGGGAGTCGCTGGCCACGACGAGCACGCCCCGGCGGGCATCGAGCGCACGCAGCGGGCCGTACCACTGCCGCAGCTGGTAGAGGCCGTCAGCGGTGTCGGGAAAGAACACGACGACCTGCTGGTCCACGGTCGTCCCGAGGAGTCTCGCGTCGTCCCCGAGCCCGTCCGGGATCCCGCCCGGGAGCAGGCCCAGCCGGCGGATCACCTTGCCCCCCAGTGAGCGCACGGTGCGCTGCACGCTCGTCCCGCGCGCCTTCGACATGACCGACCTCCTCACGCAGGTGCACTGCTGCTCGTCGGTCCGAAGTCTAGGTGACCACCTTCGGTCCCCATGTCCTCGCGTACCCGGGGAGATACGTCTACCGTGTCTTCATCCGTGTCACGGGGGTCACGGACGAACCAGGGAGACTGATCGATGGAGAACTCGACCCGCCGCACGCCGCAGGTCCTCGCGGCAGCACTGCTCGCCGTCGTCCTCGCGATCGGGCTCGTACCCGCCACGGCACCCGGGGCCGAGGCCGCGACCCGCTACAAGATCTCGTTCTCGGTCTCCACCAGCCGCGCCATCGTCGGCGAGGCCGTGTGGGCGCGGGGTGTCGTCACGACGTCGAGCGGGACGCCCAAGTCCGGGGTCACCGTCGCGCTGCAGCGCCGGACGTCGGGGGGCGAGTGGTCCACCTACGCCTACCGCACCACCGGGTCGAGCGGCGTCGCCCTCTACCCGAACCGACCGGGCACCTCCTACTACTACCGAGCCGTCATCAAGGGCTCGAGCAGCGTCACCCAGGTCTACAGCTCGTCGCGGAAGGTCACGCTCCTCAAGTCCGGGACGCGGACCCTCGCGTACCGGGCGGGCCAGCTCAAGGCCGTCATCGGCGGGTCGACGAGCCACGTCGCGACATCGGGTACGACGGCGTGGCAGTACTACAGCGGAGGGCTCCTCGTCCGACGGGGCGAGACCGGTGCCCAGCGCACCTGGCTCGTCCAGGGCAAGATGCTCACCGCGTACAAGAAGGCGGGCGGGCTCAAGGGCAAACTGGGCCGGCCGCTCCAGGACATCCGTTGCAGCCTCCTCGAGTCGGGCTGCATCCAGCGGTTCGTCGGCGGGACGCTGTACTACAGCTCGACGTCGCCCACGGTCACGATCGCCTATGGCTCAGGCAAGTGGACCGAGCACGCGGCGGTCGCGAAGTCGCAGATCGGGTACGAGGAGCCGGCGTTCCGGGTCAACAAGTACAACACCTGGGTGAACGGGAACTACGCCTGGTGCGGCGTGTTCCAGAGCTGGGCGTCGGCCGCGTCCGGCAACGGGTCCGCGGTG
Organism: Cellulosimicrobium terreum; assembly: GCA_014803435.1. Taxonomy (GTDB): domain Bacteria; phylum Actinomycetota; class Actinomycetes; order Actinomycetales; family Cellulomonadaceae; genus Cellulosimicrobium; species Cellulosimicrobium terreum. The sequence continues at coordinate 242,991 of JACYFD010000003.1, forward strand.
CCGAAGGCCAAGTCCTACAGCGGCCTGATCAGCGCCGTGAAGTCCCGCGGGATGACCGGGACGAAGCCTGCCCCCGGCCGCCTCGCCTTCTTCGACTTCAACCCGGCCGACGGCAGGCGCTCCCCTACGCATGCCGGCTTCATCGTCGAGGTGCGCAGCAACGGGACGATCGTCACGATCGAGGGCAACACCACGTACAGCGGAGGGTTCACGAACGAGCGCGTCGTCGCGCAGCGGGTGCGCCAGACGGCCGATGTCGTGTTCTACGGGGTTCCCTACTGACGATCTGTGGTCAAGCGTCGAAGCGCCCTGCCCATGCCTCGCGCGATGAGGCCGCGGGCAGGGCGCTCGCGTAGGCGCGGCGCAGCATCGACCATTGCCACGACGCTCGCGCGTGCAGGCGGAAGGTGCGACGCAGCAGCGCGCGCGCCCGGGCCGGGTCGCGCACGAGGAGGCCGCCGCCCGGGACGCTGACGAGGTCACGCCCGAGCGCGATGCGCCACCCGACGTCGGTGACGTCCTCGACCACGACCGCACCCTTGGTACCGCGCAGGCGGGCCGGAGCCACGAGCCCGGTGACTGCCCGCACCAGGGCGGTCGCGAGCGGCAGCGGCCCGCCCGCGCGAGCGACGCCACCGACGTCGGGTCCCGAGGGCGCGGCGTCGATCAGCTGTTGTGCACGTGGGCGCACGGCGGTCAGGTCGTCGTCGAGCCAGTCGGGGCCATCCAGCACCTCGGCGAGAGCCGCGTCCCACAGCGCGGCCGTGTCGTACTGGAGCGACAGCACGTGCTTGACCTGGTGCACGAGCGAGTCGCGCAGCACCCCGCGTCCGGCGCCGTACGCGGCGGCCGTCGCGAGACGGTTGCGGTGCAACGGCCAGGCCGACCACGAGGAGATCGTCCCCTTGGCCGCCCACGTAGGGTGCCAGACGGCGGAGCCGGGGACCGTCGCCACGCGCAGCCCGGCCCGCCCCGCGCGCAGACCCCACTCCGCGTCATCCCACTTGAGGAAGTACGGGGCGGGGAGACCGACCCGACGGACCGCCCCTGCGGGTACGAGCGTCCCCCACCACCCCGTGTACTCGGCCCTGTCCGTGGGCCGCGCGAAGCCCCAACCGGCCGGACCCGTGCGCGAGACGTCGACGCCGTCGCCGACGCCGTCGCCGACGCCGTCGACGGGCCCCCACCGGAACGTGCGCGGTTCGATGCCCTCGGCGAGCGCCTCGAGCGAGGTCGGTCGCTCCGCGGACAGCAGCCCGGTCCCGAGGACGGTCGGGACGTCGAGGAGCGAGGTCAGCACATGGAGCCGACGCAGCACCTCAAGGTCGATCTCCGCGTCGTCGTCGAGCAGGAGGACCGGGTCGTCGGGCCACCGTTCGGACTCGAGCATCCCCCGCCCGTATCCGCCGGAACCGCCGAGGTTGGGCTGCTCGAGCAGCACCGCGCGCTCGCCTGCCGCGGCCAGGACTCGTCGCACGTCTGGAGCGTCGACGAACGTCCCGCCCTGGTCGACGACCACAACCCGCCCGACGGTCGCCGCGGCGTTGTCGGACGTGAGGCGTCCGACCTGTTCCCGGCAGTCGTCCTCGCGCCGGAACGTGGGGACGACGACGGTCACGAAGCTCAGCGGGTCGCTCGCACCGTCGATCTCCCACGTCGCCGCCTCTAGCACACCGCCGTCAGCACCGGCGCCGAGGGTGGTCCACGCCCATGTCGCGTCGCCGGTCGAGACCTCGACCGCAACCTCCCCGTCGACGTCGCGGTCGAGGAGCACGGACGTGCCGGACGGTCCCGCACGTAGGACGGTGAGGTGCCCGTGGCCGTGCACGACGAGGCGCACGGTGTCGATCCCGAGCAGCTCGCGCCACCAGCCGAGTGGTGCGGCGTTGAGCCAGGTGCCGAGGTCTGCCGTGCCACCGGGCGGGACGCGGACGACGGGGACCGCTCCGCCTCGGTCGATGTCCGCACCCTTCAGGTACGCGGCGTCACGACCGTCCGGGGCGTCGGGGCGCGGCAGTGCGATGCGTTGAAGGTGGGCGGGCACCCGGCGATCGTAGCCGCTCGTCAGCGGTGGGCGAGGGTCACCGCGGAGATCTTCACGGGCTTGCCGGACGTGGCGCGCAGCTCGACGTCCCCGGACACGGGCGCCGGGAGCATGAGCTCGACGCTGCGCCGGTCGACCGTGCTCGAGGCGTACATGCTGATCTGCCCGTAGCGCTTGCCGCCGACGTAGACGTCGACCGCTCCGCCGTCCGTCCCGACCTTCCCGACGATCCGTACCCGGCGTACCTCGACGGCGTCGGGGACGGTCAGCGTCGCACCGGCCCGCTGGCTCACGTACACGTAGTTCCGGTAGTACCGGGTGCTGTCGACCTTGAGCCACCCGGACGACAGGTCCCAGTCGTCCGAGGACAGGGGCCGCGCGACCGAGTAGTAGGTCGACGTCGAGCTCGTCCCGGACCGGCCGACCGCTCGCACGCCGAAGACGTACAGCCCTCCCGGCGTGCTCGACGAGGCCGTGTAGGTCGTCCGCGTGGTCGACGCGACCTTGGTCCACGCGTCAGGCAGCACGGTGCGGTACGAGGCCCTGCGCATGTACACGTCGTAGCGGACGGCTCCGGACGACGCCGCCCACCGCAACGGCGTGGACGTCCCGATGTTCACGGGGCTGTAGGACGTCGAGAGCTGGCTCGCCGCCGGTCGCGCCGGGGTGGTGGGGACGGGAGCGTTGCGGGGGAAGGCGACGCCGCTGACGCGCACGTCCTTCCCCGCGTCGACGGACCGGATCTGGATCGTGCCGGACGTGCTCGACGGCAGGGACACGAGGCGTTGCCCCTGCTTCGCGACGGTGGTGGAGGCCATCGAGACCGTCCCGACCGTCTTGCCCCCCACGACCACCTGGAGACGCCCCTTGCCGGGCCCGGTCGGACCGATGATGACCACCTGGCGTGCCTGTCGCACGTTCTTCACCGAGATGACCGCGGTGCTCGAGGTGGACCGCATCGCGGTGTCCCACAGGTACGCGGAGTCGGACACCTTCGCGTACGACGGACTGAAGGCGAGCGACGAGAGCCCGAGAGGCCGCGTCGCCGTGCGGACGATCGTCAACGTCCCGAGCCGGCCGGCGGAGTCCACGGGGCGGACGGCGACGCTGCGGGTGTAACCCGTGGGCGTCGAGATCGAGATGCTCGTCCCGCTCACCGTCGTGTACGTCCGCCACGCCCGCGAGTCGGGGCTCGCCGACCCGTGCGACGCGTTGCGCTGATAGACCTTGTACCGCACGGCGCCGGGCACCGCGGACCACACGTAGGTCGCCGCCGACGGGATCTGCGCCGGCCCGAGCGTCGCGGGCGTCGCACCGGGCTGCACGGCCCACGTGGTGGGTCTCGCAGCGCCGTGGGCGGACGTCGCCGAGGTCACCCGGCTCTTCACGTGGGACCGGATCGAGGACAACTTCGCGTACAGGTACTTTCCGGGGCAGCTCGTGTAGCTCGTGTCCCGGTGACCGGAGATCACCTTGACCGTGACCCTCGACCCGGGCGAGTACTTCGACGACGACCCCCCACCTGTCAGCGTCGTGGAACCGGTCGCGTCCAGACCGTGCCTGAAGGCCTGCCAGGCGAGCACACGCTCGATCGAGGTCACGAGCGAGCCGCTCGGCTGCGCCGTCTCGAAGTTGCCCATCGCCGAGACTCCGATCGTCTCGGTGTTGAACCCCCCGACCTGGGCGCCGATCGGCAGGTCCTGGAGCGCGTCGCGCCGACCCTGGTACACGGTCCCGTACTTGTCGACGAGGAACTGGTAGCCGATGTCCGGCCAGTCACGCGATCCGGTGTGGTACGCGTAGATCCCCCGCACGATCGCCGGGGACTGCGCCTTCGTGTAGCTGTTGGTACCGGCGGTGTGGTGGACGAACATCGCCTTGAGGTCGGCCGAGACGTCCGGCCACGAGCCCCCACGGCTCTCGTCGGCACCCCACTGGCCACGGGTCACGATCGAGGGCCGGATCTCGTCGCCCGTGGCGGCGTCGGCGCTGGCGGCGGGCGTCGACCCGGACACGCCGTCCGCGGCGGACGCCCCGGGGTCCACGACGTCGACCCGCGATCCGGCGGGCGCGTCTCCGCTCTCGGTGACCACCCGGGCCTGGATCCCGTCCGAGCCCCCCGTCACCAGCGGCGCAGTGCCCGGCCGCTCCCCCGCCATCCCGAGGTCCTCGACCTCGAGCGGGGTCCACTCCGACCAGGTGCCGTCGTCCAGGACACGCACGGCGACCTCCACGACGTCGTCGCTGTCCGCAGGGTCGTCCCAGGTCACCCCCGCGACGAGGAACGGCTGCGTGACGGTGAGCGCGGTCAGGGCCGCGACCTCGCCTGCGGCACCGTCGACCGGGTCGACGTCGTCAGCCGTGCGCTGCGGGTCGGGTTGCGGGTCCGGCTGCTGCTCGTCGTCCCGCTGGTCGACGCCGTCCTCCGCGGACGCGTCGAAAGCGGTCGGGTCGGTCCGTGCGTCGTCGTCGACGCCGTCGATCTCGACGGCGGACACGTCCGGCGGGACCGCATGGGCCTCGGGCACGGGGAACGAGACGACCGGGAGTGCCCCCATCCCGACCGCCAGGACCACGACGAGCGCCCCTCGCGCCAGTGCCTGCACCCGGTCACGGTAGCCCGCGGCATCCGATGCCGCACGGGCAGCGGCTCGTCTCAGACCCGGATCAGGTGCAGCCGGCCGTGCAGCTCGCGCCGGAAGTCCGTCCGGCTCGCGAAGTACTCGTCCACCGCCTTGCGGCAACCCGACCACGCGAAGTAGTCGTCGACGACGAGCCGTCCGCCTACCACGAGGTGCGGCACGATGCGCTCGAGGCACGTCCTGGTGGACTCGTACCAGTCCCCGTCCAGGTGGGCGAGGGCCACGGGCTCGTCGAGGTGGATCGTGTCCTCGAAGTAGCCCTGCACGAGGTCGACGCCGGAACCGTCTACCGGGAGACCATGTCGCGCGAAGCTCTCGGTCACCTCACTGAGCAGGTCGTCACGATATCCGTAGTACGTCTCACCGCCGACGCCCCGGGCCGCGCCCGCGGTGATCTTCTCGTACCGGCGGTGCACGTCGTCGCCGTCCTCGTCGCTCGGCGGCGGGATCATGCCGAACACGTCGTACACCTTCAGCCGGCGCTCCGGCGACTTGGCAGCGGCGATCACGATGGCCGAGCCGCCGCGCGCGGTGCCCGCCTCGATGAACAGGCCGGGCACGCCCTGGGCCTCAGCCTCCAGGGCCACGGCGGCGAGTGCAGCGAGCTGCGGTACCTGGAGGTAGCTCAGGTGCTCCTGTGTGACCCCGGTGATCCGGCGCACGACCTCGTCGGGCAGGGCGTCGGTCGCGGAGACTGCCTCGATCTCGCGCACCTTCGCCCGCAGCCGGACGATCTCCGCCTTCTGCGAGGCGATCGCGGCGTCCTTGCGCTCGATGCGTGACCGCGCGGCACGCACACGCCCGGTCAGGTCCACGACCCGCTTCCGCTCCGCAGCAAGCTGGCGCCGCAGCTCGGGGACCTCGCGCCGTAGCGCCAGCAGGCGCGACGGAGCGGTTGCTGCCCGGCGGAACTGATCGGCGATCCCCACGAGAACAGCCAACCATCCTGGTGCCTCGCGAGGGGAACGGCGCGCCGTACGTCCGACGGGGGCCGGGTCGGCGTGGGGAGGGTCAGAGGACCCGGGCGTCATCCTCCAGCAGCACCGGGATCCCGTCGCGCACGGGGTACGCGAGCGGACGTTCCGGGTCGGTGGAGTGCAGCTCCGGTTCACCGGTCGGCCCGGTCCCGTCGACGAGCGTCGCGCCCGTGACGGGGCACCGCAGCGACTCACGGATCCAGGGGTCGATGTTCAGCGTCATGCTCGCTCCTCCGTGCTCGTCTCCTCGGCGCGGACGAGCGACAGGACGTCGTCGCGCACCTTCTCCATGATGTCCTGGTCGGCCGCCTCGACGTTGAGCCGCAGGAGCGGCTCGGTGTTGGACGCGCGCAGGTTGAACCACCACTGCGGGTGGGAGTCCCAGTGCGAGACGGTGAGGCCGTCCAGCTCGTCGACGTCGACGGGGCCTGCACCCTGCTGGGTCACGTAAGCCTCCTCGACGCGCTCGCGCGCCGCCGCCACGTCGGGCACGGTCGAGTTGATCTCCCCCGACGCGACGTACGGCTCGTACATCTCCGCGACGTCGGACAGCGGGTGCGGCTGGCCTCCCAGCGCCGCGAGCACGTGCATCGCGGCGAGCATGCCGGTGTCCGCGAAGAAGAAGTCGCGGAAGTAGTAGTGCGCGCTGTGCTCGCCTCCGAACACGGCGTCGTTCTCCGCCATCTGCGCCTTGATGAACGAGTGTCCGACTCGCGTGCGCACGGCATGTGCGCCGGCCGCGGTGAGGAAGTCCGGCACAGCGCGCGACGTGATGAGGTTGTGGATGACCGTCGGCGTGCGACCCTCGGCCTTCTCCTTCTCGACCTCACGCAGCCCCACCAGTGCGGTGATCGCCGACGGCGAGACCGGGTCGCCGTGCTCGTCGACGACGAAGCAGCGGTCCGCGTCGCCGTCGAACGCGAGGCCCAGGTCGGCGTCGTGCTCCACGACGGCTGCCCGCAGGTCCTCCAGGTTCTTCGGGTCGAGCGGGTTGGCCTCGTGGTTCGGGAACGTGCCGTCGAGCTCGAAGTACAGCGGTACGACGTCGAGCGGCAGGGCCGGCAGCCCGGCCGCCGTGCCGAGGACGGCGGGGACCGTGAACCCTCCCATGCCGTTGCCGGCGTCGACGACGACCTTGAGCGGGCGGATCCCCGACAGGTCGACGAGCGAGCGCAGGAAGTCGGCGTAGGCGGGGAGCGTGTCGCGGTCGGTGATCGTCCCGGGCTCGTCGACAGGGGTGGGCAGCCCGTCGTCGATGTACCCCTCAGCGAGCCGTCGGACCTCGGCGAGCCCGGAGTCCTGCCCGACGGGCCGGGCGCCCGCACGGCAGAGCTTGATGCCGTTGTAGGCGGCAGGGTTGTGGCTGGCGGTGAACATCGCACCAGGAACCCCGAGGATCCCGGACGCGTGGTAGAGCCCGTCGGTCGAGCAGAGGCCGATGCGCACGACGTCCACGCCCGCGTCCGCGAGGCCGGCCGCGAACGCGTCCACGAGCCCTGGGCCGGAGTCGCGCATGTCGTGCCCGACGACGGCACGCGGGCCAGCATCCGGACCAGGCGGGACGTCGTCGTCCCCGGCGGGTACCTCACGCAGCACGACGGCGCGCGCGAACGCGGCGCCGATCGCCCTCGTCACCTCCGCGTCGAGCTGGTCCGGGACGGTGCCGCGCACGTCGTAGGCCTTGATCAGGTGGGAGAGGTCGGTGCTCACCCGGCCAGCCTACCGATGGGGCCACCGATGATCCCCGTCACACCCGTCGAAACCCGATCGTGCAGGTATGACCGATTTATCAGGTCGCATTCACACATTCTTCGGACATCATTCCCGCATTACCCTGTTACCTGTTTGTGATAGACGAGAATCGCAGTTATGGTCTTTCAGCGCCGCGGATCACCGTGACGCCTCCCGCCGGACGCCGAGCACTGCCACCGGAAGCGGAGACACGATCCAGGCAGTGACGGGGGAACCACTTCCGTACGGGCTCGCACCACGAGTCCTTGGGGTGAAGCCGCACCAAGCGGCCGGGCCAGCTCCGCGCCCGAACCCGACAGCTCACCTCGCAGGCGTCCGGAGAACTACACATGACCACGACCCGATCCCCGGGTGAGTCGCGCCTGCACGCACGATCACCCCGCAAGGGCCTGCGGCTCGCCCTCGTCACCACCGTCGCCTCCTCGCTCGTGCTCGGTACCGGCATCGCCACCGCCGGCGCCGCGACGGCCGCCCCCGCCTCGACCACCGCGTTCCAGAGCGCCGCACCGGTGCAGTCGAAGCTCTATCTGAACGCCTCGACGACCTCCCAGGTCAAGGGCCGGACCCCCGCGACGGTCAGCCTCCGCGCCACCGCCGGCAGCTCCGCCGGGAAGGGCACCGTCTACGCGTCCGTCGACGGGACGCTCGTGAAGAAGGCGACGTTGAAGGGCGGCACGTCGTCGATCACCATGCCGAAGACGCTCTGGTCCGGCAAGCGACTCGTCAAGGTCCGGTTCCGCTCGAGCGAGTCCGGAGTGACGGAGTCGGTCCGCTCCTTCCACCTGACGGTCAAGAATCCGACCGTCGCGTCCAAGCTGTACCTGAACGCGTCGAAGACGTCCCAGGTCAAGGGCAAGACCCCGGCCGCGGTCAGCCTCCGCGCCACCGCCGGCAGCTCCGCCGGGAAGGGCACCGTCTATGTCTCTGTCGACGGCAAGCTTGTCAAGAAGGCGTCGCTCAAGAGCGGCAAGGCCAGGGTGACGATGCCGAAGACGCTCTGGTCCGGCAAGCGGTTGGTGAAGGTCCGCTTCCGCTCGAGCGTGTCCGGCGTGACGGAGTCCGTGCGCTCCTTCCACCTCACGGTCAAGAACGCCGGCTCACCCGTCGTCGCCGAGGCCAAGAAGCACGTCGGCGTCCGGTACCGCTCCGGCGGGACCTCGCCGAGCTCGGGCTTCGACTGCTCCGGCTTCACGTCGTACGTCTACAAGAAGGCGGGCGTCAAGACGCTGCCCCGCACGTCGTCCGCGCAGCGCAACGTCGGGACGAAGGTCTCGAGGTCGAGCGCGAAGCCGGGGGACCTGATCTGGACCCCGGGCCACGTCGCGATCTACCTCGGCGGGAACATGCAGATCGATGCCCCCCGCCCGGGCAAGACCATCCAGGTCCGTCAGATCTGGCAGTCGAGCCCGACGTTCATCCGCGTGAGCAACAAGGCGATCGGGGCCTGACCAGGCTCTGAAGCTCCTCGCGACCACGAAGGCGCCGTCCCGGCAGGGACGGCGCCTTCGTCGTGCTCGGTCGGCAGCACGAACGGCCGGCCCAGGCGGTCAGGCGAGGCGGGCTACTGCCCCGACGCCGCGTAGCGAGCCTCGGTCACGGCCTTGGCGGGGCGCCACCAGTCGTCGTGCTCGCGGTACCACTCGACGGTGCGCGCGAGGCCGTCGGCGAAGTCCGTGTATCGCGGCGCCCAGCCGAGCTCGGTGCGCAGCCGGGTCGAGTCGATCGCGTACCGCAGGTCGTGACCGGCCCGGTCGGTGACCGGGTCGTAGTCGTCGCGGTCGCGGCCGAAGATCTCGAGCAGGTCCTGGACGACCTCGAGGTTGGACCGCTCGCCGTCCGCACCGATGAGGTAGGTCTCTCCGGGCTCGCCGCGCTCCACGATGGTCCACACGGCCTCGTTGTGGTCCTCGACGTGGATCCAGTCGCGCACGTTCGCCCCCGCGCCGTAGACCTTGGGTCGGCCCCCGTCGATCAGGTTCGTGATCTGCCGCGGGATGAACTTCTCGACGTGCTGGTAGGGCCCGTAGTTGTTGGAGCAGTTGGAGATCGTCGCCCGGATGCCGAACGACCGTACCCAGGCCCGGACGAGCAGGTCGCTGCCCGCCTTGGTCGACGAGTAGGGCGACGACGGGTTGTACGGCGTCGACTCCGTGAACCGCCCCGGGTCGTCGAGCTCGAGGTCGCCGTAGACCTCGTCGGTCGAGACGTGGTGGAACCGCACGCCGTGGCGACGCACGGCCTCGAGCAGCGTGAACGTCCCGACCACGTTGGTCCGGACGAACGGGGACGGGTCGAGCAAGGAGTTGTCGTTGTGCGACTCCGCCGCGAAGTGCACCACGAGGTCGCACTCCCCCACGAGCCGGTCGACGAGCGCGGCGTCCGCGACGTCGCCGACGTGCAGCGTGATCCGGTCGCGGACCGAGCCGAGCGACGACTCGTCCGCCGCGTAGGTGAGCGCGTCGAGCACGACGACCTCGACGTCGGGTCGCCGCGTGAGCGTCGAGTGGACGAAGTTCGCGCCGATGAAGCCGGCACCTCCGGTGACCAGGACGCGCACACGAGCCTCCTCGCAGGAATTCACGGTGAACTGACGCTCGCGAGTCTAGGTGTCGCCGCGGTGAACCCGTCCGCTGATCCGACATTTCACCCTGCTGCACCCCGCAACCCGTGAGAGCCTGCCGGGATGAAGGGGATCATCCTCGCCGGGGGCTCGGGTACGCGTCTGCACCCGATCACGCTCGGCGTGAGCAAGCAGCTCCTGCCCGTGTACGACAAGCCGATGGTCTACTACCCGCTGTCGACGCTCCTGCTGGCGGGAGTCCGCGAGGTGCTCGTCATCACGACGCCGCACGACGCGGACGCGTTCGGCCGCCTCCTCGGGGACGGGTCGCGCTACGGGATCTCGATCACGTACGCGGTGCAGGCCGAGCCGAACGGCCTGGCTCAGGCGTTCGTCCTCGGGGCGGACTTCCTCGACGGCGACTCCGCAGCGCTCGTGCTGGGGGACAACATCTTCTACGGCCCTGGGCTCGGCGACCGCCTGCAGCGCTTCGCGGACGTCGACGGCGGCGCGATCTTCGCGTACCGCGTGGCCGACCCGACGGCGTACGGCGTGGTCGAGTTCGACACGGACGGGAAGGCCTTGAGCATCGAGGAGAAGCCCGCGGCCCCGCGCAGCCGGTACGCCGTGCCGGGCCTGTACTTCTACGACGCCGACGTGGTCGACGTCGCGCGCGGCCTCGAGCCGTCGCCCCGCGGCGAGTACGAGATCACGGACGTCAATCGCCACTACCTGGCGCAGGGGCGGCTGCAGGTCGAGGTCCTGCCGCGCGGCACGGCGTGGCTCGACACGGGCACGGTCGACTCGCTGCTCGACGCGAGCGACTACGTCCGCACGATCGAGCACCGCCAGGGCCTGAAGATCGGCGCCCCCGAGGAGGTCGCGTGGCGACGCGGTCTCCTCACCGACGACGAGCTGCGCGAGCGCGCGGAGCCGCTCGTGAAGTCGGGCTACGGCGCGTACCTGCTCGGCCTCCTCGACGAGTGAGCGGACCCGCCACGCGTCGTCGGGCCCTACGTCGCGGCCGGTGCGAGCACGGTGGCGGCGGCGACGCGCCACCGCTCACGCCAGTCGCCGATCGGCTCGACCCCGACGCCGCGCAGCGCGTCGTGCCCGAGGACGGACCAGGCCGGACGGGGAGCGGGCCGCGCGAACGCCTCGCTCGTCGTCGGGCGGACCTCGACGCGGTCGGCGTGCCCGGCGGCCGCCACGACCTCGCGCGCCAGCTCCCACCACGACGCGCTCCCGCCGGACGTGCCGTGGTAGATGCCACCCGGCGCGGCAGCGACGACGAGGCGCACGAGCAGGTCGGCGAGGTCCACGGTCCACGTCGGCTGACCCACCTGGTCGTCGACCACGTCGAGCGTGTCCCGCTCTGCGGCGACGCGCGCGATCGTGCGCGGGAAGCACGGGCCGTGCGCGCCGTAGAGCCACGCCGTCCGCACGACGAGCGCGTCGGGGTTCTCGGTGCGCACCGCCCACTCCCCCGCCGCCTTGGTCCGTCCGTAGGCGGAGCGTGGGGACAGGGGCGCGTCCTCCGCGTACGGCACCGCCGCTCCGGCGGCGACGTCCTCGGCGCGGCCGCCGTCGAACACGTAGTCCGTCGAGACGTGCACGAGCCGCGCGCCGTGGCGCCGCGTCGCGCGAGCGAGGTGCTGCGCGGCGGTGGCGTTGACCGTGAACGCGCGGGCCTCGTCGGTCTCGGCCGCGTCGACCGCCGTGTAGGCGGCGCCGTTCACCACGACGTCCGCGCCCGCGACCGCAGCGTCGACCGCGGCAGCGTCGGTGACGTCGAGCGCAGCGCGGTCCAGCGCCAGGACGTCCTGCCCGTCCGCGCGAAGCCGTGCGACGAGATCCTGGCCGAGCATCCCCGACGCTCCCGTCACCACCCAGTGCACGACGTTCCCCTCTCCTGGCCGGCAGGTCCGGCACGAGTCCCGGGACGACACTACCGATCAGGAACCGAGGAAGGACCATCATGGACGTCCGCGAGCTGACCGTCCCCGGCGCGTGGGAGCTCACCCCGCGCCAGTTCCCCGACGACCGAGGGGTGTTCCTCGAGTGGTTCAAGGCCGGGGCGCTGCAGGACGCGGCCGGCCGGCGTCTCGAGCTCGCGCAGGCGAACGCGTCGTCGTCGCGTGCGGGCGTGGTGCGCGGCATCCACTACGCGGCCGTCCCGCCGGGGCAGGCGAAGTACGTCACGTGCGTCGCGGGCAGCGTGCTCGACGTCGTGGTGGACCTGCGCGTCGGGTCACCGACCTTCGGGCGCTGGGACGCGGTCCTGCTCGACGCGCGCGACCGGCGCGCGGTGTTCCTGTCCGAGGGGCTGGGGCACGGGTTCATGGCGCTCGAGGACGACTCGACGGTCGTGTACCTGTGCTCGACGGGGTACGCGCCGGAGCGCGAGCACGGCATCGACCCGCGCGACCCGGACCTGGGGATCGACTGGCCGACGCACGGCCCGGACGGGACGCCGCTGACGCCGTCGTACTCGCCCAAGGACGAGGACGCGCCGACTCTCACGGAGGCGCGGGACGCCGGTGCGCTGCCCTCGTGGGACGACGTGAACGCGTTCGTGCGCTCGCTCGAGGTGTGAGGGTCAGTCGCCCTCGGCGCGCAGCACCCGCAGGTGCCCGCGACGCCCGACCTCGGTGACGTCGGCCGGCTCCGGCTCGGTGCGCACCCGGCCCGCCTCACGGACCGCGTCCGCGAGCGCGGACAGGTCGTCGTCGCTGGGGCCGGTCTCCACGAACTGCGGCGACAGCCGCACGACCTCCCACCCGCGGGGCGCGGTGAGTCGCTCGGCGTGCTCGGCGCACAGGTCGTAGCTGTGCGGCTCGGCGTGGTGGGCGAGGGGGCCGAGCACCGCGGTCGAGTCCGCGTAGACATAGGTGAGGGTCGCGACGGCGGCACGGACGCACGCCGGACGCGAGCACTGCCTGACGGATCTCACGGGGTGACCCTACGCCTTCCGGCACCTCTGCCGCGGCACCCGCCCCGCCACACGCCGTCGTGGTGCCGCGGCCGTCGTCCACGCCGCCACGGTCCGCGCCAGGACGGGCCGGGCGCATAGAGTCGGGGGGTGCGTGGCGTACCCCCCTCTCCCGGCCCTCGGCCGGAGCCCGCCGGTCGTGGCCGGCGGTCCCGTGACCGTGCCACCTCCCGGCGTGTCCAGGGGCCCGCGGAGCAGGCGGCGGTCGACCCCCTGCCCTCGTACGAGGGCCTGGTGATCCCGCCGCGTGCCCCCGGACCGGGCTCGGACGTGACGGCGCCGCGTCGGCGCGACCGTCGCGGACGGGGGATCCGAGGACCGTTGCTGCCGCCGACGGCGCCCGCGAGCCGGACCCGCTCCCAGCAGTTCGACGACGTGGTCGTGGACGCGATCGAGCGCGTGGAGCACGGGTGGGCACGCCAGCTGCGCGGCACCGAGTTCGCGGTCGAGGACGTGCCGCCGTCGGACCCGGCCCCCTGGGAGACCGGTGGCGTGCCGCTGGGACGCTGCTTCCCGGCGGAGTCGGGGCGCCCTGCGCGGGTCGTCGTGTACCGGCGCCCGGTGGAGGCGCGCGCGATCGACGCGGAGGACCTGGAGGACCTCGTGCGGGACGTCGTGGTCGAGCAGGTCGCGCACCTGCTCGCACGGTCGCCGGAGGAGATCGACCCGCGCTACTCGGGCGGGCTCTGACCGACTCAGCCCAGCCCGGCCGTGTCGGACGCGTGCACGCCGATCGTGCGCGCCGTCTGCGGGTCCTGCGCGGGGACGAGGACGGACACGAGGCTGCGCCCGGTCTCGTCGTCGTCGCCGGGCGCGCCCGCGGTCGCCAGCACCGACCACACGGGGAACGGTGCGACGCCGCTCGTCCCGGCGACGTCGACCGTCACGAACGCGGCCACGGGCGCGACGTCACCGGGGTCGCCGCCGGGCTCGGCGGGGTCGGTGGCGCCCAACGTGGTGGGGTCGAGCGTCGCCGTCGTGCCGGCAGCGACCTCGACGGTCCGTTCGCCGAGCGGGTCACCGTCGGGACCCCATGCCCGCACCAGCAGGCCGACGGTGCCGCCGTCGTCCGTCCTGCCCGCGTCCTCGTCCGCGGCACCCTCGTCCGTGGCACCTTCGGCCGTGGCGGCCGCGGCCGGGACCGCGGCGAGCGTCAGGCTGGACGACGTCCCGGGGACGAGCGCCACCTGCCCGACGGGCGTGCCGGCCGGAGTCGGGCCGTCCTGGCCGACGGGGGCCGCCGCGATCCACGCGGCGTCGTACTGGTGCTGCTCGTCGAGCAGGTCCGGCGACGGACCGCCGCGGCGTTCCGTGCGGGCGCCTGCCACGACCGGCACGTCGGCGTCGACCGAGACCGCGTAACGACCGGGTGGCAGGCCGCCGAGCGACACGTCCGTCACGACCCCGGCGGTCAGGGCGACGTCCTCCGCGCCTCGCAGCGTCACGGGTCCGTCGGGACCCTGGACGTGCACGCGCGCCGTCCCTCCCTCGTCGCCCGGGGCCAGGAGGCGCAGCAGGGGGGCGTGCGGGTCGTCGACCGCCTCGCCCTCGCTCTCGACGCCCGCGAGCGCGACCTGGCGCGCGGGTGCGGCCCCGGGGACGACGTGGTCGACGCCGAGCGGGACGAGCCCGTCGAGGGAGTTGTGCTGGAGGTAGGCGGCCACGAGGCCGCCGCTCGCCTCGACGTGCACGACGGTCCGGCGCTGCTCCGGGGCGGACGCCTCGAGGAGCGTCACGACCCGCTCCCCTGGTCCGACGAGCTGCTGCCCGCCTCCCTCGACGACGACGGGTCCGCCCTGGCCCCAGACGGTGACCTGCACGGTCGCGGGCGTGAGCCCGGGGTTCTGCAGCACGAGCTGGGAGCTCGACCCGACCTCGGTGCTGCCCCCGACGAGCCAGTGGCTGACGTCGGGGCGGGTGCACGTGGCGGCGGCGAGGCCGCGCAGGTCGCCCTCGGTCGTGACGGAGCCCGCCGAGGCCGCGGCGCGCGGGCGTTCGCCGGTGCCGGGTCGGACCGCGAGGAGTGCGCCGTCGCCGGCCGGGTCGTCGACCGTGCTCAGCGCGGCCGCGCCGGCGCCCGGCGGGTCGAGCTCGGTGGCGCCCGCGCCGTCGAGACCCCCGAGGGTCGCGGACCCGTCCCCGGTGAGGCCTGCACGCAGGGCGTCCGTCGTCGCGACCGTCGTGGGGGCGAACTCCGCGTCGCCGACCGTCTCGGGGTCCGTCAGGCGTGCGGGCGCGGGGCACACCGACTGCTCCTGCGCGGGCACGACCGTGACCTGCTGGACGGGGTCGGCCACCTCGGCCGGGGGCACGTGCTCGGCGGCGCCCTGCCCGAACGCCACCAGGGACGCCACGAGAGCGACGCCGAGCAGCCCGGCACCGGACGCGGCCGCGGCACGCACGACGCGGTGGCTCCGCAGCGACAGAGCCTTCATCGTGCCCCCGCCCGACGGCGCCGCACCGGGACGGCGAGGAGCACGTACACGAGCAGGACGACGCCGGTGACGGCCATCCACGCGGACCGGTGGTCCGTCGCGTGGAACACCTCGAGGCGACCGGCGTCCGCACCGAGACGGAACGCCTGCAGCCCGTCCGTGGTCTGCGGGTCGACGGCCTCCAGCGGACGGCCCCCGAGCGTCGCACGCCACCCCGAGGAGGCGTCCTCGGCGAGCTCGACGACGCGGTCGTCCGCGCCTGCGGGGATCCGCACGTCGACCGCGCGGAGAGCCGTGCGGTCCGCGTCGAGCGGCTCGACGTCGTCGCCGACGACCACGCGGGCCCACGCGGGCTCGGCGCCGTCCGGCGCGACCCGCCACATGAGGCTGTCCTGCCCCTCGGTCATCCTCTCGAGACCCGGCGTCATGTCGAGCCGGGCGACGAGCTCGGCACGGACGCCGTCGTCGGGCACGGACGCGGGGAGGAGGACCGCACCGACACCGAGGTCGGCGAGCCGGGCCGCGGCGTCGTCGGAGGTACCCGCCACGAGCTCCGCGACGAGCTCCGGCACCGGGCCCTGAGTCACGGCCGGGTCCTGGGTCTGCAGGCCGTGCACGACCACGGACGAGTCGACGGCCTGCGGCCCGTCGGAGCGGAGCAGCGCGTACCCGACCCGGGTCCCGGGCTCGATGGCCAGGACCCGGGCCTGCCGGGGAGAGGTCTGGATCTGACGACCCACCGGCGGGACCACCGGGTCCGGGTCCGCGACGAGCGCGCCCACGCTCGCACCGTCGCGGTCGAGCGCGTCCGTCGTCCAGCTCGCGAGGGAACCGAGCGGCAGGACGACGACCACCACCGCGAGCGCTGCGACCGTACCCGTGCGCCAGGCGGGAGCGCCCTCCGGCAGTCGAGGCATACCGAGCAGGGCCGCCGCGAGCAGCGCGAGGAGGGTCAGGGAGACCCCGGCTCCCGGCCAGCCCGCGACCGGCGCGCCGGCCTCCAGCCCGGGCGCGACGGTCGTCGCCCCGGCGAGCATCGCGACGACGAGCCCGACGGCGGCGACGAACCAGGCGCCGACCGCGCCGCCGCGCCCGCGCAGCGCGCCGACGACGGCGAGCACGACGACGCTCCCGCCGGCCACGAACGGCGCCCACGCGGCGAGGAGGTCGAGCGTCCCGCCACCGTCCAGGCCGAACCACGGTGCGGGCTCGACGGGCAGGCCGAGCAGCTGCTGCCAGGGCGGGCCGGCGGCCGACGCGACCGGTGCGCCGGGGTCGGCGAGCAGGAGCCGCCAGCCGCCGTCGGTCCAGGTGCGCACGACGTGGACGAGGAAGGGCGCGAAGACCACGACAGCCGGGACCGGGACGAGCCCGAGGTAGCGCCGGTGGCCCCGGACCCCCACGGCGACGACGCCGAGGGCGAGCACGACGGCGGGGAGCAGCACGGGCGCCCCGGCGACGACGACGACGAGGAGGAGCCCGGCGGCGGCCGCTGCGGCCAGCGACCCGGGTTCACGACGCACCGGGCGCGCAGGGCCCGCGGAGGGCTCGGGCACGGGAGGCGCGACGACGTCGAGGCGCTGCATCCCGAGCGCGCGGACCACCGTGAGCGCGAGCCAGGGCAGCGCCGCGTGGACGAGGACCGCGCCGACGCGCCCGGACCCGACCGCCGCGAGCAGCGCGGGTGCGGCGACCCACACGAGCGTCGCCCAGAGCCGCAGGGGGACGGAGCGGGTGAGCGTACCGGCCGCGAACCAGGCGCCGAGGCCCGCCGCGACGAAGCACGCGGGCACGAGGACGTTGATCGCCGTCTGGGTCGCGCCCCCGGCGAGCAGGGTCGCCGGGACGAGGACGGAGACGAACGGGTCCGCGGGCGCGGGCGCGCCCAGACCGGTCGAGACCCAGCCGGTGGTCGCCGCCCGCCACACGTCACCGAGGGTGCTCGTGGCCGGGAGGAGCTCACCCCCGACGAGGCGGCCGTCGGCGAGCAGGACGCCGAGGAGCGGGCCGAACACGAGTGCCGTGAGGGCGGTCAGCGCGAGCGCGACGCCGACGAGAGCGGCGCGACGACGCAGCGCGAGCGCGCGCAGCTCGGCCCGCTCGATGTCGGTGGGCGCCCACGCCGTGCGACGCAGCTCGGCGCGTGCGAGCCGGTGGTCTCGACGTTCGGCGAGGACCGCGCGCCACGTGCCGCGCAGGGGACGCAGGGTGCGTCGCGGCAGTCGGCGCGTGCGGCGCGCGGCGCGGCGCGCGCGGGCGACCGGTCCGACCCGCAGCAGCACCCACAGCGGCGAGAGCAGCTCGTCACGGGCCTGGCCGGGCTGCTTGACGAGGAGGCGGTACATCGCGTGGAACGGCGCGGCGAGCACCATCGCGACCGCGACGACCGGGACGAGCAGGACGGCGACCCCGGTGAGCCGGGCGTGCAGGTGGGCGCGTCGACGGGCGCCGTACGAGGAGTCGGCGTCGGGCGCCGAGAGCGGTCGGTCCCGCAGGCCGAGGAGCGACGCCTGCACGTGCCGCACGACGGCGGACGGGACCACGACGACGCGGTGGCCCGCGAGCCGCGCGCGGCGCGCCAGGTCGAGGCCGTCGCCGTACGGGCCGAGCTCGGGGTCGGGACCGCCGAGGTCGTCCCAGACCGTGCGGCGCACGAGCGCTCCGACGAGCCCGACGGCGAGGACGTCCTCGCGCGCGTCGTGCTGGCCCTGGTCGATCTCGTCGTCGTCGATGCCGGTCATGCGGCGCCCGAGCGGGGTCGTGGTGTACCCGACCTCGACGAGCCGACCGGCCGCACCGGGGGCGAACGGGTCCGCGGGCCGGGGGCCGCGGCCGGGGATCCACCGTTCCTGCTTGGCGCCCGCGATCGCGACGGCGCTGGAGTGCTCGACGGCGCGGAGCAGGTTCTCGAGCGCGTCGGGCGCGGGGGCGGCGTCGTCGTGCAGGAGCCAGAGCCAGGTGGCGCGCTCGTGCCCGGCGAGCGCGGCGTCGACCGCTTCCCCGAACGAGCGCGCGCGGGGAGCGGCGATGAAGCGGGCGTCCCCGAGGTGGAGGTCGTCGTACCGGCCCGTGGACCCGTCCGCGGCCACGTCCACGACGACGAGGTGGTCGGGTGCGCTGCTCTGCGCACGCACGGCCTCGAGGGTCCGCGAGAGGTAGGCGGTGGCGCCACGGGTCACGACGACCGCGACGACGGTCGTCAGGACCGGCACCGCACCGGTCACCGCGGCGACGACATCGGGCACCGAGCCGGTGCGTGCCGGTCGCAGCGCCGGGTCGGGCACCGGACGGGTGCCGGGAGCTGTCGGCACGGTGCGGGCCGTGCTCTGGAGGTCCGAGGAAGTCATGACCCGTCGATCATGCGACGGCGGACCGCTCGGAGCCGGTATTGACGCGCCCCGGTGTGGCGCGTCGGTCCGGACCGCCCGCGCACGGGTCACGCCTCGAGCGCCGCGTCAGACGACGCGACGCTTGAGCTTGCGCCGCTCCCGCTCGGAGAGCCCGCCCCAGATGCCGAAGCGCTCGTCGTGCTCGAGCGCGTACTCGAGGCACTCGGCACGGACCTCGCAGCCCGTGCACACCTTCTTCGCCTCGCGCGTGGACCCGCCCTTCTCCGGGAAGAAGGCCTCCGGGTCCGTCTGGGCGCACAGCGCCCGCTCCTGCCACCCCATGAGGGAGTCGTCGACCGGCTCCCCGAAGAGCGGCAGCACCGGTGCCACGTGCTCCACCTCGTGTCCGACGTCGGTCGGGATGCCCTCACCCGCCCCATCCAGCATGTTCCACATCGTGCGCCCCTCCATGCCGTTCGCGAGAAACTGCATTGAAGAAATTACACGCGTGTCATCCTCTATCGTCAAGCCGAAATGTGATAGCGCCGCGAAGGGCATGGGTGAAAACGCGACATCTCGGGACGAGGTATCAAGGATCTAGGCTGATGTCCATGGTGACCTCTCCCCATCCTCGACCCGCCACCGATCAGTCCTCGGACCCCTCCGGCCGGTCGACGCCCGCCCGCCCCGCGCACGTCGCTGACCTGCTCCGTCTCCTCGTCCGCGAGCCGGGACGCCCCCGGGTCACGTGGTACGGCGACGACGGCGAGCGCGTCGAGCTGTCCGGGGCGGTGCTCGAGAACTGGGTCGCCAAGACGACAAATCTTCTCGTCGAGGAATTCGACGCCGGACCGGGCACCACCGTCGTGCTCGACCTCCCCGTGCATTGGCGTCAGGTGCTCTGGGCACTCGCCTCGTGGCGCGTCGGCGCGACCGTGGTGATCGACACCCAGATCGGCACTGCCGCGGAGGGTGCGGGCGTGGAGCGTGCGGGCGCGGGCGTCGTCGTGACGACCCGCCCGGACGCCTGGCAGGGACCGACGCCGGGTGCTGCGGCCGGGCGCCCTGTCGACCTGGTGGCCGTGGCCCTGCCTGCCCTCGCCCGCCGGTTCGACGGCGACCTGCCGCCCGGCGCCGTCGACGCCGCCTCGGCCGTCATGACCTACGGCGACCAGGTGGGCTGGGCTCCCGACCCCGACCTCGCCGAGGACGCGCTGCGGGACGGGCGGGACGTCGTCGTGCACGGGTCACTCGTAGGACCCGCTCGCCCCGGGGCGACGCCGGGCGCACGCGTCCTGCTGCGCGGCGACGGCGAGCCTGCCCAGACCCTGCGCGCCGTCCTCGACGTGCTCGCGGACGACGGCTCGGTCGTGCTGCTCTCCGCCGACCGGACGCGCACGCTCGACGACGACCCGGCCGCCACGGACCGGCTCGTCGCGAGCGAGCGGGTCACCGGGTCCTGACCGCGAACCTCGCGTCCAGCTTGTTGTCCACCATCGACAGGGCAGCGCCGATCGCCATGTGCATGTCGAGGTACTGGTAGGTGCCGAGGCGCCCCCCGAACAGCACGTCGGGCTCGCGGTCGGCGAGCGCGCGGTACGCGAGCAGCCGCTCGCGGTCCGCCGCCGTGTTGACGGGGTAGTACGGCTCGTCCCCGTGCTCGGCGAACCGGGAGAACTCGCGCATGATGACCGTCTTGTCGGTCGGGTACTCCCGTTCGGGGTGGAAGTGCCGGAACTCGTGGATGCGCGTGTAGGGCACGTCGGCGTCCGCGTAGTTCATGACCGGGGTGCCCTGGAAGTCGCCGACGGGCAGGACCTCCTCCTCGAAGTCGAGGGTGCGCCACGAGAGGTCGCCCTCGGCGTAGTCGAAGTAGCGGTCCACCGGGCCGGTGTACACCACCGGCACGTTCCCCACGACGTTCGCCTGGTGCACCGGCTGCGACGGGTCGAAGAAGTCGGTGCCGAGCCGGACCTCGACGTTCGGGTGGTCCGCCATGCGCTCGAGCCACGCGGTGTACCCGTCCGTGGGCAGGCCCTCGTGCGTGTCGTTGAAGTAGCGGTTGTCGTACGTGTACCGCACGGGCAGACGCGAGATGATCGAGGCCGGCAGCTCGCGCGGGTCCGTCTGCCACTGCTTCGCGGTGTAGTCGCGGATGAACGCCTCGTAGAGGGGGCGCCCGATGAGCGAGACGCCCTGCTCGTCGAGGTTCTCCGGCTTCTTCCCGCCGAGCTCGGCCGAGAGCTCCTTGACCAGCTCGCGCGCGGCGGCGGGCCCGTGGGCGGACCGGAAGAACTGGTTGATCGTGCCGAGGTTGATCGGCATGGGGAACACCTCGCCGCGGTGCGTGGTGTACACCCGGTGGACGTAGCCCGTGAACGCGGTGAACCGGTTGACGTACTCCCACACGCGCTCGTTCGACGTGTGGAAGAGGTGGGCCCCGTAACGGTGGACCTCGATCCCCGTGGTCGGCTCGGTCTCGCTGTAGGCATTCCCGCCGATGTGCGGCCGCCGGTCGACCACGAGGACCTTGCGGCCGTGCTGCTCCGCGACCCGCTCCGCCACGGTCAGCCCGAAGAGCCCAGCTCCGACCACTACGAGATCCACGTCCACGCCCGCTCCAGTTCCTCGACCACCACGACCGGGACAGCCTAGTCGGGCCAGGTCGACGCCCAGGTGAACGCCGGCTGGCTAGTCGGGGCGTCCCGCGGTCCCGGACGGGTCGTCGTGGCGCCGCCAGCGTCGGTACGCCGCCCGGCGCACCCCCTCGGGGACGAGCCGGTACCCGCCCCGCACCGCGACGTTGCGCAGCTCCTCGGCCGTCGTCGTGAAGCCGAGCCGCCGCAGGCGCCGCTGCAGCTCGATCTCCGAGCGCAGCAGGCGGGTGCCGCCGCGTCGCGAGTACGCGCCGGCCCCGACGCGGTACAGGACGAGCGGCTCGCCGACGTTCCGTGCCCGCGCACCACCCGCGATCATGCGCGCGAAGAGCCAGTAGTCCTCCATGAGCGGCAGGTCCTCGTAGCCGCCCGCGCGCTGCACCGCCGAGCGTCGGTACACGACCGACGGGTGGTTGAACGGGGACTGGAACCGCGACGCCCGGTTGATCTCGACCTGGGTCAGCGGCGGGACCCGCACGACGCCGTCGGTGGGGTGCGCGCCGTCGTCCCCGGCCGACTCCTCCTCGAACTCCTGGATCGCCGACCCGACGATGTCGAGCCCGGCGTCCACGAGCGGGACCTGGACCGCGAACCGGCTCGGCACGCTGATGTCGTCCGCGTCCTGACGGGCCACGACCTCGTGCGCGCACGCGGCCAGCCCGGCCTCGAGAGCGAGCGCGAGACCGACGTTCTGGGCGAGCTCGACGAGCACGACCGGCACCTCGGAGCGCTCGACGAGCTCCGCGAGCGCGAGCTCCACCGCCTCCGGGACGGGCCCGTCCCGGACGAGCACGACCTCGGTCGGACGCAGCTCCTGCTCCGACGTCACGGAGCGGAACGAGCGGCGCAGGTGGTCGGGGTCGTCACCGCGGTACACCGGCAGCAGCACGGAGAACGGCGCGGCACCGCTCATGCAGGGTTCCCGGCGCCCGGCGGGTCGGCGACCAGCGCCGCGACGTCGTCGGCGCCGGGACCCACGCCCTCGAGCACCTGGCGGGTCGGCCGGGGTCTGCGCAGCACGCCGTCGCGCAGCCCGCGTCCCCCCGCGCGCAGCAGGACGTCACGACGCTCGCTGCGTGCGAACGTGCGTGCCCAGCGCCGGACGCTCGCCCCCGCGTACAGGACGCGCTCGCCCGGGCCCAGCGCGGACGAGCGCGTGAGCATCCAGACCTTGTTGCGCACCTCGTAGTAGAAGCGCTCCCCCGGGTCCGCGTCCGTCGAGCCGAACGTCCGGGTGCGGTGCTCGACGACGCTCCCCGGGACGGCGAGCCCTGTGCCGTGGCGCAGGAGCCGGGCCGAGTACTCGAAGTCGTCGTTCCAGATGAAGTAGTCCGCGACCGGCAGCCCGTGGAACCGCACCGCGCGCGCGTCGACGAGCATCGACACGAACGACGACGACCGCACGGGCGTCGCGCCGGCGTCACGCGCGGCGGCGATCTGGGCGCCCGTCGCGCCGGGCCGGGTCCGCGGCGTGTTCATGGGGTGGTCGCGCCCGTCGTGCCAGACGACGCGGCTCCCGAGGACCGCGACCGGGCCGTCGTAGGCGTCGCGGGCCCGCAGCAGCTCGGCGAGCGCCGACGGCGTGGGGATCGTGTCGTCGTCCATGAGCCAGACGAGGTCGGCGTCCAGGCTCTCGACGGCGTGCGCCAGCCCGACGGCGAAGCCGCCCGCCCCGCCCGTGTTGCTCTCGAGCTGCAGGACGTCGGTCGCCGCGGGGTGCTCGCGCGCGACGGCCGCCGAGTCGTCGTCCGACGCGTTGTCCACGACGACGACGGCGTCCAGCGCTCGCGACTGGGCACCCAGCGCGTCCAGAGCCTCGAGCAGGAGGTCCCGCCGGTTGTAGGCGACGACCACCGCGACGACGCGCAGGGCCGGTCCGGGACGTGACGAACCCTGCTCGGGCACGGGAGGGTTCGGTCGAGGGGGCACGGCGAGCAGGCTACCCGAGCGGCTTCCCACACAACACCTCCACCCCGTCGGCCCGGGGCGCGCGCGGGGGCGTCGCGCACGCCGCCTATGCTCGGGGACCGTGAGTTCTCCCACCCGTGCCCGGACGAGCGGCGCCGCACCCGGCAAGCCGTCGCGCGGTCCTGCGCACGCACGGCGCCAGAGCACCCATCGCGTGTGGCGTGGCGTGGGGATGGTCGCGACCGCCCTCGTCGCCTTCGGCGCGGCGGGCGGCGCCGCGGCGCTGACGAGCATCCAGGGCAACATCACGCGCTCCGACGGCCTCGCCCTCCTCTCCGACCGGCCCGAGCAGTCGACGCCGGACCCGGACGACCCCAACGCCGGCAAGCCTCTGAACATCCTCGTGATGGGCTCCGACGAGCGCGGCGGCGAGAACGGGCACGAGGTCGCGGGCGTGGAGGGGATGCGCTCGGACACGACCGTGCTCGTGCACGTCTCGGCCGACCGCTCGCGCGTCGAGCTGGTCTCCATCCCGCGCGACTCGCGCGTCGACGTCCCCGCGTGCAACGTGACCGGCGGCGGGACGACGGCGCCCGCGAACACCCGCTTCAACGCGGCGTTCGCGAACGGAGCCGTGGCGGGCGGCGACGTCGACTCGGCCGCCGCGTGCACCATGGCCACCGTCGAGTCGCTCACCGACGTCTTCGTCGACGGGTTCGTCGTCGTCGACTTCGCGGGGTTCCAGGACATGATCGGCGCGCTCGGTGGGGTCGAGATGTGCATCCCCGAGGCGATCGACAACCCGAAGGCCGATCTGAAGCTCGACGCCGGCGTGCAGACCCTGAACGGTGAGGACGCGCTCGGCTTCGCACGGGCCCGCTACGGGATCGGCGACGGGTCGGACCTCAGCCGCATCGGCCGCCAGCAGGAGCTCATGGCGTCGATGGCGCGCGGCGTCCTCGACAAGAACGTGCTCACCGACATCACCGAGCTCTACGGGTTCGTGGACGCGGGGACCAAGACGCTGACGATGAGCGAGAACCTCGCATCCATCCCGAGCCTCGCCGGGCTCGCCTTCAGTCTGAAGGGCGCTTCGGGTGGCAACATCACGTTCATGACCGTCCCCAACACCCCGGACCCGCAGAACCCGGACGCGACCGTCGTGTGGACCTCGGAGGCCGACGAGATGTGGGCGAAGGTCCGCGCGGACGAGCCGATCGTCGCCGCACCCGAGCCGGAGCCCGCGGACGACGCGCCGGCGCAGGCCGCCGACGACGCGGGCGGGGAGGGCACCGGCGACGACGCCGCCGAGGCTGCCGCAGCGGAGGGCGCCGAGGACGAGGCCGCCCCGGAGCCCGAGCCCCAGGAGTCGAAGGAAGCCGGCAAGGAAGCGTTCTCCGCCGCCGACAAGACCGCGGACTGCTGAGGCGGCGCCATGACACGGACATCCGGAGACCCGAGCTCCCTGCCCCCGAGCTTCACCCCGCAGGGTGGCAGGTCGCCGCGCCCGTCGTCGGTCGACGACGCGATCTCGGTGGGCAACAGCGGGCGGCGGGCTGCCCCGCGCGCACCCTCGGCTCCAGAGCCTGCTGCTCGCCCCGAGCCCCGCATCCGGCGCCAGTCGTCGCGCGAGATCCCCGTGACTCCACCGCGCAAGGGGACCCCGCCGGCCGCACCGCCCGCGCGCGCCACGCGGATCGCCCCGCAGCGCACGCCCGACGCCGCCGCGCACCCCCCGTCGATCGCACCCGCGGGCCGGGGTGCGGGCGCCGGCGACGTCCGCTCCGTCCGCGTCTCCTCCGCGCCCCGCACGTCCGCACCGGCGCCGCGTCCTGCGGGTGGTGGCGGCGGTGGCACACGGCCTCCGCGCGGGAGTGCACCCACCCGCCCCGCAGGCCGCGGCGAGTTCCGGGTCCGCAAGCGCCGCGTCGCCGGTCTCGTGGCCTGTGTCGTGCTCGTCGGGCTCCTCGCGTGGCCCGTCGGCCTGCTCATCTGGGCGAACGGGAAGATCCAGCACGTGGACGCGCTCTCGGGCGCCTCCGGCACGCCCGGCAACACGTACCTGCTCGCGGGGTCCGACCAGCGCGGCGAGGGCGGGATCGACGACGGCACCACCGGTGCGCGCGCCGACACGATCATGCTCCTGCACGCGCCGTCGAGCGGGCCCGTCGCCCTCATCAGCCTGCCGCGCGACACGTACGCCGAGATCCCCGGCCAGGGCGCGAACAAGCTCAACGCCGCATACTCCTTCGGGGGACCCGCGCTGCTCGTGCAGACGGTCGAGGAGCTCAGCGGCCTGACCGTCGACCACTACGTCGAGGTCGGGTTCGGGGGCGTCGAGGACGTGGTCGACGCCGTCGGTGGCGTCGAGCTGTGCCTCGACTACGACGTCGACGACCCGAAGAGCGAGCTCGTCTGGAAGGCCGGCTGCCACACCGCAGACGGCAAGACCGCGCTCGCGTTCTCGCGCATGCGCTACTCGGACCCGAAGGGCGACATCGGCCGAGCCGAGCGTCAGCGCCAGGTCATCGGCGCGATCAGCTCCACCGCCGCGACCCCGAGCCTCGCGCTCAAGCCCGGCGAGCAGGTCGCACTGCTCGACGCCGGGCTCGGTGCCCTGACCGTCGACGACCGTACGGGCATCATCGACCTCGGCAAGCTGGGGCTCGCGTTCCGGGCGGCCAACGGCCCCGACGGCGTCACCGGCACGCCGCCCATCTCGAACCCTGACTACCGTCCCGGTGGCGTGGGGTCGACCGTGCAGCTGGACCCGGACGCGGCTCCCCAGTTCTGGACCGACCTGCGCGAGGGGAACCTCGAGCCCGGTCAGGTCGGCGGGCTGCCCGGGTCGTAGGCGCACCCGCGCACCCCGAGCGCCGGTCAGGCGCCGAAGCCGGTCCGCTGCGTCCCGGCGCGCGACGCCCGCAGCCGGGCGCCCTTGGCGCGCGCCTGGTCGCCCAGGTCCTGCTGGAAGGCGGCCATCGCCTCGCGCAGGCGTGCCGCCTCGCCGTCGGTGCCCGCCGCGAGGATGCGCGCGGCGAGCAGACCGGCGTTGCGCGCCCCGCCCACCGACACGGTCGCGACGGGCACACCCGCGGGCATCTGCACGATGGACAG
This sequence comes from Cellulosimicrobium terreum, assembly GCA_014803435.1. Classification (GTDB taxonomy): domain Bacteria; phylum Actinomycetota; class Actinomycetes; order Actinomycetales; family Cellulomonadaceae; genus Cellulosimicrobium; species Cellulosimicrobium terreum. The sequence goes on from JACYFD010000003.1 coordinate 269,404, forward strand.
GAGCGAGTCCATCCCGTCGAGGTACGCGAGCGGGACCGGCACGCCGATCACCGGCAGCGGCGTCACGGACGCGAGCATGCCCGGCAGGTGGGCCGCGCCGCCGGCACCCGCGACGATCACGCGCAGACCGCGCTCCGCGGCGGTCCGGCCGTAGTCGATCATCTCGACGGGCATGCGGTGCGCGGACACGACGTCCACCTCGACGGGCACGTCGAACTCCGCGAGCGCGTCGGCTGCGGCCTGCATGACGGGCCAGTCGGAGTCCGACCCCATGACGATGCCGACGATCGGGTTCTCGCTCATGGTCGCTCCTCGTTCGGGTCGGTCGCAGGACCCTCGCCCCGCAGGATCGCAGCCGCGGCGGCGGCCCGACGGCGGACCTCGGGCAGGTCGTCGCCGCTGACGTTCACGTGGCCGAGCTTGCGGCCCGGGCGCACGCCCTTGCCGTACAGGTCGACCTTCGCGTCGGGGAACGCGCCGAGCACGGCGGGCAGCGCGTCGGTGAGCTCGGGCAGCGTCGAGCCGAGCACGTTCGCCATGACGGTCCAGCGCGCGGTGGGGGCGGTGTCGCCGAGCGGAAGGTCGAGCACGGCGCGCAGGTGCTGCTCGAACTGGCTGGTGACCGCGCCGTCGATCGTCCAGTGGCCGGAGTTGTGGGGGCGCATCGCGAGCTCGTTGACGTAGACGTGCGTGCCGGCGTCCCCACCGGCCTCCACCTCGAACATCTCCACCGCGAGGACGCCCGTGACACCGAGACCCTCGGCGATCCGGACCGCCACGTCGCGGGCACGCTCGGCGTCCGTGTCAGACAGCCCCGGGGCCGGCGCGATCACCTCCGCGCAGACGCCGTCGCGCTGGATCGACTCGACCACGGGCCAGGTGCGCACCTCGCCCCGACCGTCCGGACCGCCCGACGGGCGGCGCGCGACGAGCACCGCGAGCTCGCGCGTGAACGGCACCTTCTCCTCGACGAGGAGCGCGGGACCGCCGTCGGCCGCCGCATCGATCCACTCGGCGACCTGCTCGGGCGCGCGCACGACGCGCACGCCCTTGCCGTCGTACCCGCCGCGCGACGTCTTGACCACGGCCTCGCCACCTACCTCGGCGAGGAAGTCGGCGAGGGCCGCACGGGCGGCGTCGGACTCGGTGGGCAGCGCGGCCCAGCGGGGGCACGGGGCCCCGAGCGCGGTGAGCCGGCGGCGCATGACGATCTTGTCCTGCGCGTGCACGAGCGCGTCCGGACCCGGACGCACGGGCGTGCCGTGCTCGAGCAGGTCGGTGAGCAGCGCGTTCGGCACGTGCTCGTGCTCGAAGGTCAGCACCGCGGCGCGTTCGCCGTCGGGCGGCGCGATGAGCGACCTGATCGCGGCCTCGTCCGACGCGACGCCCACGGGACTGTCCGCGACGACCTGCGCCGCGGAGGAGTCGGGCGCCTCCACGAGCACTCGTAGGTGCACGCCGAGCGCCCCTGCCGGGGGGGCCATCATCCGCGCGAGCTGTCCGCCGCCGACCACTGCGATCACAGGAGCTGCCACGTGCACCCACCCTAGTGCCTCCCCGCCGGCTGCTCGTTCCTCCCGCCCACCCACCTCGTCCTCGTGCCGGGGAGGGCTCCCCCGCTTCCGCCCCGGTACGGCGGGTAGCCTCGGGGGGTGACGAGCGACCTGGGACGGCGGACTCCCGACTCCGCCGCGCCCGCGGCGACCGGCGCGCCGAGCCGCGGGGTGCGGCTGGCCGCACGCGTGCGCGAGCTCGCGAAGTTCGGTTCCGTCGGCGCGGTGGCCTACGTGGTGGACCTCGGGCTCTTCAACCTCCTCAGCTTCGGTCCCGGCGAGGTGCTGGGTCACAAGCCGCTCACCGCGAAGATCGTGTCCGTGACCGTCGCCACCCTCGTGGCGTGGCTGGGCAACCGCTACTGGACCTTCGCCGACCGCCGCAGCCCGTCGCGCGGGCGCGAGCTCGCGGCGTTCGTCGTCGTGAACCTGGGCGGCATGCTCATCGCCGTCGGCTGCCTCGCGATCTCCACCTACGTGCTCGGGCTGACGTCGCCGCTCGCGAAGAACGTGTCGGCCAACGTCGTCGGGCTCGTGCTCGGCACGGTGTTCCGGTACGTCGCGTACCGCGGCTTCGTGTTCCGCGGGCCGCGCAGCTGACGACTCGTGCCGGACGGCTCGTCAGCCCCGGCGCCGGCGCCGTCGGCGCGAGGGCACCGGCTGACCGGTCGGCAGCACGACCCTCGGGTCCAGCCGGCGCGGGACGCCCGCGAGGAACAGCGCGAAGACCGGGGGTCGGCGCTGCGCGAGCTCCAGGCGTCCGCCGTCGGCGGCCGCCAGGTCCCGTGCGAGCGCGAGACCGAGGCCGGTGCCGGCGCCCGACGTGACCTCGCGCTCGAAGATCCGCGGTGCGAGGTCGTCCGGCACCCCCGGGCCCTCGTCCGCCACCTCGACGACGACGGCGCCGCTCGTCCCGGACGAACGGGCCCGGACCGTCGTCGTGCCGCCACCGTGCTTGAGCGAGTTCTCGATGAGCGTCGCGAGGACCTGCGCGAGCGCGCCCGGGGTCGCCAGGACCTGGTGCTGCGGGGGGACGTCCACGACGAGGGAGCGACCCGACTTGGCGAACGTCGGGACCCACTCCTCCTCCTGCTGGTGGACGACCTCGAGCAGGTTGACGGCTTCCGTCGTGCCACCGTGCGCACGCCGCGAGGAGGCGAGCAGGTCGTCGACGACACCGACGAGGCGTTCGACCTGCTCGAGCGAGATCCGGGCCTCCTCCTGCACGGCAGGGTCGTCGGACGCCATCGAGATCTCCTCGAGACGCATGCTGAGCGCCGTCAGCGGGGTGCGCAGCTGGTGGGAGGCGTCCGCGGCGAACTGCCGCTCGGCCGCGAGGCGCCCCGCGAGGCGGTCGGAGCTGCGTGCGAGCTCTGCCGCGACGAGGTCGATCTCCTCGACGCCCGACGGCTCGATCCGGGGCCGCACCTGGCCCGAGCCCAGCTGCTCCGCCGACGCCGCGAGGTACACCAGCGGCGCCGAGAGCCGGTTGGCCTGCCAGACCGCCATGGCGATCCCCGCCGCGAACGCCACGATCGACGCCGCGACCACGAGCAGGACGACCTGCACCGCTCGCAGGTACGCGTCCCAGTAGGAGATCGAGAGCACGACGATGACGTCGGAGTCCGTGCGCAGGACCTGCTCGATGTCCTCGCCGGCGACGTCGTCGCCCGCGCGCAGCTGGGTCCCGTCCGGCAGCTGGACGAGCACCTGCGCGGGGATGGCGCCGCTCGACGGCTGGACGGCGTCCTCGATGAGGAAGTCCGGGATCTCCTCACCCTGCTCGAGCCGGCGGTCGATGCTCGTCGCGAGGCGCTGGACGCGGCCGTCGAGCTCCTCCCGCTCACCGTCCAGGACGAACTGGGCGCCGAAGAACGCCAGGGGGAACCCGAGCAGGATGACGGCGACGGCGACTGCCGCCACCGTCGCCTGCAGCACCCGACGCCGCACGCTGCTCCTCGCGCTCTGCCTGCTCGCCGACGGACCGATCAGCTCTCGCCGGTCTCGAACCGGAAGCCGAGACCGCGGACCGTCGAGATGTACCGGGGAGCGTTCGCGTCGTCACCGAGCTTGCGACGCAGCCACGAGACGTGCATGTCCAGGGTCTTGGTCGACCCGACGGGCTCCGACCCCCAGACGTCGCGCATCAGGGTGTCCCGCACGACGACCGACCCCGCGCTCGCGACCAGCACGCGCAGGAGCTCGAACTCCTTGGTCGTCAGGTGCAGCTCGCGCTCGCCCTGGAAGGCGCGGTGCGCGGAGACGTCCACGCGCACGTCCTGCGCCGCCAGCTCCTCCTCGTCACCGGGCTCCCCGTGGCTGCGGCGCAGCAGCGCCCGGACCCGGGCGAGCAGCTCGGCGAGCCGGAACGGCTTCGTCACGTAGTCGTCCGCGCCGGCGTCCAGGCCGACGACGAGGTCGACCTCGTCCGCCCGCGCGGTGAGCACGAGCACCGGCGTGGTGAGACCCTTGTGGCGGATCTCGCGTGCCACGTCGAGCCCGTCCATGTCCGGCAGGCCGAGGTCGAGGACCACGATGTCCGCGCCGGCTGCCGAGTCGATCGCCCCTTGACCAGTTCCTTGGACGACGACGTTGTAACCCTCACGTGTGAGCGCACGGGCCAAAGGTTCGGCAATAGCCGGGTCGTCCTCAGCTAGCAGTACGTGGGTCATTCGCTCATGCTAGGGCATCTGTACGACTTCGGTCCTATCGTATGGGTCACCATCTGCGACCACGGTGGGACGCCCGTGGAGCGGGCTCTGCCTAGGCTGGATCGCATGGGTTGGTTCGAACGTCTCGGGCAGTGGTCCGACGAGCACCGCTTCGGGGTGGACCTCACCGCGACGCTCGTCCTCGCGACCGTGTTCGTGCCCGCGTCGGCCGCATTCTCCTCGGCCGGAGCAGGTGGTCCTGGCGTGAGCACCGGCTGGTCCGCGCTCTGGGCGGCGCTCCTCCTCGCGCCGCTGCCGTGGCGGCGCGCACGACCCGTCGCATCGGCGATCGCGGTCTACGCGGTCGCGCTCCTGCACCTCCTTGCCGGGTACCTCGTCATCTTCCCGGCCGACTTCGCGGTGCTCGCAGCGCTCTACTCGGTGACCGTCTACGGCCCTCGCTGGGCGCACAGAACGGCGATCACCTCCTCGCTCGTCGGCGCCCTCGCGCTCGGGGTCGCGCTCGGCAGGGGCGCCGGCGGATTGTCCGACGCCGCGCTCATGGTGTTCTTCACGTCCGTGTTCGGCGGCACGACGTTCCTCGCGGTGTGGGCCTTCGGCCTCGTCCGCCGGTCGCGCCGCGAGACGATCGCCGCGCTCGTCGACCGTGCCGACCGGCTCGAGCTCGAACGGGACCAGCAGGCGCAGATCGCCACCGCCGCCGAGCGGGCGCGCATCGCCCGAGAGATGCACGACATCGTCGCGCACTCGCTGTCGGTCATCATCGCGCAGGCCGACGGCGGGCGGTACGCCGCCGCGGCGGACCCCGCCGCGGCCGAGCGGTCGCTGACCACCGTCGCCGAGACCGGCCGCGCCGCGCTCGCCGACATGCGTCGCCTCCTCGGGGTCCTGCGGACCGACCCGCGGACCGGCCCCCGGACCGAGCCCACCAGCGGTGGCGGGCCCGGCGCACCGGCGTCGGGCGCTCCCACGGCACCTGGCCCCGCCGTGCTCGAGCGCACGCCGCAGCCCGACAGCGCCGACGTCGACACGCTCGTCGCGCAGGTCCGCGAGAGCGGGCTGCGGGTCTCGCTCGTGCGCGTCGGCACGCCGCGCACCCTCCCGCCCGGCGCCGGGCTCACCGTGTACCGCGTGTGCCAGGAGGCCCTGACGAACGTCCTCAAGCACGCCGGACCCGACCCGTCCGTCACCGTGGTGCTGCGCTGGGGTGCGGCCGGGCTGGACCTGCAGGTCGACGACGACGGTCGCGGTGCGGCCGCGACCCGCGAGCGCACCGGCGAGCCCGGCGGCTACGGCCTGCTCGGGATGCGGGAGCGGGCGGCGCTGTTCGGCGGCACCGTGTCCGTCGGCCCACGGCCCGGCGGCGGCTTCCGGGTCCATCTGACCCTCCCCGTGCCGGCGGCGACCGCCGCGACCGGACCACCCGCGGCACCACCCACCGCCCCGACGGACAGGACACCATGACCGGACCAGCCCTCCCCCCCTCCAGCACCGCCCCGACGGGCACTGGTCCCGTGCGCGTCGCGCTCGTCGACGACCAGCAGCTCGTGCGCGCCGGGTTCCGCATGGTCATCGACTCCCAGCCCGACCTCGAGGTCGTGGTCGAGGCCGGCGACGGGCTCCAGGCCCTGCGCCTGCTCGCGGACCACACCGCCGACATCGTGCTGATGGACGTGCGCATGCCCAACCTCGACGGCCTGCAGGCGACCGCGCGGCTCACCGCGGCCGGCACGCCTGGCGCGCCCAGCGCTGACGGCACGCCCGGCGCACACGTGCCGAAGGTGATCGTCCTGACCACGTTCGACCTCGACGAGTACGTTCTCGAGGCCATCCGGGCCGGCGCCAGCGGGTTTCTGCTCAAGGACGCGCCGCCCGAGGAGATGCTCGCCGCGATCCGCACGGTGCACCGAGGCGATGCGGTCATCGCGCCGTCGTCCACGCGACGCCTGCTCGAGCACCTCGTGACCGCGCTGCCCACGGAGTCCGCCGAGGACTCGCCCGCGCACGAGGCGGTCGCCGGGCTCACGGAGCGCGAGCGCGAGGTGCTCGTCCACATGGCGCGCGGACGGTCGAACACGGAGATCGCGAGCGACCTGTTCGTCGCCGAGGCCACGGTCAAGACCCACGTGGGCCGTATCCTCGCCAAGCTCGGCGCACGCGACCGGGTGCAGGCCGTCGTCACGGCGTACGAGGCGGGCCTGGTCCGCCCGGGCTCCTGACGGCGCGCACCGCCCCGCAAGCTGTCAGCGGTCCACGTGGGCGGGGACCGGTGGACTGCTGACAGCTCGCGTCAGGCCGCGAGCGCGAGCTGCGTCAGGTGGCGACGGACGATCGCCAGCACGCGCGCCGGCTCGCAGCGCGTCGCCGTCGCGGGCAGCCGGATGCTCACGGTGCGGGTGTCGTTGCCGAGCTCGGCGTCGCGGAGCAGGTCGTCGTACCAGCGCGTGCTCTCCAGGTGCCCGATCCCGTCGATCTCGACCACCAGCCGCCGCCCGCCGGGCAGCTGCCACTCGACGTCGAGGTGGCGCCAGCGCCCCCGTGCGTCCCGGCGGCGCACCTCGCGCTGCGGTTCCGGCAGCCCGCCGCTGCGGCACAGCCGGACGACGTCGATCTCCGCGAGCGAGTCAGCGCCGCCCGCGACGTCGGCGAGGACCAGTCGCAGCAGCCGCCGGTGCCGGACCGCGCCGACCGTGTCGAGCATGGCGTACAGCTCGTCCGGGGTCGCGATCCGCTGCTGCACGAGGGCGGCTACCAGCCCGGACGCGGTGCGACGGTCGGGCTGCCAGGCAGCCGCGTCGACGGCAGCCCGCGCCGCGCGGTGCACGGGCAGGTCACGGGCGGTGGTGACGTCGTCGTAGGCGGGGCGACGCGACTCGTGGACGACGAGCCAGGGATGCCTGTCGGCCCGTTCGCCGCGAGCGACCACGACGTGCAGAGGTTCGCGGTACCAGCTCTGCACGTCGTGGAGCTCGAGCGCCGTCCATGCACCGATCGCCGTGCGCGTCGGCCCGCCGGTCATGTCGACGAGGGTGCCGTGAGCGCGTGCGTGCCGTGGTCGCGGCGGCACCCGCTGTGGACACGGGCGCGGCAGGCAGTCCTGTGGGTAGCGCTCGAGGCGTGGCAGCACGGGGTTTCACGGCCAGCCGGCCCGCCCGGCGGTCCGCACCGGGCCGCGCGGGAAGGGATCGGGGTCGGGCACCGAGAGTCGTCGGCACCGCGCCGGTTCCGGGACCTGTAGTGCGCTGACAGCTGCGCGGGCGGCGAACCTGTCAGCCGCCCACGGGTCCCCGGACCGCCACGGTGCTGACGACCCGGGGGCGGGCGTACGACCACGGGATGACCGGCGCCCGACGACGACCCGCCCCACGCCCGACGCCGCACCCCGGGCCGCGTCCGTAGCGTCGTCCACGAACCTGCCGACCACGCGTCCACGGACCGTGCGCGGCGCTCTACCCGCAGCACCCGATGAACCCAGGAGACGACGTGGACACGACCGTGTACCGACCCATCGACCCCGCAGGGGACGGCACGACGCCGGGAACGGTGACCTCGCCCGCACCGCCCGCCGTGCGGGCCCGGGCGCTGCGCAAGACGTACGGGTCCGGCGAGGCCGTCGTGCACGCCCTGGACGGTGTCGACGTCGACTTCGAGCGCGGCCACTTCACCGCGATCATGGGCCCGTCGGGCTCGGGCAAGTCGACGCTCATGCACCTCCTCGCCGGTCTGGACACCGCGACGAGCGGGCAGGCGTTCGTCGGGGACACGGAGGTCACGCGGCTGGGTGACGACGCGCTCACGCAGCTCCGTCGCGACCGCGTCGGGTTCGTCTTCCAGTCGTTCAACCTCCTGCCGATGTTCAGCGCCGAGCAGAACATCACGCTCCCCCTGGAGCTCGCCGGCACGCCCGTCGACCGCGAGTGGCTCGGCACGCTCGTGCGCACCCTCGGTCTGGAGGCGCGCCTGGAGCACCGCCCGTCCCAGCTGTCGGGCGGGCAGCAGCAGCGTGTCGCGATCGCGCGCGCCCTGATCGCCCAGCCGGAGGTCGTGTTCGCCGACGAGCCGACCGGCAACCTGGACTCGCGGTCGGGCGCCGAGGTGCTGAGCTTCCTGCGCCGTAGCGTCCGCGAGCTCGGCCGCACGATCATCATGGTCACCCACGACCCGACGGCCGCCGCCTACGCGGACCGCGTCGTCCTCATCGCGGACGGGCGCCTCGCGGGCGACATCGCGGACCCGACCCCGGAGTCCGTCCTCGCAGGCCTCGACGCGCTGCGCACCCTCGAGCTTCCCGACGGCGACCAGGCGGTGCGCGCCTGATGCTCCGCCTCACGCTGGCGCAGATGCGCCGCAGCACCGGTCGCCTCGCCGCCGCGGGCGTCGCGATCCTCATCGGCACCGCGTTCGTCGCGGCGACCCTGCTCGCGGGCGGGGTCCTGACCCGGACGACCAACGACGCGATAGCGGCCCGTTTCGCCGACTCCGACGTGGTCCTCGGCAACCCGCAGATGTTCACCCCGCAGGACACGGACGCGATCCGGGCGGTCGACGGCGTCGCCGCGGCCGAGCCCCTCACGACCTGGTCCGTCGCCCTGGAGGCGGGCAGCCGGACGGTGTACCAGCTCGCGGTCCCCGCTCCGTCGGACCCGCGGTTCGACCCGCTCGAGGTCGTCGAGGGTGCCCTGCCGACGGCGCCCGGCCAGGTCGCGCTCCCGGCAGACGTCGCCGAGCGCCTCGGGCTCGACATGGGCGACCAGGTCGTCAACGCACGCTACGTGTGGGGCGAGGACGAGACCGAGCCCACCGAGGTGCGCGACGCGCTGACCGTCGTCGGGATCATCGACGACCCGTACGGCGCGTACGCCCAGATGGGCGGGGCCGCCGTCGTCTCCGCGCAGGACGTCGCGGCGTGGGCGGAGGCGGACGGCAGCGACCTCACCGCGCCCGCGGTCATGGTCGTGCTCGACGACGGCGCCGACCTCGGCGCGGTGCGCGCGGACCTCCTCGCGACGTCCCCGCAGGACACGACCGTGCAGACCCCGGACGAGTACGCGCAGGAGGTGGCCGCGGCACAGACCGGCGGCGAGCAGGTCTTCGTGTACGTGATCCTCGCGTTCGCCGCCATCGCGCTGGTGGTCGCGGCACTGGTCATCGCGAACACGTTCCAGGTGCTCGTCGCGCAGCGCACGCGCACCCTGGCGCTGCTGCGCGCCGTGGGCGCCAAGCGCGGCCAGCTCGCCCGGTCCGTCCTCGTCGAGGCGTCGATCCTCGGCGTGCTCGCCTCGCTCGCCGGCATCATCCTGGGCACGGCGCTCGTCCAGCTCGCGCTCCTCGTCGCGAGCAACGCGGACCTGGGGATCCCGATCCCGACCTCGGTGGCGATCACGCCGGCCGTCGTCCTCGCCCCGCTCGTCGTCGGCACCCTCGTCACCGTCGTCGCGTCGCTCGCCCCGGCGCGGGCCGCGACCCGCGTGTCACCGCTCGAGGCGCTGCGCCCCGCGGACGCGCCGCGACTGGGGACCGGAGCCGGCCGGGTCCGCCTCGTCCTCGCCCTGCTGCTGACCGTCGGCGGGTTCGCCCTGCTCGCCGGCGGCGTGGTCCTGGGGATGAACGGCTCACCGGACGTCGGCCTCATGGCAGGGGTCCTCGGCGGCGCGATCTCGTTCGTCGGCGTCCTCGTCGGGGCGGTGTTCTGGCTGCCGCGCACCGTCGGGCTCGTCGGGCGGCTGCTGGCGCGCACCGGTCCGACCGCGCGCCTGGCCACCGCGAACACGCTGCGCAACCCGCGGCGCACCACCGCCACGAGCACCGCGCTGCTCATCGGGGTCACGCTCGTCGCGATGATGTCGACCGGCGCCGCGAGCGCACGCACGAGCCTCGGCGCGGCGCTGGACGACCAGTACCCGGTCGACGTCATGGTCATCGGGTCCGGCGTGGACGGGACCCTCCCGGAGTCGACGACCGGGATGCTCGCCGGCATCGACGGGGTCGACACCGTCGTTCCCGGCACCGACGTGCTCGCGGAGCTGCCCGACGGCGCGTCCGTCTCCCCGACGGCCGTCGACCCGGCCGCCGCGGCCGGCGTCGTGCGGTCGCAGGACACCCTCGCGGGGCTCGCGCCGGGCACGCTCGTCCTTCCGGAGTGGGAGGCGCAGGCCCTCGGGTTCGCGGACGGCGACACCACGCAGCTCACGGGTACCGGCGGCGAGACGCTGGAGGTCACGGTGGCAGTCGGCAGCTCCGACACGTCGTTGCTCACGACGCAGGACGCGCACGTCCTCGACCCCGGTGCCACGGCGACCCGGCTGTGGGTGAGCGTCGACGACCCGTCGGACACGGCTGTGGTGGCGGCCGTCCAGGACGCGGTCGCCGAGTCGGACACACCCGTCGAGGTCGTGGGTGCGGTCGTGGAGCGCGCCGCGATGCAGCAGGTCGTCGACACGATGCTCGCGGTGGTCGTGGGCCTTCTCGCGGTGGCCGTCGTCATCGCCCTCATCGGCGTCGCGAACACCCTGTCGCTGTCGGTCATCGAGCGCCGCCGCGAGTCCGCGACGCTGCGCGCGATCGGGCTGAGCCGCCGCCGCCTGCGCTGGATGCTCGCGATCGAGGGCATGCTCATCGCCGGGGTCGGCGCCGTGCTGGGCATCGTGCTCGGGGTGCTGTACGGGTGGGCGGGTGCGGCGACCGCGCTGAGCCTCATGGGGGACGTGGCGTTCTCCGTGCCGTGGCGCGACGTGGCGATCGTGCTCGTCGTCGCCCTCGCGGCGGGGCTCCTCGCCTCGGTCGTGCCGGGCCGCACGGCGGCCCGCACGTCGCCGGTGGAGGCCCTCGCGATCGACTGAGCGCAGCCACCACGTGCGTGCGCCCCTGCGGGTTGTCCACAGGGGCGCACGCGCACGCCGCACGCAGACCGTGGGTCGGGGCAGGATCGGCCCGTGCCCACGACCGCCATCCGCATCACGCTGCACCCGGCCACGGACGTCCTGCTCGAGCCCGGCGTGCGGCTGGGCGACGCGCGTGCCGAGCTCGCGCGACTGACCTGCCGGCCCGAGCTCGTCACGGCACCGCTGCGCGTCGAGGGCGTCGTCGTGGACGACGAGCACCGCTGCGGCACGCACCCCCTCCTGCCGGGTGCGACGCTCGTGCCCGGTCCGCAGCGGGACCCGGCGACGCGTCGTCCCGCGACCGGCAGGCCGGGCCCGTTCCGCGCGGTCCTCGCGTCCCCGTGGCACGTCGCGGTCCTCACCGGTCCCGACGCCGGTCGGCTCGTGCCCGTCGGCGACGGGACGCGGGGCGCGGCGCCCGTCGACGGCCTGCGGGTGGGCTGGCACCACGGCCGCGCCGGCGCGCGGGTGCGCGTGGCCGTCCCGGCCGGGTCGGTCCGTCGGCGGCCGGGACGGCGGGCGCGTCGCGTGCGGGTGCCCTGGCCGGTCCGGTGGCGACCCGGCGTCGAGCTCGTGTCCGGCGCGACGGCGTACGCGCTGCGCCGACGCCCGACCCTGGAGCTGGACCCGGCGTCCGCGGACGGGACCGGGGTGGCGCCACGGGACGGTCACGGCATCGCGTCGCACCTGCCGATGGCTCTGGTACCGGCCGCGGGCTCCGTGGTCCTCGCGGTCACCATGCGTCAGCCGCTGTACGCCCTCGTCGCTCTCGCGAGCCCGCTCGCGCTTCTGGTCCCCGCGCTGCTCCGGGTCCGTCGCCGTCGCGCGGCGCTGAGCGGGTCGGGTTCGCGCGGCCGGCACGACGGCCCGACCGACGGCGGCGCGCCCACCGGCCCCCACGACGAGTCGTCGGACGGGCAGCGCAGCGACGGACCCCGCTCCGGCGTCCGACCCGGCAGCGTGCCGGCGCCCGACCCGCTGCGCCCTCGCCCGGCGGACCTCGCGACCCGGGCCGTCGTCGCGCACCACGCTCCCGCCGTCGAGCGCCCGGCCGCCGAGCGGCCCCGTAGCCTGCTCGGCTCCACCGACGAGCACCCGCTGGCCCCGGTCGCGCCCCCGCTGCCCGACGGGTGCGCCGCCGTGGTCGGCCCGCCCGGTGCGGCGCTCGCCGTGGCGCGCGCCGTCGTCGCCGAGCTGCTCGCCGGCGGGGCGACTCCTGTCGTGCGCTGCGCGCCCGATCACGAGGCGGACTGGTCCTGGTGCCGGTGGGTGCCGGGCGCGCGGGTCGTCACGACCCTCGACGAGGTCGAGGCCGCGGACGTCCTCGTGGTCGACGCACGCGGGGCGACGCGCTCCACGCCCGGCACGCCCGGCACGGCGGAGCTCGCGGCCGCGTGGCCGCGCCTCGCCGCCCGCGGGACGCGGCTCCTGCTCCTCGCGGCGCGCACCGACGACGTCCCCGCCTGGTGCCGCACCGTCCTGCACACCGACGGGAGCACCACGTACCGGACCGGTGCCGACGGCGCACGCACCGCGCAGCCCCACGTCGCGGTCCACGAGGGGTGGCTCGACACGGTTGCACGTCACCTCGCGGCGGCACACCACCGCGGCCACGTCGGCCGGCGGGCCCGTCGTGACGACGCGGCCCTCCCCGGGCAGGACACGTGCGACCCCGCTGCGCCGGGCATCCCGGCCGCCGTGTCGCTCGCCGCCGTCGCCGGCGCCCCGGCGGACGCCGGGGACCTCGCCGGGTGGCTCGGCGACCGCTGGGCCACGCCGCGCGACCCCCGCTCGCTGAGCGTCCCGCTCGGCGTCGACGCGGACGGCACGGTCGTCCGGCTCGACCTGGTGGCGCAGGGCCCGCACCTCCTCGTCGCCGGGACGACCGGGGCCGGCAAGTCCGAGCTGCTGCAGACCCTCGTCACCGGGATCGCCCTGACGTGCCCGCCCGCCGAGGTGACGCTCGCCCTGGTCGACTTCAAGGGCGGGACGAGCTTCGGGGCGTGCGGCGACCTGCCGCACGTCGCAGGACGTGTCACGGACCTCGACCAGGGGCTCGCCGGTCGGGCGCTCGCCGGCTTGCGCGCGGAGCTGCACCGGCGCGAGCGGGTCCTCGCGGGCGCCGGGGTCACGGACCTCGCCGACCTCCCGGTGGGCACGCTGCCGCGCCTCGTCGTGGTGATCGACGAGTTCCGCGCCCTCGCCGACGACCTTCCCGAGTTCCTGCCCGGCCTGCTGCGGGTCGCCGCCCAAGGGCGTGCGCTCGGGGTCCACCTCGTGCTCGCGACGCAGCGGCCCGCCGGCGCCGTGAGCACCGACGTGCGCGCCAACATCTCGACACGGATCGCGCTGCGCATCGTCGACCCGGCGGACTCGGCGGACGTCGTCGACACGCCGCAGGCCGCACGCATCCCGGCGGACGCCCCCGGCCGCGCGGTGCTGCGGCACGGGAACGCGCCGCCCGTCGCGCTGCAGTGCGCGCGGGCGAGCACGCCGGTCCGCGCGACGCGGTCGGGCACGCGGCTCGCACCGGCGTGGGGTGCGCCCCGACCTGGGCCCGGACCGTTCGTCGCCCCGGCGCTCTCTCCCGGCGACTCCCCCGGCGTCGAGCCGGTCGTGGTCGACGCGCTGCCCGCACTCGTCGCGGCCGCCCGCGAGGTCGCCGCGGACCTCGGGGCGCCCCGGCCCCGGGCACCGTGGCTCCCCGCCCTTCCCGAGCGGATCGACCTCGACGAGCTCGCACGCGCCGGGACCGGTCACGGGCTCGCCTTCGCCCTCGGCGACATGGTGGCGGAGCAGCGCCACGAGGTCCTGCACTGGGACCCCGCCGACGGCCACCTCGCCGTCGTCGGGCGCGCCCGCTCCGGCCGGACGACGGCACTGCACACGCTCGCGTGCGCGGCGCTCGCGACCGGGTGGCACGTCCACGTCGTGGGCAGCGACCCAGACCTGCGCGACCTCGCCGGGCGCCCGGGGGTCGGCACCGTCGTCGACCGCTCCGACCCGCGACGCGTCGCCCGCCTGCTGCGGCTCCTCGCCGGGTACGACGACGCGCAGGGGCGTCCCTCTGCGCGCGGACCGGGAGGCTCACGCCGGACGCTCGTCGTCGTGGACGACGTCGAGGCGGTGCACGCGGCGCTGTCGTGGCTGCCGGGAGGGGTGGGCGTCGACGTGCTCGGCGCGGCGCTCGCCGGGTCGGGAGGGACGGGAGGATCTGGGCCGTGCTTCGCCCTGTCGGGCTCGGGGCACCACCTGTCCGGGCTCGGGAGCCAGGTCGGCGTCCGTGTCGTGCTGTCCTCGCGCGACCGGCACGACGACGTCACCCTGGGTGTGCCGGCCGCGCTCGCCGGACACGGCGGGCCGCCCGGTCGGGCCGTGCGCACCGGCGCGGGCGAGCCGGTCGTGTGCCAGGTCGCGGTCGCCGCACCGACCCCGGTCGAGGAGCTGCAGGTCGAGGACCTGCCGGCTGCGGGCAGCGCTCCGCTGCGGGTGGTGGGGGTGCCGGGCACGGTCCTGGTCGACGAGATCGAGGAACTGCCCGACGACGCTGCAGACCGGACCGGGGATGGCCCTGGGTCGCAGCCGTGGGCGCCCGGTCCGGCGACGGTCGTGCCCGTCGGCCGGGGCGGAGACCACGGCGGGGTCCTGTCGCTCGACGTGTCCGACGGCGCGCTCGTCGTCGGCCCTGCGGGGAGCGGGCGCTCGGCGACCCTGCGGCTCGTGACCGGACACCTCGCTGCCAGGGGCGTGCTCGCGGGCGTCGTCTCGCGCGACGCGACGGTCCGGGCTGCGGCCGGCGAGGACGTGGCGAGCCTCGCGCGATTCGTCCCCGCCGACCTCTCCGGGTTCCTCGACGCGGTCGAGCGCCGCACCGTGGACGACGTCCGGCCCGTGCTCGTCGTGGACGACCTGGACCAGCTCGGGCAGCTGTGCGTGCTCGAGTCCGACCGGCTCGCCGGCCTGTGCCGGGAGGACCTGCGACTCGTCGCGTCCTCGACCACCACGGGAGCGGCCATGGCCCTGCGTGGTCCGCTCGCCGAGCTGCGCGCAGCACGCGCAGGGGTCGTGCTCGGACCCGGCGAGCGTGGCAGCGGGGACGTGTTCGGCCACGCGCTCGAATGGCTCACCGAACCGGGTCGTCCCCGCGCCGGGCGGGGCGTCCTCGTGCAGGGCTCACGACTCGCCCCGCTGCAGGTGGCGCTGGCAGAGCCCGCCGTTCGGGCTGTCAGCCCGTGGGTCGGGAGTCCCGTGTCGTCGCCTCGACGACAGGCTTGAGCACCATGAGTACGAGGACCACCACGGCGAGGGCGATCGCGACGCCGAGCGGCAGCGCGACCCGCCCGCCATCGGCCTGCAGCGAGCTCACGGCGACGACGATCTGGAGGATCTGCCACGTCGCGACGGGAGACCTGCCCCATCGCTGGCCCCGGAGCAGGGCGCGCAGGCTCGCCGCGAGGACGAGAGCGACCCCGAGCGAGAACACGACGAGGAAGAGGCTCACGCCGAGGGAGCTCGAGCCACCGGCGACGAGCTCGACGAGCACGACGACACCGGCGACCGTCAGCGCGATGATCTCGAGGCCGACTCCGGCGACGAGCGCGACGACGGCTGGCGGGCGCCTGCCAGCACCCTCGGCAGGCGTTGCGGCGTCTGCGCTGTCTGCGCTGTCGGGACGGTCGTCGGGAGAGCCGGGCGACGGCGTTCGGCGGGACACGATCACCCACCCTACGCCGTGACCTGCACCTTCATCCTCTTGTGACGAACACCTCACGATTCACGCGGAGGAAACTTCCCCGTAACCCCTTGTGCTGGCCTTCACGAGGTGTGAACCTGGTTCAAGCATCAATCATCCCCCCGCCTGAGCCCCGGCCACGACTCGTCGTCTGGCCCCTGCCCGGTGCACCGCACCGCAGGTCGGGCTCCTCTCTCGTGCCAAGGAGTGACACATGGACTGGCGCCACCGCGCAGCCTGCCTGGACGAAGACCCGGAGCTGTTCTTCCCGATCGGTAACACCGGTCCCGCGCTCCTCCAGATCGACGAGGCGAAGGCCGTGTGCCGTCGCTGCGACGTCGTCGACACCTGCCTCAAGTGGGCCATCGACTCCGGGCAGGACGCCGGGGTCTGGGGTGGCCTCTCGGAGGACGAGCGCCGCGCCCTCAAGCGCCGCACCGCGCGCGCACGCCGCGCCGGCTGAGCCTTCGAGCGAGCAGCCGGCGGCAGCGCGACCGGCAGACCAGGACGGGCCGTCACCCCACGGGGTGACGGCCCGTCCTGCGTCCGGTGCAGGTCAGGCGGCGCGGGAGGACCCGTCCCGCAGGACGATCGCGAGCACCACCTGCGTGCCTCCGCCCGGCCGCTCCCCCCACTCGATCGTGCCGCGCAGCTCGTTGGTCACCAGGGTCCGCACGATCTGCGACCCGAGACCGCTCTTCGCGGCCTTGCCCGCGCGCTCGACGTCGCCGTCGGGCATGCCGACCCCGTCGTCCGCGACGACGATCCGCATGGCGGACCCGTCCCGCTCGACCGCGACCTCCACCGTGCCGCCGCCGCTCGTGGCCAGACCGTGCTCGACGGCGTTGGTCACGAGCTCGACCAGCACGAGCGCGAGCGGGGTGGCGTCCTCGGCGGGCACGAGCCCGAACGACCCCGTCCGGACGGTCCGCACGCTCGCGTCCGCGGACGCGACGTCCGCCGCGAGGCGCAGGGCCCGCCCCACCATGTCGTCGAACTCGACCTCCTCGTCGAGCGTCTGCGACAGGCTCTCGTGCACGAGGGCGATGGTGGCGACACGCCGCATGGCCTCCTCGAGCGCGGCCCGCGCCTCGGGGACGTCCATCCGACGGGCCTGGAGCCGCAGCAGCGCGGCCACCGTCTGCAGGTTGTTCTTGACCCGGTGGTGGATCTCGCGGATCGTCGCGTCCTTCGTGATGAGCTCACGCTCGCGACGACGCAGCTCCGACACGTCCCGGCACAGCAGCACCGCGCCGATGCGCTGCCCCGACTCCGTGAGGGGCAGGGCACGCAGGGACAGCGAGACGCGGTGCGCCTCGAGCTCGGTGCGCCACGGCGCCCGCCCCATGACGACCAGAGGCAGGGACTCGTCCACCGGCTGCTGGTGCTCGAGGAGGTCTGCCGTCACCTCGACGAGCGAGCGACCGACGAGCGGGCCGATGACGCCGAGCCGGTGGAAGCAGCTCAGCGCGTTGGGGCTCGCGTACAGCACCTCCCCCTCGGAGTTGAGCCGGATCAGACCGTCACCGACGCGCGGCGCGCCCCGACGCGGACCGGTCGCGGCGTCCGGGAACGGGAACTCCCCGCGCGAGATCATCGCGACGAGGTCGTCCGCCGCCTCGACGTAGTTCAGCTCGAGCCGGCTGGGCGTGCGCCCGCTGCCCAGGTTGGTCTGCCGGGCCACGACCGCGATGGCACGGCCCTGGTGGACGACCGGGATGGCCTCCTCGCGGACCGCGTACGCGCCGAACCAGCGCGGCTCGCGCGACCGCTGCGAACGACCCTCGGTGATGGCCCGCTCGAGCTGGGGACGCTGCCCCTCCGGGGCGGACGACCCGACGATGTCGTCGTAGTGGACCGTCGCGCCCGTCGAGGGACGGCACTGCGACAGCGCGACGAAGTCGCCGTCGGACGTCGGCAGCCACAGCACCAGGTCGGCGAACGCGAGGTCGGAGATGACCTGCCAGTCCCCCACCAGGAGATGGAGCCGCTCGTTGTCGGTCGCCGGGAGATCGGCATGGCGGGAGATGAGGTCACTCATGGCAGACACGGAACCCAGGGTAGTCGGGGCCGGTAGAGTCCTCCGGAGCGTCCGCGCACGCGTGCGCACCGGAGGAGGCATGCCGTGCACCTGAGCGTCCTGCAGCACTACCCCGCCCCCGTCGCCCGGGTGGGCGCGATGCTCGCCGACGAGGCGTTCGTGCGCTGGCGTGCGGAGCACTCCGGGGGCCCTGGCTCGCAGGTCGAGCTGGTCGACGTCACGGGGACGGCCGAGGAGGGCTTCACCGTGACCGTGCGCCGCACGCTGCCGTCCGACCAGATCCCCGCACACGTGCGCGGGTTCGTGGGCGGGGGCCTGGAGCTGCGGCAGGCGGAGGCGTGGGAGCCCGAGCGGGGCGGTATCCGCGCGGGGACCGTCTCCGTCGAGATCACGGGGGCGCCCGTGCGGCTCACGGGCACGGTCACGCTGACGTCGACGACGGACCCGGAGACCGGCGCCGAGGCGACGGTCCAGGCGTATGCCGGGGAGGTCCGGGCCACCGTCCCGCTCTTCGGCGCGGCGATCGAGTCCGCGGCCGCCGGCGCGGTGCGCTCGGCGCTCGGCGCCGAGGAGACGGCTGGCCGCCGGTGGCTCGCCGAGCTCGCACGGTGAGCATCGCGACGAGCGCCGCAGCGAGCCCGACAGCGGTCTCGAACCGGTAACAATTTATGGTCGGCGCTCACGGGCCGGTTCACCGGGAAAGCGCCTGACCTGCAGATACGCAAATCTGGGAGCGCGACCACATCGCCCTTCCAACCTCCGCGTCTTGACAAGGCCACAGCAGGACGCGCACCATCGTCGCACCTCGTGGAAGCGCTACCATCCATTTGTGTGGAAGCGCTGCCACACCGCCTCATCGACAAGGGAGTCACCGTGCTGAGCAGCACCCGTACGACCCGCCGGTCCCGCCAGGCGATCGCCGCCACCGCGGGCCTCGCGGCCATCACCCTGACCCTGTCCGCGTGCTCCGGAGACTCGGGCTCGGACGACGAGACCACCACCGCCGACGACAGCGAGCCCATCACGCTCACCGTCGCGACCTTCAACGACTTCGGCTACTCCGACGAGCTCCTCGCCGCCTACACCGAAGAGCACCCGAACGTCACCGTCAAGCAGACGAAGGCCGCGAAGTCCGAGGACGCGCGCACCAACCTCACGACCAAGCTCGCCGCCGGTGGCGAGGGCCTGGCCGACATCGAGGCCATCGAGGTCGACTGGCTCCCCGAGCTCATGCAGTACCCCGACCTGTTCACCGACCTCGCGGACCCCGCGCTCGACGGCCGCTGGGTGGACTGGAAGGTCCAGCAGGCGACGACGCCCGACGGCAAGGTCATCGGCTACGGCACCGACATCGGCCCGAGCGCCATCTGCTACCGCCAGGACCTCTTCGAGGCTGCCGGCCTGCCGACCGACCCGGCCGAGGTCGCCGAGCTCCTCGGTGGCGAGGACGCCACGTGGGACGACTACTTCGCGGCCGGCGCCACGTTCGTCGACAAGAGCGACTCCGCCTGGTACGACTCGGCGATGTCGATCTCGCAGGGCATGGTCAACCAGATCGACAACGCCTACGAGGAGTCCGACGGCACGCCGAAGGACCTCGCGTCGAACCAGCCGATCATCGACATCTACGACACGGTCCTCGAGCAGTCGACGACCAACGAGCTCTCGGCCGGCCTCGAGCAGTGGACGCCGGACTGGGACGCCGCGTTCCAGAACGACGGCTTCGCGACGATGATCTGCCCGGCGTGGATGACCGGTCCGGTCGAGGAGCGCTCCGGCGGCGTCGACGGCTGGAACGTCGCCGACGTGTTCCCCGGCGGCGGCCTCAACTGGGGCGGCTCGTTCCTCACGGTCCCGGACTCGGGCGCGAACGCCGCGGCCGCCAAGGAGCTCGCCGCGTGGCTGACCGACCCGGCGCAGCAGACCACCGCCTTCGAGAACGCGGGCACCTTCCCGTCGCAGGTCGAGGCACAGGACTCCGAGGCGGTGCAGTCGTTCACCAACACGTTCTTCAACGACGCCCCGGTCGGTGAGATCTTCGTGAACCGTGCCCTCGCGATCGACGGCGCCCCGTTCAAGGGCGCGAACTACTTCGCGATCCACCAGACGGTGCAGGACGGCATCAAGCGCGTCGACGTCGAGAAGTCCGACGACGCCGCGGCCTCGTGGGACAAGACGATCCAGTCCTTCCAGGAACTGGGTCTGTGACCTGACGGGCCGGGTCGGTGCGCGAGCACCGGCCCGGCCCGCTCCGTGCGCCCACGGGGCGCCACCTCACCAGCCCACCGCACCGCGTCGCACAGGAACTCACATGGCTGTCCTCACCCCCACCCAGCCCTCACCAGGGCTCCGCGGGCCGAACGAGCGCACACCGCGCCGCCTCGGCTTCTCTCAGCGCATGAGCCGCTGGGACGTCAAGGTGTCCCCCTACCTCTTCATCTCGCCGTTCTTCGTGATCTTCGCGGTCACCGGCCTCTTCCCGCTGGTCTACACGGCCGTGGTGTCGGTGTACGACTGGAACCTCCTGGGCGGCCAGGGCGACTACGTCGGCCTGCAGAACTACACCGACGTCCTCGCGCAGCCCACGTTCTGGAAGTCGCTGCGCAACACGCTCTCGATCTTCCTGCTCTCGTCCGTGCCGCAGGTGATCGTCGCGATCGCCATCGCCGCGATGCTCGACCAGAACCTGCGCACCGCGACGTTCTGGCGCATGGGCGTCCTGCTCCCCTACGTGGTCGCGCCGGTCGCCGTCTCGATGATCTTCGGTCGCCTCTTCGCCGACCAGTACGGCCTCGTCAACGAGCTCCTCGGGGTCGTCGGCATCGACCCGGTCCGATGGCACGCCGACACCTTCGCGAGCCACGTCGCGATCTCCTCGATGGTCAACTTCCGCTGGACCGGCTACAACGCCCTGATCTTCCTGGCCGCGATGCAGGCGGTGCCCCGCGAGCTCTACGAGGCCGCGATCATCGACGGCGCGGGCCGCGTCCGCCAGTTCTTCTCGGTGACCGTCCCGCAGATCCGCGCCACGATCATCTTCGTCGTCATCACCTCGACGATCGGTGGCCTGCAGATCTTCGACGAGCCGCGCATGTACGACGCTCAGGGCCTCGGCGGCGCCGACCGGCAGTGGATGACCACCGTGCTCTACCTGTACGACGTCGCGTGGGGCAACCAGAAGAACTTCGGCCGCGCGGCCGCGGTCGCCTGGCTGCTGTTCCTCCTCATCCTTGTCATCGGGATGGTCAACTTCCTCGTCACCCGGCGCATCTCGACGTCGACGGTCGAGCCCAGGACCTCGCGCCGCGCCCTGCGGCGCGCCCGCGCGGAACGGGCCGGTCGAGCGGGACAGGCCATGACCGTGCCGCCCCCCGCGGCCGGACCCACCGCCGCCGTCCCCGCGCCCCGCACCACCGATCGGAGGAAGCGATGAGCTCCGTCCCCGTCGTCGCCCAGACCGCTGGTCCGGGTGCTGCCCGTGCCGCCGCCCGTCGCCGATCCGCGGGGAAGAACGTCGGCGGCACGCAGCGCCGCCCCCGCTGGGTCACCTACGCCCTGCTCGGCATCGTCCTGCTGATCTCGATCTTCCCGCTGTACTTCACCCTCATCCTGGGGTCGTCGACGCCGGAGGAGATCTCTCGCAGCGGCCTGCCGCAGCTCCTGCCCGACGCGAGCCTGTTCGCGCGCTTCGGCGAGGTCATGGGGTCCGACGCGATCAACTTCTGGAAGGCCGCGTGGAACTCCGTCGTCATCGCGGTCATCACGTCGCTGTCGGTCGTGCTGTTCTCCACGCTCGCAGGCTTCTCGTTCTCCAAGCTCCGGTTCCGGGGGCGTGGCCCGCTGCTCGTGTTCGTCATCGCGACGATGGCGGTCCCGACGCAGCTCGGCGTCATCCCCATGTACATCCTCATGTCGGACATCGGGTGGATCGGCAAGCTGCAGGCCGTGATCGTGCCCGCGCTCGTCACCGCGTTCGGCGTCTTCTGGATGACGCAGTACCTCGGCGAGGCGCTGCCGTACGAGCTCATCGAGGCGGCGCGCGTCGACGGTGCGTCCATGCTCCGCACGTTCTGGTCGATCGCGCTGCCCGCGGCCCGTCCGGCCGCGGCGATGCTGGGGCTGTTCACGTTCGTGCAGCAGTGGACGAACTTCTTCTGGCCGTCCATCGTGCTGAACCAGAGCAATCCGACGCTGCCGCTCGTCGTGCGGTCGCTGCAGGCGAACTACTTCGTCGACTACTCGCTCGTCATGGCGGGAGTCTTCCTGGTGACCCTGCCGCTGATCGTGATCTTCCTCTTCACCGGACGACAGCTGGTCGCCGGCATCATGCAGGGCGCCGTCAAGGGCTGACGGTCCCCGGGGCGCGGGCCGGCACCGGCCCGCGCCCCGCCACATGCACCCCACGACTCGAATCCGAGAAGGACACCGACCCATGAGCCTCTTCGTCCCGACCGCTCCGCTCGCCCCCAACCCGGACACCGCCCAGGGGCGGGTCGAGATGCCCCAGGGCTTCCTGTGGGGTGCCGCGACCGCGGCCTACCAGATCGAGGGCGGTGCGCGGGCCGACGGTCGGCGCGACTCGATCTGGGACGCGTTCAGCCGGGTGCCTGGCGCGGTCGTGAACGGCGACACGGGTGACGAGGCCTGCGACCACTACCACCGCTACCGCGACGACGTCGCGCTCATGCGCGAGCTGAACCTCGGCGCGTACCGGTTCTCCAGCTCCTGGGCACGCGTCCGGCCCGACGGCGGGTCGATCAACCCTGCGGGTCTCGCGTTCTACGACCGCCTCGTCGACGAGCTCCTGACCGCGGAGATCCTGCCCTGGATCACGCTCTACCACTGGGACCTCCCGCAGGCGCTCGAGGAGGCCGGCGGGTGGGCGAACCGTGACACCGCCTACCGCTTCGCGGAGTACGCGGTGACGATGCACGAGGCGCTCGGCGACCGGGTCGGGGTCTGGACGACGCTCAACGAGCCGTGGTGCTCGGCCTTCCTCGGATACACGGCCGGCGTGCACGCGCCGGGTCGCCGGTCCCGCCCGGACGGTCTCGCCGCCGCCCACCACCTCATGCTCGGTCACGGCCTCGCGGTGCAGGCGCTGCGCGAGCGGGCCCCGGGCGCCAACCTCGGCCTGACCCTGAACTTCACCGTCGCCGACCCCGTCGACCCCGCGGACCCGGCCGACGTCGACGCCGCGCGTCGCATCGACGGCCAGTTCAACCGCATCTTCCTCGACCCGGTCCTGCGGGGCGAGTACCCCGACGACATCCTCGAGGACGTCGCGCCCTACGGCTTGCTGGACCACGTGCGTGACGGCGACCTCGCGACGATCTCGACGCCCATCGACACCCTCGGGGTCAACTACTACAACGGCGGCGCGGTCTCCGCGCACCCGCAGACGGTCGATCCGGACGCGTCGGGCGCCGGGGCGGACGGCGGCACCCGGCCCGAGGGCGTGCGCGCCGACGACGACGCGCCGGTCCGCGCGACGTCGTCCCCCTATCCGGCCGCCGACGGCGTGCACACGCACTCGCGCGACCTCCCGACGACCGACATGGGCTGGGAGGTCCAGCCCGAGGGCCTGACGCGGCTGCTCGTCCGGCTGCAGGAGGAGTACACGGGCCCGAAGGGCATCGCCCTCTACGTCACGGAGAACGGGGCCGCCTACCCGGACGCCGTCGGACCCGACGGCGCGGTGGACGACCAGGACCGCCTGTCCTTCATCGACTCCCACCTGCGCGCGACGAAGGACGCCGTCGACGCCGGCGCCGACGTCCGCGGGTACTTCGCCTGGTCCCTGCTGGACAACTTCGAGTGGGCGCTGGGCTACACCAAGCGGTTCGGCATCGTCCGTGTCGACTACGAGACCCAGGAGCGCACGGTCAAGTCCAGCGGCCGCTGGTACGCCACCGTCGCCCGTGACAACGCCGTCCCGGCCAGGGGCGACACGACCGGATCGTGACGGAGGACACGCACCGGCCCTGGTGGCGGGATACTGGTGCGATGTACACCCCGACGACGGCGCCGACCCTGGACGAGGTCGCCCAGGCAGCAGGCGTCTCGCGCTCGACGGCGTCCCGCGCGATCAACGGTGGCCTGCGTGTCTCCCCCGAGGCCCAGGCGGCCGTGGACGCGGCGGTCGCCGATCTCGGCTACACGCCGAACCGGGCCGCCCGGTCGCTCGTCACGCGCCGCACCGACTCCATCGCGCTCGTCGTGCCGGAGCCCGACGAACGGATCCTCACGGACCCGTTCCTCGCCGGCACGATGCGCGGTGTGAGCGCGGCGCTGGGCGGGACGGACCTGCAGCTCGTCCTCCTCTTCGCGCGGCCGGACGAGCAGCCGGGACGCATCGTGCGCTACCTGCGCAGCGGGCACGTCGACGGCGCGATCGTCGCGTCGCACCACCGCGACGACGAGCTCGAGGAAGCCCTCCTGGCGACCCGCCTGCCGGCCGTGTTCGTGGGACGCCCGTTCCACCCGACCCCGGACCTGCTGTACGTGGACGTGGACAACGTCGAGGGCGGGCGCATCGCGGCGCGCCGCCTCGTCGACGCCGGTCGTCGCCGGATCGCCACCATCACCGGCCCGCAGGACATGACGGCGGGCGTGGACCGCCTCACCGGGTGGCGCGCCGAGCTGGAGGCCGCCGGGCTGGCCACCGACGCCGTCGCGGCCGGCGACTTCGCCCTCGCCGGGGGCGCGGCGGCGATGGAGCGCATCCTCGCCGAGCATCCCGACGTCGACGGTGTCTTCGCGGCGTCCGACCTCATGGCCGAGGGGGCGATGCGTGTGCTCACGCAGCACGGTCGCCAGGTGCCGCAGGACGTGTCGGTCGTCGGGTTCGACGACCTCGCGGCCGCGGCGTCGACCTCTCCCCCGCTGACCACGGTGCGCAACCCCATGGTCGAGATGGTGCACAGCGCGACCGACATCCTCCTGACGCTGGTGGCGCACGGCGGCGAGGACGTCACGTCCCGGGTCCTGTCGCCGGCACTCGTGGAGCGCGACTCGGTCTGAGCGCGCGTCGTGGGTGCCGCGACGTAGCGTGACGTCATGGGGAGCAGCCGGAACACCGCGACCCCGCTGCGCGTGCAGCGCGCCGACGTCCTCGCGTTCCGCTGGTCCGCGCAGGGACTCGACCGCGCACCGGGCGGTGCCGCGTCGGTGGCGGACGTCCCGGTGCTCGACCTCGGGGTGCAGGACACCGGGCCCGACGGCGCGCGCTGGGCCCTCGAGCTGCGGGGCGTGCACGCGCCGGGGCCCGGTGATCTTCCCGACGACGTCGCGCTCGCCTGGACGCTGCGCGGGGCACCGCACGCCTATCGCCGGTCCGACCTCCCAGCGGTCGCCGTCGCCACCGCGCCGCTGTCCGAGGCGGACGCGGCGAAGCGGGTGATCAGCGCGAGCGGCCCGCTGCGCGCGGCGGGGATCAGCGTCCTCGACGCGCTGCGCACCATGGCGGAGCACGAGCGCGCGCTCGTGACGTCCCCGACGGTCAAGGGCGAGCTGTCCACGCGCCTCACCGAGCGCCTGCCCGAGGCATACGTGCGGTGGTGCGCGCCGTGCGGCGCCACCCACAGCTACGAGATGACGTTCCGGCTGGCGGCGCTCCAGGCCGGTCTCGAGATCGAGGACGGGACCTCTCCGCCCGTGCTGCGCCCGGTACCCGGCCTCGAACCACCGCTCTACGGCCGGCTCGCGGACCAGGCCGACCCGCGGCACGACGTCGTCCGTGGCTACCTGCGGTTCCTCGGCCCGGCGAGCGTGCACAACGTCGCGGCCTTCCTCGACGCCCCGGTGCGCACCGTCCGGGACGCCTGGCCGGCCGACGTCGTCGAGGTCGAGGTCGAGGGTATGGGGGGCTCGGGTGGGAAGGGCCCGTCCGGGCGGGGCGGCGGTCGCCCGGCCCGGAGCCTGTGGGTGCTCGCGGACGACGCGGACGCGCTCGCGGGGGCCGCTGGACGGCACCGGGAGCAGGCCCACGGCACGACCCAGCTCCGGCTCGCCGGACCGTACGACCCGTTCCTCCAGCTCCGCGACCGCGAGCTCCTCGTCCGGGAGCAGGCACGCCGCACGGACCTGTGGCGCACGCTCGGGCGCCCGGGGGCGGTCCTCGCCGACGGCGAGGTCGTCGGGACGTGGCGGCCCCGTGCCTCGTCCGGGCGTCTCGCCGTGCTCGTGGACCCGTGGCAGCGCTGGGACCAGGCGCTCACGGACGCGGTCGCCGAGCAGGCCGAACGCCTCGGGTCCTTCCGGGACGCGTCGTCGGTCAGCGTCGAGCGCGCCTCCGCCTGACGCCTGCCGAGTCGTCAGCGGCGGACGTGGCCGTAGCGGTGCGTCGTGCGGCTCACGGCCTGCTCGCGCAGGACGGTGAGCAGCTCGCGGCGTGCGCTCGCGACCACGGGGTGGTCGAGGACCGTCAGGATCCCCACGCGCTCCGCCGCGGCCTCGTGCAGCCCGGGAGCCGAGCCGACGACGCGCAGCCGCCCGCGGACCCGCCCCGCGGCGACCTGCCGGGCGAGGTCCTCGTCGGTCACCGCCGTCCCGTCCGTCGCCCCGGGTGCACCGGGGGCGGGCAGCACCACGACGGGCACCCCGACGGTCCGTGCGGCGTGCAGCACGCGCTCGACCTCGACGGCCGACGCGTCGGTGCCGACACGCACGGTGAGGAGGTCGACCGGACGGTAGCGGAACACGTTCGACTCGGCCTGCAGACCCGACAGGTCGTGGTCCTGGGAGAGCTCGCGCTCCCACACCCGCGCGTCGTCGGCCACGGCCCACGCGAGCCAGGCGTCGGAGGCGCTCTCGCGCGCGGGCGGCCCGTCCGGCGCGTCGGACCAGCGCCCGAGCTGGGCGACGTAGCTCGGCCCGCCGGCCTTCGCCCCGGGACCGACGGCCGACTGCTTCCAGCCGCCGAACGACTGGCGCTGCACGATCGCACCCGTGATGTGCCGGTTGACGTACGCGTTGCCCACCTCGACGGCGTCGAGCCAGCGCGCGACCTCGCCGTCGTCGAGGCTGTGGATGCCGCCCGTGAGGCCGAACGGCACGGCGTTCTGCAGCGCGACCGCCTCGTCGAGAGTCGCCGCCGTCATGATGCCGAGCACGGGGCCGAAGCACTCGGTGAGGTGGAACGTCGAGCCGGGTCGGACGCCCTCCTTGAGACCCGGTGTCCACAGCCGGCCACCGCCCGGACCCCCGTCGGTCCGGCCGTCCAGCCGGCGCGGCCGAACGAGCCACGACTCGCCCTCCTCCAGCGTCGTCAGGGCACGCAGGAGCTTGCCGGACGCGGCCTCCGTCAGCGGCCCCATGGTCGTCGACAGCTGCGTCGGCGGACCGACCGCGAGCGAGCGCACGGCGTCGACGAGCTGGCGTCGCACGCGCCGTCCCGTCTCGGTCCGGGGATCCCCGGCGGACCCCACGAGGATCACGAGCGACGCGGCGGAGCACTTCTGCCCGGCGTGCCCGAACGCGGACCGGACGAGGTCGGCGACCGCCAGGTCGAGGTCCGCGGCGGGCGTCACGACGAGCGCGTTCTTGCCCGAGGTCTCCGCGAGCACGGGACGCCCCGGCTTCCACCGCGCGAAGAGCCGGGCGGTCTCGATCGAGCCGGTGAGCACGACGCGCGCGACTCCGTCGTGCGTGACGAGCCGCTCGCCGAGCTCGTCGTCGGGCACGCGCAGGAACTGCACGACGTCGGTCACCGCCGACCGGTCGTCACCGGCGTCGAGCCCGAGACCGGCCGCGGCGAACGGTCCCGGGTCCGCCGCGACAGCGTCGCGCAGGCCTGCGTGGATCGCGTCGACGGCGACCTCGAGGCAGCGCGGGGTCGGCGGCGCGGGCTTCGCGAGGACGGCCGAGCCGGCCGCGAGCGCCGCGAGGACGCCGCCGACGGGGATGGCCACGGGGAAGTTCCAGGGCGGGGTGACGAGCGTGACGCCGTCGGGCGTGAAGCGCGCTCCGGGCCAGGCGGCCGACGCGGGGTCGAGCTCGTCCGCCCGGTCCGCGTAGTAGGCGGCGAAGTCGACGGCCTCGCTCACCTCGGGGTCGGCCTCGGCTACGGTCTTGCCCGGCTCGTGCACCATCGCGACGACCAGGTCGGTGCGCGCGGTCTCGAGCCGGTGCGCGACGGCGCGCAGCGCGGCGCCGCGCGCGACGGGGGCAACCCGCGACCAGGCTGCGGTGGCCCTCACGGCGCGCGTGACGGCGTCGTCCACCTGCGCGGCGGTGGTGAGCACGTCCGTGCGGACGGGCACGAACCCGCTGTCGGGCCCGGTCACGTGCAGCGCCCACGACCGGGAGGCGGCGACGGCGGGATCGGTGTCGGGCACGTTGCCGAACCCCGGGTTGTGCCCCGTTGCGCCCTTCGATCGGGGCGTAACCCGGGGGTCGGCGGGCGAACCGGGCCCGACGGCGGGCAAACCGGGCCTGTCCGCAGGGGCGGCGTCAGCCCGGGGCCGGCGGCGCGGTGTCACGGCGGCGGGCGGGTAGTCGACGCCGAGGAGCACCGACGCGCGGAACGCGGCCTCCTGCCGGCTCATCGCGCTGCCCGTCGCGGCGACGGCCGGTGCGTCTGAGTCGGGCACGTCGGGGGCGAACATCGCGTGCAGGAAGTTCTGTTCCGCGGCGTTCTCCTCGAGCCGGCGGACGAGGTAGGAGATCGCGACGTCGAAGTCCTCGTCGCGCACGACGGGCGTGTACAGCACGACGCGCCCGCCCCTCCCGACGTGCGGACCGGTGTCCACCCGATCACGGGCGACCTCGTCGCGCACGGCGCGCGCCTCGCCCGGCGCCATGCCCTGGAGCATCTCGACGTCGAGCGCGTGGCTCACGCCGCGTTCCCGACCGAGCAGCACGGCGAGCGCGACGTGGAAGAGGTTGTGGCTCGCGACGCCGATGCGCACGGCGTCGGTACGCGGCGCGCGCAGCGCGTGGTCGAGCAGGCGCACATAGTTGGCGTCGACGTCGGGCTTCGTCGGGTACGGCGCCTGCGGCCACCCGTGGAGCTCGGCCTCGACGGCCTCCATGGCGAGGTTGGCGCCCTTGACGAGCCGCACCTTGATGGGCGCTCCCCCGGCGGCGACGCGCTCGGTCGCGAAGGCGGTGAGCCCGTCGAGCGCCCCGAGCGCGTCCGGCAGGTAGGCCTGGAGCACGATCCCGGCCTCCAGGTCGCGGAGCTCGTCGTGCGCGAGGACCGCGCGGAACACCTCCGTGGTGAGGGCGAGGTCGTGGTACTCCTCCATGTCGAGGTTGAGGAAGACGCCGTGGTCCCGCGCCGCGCGGTACAGGGGCAGCAGCCGCTCGACGACCCGGTCGCGCGACCCCTCCAGGTCCCACGGGACGAGCTGGGACGCGACGGACGACACCTTGACCGACACGTAGTCGACGTCGGGCCGCTCCACGAGGGCGATCGTGCGCTCGAGCCGCGCGTTCGCCTCGTCCTCGCCGAGCACCGCCTCGCCGAGCAGGTTCACGTTGAGCGCGTACCCCTCGGCCCGCGTGCGCGCGAGGTGCGGGCCGAGGCCCGGGCCGGCGTCGGCCACGAGGTGCCCCACGAGCTGGCGCAGCCGCAGGCGGGCCGCGGGCACGACGACGGACGGCAGCACGGGCGCGACCCGTGCCCCGAGCCCGAGCAGCCCGCGGTCCACCGGGCCGAGGAACCCGCCCGCGCCGCCGGCGAGGGCGCCCAGCCGTCCCAGCGCCCGGGCCGCGACGCCCGTGTCCCGGGGCCGCGCGACGTCGTCCACGAACCGCACCGCGAGCTCGAGCCCGTCAGGGTCGGAGACCAGCGCGCCCAGCCGTTCGGCGGTGCGGCGCTCCCGTGCCTCGGCACGTGCGCCGCCGATGGCGCCGCTGGGGCCGTCGCTCGAGCCGTCGCTGCCCGCGAGCCAGCGACGGGCCAGGGTGACGGCCTCCTCGACGAGGTCGGTGGGTCCGGGGTGCGCGGGGGTGGTGCGCGGGTGGTCGCTCATCGCACCAGCCTGCCTCGGGTCGCGCACCTCCACGAGTTGTCAGCGACCCACCGGCCTCGGCACACGTGGCTCGCTGACAGCGTGCTCGGGTGGCGGGAGAGCGCACCAGGCACGAAGACTGGTGCCATGACCACAGGACCCGACAGCACCGACAGCACCCGTCCGACCATCTCCACCGCCCTCGACGTCCCGTCCGCGACCCTGCCCGGCGGGGCGATCCCCCTGCTCGGCATCGGCACGTGGCAGTCCGAGGGCGACGACTGCTACCGCGCCGTGCGGCACGCGCTCGACGTCGGCTATCGCCACGTCGACACCGCGACGGGCTACGGCAACGAGTCCCAGGTGGGCCGGGCGCTCGACGACTCGTCCGTGGACCGCGCCGACGTGTTCGTCACGACGAAGCTGCCGCCGGACGCCGCGGGCAAGGAGCGCGAGACGCTCGAGGCGTCGCTGCGCGACCTCGGCACCGACTACGTGGATCTCTGGCTCATCCACTGGCCGCCGTCCGGCGAGGCGTCGCCGTGGGTCTGGGAGAAGTTCGTCGAGCTCCGCAACGAGGGCAAGGTCCGCTCGATCGGCGTGAGCAACTACTCGGTGGAACAGGTCGACATCCTGTCCGCGCAGGTCGGCGAGACACCCGCCGTGGACCAGATCCCGTGGAGCCCGGCCGACTTCAGCTCTCACCTCGCCGACCAGCTCGGCAAGCGCGGCGTCGTGCTCGAGGGCTACAGCCCGTTCAAGCGCACCGACCTCGACGCGCCGGTGCTCGCCGAGATCGCGGCGGCGCACGACGCGACGCCGACGCAGGTCGTCGTGCGCTGGCACCTCGACCACGGCTTCGTCGTGATCCCGAAGTCGGTGACCCCGTCGCGCATCGAGGAGAACGCCGACGTCGCGCGGTTCGCCCTGTCGGCCGACGAACTCGCGCGGATCGACGCGCTGGGTCACTGACCTCTCGGCGGTACGGTGGGCTCGGGGCCGCACACCCTCGTGGTCCCGAGCCCACCTCGACCCGGAGGAGAACCGTGACGACGACGTCCACCCCCACCAGCAGCGCGAGCGCCCCGAGCACCGCGGGCGCCACGAGCAGCGCCGACCCGGCGAGGCCGAACCGCGAGGACGGGCCCGCCGCTGGGTCCGCGCTGCAGACGGCGCTCGCCCAGCTCTCCGGCGCGGTCGGCGTGCTCGGCTACGACGAGGGACTGCACGAGATGCTGGCGACGCCGCGGCGCGAGGTCAACGTCGCCGTGCCGCTGCGCTGCGACGACGGCCGGACGGTGCTCTTCCACGGCTACCGGGTGCAGCACAACGTCTCGCGCGGACCGGGCAAGGGCGGGCTGCGCTACCACCCGAGCGTCGACATCGACGAGGTCCGAGCGCTCGCGATGTGGATGACCTGGAAGTGCGCCATCGTCGACCTGCCGTACGGGGGCGCCAAGGGCGGGGTGTCGATCGACCCGCGTGCGCACTCGCAGGCGGAGCTCGAGCGCGTCACGCGTCGCTACACCTCCGAGATCATGCCGGTGATCGGCCCGGAGCGGGACATCATGGCTCCGGACATGGGCACGAACGAGCAGACCATGGCCTGGGTCATGGACACGTACTCGGTGAACCGCGGGTACACGATTCCCGGTGTCGTGACGGGCAAGCCGATCACCGTGGGCGGCTCGCTCGGCCGGACCACGGCGACCTCCGCGGGCGTCGTCCACGTGACCCGGGCCGCGCTGGAGGAGTCGGGCGTCCCGCTGTCCGAGGTGACCGTCGCGATCCAGGGCTTCGGCAAGGTCGGTGCGCACGCGGCGGTCCTGTTCGCGGCGCAGGGCGCGCGCGTCGTCGCGGTGTCGGACCAGTTCGGGGCGGTGCACGCGCCGGACGGGCTCGACGTGCGCGGGCTGCTGGAGCACGTCTCGGAGGCCGGGAGCGTCGTCGGGTTCGAGCGGGCGGACGCGATCGACAACGCCGCGCTGCTCGCGCTCGAGGTCGACGTCCTCGTCCCGGCCGCGGTCGAGGGTGTCCTGGACGAGGAGTCCGCGGGGCGCGTGCGCGCGCGCTGGGTGGTCGAGGGCGCGAACGGCCCGACGACGCAGGCGGGCGACCAGGTGCTCGCGAAGAACGGGATCACGGTCGTGCCGGACGTGCTCGCGAACGCGGGCGGCGTCGTCGTCTCGTACTTCGAGTGGGTGCAGGCGAACCAGGCGTACTGGTGGACCGAGCAGGAGATCGGGGAGAAGCTCGAGCACCGCATGCTCCAGGCGTACGACGAGGTCGCGTCGCTCGCCCGGCGCGAGGGCCTCACGCTGCGCGACGCGGCGCTCGTCATTGGGGTCAAGCGCGTCGCCGAGGCGCACGAGATCCGCGGCCTCTACCCCTGAGCGTCGTCGCGGCGGGAGCGGGCGCGCAGCACGGCCGCCACCGCCGCGACGAGCGCGACCGCGCTCGCTCCGACCGCGACCCACGCCACCACGGTGTCCTCCAGCGGCCCGGTGAACCTGCCCACCGCGACCCAGGCCAGACCCCAGGCCATGGCGAGGCCGACGCCGAGGGTCAGCGCGCGACGTCGGGCGGCGAAGGACGCCCACGCGACGGAGAGCGCCGCGGCGAGCACCAGGACCACGACGGACCAGCCGGTCACGCCGAGGCCCAGGTCTCCGACACCCGCGTCCGCGAGCGCCGCGCAGACGTTCGCGAGCGTCGCGACGCTCACCCAGCCGGTGTACAGGCCGATCGTGCCGTCGAGCAGGAGCGCCTGGGGCGTGCTCGACGGCGGTGTCCGGACGAGCCGGACGACCAGCACCGCGAGCACCGCGAGGAGGGCGGCGATGACGACCACGCTGCCGACGAGCGACCCTGCCTGGACCACGCCGATCCACGCCGCGTTGAGCACCATCGACGCGAGCACCCACCACCCGGTCGCGCGCAGCCGTGCGTCGGCCGCGTTGCGGGGCAGCACCTGCAGGACCGCGAACGCGAACAGCCCGAGGTAGATGACGGACCAGATCCGGAACGCCGGGTTGTCCGGGGCGACGGGGGTGGCCGTCGCGGACAGCGCTCCCCCGGCGGCGTCCTGGATCGCCTGGCCCCCGAACGCCCCGGACCCGTAAGCCGCGGCGCCCGCGGCGACGAGGGATCCGACGAGCACCACCACCTGGCGGACGCGGTCGGACGGGGTCGGTCTGACCGCTCCGACGGGGGTGGACGGGGATGCGGCTGCTGTCGTCATGCCTCCACGATGACATTGCTCAGCATGCTGAGCATCTTGGGAGGCCTCGGGCCGGTCCCGACGCGGTCGACCGTCAGGCGAAGGGCTGGCGGTCGACCCAGGCGGTGAGCGACGTGCGGGGCCCGGTGAAGAACGGGACCTCCTCGCGCACGTGGCGACGGGCCTCGGTCGCGCGCAGCTCGCGCATGAGGTCGACGATCCGGTGCAGCTCGTCGGCCTCGAACGCGAGGATCCACTCGTAGTCGCCGAGCGCGAAGGACGAGACCGTGTTGGCCCGCACGTCCGGGTAGTCCTTGGCCGCGAGGCCGTGGTCGCGCAGCATGGTCCGGCGCTCGGCGTCGGGCAGCAGGTACCACTCGTAGGAACGGACGAACGGGTAGACGCTCAGGTAGTCGCGCGGCGCCTCGCCGGCGAGGAACGCCGGGACGTGTCCGCGGTTGAACTCCGCGGGACGGTGCAGCGCCACGTTCGACCAGACCGGCTCGAGGTGCGCACCGAGCCCGCTCTGGCGCAGACGCTGGTACGCGCCCTGCACGGACTCGACCGACGGGCCGTGCCACCACACCATGAGATCCGCGTCCGAGCGCAGCCCGGCGACGTCGTACCAACCACGGACCACGAGGTCGCCGTCGACGGCAGCCGGGTCGTCGCCTCCCCCGACGTCGTCGAGGGCGCGGGTGACCAGCGCCGCCCGCTCGTCGCGGTCGGCGGGCAGCGGCGCGGCTGTCGCGAAGACCGACCACATCGCGTAACGGATGGTCGAGTTGATCTGCTCGTGGTCGGCAGGCACGCGGGCGGCGTCGCTCATGGGGTGGTGTCCTCTCGGGGTGCCGGGCGTCGGCCGGTCAGCTGTGGATGTCGGTGCTGCAGAGCGCGGGGACGCCGCTGGGCTCGCCGTCGCGGCGCAGGCAGCACCCCGGGGCGCAGACGGACCGGAACGCGGGCAGCTCGCCCACCGTCGCCTCGTCGACCTCCTCGCCGCGGGCCAGCGCCGCACGCTCGAGGAGCAGGTCGACAAGACCGCGGACGAACGGCTCGCGCGTGCCCACGGTGCCGGCCCGGACCGCCGTCATCCCGAGGTTCCCCGCGGTCTCCAGCGCCTCCGTGTCGAGGTCGTAGGCGACCTCCATGTGGTCCGAGACGAACCCGATCGGGGAGAGCACGACGTCGCGCACGCCGTCGGTGGAGAGCTTCTCGAGGTGGTCGTTGACGTCGGGCTCGAGCCACGGCTGGCTCGGCGGACCGGAGCGTGAGCAGTACGTGAGGTCCCACGCGACGTCGTGCCCGAGGCGCTCGGACACCTGCGCCGCGATCACGCGCGCGAGGTCGAGGTGCTGCGCGGAGTACGTCGCGTACGACACGCGCGACGCCGCCTCCATGGTCTCCGGGATCGAGTGCGTGACGAACACGAGGCGGGCGGCAGCGCCGTCGCCGCCCTGCGCGGCGAGCGCCGCGTACCCGTCGAGCACCGCGTCGACGTTCGCCTGCGCGAAGCCCGGGTGGTTGAAGTAGGAGCGGACCTTGTCGAGCTGGACGCCCGTGGACCCGTCCGGCCCGAGCTGGCCGCGCGCCTCGAGCACGACCGCGAGGTCCTCGCGGTACTGGCGGCAGCCCGAGTAGGACGAGTAGGCCGACGTCACGAGCGCGACGGCGCGCCGCGCACCGAGCGCCTCGAGCTCGGTGATCGCGTCGGCGGTGTACGGCGCCCAGTTGCGGTTGCCCCACACGACCGGCAGGTCGAGGCCCCGGCGTGCGAGCTCGGTCTCCAGCGCCGCCTTGAGCGCGAGGTTCTGCTCGTTGATGGGGCTCTTGCCGCCGAACCCGTAGTAGTGCTCGCCGACCTCTTCGAGGCGGGAGTCGGGGATTCCCTTGCCGGCGGTCACGTTGCGCAGGAAGGGCACGACGTCGGCGGGCTCGTTCGGGCCGCCGAAGGAGTAGAGGAGCAGCGCGTCGTACGGGTGCACGTCCGGTGCGACGTCGACGTCCTGGGGGGGGAACGAGGGCATGACCTCGATCATGTCACCTGTGCGGGGGCCCGCCTGCCCGCAGCAAGACCATATGGACGTGACATTGAGGGGACAACGCGTCACCTCCCGAGTTGTGTGCCCGCCGACCGCTCCTACCGTAGAAGGGTCCGACGGCGACGACGCCGTCGGCGCCGGCCCGGGGACGACGGTGCCTCCCACCACGTCACGCACGTCCACGGGAACCTGGGTGCGGTCGGGCCGACGACGCCGAGAGTCTCGAAGGAGAGCTCATGGACGCACGAAGCACCACGTTACGGACCGGCGCGGCGGGGATCGCCGCAGGCCTCGCGCTCGCCGCCGTGCTGCCGCTGGGCGGGGGCGGCCACGACGACCGGGGCGGTGGTGGCCACGCCGGCGACCGGGCCCGCAACGTCATCTTCATCCAGGGCGACGGCCTCGGCCTGTCCCACCGCGAGCTGATCCGGCTCGCGACCGTCGGCAAGGACGGGCAGCTCGCGATGGACTCGCTCGAGCACGCGGGCTGGACCACGACGGACTCCGC
The DNA here is from genome assembly GCA_014803435.1 of Cellulosimicrobium terreum. Taxonomy (GTDB): domain Bacteria; phylum Actinomycetota; class Actinomycetes; order Actinomycetales; family Cellulomonadaceae; genus Cellulosimicrobium; species Cellulosimicrobium terreum. The sequence goes on from JACYFD010000003.1 coordinate 305,010, forward strand.
CGACCCCGAGGAGGCCGTGACCGACTCGGCGGCGGGCGCCACGGCGTTCGCGTCCGGGGTCCGGACGTACAACGGCGCCGTCGGTGTCGACGCCGACGGCACGCCCGTGCCGACGCTCCTCGAGCGCGCCCGCGGGGCGGGCAAGGCAACGGGTCTTGTCACCACGGCACAGGTCACCGACGCGACCCCCGGCGCGTTCGGAGCGCACGTGCCGGACCGCGGGGACCAGAGCGAGATCGCCCGCCAGCTCCTCGAGAGCTCGCGCCCGGACGTGATCCTCGGTGGCGGGGAGGACTGGTGGCTGCCCGCGGGGATCCCGGGAGCGTGGCCGGACAACCCGCCCAAGGACCCGACCGAGCAGAGCAAGGGCACGGCAGGGAACCTCGTCGCACGTGCGCAGCAGCTCGGGTACACGTACGTGAGCGACGTGGACGGGCTCGACGACGCGCGTGGTCGCAAGCTCCTCGGGCTGTTCGCCAACGAGGAGATGTTCGAGCAGCGCAACGAGGGCGAGGGCGACCTGTACGAGCCCGAGGTGCCGCTCGTCGACATGACGGCCAAGGCTCTCGACGTGCTGTCCCGCGACCGGGACGGCTTCTTCCTGCTCGTCGAGGAGGAGGCGGTCGACGAGTTCGCGCACCGCAGCAACGCGACGCGCACGATCCAGGCCGGCCAGGCCCTCGACGAGACCGTCGAGCTCGCGCTCGACTTCGCCTCGCGGAACCGAGGGACCCTCGTGGTCGTCGTCGGTGACCACGCGACGGGAGGCCTCGCGATCGAGAACGTCGACCCGGCGGACGAGGGCGGCGCCGGCGCATCGACGGAGGACGGCCCGTTCGACCTGGCGGGCTCCGACCTGCAGTTCACCGTCGACTGGACGACGGGCGGGCACACGGGCGAGGCCACGCCGATCACGGCGCAGGGCCCGGGGGCGGAACACCTCTCCGGCGCCCAGCGCAACACCGACGTCCACGACGTCGTGCTGCGGGCCATGCTCGGACGGGGCCGCGGCTGAGCCGAGCACGGCCGTGCTCGCTGCCGAGCGCACGGGTGGTACCGCCGTCCGGGCGGACGACGGCACCACCCGTGCTCGGCGCGCGAGGGTCAGCCCTTGACCGCTCCGCCGAGTCCGGCACCCTGCAGGAACAGGCGCTGGAAGACGATGAACAGCAGCACCGGGATGACCGTCGAGATCGCGAGCGCCGCGAGGAACACGCCCATGTCGGTCGTGGCCTCGATGGACGGCAGACGGACGGACAGCGGCTGGATGTTCGGGTCCTTGAGCACGAGGAGCGGCCAGAGGAAGTCCTTCCACGCCGCGATGACGGCGAACACGGACACCACACCGATGATCGGCTTCGACATGGGCAGGACGATCGACCAGAACAGCCGGTACGGGCCGGCACCGTCGACCCGCGCGGCCTCGAACACCTCGCGCGGCAGGCTGTCGAAGAACCGCTGGACGAGGATCACGTTGAACGCGCTCGCCCCCGCCGGCAGCCACACCGCCCAGAAGCTGTTGATCAGCGACTGCCCGAGCAGCGGCGGGTCGAGGATCGTCAGGTAGAGCGGGACGAGCAGCACGATCGACGGCACGAACATCGTCGACAGGACGAGCCCCTGGATCACCTTGCCGTAGCGCGGGCGCAGCACCGACAGCGCGTAGCCGCCCGTGGTCGCGACCATGATCTGCGACGCCCACGACCCGACGGCGAGCCAGATCGTGTTGAGGAAGTACTTGCTGACCTCGACGTCGTTCCAGGCCTCGTCGAGGTTCTCCCAGGCGATGCCGTGGGGGAAGATCGCCATCGGGGTCCGCAGGATGTCCTGCGTCGGCGTCACCGCGAACTTCGCGAGCAGGAGCATCGGCCCCAGCCCCGCGATCACGAGGACCACGAGCAGCAGGACGTGGGTCGAACCCATCCCCCACCGGACGCCGGGCCGGCGCCAGTCCGCCTCGGACAGCGCGCCGCGGTCCCCCTGGTCGGCCGCGCGCCGCGACGCACGCCGACGACGCTGCCCGTCCGCGTCACGGCGTGCCCGCGCGGCCCGGCGGGCGTCGATCGAGGCGTCGGTCGCGCCGGACCCCTCCACGGTGCCCGCACCATCGGTGGCGACGACGTCGATCTCGCTGGGGTTGTCGGTGGGCGAGAGAGTCATGACGTGCTCCAGGACCGGGTGAGCCGGAAGTAGACGATCGAGAAGACCGCGAGGAAGGCGGCGAGCATGAGCGACAGCGCGGTCGCGGCGCCGTAGTCGCCACCGAGGCTGTTCTGGAACGCGTAGCGGTAGATGAGCAGCAGGATCGTGACGGTCGCGTTGTTCGGTCCGCCGCCGGTGAAGAGGTACGGCTCGAGGAACACCTGCGCGGTGCCGATGATCTGCAGGATCAGGGTGATGAACAGGACGCCGCGCAGCTGCGGGAGCGTGACGTGCCAGATCTTGCGCCACAGCCCGGCGCCGTCGACCTCGGACGCGTCGTACAGCTCGGGCGGCACGCTCGTCAGTGCGGCGAGGTAGATGATGATCGTCCCGCCCGCGCCCGCCCAGGTGGCTGCGAGGACGAGCGACGGCATGGCCCACGACGCGTCCTGCAGCCACGGGTACGGGCCGAGGCCCACCCAGCCGAGGATCGTGTTGAACACGCCCGTCGGGCTCGCGTTGTAGAAGAACTTCCACAGCAGCACCGCGACCACGGGCGGCACGACGACCGGCAGGTACGCCAGTGCCGAGTACAGGCCCTTGCCCCGGCGGACCTCGCGCATGAGCACCGCCGCGACGAGCGGGATCGGGTACCCGAACAGCAGCGCGAGGAACGCGAAGTAGAGCGTGTTCTTCACGGCCTTCCACAGGATCGGGTCCGCGAGCACCTGACGGAAGTTGTCCAGACCGACGAAGGTCGGAGCCGTCACCAGGTTCGTCTCCTGGAAGCTCATGATCACCGCGCGGACGATCGGGAACCACGAGAAGACCCCGAAGATCACGATCAGCGGCAGCAGGAACACGAGCGTGCTCAGCCCGCCGCCGCGCACCCACGTCAGGGGGCTGCGGCGGCCGTCCGGTCTCGTGCCGGCGCGCGCGTGCGTGGCGCCCGACCGTCGTGGCGGGGAGGTGGTGGCGGTCACGATGGGTTCCTTCGTTCCGGTGGGAGGTGCCCGACGTCGGGAGGTGCGTCTCGACGTCGGGCACCGGTCGGGGTGCGGGCCGGTCGCCAGGGGGCGCTGGCGACCGGCCCGGGTCGGTCAGCCCTCGTCGAGCAGGGCCTGCGCCTGGCTGTCGGCGTCCGCGAGGAGCGCGTCGACATCGGCATTCTTGTCGGTCAGGACGGCCTGCACGACAGGGTCGAGCAGCGCGTAGATCTCCTGCGTCTTCTGCGAGGGCTCGCCCACGAGCGGCAGGTCGAACATCGTGTCCGTGTAGCTCGACATCTGGTCGAGCGGCACGTTGACGTAGTCGGCGATCCACTCCTGGTTCTGCTCGTACTGCTCCTGCGAGAACATCGGCAGGACCGGCGTGCCCACAGGCTGGTCGTTCGCGGCGAGCGTCTCGGCGTCGGCCACCGCCCGGTCCTCGTCGACCAGCTTGCCGAGGTAGAAGAAGTCGATCCAGCTGATCGCGGCCTCCTTCTTCGCCTCGTCGACGTTCGCCGGCATCGCGGCGAGCGTGCCGCCGGTGAGGACGCCGGCGTCGTCACCCTCGAGCGGGAGCGCGGCGAGCCCGTACATCGCCGGGTCGATGCCGTCCGTCTGCACGAGCGCCGTGTAGACGTCCGAGCCCGACGTGTACATCGCGACCTGGCCCGCGGCGAACGCCTGGTTCATGGTGCCCCAGTCGAGCAGGAAGTTGCTCCCGAGGGAGTTGTCCTCCCAGCGCATCGCCTGCAGCCACTCGAGCGCCTCCGTGGTGCCGGGGTTGCTGAGCGTCGACGTCGCCGTGCCGTCGTCCGCGACCTCCTGCGTGCGACCGCCGCGGGCGAACGTGTTCACCGTGAGCTGCCAGCCGCCCGTGTTGTTCTGCGACATCTGCATGTAGCCCGCGACGCCCTCGTTGGCGTCCGAGATCGTCTTGGCGTCCTCGCGCACCTCGTCCCACGTGGTGGGCGGGTCGTCGGGGTCGAGCCCGGCCGACTCGAACAGCTCGCGGTTGTAGTGCAGGCCGACGCCGTACACGTTCTTCGCGGGGATGGCGTAGACATGACCGTCCGCGCCCGTGCCGGCCTCGATGATCGCGGGGTTGAACTTGTCCGCGTACGGCAGCTCGTTGAACTGCGCGTCGAGGTCGGCCAGCTGACCGTTCTCGACGAGGGTCTTCGCGTCCGTGAACGGGATCTCGAAGACGTCCGGCAGCGTGCCGCCGGCGAGCTGGGCGGCGAACGTCGTCGCCTTCCACTCGTACTCCTCCGGCACGATGTCGATGTCCGGGTTCGCCGCCTCGAACTCTTCGACCTGGGCGTTGAAGGCGTCGATCGCCTCCTGCTCGGAGCCCGGCAGGAGGGAGACCACCTTGAGGGTGACCTTCCCGTCGCCGTCGGTGCTGCCGCCGTCGCCGTCGCCGTCGCCCGAGCCGTTGCTCGAGCACGCGGCGAGCGTGCTGACCGCGAGCGCCCCTGCGAGGGTGAGGGCGATCGCCTGACGTGTGGACTTCATCGTCACTCCTGTGTCCGGTGGTGCCTGTGCTGGGTACCTGGTGCTGGGTGGGTGTGCCGGGTGGTTCCGGCGGTCCCGATCCGCGCGGCTCGCGGTCGGGGACGGGTTCACCGGACCGCGTGGCTCGCGGTCGGTACGTGTGGGAGCGGCGTGCTCACAGCCGGAGCCAGACCGCGGAGTCGGTGGTGAGGCGCGCCGGTGCGCCCGCGTTCGGCTCGCTGTGCAGGAGGACCTTCGCGTCCTCCGGGAGCACGACGTCCTCGCCGCCGAGGTCGACGACGCACGCGACGTCGCCGCGTGCGAAGGCGAGCACGTCGTCGCCGAGCGGGACCCCGGCGAGCGAGTCGAGCCAGCGCAGCGGCTCGCCGTGCAGCGCCGGCTCGGCGCGACGGACCGCGAGCACGCGCCGGTAGAGCGCGAGCATCGACGCGTCGTCCCCGGCCTGCGCCTCGACGGACTGCTCGCCCCACCCGGCCGGCTGGGGCAGCCAGGGTGCGGCACCGTCGTCGGGTCCGAACCCGAACGTCGCGCCGGTGCGCGACCACGGGAGCGGGACGCGACAGCCGTCGCGCCCTGGGTCGACACCGCCCGAGCGGAAGTGCATGGGGTCCTGGATGGCGCCCGCCGGCAGGTCCTCGACCTCGGGCAGGCCGAGCTCGTCGCCCTGGTAGAGGTAGAGCGAGCCGGGCAGCGCGGCCGTGAGCAGCGCCGCGGCACGCGCACGACGCCGGCCGGTGGCCAGGTTCGTCGGCGTGCCGAAGCGCTTGCTGAGGAAGGCGAAGGAGCTGTCCTCGCGCCCGTAGCGCGTCACCGGGCGCGTGACGTCGTGGTTCGAGAGCACCCAGGTGGCAGGGGCGGAGACGGGTGCGTGCGCGTCGAGCGTCGTCTGGATCGACTCGCGGAGCGACTTCGCGTCCCACGGCCTGGCCATGAAGTCGAAGTTGAACGCCGTGTGCATCTCGTCCGGACGGAGGTACTGGGCGAAGCGCGCGCGGTCGGCGAGCCAGACCTCCCCGACGAGCACGCGTGGCTCGTCGTACGACTCGGCGACGGCACGCCACGAGCGGTAGATGTCGTGGATCTCGTCGCGGTCGACGTGCGGGTGGTCCCCTGGGCCCGGGTGCGCGGGCACCTCGGGGAGCTCCGGGTCCTTGACGAGCAGGGCGGCGGAGTCGATCCGGATGCCGGCGGCACCGCGGTCGAACCAGAACCGCAGGATCTCCTCGTGCTCGCGCCGCACGTCGGGGTGGGTCCAGTTGAGGTCCGGCTGCTCCGGCGTGAACAGGTGCAGGTACCACTCGCCGGGCGTGCCGTCGGGGTCCGTCGTGCGGGTCCACGTGGTGCCCTGGAAGTCGGAGACCCAGCCGGTCGGCATCTCGGCGCCGTCCGTCCCCCGGCCGGGGTGGAACCAGAAGCGCTCGCGCTCGGGCGAGCCGGCACCGGCGGCGAGGGCGGCGCGGAACCACTCGTGCTCCGCCGACACGTGGTTGGGGACGACGTCGATGATGGTGCGGATCCCCAGGTCACGGGCCTCCGCGATGAGCGCCTCGGCCTCCGCGAGGGTGCCGAACTGCGGGTCGATCGCGCGGTAGTCGGCGACGTCGTACCCGCCGTCGGCCAGCGGGGAGAGGTACCACGGCGTGAACCAGATGGCGTCGATCCCGAGGTCGCGCAGGTAGGGCAGACGCGCGCGCACCCCGGCCAGGTCGCCGGTCCCGTCGCCGTCGCCGTCGGCGAAGCTGCGGACGTAGACCTGGTAGATCACCGCGTCGCGCCACCACTCGGGCCCGGCCGGGGGCGTCGCCGCACCAGCGGCGGTCTCGGGGCGATCGTTGCTCACCGCGTCCTCTTCCTCGTGGACGACTCGCCCGCTGCGTCGCGGGTGTCGCGTTCGTCTGTCGCCGACGCCGGTCCCCCGGCGCCGGGGACGACCGTCGTCCGCGGGGCGGGGACTGCGTCGTCGAGCACGACAGTAACTAGGCGACAGGATTCGCGCAAGAACCTGACATGGATGTTATCGAAACGCTATCTCTTGATGTCGAGAGCCCCACCGGCCCTTGCGCGAACGCGCCGAACCCCGGGTCGCCGCCCGTTCGACGTCGCGAACGGGCGGCTACCCGGGGTTCGGCGGGTGCGGCAGGTGTGGGGCGGGCGGGTGCCGCCTACGGGGCGATCGGCTCGCGACCCGTGGAGCGCGCAGCGGCGGTCGAGCGGCGCACCACGAGCTCGGGCTCGAACAGGAGCTCGTCGTGCGAGACGTCGACGCCCGCGATCATCCCCGCGAGGAGGTCGACCGCAGCGCGCCCCATGGGCTCGATGGGCTGGCGCACGGTCGTCAGGGCCGGGTCGGTGAGGTTCATGAGGTTCGAGTCGTCGTAGCCGACGACGGACACGTCCCCCGGGACGTCGAGGCCGGCTCTACGCACGGCGCGGACGGCCCCGAGCGCGAGCGGGTCGCTCGCGCACACGATCGCGGTAGCACCCGACTCGAGCAACCTGTTCGCCGCGGCCTGCCCGCTCTCGAGCGAGTACTGGCTGTGCGCGACGAGGTCCGGGTCCACGACCAGTCCGTTGCGGGTCGCGAAGGCCTCCGCCGCCGCCAGCTTGCGCTCGGACGGCACGTGGTCGGCGGGGCCGAGCAGCAGTCCGACGCGCTCGTGCCCGAGCGAGAACACGTGGCCGAGGGCCTGGTTCATCGCGACCATGTCGTCGCACGAGACGCGCGGGAAGTCGAGCTCCTCGATCGAGGCGTTCATGAGGACGACCGGCAGGCCCAGGGTCGCGAGGCGCCGGAAGTGCGCGTGGTCGGCGCGGCGCTCGGCATAGAAGCCGCCCGCGAAGATCACGCCGGAGACGTGCTGGCCCAGCAGCAGGTCGATGTACTCGGCCTCCGTCACGCCGCCGGCCGTGCGCGTGCACAGCACCGGGGTGAAACCCTGCTGCGCCAGCGCTCCGCCGATGACCTCGGCGAACGCCGGGAAGATCGGGTTCACGAGCTCCGGCAGGACCAGGCCGACCAGGCGGCCGCGCTCACCGCGCAGCTTGGTCGGACGCTCGTAGCCGAGCACGTCGAGCGCCGTGAGCACGGCGTCGCGCGTCGTCTGCGAGACCCCCGGCTTGCCGTTGAGCACTCGGCTCACCGTCGCTTCACTGACCCCGACCTTGGTGGCGACCTCCGCCAGACGTCTCGACATGTCGCCGACTATACGCCGCGCTGCAAGTCGCTTGCGTGGATTCGCGGGTCTGAACGAATACTTGCGTCCGACGCGGGGCGGCGCTCCTGCCGAACCCCGGCTTGCCTACCGATCGGCACGCTGATCGGGGTCCAGACCGGGGCTCGGCACGGGAGGGAGTGTGGGCGCTAGGGTTGTTCGGTGTCCTTCCAAAACTCGTCCGGGCTGGTCCCCGCACCCGCCGCTGCGAGCACGACGCCCGGCACCGTCGTCCTGGCGTCCGGGTCGTGGGTCGCGTACGACCCCGCGCTACGACCTGCCGCGCGCTGGTGGCGCCGCGTCGTCGAGGACGCGGCCGGCGTCGACCTCGCCCTCCTGCCCGACGACGTCCCCGCGGCCCTCGGCGACGGTGCCGGCGCCCGCGCCAGCGCCGGGGTCCGGTTCGCGGTCGACACCGACCTGCCCCCGTCGGGCTACCGCCTCACCGTCGACGGCACGGGCGTCCGCGTCGACGCCGCCGACCTCGACGGCGCTCACGCCGCCGCGCAGACGCTCCGCCAGCTCGCCGGCCCGCCCGCCTTCCGCCGCGCGCCACTCACCGCAGCGCCGGACGAGGAGAGCACGCGGGTCGTCGAGCTGCCCCACGTCACGGTCACCGACCACCCCCGCTTCGCCTGGCGCGGGGTCCTGCTCGACGTCGCGCGCCACTTCCTGCCGAAGGCGGACGTGCTGCGGTTCGTCGACCTGGCGGCGGCGCACAAGCTCAACGTCCTGCAGCTCCACCTCACGGACGACCAGGGTTGGCGGGTCGAGATCGCCCGCTACCCGCGGCTCACGGAGGTCGGATCCTGGCGACGCGAGTCCGGGGTGGGGACGTGGCGCGCGGGCGTGCTCGACGGTCGCCCGCACGGCGGTTCCTACACGCAGGACGACCTGCGCGAGGTCGTCGCGTACGCGCACGAGCGGGGCGTGACGGTCGTCCCCGAGATCGACGTGCCCGGCCATGTCGAGGCGGCGGTCGCGGCGTACCCGTGGCTCGGCACGCGCAAACGGCCGCACGAGGTGCGCACGACGTGGGGCGTCAGCACCGAGGTGCTGGACCCGTCGGAGGGGTCGCTGGCGTTCTTCCGCGACGTGCTCGACGAGGTGATGGACGTCTTCGACGCACCGTTCGTCGCGCTCGGGGGCGACGAGGTCCCGACGACCCTGTGGCGCGAGAGCCCGGGGATCGTCGCGCGCGCGGCGGCGCTCGGGCTGGACGACGTCGGCGATCTGCACGGCTGGTTCCTGGCCCGTCTCGCGGAGCACGTGACGTCACGCGGGCGTCGTGCGGTCGTGTGGGACGAGGCAGCCGGGCCGATGCTGCCCCGGGACGTCGTCGTGACGTCCTGGCGCGGCTGGGCGGCGGGCGCCGACGCGCTCGCGGCCGGGCACGACGTCGTGATGGCTCCGGAGCAGGTCGTCTACCTCGACCACCGCGAGGGCGACGGCCCGGACGAGCCCGTCCCGGTGGGCTTCCTGCGCACGCTGGAGGACGTGTACGCGTTCGAACCGCTGCCCGCCGCGCTGACCGAGCCGGCGGCGCCAGGCACCCTGCTGGGCGGGCAGGCTCAGGTCTGGTCCGAGCACCTCGACTCCGTCCGGCGCGTCGACTACGCGACGTTCCCGCGCCTCGCCGCGTTCGCGGAGGTCATGTGGTCGCCGACCGCGGACCGCTCGCCCGGCTCCCCCGCCTCCCAGGAGTTCCGCGAACGCCTCGTGGACCACCACCTGCCGCGGCTGGACGCCTACGGCGTCGAGCACCGCCCGCTCGCCGGGCCGCACCCGTGGCAGACGCGGCCCGGGGTCCAGGGCTGGCCGCGCGACCTCGACACCGAGCTGGCCGTGGGTGGGCTGCGGGGCGTGGGCGGGTGGGTCGAGGACCTCGACGGGGACTCCCGGCCGTAGTCGCGGACCTCAGCCGTAGAGGAGGTCGTCCGCGGTCTCCTCGCGCCACCCCGGGACGTCGAGCGTGGCGGGGTCGTCCCACTCCCCCGACGTCAGCGACGCGAACGCGCCGCGCCGCCCGAACAGGCGCTCGAGCGGGGTGGCGTCGGACTCGCCGGGCTGGAGACCGCGCTGCTCGGTCTCGGCGAGCAGGTCGGGGTAGAGGCGCGCGACGGACCGGACGAGCGCGACGCCGGTCCGCACCGGGCGGAACTCCTCGACGTCCGTGACGTGCAGCAGCACGCCCTCGCACGCCTCGCCGGCCCAGTCGCGCACGAGCGGCGTGAACCCGTAGGGCACCGCGCGCACGCCGGGCAGTCCGGCCGCGCGGAGCTCGCGGGCCAGCTCCTCGCCGTCGATCCAGGGTGCTCCGAGGACGCGGAACGGGACCGCTGTGCTCCGCCCCTCGGACAGGTTGACGCCCTCGATCAGGCAGGTCCCGGGGTAGAGGAGCGCGGTCGTCGGGCTCGGCATGTTCGGCGACGGCGGCACCCAGGGCCAGGTGGGCGACTCGAGCGCGGTCGTGGCGCGGTCCCAGCCGTCGACGCGCACCACGCGGAGGTCGACGTCGATCGCCCGCGTGCGGACCCAGTGCCGCGCGAGCTCGCCGATCGTGAGCGAGTGCCGCAGGGGCATGGCCCACCGCCCGACGAGCGAGTGGCACGCCTCGTCGAGGACGGGGCCCTCGACCACGTCCAGGTCACCCCCGAGCGGGTTGGGGCGGTCGAGGACGACGACGGCCACGCCGTGCTCGGCGCAGGCCTCGAGGACGTGGCTGAGGGTCCAGACGTAGGTGTAGAAGCGGGCGCCCACGTCCTGCAGGTCGACGACGACGGCGTCCAGGCCGCGCAGGTCGTCCGCGGTCGGTCGCACGTGCTCGCCGTAGAGGCTCACGACGGGGATCCCGGTCGCCGGGTCGACGACGCCGGCGACGTGCTCCCCCTCGCGAGCGCGGCCGCTCAGCCCGTGCTCGGGGCCGAGGTAGCGCACGACGGGGACGCCCGCCCGCCGGAGCGCGACACGGGACACCTCCAGGTCGCTGGTCGTCGCGAGGTCGTTCGTGAGCAGGCCGAGCCGACCGTGGCGGAGCAGTGCGTCCGCGGCCCGGAGGTCTCCTGCGGCCACCTTGTCGATACCGATCCTCATGCCGGACCTCTCGCCAGACCTGTCGCCGAGCATCATCGTCTTCGTCGTTCCTCTCCGTACGGGGGTGCCTGCGAAACCGTGTGGAAATATTTGCCACGAGGCTAACCTGTCGTGTAGACATTCGCCAGAAGATGTCGACGACGACCCCGGACGGATGGAGGCCGCGAGTGCAGCCACGACCAGCACTGCCCCGCACCGAGCTCAGGAACCCACTCTCGAGCGGGCTGGACACGCGCCGGACCATCGAGATCCTCACGACGCTCAACGACGCCGACGCGGAGGTCGCGACAGCGGTCCGGGCCACCCTGCCCGAGCTCGCACGCCTCGTCGACCTGGCCGTGGACGCCCTCGACGTCGGCGGCAGGATCGTGTACTTCGGCGCCGGGACCTCCGGTCGCCTCGCCGTCCTCGACGCCGCCGAGCTCATCCCCACCTACGCGCTCGAGCAGGGGCGCTTCGTCGCCCGCATCGCCGGCGGCCCCACCGCCGTCGTCGACGCCGTCGAGGGCGCGGAGGACAGCGTCGACGAGGGGGCGCTCGACGCGATCGACCTGACCGCGCAGGACATCGCGGTCGGGATCGCCGCCTCGGGCACGACGCCGTACGTCCGGGGAGCCCTGGAGGCGGCCCGGCGCGTCGGCGCGACGACGGCGCTGGTCACCAGCAACCCCGAGTCGCCGCTCGCCGGGCTCGCCGACGTCGTCGTCGCCCCGGACACCGGCCCCGAGGTGGTCACCGGGTCGACGCGCCTCAAGGCCGGCACGGCCGCGAAGCTCGTGCTGAACGGCTTCTCGACCGCCGTCATGGTCCGGCGCGGGCGTGTCTACGACAACCTCATGGTCGCCCTCGTGGCGACGAACGAGAAGCTCCACCAGCGCTCGGTCCGTATCCTCGGTGCGGTCGGCGGCCTCGAGGAGCAGGCTGCCGAGGCCGCGCTGCGCGACGCCGGCGGAGACCTGAAGACCGCCATCGTCGCCCAGCTCGCCGGCCTGCCCCCCGCGGAGGCCCGCGCCCGCCTGGACAGCACGGATCAGCACGTCCGGGCAGCGATCGACGCACCGGCGGCCGACCCGCGCTCGCGGGACGGCCGACCCCACGACCCCGAACCGGAGCGCGACGCACCGACGCGACGCCCCACTGTGCGACACGCGCACACTGCCCCTCTCGGAAAGGACGATCGATGAAGAAGCTCATCCCGGTCGCCGCGGCGACCCTCGCCACGGCTCTCGCAATCACGGCCTGCGCCCCCGGCGGCGGCTCGGCCTCGCAGGACGGCGGTGGTGGTGGCGCCGACGGCGACGTCACGCTCACGGTGTGGTCCTGGCAGGCGCAGAGCTCGTCCGACTGGGACAAGATCTTCGACGTCTACGAGGAGTCGCACCCCGGCGTCACGATCGACTTCGAGGGCTATCAGCCCACCGAGTACAACCAGATCCTCGCCACCGGGCTCGCGGGCCGCGACGGCCCGGACGTCGCGATGCTGCGTGCGTACGGCGGTGCCCAGGCGCCGATCGAGGCGGGCCAGCTCGTCCCGATCGACGACAGCGTCGACGGGCTCGACGCCTTCGAGCCGACCATCCTCCAGGCGGCGCAGGGTCGCACCGACGGCAAGACCTACGGTGTCCCCTTCGCCTACCAGACGATGGCGATGTACTACGACAAGGACGTCTTCGACGACCTCGGGCTCTCCGAGCCCGAGACGTGGGAGGACTTCGTCTCCGTGCAGGAGACCCTCCTCGACAACGACATCACCCCCATGGCGCTCGGCGCGCGCGAGGACTGGGTGCTGCCCATGTTCCACGACCTCGTCGGCGCGGCGCGGTACGGCGGCTCGGACTTCGCCGCGGCCGTGCAGGACGGCTCGAAGGACTTCACCGACCCCGACTACGTCGCCTCCCTCCAGGTGGTCGAGGACATGAAGAAGTATCTGGACAAGGACGTGAACGCCGTGGCCGTCGCCGACGCGACGCTCCAGTTCACCTCCGGCCAGGCGGCGCAGTGGCCCGGCGGCTCGTTCGACCTCAAGACGTTCCGCGACACCGCGCCCGACAAGAACCTCGGCGTGTACCAGGTGCCGCCGCCGCCCGGGTCCCCGGTCGAGGGCGCCGTGACGCCGTCGTACGCGGACGGGAGCTTCGGCATCAACAAGGCCGGCGAGCACCAGGACGAGGCCACGGAGCTGCTCAACTGGATGACGACGACGGAGTTCGGCCAGCTGGTCGCCGACGACGTCCTCCAGTTCTCGCCGCTCGAGGGCGTCTCCTACGAGGACCCGCTCATGCAGGAGATGAACGACGGGTACCTGGCGAACCCGGTGCCCTACCTGCTGCTCGTCGACTTCCGCTACGGCGACCCTGCGGGCACCGCGGTGCTCGGCCCGGACATCCAGGCGATGTGGCTCGGGCAGAAGGACCCGGCGCAGCTCGCCGACGACCTGCAGACCGGGGTGTCCACCTGGTTCACGCCGGGTTCCTGACCCGCCTGACCTCACCCGCCCCCGGGCGGCCCGCACGGGCCGCCCGGGGCCCCTACCCGGACGGAGCTGAGATGGCCCTCACGGTCCCGCGCCTTCGTCGACGCGCCACCCCGAGCAACACGGGAATCCAGCTCGGGCTCGCGCCGTCGCTCGCCTTCATCCTGCCCGCGCTCGTGCTGTTCGTGGTCCTCATCCTGTACCCGATGGCGGCCGCGCTGAGCTACTCGTTCTTCGGCTGGCAGGGCACCCTCCGCGGGGACTTCGCGGGGGTCCAGAACTACGTGACCCTGCTGACCCAGGAGCCCTACGCCTCCGAGCTGTGGCGCGGGTTCTCGCACAACCTCCTGCTCTTCGTCGGCGCGTTCGTCTTCCAGAACTCCCTCGGCCTCGGCATCGCGCTGCTGCTCCACCGTCGCGGCCGGACGAAGAGGCTGTTCCAGACCCTGTTCACGCTGCCCTACCTGGTGAGCCCGATGGTGATCGGCTACCTCTGGTCGCTGATGCTCTCCCCGCTGTTCGGGCCGGTGAACACCATCCTGCGCAACGTCGGGCTCGAGAGCCTCGCCCTGCCCTGGCTCGGCGACCCCGCGTACGCGATCTGGATCGTCGTCCTCGTGTCCGCGTGGCAGTGGCTCGGCTTCCCGATCCTGCTCTACGGCGCGGCGATCGGCGGGATCCCTCCCGAGCTCGACGAGGCGGCCTCGCTCGACGGCGCCACCGGGTTCGCACGGGTGCGTCACATCACGCTGCCGCTGCTCGTGCCCACGATGGGCATCGTCACCGTGCTGACGTTCATCGGGGCCATGGAGGCCATGGCCATCCCGTTCGCGCTGGGCGGCTCGAGCGGCAGCCCGGCAGGTTCCACCGACGTGATGATGCTGCTCTTCTACCGCACGGCGTTCGAGTCCGGGAACCCGAACTCGATCGGGATCTCGTCCGCCCTCGCGACCGTGCTCTTCCTGTTCATCCTCGGCATCTCCATCGGGATCACCCGGGTGATGCGACGCGCCGAGAGGAGGCTGTCCTGATGGCAGTGCTCGACACCGAACCGACCGCCGTCGCACCGAGCGCGGACCGCCCGTCGGCGGGCGAGGCGCGACGCCGCCCGCGACCCCGCCACGAGGGCAGCCGGCTGGGGCGCCTGCTGATCAACGTCTTCCTCTGGGGCTACGCTGCCGTCGCCGTCGGCCCGCTCCTGCTGATGGTCAACAACTCGCTGCGCACCCAGCAGCAGATCGCGACCGAGCCGCTGGGGCTTCCGGTCCCGGCCAGCCTCACGTCGTTCCAGGAGGCCTGGGTCACCGCGTCGTTCCAGACCTACTTCGTGAACTCGATCGTCGTGACCGTGACGTCCGTGGCGCTCTCGACGTTCGTCTCGCTGCTCGCCGCGTACGCGTTCGCACGCACCCGGGTGCGGGGCATCCGCTCGATCGAGTCGGTGTTCCTCGCCGGCCTCATGCTGCCCGTCCACCTCGCGGTGCTCCCGCTGTTCTTCATGCTCGACCAGCTCCGGATGACCTCGAACCTCGCGAGCCTCGTCCTCGTCTACACGGCGCTGGGGATCCCGTTCTGCACGTTCGTGCTCACCGTGTTCTTCCGCCAGCTGCCCGCCGAGCTGGAGGAGGCCGCGCGGCTCGACGGGGCGGGCCCGTTCCGGGCGTTCTGGTCGGTCATGCTGCCCCTCGTCAAGCCGGCGATCGCGACGGTCGTCGTGTTCCGGTTCGTGCCCGTGTGGAACGACTTCTTCTACCCCCTCATCCTCATGCGGGACCCGGACAGCTACACGCTCCCGGTCGGCCTGACCCGGTTCTTCGGCGAGTACTCGACCGACTGGCCCCAGCTGTTCGCGGGACTGACCATCGCGACGCTGCCGCTCGTGATCGTGTTCCTCGTCGCGACGCGCCAGATCATCTCGGGTCTGACGTCCGGCATGAGCAAGTGACCCGAGGCGGACCGCGCCCGGACGACCTGCTCGCACGTCCGGGCGCGGACGAGGGCTGGTCCGTCGCGGCCGCGCTGGTCCGCACCCAGGATGCGAGCGTCCGGGCCGCGACGCCCGCCGCGGGGCCGTCGTGGTGGTTCGACCTCGCGTCCCTCACGAAGGTGTTCGTCGCGGTCGCTGCGCTCCGCCTCGTCGACGACGGCCTGCTCGACCTCGACGCCCCCGTGCGGGAGCACCTCGACGTCGGCGCGGTCTGCGGCGGTGCCACGACGCGCCACCTGCTCACGCACACGTCCGGGCTGCGTGCGACGTCCAGCGTGTGGCGCTCGACGGACGACGCCGGGGCCGTGCTCGACGACGTCGTGGAGCGCCCGCCGCTCGAGGCGCCGGGGGACGTCCACCGGTACTCGTGCCTGGGATTCGTCGTGCTCGGCAGGCTGCTCGAGGTGATCTCCGGCACACCGCTCGACCGCCTCGTCGCGACCCGGGTCGCAGGGCTGCTGGGCGCGCACGACCTGCGGTGGGGGTCGGCGCCGATCGACCGGACCGCCCCCACGGAGCCCGGGACACCGCGCGGGCGCGTGCACGACGAGCTCGCCGCGGCGACCCGTCGTCCGGTGGGGAACGCCGGCCTCTTCGGCACCCTCGACGACGTCGCGCGCCTCGCCCAGATGGTGGCCGGTCGGGGCGCCGTCGACGGCCGGCAGGTCGTGAGCGAGGAGCGGTGGCGCGAGCTCGTCGTCCCGGACCCGGCGGCGCAGCAGGCCGGTGCACCGTACGGCCAGGCGCTCGCCCTGCGGCGCGGCGACCTCGCCGTCACCGTGTCCGACGCCCAGGTGGGCCACACCGGGTTCACGGGGACGTCGTTCGTCGTGGACCTGGAATCGGGCGCCCACGCGGTCCTGCTGACCAACCGCGTGCACGGCGGGAGGGCGACGTCGGTCGACGCCCGGCGGCGTGCGCTCGCGGGACGGCTGGTGCCGGAGCGGCACGGAGGGTGATCCGCCGCGCCGAGGATGGCAAGATCGGGAAGGGTCCGTACCAATTCGCCGCGCGCGCCCGTCGCGCCGGCCGGACCAGCCAGCCGAGACCAGGAGCACCCACGCCGTGACGCATCCGTCCGACCCCGCGGGCCGGCTCGTGGTGCGCGGCGCGCGCCTGCCGGTTCCCGACGGCGGCCTGTCCGACCCGGTCGACGTCACGATCACGGACGGGCACGTCGCATCGCTCACCCCCGCGGCCGGGACCGCGGGCCACCGGGCCTCGGGGCACGACGACGCGCGCGTCCTCGACGCCGACGGTCGGCTCGCGCTGCCAGGGTTCCTCGACGCGCACGTGCACGGCGAGGCGGCCGTGCTCGACGACGACGTGCAGCTCGCGATGCTGCGCCAGGGGGTCACGGGGATCGTCGTCGGGCAGGACGGCGTGTCCTACGCGCCCTCCCCCGCGGACGCGCCCCACGACGCGCACCGCTGGGCATCCGGCTACTTCGCCGCGATCAACGGCGAGCACCCGACGTTCCACGGCGGCACGGTCGCCGACCTGCTCGCCACGTACGACCGCACGACGCGCGTGAACGTCGGGACCCTGGCCCCGCACGGCACGATCCGCTACGCGGTCCTCGGCGCGCAGGCACGCGCCGCGAGCACCCACGAGCGCGGCCTCATGGTCGCCCTCCTCACCGCGGCGCTCGACGACGGCGCGCTCGGCCTGTCCACCGGGCTGGAGTACGTCCCCGCCGCGTACGCGGACGAGGCGGAGCTCGTCGCGCTGGCAGGCGTCGCGGCGGCGCGCGGCCTGCCGCACGTCTCGCACATGCGGGGCTACGAGGACAGGGCCGGCCCGGCGTTCGCGGAGCTCGTGCGGATCGCGCGCGCGTCCGGCGTCGCGACGCACGTGTCCCACTACCACGGCCCCGCGGACGAGCTCCTGGGCTACGTCGACGACGCCCGCGCCACCGGCCTGGACGTCACGTTCGACTCCTACCCCTATCTGCGCGGCTGCTCGATCCTGTCGATGGTGACCCTGCCGACGTGGCTGCCGATCGCCGACCCCGACGCGACCGTCGCCGCCCTGGCCGACCCCGCCGTGCTCGACCGCCTGCACCGCGAGCACCTCCCGGGCCTGGCAGACCTGTGGCCCCGCGTGACCCTGGCCGCCGTCCCGACCGACGGGTCGGGCGGCGCACCCGCGCCCGACCTCGCCTGGACGGAGGGCATGGCGCTGCCCGACGTCGCGGCCCGGCTCGGCCTCTCCGCCGCGGACGCGGCGCTGCACCTCCTCGTCGCGACGCGCCTGCGCGCGTCGTGCGTGTTCGCCCAGCCTCCGACGAGCTCGCCCGCGTCGGTGCGCGCGCTCCTGCGGCACCCGGCCCACATGGGCGGGTCGGACGCCATCTACGCGCCCGTCGGTGGCGGCGGGCGACCGCACCCGCGCGGGTGGGGGGCGTTCGCGCGCTTCTGCTCCGAGCACGTGCGCGGGCTCGGGGACTGGACCTGGCACGACGCGGTGGAGCACCTGTCGGCCGCGCCGGCGCGGCGCTTCGGGCTCGCCGGCCGCGGGTCGCTCGCCGCGGGATCGGTCGCGGACGTCGTGCTCGTCGACCCGCACCGGGTCCGCGACGAGGCCACGTACGAGCGGCCGCGCGTCCCGGCGTCGGGCATCGAGGACGTCCTCGTCGCGGGCGTGCCCGTCCTCGCGGACGGGAGGCTCACCGACGCCACCCCCGGACGCCCGCTGCGTCCGGCCCGACCCGACCCTGCCGGAGGATGGACGCATGACAGCTGACCACGCACCCGACCCGGGAGACGCACGGGCCTGGGCCCGCGACGTCGTCGGGCCGCGGACCAAGGGCCTGCGCCTCGCGCGCACGACGACCGTCGCCGACGTCCTTGCCCCAGGCACCGGCACGGACGACGACCCCGAGCGGCCGCCCCGCATCACGGACGACCGCTTCTCCTGGCCGCTCCTCACGCTCGACGACGCGGCGCTCGACCACAACGTCGGACTCATGGCGCGGCTGTGCGCCGAGCGGGGCGTCGAGCACGCCCCGCACGTGAAGACCGCGATGTCGCGCGGGCTGTACGCCCGCCAGGTCGCGGCCGGTGCGTGGGGCGCGACCGTCGCGACGCCCGGCCAGCTCCGCACGGTCCTCGACTGGGGCGGCCAGCGGGTCTTCCTCGCGAACGAGCTCGTGGACCCGCGCGACCTCGCGTGGCTGCGGCGCGAGCTCGACGGTTCCGGGACGGGCGGGGGGTCGCGCGAGGTCTGGCTGTACGTCGACTCGACCCGCGGCGTGGACCTGCTCGCGCGCGCGTTCGCGGGCGCCGACGTCGAGGTGGTCTCGCGGCTCGGCGTGCTCGTCGAGGTCGGTGTGCCGGGCGGGCGCACGGGCGTGCGCAGCGAGGCCGAGGCGCTCGACCTCGCTCGCGCGGTCCGGGCCGCCGGGCTCCGTCTGCTCGGCGTCGCGGGCTACGAGGGGTCGGTCGCGGGCGGGACGGACCCGGAGCAGCTGGACGCGGTCCACGCGTGGTGCCGCCACCTGCGCGAGGTCGGGGCCGCGCTCGTGCGGGCCGGGCTCGCGGGGGTCGACGAGCCGCTCGTGCTGTCGGCAGGCGGGAGCTCGTTCCTCGACGCCGTGCTCGCGGAGCTCCCCGGACCGCTCGCGGACGCGGACGTGCGCGTCGTCGTGCGCTCGGGCGCGTACCTCACGCACGACCACGGCTTCTGCGCACGCATGGACCCCTGGGACCGCATCCCCGGCGCGGAGCCCATGCACGCCGCGGCGACCGTCTGGGGCCAGGTCCTGTCCGTGCCCGAGCCCGGGCTGGTGATCTGCGGCGTCGGGCGGCGCGACGTGTCGTTCGACATCGACCTGCCCGTCGCGCTCGCGCTGCGACCGCTGGACGACGACGGCGCGCTGCGGCCGGCCCGTGAGCTGGCCGGGGCGAGCGTCACCGCGCTCAACGACCAGCACCTGTACCTCACGCTCGGACCGGGCGCCGGCCGTGGTCCCGCGACCGCGCAGGTGCGGCCCGGCGACGTGATCGGGTTCGGGATCTCCCACCCGTGCACGACGCTCGACCGCTGGCACGTCGCCGCCGTCGTGCGTGGCGACGAGGTCGTCGACCTCGTCACGACCGACTTCTGACCCCTCTCCGGAAGGACACCCATGAGCACCCAGAAGACCGCAGTCTCCACCACCGACGCCCCCGCGCCGGCGCACACGTTCCACCAGGGCGTGCGCAAGGGACCCTTCGTCCAGATCTCGGGCCAGGGTCCCGTGGACCCCGCGACGAACGAGTACCTGTTCCCGGGCGACGTCGCGGCCCAGACCACGCGCACGCTCGAGAACGTCCGCGCGATCGTCGAGGCGGCGGGCGCGACGTTCGACGACGTCGTCATGCTGCGCGTGTACCTGACCAAGCGCGAGGACTTCTCCGTCATGAACGACGCCTACGGCGCGTTCGTCTCCGCGCACACCACGAACGGCGTCCTGCCGAGCCGCACCACGGTGTTCACCGGCCTCCCCCGCGAGGAGATGCTCGTCGAGATCGACGCGTTCGCCGTCACGGACTGACACCCACCCACCGGAGCAGCTCCATGATCGGGACGATCGCCGTCGAGGGGTACCGCTCGCTGCGGCGCCTCGTGCTGCCGCTCGGGCGCCTCACCGTCGTCACGGGCGCCAACGGGACCGGCAAGTCGAACCTCTACCGCTCGCTGCGGCTCCTGCAGCAGTGCGCGCTGGACGGGGCCGTCGGGGCGCTGGCCCGCGAGGGCGGGCTCCGGTCGACCCTGTGGGCGGGACCGGAGCACGGGGTACGCGCGACCCGGGGCGGCGCGGACGCACGCAGCCGCCTGCGCACGGCGCCGGTCGCGGTGCGCCTCGGCTTCGCCGGCACGGGGGCGGGAGACCTCGGGTACGCGGTCGACCTCGGCCTCCCGCAGGACGGGGGCTCGCCGTTCGCGCTCGACCCGGAGATCAAGGTCGAGGCCGTGTGGACGGGCCCCGTGCTGCGTCCGGGGACCCTCCAGGCGGAGCGGCGCGGCCCCGCCGTGCGGCTGCGCGACGACGACGGCGCGTGGTCCACCTCGCCGGTGCGGCTGCGCACGTTCGACAGCATGCTCACCGAGCACGTCGACCCGGTGGGTGCGCCGGAGGTGGTCGCGGTGCGCGAGCGGCTGCGCTCCTGGCGCTTCTACGACCAGTTCCGCACCGACCCGCTCGCGCCTGCACGGGCGGTGCGGGTGGGCACGCGCACACCCGTCCTCGCGCACGACGGCGCCGACCTCGCCGCCGCTCTCGCGACCGTCCAGGACCTCGGCCGGGCCGACGAGCTGGACGCGGCCGTCTCGGCCGCGTTCCCGGGCGCCCGGGTCGAGGTCCGGGCGGACGACGGCCGCTTCGAGGTCGACTTCCACCAGCAGGGCCTCCTGCGACCCCTCAGCGGCGCGGAGCTGTCCGACGGCACGCTGCGCTACCTCCTGTGGGTCGCCGCGCTGCTCAGCCCACGACCACCCGCGCTCCTCGTCCTCAACGAGCCGGAGACGAGCCTGCACCCGGACCTTCTGCCCGCGCTCGGCGCGCTCGTGCACGCCGCGGCCCGTGACACCCAGGTCGTCGTGGTCACGCACTCGAGCCTGCTCGTCGACGCGCTCCGCCGGACCGCCTCGTCGGTCACGGCGACGGGAGCAGACGAGCTCCCCGGCGAGGACGACGTCGCCGAGGTCGCGCTCGAGAAGGCGGACGGCGAGACCGTGGTGACCGGGCGCCATGGCCTGCTCGACCAGCCGCTGTTCCCCTGGCCGAGGCGCTGACCCGTCCGCTCAGGCCGGCACCATGCGTTCGGTGCCCACGACGCGCAGCAGGGCGAGCGCGTCGGCCTCCGGGGTCCCGGGGGCCGCGGAGTAGATGACCACCATCTGGTCCGTGTCCGGGACGTGCAGCGTGTCGCAGTCCAGCGCGAGGGTGCCCAGCGTGTCGTGGTCGATCGTCTTGCGGTGGGAGGACCAGTGGCCCGCCGTGCGCTCGCCCCACAGCCGCTCGAAGTCGTCGCTCGCGGACCGGAGCTCGTCGACCAGTGCCGAGAGCGCTCGGTCGCGCGGGTAGCGCGCCGTGGCCGCGCGCAGGCTCGCGACGGACTGCTCCGAGGTCGCGGCCCGCTCGTCCTCGGTCATCGCGACCTGGCCGCGGCGCGGGACGCTGCACCCGAGGAACCGCATCCGGACGATGTTGCGCTCCCGGTCGGGCAGCTCGGACCAGTCGCCGAGCAGCGCCGAGCTCATCGCGTTCCAGGCGAGGACGTCGCCCTTGGCGCTGAGGACCAGGGTGGGCAGGTCCGCGAGCCGGTCGAGGAGACGCTGGACGCTCGGGCGCACGGCCATGTCGATCTCGCCCGGTCCCGGCGGCTCGCTCCCGGCGAGGCGGAAGACGGCGGTGCGCTCGTCGTCGTCCAGGCGCAGGGCGCGGGTCAGAGCCCCGAGGACCTGCGCCGACGGCCGGCTGCCGCGCCCCTGCTCGAGACGGACCACGTAGTCGACGCTCACCCCCGCGAGCTGCGCGACCTCCTCGCGCCGCAGCCCGGGCGTCCGCCGCCTGGTCCCCGCGGGCAGGCCCACGTCCTGCGGGGTCAGGCGCTCGCGCGCCCGACGCAAGGTCGTGGCCAGCTCGTCCCGGTCCATCACCCCATCGTGCCCGACGGCGCGGGGCCCGGCACCGGCCGACGCCGTCCCAGCGTGGTACGGCCGCTCCCAGGCTCGACGCTCCCTGGAGGCCTGGCCCGGCGGCGGGGACGCTGGCGACATGGACACCGACCAGAGCACCGACCTGACCATCGACACCGACAGCACCACGATCGCGCTCGTCACCGGCGCCACCCGCGGCATCGGCCGGGAGACGGTCCGACGCCTGGCCGGGCTCGGCTGGACCGTCTGGCTGGGGGCGCGCGACGTCGAGCAGGGTGGCGTCGTCGCCGCGGAGATCATGTCCGAGACCGCCGCCGAGACGGCAGGCTCCGCGGGCACCGCACCCGCCGACGTGCGCGCGATCGCCCTCGACGTCACCGACGACGCGTCCGTGGGCCTCGCGGTCCGGCGGATCGAGCAGGAGTGCGGCCGCCTCGACGTCCTCGTGAACAACGCCGGCATCGCGGGGACGCGGAGCGCGCCCCGGGACACCTCGCCGACGGACTTCATCCCCGTCTTCGGCGTGAACGTCCTCGGCCCGGTGCGCACCACCGGCGCGTTCCTCCCCCTCCTCGACCGGTCGGCCCGGCCGCGCGTCGTCATGGTCTCGAGCGGCATGGGGTCGTTCGGGGTGACCAGCGACCCCGACCGTATCGAGTCGACCATCGCCGGCCTCGTCTACCCGTCGTCGAAGGCCGCCCTCAACATGATCGCGAGCCACTACGCGAAGTCGTTGCCCGGTTACCAGGTGCTCGCGGTCGACCCCGGGTACACCTCGACCGGGCTCAACGGGTTCTCGGGCCCGCAGACCGTGCAGGAGGGGGCCGAGTCGACGGTCCTCGCGGCGACCGTCGGGCCAGGCGCCCCGAGCGGCACCTTCACCCACCGGGGCGAGCCGCTCCCCTGGTGACGCGGAGCCCGCAGCCCGTCAGCGTCGCGACGCGAGGACGAGGCTCGTCACGGTCGCCGCGAGGTCGGTCAGCCGCGACGCGGTCCGGTCGAGGAGGTCGTCGAGAGCGATCGGGCCGGGCGCGATGCTGAAGGCCGCGGCGATGCCCGCGGTGCGCGCCTGGTCCGCGGGCAGCAGGACGCGGCCCGCGAGCACGACGACGGGCGGGCGGCCGGGCGCGACGGCCGCGAGCGCACCGATGGCGTCCGCGACCTTGCCGTTGACCGACTGCGAGTCGAAGGAGCCCTCCCCGGTGACGACGAGGTCGGCCCGGCCGATCTCGTCCGGCAGGCCGACCGCCTCCGCGACCAGGCGCGCGCCCGGCTCGAGCTCCGCACCCACCACGGCGACCAGGCCGGCGGGCACCCCGCCGGCCGCTCCCGCACCGGACAGGTCGCCCACCGCGACCCCGGTCTCCCGCTCGAGCACGGCCTCCCAGCGGCGCAGCGCGTCGTCGAGGAAGGCGACGTCGGCGTCGTGCGCACCCTTCTGCGGGCCGAACACGTGCGCCGCGCCACGCTCGCCGTGCAACGGGTTGGTGACGTCCACGGCCAGGCGCCAGCGCACCGACCGCGCGCGCGGGTGCAGGCCGGCGAGGTCGAGGCGGGCGACCAGCGCGAGCCCTTCCCCGCCGTCGGGCACCGGCTCGCCCGCGTCGTCGAGCAGCCGCACGCCCAGGCCTGTGAGGATGCCGGCGCCGCCGTCGGTCGACGCGGAACCGCCGAGGCACACGATCACCTCCTCGACCCCGTCGTCGAGGACGGCGGCGGCCGCCGCCCCGGTGCCCCGGGTGTGCGCGTGCAAGGGCTGGAGGGCGACGTCGGCGACCTGGGGCAGCCCGCTCGCCTCGGCGAGCTCGACGACGCCGACCCGCCCGTCGGCGGACACGCCGTAGCGCGCGACCCGCGGGCGGCCGATCGCGTCGACCGTGCTCACCTCGCGCGCCGGGACTCCCCACACGGCGAGCAGGGTCTCGAGCGTGCCCTCCCCACCGTCGGCCATGGGCAGCTCGACGACCTGCGCGTCCGCGACGACGTCGCGCACGCCCGTCGCGACCGCGTGCGCAACCTCGGCGGCGCTCAGGCTTCCCTTGAAGGAGTCCGGCGCGACGACGACGCGCAACGGGCGTGCCGCAGGTGCGCTGCGGTCGGCGTCGGTGCTGTCGGACGGGCTGTCGGGTGCGGTGCTCGGCGTTGAGGACACGTCGCGAGTCTAGGCGGGGCGCCACGGCGTCGTCCCGGGGTGGAGCGCCCTGCGCGCCGTGTTTCCCGCCACACCCGCATGGTCCTCTCCGGTCCTCGCCGGTCGCGGCCGGCGAGGTGTCAGCCCTCGACCGGCGGGATCGCTGTCTGCCCCGCCCGCAACCGTTCGAGCAGGGCGCCGAGCACCTCGAGCTCGTCGTCCTCCAGCGCCCCGCCCACATAGGTCGCGATCGCGTGCGCGTGCGCGCGACCGATGACGCGCTGGCGGTCGGCTCCCGCCGAGGTGAGCCGCACGAGGGTGCCCCGCGCGTCCGCGGGGTCGGACGCGCGGGCGACGAGCCCGCGTCGTTCGAGCCGCTCGATCATCCGGCTCAGCGACGGCTGGCTCAGCAGGATGAGCTCGTTGAGGTCCCGCAGCCGCATCCCGCCGCCCGGGCCCTTGGTCAGCGAGAAGAGCACGTCGTACTCGCGCATCGTCAGGTCGTCCCAGACGGGGTCGCCCTGCAGGCGGCGCATGAGCGCGACCTGGGCGCGAAACAGCGACTCCCACGTCTCGACGGCGAGTCGGGCGCTGTGCGGGGTCCGGTCCGACGAGCTCATGACACCTCCGGTCGATGCGTTCGCATCGACCATACCTGCGTGGGCTCCTCGCGCACCGGTCCTGCGGCTCAGCGACCGAGGCGGCGTTCTCGCTGGGAGTAGGCCCGCAGCGCGCGCAGGTAGTCGACGCGGCGGAAGTCGGGCCAGTACGCCTCGCAGAAGTAGAACTCCGAGTGGGCGCTCTGCCACAGCAGGAAGCCCCCGAGCCGCTGCTCGCCCGACGTGCGGATCACGAGCTCCGGGTCGGGCTGGCCCTTCGTGTACAGGTGCTCCTCGATGTGCTCGACGTCGAGGTTCTCCGCGAGGTCCTCCAGCCGGGAGCCGGCGTCGGCCTGCTCGCGCAGGTAGGCGCGGACGGCGTCGGCGATCTCGTGGCGCCCCCCGTACCCGATCGCGACGTTCACCTGGAGCCCGTCGACCGTGGCGGTGTGCTCCTGCGCCTGGCGCAGGGTCCCGGCGAGCCGGTCCGGGAGGAGGTCGAGGCGCCCCATCACGCGCAGCCGCCAACGACCGGACCCCGCGAGGTTCGTCACCGAGTCCTCGATGATGTCGAGGAGCGCGGACAGCTCCTCGGGCGGACGCGACAGGTTGTCCGTGGACAGCATCCACAGCGTCACGACCTCGATGCCCAGGTCCTCGCTCCAGCCGAGGAAGTCCGCGATCTTGTCCGCGCCCCGCCGATGACCGGTCGCCGCGGTCTCGCCGAACGAGCGCGCCCAGCGCCGGTTGCCGTCCAGGATGACGCCGACGTGACGCGGGAGCGCCCCCTGCGGGAGTGACGCGGCCAGCCGTCGCTCGTAGAGTCCGTAGACAGGGTGGGGCAGGCGCACGTGCCACACGGTATCGCTCCCCGCAACCGGAGCCGCTCGCCGGATCGGCACCCGGGGCGCTCTGTGCAGGATCTTCACACCGGTGTCCCCGGCGCCGGACATGAACCTACGCTTGCGTAACTTACGATGGCGTAGGTTATTTTCCCGGCACGACGAGACACGAGGAGACGCTGTGGCACGAGCGCACGACGAGCCCGGATCCCCGGTGCAGGACGCCGTCGCCCAGGTCGCGGAGGCCGTCAAGCCGCACCTGCGTGGGTGGATCCACGCGGGCACGTTCCCGCTCGTGCTCGTCGCGAGCATCGTGCTCGTGGCCGTCGCCCCGCCCGTCGCCGGCACGGTGTCGTGCGCGGTCTTCGGGCTCAGCGCGTGCCTACTGTTCGGCACGAGCGCCGTCTATCACCGGGGGACGTGGTCCCCGCGCGTCGCCGGCGTCCTCCGCCGCGCCGACCACTCGAACATCTTCCTCATCATCGCGGGCACGTACACGCCGCTCGCCGTCCTGCTCCTGCCCCAGCGCACGGCGACGATCCTGCTGGTCGTCGTGTGGAGCGGTGCGCTCCTCGGGCTCCTCGCCCGGATCCTGTGGCTCGACGCGCCCCGCTGGGTCTACGTCCCGATCTACGTCGCGCTCGGCTGGGTCGCCGTCGGCTACATGCCGCAGTTCTGGACCACGACCAACGGGCCCGCGATCGTCTGGCTCGTCGCGATCGGTGGTCTCGCGTACACGCTGGGCGCCGTCGTCTACGGCACCAAGCGTCCCAACCCGAGCCCGCGGTGGTTCGGGTTCCACGAGATCTTCCATGCGCTGACCGTCGTCGGGTTCGCGTGCCACTACGCCGCGATCATGATCGCGGCCGTCGCCGCCGGCTAGCGGCAGCAAGCCGCGGCGAGCGGCAGCTCGCTGCAGCCAGGCCGCGAAGTCAGACCGCCGAGCCGGGTGCTCGGTCGTCCAGCGGGACGACGCCGTAGCGCCGGTTCGCGAGCGACGGGTTGGCCTCGCGCGCGGCGACCAGGCCCTGCGGGTCGAGATCGACGCTGCGCAGCTCCGGTCCGTCACCCAGCTCGAGCCCGACCTGCCCGTCGGGGCCGACGAGCACCGACCGGCCGACGACTCCCCGGCCCGCCTGCCCGACGGCCAGCACGATCGCCGTGTTCTCGATCGCGCGCGCCCGTGCCAGCGTGCGCCAGTGGTCCGCCTTGAGCTCGCCCGCAGCCCAGGCCGCCGGCACCACGAGCACCTGCGCGCCCGCGTCCACGAGGCGGCGCGCGCTCTCCGGGAACCGCAGGTCGTAGCACGTCATGACGCCGAACATCAGGTCACCGACGCGGACGACGAGCGGCGGCGCGGACGGGTCGCCGGCCTCGAGCCGGTCGGACTCGCGGTGTCCGAACGCGTCGTACAGGTGCACCTTGCGGTACACCCCCTCGAGCTCACCCGTGCGGTCGACGAAGACGACGGCGTTGACGGCTCGCACCGGCTCGCGGTCCGACGGAGCTGCGCCGGGAAGCATGGTGCCCGCGACG
This sequence comes from Cellulosimicrobium terreum, assembly GCA_014803435.1. Classification (GTDB taxonomy): domain Bacteria; phylum Actinomycetota; class Actinomycetes; order Actinomycetales; family Cellulomonadaceae; genus Cellulosimicrobium; species Cellulosimicrobium terreum. The sequence continues at coordinate 332,174 of JACYFD010000003.1, forward strand.
ACCGCGACGTCGTGCTCGCGCGCGAGCCGGCGCAGCCCCGTGACGAACGGGCCGTCGAGCGGCTCCGCGTGCTCGGGTCCCGTACCGCGGGGGTCGAACGCGGACGCGTACTCGGGCAGCAGCAGCAGGTCCGCGCGTACCCGTCCCGCCTCCCGGAACGCCGACCCGATCGCGACGAGGTTCGCCCCCCGGTCGTCGGAGATCTCGAGCTGGCCGATGGTGACACGCACGCCCGTCATGTCACGCGCCCCGGCCGCTCTGACCGGTCGGTCCGCCCCGCGTCTCTCCGTCGGCAGGTCCGGTCCCGTCAGCCGGCCCGGTCTGGCCGCTCGGGCCGCTCGGGTCGCTCGGGTCGCTCGGGGAGGTCGGCTCGTCGCCGGCGCCCGACGCCTGGTCGAGGGGACCGTCCCGCCCGATGCCCTGGCGCTCCGCGTTGCGGTTCATCCGCCGCAGCTGGCGCGACAGGCCGAAGAACAGCCCGATCGCCGCGAGCGCGACGGCAAAGATGGCCAGGAATCCCGGCAGCCCGGGAGTCACGTCGGTCGGGTCGAGCTCCGGCCGCAAGGGGTCGTCTGACGGGCTGGGGGCCGGCGTGGCGGTCTCCGCAACGACGTCCGCGGCCCACCCGGGACCGCCGGGGACCGAACCGGTCCCGAGAAGGTGCTCCAGGTGCTCGAGGTGCGCGGCCGTCGGCGCCGGGCTCACGCGGCGCCCCCGGCCGTGTCGTGGTCGCCACCGTGGCTGCTGCGGACACCAGCGAAGAGGTCGTCCTCGGGCAGCGTCGTCGGCACGCGCGACTCGGCGAGCTCGTACTCCTCGTACGGCCAGACGTCGACCTCGAGGTCGCGCGGGATCGCGAAGAAGAATCCGTCGGGGTCGATCTGCGTCGCGTGCGCGACCAGGGCGGCGTCCCGCTGAGGGTAGAAGTCGGCGACACGGATGCGCGTCGTGACCTCCCGCTCCGGGATCTCGCGCGCCGACCGGGACTCGACCCAGTCGCCGAACGGGGACTCCAGCCCGGCTCCCTGCATCGCCTCGTGCAACGTGCGGATCCGGTTCATCGAGAAGTCGTGGTTGTAGTACAGCTTGAGCGGCGACCAGGGTGCGGCCCCGTCCGCGCGGCGGTAGCGGTCGGCGTCGCCGGCGGCGTGGAAGGCCTCGACCGCGACGCGATGGCACATCACGTGGTCGGGGTGCGGGTACCCGCCCGACGGGTCGTACGTCGTGATGACGTGCGGGCGGAACTCGCGCACGAGCTCGACGAGCGGCGCAGCAGCCTCCTCGAGCGGGACGAGCCCGAAGCAGCCCTCGGGCAGCGGGGGCAGCGGGTCGCCCTCGGGCAGCCCGGAGTCGACGAACCCCAGCCAGCGCTGACGCACCCCGAGAGCCCTGGCGGCGGCCGCCATCTCCTCGCGGCGCAGCGCGTGCATGGCCTCGGCGCCCTCGGGCGCCGCACCGAAGCTCGGGTTGAGGATGTCGCCCCGCTCACCTCCGGTGCAGGTGGCGACGAGCACGTCGACGCCCTCCGCCGCGTAGCGGGCCGTGGTGGCGGCGCCCTTGCTCGACTCGTCGTCAGGGTGGGCGTGCACCGCGAGGAGCCGCAGGGGCTCGCCGTGATCGCTGCTCGTCCGCCCGCTCGGCGCCGTCCGTCCGGCCGGTTCGGCCACTGGTCCTCCCGAACACTCTGCTCGTCGGCTGCCCTCCGGCAGCCGATCGACTGTGCATCTCGTGTGCATCTCGACTGCACCGACCCCCGCCGATGCTCTGCGAGGATGGTCGTCGACCATGATCCCCCACCCCACCCACGGCTGACCAACCGGTAGAGCACCAGGAACATCACATGACGCACGAGAGCACGACGCCGCAGGCCGACGGTCCTCTCCGCCCTCCCGCGGGACGCTACGGCCCGGAACCCACCGTGCGCCGTCGGCGACTGGCGATCGTCGGGATCGTCCTCGCCGCCGTGGTCGGGCTCGTCGTCGCCGTGCTGATCGGTCTGCGCAGCGCGAGCACGCCCGTCCGCTTCCAGGACGTGGGCTTCACGGTCGTGAGCTCCGAGCAGGTGGACGTCACCTTCGACGTCTTCATGGAGCCCGGCGACGTCGCGCGGTGCACGATCGACGCGCTCGCGGAGAGCTACGCCCAGGTGGGTACGGTGGACGTGACCGTCGGGCCGGTCGACACGGGCGAGTCCCGCTGGACCGTGGAGGTCGCGACGTCCGAGCTCGCGACGACCGGCGTGGTGGACTCCTGCACGCCCGTCGAGTGAGACCTCCTTTGCTATCCTGAGGGATTCCTGCGCTCGCCTCGTACGACCGCCGAGCCCGGAGCACCCGGGCTCACCCCGGCCTCCCGGACGGGCACACGGGCGAGCAGGATGACCAGACCAGCCGCATGCGCTGCCACCCGGGCAGCGTCACCGACCCGGGCAGGCAGGCGCATCGATCCGGCGCGCCCCACCTGCCCGTACCTCAACGGCCGCGCCCCGCGCGGCCGTCGACCTTGGAAAGGAAGGAGCGAATCGTGACCGACACCACCGTCACCTGGCTGACCCAGGAGGCGCACGACAGGCTGCAGGCCGAGCTCGCCCACCTGTCCGGCGAGGGCCGTACCGAGATCGCCGAGCGCATCGCCGCCGCGCGCGACGAGGGCGACCTCAAGGAGAACGGCGGCTACCACGCCGCCCGCGAGGAGCAGGCCAAGAACGAGGCCCGCATCCGTGAGCTCACCGAGAAGCTGCGCAACGTGCAGATCGGCACGCCGCCCGACGACGGCACCGTCGAGCCGGGGATGGTGGTGACCGCGCTCGTCGCCGGCGACGAGATGACGTTCCTCCTGGGCTCACGCGAGATCGCCGGGACCACGGACATGGACGTGTACTCCCCCACGTCTCCGCTCGGCGCCGCGATCGACGGCAAGTCCGTCGGGGACGAGTCCAGCTACACCGCGCCGAACGGCAACGAGATCGCCGTGAAGATCACCGCGGCCACGCCCTTCTCGGGCTGACCCGCCAGACGACGGCCCGGCTACCCGCTCACGGGTGCCGGGCCGTCGTCGTCCCCGCACGAGATGGCGGAAGGTTCTGCGGACGAGGCTCGCCGACGACCTCGACGCCGTCGGCCGGTCCGCACCGGGTTGATCACGTCGCACAGCGGCCTCGTCCCGGCGGACGCCACCTCGCTGCGCGGGCTGCGGGTCACGGGTCCCGGACCGCACGTGGGCCGATCTCGGCACGCTCGCGGCTGCACCCGAGGCGCGCGCGGACGGCCGGCCAGGCATGACCGAGCTCGTCGTCGACGGACGCCGTGCTGCGCGGCGTCGGGGGCGCTCGGCCTACCCGCGCGAGCGGCTCGAGTCCCGGCTCGCCTTGTGCGCCGGTCGTCGTGGCACCGAGGTGCTGCGCCGTGCGCTCGCGGCGTCCCGCCATCGTGTCGACTCGCCGATGGAGACCCGGCTACGGCTGCGGCTGGTCGCCTCCGGGTTCTCGTGCCCCGTCGTGGGAGCGGACGTCCACGACGACACCGGCCGCTGGTTGGCGCGACCGGACCTCAGCCGGCCTGACCTGCGGATCGCGATCGAGTACGGCGGGCGCCACCACCTGGTGTCGCCGTCCCAGCGGCTGAACGACGTCGCGCGCCAGGAAGAGCTCGAGCGCCTGGGGTGGCGGGTCGTGGTCCTGCTCGCCCACGACGTGCTGCCGCGGTGGCCGGCGACGGAGGGACGCGTGCTCCAGGCGTTCTACGACCGCGGCGTCCGTCCGTCCGACGTCGCGCCGGCCCCCGACGCTCCGGTACGCCGGGTCGTCGTGACGTCGACCCGCCTTCGATGATCGACGAGACCAGGATCAGTGCAATGGCGGCGTACGACCCGAGAGCTCGACGTGGTAGCCGTCGGCGCGCAGTCGCGCCACGAGCTCGTCGCAGTGCTCAGGCCCCTTGGTCTCCACCTGCATCCGCACCCAGGCCTCGCCGATCGCCAGGCCCACGTCGGTGCGGTCGTGGTCGATGTGCATGATGTTGCCGCGCGTCGACGCGATGGTCTCGAGCATGCCCGCGAGCGCACCCGGCCGGTCGTCCAGCAGGACCTGCAGCTGCACATAGCGGCCCGCGGCCGCGAGGCCGTGACGCACGACGCGCAGCAGCACCAGCGGGTCGACGTTGCCGCCCGACAGCACGACGACGACCGGTCCCTCCAGCGGACGCGCGGACACGTCCGCGGGGTCCGCGACGTCGAGCGCTCCCGCCGCCGCCAGCAGTGCCGCGACGCCCGTGGCCGCGGCGGGCTCCACGAGCAGCTTGGCGCGCTCCGCCACCATGAGCAGCGCCCGGGAGATCTCGCCCTCGCTGACGGTCCGTACCTCGACACCGTGCCGCGCGAGGATAGCGAACGGCACCACCCCCGGGGTGCCGACCGCGATGCCGTCGGCCATCGTCCCCCGGAGCCGGACGGGCGTCGGCTCCCCCGCAGCGAGCGAGACCGGGTACGCCGCGGCACGCGCCGCCTGCACCCCGACCACCCGCACGTCCGGGGCCGCCTCCGCGAACGCCGCGGCCAGCCCCGCGACCAGCCCGCCGCCCCCGAGCGGGGCGACGACGGTCCGCACGTCCGGGACCTGCTCGAGGATCTCGAGCGCGATCGTCCCCTGGCCCGCGACGACGTCCGGGTGGTCGAACGGGTGGATGAGCACCGCCCCCGACCGCTCGCTCTCGGCGCGTGCGGCGGCGAGCGTCGCGTCGACGTCCTCGCCCACGAGCCGGACCTCGGCCCCGTACTGACGCGTCGCCGCGACCTTCGGCAGGGCGGCGTCGACCGGCATGTACACGACCGCGTGGATCCCGAGGAGTCCCGCCGCGAGGGCGACACCCTGCGCGTGGTTGCCGGCGCTCGCGGCGACGACGCCGCCCGCCTTCTCCGCGTCGGTCAGCCGGGCCATGCGCACGTAGGCACCGCGCACCTTGAACGACCCGGCGCGCTGCAGGTTCTCGCACTTCAGCAGCACCCGGACGCCGGCGGCGTCGCTGATCGCACGCGTGGTCTGCACGGGGGTGACGGGGGCGACGCCGTCGAGCAGGCGGGCGGCCGCACGCACGTCCGCGAGGGTGACGTCCGCGGGATCGCCCGAGGTCACGACTCGGCGTCGCGGACGCTCCGGGCGGTGCCGGCGTCGTCCGGTCCTGCCACGGGCGAGTCGTCACCGTGCGCGGCTCGCCCGGGTGCGTCCTCGCTGAGGTCGCCCTCGGCGCGCCGGATCACGGGGGGTTGCGGTCTGCCCCGCACGACGACGCGTTCGTCCGTCCCGAGCTCGGGGAACTTGTCGTGCCCGTGCAGGTAGAGGATCACGGTGTTGAGGACGGCGGCGATCGGGACGGCGAACAGCGCCCCGACGATCCCGGCGGCGAAGCTGCCGGCGGCGACGACCAGCAGCACGGCGACCGGGTGCAGCGAGACCGCGTGGCCCATGAGGAACGGCTGGAGGATGTGGCCCTCGATCTGCTGCACGAGCAGGACGATCCCGAGCATGATGAGCGCCGCGGGCCAGCCGTTCGCGACCAGCACGACGAGCACGGCGATCGAGCCGGTGACGATCGCACCGACGATCGGGATGAACGAGCCGATGAACACGAGGATCGCGAGCGGCAGCGCGAGGCTCGGCACGAAGAACGCCGCCCCGATGCCGATGCCGACGGCGTCGACCGCCGCCACGAGGATCTGCGTCCGCGTGTACGCAGAGAGGGTGACGATGCCGCGTCGCCCGGCCTGGTGCACCCGGTCCCGGGAGCGCAGCGGCAGCAGGCCGACGACCCAGGACCAGATCGTGCGGCCGTCGAGGAGGAAGAAGAACGTGCAGAACAGCGCGATGAGCGCGCCGGCGAGGACGTGGCCGATCGTCGTGGCCGCCCCGAGCGCGCCGGAGACGATGCTGCTCTGGTTCTCGGAGATCGCGGACTGCGCCTGATCGAGGTAGGAGCTCAGGGTCGCGGAGTCCAGCCCGAGAGGACCGTCGGCGAGCCACGACATGAACTGGTCGAAGCCCTCGACCGCCTGGTCGCGCAGCTCCTGGAAGCCGCTGACGATCTGCTGCCCCGCGAGCGTCGCGAGACCCGCGACCACGAGGAGCAGCCCGACGAGCGCCGCGGCCGACGCCCAGACGCGGGACATGTGCAGGCGCCGCTGGAAGAACCGCTGGACGGGCGTCAGCAGCACCGTCAGCAGCAGCGCGACCGCGATCGGGACGACGATGACCTTGAGCTCGGTCATGATCCACAGCGCCGCCGCGACAGCGGCGGCGATGAGCAGGAGCCGCCAGGACCAGGACGCGGCCCCGCGGACCGAGTCGGGGACGGCGTTCCCGGGCCGCCCCGGCGGGATCGGTGCGGTGGCCACCTGCTGGTCGGGCCGGTCGGAATGCTCCGTCTGCGCGCTCACAGCGCAACCCTAGGGGAGCGGGCGCGACGACGCCCGTGACCGGGCGGCACCTGCGCACGATCTCCCCGTGACGGACGTCACGACAGCGCGCGCCCGAGGTCGGCGAGGAGGTCGTCCACGTCCTCGATGCCGACCGAGAGGCGCACGAGGTCGTCCGGCACCTCGAGCGCCGTACCGGCGACGGACCCGTGCGTCATGCGGCCGGGGTGCTCGATGAGCGACTCGACCCCGCCGAGCGACTCGGCGAGAGTGAACACCTGCGTGCGCGCGCACACGTCGAGCGCCTTCGCCTCGCTCCCGGCCCGGAACGACACCATGCCGCCGAACCCGCTCATCTGCCGGGCGGCCAGCTCGTGCCCCGGGTGCGACGCGAGGCCGGGGTAGATCACCTGCGTCACCGCCGGGTGCTCCTCGAGGAACGCCGCGACCACCGCGGCGTTGGCGCCGTGCCGGTCCATCCGCACGGCGAGGGTCTTGAGCCCGCGCAGCGTGAGCCACGCGTCGAACGGTCCGGCGACCGCCCCCGAGGCGTTCTGGTGGAAGCCGACCGCGCCCGCGACGTCGGTCCCCCCGGCCGGCGAGGCGAGGCTTCCGGGCAGCTGCGCGCCCGTCGCGACGACGAGGGCTCCCCCGACGACGTCGGAGTGCCCGCCGACGTACTTGGTCGTCGAGTGCACGACGACGTCCGCGCCCAGCGCGAGGGGCTGCTGCAGGTACGGCGTGGCGAACGTGTTGTCGACGACGAGCAGCGCCCCGGCCGCGTGCGCGACGTCCGCGAGCGCCGCGATGTCGGACACCCCGAGGAGCGGGTTCGTGGGCGTCTCGACCCACACGACCTTCGTCGCACCCGGCCGGGCGGCTGCCCTGACGGCGTCGACGTCCGTGAGGTCGACGGGCGTGTGCTCGATCCCCCAGGGACCGAAGACGCGGGCCACCAGCCGGTACGTGCCGCCGTACGCGTCGTCGGGGAGCACGACGTGGTCGCCCGGGCGCAGCACGGCCCGCAGGAGCGTGTCCTCGGCGGCGAGCCCCGACGCGAACGCGTACCCGCGCGCGGCGGGCCCGTCCGTCGTCGGGCCGAGCCCTCCCGACTCCGCGGCCGCGAGCGCCTCCTCGAGCGCGGTGCGCGTCGGGTTGGCCGAGCGCGAGTACTCGTACCCGCCGCGCAGCCCACCGACGCCGTCCTGCTTGTACGTCGACACCTGATGGATGGGCGGCACGACGGCGCCCGTCGTGGGGTCCGGGTCCTGGCCCGCGTGGATGGCGCGGGTGGAGAAGCCGGTCGTGGTCCAGTCGGGGTGCTCGCCGCTGTGCTCGCTCGATGAGGTGCTCACCCTGCCCAGCCTACGAGTCGTGGCGTGCGCCGCGCGGTGGCGGGGCCCGACGTCGCACGGCACGGTGGGGCGGAGCGGCCCCGACCGCGGGGCAGGGTCTCGGACCGACGGAGGAGAAGCATGAGGATCGACCTGGACGGCAGGACGGCGCTGGTCACGGGGTCGGCGCAGGGCATCGGGCTGGCGATCGCGCGGACCCTGGCGGCGTGCGGTGCGAGCGTCGTGGTGAACGGACGGTCGGAGGAGACGGCGCAGCGCGCGGCCGCGGACGTGCGCGAGCACGTGCCCGGCGCCGATGTCCTCGGCGTCGCCGCGGACCTCGCGACCGACGACGGCACCGCGACGATGCTGGCGGCCGTGCCCCGGGTCGACGTGCTCGTCAACAACCTCGGCATCTTCTCCAGCGCGGACCCGCTGGAGATCGACGACGACACCTGGCGCCGGTACTTCGAGGTCAACGTCCTCGTGGGTGTCCGTCTGACGCGTGCCTACCTGCCCGGGATGACGGAGCGCGGCTGGGGTCGCGTGCAGTTCATCGGGAGCGACTCGGCCGTCGTGATCCCGGCCGAGATGATCCACTACGGCGTGACGAAGACCGCGCTGCTCGGGGTCTCGCGCGGGTTCGCGAAGGCCGCCGCCGGCACGGGCGTGACGGTGAACAGCGTGCTGGCCGGGCCGACGCACACGGGCGGCGTCGAGGCGTTCGCGCGCGAGCTCGTCGGCGACGAGCTGCCGTGGGACGAGGCGCAGCGGGTCTTCATGCGCGAGCACCGGCCGCAGTCGCTGCTCCAGCGCCTCATCGAGCCGGAGGAGATCGCGCACATGGTGGCGTACCTCGCCTCGCCGCTCGCGTCCGCGACGACGGGTGCGGCGGTCCGCGTCGACGGAGGCTACGTCGACGCGATCGTCCCGTGAGAGGCTCGCCGGAACACCCGGCGCCCCGGCCGCGTTCTACCCCGTGCCTGGACGATGCGTCGTGGGCCCGGGACCGCTGGTCGGTCCCTCGCAGCGCCCCGGTCGTCCGGCACCTTCAGGAGGTAAGCGATGAACTCGATCTTCGACGCGATCTTCGGCTCGTCCGCCAAGACGGCCATGGTCGCCCCGGAGGACACGCTCCCCGGGCGTCAGTCCCCCGTCCTGCAGACCCCGCGCCCGCACACCGTGCTCGGCACGTCCGTCACGGGCCCCTGGCCCGAGGGCACCCGCGTGCTCTACGTCGCGATGGGCTGCTTCTGGGGTGCCGAGGAGATCTACTGGCAGGTCCCCGGCGTGGTGAGCACCGCCGTCGGGTACATGGGCGGCACGACGCCGAACCCCACCTACGAGGAGGCGTGCTCCGCGCGCACGGGCCACACCGAGACGGCGCTCGTCGCGTACGACCCCGCGAAGGTCTCGGAGGAGGAGCTGCTCAAGATCTTCTGGGAGCGGCACGACCCCACGCAGGGCTACCGGCAGGGCAACGACGTCGGCACGCAGTACCGCTCCGCGGTGTACTGGACCACGCCCGAGCAGGAGCGGGCGGTCCGCGAGACGGCCGAGCGCTACGGCAAGGTCCTCGAGGCCAAGGGGTACGACCCCATCACCACCGAGATGCGCCCCGCGTCCGAGGCCGGCCCGTTCTACTACGCCGAGGACTACCACCAGCAGTACCTGAGCGCCGCCAAGAACCCGCACGGCTACCGCTGCCACTCGACCACGGGCGTCCCGTTCCCCGACGCCGCCTGAGCCGACTGACAGCCGAGAAGTGAGCATCCGCCCCTGATCACGGCCGACCAGGGGCGGATACTTACTTCTCGGTGGGATTCTCGGCAGGTTCGGTACACCTCGCGCGTGGTGAGCTCGGCGTAGGTCCAGACCTCGGGGCGCCCGGCCTCGGCACTCAGGTGCAGGACGGCGTCGTCCCCGACGTGGACGCCGACGTGGGCGCCGAACGCGTACGCCCGAGACGGCTGCACGTGCAGGTCCGGGGTCGTCGTGGCTGGATAGAGGGATGACACTCATCCCCACCCTCACGGCTCAGGACGGCACGGCGATCCCCGCGGTCGGGTTCGGTACGTACAAGCTCCGCGGCTCGGACGGCGCGGACACGATCGCGCGCGCGATCGACGCCGGGTACCGGCTGGTCGACTCGGCGTTCAGCTACGAGAACGAGGGTGCCGTCGGCGCCGCCGTCCGGCGTACAAGCGTCCCGCGCGACGACGTGCTCGTGACGTCCAAGCTCCCGGGCCGCTACCAGGAGCACGACGCCGCGGTGCGGGCGGTCGAGGAGTCGCTGTTCCGGACGGGGCTCGACCACATCGACCTGTACCTCATCCACTGGCCCAACCCGGGACGTGGGACGTACGTCGAGGCGTACCAGGCGCTCGTCGAGTGCCGCGAGCGTGGTCTGATCCGCCACGTGGGCGTGTCGAACTTCCTGCCGGAGCACCTGGACGCGGTGATCGAGGCGACAGGCGTCACGCCGGTGGTCAACCAGGTCGAGCTGCACCCGTACTTCCCGCAGGCGGACCAGCGCGCGGCGGACGCGGCACGCGGGATCGTGACGGAGGCGTGGAGCCCCATCGGGCGGGCGAACGACCTGCTCGGCGACGCGGTGGTCGCCGAGGTCGCCCGCGCCCACGACGTCTCGCCCGTGCAGGCGATCCTGCGCTGGCACGTCCAGCTCGGGGTCGTGCCGATCCCCAAGGCCTCCTCGCCCGAGCGCCAGCGCGAGAACCTCGACGTCTTCTCCTTCGAGCTGAGCGACGCCGAGATGGCCGCGATCACCGGGCTCGGGCGCCCGGACGGCCGGACGAACGACCAGGACCCCGCGATCTACGAGGAGCTCTGATCCGGGCTCGGCGGGCGCCCGTCGCGAGGCCCGAAGATCCGCAGCGCCTCGGCGTCGCTCGCCGCGGACCGCAGGAAATAGTCCGCCCACGCACGGGCGTCCGGGTAGTCGCTGCCTGCGACGACGGCCGCGACCGCCGCGTCGACGTCGATCTCCGTGTGCCGCAACGACACCTGCCCGTCGCGCAGCAGCGCCCACGAGCCGCCCGCTCGCCCGTACGGCATCCCGACGCTGCCGGGGTTCACGACGAGCCGCCGGTCCACGAGCCGCACGAACGGCATGTGCGTGTGCCCGCAGACGACGGTCCGTACGTCGTCGTCGAGGCCGCCGAGGACCTCGGCCCAGCGCTCGAGCGACGAGTCGACCAGGACCACCTCCTCGTCGTCGCGTGGTGTGCCGTGGCAGCAGACGACGCGCCCGAACCCGCGCACCGCGATCTCGAACGGGTGCGGCAGGCCCGCGAGCAGCTCGACCTGGTCCGGCCGAAGCTGCGCCGCGGCCCACGGCACGACCGGGTCGGGCACCGCGCCGGCGCCGTCGTGCACCCACGCGACGAGCTCGCGGTCCGCGTTGCCGCGCACGAGCAGGACACGGTCACCGAGCGCGGTCAGCCGGTCGAGCACCTCGACGGGCTCCGGTCCGGCCGCGTGGTCCCCGGTGACGACGACGAGGTCGGCACCACGGACGTCAGGCTCCGCCAGCACGGCGTCGAGCACGGGCAGCACGCCGTGCACGTCGGACAACACGGCGACGGTGCTGTGCTCGGGTGTCGGACGTCGCTCCATACGTCGCATCGTGGCACCGTGTGCGGGTGACGTCATCCCCCGTGCCCGGCCCGTCCACCAGCGCTGCCGTGCCCGACGCCGCGCTCCCTCCCTGGGCGACCGGCTCCCCCGCGCGGCTGCTCGCCGCCGTGCTCGTGTCCGCGTCGGCCGTGCTGCTCTTCGCCGTCCACGTGCGCCCCCTGGGCTACGTGCCGCTCGTCCTCGGCGTGGCGCTCGGGTGGGCCGTCGACCGGGTGCTCGGCCGCGACCTCGCGCTGATCGCGACGGGCATGGCGATCATCTCGGCGATCTCGCTGGAGGCGGACCTGTCGGACGGTGGCATGGCCCGGTTCACGGCCGCCCTGTCGCTCGCCGTGCTCGTGCCGTGGGCCTTGTCGCGGTTCGTCTTCCGGGACCGGACGATCACGTTCCCGGTGTCGACGGGGAGGCGGTGGACGCGCGGTCAGATCGTGTACCTCGCGGTCGTCGTCGTCGCGGGGTACCTGATCCTGCCGTTCTACTTCATCGGCTCCGGTGCCTACCAGAACTGGCCGGACGTCACGGGCGGGCAGGAGATCGCGCGCCTGTTCGTCGGGGTCAACGCGGTGGGCATCTGGGACGAGCTGTTCTTCGTGTGCGTCGTCTTCGCGCTGTACCGCAAGCACTTCGGCCTGTGGACGGCGAACCTCCTGCAGGCGACGGTGTTCGTGTCATTCCTGTGGGAGCTCGGGTACCGCGAGTGGGGGCCGCTGCTCACGATCCCGTTCGCGCTGGTGCAGGGCTGGATCTTCTCGTGGAGCAAGTCCCTGACGTACGTCGTCGCGGTCCACCTGCTGTTCGACCTCGTGGTGTTCGGCGTGCTCGTGCACGCCCACCACCCCGAGCTGCTCGACGTGTTCGTCACGGCCCCCCGCTGACGTACGGGTCCGCTCAGTACGGTCGGGCCAGCAGGGTCCGCCGCACGACGTCGACCCGGCACAGCGCGTGGACCCCGGTCGTCGCGGCCTCGCCGAGCGCGAGCACGCACGCGACCACGACGCCCACCCCGACGGCCGCACCCGCGACCACGTCGTGGGGGAAGTGGGCGCCCTGCGCGACCCGGGCGAACCCGACCAGGAGCGCAAGGACGGCCGGGAGCACGACCCGCCACGCGACGTCGGGCACGCGCGGGCCGACGCCGTGGCGCGGGCTCACCCCTCCGCGCGGCCGGAGGGCAGGACCGCCCGCGACGACGACGGCCGCGGCCAGCGCGAACGCGATCGCCGTGTGGTTGCTGGGGAACGACCAGTCGCCGGCCGGCGGGCAGTGCGCGACCTCGACCAGGTCCCAGCACCCCCGTGGCTCACGGGCGAACGACTTCACGACCTCGCTGGTGCCGTAGGCGAGGACGGCGGCCAGGCCGGCGGTGAGCGTCGTCGCGACAGCGGCCGGGCCTGCGGCTCGCGAGCGCCACGCGACGGCGGCGCAGAGCGCGACGAGCGCGAGGACGCCGCCCTCGGCGACGAGGTCGAGACCGGGGAGGGCGGCGGTCCTCGCGGTGATCGCGACGTAGAGCGCCTCGCTCGGTCCGTGCAGGCCGTAGGCGGCGAGCACGACGAGAGCGGTGGCCCCGAGCCAGACGATCGCGCGGAGGAAGGACGAACGGGACGAAGTCACCCGGACGAGGCTAGCCGGATGAACAGTCGGTGAACATCAGCCCTCGGTCGGACCGGCCTACGCCGGAGGGCTGAGCGGGGGCACGTAGAACGCCGTCGTGGCGGCCACCCGTGTCGCGACCGCGTCGGCGTCGAGACCGTCGGCCTCCGCGAGCGCGACCCCCCAGGCCTCGCTGCTCGCGGTGTTGAACGCCCGGACCGCGGGGTCCGTGGCGAGCGTCTCCGGGTCGATCACGCCCTCGACCCCGGACAGGTGGAGCCCGAGCCCGAGCAGCGCACCGTCCCAGCCGACGCCGACCGCCCCGGGCCCGTACTCGTCCCAGAACTCCGGCGGCGTCACCGCGGTGTGCTCCAGGGTCAGGCGGGTCCCGCCCTCGACGGGCTCCAGCCGCACGTCGACGAGCGACGAGTCCTCCGGCGTCGGCGGCCCCATGACCCACGTGATGCGCAGGTGCCGCGGCGCCTCGCACACGCGGATCTCCCCGCCCGCGTTGCCCTCCGTCTGGTAGGTGCCCCCGACGCGCAGGTCGCCGCTCACCGGCAGGAACCAGCGAGGGATGCGCTCGGGGTCGGTCACGGCGCTCCACACGTCGTGGACGTCCGCGGGGTAGGTCCGGGAGAGCGAGACGACGTGCGCCTCGCCCGCGGGGAGCACGTCGCTCCCGACGGTGCGTCGCACCGCCTCCATCTCGGCGATGAGGTCCTTCATCCTGTCCTCCGTGTGGTGTCGGTGGTGGTGGTCGTCGACGCCGCACCCGCGGCCCGACGACGTTCCCGTGCCCCGCGGGCCAGCTCGGTGCCGAGGGCGTCGAGCCGCTGCTCCCAGAACTGTCGGAGCCCTGCGGCCCAGTCCTCGACCTCGCCCAGGGGTGCGGGGTCGAGCGCGTAGAGGCGCCGTGTCCCCTCGGCCCGCACGGTCGCGAACCCGCTCGTGCGCAGGACCCGCAGGTGCTGGGAGACCGCCGGCTGGCTGATCGAGAACTCGTCGCCGACGAGCGCGGCGATCTCCCCCGCCGGCTTCTCGCCCTCGGCGAGGAGCTCCAGGATCCGGCGTCGGACCGGGTCCCCCAGGACGTCGAACGCTTCCATCACTCCATGTTGCAGCACACACTTATATAAGTCAATGCCTATGTGCATAGCCTCCGCGGCGTCGAGCGCCGAGCTGCCGTCGGCGGTCAGCGCCTGCGGATGATCCCGCACGCCCCGGACGTGGCAGGTCAGCGACCACCGCGCCCGCCCGAGCCGCGCCCCTTGCGCCCGCCGTCCCGACCCGACCGGCCCCCGGCACCCTTGCCGGACCGCCCGGCGCTGCCCTTGCCCGACCGGCCGGTGCCACCGGCCGCCCCGGACCTGCTCGCCCCGCCGCGCTTGCCGGCCCGGTCCGGCGACGGGGCGCGCTCTGCTGCTCCTGGGCCTGCGGCCCGCCCGCGCGAGCTGTTGACCGTACGCCCGCGCACGATGCCGATCATCTCCTCCACGAGCTCGTCCTCGCGCTCGGTGACCCACGCCAGCGCGACGGGAACAGGTGGCGCCCCGTCGAGGTGGCGGTAGGTCACGTCCTTGCGCTGGTGCAGGCGTGCGAGGGACTGCGGCACGACGACGACGCCCACCCCCGCCGCGACGAGCACGACCGCGTCGCGCGTGGTCGCCGGGCGCTCGACGGCCGGCTGCCCCGGGATCCCGGCCGCGTCCTCGGGGGCGCCGGGCTCGCCCGCCCACGGCACGACGTCGTCGAGCGGGCGCAGCACGACGTCGTCGGCGAGGTCCGCCGGCGCGACGGTCTCGTCCGGCTCGAGCGCGGCGAGGAGGTGGTCGCGCGACACGACCACGACCACCGACTCCTCGTAGACACCGATCGCACCGAGCACGTCGCGGTCGACGGGCGGGCGCAGGAGGGCGGCCTCCGCCCGGTGGTCGAGCAGCGCACGCTCCGCGTCCTCGGCCTCGACGGCGACGAGGTCGAGCGGGACGTCGGGGTGCCGCTCGCGCCAGGTCCGCACCCACTTCGCCGGAGTGGCGCCCGGGACGAACGCGAGCCGGAAGCGCCGGCCCTCGTCGGAACCGGACCCGTGGGGGTCGGCCTGCGCCTCGGGAACCGTGCCTGCGTCGTCGTCCACGGGCTCCAGCCTAGGCGCCCCGGCTCGCCGGGATACCCTGGAACCCATGATCCCCAAGCAGTCCGCGCAGACCATGAAGCCCGCCACCGCGGCGAAGAAGCTCGGGGTGTACCTGCCCGCCACTCCCCCGGAGTTCCAGGAGGGCACGATCACGCGCGCACAGCTCGAGGAGCTGGAGAAGAACCCGCCCGAGTGGCTCAGCGAGCTGCGTCGCAACGGACCCCACCCGCGACCGGTCGTCGCCGGCAGGCTCGGCGTCTCGATCTCGGGCCTGACGCGCGGCGGGCTGACGGAGCCCCTGACGACGGATCAGATCGACGAGCTCCGTCAGGACCCGCCGAGCTGGCTCGCCGCGGAGCGCGAGGTCCTGAAGAAGGTGCGCGCCGAGGAGGAGCGCCTCGCCGCTGCCGCCGCTGCACGCCCCAAGAAGGACTGACCCGCTCGACTCAGCCCGCCTCGGGGGACCCGGCCGGGCTCGCGGGACCCGCCGCACGGTCCGTGTGACCGAGCGACAGGTCCGGCGCGACGGCGTCGCGTACGCGTCGCTTGAGGTCCGGGACCTCGGGGAAACCCCCGTCGGTCGTGCGGTCCCACAGCAGCACCGGACCGTCCCCCGCGTCGAGCGTGACCCGGAAGACGCCGTCCGTCCCGGGGACCAGCGCGACCTCCCCGAGCCGGGTGCGGAACGTCTGCAGCAGCTCCTGCGCGACCCACGCCGCGCGCAGCAGCCAGCGGCACTGCGTGCAGTACTCGACCGTGACCCGCGCCGTCCCGCGCGGCAGCACCGTCCCCACGGGGTCCGCGGTCGCTCCGGCCTGCGGGGTGTCGTCCGTCATGGCGCCCAGCCTACGGTCGCGACCGTCCGTCAGGTTCCGCGCTCGGCGGGCAGCCGTCCGGACGCGACCGCCGCCTCGAGCGCCGCGTAGTCCTGCTCGACGACGTCCGCGTACCCCCGCGCCCACCGGGCCATGGCGTGGTCGAACATGTCGGAGCGACCCAGGTAGCCGTACGCCAGGCGCGCGCCCGGGGACTGGCTGTGCGCCCGCGCGAGGACACGCCCGCACAGCTCGCCGTACCGCGTGAACTGGGCGGCGGTGAGCCGGTCCAGCTCGACAGAGCCCTTCATGTCCCGGAACTGGCGCCAGAAGAAGTCGACGCGCGGGCGCCCCGTCCTCTCCGGGACCTCGATCGTGAGCCAGCCGAGGAACGGGTCGGAGTGCGCCTGGAGGATCCGTTGGGCTGCGACGACCCGCCGCCCCTGCGAGGGGACCGACGAGACCGGCGCGAGCCCCGCCGGCAGGGCGTCCGCCATCCCCCCGTACGTCGCGAGGACGGACGACACGGCCTCCTTCGCCTGCAGGACGAGGGACTCGCCCGCCGGCCCCTCGAGCAGGGCGATGTAGCAGCGCGTGCCGACGCTGCCGACACCCACGACCCGCAGGACGTGGTCGACGGCCGTGAACTGGCCGAGCAGCAGCCGCACGTCCGCGCGCAGCGGCTCGCGATATTGCTCGAAGAGCATCGTCACCTCGTCCCTCGTCGCGAGGTCGAGGTGCTGCGTGACCGGCGGCTGGTCGACGATCCGCTGCCTGCCCTCCGCCGTGCGCGTCGTGATCTTCTGCACCACCTGCTCCGAGGTCCGCCGCCGCGCCTTGCGCACGGTGCGGCGGAGCTCGTCGCGGCCCTCCTTGCGAAGGAGCGGCTCGATGCTGTCGGCGTCCATCCGGTACGTGAACCTCTCGAGGGCGCTGCGGGCGAACAGGTCCGGGAGCAGCTCCCGGTAGCCGCGGGCCGCGTGACGCGCCGCGTCGCCGCACGCCTCCTCCGACATGCCCTTGTCCCGCCCGCCGACGTACATGCTCGCGGCGAGCCGCTTGACGTCCCACTCCCACGGGGCGTCGCACGCCTCGTCGAAGTCGTTCAGGTCGAACACGACCTGCCGCTCGGGCGAGGCGAAGAGGCCGAAGTTGGACACGTGCGCGTCCCCGCAGGCGACGACGTGAGCCCCGGTCCGGGGGCCGTCGCGCAGGTCGTGCGCCATCGTCGCGGCCGTTCCCCGGTAGAACGCGAACGGGGACTCGAGCATGCGCCCGATCCGCAAGGGCACGAGCTCCTGGATCCGGTCGCGGTTCTGCTCCTCGATGATCGCGACGGGGTCGCGCTCCGGGAGCACGAGCGCGCCCTGGGTGCGACGCGGCGCTCGGTCGCGCAGCGCGCGGCCGGCGGCACGCGACTCGGCCAGCGTCCTGGGGACGTCCATGGATCGCCTCCTCACGAGAACCTGGGACGCAGGCTAGCGCGGGATCGACCGCACCGCGCTGCGTGGCCCGAGCGGCGCGGTCGTGCGCGAGACTGGGGTCGTGACGCCTACCTCTCCCGCGGAGCTCGCCGACCTGCTCTCCCGGCTGGGCACCGACGACCCGGGCCCGCGTCGCGAGGACTCCCCCGTCGCCGTCGACGCCGCCGACCGCCTGCTCCTCGACGAGGCCGCGCCGCTGCTCGCCGACCTCGGCCCCGACGCGGTCGCGGTCGTCGACGACCGGTACGGCGCGCTCACCCTCGGGTCCGCGGTGCTCGCGCGCGGCGCCGTGCGCGTGCACCAGGACGCATGCACCGCCGAGGCGGCGCTGGACGCGAACGCCGCGACCGTCGGGATGCGCGGCGCGTTCGAGCGCCACGCGCTCGACGCCGGTCTCCTCGCCGGGGCTCGGGTCGTCCTCCTCCGCCTTCCCCGCGGGCTGAGCGCCCTGCGCGACGTCGCCGAGCACGTCGCGCGCGAGGCCGACCCCGGCGTCGTCCTGCTCGCCGGCAGCCGCGTCAAGCACATGACGCCCGCGATGAACGACGTCCTCGGCGAGTCGTTCGCCGACGTGCGCGCGAGCCTCGCGCGAGGCAAGTCCCGCGTCCTCGTCGCGCGCACGCCCCGGGCGCCCGGCGCCGGAGCGCCGTTCACGTACCCGGTCTCCGTCGACCTGCCCGACGTCGGTCTCACCGTCGCGGCGTTCGGCGCGGCGTACGCCGGTGCGAGCCTGGACCTCGGGACACGGTTCCTGCTCGAGCGGCTCGAGGCCACGCTCCTGGGCGGGACAGCGTCGGTCGGGGTCGACGAGGCGAGGGTCGCCGACGAGCCGGCCGACGTCGTCGACCTGGGGTGCGGGACGGGGATCCTCGCGGCGTGGGCCGCCCGGCGCTGGCCGGACGCGCGCGTCGTCGCGACGGACCGTTCGGAGGCGGCGGTGCGCTCCGCGGCGCTCACGGCGCGGGCCGACGGGGTGGACGGTCGCGTGCGTGTCGTCCGGGACGACGCCGGCGCCTCGCTCGCGGACGCGAGCGCCGACGTCGTGCTCCTGAACCCACCGTTCCACGAGGGTGCGGCGGTGCGCACCGACACCGCGCACCGGATGTTCGCGGCGGCGGGCCGCCTGCTACGGCCGGGCGGCGAGCTGTGGTGCGTGTGGAACTCGCACCTGCGCTACCGCCGGGCGCTGGAGCGAGCGGTGGGACCGACGACCCAGGAGGGTCGTGACCGCCGGTTCACGGTGACGCGCAGCGCGCGACGCTGACCGTCCAGCTCACTGGACGTCGACGACGTCCACGACGAAGACGAGTGTGTCCGTGCCGCCGATGCCGGCCTGCGGGACCCCGCGCTGGCCGTAGCCGTGCTCCGGCGGCACGGACAGCAGCACGCGCGAGCCGATGCTCTGACCCACGAGCCCCTTGTCCCACCCGCCGATGACGGCGCCCACGCCGATCGGGAACGCGATGGTGTCGCCGCGGTCGTAGGAGTTGTCGAACACCTCGCCCTCCCACGTCTGACCGAGGTAGTGCACGACGATGTTGCGGCCCGACGTCACGGCGGGGCCGTCGCCCTCGGACAGCACGACGACCTGCAGGCCGTCCGGTGCACCTCCCTCGGGGAAGGCCAGGGTCGGCTTGTCGCCGAAGGAGCCGGAGACGGTGGGGAGGGCGGGTGGTTCGGTCACGAGGATGCCTCTCGTCGGGAGCAGGGGGAGCCCGTGCGGAACCGGGCGTTCCTACCCTACGCGGGCGCTCCCCACCCGCTCTCGGAAGACCCCTTGCGCACCGTGGCTAATGCTATTAGCCTCGTGGTTATGAACAGCAGCCGAGGTTCCGTCCACCTCCTCCTCCGCCCCGAGGGCCGCCTCGCGTACACCGTCGAGGGCAGCGGTCCGCTCGTCGTCGCCGTCCCCGGCATGGGCGACCTGCGCGCCACCTACGACGACGTCGTCCCCCACGTCGTGGCGGCGGGCTTCCGGGTCGCGGTCATGGACCTGCGTGGTCACGGCGACAGCGACACGACGTTCACCACGCACGGCGACGAGGCGACCGCGAGCGACTACGTCGCGCTGGTCGAGCACCTCGACGCCGGCCCCGCCGTGCTGATCGGAAGCTCGATGGCCGGCTCCGCCGCGGTGGTCGCCGCCGCCGAGCGCCCCGACCTCGTCCGTGGGCTCGTCCTGCTCGACGGGTTCCTGCGCGAGCCGTCGTCGCCGGCGAAGCTGCGCGCGATGCGCGCGCTGTACGGCGTGGCGTTCGTCCGCCCGTGGGGCGCGGCGCTCTGGGCCTCGTTCTTCGGCTCCCTGCACAAGGGCCGCCGCCCGGCGAGGCTCGCGGAGCACCAGGCCGCGATCCGCGCGAACCTCTCCGAGCCCGGCCGCCTGCGCTCGTTCCGGCACCTGTGCCTCCAGCTCGACCACCGCGTCGTCGAGCCGCGCGTCGCGCACGTGCAGGCGCCCGTGCTCGCCGTGTTCGGCGCGCTCGATCCCGACTTCGCCGACCCGGCCGCCGAGGCCGCGTGGGCCCGCGAGTCGCTGGGCGCGACGACGCTCCTGCTGCCGAAGGTCGGGCACTACCCCCAGACGCAGGCGCCGCAGGAGGTCACCGCGGCCGTCCTCGAGCACCTCGCCTCCCTGCCCGACGACGCGCCGTCCGTTCCCGCGACGCTGGGCGACGAGCGGGCGGCCGGGGACGACCGTGGCTAGGGCCGGGCTGTCGCGCGGCGCCGTCGTCGCGATCGCGCTCGACCTCGTCGACGCGGGCGGCCCGACCGGGTTCGCCGACCTCACGCTCGCCAAGGTCGCCGCGCAGGCGGGCGTCGCGCCGCCGAGCCTCTACAAGCACGTCGGCTCGCTCGCCGCGCTGCGGCGCGAGGTCGCACGGGTCTCCGTCGAGGACTTCACGCGGACGGTCACCGACGCGACCGTCGGCCTCGCCGGGCCCGACGCCGTCGCCGCCCTGGCGCACGCGACGCGCGGGTTCGCGCGTGCCCGGCCCGGCCGGTACGCGGCGGTGCAGGTTGCGCCGGACCCTGATGACCCGACCGACGCGGCGCTCTCCGCCGCGGCCGGTCGCAGCGTCCAGGTCGTCGCCGCGGTCCTGCGCGGGTTCGACCTGCCGCCCGACCGCACGATCGATGCGATCCGGTCCGTGCGCGCGAGCCTGCACGGGTTCGTCGCGCTCGAGCTCGGGGGCGGCTACCGGCTCCCGGACGATCTCGACGAGAGCTTCGACACCCACGTCCGGATGCTGCTCGCAGGTCTCGCGTCGCTCTCGTCCCGCGCCGACCCGGCCTGACGCGCGCGGTCGAGCACGACCTCGCTCGCTGTCGAGCACGACATGAGGGCCGCCCCGGGGCGGAGAACGACCCCCATGTCGTGTTCGGCGACTGCCGGTGCGCCATACTGCGCTCGTGATCGAGCTCTTCGCACGCGACATCGACGTCCACTACGGGTTCGTGCACCTGCGGGAGGAGGACGGCGAGCTGCCGGAACCCGGTCGCGAGGGTCAGGAGAACGGCCTGCTGGGGGCAAGGAGCCCGCACGCATTGACCATGACCACCGGACTGCACACCGGAGGCGTCCCGTTCCGGGTCGAGTGGCACGAGATGGAGCCGCCCCTCGACGACGCCTGGCAGGACGTCGTGGAGGCGTCCGTCGAGCTCGTCGTCCGGGAGCTCGTGCTCGCCACCTTCGACGACGGCAGCTCGGTGCGAGCACCGCGGCTCGGGTGGCACCGAGCGCGGTACTCCGGGACGGAGATGGACGCCGGACGCGAGATGGACTGCCCGACACCCGGCGAGTCGGCGCCCGACAGCTACCTCCTCCAGCTGTGGCCCGCGCCGCCCGCACCGGACAGGGTCGTGAAGGTCACGAGCGAGATCGCCGCCTACTGGCACGACGTCGCACGCGGCGTCGTGCCTTGACGCCGAGCACGACATGGGGGTCGCGATCGGACGGAGAACGACCCCGATGTCGTGTTCGGCGGGTCAGCTCGCGAGGAAGCCGAGGAGGTCGTGGCGCGTGAGGACGCCCGCGGGGTCACCGTCCTCGACGACGAGGAGGGCGTCGGCGTCGTGCAGTGCCTCACGGATCGCCTCGACCCCCTCGCCCGCGCCGATGAGCGGGAACCGCTGCTCCATGTGCTCGTCCACGCGGTCGGCGAGCGACGCGCGGCCCGAGAAGACGGCGTCGAGCAGCTCGCGCTCGCTCACGGATCCCGCGACCTCGCCGATCTTCACCGGCGGCTCGGCCCCCACCACGGGCATCTGAGACACGCCGTACTCGCGGAGGATCTCGATCGCGTCGCGGACCGTCTCGTTCGGGTGCGTGTGCACCAGGTCGGGCAGGCGTCCGTCCTTCGCCCGGAGCACATCACCTGCGGTGACGCCCTCCTCGGCCGGCAGGAACCCGTACGAGCGCATCCACGCGTCGTCGAAGATCTTCGACATGTAACCGCGCCCGCTGTCGGGCAGCAGCACGACGATCACGGCTCGCGCCGCGGCCTCCGGGTCCTCGTCCTGGAGCCGGCGCGCGAGCCGCAGCGTCGCCTCGACCGCCATCCCGCACGAACCGCCGACGAGCAGGCCTTCCTCGCGCGCGAGCCGCCGCGTCATCGCGAACGAGTCGGCGTCGGTGACGGGGATGACCTCGTCGGGCACCGCGGGGTCGTAGGCGTCCGGCCAGAAGTCCTCGCCCACGCCCTCGACGAGGTAGGGCCGCCCGTCGCCGCCCGAGTACACCGACCCGGCGGGGTCGGCGCCCACGACGCGCACCCGACCACCGTCGGTCGCGGCGCGGTCCGCCGAGACCTCCTGGAGGAAGCGCCCCGTGCCCGTGATCGTGCCCCCCGTACCCACGCCCGCGACGAAGTGCGTCACCCGTCCCTCGGTGTCCGACCAGACCTCCGGGCCCGTGGACTCGTAGTGCGACAGGGGCCCGTTCGGGTTGGCGTACTGGTTCGGCTTCCAGGCGCCGGTGATCTCCCGGACCAGGCGGTCCGAGACCGAGTAGTAGGAGTCGGGATGGTCGGGCGCCACCGCGGTCGGGGTCACGACGACGCGCGCGCCGTACGCCCGCAGGACGTCCCGCTTGTCCTTGCTCACCTTGTCGGGGCAGACGAACACGCACGCGTAGCCCTTGCGCTGGGCGACGAGCGCGAGCCCTACCCCGGTGTTCCCCGACGTCGGCTCGACGATCGTGCCGCCCGGCATCAGCTCGCCCGACTCCTCGGCGGCCTCGACCATCTTCAGGGCGATGCGGTCCTTGACCGAGCCGCCGGGGTTCACGTACTCGACCTTGGCGAGGATCGTCGCCGACAGCCCTTCCGTGACACGGGTCAGCCTGACGAGCGGGGTGCCGCCGACGAGCTCGGAGATGTGCTCTGCGTATCTCATCCCCCGATCATCGCCGATCCGTGGCGACGGCACAGATCGCGCACGCAACCCGTCCACCGAGCCGACCGGGGAATTTCCGTACACCGTAGAACGTTGGACGTCTCGACCGCCCCGACCGAGAGGTGCTCCGTGCCCCAGACCACCACCGTGCCCCCCACTTCCGAGAATGCCGCCGTGCCCGCCGTGCCGGCCGACGCACCGCCGCTGCCGACCCTCGCCGATCAGGCCGAGCGCCTCGTCGCGCTCGGCGTCCACACCGTCGCCGGGCTGGCCGAGGACACGCTCCGTGCCGCCACGGTCGAGCTCGCCACGGTCGCACCGCCCGGTTCGCTGCTCGTCGTCGACCCGAGGCTCGCGCCGCCGTCGGCCCTCGCCCCGCTGCTGCGCCTGCCCGCCCGCGACGGTGAGAAGGAGGGGTTCGTCGTCGTGGACATGGAGGACGTCGACAGGTTCACCCCGATCGACGGCCTCGACGTCCCGGCGAGCCCGCTCTACGTGATCGCCGACCCCGGCCGCGGGGACGACATGGCGAACTGGTCCCCCGACGAGGCGCTCCCGGAGATCACAGCCCGGGGCCGCACGCCCCTGCTGCTGGCCGAGGGGATCCACTGGGCGCTGCAGGCACCCGAGGTCGTGGCGCGCAACCACTGCTACATGACCATCGGGTCGCGCCTGCGCAAGCCCGACGGGCGCCTGGACACCCGCACCCCGGCCGTCTGGATCTCGAACGGCACCGGACGTGACGGACGCGAGCGTCGAGGCGCGCCGAAGGTCGGCTGGTGCTGGGCCGGCAACCGGCACACGTGGCTGGGATTCGCGTCAGCCACGAAGCGCCTCGGCCCACCGGCCTGACCCGTCAGCCCAGCAGGCCGAGGATCGCGACGAGCACGACGGCCGTGCCCAGCACGACCACGAGCAGCGGGCGGTCCGACGCCTCGCGCGCCGTGAGCCGACCGATGCCTGCCCCGACAGCGGCCGTGAGACCCACGACGATCGCGGCACCGACGACGAGCGACCCGGTCGCGCCCGCGGACTCGAGCTGCGCGGCGAGGCCGCCGGCGAGCAACGAGCCCCAGAGGGCACCGGCGACGAGGGCGATGCCGGCGAAGACGAGCGCGGCCCGACCCTCGGTCGCGTCCTTGGTCACCCGCGAGGCGAGCCACGCGACCGCGGAGCCTGCCGTCGGGACGCTGATGACGATGAGCAGGGCCGCGAACGGGAGCCACGCGGGCGGCGCGCCGGACACGACCATGTAGAGGACCTGGACGCCGAGCATCGTCGCCGCGGCGACGGCGAGCCCGGCGGCAAAGACGGGCACCCGCGGCTGGACGTCGTCCGCCGCGGGTGCCTGTTCGCGTGAGCTGCGTGCCACCGTCAGTCGCTCTGCAGGATGGCGAAGAGACGCAGGAACTCGAGGTAGAGCCAGATCAGGGTCACGAGGAGGCCGAACGCGGCCGACCACGCGAACTTGGCGGGCACCCCGCCCTCGACACCACGCTTGATGGAGTCGAAGTCGACGATGAGCGACGCGGCCGCGAGGCCGACCGCGACCAGGCTGACGACGATGCCGATGGTGCCGCCGCGCAGGCCCCAGCCGTCGAGCGCGCCGAACATGAGGAGCACGACGTTGACGAGCGAGAACGCGAGGTAGCCGACCATCGCGATGAGCAGCCAGCGTGTGAACTTGGGTGTGACGCGCACCTTGCCGGACTTGAAGAGGAACAGCGCCGCGGCGAACGTCGCGATCGTCGCGACGACGGCCGACGGCACGACCCCGCTCCACTGCGCCTCGTAGAAGCGGCTGATGCCACCGAGGAACACGCCCTGGGCGACGGTGTAGAGCATGATGAGCGCCGGGCTCGGGCTGCGCTTGAACGCGTTGACGAGGCCGAGCACGAGACCGACGATCGCGCCGCCGATCCACAGGCCCGGCATCTGGGGCGTGAGGTACCAGGAGCCCGCGGCGACGACGACGAGCAGGGCGAGCAGCCCGCCGGTCTTCATGATCACGTCGTCGTAGGTGAGGCGCTTGGTGTCCGCCGTGGTGGCGGCCGGTGCGTCGTACATCTGGTTCAGCGTCGCGGCGTCGGCGCCCTGGGCGCCCGACTGCCCGTACTGGCCCCACTGCCCGCCCTGCTGGGGCGTGCCGTAGGCGGGGTTCTGCCCCTGCGCCGGCGGGGTGCCGTACGCGGGCCCCGCCTGCGTGGCGGCCCCTCCGCGCTGGTTCTTCGGCTCACCGAAGACCGCGCTGTTGTTGAAGACGGGGTTGCTCATGAGCTCCTCCTGGTCGCGGCGTCCACTGCATCTCAGCGGCCGATCATCGGCGGGTCGCCTCGAGTCGGGTGTCGCTGGCCTGACGGTCATCCTACGGAACGTGCGAGGGTCGGTCACTGTTCCCGAGGACGACGTGGACGTGCACGACGTACGCCGCGCGGCGTACGACCCGGTCCGACGGCGCGGGCAAGATACGCCGGAAGGTGGCTGTCCGACGTCGGGCCGGGTGCCTAGGCTCGGGACGACCCGCGAACGGGTGCCTACCCGTCCGGCACGAGACCACCTCACCACCCGAGAGGGAACGAGCCATGATCGAAGCACGCGGCCTGACCAAGCGGTACGGGCCCAAGACCGCGGTGGACGGCGTCACGTTCACCGTCCGGCCCGGGACCGTCACCGGCTTCCTCGGCCCCAACGGCGCCGGCAAGTCCACGACCATGCGCATGATCATGGGACTGGACCGCCCCACCGCCGGGACCGTCACCGTCAACGGACGTCCCTACGCGCAGCACCGTTCGCCCCTCACCGAGGTGGGCGCGCTGCTCGACGCGAAGGCCGTCCACACCGGACGCTCCGCCTACAACCACCTGCGCGCGATGGCGGCGACGCACGGCATCCCCACCAAGCGGGTCGACGAGGTCATCGACATGACCGGCCTGCAGTCGGTCGCCAAGAAGCGCGTCGGCGGCTTCTCGCTCGGCATGGGGCAGCGCCTCGGCATCGCGTCCGCCCTGCTGGGCGACCCGAAGACGCTCATCCTCGACGAGCCCGTGAACGGGCTCGACCCCGAGGGTGTGCTGTGGGTCCGCAACCTTGCCCGCTACCTCGCGTCCGAGGGCCGCACGGTCTTCTTGTCGAGCCACCTCATGAGCGAGGTCGCGCTCACCGCGGACCACATCGTCGTCATCGGCAAGGGCCGCATCATCGCGGACGCCCCCGTGAGCGACATCGTGAACGGCGCCCAGCAGCGCACCGTCAAGGTCCGCACGCCGCACGCCACGCAGCTCGCCGAGCTCCTCACGCGCGACGGCTCGACCGTCACGAGCGACGAGCCGAGCCTGCTCGTCGTCACGGGCGCCGACGCCGCCGGCATCGGCGAGCTCGCCGCGGCGCAGGGGTTCGTGCTGCACGAGCTCACGCCCGTCACGTCCACCCTCGAGGACGCCTACATGGCCCTGACCGCCGACTCCGTCGAGTACCACACCGGTGCTGCGGCGGACCACATCGGTCACGGCGCGTCCGGCACGGCACCGCCCGCGGGCACCGCGCAGGACGCACCCGCCCAGATCCACGAAGGAGCGCAGCGATGACCACCGCGACCCTGGCCGCCGGCGCCACCGGCCCGACCGCGACCCGCACCTCGCCCTACCGCATCAGCTTCGGCCACGTGCTGCGCTCGGAGTGGATCAAGTTCCGCACCCTGCGCTCCACGTGGTGGACCATCGGGACGACGATCGTCGTCATGGTGCTGTTCAGCATGCCGATGGCGGCGTCGTTCAACTTCGCCGCCAGCGAGCCGGAGATAGCCGCCGAGATGGGCAACGTGTCGACCGTGCAGGCGGTCGTGCTCGGCTACATCTTCGCCCAGCTCGCGGTCGCCGTCCTCGGTGCGCTCGTCGTCACCGGCGAGTACTCGACCGGGATGATCCGCTCCACGCTCAGCGCCGTGCCGACCCGACTGCCCGCGCTGTGGGCCAAGGCCGGGATCATCGGCGTCGTGACGTTCGTCGTGAGCCTCGTCGGCATCGCGCTGTCCTACCTCGTGACCGCACCGATGCTCTCCGGGAACGACCTCGTCCCCGACCTCGGCGACTCCGTCGTCCAGCGCGTGATCCTCGCGTGCGCCGGCTACCTCGCCCTCGTCGCCCTCCTCGCGGTCGGTGTCGGCACGATCATGCGGCACTCCGCCGGGTCGATCTTCACCCTCGTCGCGTTCCTGTTCGTCCTGCCGCTCGTCGCGGGCTTCCTCAGCCAGGACTGGGTCCAGGACATCGCGAAGTTCCTCCCGATGAACCTCGCGACCGCGATGATGGCGGTCACCGAGGCGGACGCGGGCGGGGTCGAGATCCTCTCGCCCGGTGCGGCGACCCTCGCGATGGCCGCCTGGGCCGTCGTGTCGCTGGGCGTCGCAGCCGTCGTGCTCAAGCGCCGGGACGCGTGAGCGACCCGCACCCCCCGCAGCCGACGCCGGACGAGCCGACCGCTCGTCCGGCGTCGGTCTCGTCACGCCCGCCCGCGGACGTGGCACCCCTGGCCATGAGGCCGGCGCCGGAGCCGTTCACCGAGCTCGACGCACGCCGCCTCGGACCTGTCCGACGCTACTTCGCGCGGCGCCCGCGAGCCATGGACTGGCTCGTCGTCGCGATCTTCGTCGTGCCGGGCGCGTTCTACTCCCTGTCGTCGCCCGCGGGACGGGCGCACGACGTCGCCGTGCTCGCGTTCGTCGTCGCAGGCGGCGCGGCGCTGCTGTACCGCCGTCGACGCCCTGTCGTCGTCGCCCTCGTGATCGCCGTCCTCGGCTTCACCGCGATCGCCACGACCGGCGACACCGCGGGCTTCGAGATCGCCGCCATGTTCGCGGTGTACTCCGTCGCCGCCGCCCGGTCGCCGAAGGTCGCGTGGCCCGTCCTCGCCGCGCTGGTCGTGCCGTTCTCGACCGCCGTCATGCTCTGGTACGACATCGTCAGCACCTCGGACGGCGAGATCCTGCGAGGGGAGCTCGAACCCGGTGAGGTCACGAGCGACCGCGTCGCGAGCATCCTCGTGGCGACGATCCTGTGCCTCGTCGCGATGGCGATCGGCTCCAACGTCCGGGCGCGGCGTCAGCACGTCGGCGACCTCGTCGAGCGGGCCAACTCCATCGCGCGCGACCGCGACCAGCAGGCGCAGCTCGCCGCGGCCGCGGAGCGCACCCGCATCGCGCGCGAGATGCACGACGTCGTCGCGCACTCCCTCACCGTCATGATCGCCCTCGCCGACGGCGCCCGGGCCGCTGGCGCGAAGGACCCCGACCTCGCCGCGCACGCGCTCGACGAGCTCACGGCGACCGGCCGCGCCGCGCTCACGGACATGCGCCGCGTGCTCGGCGTCCTGCGCGAGCCCGGTCAGTCCGGGACGCCGGCCCCGCTCACGCCCGCCGACGACGTCGGGCAGCTGGAGGACGTCGTCGAGCGGTTCCGCACGGCGGGCCTGCCCGTCCGGCTCGTCCGGCGAGGGCCGCAGCCGACGCTCGAGCCGGCCCTGCGCCAGGCCGTCCTCCGGATCGTCCAGGAGTCGCTGACCAACGTGCTGCGGTACGCGCCGCTGGCACCCATCGTGCTCGTCGAGGTGGTGCGCTGGGACCGCTCGGCCTGGGGCGAGGGCGACTGGCTCGAGCTGCGCGTGGTCAACCGCGCAGGTCGCCGACCCGGCGAGGGCACCGGCGTGGACGCGCGCGCCCTGCCACCGTCGGTCGCCGCGGCCCACCCCGAAGGTCTGCCGCTCGGCACCGGGCGCGGCATCATCGGGATGCAGGAACGTGCCGCGGTCCACGGCGGCACGGTCGTCGCCCGGTCCGTCGGCGACGGGTGGGAGGTCGTGGCACGGCTGCGGATCGACGCCGCCGGACACCGATGACACGTGGCGAGGACAGGGACACGAGAGGAACGGGAGGGGCTGTGGCCCACGAGGACCGAGAAGACGGGACGGCGCCGCGCGAGGTGATCCGCGTGCTGCTCGTCGACGACCAGGCGCTCCTGCGCATGGGGTTCCGCATGATCCTCGCCGCGGAGGACGACATCGAGGTCGTCGGCGAGGCCGGTGACGGGGCGACCGGGGCCGCACAGGCGGCGGCCCTGCGGCCCGACGTCGTGCTCATGGACGTCCGCATGCCCGGGACCAACGGCATCGAGGCGACGGAGCGCATCGTCACCGAGACACCCGAGTCACGGGTCATCATCCTCACGACGTTCGACCTCGACGAGTACGCGTTCGCGGCCCTGCACGCCGGGGCCAGCGGGTTCCTGCTGAAGGACGCCAAGCCGGGCGAGCTGGTCGCCGCGATCCGCGCCGTCGCCAGCGGCGACGCCGCCGTCTCCCCCCGCGTCACCCGCCGCATGCTCGAGATGTTCTCCGGCCAGCTCCCGCCGGACGGCGCGGCCGCGGAAGCACCCGCGACCGGGCGCGACGACCCACGGCTCGCCGAGCTCACGGCCCGCGAGCTCGAGGTGTTCGAGGCTCTCGGCGAGGGCCTGACGAACGCCGAGATCGCCCACCGGTTCGTGCTCTCGGAGGCGACGGTCAAGACGCACGTGGGTCGCGTGCTCGGCAAGCTCGGCCTGCGCGACCGGGTGCGGGCCGTGGTCCTCGCCTACGAGACGGGCGTCGCGCGCCCCCCGGCGTAGGACCACGGCCGGCGGGCCTACCTCGCCGCGCGGCGTGCGGCCCGACGCTCCTTGCGCCGCTCCACCAGGGTGTACAGCACCGGCACCACGACCAACGTGAGCACCGTCGAGGACACCAGGCCACCGATCACGACGAGGGCGAGCGGCTGCGAGATGAAGGCCCCTCCCCCGGTGATCCCGAACGCCATCGGCGTGAGCGCGAAGATCGTCGCCGCTGCCGTCATGACGATGGGCCGCAGCCGCTTGCGCGAGCCCTCCATGACGGCGTCGGCGAGCGTGTCCCCGCGCTCGCGGTACTGGTTGATGAGGTCGATGAGCACGATCGCGTTCGACACCACGATCCCGACCAGCATGAGCAGGCCGATGAGCGCGGGCACGCCGAGCGGCGTGGACGTCGCCAGCAGCAGGAGCAGCGCGCCGGTCGCGGCGAACGGCACCGAGACGAGCAGGATGAGCGGCTGCACGAGGCTGCGGAACGTCCCCACCATGACGAGGTAGACGATCGCGATGGCGGCCAGCAGCGCGAGGCCGAGGTCCGCGAACGCGTCCGCCTGGTCGGCGGCGACGCCGCCCACCTCGACCGTCGCTCCGGCGGGCAGGTCGAGCTCGTCCACCGCGGTCGTGAGCTCCGTCGTCAGCGTGCCCAGGTCCTGGCCCTCCGGCGTGACGGACACGGTGGCGCTGCGCTCGCCGTCGACCCGCGTGATCGAGGTCGGCACGTCGACCTGCTCGACCTTCGCGACGTCCGTGAGCGGGACGGGTCCGGCTGCCGTCGGCAGCACGATCGCCTCGACCTCCTCCACCGTCGCGGGCGCCTCGCCCTGCGCGACCCGCACCTCGACCGGCCCGTCACCGAGGTCGACGTCGCCGATCGGGGCCGGGGACATGGTGCCGGCGACGATGCCCGAGACCTGGGTCTCGGTCAGCCCGACGGCGGCCGCGGCCTCCCGGTCGACCGTGACCTGGACCGTGGCCTGGGCCGCGGACAGGTTGTTCGTGACGTCGGTCGCCCCCTCGGTGGCCGTCGCGGCCTCCTGTACCTGGGTCGCGGCGTCGGTCAGCGTGTCGAGGTCGGGCGCGCGGACGACGAGGTCGACCGTCGTGCTGCCGAACCCGGCGTCGCCGCCGGAGACGGTCACACCCGTGCTCGGCCCGTCGCCGAGGTCGGCGACGGCGTCGCGGATCTCGGTCTGGGCCGCCACGCCGTCGGCGTCGGCGTCCAGCGTGACCGCGAACGTGGCTTCCGGGGCACCGCCGCCACCGAAGAACGCGGCCTCGGGGCCGCCGGCGCTGCCGACGGTCGCCTGGACGGTGTCCACGACGTCGAGGTCGGCCAGCGCGGACTCGACCTGCTGCGCGGCGTCGTCCTGCGCGGAGAGCGACGTGCCGGGCTGGAACTCCTGGGTCACGGTGATCGTGTCCTGGCCCGAGTCGCCGAGGAAGTTGGTCTCCAGGCGCGGGACGAGCGCGAGGGTGGCGACGAACACGACGACGGCCACGACCACGGTGATCGCGGGGTGGCGCAGCGCGCCGCGCAGGGTGGGCAGGTATCCACGCTGCCAGGGGCTGCGACGCTCCTTCGCCTCCGCGGCGGCGCGCACGGGGTCGGGCTCGTCCCCGGTGCCGGCCGTGGCCGCGCCCTCGGTCTGACCCGACGCGTCGGTCGCGACGTCGTCGGTCGTCGCGACCTGGGCGTGCGCCGCGAGGCGCGGGGTGCGGATGAACCAGTACGCGAGGACGGGCACGATCGTCAGCGCGACGAACAGCGACGCGAGCATCGCGATCGTCACCGTCATGGCGAACGGGCGGAAGAGCTCGCCGACCATGCCGCCGACGAACGCGATCGGGAGGAAGACCGCGACGGTCGCCACCGTCGAGGAGGTGATCGCGCCGCCCACCTCCTTGACGGCGGTGAGGATCGCGCCCCGCTTCTCCTCGCCGTACGACAGGTGCCTCTTGATGTTCTCGATGACGACGATCGAGTCGTCGACCACGCGACCGATCGCGACCGTCATCGCCCCGAGCGTGAGGATGTTGAGCGTGTAGCCGGTCGCCCCCATGACGAGGAAGGTCACGCACAGCGACAGCGGGATCGAGATCGCGGACACGAGCGTCGAGCGCACCGACCCGAGGAAGAGCAGGATCACGACGACGGCGAACAGCAGGCCGAGACCGCCCTCGGTCGCAAGACCCTCGATGGACTCCTCGATGAAGGGGGCCTGGTCGAACACGACCTCGACGCGCACGCCCTGGGCCTCGAGGGTGTCGGTGAGGTCGTCGACCGCGTCCTGCACCTCGTGGGAGACGTCGACGGTGTTGCCGTCCGGGGTCTTGGTGATCGCGACCGCGAGCGCGGGCTCGCCGTCGAGCCGGGAGAACGACGTGGCGGGCGCCTCGCCGGCCGTGACCTCGGCGACGTCGCCCAAGGTCACGACGTCGCCCGTGGGGGTGATGAGCGGGAGCGCGGTGAGGGCGTCGACGGAGGTGATCTGGGAGCCGACCTGGACGCTGAGCGTCGTGTCGCCGTCGGTCACGGTGCCGGCGGGCAGCACGGCACCGTTGTCCTGCAGGACCCCGGTCACCTCCGCGGGCGAGAGCCCGGCTGCGCCGAGCGCCTCGACGTCGAGGTCGATCGTGACCTGCTGGTCGGCGACGCCGCTCACCGTGGCGCTGCGGACGTCGGGGATCTCCTCCAGGCGCGGCACGAGCGCGGACTCGACGGTGTCGGCGAGCGCCGCGGAGTCGGTGTCGGACCCCTCGGCCCCGGAGACCGCGAGCTGCACGACCGGCAGGTCGTCGACGGAGCCGGTGATCACCTGGGGCTCGACGTCGGACGGCAGCTGGCCCTGCGCGCGCGTCACCGCGGTCTGCAGCTGTTGCGCCGCGGCGTCCATGTCCGTGCCGTAGGTGAGCTGGACGGTCGTGACGGACAGCCCGGTGGAGGAGGTGGACGAGACGTCCTCGACGCCGTCCACGCCCTGGACGGCGCTCTCGACCTGCTGGGTGACCTGGTCCTCGACGACCTCCGGGGAGGAGCCCGGGTAGGCCGCGACGACGGCTGCCGTCGGGATCTGGAGCGACGGGATGAGCTCCTGCTTGAGCGAGCCGAGACTGAGGACGCCGAAGACGGCGATCGCGATCGTCGCGAGCGCGACGACGGCACGGTTCGCCAGCGACAGCCGGGCAAGACGGAACACGGAGCCTCCAGGGCTGTCCAGTTTCGGCACGACGCGGCTTCATCGACTGTCGCGGGATTCGGTGAGCCTAACGCGACAGCACGGTGAAGGGTTCCCGCCGCCCACAGCGGGTCGGGCAGAGGCTCAGGCCTCTCCGAGCGCCTCCTCCGGCGTCCCCTCGACGGCGCGGGCGCGACGGTTCCAGCGCGACCACAGGACGCGCTCGCCGATGTCGCCGGCCATGCGGTGCGCGAACGCGACGAACACGGCCACGCCCACGACGAGCACCCCGGCCCCGACCCAGAACGGCAGGGTCGTGGAGACGGGGGCGAGCAGCCCGGCGATGACCGGCGCGGGCGCGGCGAAGCCCCAGCGCACGAGGTTGAAGGCGCCTGTGGTGACGCGACGGTCGGGGTCGCCGAGGGCGAGCGAGAGGTCGGTCAGGTTGGCGTTCGCGATGCCCATGCAGACGCCCGCGAGGACGAGCACGACGACGGACCACGCGGTGCCGAGGTCGAGCGCGAGCAGGACGAGCGCGACGAGCACGCCGACGATAGCGATGCCGAGCGTCTGCACGGCGCCGACGCGGTGCGCGAGGCGGTGGCCGACGACGAGGATCCCGAACGCGAGCCCGACGCCCCACGCGGTGAAGACGAGGCCGAGCGGGATGACGTCGAGGCCGAGGAACACCGGCGTGTAGCCGAGGACGATGAAGAAGCAGAAGTTGTAGGCCGCGGTGACGACCGCGAGCGCGAGGAACCCGGGCTTGCGGAAGAGCCGGAACACCTGGCCGACGTGCAGCTGCGAGGGCTTCTCGGCGGGGTCCTTGAGCCGGGTCACCGAGACGAGCAGCGCGACCAGCATGAACAGCCCGCACGCGACGAACGGCACGCGCCAGCTGATGCCACCGAGCAGCCCGCCGATCAGCGGGCCGACGGCGAAGCCGAGGCCGACGCACGTCTCGAACAGCTCGACGACCCACTCGCGGTCGTGGGCGAGGGACACGAGCAGCACCATGGCGGTGGCGAAGAACATCGCGTTGCCGAGGCCCCACAGGCCGCGCAGCGCGGCGAGCTGGCCGATGGTCGTGCTGAGCGCGGCGAGCACGGCCGCGACGGCGACGAGCGAGACGCCGGTGACGAGGATCTTCTTGTAGCCGAAGCGACCGGTGGCCATCACGGCAGGGATCATGCCGAGCGCCATGACGGCGATGTAGGCGGTGAAGAGGAGCTCGATCTGCCACGTGGTGGCGCCGATCTCCTCGCCGATCACGGGCAGGATCGGATCCACCACCGCGATGCCGGCGATCGCGAAGAACGCGGTGAGCGCGGTGGCGTAGATGGCGGTCTTGTTGGGTTCGTTGCGTGTGGAGGCCACAGCGGTCGTTCGCTCCTCGGTCGGTCAGTTTATCTGTATGGCACAGGTACTTCGATGTAGGATACCTCCATGACGGTTGCTTCGGGAAACGACAGTCGCGCGGCACGTGAGGACGACGCCGCCCTGGCGACTCTCGCCGACGTCGAGCTCGAGGTCGCCCAGCTCCTGCGGCGCGCGGAACGCACCCGGGCGTCGGGCGAGCCACACCGGGCCGACCGGCGCGGGCTCGACCGGTCCGGCTACCTCCTGCTCCACGCGCTCGACACCCGCGGACCCCAGAACGTCAACGCGCTCGCCGATCACCTCGGCATCGACGCGTCGACGGTGACCCGCCAGGTCGTGAGCCTCGACAAGGCCGGGCACGTCCGCCGCACCCGGGACCCGCGCGACGGGCGCGCCGTCGTCGTCGAGGCGACGGACACCGGGATCGAACGGCTGCGCCGGCACCGCGAGGCGCGCGCCGCGCTCTACGCGGACGTCCTGCGCGACTGGTCACGGCTCGACCGGGCCCTCCTCGCCGAGCTCCTCGAACGGCTCAACGACGGCCTCGACGACTATCGACGCCGCCGCGACGACGACTGACCACCCACCCGCGAGCGCCGGGCTCAGGGAGCCGGCAGGGCCCAGCGGATCAGCCGCGTCACGACGCCTCCCGCGGGCACCGCGAGCGCCGCGGGGACGGGCCGGACGCTCGGCAGCCCGACGCGCGCCCACGGCTGCAGCGACGCCCGCGCGGCGGCGGCCAGTCCGGCGTACAGCGGGCGGACAGGGAGCGGCAGGGGCGGCTCCACGAGGAGGAACCGCGCGGCGTCGTGCGCGGCCGAGGTCAGGGCGAGTTCGCCCCGGTACCCCTCGATCGCGGCGTCGAGGTCGGCCCGCGTCCGCGGGACGTCGACGACCCCGAGCCGCTGCCCGACGTCGCCCGCCTGGGCGACGTACTCGTCGCACCCCGCGGGGTCGAGCGGTCGCGCACCGAACCTCTGGTGCGCGACGAGGAAGCTCTGCGTCTCGGTGACGTGCACCCAGCGGAGCAGGTCGGGGTCGTTCGCGGCGTAGGGCCGCCCGTCCGGCGCCCGCCCCCGGACGCGCTCGTGCACCGACCGGACGACGTCGACCGCGCGCTGCGCGTCCTCGTCGGTCGCGAACGTCGTCGTGGCGATGAACGTGGACGTCCGCTGGAGCCGACCCCACGGGTCACCCCGGTACCCCGAGTGCGCGGCGACCCCCGCCATCGCGAGCGGGTGCCAGCTCTGCAGCAGGAGCGCCCGCAGCCCGCCGACGAACATGGAGGCGTCACCGTGGACGCGCCCGATCGCGGCGTCCGGGGCGAACCATCGCGGCCCCGGTGCGTGGTGGATCCGGGTGCGCACGGCCGCGGCGTCGGGGCCGGCGACGCGCGCGAGGATCGCGCGCCCGGCGGCGCCACGGGCTCGCGTGAGGACCGACGTCATGGGCCGATCGTGCCACCACCCTCGCACCTCGCACCCCCGGCCCGCCCTCGACCCGAGCCGCCCTGACTCCGCCCACCGAGATCGCAAAGAACCTTCTGCAAAGAATCCCTTGCAAACTTCTCTTTGCATGCGTAAGGTCGTCGCCATGAGCACGGAGAGCACGGACACCCCGACCGGCGAGCGGCCGCCTGAGCGAGACCTCGGTCCCGCCCAGCTGAAGGCGCTCGCGCACCCGCTGCGCATCGAGATCCTCGAACAGCTGACGGTCCACAGCGCGCTCACCGCGAGCGGGCTCGCCGACCTCGTCGGAGAGTCCAGCGGCTCGACCAGCTACCACCTGCGCCAGCTCGCGAAGCACGGCTTCGTCCGCGAGGTCGCCGGACGCGGGACGGCGCGCGAGCGCTGGTGGGAGCGCAACCCGGGCGGGTTCACCGTGAGCCTGCCCGACGACCCGGACGACGTCGCGGCCATCGCCACGACCCGGACCGTGAACCGCGAGTTCGAGCAGGCCCGCGCACGGCGGATCCTCGCCCTGATCGACCACCCGACCACGGTCGGCCGGAACTGGCTCGAGGCGACGCGGTTCCAGACCACGAACCTCTGGCTGACCTCGGACCAGGCGAGCGAGGTCCTCGGTGCGTGGGACCGGTTCGCGGTCCTCCTCGACCACTACGCGAACCAGCAGGAGACCCCGGGCGCACGTCCCGTCCAGGTCCACTTCAACCTCTTCCCCCTCGTCGACGGCAAGGAGAACCCCTCATGAGCGCCTACGCCCCCTCCCTCCCCCGCACCGCCGAGCTGCGCGGGCTCGACCGTCTGCTCGTCCGCGCCGGTGCCACCCTGACCGAGCTCGGCCGGCAGCGCGCCGCGGCCCGCTCCAGGATGCTCGCCGCCCGTACGGCCGACGCGTCCGTGGCCCGCCACGGCCACCTCGAGCGCCACGTCGACAACGCCGCGCAGTCGCACCCGCTCCTCCTGCGCTGACGCGCGGGCGGCGCCCGGCACAGTTCACCCCGTCCCGGCTGCGGTGGGGGACGTGGCGCAGCCTATGCTTCTCCCTGTCGACCTTTCGCGGCCGCCCCACCACGGCTCGCCGCCCAGCCCGGCCGGTGCGACACCGACGCACGGCCGCACCGGGGAGTTCCGTGCGCCTTCTGACCCGCCTGAGCGAGAACAGGCGCTCCGTCGCGTCCGTGAGCACCGTGACCGCGTTCGCGGTGGCGATCGTCGGCCTCTCGGTCCTCTACGAGGGCGAGGCGACCGCGGACGTCGACCTCAACGACTCGGGCGTGTGGGTGACCAAGACGTCCACCGGTCAGCTGGGGCGGTTCAACCACGAGTCGCAGGCGATCGACGGCACCCTGCTCGCCGGCTCCGCCTCGTTCGACGTCCAGCAGCAGGCCGGTCGCGTGCTGCTCGACGACACGGGGGCGTCCTCGGCGTCCCCGATCGACGTCGCGCACCTGAGCCTCGACGGCCAGGTGCGCCTGCCCGCCGGGGCGCAGGTCGCGTCGGGCGGTGCGACGACGGCGGTCCTCGACGGCGAGGAGGGCCTCCTGTGGGTGCTGCCGTTCGACGGCGCGACGGCATTCGACGCCGAGGCGATGGACCCGACGGCCGAGGTCGGGGGCGACGGTGCGCTCACCGTGTCCCGGAACGGGACGGTCTTCGTCGCCGTCCCGTCGACCGGGACGCTCTGGACCGTCCCGACCACGGTCCGGGGCACGACCTCGGGCGAGCCCTCGACATCGGCCCTCCCCGTGGCGAAGGGCGCAGAGCTCCAGGTGACGGCGGTGGGCGACGAACCCGTCGTGCTGGACGGCTCGGCGTCGCAGCTCATCCTCCCGGGCGGCAAGGTCGCCGCCATCCCCGGTGGTGACCAAGCACGCTTGCAGCAGCCGTCCACGCAGGCGGACGCCGTCGCAGTCGCCACGACCGACGCGCTGGTCCACCAGCCCCTGGCCGGCGGGGACGCCGTGCGCCGCGCTGCGCAGGGCACCCCTGCCGCACCGGCACAGCTGGACGGGTGCACCTACGGAGCGTGGGGGTCCACCGGTCAGGTGATCCGCGACTGCGAGGGCACGGACCGCGACGTCGACAAGCGGCTCGAGGGGCTGGACCCGCAGGCCCGGCTCGAGTACCGGGTGAACCGGCACGTGGTCGTGCTCAACGACCTGTCCGCCGGCACGCTGTGGATGGCCGCGGACGAGTTCGAGAAGGTCGACGACTGGGACCTGCAGATCCCCGAGGAGGCCGAGGGCGAGGAGGCGGACGCCGAGCTCACGAACCCGGAGCAGGTGGACCAGTTCGTCGCCGACCGGGACCAGCCCAACCGCGCGCCCAAGCCCGAGGACGACTCGTTCGGGGTGCGTCCCGGCCGCACGACGATCCTTCCGGTGCTCGCCAACGACATCGACCCCGACGGCGACGTCCTGACGGCCATGATCGCCGGTGACCAGCCCGCCAACGCGGCCGTCCAGCAGATCATGGGCGGCGCCGCGCTGCAGGCGGTCGTCGCGGACGACGCCGAGGGCGTGGGGACGTTCCGCTACTCCGTCGACGACGGCCGCGGCGGGGTCGCCGAGGCCGGTGTGACGGTCCGGGTGTCGCCCTGGGGCGAGAACGCGGCGCCGGAGCAGAGCGGCGACCCCGTGCTCAAGATCGCGCAGGGCGGCACCGCGACCATCAAGGTCCTGCCCTACTTCCAGGACCCCGACGGGGACGACCTCTACCTCGCGTCGGCCACCTCCACGGTCAAGGGCGACACCGTCCGCTCCCGACCGGACGGCACGGTCGAGCTCCGCGACGGCGGCGGGTCCACCGGCCGCAAGATCGTCAACCTGCTCGTCTCGGACGGCAGCGCATCGTTCGAGGGACGGCTCCTCGTGGACGTCGTCCCGGCGAAGCAGCCCCCGATCGCCGTGAACGACCACGTCGTCGTGCCCGCCGGGCAGCCGGTGACCGTCGAGCCGCTGCGCAACGACGCCGACCCGGACGGTGATGCCCTGCGCCTGGCGTCGGTGGCCGAGTCCGCGCCGGCGACGATCACGCCGAACTACGACGCCGGCACGTTCACGTTCCTGTCGGACGAGCCGCGGTCCTACGACCTGACGTACCAGGTCACCGACGGCCCGCACGCCACGACGGGC
Organism: Cellulosimicrobium terreum; assembly: GCA_014803435.1. GTDB lineage: Bacteria > Actinomycetota > Actinomycetes > Actinomycetales > Cellulomonadaceae > Cellulosimicrobium > Cellulosimicrobium terreum. Next base: position 370,802 of record JACYFD010000003.1, read on the forward strand.
CTCGTCCGGGTCGACGTCGTGGCGCCGTCCGAGGCCGGCGGCGCACCGGTCGTCGTCGCGGACACGGCGCTCCTGCCCGCGGGCGGCTCCACGCTCGTGGACGTCCTCGCGAACGACTCCGACCCCGCGGGCGGCGTCCTGGTCGTGCAGTCCGTGCGTGTGCCGGACGACGCGGGCGTGACGGTCGCGGTCCTCGGCCACCAGGTGCTGCGCGTCACGGAGATCCGGCGCGTGGACGAGCCGGTCACCGTCGAGTACACGGTCTCCAACGGGACCGAGACCGCCTCGGGCGAGGTCCGCGTGATCCCCGTGCCCGCACCGACGCGTCTCCAACCGCCCGACGCCGCCGCGGACGAGGTGACCGTGCACGCGGGCGACGTCGTGACCGTCCCGGTCCTGCGCAACGACACCCACCCGGACGGCCTCGAGCTGTTCCTCCAGACCGACCTCGAGCAGGACGTCGACCCTGCCCTCGGCGAGGCGTTCGTCTCCGAGGACACGCTGCGGTTCAAGGCCGGGTCGCAGGCCGGGACGACGTACGCGATCTACCGGGTGCGCGACGTCAACGGCCAGGAGGACTCCGCGCAGGTCACCATCCGCGTCCGCGACGGCGAGGACAACACGCCGCCCCAGCCGCGCGAGGTCGAGGCCAGGGTCCTCGCGGGCTCGAGCGTGCGGGTCGACGTCCCGCTCGAGGGGATCGACCCCGACGGCGACTCGGTGCAGGTCACGTCCGTCGCGTCGGCCCCGTCGAAGGGCACGGCGGCGATCGTCGACGGGTTCCTCGAGTACACGGCGTCCAAGAACGCCAGCGGTCTCGACACGTTCACCTACACGGTGCTCGACGCCCGTGGCGCGACCGCGACCGGCACCGTGCGCGTGGGCATCGCGCGCCCGGCGGACACGAACCAGCCGCCCGTCGCGGTCGACGACACGGTCACCGTCCGACCCGAGCGCACGGTCGCCGTCGCCGCCCTCAGCAACGACACCGACCCGGACGGTGACAAGGTCGGGCTGGTCGGGTCGGCCATCGAGGACCTGCACGACATGGACGCCGAGGTGGTCGCCGACCGCGTGGTCGTCACGAGCCCGTCGAAGGACGGCGCGTACACGTTCTACTACGGCGTCCAGGACACCTACGGCGCCCGTGCGACCGGCGCGATCACGGTGGAGGTCGCCGCGGACGCCCCGCTGCTGCCCCCGGTGGCACGCGACGACGCGGTGACGTTGGAGGAGGTCCTCGGCCAGACGGACGTTCCCGTCGACGTCCTGGCGAACGACGAGGACCCCGACGGTGTCGCGTCCGAGCTCGCGGTCAGCACCGACGCCCCGACGGCGGTGGTCGACGACGGCGGGCTGCTCGTCGTCACGCCCACACCGTCCCGCCAGGTGATCACCTACACCGTCACCGACGTCGACGGGCTCACCGCCAAGGCGTTCGTCACGGTCCCCGCCGTCCCCCTCGACGAGGACGACGAGGTACGGCCGCCGCCGATGCTCCGACCGGGTACCGGGCCGCTCGAGGTCGTCTCGGGAGAGCCGCTCGAGATCGACATCACCGATCACGTGCTCGTGATGGAAGGACGCACCCCGCGCCTGACCGTCGAGGACAAGGTCACCGCGATCGAGGGATCGCGCGACGTGTCCTCGGTCACCACGATCGTCTACACCTCCACCCCGGACTACGCCGGACCTGCCGCGGTGACGTTCGAGGTCACGGACGGCAGCGGACCGGACGACCCGGACGGCAGGACGGCGCTGCTGACCATCCCGATCACGGTCCTGCCCCCGGAGAACCTGCCCCCCGAGCTGCGCGACGCGACCCTCGACGTCGCCGCCGGGGAGGATGCCTCGATCGACCTCGCTCGGTTCGCGGAGGATCCCGACGGGGACACCCTCACCTTCAGCTCAGGGACCGCGCGAGAGGGCGTCACGGTGTCGCTCGAGAGCAGCACCCTCCACGCCCAGGCCACGCCCGACCTGCCCAAGGGCACGGTCGTTCAGGTCCCGATCTCGGTGACCGACGGCGAGAACCCGCCCGTCGAGGCCACCGCGACCCTCACCGTCGTGGCCTCCACACGCCCCCTCGCGCGTGCGAACACCGACACCGTCGACGACGCGCACCAGGGCAAGGAGACGACCGTCCCCGTCCTCACCAACGACTCCAACCCGTTCCCCGAGACGCCGCTCGAGGTCGTCGGTGCCGGCGTGGAGACGGGTTCCGGGGACGTGACCGTCTCCGGCGACGCGGTCGTGGTGACCCCGGCGGACGACTTCGTCGGCGTCATGGTCGTCAGCTACCGGGTCCAGGATGCGACGAAGGACACCGACCGCATCGTCGACGGCCGCATCCGGCTCACGGTGCTCGGCAAGCCCGAGGCCCCGGCGACGCCGCAGGTCGTGGAGGTCCGGTCCAGGACGGTCGTGCTGTCCTGGGACCCGCCGAACAACAACGGCGCAGACATCACCGGCTACACCGTCCGCTCGCAGAACGGCTACGAGAAGGCGTGCGGCACCACCACCTGCACGCTCGACGGCCTGACCAACGACGTCGAGTACACGTTCACCGTGTTCGCGACCAACGCCGTCGACGACGGGCCCGCGTCCGCGCCGTCGGAGGTCGCGCGTCCCGACGAGAAGCCCGACCCGCCCACCGCCCCCGCGCTCGAGTTCGGCGACCAGTCCCTCACGGTGAGCTGGACCAACGCGACCTACACCGACCGCTCCCCGATCGAGACGGTCAACCTCGAGATCTCGCCGGCCCCGCCGGCAGGCGCGGTCCAGAAGACGTCGCTCGCGGGCAACCAGGTGGTGTGGGACGGCCTCAGGAACGGGGTTGCGTACAAGGTGCGCGTCCAAGCCGTCAACGACGCCCCCGACCCGTCGGAGTGGGGCGACTACTCGGCGACCGAGGTGCCGGCCGGCAAGCCCGCGGCCCCGGCCCAGCCGTCCGCGTCCCGGACGTCGATCGGCGACGTGTCGCAGATGAAGGTCACGTGGGTGGCGCCGGACTCCAACGGCGCCGACATCACGCAGTACACGGTCCAGGCGCTCCGTGGGGGCAGCGTCGCGAAGACGGTCACGGTCGGTGGGGGCACGACGAGCGCGACCCTGGACGTCGACGCCTCGACGACGAGCTACACGTTCCGGGTCCGCGCGCACAACAAGGCGACCGACAAGCTCGGCGACGCCGAGTTCTCGCCCGAGTCCGGCTCCGTGCGGGCCTTCGCGACGCCCGGTGCGGTCACCGGGCTGAGCGCGAAGGCCACGGGGAACGACGGCCAGGTCCAGCTCACGTTCGGCAAGGCGACCGGCAAGGGCGTCAAGGACGCCGAGATCACCTACCAGTACAACGCCAACGCCGGTGGCGGCTGGGCGGCGCTGGGAGCGAGCAAGCTCGTCACCGGTCTGAAGAACGGGAGCGAGTACGCGATCGCCGTGCGTGCGGTGGCGGCCGTCGAGGGCACCGGCGCGACCGGCCCTGCCGCTACCGCCGGCAAGGCGATCCCGTACGGCGCGCCGCGCACACCCGGCGTCTCCGGCGCGAACGCCGCGCAGGGCCAGAAGCAGACCACGGTGGGCTGGACCGACCCCGGGTCGAACGGTCGTGGCTACCGCATCGAGATCAAGGTCGGCAGCGGCGGCTGGGAGAACGTCGGCACGGGCGGCGGCAGCCGGACCGTGGGGTCCGACTACGCGCAGACGATCCAGATCTGCGCACGCCTCGTCGACACCGAGGGGCAGACCGCAGGCGGCGCGAGCAACTGCGCGAACGCCAGGACCGGCGCCGCGCCCCCGCCGCCCGAGCCCGCCCGGGTGTGGGTGACGCGCGGCCCGCAGAAGTCCACCCAGCCGGGTCAGGGCAACTGCACCACGTCCGTCTGCACGGTCTTCCGCGTCAACGCCAACTCGACCTTCGTCTCCGGCGACTACTCGTTCCGCTGCATGCGGGACGGGGCCCAGGTCGGCGGCTACCTCTGGCCCAGGCGCCTGAACGCGAACGGGTACGTCGACCTGGGCTGCATCGTCGGCAACCACTCCCCCGGCAACTCGATCGTGTGGGTCGAGGTCTCCGGCTACCCGGGCGCTGTCGTGCAGGAGCAACGGGAGTGGCCGAACCGCTGACTCGTCCGTGGCACGCACGGGACGGGCGGTGATGGGGACCTCTCCCCCGTCCACCGCCTGTTCCCTGCCACCCCGTCTCCCTTATGCTCGACCGGTCGCCGTGCTGTCGAATCCAGGGGAGTCCCGTGCGTTTCCTGTCCCAGCTGAGCGAGCACCGCCGCGCGGTGGCGTCGGTGAGCACGGTGACCGCGTTCTCGGTCGCCCTCGTCGGGCTCGCGTTCTTCTACGAGGGCGAGTCGACGGCCGACGTCGAGCTGAACGACTCCGGCGTGTGGGTGACGAAGACGTCGACGGGCCAGATCGGACGCTTCAACTACGAGTCCCAGGCGCTCGACGGCATCCTCGTCGCCGGCTCCGCCGCGTTCGACGTGCAGCAGGACGAGTCGCGGGTGCTGCTCGACGACACGGGCTCCTCCGCGGCGTCGCCGATCGACGTGGCGCACCTGTCCCTGGACGGGCAGGTCAAGCTCCCCGCTGGGGCCGAGGTCGCCTCCGGCGGCCCGGTGACGGCGATCCTCGACAACGAGGAGCACCTCTTGTGGGTGCTCCCCTTCGACGGCGCCACGTCGTTCGACGCCGAGGAGACGGACCCGGTCACCGAGCTCGAGGGCGACGGCGTGGTCACCGTCGCGCAGGACGGCACCGTCTTCGTCGCCGTCCCGTCGACAGGCACGCTCCTGACCGTCGGGACGACCGACAACGGCGCGGTCGAGGGCGAACCCGCCGAGTCGACGCTTCCCGTGGGTCAGGGTGCCGACGTCGCGGTGACGGCCGTGGGCGACGAACCCGTCGTGCTCGACCGCTCGGCGTCCCAGCTCGTCCTCCCGGGCGGGAAGACCGTCCCGCTCGAGGACGCGGACACGGCGGTGCTGCAGCAGCCGTCCGCGGCGTCCCCGGACGTGGTCGTCGCGACGGCGTCGAGCCTGGTCGCACAGCCCCTCGACGGCGGTGACGCCCTGCGCCGCGCCGCGCAGGGTTCTCCCGTCGGCGCCCCGGTCCAGCTCGACGGCTGCACCTTCGGCGCCTGGGGTGGCAGCGGTCAGGTCATCCGCGACTGCGCAGGCACGGACGACGACGTGGACAAGCGGGTCGAGGGTCTGGAGCCGCAGGCCCGGCTCGAGTACCGGGTGAACCGGCACGTGATCGTCCTCAACGACCTCTCGGCCGGGACCCTGTGGCTCGCGGCGGACGAGTTCGAGAAGATCGACGACTGGGAGAAGAAGAAGCCCGAGGAGGCGGAGGGCGAGGAGTCCGACGCCGAGCTGACGAACCCGGAGCAGGTCGACCAGTTCGTCGCCGACCGGAGCAAGCCGAACAAGCCGCCGAAGCCGAAGGACGACGTGCTCGGTGCGCGGCCGGGCGGGACCACGATCCTGCCGGTGCTGGCCAACGACGTCGACCCGGACGGGGACGTCATGACCGCGGCGGTCGTGGGCGAGGGACCGGACGCCGTCGACGTGCAGCAGATCATGGGCGGTGCGGCGCTGCAGGCGGTCGTGCCCGAGGACGCCGAGGGGATCCAGGAGTTCCGGTACGCGGTCTCCGACGGTCGCGGAGGGGTGGCCGAGGCAGCGGTGACGCTGCGGATCTCCCCGTGGGAGGAGAACGGCCCGCCCGAGCAGCCCGGGCACCCGGTGCTCAAGGTCGCCCAGGGCGGCACGGCGAGCATCAAGGTTCTCCCGTACTTCGACGACCCGGACGGCGACGACCTGTACCTCGCGTCCGCCGACGCCACCTCGACGGGCGACGAGGTCCGGTCCCGTCCGGACGGGACCGTCGAGTTCCGCGACAGCGGGGCATCTACCGGCCGCAAGATCGTCAGCCTGTCCGTGGCGGACGGACAGGGGGGCCTCGCGGAGGGCCAGCTCCTCATCGACGTCCTGCCCGGCCAGCAGCCCCCGATCGCGGTCAACGACCACGTCGTCGTCCCCGCCGGCGAGTCGGTGACCGTCGAGCCCCTCGACAACGACACCGACCCCAACGGCGACGACCTGCGTCTGTCGCACGTCGACGACCACGACCGTGCGCTGGTCACGCCGAACCTCGACGCGGGCACCTTCCGCTTCGTCGCGGACGACCCAGGCTCTTACGACCTGGCCTACCAGGTGACCGACGGCCCGAGCGTCACGACCGGCCTGGTACGCGTCGACGTGCTCGCGGCGGACGACGCGAGCGGCGCGCCGATCGTCGTGACCGACACCGCGCTGCTCCCCACCGGAGGCAAGACGCTCGTCGACGTGCTCGCGAACGACACCGACCCGGCGGGCGGGGTGCTCGTCGTGCAGTCGGTCTCGGTGCCCGACGACGCCGGGGTCTCCGTCGCCGTGCTGGCCCACCAGATGCTGCGCGTCACCGAGATCCGCCGGCTGGACGGCCCGGTGACGGTCCAGTACACCGTCTCGAACGGTACGGAGACCGCCACCGGCCAGGTGCGCGTCGTCCCGGTGCCCGCGCCGACCAAGCTGCAGCCGCCGAACGCCGCCGCGGACTCGGTGACGGTGCACGCGGGCGACGTCGTGACGATCCCGGTGCTCACGAACGACACGCACCCCGACGGTCTCGAGCTGTTCCTGCAGCCCGAGCTCGAGCAGGGGGTCGACCCCGAGGTGGGCGAGGCGTTCGTGTCGGAGAACACGCTGCGCTTCAAGGCCGGCGCCACCGGCGGGACCACCCACGCGATCTACCGGGTGCAGGACGTCAACGGGCAGGAGGACTCCGCCCAGGTCACGATCCACGTGCGAGACAGCGAGGAGAACGAGCCCCCACAGCCCCGCGACGTCGAGGCACGCGTGCTCTCCGGCGCGTCCACCCGGGTCGACGTCCCCCTCGACGGCATCGACCCGGACGGGGACTCCGTGCAGGTCACCGGGGTCGCGTCCGCGCCGAGCAAGGGCACGGCGCAGATCGTCGACGGGTTCCTGGAGTACACGGCCTCGAAGAACGCCACCGGCCTCGACACGTTCACCTACGCCGTCCTGGACGCGCGGGGCGCGACGGCGACCGGCACCGTCCGCGTCGGGATCTCCCGACCGGCGGAGTCGAACCAGTCGCCCGTCGCGGTCGACGACGAGGTCACCGTGCGGCCGGGTCGTACCGTCGCGGTCGCGGCCCTGCGCAACGACACCGACCCCGACGGCGACCAGGTCGCGCTCGTGCCCGGCGACCTCGAGGACGATCACGGCATGGCGCCGGAGGTCGTCGGGGACCGCGTCGTGGTGACGACGCCGAGCGACGAGGGGTCGTACACGTTCTACTACTCGATCCAGGACACCTACGGGGCGCGGGGCACGGGTGCGATCACGGTGAACGTGGCCGCCGACGCGCCGCTGCTGCCGCCGGTCGCGCGCGACGACGCGATCCAGGTCGAGGACATCCTCGGTGCCACCGAGGTCCCGGTCGCCGTCCTCGACAACGACGACGACCCGGACGGCGCGGCGACCGAGCTGACGGTCACCACGGACTCGCCGGAGGGCGGTGACGGGTCCGGGGTGACGGTGTCCGAGGACGGCACGCTGACCGTCACGCTGACCGAGCAGCGCCAGGTCGTCACCTACACGGTGACCGACATCGACGGGCTCACCGCGAAGGCCTTCGTCAAGGTGCCGGGACTGACGGACCAGGCTCCCACGCTCCGGCCCGGCACGTCGCTCGAGGTCGTGGCCGGGGAGTCGCTCGACATCGACATCACGGACCACGTCCTCGTTCTCGAGGGACGCACGCCGCGCCTGACGACGGACGACGCCGTGAAGGCGACCGAGGGGTCGCGCGACGTCACGTCGGTCACGGAGATCACCTACACCCCGGACGCCGACTACCACGGCCCGGCCGCGGTGTCCTTCGAGGTCACGGACGGGTCCGGCCCGGACGACCCCGAGGGCCACACAGCGGTCCTCACCATCCCGATCACGGTCCTGCCGCCGGAGAACCTCGCACCGGAGATGCAGGACCCGACGCTGGAGGTCGCCGCGGGCGAGGACGCGACGGTCGACCTGGCGCGCTTCGCGTCCGACCCGGACGACGACGAGCTCACCTTCGCCGCCTCGGACGCCGGGCACGGCGTGACGGTCTCCGTCCAGGGCAGCACCCTGCAGGCGCAGGCGACGCCCGAGACTCCCAAGGGCACCGTCGTCCGGGTCCCCCTGACCGTGTCCGACGGGAACAACCCCCCGGTCGACGCGACGGCCGAGCTCACCGTCGTCGCGTCCACACGACCCCTCGCACGCGCCAACGACGACACCGTCGACGACGCCCACCAGGGCAAGGAGACGACCATCCCCGTCCTGGCGAACGACTCCAACCCGTTCCCCGAGACACCGCTGACCCTCGTCGGCGCCGTCGTGGAGACCGGGCAGGGCGGGGCCGACGTCGCCGGCGACCAGGTGTCCGTGACACCCGCGGACGACTTCGTCGGGGTGATGGTGGTGCGCTACCGGATCCAGGACGCGACGAAGGACCCGGACCGCGAGGTCGAGGGCCGCGTCCAGCTCAAGGTCGTGGGCAAGCCCGACGCGCCGACGACGCCGCAGGTCGAGGAGGTGCGGTCGAAGACGGTCGTGCTGTCCTGGGACCCGCCGAACAACAACGGTGCCGAGATCACCGGGTACACGGTGCGGTCCCAGAACGGGTACGAGAAGGCGTGCGGCACCACGACGTGCACGCTGGACGGGCTGACGAACGACGTGACGTACACGTTCACGGTGTTCGCGACGAACGCGGTCGACGACGGCCCGCCGTCCCCGGCGTCGGCCGAGGCTCGCCCCGACGAGAAGCCCGACCCGCCGGCCCCGCCGACGCTCGAGTTCGGGGACAAGTCCCTGACCGTCACGTGGAAGAACCAGACGTACACCGACCGGTCTCAGATCGAGTGCGTCAACCTCCGCATCTCCCCCGCACCCGCGGGCGGGGCGACCGACCAGACCTGCGTCACCGGCACCTCGACCACCTGGGGCGACCTGACGAACGGGCAGGCGTACACCGTGCAGGTCCAGGCCACGAACAAGGCTCCGGACCCGTCCGAGTGGGGCGACGCCTCGGCCGCCGAGACCCCCGCGGGCAAGCCCGCGGCACCCGCCGCGCCTGCCGCGCAGCGCACCTCGATCGGTGACACGTCGCAGATGGAGGTGTCCTGGGTCGCTCCCGACGCCAACGGCGCCGCGATCTCCCAGTACACCGTCGACGTGCTGCAGGGCGGTTCGGCCGTCAAGTCCGTGACGGCTGGCGGCGGGGCGACGAGCACGACCGTCGGCGTCTCCGCCGACACGACCGGCTACACGTTCCGGGTGCGGGCGCACAACAAGGCGACCGACAAGTTCGGCGACGCCGAGTTCTCCCCCGCCTCCAACCCGGTGCGGGCCTTCGCCACCCCCGGCGCGGTGTCCGGGCTGAGCGCCGACGCGAACGGGAACAACGGGCAGATCCAGCTCGCCTTCGGCGCGGCGTCGGGCAAGGGCGTCAAGGCCGAGGAGATCTCCTACCAGTACAACGCCGGTGGCGGGTGGCAAGCACTCGGTGCCAACAAGGTGGTGGGCGGACTGACCAACGGGAGGAGCTACACCATCGCGGTGCGCGCCGTGGCCGGGGTCGACGGCGCGAACGAGCCCGGCCCCGGCGCGAACGCGAACGCCGAGTCCCCGTACGGGCCCATCCCCGCGCCGACCGTCTCGGCGAGCGGCGGCAAGGAGTCCGTCTCGTTCAGCTGGTCCACCTCCGACAACGGCCGCCCGTACACGGTGTCGGTGACCGGCGCCGTGAGCTCGGACAAGAAGAACGGGTCCACCTCCGTGAACGCCGGGTTCTCCGACACCAAGAAGATCTGCGTCACGGTCAACCCGTCGGAGGGTGCGTCGAAGGAGAAGTGCGCCTCGGCGACGTCGGACAAGAAGCCCGAGCCCGTGCTCAAGGCCTACAAGGGGTCCAACTACCAGTCCTCCACCTGCACCCACTCGTCGTGCGCGATCGTCGACCTCTCGATCACAGGCGCCGAGCCCAACACACCGTTCACGGCGGCGTGCTGGACGAGCCACAACGGCAACCACCAGTTCGACGGCACCTCGACCTACTCCGTCGACCGCAACAACAGGCCGTTGCGAACCGACGCGAACGGCAACTTCTCGCGGGCCGCGATGTGGTGCCACTACGGCCAGCCGGGTGCACGGGTCTGGATCCGCACCAACGCGTTCGGGGACTCGCAGAGCGTCACCTGGGGCTGACGGCGGCGCCCCGGCGGACTCGGTCCGCCGGGGCGCCGCGAGCCGTCACCAGCTCTCGAGCGAGTGCGCCATCTGCCAGAACCGGATCTCGTGGCGGCAGCTGAGCTCGAAGGCCCTCTCCATGCGGGCGCGCTCGGCCTGGCCCGCGTCAGCGGCGAGCGCGTCGAGGCGGTCGCGCAGGTCCGCGAGCGTCCCCTCCGTCCGCTCGTCGGCGTAGAACTCCCACCACCCGGCCAACGCGTGGTCGGGCGAGATCGGGCCGGGCGTCGTCGGGCCCCCGGCGAGCTCGAACCGCTCCCCGAGCCAGAACCGGCGGGCCGACCAGATGTACGTCCACGGGCAGGGCAGCAGCGCGGCGAGCAGCACGCCGAGCGAGTCCTGACCCGCGGCAAGCATGTGGTCGACGTACGCCTGCGCGCTCGGCGCGAGCCGTGACACCTGCGCGTCGGCGTACCCGACCCCCAGGAAGTCGCACATCGCCTGGTGGGCGTGGGACTCGTCGTCGAGCAGCAAGCCCGACTTCTCGTGGAACCAGCGCGCCCAGTCGCGGTCCGGGGACAGCGCTGCACCCAGCCCGTAGCAGCGCAGGTACGCGGTGAGGTACTGGTGGTCCTGGCCGACGTAGTGCCGGACGGCGGCCGGTGCGACCGTCCCGTCCCGCAGGCCCCCGAGGAACGGGTGGTCGTAGAACTCGGCGAACAGGTGCGCGTACCGGCGGCCCAGGTCGGCCGTGAAGCCCACCTCGTCCTCGGCGACCAGCACGCTCGGGTCGTTCCGTGCCGTGGTCGTGGTGGGGTCGGTCAGGGTGATGGCAGCAGGCGTCGTCATGCCCACGTTCCTCCGCTCGTGCTAGCGAGATCAGGTTCGACGGGTCCGAGCGGTCGTACCGCTCGTCTCAGTCCCTCGGCCGTCGGCTCGCCGCCGGCAGGACACCCCGCGTGGTTCGAGGCGACACTAGCAGTGAGATTCCCCAGGAGGAGCGATGTTCCGCAGCCTGTTCCCGATCCTGACCGTGGCCGACGTCGAGCGGTCCCTCGGCTTCTACCGCGACCTGATGCGCGGCACGGTCGAGTACGCCTTCCCCGACGACGGCCCGCCCGTCTACGTGAGCGTCCACGTGGGCGCCTCGCCGCTGGGCATCGGGCTCGACGACGGCTCCACCGGCTCCGCAGGCGTCACGACGCTGTGGGTGTACGTCGACGACTGCGACCGCGCTGTCGAGCACCTCGCCGCGGCCGGCGTCCCGGTGATCGAGCCACCGACGGACCAGCCCTGGGGCGAGCGCGTCGCTCGCGTGCAGGATCCCGACGGCAACGCCGTCGTCCTCGGCCAGGAGGCTGCGCCCCCGGCCGAGCCGGACGGCCCGACGGGGCTCTCCTGACCGGTGCCCCCACCGGGACTCGAACCCGGAACACGCCGGGTTTAAGCCGGCTGCCTCTGCCAGTTGGGCCATGGGGGCGGCGGCCCTGAATCTACCCCGTCCCCCGACGCCGAACCCCGGGTTGCCCCCCGATCAGCTCAGTGATCGGGGCGCAACCCGGGGTTCGGCGATGAGACTGTGCGGGATCAGGAGGCCTTCGCGGCGGGGACCTTCTCGGCGCCGGCCTCGGCGGCCGCCGCGGAACCCTGCGCGGCCTGCTTGACCGGCTCGCCCTCCTTCTTGGGCGGCACGGACGCGGTGCGGAACTCGGCGCGCGGGTCGTGCAGCGAGCCGAGGGAGACGAGCTCGCGACCCAGGAGGAACTGACCGATCCAGCCGATGAAGATGCGGATCTTGCGGTTGCCGGTCGGCATCGCCATGACGTGGTAGCTGCGGTGCATGAGCCAGGCGAGGACGCCGCGCAGCTTGAACACGCCGAACAGCTCCGCGACACCCTTGTACAGACCGAGGGAGGCGACCGTACCGACGCTCTTGTGGCGGTACTCGACCGGGGGCTCGCTGTGCAGCGCGAGCGCCAGGTTGTCCGCCAGGCGGTTCGCCTGCCGGATGGCGTGCTGCGCGTTCGGCGGGCAGAACTTGCCCGGGTTGAGGACGTCCGGCACGGCGGCGCAGTCGCCCGCGGCCCACGCGTTCTCCACGACGGTTCCCTCGGCGTCCGCGACCTGGAGCGTCGGGAGCACCGTGAGGCGGCCCATCTTGTCCACGGGGAGGTCGGAGGCCTCCTTGATGACCGGGTTCGCCTTGACGCCTGCGGTCCAGACGACCGTGTCGGAGTCGAACTCGACGCCGGTCGACGTGACGACGTGACCGTCCACGCACGACGACAGGAAAGTGCTGAGGTGGAACTCGATGCCGCGCTTCTTCAGCTCGTCGAGCGCGTAGAGCGCCATCGGCTCGCTGAGCTCGGGCAGGATGCGGCCGGCGCCCTCGATCATGACGAAGCGCAGGTCCCGCTCCTCGATCGTCGCGTAGTTGCGCGTGGCGTAGCGCGCCATGTCCTCGATCTCGGCGAGCGCCTCGATCCCGGCGAACCCACCACCGACGAACGTGAACGTGAGCATGCGGCGACGCAAGGCCTCGTCCCACGTGGACGACGCGACGTCCATCCGGTTGAGGACGTGGTTGCGGACCGCGATGGCCTCCTCCACGTTCTTGAAGCCGATCGCCGTCTCCGCGAGCCCGGGGATGGGCAGCGTGCGCGAGACCGAGCCGAGGCCGACGATCAGGTGGTCGTAGGTGACCGAGTAGTCGTCACCCTCCTCCGGACGGATCGTCACGGAGCGCTTGCCGTGGTCGATCGCCACGACCTTGCCCTGCAGCACGTCGATGCCCTTGAGCGCGCGGCGGTGCGGTGCGACGACGTCACGACCGTCGATCGAGCCCGCGGCCGCCTCGGGGAGGAACGGCGCGTACGTCATGTACGGACGGGGGTCGACGACGACGATCGCCGCCTCGCGGCGACCGAGCTTCTTGCGCAGCCGACGCGCCGCGTACAGGCCCACGGAGCCACCGCCGAGCACGACGACGCGCGGCACCTTGCGGGGCCGCTGCGACGCCGACGACGTCGCGTCCGAGTCACGCTGGGCATGGCTGACCGAGGTCAGGTCATTCTGAGGCATGGTTCCAGAGTATTACTCCTGAGAACCCCGGCACGTCGGACGGTCCGCCCAGCGGGCGTGACGCGGAGCACGCTGGGCGGACAACCGTGCGGAAACCTCGCGTACCGGACCGGTCAGCTCCCTGCCTCGACCACCGGGTCCGGCCCCGTGACCGGGGTAGGACCCGTCGTGCCCGACGGCGCGGGCGACGCCGGCCCGTCCGGCTCCCCCCCGTCCTCGGGCACGGTCGCACCGCCCTCGGGGTCGGACGGGATGGCCGTCGGCGCCTGGAGGAACGGCCAGGGCATCGTCACGGTCGGAGCGCCCGTGGCGGGCACCGGTCGGCCGTCGCTGTCGTCGGGGTACTCGACGTCGGTCTCGTCGACCGCGCGCAGCGGGTACACGTTCCAGCGCTCGCGCCCGTCGGTCGAGAGCACGGGCTGGAAGTACCAGCTCCCCTCGACGTCGGGGACGGTCCAGGTGCTGTAGGCGCCGTCCTCCGTGACGGTGCGCACGGGACGCCCCCGGTCGTCGAAGACCTGCACGTCGCGCACGGGTTCGCCCGCGGCGTCGTACACGAACAGGTTGGACACCTGCATCCCGTCGACCCACACGCCGTCGCCGCCGGGTCCGCCGTACCCGTCGCCGTAGGACACCACCTGCCCGCCCGTGGACCCGCTGCCCGCGTAGTAGCCCTGCTCGTAGCCCGCGTCGAAACCGGAGCCGCTCGTCGGGGAGACGGCCAGGACCAGCGGGATCGCCAGGACCGCGGCGCCGACCGAGACGTAGCGCACGCCGCGCGGCATCCAGTCCAGCGGCAACCACCGACCCCGGCCCCACTGGACGCTCACCACGACGAGGGCGAGGACGAGGAGACGCGCCGACGTGTCCGGCGGCAACGCCGAGATCTGGTAGCCGCCGAGGACGAGCAGGAGCATCGTCGCGACCACCCAGCCGCGCAGCACCCACCACGCGGGCGTGAGCGAGCGGAAGAACTCGCGCAGGTGCGCCCACTGCTCGGTCGACGTCACCGGCGCCCACAGCGTGCGCCAGCGCGCGGCCCCACGAGCACGCAGGCCCTCCAGGCCGGCACGCAGCCCGCGCCGAGGGTCGACGGACGGCGTCGGTTGCTGCGGCGCGAGGCCCGCCGCGGCGCGCAGCTCCGCGGCGTACTCGGCCGCGGGGCCGAACAGGACGGCCAGGTCGAGGGTCGGCTCGACGTCCGACCCGTCATCCGGTCCGGCGTCGGCATCTGCGTCCGACCGACGGCGCGGGAGAGCGCCCGGCGCGTCGACCACCGCCTCGGCGAGGTCGGCGACGAGGCCGTCGGTGAGGTCGTCCGCCAGCTCCGGCGGCAGGTCGGCGAGGTGCGCTCGCACCTGCGCGGCGTAGGCGCGGACGTGGTCGTAGAAGGCCAGACCTGTGGGCGGGCCGACGGGCGGTCCGGCAGGGATGTCGACGCTCATCAGGCAGCCACCTCTCCGGTGCGCAGGAGCGTGGACAGCGCGCCGGAGAACGTGAGCCACTCCTTGCGGTGCAGGTCGAGCATCGCGCGCCCCTGCGCGTTGATGCCGTAGTACTTGCGGTGCGGGCCGGCGTCGGACGGCACGACGTACGTGGTCAGCGCCCCGTTCGCGTACAGGCGGCGCAGCGTCCCGTACACCGACGCGTCGCCCACCTCCTCGAGCCCGGCGTGGCGCAGCCGGCGCACGACGTCGTACCCGTACCCGTCCTCGTCCTCGACGACCGCGAGCACCGCGGCGTCGAGCACCCCCTTGAGCAGCTGTGTGGTGTCCACCGCACCCTCTCCCCTGTCGCACCGTCGGGCCGCGTCCGCGCGACCTCGTGATGCACACTACTGCGTGACGCGCGGTAGTGCGGACAGCGACACTCCGGCTCGCTCCTCCCCCGAGAAGTGGGGGGGCGGCCCCCGGAATGAAGATAAGGTGGGGGTGGTGTGGTGTCCGCGGGTGG